>BPKH01000010.1 GCA_026005035.1 Porticoccaceae bacterium | reverse complement strand
GGCGAAACTGCGCCGCCACGGCCTCGGCGGCACCAACGGGATCCACTTCTGCGCCGCCGCCGCGGCGCGCGGCTGGCCCTTCCGGTTGCTGCCCGGGGGCCTGATCGCCGTTGGCGTCGGCCGCCGCAGCCATCGCCTGCGCAGTTCCACCACCGAGGACACCTCGGCCCAGGGGATGGGACTCGCCCGGGACAAGCAGCTCGCCGCCGCCCTGCTCGCCGCCCACGGACTGCCCGTGCCCCGCCACGCCCGCGCCGCGAGCGCCGACGAGGCGCTGGCCCTGGCCGAAAAACTGGGGTATCCGGTGGTGGTCAAACCCGCCGATCGCGATCAGGGCGAAGGGGTTTATCCAGGGCTCGCGCAGCCCGACCAGCTGCGCCAGGCCTGGGAGGCGGCCCGGGCGGTGTCTGCCAAGGTCCTGGTGGAGGCCCACTGCCCGGGCCGCGACTACCGCTTCACCGTCTTTCGGGGACGGGTGATCAAGGTGATGGTGCGCGAACCCGCCAAGGTGGTGGGCGACGGGGTGCACACCGTGGCGGAACTGGTGGCCGAACTCCAGCGCCGCCGGGAACACCAGCGCCACTTCCGGCGCACCGGGCGGCAGCGGGTGGCCCTCGACGCCGAAGCGCGCCAACTGCTCGCCGAGCAGGGCCTCGAGCCGGCGGCGATACCGGCGGCGGGCCGGGAGGTCTGGCTGCGGCGCAAGGCCAACATCTCCGCGGGCGGCTCCCACCGGCTGGTGGATCCCGCGGAAATCCATCCCGACAACCTGGCCCTGGCGGTGCGCGCCGCGCAGATTCTCGGTCTCGACCTTGCGGGGGTCGACCTGCTGCTTCCCGATGCCCGGCGTTCCTTCCGGGAGGCGGGCGGAGTGGTCTGCGAAGTCAACGGCCAGCCCCAGATCGGTTACCGGGACACGCCGGAGATCTACGGCCGCATTCTCGAAGCCCTCCTCCCCGAGGGCGGGCTCGTCCCCCTCCACCTGCTGGTGGCCGAGGACATGGCGCCGGAGGCGCTCGTCGCTGCCGCCCGGCAACAAGCCGAGCGCCTGGGTGTCAACGGCTGGTCGGCGCCCGGGGGCGCCTGGCTCGCCGGCGAACCCCTGGCGGCCGGCACCCCCGGACGCCTTCGCCGCCGCCCGCATCCTGTTGCTCGACCGCCGCCTGACCGGGGCGGTGGTGGCCATGGACGCCGCCACCCTGCTCGCCCAGGGCCTGCCCGCGCCTTCTTGGACGAGCGTGCGCACCCCGCGGCTCGCCGGCGAGCGGCCGGCGCTGCGCCGCGCCCTCGCCTTCGTGCGCGATCACCTGACCCACCGAATCCGCCTCCGGGAGACGGCGCGGAGATGAGTGCCCGAGTTCTGGCCGTCGGGATCGACGCGCCGCCCCAGAGGCTCTTCCGCCGGTGGCTCGCCGCCGGCCGCCTGCCCCACCTGGCCGCCCTCGCCCGGGCGGGCCTGTGGGGCGAACTCCACCACACCGAGCGGTTCCGCAACGAGCGCTGTTGGGATCTCTTCCTCACCGGGCAGCGGCTCGTGCGCGTGGGCGCTCGCTTCGATCCCGCCCATTACGCCTACACCCTCGAGCCGCGGGACGACCCGGCGCTGCTCCGCCCCTTCTACGCCCTGGGACCCCGCCGCCCGGGTGGCCGCCTTCGACCTGCCAGCGCCTCCCTGCACCCCGCGGTGCACGGCGTGCAGGTGGTGGGGTGGGGCAGCGAGCTCAACGCCACGCGCCGCGGGAGCCTGCCGGCGGCGCTGTTCGCCGAGCTGGTGGAGCGCTTCGGCGACGATCCCAAGCTCGAGCACGCCGAACCACTGCGCCTGCGCGATGAAAGGGGCGTGGAGCGCGTCTCCTGGCAGTTGGCGAGCCTCTACGACCCTGTGGGACTCGCGAAACTGCAGCGCGCCCTGCACCTGTCCATCGCGCGGCGCACCGCGATCCTGCGCCATCTGCTCGAGGGCCGACCCTGGGATCTGTTCCTCGCCCTCTTCCCCGAAACCCACACCGCCAACCACCTGTTGTGGCATCTGGGCGAGGCCCACCCCCTCGGCGCTTTGCCCACCTGTGGCCACGCCCAGGGGGAGGTCCTGGCGGCCGTGGACGCCGCCGTCGGGCGCCTGCGCGCCGCCGCCGGTCCGGCCTGCCGGTTCGTCGTCTACACCATCGACGACACCGGCCCCAATACCATGGATTTGCCCAGTCTAACCTTCCTCCCCGAACTGCTGTGGCGCTTCGGCCACCCCGACACCCCGCTCCTCGCCCCCGGGCCGGCGGGAGGGCCGGTCCCCACTCGCGACTGGCCGGGGGATCGCCATTGGAAGTGGGTGGTGTGGGAGGAGACCACCGCCGCCGGCCGCGCCCTGCTCGAAGGTCCCCAGGTGCGGGAGGCGGCGGGCGAGGACCTTAGCTGGCACCCGGCGGCCTGGTACCGGCCCCTCTGGCCGCGCATGGCGGCCTTCGCCCTGCCCAGTGTGGCCGACGGCCACATCCGGCTCAACGTTGCGAATCGAGAGGCGGCCGGGGTGGTGGAGCCGGAAGCGTTCGCCACCACCCTCGACGCCCTCGAGCGCTCGCTCGCCGCCTGCCGCGATCCGCGCTCGGGGCGCCCCCTGATGGCCCGCACCCTGCGCACCCGCCACACCCCCTGGGAGGCACCCGAAATCGCCCCGGATCTGATCGTCTGCTGGGCGGAAGACGTTCTCACCGACTGCCTGGAGCACCCTACCTTGGGCCGAATCGGCCCTCTGCCCTGGTTCCGCACCGGCGGCCACCGTTCCCACGGAACGGCCATCGCCAACTGGTTTGCCGCCGCCGGTCCCACCATCCCTCGCGGCCTGCGCCGCGACGGACATCTGGTGGATCTGCCGGCGACCTTGCTCCACCTGGCGGGCTTGGCACCAGCCGTGCCCCTCGACGGCATCTCGCTCGTCGCCCGCGAATGGGAGGAGGTCTCGTGAAGCACCGGCGCACGGTGCGGGTTGGACTGCACCGCTACCGCACCGATCCACTCCTGCCCCAGCGGGACGGGGTGAACCTCGCCCACGAGAACATCACTGCTCTCCTCGCCGCCGCCCAAAGGCCTTCTCTCGCCGTGACCTTCCACGATCTGCGAGTGCTCCTCGCCGACCCCGCCCGCGCGCGCGAAGCCCTCGCCGATTGCCGGTTCGTGGTGAGCAACGTCGGCCCCCACGCCCACTACTACTTCTGGCTGCGAGAACGACTCGGCCTCGACTTCGCCATCGTCCGCGATCTGCGCACCGCCCTGTGGAGCAGCTACCTCTTCCAGGAACACCTCTGCGCCCCCCTGCTGCGCGAAGGAGACGTGCTGCTGGTGGCCAGCCACTACGCGCGGGCGATCTACGAGCGGCTCTTTCCCCATCTGAGCGCCCACCGAACGCTCTACTGCTATCCCCTGACGGTGGGATTTCCGCCGCGCCCTGAGCGCACACCCCGCCCCCGAGGGGCGGCGCGCACCCTGGGCTATCTGGGCCGCTTGTCGGAAGACAAAAACTTTCCCGATCTGGTCGAACTCGCCATCGCCCTCAACCGGGTGGGCGACGAGCGCTGGCGCCTCGTGGCGTGCGGAGCGCGCCACTCGGAAAGTTGCGCGCCCGAGGCGGTGGCGGAGCGATTCCGGCGCACCCTCGGTCCCGGCGACTGGTTCGAATGGCTGCCGCCCCGCCCAAATGGCGCCATCTGGGAGGTGCTCGCGCGCTTCGACCTAATGGCCTTTCCCAGCACCTCCAACCTGGAGACCCTGGGGCGCGTCCTGGTGGAGGCGAGCCACGCGGCGGTGCCGGTGGTGGCCGCAGACCACGCCGCAGCACCCGAACTCCTGCCGTCGGAGTCTCTCTGCCCGGTGCACTACCAGACCGGTACCTGGTTGAGCTGCCACTTCGATCACCGCCTGGGCACAGTGGCGGTGCCGGAACTGGTCGCGGCGGTGGCGCGCCGCCCTCCCCGCCTCTTCCTGTGCGGCGGACTTCGCCGCCCATCCCGCGCGCTTTCTGCACCTCCTGGAAGACCCCGTGGGCGCTCTGGCCACCACGCCGCCCCTCGCCCTCACCGCCAGCCAGCGGGCCCTGGTGGACGCCTTCGAGGTGGCCTTGCCGCCGCCCCTCGGCCGGGAAGAGGCGCTCGCCACCATCGCCGCCCTGGTGCCCTGGTTTTTGGACCTGCAGCGCCGGGGCAGCGATGCCTGGCGGGCGCGCCGCGCCGAGCTCGTCCGCCTGAGCCGCGCGCCCCAGCGCACCCGCCGCTACCTCACCAAGAGCACACAAACCGGCTGCGACTTCACCGACGTGGGCGGGATCGACATCGAACTGTGCCACGTGGCGGGCTTCGACCCCCGCTTTCGCCTGCGCGCGGAGGCGTTCGCCCCTCAAGCCCGGGCGAGCAACTCGAACGAATTGCCCTCCGGATCGCGCGCGTAGACCGCGCGGTGGCCGCCGATGCGGGTCACCGGCCCCAAGAGGGGAACGCCCGCGGCGGCGAGGCGCGCGCAGAGGGCATCCAGGTCGTCGACCGCGATGCCGAAGTGGGAAAGTCCGGGATCGGCCAGAGACCGGTTCGCCGGCGCTGGCCCTCGAGGGGGGTGGTGGAACTCGAACAGCTCGAGGGCCAGCGCCGCCGAGCCCACCACCTGCATCCGCCCCGCCACTCGGTCCAGCCCCATCACCCGGGCGATGGCGGGATCGCCCAGGTCGAGCACCGCGGTGAAGGGGGCAAGCCCCACCAGCTCGCACCAGAAGTGCACCGCCCGCTCGAGATCGGCCACCGACAAGGCCACGTGGTGGAGGGCGGGCGTCAAGGGGTGCCCTCCAGGAGAATCGCCTCGCTGCGGCTGAGCACCAGCCAGCGCACCCCCTCCGCCCCGGCGCGGAGGCGGGGCAGGCGGGCGCCCGGTTCGGCGAGCAGCAAATCGTCGGCGCACAGGACCCGGCCGGCGACCGCCGCCAAGCCCTCCCAGAGGACCCAGAGCTGGAAGTCGCGCACCGGCCCGGGCGCGTCCCACTCCTGCCCGGGCGACAAAGCGAAGCACGCAAGGCGCGGCACGACCGCCTCGCCCGATGCCCCGAGGCGCCATTCCCGCCCGGCCGCCAACCGTTCCCGGCGAATGCCCTCCACGCCCGCCAAGGGCCGCGTCTGCCGGCCCTCGTTGGCTCGGTTCCGGGGCGAGCGGGGGGCGAAGTGGTGTTCGCCGCCGGCGAGGGTGGGGTGATCGCGATACTCCGGCGCGTAGCCGCCCCGCGCGCCCCCCAGGTCGGAAAAGATCTCGAAAAGCCGCACCCCCTGCGGGCCCGCCAGCAAGGGGCCGTACTCGATGCCCGGTGCGACCAGCAGCAGGTCATCCCGCTCCATCCACCAGTCGCCCACCAGGCATTGGCCCTCCACCACCAGGACCGCCGTCCAGCTGTCGTGCCAGTGCAAGGGCCAGTACTGGTTGGCCGGCAGACGGATGTCGGGGAGGAGGGGACGCGGGGGCGGATCCTCCGCCCCGCCCAGCAGGATCTGCTCCGACCAAGCCTGGCCGCCAGGGGTGGGCAGGCTCGTCTCGCCGTTCGGCCCCGCTCTGCCGCCGGGGTAGAGTCGCCGATGCCAAAGCCCGGGACCCAAGGCCTCGGCGAAATAGGGGCCGGCCGGGACCAGGGTGCGCCGAAAGGGGCCGCTCATGACCCTCCCTCCGCCGGGGACAGGGGTGCCTCCCCCGCACTCACCACCCGGCGTATGATCCTCCGTCCCGGGTAGTCGGGCACCGCGTAGTGGGCCACCGCGGCGTTGTCCCACAGCGCCACATCCCCCGCCCGCCAGCGCCAGCGCACCTGCAGGTCGGGGGATTTGAGGTGCTCGCGAAGGAGACCGATCAGGTGCTCGCTCTCCAGGGGTGAGAGGGCGCCGAAGGCGACGATCCCCGCCTCGCTGAACCAAAGTGCCCGCCGTCCGGTCTCGGGGTGGCGCCGCACCAGGGGATGGGTGGCGCGAGGCGGTGCTTGGCGGGGCGCAAGGCCCAGGCGATCGAGGGTGGCGGCAGCGGAATGGTCCGCCCAGAGCGACTCCGCCAGCCGCCGCAGCGGCGTCGAGAGCGCATCGTAGGCGGCGGTCAGGGAGACAAAACAGGTGTCGCCCCCAAAGGGGGGCACCTCGACCGCGTGGAGGGCGGTGTAGCGGGGCGGTGCGGCCACGAAGGTGGTGTCGATGTGCCAGACGGCGGTGGCGCAGCGGGTGGGCCCCATGTCGGCGGTGACCGCCGCGGGGCGGTCACGGCTTGCGGCGTAGGCGAAGGGCTCGGGAGCGGGCGGCGCGAAGTGGGCGAGAAAGGCCTCCAGGGCCGCTTCCTCCAACGACTGGCCGGGAAAGAAGAGCACTCCCCACTCCCAGAGGGCAGCGCGCAGAGCCGACGCCAGCCGCGCCCCGAGGGGGCGGGCCAGATCGACCCCTTCCACTACCGCTCCCAGCGCCGCGCCGAGGGGATTGATCGCGACGGCCTCTTCCACCACCCAGCCTCTTTTTTTCGACACCACTGTAGCAACACTCGCAACCCCCCGCAAGGTTGCCCTCACCGATGGAAGATCCGCTCCCCGAGGGGGGTGCGCCGCTGCCAACCGAGTCGCTCCAGCTCCGGTTCGGGGCTTTCCTCCTCGGGATAGCCCAGGCACAGCCAGCCGATGAACCGCCAGCGCTGGGGAACGGCGAGGATCTCGGCCACCACCGCGGGTTCCAGCAGGGAGACCCAGCCGAGGCCGACGCCGTGCGCCCGCGCCGCGAGCCACAACTGGGCGATCGCCAGGACCACCGACCACTCCAAGGTCTGGGGCATGGTCAGGCGGCCGAGCCCGTGCCCCTGATCGGTGTCCGGGTCGCAAAAGGCGACGAGTTGAACGGGCGCGCGATCCATCCCCTCCAGCTTGAGCGAGGCGTAGAGGCGCGCGCGTTCACCCCGATAGCCGGCCAGCGCCCGCTCGTTGACGGCGGCGAAATGGGCCCGGGCGGCGCGGCGCCGGCCTTCGTCTTCCACCACCACGAAGCGCCAGGGCTGGCTGTTGCCCACCGAGGGCGCCGCGTCCGCCTGGGCGAGGAGCCGCTCCACCAGGCCGCTCGGCAGCGGATCGGCGCGAAAGCGCCGCACGTCGCGCCGCCAGCGAAACAGGGTTTCGAGCCGGCGGCGAAAGGCGGCGTCAAAGTGTGGCGAGTGGGTGCGGTACCGCCCCGGTCGCTGCCCCGTCGGCGCCACTGGCTGCCTCCCCTTCTCGTCGGAGAGCGCAGAATAGCGCGAAAGCGGCCCTCTCCCTCACGCAAGAGCGGGTTGCGGGGTTGCGTCTCCGCCAGGCGGGTGGGGGCGGGGTGCGCGCGCCGGATGGCGCGAACCTCGGATGGCGCACACCGGTCGGAGCGCGCACAAATCCGGAAAACGCCGCCCTGCCCCGGAACTCTTTGTCCCGGATTCCGGCGCTGCGCGCCTCCATCCGGGCTGCGACCGCTCCGGCCCCCACGGAAGCGTAGCCCGGATGGAGCGAAGCGGAATCCGGGACGTGGCCCAAACCCAGGCCGCGCATTGACACCCGAGCAAGCCCGCTCCTAGAATCGCTGCCCTGCACCAGGTGCCCGTTCGACCGCACGCCTGAGCGGTCTGGGACGGGGTAAACGGGAAGAGTGGTGCGTCGCGGCCCCGGGGGGCGATTCCCGCCGTTCAGGCCGCCGCGACAAAGCCAACGCTGCCCCCGCAACGGTGAGCGGACCGCGGTCCGCAAGCCCGACACCGGCCTGGCGAGGCTTCGCCTCGCGCGTGCAGTCACTGCGACGATGAAGCGGAGGGCTTCGTCGGTGGTGCCCCGCCTGCGGCCGCATCGCCACGTCTCCCCTCCCTCAATCGTTCCCTTGGATCGCGATTGAGGAGTGCGCCATGAAAGCCACGTTCAGCCCCCGGCGGCTGTTGCTCGCCGCCGCTGTCAGTTCCGCCCTGCCCGCCTTTGCCACCCCGCGCATCGACGAAGAGGTGGTGGTGACGGCGACCCGTACCCCGGTCGCCGCAGCCCAGAGCCTATCGCGGGTGGAACTCATCGACCGCGAAGAGATCCGCGCCGCCGAGCCGATGGACTTCGTCGACCTGCTGCGCCGCACCCCCGGCGTGGACTTCGCCCGCAACGGCGGTCCCGGTTCCAACGCGAGCCTCTACCTGCGCGGCACGGGAAGCGGTCACACGCTGTTTCTGGTCGACGGACTGCGCCTGGGCAGCGCCACCCTGGGCAGCACCAGCTTCCAGTTTCTCAACCCCGACCAGATCGAGCGCGTCGAGGTGGTCAAGGGGCCCCTCTCCGCCCTCTACGGCTCCGACGCCCTGGGTGGCGTGGTGCAGCTCTTTACCCGGGATGGCACCGGCACCCTCGGCCACTACCTGAGCGCCGCCACCGGCAGCCACGACCTGGCCAAGGTGGCGGCCGGCACCAGCGGGCGCCGCGACGGCTGGCACTGGGGACTGCACGGCAGCTTCCTCGACAGCCGCGGGATCGACAATCAGGTGAACGACGCCGGCCGCAACGCCGACAACGACGGCTACCGCAACCGCGCCGTCAACGCCGCCGTCGGCCACCGCTTCGCCCAGGGGGCCCACGTCGCCGCCCGCGTCTGGCACAGCGACAACCGCAACGAGTACGACGACGCCTTCGACGCCGACGCCGAGCCCTACGGCGACACCGAGCTGTCCGCCGCCAGCCTGGAGGGCCGGCTGCCCGTCGGCGAGCGCCTCACCAGTCGACTCCTCTTGGGGGTGGTGGAAGACGACAGCACCAACCGCGAGCGCATCAGCGGCACGCGCACGGGAACCTTCCGCACCGAACGGCGGCAACTGGCCTGGCAGAACGATCTGCGCCTCGCCGCAGGACACCTGCTCACCCTGGGGCTCGACTGGTGGGAAGACGAGGTGGACAGCACCACCCGCTACGCCACCCCCGAGGGGCGAGTGGTGGACGCCCGCGACACCGAGGCGGTCTACGCCCAATACCAGGGCGAGGTGGGACCCTTCTCCCTGGTGGCGGGGCTGCGCCGCGACGACCACCAGGGGGTGGGGGACCGCACCACCGGCCGCATCGCCCTGGGCGTCGACCTGGATGCCCGCCACCGCCTGACGGCGGGCTACGCGGAGGGCTTCAAGGCGCCCTCCTTCAACGACCTCTACTGGCCCGCGGGGCCCTTCAGCGCCGGCAACCCCAACCTGCGGCCCGAGACCTCCCAGGCGGTGGAAGTGGGCCTCGAAGGGGACTACGAAATCTTCGGCTGGACCGCCGACGCCTTCCAGATCGAGATCGACGACCTCATCCAGTGGGCGGCCGGTCCCGACTTCGTCTGGCGCCCCTACAATGTGGCCGAGGCGCGCATCCGCGGGGTGGAGCTCGGCGGCTGGGCGGAACTCCACGGCTGGCACCTGGCGGCCAGCTACACCCACCAGGAGCCCGAGGACCGCGAAACCGGCAACCGGCTGCCCAACCGGGCGGAGAAAACCCTCCTCTTGAGCGCCCAACGGGCGATCGCCGACTGGACCTTCTCCACCTATCTGCGCGCCCAGGGCAACCGCTACTCCAATGCCGCCAACACCCGCAAGGTGGGCAACCACGCCATCGTCGGCGTGGGCCTCGCGCGGCGCTTCGGCGAGTGGGAGGTGCGCCTGCGGGTGGACAATCTCCTCGATCAGGAGTACCGGCTGATCGAGGGGTACCGCCAGGAGGGGCGGGTGTGGCAGCTCGGCCTCACCTGGGATCTGTGAACGCGCCCCCGGGGCGGCCCGACGGCCGCCCATGGGTCCTCATGGTCCAGGGCACCTCTTCGGGGTGCGGCAAATCCACCCTGGTGGCGGGGCTGTGCCGGGTGCTGGCGCGGCGAGGCGTGCGCGTCGCGCCCTTCAAGCCCCAGAACATGGCCCTGAACAGCGCCGTCACCCCCTGTGGCGGCGAGATCGGCCGCGCCCAGGCGGTGCAAGCCGAGGCCTGCGGGCTGGAGCCGGAACCGGACATGAACCCCATCCTGCTCAAGCCCAGCGCGGACCGCCAGGCCCAGGTGATCGTCCGCGGCCGGGTGCGCGCCGACCTGTCGGCCCGCGCCTACCACGCCTGGAAGCCCGAGGCCCGAGCCATCGCCCTAGAGTCCTTCCACCGCCTCGCCGCCCGCCACCAGGTGGTGCTGGTGGAGGGGGCGGGCAGCCCCGCGGAGATCAACCTGCGGGATGGGGACCTGGCCAATATGGGTTTCGCCGAGGCCGCCGACCTCCCGGTGGTGCTGGTGGGCGACATCGACCGTGGCGGTGTCTTCGCCCATCTGGTGGGCACCCTCGCCCTCCTCCCCCGCCGGGAACGGCGGCGGGTGGTGGGCTTTGTCATCAACCGCTTTCGCGGGGACCCGGACCTCCTGGCGCCGGGGCTCCATTGGCTCGAGCGCAAGACCGGCAAGCCGGTCTTTGGCGTGGTGCCCTTTCTTTCGGACCTGCACCTGGAGGCGGAGGATGCCCTGGCGCCGCCGCGGCCCTCGGCATCGAAGTTCCGGGTGGTGGTGCCGGTGTTGCCGCGGATCAGCAACCACACCGATTTCGATCCCCTGCGCCTCGAACCCGAGGTGGCGCTCACCTTCGCCTCGCCCCACCGGCCGCCACCCCCGGCCGACCTGATCGTGCTGCCCGGCTCCAAGAGCGTCCGCGCCGACCTGGAAGTGCTGCGGGCGGGGGGCTGGGGGGAGGCCCTCGCCGCCCACCTGCGCTACGGGGGGCGGGTGCTCGGCATCTGCGGGGGCTTCCAGATGCTCGGCGAGCGGATCGAGGATCCCCAAGGCGTCGAGGGCCCACCGGGGACAAGCTCCGGGTTCGGGTTCCTGGCGGTGGTCACCCGCTTCGCGCCCGACAAGATCCTGCGCCGCAACCGCGGGCGGCTGGCCTTCGCCGACACCGCCGTGGAGGGCTACGAGATCCACTGCGGGCGCAGCTTCGGCGTCGACCTGGCCCGCCCCTTCGCCCACCTGGACACCGGTCCCGACGGCGCCATCTCCGCCGACGGGCGGGTGGCGGGCACCTACCTCCACGGTCTGTTTGAGGACTCGGCCGCCCGCGCGGCGATCCTCGCCTGGGCGGGCCTGCGCGGGGCCGGGGAACCGGACTACCGGGCCCACCGCCTTGCCGAACTGGACCGCCTCGCCGACTGCCTCGAGCGCCACCTGGACCTCCCCCGCCTCTTCCCCTGGATGGACTGGAGACCCAACCCGTGAAACGGAATGCCGCCGACCCCATCGTGAAAGAGCACCGCCCCTGGTGGGTCCTGGGCCTCGTCGGCGCCTGGATGCTCGCCACCCGCACGGACCACTTCGGCTCAGCGCTTCACCTGCCGGATGCCTCTCTGGCCGCCTTTTTCGTCGCTGGGTATGCCCTCGGCCGCGGCCGGCCGGGTGTCGTGGGCTTCCTCGGCCTGTGTGGGCTCGCCTTCGCCATCGACGCCTGGGCGATCCTCGGGCGCGGCGTGAGCGCCTTCTGCATCACACCCGCCTACGGCTTTCTCCTGCCCACCTACTGGCTGCTCTGGTGGGCGGGCGCGCGCGCCCCGCGCCCCTATCTGGCCCGCCCCTTCGCCAGCCTGGGGATCGCCGCCCTGGCCACGGCGGGCGCCTTCTTCGTCTCCAGCGGCAGCTTCTACCTGCTCGCCCCCTATTTCCCGGAGCGCAGCGTGGCCGAGTTCGCCGCGCGCACGGCGCGGTACTTCCCGCCCTACCTGACCGCCACCCTTGGCTGGCTCGCCTGGGGGGCGCTCCTCCACGCCTCCTTTGCGCTGCGCGCCGCCCGCCGCCTCCCTCACCATGCCCGCTGAGCGCCGCTGTCCGGCCCTGCTCGTCGCCGCGCCCGCCTCCGGCCAGGGCAAGACGACCCTGACGGCGGGGCTCGCCCGCCTGCACCGCGCACAGGGCCGGCGGGTGCGGGTCTTCAAGTGCGGGCCGGACTTCCTCGACCCGGCCATCCTCGCCCGGGCGAGCGGGGCACCGGTCTACAACCTGGACCTGTGGATGGTGGGGGAGCGCGCCTGCCGGCGCCTCCTGTGGGAGGCGGCCGGGGAAGCGGATTTGATCCTGGTGGAGGGGGTGATGGGCCTGTTCGACGGCCGACCGAGCAGCGCCGACCTGGCCGAGTGCCTGGGCCTGCCGGTGCTGGCGGTGATCGACGCGCACGCCATGGCCCAGACCTTTGCCGCGCTGGCCTGGGGGCTCGCGCGTTTCCGCCCGGCGCTGTCCATCGCCGGGGTGGTGGCCAACGGGGTGGCGGGAGAGGACCACGCCCGCCTCCTCCGGGAATCGCTGCCGCCGGTGATTCCCTGGCTCGGCGCCCTGCCCCGGGAAAGCGCCTTTGCCCTCCCCGAGCGCCACCTCGGACTGGTGCGCGCCGAGGAGATCGCGGACCTCGACGCGCGCCTGGAGGCCGCTGCCCGGGTCGTCGCCGAGGCGGGGGTGACGAGCTTGCCGTCGCCGGCGGTCTTCCAGCCCGAGCCCATCCCAGAGCCGCCGCGCCTGCTCGAAGGAGTGCGCATCGGCGTGGCCCGCGACGCCGCCTTCTCCTTCCTCTACCCGGCGAACCTCGACCTGCTGCGCGCCCTGGGGGCACAGGTGGAATTCTTCTCGCCCCTCGCCGACACCGCCCTGCCCGAGGTCGACGCCCTGTGGTTGCCGGGCGGCTATCCCGAGCTCCACCTCGAGCGCCTCGCCGCCAACCGCGCCATGCACGAGGCCCTGCGGGCGCACCACGCGGCCGGCAAGCCGATCCTCGCCGAGTGCGGCGGCATGCTCTACCTCTTCGAGGAGCTGCGCGACGCCGAGGGCCGCGGCGCGCCCATGGTCGGGCTGCTGCCGGGCCGGGCGACGATGCAGACCCGCCTCGCCGCGCTGGGACTGCAGGCGCTCGACACGCCGCAGGGCGAGATCCGCGGCCACAGCTTCCACTACTCCCGCGCCGAGACCCCCCTCGAGCCG
Organism: Porticoccaceae bacterium; assembly: GCA_026005035.1. Lineage (GTDB taxonomy): Bacteria > Pseudomonadota > Gammaproteobacteria > Pseudomonadales > Porticoccaceae > BPKH01. The sequence continues at coordinate 28,202 of BPKH01000010.1, read as the reverse complement.
TGGCAGCGCTGCCGCCACCAGCGCCAAGGCCGCCCCGGCGAGGGCGTCTACCGCCTCGGGCGCCTGACGGCCTCATACCTGCACCTGTACTTTCCCTCCAACCCCGCGGCCACGGCCGCGCTCTTTTGCCCCTGAGGGCCGCCATGGGCGCAGGCTACCACCTCTGGCTCCTCGCGCCGCTCCTGCTGGCGATGGCACCGGCGGTGCCGGCCAAGACCCTCTTCGGCGTGGTCTCGGAGCGCTCGGCACCGATGCTCGCGGCGGGCGCCGAGCACTTCGACCGCCTCCACCCGGGCCACCGGCTCATCCTGCGCACCCCCGAGCAGATCGCCGCGCTCACCGACGACGAGCTCGGCGCGCTGCTGCGGCGGGCCGACGCGGTGCTGCTGGCCGCGGTCTTCGGCGACGACCTCGTCCCGCGCCTGGCGCGCCTGCTCGACGCCGAGCCGCACCCGGGCCCGGTGCTGGCCGTGCACTCCGACCGCCGGCTGGTCTTGCGCTCGCGGCTGGACGGCCGGCCCGTGTTCGCCGGACTCGACCGCGAGGCCGTGGACGCGCTGCACGCCAACCCCGGCCCGGAGGTGGACCCGCGCGCCCACCGTGCGGCGCTGGCCGAGCGCTTCCCCGACCAGGCCCGCTGGCTCGAGGGGCAGGCCTACTGGGAGGGGCGCGGCAGCGACAATGCGGCCGCGCTGATCGCCTGGCTGCTGGGGCTCGACGCGCCGCCCCCGCGCCCGCTGGCGGCCTTGCGCTACTACCAGAGCGGCCAGGTCGTCCCGGCGCCGCGGGTGGACGAAGATCGGCCCCTCGTCGCGGTGCTCGACCTCGATTCGGGCGACGAAGCCGGCCAGCGCGCGCTGCTCGACGCTCTCTGCGGGGCGCTCGAGGCACGCGACCTGCAGTGCTTTGCGCTCCTCGCGCGCTGGGGCGCGGCGAGCCGCGCGGCGCTGGAGGCGCTGGCGCGCTACCGGGGGCTTGCCGCCGTGGTGAGCCTGCAGGATTTCGTGATCGGCGGCGGCTCGGACCGGGAGGCCGCGACCGAGGTCCTGGCGCGCCTGGACGTCCCGGTCATCAAGGGGATCCGGCTGGTCGACCGCACCGAGGCGCAGTGGCGCATCGCCGAAGACGGCATGCCCTGGGAGACCGTGCACTACCAGCTCGCCATGCCCGAACTCCAGGGCGTCTCCCAGCCGCTGCTGCTCGCGGCGGCAAGTCCGCCGCACCAGCACGCGCTCACCGGCCTCGCCCTGCGCGTCACCCGACCCCTCGAGGCCGCGATCGCCCATCTCGCCGAGCGCGCCGCGCGCTGGAGCCGTCTGCAGCGGCTGCCGAACCGCGACAAGCGCCTCGCCATCCTCTACTACAACCACCCGCCGGGGCGGCACAACGTCGGCGCCGACAACCTCGACGTGCCGGCCTCGCTCTGGGAGATCCTCCACCTCTTGCGGGCGGCGGGCTACGACACCGGCGAGCTTCCCCCCTCCCCCGAGGCGCTGTTGGAGTTGATCCAGGAGCGGGGAATCAATCTTCCCGAAAACCGCGCGGCGCTGGCGGCGCTGCACGGGGAGGTGGCGACCCTGAGCGCCGAGGCCTACCGCGCCTACTTCGCGACGCTGCCGGCCGCGGTGCGCGCCGAGCTGGTCCGGGGACCGCTGGGGTATCTGCAGGCGCGGCTGCGGGAGGCGGCCGAGCTCGGCGAGGTGGAGCTCGGCCGCGCACTGCTCGAACGGGCGCTCGGCGACCTGCGCCACCTGCTGGAAGGCGTCCGCCACCCGGCACGCGAGCGCGCCCTCGCCCTGCTCGAGCGGCTCGAGGCGCTGGACCGCGCGCTGCTGGCCGGCGAATCGCGGGATTGGGCGGAGGCCGAGCGGCTGGTCGCCGCGCTCGGGCGCACCGGCATCGAGGGCCTGCGCGGCTGGGGCGAGCCGCCCGGGCGGGTCATGGTCCACGAGGGCGATCTGCTGTTCCCGGGGCTCGTCTTCGGCAAGATCTTCGTCGGCCCGCAGCCGCCGCGCGGCTGGGAGGTGGACGAGGAGCTCCTGCACGCCAACACCGTCATTCCGCCCACCCACCACTACCTGGGCTTCTACCACTGGCTGCGCGAGGGCTTTCGGGCCGATGCCATCGTCCATCTCGGCCGGCACTCGACCTACGAATTCCTGCCGCGCCGGCGCGCCGGGCTCGGCCTCGACGACTACCCGCTGCTGGTGGCCGGCACCGTGCCCGGCGTCTATCCCTATATCGTCGACGGGGTCGGCGAGGGCATCCAGGCCAAGCGCCGGGGCCTCGCCGTGATCGTCGACCACCTCACGCCGCCGCTCAAGACCACGCCGCTGTACGACGAGCTGCTCGCGCTCCGGCAGCTCGTGGAGCGCTTCGAGGCCGCCGAGGCCGCGGGCGACTCGGCGCTGCGCGCGCGCGCCATGCGCCGAATCCGCGCCCAGGTCGAGGCGCTGGAGCTCGAGGACGAGCTCGTCGGCACCATCGCCGCGGAGCACGGCATCGAGGGCCTGACCTACGCCAACGTCGACGAGGAAATGCTGGTCCACGAGATCGGCCACTACCTCACCGACCTGCAGGAGTCCTTCATGCCCCACGGGCTGCACGTCTTCGGCCGCGACTGGAGCGCCGAGGCCGTGGCGCTCATGCTCGCCTCCATGGGCGACGAGGGCGCCCGCGCCGCGCTGGAGAGTTCGCCGGCGGCCGAGCGCGAGGCGCTGCTCGCCGCCCTCGACGGCCGCTTCGTCCCGCCGGGCAAGGGCAACGACCCCATCCGCTCGCCCGAGGCCCTGCCCACCGGGCGCAACTTCCACGCCCTCGACGGCGGGGTCATGCCCACCCGGCTCGCCTACGAACTCGGACGCGAGCTCGCCGAATCCGCCCGCGCCGAGCGCGCGCCCGAGGGGCGCGCGGCGGTGGTGCTCTGGGCCTCGGACACGGTGCGCGACGAGGGCGCCATGGTGGCCTTCGGCATGGCGCTGCTCGGCGTGAAGCCGGTCTGGAACGGCCGCGGCATCGTCTCGGGCCTGGAGCGGGTCGAGGGACCGCGCCGCGACGTGCTCTTCACCACCTCCGGGCTTTTCCGCGACCTCTACCCCAACCTGCTGGTGTGGCTGGACCGCGCGGTGCTGTTGGCCCTGGACGGGGCGAGTCTCACCATCGCCGAGGCCCACCCGGAGCTCGTGCCCGCGTTGCGCGGGGCCCTCGAGCCGCTGGGCGAACTGCGCGATCCAGGGCGGGAGTCCCTCGGTGAGAACCAGGTCGCGGCGCACTGGGTGGCCGAGGTGCAAGCGGCGCTGGCCGCGGGGATCGAACCCGCGCGGGCCGGGCGGGCGGCGAGCCTGAGGATCTTCGGGGACGCGCCGGGGGCCTACGGCGCGGGGGTCAACCGCCTGGTGGAGCGCTCCGGTGCCTGGACCGACCGCGCCGAGGTCGCCGCCGCCTACCTGCGGCGCATGGGCCACGCCTACGGCGTCGGCCTCCACGGCGCCGCGGCGCACGCGAGCTTCGAGCGGGGGCTGCGCGAGGTCCGCGACACCTACCTCGGGCGGGCCAGCAACCTCTATGGGCTCATCGACAACGACGACGCCTTCGACTACCTGGGCGGGCTCAGCCTCGCGGTGGAGACCCTGACCGGGCGGGTGCCGCAAAACCGGGTCATCCACCACGCCGACGCCGACGACGCCCGCATCGAGCGACTGGAGGTCGCCCTGCTGCAGGAGCTGCGGGGTCGCTTCCTCAACCCGGCCTGGCTCGAGCCGCTCATGAACCACGGCTACGCCGGCGCCCGCACCATGGGCAGCGAGTTCCTGGAGTACCTCTGGGGCTGGCAGGTCACCAACCCGGACGTCATCGAGAGTTGGGTGTGGGACGAGGTCAAGCGCGTGTATCTGGACGACGGCCTGGACCTGGGGCTCGACGAGTTTCTCGAACAGGGCCGCAACGTCCACGTCAAGACCAACATGGAGGCCCTCCTCCTGGTGGCCGCCCACAAGGGCTTCTGGAAGGCCGACGACGCCACGCTGGACGAGCTCGCCGCGCGGTTCGCCCGCCACGTGGTGGAGCACGGCCTGCCCGGCAGCGGCCACACCCGTCCGGACCACCCCATGCTGGATTGGATCGAGCCGCGGCTCGATCCCGAGCTGCGCGCGCGGCTGCGGGCCGTGCGCGAGGCCGCGCGCCTGCCCGCGGCGGGCGAGTCCGCGGACCCGCGTCGGGTCACCGAGCTGGAGCGGGCCGAGCCGCCTCCCGAGGCCGCCGAGTCGGCCTCGGACGAGGCGCCCCCGCCGGCCGACCCGCGCCCGCTCCGGTTGCTGGTCCTGGTCCTGCTGGCGCTGGTCGCCGGCGGGTTCGTCCACGGCATCCGCACCGGGAGACGCCATGTTCTCTGAAACCTTGAGCCGAGTCGCCCACGAGCTCGTCGGCTGGCTGCTCGCGCCGGTGCTGACCCTGCTGCTCGTCGCGGTGGCGGCCGCCGTCTGGGAAGCCGGGGTGGCGCTCGCCGAGCGCACCGTCGCCCTTCCCGGGCTGCGCCGCGACGGCCGCGCCGGCGCCGTCGCCGCCCTGGGCCGCCGCCGCATCGAGCGCGCGGACCTGCTCGCCCGCGTCGGACCCATGCTCGGGCTCATGGGCACCCTCATCCCCTTGGGGCCCGGCCTCGCGGCCCTGGGTCGCGGCGAGCTCGAGGTCCTGGCCGAAGCCGTCACCGCCGCCTTCGACACCACCGTCATGGGGCTGCTGGTCGGCATCGTCGGCTTCGTCCTCGGCCGCCTGAGGCGCCGCTGGTACGACGAGGTGCTGGACGCGCTAGAGGGAAGGGCGGACGCCGAAGAGACCCGGGGCACGCCGTGTCGCCGCGGGGCATCGCCATGAACCGCAACCTGCTGCAAAGCCGCTTCGACCCTCAGGAGGAGGAGCCGCTGGGGCCGCTCGCGAACCTGGTGGACATCCTGCTGGTGTTCGCCTGCGGGCTCATCGCCGCGCTCTTCGCCGACAGGGGCGCACTCGAGCGCCATCTGCGCCGGCAGGTGGAGCTCGTCGAACCGGGCCGCGAACTCCCCGAGCCGCCCGCGGAGATCGGCCGCGCGGGCAGCGGCTACGAGTCGGTGGGCCGGGTCTATCGCGACCCCAAGACGGGCAAGCTGATCCTCATCGGTGACGACTGATGTCCAGATCTCGGGACTCAACGGTTCGCCGCCGTCGCAGGGCGCACGCGAGGCGCGGCGGGGACGGGCTTAAGCCGGGCGACGAGCGCCGCCCGATCCGACCGATTCGCACCCGGCGGGCAATCCCTCTGCGAGCGGGTGCATCCCGACCCAGCGCCCGGCGGCGGAGCGGCGGCGCACCCGTTGGAGCCGGGGCAAGTCGTCATGCACCTGGAGGCCAGATCCCATGACCCACGGACCCGAGCGGATCGTCTGCCTCACCGAGGAGACCACCGAGTGGCTCTACCTGCTGGGCGAGGAGGCGCGCATCGTCGGCATCTCCGGCTTCACCGTGCGCCCCCGTCGGGCGCGCAAAGAGAAGCCCCGCGTGAGCGCCTTCACCTCGGCCAAGATCGACCGCATCCTCGAGCTTCGTCCCGATCTGGTGATCGGCTTTTCCGACCTGCAGGCGGAGATCGCCGCCGAGCTGGGGCGCCGGGGCCTCGCGGTGTGGCTCACCAACCAGCGCAGCCTCGAGGAGATCTTTGCCACCCTGCTCGCCCTGGCCCGCCTGGTGGGCGCGGAAAGCCGCGGCCGGCACCTGCTCGATACCTACGCCCGCCGCCTGGAGGAGACGGCGCAGCGGGCCGCGCGCCTTCCCCGCCGGCCACGGGTCTACTTCGAGGAGTGGTACGACCCCTTGATCGCGGGGATCCGCTGGGTCTCGGAGCTCATCGCCCTCGCCGGAGGCCAAGACTGTTTCGCCGAGCTCGCCCGCCATCCCCACGCCCGCGACCGCATCTCTCGACCCCGCCGAGGTGGTGCGCCGCGACCCGGAAATCCTCATCGCCTCCTGGTGCGGCCGGCGCTTCCGTCCCGAGTGGGTGCGCGAGCGCCCAGGGTGGGAGGCGGTGACGGCGGTGCGGGAGGGACAACTCCACGAGATCCCCTCCTGCGACATCCTCCAGCCGGGGCCGGCCTGCCTCACCGATGGCCTCGCCGCCCTGGAGGCGATCATCGCCCGCTGGGCGGGGGAACACCCATGAGCCGCGCCTATCTGGAGCTGATCCTCGGCGGGGCGCGCTCCGGCAAGAGCGACCTCGCCTGCCGCCGGGCCGGCGCCGATCGCCTCTACCTGGCCACCGGAGTGGCAGGGGACGCGGAGATGGCCCGCCGCATCGCCCACCACCGGGCGCGCCGCGACGCCTCCTGGCGGCTGGTGGAGGAGCCCGTCGACCTCGCCGGGGCGCTGCGCACCCACTGCCGCCCCGGGCGCACGGTGGTGGTGGACTGCCTGACCCTGTGGCTCGCCAACTGCCTGGAGCGGGACTGCTGGGAAGCGGCGCGGGAGGCGCTTTTCGCCGCCCTGCCCGACCTCGCCGGCCACCTGATCTTCGTGGCCAACGAGGTGGGCTCCGGGGTGGTGCCCCTAGGCGCCCTCAGCCGCCGCTTCGTGGATGAGGCGGGCAGGCTCCACCAGCAACTCGCGGAGCGCTGCGCCCGGGTGATCTTGGTGGTGGCCGGCCTGCCCCTGACTCTCAAAGAGGAGCGCCCACCCCCCGCCGAAGCGCCGCCCCCAATTCCCGACGGCGGCGGCGAGGCCTCCCTGGAGGAGATCCTGGAGATCCTCGCCGCCCCCCTGCCCCGACCCGACGAGGCGGCGCGCGGCCAAGCCCTGGCGCGCCAGAGAGCGCTCACCAAGCCGCCGGGCTCTCTGGGCCGGGTCGAGGCGCTGGCGACCGCCTTCGCCGCCTGGCAGGGCACTTCCCTGCCCGCCCTGGAGCGGGTGGCCATCCGGATCTACGCCGCCGACCACGGCGTGGCGCGACGCGGTGTCTCCGCCTATCCCCCGCAGGTGACCGCCCAGATGGTGGGCAATTTCGCCCGCGGCGGCGCCGCCATCGCCGTCTTGGCCCGAGCCCTCGCGGCCGACTTCGCGGTGGTCGACCTGGGGACGATCGAGCCCCCGCCCCTGGAGGGGGCGCGCCACCCGGTGCTCCGCTGGGCCGTCGGCCCCGGAACCGCCGATTTCTGCGCCGGCCCGGCCATGGAGCGCCCCGCCCTCGCCCGCGCCTTGGCCGCGGGCAGGGCCACCGCGCCGCCGGCGGGCACGCACCTGTTCGTCGGCGGCGAAATGGGCATCGGCAACACCACCGCGGCGGCGGCCCTCACGGCGGCGCTCCTGGACCTCCCCCCGGAGGCGGTGGTCGGCCCCGGCACCGGGGTGGAGGGGGCGCGGCTCGCCGCCAAGCGGGCGGCGGTGGCGGAGGCCCTGGCGCGCCACCGCGGTCACCTGGCGGAACCGGGCGAACTCCTCCGCCGCCTGGGAGGCTTCGAGATCGCCGCCCTGGCCGCCGCCTACCTCACCGCCGCCGCCCGCCGGGTGCCGGTGCTGGTGGACGGCTACATCGCCACCGCGGCGGCCGCCTGGGCCTGTCGCCTCAACCCCGGCCTGCGCCCCTGGCTCCTGTTCGCCCACCGCTCCGCCGAGCCGGGGCACGGCCATCTGCTCGCCGCCCTCGACGCCGAGCCCCTGCTCGACCTCGGGCTGCGCTTGGGGGAGGGTTCGGGGGCGGCACTCGCCGTGCCGCTCCTCGCCCTGGCCTGCCGGCTGCACCGGGAGATGGCCACCTTCCAGGAGGCGGGGGTCGCCGATGGCTGAGGAGCGCTGCCGCGTCGACCTGCTGCGCCACGGGCGCTGTGCCGGTGGCGGGCACCTCCTCGGCCGCAGCGATCCGGACCTCCTGGCGGAGGGGTGGCGGCAGATGGCGCAGGCGGTGGCGGGCACGGTGGATTGGGAGTGCGTGTTGAGCTCTCCCCTGCAGCGCTGCCGGGCCTTCGCCGCCGCTCTGGCCCACCGCCTGGGGGTGCCCTTGCGGGTGGATGCCGACTGGAGCGAGCTCGATTTCGGCGCCTGGGAGGGCCGCGCTGCCGAGGAGCTGGGGGCAGACCTGGCCCGCTTCCAGGCGGACCCCGAGCGCCATCCACCGCCCGGCGGCGAGCCCTTCGCCGCCGCCCGGGCGCGGGTGCTGGCCGCCTGGCAACGAGTACTGGCGAGCGGCGCGACGCGAGTCCTGGTGGTGACCCACGGCGGGCCCATCCGGATCCTGCTCAGCGAACTCCTGGGGCTCCCCTGGGCGCGCACCTGGCAACTGCGCATCGACCCCGGAGCCCGCAGCCGCCTGCTGGTCCACCCGGGGCCGCCGCCTTTGGTGGAGCTGGTCGAACATCGGGGGCTTGCGCCTTGAGCTTTCCTCTGCCAACCGAATGGGCCGCCCTGAGAGCCGCGCTCGCGTTCCTCACCCGCCTGCCGGTGGGCGCGGTCGCCACCGATCCCGCCACCACCGCTCGGGCGGTCGCCTACTACCCGGCGGCGGGGCTTTTGGTGGGCGCCTGCCTCGCCGGCGCCAGCCTGGTGCCGCTGCCCACACCCCTCGCCGCGGTGCTCCTGGTCGCCCTCTGGTGGCGTCTCACCGGCGGGCTCCACCTGGACGGACTGGCGGATTGGAGCGACGCCCTGGCGGCCTGCGCCGACCGAGAGAAGACCCTCGCCCTCCTGCGCGATCCCGCCTGCGGCCCCGCCGGCGCGGCGGCGGTGGTGCTGGTCTTGGCCACCAAGGCCGCCGCCCTCGCCAGCCTGCCGGCCGCGGCCTGGCCCTGGGCCCTCGCCGCCGCTCCCCTGGCCGCCCGCAGCCTGTTGCCCCTCGCCTTCGCCACCACGCCCTGCGCCCGCCGGGAAGGATTCGCCCACGCCGCCGCGATGGGCGGCAGGGGCGCGCGCCCCTGGCTCGCCGGCAGCGCCGGCCTGCTCCTCGCCCTGGCCCTCGCCGGCGCCGGCGCGGCCGGAGTTCTGCTCGCCGGCCTCGGCGCGCTCTTTTGGCGCTGGCGGCGAACGGCGCTCGAGCGCTTCGGCGGCCTCTCCGGCGACGGCGCCGGGGCCCTGGTGGAACTCGCCGAAGCCCTCTTTCTCGCGCTCTTGGCCGGATGGTTGGCGTGGACTGGAGCGCCGCGCTGATCCCCCTGGCGGCCTGGGGCCTCGACCGCCTCCTGGGGGAGCCCGTTCGCTTCCACCCCCTGGTGGGGTTCGGGCGCTGGGTGGACGCGGTGGAGCGGTGCCTCTACCCCCGCGCCGGCGGCCCCGGGCGGCGCTTCGCCGCCGGGCTGCTGGCTTGGTGCCTCCTGGTGGTGCCGCCCGTGGCCGGCGCCGCCTGGCTCCAAGCGGCACTGCCCGCGCTCCTGGCCATGGCCTTTGCAGTGCTGGTGCTCTGGCTCGCGCTGGGGGGCAAGAGCCTCGCCGACCACGCCCGGGCCGTCGAGGGACCGCTGGCTGCCGGCGAGCTCGACGCCGCCCGGCGGGCGGTGGCGCACCTGGTGAGCCGGGACGCGGCGCGCCTCGACGGCACAGGGGTGGCCCGGGCAGCGGTGGAGTCGGTGTTGGAAAACGGCAGCGACGCGGTGGTGGGCTCGCTCTTCTGGCACGCCCTGGCCGGCCCGGCGGGGGTGGTGCTGCACCGCCTCGCCAACACCCTGGACGCCCGCTTCGGCTACCGCTCGGCCCGCTACCGCCACTTCGGCTGGATCGCCGCCCGCGCCGACGATCTCCTCAACTGGGCGCCGGCGCGCCTCACCGCCCTCCTCTACGCCGCCAGCGCGCCCCGCCCCCTCTCCGCCTGGCGCTGCGCGCGCCGCCGCGCCCGGCTCTGGCCGAGCCGCAACGCGGGCTGGGCGATGGCCGCCGGCGCCGCCGCCCTGGGGCTCAGGCTCGGGGGACCCGCCCCCTATGCCGGCGCCCTGCGCCGTCGCCCCCTGCTCGGCCGGGGACGGATGCCCCAGGCCGCCGACATCGGCCGCGCCACTCGGCTGGTTGCGCAAAGCGGCCTCGCCGCGGCGCTGGCAGCCGCCCTCTGGGGAGCGGCAGCGTGAGGGGGCTCGCCCACGGCGGCCGCCTCGCCGCCGCGGCCCGAGAAAGTGGCATCCCGCCGGACCGCTGGCTCGACCTGTCCACGGGCATCAGCCCCTGGAGTTGGCCCGTGCCGGCCCTTCCCCAGGAGGTCTTCCAGCGGCTGCCGGAAGCGGATGGCGCACTGGAGGGGGCGGCCGCCGCCTATTACGGCCTGCCCCGGCAACGGCTGCTGCCCGTGCCCGGCAGCCAGTGGGCCCTCGGCTGCCTGCCCCAGCTGGTGGAGCGGCAGGCGGCGGCGCTGCCCCGCCTGGCCTACGCCGAACACGGCCGCGCCTGGCGCCGCGCCGGCCATCGCGTCCTGCGCTGGGAAGAGCCCCCGGAGCTGGAAGCGGCGGTGGTGTCCGGGCGGGTCGCGGCGGCGGTGGTGGTGCAGCCGGAAAACCCCACCGCCCGCACCTTCGACCCCCAGTGGCTGCTCTTCCTGGCCGAGCGACTGAAACGGCGGGGCGGCCTGTTGGTCGTGGACGAGGCCTTCGTCGACCCCTTTCCGGAACTCTCCCTGGCCCCCCGAGCGGGCGGAGCGCTGGTAGTGTTGCGCTCCCTGGGTAAGTTTTTCGGCCTGGCCGGCCTGCGCCTGGGCTTCGCCCTCGCCGCCGAGCCCCTCCTGCGCCGCCTCGCCCGCCGCCTCGATCCCTGGGCGGTGAGCGGTCCCGCCCGCTGGGTGGGGGCGCGCGCCCTGGCCGACATGTCCTGGCAGCGCCGCCAGCGCGCCCGGCTGGCGGCGGCCGGCGCTGCCTGGCGGCGGGCGCTGGCGCTGCGCTTCGGCGCCGCCGCCGTGGCCGCTACCCCGCTGTTCACCGCAGTCGCCCTGGACGGGGAGGCCGCCCGGCGGTTGGACGCCGAAAGCCGGCGGCGCGCCCTGCTGCTGCGCTTCTACGCCCGCGGCCACCGGGCCTGGGCGCGCCTCGGCCTGCCTCCCGAAGGGCGCTGGCAGGAGACCCTGGCCCGCCTGGAGGGCGCTTTGCGGGCCGCGGAGGTGGGCCGATGAGGGGATTTTTGGCCGCGCTGCTCCTCCTCGCCACTCTGCCCGCCGCCGCCCTGCAAGAGCGGGACGATCGCGGCGTGCAGATCGAGCTGGCCGCACCCGCCCGCCGGATCGCAAGCCTCGCCCCCCACATCACCGAATCGCTGTTCGCGGTGGGAGCTGGTTCCGCCGTCGCCGCCACCGCCAACCACAGCGACCACCCGCCGGCGGCGCGCGCCCTGCCACGACTCGGCCCCTACAACGCCATCGCCGCGGAAGCGGTGGCCGCAGTGGCCCCGGACCTGGTCATCGCCTGGGGCGAGGGCAACGAGCCAAACCTCATCCGCCGCCTCGAGTCCCTCGGCATCCCGGTGTACGTCACCGATCCCGCCACCCTGGGCGACATCCCCCGCACCCTGGAGGCCTTCGGCCGCCTGACCGGCCATGCTCGAGAGGCGAAGCGCGCAGCCCAATCCTTCCGCCGCCGGCTCGCCGAGCTGGAACGCCGCCACCGGGGAAAGCGCCCGGTGGTGGTCTTCTACCAGGTCTGGGATCGCCCCCTGCTCACGGCGAGCGACCGCACCCTGATCGGCGACGTGATCCGCCTGTGCGGCGGCGTCAACCCCTTTGGCGCGGCCGCACCGCGCTATCCGGTGGTGAGCGTCGAGGCGGTGCTCGCCGCCGATCCCGAGGTGATCGTGGCGAGCGGCATGGGCGACGACCGCCCCGAATGGCTGGATCGGTGGCGGCGCTGGCCGCTGCGCGCCGTGCGCCGGGGCCTGCTCTTCTTCGTCCCCTCCGACCTGTTGCAGCGCCACTCGGTGCGCGTGCTCGAGGGTGCCGATCGCCTGTGCGCGGCCCTGGAGGCGGCCCGCCAGGACGGCGCCTTGTCGTCGGTCAAGTCCCCGCCACGACCTTACAATTAGACTCTGTGCCACGAGCGGGATCGAGACCATGGCGACGAGCGGCAAAACCCCCTACCAGATCCTCGGCGAAGAGGGCATCCGCCGACTGGTGGACGCCTTCTACGACCTGATGGACACCTTGCCGGAAGCGCGCGACATCCGCCGCATGCACGCCGAGGACCTCGGGCCCATGCGGCAGAAGCTCACCGAGTACCTGATCGGCTGGATGGGCGGCCCGCCCGTCTACTGGCAGAAGTACGGCACCGTGTGCCTCACCGAGCCCCACGCGCCCTTCGCCATCGGCCCCGAGGAGCGGGACCAGTGGCTTTTGTGCATGCACCGCGCCCTGGAGCAGATCGGCGCCTCCGAGGAGTTGGTGGAAATGCTGCGCGAACCCCTCTTCCGCATCGCCGACGCGGTGCGCAATCGGGAGTGCTCCTCGCGCTTCAAGGGAGATCCCAACGTCATCGCCTCCGGCTGAGATGGGCCGCGGCCTTCCCCGGGGCGCCCTCAAGCGGCGCCTCGCCCTCTCCCTCACCGGCCTGCGGGTCACCGCGTCCCTGGCGGCGGGCAGCACCCGCCACCTCTTCGCGCCGGGCGAGGAGCGCCGCGCCGCCCAGCGCGCTCTGCTCGCCCGGGAGGCGCGCCGCCTGGCGGCGCAGCTGGGCCGCCTCAAGGGCGCCTACGCCAAGTGGGGGCAGCTCCTCGCCCTCCACGGCCGCCACCTGTTGCCCGCCGAGGTGGTGCGCGAGTTCGAGGTCCTCACCGACCGGGTCGAGCCCCTGCCCTTCGCCGCCGTGGAGGAGGCGCTCGAGTCCCACCTGGGGGCGCGCCGCCGGGAACTGGAGGTGGAACCCCGGCCCATCGCCGCCGCCTCCCTGGGCCAGGTGCACCGCGCCCGCCACCGCCCGAGCGGTCGCCTCCTGTGCCTCAAGATCCGCTACCCGGGGGTCGCCGAGGCCACCGCCGCCGACTTCCGGGACCTGCGGTGGTTCGCCGCCATTGCCGAAAAATTGGGCGGCGGTGCGGGGCTGACGGCGCTTCTCGAAGAACTCGCGCGGCTGGTGGAGGAGGAACTCGACTACCGCCGCGAGGCGCTTTGCCTCGGCCGGGTGGCCGAACTCGCCGCCGGCGAGGGCGAGTTGCTGGTGCCCAAGCCCTGGCCACGCTACTGCAGCGAGGCCACCCTGGCCCTCGACTGGGTGGAGGGGGTGCGCCTCGATTCCCCCGAGGCCGCCGCGCTCCCCCGGCGCGCGCGCAACCGCCTGGGGCGGGCGCTCTTTGCCTCCCTCTTTCGCGAACTGTTTCGCTGGCGGCTGTGGCAGACCGATCCCAACCTGGGCAACTACCTAGCCGCGGGGGCGCGCCCGGTGCGCCTCGCCCTGCTCGACTTCGGCGCTTTCCGGGAGGTGGAGGAAGGGTTTGCGGCGGCACTCGCGCGGGTGATCACCGCCGCCGTGGCGGGCGATCGCCACCAGATCGCCCGCGGCCTCGAGGCGCTGGGCTTCATCGGCGAGGACCAGAGCGAGCGCAGCCGCGACCGCTACGCCGCCTTCTGCGAGCTCCTCGCGGAACCGCTGCGCCTCGGGGTGGAGGGGGCGGTGCCGCGACGGTTGGTGGGGCGGGGAGGATACCGCTTCGGCGCCTCCGACCTCGTCCAGCGGGCGGCCCGGGCCGCCGCCGCGGCGGCGGCCTCCCCCGACTTCGCGCCTCCACCCGCCGCCTTCGCCCTGCTGGTGCGCCGCCTGAGCGGCCTGTTCGGCGCGCTGCAGGCGCTCGACGCCGAGTTCGACCCCCGCTTCGCCCTCGCCCTGTTGCCGGATCAGAGCTCGGCGATGGGAATGGCGTGCCAGGCGGGCTCCTCGTAGGGATGGGCGTCGAGGAGGGCGGAGACGGCGGCCTCCAGGAACTCGTCGGCGCACACCAGCTCCACCTTCCACTCCTCCACCTGTTCCACCACCCCCTGGCTGCCCAGGAAGGGATTGCTGCCGGCGAGGGGGCGAAACTGGCCCTGGCCGCGCGTCTGCCAACAACAGCTGTCGTAGTCGCCGATGCGCCCCGCGCCGGTGGCGAAGACCGCTTCCTTGACCACCTCCAGATGGCTCTCGGGGACGTAGAAACAGAGCAGATACATGGTCAGTACAACAGGTTGTAGAGCTTTTTCTGGTACTCGACGGCCAGCGGATGGCCCTTCCCGAGCCGGCCGATCAGCTCCACCAGCAGCCGGCGCGCCTCGCCCTCGCGGAAATCCCGCGCGACTTGCAAAATGCCATAGAGGAGCGGCAGGGCCTCGCGCACCCGATCGGCGCGGGCGAGGGCCGCGGCCAGCTCGAAGCGGGCCTCGAGGTCGTCGGGCCGGGCCGCCACACGCTCGCGCAGTTGCCGCAACTCCGCCGGTTCGGCCGCCGCCTCCCGCTCGGCGAGCCGGTGGGCGAGCGCCTCCCAGACCCCGTCCCGCTCCCCCTCGGGCACGCCCTCCAACAACTCGCGGGCTTCAGCCAATCGGCCCAGGGCGAGGGCCGCTTCGGCGTTGACCAGCGACGCCTCCGCGGCTCCCCCACTCTCCCCCACCGCCTGCCGCGCCAGTTCCAGCGCCTGCTCGGCGGCGCCGGCGGCGAGGAGCTCCCGGGCGCGGCGCAGGTGGGCCTGCCAGGGGGCGGGCAGGTGGGGTTCGAGGAAGGCGCGCAGGGCGCTTTCGGGAACGGCCCCCTGGAAGGCGTCCACCGGCCGGCCATCGCGCATCAACACCACCGTGGGCACGCTGCGCACCCCGAACTGGGCGGCCAGTTCGGGCAGGGCGTCGACGTCCACCTCGGCGAGCAGGAAGGCGCCGGCGTATTCCTCGGCGAGCGTTTCCAAGAGGGGTTTGAGCGCCTTGCAGGGGGCGCACCAGGAGGCCCAGAAGTCGATCAGCACCGGGCGGGCACTGGACTCTTCCAAGAGGTAACGGCGGGCGTTCTCCCGGGTGATCTGGACGATCCGTTCGCTCATGGGCACTCCTCGCAGAAGGCGCCAATGATAGGGCAGCTAGCCGCGCAGAAGCCAGCAGCGGTGGATGGGGGGACGGCGGGCAAAATCGGGCGGAAGGGTCTTTTCGGTCACCTCCTCCAGGGCAAAGCGCGCCGCCGCCTCAGGGTCGAGGCGGAAACCCCGGCAGTGGGTGGAAAAGAAGAGCAGCCCGCCCGGCGCCAGGAGCCGGCTCACCGCTTCCAGGAGGCGGAGGTGGTCGCGCTGGATGTCCAGTGTCGCCGCCATCCCCTTGGAATTGGAAAAGGTGGGCGGGTCGAGGAGGATCAGGTCGAAGCGCTCCCGGCATCGAGGCAGCCAGCGCAGGCAGTCGGCGCGCTCCAGGCGATGGCGGCGCGGGTCGAGCCCGTTGCGGGCGAAGTTGCGCTCCGCCCACGCCAGATAGGTGGCCGAGAGATCGACGCTCAGGCTCTCCGCCGCGCCCCCCAAGGCCGCCTGCACCGTGGCCGTGGCGGTGTAGCAAAAGAGGTTGAGGAACCTCCGCCCGGCCGCCTCCCGCGCCAGCCAGCGGCGGAGGGCGCGGTGATCGAGGAAGAGGCCGGTGTCCAGGTAATCGCTGAGATTGACCTCGAAGCGCGCCGGCCCCTCGGCCACCTCGAGCCGCACCGGCGGCCCCGACCCGGTGCGGCGCTGATACTGTTCGCCGCGGCGGTGGCGGCGTCGCTCCTTGACGAGGATCTTGCCGGCGGCCTCGGGGCGCAGGCTGCGCAGGGCAGCGAGGAAGTCGCGGCGCCGGCGGGCGGCGGCGGCCGGATCGACGCTGGGCGGCGGGGCGTACTCCTGTACCAGCAGCCAATCGCCGTAGACGTCGACGGCGAAGGCGTACTCGGGCAGATCGGCGTCGTAGAGCCGATAGGCGTCCGTTTCCTCGCGGGCGAGCCAGGGACGCAGCCTGCGGGCGTTCTTGGCGAGGCGGTTGGCCGCCATCTGCGCGCCCGCGGAGAGTGTGGGCGCGGACCCGTCCCCGGCTCTGGCCACATCGTACAGGCGCAGTTCCACCGGCAGAGGCCCGTTGTGGAGCCGCCAGCGGCGCCGCGCCCGCAAGGGGAGTTCCGCCAAGAGCTCCGGGCGGGAGGAGAGAACCGCCAGCCGCCAGCCGGGGTACCCCTGCCGGGCGCGCTCGCCGAGGGCGCGGTAGAGCGTCCGCAGGGCGGCGACCTCCCCCCAACGCTCGCCGTAGGGGGGATTGGCCACCAGAAGCCCCGTGGGCGCCGGGGCGGGCGGCAGATCGGCGATCTCGCCCACCTCCACGGGAATCCGCTCGCCGAACCCGGCCGCCGCCAGGTTGCGGCGGGCGGCGGCCACCGCCGCCGGATCGGCGTCGCGGCCGCCCATCGGTGGCAGGCCCCGGGCGAGGCCCACCTCGCGGCGGGTGCGCGCCTCGTCCAGCAGCGCCGT
Organism: Porticoccaceae bacterium; assembly: GCA_026005035.1. Taxonomy (GTDB): domain Bacteria; phylum Pseudomonadota; class Gammaproteobacteria; order Pseudomonadales; family Porticoccaceae; genus BPKH01. The sequence continues at coordinate 11,801 of BPKH01000010.1, read as the reverse complement.
CCAGCACTTTCGGTCGACGTCGCGCAGGGCCAGGAAGCCGAACTCCTCCCGGAAGAGGCCGGGGGCGATGTCGGCCGCCATCAGGGCCGCCTCCACCAGCAGGGTGCCGCCCCCGCAACAGGGATCCACCAGCCCGCCGCCGGCCGCCGCCAGCGCTGGCCAGTCGGCCCGCAGCAAGACGGCAGCGGCCAGATTTTCCTTGAGGGGCGCAGCCACCGCCGCCTGCCGATAGCCGCGGCGGTGCAGGCTGCCACCCCCCAGGTCGAGGGCGAGGGCCAGTCGGCCGCGGCCGAGCCGGGCGTGGAGGCGCAGGCGCGCCCCGCGGGGGTCGGCGGGCGGCCGCCCCCCGGTGGCGGCGCGGAAGGCGTCCACCACCGCGTCCTTGACTACCAGGGCGCCATAGCCGCTGTGGCGAATGCCACCACCGGTTCCGGCGAAGTCCACCGCGAAGGGCTCCTCAACGGTGAAGAGCCGCGGCCAGTCCACCGCCCGCACCAGCCGATAGAGCTCGTCGGCGTCCGCCACCGGTCCCTCGGCCAAGGGCCACAGCACGCGGTTGGCGAGCCGCGACCAGAGACACAGGCGCATGGCCAGGGTCAAATCGCCGGCCACCTCGACCCTCCCCGGGGAGGTGCCGAGAAGGGCGGCCCCCAGGGCCGCGGCCTCCCGCGCAAGGAGTGCCTCGAGCCCCAGGGGACAGGTAAGCCACAGGGTGGACGAATGAACTTCCAATGACACTTTTATTACCTTGCGAAACGCAATTCAGGGGTCTTTAGAAAAATTCGATCTTCGACAGCGCCGTCCACCTTTGCTGAACTCCTAGGCGAGACGCCAACCAGCCAAGGTCGTCTCCCCCATCCACGAGAGGAGCCCGATCCATGAAGCGACAGAAGCGAGATCCCGCCCATCGCGCCTTCGTCCGCGGCTATCAAGCCGGGTTCGCGATGAAGTCGCGCAGCGCCTGTCCCTTCCCCGCCGAGACACCGGCCGGTCGGGAATGGCTGCGGGGCTGGCGGGAAGGGCGCGAGGATCAGTGGCGGGGGTACAACCAGGCAGCCTGTCAGCAGAAAGTCTCCTCCCTGTAAGCCGCCCCGGGGGCGGAGCCACCCTCCGCCCCTCCCGGCCGCGCCCGCGATTCAGCGCAGCCACTCGAGGAGGGCGCCGCATTCCCGGCAGCGGTAGCGCGCGCCACGGCGTTGCGCCCAGTGGTGGCGGCGGGCGCTCAGCTGGTGGATGCGGCAGGCGCAGCGGTACGGCACGCGGCGCTCGCGGCGCACCGGCACCCCCTCGAGGGGCAGGTCGTGGGTGGTGCGCGCCGGCGCGCCCAGGGATGCCATCACCGCTTGCCACTCCGGCCCGTGGGGGCGCACCCCGCGCCCCCAGCGGCAATCCACCACCAGGTGCGCCACCTCGTGGGGAACCACCTCGGCGAGACAGCGCTCCAGATGGCGGGAAAAGAGCCAGGGGTTGAAGCGCAACAGCCGCACCCCTGTCCGCACCTGGTAGGTGCCCGCGCGGCCGCCGGACAGGTCGAAGTGCACCGCCACCTCCGGCAGGCGCAGCCGCCAATGCCTCTCGGCACGGCGCATCGCCTGGTGGGTGGCGGCGAGGACGCGGCGGCGGGCGGCGTCGGACAGGGGGGATCGCTCCATGGGCGGCATTATAGGGGTTGCTATACTGTTCGGATGCAGGTCGATCTCCACTGCCATTCCACCGCCTCCGACGGGGCGCTGACGCCCGACGCGCTCGTGGCCCTGGCCGCCGAGCGGGGCGCGGACTTGCTGGCCATCACCGACCACGACACCGCGGCCGGCTGCCGCGCGCTCCCCGCGCGGTTGCCCGTGGCGTTCCTGCCCGGCATCGAGCTCTCCTGCCGGTGGCGCGACCGCACCCTCCACGTCCTGGGGCTCGGCATCGACCCGGAGGCAGCGATCCTGCGCGCGGCCGAAGCCCACCAGCGGGCCCTGCGCTTCGAGCGGGCGGAGCGGATCGCTGCCCGGCTCGCCGCCCGGGGCGTGCCCGCGCCCCTGGAGGGCGCCCTGGCCCAGGCGAACGGCGCCGCCCCGGGGCGGGTCCACTTCGCCCGCCACCTGGTGGCCTGTGGCTTCGCGGCCGACGAGGCGCAGGCCTTTCGCCGCCACCTGGGGGATGGCCGGGACTGCGCGGTGCCGGTCGCCTGGCCGGCGCTGGAAACGGCGGTAGCTTGGATTCGCGCCGCCGGGGGCGAGGCGGTGCTCGCCCACCCGGCGCGCAGCCGCCTGGCGGGCGAGACCCTGCGGCAACTGGCCGCGGACTTCGCGGCCTCGGGGGGGAGCGGCCTGGAAGTGGTCTGTGGCGCCCAGCCGCCGGCGGTCACCCGCCGCCTGGCCGCCCTCTGTCGCGCCACCGGCCTCGCCGCTTCCTGCGGCTCGGACTTTCACCATCCCGCCCAACATTGGCTCCCCTTCGGCCGCACGGGCCTGCCCGCGGACCTGAAGCCCATCTGGGAGCGGAGGCAAGCGACGTGGGCGTGAGCCGTCCCCCTTCCACCAAGGAGGCGCTGCGCCGCCGGCTGGAGGCGGAAATCGCCGCCTACCTCGAGCGCGGCGGGCAGGTGCAGCAAATCCCCCGCGGCGTGAGCGGTTTTCGACCCGAGGCGGCGGGCGGCCGCAGGCCACTCATCCTGCCCCGCCGCCCCGCCACCCGCACCGATCTCTCGGCGCTGGCGGCGGCCATCGATCGGCGCAAGTGGGAGCGCCTCAAGCCAGTCCTGGCGCGGCGCCGCAAAGGATCGCGCGGCCGCTGGACCATCGTCTACGACGACTTCGGCGAGCCGATCCGGCGGGTTTGGGAAAAGGAGTAGAAGTCGATGGCCGCACCGAGCGGACTGTTGCTCGTCAACCTGGGCACCCCCGATGCCCCCACCCCGGCGGCGGTGCGCCGCTACCTGGGCGAATTCCTCGCCGATCCCCGCGTGGTGGAGCTGCCGCGGCTCCTCTGGCGGCCGATCCTCCACGGCGTGGTGTTGCGCGTGCGCCCGCGGCGCTCGGCCGCCGCCTACCGCGCCATCTGGCGCCCGGAAGGCTCGCCCCTGCTCCTCGAGACCCGCGCCCTCGGACGCGCCCTGGAGGAGGCGCTCGCCGTGCCGGTGGCGGTGGGGATGCGCTACGGCCAGCCCTCCCTGGCGGCGGCCCTCGACCAGCTGTACCGACCGGGGGGTCGAGCGGGTGGTGGTGCTGCCCCTCTACCCCCAGTACTGTGCGGCCACCACCGCCTCCACCTTCGACGGCCTGGCCGCCGCCCTGCGCCGGCGCCGCCGCCTGCCCAGCCTCTACTTCCTCGCCGGCTACCACGACCACCCGGCATACCTCGACGCCTGTGCGGCGGCCATCGCCGAACACCGGGCGGCCCAGGGTGCCGGAGAGCGGCTGCTTCTCTCCTTTCACGGCATGCCGGAAAAGAGCGCCCGGGCGGGGGATCCCTATCGGGACCAGTGCCTGACCACGGCGGCCGCCATCGCCGAGCGGCTGGGACTCGGCGAAGGGCAGTGGCTCGCCACCTTCCAGTCCCGCTTCGGCCCAGGCCGCTGGCTCACTCCCTACACCGACGCCACCCTCCTGGAATGGGCCCGAGAGGGGGTGCGCGCGGTGGACGTCTTCTGCCCGGGGTTCGCCGTCGACTGCCTGGAGACCCTGGAAGAGATCGGCGAGCGCTACCGGGAACTCTTCCTCAACGCCGGCGGCGAGCGGTTCTCCTACATCCCGGCCCTCAACAGCAGGCCCGCCCACGTGGCGGCCCTGACCGACCTGGTGCGCCCGCTGCTGTCCGCCCATTGACGGCCCAGCGCCGGTGAGGTTTCCCGGATTCCGCTTCGCTCCAGCCGGGCAACGAGGGTCCAGGCAGGCGCAACGGCCGAGCGGTTGGCGCACTCGCTTCCCGCTAACCCACGAACCTGCGGGCGTTGCGGAAAATCCGAAGCCAAGGCCCCTCCTCGCCCCAGTCGGCGGGCCGCCAGGAGTACTGGACGGCGCGAATGAGGCGCTCCGGGTGGGGCATCAGGGCGAGCACCCGCCCATCGGCGGTGGTGACCCCGGTGATCCCCCGCGGTGAGCCGTTGGGGTTGGCCGGGTAGCGCTCGGTCACCCGGAGGTGGTTGTCCAGGTAGCGCACCGCCACCAGGCCGGAACGGTCGAAGGTCTCCAGGGCCTCCCGCGAGGGAAATTCGGCCCGCCCCTCGCCGTGGGCCACGGCGATGGGCAGATGGCTGCCCGCCATGCCCGAAAGCAGCACCGCGGGGCTCTCTTCGATGCGCACCAGGGAGAGGCGCGCCTCGAACTGCTCGGAGGCGTTGCGCACGAAGCGCGGCCAGCTCTCGGCGCCGGGGATGAGGGACTTGAGGGCGGCGAGCATCTGGCAGCCGTTGCACACGCCCAGGGTGAAGGTGTCGGGGCGTGCGAAAAAGGCGGCGAACTCCTCCCGCAACCGCTCGTGGAAGAGGATGGTCTTGGCCCAGCCCTGCCCCGCGCCCAGGGTGTCGCCGTAGGAAAAGCCACCGCAGGCGGCGAGCCCCACGAAGTCGGCCAGGCGCACCCGGCCGCTCAACAGGTCGCTCATGTGCACGTCCACCGCCTCGAAACGGGCGCGGTCGAAGGCGGCGGCCATCTCCAGCTGGCCGTTGACCCCCTGCTCGCGCAGGATCGCCACCCGCGGCCGCGCCAGGTTGAGGTAGGGGGCGGTGACGTCCTCGCGGGGATCGAAGGTGAGGCGCGCCGACAGGCCGGGGTCGGGCTCGCCGATGGCGGCGAAGGCCTGCCGGGCGCAATCGGGGTTGTCGCGCAGCGCCTGGAGGTGGTAGCTGGTCTCCCGCCACAGCCGCTCGAGCTCCGCCCGGCCGGCGCGCAACAGCGTCTCCCCGCGGTGACGGAAGAGGAGCTCTTCGTCCTCGGCCGGCGTCCCCAGGTCGTGCCAGAGCTCCTCGAGCCCGTGGCGGCGAAAGACCTCCGCCGCCTCTACCAGAGCCTCCTCGGGCACCTGGAGGACGCAGCCGAGCTCTTCGGCAAAGAGCGCCGCCAGGGGGTCTTCGCCCAGGGGATCGAGGTTCACCCGCAACCCGCGGCGGCCGGCGAAGGCCATCTCCGCCAGGGTGGCGAACAGGCCGCCGTCGCTGCGGTCGTGGTAGGCCAGCACCAGGCCGCGCCGGTTGAGCTCCTGCACCGCCCCGAACAGGCCCACCAACCGCTCCGGACAGTCGAGGTCGGGGGGCAGGTCCCCCAGCTGGCCGTACACCTGGGCGAGGATCGATCCCCCCAGGCGGTTGGCCCCCGCCCCCAGATCCACGAGCAGCAGGCGGCTGGGCACGCCGCGCAGCTCGGGGGTGAGCACCCGGCGCACGTCGGTCACCGGCGCGAAGGCGCTGACGATCAGCGACAGGGGAGCGGTGACCGCCTTCTCGCGCCCCCCTTCCCGCCAGACGGTGCGCATGGAAAGGGAGTCCTTGCCCACCGGAATGGCGATGCCCAGGGCGGGGCAGAGCTCCATGGCCACCGCCTCCACGGTGCGCACCAGGGCGGCGTCCTCTCCCCGGTGGCCGGCGGCGCACATCCAGTTGGCCGACAGGACCACGTCGGAGAGCGCCGCCACCGGCGCGGCCAGCAGGTTGGTGAGGGCTTCTCCCACCGCCAGCCGCCCCGAGGCGGGCGGGTCGAGGAGGGCCACCGGACTGCGCTCGCCCATGGCCATGGCCTCGCCGGTGTAGCCCTGGAAATCGCTCGCCGTCACCGCGCAGTCGGCCACCGGCACCTGCCAGGGACCCACCATCTGGTCGCGGGCCACGAGGCCGGTGACGGTGCGGTCGCCGATGGTGATCAAAAATTCCTTGGCGGCCACCGCGGGGTGGCGCAGCACCCGGCCCACCGCTTCCACCGGATCGAGCCCCCGGGTGGAGAAGGGGCGCCGGGGGGGATGGTGGGTGCGCGCTGCGCGGTGCATGCGCGGCGGCTTGCCGAAGAGGAAGGCCAGGGGCAGATCGATGGGCCGCTCGCCGAACAGGGGATCGTCCACCACCAGCCGGCCGTCTCCGGTGGTCTCGCCCACCACGGCGAAGGGGCAGCGCTCCCGCTCGCACAGGGCGGCGAAGCGCTCGAGGTCTTCGGGGCGGACGGCCAAGACATACCGCTCCTGGGCCTCGTTGCACCACAGCTCCATGGGGGACATGCCGGGCTCGTCGGTGGGAATGGCGCGCAGGTCGATGCGCCCACCGCAGCCGCCGTCCTTGATCAGCTCGGGCAGGGCGTTGGAGAGCCCGCCGGCGCCGACGTCGTGGATGAAGGCGATGGGGTTGTCCTCGCCGAGCGCCCAGCAGGCGTCGATCACCTCCTGGGCGCGGCGCTCCATTTCCGGGTTCTGGCGCTGCACCGAGGCGAAGTCCAGCTCCGCGTCCCCCGCCCCGGAGGCGCGGGAGGAGGCCGCACCCCCGCCGAGGCCGATGAGCAGCGCCGGTCCCCCCAGCACCACCAACTTGTAGCCCGGCGCCAGCGCCCCCTTGGCCACGTGGGCCTCGCGGATATTGCCGAGACCGCCGGCGATCATGATCGGCTTGTGGTAGCCGCGCCGCTCGCCGTCGAAATCCATTTCGAAGGTGCGGAAGTAGCCGGCCAGGCAGGGCCGGCCGAACTCGTTGTTGTAGGCCGCGGCGCCGATGGGGCCCTCCAACATGATCTCCAGGGCCGAGGCGATCTGGGGCGGGCGGCCGTAGTCGTCCTCCCAGGGGTGGACGAAGCCGGGAATGCGCAGGTTGGAGACGGAAAAGCCCACCAGGCCCGCCTTGGGGCGCGCCCCCCGGCCGGTGGCGCCCTCGTCGCGGATCTCCCCGCCCGCCCCGGTGCCGGCGCCCGGATGGGGAGCGATGGCGGTGGGGTGGTTGTGGGTTTCCACCTTCATGAGGATGTGGATCGCCTCCTCGCTCGCCCGCCAGCGCCGACTGTGGGGATCGGGGAAGAAGCGCGCTCCGCGCGCGCCGCGGACGACCGCCGCGTTGTCGGCGTAGGCCGAGAGCAACCGCTCGCCCGCCTGGACCGCGGTGCTCTTGATCATCTCGAACAGGGACATCCCCAGGGGAACGCCGTCGAGGGTCCAGGAGGCATTGAAGATCTTGTGCCGGCAGTGCTCCGAATTGGCCTGGGCGAACATCATCAGTTCGGCGTCGCTGGGATTGCGCCCGAGCGCCCGGAAGCCCTCCACCAGATAGTCGAGTTCCTCCTCGGAGAGGGCGAGTCCCAGGCGGCGATTCGCCTCCTCGAGGGCGGCCCGCCCGCCCCCGAGCAGGTCCACCCGCGCCAGGGGGCGGGGCGCGGCGCTGGCGAAGAGCGCCGCGGCCTCTCCTTCGTCGGCGAGCACCTCTTCGGTCATCCGGTCGTGGAGGAGCGCCGCGGCGTCCGCCCACGCCTCGCCCCGGAGGGGCACGTCGCAGTGCAGGAAGTAGCGCACCCCCCGCTCCAGGCGGCGCACCGCGGCGAGGCCGGCGTTGTGGGCGATGTCGGTGGCCTTGCTGGACCAGGGGGAGATGGTGCCGCGGCGCGGCACCACCAGAAAGGGCACGCCGTCGCGCGCTTCGCGCAGGGCGCGGGGGCCGTAGTCGAGCAGCGCGTCCAGCACCGCCCGCTGGCGGCCGTCCAAGGGCGCGGCCAGGTCGGCGAAGTGGACGTACTCGGCGTACAGGGAGTGGACCTGGGGCAGGCGCGCGCGCAGGCGGGCGAGCAGTTTGTCCCGGCGGAACGGCGACAGGGCCGGCGGGCCGTCGAGGATCAACATCGCGGTGAGGCCTTCGGCTCGGGGGGGCGCCATTGTACCCAATCCGCACCTCCGCCCGCTCCGCTACAATGGCGCCTCCCCAGCCGGAGTGCGCCGTGACCGTCTGCCTCCACCCTCTGCGCGGTTTGCCCGAGGTCGTCCCCGGAGCCGATCTGGCCGAGCTTCTGGCATGCGCCCTGGCGGACGAGCCCGTGGCGCCGCGCCCCGGCGACGCCCTGGTGGTGGCGCAAAAGGCGGTCTCCAAGGCGGAGGGCCGCTACCGGCGGCTGGCCGAGGTGACCCCGAGCCCGCGGGCCCGGGAGCTCGCCACCGCCTGCCAGAAGGACCCCCGCCTGGTGGAGCTGATCCTCGCGGAGTCGGCCGAGGTGCTGCGGGTCAGGCCCGGCGCGCTGATCGTCCGCCACCGCCTCGGCTGGGTGCAGGCCAACGCCGGTATCGACCAGTCCAACATCGACTCGTCGCCGGAGGATCCCCGGGTGCTGCTCCTGCCCGAGGACCCCGAGGCCTCGGCGCGACGCCTGCGGGAGCGGCTCGCCGCGCGCACCGGGGTCGAGTTGGCGGTGGTGATCAGCGACAGTGCCGGCCGCCCCTGGCGCAACGGCATCCTCGGCTTCGCCCTGGCGGCGGCGGGCTTCGCCCCGGTGGTGGACCGGGTGGGCGAGCCGGACCGCTTCGGCCGGCCGCTGCGCATCACCCAGGTGGCGGTGGCCGACGCCTTGGCGGCGGCGGCCGTGCTGGTGATGGGGGAAGGCGCGGAAGGAGTGCCGGCGGTGCTGGTGCGGGGCCTCGCCCTCGCGCCCCCGCACGCCGATTGGCCCCCCATGGTGCGCGATCCCGCCGAGGACCTGTTTCGATGACCGGCCAGATCCTCGCCCTCTCCGGTGGCGTGGGCGGCGCCAAGCTGGTGTGGGGACTGGCACGGGTGGTGGCGCCCGAACGGCTCGCGGTGGTGTGCAACACCGGCGACGACTTCGTCCACCTGGGCCTGCCCATCTGCCCCGACCTGGACACGGTGCTCTACACCCTGGCGGGCTGCGCCGACCCGGAGCGGGGCTGGGGCGTGGCCGGGGAGAGCTGGCGGGTGCTCGAGCGGCTGGGGGCGCTGGGCGGGCCCACCTGGTTCCGGCTCGGCGATCTGGATCTCGCCACCCACCTGCGCCGGGCCGAACTCCTCGCCTCTGGCGCCACCCTGTCCGAGGCCACCGCGGCCCTCGCCCGCGCCCTGGGAGTGGCGGTCGCGGTGCTGCCCATGAGCGACGATCCCGTGGCCACCCTGGTGGACACCGACGAGGGTACCCTGCCCTTCCAGCACTACTTCGTGGCCCGCCGCTGCGAGCCGCGGGTGGGCGGTTTCCGGTTCGCGGGAATCGACGCGGCGCGCCCGCAGCCGCGGTTTCTCGCCCTGCTGGAAGACCCCACCCTGGCCGCGGTGATCCTGTGCCCCTCCAACCCCTTCGTGAGCCTCGACCCGATCCTGGCCCTGCCCGGGGTGCGGGCGCGGCTCGCCGCCTGCCCCGCGCCGGTGGTGGCGGTTTCCCCCATCGTCGGCGGGCGCGCCCTCAAGGGTCCGGCGGCCAAGATGCTCGCCGAACTGGGGCTGCCGGTGTGGACTGCGTGGCGGTGGCCCGCCGCTACGCGGATTTCCTCGACGGCTTCGTCTTGGATCGCGCGGACGCCCACCGGGCCGAGGAGGTCTCGCGCCTCGGCCTCACCCCGCTGGTGGCGCCCACGGTGATGGCGGGACCTGCCGACCGGGAGGCGCTCGCCCGGGAGTGCCTCGCCCTGGCCGCCGAACTCAGGCAGTGCTGAGGGCCGGAGGACCGCGCGCCCGCCAGGCAGATCTCCACCCAGGCCTCCACCGCCTCCCGCCGGTGGCGCTGGCGGGGCAGCGCCAGATAAAAGGTTCGCGCCAGATCGAAAGGCGCGGGCAGGGCGAGGGGCACCAGGCTGCCGTCGCGGAAATTGCCCGCAAGGACGATCCGGGACAGACAGCCGATGCCGAGCCCCGCCTCCACCGCCCGCTTGATCGCCTCGTTGTGGCGGAACTCCAGGTAGATGTTGAGCTTCGGCAGGAAGCGGGCGAAGGCGCGGTCGAAGGTCTGGCGCGCGCCGGAGCCGGGCTCCCGCAGGATCCAGCGGGCCGCGGCGATCTCCTCCTCGCTCAGCGCCCCGCGGGCCGCCAGGGGGTGATCCGGGCTGCAAAACACCACCAGCTCGTCGCCCATCCAGGGCACTAGCTCCAGATCCGGGTGGCTCGCCTCTCCCTCGATCATGCCCAGGTCCACCTGGTAGTTGAGCACCCGGCTGACCACCTCGGGGGAGTTGGCGGCGAAGAATTCCACCTTGGCCTCCGGGTAGCGCGCCAGATAGTCCACCAGGTAGCCCACGGCGAGGTGGTTGGCGATGGTGTAGCTCGCCCCCACCCGCAGGTGGCCCAGGGCGCCGTGGCCGGCCAGGGCGCGGTGGAGCTCGCCGGCGTGGGCGAGCAGGGCTTCCGCCCGGGCGCGCAGCGCCCGCCCCACCGGGTTGAGGGCGAGCCGCCGGCCGCGGCGGTCGAAGAGCGCCACCCCGTACTGCTCCTCCAGGGAGCGCAGGGCCGCGCTCACCGCCGACTGGGAGAGGTGCAGCTCGCCGGCAGCGCGGGCGGTGCTGCCGTGGCGGGCCACGGCGAGGAAGACCTCCAGCTGGCGCCAGGGTGAAGCGCGGGCCGCCTTCTGAGCGATTCATTTGTTCAAGGATACACAAAAAACCCGTTTTACTTCTCTTTGCCAGGCGCTAGTCTAGGCCGCCAGCCCAATCATCGCGGGAGAATGCCGAAATGACCGAACAGAAGGCCACCAACGTCCACTGGCACCATGGCGCCATCACCCGGGAGGACCGCAACCGCCTGCTCGGCCAGAAGGGTGCCACCCTCTGGTTCACCGGCCTGTCCGGCTCGGGCAAAAGCACCATCGCCGTGGCTCTCGAGGAGGCGCTCTATGAGCGTGGCAAACTCGCCTACCGCTTGGACGGCGACAACATCCGCCACGGCATCAACAAGAATCTGGGCTTTTTCGGAGAAGGACCGGCGGGGAAAACATCCGCCGCATCGGCGAGGTGGCGAAACTCTTCGTGGACGCCGGGGTGATCGCCCTGACCAGTTTCATCAGCCCCTACCGCGTGGACCGGCGCATGGTGGCGCGAACTCCACGAGGCGGAGGGGATGGACTTCATCGAGATCTTCGTCGACTGCCCCCTGGAGGCCGCCGAGCAGCGCGATCCCAAGGGGCTGTACAAAAAAGCCCGGGCGGGGGAGATCAAGAACTTCACCGGCATCGACGACCCCTACGAGCCGCCGGAGCACCCCGAGCTGCACCTGCGCACCGACCAGATGACCCTCGAGGAGGAGGTGGCCACCATCCTCGCCTACCTAGAACAGCGAGGGATCATCTGAGGCCGTCCATGAGCGGGGACGCCCTCTTCACTCTGGCCATTCTGGCCGCCACCCTGGGGGCGATCCTCTCGGCGCGCCTGCCGGTGGACATCGCCCTGGCGGGGGCGGCCCGCGATGCTTCTCGTCACCGGCGTGCTCACCCCCGAGGAGACCTTCCTCGGCTTCGCCAATCCGGCGCTGTGGGTGATCGTCTGCTTTTACGTGGTGAGCGCGGCCATGAAGGAGTCGGGGGCCCTCACCTGGTGGATCCAGCGCCTGCTCGGCCACGGCGGCGATCTGCGCGGGGTGCTGACCCGTTTGATCGCCGCGGTGGCGGCGGCCAGTTCCCTCATCGCCAACACCCCGGTGGTGGCCATCTTCATCCCCCAGGTCCAGGACTGGGCACGGCGCCACCGGGTGGCGTCCTCCCAGCTGCTCCTGCCCCTGAGCTACGCCGCCATCGTCGGCGGCACCCTGAGCCTCATCGGCACCTCCACCAACCTGCTGCTGGTCGGGCTGATGCAGGGGCGGCCGGAACTCGAAGCCCTCTCCCTCTTCTCGCCGGCCCAGGTGGGCATCCCCCTGGTGGCGCTGCTCGCCG
>BPKH01000009.1 GCA_026005035.1 Porticoccaceae bacterium | reverse complement strand
GCTCGTCGCCCATCCAGGGCACTAGCTCCAGATCCGGGTGGCTCGCCTCTCCCTCGATCATGCCCAGGTCCACCTGGTAGTTGAGCACCCGGCTGACCACCTCGGGGGAGTTGGCGGCGAAGAATTCCACCTTGGCCTCCGGGTAGCGCGCCAGATAGTCCACCAGGTAGCCCACGGCGAGGTGGTTGGCGATGGTGTAGCTCGCCCCCACCCGCAGGTGGCCCAGGCGCCGTGGCCGGCCAGGGCGCGGTGGAGCTCGCCGGCGTGGGCGAGCAAGGCTTCCGCCCGGGCGCGCAGTGCCCGCCCCACCGGGTTGAGGGCGAGCCGCCGGCCGCGGCGGTCGAAGAGCGCCACCCCGTACTGCTCCTCCAGGGAGCGCAGGGCCGCGCTCACCGCCGACTGGGAGAGGTGCAGCTCGCCGGCGGCGCGGGCGGTGCTGCCGTGGCGGGCCACGGCGAGGAAGACCTCCAGCTGGCGCAGGTGAAGCGCGGGCTGACTTCTAAGCGATTCATTTGTTCAAGGATACACAAAAAACCCGTTTTACTTCTCTTTGCCAGGCGCTAGTCTAGGCCGCCAGCCCAATCATCGCGGAGAATGCCGAAATGACCGAACAGAAGGCCACCAACGTCCACTGGCACCATGGCGACCCATCACCCGGGAGGACCGCAACCGCCTGCTCGGCCAGAAGGGTGCCACCCTCTGGTTCACGGGCCTGTCCGGCTCGGGCAAGAGCACCATCGCCGTGGCTCTCGAGGAGGCGCTCTACGAGCGTGGCAAACTCGCCTACCGCTTGGACGGCGACAACATCCGCCACGGCATCAACAAGAATCTGGGCTTTTCGGAGGAGGACCGGCGGGAAAACATCCGCCGCATCGGCGAGGTGGCGAAACTCTTCGTGGACGCCGGGGTGATCGCCCTGACCAGTTTCATCAGCCCCTACCGGGTGGACCGGCGCATGGTGCGCGAACTCCACGAGGCGGAGGGGATGGACTTCATCGAGATCTTCGTCGACTGCCCCCTGGAGGCCGCCGAGCAGCGCGATCCCAAGGGGCTGTACAAAAAGGCCCGGGCGGGGGAGATCAAGAACTTCACCGGCATCGACGACCCCTACGAGCCGCCGGAGCACCCCGAGCTGCACCTGCGCACCGACCAGATGACCCTCGAGGAGGAGGTGGCCACCATCCTCGCCTACCTAGAACAGCGAGGGATCATCTGAGGCCGTCCATGAGCGGCGACGCCCTCTTCACTCTGGCCATTCTGGCCGCCACCCTGGGGGGCGATCCTCTCGGGGCGCCTGCCGGTGGACATTGCCCTGGCGGGGGCGGCCGCGATGCTTCTCGTCACCGGCGTGCTCACCCCCGAGGAGACCTTCCTCGGCTTCGCCAATCCGGCACTGTGGGTGATCGTCTGCTTTTACGTGGTGAGCGCGGCCATGAAGGAGTCGGGGGCCCTCACCTGGTGGATCCAGCGCCTGCTCGGCCACGGCGGCGATCTGCGCGGGGTGCTGACCCGTTTGATCGCCGCGGTGGCGGCGGCCAGTTCCCTCATCGCCAACACCCCGGTGGTGGCCATCTTCATCCCCCAGGTCCAGGACTGGGCACGGCGCCACCGGGTGGCGTCCTCCCAGCTGCTCCTGCCCCTGAGCTACGCCGCCATCGTCGGCGGCACCCTGAGCCTCATCGGCACTTCCACCAACCTGCTGCTGGTCGGGCTGATGCAGGGGCGGCCGGAACTCGAAGCCCTCTCCCTCTTCTCGCCGGCCCAGGTGGGCATCCCCCTGGTGGTGCTGCTCGCGGCCTACTTTGCCCTGGTGGGCCGCCGCCTCCTCCCCGACCGCGACGGGGTGTCCGACGTGGTGGCCGACGCCCGCCAGTACGCGGTGCCGATGGAGGTGGATCCCGACGGCGTCCTGGCGGGCAAGACCATCGCCGAGGCGGGGCTTCGCCACCTGCGCTACTCCTTCCTCTCCGAGATCCAGTCGGGGGGGCGGGTGATCCCGGCGGTAGGGCCCCGACGAGGTGATCCACGGCGGCGACATCCTGGTGTTCGTCGGCCAGCCCGAGGCGGTCAGCGAACTGCGCCCGCATCCCGGGCCTCAAGCCCGCCGAGCGCCACGTCTTCAAGCTGGACGTCCCCATGAGTTCGCGGGCGCTGATCGAGGCAGTGGTCGCCCCCGACTCCAATCTAGCGGGCAAGACAGTCAAGGAGAGCCTCTTTCGCACCCAGTTCGGGGGCGCCATCCTGGCCGTCTCCCGCGACGGCCGCAAGATCGACATGAAGGTGGGCGACATCGTCCTGCGCCCCGGCGACACCCTGCTCATCGAAGCGCCCGCCGACTTCGTGCGGCGCCACCGCTACCACCGCGACTTCCTGCTCCTCTCCCAGCTGGACGGCGCCACCCTGCCCGACCACGGCAAGGCGCCGGTGGCGCTGGCCGCCCTGGCACTTTTCGTCCTCGCCGTGGTCAGCGGCCTTCTGCCGCTGGTGACCGCCTCCGTGCTCCTGGTGGCGGGGCTCGGGCTCTTCCGCTGCATCAATCTCGACCTCGCCCAGCGCAGTGTCGATGCCCGGGTGGTGCTGGCCATCGGCGCCTCCCTGGCCCTCGGCTATGCCCTGCAAAAGACCGGCTTGGCCAGCGCCATGGCCGGGGTGATCGCCGCCCTGGGCGGGGAGAGCCCCTGGCTCAATCTGGTGCTGCTCTACCTATTCACCGTGGCGGCCACCGAGCTCGTCACCAACAACGCCGCCGTGGTGCTCGCCTACCCGGTGGCGGTCTCCCTGGCGGAACGGCTGGAGGTGAGCCTGTTGCCCTTTGCCCTGGCGATCATGTTCGCCGCCTCCATGAGCTTCATGACCCCCTTCGGCTACCAGACCAACCTGATGGTCCAGGGCCCGGGGGGATACCACGGGCGGGACTATCTGCGGGTGGGCGGGCCCTTCAGCCTGCTGGCCGCGGTGGTGGTCCTCGCCCTCGTCCCGATCTTTTGGCCCTTTCATCCCTGAGTTTCAGCAAGGAGAGCCCTTGTGATCAAACCCCACGGTTCCGACACCCTCAACCCCCGCTTCGTCTACGATCCCGAGCGCCACCACGAGCTCGTCCGGGAGGCGGAGACCCTCCCCTCCCTGCTCCTCAACTCCGCCGCGGCGGCCAACGCGGTGATGCTCGGCGGCGGCTACTTCAACCCCTTGAGCGGCTACATGAACCGCGACGACGCCCTGTCGGTGGCCCGGGAGATGCGCACGCAAGCGGGGCTCTTCTGGCCCGTGCCCATCGTCAACCTGACCCGCGACGCCGACGCCATCGGCAGCGCCCGCCGCATCGCCCTGCGCGATCCCAACGTGGAGGGCCACCCGGTGCTGGCGGTGATGGACGTGGAGGCGGTGGAGCGGCTGCCCCGGGCGGAACTCGAGGAGATCGCCCGGGAGGTGTTCCGCACCCTGGACCCCGCTCACCCCGGCGTGGCCACTTTTCTCTCCCTGGGGGACACCCTGCTGTCGGGTCCCATCGAGGTGCTCAACTTCAGCTACTTCCAGACCGATTTTCCCGACACCTTCCGCACCGCGGTCGAAATCCGCAACGAGATCGCCGAGCGCGGCTGGGAGCGGGTGGTGGCCTTCCAGACCCGCAACCCGATGCACCGCGCCCACGAGGAGCTGTGCCGGATGGCCATGGAGCGGCTCGGCGCCGACGGCCTGGTGATCCACATGCTGCTCGGCAAGCTCAAGAAGGGGGACATTCCGGCGCCGGTGCGGGACGCCTGCATCCGCAAGATGGTGGAGCTCTACTTCCCCAAAAACAGCGTCATGGTCACCGGCTACGGCTTCGACATGCTCTACGCCGGCCCCCGGGAAGCCGTCCTCCACGCCGTCTTCCGCCAGAACATGGGCGCCACCCACCTGATCGTCGGCCGCGACCACGCCGGCGTGGGAGACTACTACGGCGCCTTCGACGCCCAGGAGATCTTCGACAAGGAGGTCCCCAAGGGCGCCCTGGAAATCGAGATCTTCAAGGCCGACCACACCGCCTGGTCGAAAAAGCTCGGCCGCGTGGTGATGATGCGCGAGGCGCCCGACCACACGCCGGAGGATTTCATCCTCCTCTCCGGCACCAAGGTGCGGGAGATGCTCAGTCAAGGCATCGCGCCGCCACCGGAATTCACCCGGCCCGAGGTGGCGCAGATCCTGATGGATTACTACCGCTCCCAAGCGGGTGCCTAAAGGGGACGGCCATGACCTGTTACGACGTGTTCAACGGCGACGCCGACGGCATCTGCGCCCTGGTTCAACTGCGCCGCGCCGAACCCCGCGAGGCGCGGTTGGTGACCGGCGTGAAGCGAGACATCGAACTGCTCGCCCGGGTGGAGCCTGCCGCGGGGGATCGGATCACCGTGCTCGACATCTCCCTGGAGAAGAACCGCGCCGCCCTGGACGCCTGCCTGGCGGCCGGCGCCGAAGTCTTCTACGTGGACCACCACCGCCCCGGGGAGCGGCCGAGCCACCCCCGCCTGACCCTCATCGTCGACGAAGCCCCGGACGTCTGCACCAGCCTGCTGGTGGATCGCCACCTGGGCGGGCGCTTCGCCCTCTGGGCGCTGGTGGGCGCCTTCGGCGACAACCTGCGCGAGGCGGCCCTGCGCCGCGCCCGGGAGCTCGACCTCGACGGGGCGGACCTGGAGCGGCTGGAACAGCTCGGCATCTACATCAACTACAACGGCTACGGACCCACGGTGGCGGAGCTGCACTTCGATCCCGCCGAGCTCTTTCGCATCCTGAGCCGCCACGACGACCCGCGCGCCTTCATGGCCGAGGATCGCGACCACTTCGCGCGGCTGGAGACCGGCTACCGGGAGGACATGGCCAAGGCCGAGGCCCTCGCCCCCCTGGCCGCCGACGACCAGGCCGCGGTCTTCCTCCTACCCGCCGAGCCCTGGGCCCGCCGGGTGAGCGGGGTGTTCGGCAACGAACTCGCCAACCGCCATCCCCAGCGAGCCCACGCCATCCTCACCGCCAAGCCCGAAGGCGGCTACGTGGTGAGCGTGCGCGCCCCCTTGACCGCCAAGCGGGGCGCCGCCGAGCTCTGCCGCCAGTTCCCCACCGGGGGCGGCCGCGAGGCGGCGGCGGGCATCAATCACCTGCCCGAGGAGCGCCTGGCCGAGTTCATCGATCGCTTCCGCGCCCCACTACCGGCGCTGAGGACCGCCGGGCGGTAGAGCAGCTCCAGGTGGCGCCGCGCGGCGTCTTCCCAGGTGAAGCGCCGCTCGCGCGCTGCCGCCCGCATGGCCCGGTAGCGGGCCGGCTGGCGACGGATCACCGCCAGGGCCTCCTCGAGGCGCGCCAGAAAGGCGTGGGCCCGCGCCGTCGGATCCGCCCCATGGTAGGCGAAGCCCGTCGACGCCGTCGCGCACCGTGTCGGCGAGCCCGCCGACGGCGTGGACCAGGCAGGGCTGGCCGCGCCGCATGGCGAGCATCTGGGCGATGCCGCAGGGCTCGAAGGTGCTCGGCATCAGAAAGAGCCGGCCCAGGGCGTACAACGCCTCGGCGAGATCCTCGTCGAACCCCCGCAGGAAGAGAAAATTGCGGTGCTCGCCGGCGGCCCGCAGGAAGTGGGCCTCCAGGGAGGCGTCGCCGGAGCCGAGCAGGACGTAGGCGCAGTCCTCCGGCAGGCGGGCCAACAGGTGGTCGAGGCAGGAGCGACCGTCGCCGAGGGGGGTGGCGAGGAGCTCGAGTTTTTGGGGGGTCACCCGCCCCACCGTGGTCAAGAGATCGAGTCCGCCCCGGCGCGCCAGCACCGCGATGCGCCGCAGCGCCAGCAGGTGGCAAGCCGCCCGCTCCGGCTCGCGCCCGAGCCAGCGCTCCGCGGCGCTTTCCGCCAGCGCCCAGAGGGCCCCCAGATCGGCGGCGGGACTCGGCGGCGAGGGATAGGGGCAGCCGTTGAGAATGCCGTGGAGCGCCCCCTCGGCGGCGCGCCGGGCGAGGATCTCCTCCAACCCCTCGCCGCCGTGGTACCCCCGTTCGGGATCGCCAGGCTGCTGGATTTCCCGGGCGTAGCTGGGCGAGACGGTGGCGATCCGATGGCAGAACTCCAGCGCCGCCCGCACCGGGTTGTAGCAGTGGGGGTGGCGGGGATCGAGAAGCTCCGGGCGCACCGGCAGGTCGGGGAACCAGGCGGCCAGGGAGGAGGGATCTCCGGCCAGCGGCCGGATCCCCTGCACCGCCAGGTTGTGGATGGTGTAGACGAGCCCGCAGCGGGCCAGGGGGGCCAGGGATGGCCGCAACCTGACCAGTGCGGCCGCCGTGGCGGCGTGCCAATCGTGGAGGTGGATCACCTCCGGCACGCCGGCGAGCCCCTCGGCGAGCGCCTGGCAGGCGGCGGCGCAAAAGAGCGCAAAGCGCGTGGCGTCGGTGGCAAAGGGGCGCTCCGGGCCGTCGTCCCAGTAGAGCACGCCCGGCACCGGCCGGGCGAAGAGGGGGTGCTCCAACACCCACAGGCGCGCTTCCACCGCCTCCCACGTCCCCTCCAGCTGGTAGACCGTCACCGGTTCTTCGCGACCCGCAAAGGGCGCTGCCACCGCACCCCAGTAGACCGCGCCGGGGCGGCGGGAGAAGAGGCCGTAACCGGGCATCAGGACGTCGACGCAGTGGCCTTGGGCGGCGAGGGCCGGCGGCAGCTGGGCCACCACGTCGCCGAGACCGCCCACCTTGGCGCCGGGCACGGCGCCGTTTTCCGCCGCCAACAGGGCGATCTGCACGGGGCACCTAGATGGCCAGGTCCGGGCGCGTCCGCCCGGTGTGCGCGGCGATCCCCGCCACCTCCTCGGCGACGGCCACCAGGTCCGCCAGCGCCGCGGGGGCGGCGAGCTCGAGACGGGTGGGATCGGTCTCGTGGCGGTCGAAGTAGAGCCTGAGGGTGGCGCCCTCGGTGTCCGTCCCGGACAGGCGCAGCACCACGCGGCCGCCGTCCTCGGTGAAGATCCGCAACCCCTCCCCCTCGCTCTCCACTCCCGCCACCGGATCCCGGTAGCGGAACTCGTCGGCGGCCACCAGGGTCCGCTCCCCCACTTGCGTGCCGGGCAGCGACGAGAGGCGGTCCCGCAGCGCGCCGTAGAGGGCGGCGGCCCGCTCCGGGTCGAGGTGTTCGTAGTCGTGGCGCGCGAAGTAGTCGCGCCCGAAGGTCTGCCAGTGCTCCCGCACCAGGGCGCGCACCGGCTTGCCGGTGACGGCGATCAGGTTCAGCCAGAAGAGCACCGCCCACAGGCCGTCTTTCTCCCGCAGGTGATCGGAGCCGGTGCCGAAGCTCTCCTCCCCGCACAGGGTGACCCGTCCGGCGTCGAGCAAAGAGCCGAAGTACTTCCAGCCCACCGGGGTCTCGTAGCAGGGGATGCCGAGTCGCGCCGCCACCCGGTCCACGGCGCGGCTCGTCGGCATGGAGCGGGCGACGCCCGCGAGGCCGCGCGCGTAACCGGGCACCAGGCGGGCGTGGTGGGTGAGCACCGCCAGAGAGTCGCAGGGGTTGACGTAAAACCCAGGGCCCAGGATCAGGTTGCGGTCACCGTCGCCGTCGGAGGCCGCCCCCAGGTCGGGGGGGTCGTCGCCGTTCATCAGCGCCACCAGTTCCGCCGCCACCACCGGGTTGGGATCGGGTGGTGCGCCGCCGAAATCCTCCCGCGGTTCGGCGTGCAGGACGGTGCCCGGCGGAGCGCCGAGGCGGCGCTCGAAGATCTCCACCGCGTAGGGGCCGGTCACCGCGTGCAGGGCGTCGAAGCGCAGCCGGAAGCGGCCGCGGGCGAAGAGTTCGCGAATCCGCTCGAAGTCGAACAACCGCTCCATGAGCGCCGCATAGTCGGCCACCGGGTCCACCACCTCGAGCACCGTGGCGCCGAGCCTCACCTCGCCGAGTCGGTCGAAGGAGAGCGCCGGCAGGTCGGCGATGCGGTAGCGCTCGACGGCAAGGCTCGCCCGCCAGATCCGCTCGGCCAGTTCGGGGCTCGCCGGCCCGCCGTTGGGGCCGTTGACCTTGACCCCGAAATCGCCGTCCGGCCCCCCGGGATTGTGGCTGGCGGTGAGCAGAACGCCGAAGTCCGCCCCGCGGGCGCGGATCAGGCAGGAGGCCGCCGGGGTGGACAATAGCCCGCCCCGTCCCACCACCAAGCGCCCCACCCCGTTGCCCACGGCGAGGGCGACGATGGTGGCCAGCGCCCGGTCGCTGAAGTAGCGCCCGTCGCCACCCACCACCAGGGTGCACCCAGCCACTCCGCCGAGGGCGTCGAAAATCGCCTGGACGAAGTTTTCCAGGTAGTGGGGTTCGGCAAAGCGCGCCACTTTGCGCCGCAGGCCGGAGGTCCCGGGCCGCTGGTCAGAGAAGGGGCGGCTCTCCACGGTGCGCACCACCGGCGCGCCCAGGCGCTCCACTTCGTTCATCGGAATCCCTCGGGCTGGCCCAACATGCCGCGGGTGACGAGCACCGTCCCCCGCGCCGTGACGCGAAAGCCCGCCGCCCGATCCCGCTCGTGGTCGAATCCGACGGTGAGCCCTTCGGGTATTTTACAGCCCTTGTCGACGATCACGTTGCGCAGCCGGGCGTGGCGGCCCACCTCCACCTCCGGCATCAGCACCGCCCCCTCGATGTCGCAGAAGGAGTGGACGTGGACGCCGCCGAAGAGCACCGAGCGGCGCACCAGGCTGCCCGAGATGATGCAGCCGTCGGCCACCAGGGAATTGAGGGCCAGACCGCGGCGCAGCTCGTCGTCGAACACGAACTTGGCGGGCGGCTGCTGCTGGGCGTAGGTCCACACCGGCCAGTCGGGATCGTAGAGATTGAGCGGCGGCACCGTCTCCACCAATTCCATGTTGGCCAGCCACAGGGCGTCCAGGGTGCCCACATCGCGCCAGTAGGCGGGGCCACCGCTGGCCGGGTCGCGGAAGGGATAGGCGAAGACCTGGGCGCGCTCCACCAGGGCGGGCAGCACGTCCTTGCCGAAATCGTGGCTCGAACGGGGATCGGCGTGGTCCTCGATCAGGCAGTCGAAGAGAATCTTGGCGTCGAACACGTAGTTGCCCATGGAGGCCAGGGTCTTGCCGGGCACCCCGGGCAGCTCCGGCGGCTGCTCGGGCTTTTCCCGGAAGGCCACCACTCGGCCGCTCTCATCCACCTCCAGCACCCCGAGGCTCCCGGCGGCCTCCTCCACCGGCACCTCCAGGCAGCAGATGGTGACGTCGGCGCCCCGCTCCACGTGGGCGGCGAGCAGCGGCCCGTAGTCCATCAGGTAGACGTGGTCGCCGGACAGGATGAGCACATAGTCCGGCTCCTCGGCGCGGATGATGTCGAGGTTCTGGTAGACCGCATCGGCGGTGCCCTGGTACCAGTCGTCGGAATAGCGCTGGGATGCGGGCAGGATCTCGACGAATTCGCCAAGCTCCTTCTTGAAGTGGCTCCAGCCCCGCACCAGGTGGCGCACCAGGGAGTGGGCCTTGTACTGGGTGAGCACCCCGATCCGGCGGATGCCCGAATTGACGCAGTTGGACAGGGGGAAATCGATCAGCCGGTACTTGCCGCCGAAGTGGACCGCCGGCTTGGCCCGCCAGTTGGTGAGCTCGTACAGGCGTGTGCCCCGCCCGCCGGCCAACACCAGCGCCAGGGTGTTGCGGGTCAGACGGCTGACGAAGCGCGGGTTGCCGGGCGTCATGGCTTCCTCCCCCTGCGGTCGCGGTACCAGATCTCGTCGCGGTACTGGCGAATGGTCCGATCGCTGGAAAAGCGCCCCGCCGCCGCGACGTTGATCACCCCCATGCGGCCGAAGCGGGCGGGTTCCTGCCAGGCGGTGGCGGCCCGCTCCTGGGCGGCCACGTAGGAGGCGAAATCGGCTGCCACCATCCAGGGATCGGCGGGGCTCTCGATGGCGGCGATCACCGGGTCGAAGATCCCCGGTTCAAAGAGGTTGAAGTGGCCGGCGCGCAGCAGCGCCATGACCGCGGACAGGTTGGCGTCGGCGGCGATGATCGCGGCCGGATCGTAGGAATCGCGCCGCCGCGCCACCTCCTCAGCGGTCAGCCCAAAGAGGAAGAAATTGTCCTCCCCCACCGCCTCGAGGATCTCGATGTTGGCGCCGTCGAGGGTGCCGATGGTCACCGCGCCGTTCATCATCAACTTCATGTTGCCGGTGCCGGAAGCCTCCTTGCCGGCGGTGGAAATCTGCTCGGACAGCTCGGCGCCCGGACAGATCACCTCCAGGGCGCTCACCCCGTAGTCGGGCACGAAGGCCACCCGCAAGAGATCCCGGCAGCGGGGCTCTCGGTTGACCACCGCCGCCACGTTGTGGATCAACTTGACGATCCGCTTGGCCATCTCGTACCCGGGGGCGGCCTTGCCGCCGAAGAGCACCGAGCGCGGCGCGAGCCCCGCGGTGTCGCCGTCGACGATGCGCCGGTAGAGGTGGATCAGGTGCAGGACGTTGAGCAGCTGGCGCTTGTACTCGTGGATCCGCTTGACCTGCACGTCGCACAGCGCTTCGGGGTCCAGGGCGACCCCCGCGCGGCTTGCGACGAAGCGGGCGAGGTCCTCCTTGTTGGCCCGCTTGACGGCGCGGAACCGCTCCACGAAGGCGGCGTCTTCGGCGAAGGGGGCGAGCCGTCGCAGTTCCTCGAGATCGCGGATCCAGCGCTCGCCGATCGCCTCACTGATCAGGCCGCGCAGGCGCGGATTGCAGTGGGCGAGCCAGCGCCGGGGCGAGACGCCGTTGGTCTTGTTGTTGAACTTCCAGGGCCACAGCTCGTAGAAATCGCGAAACAACCCCTCGGCGAGCAGGCGGGTGTGGAGGGCTGCCACCCCGTTCACCGAGAAGCTCGCCACCACCGCCAGGTGGGCCATGCGCACCACCGGCTCGGGCTCCTCGCCGATGATCGACAGCCGCCGCTGGCGCGCCACGTCCCCCGGCCAGCGCGCCGCCACCTCGGCCAAAAAGCGGGCGTTGATCTCCTGGATGATGTCCAACGGCCGCGGCAACAGCTGGCGGAAGAGGCGCACCGGCCAGACCTCGAGGGCCTCGGGCAACAGAGTGTGGTTGGTGTAGGCCATGGTGCGGCTGGTGATCTGCCAGGCCTCCTCCCAGGAGAGGCGGTATTCATCCAGGAGGAGGCGCATCAGTTCGGCCACCGCCACCGCCGGGTGGGTGTCGTTGAGCTGGAAGACGTGGTGCTCGGCGAAGTGGGCGAAGTCGCGCCCGTGGCGGCGCACCCAGCGGGCAAGCACATCCTGGAGGGAGGCCGAGGCCAGGAAGTATTGCTGCCTGAGTCGCAGCTCCTTGCCCTGTTCGCTCTTGTCGTTGGGGTAGAGCACCAGGGTGATCTCCTCGGCGCGGTTCTTGGCCGCCACGGCGTCGGTGTAGGAGCCCGCATTGAACTCCTCCAGGTCGAACGCCTCGGTGCCCTCCGCCTTCCACAACCGCAGGGTGTTCACCGTGCCGTTGCGATAGCCCGGCACCGGCAGGTCGTAGGGCACGGCGAGCACCTCCCGGGCGTCCACCCAGCGGCCGTAGAAGCGCCCCCCCTCTTCGAAGACCAGTTCCGAGCGGCCGTAGAACTTGACGCGGCGGGCGTCCTCGTGGCGCTCGATCTCCCAGGGGTTGCCCCGGCGCAACCAGAAATCGGGCATTTCCACCTGCCAGCCGTTGTCGATGGCCTGGTGGAACATCCCGTACTGGTAGCGCAGCCCGTAGCCGATCACCGGGATCTCCAGGGTGGCACAGGAATCGAGGAAACAGGCCGCCAGGCGGCCGAGCCCGCCGTTGCCGAGGCCGGCGTCGGGCTCTTCCTCCTCCACCTCTTCGAGGCGCGCGGCGAAAGCCTCGAGGGCGGTGCGCGCCTCCGCCTCCAGGTCCAGGTTGAGCAGGGCGTTGTTGAGCAACCGGCCGAGGAGGTACTCCATGGACAGGTACGCCACCTGGACGGGCTCTTCCTCCTCGTGGCGGCAGCGGGTGGCGCACCAGGCGGCTGCCAGGTGGTCGCGCACCGCCCGCGCCAGGGCCTCGTAGAGGTAGTGGCGGGAGGGCGCCTGGGGGTCGATGCAGAAGGTCAGCACCAGGTGGCGGCGCAGGCCGCGCTCCAGGGGATCGGGCAGCAGGGGGTCGGGACAACCGCTCACGGCGAAGGCTCCTCGGTGGGTTGGCGCCAGCTGGTCAAGAGGACCACGGCGCGGCCGGGCAGGGACAGGGCGGTCGCCGGCGCCAGCGGCGAAGCCGCCAGGCGCCCGTCGCTGGCGAGCCGCGGGTGCCAGCGCGCGGCCAGGGCGGGCAGGCGGAACTCGCACGGCTCGGCGGCGCCGTTGATGAGAGCGAGCAGGTGGCGGCCGCCCCGCGAGACCGCCATGGCCAGGCGGCGCCCCTCCGGCGCCTGCCAATCGGCGGGGGTCATGGCGCGACCCTCGGGGTGGAACCACGACAAGCCCTCCCCGTCGGGCTGGGTCAGGACGTGGCGAAATCGGTCCGGCAGCAGTCCGTCGAACTCGCGGCGCAAGGCGAGGAGGGCGCGGCAGAAGGAGAGGATCGCCGCGCCCTCCCCCGCCGCCAGGCGCCAGTCGACCCACCCCCGCTCGTCGTCGCAGGTGTAGGCGTTCTCTTCGCCCCGCTGCGTGCGGCCGAACTCGTCGCCGGCGCCGAGCAACAGCGCCCCTTGGGAGACCGCCCAGGTGGCGAGCAGGGCGCGGATCAGGGCGGCCAGGGGCGCGTCGAGGGGACCGTCGGGGGGGCGGTCGAGGATGCGCGCGGCCAGGTCGCGCAGGGTCGGGCCGTCGTGGCAGGCGACGTAGTCGACCCCCGCCCAGGGCCGCCGCCGGGCCGGCTCGTAGAGCTCGGCGGAACCGGCCAGGCGCCGCGCCAGCTCCGGCAGCGCCCCAGGCGCGCCGCTCCAGAAGCGCCGCACCGCGTCCCGATAGCGGTCGTTCCACTCGGCGAAACCGGGCGGAAAGGCGCCCAATTGGTGCCCCTCCGGTCCCAAGTCCCAGGGCTCGGCCACGAAGTGGCGCCCGGCCAGCAGGGGGTCCTGGGCCAAGGCTTGAAAGAACGGCGCCTCGGGGTCGAATCCCCCGTCGCGCCCCCGCCCCAGAGTCGTGGCCAGATCGAAGCGAAAGCCGTCCACGCCGCAGGTCCCGGCGAAGTGGCGCAGGGCGTCCATGACCAGCTGCAGAACGCGGGGATGAGCCAGATTCAGGCTGTTGCCGCAGCCACTGAAGTTGAGATGGCGGTGGGGCGCGGCGGGGTCGAGCCGGTAGAAGGCGTTGTCGAAGCCGCGCCAGGAAAAGGTGGGGCCCGATTCATCCCCTTCCCCGGTGTGGTTGAATACCAGGTCGAGGACCACCTCCAGATTCGCGCGGTGGCAGGCCTCCACCAGGTCGCGCAGTGCGCGAGTGGGCGAAGCCCCCGCGTAGCGGGGCTCCACGGCGAAAAAGCTCAAGGGATTGTAGCCCCAGTAGTTGACCAAGCCGCGCCGGGCGAGCGCCCACTCGTCCAGGTGCGCCTGGACCGGCATCAGCTCCACGGCGGTCACCCCCAGGGCGCGCAAGTGTTCGAGCACCTCGGGCAGGGCGAGCCCCTCGAGGGTGCCCGCCAGCGCCTCGGGGACCGCCGCGTGGCGGATGGTGAAACCGCGCACGTGGAGCTCGTAGAACACCGCGTCGCGGCGCACCGGGCGGCCCAGGGGGCGCGGCGGCGGCAGGGGTCCGGCCACCACGCCCTTGGGCATCCAGGGGGCGTTGTCCCTCCCATCGGGGAGGAACTCGCGGCTCGCTTGCCAGTGTTCCCTGCGGTAGCCGAACTGGGCCTCATGCCAGCGAAAGCGCCCGGCGAGCTCCCGCGCCCAGGGGTCGAGGAGGAGCTTGGCGGGGTTGCAGAAGAGCCCGGCCTCGGGCCGCCAGGGCCCGTGGACCCGATAGCCGTAGACGGTCCCGGGGCCCGCCTGGGGCAGGAAGCCGTGCCACAGGTCGTGGGTGCACTCGGGCAGGAAACCCCGGGCCACCTCGCGCTCGCCCGCGGCGTCGAACAGGCACAGCTCCACCGCCTCGGCCACCCGGGAGAAGACCACGAAGTGCACCCCCTCTCCGTCCCAGGTGGCTCCAGGGCGCGCGGGATCGCCGGGCAAGAGTTCCACCCCTCCTACTCCGGTCCGGTGAAGATCAATGTGGCCAGGGGCGGCAAGACCAGGGACAGGGAAAAGGGGCGGCCGTCCCAGGGCGCGGCCTCGGCCACCATCCCACCCAGGTTGCCGAGCCCCGAGCCGCCGTACTCCCGGGCGTCGGTGTTGATCCGCTCCCGCCAGTAGCCGCCGGCCGGCACCCCCACCCGGTAGTCGAAGCGCGGCACCGGCGTCAGGTTGGACACCGCCAGAGCCGTGCGCCCACCGGCACCGCGCCGCAACCAGGCGAACACCGACAGCTCCCGCCGGTCCACCTGGACCCACTCGAAGCCGGCCGGGTCGCAGTCGAGCTCGTGGAGCGCGGGCTCGCTCCGGTAGAGCTGGTTGAGGTCGCGCACCAAGCGCTGCACGCCGGCATGGCGCGAATCCGCGAGCAGGTGCCAATCCAGGGCGTGCTCATGGCGCCATTCCCCCTCCTGGGCGAACTCGCCGCCCATGAACAGCAGCTTCTTGCCCGGCCAGGCCCACATCATGCCGTAGTAGGCGCGCAGGTTGGCGAACCGCCGCCAGCGGTCGCCGGGCATCTTGGAAAGCAGCGAGCCCTTGCCGTGGACCACCTCGTCGTGGGAGAGGGGCAGGATGAACGCCTCGCTCGCGGCGTAGAGAATGCCGAAGGTGATCTCCTCGTGGTGGAAGCGGCGGTGGATCGGGTCGCGGGCCATGTAGCGCAGGGTGTCGTTCATCCAGCCCAGGTTCCACTTGAAGCGAAAGCCAAGGCCCCCCTCCGCCACCGGCCGCGTCACTCCGGGCCAGGCGGTGGACTCCTCGGCGGCGATCAGGGCGCCGGGAAAGCGCGCGGCGAGCCTCTCGTTGAGCGCCCGCAAAAAGTCCACCGCGTCGAGGTTTTCCCGGCCGCCGAAGGGATTGGGCAACCACTCCCCCGGACCGCGCCCGTAGTCCAGGTAGAGCATGGATGAGACGGCGTCCACCCGCAACCCGTCCGCGTGGAACTCCTCCAACCAATAGCGGGCGTTGCCGAGCAGAAAACTGCGCACCTGAGGGCGGCCGTAGTCGTAGATGAGGGTGTGCCAATGGGGATGCCAGCCGCGGCGGGGATCCTCGCACTCGTACAGGGCGGTGCCGTCGAAGCGCGAAAGGCCGTGGGGATCGGCGGGGAAAATGGGCCGGCACCCAGTCGAACAGCACGCCGATGCCGGCGGCGTGGAAGGCGTCCACCAGGGCCTTGAGCCCCTCGGGGGAGCCGTAGCGGGCGGTGGGCGCGTAGAGTCCGAGGGGTTGGTAGCCCCAGGAACCGTCGAAGGGATGCTCCGCCAGGGGCAGGAATTCCACGTGGGTGAAGCCCATCTCCGCCACGTAGGGCACCAGTTGCTCGGCGAGCTCGGCGTAGCCGAGGCGCCGCTCGCCCGCCCGCCGCCAGGAGCCGGCGTGCACCTCGTAGATGGCCACCGGGCAGCGGCGGGGATCGCTGCGGGCGCGCGCCTCGAGCCACGCCGCGTCCCGCCAGGGAAAGGCGACCTCTTCCACCACCCGGGAGGCGCTGGCGGGAGGGTGTTCCATGGCCCGCCCATAGGGGTCGGCCTTGAGGGGGAGGAGGCGACCCTCACCGTCCAGGAGCTCGTACTTGTAGAGAGCGCCGGCCCCCACCCCCGGCACGAACAGTTCGAAGACGCCCGAGTCGCCCCGCCGCCGCATGGGGTGGACCCGGCCGTCCCACTGGTTCCAGTCCCCCACCACCGACGCCCGCAGGGCGTGGGGTGCCCAGAGGGCGAACAGGGTACCCGTCACCCCGTCCACCTCCCGCGGATGGGCGCCGAGCCACTCCTCCGGGCGCTCGGCGGTGCCCTCGTTGAACCACCAGAGGAATTCCGCTGGCAGGAAGGGGCCGAAGGCGTAGGCGTCGGCCTCCAGGGGGCCGCCGTCCACCTGGAGGCGATAGGCGAACGGCCGCCGCCGGCGCGGCAAGGGGAGCTCGAAGAGTCCCGCGGGGTGGAGGGTGCGGCACTGGCCGAGCAGCCGCCGCGCGCTCCAGTCCCACACCGCCACCCGCGCCGCCCCGGGGCGCAGGACGCGCACCACCCACCCTCGCCCCGGGGCGAGGGGATGGAGTCCCAGGCGGCTTCCGGCATCGCCGTGGCGCCCGGCCACCAGCGCCTCCACCTCGGCGGGGGACAGTTCAGGCTGGAACACGATCCCGCTCCCGGCGGATCCCGTCGAGCACCTCTTGCACCCGGGGGTCGGCGAGCATCTCCGCCACCTCGCGCCGCTGTTTGCGCCGCCAATTGGGATACTCCCGGCTGGTGCCGGGCACGTTGAGGGGTTCGGCCACCCCGTCCAGATCCTCCAGCTGCACGCCGAGCCAGCGCGCCCGGGAGCGGGCGCAGTAGCGGTGGACGGCGGCGGCCAGGGCGGAGCTCCAGGGCATCTCGGGATCTGCCCCCGGCGGCGCGAGCCCCTCCCCCTCCAGGGCCTCGAGGAGGCGCCGCCGGTCCCGGGCGCGCTCGGCCTGCGCCTCGGCCACCGCCGCCCCATCCAGGAGGCCGAGGTCGCCGCGCCGCGCGAGGTCGCCGCCCCCCCACCACTCGGCGAGGGGCGGCACGTCGTGGTTGGTCACCTGGAGGAGCGCCTCCCGCCGCTGCTCGCCCGGCGCCAGAAAGCCGCCGTCGGCGCGGCGCTCGAAGTAGAACAGGGCGTTGCCCAGGATGCCGGCGGCGGCGAGCCGCTCGCGCAGCGCGGGCTCCACGAGCCCGAGGTCTTCCCCCACCAGGGTGCACCCCGCGCGCTCGGCCTCCAGTAACAACAATCCGAGCAAGGCCGAGAAAGGGTAGTAGACGTAGCAGCCGTCGCGCCCCGGCCGGTCGTGCAGGCACCACCAAAGGCGCTGAAGCCCCATCACGTGGTCGATGCGCAACGCCGCCAGATCGCCCATGGCGGCGCGCCACAGGGAGCGCAGGTGGGCGAACTGGTCGCGGCGCAGGGCCAGGGGGATCGGGGCGGGCAGCCCCCAGTCCTGGCCGGCGGCGGCAAAGGGGTCGGGCGGTGCGCCCAGGGTCGCCGCGGCGGCGAAGAGCGGCCCGCCGGCCACTGCTTCATGGCCCCCCGGCGCGCAGCCCACCGGCAGATCCCCCACCAGGCCCACCGCCATGCCCGCCACCCGCGCGCGCGCCGCCGCCGCGGCGAGCTGCACCCGGCACTGCCACTGCAGCCAGGCGGCGAAGCGCCACTCACCGCGCCGCGCTCCGTACCAGGGGTTGGTCGCCGCTTCCCAGGTGCAGAAGCGCTGGAGCGCCGCGCCGCCCGCCTCGCAAAACGCGCAGAAGTCGGGCGCACGCCAAGCCGCGCCGAGCCGCTCCCAGATGCGCCCGTAGAGGGCGTACTTGGCCGCGGCCACCGCCGGCCAGTCGACGAGCGGTGCGGCGCGCAGCGCGGCGGCGGAGGCGACCGCCGCGAGGTCGCCGGCGACAAAGCCGGGCAAGCGCTCGGCGGCGAGATAGAGGGGATCGAGGAAGCGGCGGTCGGACGGGGTGTAGGGGCTGTCGCGCCAGAGGGGATCGCCGCTGCGCGCCGCCAGGGGGTTGAGCAGGACGAAGTCGGCGCCCAGGGGCGCCAGGGCCTCGCAGAGGGCCTCCAGGTCGGCGAAGTCGCCCACCCCCAGGTTGCGCGGCGAGCGCAGGGTGTAGAGGTGGACGGCAACCCCCCACAGGCGGCCGGGACCCGGCGGGGCGGGCGCGCGCTCGGGGTGGAGGGCGACGATGCCCTCGGCCGTCCGCCCGCCCCCAGCCACCGCCAGCCGGTGGTAGCCGGGGGACAGGGTGGGCAGCGACAGCGCCCGCGCGGTGTAGCGGCGCGGCCCGATCCAGTACTCCCCCAGTTCGGGAAGCTCCCCGGGACGAAAGCGCCCCTCCAGCGCCTGCGCCCCGCCCTCCGGCAGCACCCGGTAGCGGTGCTCGCCGGCGAGCTCTTCGGGCGCGAAGCGCAGCTCAGCCGTGCCCCCCACGGGCACCACCTGAAAGGGGGCGAGCCGCTCCCGCCAGGGTGCCGCGTCCAGCTCCCAGCGGGCGGCCTCCACGGCCGGGCCGGCGGTGGGCAGCCCCATGGCGGCCAGCACCCGCAGGCGCACCTCCCTCGGCACTTCGCGCCGACGGCCCCGATAGTCCCGATAGGAGGCGCCGACGCCCGCGTGCCACAGGAGGGTGTCCAGCGGGTCCATGGACTAGCCGCCCGGCAGGCGCGCCAGCAGGGCGCGGGTCGAGGGATCCCAGCTCTCGCTCTCCTCGCCGGCGAGCAGCTGGCGGGCGAGGCGCTTGCCCAGCTCGACGCCCCACTGATCGAAGGAGTTGATGCCAAGGAGTACCCCCTCGACGAACACCCGGTGCTCGTAGAGGGCGATCAGGGCGCCCAGGGTCTCGGGGGCAAGCCTGGTGAGGAGGAGCACGTTGGAGGGTCGGTTGCCGGGCTGGCGCCGATGGGGCGGCAGGGCGGGATCCGAATCACCGCTCATCAGGGCGCGGGCCTGGGCGATCAGATTGGCCAGCAAAAAACGCCGCTGGCGGAGATCTGCACCGCTTGACTCCACCACCCCGATCAGGTCCACAGGGACAAACCGCGTCCCCTGGTGGAGGAGCTGGAAGAAGCTGTGCTGGGCGGCGGTGCCCACGCCCCCCAGCACCACCTGGCCGGTGGGCCAGTGCACCGGCCGCCCGTCCCGGGTCACGCCCTTGCCGTTGCTCTCCATCTCCAGTTGCTGGAGGTGCTCGGGCAGCCGCCGCAGCCTCTCCCCGTAGGGCACCACCGCCCGCACCGCTGCGCCGAAAAAGGCGTTGTACCAGACGCCCAAGGAGGCGAGCAGCACCGGCAGGTTCCGCCCCAAGGGGGCTTCGCGGAAGTGGCGGTCCATGGCCCGCGCCCCGGCCAACAACGCCTCGAAAGGCGCGCGGCCGAGGGCCGCCGCGAGCGAAAAGCCCACCGCCGACCAGAGGGAAAAGCGCCCCCCCACCCCCTCGGGGAAGGCGAAGATCCGCTCCGGCGCGTAGCCCTGGGCGCGGGCGCGCTCATCCGCCGCGGTCACCGCGGTAAAGTGGGGGCTGGCGGTGGGCTCGCGAAGCCCCAGCCCATCGGCCAGCCAGCGCGCCGCCAGTTCGGCGTTGAGGGCGGTCTCCGGGGTGGTGAAGCTCTTGCTCACCACCACCACCAGGGTGCGAGCCGGATCCAGGCCGGCGAGCACCGCCGGCAGGGCTTCGCCGTCGGCGTTGGCCACGAAGTGGAGCCGCGGCCCCTGGGCGCGCCCCTCGCCCAGGGCCTCCCAAACCAGTTTCGGCCCCAGCTCCGAGCCGCCGATGCCGAGGTGCACCAGATCGCGGAAGGGCGCCCCGGTCACGCCCCGCCAAGTCCCTGTGCGAACCGCCTCGGCGGCGGCGAGGAAGGCCTCCCGCTGGGCGGCGAGGGGCCCGGCAAGGGCGGCGAGCCCGTCCGCCTCGAGGTCCGCCGCCGTGGCCCGCAGGGCGGGATGGAGCACCGCCCGCCCCTCGCTTTCGTTGATCGGCTCGCCGCGGAACAGAGCCTGCCGCCAGGCGTCCAGCTGGGCGGCCTCGGCCAGGGCGAAGAGATCGGCGAGCACCCCGTCGGTGACCAGGTTTTTGGAGTAGTCGAGGAAAATCCCCGCCACCTCCAGGGAGTAGCGCTCGGCGCGGGCGGGATCGGCGGCGAAGAGGTCGGCGATGCGCCGTTCGGCAAGCGCCCGGGCGTGGCCGGCGAGGCGCTGCCAGGCCGCAGTCGCAGTGGGGTCGAAGGGGCGTTCCACGATAGTTCCTCGGCGCTCAAGGGGCCCAATAGAGTACCGGGCGGGGCGCCGCGGCGCGCAACACCGCGGCCACCGGCGCGCGCTGCACATCGCCCTCAGCCAGGGCCGCCGCGGCCACCCCCAACTTGCGCGCCCCGGCGATGTGCACCACCAGCGCGCGGCTCTCGAGCAGGCGCCGCAGACTGAGGCTCAGGCGGCGGTGGGGGGCGGCAGGGGGCGAGAGGGCCAGGCAGGGGGGGGCATCGGGGGCGAGGGCCGCGGGGAGCTCGGGCGCCCCCGGGAAAAGGGACGCGGTGTGCCCGTCCTCCCCCATGCCCAGCACCGCCAGGTCGAAGGGGCCGAGGGCCGCCAGCGTGGCACAGAGCACCCGGGCGGCGGCTTCCGGGGAGTCTCCAGCGCGCCGCAGGGAGACCAGGGTGGCGGCGGCCGCGGGGCCGACGAGCAACTGGCCGCGGATCAGCGCCTCGTTGCTGTCGGGATGGTCGGGATCGACCCAGCGCTCGTCCACCGGCACCACCACCACCCGCTCCCAGGCCAGGCGGCTGCGGGCCAGGCGGCGGAAAAACCCCACTGGCGTCGCGCCGCCGGAGACGGCGAGCAGCGCCCGCCCCCGCGCCGCCAGGGCGGCCGCCAGGCGCCGGGCGGCGCGCCGCGCCAGGGTCTGGTCGAGGTGTTCCCGGGAGGCGAACAGGCGGGCGGCGAGTTCACTCATGCCAGCTGCGGTCGTCCTTTTCGATGAGCAGCTCCGCCTTGGCGGGCCCCCAGGAGCCCGCGTGGTAGGGTTTGAGTTCCACCTGCTGGCGGTTCCAGGCGGCGGCCAGGGCGTCGCACCAGCGCCAGGCCTCCTCCACCTCTTCGCGCCCCACGAACAACAGGGGATCGCCCTGGATCAGGTCAAGGAAGAGGCGCTCGTAGGCGTCGGGGATCCGGTCCATGCCCGTGGCCCCGAGGAAGTCGAGCCGCAGGTTGTGCCGCTCCAGGGCCATCTTCTCCTTGAGGCTGTGCTTCTTGGCCAGCATCTCCATCTGGATCCCCTCGTTGGGCTCGAGGCGGATGATGAGCCGGTTGGGGATGTTCTTGCCGGCCGAAAAGATGTTGTGGGGCAGGCTCTTGTAAGTGATCACCACCTCGGTGCGCTTCTCCGGCAGCCGCTTGCCCGTGCGCAGGTAGAAGGGCACCCCCGCCCAGCGCCAGTTGTCGATGAACGCCTTGATGGCCACGAAGGTTTCCGTCTCGCTGTCCGGACGGGTGCAATCCGGCTCCTCCAGGTAGCCGGGGACCGGCTCGCCGTGGTACCAGCCGGCGATGTACTGGCCGCGCACCGTGAGTTCCGCCACGTTGCCGTCGTCGATGGGCCTGAGGGCGCGCAGGATCTTGACCTTCTCCTCCCGGATGCTGTCGGCGGTCATGGCGTTGGGCGGCTCCATGGCCACCAGACACAGAAGCTGCATCAGGTGGTTCTGGACCATGTCCTTCAGTTGCCCCACCTGGTCGTAGTAGGCGAACCGCCCGCCCACCCCCACCGGTTCGGCGATGGTGATCTGCACGTGGTCGATGCACCCCTGGTCCCACTGGGTGTTGATGAAGCGGTTGGCAAAGCGCAGGACGAGCAGATTCTGGACCGTTTCCTTGCCCAGATAGTGGTCGATGCGGAAGATGTTCTCCTCGGGGAAGTGGCGCGCCACCTCTTCGTTGATCCGCCGGCAGCTTGCCAGATCCACGCCGATCGGTTTTTCCAGGACGATCCGATCCCCCTCCCGGACGGCGCCCGCCGCGCCCAGGTGCCGGGCGATGGTGCCGAAGAGCGCCGGCGGCACGGCCAGGTAGTAGATCGCCCCCCGCCGGGGTGAGCGCCCCGCCGCCAACCGGCGAAACCCTTCCCGATCGGTGAAATCCAGGGCGAGGTAATCGATCCGGGCGGCGAACTCGGCAAAGGTGGCGTCGTTCAGGCGCTTGGCGTCCACCACGCCCTGCAGGCGACTTTCCAGGTGGGCCAGAAAGGCGTCCCGGGTGAGCTCTTGGCGGGCCAGGGCCACCACCCGAAAGCCCTCCGGCAACAGGCCACAGTGGTGGAGGTGGTAGAGCGCCGGAAACAGCTTGCGCCCGGCGAGATCCCCGCGGGCCCCGAACAGCACCAGATCGTACTCCCCTTTCACGGCATTCCCTCCCCTTGCGGCGGGACGGGCGGTCCGCCGCGGGCCGCCCGCGCCTGTTCCATCGCCTCCCGCGCCGCCCGGGCGATGGCCGCGTAGTCGCCGCGGGCGAGCCGGTCGGCGGACAGCATCCACGAACCGCCCACCGCCACCACCGCCGGGATTTGCAAGTACCCGGCCAGGTTGTGGGGTCCGATGCCCCCGGTGGGGCAAAAGGTCACCTCGGGGAAGGGGGCGGCCAGCGCCCGGAGGGTGGCGACGCCACCCATGGCCTCGGCGGGAAAGAACTTGACCAGTCGCCGGCCCGCCTCTAGGCAGAGCAGCAGGTCGCTGGCGGTGGCCACTCCCGGCAGAAACAAGAAGTTGCGGGCGGCGGCGAGGAGCGCTGGACTGACCCCTGGGCTCACCGCGAACTGCGCCCCCGCCTCCCGCGCTGCGGCCAGTGCGCGCGGGTCGCGCACCGTGCCCGCGCCCACGGTGAGCTCGGGCAGCGCCCGCCGCACGGCGGCCACCGCCGCGCATCCGGCCGCAGTGCGCAGGGTGATCTCGACGAGCGTCATGCCGGCCTCCCACAGGGCCCCCGCCAGCGGCACCGCCTGCGCCTCATCGGCCAGGGTCACCACCGGCAGGACGCCCTGGGCGGCAAGGCGTTCCCTAAAGGCTTCCGCGTCCATTTGCCCCCTTTTCCAGATAGAGCCGAGCCGCCCCCAAAAGGCCCGGGTGCGGCCGGGTGATGAGCCGCACCGGAATGGGCTCCAGGTAGGCCGCGTAGCGGCCCTTGGCCAGAAAGCGCGCCGCGAAGTCGCTCGCCGTGAGCTCTTCCACCAGGCGCGGCAAAATGCCCCCGGCGAGCCATACCCCACCCTTGGCGCCGAGGATCAGCGCCAGGTTGCCGGCAAAGGAGCCCAGGGAGCGGAAGAACACGGCCAGCGCCTCCACCGCCAGGGGATCGCCGGCGCGGCTCGCCGCCACCAGCGCGGCCGTCTCCACGGGCGGCGGTGGCAGGCCGCGCAGCTCGGCCAGGGCCTGTGCCAGGTGGACGAGGCCGGGCCCCGACAGCACCCGCTCGGCGGAAACCCGCCCGAAGCGGGCGGTCAGGCGGCCGAGCAGGGCCATTTCGGTTTCGTCCACCGGCGCGTAGTCCACGTGCCCCCCCTCCCCGGCCACCACCCGGGGTCCGACCGGCGTCGGCACCAAGCTCGCCACCCCGAGCCCGGTGCCCGGCCCGAGCACCACCGAGGGGCGCTCCGGATCGGGGCGACCGGGGCGGAGGTCGCGCCAATCGCCCGCCTCGAGGGCGGGAATGGCCGCGGCCACCGCTTCGAAGTCGTTGACCAGGTGCACCGGCACTCCCCCCAGCGCCCGGCTCACCGCCGCCCGGTCCACCACCCAGGGGCCGTTGACCAGCCGCACCACCGGTCCCTCCACCGGCGCGGCCACCGCCAGGCACGCCCCGAGCAGCGGCTGTGGGCGGGCCGCCCGGGCCAAGAAGGCGGCGAGCGCCGCCTCCAGGGTGGGGTGATCGCGCAC
The DNA here is from genome assembly GCA_026005035.1 of Porticoccaceae bacterium. GTDB lineage: Bacteria > Pseudomonadota > Gammaproteobacteria > Pseudomonadales > Porticoccaceae > BPKH01. Next base: position 38,571 of record BPKH01000009.1, on the reverse strand, counting down.
CGCGAGGAGCACCGGCTCGCCCAACCGCCCCCCGCCCTCCGCCCCGCCCAGCTCGAAGGCGGCGAAGCGCGCATTGGTGCCGCCGATGTCGGCCACCAGAAGCCAGCCGCTCTCAGCCACCGATCCCCTCCGGAAAGAGCACCGTGGCGCCCTCCTCGGCGCTGGTGACGTGGCGCCGAAAGAGGGCAAAGAGCTCCCGCCCCACGCCCCGCTCGGCCTCCTCGTGGGGCCGAGCCGGGAGCCGGGCGGCGAGCTCTTCCGCGGGCACGCACAGCTCGAGAAGGCCGCGCTCGGCGTCCACCAGGATCCGGTCGCCGTCCCGCACCTTCGCCAGGGGGCCGCCGGCCGCCGCTTCCGGCGTGAGGTGCAGCGCGGCGAGCACCTTGCCGGACGCCCCCGACATGCGCCCGTCGGTGACCAGCGCCACGGCGTGGCCGCGGTCCTGCACCACCCCGAGCAGCGGCGTGAGCTTGTGCATCTCGGGCATGCCGTTGGCCCTGGGGCCCTGGAAGCGGACCACTACCACGCAATCGCGGAAGAGGGAGCCGGCGCGGAATTTTTCCTCCACCTCCGCCTGGCTCGCCACCACCACGGCGGGCGCCTCGACGCGGCGGTGGCCCGGGGGAACCGCCGACACCTTGACGATGGCCCGCCCCAGGTTGCCGGAGAGCAGTCGCAAGCCCCCCTCGGCGTCGAAGGGGTCCGCCACCGGGCGCAGCACCTCCCGGTCGCGGCTCTCGGCGGCGGCCGGCCGCCAGGTGAGCGCGCCGTCCTCCAGGGCGGGTTCCACCGCCGCCTCGGCCATCCGCCCGCCCCAGACCGTGGCGGCGTCGCCGTCGAGCAGCCCGGCGGCCAGCAGTTCGCGGAACAGGAAGGAGGTCCCCCCGGCGGCGTGGAAGCGGTTCACGTCCGCCTCGCCGTTGGGATAGACCCGCGCCAGCAAGGGCACCACCGCCGAGAGGGCGGCGAAGTCGTCCCAGTCGATGCGGTAACCCACCGCCCGGGCCATGGCCACCAGGTGGATGCTGTGGTTGGTGGAGCCGCCGCTCGCCAAGACCGCCACCATGGCGTTCACCAGGGCGCGGGCGTCGATCACCTCGCCCAGGCGGCGCGGCGCGGGGCCGCGGAAACTGGCCCGCACGGCGGCCGCCACCGCCTCGCGGGTGAGCGCCTCGCGCAGCGCCGTGCCCGGGTTGACGAAGGAGCTGCCGGGCAGCTGCAGGCCGAGTGCTTCCACCACCACCTGGTTGGTGTTGGCGGTGCCGTAAAAGGTGCAGGTGCCCGGCGAGTGGTAGGCGGCTTCCTCCACCGCCAGAAGCTCCTCCCGCCCCACCTTGCCCTCGGCGTAGAGCTGGCGCACCCGGGCCTTCTCCCGGTTGGGGATGCCCGGCGGCATGGGGCCGCCGGGCACGAACAGCACCGGCAGGTGGCCGAAGCGGGCGGCGCCGATGAACAGGCCGGGCACGATCTTGTCGCAGATCCCCAGGCACAGGACGGCGTCGAACAGCTGGTGGGACAGCGCCACCGCGGTGGCCTGGGCGATGACGTCGCGGCTGAACAGGGACAATTCCATGCCCCGCTGTCCCTGGGTCACCCCGTCGCACATGGCCGGCACGCCGCCCGCCACCTGGGCGGCAGCGCCCAGTTCGCGGGCGTGGGCGCGGATCCGCGTCGGATAGTCCTCGTAGGGGCGGTGCGCGGAAAGAACGTCGTTGTAGGCGGTGACGATGCCGAGCGCCGGCGCCTCCTCTCCCCGCAGGCGGTAGCGATCGGCCGGGCAGCCGGCGTAGGCGTGGGCGAGGTTGCTGCAGGAGAGGCTGCGGCGGCTGGGAGTCTGGGCGGCCGCGGCGCGGATCAGTTCCAGGTACTCGGCGCGCAGGTCCCGACTGCGCGCCTCGATCCCCGCCACCACTTCGGCGATTCGCTCCTGGACCACGGCTCTACCCCTCCTTGCGTCGGCGGTCCCATTGTAAGCCCCACCGGAGCCGAATGCGGCGGCCGCCGCTCATGATTGTAAACGTTTACAGCGAGCGCAGAAAGCGTTCGGCGCGCTCCAGGTCCTCGGGGGTGTCCACGTCCAACGCGGCCAGCGGCAGATCGCAGGGAGTGGCGCCGGCGAGGAGCCGGCGCGCCCCGCGGTCGCCGGCAAGCCCTTGAAGGGCCGGCAGCTGTGCCCGGGGAAAGAGCGCCGGCAGGCCGAGCACGCCGCAGTAGCGGGCCGCTGCCGGCCGATCGGGACGCGCCGCCCAGCGGGCGATGAGAGCGGCGAGACCCGCCGCCCCCACCAGGGGCTGGTCGCCGCCGAGGAAGAGCAGGCCCACCTCCCCGGGCGACAGCGAAGCGACGGCGCAGCGAATGGACGAGGCGATCCCCTCCCGCCAGTGGGGGTTCGGCACCACTTCCACCCCGGCGAGGTCCACCGCCGCTGTCACCTCCTTCGCCCGACAGCCCACCACCAGCGCCACCCGGGCGTTGCGCTGGGCGCGCGCGGCATCCAGAGCCCAGGCCAGCAGGGGCCGCCCCGCCAGGGGGGCGAGCAACTTGACACCTCCGAACCGCCGGCCGGCGCCGGCGGCGAGCACCGCTATGCGCAGCTCGGCGGTCACAGAAGGCCCACGGCGGCCAATTCCCGGTGGCACTCGGCCAGGGTGGACAGGGCGACGGACTCGGGCAACTCGCCCCCGATGTGCAATCCCATGGGCCCGCGCACCCCCTCGGCCCAGGGGTCGCCCGGCGCGATGCCGGCCCGGGCCAACACCTCCCGCCGCCGCTCGACGGGTCCCAACAGCCCCAGGTAACGAAGGCCCGCGACGCGGCGCAGGCGGGCGATCCAGCGGGCGTCCAGGTCCAGGTTGTGGGTCATCACGCAGGCGGCGTCGCAGGGCGGCAGCTCGGCCTCCTCTGGGGGCGCGCGCAGGATCCACTCGGCGCCGGGAAAGTCGGCGGGACGGGCGTAGATGGTGCGGTGGTCGGCCACCGCCACCCGCCAACCCAGGGCGGCTGCAAAGGCGACGAGGGGGCGGGCGTCGATCCCCCCGCCCGCCACCAACAGGCGCACCGGCGGCAAAATCCGCACCAGGGAGTAGAGCTGGCCGTCCCGTTCCACCAATTCGTGCCGGTCGGCGGGCGGGGCCAGGTCGGGCGGCGCCTCGGCAGCTTCCAGGACTGCAAGCGCGGGGTCGGCGAGGGCGGCGAGGGCGCCGGTGCCGCCCCGCGGGTCGATGCGCCAGATGAGGACGCTCGCCTCACCCGCCGCCATGCGCTGGCGCAAGCACGCGAGCAGGCGGCGCTGGACGGGGCCCACCGGCTCCACCAGCACCCCGACCCGCCCGTTGCAGCCGAGGCCCAGTTCGGCGGCGATGTTGCCCTCCTCGGCGCTGTCGTAGACCACGTACTCGGCGCGGCCGAACTCGAGGGCGCGCCGTGCGCGCAGCGCCACGTCCGCCTCCAGGCAGCCGCCGCTCACCAGCCCCAGAGTGCGCCCCAGGGGCGAGACGAGCATCAGCGCCCCCGGGCGGCGGTAGCTGGAGCGCTCCTTGGCAACCACCCAGGCCGCCACCCAGGGCTCGTCCGCCGCCCCGTCCAGCAACGCGCCGAGCAGCGCGTAGAGGCTGTTTTGGGAGTGCTCGATCACCCTTGTTCCCACCCCTAGCGGGGGGACTACAATACCACTCCCGCACGCCCGTCCGCGCCCATGATCCGCAGACCGCCGCTCCTTTCCGCCCTCGGCGGAGTGCTCGCCGCCCTCCCCTTGGCGGCCCTCTCCTCCGGCATCTACAAGTGCACGGCCCCCGACGGCACCGTCACCTACTCCGCCAACCCCTACTGCGAGAGCGCGCTGGAGCCGGGCCGCCGGGCCGAGCGGGCGCGGGAGGTGGACCTCTTGGCGCGCACCGTCGTCCCGCCGCACAGACTGCTGGAATGGCCCGGCGGGCGGGCCGACCTGGCGGAGCTGGTGGCGGCCATCGGCCGCTTGGCCGACCTGCCCCTGGAACCGGTGGGCCTCGAGGGGCGCGAGGTGGCCCTCGCGCCGAGCGAGCCCTGGTGGCCGTTGCTGGAGCGGCTCGCGGCGCGGGAGCAGCTGGCCTGGCGGGAAGCCTACGGCAGGATCTGGGTCTACCGGCGGGGGGAGGCCGGCGAGACCATCGTCGAGACCTCCGAACTGCTACGCTGGTACCAGTCGGAAGACAGCTGGCGGGTGGTCATGCGGGTGGACGATGAGCTCCTCGAGAGCGCCGCCTACCGCCACACCCGCCTCGCCGAGCGGCTCAACCGCCTGCTGCCGGCGGTGCGCGAGGCCCTGGGCGAAGCGGGGCCGGTCAACGCCGCGGAGCCGCTGGCGGAGCGCGCGCCGGCCACCCGCGGCATCGGCAGCGAGATCCTGCGCCGCAGCGGCGACGGCCTCGACCGCTTGCCGGCGCGCCGCGCCGGCCGCTGACGCCCGTGCTCGCCGACCGCCTGGTGGCCCACCGCGGGTACCGCGCCCGCTACCCGGAAAACACCCTCGCCGCGGTGCGCGCCGCCCTGGCGGCGGGGGCGCGGTACCTGGAGGTGGACGTGCAACTGACCGCCGACCGCGTGCCGGTCCTGCTCCACGACGCGGATCTGGCGCGGGTGGCCGGGCGGCCCGACTCCATCTTCGATCTGCCCGCCGCGGTGGCGGAGGAGCTTTCGGTCCACGAACCGGGCCGCCTGGGGGAGGCGTTCCGCGGCGAGCGGCTGCCGCGCCTCGCGGCGCTCGCGGCGCTGCTCGCCCAGTGGCCCGAGGTCACCGCCTTCGTGGAGGTCAAGGAGGAGTCCCTGGAGCGCTTCGGCACGGAGCCGGTGTTGGCGGCGGTGCTCGCCGCCCTGGCGCCCCTCTCCGCCCAGGCGGTGCCCATCAGTTTCTCCGCCGCCTTCGCGGCCCGCGTCCGGGCCGCCGGCTGGCCGCGTGTCGGGGTGGTGCTACGCCGCCCGCCCGAGCCCGGCGACCCGGCGCTGGCGGGGTGCGAATTCGCCTTCGTCGACCAACGGCGCCTACCCGGGGCCGGCCCCCTGCCCCGCCTCGGCCCGCGACTGGTGGTCTACGAGGTGGGCTGCGCCCGCCGGGCGCGGCGACTGTTTGACCGGGGCGCGGATCTGGTGGAGACTTTCGACATCGGCGCCCTGCGCGCGGCGTTGGCGCAAGGTGCGCCCTGAGTACCAGTCCCCTCCCCAATCGAGCCGAGAGGAATCGAGCCATGGCGATCCGAGAAGGCGACCGCATCCCACAAGCGACTTTGCGCACCATGACCCCGGAGGGCCCCAAGCCCATCACCACCGATGAGATCTTCGCCGGCAAAAAGGTGGTGCTGTTTGCCGTGCCCGGAGCCTTCACGCCGGGCTGCTCCCAAGCCCACCTGCCCGGCTACGTGGTCCACGCCGACGATATCCTCGCCAAGGGGGTGGACACCATCGCCTGCGTCTCGGTCAACGACGCCTGGGTGATGGACGCCTGGGGCAAGGCGCAAAACGCCGAGAAGATCCTGATGCTCGCCGACGGCGACGCCTCCTTCACCCGGGCCCTCGGCCTGGAGCTGGACGCCTCCGCCCACGGTCTCGGGGTGCGCTCCAAGCGCTACTCGATGATCGTCGAGGACGGGGTGGTCAAGAAGCTCAACGTGGAGCCCGACGGGGCGGGCATCCAGGTGTCCACCGCCGAGGTGATCCTGGGCCAACTGTGAACCTCAGCGCGGCGGGTCGACCCGCCCCGCCGTGCTGCCGTTGACCCGGAACCAGCCGGCAATGGACAGCCGCTCCCGCCGCGCGGGGCGCACCTCGTGGGGGATCTCCTCGCTGAGGAAGAGCACCAGGCAGCCACCCCCGGGGCGGGACGGACACGGCCACACCCCCCCGGCGGGTAGAGGACGAGCTCGCCGCCGTCGGTGGCGGCCCAGTCGGGCGGGTTCAGATAGCACACCGCGCTCACCAGGCGGTTGCGCTCCCCCCCGCAGGCTGTCCAGGTGGCGCGCGTAGCGGGCTCCCGGCGGATAGGCGGCGAAGTGGCCCTCGTACTCGAAAAGCCCCAGTAAAAGCCGCCGGTTGAGCGCCAAGCGCACCGCCTCCATCCGGGCCAGCCAAGCCCGCTCCACCGGGTGGGCGGAGTCGAGCCAGCAGATCCGATCGCCGCGCAGGCGCCGGTCACGCCGCGCAGCCGGACCCCGCCCCACCGCGGCGGGGACGAAGGCGCCGCGCCGGGCTGCGGCCCGCGCGCGCAGGGCGGCCACTTCGTCGGCGGTGAGGAACCCCTCCACCAGGGCGTAGCCGAGCCCCTCGAGTCCCGCCGCCACCTCAGCCATCGGGACGGTCCGCTCCAACCACCGTTCGTCGGCAACCCGCTCCACTCCACCTCCTCGGCATTGCGCGCCGGGATCCACCGGCTGCGCCCTTTCCCTATCCCCCTCCGCCACGCCCTTCCTATAATGCCGCCACCGACAACCACAGACGAGGGGGAGGAAGACCACCATGACCACCGACCGCTGGACAAAACGACGGTTGGCGCTCGCCGTGGGCGCGGCCTGTTGGACGCTGCCCCTGCTCGCTCAGGAAAGCGCCATCGAAGAGATCGTGGTCACCGCCCAACGGCGCGCCGAAGCGGCCGTGGACGTGCCCATTTCCCTGACCCGCCTCGACCCCAGGCAGCTCGCCACCGCCGCCGTCGAGCGGCTCACCGATGTCGCCAAACTGACGCCGGGGCTGCGCTTCGACAGCCAGGGCGCGGCGGTGCAGCCCACGGTGCGCGGCGTCGGCACCGCCATCACCACCTCCGGGGCGGGGCCCAACGTCGGCATCTATGTCGACGGCTTCTTCCAGGCCAACCCCTACACCTTCAACTTCGACCTCTTCGAGGTCGAGAGCGTCCAGGTGCTCAAGGGTCCCCAGGGGACCCTGTTCGGCCGCAACACCACCGGCGGCGCCATCCTGGTAACCACCCCGGACCCGAGCTTCGAACCCGCCGCCGAGGTGCACCTCTCCTACGGCCGCTTCGCCACCACCAAGCTCCAGAGCTACGCCACCACCGGCCTCGGCGAGCACGTGGCGGTGGACCTGGCGGCACTCTACAAGGAAAGCGACGGCTTCGTGAAAAACACCTTCACCGGGGACGACGAGGCGGGCCGCTACGAGGACTGGGCGGTGCGCACCGGCCTCCTCTGGCAGATCTCCGACGAGGCGAGCCTGCTCTTGCGCTACGCCCACGACGACATCGACGACCCCGCCAGCGTCCTCGGCAACGCCTACGTGGACGGCGGATCGGCGCGCTTCTTCGCCGCGCTCTCCCCCGAGGGGCGTGCCTTCTACGGCCGCTCCGACTCCCGGGGCACGCCCCTCGTCTACTTCTACGCCCCGCCCGGCAGCTACGAGACCGACCCGGACCGCATCCGCACGGGCGACCGGCTCGGTTTCGAGGCCAAGTCCAATACCTTCCAGGCCACCCTCAAGTGGGACCTGGGCTTCGCCGAGCTCACCTCCTACACCCAGTACCGGGAAGACGACACTCCCTATTGGGTCGATCTCGACGCCACCGCGCTGCCCTTTTTCAACATCTCCATCGACGTGGACGACGAGACGATCTCCCAGGAATTTCTGCTCAACTCCCAAGGCGATGGCCCTCTGACCTGGACCGCCGGGGCGCTCTTCTACCGGATCGAGGACACCTGGGACGTGGACGCCTCCTTCGGCGGCGGACCCTTCCTCCCCTGGACCAGCTCGAGCACCACCACCACCTCCTACGCCCTGTTCGGCGATTTCACCTGGGCGCTCTCCCAGCGGCTCTTCCTCACCGCGGGCGCCCGAATGAGCCGCGACGAGGTCTTGGACGCCTACTTCACCACCAATTTCACCAACACCTTCTACGAGGGGCGCCACGGCGAGATCGTCCCTATCGACCCCGCGGTCACGCCGCCGGGATCCAAGATCCCGGTGGACGACCTGGAGGACGACAGCTTCACCCCCCGCTTGGTGGTGCGCTACGCCCTCACCGACGCCGCCAACGTCTACGCCTCCTGGGCGCGGGGCTACAAGGCGGGGATCCTCAACGTCGGCGGGCAATCGCAAAAGCCGGTGGACCCGGAAGAGATCGACGCCTTCGAGCTGGGCTTCAAGTTCGATCGGGGCGATCTGGGGTTCGATGCGGCCGCGTTCTACTACGACTACCAGGACCTGCAGTTTTCCAGCTTCCAAAACGGCGCGGCCCAGATCCGCAACGCCGCCTCGGCGGAGATCTGGGGCCTCGAGCTCCAGGGGCGCTGGCAGCCCCTCGAGGGCGTGAGCCTCTGGGGCGGGGCGGCCTGGACCCAGGCCGAGTACGACGACTTTCCCAACGCCCCCTTTTACACCTACTGCGACCCCACGGCGCCGGTGGGCACCGCCATCGGTTGCATTCCCCAGGCGCTCGGCGGATTCGGCCCCGGGGCGCTGGCCCAGATCACCGCCGACGCCTCGGGCAACGAGATGCAGCGCGCCCCCGATTTCACCGGCAACCTGGGCGCCGCCTGGACCCTTCCCGACGTGGCGGGGGGCAGCCTGACCCTGTCCGGCAACCTCTACTACACCTCCGACTTCTACTTCGACGCCTCGGAGCAGTTCGAGGAGGACGCCTACGAGGTCCTCAGCCTGCGCGCCGCCTGGACCTCGCCGGACGAGCGCCTGACCCTGGCACTGTTCGGCGACAACGTCACCGACCAGCGCTATCGCACCCAGGTGCTGTTCAACACCCTGGGCATCGCCAATACCTGGAGCGCGCCGGCCAGCTGGGGGCTGTCGCTGGACCTGCGGTTGTGACGGCGCTCAGTCCTCGCCGCCGGAATCTGGGGTGAAGGGCCGATAGGGGCGCGGGTGCCAGCGGCGGGGGTCGACCTCGTCGCTGCGCACCTCTCCGGACGCGGCGCCGGCGGCGATCTCCGGCCAGCGGGACGCGAGCCGCTCGGGATCCCAGTCGTCCTCCGCCCCCGGGGTGCGCGCCCAGTACCAGCGGGCCACGCGGCGGCCGCGAACTTCCAGGCACTCGCCGCTAAAGGGCACCGCGGCGTGGGCGAGAAAGGCCGCCACCGGCGCCACCCCCTCGGGGGTGAGGCGGCCCCGGGCCTGGGCGATAAAGGGGGAATCGGGTTCCTGGACGGCGTACACCATGCGCGTGAGGGCGGCCGGCAACAGCAGGTTCGCCCGCACCCCTCGTTCCCGCCCTTCCACGGCGAGCACCCGCGTGAAGGAAAAGAGCGCGCCCTTGGCGGCGGCATAGGCCGACTGCCAGGCGTAACCGGCCATGGAGCCGGATCCGACGTTGACGATCCGCCCCCCCAGGGCGCCCAGATGGGGCCAGGCGGCGCGACAGACCCGAACCGCCCCGAACAGGTTGACCTCCAGGGTGTGGCGGAAGTCGGCGGGGGTCATCTCGGCAAAGGAGACCACGGGACAGAGGCCGGCGTTGTTGACCACCGCGTCGAGGCGGCCGTAGTGGTCGAGTGCGCACTCCACCACCGCCCGCCCGCCGCCGGGCTCGGCCACCGAGGCCACACAGGCCACCGCCTCCCCGCCCGCGGCGCGGATCTCCGCCACCACCGCCGCCGCGTCGGGCGGCTGATCGTAGCCCAGGGCTTCGGGCAGGCGAGCGACGTCGTTGATCACCAGGCGCGCGCCCCGGGCCGCCAGGTAGAGGGCGGCGGCGCGCCCGATGCCGGGGTTGCCGCCGGCGCCGGTGATGGCCACCACCTGGCCGTCGAAGCGCCACTCCCCCAGACCCATCGCCGCTGCTCCTAGCCGTCGCCGAGACGCGCCGCCGCCAGGGCGGCGAGCTCGCGGCGCCGCACCTTGTTGCTGCCGGTGACCGGCAGTTCACCCTCGCTGAAGAAGAGGACTCGCCGCGGCACCTTGTAGGGGGCGAGCACGGCTCGCGCGAAGGCGATCAGTTCTTCCTCCGCCACCGCCATTCCCTCGCGCGCCACCACGCAGGCCACCACCCGCTCCCCCAGCAGGGGATCGGGCACGCCCACGGTGACGGCGAGGCGCACCGCCGGGTGGCGGGCCAAGACCTGGTCCACCTCGGCGGGGGCGACGTTGGCGCCGCCGGTCTTGATCATGTCCCCCAGGCGTCCCTCCCACCAGAGGTGGCCGGCAGCGTCCAGGCGGCCGGCATCGGCGGTGCGCAGGTAGCCGTCGCGGTCGAAGGTCTCCTCCGGGGGAGTCCTCAGGTAGCCGCGGGTCAGGGTGGGGCCCTTGACGGCGATTTCCCCGGTCTCCCCCAGGGGGAGGAGGGCCCCCGTGTCGGGGTCCAGGATGCGCACGCTGTTTCCGGGCAGCACCGGCCCGTGGCTGGCATCGCTGCGCTCCTCACCCCCCCAGCCGGCGACGAAGGTGAAGGTCTCGGTGGAGCCGTAGCCGTTGGGCTCCCGCCACTGGGTGCGGACGCTGGGATGGGAGGCGAGGATCCCGTCGCGGTCCACGTAGTGGAGACTCGACAGGTCCACGCGCTCCCACAGGGGGCTCTCCCGCAGGCGGGCGTACTGGTGGGGCCAGGCGAAGGCGAAGGAGACCCGCTCCCGCTCCATCAGGGCGAGGGCCTCGTCCGGTTCGAAATGGTGCTGGAGCACCAGGCAGCCTCCGGCCGCCAGGGTGCTCCCCAGCGCCATGGCGAAATTGCCCGACCAGAAAAAGCCGTTGGCGCACCAGGTGCGGACCCGCTCGTCGAGCCCGTACCAGCGGCGCGCCCGCCAGCACTGGAGGGCGGCGGCTCGGTGGCTGTGCTGGATCCCCTTGGCGCTACCGGTGGTGCCCGAGGAAAAAAAGATGAGGCCGTCGTCCACCGGGTGGAGCCGCGCCATGCGGCCCTCCACCTGGGCCTCGGGAACCGTCTCGCCGGCGGCCAGGAAGTCGTGCCAAGCTTCGATGGCTCCGCCGGCCCCCGGGGGCAGGTCGACGCAGACCAGCCGGCGCAGAAAGGGAAGCCGCGGATCCACGAAGGCCCCGGGACGGCTGACCGCCAGGGCCGGCGAAACCTGGTGCAAGTCGGCGACGAAATCCCGCTTGGCCACCCCCGCTTCGAAGAGGAGCAGTTCCACGTCGGCGAGTTCCAGCTGGGCGCGCAGTTCCACCGGGGTGGCGAAGGTGTTGAGGGCCACCGCCACCGCGCCGGTCATGGTCGCCCCGAAGAGCCCCACCACCCACTCGGGCCGGTTGGCCATCAAGATCCCCACCCGGCTGCCGCGGCCGATTCCGGCGGCTGCCAGGGCCCGGGCGAGGCGCAGGCTCTCGCCGTACAGTTCGCGGTAGGAGAGGCGCACCGGCGCGCCCCCCGGGGGATGCCAGACCAGGGCTTCCCGCTCGGAGTGGCGGCGCGCCACCTCGGCCAACAGGCCGGGCAGGGTCAGGGCGCCGAGTCCCTCTTCGGCACTGAGGGGCGGGCCGTGGCGCTCGCTGGCCGCGCTCACGACTCCCACTCCGGAATCTGCCTCCGCCTGCGATTGCGCAGCGGCCTCGCGTAGGAGGGATCGCTGCGATCCCGGGCCGGGAGCCCGTTCTCGGCGAGGTCGGGCAGGTCGGCGAAGGGCAACGGCAGGCCCGCCACGCGGCTCGAAAATTCCACCAGGTTGACCCGCGTGGCGATGCGCCACGCGCCCTGGCGGCGCTCGAAGCGGTCCAGGTAGCGCCCGCCGGCCAGCCAGTTGTCACCCCCGGGAAGGCGCCCCACGAACAGGTAGTAGGTCTCGGCGTGCGCTTGCTCGCCCTCGATCTCGCAAGCGTGGTTGAGCAAATAGTGCAGCGTCGCCTCCTGCTCGCGGCGGTGGAGGGCAAAGGCCCAGTCGGCCAGCGCCTCGGGGTCGCCGACGAAGGGACCGGCGGCGATCTCGGCGTCGGGATGAAAGGCGGAAAGGAACAGTTCCCGGTCGAGCCGGTCGACCCCCCGGGCGAAGCGCAGAAGGCAGTCGTAAATCTCTTGGCGGCTCAGCAAAGTGGCCAATCGTCCGTTCACGGTTCTGCTCCTTTCGCCTCTTCCATCACCGGCCCCCACAGGGGCGAGCCGCGCCGCTCGCGCAGGGAGGGGATCTGGCGGCCGTCCAGGTCGCGGATGCCGTAGCGGGCGGCGAGCTCGGCGGTGATGTAGGTCCCGCCCGACAGGTGCATGAGCTCGGGGTCGCAAGCCAGAGCGGCGATCACCCGGCCGGGAAATTCCGGACTGCAGGCGTCCTCGCGGCGGGTCGCCGGCTGCCCCTCCAGGCCGGGGATGGAGGCCAGGTTGCGCAGGGCGAGCTCGGTGAGGGTGAGCCCCTGCCAGAGGGAGAGGGAGGCCACGCCGTGGGGGGCGAGCTCCACCGCCAGATCGTGGGCCATGCGATCCACCGCCGTCTTGGCGGTGCCGAAAATCACCCCGTAGGTGTAGCTGACCCCGGCGTAGCCCGAGATGGCGACGATCAGCCCGCTGCCCCGGGGCACCATCAGTTGTGCCGCGTGCCAGGCGGCCACGTAGTTGGAGCGCACCCCCACCCGGAACATCTGCAGGTTGGAGAGGGGCTTTTCCCAGAAGGGGCGCGGCTCCACCAGGTCATCGGGCAGGGCGAAGGCGTTGTTGACCAGGATGTCCAGGCCCCCCGCTTCCTCCCGCACCCGGGCAAAGAGCGCCGCCACCTGGCGGTCGTCGCCGTGATCCACGGCCACGGCGATCCCCCGCCCGCCCCGCTCGTCGCACTGGGCGGCGGTCTCGCCGATCGTCCCCGGCAGGGGCGAGGCGCCGGGCTCGGTGGTGCGGCCCGTGACGTAGACCGTGGCCCCTTCCGCCGCCAGGGCGAGGGCGATCCCCTTGCCGATGCCGCGACTCGCCCCGGTGACCACCGCGACCCTGCCCGCCAAGCGCCCCATCAGTCCGCCTCCCCGGTTGCAAAAAAAGCCCGGCTCGCGTCCTCGGCCCCCCGCCCCACATAGCCGGGCGGCAGGGGATGGCCCATCACCCCCGCCGCCCAGTCGGCGGCAAGGCCAAACTCGCGATACCAATCGTAGAGCATCGTCCGCTCGGCCAACCGCCACTCGCCCCCGCGGCGCGTGAAGCGGTCGAGATAGCGGCCACCGATGGCGGTGTCCCGGTCTCCGCCCGCCGCGCGCACCCGATGGTAGGAGACCACGTGGGTCTCCACCCGCGCCTCCTCGCCCCGGAACTGGAAGTAGGACTGGCCGAGGGTGTGGAGGGTGACCGGCAGCGCGGGGTCCCCCGGCACCACCCAGCCGAGGTATTCGGCGAAGGTGCCGCGAAAGACCCCGAAATCGATGACCGCGTCGGGCCAGAAGGCGGCCTCGAGGAGCGCCCGCTCGCGCCGGTCTTCACCGCGTGCGATGGCCGCCAGCAGCTGGCGGATCTGCATCCGGTCCTCGAGGGTGCCGGCCGGTGCGCTCACCTTTCACCTCCCTGACTCGCCATGGCGAAACTCCTCTGCAGGTGTTCGTGGAAGCCGTCGGGCAAGGGGTGGATGCGCCACAGCACGCCGTCGTCACGAACGGCCGGCAGCGCTTCCTCCACCGCCTCGGGGGTCCAGTGGGCGCGGAACACCCCCGGGGTTTCCGCCACCAGCGCCCGCGCCACCCGCCCCGCGGCGGCGATGAACGCCTCGCCGCTCACCGAGCAGCGCTCGTGGGCGAGCCAGGCCACCACGGGGGCGACCTCTTCCGGGGGCATGGGGGGAAAACCGCTGGTGTCCACGCCAGCCGCGAGCCGGGTGATGGCCGCGGGCAGAATCGCGTTGCAGCGGATCCCATGCTCCGCCCCTTCGCGGGCGGCCACGTGGTTGAGGCCGAGGATGCCCGCCTTGGCCACCCCGTAGGCGAGGGACCCGGGCAGTCCGTAGAGGCCGCTGATGGAAGAGGTGAGGACGATCCGCCCGAAGCGCGCCCGCTTCATGGCGGCAAAGGCCGGTTTGACCACGTGGAATGCGCCGTGGAGGTGGACGTCCAGCACAGCGCGGAAATCCTCCTCCGGATAGGCCTCCAGGGGGGCGTAGCGGACGATGCCGGCGTTGTGGATCAGCGCGTCGAGGCGCCCGAAGTGGTCGAGGGCGCACTCCACCACCGCCCGCCCCCCGGCGGGATCCGCCACCGAGGCGAAACAGGCCACCGCCTCGCCGCCAGCGGCCCGGATCTCGGCCACCACCGCCTCCGCGGGAGCGGGATCGCCACCGCCGCCGTCGGGCGCGACACCGGGATCGTCCACCACCACCCGGGCACCCCGGGCGGCCAACAGCAACGCGTAGGCGCGGCCGAGGCCCCGGCCGGCGCCGGTGATGACCACCACCCGGCCCGCGAAGTCGAGGGGCCGGCTGGTCATACCGGTCCCCAGATGGGCGTGCCGCGCACGCCCCGCAGGGAGGGGATCTGCCGCCCATCCACGTCCCGCACCCCATAGCGCTCGGCGAGCTCGGCGACGATGTGGGTGCCGCCGGTGAGCAGAAGCCGCTCGGGGTCCCGCGCCAGGGCAGCGATCACCCGGCCTGGAAACTCCGGCGAGGAGCCCGCCTCGCCGGCGAGCCGCTCGCCGAGGCCCGGCACTCGCTCCAGGTTGCGCAGCGCCCGCTCGGTGTAGGTGAAGTTCTGCCACAGCGAGACCGCGGTCACTCCGTGGGGTTTGAGCTCGATGGCCATGTCCCGGGCCATCCGGTCCACCGCCGCCTTGGTGGTGCCGAACACCGCCCCCAGGGTGTAGGTGGCGCCCACGTAGCCCGACAAAAAGGCGATGAGCCCGTCGCGGGCGGGCACCATCAGGCGCGCGGCGTGCCAGCTGACCACGAAGGCGGCGCGCACGCCGATGTCGAACATCTCCCACAGCTCCAGGGGCTTTTCCCAAAACCCTCCCGGCTCGGTGAGGGCCTCGGGGATGGCGATGGCGTTGTTGACCAGGATGTCGAGCCGACCCGCCTCGTCGCCGATCCGCTGGAACAGCGCCGCGATCTCCTCGTCCCGGGCCAGGTCCACCCGCACCGGGATGCCCCGCCCGCCCCGCGCCTCGCACTGGGCGGCGGTCTCGCCGATGGTGCCCGAAAGCTCCCCTCCGGGGCGCTCGGTGCGCCCCACCACGTAGACGCTCGCCCCCTGCTCGGCGAGGGCCAGGGCGATTCCCCGTCCCACCCCACGGCTCGCCCCGGTGACCAGCGCCACCCGGCCTGCCAGGGGCCGCTCCACCTCGCTCATCGCTTGGGCAACTCGATTTCGGCGCAGGCAGTGGCGGTGACCTCGTCGCGCTGATTGGTCATGGTCACCTTCACCTGCACCACCCCCCGCCCGGCCTCGTCCACGAACCGATCCACCACCTCGCCGTTCATCACGGTGATGTCCCCGGCCAGGCTGGGTGAGCGGTACTGGGCGTTGGAGTGGAGGATGAAACCGTGCTCGCCGGCCCAACCGGCCAGGTAGTCGAGGATCCAGGCGCCCATGGAGGCGCCGTAGCCGTAGGCCCGGGGGAAGCCGATCTGCCGGGCGTAGCGGGGGAAGAGGTGTCCCCGGGAGGGGCCGATGTAGGCGCCGTCGGTGAGCTCCGGATTGTCCAGTTCCAGCACCGGATCCTGCTCCCGGCCGGCCATGGGGCCGGTGAAGCCGAGCGCCTCGATGTCGAGATCGGTGCGCCGCACGACGCCGTGCCAAATGGTGAAGAGATAGGCGCGCCACTCGGTGGTGAAGCTGGCGATGGAATGGGGGCCGATGACCCGCTCGGGCAGGCGGTCGCCCACCTTGACGTCGTCCCACCAGCGCTCCCGGTGGCCGAGCTCGTGGAGCATGCGGATCCAGGCGTACTTGCGCTCCTCCAGCGCCGCCAGGGCCTCTTCGTCCCACTCCGGCTCTTCCATCTCTTCGGGCTTGAAGGCGGCGCGCTCCCGCGCCAGATCGGGGCGGTAGCGGATCGCCGTGGAGCGCTGCACCGCCACCAGGTCGCCGTCCTGGTTGTAGTAGTAGTTGTCCCCCCGCTGGAAGCAGGTGGGGCCGGCGAAGCGGGTCTCCTTGACCACATAGTCCACCGGCACCCGGTGGTTGTGCAGGCGGTCGCCACCGTACACCCGCGGCCCGTGGAACCACCACTCGTCGCCGCCGAAGATCAGGTGGGAGTTGGGGATCCGCCCCACGCAGGCGGGCGCCGTGCCGTGGCCGTCGTCCATGGCCACCGGGAAGGATTGGGGCGCGACGAGTCTGCCCTGGCGGCAGGGGGCGAAGCGGCTCTCGGCGGCGTAGTCGAGGTCGTAGTGGAGCCGGTTTGGGTAGTGCATCGCCTGCACCCAGCGGCGGATGTCCATGTTGGCGAAGGGTTCGCGCATCCGCGCCGGCTGCAGGGGCACGCCCATGTAACGGTCCAGATCGGAACAGTCGAGTGTGGCTTCCGCCATGGTTCCTCCTTGAGAGTTGGTGTGCAGATGCTACTGTATCGGATCGCCTGGCCGCGCGTACTGCGACGCAGGGTGCGTGTCAGTGGGCGCAAGGGCGCGCCGACTGGCGGTAGGCGACCGGCGAAAGACCGAAGGCGCGGCGGAAGGCCCTGCCGAAACTCGCCCGCTCCCGATAGCCGAGGCGATCGGCGATCTCCGCCACCGGCAGGTGGGTGGCCGCGAGCAGCTCCCGGGCGCGCTCCAGGCGGACCGCCTCGAGAAGCGCCGAATGGCTGGTGCCGGCGCGCTTGAGGTGCCACTGCAGGGTGCGGGCGGCCATGCCGAAGTGGCGAGCGCAAGCCTGCAGGGAGACGTCGCCGCATCCCAGGCGGCTGGCCAGAAACGCCCGCACCCGGGCGGCGAAGTCCTCCTCCCCGGCGCCCGTCCCCGCGAGGCGCGCCAACAGGCCTTCCAGCAGGGCGAACAGGATGGCTGAGGCGTTGGGGTTCGGCGCCTCCAACCAGGCCTTGGGAAAGGCGATGTGCCCGGGCCCTTCGCCCACCCGCACAGGACAGCGCAACACCCCCGCCAAGGGCGGCACGGCGCGGCGGAACATGGCGCGCGGCAGCCCCACGCGGGCGAGGGGCAGGCCGCTGCCGACCACCACCCGCAGCAGGCGCAGGTTGAGCACCAGCCCCTGGTAGTTGGCCTGTTCGTTCGCCCCCATTGCGGTGCGCTCCCGCCAGCGCAGTTCCGCCAGCTCGCGTCCCTCCACGAGTTCCAGGACGCTTTCCGTCGAGTGGACCACGGGCAGATAGCGGACGAAGCAGCACAGTGCCGCGCGTAGGCTCGGCGCCGCCCGGCAGGCGGCAGCCACCAGACCGTACACCTCGGGCGCCTGCCGGGCCGCGAGCTCCAGCCCCAAGAACGGCCGCCCGAGCCGCTCGGCGCAACCCTCGAGAAAGGCGGCGAAGGCCCGGCAGTCGAGAAACGCATCGGGGTCCTCGAGCAGTTCCGGATCGAGGCCGTGGCGCTCGAGCAGGGCTTGCACCGCCAGGCCCCGCTCCGCCGCCAGGCCGCTAAGGCCACGCAGATTGGCCGCGCGCATGGCCCCCGGAGGCGGCAGCGGAGGGGCGGGAATTCGAAGGTGGAGGGCGGGGTCCGACACGGCTCGCCGACTCCGGCGCAAGGAAGAAAGCGCCCCGCTCAAGCGGGCGCCAAGAGGGCGAGCACCCGCTCGTCCTCCGCCGAAAGGCGCGGCCCTTGCCGCCCCAGGGGTTGAATTGCCACGTGGTCGGCACCGGCGTCGAAGTGGGCCTGGATGCGCCGGCGGATCGCCTCCTCGTCGCCCCAAGCGACGATGGCGTCCACCAGCCGGTCAGAGCCGCCCCCTTCCAGATCCGCCTCGGTGAATCCCTGGCGGAGATAGCTCTTGCGGTAGTTGGGCAGGGAGAGGGAGAGCGCCAGGGCGCGCCGCGCCACCGCCCTGGCCCGCTCGGGGTCGGTTTCCAAGAGCACCTTCTGTTCCGGGCACAACAGCTTGCCCGGGCCGAGGATTTCCCGGGCGGTGGCGGTGTGCTCCGGAGTGACGTTGTAGGGGTGGGCGCCGTCAGCGAGTTCCGCGGCGAGGGCGAGCATTTTCGGCCCCGTGACGCCGAGCAGGAGGGGGGCTCGATGCTGGAGATCGGGGCCGGTCCAGGGGGCCTGGGCCATCGCCTCCAGATAGCGGCGCATCCGCTCCACCGGGCGTTCCCAGCGCAGCCCCAGCACCCCCTCAACGAAGGGACCGTGGCTCACCCCGAGGCCGAGGAGGAAGCGTCCGGAGGAATGTTCGGCCAGGGCGCGGCGGGCGTTTTCCATGGCCGCAGGATGGCGCAGGTAGAGGCTCGCGATCCCGGTAGCCAGGGTCAGGCGGCGGGTGGCCGAGAGGAGAAAGGCGGCCAACACCAGGGGATCCTTGGCGGTGATCTCGGGCACCCAGAGGGTCGAGTAGCCCCAGGCCTCCACCCGGCGGGCGAAGGCCTCGGCCTCGCCGGCGGGGATCAGGTTGGCCACCGCCCAAACCCCCAGTGGTCCCAGTGCCATGGCCTTGCTCCCGCGAATCTCTGCCGATTGTAGTGGCGGTGTGCGAAACGAAAAAGGCCGCGGAGCAGACCGCGGCCCTGGGCTTGGTCGGAGCGGCGGGATTTGAACCCACGACCACCACACCCCCAGTGTGGTGCGCTACCAGGCTGCGCTACGCTCCGGGGCGGGACGAACCCGATAAGGAGCCGCCATGATACCCGAAACGGCGTTCGATGCAAGGGAAAGGCGGGCCCTACGCCCGCGCAGTCCCGGTGGTTCCCGGATTCCGCTTCGCTCCATCCGGGCCACGCTCCATCGGGGCTGCGGAACCACCAGACCCTAGCCTGGACGAAGGCGCGCAGCGCCGGAATCCGGGGTATCGGGGGTAAAGGATCCGGAGCAATCCAATGGGCAGGTGCCAGGCGCGGAATCACCCCCGCAGCGCGGCGAGCACCTCTTCCAGCTCGGCGACGGTCTGGGCGATGAGCTGCCGCATGAGGCTCGCCTCGCGCCGCGCGCCCTCGCCGGAGAGCTGCTGGCGCGCCCCGCCGATGGTGAATCCCTGCTCGTAGAGGAGCGAGCGGATCTGGCGGATCAGGAGCACGTCCTGGCGCTGGTAATAGCGCCGGTTGCCGCGCCGCTTCACCGGGCGCAGCATGGGAAATTCCTGCTCCCAGTAGCGCAGCACGTGGGGCTTGACGTCGCACAGCTCGGCTACTTCGCCGATGGTGAAGTAGCGCTTGCCGGGGATGGGAGGGAGCTCTTTGTTGTCATTCGCCTCCAGCATAGCTTTCCACCCTGGCCTTGAGCTTCTGGCCCGGCCGGAAGGTCACCACCCGGCGGGCGGAAATGGGGATCTCTTCGCCGGTCTTGGGATTGCGCCCCGGCCGGCTCCTCTTCTCGCGCAGGTCGAAGTTGCCGAAGCCAGACAGCTTCACCTGCTCGTCGTTTTCGAGGGCGCGGCGGATCTCCTCGAAAAAGGCCTCGACGATCTCTTTGGCCTCCCGCTTGTTGAGGCCGAGTTCCTGGTAGAGCATCTCCGCCAGATCTGCCTTGGTCAGCGCGGCCATCGTTGTCATCCCCGCAAAGTGGCGTGGAAGCGCTGGGCCAGTGCGCCCACCACCGACTCGACCAGTGCCTGAATCTCGGCCTCCTCAAGAGTGCGCGAGGGATCCTGGAAGGTCAAGCCCAGGGCGACGCTCTTGCGCCCGGGCTCGATGCCCTCTCCCTGGTAGACGTCGAACACGCACAGATCCACTAGCCGCTCGCCGGCCGCCGCGCGGACGCCGGCGAGGAGCTCGGCCACCGGCAGGTCGCGGTCGACCACCACCGCCAGGTCGCGGCGCACCGGCGGATGGCGGCTGGGCGCACCGGCCACCGGCAGGCGAGCGCCCAACAGGGGTTCCAGGGCCAGCTCGAAGAGGAGCACTTCCCGTTCCAGCTCGAGCTGGTCCAGCAAGCCGGGGTGGAGCCGCCCCAGATACCCCACGGGCTCGCCCGCTCGCTCGAGCAGGGCGCACTGCCCCGGGTGGAGCGCGGGGTGCTCGGCCCTGCGAAAGCGAAACTCCTCCTCCGCCCCGGTGGGCGCAAGCAATGCCTCCAAGTGCCCCTTGAGATCGTAGAAATCCACCTCGGCGCGATCGCCGCACCAGTTCTCCGCCTCCCGCTCGCCGCACAGGAGGCCGGCGATCACCGGCTCCTCGCGGTAGCGCTCGCCGCCGGCGAACCGCCTGCCGATCTCGAACACCGCAATGCGCCGCTGCCGTCGGTGCAGATTGCGCCGCGCCACCTCCACCAAACCGGCCCACAGGGTGGTGCGCATGGCGGACATCTCGGCGCTGATGGGGTTTTGCAAGGGGATCGGCCGACCCGCCGGATCCAACAGGTGCAACAGCTTAGGGTCGACGAAGCTGTAGGTGATCACCTCGCGGAAGCCGCGGGCGATGAGGATTTGCCGCAGGCTGTCGGGAGGGAGGGTGGCCTCGGGGGCGCCGCCGGGGGCCAGGGGCGCGGCGGGCAAGCGCTGCGGCAGGCGCGCGTAGCCGTACAGCCGCGCCACCTCTTCCACCAGGTCGGCCTCGAGGGCGAGATCGAAGCGCCAGCTGGGCACCCCATACCGCCAGCCGCCGCCGTCCCGTTCCCGAAGCTGGAGCCCCAACCGGCCGAGGAGGTCTTCCACCTCCGCATCGGGCAGGGCGACGCCCAGGAGTCCCGCGAGCCGCTCGCGGCGCAGCCGGATCTCCCGGGGCGCGGGCAATTCCTCCGGCCGCTCGGCGCGCACCACCGGGCCCGGCCGGCCGCCGGCGATCTCCACCAGCAACTGGGTCGCCCGCTCCAGGGCGAGCTCACACAATTCGGGATCGACACCCCGCTCGAAGCGGTGGGAAGCCTCGGTGGCCAGTCCCAGGCGGCGCGCCCGACCAGCGACGGCCTGGGGTGCGAAGTGGGCGCTCTCCAAAAAGACCGCGCGGGTGCTCTCTTCGACCGCCGTGCGCCGACCGCCCATGATCCCGGCCACGGCCGCAACGCCCGCCTGGTCGGCGATCACCAGCACGTCTTCGTCCAGGCTCGCTTTCCGGCCGTCGAGGAGTTCCAGCCGCTCGCCGCGGCGGGCGAAGCGCACCTCCAGGTCGCCGTGCAGCTTCTCCAGGTCGAAGGCGTGCAGCGGCTGGCCCAATTCCAGCATCACGTAGTTGGTGACGTCCACCACCGGATCGATGGGGCGCAAGCCGGCGCGGCGCAGCCGCTCGCGCAGCCACAGGGGACTGCGGGCGGTGCGCGCGAGCCCTTCGACCACCCGCCCCAGGTAGCGCGGACAGGCGCTCCCGGCCGCCAACCGCACGTCGCGGTATGCCTCGCCGGCCGCCGGCACCGGAGTCCAGGTGGGCGCTCTCCAGGTCGCGCCGGCGAGGGCCGCCACCTCCCGGGCCAGGCCGCGCACGCCGAGGCAGTCTCCCCGGTTGGGGGTGAGGTCGACCTCCAACACCGCATCGTCCAGGCCGAGGTAGACGCGCAGGTCCTCCCCCAGCGGCGCATCGGCGGGCAGCTCCCAGAGGCCGTCGCCCTCGTCCAGCTCGCCGAGGCCCAGCTCGTCGGCGCCGCACAGCATCCCCTGGGATTCCACCCCGCGAATGCGCGCTGCCCGGATAGCGGTCCCGTCGGGCAGCCGCGCGCCGACTCTCGCCACGGGCACCTTGAGCCCCGGGCGGGCATTGGGCGCACCGCAGACGACGGCCAGGGGAGCGGCTTCGCCCACCGCCACCGCGCACAGGCTGAGGCGGTCGGCCCGGGGATGGGGCTCCACCGCCAGGATCTCACCCACCACCACGCCGGCAAAGTCGGGGGCCGCCGGGGTCACCCCCGACACCTCCAGGCCGCCCAGGGTCAAACGTTCCGCCAGCTCCCTCGTGGACAGGGGTGGATCGACCCACTCGCGCAGCCAGGATTCGCTCACCCGCATTCTTCGTCTCCCCTCGTTCCGCCCACGGCGGCGTCCGCCGCGCTTCCCGGCCTCAATGGAATTGCTGCAAAAACCGCAGATCGTTCTCGAACAGGAGCCGCAGATCGGGTACCCCGTAGCGCAGCATGGCCATCCGCTCGATGCCCACGCCGAAGGCAAAACCGGAGTAGCGCTCGGCGTCCACGCCGCAGTGGGCGAACACCGCCGGATGCACCATGCCGCAGCCCATCACCTCGAGCCAGCCGGTGCCCTTGCACAGCCGGCAACCCACGCCCCGACAGCCGGCGCAGCGGATGTCCACCTCGGCGGAGGGCTCGGTGAAGGGGAAATAGGAGGGGCGGAAGCGCACCGGCAGATCCTCTTCGAAAAACGCCTTGAGGAAGGCGTCCACCGTCCCCTTGAGATCGGCAAAGGACAGGTCGCGGTCCACCACCAGCCCCTCCACCTGGTGAAACATGGGGGTGTGGGTGAGGTCGGAGTCGCAGCGGTAGACCCGCCCGGGACAGATCACCCGAAAGGGCGGCCTGCGGCTTTCCATGACGCGGATCTGGACCGGCGAGGTATGGGTCCGCAAGACGTGGCGATCGTCCACGTAGAAGGTGTCGTGCATCGCCCGCGCCGGGTGGTGGGGCGGGATGTTGAGGGCCTCGAAATTGTGGTAGTCGTCCTCGATTTCCGGGCCTTCCGCCACCTCGTAGCCGGCCGCCTGGAAGAGGCGGGCGATGCGCTCCAGGGTGCGGGTGACGGGGTGCAGGCCGCCCACCTCGGCGCGCCGCCCCGGCAGGGTGACGTCCAGGGTTTCTTTGTCGAGACGGTCGGCGATGGCCGCCGCCTCCAGTGCCCGACGCCGCTCGGCGATGGCGTGTTCGAGCCGCTCCTTGGCCTCGTTGATGCGCGCACCGGCGGCGCGGCGCTCCTCCGCCGGCAGGCGCCCGAGCTCCCGCAAGAGCGCGGTCAGGCGCCCCTTGCGCCCCAGATAGGCGACCCGGACCTGCTCCAGCGCGGCTCGATCGCCGGCGGCGGCCAGCTCCGCCAGCGCCGCTTCCAAGAGATCCGAGAGATGCTCCATGGGACCCTCAATTCCCGTCGCGCACTCGAAAAAAACGGGGAAAGCCCAGACCTTCCCCGTCGCGGCGCAGGGGTTCGCCGCCCCCGGATCAGGCCAGCGCTTCCCGAGCGCGGGCCACCAGGGCGCCGAACGCCGCCTTGTCGTGGACGGCGAGGTCGGCCAGCACCTTGCGGTCGAGGGCGATTCCCGCCTTCTTGAGCCCGGCGATGAGCTGACTGTAGGTCATCCCCTCGGCGCGGGCCTGGGCGTTGATGCGCACGATCCACAGCGAGCGGAAATCCCGCTTGCGGGCGCGGCGGTCGCGGTAGGCGTACTGCGCCGCCTTGATGACCGCCTGTTTGGCCACCCGGTAGGAGCGGCTGCGGGCACCGTAGTAGCCCTTGGCCTGTTCGAGAATCTTTTTGTGCCGGCGGCGCGCTTGGACGCCGCGTTTGACGCGTGCCATGGCCTTTCCCCCTCAATTGCGCAACATGCGGGCGACGAGCCCGGCGTCGGAGGCGTTGAGCCGCGCCGGCCGGCGCAGCTGCCGCTTGCGCTTGGGCGCCTTCTTGGTGAGGATGTGGTTGCGGAAGGCGTGGCGGTACTTGTAGCCACCCGCGGTCTTCTTGAAGCGCTTCGACGCGCCGCTGTGAATCTTCACTTTTGGCATTGGACACCTCCGCTCGCTGGGGTCGTCGGGGAAGAAGCGCGCCCGGCCAGCCTGCCAAGGGGCTGGACGCGGTGCGACCTCAATGCTTCTTCCGGCTCTTGGGGGCGATCACCATGGTCAGCTGCCGCCCCTCCATCTTGGGAAACTGTTCCACCTGGCCGAGCTCGGCCAGATCGCGCTCGATGCGCTTGAGCATTTCCACGCCGAGCTCCTGGTGGGCCAGTTCGCGACCGCGGAACCGCACGGTCACCTTGGCCTTGTCCCCCGCCTCGAGAAAGCGCATCAGGTTGCGCAACTTGACCTGATAGTCCGCCTCGTCGGTGCCGGGGCGAAACTTCATCTCCTTGATCTGAATTTGCCGGGCCCGCTTGCGCGCCGCCGCCGCCTGCTTTTTTTCCTCGAACAGCTTCTTGCCGTAGTCCATGATCTTGCACACGGGGGGATCGGCATCGGGAGCGATCTCCACCAGGTCGAGTGACGCCTCGGCGGCGGCGGCAAGCGCTTCTTCCAGGGGAACGACCCCCACCTGTTTGCCGTCCGGCCCCACGAGCCGGACGGGGTCGGCGTCGATCTCTTCGTTGAGCCGCGCCCGTTTGACCTGCCCCTTGCCGTATTTAATGGTCGTTTCTCCCGCTCTCGGACCCGCCCTCCGGCGCGTCGCCTGCCACAAACAAACGACCGCGGCGCTCCTCTTCCCTCCGGAGCCGATCGGCGAACTGCTCGATCGACATGACCCCCAGGTCTTCTCCGGAGCGCGTGCGAACCGCCACGGTCCTGGTCGCTTTTTCCCGATCCCCGACGACGAGGATGTAGGGAATCCGCGCAAGCGTGTGCTCGCGGATTTTAAAGCCGATCTTTTCGTTTCTCAAGTCGGCGAAAACGCGCAGGCCGCGGGCTTCCAGCGCCCGCGCCACCTCTTGGGCGTAGTCCGCCTGGCGGTCGGTGATGGTCGCCACCACCGCCTGTTCGGGAGCGAGCCAAACCGGGAAAGCGCCCTCGTAGTGTTCGATGAGGATGCCGATGAAGCGCTCGAAGGAACCAAGAATCGCCCGGTGGAGCATCACCGGGGTGCGGCGGCTGCCGTCCTCGGCGACGTACTGGGCGCCGAGCCGCTCCGGCATGGAGAAGTCCACCTGAATGGTGCCCAGTTGCCACACGCGGCCCAGACAATCGCGCAGCGAGAACTCGATCTTGGGGCCGTAGAAAGCCCCCTCTCCGGGCGCGAGTTCGTAGGGCAGGCCGGCGCGCTCCAGGGCCTCGGCGAGCGCTCGCTCGGCCTTGTCCCAGATCTCGTCGGAGCCCACGCGCTTCTCCGGCCGGGTGGAGAGGCGGTAGAGCACCTCGTCGAAGCCGAAATCCCGGTAGACCTCGTGGAGGAAGTCGATGAACGCCGACACCTCTCCTTGGATCTGCTCCTCGGTGCAGAAGATGTGTGCGTCGTCCTGGGTGAAGCCGCGAACGCGCAAAAGGCCGTGAAGGGACCCAGAGGGCTCGTTGCGGTGGCAGGAGCCGAACTCGGCGAGGCGCAGGGGCAGGTCGCGATAGCTCTTGAGCCCCTGGTTGAAGACCTGGACGTGGCAGGGGCAGTTCATCGGCTTGATGGCGAACTCCCGCTCGTCCACCTGCAAGGTGAACATGTCCTCGCCGAATTTCTCGGCATGGCCGGAGCGGCGCCAGAGGGACAGGTCCACCAGCTGCGGTGTGCGGATCTCCTGGTAGCCGCGGGCGCGCCACTGGGCGCGCATGTAGTCTTCGATGAGCTTGTAGACAAGCCAGCCCCGCGGGTGCCAGAAGACCATGCCCGGGGCCTCCTCCTGGAAGTGAAAGAGGTCGAGCCGCTTGCCGAGGCGCCGGTGGTCGCGCCGCTCCGCTTCCTCCAGGCGGGCGAGATGCGCCTCGAGCTCCTTTTTGCTTGCCCAGGCGGTGCCGTAGATGCGCTGGAGCATTTCGTTGCGGGCGTCGCCCCGCCAATAGGCGCCGGCGACCTTGGTGAGCTTGAAAGCTCCGGTCCGACCGGTGCTCGGCACGTGGGGCCCCCGGCACAGATCGACGAAGTCGCCCTGCCGGTAGAGGGAAATCTCCTCCCCTTCGGGGATGCCGGCGATGATTTCCGCCTTGTAGTGCTCGCCGGCGACGCGGAAGAACGCCACCGCCTCTTCGCGGCTCATCACCTCGCGGCGCACCGGCAGGTCGCGGCGGGCGATCTCCTCCATTTTCGCCTCGATGGCCGCCAGATCCTCCGGCGTGAAGGGGCGCTCGAAGGCGAAGTCGTAGTAGAAGCCGTCCTCGATCACCGGCCCGATGGTCACCTGGGCCTCGGGAAAGAGCTCCTTGACCGCCTGGGCGAGGAGATGGGCGCAGGAGTGGCGGAGGATTTCGAGTCCCTCGGGATCGCGGGCGGTGATGATGGCCACCTCCGCGTCGTCCTCGATGCGGTGGGCGGTGTCCACCAACTTGCCGTTGACCCGGCCGGCGAGGGCCGCCCGGGCGAGCCCCGGACCGATGTCCTCGGCCACCTCCTGCACGGTGATCGGCCCGGGATAGTGGCGGCGGCTGCCGTCGGGGAGGGTGATCTCGGGCATGTCGCGGTCCTTCAGTGGTGGCCGATACGAGGAGCCACGTGGGGTGACACGACTGGCAAGCGGCGCGAGAGGGGAAATTTGGTAGGACTAGGCAGATTCGAACTGCCGACCTCTACCATGTCAAGGTAGCGCTCTAACCAACTGAGCTATAGTCCTACGTTCCTGCGTTCGCAACGCCCGGCGATGTTACACGAGCAGCCGCGCGCGATCAACCGACTGGGGGATTCCAGCACCTCTGGCCCGCCGGGTGGAGCGGGAGCTGTTTCCCCGGATTTCGCTCCGCTCCATCCGGGCTACGCGTACGCGCCTACCGGGTCGCTCAGATGCGGGCCACGCGCCTGCCAGATCGCTCGGGTGGTAGCCCGCAGGGAGGCGCCTCTCCCTCACCGCTCCCCATCCACCTTAGCCTGGTCGCCGGCCGAGGACTCCTCTTCGGCCTCACCCTCGTTGGCCACGCCGTGGGGCACGTGGCCGGTGGCGGCGTGAGGGCGGGCGGAGGCGCAATGGTTCTTTTGGTCGTCGAAAAAGACGTCGGCACCGTAGGCCTTGAGGAATTCCCCCTTGGGCAAGCCCCCCAAAAAGAGCGATTCGTCGATGCGGATGTTCCACTCCCGCAGGGTCATCACCACCCGGGCGTGGGCGGGCGCCGAGCGCGCGGTGACCAGGGCGGTGCGAATCGGGCACTGATCGGGGCCGAACTCGGCCTGGAGGCGGTGGAGCGCCTCCAGGAAGTTCTTGAACGGCCCCGGATTCAAGGGGCGGCGCGCCGCCGCCTTCTCGGAGCGGGCAAAGGCTTCCAGCCCCTCCCGCCGGAACACCCGCTCGGCCTCGTCGGAGAAGACCACCGCGTCGCCGTCGAAAGCGAAGCGCAGCTCGTCGTCGTCGCGCCGTTCGGGTGGCGGCGACAAGAGCGTGGCCGCCGCCACGCCGTGGGCGAGCGCCCTGCGGACGTCCTCGCCGTGGGTGGAGAGGAACAGGTGGCAGCCGAAGGCGGCCACGTAGCGGTAGGGGCTGCGGCCGCCGCAGAACGCCGCCCGGGTGATGTTGAGCCCGTAGTGTTCGATGGAATTGAATACCCGAAGGCCCGTGTCCGCCGAGTTGCGCGACAACAGGACCACTTCGACCCGCGGCTCGCCGCCCAGCTTCTCGTTGATGCGCAGCAACTTCTGGACCAGGGGAAAGGCATCTCCGGGGGCGAGGACCTCCTCTTCCCGCTCGATCTGATAGCGGGCGTAGGCTTCCACCCCTTGCTCGCGAAAGATGCGATCGCTCTCCGAGAGGTCGAAGAGAACGCTCGAGGAGATGGCGATCACCAGCTTGTCGCCGAACTGGGCCACGGCGTCATTTCCCCCCGCCGGCGAAGTATTCCCGCGTGAGCGCGAACACCACCGGGCTCAACAGGATCAATGCCACCAGATTGGGGATGGCCATGAGCGCATTCAAGGTGTCGGCGACGAGCCAGGCGAGGTCGAGCTCGAGCTTCGCCCCGACCGCTGCGGCCGCCACCCACAGCACCCGAAAGATCGGCACGGCGCGCAGGCCGAACAGATACTCCGCGCACCGCTCGCCGTAGTAGCTCCAGCCGAGGATGGTGGTGAAGGCGAAGAGCGCGAGGCAAACCGCCACCACCGCATCGCCCTGGGGCAGGCTTCCCGCGAAGGCGGCGGCGGTCACCGCCGCCCCTTCCCGGCCGAGCCGCCAGGCACCGCTCGCGATGAGGGCGAAACCCGTGAGGGTGCAGATCACCAGGGTGTCGATAAAGGTCCCCAGCATGGCCACGGTGCCCTGGCGCACCGGGCTGTCGGTGGCAGCGGCGGCGTGGGCGATGGGCGCGCTGCCCAAGCCCGCTTCGTTGGAAAAGATGCCCCGGGCCACGCCCATCTGGATGGTCATGGCCAGGGTGGCGCCGGCGAATCCGCCCTGGGCGGCCAGGGGTTCGAAGGCCCCTACGACGATCAGGGCCAATGCCCCTGGAATCTCCCGCCAGTGATCGGCGAGGACGGCGGCGCAGGCGACCAGGTAGAGCGCGCCCATGGCGGGCACCAGAGCCTCCGCCGCCCGGGCGATGCGGCGGATGCCGCCGATCAGCACCAGTCCCACCAGGACGGCGAGCACCCCGCCAGTGAGCCCCTCGGGCACGCCGAAGGCGCCGTGCAGGGCATCGGCCACCGAATTGGCTTGCACCGAATTGCCGATGCCGAAGCCGGCCAGGGTCCCGAACAGCGCAAAGGCGAAGGCGAGCCACGCAAAGCGCCGCCCCAATCCGTTGCGGATGTAGTACATGGGGCCGCCCACCCGCTGCCCCGCCTTGTCCACCTCCCGGTAGCGCACCGCCAGTACCGCCTCGGCGTACTTGGTGGCCATGCCCACCAGCGCCGTGCACCACATCCAAAAGAGCGCGCCGGGCCCGCCGATGGTTACCGCAGTGGCGACGCCGACGATGTTGCCCGTGCCCACGGTGGCCGACAGGGCGGTCATCAGGGCCGCAAAGGGGCTGATCTCCCCCTCCCCGAGCGCCCGCCGCCCCCGCCACAGCTGGGCGAAGCCGTAGCCAAGCCGGCGCAGGGGCAAAAGACGCAGCCCCACCGTCAGATACAACCCCGTGCCCAGGATGAGCGCCATAGTGGGCACACCCCAGACCCAGCCATTGAGGGTCTGCAGGGCCGTCACCCAGGATTCAGCCATCGCCCTCCTCCCCCCGCGGCGGGCGGCGGAAACCGAGCCGCGCCGCCTCGGCGCACAGGCCAAAGAGGCCCCCGGTGTGGAGAAAGACCAGGTCGCGGCAGCCGTCGAACTCCCCCGCCTCGCACATGGCCAAGAGCCCGTGGAACGCTTTGCCGGTGTACACCGGGTCGAGGACGACCCCCTCCAGGGCGCCGAGGCGGCGAATGGTGGCGTAGACCTCGGGGCCGGCGCGGGCGTATCCCGGGCCGATGAAGCGCTCGTCCACCTCGACGGGCAGGGCCCCGACCTCCAGGCCGACGCCGTATTCCGCGGCCCACTCGGCGAGGTCGGCGCGGATCTTGCGCTCAAACCAGGCAGCGCTGTCGCACACCGCAACCCCCACCACCCGACAGGGCAGCTCGAACAGGGCCGCACCCGCCACCAGCCCCGCCTGGGTGCCGCCCGAGCCGGTGGCGTGGACGAGCACCTCGGGGCGGATGCCGGCGGCGGCGAAATCCTGGGCCAGTTCGCGGGCGCAGTCCACGTACCCCCACAGGCCGTGGCCGTCGCTCGCCCCCACGGGGATCACCCAGGGAGTGCGGCCGCGGCGCCGGAGGTCGGCCGCCAGCTCCGCCACCCGCTCGGCGTGGTGGGCCAGGTATTCCCGCCGCGGCAGGAGGTGCACCTGGGCGCCGGCCAGATAGTCGAGGAGCAGGTTGCCCCGCGGGACGGGGTCGAAATCGCCCTCGTCGCGCAGCACCAGGTGCACCTCGAAGCCGAGGCGCGCGCCCAGGAGGGCCGTGGTGCGGCAGTGGTTGGACTGGATCCCCCCGCTGGTCACCAGGGCGTCGCACCCGGCCGCCCGCGCCCGCGCCAGGACGAATTCCAGTTTGCGGATCTTGTTGCCGCCGGCGGCCGCCTCGGTCAGATCGTCGCGCTTGATCCAGATGCGCGGCCCGCCCAGGGCGGCGGACAGCCGCTCCAGGAGATAAAAGGGCGTCGGCCGGCGGGCGAGGGACAGGCGCGGGGGAAAGTCCACGGGCCGACCGCCTTCACGCCGACTTCAGGGTTCCCTTGGGTAGAACCGCGTGGACCGCCACCTTTTGGAACTTGAGGCGCACGCCGTCGGCCGCCTCGAGCTCCAGGTAGTCCCCGTCGAGCCGGACGATGCGCCCCACAAGCCCACAGCTCATCACCACCTCGTCGCCCTTCTGGAGATTTTCCACGAGCTCCCGATGTTCTTTCTGGCGCTTGCGTTGGGGGCGGATGATGAGAAAGTACATGAATAAAAAGAGCCCGGCGAACATGGCCAGGGTGACCAAGGGGTTGGGCTCGGCCGGGGGCGGCGCGGCGGCCGCCCAGAGATAGGGGGCTTCCGGGGTCTGCATCTCTCTCCTCGCGTCGTGGTGGATGGGGGACCGTCAGCGGTGTTCGCGCAGCCAGGCCAGCACTTCTTCCGCGTGGGTCTTGGTGTTGACCTTGGGGATCAGGTGGGCGATGCGCCCTTCCGGGTCGATGATGAAGGTGACGCGGTGGATCCCCTCGTACTCCCGGCCCATGAATTTCTTGGGCCCCCAGACGCCGTAGGCCTCGGCCACGGCGTGGTCCTCGTCGGAGAGGAGATCGAAGTCGAGCCGGTCCCGCTCGGCGAAGCGCGCCAGGCGCGCCACCGGATCGGGGCTCACGCCGAGCACCACCGCCCCCAGGGCGTCGAACTCGGCGCGGTGGTCGCGGATGCCACAGGCCTGGGTGGTGCAGCCGGGCGTCATGGCCTTCGGGTAGAAGTAGAGCACCACCCAGCGGCCGCGCAGGGCCTCCAGGGAGACCGGTTCGCCGCGTTGATTGGGCAGGACGAAGGAGGGGGCGGTCTCGCCCACTTGCGGTCGTGCCACGGCTCGATCCTCGCTGACTGCGCAGAGAGAGACTGTACCGGCCCGCCCGACGGCGCGCAATCGGGCCTTGACGCGCGGCGCCTTTTGCCGGTCAATGGTGCCCCCGACGAGCGACGCCATGCGCCGAGCCCTCGCGATCTGGTTTGCTGGCCTGCTGTGCCTCCCGCCCGCGTCCTCGCGGGCGGAAGATCTGCCCTGGTTGGCCGACTGCGAGCGCGAGTCGCGCGCCATCGCCGCCGAGATCGAGCGGCTCGAGCGACTCCCCCCGCCCTACCTTGCCGAAACCGTTCTCGAGCCCCTCAACCTCCTCCAGACGCGCCTCGCCGACCGCAGCTACGAAGCGGAGTTGATGGAGAACGTCCACCCGGACCCGAAGGTCCGGGAGCGGGCCGCGCGCTGTACCACCCGCTACGCCGAGCTCGCCACCCGCCTCGGCCTGTCGCGGCCCCTATTCGAGGCGGTGCGACAGCTGGACGAAGAGGAGCTCGCGCCCGACGCGCGCCGCTACCGCCAACTGCTACTGCGCGACTTCCGCCTGGCGGGGGTCGACCGCGACCGCCCCACGCGGGAGCGGATCCGCCGGCTGGACGAGCGGATCGTCCGCCTCGGGCAAGCCTTCGACCGCAACCTCCGCGAAGACGTCCGCCACCTGGAGGTGCCGCCGGAACGGCTCGCCGGCCTGCCCGCCGACGTGCTCGCCCGGCTGCCCCGCACGGCGGACGGCAAGGTGCGCCTCTCCACCCGCTACGTGGACACCATCCCGGTCTACACCTACGTCCACGACGACGAGGTGCGCCGCCGGCTCCGCCAGCTGGACCGCTCCCGCGGCCACCCCGCCAATGCCGAGGTCCTGGCCGCGCTCTTGAGGGCGCGCCACGAGCGGGCCCGCCTGGTGGGATACCCCAATTTCGCCGACTATGTCACCGCCGACAAGATGGCGGGCTCCGCCGCGGCGGTGGAAAGCTTCCTGCGCCGCATCCACCGCCTCGCCCAACCCGCTGCCGAGCGAGATCTCGCCGAGATGCTCGCCGAATTGCGCCGCCTCGACCCCACCGCGCAGCGGGTGGAGCGGTGGCAGAGCGCCTACCTGGAGGAGCGGATCCGCCGGCAGCGGTTCGCCGTGGACGCCGCGGCCTTGCGCCGCTATTTCCCCTACCGCCGCGTGGAGGCCGGCGTCCTGGGCCTCGCCGAATCCCTGTTCGGGGTAGAGGTGCGCCCCATCTCCGCGCCCGTCTGGCATCCGGCCGTGTCCGCCTACGAGCTGCGCGAAGGAGAACGGACCCTCGGCCGCTTCTACCTGGACATGCACCCGCGGCCGGGCAAGTACCAGCACGCCGCCACCTTCCTCTACCGCACCGGGATCGCCGGAAGGCAACTGCCGGAAGCGGTGCTGGTGTGCAATTTTCCGGGCGGCGACGACCCGCTGGCCCCCCTCGAATTCGACGACGTGCGCACCTTCCTGCACGAGTTCGGCCACCTCCTCCACGCCCTCTTCGGCGGCCACCAGCGCTACGCCCGACTCTCGGGACTGGCCACCGAGTGGGATTTCGTGGAGGCGCCCTCGCAGATGCTGGAAGAGTGGCTCTACGACCCCCCCACCCTGCGCCGTTTCGCCGTGGCCGCGGACGGCGCGGCCATCCCCGAGGAGGCCATCCGGCGGCTGCGCTCCGCCCGCCACTTCGGCCAGGGCGTGGAGACCCAGGTGCAGGTCTTCTACGCCATGCTGTCCCTGGAGTACCACCGCCGCGATCCCGAAGCGCTCGACCTGGAGGCGCTGCAGCGAGCCCTCGAGGCGGAATTCTCCCCCTTTCCCCACCAGCCGGACACCTACCTCTTCGCCAACCTGGGGCACCTGAACGGCTACTCGGCCCTCTACTACACCTACCTCTGGTCGAAGGTGATCGCCCTCGATCTCTTCTCCGCCTTCGCGGAGAGCACCGACCCGCGGGCCACCGCCCTGCGCTACCGCCACACCGTCCTGGAACCGGGGGGGCTCGTGCCCGCCGGCGAAGCGGTGGCGCGGTTCCTCGGCCGGCCCTTCGCGCTCGACGCCTTCGCCCGCCGCCTGGCGGAGCCGGGCGACGACATCTCTCCTTGATCTGGGCCAAGGGCGCCCGCGCGGCACCGCGCTACCTTGCCCCCGGCCGCGCAGGGAGAGGACGCCATGAGTTTTCTGAACTGGAGCGACGACCTCGCCACGGGAATCCCCGTCGTGGACAACCAGCACCGACGAATCGTCGAGTACATCAACGAACTCCACGAGGCAATCCAAACGAAAAACCGCGGCCAGGTGGGCGTGGTCCTCGACGAGCTGGTGGAGTACACCCTCTCCCATTTCGGTTTCGAAGAAGAGCTCATGGGGGAGGCGGGCTACCCCTTCCTCCACGCCCATCAGAAGGTGCACCGCCTCTTTGAAAAGAAGGTGGGCGAATTCGTGGAACGGCACAAAATGGGCGAGGACATCGCCCGCCCGCTGCTCACCACCCTGCGCACCTGGCTCGTCAACCACATCAAGCGCGACGACCACGATTACGCCGACGCCGTCCAAGCCTTTCTCGAAGTGAGCGGCGGGGCCCAAATCAAAAAGAAAAAGGGGTTTTTCGCACGCCTCTTCGGTTGAAGAAGGGGCGCAATGGGGGAGGAGAAACAGTAATGAGCCTCCACTGGCCCAGCGAGCTCGACACGGGCATTGCCGTGGTGGACCGGCAACACCGGCGGATCCTGGAGCTCATCAATCTCCTCGAGGTACACCTCGAGGACGGGGATCCCGAGGCGGTGGAAGAGGTTCTCGACGAGCTGGCCGGCTACACCCTCTCCCATCTCGCCTTCGAGGAGGGGCTCATGGAGCAGGCGGGCTATCCGCTCCTCGAGAGCCACCGCCGGCTCCACCGGAGCTTCGAGGAATCCATCTTCGCCCTTGCCGCCCGTCACCGGGCGGGCGAAGCGGTGGCGGCGGAGCTCGCGGAGCTGTTGCGCCACTGGCTCTTCCACCACATCCGCAGCACCGACCACGACTACGTGCCGGCGGTGCAGGCGCTTTTGGCGCGCCGCGCCTGCGCCGCCACGGAGCGTCCGATCCGCCCGAGGAGGCTCTTCCGCCGCCGCTAGAGCGCCCCACCGGCGCGCAACTGGCTCTCGAAGAGCCAGCTGCTCAACTGAAACAGCACCCGCGCGCCCACGTTGCCGTCCCACTGCCGTTCGGGGTCGCGCGGGTCGGGGGCCACCTCGCACAGGTCGAAGGCGACGATGCGCCGCCCGCTCTCCACCAGGGCGCGCAGCAAAAATGCCGCCTCTTCGAAGCGCAACCCGCCCGGCACGGGAGTGCCGGTGTGGGGACAGAGGGAGGGGTCCAGGCCGTCGATGTCGAAGGAGACGTAGACCTGTCGCGGCAGGGGGGCGAGGATCTCCGCCACCAGCTCGGCGAAGGGCCTGCCGCGAAACAGCGCCGCCTTCAGGTCTTCGTCGTAGAAGGGGTGGACGGCGGGGTGTCGCGCCGCCAGCTCCGCCTCTTCCCGGCAGTAATCCCGCACCCCCACCTGCACCAGCGCGCGGGGCGGGAAAGGCAGCTCGAGGGCGTTGTACATGATGGAAGCGTGGGAGTGGACGAAGCCCTGGTAGGCCGGGCGCAGGTCGTGATGGGCGTCCAGGTGGAGAACGCCGTAGTCGCCCTCCAGGCGCTCGGAGACCGCCCGCATCAGCCCCAGGGGCGAGGAGTGGTCGCCCCCCACCACGGCGGCGAATTTGCCCTCCGCGAGCAGCGCCTTGGCTTGCTCGTAGACCCGCTGGTTGACCCGCTCCGAGGCCCGGTTGATCTCCGCGCGCCGCGCCTCCAGGTCGGGATAGGCCGCGAGATCGCCCTCCTCCGCCAGCACCGTCTGGATCACCCGCGCCGCCTCCAGGTGGTGGGCGTTGAGGGCGGAGATCTCGGGGTCCGGCTCGAGCATGAACCAACCCCGCGCCAAGTGGTCGGCCATGCCCCGCAGGTGGAAGTCGAGCTGGGGACTGGCCGCGCGGATCGCCTCCGGCCCCAGACTCGCGCCCCCGCCGTAAGAGGTGGTCACCCTCCCAGGGCACCGGGATGTAGACGAGCGCCGCCTCCTCCAGGGAGCAGGGCAAGCCGAAGATGCCCGCTTTGGCGCTGCCGGTCAGGGCGGGGTCGAAGGGGCGGCGATTGGCCATGGCGGGGGGCCTCCGTCGCGGGGAAGCGCAGTGTAGCACCGGACCGCAAGCCCGGTGAGCGCCTCGCCTCCCCCCGTTCTGCTATCCTGGGCGAAGTGAAAATCGGCAACGCGCGATGAACGAGCCCTTGCCCATCCTCGAGCTGGACCTCCCCCGCCCCCGCGGTCCGGTGGGCCCGCGCCGCCCCCACTCGGTGCGCCGCACGGCCACCATCGACGTCACCTGGCCCCAGGGCCCCGAGAAACCGGCCCGCTTCCACGGCGTCGGCCGCGACGTCTACACCCCGCCCCAGGGCGGCGCGCCGCAAATCCTGGCGCTGGACGAGTTGTGGGCCGACATCGACCGGGAGCGGGTGATCCGCGCCCATCTGGTCGCGCCCGGCGCGGCCCGGCCTCGCCCGGCTGGTGGGCGCCCGGGGGGGCGGACACCCTGCGGGCGGCTCTCCAGGAGGCCCCTCCCCGAGGAGCGCCGAGCCGGCTCGCCGCTCTATCTGCTGGTGGACGACCTGTCGGGCACCAGCCTGGTGTGCGCCTGGGCGCTCTATTCCAGCGGTGCGCTGCCCCCCGCCCGCCGCCGCCTCCGAAGAGGAGCGGCAAGCGCTGCTCGCCCAGCGGGAGGGGGGTGTGCATCGGCTTACGGCCGGGATCCAGCGCCCTGCGGGTCCCCCTGGGGGACCCACTGGTGGTGCGCCAGCGCACCGCCCAGGTGCCCCCCTCTGCCCCACCCCGACGATCCCGACGGCTGGCATCCCCTGGACGAGGACGTCCCCCTCTCCCTTCCGCCGGGCGCGCTGCCTCGACCTGTGGCTCGACGAGGCGGGGCGACCTGGCGGTGGAAGCCACCTTCCAGGACTCCTCGCCGCGTCCCCGGCGGCGTCCGCGAGGCGATCCACGAATACGGCCTCTTCGCCCTCGCCGACCCGGAATCGGGCGCCCCTCCTCCACCTGGAGGCCACCCCCCACATACTCCCCTTCCCCGAGTGCCCCAACGCCATCGAGCGACTGGACCGGCTGCGCCGGCGTGCCCCTGGCGGAACTGCGCAGCGCGGTGCTGGAAACCTTCCCCCGGGTGGAGGGTTGCACCCACCTCAACGATTGCCTGCGCTCCCTGGCCGAGGTACCGCGGCTGTTCGAGGCGCTGCGCGCCCGGGGGGGAACGGGAAGCCCCTCCTGACCTCCTGGTTTGCCCTTGGGAGAACCCCTTGGCCATGGACAACCTCTACGACTTTTCCGCCACCGATCTGCAAGGCGCACCGGTCCCCTTGTCCCGCTACGCCGGGCAGGTGCTGCTGGTCAACGTCGCGAGCCTCTGCGGCCTCACGCCGCAGTACGCGGAGCTCGAGGCGCTGTGGCGCGAGGCGAAGGACCTGGGCCTCGTCGTGCTCGGCGTGCCGTGCAACCAGTTCGGGTCGCAGGAGCCGGGCAGCGAGGCCGAGATCGGCGCCTTTTGCGAGCGCAACTACGGGGTGAGTTTTCCCCTCTTCGCCAAGGTCCGGGTCAACGGACCCGACGCGCACCCCCTGTTCGTCCACCTCAAAGAGCGAGCGCCCGGTCTGTTGGGGAGCCGCGCCGTCAAGTGGAACTTCACCAAGTTTCTGGTGGATCGGCAGGGCCGGGTGGTGCGCCGCTTCGCCCCCCAGGTGACCCCGGAGCGGCTGCGCCCCCACATCGAGGCCCTGCTCTAGAGGAAGGCTGCCGTTTCCGCCAACAGGACGCCGACGGCGTAGGCGATGGCGGCCGCCAGCCCCCCCACCGCGAGGGTTTCCAGGGCACCTCGGGCCAAGGGCTGATCGAGGAAGCGCGCCTTGGCACCACCCACCACCAGAAAGGCCACCGCCGTCAGGCAAGCCCCCAACAGGAAGGGGTGGGCGGCCGTCCCCAGTCCGCACCAGGCCGCCAGGTAGGGCGCGATGGGAATGAGCCCCACCAGGCAGAAAGCGGCGAAGGTGGCCAGGGCGGCCCGCCAGGGGTCGTGGTCTTCCAGGGGCAGGCCCAGCTCCTCCTGGATCATGGTATCCACCCAGCGCCTGCGATCGGCGGTGATCACCTCCACCACCTCTTCCAAGAGCTTCCCCTCGAACCCCTTGCGGGCAAAAATCTGCCGGATCTCTTCCACCTCCCCTTCCGGGTACTTGGCGATCTCGTCCAGTTCGCGCTCCCGCGCCTTGCGACGCAGCTCGTTCTCGGCCCGGGTGCCGAGGAAATTGCTGGCCGCCATGCTGAACCCGTCGGCCAGCAGGTTGGCGAGTCCCAGCACGATCACCACCCCCGCTGGCAGGCGCGCGCCGGCCGCCCCGGCCACCACCGCGAAGGTGGTCACCGCGCCGTCGATGGCCCCGTAGATGAAATCCTTGAGGTAGACCGACTCGGGCCCCCGCTGCAGTCGCCGGGCGATCTGGGCCGGCGTGTGGGTGGCCCGGTAGACTTCCCTGCTGTACTTGCGCGTGATCCGATTCATGCCGCCGGCCGCTCCGCCGCCCCTCCGGGCCATCATACCCCCTGGCACGGCCGGCCCCAAGGCGGCGGGACTGCCCAGGGGGGAAGCGCTTTCCGGTATCCTGCGCGCCGGCCTCTGGGAACGCCATGGAAACCCGCATCGGTCTCTTTTACGGATCCACCACCTGTTACACCGAGATCGTCGCCGAGAAGCTGCGCGATCTCCTGGCCCCGGTGCGCGTGGAACTCCGCAATGTGGCCGACACTCCCCCTCTCCCGGATGAAGGAGTACCCCTTTCTCATCCTGGGCATCCCCACCTGGGATTACGGGGAGCTCCAGGAAGACTGGGAGGCGCGCTGGCCGGAGCTCGAGGAGCTCGACCTCACCGGCCACACGGTGGCCCTCTACGGCCTCGGCGACCAGCTCGGCTATCCCCAGTGGTTCCAAGACGCCATGGGCCTGCTCTGGGCGCAAGTCGCGTCCCGCGGCGCCCGCACCGTCGGCCGCTGGCCGGCGGCGGGCTAACCGCTTCACCGCATCCCGGGCGCTGGCCCCCGACGGCCACCACTTCGTCGGCCTCGCCCTCGACGAAGAGAACGAATTCGAGCTCACCGACCGGCGCCTGGCCGATTGGTGCGCGCAACTGCGGGTGGAATTCCCGGCTGCCGCAGTGAGCCGGCAACCCCCGACCATCGAGCCCGCCCAGCTGGAATGGGAGCACGCCCTTCCCCGCTCGCGCCGCTACGGGGATCTCTACTTTTCCCGCGAGGGGGGGCTCGCGGAAGCTCGCCACGTCTTCTTGGACGGCAACGATTTGCCGGCTCGCTTCGCCGGGCGGCAAGGCGATTTTCGCATCGGCGAAGTGGGCTTCGGCACCGGACTCAACTTTCTTGCCGCCGCACACCTGTGGCTGCGGGAGGCGCGCGGCGGCGTCCTCCACTATCTGGCGGTGGAGCGCCATCCCCTGGAGGCGCCCTGCGCCGCCCGAGCCCTCTCCGCCTGGCCGGAGCTCGCCTCCCTGGCCGACGAGCTGCTCGCCGCCTGGCCTCCGCTCCTCGCCGGCGTCCCACCGCCGCTGGCTCTATGGGGGCCGCGTCTGCTTGACGCTGGTGTGGGACGATGCCACCCTCGGCCTTGGCCGCATGCTGCCCACCGATCACCCCCACTTCGTGGGAGCGGCGCGCCCCCCCGTGGACGCCTGGTTCCTGGACGGATTCGCCCCCAGCGCAACCC
>BPKH01000008.1 GCA_026005035.1 Porticoccaceae bacterium | reverse complement strand
TGCTGAAGTCCTGTTTGAGGACGTAGGGGAAATCCTCCGGCGCGGTGTAGGTCCACTCGGTGGCCGGCTCCTCCCCAGGCGGATAGAGTTCGTAGACAGCCACCTCGAAGTAGCAGCGGTCGGGGTCGTAGCCGTAGGGGCGCGCCTGGTAGCAGAGCATGTTGTTGACCGCGTGGCCGATCTGTTGGTTGGGAAAGATCTGCCAGGCGGTGCCGCTCGCAGCCACGTGGCCGGCGTCCACCACCGGCCAGATCACCCCCCGCTCGGCGTCCCGCTGGCGGGCCGTCTCGAGCCAATAGCGCAGCACCTCCTCCGGAGGGGTTCCCTCGGGCAGCACCTCGGGCAGGGTTTGGGCCACCTCCACTAGGGTGCGGGTGGTGTTGGTGTTGACGTTTTCCCAGATGAACTGTTGCATGCGCGCCGTGGACAGTCGCGCATCGCCGCTGCCGAGGCGCAGTTTGCCGGCGTTTTCGGGCAGCGTCTCGGGGGCGTCGTAGCCGATGTTGCTGTGCAGCCCCTGGGGGCGCGCCCAGCCGGTGAAGTCGCCGAAGGCGTTGAATTCGGGGTGGGTGGCGCGCACGTGGTAGGTCTCGTTGAAGGCTTCCAGCGCCACCTTCCAGTTGCACTCGAACACCGTCCACTTGCGCCAGCGGGGCCGCATGTTCTCCA
Source organism: Porticoccaceae bacterium (assembly GCA_026005035.1). Taxonomy (GTDB): domain Bacteria; phylum Pseudomonadota; class Gammaproteobacteria; order Pseudomonadales; family Porticoccaceae; genus BPKH01. Next base: position 133,934 of record BPKH01000008.1, on the reverse strand, counting down.
GGTGGAAGGGATCGAGCATGGAGGCGGCGGGCTCCAGGTAGTCGCGCAACGGCATGCAGTCGGGATCCATGTTGATCCAGATGAAGCCGCCCCAGGTGTCCACCCGCACCTCTCCGAGGCGGGTGCGCTCGGGGGTGAGCTTGCCCTGCCAATCCTCGGCGCGGTGGATCTGGTGGCAGGCGCCCTCGAGGTCGAAGGTCCAACCGTGGAAGCCACAGGTGAAGCGGAACTTGCGCCCGCGGGCGTTGCGCGCGCCGGGCGGGGTGTCCACCAGCCGCCGGCCGCGGTGGGTGCAGACGTTGTAGAAGGCGCGCAGCCGATCGGGCGCGGCGCGGACGATGAGGATCGAGTCGTCGAGGATGTCGTAGGTAATGTAATCGCCCACCTCGGGGATGTCCTCGAGCCGGCCCGCCTGCAGCCACACCTTGCGCCACAAGCGGTCCCGTTCGGCACGCGCGTACGCCTCCGAGATGTAGGCTTCGACCGGACAAATCACGGGCTCGAAAGCCGTCTCCACCGCGACCCGCTCGTTCATCGCTCCCTCCTCGGCTCAGCCGGCAAGCTGGTTCACGGGGAAAGAGTGTGGAACCGGGCGGCGCTGCCACCCATGACGTGGGTCAAGGGGCCGCCCGGGAACTTGTCCGGTCTTTTGGCCCCGGGAATGGGGCGGTCAGTCGCCGTCCAACCCGCGAGCCATGGCGAAGGAGTAAGCCAGGTGCTCGGCGTGGCCGTGCAGGCCGAAGTCGAGGATCTCCCGCTTTTCCCGGATCTCGGCGAGCCGTTCGGCCACCTCCTCGATGCTCCAGGATGGCTGATACACTCCCGGCGTCTCGGCGATAAAGGCGCGCGCCACCCGTCCCGCGGCGGCGATCAACATTTCGCCGTTCACCGCGCAGGTCTCGTGGCACAGGTAGGCCACCACCGGCGCCACCAGCTCCGGATCCATGGGGGGATAGCGGGAGGTGTCGAGCCCTTCCGCCATCCGGGTCACCGCCGCCGGCACGATGAGGTTGCTCTTGACTCCCTTCGCCTCCCCTTCCAGGGCAATGACGTTGTTGAGTCCGATCATCCCCGCCTTGGCCACCGCATAGTTGACGCAGCGGGCGTTGCCATAGAGGCCGCCGATGGAGGAGGTGAGCACCACCCGACCGTAGCCCGCCTGGCAGAGGCGGGGAAAGGCCGGGCGCACCAGGTGGAAGGCCCCCATCAGGTGGACGTCGAGCACTGCCTGGAAGTCTTCCAGGGAGATCTCGTCCAGGGCCCCGTAGCGCACGTTGCCGGCGTTGTGGACCAGGATGTCGAGGCGGCCGAAATGGTCGAAGGCGCACTCGACGATGGCCCGTCCCCCCTTGGGGGGTGGCCACCGAGTCGGTGTTGGCCACCGCCTCGCCCCCCGCGGCGCGGATCTCCTCCACCACCGTGGCGGCCGGGCCGGCGTCGGCCCCTTGGCCGTCAACGCGCGCCCCCAGGTCGTTGACCACCACCCGGGCGCCGCGGGCGGCCAGGTAGCGGGCGTAGGCCCGGCCGAGCCCGCGACCGGCGCCGGTGATGACGGCCACCCGGCCGTCGAAGCGCAACTCCTTCGCGGGTTTCATCGGCCGCCTTCCTCCTCGCCGAACACCTCGTCGAACAGCCGGCACATGGCCGCCCAGGAGCGCGCATCCGCCTTGGGATGGTAGGCGAGCCCGGGCATGCCCCGGGAGGCGGCGTCGGGATTGGTAAAACTGTGGGCAGCGCCGCCGAAGTGGATGAACTCCCAGTCCACCCGGTCGCGGCGCCACTCCCCCATCACCGCGTCGATCACGTCCCGGGACACCAAGGGGTCCTCGTCGCCGTGGCAGATGAGCACGCTGCAGCGGATGCGCCCGGCGTCCTCGGGCAGCTCCGGGAGGAGACCGGCGTGGAAGGTGGCGATCGCCTTGAGCGGCGCCCCGCTGCGGGCGAGCTCCAGGCAGGTGGCGCCGCCGAAACAGAAGCCGATGGCGGCGGTGCGCTCGCCGTCCACCTCCGGCTGGGCGAGGAGCGCCTCCCAGGCGGCACGCGCCATGGCCCGCCACGCGGCGCGGTCGCCGAACAGGGCCTCCATGCGCGGCCGCAGGCGCTCCATGTCGTCGAAGACCTGGCCGTCGCCGTGAAGGTCTGCGGCCAGGGCCGCGTAGCCGCGCTCGGCCAGGCGGCGGGCGCGGCTGCGGGCGTGGTCGTTGAGGCCGAAGGCTTCGGGGAAGACCACCACCCCCGGGCGCTTTCCGGTTCCCGCTCCCAGGAACAGCTCGCCGCGGTAGTCGACGTCCCTCCCCCGATAGGCCACGGTGCGGCTCTGGATCATGGTCGCTCCCCCCAATCGGTTGGCTCAGCGCTCCACCTTACCCAAAGGTGCCCGGGGCCGTCCAGGTGGCCGCACCCGGTTGCCTGGCCCTTCGAGGGGGAGTACCGTTGACCGCAGGCGCAGCCGTGCGACGGGCGGGGGCATGGAAATCACAGCGAACCTCTACGCAGCCATCTGCCAGGTCAAGGCGCGCTACTGCCACCATCTCGATCACCAGCAATGGGAGGCCTTCGCCGCCCTGTTCACCCCCGACCTGGTGATGGAGCTGCCCGGCGTGGGGGTCCTCGAGGGCCGCGACCGGGCGCTCGCCTTCATTCGCCAGGCCCTGGCGGGCGCGCGCACCTGCCACCAGGTGCACCCGCCCCGACTCGTCGCTCTGGACGGGGGCGTGGAGGCGATCTTCCCCATGCAGGACGCCAATGCCTTCGCGCCCCCCCGCCACGGCGTGCGCTTTCAGCGGGGCTTCGGCCACTACCGAGAGCGCTACCGATACATCGACCAGGGTTGGCGGATCGCCCGCCAGCGGCTCGATTATTGGCGGCTCGATCTCGAGCGGGAGGAAACCCCATGAGTGACCCGGTGGCGAGCGAGCTCTTCGTCGCCCTCTGCCAGGCCAAGGCGCGCTACTGCCACGCGCTGGACGGCAAGCAGTGGGACGACTGGGCGTCCCTGCTCGCGCGAGAATGCGAATTCGATTGGTCCGAAGACACCGGCGGACCGCCCCTGCGGGGCCGAGAGGCGGTGGTGGCCTTCGTCCGCGACGCCCTCGAGGGCGCCACCACCGCCCACCAGGTCCACCTGCCGCTCGTGCTCTCCGCAGACGACACAGCCGCGGAGGTCATCTTTCCCCTTCAAGACCGCCTGGTCTGGAACCCGCCGCGAGATGGGATCGCCGCCTTCACGGGCTACGGCGAATACCGCGAGCGCTGGATCCGGGAACAAGGCGCCTGGCGGATCGCCCGCCTCGTCCTGCACCGCTTCCACCGCCTGGTGGAGCGCGCCCCCTAGGAGGGACGGCGTGGATCTGGGGCTTGCGGGCGCGGCCGTTTGCATCCTGGGCGGCAGCAAGGGGCTCGGCCGGGTGGCGGCATTGGAGTTCGCCCGCGAGGGGGCGCGGGTGGCGGTGGCCGCGCGGAGTCGTGCGGCCCTCGAAGAGACGGGCCGGGACCTCGCGGCGGCGGGGGCCGCCGAGGTGATCGCCGTGCCCTGCGACGCCGCCAACCCCCGCTCGATCGCCGAGCTCTTTGCCCGCCTCGAGGCGCGCTGGGGGATCCTCCACACCCTGGTCAACATGGTGGGACCCACCGAGCCCTCCCCCGGCGCCACCTTCCTCGACGTGCCCGACGAGGCCTGGCAGTACTACTGGGATTTGGGGGTCATGAGCGCCGTGCGGGCGAGCCGCGCCGCGGTGCCCCTGATGCGGCGCGCCGGCTGGGGGCGGATCGTCAACGTCTCCTCCATCTCGGCCCGCATCGGCATGCCCTTCGAGGCGCCCTACATGGCGGCCAAGGCGGCGCTCGCCGCCCTGTCGAAGAACATGGCCTTCGCCCTGGCGCCGGAGAACATCCTGGTCAACACCCTCACCCCCGGCGTCTACCACACCGAGGCCCTGCGCCACTACATGGAGGCCACCGGCGCCAGCGCCCGCCACGACCCGGAGGACCCGGTGGCGATCTATCGCTGGATGGTGGAGGAGCAGGGGGCGCGCTGCGCCGGGCGCCTGGGCCGCATCGCCCGCCCCGAGGAGATCGCGCCGCTCATCCTGTTCCTCGGCTCCCCGCGGGCCAGTTACCTGGTGGGCGCCAACATCGCCGCAGACGGCGGCACCGACTTTTCCATCCCCTAGGGCGACGCGGGGGGATCGGTCTCAGCCTCGCTGAGGCGCTCGATGAGCGCCAGATACTGCCGCTCGCGGCGGGCCACCGCGTAGCCGATGGCCACGCCGGCGGCCACGGTGGCCAGCCAGCCGATCACCGCCACCGGCAGGAACGCGGCGGCCGCCGCCTGCACCCCGCAGCCCCCCCGCCGGATCGCGTCGGGGAAGAAGAGCGCGGGCGCGGTGGAGGCGAGAAACAGCGCCAGGGCGCCGATCCCGACAAGCAGCAGCGCCCCCACCCGCGGCCAGGACGCCAGTCGCCGCCGGCGGGCGGCGAGAAAGGCGCGCTCGGCGTCGGTCAACACGGCTCAGGCCGCCTGCGCCGCCTCGAAGGCGATGGGTAGGCTGCGGATCCCCCACACCCCGACGAAGGGGCGCCAGCGGATCGGTCCCGCCCGGCGCGGCCGGCGGATCCGCTGCGCCGCCAGGTGGATCGCCTCTTCGATCTGGGCGCGGGCCAGGAACTGGCCCAGGCACACGTGGCTGCCGCGGCCAAAGGCCAGGTGGCGCTCGGCGCGCTCCCGCTCCGGGTCGAACAGATCGGGCTCGTCGAACGCGTCCGGATCCCGCCCCGAGAGGGTGAGCATGAACTGCAAAGAGGTGCCCGCCGGGATGGAGACGTCGCGGTAGACCACCTCGGCCACGGCGGTGCGCGGAACGTTGGACACGCTCAGGTAGCGCAACGCCTCCTCGGTGACGCGGCTGCAATAGGGCCGGTCCTCGGCGCACCGCTCCCAGAGGGCCGGCCGGTCCAGCATCAGGTAGAGGATGAGGGTGAGCATGTTCTTGGAGGTGTCGTACCCGGCGGCGAAGAGGAAGACGAGGAGGTTTTGGAGCTCGGCCCGGGAGAGGGCCCCCTGCGCCTCCGCCGCCAGCAGATCGCTCAGGAGGTCGTCCCGGCGCGGCCCGCGCGCCCGCTCGGCGAGAAGGTCGACGACGAACGCCTCGAGGGCGGCGATGGCGCGGTCGGCGGCGGGCAGCAGGGAGCGGTCCATGCTGTAACTGAGCCCCTGCACTTCCAGGTGTTCGCGCAAGGCGGGGATCACCTCCGGCGAGGCGCCGATGATCTTGCACATCACCCGGATGGGGAAGTGGGCGGCGCACTCGGCGAAGTCGAAGGCGCCCCGCGGCACCCAGGCGTCGAGCCACTCGCGGATGGTGGCCCGGATCATCGGGCGCAGCCGCTGGATGGCACCCGGCGAAAAGGCCTGGGCCACCGCCGCGCGGATCCGCGCGTGGTCGGCGCCCTGGCGGTTGATCAAGAGCTCCTCGTTGAACCGCCCCCAGGGGGAGCCCCGCGCGCCCATGAAATCGATCAGGGCGTCCCCGGGAAACTGGAGGCGGTCCTCGAGGAAGTAGAGATCCCGAATGGCGCGGTATTCGGTCACCCAGTAGCCCACCGGGCTGGCCGCCAACCAGGGGTGGACCTCGCGGGCGCGGCGCACCCAGGGCAGGGGATCGGCGGCAAACGCCGGGTCCTGAACGGGCAGTTCCAGCAGCCGCAACTGGTCGATGGGCACGGCCACGGCGCACCTCCTTCCCGTGGGGTTCGCCATGGGTTATAGACTATGATACTTCGCGTATCAAGTTCGGGCTGGCCCTCAGGATCCCTCTTCCTCGGGCATGACCCAGCGGGAGCGCAGCGCCCGGGGCGAGAGGTATTTGGTGGTGGTCCAGCCGCAGTCCACCACGATGGTCTGGCCGTTGATGGCCGCCCCGCCGGGGGAGCAGAGAAAGGCGATGGTGGCGGCCACCTCCTCCGCGCTGGCCAGCCGCGGATAGGGGGTGGTATCGAAATTCATGCGCCGAAAGGCCTCGTCTTCCAGGCGATGGCGCACCATGTCGGTGAGGGTCACGCCGGGCGCCACGCAGTTGGAGCGGATCCCCCGCTCCCCGTACTCGCAAGCCATGTGCAGGGTGAGCGCCTTCAAGCCCCCTTTGGCGGCCGAGTAGGCCCCGCCGCGGCGCCCGCCGATCTCGGCGAAGGTGGAGGTGACGTTGACCACGCCGTCGCCGTCCTTCAGGTGCGGTATGACCTCGCGGGCCAGGCGGAAGGGCGCGCGCAGCATGATGTCCAAAAAGCGGTCCAGGGTCTCGTCGTCGGTCTCGTGGAGGGGCTTGGGACTGCCGATGCCGGCGTTGTTGATGAGGAAGTTGATGGCCCCGAAGCGCTGGAGCGCGAAGTCGACGATCCGCCGCGGCGCGTCCCGTTCGGTGATGTCCACGGCCAGGGTCGCCACCCGGTCGCTGGCCAGGGTTTCCTCCAGGCGCTGGAGTTTTTCGGGATTGCGGCCGACGCCGACGATGGCCATGCCCAGCTGATCGTGGAGGTGTCGGGCCGTGGCAAACCCGATACCGCTGCCCGCGCCGGTGATGATGGCCACTTTTCGCTCCGCCATGGCGTTCGCTCCTTTTCGGTTTTCGCGGGACGGCAACTCTACCGGGGGGCGCGTCCGCCGTGAAGTATAATGGCCCGCCCATCCCCCAGGCGATCCCGAGGAGTCCATGACCGGAGCCGATTCCCCGCGCCGGGTCATCGCCGGCCGCTCGGTGCGCTGGGACGAAGAGCGCGCCCGCGACGCCTACGCCCGCGGCCTGTGGGTGCGCGACACCCTGGGCGCGGCCCTGGCGCGGCTCGCCGCCGCCGAGCCAGAGCGGGTCTTGCTCGTCGAGGAGGGACAACCGATCGCCGCCGCCGAGCTCTGGACGCGCGCCGAGCGGCTGGCGCGCGTGCTGGCGGCGCGCTACCCGCGGGGCTCGGTGATCTCCTTCATGCTCCCCAACTGGCGCGAAGCGGCGGAGGTCTACCACGCCGCGGGGCTCGCCGGCATGGTGGCCCAGCCCATTCTCCCCTCCCTGCGCTCGCGCGAGCTGCGCTTCCTCCTCGCCGACAGCGCAAGCCGCGCCGTCTTCATCCCGGAGCGCTTCCGCAACCACCCCTGCAGCGAGATGCTCGCCGAGGTGGTGGCGGCGCTTTCCGATCCGCCCGAGGTGGTGGTGGTGCGCGGCGACTCCGGCCCCCATACCGCGTACGAGACGCTGCTCGCCGCCCCGGGGGCGGACGCCCTCCCCGCGCCCGACCCGGACGAAGTGCGGATGATCATGTACACCTCCGGAACCACCGGCCGGCCCAAGGGGGTGATGCACAGCTACAACAGCCTCCACGCCCTGATCCGGCAACTGGGCGAGCACTGGCTGATCGAGCCGGGAGACCGCTTCCTGGTGGCCTCCCCCATCAGCCACATCGGCGGCTCCATCTACGCCTTCGAGATGCCCATCCTCCTCGGCACCACCGCCGTCCTCATGGAGCAGTGGCAACCCGACGCCGGGGTGGCCCTGATGGAGCGGGAAGGAATCACCCACTTCGCCGGCGCCACCCCCTTCCTGCAGGGCACCCTGGAGGCGGCGCGGCGGGCGGGCACCCGCCTGCCCCACCTCAAGGTGTTCATCTGCGGCGGCGCCTCGGTGCCGCCGAGTCTCATCCGCGAGGCCGCCGCCCACTTTGAGCGCGCCGCGGTGACCCGCGTCTACGGCTCCACCGAGGTGCCGGTGACCACCGTGGGCGTCCTCGACCGCGAGGACGTCCAGCACGCCGCCGAAACCGACGGCAAGCCCGGCATCGCCGAGGTCAAGCTCGGCCCCGACGGCGAGGTGCTGGCCCGCGGCCCGCAAATGCTCCTCGGCTACCACAACCCGGCCGACGAGGCGGGCGCCTTCGACGAGGCGGGCTTTTACCGCACCGGCGACCAGGGCCGCTGGGTGGACGGCGACTACCTGGTGATCACCGGCCGCATCAAGGACATCATCATCCGCCACGGGGAAAATATCGCCCCCAAGGAGATCGAAGACCTCCTGGTGGAACACCCGGCCATCGCCGAGGTGGCCATCGTCGGCCTGCCCGACCCGCGCACCGGGGAGCGGGCCTGCGCGGTGATCGTGCCGCGGGGCGACGCCCACCCCACGGTGGCCGAGCTCTACGACTTCCTGGTGGCCAAAGGGGTGGCCAAGTTCAAGATCCCCGAGCAGGTGGAAATCCGCTCGAGCCTGCCCAAGAACGACGCCGGCAAGGTGCTCAAGCAGAGACTGCGCGAAGAGCTCGCCGGCACGCCCCGGCCCCCGCAGGCCTAGTCCCCCGCTGCGAGGAACTCCGCCGCGGCCGCGGCCAGGCGCTCGCCGAGGCGCGCCTCGTTGCCCGCCACTCGGGAAAGGGGCCCACCCAAGACCAGCGCCAAGCGCCGTCCGCGCCAGGGAAAGGGCACGGCGACGCCCGCCAGGTCCGGCAGATAGCGGCCCAGGTTGACGAAATATCCCCGGCGCGCCTCGGCCTCGATCTCGGCGGTGAGCGTTTCCGCCTGCCGGGAGGCGAGAGGGGCGAGCAGCGTGCGCCGCTCGCTCGCCGTGCACTGGGCGAGAAGTGCCTTGCCGGCGGCGGTGCCCGCGAGGGGCACCCGCTCGCCGGGACGCGCGCTGTAGCGCACCCCGGCGCGACTCTCCACCACTTCCCGCAACACCACCTCCGGGCCCTCGAGGGCCGCGAGGGCGATCGTCTCACCGGTTTCGCCGGCCAGTGCGGTCAGGAGCTCGCGGAGCCGTTGCGGCAGCGGCTCGGCTTCGGCCAACCGCCGCCCCAGTTCCAGCCACTGGCGAGAGGGAAAATAGCGGCCGCGCCCCTGGGGTTTGGCCAGATAGCCCAGGTCGCTCAGCGTGGCGACCAGGTGGTAGGTGCTCGAGCGAGGCCAGCCCAGGGCCTGCACCATCTCCGCCACCGACAGGGGCCGCTGCTCACGCAAAAAGAGTTCCAGCAGCTGGAAGAGGTGTTCGATCTGCTTGACCGCCACGGGTGAATCCTCCTAGACTGGGCGCAAAAGTACCATATGTTGTTGTATTAGTCTAAAACATTGGACTTTTGGAGGAGGTGACCATGGCCTTGGGGGAGGTGTTGGATCCCACCGCCGTCCGCGCCGACGACGACGGTTCGCCGGGGCCCGCCGCGGGCCCACTCGCCGGCAAGACCGTAGGCTTTCGCCTGGACGAGATCTGGCGCGCCTGGGACTGGGTGGTGGACCTGTGGGCGGCAGAGCTCGTGGCGGCGGGTGCACGAGTGCGCCGCTGGCGCTCCCACCAGGGGCGGACCGGCGAGGCCGGCGCGCGGATCGCCCAGGAGCTGGAGGCCTTCATCGACGAGATCGACGTGGCGGTGGTGGGCCTCGGCAACTGCGGCTCCTGCACCGGCTGGACGATCCGCGACGCCCTGGCCTGTGCCGCCGCCGGCTTGCCCACCACGGCGGTGTGCACCGCCGCCTTCGAGGAACTGGGTCGGCAACTGGCCCGCCACGGCGGGCGGGCGGGGCTGCGCATCCACGTCCTCCCCTACCCCTTAAACGAGCGCGCCCGGGAAGAGGTGGAAGCGGTGGCCCGCGCCCATTTCCCGGGGCTTTTGGCCACCATGGGCGCCGAACTCGCCCCGGCCGCGGCGGCGGTGGCCCGATGAACGCCCCGCGCCGCATTCCTCCCTACCGGCCGCGTCCCGAGCGGGAAGTGGTGGCCCGCGACTGCGGGGACGTCGCCTGCGACCTCGACTGGCTTTCGAGCCCGCGCCACAGCGCCGAGGTGGACGACGTCATGGCCTTCACCCGCTGGGCGATGGAGCGGGGCTTCGGCGACGGCCTGCCCCTGATCCCTCCCACCGAGGCGCGGGTACGCGCCTTCCTGGCCGGCAGCGACCGCTATCCGGACGAGGTGATCTGTACCCTGCCGCCCGCCAACGGCGAGTGCACGGTGGAGAAGATCGCCATCAACGCGGTGATGGCCGGGGCACCCCCCGAATCCCTCAGCCTGCTCATCGCCGCCCTGGAAGCCCTGGCCGACCCCGACTTCGAGCTCTTCGGCCTCAACACCACCACCGCGCCGGTGGTGCCGCTGCTGTTGGTCAACGGGCCCATCCGCCATCGGCTCGGCATTCCCCACCGCCACGGCTGCCTGGGGGGCGAGGCCACCCAGGCGGTGGCCATCGGGCGGGCCATCCGTCTGCTGATGCGCAACGTGGGCGGCCAGGTGGTGGGCGTCACCAGCCAGAGCACCTTCGGCACGCCCGGGCGGGTGGCGGGCATCCTGTTCGGCGAGTGGGAGGAGCGCTCCCCCTGGCCGCCCCTCGCCGAGCGGCGCGGGGTGGCGGGAGATGCGGTGACCTGCTTCGGCGCCATGGGCACCCAGAACGTGCTCGACACCACCTCCCGGCGGGCGGTGGAATTCCTGGAAATGATCGGCAAGTCGGCGGGCTACGTCGGCTGCAACGGCCTGTCGCCGGCGATGCCCTACGCTGAACTACTGATCGCCCTCAACCCGGTGCACGCCGAGCTGATCCACCGGGAGATCCCGGACCTCGCGGAGGTGCAGGAGCTCTTGTGGCGGTTCGCCAGCCTGCCCGCCGACTGGCTCACCCCGGCGCACCGGGAACAGCTCGAGGCCCAGGGGCGGGTGATCGACGGGCGCGTCTACCTGTGCGTGGAGCCCAAGGACGTGCTGGTGGTCTGCTGCGGCGGCACCGGTGGCCTGCACGCCACCGTCTTCCACAGCTTCGGCTCGTGCATCGCCCAGACTCGGCGGGTGCGGCCGGACCCCCGCCTCGCCTGAGCCTCAGTCGCCGGCGGCGCGTCGCTCGGCGGCGAGTCGCGCGGCGGCGAGTTTGCGCACCTCCGCGGCGACAATCTTGTTGGTGGCGGTGGTCTGGACCTCGTCCTCCCGCAGGAACAGCACCCGCCGCGGAACCTTGAAGCTCGCCAGGTGCTGCTTGGCGAACGCCTGCACCTGGGCCTCTTCGAGGGTGGCGCCCTCCTGGGGGACGATGCAGGCGACCACCAGCTCGCCCAGCAGCGGGTCGGGCACGCCCACTGTCTTGACCGCTTTCACCCCGGGGCAGCGGGCGAGGACTTCGTCTACCTCCACCGGCGAGACGTTGGCGCCGCCGGTCTTGATGATGTCGCTGATCCGCCCCTCCCAGACGAGTCGGCCGCGCTCGTCGATGTAGCCGCCGTCGCCGGTGTGGAAGAAACCCTCGTCGTCGAGGGTCTCATCCAGGGGCACCCCCACATAGCCGAGCATCAAGGTGGGACCCTTGACGGCGATTTCGCCCCGCTCGCCAACTCGCAAGGTCTCTCCGGTGTCGGGGTCGACGATCTTGATGAGCGAACCCGGCGTGGGCACTCCGTGACTGCCCGCGGCGATCTCGTCGGGCGTGCCGGCGGGGAAGATCGAGACGATGGTGAAGGTCTCGGTGTTGCCGTAGGCGGCGTAGGGCTGGCGCCAGTCAGTCTCTACCGTTGGGTGTTGGGCGACGGGCGAGTCGCGGTCGATGTAGCGCAACGCCGACAGATCGACGTCGCGCCAATTGGGTGCGGCCACCAGCTGGGCCCACTGGTGGGGCCAGGCGTGGAGCATGCTCACCCGCTCGGCGGCCATCAGCTCGAGGGCTTCCACCGGCTCGAAATAGCGCTGTAGGACCAGGGTGCCCCCCGTGGAGAGGGTCGAACCGAGCGCCATTCCGAAATTGCCCGACCAGAAGAAACCGTTGGCCGACCAGGTGCGCACCGGCTCGCGCACGTCGAACCAGCGGGGCCAGCGCCACAGCTGCAGGCACACCCCGCGGTGGGAGGAGAGGATGCCCTTGGGCGTGCCGGTGGACCCGGAGGAGAAAAAGAGCGCCCCGGGGTCGGCGGGCAGGACCCGCTCGGCGCGCCCACACACCGCCTCGTCGGCCACCGCGCGGCCGCGGGCGAGGAAGTCGGACCAGCCCTCGATGGCGCCGAAGCCCTCGTCGCCGTCGAGGCGCGCCAGGTGGCGCAGATAGGGAAAGCGGCGCGATGCGAAGGTGCCGGGCCGGGCCTTTTCCACCTGGGGCTCGAGCTCGGCGAGGATGGCGGCGAAATCCTTTTTCAGCACCCGCCGCTCGAGGAGCAGGACCGAGCAGCAGGCCTTCTCCAGGATCGCTCCCAGCTCGGTGGCGGTGGAGAAGGTGGAGAGCGGCGTGGCCACGGCGCCGGCCAAGGCGGCGCCGAAGAACGACGAGAGAAACTCGAGGCGGTTGGTGCACAGAATCCCCACCCGGCTGCCCTTGTCGACGCCCACCGCCACCAGGGCGCGGGCCACCTCGAGGGCGCGCTCCCAGAGCTCGTCGTAGCTCCAGCGCACCACCCCCTCGGGGGTGCGGATGCAAGCCGCCTCGCGGGGGCCGAACCGCTCCCGGACCTCGCGCAGGTAACCGCCGAAGGTGAGCGCCCCTACCCCCTCCTCTTCGCGCAGGGGAATGCCGCGGATCAGCGCCCGCCCGTCGGCGGGGGGCTCGAGACGCACCTCTGCCATCGCCACCTCGTCGCTCTTTGTTCCTTAAGGATTTTTCGCCGGCAGCTCCACTTCCGCCACGGCGGTGGCCAACACCGCATCTTTCTGGTTGGCCATGCGCACCTTGATCCGCACCAGGTGCCGATCGCTCTCGTCGGTCATCTTCTCCACCACCTCGCCGGTCATCACCGTGATGTCGCCGCTGAAGGCGGGGCCCCGGTACTGGGAATTGCAGTGCACCACCTGCCCCCACTCGCCGGCCCAGCCCGCCAGGTAGTCGAGGATCCAGGCCCCCATGGAGGCCCCATAGCCGTAGGCGCGGGGCATGCCGATGTAGCGAGCCCAGCGGGGGAACAGGTGGCCGCGGGAAGGCCCGATGTAGGCGCCGTCGGTGTTTGCCGGATTATAGCGCTCCTCCACCGGATCCATCTCCTTGCCGGCCATGGGACCGGTGAAGCCGAGCTTTTCGGAGTCGCTGTCCTGGTTGCGGTGGGCGCTACCCCAGACGGTCATCAGGTAGGCGCGCCACTCGGTGGTGAAGCTCGCGATGCTGTGGGGGCCGATCACCCGGGTAGGCAGCTTGTCGCCCACCGCCACCTCGTGCCAGTAGCGGCGGCGGTGGCCGAGCTCGTGGAGCATGTCGATGTACTCGAGCTTGCGCCGCTCGATCTCCTCGAGCTGTTCGTCGCTCCACTCGGGCTCGTCGGTCTCGGCCATCAGCGCTCCCATCTCCCGGGCGAGATCGGCCCGGTAGCGGATGCTGGTCGAGCGCTGCTTGGCGAAGAGGGTGCCGTCCTGTTTGTAGTAGTTGTTGTCGCCGCGCTGGAAGCAGGTGGGCCCGGCGAACTTGGTCTCCTTGACCACGTAGTCGAAGGGGATCTTTTCGTGGATCACCTTGTCCCCCGGAAAGAGGCGCGGCCCGTAAAACCACCACTCGTCGCCGCCGAACAGGAGGTGGGAGCCGGGAATGTGGCCCACCGCCGCCGGGCAGGCGCCGTGGCCCTCGGCCACGGCGATGGTAAAGGACTGGGGGGCCACCAGCCGGCCGAAGCGGCCGATGGCGGCGTAGTCGTCGTCGTAGTGGAGGCGGTTGGGATAGTGCATCGCCTGCACCCAGCGGCGGATGTCGTTGTTGGCGATGGGGTCGCGCAGCGTCCAGGGGGTCATGGGCACCCCCATGTAGCGGTCGAGATCCGAGGTATCCAGGGTCTTGTCGGTCACGGCGTGTTCTCCTCGAGCAGCGTTCGTCGGCATGTTAGCGGGGGGCCGAACGGGGGTCAAAGGGACGGCGCCGGCCCACGCGGGCGAGCCAACGGGCGAAGCGGGCGCGCAGCCGCGCCCAGCGCCCGGGAGGCGGCGCGGCCACGCCGGCGCGCCGCTCGATCTCCTCCTTGAGGGCGGCGGCGAAAGTGGCCGCAAGTTGGGGCAAGAGGGGTCGGCACATGGCCTCCCAGAGGGGGGCCATGGCCCCTGACCCTTCCACCTCGAGGGAGAGAGTGACCGCGGTGCGCCCCGCCTCGAGGCCGCGCGCCCGGTAGGCGCCCCGCCCCACCACCGGCTCATCCGCCAGGCGATAGCGGAAGTCGACCGCCTCCGGTCCCGCCCAGCGCTCCACGTCCACCAGGACGTGCACCGTCTTGACCAGGCCCCCCACTCCCACCTTGACCACCCAGCGCGACCGGTGCTCGTCGATCACCTGGCATTCCCGGCAACCGGGGAAGAGGGCAGCCCAACGCTCCATGTCGCGCACGTAGTCCCAGACCGAGGGCAGAGGGGCCTCGATGGCAAACTCGTGGGCGGTCTCGATCACGACACCACCTCCCAGGCCGCGCCCGGCAACCCACCCAGCTCGGCGAGGGCCTCCTCGAGGCGCCGGCTGGGACAGCCGGCGGCGTGGTGGGCGGCGAGCCACCCGTGCACCATGCCGCGGGCATTGGAGATACCGCTTTGCATCATCGCCCCAGTCTCCAGGCGCGCCGCCGCGTTGCCGGCGGCGTACAGGCCCGAGATGGGCGCGTCGTCCCAGCCGATCACCCGTGCGTGGCGGTCGGTGAGCAAGCCGGTGGCCGGGATGGCCGAGCCCCCCAGCCGCTTGAGGGGCACGCAGAAGAAGGGCGGTTCTTCCAGGGTGCCCAGATTGGGATTGGGGCGCTGGTGGGGATCGCCGCACATCCAGTGGCTCCACGGCCGACTCCCCCGCCCGAAGGCGGGGTCCCGCCCCTCCCGGGCGTGGCGGTTGAACTCGGCCACCTCGGCCACGAGCCCCGCCGGGTCGATCCCCGCCTGCCGCGCCAGCTCCTCGAGGCTCTCGGCCACCATTCCCAACCCCTCCGGCCAGCGCTGGTCCGGGAGGATCGGGCCGATGGGGTATTTGGCCCGCGCCTGTCGGTCGAAAATCATAAAGCAGGGGAAATTGGGGTGTTCCTGGCGGCCGCCGTCGATCCGATCCACCGCGTAGTAGAGATCGCGGTAGAAGGCTTCGTCGCCGAACCGCCGGCCCCGGCGGTTGACCACGATCACGTGGGGCTGGCCGATGGTCTGCAGGGCGCTGCGCCACAGGGGATGGCCCTCTTCGTCCTCTTCCCCCGGCACCACGAAGCCCAGGCTGGTCACGTCCGGCACCGTGGCCGGCCGCGCTCCCAAAGGCCCCGCCAGGCGGAAATTGGCGCCGTCCACCGCGGAGAAGACCATGGAGCCGAGCTCCAGTTGCCGGCCGAGGGTGCGGTTGTAGTCCTGGCGGCGCTCGTAGCTGGAGGTGGCGATGAGCACGCCGCGACTCGCGCGCACGAAGTAGGGCCGCCCCTCTCGCCGCGCCCGCACCCCCACCACCCGCCGCCCATCGGCGATCAGCTCTTCCACGGCGGTGTCGACGAACAAGGGGATCCGGCGCGCGAGCGCGCCCTTGACGAAGCGGGCGGCCAGGGCGGGCCCCAGACAGCGCTCGTCGCGGGCGAGCCGCTCGCCCATGCGGGCGAAGTCCCAGCGGGCGATGTTGGCCACCCCGCCGCCGGCGGCGATATCGGCGTGGGTCATACCGTAGGGCAGCTGGGGCGACACCCGCGTGCGCTCGCGCCACTCGCCCAGCTCGGCGGCGGGAAAGGGGGCGGGCTCGAGCAGCCGCCCCTCGGCCACCGCCTCCTCCACCACCCCGTAGTAGTAGTCGGGACACCCTTCCACCAGCATCGTCTCGAAGCCGATCCGCTCGGCGAACCAGGCCAGGGCCTCGCGGCCGTGGAGGGTGAAGTTGTAGATGGCCTCGTCGCTGCCGTAGCCCAAGGAGAGCCGCGCCAAGTAGCGATAGGCGCGCTCGGCGGAGTCCTCGATGCCGCGCGCGCGGGCGAGGTCGTTGTCCGGCACCCACAGCTCCCCCATGGAGAGCGCCGTCACGCCACCGAGCTTGGGCGAGCGCTCGAGCACGACACTCTGCAGGCCGAGCTCGCGGGCGGCGATGGCCGCCGCCAGGCCGCCGATTCCCGAGCCGACGGCGACGAAGTCCGCTTCCAGGTCCCAGCGGTCGGGGCGATTGTCGATCATCGCGCTGCTCCTTATTTCAGCCCTTGAGAACCGGCAACACCTTGTCGGCGAACAGCTTCGCCTGCTCGTAGACGAGCTCGTAGGGCATGCCGCCGAAACTGAAGTTGCACAGCATCTCGTAGTCGCCGACGAGCTCCTTGCGCTCCAGATGGTGCTCGATCAGCTCCTCGGGGGTGCCGATCATGTTGCCGCCGATGTAGTCGCGATAGGCCTTCTCGGGCCCCCCTGCGGCCTCGGCCAGCTGGCCCATGTAGGCGTAGGTGGAATAGGAGGGCAGGCTCTTGAAGTGGTCGCTCAAGAACTCGTAGTGGTTGGCCACCGTCTCGAACATCTTGGCGAAGTAGGTGTCGCAGTACTCGGTGACCCGCCGCTTGTCGGGGAAGCAGAGCATGAAGTCGGAGATGATGAACGGCGGCGCCTCGCGGCCGTGGAGCTCGGCGAAGGCCTTGCGGTACTGCTGGATCTCGGGGATCGCCTTGCGCCAGTCGCCCTGGGAAAAGCGCAGGGTCTTCAACCCCAGCCGCGCCGCCACCTCCACCGAGGAGGGCGACATGGTGACCATCACGGTGCGCTCGCGGAAGGACTTGAAGGGCCGCGGCCGCAGCTCCGTGCGGGGGATCCGGTACCACTTGCCGTCCGCCTCGATGATCCCCGTCTCCAGCGCCTCGAGGATGATCGGGCAGGCCTCGTCGAACATCTCCCGGGAGTCGGCCAACTCCACGCCGAAGGAGCGGAACTCGCGCCGCGCCGCGCCGCGGCCCATGCCGGCGATCACCCGCCCGCCGCTCAGGACGTCGAGCTGCAGGAATTGCTCGGCCACCCGCAGGGGGTTGTTCCAGGGCAGGATCACCGCCGCGGTGATGAGCTCGATCCGCTCGGTCTTGGCGGCGATGTAGGAGAGCACCCCGAAGGGGTCCGGGCAGGCGGCGTAGTCGGTGAAATGGTGCTCCACCGGGCCCACGAAATCGAACCCCATGGCCTCCGCCTCGATCCCGAAGCGGGTCTCCTGCATGAAGGTCTCCACGTCCGGCCGGCCGTGGAGGTTTTGATAGCCCAAGTGGACCCCGACGCGCATCGCTTACCTCCTGAAGGGAAATGGGACGGGCGACTTGGCACCGCATTTTGGCACCCGTTTCGTTTCAATACTAGAATGAAACCTGGACGGTTGCAATCTTCCGAACGAACCCGTCGCGCGAAGGGGGAAAAGAAGTGACCTGGTTGCCGCTGCCCGCCGGCGAGGGGTCGGAACGGGAACGCCTCCTCGGCCTCCTGCCCGAGGTGGCCCGCGCCCACCGGGCCTTTCTGGAGGCCTGCGAGGGCTTCGACGGCGGGCGGGTGATGGCGCTGTGCCGGGCGCGGCTCGCGCTCCTTCTGGACTGTCGGGAGGAGCTCGCCCGCCACGATGCGGCGCTCCTCGAGGAATTGCGCGACCCCGCCCGCTCACCGGCCTTCACCCCCCTGGAGCGGCTGGTCCTGGAGTTCGCCGAACAGTTCCTCCTCGACCCGGCGCGGGTGGAGCCCGAACTGCTGCGCGAGCTGGAGGCGCTGCGCGGCCCTTCCTACGTCATCGATCTCGCCGCCGCCCTGACCGGGGTCGAAGCGTCCCTGCGCCTGGCCGCCCTGTTCGACCTGGAGCCCGCGCCATGAGCTCGCCCAAAATTTCCGTGCCCCCTCCCCCGCCGGGCGGCGACGCCGCCCTCTACCTCAACTCCCTCACCGACGGCGAGCTGACCCGGCGCTATCTGGCTTTCTACGCCACCGCCCAGGCCGCCCCGCCCCAGGACCCCGCCCTGGTGGAGCTGCTGCGGCTGCGCAACGGCGTGGCCCAATCCTGCGAGTACTGCCTGAGCGTGCGCCTGGTGGACGACGAGCGGTTCGATCGAACCCTGCCCGAGCGCCTGCTGCGCTTCGAGGGGGACGACGGCTTCTCGCCCCGGGAAAAGGCGGCGCTGCGCCTGGCGGAAGCCTTTCTCACCCTGCCCCGCTCCCTCTCCGCCGAGGCGCGCCGGGAACTGCTCGCCCACTTCACGCCCACCGAAATCGTCGGGCTCGCGGTGCGGCTCGCCGCCTTCCTGGTCAACAAACCCCGCGCCGCCCTCGGCATCGACGCCCCCCTCGATCCCGCGGGGCCGGTGCGCATCGATCCGGCCGCCGCCCTCGACCGCTTTCAGCGGGAGGCGGAATCCTCGGCGGACGGCTGAGCCTCGGCGCGGATCCGGGGCAGGGCGCGGGCGACGAAGAGTTCCAGGCTCTCCCAGCCGCGCTCGGGATCGAGCCCCGAGATCAGGGGGGTGAGGGAGATGGGGCGATGGCGGGCGAGGGCCACCGCCTCGTCGGGGGTGACCACCCGGACGAGCCCGCTCGCGCGGATCTTCTCCACGCTGTCGAGCCCGTGGAAGGGAGAGGAGGAACGCGCCTCGTCGCCGGCCCACTGGGCGTAGCTTTGCACCAGATGGATCAGGTGGGGGCCCAGTTCGGCCCAGGCCCGCTCGGGATCTTCGGCCACGTGCACGCCCACCGCGGTGCGCAGCACCGGGCCGGGCTCGCGGCCCAAGCGACGGCATTCCGCCTGGTAGAGGGGGACGAGCTCCTCCTCCCGGGTGAGCGGCCAAAAGCCGAGGCCGAAGCGCGCGGCGCGGCGAGCGGCGGCGGCAACGCCGCCCCCGACGTAGAGGTGCGGCGGCCGGGCGCGCGGCAAGGGCCGCACGAAGACCTCGCGGTCCCGCCAGGGAAAGCGCTCGCCGGCGAGCGCCCGGGTCAGCACCTCGAGGCCCTCGTCCATGGCCCTCGCCCGGTCGGCGAGGGACTTGCCGAACAGGCGGAAATCGGACTCCGCGTAGCCCGCCACCAACACCGCGTGGATCCGGCCCGCCGCAATCTGGTCGGCCACCGCGATCCACTCGGCCACCTCGACGGGATCGTGCAGGGGCAGGACGATGGCGCCCAACACCAAGGCGATTCCCTCGGTGCGCGCCGCGGCGGCCGCCGCGAGGAGTGCCGGCACCGGGTTGTAGCCGTCGGGCGAGGCGTGGTGTTCGGGGAAGACCACCTGGTCGAAGCCGTGGCGGTCGGCGTAGGCGATCATCTCCAGCGCCGCCGGGTAGAGCCGCTCGGGGGGTGCCCCAAAGGGCGGCGCGCGCATGTCGAAACTGAGGGCCACCACCGCCATGGCCTAGTCGCCCCCCTGGCCTTCCCCGGCGCCCGCTGGAGCTCGCGAGTAGCGTTCCACCAGGGCGAAAAACCGCTCCGCGGTCACCGCGCGATCCTTCGCAGCCAGGGCGCGCACCACGTCGTCGAGGCTGTGGGCGCCTGCGCTCTTGCTTCGGATCTCGCGATCGATGCGGGCGAGTTCCCCCACCGCCCGGGCGGTGATCGGACCGTGGGCGCGGGGCACGTCGAGCCGCTCGGCGGCCTTGCCCCATTCGGCCAGCTGCGCCATGGCCCGGGCATGGCGCCGCTCGGTGATGGTCCCGGTACGGCGCAAAAGCTCCAGGGAATAGTATTCGGCGAGTCCCTCGACGATCCAGTCGGCGCCCGGCGCACTTCGGGCGCGCATCCCCACGTGGATCAGCTCGTGGAGCAAGGGACTGGTGGCGTTGTTGCTGAGGAGCGGCCGGTCGGCGTGCAGGTAGAGCGATCCCGGGCCGGAGAGCGCCCCCCGCCACATGGGATCGCCCGCGCCGACGACCAACAGCCGCTCCGGAAAGTCGGGCAAAAGCCGCCTGAGCTCCGGCAGCGTCCAGGCCAGGAGGGCGAGGTAATCCATGTAGCGAAAGCCCTGACCGAGGGGCGCGGCCACCGCCACCCGGGTGCCGGCGAGGGTCTCCCGCTTGACGCCGATGCGGCCCATCACCACCCAGCCGCTGGGCCGGTCGAAGTAGCGCCGCGGCTCGTCCACCTTGAAGCGCCCGCTGCGATAGCGGGGATAGCGGGTGGCCACCGACCAGCCCTCCGGCAGGCGGAACTCGAGCTTGGCCCGCGAGGCGGTGCCGTCGCGGAAGGAGACCCGCCAGGGCGGCACCAGGTCGTCGAGGCGGAAGAGCGCCCAGTCGGGGGTGATCAGGCCATCGTAGCGGCCGTTGGCGCGGCGACTTTCCAGGCGGACCCGGTATTGGAGCCAGGCGTCTTCCGCGGGGGGATGCCAGCGCACCCGCTCCGCGAGCACCGCCAGCTCCCCGCTGGCGAGGAACCGATCGTAGCGGTCGGGATCGACGGGCAGCTCGATCCAGTCCACCCACTCGGGGTGGGGCCGGAGGCGGATCTTGACCACCGCCGCCTTCTCCTCCGGCTTGATCCACACGGTGTAGCGCACGCCGAAGGTGGGTCGCTCCGCGGCCTCGAGGGCCGCCGGCGCCAAGAAGAGCGCGCACAGCGGAAGGAGCCAGCGCACCATGGGACACTCTACCCCACCCGGAAGCCCCAGTATCGGCAAAGAGCGGCCCCAGCGGCAAGGGGCAGACCCCTCAGGGGCCGACGGCGGCCTCCCCCCGGGGCGGCGCGCGCCCCCGGGCCGCCGGGCCCACCACGGCGCGGTCCAACAGGTCCGCCACCTGCTCGGCCGGCCAGGGATCCTCCTGGCGCAGCCACCAGGCCAACAGTTCGACGATGCCGGCCACCGCAAGGGCCACGGCCAGATCTTCGGGGAGGTCGCGGGCGGGTCGCGGCCGCTCCGCGGCCACCCGCCGGGAAATGGCCAACAGCTCCTCCTTGAGTGCCGCCGCCGCCCCTCCGGTGAGGAGCACGCGCCACAGCTGCCACCTGCCCGCCACGTAGCGGGTCAGGGCGGCGCAGGCGGCCCGGGAATCGGCCCGGTCGAGCACCGGCAGGGTGAGGGAGACCAGGCGGCGGATCTCGTCCGCAGCGATGTCGTCGAGGAGCGCTTCCTTGGTGGGGTAGTGGCGGTAGAAGGTGGCGTGGCCCACACCCGCCCGCCGGGCTAGATCGCGGATGGCGATCCGCTCCAGGGGCTCCCGCTCGAGCATCTCCAAGAGGGCGGCACGCAGCGCTTCCCGGGAGCGGGCGACCCGGGCGTCTTCGGCGAGCGGCGGTGGAGAAGGGGAGCGCATCTGCGGACACTCCGCTGTCCTGAACCGAGGCGGATCATAACACGTCAGCGGCCCACCCCCGGTGCCGGGCGGCACAACAGGTTGGCCACCGCCCCGGCGAGGATGAGGGCGCCGGCGGCGAGGGTGCGCCCGTCGGGCCACTCGCCGAACAGCCAGCCGCCGAGAAGGGCCGCGAACACCACCTGGCTGTAAGAGAAGGCGGTGGCGCGGGCGGCGGTCTCCACCTGCATGGCGCGGGTGAGCGCCACCTGGCCGAGCTGGGTGAAGACCCCCACCAGCACCAAGATCCCCCAGGTGGAACCGGACGGCCAGACGAAGTCCCGCCAGCCGAGAAGGAGGGTGGCCGGCAGGCACACCAGCGGAAAGTAAAGCACGATCACCGCCGGATCCTCGCTGGCGGCCAGACGGCGCACCAGGGTGTAGGCGAGCCCACTGCCGAGGGCTCCGGCCACCCCCGCCGCCACTGCGAGCGCAGGCCACTCGGCCCCCGACCCCACCGCGGGGACCGCCATCGCCGCAAGCCCAGCGAGCGACAGGGCGGTGCAGAGCAGCGCGCCGAGACCGGGGCGCTCACCCAGAAGCAAAAAGGCGAGCAGGGCGGTGAACATGGGGTGGAGGTACTGGAGCAGGGTCGCCTCCGCCAAGGGCAGGTGCACCAGGGCGTAGTAGAAGGCCGCCAGGGACGCAAACCCCACCGCGCCGCGGGCGAGGAGAAGCCCCCGCCGGCGCCCCAGGAGGGGAACGCGCCGCCGCCACGCCGCCAGGGCGCTCAAGGCGAGGGAGATCGCCGCCCGCACGGCGATGATCTCGAGCACCGGAATGCCCCGCTCGCCGGCCAGGCGCACGCAGGCCCCCATGGCGGCAAAGGCCGCCCCCGACAGGAGCATCAGTTGCGCCCCGCGGGTGGAATCCCTCACGTTTGGACGTCTCCGCCGCCTTCTCCGCCGTGGGAGTGGGCGGATTCCCAGGGAGCCGGCCGCGGCGGCGGCGGTTCTTCCGCCCGCGGGTCGAGGGCGAGCGCCGCCGGCGAGCTCTCCGCCATGGCGTGGAAGCCCTCGGTGGTGTCCACCAGGGGCAGGGGGTGGCGGCGGCGGCGCAGGGCCAGATAGACGGCAAGCCCCAGCTGGACGGCGGCGCAAAAGGCGAACAGCCCCCCGCTCCCCAGCACCGCCACCCCGACCGCAGCCAGGGGCCCGCCCAGGGCCGAGGCCACCCCGAAGGCGAGGAGAATCCCGGAGCCGACCATGGTCAGCTCGCGCGGGTCGGCGTGGTCCGTGGCGTGGGCGAGGCAAATCGCGTACACCGTCATGGTGGTGCCGCCCCAGGGCAGGGCGAACAGCGGCAGCAGCGCAGGCTCGGCCGCAACCACCAGCAGGGCCAGCGAGGAGAGGGCGCCCGCCACCGCCACGCCGAGGAGCACCACCCGCCGGTCGAGCCAGTCGGACAGCCGCCCCAGGGGCAGCTGGAACAGCGCTCCGCCGAGCACGGCGCCGCTGACGAAGAGCCCCACGCCGGCGGCGTCGAGACCCGCCTCGCGGGCGAACACCGGCCCCAGCGCCCAGAAAGCGCCGGTCACCAGGCCGGCCGCCGCGGCTCCCACCAAGGCGGCGTGGGACAGCTCCCAGATGCGCCCCCAGGCGAGGGGTTGCCGCTCCGGCGGCGCGGGGGAGAGGGCCCGGGTGAGGGAGACCGGGACGATGGACAGACAGACGAAGATCGCCGCGAGGAGAAACAGGGTCTCGCTGTGGGGCGAAGCCAGAGCCAGCAGTTGCTGCCCGGCGACGATCATCAGCAGGTTGATCACCATGTAGGCCGACAGGACGAGCCCGCGCGCTTCGCGGCCAGTCACACCATTGAGCCAGCTCTCGATGACCGTGTAGAGGCCGGCGATGCACAGGCCAAGCCAAAACCGCAGCGCCAGCCAGGCCGGCAGCGAGGGCAGGGCGTGGAGGGCGAGGGTGGCGCTGGCGAAGAGCGCCGCCAGGGCGGCGAAGGCGCGGATGTGGCCCACCCGCCGCAACAGCCAGGGCGCCAGGAGGCAACCGGCGACAAAGCCGGCGAAATAGGCCGACGCGGTGGCGGCGATGGCCGCGGTGGCGAAGCCCTCCCGTTCGGCCCGCAGCGGCAGGAGGGTCAAGAGCGCCCCGTGGCCGATGATCAGCAGGGCGTCGGACAAAAGGAGCGCGGCGATGGGCAGGAACAGGCGGATCACGGCCCGTTCCCCCCCGCCCGCCCGCTGGGGTAGACTGCCCGCCGGTTGGCCGAGGAGGAACGCCGATGGTCGAGCGCTGGCTCGAGAACCTGATCTATTCCACCCGCTGGCTGCTCGCTCCCATCTACCTGGGCTTGAGCCTCGCCCTGCTCGCCCTCGGCATCAAGTTCTTCGCCGAGCTCTTCCACGCCCTGCCCCATCTCCTCGAGATGGCGGAGATGGAGCTCATCCTCCTGGTTTTGTCCCTGGTGGACATCTCCCTGGTGGGCGGGCTCATCGTGATGGTGATGTTTTCCGGCTACGAAAACTACGTCTCCCAGCTGGACCTCGAAGGCACCCAGGACAAACTGCGCTGGCTCGGCAAACTCGACACCGCAAGCCTCAAGAACAAGGTGGCGGCCTCCATCGTCGCCATCTCGTCGATCCACCTGCTCAAGGTGTTCATGAACGCCGAGCACATTGCCAACGACAAGCTCCTGTGGTACGTGGCCATCCACCTGACCTTCGTCGCCTCGGCCTTCGCCATGGGCATGCTGGACAAGCTCACGCGCCACGAGACCTGACCTCCAGGGGCTCGATCCGATAGCAGGGCCGATAGCGGCGGCCGAGGCGCATGCGCCCCTCGGCCGCCAAGGCGGTCAGCAGCTCGTCCATCGCCGCCATCAGGCGCGCATCGCCCCGGAGGAGAAAGGGACCGTGGCGGCGCACCCGCTCGATGCCCACCGCCTTGACGTTCCCGGCCACGATGCCCGAGAAGGCGCGCCTGAGCTCCGCCGCCAGGCGATGGGGCGGCAGGTGGGGATCGAGGCAGAGCGCCGCCATGTTCTCGTGGGTGGGATCGAAGGGCGTCTGCAGCTCCGCGGGCACCGAGAGCGACCAGTTGAAGTAGTAGGCCTCCCCCCGGGCGCGGCGCTGGGCGAACACCTGCTCCACCCCCGCCTCGAGGCGCCGCGCTACCTCCGCCGCATCGCCGACCACCAGGGAGTAGTGGCGACGCACCCCTTCGCCGAGGGTGGCGACGAGAAACCGCTCCACCCGCGCAAAGTAGTCCCGGGTCGATTCGGGACCGGCGAGGACCAGCGGCAGCTGTTGGCGATTGTCGGGGTGCATCAGCACCGCAAACAGATAGAGCAGCTCCTCCAGGGTGCCCACGCCGCCGGGGAAGACGACGATGGCGTGGGCCAGGCGGACGAAGGCCTCGAGGCGCTTCTCGATGTCCGGCAGGATCACCAGTTCGTTGACGATGGCGTTGGGCGGCTCTGAGGCGATGATCCCGGGCTCGCTCAAGCCCAGATAGCGGCCGTCGCGGATCTGTTGCTTGGCGTGGCCGATGGCCGCCCCCTTCATGGGCCCCTTCATGGCGCCGATGCCGCAGCCGGTGGCGATATCCAGGCCGCGCAGCCCCAGTTCGTAGCCCACCTGCTTGGAAAAGTCGTACTCCTCGCGGGGCACCGAGTGGCCGCCCCAGCAGATGACCATCCCCACCGGCCGGTCGGGGCGCAGGGCGCGGGCGTTGCGCAGGATCTCGAAGACTTCGCTGGCGGGGTCGGCGGGGCCGTTGCCGGCGCGCAACCGCTTGAGGTAGTCGAGGTAGAGGATGTCCCGCAGGGCGGCGAAGAGGTGCTCCTGGATGCCGCGGATGATCTTGCCGTCGACGAACGCCTGGGCGGGCGCGTTTTCGATCTCCAGCTTCACCCCCCGCTCCTGGGGCAGGACGCGCACCGCGAAATCGCGGTACCGGTCCAGGATGCGGCTCGCGTCGTCCTCCTGGGTGTCGACGTTGAGGATGGCCAGGGCACAGTCCCGGAACAGGCGCTGCAGGGGGCCTTCCGCGTCGGCGAGGGCGACGATCTCCTCCCGGGACAGGAGGTTTAAGGTGTTGCGCGGGTAGACGGTGGCCCGCGCGATCTTCGCCGGTGCACTCACTGCGATCCCCGTGGTAGATTGGGCAGGGCGCACATTATGCCGCCCGGCGGTCTCGCTCCCAATGGCCCAGTCGCAGCCAACCGCCCCCGCGTCCTCTCCTGGGAGGCGCGATGACTTTCTGGAGGTGCGCCGGCGCGCCGACGGGGGCGCGGTGCTCGTGCTGCGGGGCGCCTGGGTGACCGCCAGGTGGCGCGAGCTGCCCCGCGCCCTGCCGGTCGCCGCGGAGACGGTGGCGGCGCTCGACATCGCGCAGCTGACCGCCCTGGACAGCGCCGGCGCCAGCCGCCTGGCCGCCCTACTCGGGGCCCAGCGCCTGCAGGCACTGGCGGCGGCGCTGCCGGCCGAGCGGCGGGCGCTCCTCGAGCGAGTCGCCGCGAGCCTCGCCGCCGCCGGCAGCCCACCGGCGCCCGCGCCGCGGGATCTCTTCGCCCCCCTGGTGGCGCTCGGCCGCACCACCAGCCGCGGACTCGCCCACCTGCGCCTGCTGGTAGGCTTTCTGGGGCTGGTGCTGGTGCGACTGGGGATCGCGCTCCTCACCCCCCACCGCCTGCGCCTGACCGCCACCGTCCACCAGATGCAGGCGGCGGGACTGGAGGCGGTGCCCATCGTGACCCTCCTCTCCTTTCTGGTGGGGGCGGTGGTGGCCTTCCTCGGCGCCACCGTGCTCCAGGTGTTCGGCGCGGGGATTTACACCGTCGACCTGGTCGCCTACTCCTTCCTGCGCGAATTCGGCGTCCTGCTCGCCGCCATCCTGCTCGCCGGCCGCACGGCGTCCAGCTTCGCCGCGCAACTCGGCACCATGAAGGTCAACGAGGAGATCGACGCCCTCGAAACCCTCGGCTTGGACCCGGTGGAAGTGCTGGTGATCCCCCGGGTGGTGGCGCTCCTCGTGGTCTTTCCGCTGCTCAGTTTTCTCGCCATGGCCGCCGGCCTCGCCGGCGGCGCCGCGGTGGCGCTGGTGGAGCTCGCGGTGAGCCCGGCGCGCTTTCTGGCCATCGTCGAAGAGGTGCCGGTGCGCCACTTCTGGGTGGGCATGGGCAAGGCACCGCTGTTTGCCTTCACCATCGCCCTGATCGGCTGTCTGGAGGGCTTCAAGGTGACGGGCAGCGCAAGCTCCGTGGGGGATCGGACCACCTCGGCGGTGGTCCAGGCGATCTTTTTCGTGATCCTCTTCGACGCCCTGGCCGCCCTGTTCTGCATGGAGATGGGCTGGTGAGCGAGGCGGTCATCCAGGTACAGGGCCTCACCACCCGCTTCGGGGCGACGGTGGTCCACCGCGGCCTCGACCTCGAGGTGCGCCGCGGCGAAATCCTCGGCGTGGTGGGCGGCTCCGGCACCGGCAAGTCGGTGCTCTTGCGGGCCTGCATCGGCCTGGTGCGCCCGGTGGCGGGGGAGGTGCGGCTGTTCGGCGAGCGCCTCGACGGGCCGGCAGGCGACGCTTTGCGGCGCCGCTTCGGGGTCCTGTTTCAAAACGGCGCCCTCTTTTCTTCGCTCACGGTGGCGGAAAACGTCGCCTTTCCCTTGGTGGAACACCTCGGCCTGCCCCGCCCCGAGGCCCTGGAGCTCGCCCGCGCCCGCCTGGCCCTGGCGGGTTTCCCCCTGGAGGCCGCCGAGCGCTACCCAAAGGCCCTCTCGGGGGGGATGGTCAAGCGCGCCGCGCTGGCCCGCGCCCTCGCCCTGGAGCCGGAGCTGTTGTTTTTGGACGAGCCCACCGCCGGCCTCGACCCCATCACCGCCGGGGCCTTCGACCGGCTGGTGGTGACCCTGCGCGACGCCCTGGGATTGACGGTGTTCCTCGTCACCCACGACCTCGACACCCTCTACGCCGCCTGCGACCGGGTGGCGGTGCTCGCCCGCGGCCGGGTGCTGGTCGCTGACACCCTGGCCCGGGTGCGCGATACTGACGACCCCTGGATCCGGGAATACTTCCACGGCCCCCGTGGCCGCGCCGCCGCGGCGGCCCAGCGTTGAGAGACCATGGAACCACGCGCCCACCATCTCCTCGTCGGCCTCTTCGTCCTGGCGAGCGCCGCCGCCCTGGTGGCCTTCGCCCTCTGGCTCGGCAAAGCGGGGGGCAAGGGCGAGCGCGTCCCCTTCCGCATCGTCTTCGAGGGCGGGGTGCAGGGGTTGTCCCGGGGCAGCCCGGTGCTCTACAGCGGGCTCGCCGTCGGCGAGGTGACCCGGCTGTGGCTCGACCGCGCCGACCCCAGCAAAGTCTGGGTGGAGGTGGCCCTGGACCCCGACACCCCGGTGCGCACCACCACCACGGCCCGGCTCGCCATCGCCAACATCACCGGGGCGTCGGTGATCCTCCTCGAAAACGAGGACCCCGATGCGCCGCCCCTGCCCCGGCCCGAGGGGCAAATCCCCCAGATCCCCTCCCGTCCCTCCCCCTTCGCCGAGCTGCGCAACACCGGCGAGCAGCTCCTGTACAACGTCTCGCGCCTGGTGGACAACGCACTCGCGGTGCTCTCCGAAGAGAACGCCGCCCAGCTGAGCGGCATCCTGGCCGACCTGCGCGCCGTCAGCAATGAGCTCGCGGGCCGGCGGGAGACCCTGGGACGGAGCCTGGAGGAGCTCGCCGGAGCGGCCGGGGAACTGCGCGCGACCCTCGGCGAGAGCCATCGCCTGCTGGCCGCCTTCAACGAGCGCTTCGCGGGCCAGGGGGAGGCGCTGTTCGACGACGCCGGGCGGGCGCTGGCGGAGGTCGCCGCCCTGGCGGCGCAACTGCGGGCCCTGCTCGCGGCCAACCGCGCCTCCCTCACCGCCGGCGCCGAGGGTCTCGCGCGGCTCGGCCCGGCCCTGGAGCGGCTCGAGGCGCTGCTCGCCCAACTGGAAGCGGCGAGCCAGGAACTTCGCGAATCGCCCGGGAACTTCCTCCTCCGCGGAGAAACCATCGAGGAGTACGCGCCGTGACCCGCCTCCACCGCCTTGGCATTCTCGCCGGCGCCTGCGCCCTCGCGGCCGCCTGCAGCCTCGCCCCCGCGCCCCGGCCGGTGGCCGTCTACCGGCTGCCTCCGCCCGACCTCCCGGGCCTCGCCACCCGCCAGGCGCTGGCCCTCAAGATCGCCCTGCCCACCACCCCCGCGGGCCTCGAGGGGCGGCGCATCCCGGTGACCCGCGACGGCCTGCGCATCGCCGCCCTGGCCGGCGCGCGCTTGGAGGCGCCGCTCCCCCAGCTTTTGCGCGAGCGCCTCGCCGAAGCGCTGCGCCGCGACGGCCGCATCGCCTGGGTCCTGGGCGGCGAGGCCATCGCCGCGGCCGACCTGGAGCTCGCCGCCAGCGTGCGGGAATTCGTCGTCGATCTGCGCGGCCGGCCCACCGCCAGCGTGCGCCTGGAGGCCACCCTGGTGGCCCTGGCGGGGCGCCGGATCCTCGCCCAGCGCGCCTTCGCCGCGCGGGCGGAGGCGGCCGGCGAGCGCCCCGACCAGTTGGTCACCGCCTTGGCCGCGGCCCTGGACCAGCTCGCCTTGGAGCTCGCCGGCTGGGTCGAGGAAGCGGCCGCGCGGGGCTAGGGTGTGGTGCCGCTCCGCCGCGCCGCGGCACTGCTCTTCGCCGCCGCCCTCGCCGCCGCCGCGCGGGCCGGCGTGGAAGTGGCGGTGGCGGGCGCCGACGAGGAGCTGGCCGCCAACGTGCGCGCCCATCTGGGCCTGGAGGGGGTTGCCTGCGATCTCGATGCGCGCCGCTTCGCCCTGGTCGTGGCCCGCGCACAACCGCGCATTGGCCGCGCCCTGCGCGCCCTCGGCTACTACCGCGGCCGCTGGCGGATCGAGCGGCGGCGAGTCGGCGACTGCTGGCGCGTCGAGGTGCACCTGGAGCCCGGCGAGCGGGCGCGCATCGCCGCCCTGGAGGTCACCCTGGAAGGTCCCGGAGAGGGAGATGAAGTGCTCCGCGCGGCCCTCGCGAACCTGCCCCTGGCGGTGGGCGATCCCCTCCACCACGGCCGCTACGAGGAGGCCAAGCGGCACATCGTCCAGGCGGCGCTCGCCAGAGGCTACTTCGACGGCCGCTTCAGCCGCCATCGCCTAGTGGTGGACCGCCGCCGCGGCGAGGCGCGGATCGAGCTTCGCTACCAGACGGGCCGGCGGTACGCCTTCGGCGAGGTCCAACTGCCCGACCTCTTTCTCGACCGGGCGCTGCTCGCCCGCTTCGTCCCCTTCCGGCCGGGCGATCCCTACGAAGTGGACGCCCTGGTGCGCCTGGAGACGGCGTTGCTCGACAGTGGCTACTTCCGCCGGGTGGCGGTGGATCGCGGCGAGCCCGACCGCGAGACGGGCCGCGTGCCGGTGGCGCTGGACCTGGAGCTGCCGCCCCGCCACAAGAGCACCTTCGGGGTCGGCTATTCCACCGACCTGGGCCCCCAGTTGCGCTACCAGTTCGAAAACCGCTATCTGGACCGGCAGGGCGACCGCTACGACGCGGATCTAGCCCTCTCCCCGGTGGCGAGCGAGGTCGGTTACCGCTTTCGCCGCCCCGGCGGCGACCCCACCCGGGAGGAAAACCAGTTCACCCTGGGATTTCGCCAGGAAGACAACGACAGCTTCCGCAACCGCTCCCTGGAGGGGGGCGCCGCCCGGGTGGTGGCCCTCCCCCACGGTTGGCTCGCCACGGCGCAGCTCACGCTGTTGCTGGAGGACTTCGACGTGGCCGCGCGGGGTGATGAGGTGGTCTACCTCTACCCCGGCCTCGCCCTCGACTGGTCCCGGGCCGACGACCCCCGGCTGCCTCGCCGCGGCCTGCGCCTCAGCTTCGGCATCCAGGGCGCCCGGGAGGACCTGCTCTCCTCCGCCTCCTTCCTGCAGCTGCGCTTTTCCGCCAAGGGGATCCTGCCCGCGCTGGGCGGGCGCCTGATCGGCCGCCTCCAGGGGGGGTTCACCGCCGTGGACGACTTCGCCAGCCTGCCCGCCTCCCTACGCTTTTTCGCCGGCGGCGACAACAGCGTGCGCGGCTACGACTACCGCGCTCTGGGACCCACCGACGATGCCGGCGAAGTGGTGGGCGGCCGCCACCTCCTGGCGGCGGGGCTCGAATACGACCGCCGCATCGCCGGCGATTTCGGGGCGGCGCTCTTCTACGACGCCGGCACCGCCTTCGACCGCTGGCGGCCCCATTTCGCCGAGAGTCTGGGCTTCGGCTTGCGCTGGTTTTCGCCCATCGGGCCGGTGCGGCTGGACCTGGCCTTTCCCCGCCAGGGGGGCGGCGTGCGGCTACACATCTCCATGGGGCCCGACCTGTGAGGAGGGCCCTCTGCTACTATCTGGCACTGCCCCTGGCGGCGCTGCTCCTGGCCGCGGCGGGCTTTCTCGCCTGGTGTGCGGCCACCGAGCCGGGCAGCGGCTTTGCGGTGCGCCAGCTGCTCGCGGCGAGCGGCGTCGGCAGCGCCCGGGCGGTGTCCGGCACCCTGTGGCACGGCCTCGAGCTCGACGGCCTGCGACTGTCTCTCGCCGACTTCGGGGTGGCCGTCGACCGCGCCCGGCTGCGCCTGCGCCCGGCTGCGCTTCTCCACGGCGAGCTCCACCTCGCCGAGCTCGCCCTGGGCACGGTGGCCCTCCGGCAGCGGTCTGCCGCCGCACCGCGGCCCGCCGCCCCCTGGCAGTGGCCCACCCTCGCCCCGCCCCTGGTGGTGGTGGTGGAGCGACTGGCGGTGGAGCGCCTCACCTGGGCGGCTGCCGGCGAGTCTCCCCGCCTCCTCGGCGGCGGCGAGCTGGCTGCCGCGGCGAGCCCCTTCCGGATCGACCTCCACCACCTGCGTTGGCGCCATCCCCGAGGGGCGCTGGAGCTCTCGGGCCACCTCGGCACCCGCTATCCCTACCGCCACCAGCTGGCGTTTTCCTGGCGAGCCACGGCCGGCGAACAGCCGCTCGCGGGACGCGGCGAGCTGCGCGGCAATCTGGAAGAAACCGCCCTGAACCATCAGCTGGAAAGCCCAGCCACCCTGGAAGTCCGCGGCCGGCTGGGACTCGCCCCCGCCCCCGGCGCGCCGCGCCTCGAACGCCTGCACCTCTCCCTCGAAGGGCGTGTCGAGGCGCTCGTCCTGGGCGGCGCCGGCGGGAGCGTCGCCCTGGAGGGCGGTTGGCAGCTGGCGGGGCGGGGCGCGGATTTAAACATCCGGCTCGCAGGCGCGCTGGCGGCGACCTCCGCGCCTCCCGCGGCTCCCCTGCCACCCCAGGCGGCACCCTGGCTCGCGCCGGCCCTGCCGCTCGACTTTTCCCTGGCGGCCTCCCTGAGCGGCGGGACGGTGGCGATCCAGCACTTGGCGCTCGTCGGCGACGCCCTCGAGCTCGCCCTCTCGGGCGAGGTGGGCCTCGATCGCGGGACGCCCTTCCACCTGGAGACCCGCCTGCAAAAGCTAGAGCTCTCGCCCTGGCTGCCCGACTGGCCCCTGGCGGTCTCCGGGCGCGTCGGCGCCTCCGGCGCCCGCGCGGCCCAGGGCTGGACCCTGAGCCTCTCCCTCGAGGAGCTCGCCGGCAGCCTGCGGGCGCGGCCGGTGCGCGCCGCCGGCCGCATCCAGCTGGCACCGGGGCGCCTGGCGGCGTCCGCCCTGGAACTCGCCGCCGGGCCCAACCGGCTCGCCCTCGACGGCGAACTGGGCGAGCGGCTCGATCTGCGCTGGCGGCTCGCTGCTCCCGAGCTCGCCGCCCTGCACCCCGACTTTCGCGGCGCCCTCGCCGGCCAAGGACACCTGGCGGGCAGCGCCGATCGCCCCCGCCTGGCGGCGCAACTCTCCGGGACCGGCCTGCGCCTGGCCGACTGGGCCGTCGCCCAACTCGAACTTGCCGCCGAGCTGGGGGAGGACCAAGCCGTGGCGGCCTCGGGCGCGCTGCGGAACCTTCGCCTGCCGTGGGGGACCTTCGACCGCGCCGCCCTCGAGGTGCGCGGCCGGCTGTTGGACCACCGGATCTCTCTCGAGCTTGACGGTCCCCAACTCAACCTGATGGGCGCGGCCCGGGGCGGCGTGGCGGGACCGACCTGGCGGGGCGCCCTCGAAACACTCGCCCTCGACTCCCCCTGGACCGGGCTCTGGTCGCTCTCCGCCCCCGCCTCCCTGGAGGTGGGCGCCGATGCCGTCCGCCTCGAGGCGCTCTGCCTCGCCCGCGAAGAGGGCCGCCTGTGCGCCACCGCGCGCCTCGCAGCCGGCGCCCTCGCCGCCGAGGGACGGATCGAGGCGGTGCCGCTCGCCCTCCTGGAACCCTGGTTGCCCCGCGACACCCACCTGCTCGGCTCCGCTTCCGGCCAGTTTTCCCTCTCGGTCGAAGCGGCTCGGCGCGAGGGGCGATTGGCGCTGGCTACCGACGACGCGGCGCTGCGCCGGGGCGAGCTCGAAGAGGAACTGTCGGCGCGCTTGGAGGCACGCCTGGCGAACGCCCAGCTGGCGGTGGGCGGCGCGCTCGAGGTGGGATCGGGCCGGATCGGCGGCGAGGGCACGGCCGACCTGGCAGGCCGCCGGGTCGCGGGCCACCTCGAGCTCGCCCTGCCCCGGCTCGATGGACTGGCCCTCTTCCTGCCGGCCCTCGAGCAGCCCCAAGGCGCCTTGCGCGGCCGCCTCGAGGTGGCCGGGGACTGGGCCGCGCCGGCGCTTCGCGGTCGGGTGGAACTCGCGGACTTCGGCGCCCTCCTGCGGCCGAGCGGCGCGCGGTTGCGCGACGGCTCGGCGCTCTTGGCGCTCGCTCCCGACGGCCGCTGGACCCTCGAGGCCCAGGTCTACTCCGGCCCCGGCTGGGCGCGCCTGGCCGGTTCCGGCCGCCTCGAGGAGCTGCGGGAAGGAACCCTGGCCCTGACCCTGACCGGCGAGTCCTTCACCGCCTTCGATCTACCCGATCTGCGACTGCTGGCGAACCCCGCGGTGACCCTCGCCCTCGCCGGCGGACAGGTGCACCTGGCGGGCACCGTGGAGGTGCCCGAGGGAGCCGTCCGCCTGTTGGACCTGCCCCCGTCGGCGGTGGACGCGAGCCCCGACGAGGTGGTGGAGCCACCCCTTCCCGAGCCCGCCGGTGGCGCCATGCCCCTGTCCCTCGACCTCCAGCTGCACCTCGGCGAGGCGGTGCGGTTTTCCGGGTACGGTCTCGAAACCCGCCTCGCCGGACGCCTGCGCCTCGTCCAGGAGGCGGGCGAGCCGCTCACCCTGCGCGGCCGCATCCGCCTCGAAGACGGCACCTTCGAGGCCTACGGGCAACGGCTGGCCATCGAGCGGGGGCAGCTGAGCTTCCAGGGAGACCCCGCGAGTCCAGCGGTGAATCTGGTGGCCGTGCGCGCGCTGCGCGACGGGCGGGTGGGCCTGCGCTTGAGCGGCCGCCTCGGCGACTTCTCCAGCACCGTCTTCAGCGAGCCGCCGCTGCCTCCCACCGACGCCTTCGCCCTGCTGGTGACCGGCAAGTCGCCCACCGCCCTGGGGCGAGAGGAGGCCGACGCCGTGGCCGGAGCCGCCGCCGCCCTGGGCCTCGTCGGGAGCGACCGACTGACCACCCGGCTGGCCTCGCAACTGGGGCTCGACACCCTCTCCCTCACCGGCGGCGAACGCCCGGGGGAGAGCGCCCTGGTGATGGGTAAGCGCCTCTCCCCCGATGTCTTCGTGAGCTACGTGCGCGGCCTGTTCGGCTCGACGGGCGCCCTGGTGCTCGACTACCACTTGGGCCGGGGGCTCGAATTGCGGGCCGAGTCGGGAGAGCAACAGCGCCTCGAGATTCGCTACAGCATCGAGCACTGAAGCCCCCGCCGGCGGGAGGACGCCGGGGCAGGCGGTGAAACGCGCCCATTTCTTGTTGCAAGTCATTATCATTTTTACTACGATTTGCCGCCCAGTCCGGTCACGACAGAGGAAAGCCTCCATGCGCGTGCGCATTCTGGCCGCATCGGCCCTGGTGGCGGCGAGCCCCGCCTTCGCCGCCGACACCCCCTCCCCCGAGGAGCTCTGGCGGATCATCCAGGCGCAAAGTCGCGAGATCGAGGCGCTCAAAGCCCGCCTCGCCGCCTCCGAGTCCCAGATCCAGGAGACCCGGGTGATCGCCGCGAGCGCCGTGGACGCGGTGGAGGCCCAGCAGACGGGCGCGGTCGCCGGCTGGGCGGATCGCACCACCCTGGGGGGATATGGCGAGCACCACTACAACAACTTCGAAGCGGGCGACGACCAGGTCGACGCCCACCGCTTCGTCCTCTTCCTCGGCCACCAGTTCGACGATTCGGTGCGCTTCTTCTCCGAGCTGGAGGTGGAGCACGGCCTCACCAAGGACACCGCCGACGGCTCCGGCCCGGGCGAAGTGGAACTGGAGCAGGCGTACATCCGCTGGGATTTCGCCGAACGGCACGCGCTGGTCATGGGCCAGTTCCTGGTGCCGGTGGGCATCCTCAACGAGACCCACGAACCCGACACCTTCTACGGCACCGAGCGCAACCGGATCGAGTCCAACATCATCCCCACCACCTGGTGGGAGACCGGGGTGATGCTCACCGGCGAACTGCTACCCGGACTCAGCTACGACGCCGCTCTCCACAGCGGCCTCAAGACCGCCGAGGGCGGCGCCGTGCGCGGCGGGCGCCAGAAATCGGCCAAGGCGGTGGCCAACGACCCGGCGTACACGGTGCGGCTTAAGTACACCGGCCTGCCCGGCCTGGAGCTCGCCGCCACGGCCCAGTACCAGAGCGACCTGACCCAGGGGCGCGCCGGCGAGGACGCCGATGGAACCCTGCTGGAAGCCCACGCCATTCTCTCCCGGGGTCCCTTCGCCCTGCGCGCCCTGTGGGCCTCCTGGGAGATCGACGGCGCCGGCTTCGCCGCCACCGGCCGGGATGAACAGCGCGGCTGGTTCCTCGAGCCCTCCTACAAGCCCCTCGAACAGCTGGGCTTCTTCGTCCGCTACGGCGAGTACGACAACGAGGCGGGCCTCTCCTCCTCGCAGGCGACCCAGGTGTGGGACTACGGTTTGAACTGGTGGCTCCACCCGCGGGTGGTGGTCAAGGCCGACGTCAGCGATGTCGAGGATGGCAACGACAGCCTCAACCTTGGCCTGGGCTGGTCTTTCTGAGGCCGGCCTCGCCCTCCTGGCGACCCTCCTGATCGCCCTCGCCGCACCCGCCGCGGCGGGCGATCCGGAGGGTGACTTCGTGCACGCTCACCTGGGCGATAAGGCCACGCCGGGCGTCCTTTGGCTCCACGGGGACCTGCGGGAGCGGGCGGCGGCCGTGTTGGGCCACCCCTTCCGCGGACTGCGGGTGCGCTACTTCGGCGCCGGCCAGAAAACTGTCTGGATCCTGGACGAGATCGGCAAGGAGCTGCCCATCACCATCGGCGTGGCGGTGGAGGGCCGGCGCATCCTCGAGGTGCGGGTGCTCCGCTACCGGGAAAGCCGCGGCGGCGAGGTCCGCCACCCCTTTTTCACCGACCAGTTCCGGGGCGCCGCCCTGGTGGAGGGCGACCGCCTCGACCGCGCCATCGACGGGATCACCGGCGCCACCCTGTCGGTGGCGGCGGTGCGCAAGGTGGCCACCTTGGCGCTCCTCTTCCACGCCCACACCCCCTACGGGGCCGCCCGGTGAGGGACCGCGTCCGCCGCCTCGCCGCGCTGCGCCGCTGGCACCGCCGGCTGGGCCTTCCCCTCGCCCTGTGGCTCGCCTGGCTGGCGGCGAGCGGCGTGGCCCTCAACCACGGCGCCGCCCTGGGCCTGGACCGGCGCCCGCTGCCCTCC
Source organism: Porticoccaceae bacterium (assembly GCA_026005035.1). Taxonomy (GTDB): domain Bacteria; phylum Pseudomonadota; class Gammaproteobacteria; order Pseudomonadales; family Porticoccaceae; genus BPKH01. The sequence continues at coordinate 97,978 of BPKH01000008.1, read as the reverse complement.
TGGCTCGCCGAATCCCTGTACGGGGTGGCGGTGGAACCCCCCCAGGGGGTGGCCCTCGACGAACTCTGGCTGGGGGTGGCAGGGGAGACCCTGTTCGCGGGGGAGCGGCCCGTCGACCGCTGTTCGCGGCTGGTGGGAGCGGCCCGCAGCGGCGAGCTGGTCTACGCAGCCTGCCCGGAGGCGGTCTACGCCCTGACCCGGAACGGGGAGCTGGTGGAGGCCATGACCGCGGGGCTGCCGGGTGTGGTGGCGTCCTTCGGCCGCTGCGGCGAGCTGCCCTGCCTGGTGAGCGGCGACACCACCTTCGCCCTCGACCCCGTTCGCCTGGTGTGGGTGCCCCACCCCGCGTCCCCGCAGGTCGCCCCCGCCGCGCCGCCGCCGCCGGATCTCCTGCCCCGCCTGGCGGCGCGCGCCGTGCCCGCGGAGTTCACCTGGGAGCGGCTGGTGCGCGATCTCCACAGCGGCGCGCTCTTCGGCCTCGGCCCCTGGCTCGCCGATCTCTTCGCCGTGGGGCTCGTCCTGCTCTCGGCGCTGGGCTTCGCCCTCTGGCGGCTCAGCTCGCCTCGGGGCCGAAGGGCTTGACCAGGCGGATGAGCAGCGGCAGCAGGAGCAGCGCCCCCAACAGCGCCGCCACCATGGCCACCCCCGTGAGCAGGCCAAAGAGGATGGTGGGCACGAAGTTGGACAGGGTGAGGATCGCAAAGCCGAAGACGATGATCACCGAGGTGTAGTACATCGCCCGGCCGATGGTGCGGTGCGCCCGGAACATGGCCGCGCGGTAGTCGCGGTCGAGGGCGAACTCCTCGCGGAAGCGGTGGACGTAGTGGATGGTGTCGTCCACCCCGATGCCCACGGTGATGGCGGCGATGGTGATGGTCATCATGTCGAGGGGCAATCCGGCCAGGCCCATGCCGCCGAGCACCGCCCCGGCGGCCAGCACGTTGGGAGCGACGGCCACCAGGGCCACCGCCAGCGAGCGAAACAGCGCCCAGAACATCAGGGCGATGCCGAGAAGCACCGCCCCGAGGGTGAGGATCTGGGAGGAGTAGAGGCTCTGCAGCAGGTTGTTGTAGAGCACCAAGAGCCCCGAGAGGCGGTACTCCCCGGGGGCCAACCCCATCTCCTCGCGCAGGAAGCGCTCGATGCGGGCGATGAGCTCGCTGCGCTTGAGGTTGGACGCGGTCTCCACGGTGCGCATGGCAAAGCGAGCCTCGCGCCGCTCGTCGTCGAGGTAGGGGGTGAGCAGAAAGTCGCGAATCTCGGGCGCCAGGTTCTGGCGCATGAACGCCAGTTCCAGGTCGTTGAGGCGGTGGCCCACCAGCAGACTGCCCACCTGGAAGGCGACCACCGGCGAGTTGACCTTGCCGATTTCTGGCATCGCCTCGAGAAACTGCTGCAACCGCTCCAGGCGGGCAAGGCCCGCCCGGGTGAACCAGGGGTTGACGGGCGCCTGCGCTTCTTCGGGGGAGGCGAAGGGATCGCCCTCCAGGGCGAAGGGATCTTCCTCCACCGCAAAGGGATCCGCGGCGGCAGGTGCACCGGCGTCGCCCACCGCCGCGGCCTGCTCGCCCGCGGGATAACGGAGAACGATGTCCAAGGGCGTGGTGCCTCCCAAGTTGCGATCGATCACCGACAGGCCCTGGTAGATCTCGCTGTCCTTGCGGAAGTAATCGATGAACCGGTTGTCCACCTCGAGGCGGCTGGAGCCAAACAGCGCCACCAGAGCGAGCACCGCACTCGCCGCCAGTACGAGGCGTCCGTGGCGGTCGGCGAAACGGGCGAAACGCTCGCTGTGGGGGTGCTCCTCGCCCGGCCAGTGGCGCACCGCGCCGCGCCCCCAGACCAAAAGCCCGGCGGGAATCACCACGAACACCAGGACGAAGGAGACCAGAAGCCCCAGGGTCATCATCCAACCGAAGTCGATCACCGGCCGGATATCGCTCACCACCAGGGAGGCGAATGCCACCACGGTGGTGAGCACCGTGTAGAGACAGGGCCGGAACATGGAGCCCACCGTCTCGCGCACCAGCCGGCGTTGTACCCAGTCGGGGTGGCGAGCGTGCAGCTCCCGATAGCGGACTATGAGATGGACCACCACCGCCATGGAGACGATGAGCAGGATCGCCGGAAAGTTGGAGGAGATCACCGTCAGCCGCCAATCCACCCAGCCGAGCCAGCCGAGCATGGCCACCAGGGCGAGGGCGCAGGCGAGCACCGGCAAGACCACGAAGCGCAGCTGGCGGAAGATGAGGGCGAGGGCGAGGACGATGAAGGCGGCGGTGGCGGCGCCGAAGTGGACCAGGTCGCTGCGCACATAGTCGAGGATGTCGGCGGTGATCATGGTGGGGCCGCCCAGGAACACCTCGGCCCGTTCCCGGTAGCCGTCGATCAGTGCCCGCACCCGCTGGACACGCCGGTAGTCCTCCTCCAGGGTGCGGGTGCGCACCGCCACGAACTCGGCGCTCACCCGCTCGAGCTCCGCCCGCTCGGCGGCGGAGAGCCCCTCCTGGTCGCGCTTGCGGCGCAGGGCGTCGCGGCGCCGCACCAGTTCCAGATAGTGGGGATCGCCCTCCAGGGTGGCGAAGATCCCGGTGGTCTGGCCGTCGGGGCCGAGCATCAGCTCCCGGTAGAGGGGCGAGGTGAGAAACTCCCGCCGGGCGGCGGCGCGGTCGGTGTCGGGATCCAACAGGGTGCGAGGCGGGCCGCCCAGTTCGGCCAGGTCCACCTTGGGGCTGAACAGCAAGGGCACGTTGACGATGGACTGGACCCGGGCCACCCCGGGCACCTGGGCGAGAAGATCGCCGAGCTCGCGGACGAGAGCGAGATTGGCGTCGTCGAACAGATCCCCCTGCCGTGGCCGGAAGGTCACCACCAGGACGTCGCTGCTGCCGTAGCGCTGGTTGAGCTCGCGGAAGAAGTCGAGATCCTCGTCGTGCTCGAGGGTCAAGGCGTCGGCCGAGGCGTCGAGCTTGAGCTGGGGCAGTCCCAGGGCGGCCAGGAGCACCAAGGCCCCCGCAATCGCCAGCGCCAGGCGCGGGCGCGCCAGGACCCAGGCGTCGTACAGGCGCAACAGCGGATGATCCATGGGGCGGTTCCGGAGAGGGGGCGGGCGCCATTATGGGCAAAGTGCGCCCGCCGGAAAACTCACAGAGTGCGGATCGCCGCCAGCGCGCCCATCGCCAGGGCCAGGGTGACCAGGGCGCGCCAGGGGGGAGGCCAGGCGGATCTGGGCTGCCGCCTGGGGCGGGAGGTCGACCTTGCGGCCGGTGATCATGGGGACCACCAAATTCCGCCCCCGCGCCCAGTAGTAGAGCACCGCCCCCACGTGGAGCAGAATCAGCGCCTGGAGGATCTCGAAGTTCTCGTGGTGGAGCCCGGTGAGCCGCTCCGAGGTCTCCTCCGTCACCCGGTGGGCGAGGGGCCCCTCGAAGAAGAAGTCGTCCCGGGCGAACAGCCCGGTGCCCACCTGGACCGCGAGCAGGGCGAGCATGGCGAGGATCGACAGCGCCCCCAGGGGATTGTGCCCCACCGCGTCGGGCACGCGGCCGGCCAGCAGGGCGCGCAGCTCCGCCCAGACGGCGCGCGGACCGGACACGAAGTGGGCAAAGCGCGCCGTGGTGGAACCCCACAGCCCCCACAGCAGGCGGAAGACGAGGAGCACGAACACCCCCTGTCCGGCCAGGGCATGGACGTCCATGTTGGAAAGGTAGAGCACCCGCTTCCCGGGGAGGGAGAGGGTCAGGTCCAGCCCGCCGAACTCCCCGCTCACCCAAAGGAGGGCGACCAGGGCGACCAGGGTCCAGTGGAAGAGGCGGGTGGGCAGATCCCACACCCGCACGCCGCCGCCCACGGGGTCAGTGTTCTTCGGTGAACTTGTCGTGGCAGGCCTTGCAGCTGTCGCCCAGGTCGCCCAAGGCGCGGGCGATGCGGGCGCGGTCGCCCCCTTCCACCGCCGCGGCGAAGGCCGCGCTCGCCTCCTCGAAGTCGCGGGCGCGGGCGGTGAATTCGTCCCAATCTTCCCAGATCTTGGGCAGGGCGTGGCTCTTTTCGGAGAGCGCGCGGGCCTCGAAGGCGGGCACCACCAGGGGAGCGAGTTCGCGCAGGTGGCGGGCGTGGAGGGGCAGGTCGTCCCCGTAGGGGACCTCGCCCTTGACGATGGCCACGGCGTTGTTCATGTGGCCGCCGATGGACTCCATCAGGTGCTCCCGGTACTTGACCAGATCCTCCTCCTTGGCCGCCTGGGCCGCAGCGGCCGCGGTCACCAGGGCGGCGGCGATCCAGCGCTTGCGCATCTTCCGCTCCTCGAGGGTCGACGAAGGGATCTTCACGCTAACCGCCAGCAACCCTTCTGGCAAGAGGGTTAGCGAGATTTTACGGATCGTCCTCGAAGGAGCGGGCGAAGGGCGGCAGCGCGGCGAGGAGCTCCCGCCCGTAGGAGCGGGTGACGAGGCGCCGATCCAAGACGGTGATCCGCCCGCGATCGGCCGCCCCGCGCAACAGCCGCCCGCAGGCCTGGGCGAGGCGCAGAGAGGCGTCGGGAAGGGAGAGCTCGCGGAAGGGATTCTTGCCCTGCTGCTCGAGCCATTCCGCCTGGGCCGCCTGGAGGGGATCGTCGGGAACGGCGAAGGGCAGCTTGGCGATCACCACGTGGCGACAGTAGTCCCCCGGCAGGTCGATCCCCTCGGCGAAGGAGGCCAACCCGAAGATGGCGCTGCCCTGGCCGGCGTCGATCCGCTCGCGGTGGCGGCGCAGGATCTCGGCGGCGGGAAGGCGCCCCTGGACCAGCAAGGGAAGATCCGCGTCCGCCTGAAGCGCCGCCGCCACCACTTCCAGCTGGCGGCGCGACGCGAAGAGGACCAGGGAGCCTTCGGCGGGGTCGAGGAGCCGCGGCAGATGGCGGATGAGGGCTTGGGTGTGGGCGTCCGCGTCGCCGCCGTCGGCGCCGATGTCGGGCACCGAGAGCACCGCCGCCCGGGCGTAGTCGAACCCGCCGGCCACCGCCAGGCACTGGGCGCGGCCGGGCAGGCCGGCGGCCTGCGCGAAGCGGTCGAACCGCCCCAGGGCGCGCAGGGTGGCGGAGGTGAGCACCGCGCCCAGACAGCGGCTCCACAGCCGCTCGCCGAGCAGGGCACCGGCGCTCAAAGGGCTCACCGCGCAGCCGAACCCCGCTGCGCCGTCGCGCTCCAGCCAGCGGGCGCGGGGCGCCTCCGCGCGGTCGTCGGGGGCGGCGAACTGGGTCCAGGTGTGCGCAAGGCGCTCCGCCCGAGCCAGAAAGCTCCCCACCCCGCGCGCGCCCTCCTCGAGCAGGGGAAGGGGCAGGGAAGGATGTCCGCCCAGGGCCCCGTAAAGCCCCTCGTGGAGGTCGGCGAGTCGCGCCGCCAGACCCGCGAAGCGGGCGGCAAGGGCCGCCGCCGCGGCGCGCAGGGGGTCGGGCAGGCGGCCCAAAGGGAAGCGGTGGACGGCGCTTCCCGCCGCGGGGGGTAGGAGGGCTTCCAGGTCCGGCAGGAGCGCCTCCAGGGCGGCCCGGGCGGCCGCGCAGTCGCCGGCCGCCTCCGCGGCCCGCGCCGCCAGGCTGCCGTCACCGCCCAGCTGGCCGGCCAGTTGTCCGAGAGCCCGCTCCACCTGTTCCAGCCAATGCAGGGTGGGCGGCAGGCGGCAGTCGCCGCGGGCGTGTCGCAGGGCCGCCTCGGGCAGACGGTGGGCCTCGTCGAAGACGTAGAGGGCGCGCTCGGGGGCGGGCAGGACCACGCCCCCGCCCAGCTCCAGATCGGCGAGCACCAGATCGTGGTTGGCGACGATCAGTTGCGCCGCTTCCAGCTGGCCCCGGGCGCGGTAGAAGGCGCAGCGGCGAAAGGCGCGGCAGCGCGGCCCGGCGCACTGGCGCCGCTCGGCGGTCAGGCCGCGCCAGAGGGGGTCGGGAAGGGCGTCGGACCAGGCGTCCCGGTCGCCGTCCCAGCGGCCCTCGGCGAACGCCTCGGCGAGGCGGCGCAGCAGCGCCTCGTCGCCGGGCTCGATCAGGGGCCATTCGTCGGGGAACAGGGCGAGGCCCAGATCGCGGGACGCCACCGCGTCCAGGGCGGCCTCGAGGCGCAGATTGCACAGGTAGCGGCCGCGTCCCTTGGCGAGGGCCACCCGGCAGGACCAACCGGTGGCGGCCAGCAGTTCCGGCACGTCCTTGAGGAGCAGTTGCTCCTGGAGCGAGACGGTGCCCGTGGCCACCACCAGGGGCACCCCCAGCGCCCGGGCGACGGGCAGGGCAGCCAGCAGGTAGGCGACCGTCTTGCCGGTGCCGGTGGCGGCCTCCACCGCCACCACCGGCCCGCCGGGCGCGCCGTCGGCGCCGGCCAGGGCGTTGGCGACGGCGGCGATCATCCGCCGCTGCCCCGGGCGCGGCCGCAACCCGCGCTGAGCCAGGAAGGCCCGGTAGCCTTGCTGGATCTCCGCCCGCAGGGCGGCAGGCAGCTCAGCCAACAGCCGCTCCTTCCGCGAGCGCGAGTCGCGCGCTCACCGGATTGGCGTACATGGCGAGCAAGATGCGCCGCACGGCGTCTTCTTCCCCAGCGGCGCGGCGCTCCAATTCCGCCTCGATTTCCCGCCAATCGCCGGCGAACTCGGCCTTGAGGCTCGCAAGGCGCGGATCGGCGCCGTAGAGGCGTTCCCAGGCCAGCAGGTTGCTGGGATGGAGTCGGTAGCGGGCGGCGATCTGGCGGTCGATCTCCGCGGCCACCGCCTCGTCGTCGGCAAGCCCGGCAATTCGGGTGCCGAAAGCCACGTGCACCGCGCCCTTGCGACCGGTGATCCCCTTGTAGATGCTGCGCAGGTCTTCGTCCGGCTTCTTCCGGTAGGTGCCCGTCTGGCGGCGGATGTGGAGCTCGCGGGCCTTGTCCAGGTCGCACGGATCCCACATGTAGGAGATGGCCACCGGCACCAGATGGAGCCGGTCGATGGCCTCGGCAAAGGATTCCCCCCGCTGTCGCGCCAGGCCGAGCATCTTGATCACCGCGGTGTCGGTCCGATCGACGCCGTCCTTGGCGCGGCCCTCCCGCTGGGCGATCCAGACGTGGCAGCGGTCTTCCAGGATGCTCTTGCGGATGTAGCGCGAAAGCCGCTGGAGCGCGGCGAGCTTCTCGCGCCGTCCGCTGGCCGAACGGGGCACGACGAAACTCTTGTTGAGGCGCATCAGGTCGGCGGCCCAGGGAACGGTGAGCAGGTTGTCGCCGATGGCGATGCGCACGGTGTCGAAGCCGTGGCGGTGCAGCGCGAGGTCCACGAAGGCCGGGTCCATGGCGATGTCCCGGTGGTTGGAGACGAACAGGTAGGTCTGGTCCCGCTCCAGGTGTTCGATGCCCGACACCGAAAAGTCGGTGCCCGTCTCGGCCAACATGCGCTCGAGGTAGACCCCCACCAGCATCTGCAGGTCGTGGACGGTGCGCACCCCCTCGAGCCGCCGCGCCACCACGCGCCGCGCCAAGGGCACCAGCAGAGGCAGGGCGAAGCGGGCGAGCCACGGATGGCGAAGCCGCGCCAGGGTGGCCGCAAACTGGGGATCGGCGGCCAAGCGGGCCACCACCTCCGGCACCTCCTCGTCCCGGTAGGGCCGGATGTCGGCAAACTCATCCACCGGCGTTTCCACGGGGCCGGCGATTGCGGGTGTTGAGCCAGTGCACGTCACGGGCGTAGCGGTCCACCAGGTGGGCGACGTCGAGAATGAGCGCGAACAGGGCCATGCGGATGATCAGGCCGTTGTCGGTCTGGCGGAAGATGGCCAGGTTGGGATGATCGTCGAGGTCGCAGTCCAGTTCGCCGCCGCGGGCATCCCGCGGCAGGGGGTGCATGATCACCGTGTTGGGCTCGCAGTGGCGCGTGTAGATCTCGGCGTTGAGGCGAAAGCGCCCCCGGTAGCGGTCCGCCTCCGCCCGGTCCGGAAAGCGCTCCTCCTGGATGCGCGTCGAGTAGACGATGTCCACGTGGGCGATGCTCTCCTCCAGGCGGTCGCTCACCACCACCCGGTGCCCGGCGGCGCGCAGCCGCTCCACGTGCTCTTCGGGCATGGCCAGCTCCGGGGGCGACACCAGCACCACGCTCACGTCCCGGTACAGGGCGAGCAGGCGGCCCAGGGAGTGGACGGTGCGGCCGTACTTGAGGTCACCGATCATGGCGATCCGCAAGCCGTCGAGGCCGCGGCCCCGGGAGCGCAGTTCGCGCTCGATGGTGTAGAGGTCGAGGAGCGCCTGGCTGGGGTGCTCGTTGGGACCGTCACCCCCGTTGATCACCGGCACGCGGCTGGCGGCGGCGAACTCGGCCACCGAGCCGGCCTCGGGATGGCGCATGCAGATCACGTCGCTGTACCCCGAGAGGACGCGGGCGGTGTCGCGCAGCGACTCCCCCTTCACCAGCGCCGAGCTCTCCGCCCCCACCGTCTCCCGCACCTCGCCTCCCAAGAGGTTGAAGGCGGAGCCGAAGCTGATGCGGGTGCGGGTGCTCGGCTCGAAGAACATGTTGGCCAGGATCGCCCCCTCCAACACCCGCGTGAGCCGCTTCCGCTGGGCGTAGGGCTCCATTCGGTCGGCGGTGCGGAAGAGGCGCTCGATGTCGCCGCGCTCGAACTGGTCGACCGAGAGGATGTGGGCGCCGGCGAAGTCCACGCGCTGTCCGTTGGCCAGGGTCGGCGGATTTTAGCGGCTCGCCGGCGGCGCGGCCAAGCCGTCGTCGGCCCAGGCGGCCGGCGCCGGACGGGGTGGACCTCCCACCCACGCCCGGTGCCAGTGAGCGAGTCCCCAGGCAAGGAGCTCCTCGGGACTGACCAGGTCCGCCGGCGCCACCAGGCCGAAGAAGGCGAGCGCCGCCCGCAGATTGGCCGCCGGCGGCGCCCGATCGAGACTCGGCGCGTGGTTCTGCTTGCTGAGCTTCTGCCCGAAGCGGTTGACCGCCACCGCCACGTGGCCGTAACGGGGCGGCTCGGCGCCCAGGAGGCGGAAGAGCCAGAGCTGTCGCGGCGTCGACTCGAGGAGGTCGGCGCCGCGCACCACGTGGGTCACCCCCTGGTCGAGATCGTCCACGACCACCGCCAATTGGTAGGAGAACAAGCCGTCGCGGCGGCGCACCACGAAGTCTCCGCCGGGATCCGCGGGGCGGCCCCGCTGCGGCCCCTGGTAGAGATCGTCGAAGTCGACCTCCAGCTCGGCGGGAACGTGCAGGCGCACCGCCCAGGGCCCCTCGGGGGGCGGGCGGCGCCGACAGCGGCCGTCGTAGCGCCCGCCCATGGCCGCCACCTCGGTGCGGCTGCAGGAGCAGGGATAGGTGTGGCCGCCTTGGCTGAGCGCCTCGAGGATCTCTTCGTAGCGGGCACAGCGGCGGCTCTGGCGGAGCACCTCGCCGTCCCAGGTGAGGCCGTGGGCCTCGAGCTGGTGAAGGATTAGATCGGCGGCGCCCGGCACCTCCCGGGGCGGGTCCAGATCCTCGATGCGCACCAGCCAGCGCCCGCCCAACCGGCGGATGTGAAACCAGCTCGCCAGGGCCGCCACCAGGGAGCCAAAATGGAGGGGGCCGCTCGGCGAGGGCGCGAAGCGGCCCACCGCCGGCGCTTTCACGGCGGCATCGCGCCGCCGGAGCGGCGCATCAGGAGCCGGTCAGCTGGCGCTCGCGGATTTCGTCGAGGGTCTTGCAGTCGACGCACAGGGTCGCGGTGGGTCGCGCTTCGAGGCGGCGGATGCCGATCTCCACGCCGCACTGTTCGCAGTAGCCGTAATCGTTGTTCTTGATCCGCTCCAGGGCGGCGTCGATCTTTTTGATCAGTTTGCGCTCGCGGTCGCGGGCGCGCAGCTCGAGGCTGAACTCCTCTTCCTGGCTCGCCCGGTCCACGGGATCGGGGTAGTTGTTCGCCTCGTCGCGCAGGTGGGACATGGTGCGGTCCACCTCTTCCATGAGCTCCTGGCGCCAGGCGAGGAGCAGGTTGCGGAAGTGCTCCAGCTGGGCCGGGCTCATGTACTCTTCGCCCTTTTTCGGCTTGTAGGGGGCAAAGCCGTGCAGGGATGGCGAGGACGCAGCGCCCGCCTTCTTGCCGGTGGAAGCGCCCCCCGAAGATTGTTTGGCCATTCGCTCGCCTCGTCGTCGCAGGTGGCAAACCCGAAGCCGCGTTTATATTAGGATACCCCTCCTTTTGCAAGCGCCGTGATCCGGACCATGCCCGCCCGCCGCTTTTCGCGCAAGGTGGAAGCGATCACCCCCTTTCGGGTGGTGGACTTCATCGAGGCGGCCCTCGCCCTTGCCGCCTCCGGCCGCGACGTGATCCGGATGGAAGCCGGCGAGCCCGCCTTCGCCCTGCCCCCGCCGGTGGCCCGGGTCCTGGCCGCGCCGCCGGCGGAGGTCAGCCGCTACTCCGCTCCCCTGGGGCGCCCCGACCTGCGCGAGGCCATCGCCCGCCTGTTGGCCGAACGCCACGGTGTGGCGCTGGACCCCCGCCGGGTGGTGGTGACCACCGGCTCCAGCGCGGCGCTCGCCCTGATTTGCGATCTGCTGCTCGACCCCGGCGACAGCGCCCTGGTGACCGATCCGGGCTATCCGTGCAACCCCAATTTCGTGCGCCGCTGCCACGCCGAGCCGCTGTTTCTCCCCCTCGCCGCCGAGGACGGCTGGCAGCCCGATCCGGCGGCGGTGGAAGCGCACTGGCGGGCCGACACCGCCTTGCTGCTCCTCGCCTCGCCCGCCAACCCCACCGGGGCGGTGATCGACCGGGAGCGGCTCGCCGCGCTCGCCGCCGTGGTGGCCCGCCGCGGCGGCCACCTGCTGGTAGACGAGATCTACCACGGCCTCACCTACGGCGAGGACCCACCCCCCTCGGTGCTGGAGCTCACCGACCAGGCCTTCGTGGTCAACAGCTTTTCGAAGTACTTCGGCATGCCGGGCTGGCGGCTCGGGTTTGCGGTGGTGCCCGAAGCGGCGGTGGCGCCCCTGACCACCTTGGCGCAGAACTTCTACATCGCCCCGCCCGCCCCGGCGCAGGCGGCGGCCCTGGCCGCCCTCCAGCCCGACTGCCGGCCCTTCTACGAGGCGCGCCTGGCGGAATTCCGCGCCCGCCGCGACTTCCTGGTGCCCGCCCTGGCGGAACTCGGCTTCCAGGTCGCCGCCGCCCCCGCGGGCGCCTTCTACGTCTACGCGGGTCTCGGCGAGCTGGCCGAGGACAGCGAGACCTTCTGCCGCGAAGTGCTCGCACAGGCCGCGGTGGCGATCACCCCGGGCACCGATTTCAGCCCCTCTGAGGGGCGGCGATTCGTGCGCTTTTCCTTCACCGAGCCCCTGGCGCGACTGGAAGAGGGGGTCGAACGGCTCGCCCGCTTCCTGGGCAGGCACCGTGCGCTTTGATCCGCCCCTCCTGCCGGCCACGCTGCTCGGCCGCCGGCAGCGCTTTTTCGCCGACGTCCGCCTGGCCTGCGGCACTCAGCTGGCGGTCCACTGTCCCAACACCGGCTCGATGCTGCGCTGCCTGGTGCCCAACAGCCCCTGCTACGTCTCCTTGGGCGGCCGACCCGGGCGCAGGCTGCCCGGCACCCTGGAGATCGTCACCACCGCCGCTGGGCACCTGGCGGGCGTCAACACCACCCGCGCCAATCGCCTGGTGCGGGAAGCCCTCGAGGCGGGCCGAGTGGCGGAACTCTCCGCCTATCGCCGGATCCGCGCCGAGGTGCCCTGGGCGGGAAGCCGCCTGGACTTCCTGCTGGAAGGCGAGGGGCTGCCGAAATGCTTCCTGGAGGTCAAAAACGTCACCCTGGAGACGCCGCAGGGACATCTGGTCTTTCCCGATGCGCCCACGGCGCGCGGCCGCAAGCACCTGGAGGCGCTGGTCGAGGCGGTGCGGGCCGGCCACCGGGCGGCGCTCTTCTTCTGCGTGCAGCACAGCGCCGCTGCTTCCGCCGGCCCGGCCGCCGCCATCGATCCGCACTATACTGCCGCCCTGGAGCGCGCCCGAGCGCTCGGCGTGGAGGTGCTCGCCTATGCGTGCCGCCTCTCGGCGCGGGAAATCGCCGTCGAACGGCCCATTCCGTATCGCCCGTACGCGGTGACGGGGGAGTAGAGCCGTGCGCAATTACCGACTGGCCGCCACCCTGGTGCTGTTCAGCCTGGTGGCACTGCCCATGGCGCTCCACTGGCTCCACGGGCCCGGGGTGAGCTGGTATCGCCCCTACGTGCTCTGGTCCCTGGTGATCCTCGCCACCTGGTTCGCCCAGCGCCGCCGGGCGGCGCGGCCGAGATGAGCTCGGACGCCCTCGCCCTTGCGCTGGCCGGAGTGATCTTCCTGGGCCCAGCGCTCCTCGCCGCCCTGGGCCGCCTTCCGGAAACTCCCTGGCGGCGCCCCCTGCCCCTCGCCCTGGCGGTGGTGGCCGCCACCGGGGTGCCCTTTTTCTTCGGCGCCGTCGAACTGGTGGGTCGCTACGGCTTCGGCGGCCTCGTCGGCATCTTCGCCTTCGCCGGGGCCTTCATCCTCTCGCCGCTGTTCATCGATCCGATCCGCTGGATCTCCCGGCGCCACGCCCTGGCCACGGTGCCCGATCTGCTCGCCTTCCGCACCCGCAGCCGCCTGGTCGCCGCCGTGGCCGCCGCCCTCTTGGCAGTGGGCTCCCTGCCGCTGGCCGCCGCCCAGCTGGCCCTGTGGGCGGAACCCGGCGTCGCCGGGACCCTGTTGGTCGCCGTCGCCGCCGCCTTCGCCAGCTTGTGCTCCGTGTCGCGGCGCGCCCGGCAGGCCCTGCCCGCCGCCTGCGCCCTGGCCGGGGCGGCGGGCCTGGCGGCAGTGCTCGCCGTCGGCTGGCTGGCAGTGGAGAGGGGCTTCGGGGGGCTCGAGGCGCTCAACGCCTGGGCTGAATCCTCCGGACAGAACGAAGTGGCGGTGCGCTTCGACAACGCCTACGCCTTGATCCTGCTGTTCTTCCCGCTCGCTTTGATTTTGCCCCAGGTGAGCTTCCTGCTCGGCGCCGAAGAGGAGCGTCGCCCCTTCGCCCTGCCGGGCTGGACGGTGCCCCTGGTGCTCTTGGGGGTGACCTTGCCGGTGTTCCCGATTCTGTGGGCGGGCTTGCGTCTGCCCCTCGAGGTGCCCCTCCAGGAGTACGCGCTCGCCCTGCCCGCCGCCCTGGACAGCGGCGCGCTCGCCCTCTTGGGACGCGTCGCCGCCGCCCTGCTCGCGCTGGCCTTTTTGGCCACCACCGCCGTGGCGGTGGGCCGCACCCTGGTGACCGCCTGGCTGGTGCAGCCGGGCAAGCCGTTGGGCGAGGTAGACCTGGAGCGCTGGCTCGGCCTGCGCACCCGGGCCCTCGCCTGGGGCTGGCTCGGTGCCGCCTGGGGGGTCGGCCTGGCCGGCCAGCCCGGCAGCGTGACCGACCTGACCATCTGCGGGATGGTGGGACTTGCCCAGCTGCTGCCGGCACTGGTGGCGACCCTGTTCCTTCCCTTCATCAACCGCCGCGGTCTGTTGGCGGGACTCGCCACCGGGAGCGCCCTGTGGGGGTACGGCCTGGTGGGACCGCTCTTCTTCGCGCCCGAATCCCCCACCCTGTGGGGACTCCAGGTGGCCCTGGGGCCGGCCAACTGGCCCTTCTGGCTGCTGGAATCCCTCGCCGCCAATCTGTTGGTGGCCGCGCTGGTGTCCCTCGTCACCCCCACCACCCCCGAAGAGCGCCACTACGCCGAGCAGTGCGCGGTGGACAATCTGCCCCCGCCCCAGCGGCAGGGGGTGGCACCCCGCCCCAGTGCCGCGGTGGCGGCCGCCCTGGCCGACTGGATCGGCCCCGCCGCCCGCGCCGAGGTAGAGCGGGCGCTCGCCCACCTGGGGGCGGCGGCCGACGATCAGCGACCGGCCACCCTGCGCGCGCTGCGCGACCAGCTCTGCTTCCAGTTGTCCGCCAAGCTCGGCACCCTGGCCGCCGACCGGATCGTGGAGGCGGTGCTGCCGCCGGCCGAGGGACCGGTGGTGGACGACATCGCCCTCATCGAGGCGCAGCTGGAGCGGGCCGGCGACGCCCTGTCGGGACTGGCCGCCGAACTGAACCGCCTGCGCCTGTACCACCGGCAAACCCTGGAGAATCTGCCGGTGGGGGTGTGCTCGGTGGACCCGGAGGGGGAGATCCTCCTCTGGAACCACGCCATGGCGCGCTACACGGGCATCGCCCGGCCCGCCGCCGAGGGGGCCAAACTGGCCGATCTGGCCCCGCCCTGGGGCGGGCTGCTCGCGGCCTTCCGGGCCGCGCCGGCGGAACGGTGGCCCAGCCACCGACTCGATTGGGAGGTCTCGAGCCGCTGGTTCCACCTGACCAAGCACGCCATTCCGGGTCCCACCCCGCAGCGCGGCGACTATCTGGTGATCCTCATGGAGGAGATCACCGACTACCTGCGGCTGGTGCGCGAGGCGGCCCACGCCGAGCGGCTCGCCTCCGTGGGGAGGCTCGCCGCCGGCGTCGCCCACGAGATCGGCAACCCGCTCACCGGCATCTCCTGCCTGGCCCAGGAACTGCTGGAGGAAACCCGCGACCCGGCCGCCGGCGAGCGGCTGGCCACCATACTCGACCTCACCCGGCGCATTGCCGCCATCGTCTCCACCTTGATCGACTTCGCGCGCCGCGACCAGGAGCCGCGCTTCGAAGCGGTTCCCCTGGCCCGGGTGGTGGAGGACGCGATCCGCTTGCTAGCCCTGGACAAAGGGTCCGCGAAGGTTGCATTCCGCACCGCGATCCCGGATGATCTCTGCGTGCGAGGAGACCCCCATCAACTGGCGCAGGTCTTCCTCAATCTGTTGGCCAACGCCCGCGACGCGAGCCGCGAGGGGGACCCGGTGGAAGTGGTGGCCGAGGCCATCAGCGGGCAGCGCGTGCGCGTGAGCGTCGTCGACCATGGGGCCGGCATCGCGCCAGAGCATCTGCCGCGGGTGATGGATCCGTTCTTCACCACCAAGGAGCCGGGCAAGGGCACGGGACTCGGCCTGTCTTTGGTCTACGGGATCGTGCGCGCCCACGGCGGCACCATCGCCATCGAGAGCCCGGTGGCCGGCGGGCGCGGCACGCGGGCGAGCCTGGTGCTGGTCCGCGCCCAAACCACCGAGGGGAATGCGCCATGCACCGGATCCTGATCGTCGAAGACGAGGAGGTGATCCGCAACTCCTTGAAGCGCATCCTGGAGCGGCACGACTACCAGGTGGAGACCGCCACCACCGTCCAGGAGGCGCTGCGCGCCGACCTCGAGTCCTTTTCCCTGATCATCACCGACCTGCGCCTGCCGGGCGCGCCGGGCACCGATCTGATCAAGCCCGCCGGAGAAGTGCCGGTGCTGGTCATGACCAGCTACGCCAGCCTCCGCTCGGCGGTGGACACCATGAAACAGGGCGCCGTGGACTACATTCCCAAGCCCTTCGACCAAAAGGAACTCTTGCAGACCGTGCGGCGCATCCTCGCCGCGCGGCCGCGACCGCGGCGATTCGACTCGCCCAGCCACGCCGGCCGGGGCATGGTGGGGGAGAGCCCGGCCATGAAAGAGGTCTACAACGTAATCCACAAGGTGGCCCCCACCGACGCCACCGTCCTCATCCAGGGAGAGACCGGTACCGGCAAGGAGCTGGTGGCACGCGCCATCCACGCGGAGAGCCGCCGCGCCCAGCGGGAGTTGGTGTGCGTCAACTGCGCGGCCATCCCCGAGACACTCATCGAAGCGGAACTGTTCGGCCACGAGAAGGGCGCCTTCACCGGCGCCAGCGAAGCGCCGCCCCGGCCTGGTGGCGGCCGCCGACGGCGGCACCCTCTTTCTCGACGAGATCGGCGAGCTGCCCCTCGAGGCCCAGGCCCGCCTGCTCAGGGTCCTCCAGGAAGGGGAGGTGCGGGCCATCGGCTCGGTCCGGCCGCGCAAGGTGGACGTGCGCCTCCTCGCTGCCACCCACCGCGATCTGAAAAAGTTGTGCGAAGAGGGGCGCTTCCGGGAGGACCTCTACTACCGGATCAACGTGGTGACGCTCAAGTTGCCGCCCTTGCGGGAGCGCGGCAAGGACATTTTGCTCCTCGCCGAACACCTCCTCGAGCGCTTCTGCCGGCAACTGGGCAAGGGCCCGCTCACCCTCGCCCCCGACGCGATCCAGGCCATCACCAGCTATCGCTGGCCGGGCAACATCCGGGAGATGGAAAACGCCATCCAGCGGGCCGTCATCCTCTGCGACGAGGGCCAGCCCATCGGCCACGAACTGCTGGGCATCGACCTCTCTTTGGTGGAGATCGACCCCGAGGAGCCCCAGCGCCCCGAGCCCGCGCCGCGCCGCACCCTGGAGGGCGATCGGGTGGAGGGGTTGTCCCTGGAGGAATACTTCACTCAGTTCGTCCTCGCCCACCAGGACCACATGAGCGAGACGGAACTGGCCAAAAAGCTCGGCATCAGCCGCAAGTGTCTGTGGGAGCGCCGGCAGCGGCTCGGCATCCCGCGGCGCCGCTCGAGCAATTGAACCCCATTCGTTACAAATCGTCACTGGCACTGTTTCCACCGGTAACAGATCGCCCCTGCCCACCTCTCCCAGAAAAACGCAACCCATTGATTTACAATGTTTAACGTTTTTTGGCATACCCCTTGCTAACTATTAGGGCGATAACAATAACGACCTCACTCGGCTGATAACGGCAAACAAAGACAACGAGACCGACACGCTGAATTTCAAGATTCAGGGGGGTTAGGGCCCGAATCTTGAAGGTCCGCAAAGGGGGCGAAAAGCCCCCTTTTTCTTCGCCTCACCTCCACCTCCGGCCCCCTCCTCCCCTGCAAGGGAAAGCGAATCGGGCTAGAATGGGCACTTCGGCTCGACGGCCGCGCCCCAATGCTCAAGAAGCTGCTCGGCTTTTTCGCCCAGCGCCAGGAGGCCCAGCGCGGGCCCCACGTGGTGCCGCCCCAATCCCACCCCCTCGAGCCCTCGCGCATCAGCCGCGGCGCTCGCACGGTGGTGGAAACCCTCCAAGACCACGGCTTCCAGGCCTACGTGGTGGGCGGCTGCGTGCGCGACATGCTCCTCGGGCTCAACCCCAAGGACTTCGACGTGGCCACCGACGCCCGCCCGGAACAGATCCGCAAGCTGTTTCGCCGCTCGCGGATCGTCGGACGGCGCTTTCGGATCGTGCACGTGATGGTGGGCCGCGAGGTGGTGGAGGTGACCACGTTCCGCGCCGCCCAGGAAGGGGATGACCACCCCCAGGTGGTGCGCACCGAAGAGGGGCTCTTGCTCGCCGACAACGCCTACGGGGACATCGACTCCGACGCCGCCCGCCGCGACTTCACCGTCAACGCCCTCTACTATCAACCGCGGGACAACACCCTCTACGATTACGCGGGCGGGCTCGCGGACCTGGAGCGGCGCGAGCTGGTGGTGATCGGGGATCCGGAAACCCGCTATCGAGAGGATCCGGTGCGGATGCTCCGGGCGGTGCGCTTCGGCGCCAAGTTGGGCTTTGCCATCGGCCCCGCGGCGGCCGCCCCCCTGCCGGCCCTGGGCCACCTCCTCGCCCAGGTGGCGCCGGCCCGCCTGTTCGACGAGTTCCTCAAGCTGTTTCTCAACGGCCACGCCCTGGCCACCTTCCAGCTGCTCAGAGAACATCGCCTGTTCGAGCATCTCTTCCCCGACACCGCCGCCTGTCTGGCGGCGGGGGACGACTTCGCGGAGCGCTTCCTGGCCCAGGCGATGACCAACACCGACCTGCGGGTGCGGTCCGGCAAGACGGTGACCCCGGCCTTCCTGCTCGCCGCCCTGCTCTGGCCGGTGGTGGAGCGGGAGCGCAAATCGCTGGAGGGGAAAGGAGAAGCGCCGGCCCTGGCCCTGCAGAAGGCGGCCTCCCGGGCGCTCCTCAGACAATTGGAGCGGATCGCCATTCCGCGCCGCTTCAGCCTGCCCATGCGGGAGATCTGGGAGCTGCAGCTGCGCCTCCCGCGGCGGGAAGGGAACCGCGCCGAGCACCTCCTGGCCCTGCCGCGATTCCGCGCCGCCTACGATTTTTTGCTGTTGCGGGAAGCGAGCGGCGAGGATCTGGGGGGCTTGGGCCACTGGTGGACCCGCTATCAGGAGGCCGACGAGGCGGGGCGGCGGGCCATGGTGGAGGCCCTGGGCCGCGGCCCCAAGGGCCGCCGACGGCGCCGGCCGCGCAAGCGGAAGAGCGATTCCTGAGCCAGCCGTGCCCGTCGCCTACGTCGCCCTCGGCTCCAATCTCGCCGATCCCCCGCAGCAGCTGGCGCGGGCCCTGTCGGCCCTGGCTCAGTTGCCCGCCACCCACCTCGCCGCCGTGTCCCGGCGCTATCGCAGCGAGCCCTGGGGACCCGTGCCCCAACCCCCCTACCTCAACGCCGTCGCCAAGCTGATCACCGCATTTGAGCCGGCGCCGCTGCTCGCCGCCCTGCAGGGCATCGAGAGCGCCCAGGGGCGGGTGCGAGCGGAGCGGTTCGGGCCGCGCACCCTCGATCTGGACCTGTTGCTCTACGACCGGTTGGAGCTTTCCACGCCCGAACTGACCCTTCCCCATCCGCGGCTGGGGGAGCGGCCCTTCGTGCTCTACCCCCTCGCCGAGCTGGACCCCGAGCTGGTGCTCCCCGACGGCACCCCCCTCGCCGCCCTGCTGCGGCGCGTTCCGCCGCGCGGCATCGCCCTCGCCGAGATCGACAAGATTCCATGGCCGTCATGACCGACCCGCCGAGAGAGCCCCCAGAGGCAACCGCTCCCCACCGCTTCATCGCCGTGGAAGGCTCCATCGGCGTGGGCAAGACTACCCTGGCGCGGCGCCTGGCCGAGGCCTTCGGCTATGCCCTGCTCCTCGAGCGGGCGGAGGAAAATCCCTTTCTCGAGGGCTTTTACCGGGAGGGGCGGGGCGCCCTCAAGACGCAGCTCTTCTTCCTCTTCCAGCGCGCCGAACAACTCGCCGAACTGCGCCAGGGGGACATCTTCGCGCCCGGGCGGGTGGCCGACTTCTTGATCCACAAGGACCCCCTGTTCGCCCGCGTCACCCTCGACGACGACGAGTTCCGCCTCTACTGGCGGGTCTGGGAGCAGCTGGCGGTGGACGTCCCGCGGCCGGATTTGGTGATCTTTCTCCAGGCCCCCACCGAGGTGTTGCTGGAGCGGATCCGCCGGCGCGGGGTGCCCATGGAAGCAGCCATTTCGCCCGCCTACCTCGAGGCGCTCAACGAGGCCTACACCCGCTTTTTCCTCGACTATGACGAGGCGCCGCTGCTCATCGTCAACGCCGCCGAGATCGACCTGGCCCGGGGCGAGGCCGATTTCCGACAGCTCGTGGCCTATCTGTCCGAGATCCGCAGCGGCCGCCACTACTACAATCCCATCCCCAACCGCTGACGGGAGCCGCCATGGCCGATGCCAAGCCGATCACCCTCGCCACGCTGCGCGGCCACAAGCGCGCCAGACGGCGCTTTCCCGTGGTCACCGCCTACGACGCCACCTTCGCGCGCCTCGCCGAGGAGGCCGGCATCGAGGTGGTCTTGGTGGGCGACTCGGTGGGCAACGTCTGTCTCGGCCACCGCAGCACCGTGCCGGTGACCATGGCGGACATGGTCCACCACACCGCGGCCGTGGCGCGGGGCGTGACGCGCGCCCTGGTGATCGCCGACCTGCCCTACATGTCCTATGCCACCCCCGAGCAGGCCTTCGCCAACGCCGCCGCCCTGATGCAGGCCGGTGCCCAGGTGGTGAAGCTGGAGGGCGGCGATTGGCTCGCCCCCACGGTGCGCGGCCTCGCCGAGCGCGGCGTGCCGGTCTGCGGCCACCTGGGACTCACCCCCCAATCGGTGGACAAGTTCGGCGGCTACCGGGTGCAGGGGCGGGATGCGGAGAGCGCCCGGCGGCTGCTGGCGGACGCGGAGGCGCTGGTGGCAGCCGGCGCGGATCTGCTGGTGCTCGAGTGCGTGCCGCGCGCCCTCGCCGCCGAGATCACACAACGCCTGCCGGTGCCGGTGATCGGCATCGGCGCCGGCCCGGCCACCGACGCCCAGGTGCTGGTGCTCTACGACCTGCTCGGCATCTCGCCCAAAATTCCCAGTTTCGCCCGGGACTTCCTGGCCGAAGCGGGCACCGTTCGCGGCGCACTGCAGCGCTACGCCCAGGCGGTGCGGGAGGGCTCCTTTCCCGGCCCGGAACACGGCTTCGACTGAGCGGGCGCGACCCTTGTGGGGTTGCCGGAAACGCAAGCGGGGCCCGCAGGCCCCGCCGCACTTCCTCCGCTAGCCCCCCTTCAGGCGCGGGATTCGGGGGCGTCGGGGGACCGGCACCTCTTCCGCCTTGGGCAGCGCCTTGTCCCCTTCCTCCGCCAGCGCCTCCTTGATGGAGAGCTTGATGCGGCCGCGGGGGTCGACGTCGAGCACCTTGACCCGCACTTTCTGCCCTTCTTTCAGGTGCTCGGCCACCGAATTGACCCGCCCCTCGGCGATCTGGGAGATGTGCACCAGCCCGTCGATGCCGGGCAGGAAGGTGACGAAGGCGCCGAAATCCACCACCCGGGCCACCACGCCGTCGTAGATGCGGCCCACCTCCGGCTCGGCGGTGAGGGCCTGGATCCGCTCCACCGCCAGGGTGATGCCGGCGGCGTTGTCGCAATAGATGCGGATGGTGCCGTCGTCCTCGATGTCGATTGTGGTGCCGGTCTCCTCGGTGAGGGCGCGGATGGTGGAGCCCCCCTTGCCGATCACGTCGCGGATCCGCTCGGGATCGATCTTGATCACCTGGTAGCGGGGCGCGGTCTCGGACACTTCCGGGCGCGGCTCGGCGATCACCTTGTTCATCTCGCCCAGGATGTGCAGCCGCGCGGCGCGGGCCTCGGCCAAAGCCGTCTCCATCACCTGTTCGTCGATGCCCTCGATCTTGATGTCCATCTGCAAGGCGGTGACGCCCTTGGCGGTGCCCGCCACCTTGAAGTCCATGTCGCCGAGGTGGTCTTCGTCGCCCAGGATGTCGGTGAGCACCGCGAAGGCGTTGCCCTCCTTCACCAACCCCATGGCGATGCCCGCCACCGCCGCCTTGATGGGCACGCCGGCATCCATCAGGGCGAGGCTCGCGCCGCAGACGGTGGCCATGGAACTCGAGCCGTTGGACTCGGTGATCTCGGAGACCACCCGGATGGTGTAGGGAAACTCCTCTTCGCTGGGCAGCACCGCCGCCAGCCCCCGGCGGGCGAGCCGCCCGTGGCCGGTCTCCCGCCGGCTGGTGAAGCCCACCCGGCCGGTCTCGCCCACCGCGTAGGGGGGGAAGTTGTAGTGGAGCATGAAGTTGTCTTCGCGCTTGCCCTCCAGGGCGTCGATCAGCTGGGCGTCGCGCAGGGAGCCGAGGGTGGCGGTGACGATGGCCTGGGTCTCGCCGCGGGTGAAGAGGGCCGAGCCGTGCACCTTGGGCAGAATGCCCACCTGGATCGACAGCGGGCGGACCGTCTTGGTATCGCGGCCGTCGATGCGCGGCTTGCCGGACAGGATCCGGCCGCGGACGATCTTCTTCTCGAGCTTCTTGAAGGCGTTGGCCACCAGCTCGGGCGTGATGCCGGCCGCCTCGTCCACGAGTTCGGCGACCGCTTCGCTGCGCAGGGCGGAGACGGTGTTCACCCGGGTCTGCTTGTCGGTGATCTGGTAGGCGGCGGCGAGCCGCTCTCCCACCTTGGCCGCCAGGGCTTCGTCCAGCTCGGGGTGGGCGGGGGGCGGTTGCCAATCCCAGCGAGGCTTGCCCGCTTCGGCGGCGAGTTCGCGAATCACCTGGATCACCGCCTGCATTTCCTGGTGAGCGAAGAGCACCGCGCCGAGCATCAAATCTTCGGGCAGTTCCTTGGCTTCCGACTCCACCATGAGCACCGCCCGGTCGGTGCCGGCCACCACCATGTCGAGGGCCGAGGCCTTGAGCTCACTGTAGGTGGGGTTGAGCAGATACCCCGTCTCCGGGCTGTAACCCACCCGGGCCGCCCCGATGGGGCCGTTGAAGGGGATGCCGGAGAGGGCGAGCGCAGCCGAGGTGCCGATGAGCGCCGGAATGTCGGGGTCGGTCTCCTTGTCGAAGGAGAGCACGGTGCAGATCACCTGCACCTCGTTGCGAAAGCCCTCGGGGAAGAGGGGCCGGATCGGCCGGTCGATCAGGCGCGAGGTGAGGGTTTCCTTCTCGCTCGGCCGCCCTTCGCGGCGGAAAAATCCCCCGGGGATCTTGCCCGCGGCGTAGGCCTTTTCCATGTAGTGGACGGTCAGGGGAAAGAAATCCTGCCCCGGGGAGGGTTCCTTGGCCGCCACCACGGTGCACAGGACGGTGGTGTCGTTGAGGCTGCACAGCACCGACCCGGTGGCCTGGCGGGCGATCCGCCCGGTTTCGAGAGTGAGGGTCTGTTCCCCGTACTTGAACGATTTGACGATCGGATTCACGGTCTTGTCACCTTGACTCGCTTGGGGGAGCGGTGCCGCCGCCCCCGGGGTTCATCGACGCAGGCCGAGGCGCTGGATGAGCTCGCTGTAGCGAGTCGGATCCTTGCCCTTGAGATAGTCGAGCAGCTTGCGCCGCTGGTTGACCATGCGAATGAGGCCTCGCCGGGAGTGGTGATCCTTGCGGTGGGCCTCGAAGTGTCCCTGCAGTTTGTTGATGTTGGCGGTCAGGAGCGCCACCTGCACTTCCGGCGACCCGGTGTCGCCGGGGGCGCGGGCGAACTCCTTGACGATGGCCGCCTTTTCTTCCGCGGTCAGTGCCATGTTCTCTTCCTCCGAATATGCTCAAGTTGCATCCCGGGTCGACCCGCGCATATTTGCAGGACGCCCGCCTCGGCCGTGCGGCCGAACCTCAAAAGCCCGCCCCCACCACCAGTCGGCGGGGGGCCAGGCGCCCGTCTTCGAGCACCTCGCCGACGCCCAGGAAGTGCCCGGCCTCGTCGAGGATGCGCACTATATCGCCTTCCCGGGCGTGCCGATAGGCCCCGGCGGCCATCACCGGCTGGCCGCGGCGCAGAAACCAGGCCGTGCGCCCGTCCAGCTCCACTGCGAGCAGGTGGGCCACCGCGCGCTCCACCGGCAACAACAGGCCGTCCAGTTCCTCGGCCCGTCGACCCTCCCGCAGCCGCTCCAGTTCGGCCAGGGCGATGGCGTCTTCGTCGCCGAAGACGCCCACCCGGTGGCGGTGCAGGCGGATCACGTGAGCGCCCACGCCGAGGGCGCGGCCCAGGTCCTCGGCCAGGGTGCGCACGTAGGTTCCCTTGCTGCACAGCAGCTCGAAGTCCGCTTCCGGATGGAGTCCAGGGCGAAAGTCGAGCAGCGCGAAGCGGTGGATGCGCACCGGCCGCGCCGCGCGCTCCACCTCCACGCCCGCCCGGGCGAGTTCGTAGAGCGGCCGGCCGCCCTGCTTGACCGCCGAGTACATCGAGGGCACCTGGAGAATCTCGCCGCGGAAGGCGGGCAACGCCGCCTCCACCGCCTCCCGGGTGAGACCCGAGGCGTCCACCCGGCCGGTCTCCGGACCCTCCGCATCGCCGGTCCGGGTGGTGATCCCGAAGCGGAAGGTGGCCCGATACCCCTTGTCGGCGTCGAGCAGAAACTGGCTGAACTTGGTGGCCTCGCCGAAGCAGACGGGCAGCACCCCCGTGGCCAGGGGGTCGAGGCTGCCGGTGTGGCCGGCCTTGGCGGCAAAGAAGAGGTGGCGGACCCGCTGCAGCGCCTCGTTGGAGGTGAGCCCCGGCGGCTTGTCGAGGATCAGGATGCCGTCGACCGGCCGCCCCTTGGGCCTGCGCCTGCCCATCTACTCCTCCCCGCGCTGATGGCGCGCGCGGTCTTCGGCCAGGGCGCGGGCGATGAGGTCACTCACCCGCTGCCCCCGCTCGCCGCTCTCGTCGTACTGGAAGCGCAACTGGGGGACGCTGCGAATCCGCAGGATCCGCCCCAGGCGCGCGCGCAGGAAGCCGCTCGCCCGGTTGAGGGCCTCGACGGCGGCCGCCGCCTCGGCGGCGGGCTTGGGGACCACGAAGTTGACCCACACCCGCGCCAGGGAGAGATCCCGCGTCACTTCCACGCCGGTGATGTTGACCATCGCCAACCGCGGATCGTCGAGCTCGGCGCGAATGAGGGCCATGAGCTCCCGCTGCAGGGTGTCGGCCAGGCGGTCGGTGCGACTGAACTCCCGGGGCATGGTCACCGCGCGGTCACAGCTGCCGCGCCACCTCCTTGACTTCGTACACCTCGATCAGATCGCCGATGCGCACGTCGTTGTAGTCCTTCACGCCGATGCCGCACTCGGTGCCGCTGCGCACCTCGGAGACGTCCTCCTTGTAGCGCCGCAGCGACTCCAGGCGCCCCTCGAAGACCACCACGTTGTCGCGCAGTACCCGAATGGGCTTGTCCCGGTACACCGTGCCTTCCACCACCACGCAGCCGGCGATGGCGCCGAATTTGGGCGAGCGGAACACCTCTCGCACCTCGGCAATGCCGAGCACCTCTTCCCGGACTTCCGGCGAGAGCATCCCCGAGAGGGCCTGCTTGACGTCGTCGAGCAGCTGGTAGATCACGCTGTAGTAGCGGATCTCCACCCCCTCTTGTTCGGCCAAGCGGCGCGCCTGGGCCTCGGCGCGGACGTTGAAGCCGATCACCACCGCCCCGGCGGTGATGGCCAGGTTGACGTCCGACTCGCCGATGGCGCCGACACCCGAGGCGATCACGTCCACCCCCACTTCGTCGGTTTCCAGCTCCGCCAGGGCGGAGAGGATCGCCTCCAGGGAGCCGCGCACGTCGGCCTTGACCACCACGGGCAGCACTTTCTTTTCCGCCTCGCCGAAGGCGGCGAAGACATTCTCCAACTTGGCGGTGCGCTGGCGGGCGAGCCGCGCCTCGCGGGCCTTTTCGCGGCGCAGCTCGGCGACCTCCCGGGCCTTGCGCTCGTCGGCCACCACCAGGAACTCGTCGCCCGCATCGGGGGGCGTGTCGAGTCCGACGATCTCCACCGGAATCGAGGGCCCCGCGCTCTGCACCGGGCGCCCGTTCTCGTCGCTCATGAGGCGGATGCGCCCCAGGGCCTCACCGGCCAGGACCAGGTCGCCCTTGCGCAGGGTGCCGGCCTGGACCAGGGCGGTGGCGACCACGCCCCTGCCCTTGTCCAGGCGGGATTCGATGATCACACCCCGCGCCGGCCCCTCCACGGGCGCCTTGAGCTCGAGGAGTTCGGCCTGCAGGAGGACCGCCTCGAGCAGTTCGTCGATCCCCTGCCCGGTGAGGGCCGAGACCTTGATGAACTGGACGTCACCCCCCCACTCCTCGGGGATCACGTCCTTGGCGGCCAGTTCGCTCATGACCCGTTCCGGGTCGGCGGTGTCCTTGTCGATCTTGTTGATGGCCACCACGATGGGCACGCCGGCGGCGCGGGCGTGCTGGATCGCCTCCTCCGTCTGGGGCATGACGCCATCGTCCGCCGCCACCACCAGAATGACCACGTCGGTGCAGCGGGCACCCCGGGCGCGCATGGCGGTGAAGGCGGCGTGGCCGGGCGTGTCCAGGAAGGTGATCGTGCCGGCCGGCGTCTCCACGTGGTAGGCGCCGATGTGCTGGGTGATGCCGCCCGCCTCACCGGCCGCCACCCGCGTCTTGCGGATGTGGTCGAGCAGCGAGGTCTTGCCGTGGTCCACGTGGCCCATCACCGTGACCACCGGCGGGCGGGGCCGGGGTTCGCCCTCGGCGGCGGGGGCGATCTCCTCGATCAGCCGCTCCTCGACGTCGGCGCTGGAGACCGGCACGGGGCGGTGGCCCAGCTCTTCGACCACCAGCACCGCGGTGTCCTGGTCGATCTCCTGGTTGACCGTGGCCATGATGCCCATCTTCATGAGCTCTTTGACGACCACCGGCGCCTTGACCGACATCTTCTGGGCGAGCTCGCCCACCGTGATGGTTTCGGGGATTTCCACGTCGTACACGATTCTCTCGGTCGGTTTGCGGAAGGTGTGGCGGTTTTCGATCTGCACCACCGGGGCGGCGGACCGAACCCGCGGCACCACTTCGCCGGTCTCTTCGTCCACCTCGACGAACAACTCTTCGGGACGCTCGCGGCGGCCCTTGGTCTTGGCCCGCTTGCGGGCCTTGATGCGCTCCTCTTCCTCTTCTTCGGCGCGGGTCTTCTTCTTGCCCGGGCGGGCCGGAGCCGCCGCCGCTGGGGGCTCCGCCGGCGCGCTGGGGGGTGCCGGGCGGGCGGACCGAGCCTGCGCCTCTTTGCGCCGCCGCTCCTCCTCTTCGGCCTGGCGCGCCCGCTCCTCGGCTTCCCGCTTGCGGCGCCGCTCGATGGCCGCGAGGCGCAACTTCTCGGCATCGTCCACGAGGCTGCGGCGCAGGGTGGGCCGCCCATCCCCCTCGGGCGGGGCCGCTGCCGGTTCCACCTGCGCCGGCGCGGCGGACTCCTCCGCCGCACCCGCCCGCTCCTCGCCTTCGGGCTCGGCGCCGGCAGGTGTTGCCGCCACCGGCTCGGCGGCGGCCGGCTCGACGGCGGGCACCACCTCTGGCGCCGCCTCCGCCACAGCGGGGGGTTCGCCAGCCGGCGGCGGCGATACCTCCCGGCTCGCCTCGGCGGCGGCCGATTCGGCCACCCGGCTCTCCTCCGCGCCCTCGCCCTCGAGCAGCGAGCGCTTGACGTAGGTGCGCCGCTTGCGTACCTCCACCGCCACCGTCTTGCGGGCGCCGGTCTTGAGGGTGGTGAGGGTCTTGCGCCGCAGCGTGATCTTGCGCGGCTCGCCCCCCTCTTCGCCGTGCAGGCTGCGCAGGTAGGCGAGCAGTTGCTGCTTTTCCTCCTCCGTCACCCGATCCTGGGGCGAGCTGTGGGGCAGCCCCGCTTCGGCCATCTGCTTCAGGAGGCGCTCCACCGGGGTCTTCACGGACTCGGCCAGTTGGCTCACGGTCACTTCAGCCATGGGCTATCCCCCTCGTCTCTTTCTCCACCACCGGCGCCGCCGCCCTCACTCGCGGTCCTCCCCCGCCTCTTCGGCGAACCAGTGGGCGCGCGCGTTCATGATCAGCTGCTCGGCGCGCGCGCGCTCGACCCCGGCGAGCTCCACCAGTTCGTCGGCATCGAGCTCGGCGAGGGCGTCGCGGGTGCGCACTCCGGCGGCCGCCAGGCGATAGGCGAGCGGGCGCTCCATCCCCTCCAGGGAGAGGAGGTCCTCCGCCGGCTCGTTGGAGGCGAGCACCTCCTCGGAGGCGAGCGCCAGGGTCAACAGGGCGTTTTTGGCCCGCCCTCGCAACTCGTCGGCCAGGGCCTCGTCGAACCCCTCGATGGCCAACAGCTCGTCGAGGGGCACGTAGGCGATCTCCTCGATGGAGCTGAACCCCTCCTCGACCAGGACGGTGGCGAAGTCTTCGTCCACGTCCAGGTACTTCATGAACTGCTCCACCAGCGCCCCGGCCTCGGCCTGGCGCTTGGCCTCCAGCTCCTCGACGCTCATCACGTTGATGCGCCAGCCGGTCAGCTCGGTGGCGAGGCGCACGTTCTGGCCTCCCCGGCCGATGGCCTGGGCCAGGTTTTCCTGGGCCACGGCCACGTCCATCGAGTGGGCGTCCTCGTCCATGACGATCGACTCCACCTCCGCCGGCGCCATGGCGTTGATCACGAAGTGGGCGGGGTTGTCGTCCCAGAGGACGATGTCGATGCGCTCGCCGTCCAGCTCGTTGGAGACCGCCTGCACCCGAGAACCGCGAATGCCCACGCAGGCGCCCACCGGATCGATGCGCCCGTCGTTGGTCTTGACGGCGATCTTGGCCCGCGAACCGGGATCCCGCGCCGCCGCCTTGATCTCGATGACCTGCTCGGCGATCTCGGGCACCTCGATGGCGAACAGCTTCACCAGCATCTCCGTGCAGGCCCGCGACAGGATCAGTTGGGGGCCGCGGTTTTCGGTGCGGATCTCCTTGAGGATCGCCCGCACCCGGTCGTTGACCCGAAACACCTCCCGCCCCACCAACTCGCTGCGCGGCAGGATCGCCTCGGCGTTGTTGCCGAGATCGACCAGGATGTGATCCCGGGTGACCTTCTTGACGGTGCCGCTGACCAGTTCGCCCACGCGGTGGCGGTATTGCTCGGCGATCACCGCCCTCTCCGCTTCCCGGATCTTCTGGACGATCACCTGCTTGGCGGACTGGGCCTCGATGCGGCCGAAGGCGACGTTTTCCACCCGCTCCTCGTAGATGTCCCCCACCTTGAGGTTGGGGTCTTTTTCCGCCGCCTCCTCGGTGGTGAGCTCGGTGCCCAGCTCGGCCACCTGGTCGTCGCCCACCACGCGCCACCAGCGGTAGGTCTCGTAGTCGCCCGTCTGGCGGTCGATGGCCACCCGGATGTTCACCGGCCCCTCGTAGCGCTTTTTGGTGGCGGTGGCCAGCGCCTGTTCCAGGGCCTCGAAGACCACCTCCTCGGGGACACCCTTCTCGTTGGAAACCGCTTCGGCCACCAACAAAATCTCTTTGCCCATCTGTATCGTCCGCCTCAATGCTTCACTCTCCATCGAAGCGGGGGATCAAGTTGCCCCGCTCGATGGCTTCCACCGGAAATAAATATTCCTCTTCCTCGCAGCGCACCACCACGCAGCCGTCCTCGACGCCCACCAGAAGGCCGCGGAAATTGCGCCGCCCTTCGAAAGCCCGCCCCAGCCGAATGGCCACCCAGGCACCGGCGAACCGGGCGTATTGCTCCAGGGTAAAGAGCGGCCGGTCGAGCCCCGGGGAGGAGACCTCGAGGATGTACTCCGTAGGGATCGGATCCTCCACGTCGAGGACCGCGCTCACCTGGCGGCTCACCCGCTCGCAATCCTCGAGTCGCACCCCGGTCTCCTTGTCGATGTAGATCCGCAGCACGGGTCGCCGGCCGCGGGCGAATTCGATCCCCCACAGCTCGCACCCCATGGCCCGCACCGCGGGCTCGAGGAGCCCGAATAGCCGATTCTGATCCACCGTCCGGCTCGGCACCATCAAAAAAAGGGCGCGTGGCCCCGGTTGCGCAGCACCCCTGCACCTAGCAAAAAGCCCCTTGGGAGAAGGGGCTTTCGACGCCGCGCAACGCGCGCACATTTGGTAGCGGGGGTAGGATTTGAACCTACGACCTTCGGGTTATGAGCCCGACGAGCTACCAGGCTGCTCCACCCCGCATCGAAACCTTCTTCTCGCGTCGGCACGCCCACGAACGCTCCTCGGCCGACTCGAGGGTTGCGGATTATAGGAAGGTGCCCTCTAAGGGTCAAGGGGTTGTCCGGGTTCAGCACATCGGAGACGCCGAAACCTCGGGGAGCTCCTGTCCGGCCGGACGAAGGTGCGCGGTCGGCGTGGCTTGCGGCAATGACCGGGGGAACGGAGGAGGGTGTAGCGCTGCTCCCGGCCTCCCACCCCGGGGGCGCAGTTCCGGATCGTGGTCGGCAGCGGATCGCCGGCAGAGCCGGCAGTGAACGGGTAGCGCCGGATGCCGTTGGCCCGCTCGACCCCATCCTTGCGCGAGGGTGCTTGGGCGCCAGCACCTGGAGGTCGACCCGGGCCTGCTGGCAGGCCCGATCGACTTCGCCCTGGAATTTTGCTCCCCGTCGGTCCGGATCGCTCGAATCGGAAACGGGCTGCGGGCCTGGAGGCGCGTGGCCCGAATGGAGGCGCGCAGTGCCGAAATCCGAGGTGCGAGGAGCCCCGGGGCCCGCGGGGGGCGGTGGTTCCCGGATTCCGCTCACGCTCCATCCGGGCTACGTTCCATCCGGACTACCCTGCTCCCGCATCCCGAACCAGGTCCGCCCGGGCCGCGGCCACCACCCGCGCGGCTGAGGCGGCGAGCCAGCCGGCGAGGAAGAGCGCCACCAGGACGTCCGGCCAGACAGATCCGGTGACCGCCACGGAGGCGGCCGCGCCCACCACGGAAAGGCCGGCGACGATGTCGTTGCGCGAGCATTCCCAAACCGAGCGCATGTTGACGTCCTCGTGGCGGTGGCGCGACAAGAGGGCGAGGCACAAGCCGTTGACCCCAAGCCCCGCGCAGGCAAACGCCCCCATGGCGGCGGGCAGGGGCGGCTGGCCGAGGGAAAGGCGCCACAGGGCCTCGGCCACCACCCAGAGTGCGGCCGCCAGGATGAGTCCGCCCTTGAACAGGGCCACCTGGGCCTTGGCGCGCAGGCCGCGCCCCACCGCCCACAGGCTCAACCCGTAGGTGAGGGCATCGCCGAGAAAATCCAGAGTGTCGGCGAGGAGGGCCGAGGAGCCGGCGAGTCGCGCTCCCACCCCCATGCCGGCAAACCCCAATAGGTTCACCGCCAGCACCGCCCACAGCGTGCGCCGCTGCCGGGCGTCGCGGCCGGCCGCCGAAAACTCTGCGCAGCATCCGTCGCCCATGGCGCCACCTGCCAAGTCCGCGATGGCGGCGATTGTAGCGCGGCCTCGAAATCGGGCGCCCATCGCCCCGCTATACTGGCCGGGAGGGCATCGAAGGCGAGGGGCGTGGACGAACAACTCCTGCAACGACTGGCCCAGATCCTCGGCCCGGACGGCCTGCTGGTGGGCGAGTGCCTGGCGGAGCGGAGCGGCGGCTATTGGGACCCGCGCCCACTCTCCGCCGCCGCCCTGGCGCGGCCGCACACCACCGCCCAGGTGGCGGCGGTGTTGGCCGCCTGTAGCGCCCACCGCCAGCCGGTGGTGGTGCAGGGCGGACTGACGGGGGCGGTGTCCGGGCAGCGGGCCCGCCCCGGTGAGCTCGTGCTCTCCCTGGAGCGGATGGACGCCATCGTCGAGCTCGACCCGGTGGAGCGGGT
Source organism: Porticoccaceae bacterium (assembly GCA_026005035.1). Lineage (GTDB taxonomy): Bacteria > Pseudomonadota > Gammaproteobacteria > Pseudomonadales > Porticoccaceae > BPKH01. The sequence continues at coordinate 67,235 of BPKH01000008.1, read as the reverse complement.
GGCGGTGGTGGAAGCGGGTTGCACCCTGGGCCGCCTGCAGCGCGCGGCGGCGGGGTGGGATCTCGAATTCCCGGTGGACATCGGCGCCCGCGATTCGTGCACCCTGGGCGGCAACATCGCCACCAACGCCGGGGGCATGGAGGTGCTGCGCCACGGCATGATGCGCCGCCACGTGCTCGGCCTCGAGGTGGTGTTGGCGGACGGCACCGTGCTCGACGCCACCTCTCGCCTCCCCAAGGACAACGCCGGCTACGACCTCAAGCAGCTGTTCATCGGCAGCGAGGGCACCCTGGGGGTGGTGACGCGGGCGGTGCTCGCCCTCATTCCCAGGGCCCGCGATCGGGCGACGGCCCTCGTGGGCCTCGCGGGCCTCGACGCCGCCCTGGCCCTCCTCGACCGCCTCGAGCGCGCCCTGGGTCCGCTCCTCGTCCGCTTCGAGGCCATGGACGGCCCCTACTACCGGCACCAGACCTCCCGCGGCCATCCCGCCGCCCTGCCGGCGACTTTCCCGTGGTACGCGCTGGTGGAGACGGCCGGCCACGACGCCGAGCGCGATCGCGAGCGGTTACTGGCCTGCCTCGAAGAGGCGCTGGTCGAGCCCGGTGTGGGCGAAATCGCGGTGGCCTCCAACGAGCGAGAGCGCGCCGCCCTGTGGCGGCTGCGCGAGTCCTTCGACGCCACCCTCGTCGGCGCGCACTGCTTCCTCTACGACGTGAGCCTGCCCCGCCGGGCGATTCCTTCCTACGTGGAGCGACTCCGCGCAGCCGTGTCCGGGCGCTGGCCGCAGACGGTCTTTTTCTGCCTGGGCCATCTCGCCGACGGCAACCTCCACTTCTTTCTCGCCCCCCAGGCCACGGGCGAGGTGGATGCCCTACGAGCCCAGGCCGATCGCCTCGTCTACGGCCCGCTTTCGGAGCTGGGCGGTTCTGTGTCCGCCGAGCACGGCATCGGCTTGGACAAAAAGTGCTGGCTCGCCCACAGTCGAAAGCCTGCGGAAATCGCTCTGATGCGCCTACTCAAGCGAACGCTGGACCCGGCGGGCATCCTCAACCCGGGCCGGGTCCTGGACGCGTGAAGGCCGCACCGGCGACGAGCCTCACTGAGGCTTCGGACCGGGCGGCGGGGTGTGGCCTTGATGCTCCCGGCGCTCGCGCCAGCGCTCCATCCGCTCCGCCCGCAGGGCGGCCAGTTGCTCGCGCTGTTCGGGGGTCAGCACCGCCTCGATGCGCTCGCGCACATTTTTCCCGTGGAGCATCCACTCCACCCGCTTGTCGGCCACTTCCCGCGCCCGCTTTTTGAGTTCCCGCTCCGACGCGCCCGCCAGCCAGGCTTCCCTCTCCTTGCGCTTGGCTTCGCGCAGTGCTTCCCGCAGGGACTTGCCCGCTTCCCTCGCCTGGGCGCGGATCTTCTCGATCTGTTCCCGCTGCTCGGGGGTCAAACCGAGCCGCTCGGCCATCCGCTCACCAAACCCCAAGTGGTGAAAGCCGCGTTTCTCGGGCCCGCAGGGAGGATGCATCCCCTCCCACCCACCCGGCTCGGCCCAGGCTGCCGACGTCGCAGCGCCGATCGCCCCGGCGAGCATCCAACTCAACAAACGCTGTTTCATGGCCTTTCTCCTCGTCGCTGTTGGGTGTTTTCATTGTAGGAAGGGCGGGCGCCGCGCAGGGTAAAAGGGGCGAAAAAGTGGGTAAAGGAAGGTAAAAAGCCGTTGCCGGGACGCCTCAGGGCGGGACAATGGCCGCGGTGACGACGGAGTGAGTCCGCAGTGCGAATTCTCATCGTCGACGACGACCTGGAACTCGGCGAGATGCTCGCCGAGTTCCTCGCCCCCGAGGGGTTCGCCGCCACCCTCTGCGGCCGGGGCGACGAGGGCCTGCGCTTGGCCCTGGAAGGTTCCTGGGATGCGGTCGTCCTCGACATCATGTTGCCCGCCCTCGACGGCCTGGAGGTCCTGCGCCGGCTGCGGGCGGTGTCGGCGGTGCCGGTGGTGATGCTCACCGCCAAGGGGGACGACCTCGACCGCATCCTGGGACTGGAGATGGGCGCCGACGACTACCTCCCCAAACCGTTCAATCCCCGAGAGCTGGCCGCCCGCTTGCGCGCCGTCCTGCGCCGCCACCGCCCGCCCGAGCGGGAGGCCGCTCCCGCCGAGCTCGTCTGCCGCAGCCTGCTCCTGCGCCCCGCCTCGCGCAGCGCCACCGTGGGGGACCAACCCCTGGACCTCACCAGCACCGAGTACTCGGTGCTCCTGGTGCTGGCGGAGCGAGCCGGCCAGGTGGTGAGCAAGGAGGAGCTCTACCTGCGCGCCCTGGGGCGGCCCATGACCCCCTACGACCGAGCGCTCGACGTCCATATCAGCCACCTGCGCCGCAAGCTCGCCGCCCTGGACCCGGAGCTGGTGATCCACACCATCCGGGGCACCGGTTACCAACTGGAACGCTGAATGGGCCGCCTGTTCTGGAAGATCTTTCTGTGGTTTTGGGGCGCGCTTTTGCTGCTCAACCTGGCGGTGGGCTTCGGGGTCAAGCTCTACTTCGATCAGGTCCGCCAACAGGACGAGCAGCGCCTGGCGGCGCGGATGGAGGCCGCCGCCCGCTATCTGGAGCGAGGGGATCCGGCCGGCGCCAGAGCCTTCCTGCGCCCGGCACAGCCGGGCGCCGAGCCGCCCATCTTCGCGGTGGGCGAGGATGGGCGAGACCTGCGCGGCCACCCGCTGCCGCCCCGCCTCCGCCACGCCCTCACCCACGCCGGCGAACGGCGCGCCCTCCACCGGCGCACCGTGCACCTGCCCGACGGCCGCCGGGTGGAGCTGGTGGCGTGGATGCGCCCCACCTGGATGAAGGGCAAGACCCGCGCCCCCCTGTGGCTCGGGTTGGCCATCACCGTGCTGGTGAGCACCGGGGTCTGCTACGGGTTGGCCCGCTACCTGGCAAAACCCCTGCAGGAGCTTTCCCGGGCGACTCGGCGCCTGGCGTCGGGGGCCCTCGAGGTGCGCGTGGGCCCCTTGCGGCGGCGCGACGAGATCGCCGATCTGGCCCGAGATTTCGACCACATGGCGGACCGCCTGGGGCGCCTGCTCGCCGCCCAGCGCCAGCTGCTGCGGGACATCTCCCACGAACTGCGCTCCCCCCTGGCGCGCCTCCAGGTGGCCCTGGCTCTCGCCGAGCGCCACTGCCCCGCCGCCGAAGCCGATTTCGCCCGCATCCGCAAGGATCTCGATCGCCTGGACGCCCTGATCGGCGAGCTGCTCACCCTGGCGCGCATGGACACCGTCACCTATCCCCGCGAGCGCCTGGAACTCGACGAACTGCTCGCCGAGATCGTCGAGGCGAGCAGTCTGGAGGCGGAGCAGAGGGGCTGCCGGATCCTGCTCGACGCACCGCCACTGTGTTTGGAGGGAAGCCCCGAACTCTTGCGCCGGGCGGTGGAAAACGTCCTGCGCAACGCGGTGCGCCACACGGCCCCCGGCAGCGCCGTGGAGGTGCGCGCACGGCGCGAGGGAGAGGAGGTGGTGATCGCGGTGGACGACTGCGGGCCCGGCCTCGCCGCGGCCGACCGGGAGCGGATCTTCGAGCCCTTCGTGCGCCTCGACCCGGCGCGCGGCCATCGGGACGGCGGGCACGGCCTGGGCCTCGCCATCGCCCGCAAGGCGGCGGAGCTCCACGGCGGCACCATCGCCGCCCTGCCCGCGCCCGGGGGTGGCTTGCGGGTGGAGATCCGCCTGCCGGCTACTTGACCACCTTCAAAGCGGGCCTGCCGCCGGTGGGCGGCGGCTCCTCGGGCGGCGCCTCTTCGGGCGGGAACATCATCCCCCGCTGGTTCTCGCGGGCGTAGATGCCGAGCACCGCCGCCACGGGTACGGCCACCTCTTCCGCCACCCCGCCGAAGCGGGCGCGGAAGCGCACCCACGTGCGATCCATGCGCAGCCCCTCCACGGCGCGGGGCGCGATGTTGAGCACGATCCGCCCGTTCTCCACGTAGCCGCGGGGGACCTGGACACCGGGTCGCTCGGCATCCACCACGATGTGGGGAGTCAGCCCGTTGTCGACGATCCACTCGTAGAGGGCCCGCAGCAGATAGGGCCGGCTCGGCGTCATGGGCACACCTGCCACCGCTTTCTCCTCGGCTCCTCAGCCGAGCTCCCGCTCCGCCGCCGATAGGCTGGCGCCGAACGCCGGCCGCTCGAACAGGCGGACCATGTACTCGAGGAGGGGCCGCCCCTGGCGACTGGTGGGCAGCGGCACCGCGAGCGCCCGCATCCGCCACAGCACCGGCGCCAGGTAGCAGTCCACCAGCGAAAAATCCTCCCCCAGGAGGTAGGGCCGTTCGGCCAACAGGCCGGCGAGGAGCACCAGTTCCTGGGCCAGTCGCGCCCGCGCCTGCTGCCCCTCTTCGCCCTCCGCGCCCGCCGCCAGAGCGTCGAGGCTCGCGTCCCAGTCGCGCTCGATGCGCGCCATGGCCTCGCGGGCCAGGGCGCGCGCCACCGGGTGCGCGGGCAACAGGGGGGGATGGGGATAGCGCTCGTCCAGGTACTCGAGCACCACGCGCGGCTCATGGAGGGCGAGCTCGCGGTCCACCAGGGTGGGCAGCGTGCCGTGGGGGTTCCACTCGAAGAGGACCTCCGGGAGATTTCGCGGCTCCACGGACACGACTTCCGCGGCCACCCCCTTTTCCGCCAGCACCAGCCGCACCCGATGGCTGCGGTGGCAGCGGGGGTCGGAAAAGAGGGTCACGCCGCCGCGGTTGACCGTCACCGCCATGTCCCGTTCCCGAGTGCGGCCCGCGAGCCCGTCCTCAATGGACGTCCTTCCAGTATTCGCGGTTGAGCAACCACACCCACACGAACAGGAAGGCCAGGTAGAGCAGCACGTAGACCCCGAGCGTCTTGCGCTCCTCGCGCATCGGCTCGGCGAGATAGCCCATGAAGTTCACCAGGTCGTAGACCGCCGCGTCGAACTCCTCCGGCGAAAGCCGGCCCTTCTCCACCTGCCGATAACTGCCGCAGGGATCGGTCTCGATGGTGTGGCCGGTGAGGGGGTCGGTGGTCGCACCCTCGCCCTTGGCCGGCCCCGGCGCGCAGGCGTTGAGGCCCTGGAGGTCCCACAGGGCGTGGGGCATGCCCACGTCGGGGAACACCCGGTTGTTGACGCCGAAGGGGCGCTTGGGGTCCTCGTAGAAATTGCGCAGGTAGGTGTAGACCCACTCCGGGGAGCGCCAGCGGGTGGCCAGGGTCAAATCCGGCGGCGCCGCGCCGAACCACTTTTTGGCCTCCTCCTCGCGCATGGCGATCTCCATCAGATCGCCGAACTTCTGGTCGGCGAACACCAGGTGCTCCATCACCAACTCCTCGGGGATCCGCAGATCCCGGGCCACCCGACTCCAGCGGGAGTACTGCGCCGAATGGCAGCCCATGCAGTAGTTCACGAAGAGCTTCGCCCCCCGCTGCAGGGACGCCTTGTCGTCGAAGTCGAGTTCGATGGGGTCGCAGTCGATGGTGCCGCAGGCGTGCCCGGTCTCGGCGCCCACCGCCTTGAGAGGCAGGACCACCAGCAAGGCGGTCAGGGCCAACACGCCGAGGAACTTGAGCGGTCCCATGCCGCCGTCCATGGTCACCCGCTCGGGCACCGGGTGGGTCTTCTCCCAGCGGGTCCAGAAGGGCATGCCGATGAAGTAGCCGAAATAGATCAGCGTGCAGATCTGGGCGAGCGCCGTGCGCGCGGGCGTGGGCGGCTTGACGCCCAGCACGCCCAGGATGATGAACGCCGCGGCGAAGACCACCACCATCACCCGGCTCACCATCCCCTTGTAGCGGATCGACTTGACCGGGCTGCGGTCGAGCCAGGGCAGCACGAACAGGATGGCGATGGCCGCCGCCATGGTCAGAAAGCCCAGAAACTTGTCGGGCACCGCCCGCAGCATGGAGTAGAAGGGGGTGAAGTACCAAACCGGCGCGATGTGCTCGGGGGTCTTGAGGGGGTTGGCCTCCTGGAAGTTCGCCTTCTCCAGGAAGTACCCGCCCATTTCGGGGACGAAGAAGACGATGAAGCAGAAGACCATCAAAAAGACCACCACCGGCACCAGGTCGTGGACGGTGTAGTAGGGGTGGAAGGGAATGCCGTCCAGGGGCCGGCCCTGCTCGTCCTTGTGCTTTTTGATCTCCACCCCGTCGGGGTTGTTGGACCCCACTTCGTGGAGGGCGAGGATGTGCAGCACCACCAGGGCGAGCAACACGATGGGCAGCGCCACCACGTGCAGCGACATGAAACGGTTGAGGGTGATGCCGGAGATCAGGTAGTCGCCCCGGATCCACTGCACCAGGTCCTCGCCGATGTAGGGGATGGCCCCGAAGAGGGAGATGATCACCTGCGCGCCCCAGTAGGACATCTGCCCCCAGGGCAGCACGTACCCGAAGAACGCCTCGGCCATGAGCACCAGGTAGATGGCCATGCCGAACAGCCAGACCAGCTCCCGGGGGGCCTTGTAGGAGCCGTACAGGAGGCCGCGGAACATGTGTAGGTAGACCACCACGAAGAAGGCCGAGGCCCCGGTGGAGTGGACGTAGCGCAAAAGCCAGCCGAAGTCCACGTCGCGCATGATGTATTCGACCGAGGCGAAAGCCCCTTCCGCGCTCGGTTGGTAGCTCATGAGCAGCCAGATCCCGGAGAGGTACTGGATCACCAGCACCACCAGGGAGAGGACGCCGAAGAAGTACCAGAAATTGAAATTCTTCGGGGCGTAGTACTTGCCCATGTGGGTGTCCCAGGCCCGCCGCACCGGCAGGCGCGCATCCACCCAGTCGAGAAGTCCGGTCAGCCAGCCCATCACGCAGCCCCCTCATCGACGCCAATGACGATCACGTTGTCCCCCTCGAAGGCGTAAGGGGGCACCGTCAGGTTGGTGGGCGCGGGCACCCCTTGATAGACCCGCCCCGCCAGGTCGAACCGCGAGCCGTGACAGGGGCAGAAAAAGCCCCCGAGCCAGTCGGGGTTGGGCTCGCCGCTGCCCGGATCGACGCCCACCTCCGGGCGGTAGAGCGGAGCACAGCCCAAATGGGTGCAGATCCCGACGAGCACCAAGATCTCCGGCTTGATGGCGCGGTGGACCGGGTCCACGTAGGGCGGCTGCTCGGATTTTTCGGAGCGGGGATCGCGCAGCCGGTCCGCCACCCGCTCGAGGCTCGCCAGCGCTTCGGCGGTGCGCCGCACCACGAAAATCGGCCGGCCGCGCCACTCCTCGGTGACCATCTGGCCCGGCTCCAGCTTGGCGATGTTGATCTTGACCGGGGCGCCGGCCGCCTTGGCCTTGGCGCTCGGGTTCCAGGAGGCGACGAAGGGCACTGCGGCTCCCACCACGCCGGCAGCGCCGACCACGCAGGTGGCTCCGGTCAGGAAGCGGCGGCGCCTGACGTTGACACCGTCATTGCTCATGGGGGCTCTCCGTTCGAAGCGGCGAATCGGGATCTGGCAGGGGAAAATGGCGAGCAATAGTAATGAAAAGCCCCACCCATGACAAGCAAACGGCCGGGTGGGGCTTTGCGCGCAAAGCCCGGCAGGGGCCGGGCGGATCGCTTCAGCGCTTCGAGTACTGGGGCCGCTTGCGGGCCTTGTGCAGGCCCACTTTTTTGCGCTCCACCTCGCGGGCGTCGCGGGTCAGGAAGCCCGCCTGGCGGAGCTTGGGGCGCAGATTTTCGTCGTACTGGAGGAGCGCCCGGGCGATGCCGTGGCGGATCGCCCCCGCCTGGCCGAAGCTGCCTCCGCCGCGCACGGTCACCCGCACGTCGAAGCGCTCGGCGTTGTCGGTCGCCTCGAGGGGCTGGCGCACGATCATCCGCGCCACTTCCCGCCCAAAATATTGCTCGAGGGGCCGGTCGTTGACGGTGATGAGCCCCCGCCCGGGGCGGAGGAAGACGCGGGCGGTGGCGGTCTTGCGCCGGCCGGTTCCGTAGTAGTGAGTCTGTGCCATGGTCGCTTCCGTGTTCAGAGAGCGAGTTCGCGCGGTTGCTGGGCCGCGTGGGGGTGTTCGGCCCCCGCGTACACCTTGAGCTTGCGGAACATGGCCCGCCCCAGGGGGCCGCGGGGCAACATGCCCTTGACGGCGAGCTCGATCACCCGCTCCGGGGCCTTGGCCAGGAGCTTTTCGAAGTTGGTCTCGACGATGCCGCCGGGATAGCCGCTGTGGCGGTAGTACTTTTTGTCGGTGGCCTTGCGACCGGTGACCCGCACCTTGGCCGCGTTGACCACCACGATGTAGTCGCCGGTGTCCACGTGGGGCGTGAACTCCGGCTTGTGCTTGCCGCGCAGTCGCTTGGCGATCTCCGCGGCGAGGCGGCCGAGCACCTTGTCCGTGGCGTCGACCACGTACCAGTGGCGCTCGACGGACCCGGGTTTGGCGCTGTAGGTCTTCATCGTTCTTCCCGTGCGACAGGGGCGGTTCCGAAAAGAGCGCGGATTCTACCCACGCCACCTGGCCATTTCAAGGGCAAGGGTGGGTCCAGTCCCTCTTGCGCTCTGTGTGGCCTGGGGAATTTCCCGGATTCCGCTTCGCTCCATCCGGGCTACGCTCCATCGAGGTCGCAGCCTGCGGACTCGCTCGGCGGCCGCCAAAACGTCCGGCCGAGCCCGCTCGGGGAGGCGCTCAGGGGCGGTGGGCTCGCGCCAGGTAGGCCTGGCTTTGCATCTCCAGCAAGCGGCTCTGGGTGCGCTCGAACTCGAAGGCCAGTCGGGTGCCGCGGTAGAGAGCTTCCACCGGCGCCGCCGCCGACAGGATCAGCTTCACCCCGCGATCGTAGAGGACGTCCACCAAGTTGACGAAGCGCCGCGCGGCGTCGTCCCGCGCCGCGGTGAGGACGGGCACGCCGGAGAGCACCACGGCGTGGAACTCGCGGGCGATCTCCAGGTAGTCGTTCTGGCTGCGCGGCCCGCCGCAGAGGGTCTCGAAGTCGAACCAGACCACGTCCTCCGCCACCTTGCGTACCGGCAGGATCCGGCCCTCGATCTCCAGGGCGCCGCCCTCGCGGACCTCTTCGGCGGTGGGCGCAAGGCGCGCGAAGGCGTCGGCCAGGGCGCGCTCCGCCGCCTCCCCCAAGGGGTGGTGGTAGACCTCGGCCCGCTCCAGGGCGCGCAGCCGCCAGTCGGTGGCCCCGTCCACTTCCACCACCTGGCAGTGGCGCTCGATGAGGTCGATGGCCGGCAGAAAGCGCGCCCGCTGCAGCCCGTCCCGGTAGAGCTCCCGGGGGGGGATGTTGGAGGTGGCCACCAGGGTGACCCCGCGCTCGAACAGGTGGCCGAGGAGTTGGCCGAGAATCATGGCGTCGCCGATGTCGGAGACGAAAAACTCGTCGAAACACAGCACCCGCACGTCACCGGCCAACACCTCCGCCACCCGCTCCAGGGGGTTTTTTTCGCCCCGCTGGCGGATGAGCTCCTCGTGCACGTGGCGCATGAAGCGGTGGAAGTGGGCGCGCAGCTTTTCGCGAAAGGGCAGGCACTCGAAGAAGGTGTCCATCAGGTAGGTCTTGCCCCGCCCGACTCCGCCCCACAGGTACAGCCCCCGCTCGGGGGCCGGGGGCTCGCGCCGCCAGAGGCGGTGCAATAGATTGGGCTTGGAGCGCGCGGCGCGGGCCAGGAGGCGGCGGTGGAGATCCTCCAGATGGAGGACCGCCCGCTCCTGGGCCGGATCGGGCTGGATGGTGCCGGCCGCCAGATCGCGCCGATAGCGGGCGAGGGGGGTGCTCACCGCGCCGCCTCCGCCAGCCAGGGCCGCACCGCCTCCTCCGCGGCCCGCGCCAGATCCACCAGGCGGCCGTGGAAAAAGTGGCCGGTGGCGGGCAACACCGTCACCGGCACCGGCGGGCGACGCGTCTCCGCCCAGGCGCGCACCTGGGCCACGTCCACCAACTCGTCGTCCGCCCCGATGAGTATGGCCGCCGGACAGGGATACCCGGCCACCGGCGCGAAGCCGTACCGCCCCACCGGCGGCGCCACCAGCAGGACGCCGAGCGCCCGCGGGTCGCTGACGGCGAAGTTGCTCGCCACTCCGCTGCCGAAGGAGAACCCGGCCACCAGCACCCGACCCGCCCCGGTTCGCTCGGCGAGCCAGGAGACGACCGCAGCGAGATCCTCCACCTCGCCCACACCGCCGTCGTGCTCGCCCTCGCTCCCCCCGGCGCCGCGGAAGTTGAAGCGGACTGTGGGCAGGCCCAGGCGCCGGAAGGTGCGCGCCAGGGTGGTCACCACCTTGTTGTCCATGGTGCCGCCGTGGAGCGGGTGGGGATGGCAGACCGCGGCCGCCAGCCGGCCGCCGGCCGAATCGACCCCTTCTGGCGGTCCCCAGGACGCCTCGATGCCGCCCGCCGGCCCGGCGATCCAAACGCGCTCCTCTTTGGCCATCGCCGCCTCCCAGATGGCGAAGGGCCGCATTGTATAGGGTTGCCGGTGGGCGGCAAGCCGCCGACAGGCGCGGTCGCGGCGCGTATACTGTCCCCTCCCGGGTCACGAGCGGTAAGACGCGTGGATCTCGACCTTCTCTATCCCCTGGCGGCCGCCGCGCTGGGTCTGGCGGCGGGTCTGTTGCTCGGCTTGCGCTTTTCCGCCTCCGCGCGGGATCGCAGGCGGCTGGCCGACCGCCTCGCCCGCGCCGAGGGGGAATTGGCCGCCCTGCGCCAAGAGGCCGCCCGCCACCTGCAGCGCACCGCCGAACTGCTCGGTGAGCTCAACCGCCAACAGCGCGCCCTGGCGGAGGAATTGGCCCGCGGCGCGGCGAGCCTGGCGGGCGCCGAGGTGGGCCGCGCGGTGATCGCCCAAGCGCTGCCCGGGCTTGCCCCCGCGGAGCGCGACCAGCTGCTTCCCGAAGAGGCGGTGGAGCCGCCGCGGGACTACGCGCCGGGCGACCCCCTGTTGCTCGAAGAGGTGGAAGAGGACCTGTTCGACCAGCGGCGCGAACCCCGCTTCGCCGACCCCACCCTGCCGCCCGACGCCCCCGCCCCGGGGAGCGGCGAAGGGCGCTAGGCGGCCGTGCGCTGGCTGCTGCGCAATCTCGCCCTCCCCGCCCTGGCGGGACTGGCGGCCGGCGCCCTGGTGGTGCTCGCCGCCCGCACCCCTTGGCGGGACTTTCCGGAGGCCCTGCGCCTCGACGAGCTCACCCCCCAGGCCGCGCTCGACAAACCCCTCTCCTACGCCGACGCGGTGGCGCGGGCCGCACCCTCGGTGGTCAACATCTATACCACCAAGGTGGTGGCGGGCCGCGCGCCACCCTTCACTGACCCCCTGCTGGGGCGGATGCCCGGCGTGCTGTCACCCCAGCGGCGGCTGGGCTCCTCCCTCGGCTCGGGGGTGATCGTCACCGCCGACGGGCTCATCCTCACCAACCACCACGTGGTCAAGGGTGCGGAGACGATTCTGATCCTGCTCCACGACGGGCGCGAGGGGGATGCCGAGGTGGTGGGGGTCGACCCCGAGACCGACCTGGCGGTGCTGCGCACCTCCCTGCCCGACCTGTCCCCCATCGCCGTGGGCAATCCCCGCGGCGCACGGGTGGGCGACGTGGTCCTCGCCATCGGCAACCCCTTCGGGGTGGGCCAGTCGGTCTCCCAGGGGATCATCAGCGCGCTCGGGCGGGGGCTCGGGCTCAACGCCCTGGAAAATTTCATCCAGACCGACGCGGCCATCAACCCGGGCAACTCCGGCGGCGCCCTGGTGGACGCCTACGGCAACCTGCTCGGCATCAACTCGGCCATCCTGGGGGGGGCCTCGGTGGGCGTGGGGTTTGCCATCCCCGCCGACATCGCCCTCAGGGTGATGGAGGACCTGGTGGCCCACGGGCGGGTGATCCGCGGCTGGCTCGGCGTCCAAGCCCAGCAGCTGCCCTCGGCCCAGGCCGAACGCCTGGGGTTGGATCCGCCGCGGGGGCTGCTGATCACCGCCGTCCACCCGGCGAGCCCCGCCGCCGCGGCCGGACTCGCGCCGGGGGACGTGATCTTGAAAATCAACGGCCGGCGGGTGGAAGACGGCCGGGAGGGCACCCAGATCATCGCCGGGCTGCGGCCCGGCAGTCCCATCGAGCTCGAGGTGCTGCGTGGCGGTGAGCGCTTCACCACCACCGCGGTGGCCGGCGAGCGCCCCTCCGCCGGCGACGACTAGACGACTAACTAGAGGAGCTCGTCCAGGGCGGCCAGCAGCCGGCGATGCTGTTCCGGCGTGCCCACGGTGATGCGCAGATAATCGGCGATCCGCGGGCGCGCAAAGCGGCGCACCACGATGCCTCGCCCGCGCAGGCCCGCCTCCAGGTAGGCCCCGGTGTGGCAAGGGTGGCGGCAGAAGAGGAAGTTGGCCGCCGAGGGCACCACCTCGAAACCGCGCCGCTCGAGGGCCGCGGCGAGCTCGGCGCGGGCCGCCACCACCCGGGCGCGGGTCTCTTCGAAGTACCCCCCGTCGGCCAGGGCCGCCACCGCGCCGGCGATGGCCAGGCGGTCGAGGGGGTAGGAGTTGAAGCTGTTCTTGAGGCGGACGAGCCCCTCGATCAGGGCGGGCTGTCCCACCGCGTAGCCCACTCGCAGCCCGGCCAGGGAGCGGGACTTGGAAAAGGTGCCCACCACCAGCAGATTGGGGTGGGCGCGCACCAAGGGCACGGCGCTCTCCGCCCCGAAATCCACGTAGGCCTCGTCCACCACCGTGAAGCACTGGGGCGCGCGGGCGAGGAAGGCGGCGATGGCCTCCCGCGGCAGGGCCCGTCCGGTGGGGGCGTTGGGATTGGGGAAGATCACCCCCGCCGCCTCGGGCGGGTAGTCCTCCAGGGCGAGGGTGAAATCCTCCCGCAGGGGAACTTCCCGGTAGGGGATGCCGTAGAGGCGACACCAGACCGGGTAGAAGCTGTAGGTGACGTCGGGAAAGCAGATCGTCCCGCCGCGGCCGAAAAAGCCGAAAAAGCAGTGGGCGAGCACCTCGTCGGAGCCGTTGCCCACGAACACCCACTCGGGGCCGAGGCCGAAGTGGCGCCCCAGGGCCTCCCGCAGGGCGTCCGATTCCGGCGGCGGGTAGAGGCGCAACCGCTCGTCGGCGGCGGCGCGAATCGCCTCCAGCACCCGCGGCGACGGCGGGTAGGGGTTTTCGTTGGTGTTGAGTTTGACCAGATCGGCACCCGCCGGCTGCTCGCCGGGCACGTAGGGCTCCAGTGCCGCCAGCAGAGGCGACCAGAAGGGGCTGGTCACGGCGCCTCTCCGGGAATGCGGCAGGCGGCGGAGCGGGCGTGGGCGGTGAGGGATTCCCCCTCGGCCAGCTGGCGGGCGATGCCCGCCAGCTCCGCCGCCCCGGCGGGAGAACAGTGGATCAGCGAGGTGCGCACCACGAAGTCGTACACTCCGAGGGGCGAAGAGAACCGCGCCGTGCCGGAGGTGGGCAGCACGTGGTTGGGCCCCGCACAGTAATCGCCGAGGGCCTCGGGGGTGTGGCGGCCGAGGAAGATGGCCCCGGCGTGGCGGATGTGGGGCAGCAGCGCCTCGGGCTCGGCCACCGAGAGCTCCAGGTGCTCGGGGGCGATCCGGTTGGCGATCCGGGCCGCCTCGTCCAGGTCGCGCACCTCGATGAGGGCGCCGCGCCGGGCCAGGGACGCCTCGATCACCGCCCGCCGCTCGAGGGTGGGCAGGAGGCGGCGGAGGCACTCGGCCACCCGGTCGAGAAAGGCGCCGTCGGGGGAGAGGAGGATCGCCTGGGCGCTCTCGTCGTGTTCCGCCTGGGAACAGAGGTCGAGGGCGATCCACTCCGGGTCGGTCTCGCCGTCGCAGATGATCAGGATCTCCGACGGCCCGGCCACCAGGTCGAGCCCCACCCGCCCGAAGACCGCCCGCTTGGCGGCGGCCACGTAGGCGTTGCCGGGCCCGACGATCTTGTCCACCGGGCGCACGCTCTCGGTGCCGAAGGCGAAGGCCGCCACCGCCTGGGCGCCGCCGATGGTCCACAGCTCGGTCACTCCGGCGAGATGGGCGGCGGCGAGCACCAGGGGGTTCAGGTGGCCCTCCGGAGCGGGCACCGCCATGGCGATCTCCACGACCCCCGCGACCCGCGCGGGGATGGCGTTCATCAGCACCGACGAGGGGTAACTGGCCTTGCCGCCGGGCACGTAGATCCCCACCCGGGCGAGGGGAGTGACCCGAAGCCCCAGGCGATTGCCCAAGGCGTCGCGGAACTCCCAGGATTGCTCCCGCTGCCGCTCGTGGAACGCACGGATCCGCTCCGCCGCCGCCGCCAAGGCGGCGCGCAGCGGCGCGGCCAGCTCGGCGTGGGCGCGGGCGAGGGCCTCGGGCGGCACCGCCAGCTCCGCCGCCCGGCTGAGGGCGCGGCGGTCGAAGCGGTTGGTGTACTCGACCAGGGCGCGGTCGCCCTCGCTGCGGACGCGCTCGATGATCTCCGCCACCGCCCGCTCCACCTGTGGGTCGGCCACCGCCTCCCAGGCCAGCAGCTCGGCGAGTGCGGCGTCGAACCCGGGATCCCGAGTGGAGAGCCTGCGCACCTTCACGCTCCTTCCTCCCGCGCCGCCGCGAGGCGCGCCAGCAGCGGCCGCACGAGCCGGTGCTTGAGCTTCATCGCGGCCCGATTGACGATCACCCGGGAGCTCACCTCGGCGATGGTCTCCCGCGGCTCGAGCCCGTGGGCCCGCAGGGTGCGGCCGGTGTCGACGATGTCCACGATCTCGTCGGCGAGCCCCAGTAGGGGCGCGAGCTCCATCGCCCCCCACAGCTTGACGATGTCCGCCTGGCGGCCCTGGGCGGCGTAGTGGCGCCGCGCCACCGCGGCGTACTTGGTGGCCACCCGGATCCGCCCGGCCGGCCGGGGCACGCCCACGGGCCCTGCGGTCATCAACCGGCAACGGGCGATCCCCAGATCCAGGGGCTCGTAGAGTCCCTCGCCGCCGTGCTCGAGGAGCAGGTCGCGCCCCACGATGCCCAGGTCGGCGGCCCCCTGCTGGACGTAGGTGGGCACGTCGACGCCGCGCAGGATCAGAAGCCGCACCCCCGGCTGGTCGGTGTCGAGGAGCAGCTTGCGGCTCTCCCCGGGCCGCTCCAGGGGGCGGATCCCCGCCCGCTCGAGGAGCGGTAGGGCCTCGTCCAGGATGCGCCCCTTGGTCAAGGCGAGGGTAAGTCCGCTCACGCCGCCCTCCGAATGCGCGCCCCCAGGGCGGCCAGTTTGCGCTCGATGGTCTCGTAGCCGCGATCGATGTGGTAGATCCGGTCCACCACCGTCTCCCCCTCCGCCACCAGGCCGGCGATCACCAGGCAGGCCGAGGCGCGCAGGTCCGAGGCCATCACCGGCGCCGCGGTGAGCCGCTCCACCCCGGTGACGATGGCGGTGTTCCCCTCCAGGGTGATCCGCGCCCCCATCCGGTTGAGCTCTTGGACCTGCATCAGGCGGTTTTCGAAGATGGTCTCGGTGACCCGCGCCACTCCCGCCGCCACCGCGTTGAGGGCCAGGAACTGGGCCTGCATGTCGGTGGGGAAACCGGGAAAGGGGGCGGTGCGCAAGCTCACGGCGCGGGGTCGGGCGGCCATCTCCAGGTGGATGGCATCCCCCGCGCAGCGGATCGCGGCGCCCGCCTCCTCCAGCTTGAGCAGCACCGCCTCCAGATCCTGGGGCGCGGCGCCGCGCACCGTCAGCGACCCGCCGGTGGCGGCCGCCGCCACCAGGAAGGTGCCGGTCTCGATGCGATCGGGCATGACCCGGTGGCGGGCGCCGTCGAGCGAGCCCCGCCCGACCACCCGCACGGTGGGGGTGCCCGCTCCTTCCACTTCCACCCCCAGCGCCTGGAGGAAGCGCGCCAGGTCGACAATCTCCGGTTCCCGGGCGGCATTTTCGAGCACCGTGGTCCCCTCGGCCAGGGCCGCGGCCATCATCAGGTTTTCCGTGCCGCCCACCGTCACCAGGTCGAAGAAGACGTGGGCACCGCGCAGACCCCGGGGGGCGCGGGCGTGGATGTAGCCGCCGTCGATGGCGATCTCGGCGCCCATCTGCTCGAGGCCGCGCAGGTGCTGGTCCACCGGCCGGGCGCCGATGGCGCAGCCCCCGGGAAAGGAGACCCGCGCCTCCCCGAAGCGGGCGAGCAGCGGCCCGAGCACCAGGATCGAGGCGCGCATGGTGCGCACCAGCTCGTAGGGGGCGGTGTGGGAGGAGAGGCGCGCGGCGTCCAGCTGGATTCGCCCCGCCTCCCGGTCCCAGGCGACCTCCGCGCCCAGGCTCTCGAGGAGCGCCACCATGGTGGCGATGTCGCGCAGCGCCGGCACGTTTTCCAGCACCACCGGGCGGGCGGTGAGCAGGCTCGCGGCGAGGATCGGCAGGGCGGCGTTCTTGGCTCCGGAGATCCGCACCTCTCCGGCGAGCGGCACGCCGCCCTGGATCAGGAACCGCTCCATGACCCGCCGGCGCGCTCGTCGCGCTCGGCCGGGGTGAAGGGGTGGATGTTCAGGGCGTGCAGTTCGCCGCGGGCGATGGCGTCGCCGAGGAGGGCGTAGACCATCTGCTGGCGGCGGATCTTGCGCAGGCCGGCGAAGCGGTCGGTGACCACCACCAGGTCGAAGTGGCGGCCGTCGCCGGCCACCTCCACCTCGGCCTCGGGCCAGGCGTCGCGAATGGTGCGCTCGATGGCTGCCGGTTCCATGCTCAACCGTTCTCCGTCGTCGACTCGGCCTCAACCCGCCAGCCGGCGATCACCCGATCGAGGTCGCCCCCTTCCCGCTCCGCCGCCTGGAGGAACTGGTTGCGAAAGGTCTGGCCGAGGTTGATGCCGTTGATGATCACGTTGATCACCCGCCACTTTCCGGTGCGGTCGAGGGCCATCACGTAGAGCAGGGGGTAGGTCTGGTCGACCCCGCGGATCTCCTGGCGGACCACCACCCGCCGCCGCTCCCGCTCCTCGGGCGGCAGGGGGTGGACCACGATTTCCTGGTCGCTGTAGGTGAGCAGCCCTCGGCCGTAGGTCTCCACCAGGCTGCGAGCGAACACCTCCCGGAAGCGGCGCCGCTGTTCGGGGGTGGCCACCTTGCGGTAGGGCCCCATGACGTTGAGGGCGATCCAGTCGAAATCCACCACCGGCTCGAGGCGCGCCGCGAGCCGGTCATAGTACTCGGCCAGCAAGCGCTCTTTTTCGGCCTCGTCGGGAGCCTGCGCCAGGGCGTCCCGGTAGGCGGCGATGTCCGCCAACAGCTCGTCGGTCACCTCGCGCACCAGGCGGGTCGGGTCGGCGGCGGCCGCCTCCGCGCACCCCGCGGGGGCGACCAGGCCGAGGCCGAGAAGGAGGGCGGCAAGGCGCGCAAGGCAGCCAAAGGGGGCGCGCGCGGTCGCTGTCATGGCGGAGTCCTGGTGCTGCGGCCGTGCATCCGGGGCCGGCGAACTATACCATCGCCCGGCGGAGCGGGCTACCGGTGGGCGGTTATACTAGCGCCCCCTGGCGATCGCCCGCTGCCCATGAGCGCCTTCGACTACGTCTCTTCCGGCAAGCGCACGGTGCGCCTCGAAGCCGAGGCGGTGGCCCGCCTCGAGGAGCGCATCGGCGCCGAGTTCATCCGCGCCTGCCAGCTCATGCTCGCCTGCAAGGGGCGGGTGGTGGTCACCGGCATGGGCAAGTCGGGCCACATCGGCCGCAAGATCGCCGCCACCCTGGCGAGCACGGGCACCCCGGCCTTTTTCGTCCACCCCGGCGAGGCGAGCCACGGCGATCTGGGGATGCTCACCCGCAGCGACGTGGTGATCGCCATCTCGAGTTCAGGCAACACCGCCGAGGTGGTGACCCTGCTGCCCCTCATCAAGCGGCTCGGCGTGCCCCTGATCAGCATGACCGGCAACCCCAACTCGCCGCTCGCCACCATGGCCGACGTGGTGCTCGACATCGGCGTCGAACAGGAGGCCTGCCCCCTGGACCTCGCCCCCACCGCCAGCACCACCGTCACCCTGGTGATGGGCGACGCGCTGGCCATCGCCCTCCTCGAGGCGCGCGGCTTCACCGCGGAAGACTTCGCCTTTTCCCACCCCGGCGGCGCCCTGGGGCGGCGACTGCTCCTAAAGGTGGAAGACATCATGCACCGGGGCGCCGAAATCCCCCGGGTACGGCCCGACACGCCCCTCCGCCACGCCCTGTTGGAGATGACCCAGAAGGGGCTCGGCATGACCACGGTGGTCAACGAGCGGGAAGAGTTGGCCGGGGTGTTCACCGACGGCGACCTGCGGCGGGCCATCGACCACGACGTGGACATCAACCGGGTCACCGTGGGCGAGGTGATGACCCGCAACTGCCAGACCGTCGGCAAGGACGTGCTCGCCGCCGAGGCGCTGCGGATCATGGAGGAGCGCAAGATCACCGCCCTGGTGGTGGAGGACGCCGAACGTCACCCCATCGGCGTGATCCACATGCACGACCTGTTGCGCGCCGGCATCCTCTGAGGATCCCGTGCTGGTGGCGGGCCGCGCCGTGCCATAATGGGCGGCCCGCCCACCGGCTCCTTCGCCCATGGCCCACCGCCGCGCCCTTCTCCTCCTCGCCCTCCTCGCCGCCGCCGGGCGGCCGGCGGCGCTGCCCGAGGACCGCCAGGCGCCCATCCAGATCGAGGCCCGGGAGGCGATCCGCGAAGAGGCCTTGGAGCGCACCGTCTACACCGGCGACGTGGTGATCACCCAGGGCTCCATCCGCATCGAGGCCGAGCGCGTCGAGGTGCACACCCGCGGCCGCCGGGTGGTGGCCATCGTCTGCACCGGCTCGCCGGCCAGCTACCGCCAGATCCCCGAACCGGGTGCCGCCCCGGTGGTGGCGCGGGCGCGCACCATCCGCTACGACCTGGAGGCACAGCGGATCGTCCTGGAGGGGGACGCCCTCCTGGAACAGGACGGCGCCACCCTCTCCGGTGCGCGCATCACCTACGACCTGCGCGAGCGGGTGATCCGCGCCCGAGGCGGCGAGGAATCCGGCCGGGAGCGGATCCGGATGGTCATCCCCCCCGAGCGCCAACCCGAGGTGGAATGATGGCCTCGCTGCGCGCCGAACACCTGGCCAAGAGCTACCGCAAGCGGCCGGTCATCGTCGACGTCTCGCTGGAGGTGGCCGGGGGCGAGATCGTCGGCCTGCTCGGCCCCAACGGGGCGGGCAAGACCACCTGCTTTTACATGATCGTCGGGCTCATCCCCCCGGATGCCGGTCGGGTGTGGATGGACCAGCTGGACCTCACGCGGCTGCCCATGCACCGCCGCGCCCGGGCCGGACTCGGCTACCTGCCCCAGGAGCCCTCCGTCTTCCGCCGGCTCACCGTCGAGGAAAACCTGCTCGCGGTCCTGGAGACCCGCCGCGAGTTGAGCGCCGCCGCCCGCCGGGAAACCCTCGACGCGCTGCTCGCCGAATTCCACATCGACCACCTGCGCCACGCCCAGGGTCTGAGCCTCTCCGGGGGCGAGCGGCGCCGGGTGGAGATCGCCCGGGCGCTGGCCCGGGAGCCGCGCTTCCTGCTCCTCGACGAGCCCTTCGCCGGCGTCGACCCGATCTCGGTGGGCGACGTCAAGGCCATCGTCCGCCACCTTCGCGATCGCGGCATCGGCGTGCTGATCACCGACCACAACGTGCGCGACACCCTGGACCTGTGCCAGCGCGCCTACATCGTCGGCGAAGGGCGGGTGATCGCCCACGGCACCCCCGCCGAGATCCTCGCCGATCCCCTGGTGCGGCGCACCTACCTGGGGGAAGGCTTTCGCCTCTGACAAGGCACGCATTTTGCAGGCAATTCCGCCTCCCGCGCATTGCACCGGGGCGAGGCGCGGCGCTACACTGGTTGCAGGACAAGGCGACGGACCGTGATGAAGCAGCGCCTGCAACTCAAGATCGGCCAGCAGCTCTCCATGACGCCCCAGCTGCAGCAGGCCATCCGGTTGCTCCAGCTGTCATCCCTGGAGCTGCGCCAGGAGATCCAGCAGGCGCTGTGGTCCAACCCCATGCTGGAGCTCGCCGAAGAGCTGGACGAGGAGTCCGCCCCGGCGGTGGAAGCGGAGTCTCAAGCCGAAGAAGCGCTCGGCGGCGACGGCGCCGCGGAGGAGATCCCCGAAGAGCTGCCGGTGGACGCCCGCTGGGAGGACATCTTTCCGGCGAACGCGGGCGGCGGTGGCGACGAGGAAGAGCGGGACTTTGAGGCTTTCCACCGGGTCACCGAGACACTCCGCGACCACCTGCTCTGGCAGCTCAACCTCACCCCCATGTCCCCCACCGACCGCGTGGTGGCCGAGGCGATCATCGACGCGGTGGACGAAGACGGCTTCCTCTCCCTGCCCATCGATGAGATCCACGCGGGTCTCGCCGAGCTCGGCCTCGACCGGGAGGAGGTGCTCGCCGTGCTCCACCGGGTGCAGCAGTTCGACCCCCCCGGCGTGGCCGCCACCTCGCTCGCCGAGTGCTTGGCGATCCAGCTGCGCCAGCTGGATCCGACCACCCCCTGGCGCGGCGAAGCCCTGCGCCTGGTGGAAGCGCACCTGGAGCTGGTGGCCCAGCGCGACTACCCCCGCCTGGCCCGCCTCACCGGCCTGCCCCCGGAGGCGCTAGAGGGGGCGGTGGCCCTCATCCGCAGCCTCAACCCCCACCCCGGCGAGCGCATCGGCGGCGTGCAGGTGGAGTACGTGATTCCCGACGTGCAGGTGGTGAAGGAAAACGGCGCCTGGCGGGTCAGCCTCAACCCCGAGGTCACCCCGCGCCTGGCCCTCAACCGCCACTACGCCGCCCTGGTGCGGCGCGCCGATGACAGCAGCGACAACCGCTTCCTGCGCACCCAGCTCCAGGAGGCGCGCTGGTTCCTGCGCAGCCTAGAGAGCCGCAACGAAACGCTGCTCAAGGTGGCGGCCTGCATCGTCGAACTGCAGCGCGGCTTCCTCGAGCGCGGCCCCGAGGCCATGCGCCCGCTGATCCTGGCCGACGTCGCCGAGCGGCTCGGCCTGCACGAATCCACCGTCTCGCGGGTCACCACCCACAAGTACATCGAGACGCCGCGGGGGGTGTTCGAGCTCAAGTACTTCTTTTCGAGCCACGTGGCCACCGACGACGGCGGCGAGTGTTCGGCCACCGCCATCCGCGCCATGCTGCGCAAGATGATCGACGCCGAAGATCCCGCCCGCCCCCTGAGCGACGCCAAGCTCGCCGAGCAGTTCGCGGCCCGCGGCATCCAGGTGGCGCGGCGCACCGTGGCCAAGTACCGCGAGGCCCTGGGCATCCCCACGGCCGCCGAGCGCAAGCGCTTCAAGCAGGGCATCCGCCCCTGATCGACACGAGGAGACCCCCATGCAGCTGAACATCACCGGTCATCACCTGGAGATCACCGACGCCATCCGCGACTACGTCACCAGCAAACTGTCGCGCCTGGAGAAACACTTCGACCGGATCACCTCCACCCACGTCATCCTCTCGGTGGACAACAAGCTCACCCAGAAGGCGGAAGCCAAGATCCACGTCAGCGGCGGCGAGCTCTTCGCCGACGCCACCCACGAAGACCTCTACGCCGCCATCGACAGCCTCGTGGACAAGCTCGACCGGCAACTCATCAAGTACAAAGAAAAGCTGCGGGGACACTGAGTCGTGACCAGCCGGATCGCGGACTTCCTGACTCTCGGCCGCAGCCGCTCGGCGGTGCCCGGCACCAGCAAGAAGCGGGTGCTGGAATACCTCTCCCAGTGCCTGAGCGAGGGGGGCGACCTGCCCGACGCCGACACCATCTACCGCAGCCTCCTGGCCCGCGAGGAGCTCGGCAGTACTGGGATCGGCCACGGCGTGGCCATCCCCCACTGCCGGGTGCCCGGCCTCGACCGGCTGGTGGGCGCCCTGCTCCACCTGGACCGGGGCATCGATTTCGACGCCGCCGACGGCGAGCCGGTCGACCTGGTGTTCGGCCTCATCGTGCCCGAAGAACACCGCCAGGAACACCTGGACGCCCTGGCGGCCATTGCCCGCCTCCTGGAACGCCCCGAAAACCGCCGCCGGCTGCGGGCGGCCGACTCCGACCGCGACCTCTTCGAGGCCGCCCTGGCGGCCGAGCGGGAACGGGAAACGGCCGGCTGATGCGCCTTCTCGTGGTGAGCGGTCGCTCCGGCTCGGGCAAGAGCACCGCCCTGCATGTCCTCGAGGACGTGGGCTTCACCTGTATCGACAACCTGCCGGCGGGCCTGCTGCCCGCCCTGGTGGACGAGCTCGGCCGCGGCGGGCGCACCCGGGTGGCGGTGGGGATCGACGTCCGCACCCCGGGCGACGCCCTCCACAGCCTGCCAGCGCGCCTCGCATCCCTGAAGGCCCAGGGGGTGCACTGCGAAGTCCTCTACCTGGACTGCGCCGATCCGGTCTTGCTGCGCCGCTTCAGCGAAACCCGCCGCCGCCATCCCCTCACCGGCCCCGACGTCGACCTGCCGCGGGCGCTCGCCCTGGAGCGCGACCTCCTCGAGCCCGTGCTGGCGGTGGCCGACTGCCGAATCGACACCACCAGCCTCACCCTCCACGAGCTGCGCGACGTCGTCCAAAGCCGCGTCGCCCCCGAGCGGCACGGCCAAACCTCGGTGCTCTTCCTCTCCTTCGGCTACAAGCACGGCGTGCCCGCCGACGCCGACTTCGTCTTCGACGTGCGCTGTCTGCCCAACCCCCACTGGATGGCCGGGTTGCGCCAGCAGACCGGGCTCGACGCCCCGGTGGCCGCCTTTTTGGCCGGCGAGCCGCAGGTGGCCGCCCTGGAGGGCGACCTGATCGCCTTCCTCGCCCGCTGGCTGCCGGAGCTGGCCGCCAGTGGGCGAAGCTACCTCACCGTGGCCCTGGGCTGCACCGGGGGCCAGCACCGCTCGGTCTACCTGGCCGAGCGGCTGGCCCGCCACTTCCGCGACCGCTTCGCCGACGTCCAGGTGCGCCACCGGGAGCTGGAGCGGGCGGCGCGGCCCGCGCCTTGACACCCCCCCGAGCAACGGATTTCATGGCGCCATGATCGAAACCCGGATCACCATCGTCAACAAGCTCGGCCTGCACGCCCGGGCCGCCGCCAAGCTGGCCTCCACGGCGGCCCGCTTCGCCTGCACCATCCGCACCGGGATGAACGGCAAACTGGTGGACGCCAAGAGCGTCATGTCCCTGATGCTCCTCGCCGCCGGGCAGGGCACCACCCTGGAATTTTTGTTCGACGGCGAGGACGAGGCCGAGGCCTGCGAGGCGATCCGCGCCCTCATCGCCGAGCGCTTCGGCGAACCCCAGTGAGGGCGGCCCCGTGCCTGACCGCGAACCGCAGCAGCCCCCCGCCGCACCCGAACGCCCCTCCAAGAGCCAGCGCAAGCGGGAACTGGCGGCGCTCGCCGCCCTGGCCGAGCGGCTCGCCGCCCTGCCCGACTCGCAGCGCAGCCAGCTGCCCCTCTCCGCCCCCTTCCGCGAGGGGATCGCCCTCTACCGCCGCCTGCCCGACTCGGAAGCGCGCCGCCGCCAACTGCGCTACCTGGCACGCCGCCTCGCCGAGGAGGAAGACCGCCCCGCCCTGGAAGCCGCCCTGGCCGCCCTGGACGCCGAGGCGCGCCGCTTCCGCCACCACTTCCGCGTCGTCGACCAGTGGTGCGAGCGGCTCCTGGCCGAGGGGGACGCAGCCCTGGGCGAGCTGCTCGCCGCCTGGCCCGACCTGCCCCGCCAAGAGATCCGCAGCCTGATGCGCGCCGCCCGCGCCGAGCCCGCTCCCGGCCCGGCCCGCCGGCGCCTGTTCGAACGGCTGCGGCGGCTGACCGCGCGGGTGAGCTGAGCGCTCCCGCCCTGGGACCAGGAGTCTAACTCGTCGAGGGACACCCCGAGCTCCCGGGCCCGGTCCAGCCAGCGGCGGCGGGCGGCGGCCTGGAGGTCGGGCTCCCGGTCGCTCTCGTCGACGATCTCGAGGCCCATGAGGGTCTCGATCACGTCTTCCAGGGTGACGAGGCCGCGCAGGCTGCCGTATTCGTCGTAGACCGCCATGATGTGGACGCCGGCGCGCAGGAAGCGGTCGAAGGCGGCGAGCACCCCGAGCTTGTCGGGCACCGCCAACAGCTCGCGGCGGAAGTGGGCGAGGGGCAGGTCGGTCTGGCCGTGGGCGGCGGCCATCAACAGTTCGCTGCGCAGGACGAAGCCGGTGAGCCGATCCGGATCGTCGCGGTAGAGGGGGATGCGGGAAAACTGGACATCGCCGTGGCAGGCGAGGAACTCCCCCACCCGGAGGGATTCCGGCAGGCGCTGGATCATCGACGCCGGGGTCATGATCTCCTCCACCCGCAGCTCGCGCAGCATCAGCACGTGCTCCACCAGGCGCGCTTCCCGCTCGTCGAGCACCTCCTCGCGCCGCGCCAGCTGGAGGAGGGCGAGGACCTCCTCGCGGCTGGTGTGCTTCTGCCGCGCCTGGGCGGCGATGCTGCGGGTGAAGCGGGCGAGTAGCCAAACCAAAGGCCGGGCGGCCACCACCAGGGCGGCCAGCACCGCCGCCACCGGGCCGGCGAGCCGCCGCCAATGGGCGGCGCCCAAGGTCTTGGGCAGGATCTCCGAGAGGACGAGCACCAGCAGGGTGAGGATCGCCGAGGTCGCCCCCAGGGCGGCGTGGCCGAAGAGGCGCGTCGCCTCGGCGCCGACCCCCGCGGCGCCCATGGTGTGGGCCACGGTGTTGAGGGTGAGGATCACCGCGAGGGGCGCTTCGACATCGCGCTTGAGCGCTTCCAGGCGGTGGGCGGTGGCCTGCTGGCCGGACAGGCGCAGGGCGCCGATGTGGCCCCAGGTGACAGACAGCAGCACCGCCTCGGCCAGGGAGCAGAAAAAGGAGACGCCGAGGGCCAAAAAGAGCCAGGCGAAGAGCGCGGTCACGGCTTTCCGGTTCCGGATGCCCCGAAAAAGACGGCGCCCGCAGGCGCCGCAATCGTCTCCCCCTCTCGGTCAACAGGCGGTTTCAGAGCGCCTCCTCGATGGCCCGGACGAGCTCTTCGTCGAGGGGCTTCACCGTGGGCGGGAAACTCGCCAGGGGCGTGCCGTCCCGGCCGATCAGGTACTTGTAGAAATTCCACCGCGGCGGGCCCAGGACCTCGGCCAGGTGGGCGAAGACGGGATTGGCGCCATCGCCGCGCACGGGGCTTGGCGCCAGCATGGTGAAGGTCACCCCGTAGTTGGCGTAGCAGATCTTGGCGGTCTCGGCCTCGTCGTCGAATTCCTGGCGGAAGGAATCGGAGGGAAAACCGACGATCTCGAGACCGCGCTCCCGGTAGCGCTGGTAGAGGGCTTCCAACCCCTCGAACTGGGGCGTGAAGCCGCACTGGCTCGCCGTGTTGACGATGAGCAGCACCCTGTCTCCCTTGAGGGCGCAGAGGTCGACCTGCTCGTGGCTGCGCAGCCGGGGGAACTCGACGTCGAGCCAGTCGGGGCAGTCGGCGAAGCCCACCCCGGAGAAAAGCAGGAGGGCGAGGGCGAACAGCTGGCGGATCCGGGTCATGGTCGACTCCCGCGGGCTAGCCGCATTTGGACTCCCCACAGTGTAGACAAGTCATGCAGTTGTCGAGCAGGATCATGGCCTTGGTCATGCACTTGGGGCACAGCTGGGCGCTCGCGGGATAGCCGCTTTCGGGGTCGGCGGCGTCCCCGGAGCGGGCCTCGAACTCGGCGCGCTTGGCGGCCAGCGCCCGGCGCTGGTGTTCGGGCATCTCCTCCGCTTGGATCATGCCGATGGCGCGCATGTGCTGTTCCAGCACCTCGCCGATCTCGGCCACCAGGGAGGGCATGAACTTGCCCCCCTTCTTGAAGTAGCCGCCCTTGGGGTCGAACACCGCCTTGAGCTCGTCCACCAGGAAGGTGGCGTCCCCGCCCTTGCGAAACACCGCGGAAATGACCCGGGTGAGCGCCAGCACCCACTGGAAGTGATCCATGTTCTTCGAGTTGATGAAGATCTCGAAGGGGCGGCGCTGCTCGTGGTCGGTGCCCGGGTTGAGGACGATGTCGTTGATGGTGATGTACAGGGCGTGTTCGGAGAGCGGCGTCTTGATCTTGTAGGTGGCGCCGTGGAGCACCTCGGGCCGGGTGACGTGCTCGTCCATCTTCTGCACCGCCCGTTCCAGGGCGGGCGCCTCCTGCCCAGCGGCGGGGGCCTCCGGCTTGACCACCTCGTAGGCGACGATCTTTTTGTCGATCTTGGTGACCATGGTCAGAACTTCCCGTAGTAGCCTTCTTTGAGGGCCTCGAAGAGGTTGGCGGCGGTGTGCACCTCGCCGTCGTATTCCACCTCTTCGGTTCCCTTGAGCTCCACCGCGCTGCCGTCTTCCAGGACGAAGCGGTAGCGGGTGTTTTCCAGATCCTTCTCCTTGACCAGCACCCCCTGGAAGGCCTCGGGATTGAAGCGGAAAGTGGTGCACCCCTTCAAGCCCCGCTCGTAGGCGTAGAGGTAGATGTCCTTGAACGCCTCGAAGGGGCAGTCGGTGGGGACGTTGATGGTCTTGGAGATGGAGGAGTCCACCCACTTTTGGGCCGCCGCCTGGACGTCCACGTGCTGGCGCGGGGTGATGTCGTCGGCGGTGGTGAAGTAGTCGGGCAGGCGCTCCTCGGGGTCGTCGGAAAAGGGCATCGCCTTGGGGTTGACGAGGGCCCGGTAGGCGAGCAGTTCGTAGGAGAAGACGTCCACCCGCTCCTTGGTCTTGCGCCCCTCGCGGATCACGTTGCGGAAGTAGTGGTGGGCGAAGCTGGGCTCGATGCCGTTGCTCGCGTTGTTGGCCAGGGACAGGGAGATGGTACCGGTGGGGGCGATGGAGGTGTGGTGGGTGAAGCGGCACCCCTCTTCGGCGATGGCGGCCACGAGCTCGGGATCCACCTGGGCGAGGCGCTGCATGTAGCGGCTGTAGCGGGCGAGCAGGACGCGGCCCTTGACCCGGTCGCCCACCTGGATCCCGTCGGCGGCCATTTCCGGTCGCAGGGCCATGAGGCGCGGCGTGATCTCGAACTCCTCCTCCATGATGGGTGCGGGCCCCTTTTCCCGGGCGAGCTCGAGCCCCGCCCGCCAGCCGGCCAGGGCCATCTGCTTGGCCACCTCCTCGGTGAAGGCGAGGGATTCGGGGCTGCCGTAGGGGATGCAGAGCATGGTCAAGGCCGACCCCAGCCCCAAAAAGCCCATGCCGTGGCGGCGCTTGCGCTCGATCTCCCGGCGCTGTTCGGGCAGCGGCAGGCCGTTGATCTCCACCACGTTGTCGAGCATCCGGGTGAAGACCGCCACCACCTCGCGGAAGGTCTCCCAGTCGAAGCGCGCCCGCGCCGTGAAGGGATCGAGGACGAAGCGGGTCAGGTTCACCGAACCGAGCAGACAGGCGCCGTAGGGAGGCAGGGGCTGTTCGCCGCAGGGGTTGGTGGCGCGGATGTTCTCGCAGAACCAGTTGTTGTTTTCCTCGTTGACGCGGTCGATGAGGATGAAGCCCGGCTCGGCGTAGTCGTAGGTGGAGGTCATGATGACGTTCCACAGCTTGCGCGCCTGTACGGTACGGTAGATGCGACAGGCCACCCGCCCCTCGCCGTCGGTGACGTAGCCCTCGGTGACCGGGAACTCCCGCCATACCACCTGTCCGGGGTCGTCGAGGTCGATGCCGCTGTCCCTGAGCTCCCGCGGGGTGATGGGGAAGGAGAGCGGCCACTCTCGATCCTCCTTGACCGCCTCCATGAAGTCGCGGGTGATGAGCAGGGAGAGGTTGAACTGGCGCAGCCGGCCGTCTTCCCGCTTGGCGCGGATGAAGTCCACCACGTCGGGGTGGCTGACGTCGAAGGTGCCCATCTGGGCGCCGCGCCGGCCGCCGGCGGAGGAGACCGTAAAGCACATCTTGTCGAAGATGTCCATGAAGGACAGCGGCCCCGAGGTGTAGGCGCCGGCCCCGGCCACGTAGGCGCCCCGGGGGCGCAGGGTGCTGAATTCGTAGCCGATCCCGCAGCCGGCCTTGAGGGTGAGGCCTGCCTCGAGGTTTTTCTCGAGAATGCCCTGCATCGAATCGGGAATGGTGCCCGAGACGGTGCAATTGATGGTCGAAGTGGCCGGCTTGTGCTCCCAGGCACCGGCGTTGGAGACGATGCGGCCGGCGGGGATGGCGCCGTTGCGCAGCGCCCAGAGGAACCGCTGGTACCAGTGTTCGCGCACCTCCTCCCGCTCCACCTCGGCCAGCGCCCGGGCGACGCGCCGGTAGGTGGCGTCGACGTCTTCGTCCACCGGATTGCCGTGCTTGTCCTTGAGGCGGTACTTCTTGTCCCAGATATCCAGGGACGCGGGCTGCAGGGGAATGTCGACGGTGGTTTCGCTCATCGTGGCGCCTTTGCGCCGCAGGGTTTCGATGGACATGGGCTGGCGCTCTCCTTTTGGGCGACCTTGGGCGACCGCGGCCGGGCCGCCGTTGTTCTCGATTGGGCGGGGATCGCGCGTTCCGGCCACGGGCGCGGAACACAAGATATAGTGGTACAGCGCCCCGGAAATATCAACAAATAGTTTTTTCGAAAAATGAGCGCCTTAGCGTCGAGGGGCGGCCGAGTCGATGGGCACGCCCCAGAGATCGTACTCGTCGGCGTCTTCGATGCGCACCCGAACCAGATCGCCGGGGGCGAGGTGGGTGGCGCCGTCCAGAAAGACGCTGCCGTCGATCTCCGGCGCATCCCCGCGGGTGCGGCCCACGGCGCCCTCTTCCACCACCTCGTCCACCAGCACCTCCTGGACGGTGCCGATGCGCGCGGCGAGACGGCGCGCGCTGATGCGGCTCTGCAGCTCCATGAGCCGCGCGCGCCGCTCCTCCTTGACCGGCTCGGGCACCGGGTCGGGCAGAGCGTTGGCCGCGGCGCCGGCCACCGGCGAGTAGGTGAAGCAACCCACCCGGTCGAGCTCCGCCGCCTCCAGGAAGTCGAGCAGCTGCCGGAAGTCCTCCTCGGTCTCCCCGGGAAAGCCGACGATGAAGGTGGAGCGCAGCACGAGTTCCGGGCACTCGGCCCGCCAGCGGCGGATCCGCTCGAGCATCCGCGCGCTCTGGGCGGGGCGGCGCATGGCCCGAAGAATCCGGGGGCTTGCGTGCTGCAAGGGGATGTCGAGATAGGGCAGGATCCGCCCCTCGGCCATCAGGGGGATGAGGCGGTCGAGGTGCAGATAGGGATAGACGTAGTGGAGCCGCACCCAGACGCCGAGTTCTCCCAGGGCGCGGGCCAGGTCGAAAAGCCGCGTCTCCAGGGCCTGGCCGCGGCGGAACTCGAGGCGGTGGCCCAGGTCCACCCCGTAGGCGCCGGTGTCCTGGGAGACCACCAGCAGCTCCCGCACCCCCCGGGCCACCAGCGCCTCGGCCTCGTCGAGCACCTCCCCCAGGGGCCGGCTGCGCAGGTCGCCGCGCAGCGCCGGGATGATGCAGAAGGTGCAGCGGTGGTGGCACCCCTCGCCGATCTTGAGGTAGGCGTAGTGGGGCGGAGTGAGCTTGACCCCCGCCGGCGGCAGCTGGGCGGGGGGCGCCCCCGGCAGCGGCGGCAGGTACTGGCGCACCGCGCCCACCACCGCCTCGTACTCGGCGGGGCCGGTGACGGCGAGCACCTCCGGGGCGGCGCGGCGGATCTCCTCGGCGCCCGCCCCCCGACCCAGGCAGCCGGTGACCACCACCCGGCCGTTTTCCGCCAGGGCCTCGCGGATCGCCTCGAGGGATTCGGCCCGGGCGGCGTCGATGAAGCCGCAGGTGTTGACCACCACCAGGTCGGCCTCGCGATAGCTGCCCACCACCTGGTAGCCGTCCCGCTTGAGCTCGGTGAGGATCCGCTCCGAGTCCACCAGGGCCTTGGGACAGCCCAGGGAGACGAAGCCCACTCGGCGGGGCGCCGCGGCGGGGGCAGAGGTGCGAGAGCGGCTCATGGATGCAGGGCAAAGGCCGGGCGGGACATTCTACCACCCGCCGGGCGGCCCCTCAGCGGCCGTAGGCGCGATGGTGCTGGAGGCGGCGGAGGAATTCGGCCATCACCAGGCGGTAGAGCTCGTCCCCCAGATAGGCGTCCTCCACCCCGGCGTCGATGTTGGGATTGTCGTTCACCTCGATGACGTAGCCGCGCCCGTTGCTCTCCTTGACGTCCACTCCGTAGAGGCCGTTGCCGATGGGCCGCGTGGCCGCCACCGCGGCGTCGAGCACCGGGCGCGGCACCTCGAAGGTGGGCAGGGTGTCGAAGCCCCCGCTCGCCACCCGCCCGGCGCCGTGGCGGTAGATCTGCCAGTGGTCGCGGACCATGTAGTAGCGACAGGCGAAGATGGGCCGCCCGTCGAACACCCCGATCCGCCAGTCGTACTGGGTGTAGAGGAATTCCTGGGCGAGGAGCAAGGCGCTCTTTTCGAAGAGCTCGGCGGTCCTCGCCGCGAGCTCGGCGCGGTCCGCCACCTTCACCACGCCGCGGGAAAAGGAACCGTCGGGCACCTTGATCACCATCGGATAGCCCAGTTCCCGCTCGGCGGCGGCAAGCCCCGCCCCGTCGCCCTGGCGCAGGATGCGGGTGCGCGGGGCGGGCACGCGGTTCTTGCCGAACAGGTCGGCCAGATAAATCTTGTTGGTGCAGCGCAGGATGGAGGTGGGATCGTCCACCACCACCAGGCCTTCCGCCTCGGCGCGCTTGGCAAAGCGGTAGGTGTAGTGGTCCACGGCGGTGGTGGCGCGGATGAACAGGGCGTCGTACTCGGGCAGCTTGGCGTAGTCGCGCGGCCCGATCACCTCCACGTCGATGCCGAGCTCGGCCCCGGCGCGGATGAATTTGCGCAGCGCCGCGGCGTTGCTCGGCGGCAGCTGCTCTTGCCGATCCACCAGCATGGCCAGATCGTAGGGCAGCCGCCGCCGCGCCCGGCTCTTGCGCCACACGCGGCGGCTGTAGGCGTTGAGGGCCTCGGCGAAGGCGGTCTCGTCGGCGTCCGACAGGCCGATGTGGGAGCGGACCCGCAGGTCGGCGATGCGCCAGGTCCCCTTGCGGCAGCGCAGGGTGATCTCCAGCACCGGGCAGGGGAAGCGGTCAAAGAGCCGCCGGGCCAGCTCCCGGTAGGCCGGGTCGCGGGTGGTGCCGAAAAAGCTCAAAAGCCGCACCACGTCGCCCTCCGCCGGGCGCAGGCTGGCGGTGAGCCCGGCCAGCCCCTCGTCCAGTTCGATCTCCCACAGCGCCCGCCGCCCCAGATCGTTGAGCACCTTCACCGAGGGGATCACGCTGTGGCCGCGCGCCTCCGCGAGGAGGGAGCAGTAGTAGCCGTCCGACAGGTAGCGGAAGTTGCGACACAGATTGATCACCCGGGTGCGGGGCGCCTGGCGGAAGTGGCTGCCGTCGAGGTAATCGGCGAAGGCGAGCACCCGATCGCTGGGATAAAAGGGCGCCCAGTCGGAAAGCTCGTCGACCACGATCAGGGTCTGGCTCATGGGAGGGTCGGGGTGTGGGCCGAGCGCATTCTGCGCCGCGCTGCCTGCGGCCTGCAAGGGCTCGGAACTCCCGGGTTCCGGTTCGCTCCCTCTGGGCCGCCGGGTCGCCAAGCGCTGAGGCCGCAGTCCGGATGCGGGTACCACGCGCCGCCATCGAGGAGGGTGCCGGGATCCGGAGTCCCTCGAGGTCCCGAGTTCCCCGGATTCCGCTTCGCTCTATCCGGGCCACGCATAACGCATTCGGAAGAGCGGGTAAGGAGTCCGCGCCCGCCGGCCGCGAGGAAGCTCGTCCGCGGCGGCTCGCCCCTCGCCGGTGCGGCCGCCAACGGCTATGATGGGCGGCCCGGAAGCGGTCGATACGGCGGTGCGCTCCCATCTCTTCCCCCCTCTGGGGCCGATCTTTCCCCGCACCTACGAGGAGGGCCGCGCCCTGTGGGAAGCGGCCCTCGCCCGCGTGGAGCTGCCGGTGGCGCGCCGCGACTTCCCCTGCCCCGAGGAGCCGGGGCTCGCCACCGCCACCGCCCTCCTCGGCGACCCCACCGCGCCCGGGCTGTTGGCCGTCCTCGGCGGCACCCACGGGGTGGAGGGCTTCGCCGGCACCACTCTGCAGTGCGACCTGCTGTGGCGCCTCGCCTGCGGCCAGCTGCGCCTCCCCGAGGGGGTGGCCGTGCTCCTGGTGGACGCCCTGAACCCCTGGGGCTACCGCCACTTCCACCGCCACGACCGGCAGGGGGTGGATCTCAACCGCAACTTCATCGATTTCGCCAACCCCCCGGACAATCCCGACTACCCGGCAATCCGCGCCCTCTTGGCCTGTCCTCCCGGCCCCGAGCGGCGCGCCGCGCTCGCGGAGGCCGCCGAGCGCCTCGGCCGGCAGCGCTTCGAGATCGCCGCCACCGGTGGCCAGTATCAAGATCCCCGCGGCCCCTTCTACGGCGGGCGCGCGCCCGCCCACGGGCGGCGAGTGGTGGAAGCGCTGCTCGCCGAACTCGCCCTGGGGGCGCGGCGGGCGGTGGCGGTGGTGGACGTGCACACCGGGCTCGGCCCCTGGTGCCACGCCGAGGTGGTCTGCGACCACCCGCCGGAGAGTAGAGGCTTTGCCCTGGCTGCGCGGTGGTTCGGCCCCGCCCTGGGCGCCCCCGCGCTGGGGAATTCCAGCTCGGTGCCCAAATGGGGCCTCATCGACTACGCCTTCCACGCCGCCCTGGGAGAGAGCGGTTGTTTCGTCACCCTGGAGTTCGGCACCTACGGCACCGAGGCGCTCCTCGAGGTGCTCTGGGACGACCTGCCCGACCCCGAGGGTGCGCCCCGCCCGGGGAGCGAGGCGTTGCGGCGCCACTTTTGGCCGGAGGACCCCGTCTGGCGGGAGGCGATGGTGCTGCGCGGCCGCCAGGTGCTGGACCAGGCCCTCGCGGGGGTCACCCCTTGAACGTCCGGCTGCGCCCGGCGCGCGCCGCCGACCTCGCCGCCCTGGTGGCGCTGGAGGACCGCTGTTTCGCAACCGACCGCCTCACCCGGCGCAGCTTCCGCCGCTGGCTCGCCGCCGAGCACCGTGTCTTCCTGGTGGCCGAATCTCCCGAGGGCGTGCTGCTCGGCTATTGCTTGGTGGTGCTCTTCCGCGGCACCCGCCTCGCCCGCCTCTACTCCCTGGCGGTGGACCCCGCCGCCCGGGGCCGGGGTATCGCCGAGGCGCTCCTGCGCGAGGCGGAGCGGCGCGCCCGGGAAGCGGGGCGGATCTACCTGCGCCTCGAGGTGGACGTGGAGAACGCCGCCGCCATCCACCTCTACGAAAAGCTGGGCTACCGCCCCTTCGGCCTCTTTCGCGATTACTACGAGGACCACCACGACGCCCTGCGGATGCAGAAGTGTATCCGCGAAATCCCCCCCAACGCGCGAAGCCGCCCCCTGCCCTGGCGCGCCCAGACCACCCCCTTTACCTGCGGCCCCGCCGCCCTGCTCATGGCCCTGGGAGCCCTCGCGCCCGAACGGCGGTGCGAACCCTGGGAGGAGCTGCGCATTTGGCGGGAGGCCACCACCATCTTCATGACCTCGGGCCACGGCGGCTGCCACCCGGTGGGACTCGCCCTGGCCGCGGCGCGGCGGGGGCTCGCCGCCGAGGTGTGGGTCAACCAGGCGGGTCCACTGTTTCTGGAGAGCGTGCGAGTGGCGGCCAAGCGGCGGGTGATCGAGCTGGTGCACCGCGAGTTCGCCGCCGAGGCCGAACAGTTGCGGCTACCGGTGGCGGTTCGGGAATTCAGCGCCGCCGAGCTGGTGGAGCGGTTCGACGGCGGCGCGGTGCCGCTGATCCTGATCAGCACCTATCGGATGGACGGCCGCAAGGCGCCCCACTGGGTGGCGATGAGCGGCCACGACGCCGACTGCATCTACGTCCACGACCCCGACCCGGACCCCGAAGAGCAGAGCGCCTCCGGCATCGACAGCCAGTACGTGCCCATCGCCCGCGACGAGTTCGCCCGCATGGCGCGCTTCGGCCGCCGCCAACTGCGCGCGGCGGTGATCCTCAGTCGGCCTCGACTCCTTCCCGGCGCTCCCGCTTGAGGCGCCTGAGCACCTCCAGGTAGCGGGCCATGGGCCCCACGTCCTCGTAGACCTCGCCCGAATCCTCCACGCGGATCACCTTCTCCCCCGGCACGTAGGGCATCTTTTCCTCCACCGCCAGCAGGGCGTGGTGGAGCAGGCTCGCCACCACCTCCTCGAAAGGGAGGTGAAACACCTCGGCGAGGGCGCGCAGCTTGAGCTCGTCGGACCGGTAGCAGGCCACCTCGAAGCGCACCTTGGCGCGCTCCTCGCGGGCGCGTTGCTCCCAGGCCTGGAGCAGCTCGGCAAAGTTGGACAGGGACATGGGGACTCCGCAATAGACGCTCGCCGTCCATCGTACCACGTACCACGGCTACCACGGCCGCAGGCGGCGGCCAGGGCGCGCCGGCTGGGCCCGCCCGCGGGAGCCCGCGGGAGTCGGGCCAAGGGCAGCGGGCGGGGCCGCTCGCTGCGGGCGCCTGCGAGAAGGCGCGGGATCTGGTAGGGTAGCGGTCCCGTGACGCCAGCCAATCGTGGACCAAGCGATGAAGCCCGACGACGACCCGATCCGCATGAATCCCGACGCCCTCTACCGGGAGGAGACCTTCACCGACCTGGCGGTGGGCGTCATCAAACGGCTCACCCCGGTCACCCGCACCGGCGAACCCGACCCCTCGCGCCCCGTCCTCTACCGGGGCGAGACCCAGATCCTGCTGGGGGCGAGCCCCCTGCCCATCGCCTTCGAGCTGGACGCCAAAAGCCTCGCCGAAGCCGCCGAGCAGTTCGCCGAGGCGGCCCGTCGGGCGGCGGAGGAGACGGTGCGCCAGCTCGAAGAGCTGCGCCGGGAGATGCAAAGTCAGATCCTCGTGCCCGGCCAGGGCGGCCTGGGCGGAGGCGTTCCGGGCGGCCTGGGCGGCGGCCTCCCCGGGGGGCTGCCCGGCGGCGGCAAGATCAAGCTGCCCTGAGCGCTAGCGCCGCCACCAGCCGGACAGGGCGCTCAAGAGAAGGCTCAACACCAGGCTGACGAGGAGCATGGTGGTGAGGGGAAAGTAGATGCGGAAGTGTTTCCCCTCGATGGCGATGTCCCCCGGCAGCCGACCCAGGGGCAGCTCCTTGAGCCAGGGCCAGGCAAACCCCAGGAGCAGCAACGCCAGGCCGAGGATGATGAGCAGCTTCTGCATGGGCGACTCCCACCGCGAGCGCAGCTAAGGCCAAGGTAACAGCGTCCCCTCGCCGCCGACAAGGGCCCGCGGCGCCCCGAGACCGGCCAGCCGCCGCCGGAGGCCGTGCGGACGGCGCGTAGCCCGGATGGAGCGAGGCGGAATCCGGAGCTCACCCCCACGGCGCCTGCATCTCGGCGGCCCCCTGCGGCTTGCGCGAACCCAAGCGACGTGCCAAGCTGGCAGCACAGGTCGAGGAGGAATCCCCCCATGGCTCGCGCCCTGCTGGCGATCCTCGTCCTCCACGCAGCGGTGGAAGGGAGTGTGGGGCTGGTGCTGTTGGCCCATCCCGCCGCCGTGGTCCCCGGGGTGGCGCCCGATGCCCTGCCCTACTTGCTCTACTACGGCGCCGCGGCGGTCACCTTCGCCCTGGCGGTGGCCTGGCTGTGGCCGGTGCGCCGCCAGGCGGCCGCCCTAGGGCTCGCCCTCGGCCTCTTCGCCACCTTCCACAGCCTGCTCGCCCTGGCCGGCGTGCGGGTGGCCCTGGTCGGCGGCGGCTGGCACATCGCCGCCAACCACGGCCTCTTCGCCGCCGCCTTCTGGTTTTTCTGGCGCCGGCGGGTGCCGCTCCCCTAGGGTTGGCGCGCCCCGTCGAGCAGCCGGCAGACCCGCTCGGCGCCCTCGAGCAGGCGGGGAGAAGCGCGGGCGAGGAGGTCTGCGGGCACCTCGTACAGCCGTCCCGAGCGCACCGCAGCGAGAGTCGGCCAGCGCCGCCAGAAGGCGAGCCAGCGCTCTCCCTCCCCCGCGCCGAAAGCGGGCACCAGGATCACCTCCGGGTCGGCGGCGAGCACCGCTTCCACGGAAACCTGGGGGACGAGCGGGCGGGCATCGGCGAAGACGTTGTGCCCGCCGCAGCGGGCCAGCAGGTCGCTGGCGAAGTGTTCGGCGTTGACGGTCAACAGGGGCTCCGCCCACAGTTGGTAGAAGACCCGCAGGGGGCGCCGCCGGGCGTACTTTTCCAGGCGGGCGAGGCGGGCGCGGAACGCCTCGGCCCGAGCCGCGCCGGAAACCGCTCGCCCGGTGAGCACCCCCAGGCGCTCAAAGAGGCCCGGCAGGTCGCCGAGGCCGCGGGGCTCGGCCACGAAGACGACAAGGCCCAGCCGCTCGAGGCGGGCGATCGCCTCCGCGCCGTTGCCCGAACCCCAGGCCAACACCAGATCGGGGGCGAGCTCGAGGAGGCGCTCGAGATTCACCCCGGCGTGGTCCGCCACCCGGGGCAGCCGCGCGGCCTCGGGGGGAAAGTCGCTGAAGGCGGATGCTCCCACCAACCGGTCGCCGGCGCCGATGTGGTAGAGGATCTCCACCAGCGAGGGGGCGAGGGCCACCACCCGGCGGGCCGGCGCGGCCAGGACCAGCTCCCGCCCGGCGTCGTCGCGCACCCGCAGCTCGGCGGCGGCCGCCCCGGCCAGGGGCAGGAGTAGGAGGGCCCAGCAGAGGGCGCGCCTCACCACACCACCACCTGGAGGGCGCCGCTTTCCGGATGCCGCTCGAGCCGCCCGCGCACGCCGAACACCGCCGCCAACAGGGCGCTGTCCAACACCGTCTCGGGCCGGCCGCGGGCGGCGATGCGCCCGCCGTCCACCACCACCAGCTGGTCGGCGACCCGCACCGCCAGCGTCAGATCGTGGAGCACCAGGAGCACCCCCACGCCGGCGGCGGCGAAGCGCCGCACCAGCTCCAGGGCCAGCAACTGATGGGCGAGGTCGAGGGCCGCGGTGGGCTCGTCCAAGAGCAGGTAGCGCCCCCCCTCGCCGCAGGGTTCCCACACCTGGGCCAGCACCCGGGCGAGTTGCACCCGCTGGCGCTCCCCTCCCGACATCTGGGTGTAGGGACGCGCCTGCAGGTAGCGGGCGTCCACCGCCTCCAAGGCCGCGGCGACGATTTCCCGGTCGCGGCGCCGGCCGGTGGCGTGGGGCAGTCGGGCGAGCTCCACCACCTCGGTGGCCGTGAAGGGGAACTCCAGGTGCTGTTGCTGGGGGAGGACCGCCAAGCGCTGCGCCCTGGCCCGGGCCGGCCAGGCGGCGAGCCGCCGATCCTCCAACAACACCTCGCCGCGGCTGGGCGCGAAATCGCCGGCCAGCACCTTGAGCAGAGAGGACTTGCCGGCGCCGTTGGGGCCCACCACCGCGGTCACCTGGCCGGGGTGGATCGCGAGATCGATCGCGGCGAGCAGGTCGAAGCCCGCCACCCTCAACCAGACCCCTCGCGCCCGCAGGCTCACGGCAGACTCCGCCGCTGGCGGCGCAGCAGCACCAGGAAGAAGGGCGCGCCGAGGAGGGCGGTGACCACGCCCACCGGCAGCTCCACCGGGGCGAGGACCACCCGCGCCACGGCGTCCGCCAGCACCAGCAGCAAGGCGCCGCCGAGGGCCGCCCCCGGCAGGAGGAAGCGGTGGTCCGGGCCGATGAGCAGGCGCACCAGGTGAGGCACCACCAGCCCCACGAAGGCCAGCGTCCCCGCCGCCGCCACCGCCACCCCCGCGCCCAGGGCCGCGAGCAGCACCGCCGAGGCCTTGACCCACTCCACCGCCACCCCCAGGTGGCGCGCCTCCGACTCCCCGAGGAGCAAGGCGTTGAGAGAGCGGCCGTGGCGCGGCCACCAGCAGGCGAAGGGGGCGAGGGCCGCGGCGGCGAGTGCCACCCGCCCCCAGTCGGCACCGCCCAGGCTACCCAGTTGCCACAGGCTGATCCGCCGCAGCGCGGCGTCGTCCACCAGGTAGGAGAGGAGCCCGTTGAAGGCGCCGGCCAGAGAGGTGACGGCGATGCCGGCGAGGAGCATGGCGGCCACCGAGGTGCCGTACTCGGCCGTCGCCAGGCGGTAGACCAAGAGAGTCGCCGCCAATCCCCCGAAGAAGGCGCCGGCCGCGACCCAGGGCAGCCCCCAGAGGGCGTGGGCGAGGGCCGGCCCCCCCAGGGCGATGGCCAGACCCGCCCCCACCGACGCGCCGGCGGTGACCCCGATGGTGGAGGGTTCCGCCAGGGGGTTGCGGAAGAGCCCCTGGAGCACCGCGCCGCTCACCGCGAGCAGCGCGCCGACCGCGAGCCCCAGACAGATCCGCGGCAGGCGAATCTCCCAGAAGATGGCCGCAGCGAGCCCAGCGCCACCGCGGAGGGCGGCGAAGAGTTCGGCCGGCGGGATGGCGGCGCTGCCCACCAGGGCGGAGAGCAGCACCGCGGCGGGCAGGGCGGCGGCGAGGAGAAAGAAGAAGCGCTGCGGGGCGAGGCGGCGCACCGGCGGTCAGTAGTCCACGCCCTTGCGGGCCTTGATGCCCGCCCGATAGGCGTGCTTGATCTCCTTGACCTCGGTGACGGTGTCGGCCAGCTCCCGCAGCGCGGCACCGCCGCCGCGCCCGGTGACCACCACCGACTGCTCCCGGGGGCGCTCGGCCAGGGCCTTGAGCACCTTCGCCTCGTCCAGGTACTTGTAGCTGAGCATGTAGGTGAGCTCGTCGAGCACCACCAGGTAGTAGCTGGGATCCGCCAACATCCGCGCCGCCTCGGCCCAGGTGGCCTCGGCGGCGGCGATGTCGCCGGCGCGGTCCTGGGTGTTCCAGGTGAAGCCAGTGCCCATCTGGTGAAAGTCCACCTCGGGGCAGCGCTCGCGCAGGAAGATCTCCTCTCCGGACAGCTGCTCGCCCTTGATGAACTGCACCACCCCCACCTTGAAGCCGTAGCCGAGACTGCGCATCACCATCCCGAAGGCGGAGCTCGACTTGCCCTTGCCGTTGCCGGTCAGGAGGATGAAGACGCCGCGCTCCTCGGTGGCGGCGGCGATGCGCGCGTCCACCTGGGCCTTGAGCTTGGCCATCTTGCGGCGGTGGGCCTCTTCGATCTCGGACATCGGCGCCTACCTCGGCGTCTGCGGGAGAAGCGATTCTAACAGCGGCCCTGGCGGGCCAACCAGGGCGCCTCAGGCGAGCACTTCCAGGGCTTCGGCCACTCGGGAGACGGGCAGCACCTCGATGCCGGACGGCGGGCGGCGCGGCGCGTTGGCGGCCGGCACCAGGGCCCGCTTGAAGCCGTGCTTGGCCGCCTCGCGAATGCGCTCCTGGCCGTGGGGCACCGGGCGGATCTCGCCGGCGAGCCCCACCTCGCCGAACACCACCAGATCCGCGGGCACCGGTCGGTCGCGCAGGCTCGACACCACCGCCGCGAGGAGCGCCAG
The DNA here is from genome assembly GCA_026005035.1 of Porticoccaceae bacterium. Classification (GTDB taxonomy): domain Bacteria; phylum Pseudomonadota; class Gammaproteobacteria; order Pseudomonadales; family Porticoccaceae; genus BPKH01. Next base: position 27,934 of record BPKH01000008.1, on the reverse strand, counting down.
GTCGGCGCTCGTTTCCACCACCCGCACGCCGCCCACCACGTTGACGAACACATCCCGGTCGGCGGTGGCCAGGCCGCCGTGGCGGTGGAGCACGGCGAGCAGCATTGCCAGGCGGTTGGCCTCGAGCCCCACCGCCAGCCGCCGCGGGTTGCTGAGCGCGCTGTCGTCCACCAGGGCCTGCAGTTCCACCAGCAGCGGCCGCGTCCCCTCCCAGAGCACCGTCACGGCACTGCCGGGGGCGATCGTCTCGCCCCGCTGCAGGAAGATCGCCGAGGGGTTGGCCACCTCCTTCAGGCCGCGCTCGGTCATGGCGAACACGCCCAGTTCGTTGGCCGCCCCGAAGCGGTTCTTGTGGGCGCGCAGGGTGCGGAAGTGGCTGTCCCGGGAGCCTTCCAGGTAGAGGGAACAGTCGATCATGTGCTCGAGCACCTTGGGGCCGGCCAGCGCGCCGTCCTTGGTCACGTGGCCCACCAGGAAGAGCACCGCGCCGTGCTGCTTGGCGAAGCGCACCAGCAGGGCGGCGCACTCCCGCACCTGGGAGACGCTGCCCGGCGCCGACGTCAGTTCCGGCAGGTGCATCACCTGGATCGAGTCCACCACCAGCACCTCGGGGCGCAGCCGCGCGGCGGTGGCGCACACCGTCTCGGCACAGGTCTCCGCCATCACCCGCACGGGAGTGCCGGAAAGCCCCAGGCGGCGGGCTCGCAGCGCCACCTGCTGGGGAGATTCCTCGCCGGTGACGTAGAGCGTTCCGCGGCCGCCGGCGGCCAGATGGCAGAGCACCTGCAAGAGCAGGGTGCTCTTGCCGGCACCGGGTTCTCCTCCGATCAGCACGCAGGAGCCGGGGACCAGGCCGCCGCCGAGCACCAGGTCGAGCTCCCGCGAACCGGTGGGAAGCCGCGGCGCCTCGTCCACCGCCACCTCGGCGAGGGCTTTCACGGCGCCGTCGGCCGCCCCGGCGAAGCCGCTACGCCCGCCCCGGGGCGCGGTTCCCAAGCGCACCTCGGAGAGGGTGTTCCAGCCGCCGCACTCCCCGCAGCGCCCCTGCCACTTGCGGTACTCGGCGCCGCACTCGCTGCAGACGTATGCGCTCGCCTCCCGTCTGCCCATGGACCTCCTCCCTGCCGACGGGGCAGTATAGCCCCCTCGCTGCGACCTTCTGCTAAGCTTGCGCCATGCCGCTCACCGAGCGTTACCTGGTCCTCTCGCCGCAGCTCGCCGCCACTCTGGGCCTCGAGGAGGCGCTCCTCTACCAGCTTCTGGTGGAGCTGCGCACCCTGACCGGGGGTGGCGACGGCACGGTGGCGCCAAGCCTCGCCCAGCTCCTCGCCCTGGCCCCCTTCTGGAGCGAGGCGGATCTTCGCCGACTGTTGCTCAAGCTGCGCGCCCAGGGGGTGATCGACTTCCCTGGCGCGCCCTTCGCCGCCCATCCCTTCGTGATCACCTTCGGCGACGACCCGGGCCGGGCAACCGCCTCCGCGCCGCCCGCGGCCCAACTGCCCGAGGCCGGCTGGCGCCCGGCCGCCGACGTGGTGGCCCAGCTCGAGCAGTACGGCCTGCCCCGGCAGTTCATCGAGGAGCAGATCCCCGAATTCGTCGCCTACTGGCAGGCGCGGGACGAGCCCCGCCACGGCTGGCACGCCCGCTTCCTGCGCCACGCGCTGCGCCGCTGGCGCGAGGCCGAGGCCGCCACCGCCCGCGCCGGGCGGGCCACCGCCATGACTCCCGACTGGCGGCCGGCGCCGGAGGCGGTGGAGCTTCTGACCCGGCAGGCGGGGGTCGCCCCCCATTTCGTCGAGGACTGCATCCCCGAGTTCGTCCTCTACTGGCGGGAGCGGGGCGAGCGGCGCAGCACCTGGAACACCGACTTCGTGCGCCACGTGCGCCTCCAGTGGGCGCGCTATCGGCACGCCGTGGCCCACGACCGCGATCCCCAGCCGCTGCCCGCCGCCTGGCGGCCGGCCGCCGAGGTGTGGGAGGTGCTGGAGCTGGCCAACATCCCCCGCGAGTTCGCCGAGCGCCAACTGCCCGAGTTCATCCTCTACTGGCGGGAAAACGGCCAGCCGTGCAGCTCCTGGAACACCCGCTTTCTCCAACATGTCAAGCGACAATGGGCGCGCCAAGCCGCGCCGGAGGGACGAGACGGTGAAGAAGGTCGAGGATCTCCTGCCGACCGCCGACTGCGCGAACGCAGTCTCGAAGAGGCCCTCAGCGACCGCAGCTGGGCCTTTTGAGCCCGATCCGGACGCCGAACGGCGGCGCATCGACACCATCAACCAGGTGTTCGCCCTCTTCCAGCTCAACTTCCACAACCAGTACTTCGCCGCCTTTGGCAACTCCGCCGCTCTCGAGGCGCGGGCCAAGCGGCTGTGGAAGGAGGCCCTGGCGCCGTTTTCCGACGAGCAGATCCTGCGCGCCGCCCGGCGGGTGGTGGAGGAGTGCGAATACCTGCCCACCCTGCACCGGATGATCCGCGCCTGCGAGGAGGCGCTGGTCTGCCAGGGGCTGCCCGAGCTGCGGGCCGCCTATCTGGAGGCGGCCACCAAGCCCAGCCCCAAGAACGCCCAGCCCTGGAGCCACCCCTTGGTCTACCACGCCGGGCGCGCCACCGGGTGGGAACTGTTGCGGGAGGCGCCCGAGGCGGTCTCCTTCCCCGCCTTCGCCCGCGCCTGGCGGGAGCTGGTGCGGCGCCACCTGGCCGGCGAGGTGTTCACCGTCGACCGCCCGGCGCTGCCGGAGCGCCCCGCCGCGCCGCCCCTGGATCCGCGGCGCGCGGCGGCGGCCCTGGCCGACCTCAAACGGCTGGTGGCGGAGGAGTAGCGCCCAGCAGGGCGGGCAGCGCCTCTGCGGGGCAGGGTGGGCCGTAGCGGTGGCCCTGCGCCAAGTCGCAGCCCAGCGCCCGCAGGGTGCGCTCCTGCTCCTCCCCCTCCACCCCCACCGCCGCCAGGGCGAGCCCCCGGGCGCCCGCCGCCACGGCCGCGGCCTCCAGCAGGGCGTGGGCGCTCGGCTCCGGCAGGCGCCCCACCACCACTCGGGACAGCTTGACCCCGGTGAGCGGCCAGTGGAGGAGGGGGCCCAGGGCCGCCGCGCCGGCGCCGAAGTCGTCGAGCCACACCCCGTAGCCCGCCCGCTCGAGCCGAGCCAGGGCGAGGGACGCATCGGGCACGGTGAGGGCGGCCGCTTCGGCGCACTCCAGCGCGATCCGGTGGGGGCCGCCCAAGCGCTCGGCGGCCGCGGCCAGAACGGGCAGCAGCCGCTCCGGTTGGGCGAGCTCCCGAGCCGAGAGGTTGAGGGCGAGGCGGATCTCGGCGGCGCCGAGGGCCGCAAGCCGGGCCGCCGCCTCGCCCACCGCCCAGGCGAAGGTCGCCAACACGTCGGGATCGCGCTCGAGGGCGGCCAAGAAGTGTTCGGGGGAAAGGAGCCCGAGGCGCGGGTGGCGCCAGCGCAACAGGGCCTCCACCGCCACCGTCCGCCCACTGGCGAGCTCCACCTGGGGCTGGAACCACAGCTCGAATTCGCCCCGCCGCCAGGCCCCGCCCAGTTCCCGGGCGAGGGCGAGATCGCGCTCGAGTGCCCGCCCCAGGTGTTCGTCGAACAGCGCCGCGCCCCCCTTGCCGCCCGCCTTGACCCGGTACATGGCGGCGTCGGCCGAGCGCAACAGGCTGTCGGCGTCGGCACCGTGCTGGGGATAGAGGGCCACGCCCACGCTCGCCTTCAGGTTCAGGCGCCGATCGCCCACCGCGAAGGGTTCGCCGAGCCGCTCCAGGATGCGCTCGGCCACCGCCAAGGCAGCGCGAGCATCGCGCAGTCCCTCGAGGAGTACGGTGAACTCGTCTCCCGCCAGGCGGCCGAGCTCGACGCCCCGCCCCACCAGGTCCACCTCCCGCAGCGACTCGCGCAGCCGGCGCGCCACCTCCACCAGCACCTGGTCGCCCGTCTCGTGGCCGTGGAGGTCGTTGATCGCCTTGAAGTCGTCCAGATCGACGAACAGCAAGGCGAGCGCCTCGCCGCGGCGCCGCGCGCGCTTGATCGCCTGCTCTACGGCGCGGCGGAAAAAGGCGCGGTTGGGTATTCCCGTGAGCGCGTCCTGAAAGGCGAGTGCCCGCAGTTCCCGGCCGCGCTCCTCGAGGGCCGCTGCCATCGCCTCCAGGGCGCGAGCCACCTCCCCGAATTCGTCCCGCCGCCGGGTGTCCAGGGGCGGCGGCGCGCCGCCCCGCCCCAGCTCGGCGGCGAAACGACGCAACTCGGCCACCGGCCGCTCGATGAAGCTGGCCAGCCGCAACGACAGCAGGATGCCCACCGCCACCAGCACGACGGTGATGAGCGCCAGACCGCCCACCAGCTCGGCGGCGAGCCGCGCCTGCTCCCGCGCCAGCACCGCGCCGGTGGCCTGGATGTCGGCGACCACCCGGCGGAGCCCATGGCGGAGCCAGAGGGTTCCGAGGGGTTGCCCGGCGAGTCGCAGGGGGGTGAACACCTCCACCGCACCGTCGCCCCGGCGCACCTCCACCGCTCCCCGCGCCAGGGCCGCCCGGGTGCCGGGCGAGAGCTCGGGAGCGGTGGCACCGCGCGTCGCCAGGGGGCGCCCGCGGACGTCGTAGACCGCCACCGCCTCCAAGTCGGGATGGGCGAGGGCGATCTCCAGAATCTCCTCCACCGTCGCCAGGTCGTAAAAGTAGAGGGGATCGAGCAGGCTTTCGGCCAGCTGGCGGGAGACCCCCTCCGCCGCGCCGGCGGCCCCTTCGAGCAGCCGCGCCTCCCACAGCCGCGCGTGGATCTCGCCCAGTTCCCCCCACGCCTGGCGGAACTTGACGAGAAAAAGGGCGCCGTGGACGACCGCCACCCCGGCCACCAAGGCGGCCAACAGCAGGGCGTAGCGAAACCGGAGGCTCACCGGACCACCGTCTCCCCGAGGGTGCGCCAGCGCCGTTCGAGCTCGCCCAGCCAGCGCCGCTCGTCCTCCGCCAGGGGGCGGAAGCCCGCGCTGCGGAAAAATGCCGCCAGGGCGGGCGCCGCCGCCGGATCGGCCGCCGCCCCCGCGAGGTGCTCGGCGAGCCGCGCCCGGCGGCGCGGGTCCAGGTGGGCGGCGGCGACGACCAGCGCCCGGGGGACCGGCGCGCTGCGGTGGATCACCCGCAGGGCGGCCCGCTGCTCGGGCTGCACCCGGTCCGGATCCTCCCAGTCTCCGTCGGAGAGGGCGCCGGCGGCCGCCAGCTCGGCGAGCACCCAGGTGACCACGTTGCGCTCGCTGCCGGCGAAGGCGTAGCCCACCGCGTCCCGCGGCGCCTCGGCGCGCGGCTCGGCGAGGGGCACGGCGGAAAGACCCGCCGCCTCGAGTTCCATGAGGGGCAGGTAGAAGCCGCTGGTGGACCCCGGATCCTCGAAGGCGATCCGCCGGCCACGCAGGTCGGCGAGACGCGCCACCGGACCGTCCCGCCGAGCCACGATCAGGGTGCGATAGCTCCACGCGCCCTTCTTTCCCCAGACGAGCAGGGGCAGCGCCCCCGCCTCGCCCATCAAGCGGGCCGCCCCCGCGGGCGTCTCCACCAGCCAGTCCACCCGGCCCGCGCGGAGCAGTTCGCCCATCTCCTCCAGATCGCGGGCGAGCCGCACGCCGGCGGCGGAGACGCCGAGCTCGGCCAGGCCCGCCGCCGCGTAGTCGGCCATGGGCAGAAGGCGGGGGATCTGCTTGCGGGCCTTGGCGGAGACGTAGCCGAGGACCAGGGTATCCCCGGGGGAAGCGGGGGGCGGAAAGGCGAGGACCAAGACCAGGACCAGGAAGAGCAGCGGGATGGGGGACGGCTGGGCCACAGGGGGTTCGCTCCGGCGGTGAACTTCCCCTTCACCCTTAGCGCCGGGGGCCCGCCGCTGTCACCCTCGGCCCGACGACCGCGCGAATCCGCGACCCGAACGGCGCCCTCAGCTCGCCCGATGGAGGTGGACCTCCCGCTGGGGATAGGGGATGGTGATCCCCTCGGCGTCGAACCGCTTCTTGACCGCCTCCGTCAGGTCGAAGCGCACCGCCCAGTAGTCCTCGGTCTTGACCCAGGGGCGCACCGCGAGCTCGACGCTGCTGTCGCCGAGGGCCGCCACCGCCACCAGCGGGGCGGGCTCGGCGAGGATGCGGGGATCGGCCGCCAGCAGTTCGGCCAGGATCGCCTTGGCCCGGTCGAGGTCGTCGCGGTAGCCGATGCCGAAGCTGAGGTCGAGCCGGCGGGTGTCGTTGGCGGAGTAATTGGCGATGGTCTGGGCGGTGATGGCCCCGTTGGGGATGATGATCCGGCGGTTGTCCGGGGTCGCGAGTTCGGTGGTGAACACCTGGATCTTGCGCACCGTGCCGGCGGTGCCCGCCACCTCCACGTAGTCGCCGATGCGGAAGGGCCTGAAGACCAGGAGGAGAAAGCCCGCGGCGAAATTGGCCAGGGCGCCCTGGAGCGCCAGCCCGATGGCCAGTCCAGCGGCACCGATGACGGCCACCAAAGAAGCGGTCTGGATGCCCACCTGGGCGAGGGCCGCCACCCCCACGAAGACCAACAGGCCGTAGTAGAGCAGGCTCGCCGCGAAGTGCTCCAGGGCGGGATCCACCTGGCGGCGCGCCATGGCGCGCTGGACGAGGTCGGCGGCGAGGCGGGCCAGGCGGCGGCCGACGAAGAAGACCACCAGGGCAAGGGACCCGCAGGCCGTAGCGACTGGCGTAGTGGGCGAGGGTGTCGAGGATGCCGGCCACGGCGTCGCCTCCCGGGTTGGCTTGCGGCCGCCCCGCCAAGCTTGCAGCGGCGGGGCGAGTCAGCCGCGCACCTCGAGCCCGTCCAGCCGCTGCAGGCCCCGCGGCAGCTTGAGCCCCCGTCGGCCCCGCTCCCCCCGGTAGTGGGCGAGTTCCCCCTCCCCGAGGGAGAGGTGGCGGCGCCCGGCGCGGACCACCAGGGTCTGGCCCGGGGCTACCAGGGCCAGGTCGACCACGAACTCCTCCCGGTCGCGCACCCGGGCGGCGGGGATGGCCAGGATCCTCCCCCCCTTGCCGCGGGCGAGCCTGGGCAGCTCGGCGACGGGGAAGGCGAGCAGGCGCCCCTCGTTGGACGCCGCCACCACCAGCGCCTCGGGGGAGGTCACCGGCCGCGGCGGCAGCACCCGGGCACCCGCGGGCAGAGCGAGGACCGCCTTGCCGCTGCGGTTGCGGCTCGCCAGATCGCCGAGGCGGGCGCGAAAACCGTAGCCGGCGTCGCTGGCGAGGAGCACCTCGTCGTCGGGCTCGCCAAGGAGGAGGCCGACGAAGGAGGCCCCCGAAGGTGCGGCCAGCCGCCCGGTGAGGGGCTCGCCCTGACCGCGCGCCGAGGGCAGGTCGCGGGGGTCGAGGGAATAGCTGCGGCCGGTGGAATCGACGACCACCAGCTGCTGGTTGGTGCGGCCGCGCACCGCCGCCAGGAAGCGGTCTCCCGCCCGATAGCTGAGCTTTTCCGGCTCCACCTCGTGGCCCTTGGCGGCGCGGATCCAGCCCTTTTCCGACAGGACCACGGTGATCGGTTCGGCGGGTGCCAGATCCCGCTCGCTCAGCGCCGCCGCTGGCGGCCGCACCACCAGGGGCGAGCGGCGCGCGTCGCCGTGGCGCTCCGCCGCCGCCCGCAGCTCCTCCTCGACCAGCCGGTCGAGGCGCCGGTCACTCTCGAGGATGGCGGCAAGCTCTCGCCGTTCGGCGAGCAGGCGCTCCTGCTCGCGGCGGATGCGGATCTCCTCGAGGCGCGCCAACTGGCGCAGGCGCAGCTCGAGGATCGCCTCCGCCTGGGCCTCGCTGAGCTGGAAGCGGGCCTGAAGCTCGCCCTTGGGGTCGTCGGCGCCGCGCACCACGGCGATCACCTCGTCCACGTTCAGGTAGGCGACGGCCAATCCCTCCAGGACGTGAAGCCGCGCCGCCACTCGCTCCAGCCGATGGCGCAGGCGGCGGCGCACGGTGGCGCGGCGGTAGTCGAGCCATTCGCCGAGCAACTGGGGCAGGGTGCGCACCCCCGGGCGGCCGTCGAGGCCGATGACGTTGAGGTTGACCCGGTAGGTTCGCTCCAGGTCGGTGGTGGCGAACAGATGGCCCATCAGCGCCTCGGCGTCCACCCGCGAGGAACGGAGCGCGATGACCAGTCGGACGGGATTTTCGTGGTCCGACTCGTCCCGCAGGTCGGCCACCCAGGGAAGCTTTTTGGCCTGCATCTGGGCGGCGATCTGTTCGAGGATGCGCGCCGGCGAGGCCTGATAGGGCAGGGCGGTGACCACGATGTCGCCCTCCTCCCGGACCCAGCGGGCGCGCATCCGCACCGCGCCGCGGCCGGTGGCGTAGATTTCCCGCAGTTCTTCGGGCGACGAGACGATCTCCGCCTCGGTGGGGTAGTCGGGGCCCGGCAGCTGGGCCATCAGGGCGTCGACGTCGGCATCGGGATGGTGAAGGAGATGGATGCAGGCGTCCACCACTTCCCGCAGATTGTGAGGGGGGATGTCGGTGGCCATCCCCACGGCGATCCCCGTGGTGCCGTTGAGCAGCACGTGGGGCACTTGGGCGGGCAACAGGGCCGGCTCTTCCAGGGTGCCGTCGAAATTGGGCTTGAAGTCCACGGTGCCCTGGTCCAATTCGGCGAGCAACAGCTCGGCGAAGGGGGACAGGCGCGCCTCGGTGTAGCGCATGGCGGCGAAGGACTTGGGGTCGTCCGGGCTGCCCCAGTTGCCCTGTCCCTCGATGAGGGGGTAGCGATAGGAGAAGGGTTGCGCCATGAGGACCATCGCCTCGTAGGCGGCGGCGTCCCCGTGGGGATGGAACTTGCCGATCACGTCCCCCACCGTGCGGGCCGACTTCTTCGGCTTGGCGTTGGGGGTGAGGCCCAGCTGGTGCATGGCGTAGATGATCCGCCGCTGGACCGGCTTGAGCCCGTCGGCCAGGTGGGGCAGGGCCCGGTCGAGGATGACGTACATGGCGTAGTTGAGGTACGCCCGCTCGGCGTAGTCCCTGAGGGGGATCCGCTCGACGTCGTCGTGGCGCGCGCCCATGGTGCTACTCCACCTCCGCCAGGTTGCCCTTCTCCTCGAGCCAAGTGCGCCGGTCGGCGGCGCGCCGCCGGGCGAGCAAGAGGTCGAGGAGCTGCTCGGTCTGTTCGGCGTCGTCCAGTTCCAGCCGCACCAGGCGGCGGGTGGCGGGGTCCATGGTGGTCTCCCGCAGCTGCATCGGGTTCATCTCGCCGAGTCCCTTGAAGCGGGTGATCTGCACCTTGCCCCGGCGCCCCTCGGCGCGGATCCGGTCCAGAATCCCCTCCCGCTCGGCTTCGTCCAGGGCGTAGTAGGTGTCCTGGCCGACGTCGATGCGATAAAGGGGCGGCATCGCCACGTAGACGTGTCCGCCCGCCACCAGGGGGCGGAAGTGGCGCAGGAAGAGCGCGCACAGCAAGGTGGCGATGTGCAGCCCGTCGGAGTCGGCGTCGGCCAAGATGCACACCCGGTGATAGCGCAGTCCCGAGAGGTCGTCGCTGCCCGGCTCCACCCCCAGGGCGACGGCGATGTCGTGCACCTCTTGGGAGGCGAGCACCGCCTCGCTGTCGGCCTCCCAGGTGTTGAGGATCTTGCCCCGCAGGGGCATCACCGCCTGGAACTCCCGGTCTCGCGCCTGCTTGGCGGAGCCGCCCGCCGAGTCCCCCTCCACCAGGAAGAGCTCGCAGGCGGCGGGATCGCCGCTCGCGCAGTCGGCGAGCTTGCCCGGCAGGGCGGGGCCCTGGGCGATTTTCTTGCGCGCCACCTTGCGGCTCGCCCGCAGGCGCCTTTGGGCGCGGTCGATGGCCAGCTCGGCGAGCCGCTCCCCCTCGGCGGTGTGCTGGTGGAGCCAGAGGCTGAAGGCGTCCTTGACCACCCCGGAGACGAACGCCGCCGCCTCGCGGGAGGCGAGCCGCTCCTTGGTCTGCCCGGTGAACTGCGGCTCCTGCTGTTTGTAGGAGAGGACGTAGGTGCACGGCTCCCAGAGGTCGTCGGCGGCGAGCTTCAGGCCCCGCGGCAGCAGGTTGCGCAGTTCGCAAAACTCCCGCAGGGCCTCGAGGAGCCCGGAGCGCAGACCGTTGACGTGGGTGCCGCCCTGGGGGGTGGGGATCAGGTTGACGTAGCTTTCCTGGACCGGCGGCTCGCCCTCCAAGAGCCAGGCCACGGCCCAGTCCACCGCCTCCCGCTCGGCGGCGAAGCTGCCCACGAAGGGCGGGCGCGGCAGGATCTCGAAGTCCGCGGCGGCCTCCTCGAGGTAGGCCGCCAGGCCGTTCTCGTAGAGCCAGCGGTGGCGCTCGCCGCTCGCCTCGTCGGCAAAGAGCACCTCCAGCCCGGGACAGAGCACTGCCTTGGCGCGCAGCAGATGGACGAGCTTCGGCACCGCGAACCTGGGGTTGTCGAAGTAGCGCGGGTCGGGCCAGAAGCGCACCCGGGTGCCCGTCTCCCGGCGGGGACAGGTGCCCACCGCGGCGAGCTCCTCCACCTTTTCGCCGCCGGCGAAGGCCATCCGCCAGATCCGCCCGTCGCGGCGCACCTCCACCTCCAATGCCCGAGACAGGGCGTTGACCACCGACACCCCCACCCCGTGGAGGCCGCCCGAAAAGCGGTAGGTCTTGTCGGAGAACTTGCCCCCCGCATGGAGGGTGGTGAGGATCACCTCTACTCCCGGCCGGCCCAGTTCGGGGTGAAGGTCCACCGGCATGCCGCGGCCGTCGTCGCTCACCGAAAGGCTGCCGTCGGCGTGGAGCACCACCTCGATCCGCCGGGCGTGGCCGGCCAGGGCCTCGTCCACGGCGTTGTCGATCACCTCCTGGGCCAGGTGGTTGGGCCGCGAGGTGTCGGTGTACATGCCGGGACGCTTGCGCACCGGATCGAGCCCGGTGAGCACCTCGATGTCTTCGGCGGTGTAGTCGGTCACGCTCACTTTCTCCGCTGGACGGGCGGCAGTCTACCCGAGGGTGGTCCGGACCGGCAGCTCAGTAGCCGCGGGTGGCGCGATCCACCGCCTCGCCCGGCACCTCCACCCGCGCCACGCCGGTGGCAAAGGCGCCCCCGCGGTGGAGATCGATCCAGCGCCAGCCGGGCGGCGCGGTATCGAGGGCGAAATCGTCGCTTGCCGGGGCGAACTGGAAACAGGTGGAGGGGGTGGTGTAGACCGCCGCCCCGGCCAGCTCGCCGGCGGCCTCCTGGTGGACGTGCCCGGCGAAGAGGGCCCGCACCCGGGGGTGGCGGGCCAGGAGGTCAGCGAGGGATTGGGCGTCGGCGAGCCGCTGCCGGTCCAGCCACCGGCAGCCCACGGGGATCGGCGGGTGGTGCAGGAAGAGGAGGGCGGGCTCGTCACCCGCGGCGAGCGCCGCCGCCAAGCGGGCGAGCCGCGCCGCCCCCAGGCGGCCGCCCACCTGGCCTCGCGCGGTGCTGTCCAGCAACAACAGCCGCCAGCCGGCGAGCTCCACCTCGCCCGGGCCGCTGCCCTCCGGCAGCCAGCGGCGCGCCGTCGCCGGGTCGTCGTGGTTGCCGGGCAGCCAGCGCCAGGGCAGCGCCGTTTCGCCGAGGAGGTCGGCGAGCCGGCGGTAGGCGGCGGGCTCCCCGTCGGCGGCCAGATCCCCGGTGACCACCACCAGGTCCGGCCGCGCCGTCGCGACGGCGGCCAGCACGGCCCGCAGAGTCGCCGCCGGGTGCACGCCGGCGAGGCGAAAGTCGGCCGCAGGCCCCAGGTGGCAGTCGCTCAGCTGGACGATGCGCGCCGCCCGCTCCAAGACTCGCTCCCTCAGACTTCACAGACCGCCGGGACCCCCTGGCCGTGGCGCAGGGCGGCGGCCAGAAAGTCGCCCAGGAAGCGGTTCCACTGGCGCTTTTCGTCCGGTTGGTGCATGCGGCGGTTGGGGTAGGGGTTGCGCGGCGCCACCCGCCGTTCCCGCCCAAAGCGCACCACTTCGGCGAGCCGCGCGTCGCAGTAGATGCGCACCGCGAGCTCCGGCCAGGCGAGCCAACCGCTCGCCTCGGCGGCGATGACCACCAGCGCCGTGTAGGGGGTGCGCTCCACCACCCGCAGCCGAAAGCGCCCCCCCGGCAGCTCCAGGGCGAACCGGTCGCCGGCGGCAAGCCGCGGCACCAGGCGCTCGAGGGCCCGGTAGTTGGCCTCGCACAGGGCGAGGTGACCGTGCAGATCGACGCGGTAGCGCAAGGCGCCTCCCAACCTTGGCGGCCGCCTAGCGGCGGCCCTCGACGATTTCTCGATGATGCAGGGCGAGCCACTGCAACGCAATGGTGAGCGGCGCGTTGTCGCACTGGCCGGCATCGAGGGCGGCCAGCGCCGCCTCCCGCGACACCAGGTGCAGGCGGATGTCCTCCCCCTCGCCCGCCAGGCCGTGCACCGTGCCGTCACCGGAAAGGCGCCCGATGCCGCAGTAGAGGGCGATGCGCTCGTCGCTGCCGCCCGGCGACAGGTAGAGCTCGGCGATGGGGACGAGCCGCTCGACGGCCAGGCCCGCCTCCTCGGCGAGCTCCCGCCGGGCCACCTCCTCGTCGCTCTCGCCCGGCCCGGCGAGCCCCGCCACCAGTTCCAGGAGCCAAGGGCCGGCGGGCCGCTCCAGGGCGCCGATGCGAAACTGCTCTACCAGCGCGACCCGGTCCGCCGCCGGGTCGTAGGGCAAGACGCCGACGGCTCGAGGGCGGGCGAACAGCTCCCGCGCCAGAGGCCGACTCCAGCCTCCGGCGAACAGGCGGTGGCGGACGCGGCAGATGAACAGGCGGAAAAAGCCCTGATAGACGAGCCGCCGCTCCAGCACCTCGACGTCTTCGCGACCGTAGCCCGGCTTGCCAAACATCGCTCACCTCTCCCGGCGCGGCACCTTACCGCAACCGCAAAGGGGTGTAAAAGGGCCGCAGGGGCCGAGCGCATCGGTTATCATCGGGCCTCTCCGCCGTCCGGGCGCCCGCGATGAAAGGATTCCGTCACCGCCTGCTTTTCGTCCTGTGGCTGTCCGCCTGGCCCCTGTGGGCCGGCGCCGAGACGCTGGCCGAGCTCTACGAGCTCGCCCTGGCCAACGACCCCGCCCTCAAGGCGGCCCACGCCGCTTGGCTCGCCGGCCGGGAGAGCGCCGCCATCGCCCGCGCCGCCCTCCTGCCCCAGATTTCGGCGAGCGCCGAGTACGCCGAGTCGGACAACGACGCCACCCGCTCTTCCGTCTTCGTGCTGGGGGGCGTTGCGGTGCCCTCCTTCACCGACCGCTCCACCGAGACCGACGCCACCACCTTCGCGGTGTCCCTGCGCCAGCCCATCTTCGACCTGCCCGCCTGGTACGACTGGCGCCAGGGGCGCACGGTGGCCGAACGGACGCGCCTCGAACTCCTGGCGGCCCAGCAGGATCTGGTGATGCGGGTGGCGGATGCCTATTTCGCCGTCCTGCGTGCGGCCGACAACCTGGCCTCGGCCCTGGCCGAAGAACAGGCGCTTTCGCGCCAACTGGAGCAGACCCGGCAACGGTACGAGGTGGGGCTGGTGCCGATCACCGACGTCCACGAGGCGCAAGCGAGCCGCGACGCCGCCGCCGCCAACACGCTCCATTTCCGCGGCGCCCTCAAGACCGCCTTTGAGGCCCTGGCGGTGCTCACCGGCCGCAGCCACGAGGCCCTCGTCCCCCTGGCGGACGACTTCCCCACGCCGCCCCCCGAGGGCAGCGCCGAGGACTGGGTGGCCCTGGCCACCGCCCACAACCTCGAGCTGCGCATCGCCCGGCTCGGCGAAGAAGCGGCGCGCTACCACGCGCAGGCGCGCAAGTACGAGCACCTGCCGCGCCTCGCCGGCACCCTCAGCTGGCAGGATGTGGACCAGGACGCCACCTTCGACGACAACACCACCAGCCTGCGCGACGCCGACGAGAAGCTGGACTCGGAGACCACCGCCGCGGCCCTGACCCTGTCCATGCCCCTCTTCAGCGGCGGGCTGATCAGCGCCCAGCGGCGCCAGGCGCTCCACCAGCACGTGGAAGCCGAGGAGCGGGCCGAATTGGCGCTGCGCAACACCATCCTCGAGGCCCGCTCCGCCTGGCAGGAGCTCGCCACCCAAGCGGCGGTGGTAGCCGCCCGCCGCCAGGCGATCACCTCGGCGGAGAGCGCCCTGGAGGCGACCCGCGCCGGCTACGAGGTGGGCACCCGCAACATCGTCGACCTCCTCTTCGCCGAGCGCAACCTGCACCAGGCGCGGCGGGACTACGCCAACGCCCGCTACGACTACGTGGCGGCGAACCTGGCGCTCAAGAAGGTGGCGGGCCAGCTCTCCCCGGAAGATCTCTACGCCCTCGACCGCTGGCTCGAGTCCGGCCAAGCGGTGCGCCCGGAGGGCGGGCCGGCGGTGAAGCCGGAGGGTTGACGCCTGGTATACTGGCGTCCCCGCGCCACCCCCGGGATCCGGTGATCTCCCTGCACTACGACGTCGTCGTCCTGGGCGGCGGGATCGCCGGCCTGTGGACCCTCGATCGCCTCCTGCGGCGCGGGTACGACGCCGTGCTGGTGGAAGCGCGCGCCCTGGGGGGAGGGCAGACCCTGGCGAGCCAGGGGATCATCCACGGCGGCCTCAAGTACGCCCTGGGACTCGGCGGCACCGCCCGCGCCCTCCGGGGCATGCCCGAGCGCTGGCGCAGGTGCCTGGCCGGCCAGGGCGAGGTGGACCTGCGCGGCGCCCGGCTCGCCGCCGAATCCCACTGCCTCTGGTTTCCCCCCGGCCCGGCCGCCCGCCTGGCGGCGCTCGCCGCCGGCCGGGGGCGGCTGGCGCCGGTTGCCGACGGCGAGCGCCCCGCGCCCCTCGCCCACCCGGACTGCGGGGGCACCCTGCTCAGGCTCGCCGAACCGGTGGTGGACGTGGAGAGCGTGGTGCGGGTGCTCGCCGGCTTCTGGCCCGACCGGCTGCTCCACGCGAGCGCCGAACAGCTGCACCTGGAACGGGACGGCAGCGGCGCCTGCCGCCTGGTGATCGCCGCCGCTGAGGGGGCTTTGCGCCTTGCGGCCGGGGCATTGGTCTTGTGCGCCGGCGCCGGCAACGGCCCCCTCCTCGCCGCCGCCGGCGCCCGCTGGCCCAAGCCGCAGTTGCGCCCCCTCCACCAGGTGATGGTCCGCCACCGGGCGGGATCCTTCCACGGCCACGTGGTGGGGATCGACGGCAACCCCCGCTTGACGGTCACCAGCCACCCGCTGCCGGACGGCAGCCTGGTCTGGTACCTGGGAGGCGCCCTGGCCGAGGCGGGCGTGGGGCGCACGCCGGAAGCGCAGATCGCCGCCGCCCGGGCGGAACTGGCCGCCCTCATGCCCTGGCTGTCCCTCGGGGAGGCGCGCTTCGCCACGGTGCGGGTGGAGCGGGCCGAGCCGCGCAGGCCAGGCCTCGCCCGCCCGGCCGACGCCTTCGCCTGCTGGGTGCAGGGGCCGAGCAACGTCATCGCCGCCTGGCCCACCAAGTTGGCGCTGGCGCCGCGCCTCGCGGAGCGGGTCGAGGCGCTCCTCGGGGAGCGGAATGTGCGGCCCTCGGGCCGGCGCTCGCCGCGCCCGCCCCTGCCCGCACCCCCCCTGTCCACCCCGCCCTGGCGCGAGGCGTTCGGCCATGCTGCCTAGGCGGCCCCTGGGAAGCACCGGCCTCACGGTGGGCGTGGTGGGCCTCGGCACCGTCAAGTTGGGCCGCAACCAGAGCCTCAAGTACCCGCGCCCCTTCGCCATCCCCGACGACCGCGCCGCCGCCCGGCTGTTGGACCGCGCCGCGGAGCTCGGCGTCAACCTGCTCGACACCGCACCCGCCTACGGCGCGGCGGAGGAGCGCCTCGGCGGGCTGCTCGCCGGACGGCGCGAGCGCTGGCTGCTGTGCACCAAGGTGGGCGAGGAGTTCGAAGACGGCCGCTCGCGCTTCGACTTCTCGCCGGAAGGGGTGCGGCGGAGCGTGGAGCGCTCGCTGCGCCGCCTGGCCACCGACCGCCTGGACCTGGTGCTGGTGCACTCCGACGGCGACGACCTCGCCATTCTCGCCCTCGGAACCCTCGACGCCCTGGCCGATCTCAAGCGGGAGGGCAAGGTGCTGGCCTACGGATTTTCCAGCAAGACGGTGGCAGGGGGGCTCGCCGCCGCCGAGCGCTGCGACTGTATGATGGTCACCTGGAATCTCTTTCACGAAGAGGAGGTGCCGGTGGTGGATCGCTGTCTCGCCCTGGGACGGGGCGTGCTCATCAAAAAGCCCCTGGCCAGCGGCCACGCCGTCGCCGGGCCCCAGATCGGAGCCACCTTCGGGCGCATCCTCGCCCATCCCGGCGTGAGCAGCCTGGTGGTGGGCACCCTCGACCCCCGCCACCTCGAGGCGGCGGTGGCCGCGGCGGGCGCCGCGCTGTCCGGGGAGGAGGGGCCGTGAAGCGCCTCCTCGCCCACCTGCTGTGGCTGTGCGCCGCCGCCTCGCCCGGCGACGGCAGGGCGCTCACCTTTCCCCTCACCGGCGACGAGGTGGTGGGGAAGGCCGTCACCATCGCCACCCGCTACGAGGACACCTTCGTCTCTCTTGGCAAGCGCTTCGGGGTGGGCTTCCGAGAGCTCACCTGGGCCAACCCGGGGGTGCTGCCCTGGGTGCCGGGGGAGGGCACGGCGGTGGTGATCCCGACCCGCTTCGTGCTCCCTGCGGAAGATCGCGAAGCGGTGGTGCTCAACCTCGCGGAATTCCGCCTCTACCACTTTCTGCCCGAGCGCGGGGAAGTGCGCACCTATCCGGTGGGAATCGGGCGCGAGGGATGGCAGACCCCGGTCACCGAAACCCGGGTGACCCGCGTCCAACCGGATCCGCCGTGGATTCCCCCCGAGTCGATCCGCCGCGAGCACGCGGCCATGGGCGACATCCTGCCGGCGGTGGTCCCGCCGGGGCCCGACAATCCCCTCGGCAAATACGCGGTGCGGCTGGCGTTGCCGGGGTACCTGATCCACGGCACCAACAAGAAGATCGGCATCGGCATGCGGGTCAGCCACGGCTGTGTGCGCTTGGACGGCCCGGACATCGAGGAGTTCGCCCACAGCGTGCGCCCCGGTACGCCGGTGCGCATCGTCAACGAACCGGTGAAGGCCGGCTGGCGGGGCGAGCGGCTCTACCTGGAGGTACACCCGCCCCTGGAGGAACACGGCGACGCTCCGCCCGACCCCATGCGGGCCATCGGCGAGGCCCTCGCCCGCCGCCCCCACCTGGTGGTGGACGTGGACTGGGAAAAGGTGCGCAGGCTCCTCGAACTGCGCCACGGCGTCCCCGAGGATGTGACCCTGCGCCTGGTGAAGCGCCTTGCGCAGGCCGGGGAGCCGTAGCGGGAAGCATCGGCTCTCGGCGGAGCATCTGCGCCCTGCGCCTCGAAGTCTCAAAGTGGAAAGGCCGCCCGCGGGCGGCCTTTCCGGTTCCGGTGAGCTGCCTGGGCGAAGGCCCGGGGGATCACTTGCGACCCACGGTCTCCGACAGGCGGCTGATGGCGGCGTTGGCGTCGTTGGCAGCGCGCAGCGCCTGCTCGGCGGTCTGCTGGGCGCGCCGCGCGGCTTCCATGGCAGCGTCGGCGGTGCGCTGGGCCGCTTCCGCCTTGGCTTCCACTTCGTCGACGCGGGCGTTGCTCGCGCAACCGCCGGCGAGCAGCAGAGCGACCGACAACCCGGCCAGGCCGGACTTGACGAACAGGGATTTCATGGCGTGTCTCCTTGCACGGTGACGAGGGGTCTCACTTACGTTCTTTTTGGGGAACGTCGCTCCATTTTCAAGGAAATTTAGTCCCCTGCAAAGCGCGAACTGCGATCCAGTTCACAAAATCATCGGGCAGGCCCCCGCCCCAGCCGCTCCACGAGGGCGGTCGTGGAGCAGCCCTCCACCCGCCCCAACACCCGCACCTCTCCGCCCCAGGAGCGGACCAGCTCGCGGCCCACCACCTCTTCCTCGCGGTAATCGCCCCCCTTGACCAGGACGTCGGGGCGCACCGCCGCGAGGAGCGCCTCCGGCGTGTCCTCGGCGAAGGCAACCACCCAGTCCACCGATTCGAGCCCGGCGAGCACCGCCATGCGCCGCTCCAGAGGGTTGATCGGCCGGCCGGGGCCCTTTAGCCGGGCCACCGAGGCGTCGTCGTTCACCGCCACCACCAGCCGGTCTCCCAGCCGGCGCGCCTCTTCCAGGTAGGCCACGTGGCCGGCGTGCAGGAGGTCAAAGCAGCCGTTGGTGAAGACGATTCGCTCCCCCCGCGAGCGGGCGGCGCCCACTTCGGCGAGGAGCTGCTCCCGGTTGACCACCCCCCGCCGAGGCGAGCCGCCGTGCAGGGCGCGGGCGAGTTCCGCGGCACTCACCGCGGCGGTGCCGAGCCGCGCCACCACCAGCCCCGCCGCCTCGTTGGCGAGGATGAGGGCCTCGGCCAGGGGCGCACCGGCGGCCAGGCTCGCAGCCAGCACCCCCACCACGGTGTCGCCGGCGCCGGTCACGTCGTACACCTCCCGCGCCCGTGCCGGCAGGTGCAGGGGCTCGCCCACCGCGGGCACGTAGGTCATGCCCTCCTCCCCCCGGGTGACCAGCACGCCCGCGAACGCAAGCCTGGCCGCCAGTCGCCGGGCCCGCTCGGCGAGCTGGCGCTCGCTGCGGCAGGGGCCGACCACGGCCTCGAACTCGCGCCGGTTGGGCGTGATCAGGGTCGCCTGGCGGTAGCGGGAAAAGTCGCGCCCCTTGGGGTCCACCAGGACGGGGACGCCGACGGCTCGAGCCGCGGCGATGAGCGGCGCGCAGCGCGCCAGCGCACCTTTGCCGTAGTCGGAGAGGACGAGCGCCCCCGCGCCCTCGAGCCGCGCCGCGGCGCGGCTCGCCACCGCCTTCGCCGTGGCGGCGGGAACCGGGCGCTCGAAGTCGAGGCGCAGGAGCTGCTGGTGGCGGCTCACCACCCGCAGCTTGGTGGTGGTGGGGACGGTGGCCGACTCCACCAGGTCGGCCGCGATGCCGGCCGAGGCGAGCCGCTCCCGCAGGCTGGAGGCAGCCTCGTCGGCGCCCACCGCTCCCACCAGCACCACCTGCGCGCCCAGCGCGGCGGCGTTGAGGGCGACGTTGGCCGCCCCGCCCAACCGCTCCTCGCGGTGGGCCACCCGCACCACCGGCACCGGCGCCTCGGGGGAAACGCGCTCGCAGTCGCCGTACCAGTAGCGATCGAGCATCAGGTCTCCGACCACCACCAGGCGCGCCTCCCCGTAGGGGGGCAGGGGGATCGCCTCGGTTCCCGGGGCAGCCGGTGCGGGATCGCGGGGCATGCTCGGCATGGACTCGGCCCAGAGGAGGCGCCCGGCGATTCTAGCACGGCCCCGGCGCCGACCCGGGGGACTGGTACAATGCCGCCTTCCGGGCGACGGGAGCTGGCCTGCCTTGGCGATGCCCTCTTTCCCGCGACCAAGCGCAGGGGCCCTGTGGTGGACGACCCTGCTGGTCGGCAGCCTGGTCCTGTCCAGTTGGCGCCTCGCCAGCGCGCCGGTGCTCAACGACGACGCCGTACTCTATCTGATCGGCGCCGAGCGCTACCTGGCAGGTGGCTTCGACGCCGCGCTCGCCACCTACGGCTGGCCCTTTCTCTCGGTGGCCATCGCCTGGCTCCACCGCCTCACCGGTCTGCCTCTGCCGGCGGCGGGACTCTTGCTGGAAAACCTCTCTCTGCTGCTCCTCGCCGTCGCCTTCTGCCGCACCGCGCGCCTCCTCGGCGGGGACCGCGCGGCGGTCTCCTGGTGGGCGCTGCTCCTCGTCCTGAGCCATCCGCTGCTCAACGACTTTCGCGCCAAGATCCTCCGCGACCCGGGATTCGCCGCCTGTCTGTTGCTGGCCTTGAGCGCCCAGTGCCGGTTCGCGACCAGCGGACG
Organism: Porticoccaceae bacterium; assembly: GCA_026005035.1. Taxonomy (GTDB): domain Bacteria; phylum Pseudomonadota; class Gammaproteobacteria; order Pseudomonadales; family Porticoccaceae; genus BPKH01. Next base: position 8,074 of record BPKH01000008.1, on the reverse strand, counting down.
GCTGCGCCATGCGGCGGGTTGGGCCGCGGCACTGGCCGCGGGGTCCCTCTTCCGCGTGGAGGCGCTGGCCTTCGCCCTCCTGTCCCCCTGGCTGCTCCTCCGCCGCCGTCCCGACGCGCCGGGCAGCGGGGGTGCCCCGGCCCTCACCCTGGCGCTCCCCGCGGGCCTGGGACTTTTGGCCCTGGGCGGGTGGGGGTTGGCCGAGGCCGAGGCCAAGCCCGCCCAACTCGCGGCCGCCCTGGCCGGCGGCGCCGCGGAGCTGGGCGAGCGGTTGCAGCGCCTTGCCGAGTTCCTGGGCCGCGAACTGTTCGCCCCCTACGCCCGAGACTACGCCCCCGCCGTGCTCCTCCTGGCGGTCCTGCTGGTGACGGCGGGCAATGCGATCCAGGCGCTGACCCTCCCCTGGGCGGCCGCCTGGCTTTTCCACCTGCGGCGGGGCGTGCCGGTCCCTCCGCGGGAGAGGGGCCTCCTGTACGGGTACGCGGCGATCGCCGCCGCCTATCTGGCGGGCTTCACGCTCTTCGCCGGGTTCAACATGGACCGCTACTGCCTGCCCCTCGCCCTCCTCCTCCTCGCGCCCCTCGCTCCATCCCTGGCCGCCTGGTGGCGGCGGGGGGGCGCGGCGCGGGCGTTGCTCCTTGCGGCGTTGGCGGTCAACGCCGCGGCCGGCCTCTGGCCCCAGGGGGACAAGGTCTACTTGCGACAGGCGGCCTCCTGGATCGCCGCCAACGACGCCATCCCGCCGCGGCGGCTCCTCACCGACGAGCCCTACCTGGGCTACTTTGGCGGCAAGAGCGACCTGGATCAGCTCCTCGCCGCCCGCTATCCCGAACATCGCCCCACGCCGGACACCTGGGCCCTGTGTTGGTTGCCGGGGTACTTCTACGCGGTGCGCACCCGCGACGCTGCGGGCGCGACGCGCCTCGCCGCCGAGGTGGCCCGCGCCCGAGGGCAGGTGCTCGCCCGCTTCGCCAACCCCGAAGGGCGCGCCGTGTGGATCTTCCAGGTGGCGCGGGCGACACCCCGGTCGCCGCCCTTCCAGTGGGCGGAGACCGCGAGACGCCTTGGCGCGGGACCACCCGGCGGGGAAAATAGCGGTCGGCCCGGAGAGGGGGTCGCACCGTGCTGCTGTCCCTGACGATCCGCAATTACACCCTGGTGGACGAACTCCACCTGGAGTTCGCCCCCGGCATGACCGCGATCACCGGCGAGACCGGGGCCGGCAAGTCGCTGGTGGTGGAGGCGCTGGGCATGGCCCTGGGGGATCGGGGGGACACCGGCAGGATCCGCGCCGGCCGCGAGCGAATGGAGGTGGCGGCGGTGTTCGAGCTGTCCGGCAACGACCTGGCCCGCGCCTGGCTCGCCGAGCAGGCGCTGGAAGCCGAAGAGACGGTGGTGCTGCGGCGCACCCTGGGCCGCGACGGCCGCTCCCAGGGCTTCATCCAGGGCCGGCCGGCCACCATGCAGCAGCTGCGCCAGTTGGGTGCCCTGCTCATCGACATCCACGGTCAACACGAACACCAGTCGCTGCTGCAGCGCGACACCCACCGGCGACTGCTCACCGAATTCGCCGGCGCCGCCGAGTTGGCCGCCGAGGTGGCGGAGGCGGCGCGCCGCCACCGCGCCCTCGCCGAAAAGCTTGCCGCCCTCGACGCCGAGGAGGGAGAGCGGGAGAAGCGGCGGGAGTTTCTCGCCTGGCAGGTGAGCGAGCTGGACGCGCTCGGCCTCGCTCCCGGCGAACCGGAAGCACTGGAAGCGGAAGAGGCGACCCTGGCCGCCGGCGAACGGTTCCTGGAAGACGGCCAGCGGGTCCTCGCCCTGCTCGCCGGGGAGGAAGAGGCCGACGCCCACACCCTGCTGTCGCGGGCGGTGCAGCTGCTCGGCGCCCTGCCCGAAAGCGCCTCGTCCGCCTTCGCCGAGGCGCGGGAGCTGCTCGAGTCGGCCCTGATCCAGGTGGACGAGGCGACCCGCGCGGTGCGGCGCCAGGTGGAAGGCTTCGAGCTGGATCCGGAGCGGCTCGCGCGCATCCAAGAGCGCCTGGGACAGATCCACGCCCTGGCCCGCAAACACCGGGTGCCGCCCGCCGAGCTGCCCACCCTGCACGCCGCCCTGCGCGCCGAACTGGAGGAGCTGGAAGCGGGGGGTGCGCGGCGCGACGCCCTGGCCGCGGAACTCGCCGCCGCCGCGCGGCGGCTGAAAGAGGGCGCCGCGCGCCTCTCCGCTCTGCGCCGGGAAGCGGCGCCGCGCTTCGCGGCGGCGGTGCAGGGGGAGCTCGACCGCCTGGGAATGGCGAGCGCCCGCTTCGAAGTCGCCCTGTCCCCGCTGCCGGAACCGGGGCCGCACGGGGCGGAAGGGGTGGAGTTTCTGGTCTCCACCAACCCCGGCCAGCCTCCCGCGCCCCTCGCCCGGGTCGCCTCCGGGGGCGAACTGTCCCGCATCTCACTGGCCATTCAGGTGGTGGCCGCCCGCTCGAGCCACATCCCCACCCTGATCTTCGACGAGGTGGACGTGGGGGTGGGGGGCGCCGTGGCCGAGGTGATCGGGCGGCTGTTGCGGGACCTGGGGCGGCGCGGACAGGTGATCTGCATCACCCATCTGCCCCAGGTGGCGGGCTGCGCCCACCACCACCTGGTGGCCACCAAGGAGAGCGACGGCGCCTCCACCTCCAGCACCCTGCGCGCCCTCTCCGCCGCCGAGCGGGTCGAGGAGATCGCCCGGATGCTGGGCGGGGCGACCATCACCGACAGCACCCGCGAGCACGCCGGCGAGCTGCTGCGCCTGCTCGCCGAGGGCTGAGCTCAGTCTTCCCCCGTGGACCGCGCCTTGCCGGCCGCTTTGTCGCCTTTTTTGAGGGGCTTGACGTAGAGCACCAGGCTGTGGGCCACCACCCGGTAGCCGTGCTGCGCCGCCACTTCCTCCTGGAGGCGCTCGATCTCCGGGCTGTGGAATTCGATCACCTCTCCGGTTTCCATGCAGACCATGTGGTCGTGGTGCTCCCCCTGGTCGATCTCGTAGACCGCTGGCCCGCTGTCGAAGTTGTGGCGCACCACCAGTCCCGCCGACTCGAACTGGGTGAGGACGCGGTAGACGGTGGCAATACCCACGTCCTCGCCGGCCTCGATGAGCGCCCGGTAGACGTCCTCGGCGGTCATGTGGCGCTGGGGTGAGTTCTCCAGAATCTGGAGGATCTTGACCCGCGGCAGCGTGACCTTGAGGCCCGCCCTGCGCAGTTCCTGACTTTCCCCGGACATGGGCCGCGCCCCTTTGCAGAGGTGGATCCAGGCGGTATTATCGCCCCTCGGTCCCGGCGCGGAAACCCCGCCATGACACCCCTGCGCGGTCTCGCCTGTGTCCTCTGTCTCGCGCTGCTCGCCGGGTGCGGCGCATTCCGCTTTCCGGGAGTCCACCGCATCGAGGTGCGCCAGGGCAACCTGGTCACGCCCGAGATGGCCGCCAAACTGGAACTCGGCATGACCAAGTCCCAGGTGCGCTACCTCCTCGGCACCCCCCTGCTGGTCGATCCCTTCCACCAGGACCGCTGGGATTACTACTACAGCCGCAGCAAGGGCGGCGAGCTCAAGGAGCGACGCGAACTCATCCTCTTTTTCCAGAACGACCGGCTGGTGGCCATGCGGGGCGACCTGGCACCGGCGGCCTCCTTTCCCTAACCCCCTTCGGACCGATCGGCTTTCTTCTGGGCGCGCACCGCCCGGCTGCGGCGCACCTCGCGCGGGTCGGCGATGAGGGGGCGGTAGATCTCCACCCGATCTCCGTCCGCGAGAACGTACCGCTCCGGGGGCGGCAAGCCCTTGCTGCCCAGCACCTGCCCGAAGATGCCTAAGGGTTGGCGCGTGGGATCGAGCCCCTCGAAGTGGTCGGCGATGCGCGAGCGCAGCACCGCCTCCAGGGCGGTGGTCCCCTCGGGAACCTCGAGGGGGATGATCATCTGCTTGTGGGGCAGCGCGTAGGCCACCTCCACTCGGATGGTGTGGGCCCGCCCCGAGTTGTCAGATTCCTGCTCGGCCATGGATGCTCTCCGCACGCCTCGTGAAGGAGTTGACCAGTTCGTCGGCCACCGCCGCGAGCACCCGACCCGCGGCCATGCCCAGCAGCCGGCCGTCGGTCTCGAATTCCAGGGCCAGACTCACCTTGCAGGCCCGCTCCCCGAGGGGCTCGAAGCGCCAGGTGCCGGAAAGCCGTCGGAACGGCCCCTCCAGGAGCTCCATGTGGATCGCCCGCCCCGGCTCCAGCCGATTTCGGGTGGTGAAGGCCAGCTCCACCCCCGCCCGGCGCAACTCCAGTCGGGCCACCATCCAGTCGGGACCGGAGGCGAGCACACGCGCGCCGACGCAACCGGCGACGAAGGCGGGATAGCGCGGCACGTCGTTGACCAGTTCGTAGAGGGTGGCCGCCGGGTGGAGCACCAGCGCGCTGCGGGCGAGGGTGGTGACCGCCACGTTCCTCCTCAGTGAAACTTGTTGTAGAGCCCGACGGCAAAGATGGCGAAGATCGCCACCGGACAGATCCAGGCGAGCACCCAGTGCCAGGCGCGCAGCAGCGGCCGGGGATCGTCGCCCATGGCCGCGAACACCGTGCCGGGACGCATCAACCAGCCGACGAACACCGCGATGAACAGGCCGGTCAGGGGCAACAACAGGCTCGAAGTGAAAAAGTCGATCCAGTCGAAGAAGGTTCCGCCGGCCAGGGTCGCGCCGCTCCACCAATTGAAGGAAAACACCGTGCCGAGCCCCAACAGCCAGGCAAGCGCCCCCAGGACCAGATTGGCCACCACGCGGTTGACCCGCCAGGACTCGATCATCCAGGCCACCCCCGGCTCGAGCAGCGAAATGGACGAGCTCCAAGCGGCAATGGTCACCAGGAAGAAAAAGAGGCTGCCGAACAGGAGCCCGCCGGGCATGTTGCCGAAGACCACCGGCAGGGTCTGAAAGAGGAGGCTCGGCCCCGCATCCGGCGACATCCCGGGGCTGGCGAAGACGATGGGGAAGATCGCCATGCCGGCCATCAGGGCCACCAGGGTGTCCAGGACCGCGATGGTCAGCACCGTTCCGGTGATGGAGGCGCGCTCGGGCATGTAGGCCCCGTAGGCCATGATCGCCCCCATCCCCAGACTGAGGGTGAAGAACGAGTGGCCCAGGGCGGTGAGGACCCCGGCACCCGTCAGGTGGTCGGCTCGGAAACTGAACAGGAAGTCCCAGCCCGCCTGCCAATCCCCCTGGCGCGCGGCAAAGCCGAGCAAGACCACGAGCAGCGCGAACAGCAGGGGCATCATCACCCGGACCGCGGTGCCGAGTCCCCGGCTCACCCCGGCCACCACCACCAGCAGGGTGAGGCCCAAGAAGGCGCTCTGGAGAAAGACGAGTCGCCCGGGGTCGGCGAGCAAAGCGGCAAAGGTGCCGGCCGCCTCGGCGGGGGTGGCCCCCTGGAGGCGCCCCGAAGCCATTTCCACCACGTAGTAGAGCGCCCAGCCGGCGATCACCGCATAGTAAGAGAGGATCAGCAGCCCGCCGACGACGCCGAGCCAGCCGATCCCATTCCAAAAGCCGTGCAGGCCCACCTGACGGGTGATCTTCTTCATGGCGTTGACCGGGCTCGCCCGGCCCATCCGGCCGAGCATCACCTCGGCCATCATCACCGGAACCCCCACCAGCACCACGCACAGCAGGTAGACCAGGACGAAGGCGCCGCCCCCGTTTTCGCCGGCGATGTAGGGGAACTTCCAGATGTTGCCGAGCCCCACGGCGGAGCCGGTGGCGGCCAGGATGAAGGTCCAACGGCTCGCCCAGGAACCGTGTACGCTGCTTCTGCCCTCTTCCATCCTCGCTCAGTCCCGGTGCGGGCCAGCGGCATTGTACCCCGCCCCCTCGGGCGGACAAGCCGCGGCGGGCCGCTATAATGGTCCGATGGCCAAGAAATCCGGCAAAAAGACGGGCGGCGGAACCATCGCCCAGAACCGCCGTGCCTTTCACGACTACTTCCTCGAGGAGCGGCTCGAAGCCGGCCTTTGCCTCGAGGGGTGGGAGGTGAAAGCCCTGCGGGAGGGCAAGGGCAACCTGTCCGACAGCTACGTCTACTTCAAAGACGGCGAAGCCTGGTTGCTCAACGCCCGCATCACCCCGCTCTCCTCCGCCTCGAGCCACGTGGCCGCAGAGCCCACCCGCAGCCGCAAGCTGCTCCTCTCCCGGCGCGAGATCGACCGCCTGGCGGGGGCCGTGCACCAGAAGGGCTACACCTGTGTGGCCCTCTCCCTGTACTGGAAAAAACATCTGGTGAAGTGCGAGATCGCCCTCGCTCGCGGGAAGGCGACCCACGACAAGCGCGAGGCGATCAAGGAGCGCGACTGGCAGCGGCAAAAACAGCGACTCGTGCGCCTGGCCCGCTGAGGCGGCGGACCTGCTATACTCGGATCGCGCTTGAAAGGATGGGCGCCGCCTCCATATCGGGGGTGAACCACGGGGGCGTTTCGGATTCGACGCCGGTTGCGAAACCCGAGGTGCATGCCGAGACGGCGACGCGTCTCGTAAATCCAACGTCGCAAAGCAATAGCTGCCAACGACGACAGCTACTACGCACTCGCTGCTTAACACCCAGCCGGGTGCCGTCTGACTCGGAGCCGTGCTCGTGCGCCCGAGCTCAGGCGTCGACCTTCACGAGCCCGCGGCGCGGTCTGTCCGGGGCCTCGCCGTCAGAATTCCACCGGACTCGGAGTCGAGCCACCCTGCCCATCGGGGGGCCGACTCTCAGATGAAAAGATGGCGCTAAGCATGTAGAACCGAGGGCGGAGAACTGGCGGACGCGGGTTCGACTCCCGCCGCCTCCACCAATACACAAAGGTCAACAGTTCGCTGTTGGCCTTTTTTCTTGCGCGCTCCCGCGTGTTCGCGGGGACTCCTGCGGATTCCTGCGGACTTCCTTCCTCCGGTCGTCTCGCCCATCTCGGCCCCATTTCGCTCTCTCCTGGCCATTCTTCTCTCCAGCCTCGCTCGCCGGCTAAGGGCCGAAGTCCGCAGAGGCCGCAACGTGGACCTATACAGATCAATGGGTTACGTGCTGACGAATCAAACGGTTGGATTGCGGCATCGGCAGGCAAAGGAAACCATGGCCGTTGTGTTTTGTCGGTACTTCTTGACAGCTACCGACGTTTCGCAACATTATGACGACATGGACAGTTCGCACCAGAGCATTCTGGATCTTGCCGCCCAGCGCGGCCTTATTCGCCCACGCGATCTCAATGAGCGTGGGCTGCCCACGATCGCCCTCACGCGGCTGGTGCGGCAAGGGCTGCTCCAGCGCGTGGGACGGGGCCTGTACGCAATTCCGGACCGGGCCGTCTCGGAACACGGCGTACTCTCCGAGGTGGCACGCAAGCACCCGCAAGCCATCGTCTGCCTGCTGTCGGCACTGCGCCTACATGAACTCACCACACAGTCGCCGTTCGAGGTCTGGCTGGCAATTCCCAACAAGGCACGCGCGCCAAAGATGGACTATCCCCCGCTGCGCATCGTGCGCTTCTCTGGCGCCGCGCTGACGGAGGGGGTCGAGGAGCACCTCATCGATGGTGTGCCGGTGCGCGTGACCAACGTCGCCCGCACGGTGGCTGACTGCTTCAAGTACCGCAACAAGATCGGCCTGGATGTCGCGCTGGAGGCGCTGCGTGAGGCCTGGAAAGGAAAAGCGCGTGGGCATGGACGAGCTGTGGCGGTCTGCCCAGCTGTGCCGGGTGGCCAATGTCATGCGTCCCTACTTGGAGAGCCTGACGTGAGCAGCCGCAACACCGCCGCCTCGGTACGCACCCGCCTGCTCAACCGCGCCCGCGAGACCCGGCAAGACTTCAATCTGATCTTGACCCGCTATGCGCTTGAGCGCCTGCTTTACCGGCTCAGCATCTCCCCCCACGCCGACCAGTTCCTGCTGAAAGGTGCGCTGCTGTTCGACTTGTGGTTCGACATCCCGCATCGTCCGACACGCGACGCCGACCTGCTGGGCTTCGGCTCGGCCGAGATTCCGCATGTCGAGGCGGCGTTTCGGGAGATCTGTGCGGTGGAACTGGACGACG
>BPKH01000007.1 GCA_026005035.1 Porticoccaceae bacterium | reverse complement strand
TCCGGCCTGAATCGGCGCATGAGGACCGCGTTGCTGATGGTTGCCCTCATCGGCGGCTTCTATCTGCTGCGCGAGCACTGGATCCATGTCGCAGGCAATTGGGTGTACCTGTTGCTGCTGGCGTGCCCGCTGATGCACCTGCTGCATGGCCACGGTGGCGATGGCGGGCATGGTGCGCCGCCCGACAAACCCGCCAACAGGGAGGCGTGAAGTCATGGACCTGCGATCAGACCACGAACACCGCCGACACGCCCACGACCACCCGAGCGCACTGCAGTGGGCCGAAGGTCTGAAGGACCCTGTCTGCGGCATGGACGTGACCGCGCAGTCCGAGCACCACGTCGAGCACGCAGGCCGACTCTTTTACTTCTGCAGCGCCAAGTGCCGGGCGAAGTTCGTCGCCGAGCCGGCGCGCTATGCCTACAGCGGCCATGAGCCTTCGTCTGTCGAAGCGCCGGCGCTGGCGGCAGGCACGATCTACACCTGCCCCATGCACCCCGAGATCCGGCAGGATCACCCCGGCTATTGTCCGAAGTGCGGCATGGCGCTGGAGCCGGTGCTGCCGGATCTCGAAGGAGAAGAGAGTCCCGAGCTGCGCGATTTCCAGCGCCGCTTCTGGTGCACCCTGCCGCTGACCGTCATGGTCACTGTGCTTGCCATGTTCGGCCACCAGTTGCATTGGTTCGAGGCGCGCACACAGACCTGGATCGAACTCGTTCTGTCCCTGCCCATCGTCCTGTGGGCGGGTCGGCCGTTCTTCGTGCGCGGCTGGCAGTCCGTGGTCCATCGCAGCCCGAACATGTGGACCCTGATCGGGCTGGGCACCGGGGCGGCGTTCGTCTACAGCGTGGCGGCGACCGTGGCCCCACAACTGTTCCCGGACTCGTTCGTGTCCATGGGACGGGTCGCGGTGTACTTCGAGGTGGCGGCGGTGATCATTTCCCTGACCCTGCTGGGGCAGGTACTGGAACTCAAGGCGCGTTCGCAGACCTCGGCCGCCATCAAGTCCTTGCTCGGACTGACCCCCAAGACCGCCCGGCGCCTTCGCGACGATGGCACGGAAGAGGACGTGCCCCTGACGCACATCCATGTCGGCGATCGGCTGCGCATTCGACCCGGCGAAAAGGTTCCGGTAGATGGTACGGTAATCGAGGGCAGCAGCGCTGTGGACGAATCGATGCTGACGGGGGAGTCCCTGCCCGTGACCAAGCGGGTGGGCGACAAGGTCATCGGTGCGACGCTCAATACCAGTGGCGCGCTCGTCATGGTCGCCGAACGTGTCGGCTCGGCGACCATGCTGTCCCAGATTGTGCAGATGGTGGCGCAGGCGCAGCGGTCCAAGGCGCCGATGCAGCGCATGGCCGATGTCGTGGCGGGCTATTTCGTGGTCGCGACGGTGTCCATCGCCGTGCTGACCTTTTTTGCCTGGGGCCTGTTCGGGCCGGAACCGCGTTGGGTTTTTGGCCTCATCAACGCCGTGGCTGTGCTGATCATCGCCTGCCCCTGCGCGCTGGGCTTGGCCACGCCCATGTCGATCATGGTGGCGACCGGGCGAGGGGCTACGCAGGGGGTGCTGTTTCGCGATGCCGCCGCGATCGAGAAAATGCGCCAGGTCGATACCCTGATCGTCGACAAGACCGGCACATTGACCGAGGGCCGGCCGCGCTATCAGACGACGATCGCAGCCGAAGGCTTCACCGCCGGCGAAGCCTTGCGACTGGCTGCCAGCCTCGACCAGGGCAGCGAGCACCCGCTGGCGGAAGCCATCGTCACGGCCGCGCGCGAGCAGGGCCTGGTGCTCTCACGCGCCGAGGAGTTCGACTCGCACTCAGGCATCGGCGTGCGCGGGCGCGTCGATGGACATGCCGTGGCACTGGGCAACACGGCCCTGATGGAACAGCTCGGTGTGGACGTGCGGCCATTGGCCGAGCGGGCGGAGGCGCTGCGCGGTGAGGGTGCCAGCGTGATGCATCTGGCCGTCGATGGCGTGCTCGCCGCAGTCCTGGCCGTCGCCGACCCGGTGAAGAAGACCACACCGCAAGCGCTGGCGTCGTTGCGCGCGGAGGGCTTGCGCGTCGTCATGGCCACGGGCGACGGTCTGACCACGGCCAAGGCCGTGGCGGCGCGCTTGGGCATCGATGAGGTGCATGGCGAGGTCAAGCCCGCCGACAAACTGCAACTGGTGGAGCGGCTGCAGCGCGAGGGGCGTATCGTTGCGATGGCTGGTGACGGCATCAATGATGCCCCGGCCTTGGCAAAGGCCGACGTCGGTATCGCCATGGGCACCGGCACCGACGTGGCGATGAACAGCGCACAGATCACGCTCGTCAAGGGTGACCTGCGCGGTATTGCGGTGGCGCGCGCCTTGTCAGTGGCCACGGTCCGCAACATGAAGCAGAACCTGATGTTCGCCTTTCTCTACAACGCACTGGGCATTCCCATTGCGGCCGGCGTGCTGTATCCGCTCACCGGTTGGCTGCTTTCACCGTTGATCGCCGCCCTGGCGATGAGTCTCAGCTCCGCATCGGTGATCGGCAATGCGCTGCGTTTGCGCGGCGTCCGTCTTGTCTGAACACGAGGATCGTCGCGCGTGCCGTGGTGGGTGCTGGTTGCACTCCCAGATCGCTGGGTCTGTCGTATCGGTTGCCACCCGACGTTGGACACCTGATCCCTATCGAGGCCTGGAATGCTCTCGACCACGGCACCTGAGCCGCCTCACACCGATACCGCACTTGGCGCCCAGTCGGCATCGCCATAAGCACTTGCACCGATGTGGCGATGAGTCCGCGCCCCGCCTCGGTGAGCAGGAATGCATTGAGATTGGCACACGATTAATCCCGATCCCATCCCGAATGGAATCTGACATATACGTAACGGCCGTCTCATCTTCCCGTCAGCGGTGGCTTCGCAGAATACATACTGTGCAGTCGCACAAGGCATTGACAGAAATGCCTTCACGTTTGATTGAAAGGAGTGTAGAGATGAAAGCCAGGATTACCGCTGTTGTCGCCGCCACCGTGCTGAGCGCCATCGTAACCCCATCGTTCGCTGGTGACGCGGCAGCGGCCAGCGCCAAGAAAATGTTCCTCCTCAAGGACGGTGGAACCCTGTATGTATTCGAGGACGGCAAGACGGCGCTGGAAGACAAGTTCGGACGGGCTATCAACCTGAAAGAGGGGCAATCGCTCGAAACGGTCGATGGCCAGAAGATTACAGCCAACGGCAACGAGGTCGCTCGACTCGATGGTCTTCTCCGTCAGGGTCATTCCGGCGGTTGACTACTCGATTCAATTCGTGAACTGCACGCCAGCGGATGTCGGGCCAACTCGTTGACCAACACGCGCTGGCGGGCCATCGGTCATAGCTGGGGCTAACCACTCGATGGTAGGCTGCGACGCTACCGGTCAATCGGCGCCGCACAAGGTGAGAGTCCGCCCTGCACTGACTGACCGGCGTTCATTGCCGAGGCCATTGCGTCCACAACAACCCGCAGGATTGCCCGGGATTGCTCAATCGTTGAGAGAGTGGGTTGGATTCCGGTCGCGTCTGCACCACCATTTTCCAGTTCCCTTTCCACCTCCTAGTCCAACCCCGTCGCGATCGCCCCCCTGTGGGGGCGATCGCCGGCCCGCGATGGCGATGGACCACTATTCAACTATTCAATTTTTATTGTACTATCGAACTATGGACAAACATAGAGCCCTTGCGCTCTTCGAATCGCTCTCTTCTGGCGTTCGGCTCGACGTCTACCGCCTGCTGGTGCAGAAGGGCCCTACGGGTATGGTGGCCGGAGAGATCGCCGCTGCCCTCGGCGTCCCGCCCACCAACCTCTCCTTCCACCTCAAGGCGCTGACACAGGCGGGCCTCATCACCGTGGCGCCGGAGGGACGCTACCAGCGCTACCGGGCCAACCTTGCGCTGATGCAGGAGCTGATCGCCTTCCTCACGGAGGAGTGCTGTGCCGGCCGGCCCGAGCTATGCGCCGAGCTGCGCGCACCCAAAGGTGCCGAGACCATCCCGCCCCGCTTCGCGCCCCCCGAGAGCCCTGAAACGTGAACGTATTGTTTCTCTGCACCGGCAATTCGTGCCGCTCCATCCTGGCGGAAGCGATCTTCAACCACCTCGCGCCCCCCGGCTGGCGCGCCATGAGCGCGGGCAGCCAGCCCACCGGTCAAGTGCATCCGCGCACCCTGGCGCTGCTCGCGCGGGAGGGCATTGCCACCGAGGGTCTCTACAGTAAGTCGTGGGACGACCTGCCCGCCGTCCCGGACCTCGTCATCACCGTCTGCGCGAGCGCCGCGGGCGAGCCCTGTCCGGTCTACCTGGGCAAGGCCCTGCGCGCCCACTGGGGTGTGGACGACCCGGCCCAGGTTACGGGCACCGATGAGGAAATCGACGCGGCCTTCAGGGAGGCCTACCGCATTCTGCGCGCGCGCATCGAGGCCTTGCTGGCACTGCCCCTCGCGGAGCTCAAGCGCGACCCCCGCCCGGCTTCAGGCCGAGCTGGAGCGCATCGGCACCCTGAGCCCCTGAGCTTGGCCCCCATGGCACCGCTGCGCCCACTTCCCGCGCCCCGCCGCCGCGGGCCCTCCGCCGGCCGAGATGCCGCCGGGCGCGGCTGGACCTCCGTCCCGCACCCGGCTGCAATCCCGGCGCCAGAGGCGGGCGAGCGGTCTTCCATCCGTTTCCCAGCATCCAAGGAGTGAGGTTCATGTCCGCATCCTCCGAGCTGAGCGCCATCCTCGACAGGGAGTCGCCGATCGGCACCTTCGAACGCTACCTGAGTGTTTGGGTCCTGGCGTGCATCGTCGTCGGCATCGCCCTGGGCCAGCTCTTTCCGGGGTTCTTCCAGGCCGCAAGCCGCATGGAGATCGCGCGGGTGAACCTTCCGGTGGGGCTTCTCATCTGGGCGATGATCATTCCGATGCTCGCCAAGGTGGACCTGGGTGCGGTGCACGAGGTGCGCCAACACGTGCGGGGAATCGGGGTCACGCTGTTCGTCAACTGGCTGGTCAAGCCCTTTTCCATGGCCCTACTCGGCTGGCTGTTCCTCCGGGAGCTGTTCGCACCTCTGCTGCCCGCCGATCAACTGGACAGCTACGTCGCCGGGCTGATCCTGTTGGCCGCGGCGCCCTGCACGGCGATGGTATTCGTCTGGAGCCGTCTGGCCGACGGCGACCCCCTGTTCACCCTCTCCCAGGTGGCGCTCAACGACCTCATCATGCTGTTCGCCTTTGCCCCCATCGTCGGGCTGTTGTTGGGCATTTCGGCGATCGCCGTGCCTTGGGACACCCTGCTCGCCTCGGTGGTGCTCTACATCGCCATCCCCCTGGCGCTTGCCCAGCTTTGGCGCAGGTCACTGGTGCGCAAGGGCCGGGACCATTTCGACGCGACCATGCACAAGGCGGGCTCCTGGTCCATCGCCGCCCTGTTGGCGACCCTGGTGCTGCTCTTCGCCTTTCAGGGCGAGGCGATCCTGCGCCAACCGCTCACCATCGGCCTGCTCGCCGTGCCCATCACCATCCAGGTGTTCTTCAACTCGGCGCTCGCCTACGGGCTCAACCGCGCCGTGGGCGAAAAGCACAGCGTCGCCGGCCCCTCGGCGCTCATCGGCGCCTCCAATTTCTTCGAACTCGCCGTCGCGGCGGCCATCAGCCTGTTCGGCTTTCAGTCCGGCGCCGCCCTGGCCACCGTGGTGGGCGTGCTCATCGAAGTGCCGGTGATGCTGCTCGTGGTGCGAGCGGTCAACGCCAGCAAATCCTGGTACGAAAACCGCTGACGATCCGGGCAGCACCGCTGCGGGGTAAGTCGGGCCAAGCAGCACCCGCCCCGGCTTCGCGGGGGAGGGGCGGGAGCGGCCCGCCAGACGACGTGCTCCGGACGGCGCGCGGCTTTCCAGCCAAGGCCGAGCGGCTTCGGAGGCGGGACGCACCGCTCCACCCGGACGCTGTGGTTTGCCCGGCCGTCACCTTGCCCCCGGTTGGAGCGCGATGACCGCCATGCCGACCAACGAGAGGGCGGCGCCTGCCAGGTCCCAGCGGGTGAGGGCCACGCCATCGACGCGGTGCAACCAGACGAGGGCGATGGCGATGTACATTCCCCCGTAAGCCGCATAGGTACGCCCCGCGGCGGTCGGGTGCAGGGTCAAAAGCCAGGCGAACAAAGCGAGCGACAAGGCGGCGGGCAGCAACAGCCAAGCCGGCTTGCCCCGTTTGATGACCAGCCAGGGCAAATAGCAGCCGACGATTTCGGCGAGCGCCGTCAGGGCGTACAGCAGGGTGACCTTGAAGAGCTGAAAGATCATCCCGCCCTCTCCAAGGCCTCGATCAGCGGGCAGCGCACCTCGCCGGAGGCGGCGTCACAGCGCTCCACCAGGTCGGCGAGCACCGCTTCCAGACGGCCCAGTTCCAGTAGGCGGGGCGCGCACGTCGGCCAGCTTGCGCTCGGCCAGGGCGCGCGCCTCGGCGCAGTGCGACCCGTCGGCGAGCGCGAGCAGCTCGGCGATCTCGTCGAGACGAAAGCCGAGCCGTTTTGCCTTCTGGATGAATTGTAGGCGCGCCAAGTCTTCCCGCCCGTAGCGGCGAATGCCCCCGTAGGGGCGGTCGGGTGTCGGCAAGAGGCCCTTGCGCTGGTAGAAGCGGATCGTCTCCACGTGCACCCCCGCCGCCTTGGCCAGGGCGCCGATGGTCAGATGGTCCGCTCGCGGCGCCATTGCCCTTGATCCCGTACCCAACTACGGACCGAAGATTAGCAAGGGAAGTCAGGTGGAGGACAATGCCATGCCCAAACCGAAGCCGGAAACCGGGGCCCTCGCGGCGGGCGGGCTCGCCGCCATTCTCGCCTCGAGCTGCTGCCTGGGACCGTTGGCTCTGGTCACCCTGGGCTTGAGCGGCGCCTGGATCGGCCGCCTGACCGCTCTCGAACCCTTTCGGCCGCTTTTCCTCACCGCGTCGCTTGCGGCCTTGGGGTTCGCCTGGCACCGCCTCTACCGCCGAGGCGCCCCCTGTCGGCCGGACGAGCTGTGCGCGCGGCCTCGGGTGCGCGCCGCCTACGGGGCCGTTTTTTGGCTGGTGGCCGCTCTGGTGCTCGTCGCCTTCGGCTTTCCCTACGCGTTGCCTCTTTTCTACTGAGCAGGAGATCGCGATGAACCCGAAGAGAAAGTGGCTTTTTGGCGTCGCCGTCGCTCTCGCCGTCGCGCCCGCGTGGGGCGCCTTGCGAACCGTCACCCTGTCCGTGCCCGGGATGAGCTGTGCCGCCTGCCCCCTGACCGTCAAAAAGGCGCTGTCCAGGGTGGCAGGGGTGGTTCGGGTGGAGGTGGACTCGCCCAAGCGACGGGCGCAGGTGACCTTCGACGATGCGCAGGTGGGACCGCAACGGTTGCTCGAGGCGCTCGCCGGCGCCGGTTACCCCGCTTCCCTCGAGGGTGCGCCGTGAACGGGACGATTTGGGAATCGGTCCTCACCTGTCCCCACTGCGGGCACGCCGAGGCGCAGATCATGCCCGCCGACGCCTGCCTGTGGCACTGGCCGTGCCCGTCGTGCGGCGCCCGGTTGCGCCCCAAACCGGGGGACTGTTGCGTCTTTTGCTCCTTCGGTTCGGTTCCCTGTCCGCCGGTGCAAGCGCAGCGGCGCGGGGGCGGCGGATCCTGAGCGCTCCGCCCGCCTGCCCTGGGCTTGCACCGAGCACCGCCGGGCGGCGCTCACGCATCCGGCCCGGTGCGCCCCGATCGCTCGTGCTCGCCCCGGGCGTAGGCCCGGGCGAAGCGGCGCAAAGCGGGCAGCTGGCGAGCGAAGCGGCGACAGCCCCCGCACATCGCCAGGTGGATCCCAAGGCGCAGGCGCTCCCCCTTGGCGAGGGTGCGCTCTTGTGCCTCCGACAGCAGACGGGTGGCGTCGATGCAGTTCAAGGCTCTTCACTCCGGCCGAACCAGCGGTTTTCCAGACATTCGCGCAGGCGCAGGCGGGCGCGGTGCATCAGCACGTGGAGATGGTTGGCGGTGATGCCGAGCACCCCGCAGATCTCCCCGGCATCCAAGCCCACAAACTCGCGCATCATGAACGCCCGCGCCTGGCGGGGTGGCAAGTGGTCCAGACAGGTTTCGAAGATCTGCCAAAAGCGCTGGTCCTCGAGGGCGCTCTCCGGCTCCGCCCAGCGCTGGGGCCGCTCCTCGGGCCGCCAGTAACCCCTCCGATCGAAGAGCGCGGTCAGATCGCTCTCCTCCTCGTCGTCCGCGGCGATGTCGCCCGCGCCGACGAGTCGCCCCCTGCGGCGAAGCTCATCGGCGATCTTGTGCTTCAAAATGGCGAACACCCAGGTCTGAAAGGCAGCGCGCCCGCCGAAGGCGGACAGGTTTTTGAGCGCGCCGAACCACGCCTCCTGGACCGCGTCTTCCGCCGCGTCTCGATCCCCCAGCTGGGAGTGGGCGAACTGCACCATGCGCCGGCGCAGCGCTTCGAGGAAAGCCTCGTCGGCGAACAGCGGCTCTGCCGCCGCAGCCGGCGCTTGGCGAACCTCTTTCTCTCCCATGGCGAGCGGCGCTCCTCCCCCTCGCTTCACCCACTGTAGCCTTTGCCCGCAGGAAGCGTCAGCCCCCGGCGAGCCCTCCCGGGGGAGTGCCCTCGGGATGCGAGGCAGACGCTTGCGCAAGCTAGGGCGAAGGTTCTTCCCCCTGCCGCTCCAGGCGCAGCAGGGTCACCAGGCCGAAGGGCGGCAGGCGTCGCTCCACCACCAGACGCAACCCCGGGCGCCCGACGATGAGCCCGGGATCGAAATTGGAGCGCCAACCCAGGCGGCGGGTGAGGTGGTCGAGCCCATCCTCCACCAGCCGGCGCAGGGGGTGGCGGCCGCGCAGGTGGCTCGCCACCACCAGGCTGCCGCCCGCGCGCAAGACCCCGCTCGGCCTCGGCGAGGACCGCCGCCGGATCCGGGACGGCGGTGATCACGAAACTCATCACCACCACGTCGAAGCTGGCGTCCCCGTAGGGAAGGGCCGCGGCGTCCCCCTCTTCCAAGGCCACCACGTGGGCGAGCCCCCACTGGGCCACGCGGCGGCGCGCCTGGGCCAACATCTCGGGAGAGAGGTCGATGCCGGTCACCCGCACCTCGGGTCGGTAGAGGGGCAGCGACAGCCCCGTGCCCACCCCGATCTCCAAGATCTCGCCGCCGAGCCGGTTGGCTTCCTCCACCGCGGCGCGGATCCCCGCCCGGCTCGGCCAGTGGAACAGCCGATCGTAGATGGAGGCGTAGCGGTCGTAGGCGCGCCGCACCGCGTCCCGGTCCAAGGTCACCAGCTTCCGGCCGTGGTTCGCCATCACCGCACCTCCGTGCTCGCCGAGGCCCACAAGGATGCCGCTTCGCGCCCCGCCGGTCGAGCCCTCAGAGGCCGCCCCGCTCGGCGAGGGAAGTCACTTCGCCCGCGCCCACCACCAGGTGGTCGAGCACCCGCACGTCCAGCAGGGCGAGCGCTTCCTTTAGTCTCCGGGTGATGGCGAGGTCGTCGGCGGAGGGTTCGGCCACCCCCGACGGGTGGTTGTGGGCGAAGATCGCCGCCGCGGCGTTGTGGACGAGGGCCCGGCGCACCACCTCGCGGGGATGGACTGAGGCGCCGTCGACGGTCCCGAAGAACAGCTCCTCGGCGGCGATCAAGCGGTGCCGGGCGTCCAGAAAGAGGGCCAGGAACACCTCTTGCCGCCGCCCGGCGAGGCGCGCCTGGACGAAGAGTTTGACCTCGGCGGGGCGGGTGAAGACCGCGTGGCGGGTGAGGGTCTCGGCGAGCGCCCGGCGGGCCAGTTCGAGGGCCGCTTTGAGCTGCACGAACTTGGCGATCCCGAGGCCCCGGGCGGCGCAGAAATCCGCCCGCTCGGCGGCCAGCAGTCCGCCGAGCCCGCCGAACTGGGCGAGCAGCGAGCGCGCCAGATCCACCGCGCTCGCCCCCGCCACCCCGGTGCGCAACAGCACCGCGAGGAGTTCCGCGTCGGACAGCGCCCCCGCCCCCCGGGCGAGCAACTTCTCCCGCGGTCGCTCGCCTTCCGGCCAATCTCGGATCGCCATCGCGCCCTCCCTGGCACGCCCCGAACCGCGCCTGTGCTATCGTAGCGCGGCCATTATAGGAGCTCAGCGGTGGCGACGGCCCTGGCCAACAAGCGCGTCCTGCTCGGCGTGACCGGCGGCATCGCCGCCTACAAGAGCGCCGAACTCGTGCGGCGCCTCCAGGACGCCGGCGCCACCGTGCGGGTGGTGATGACCCGAGCCGCCTGCGAATTCGTCACCCCCCTCACCTTCCAGGCCCTCTCCGGGCATCCGGTGCACACCGAGCTCCTCGACCCCGCCGCCGAGGCGGCCATGGGCCACATCGAACTCGCACGCTGGGCGGACCTCGTGGTGGTGGCGCCAGCGAGCGCCGACTTCCTCGCCCGCCTGGCGGCCGGCGAGGCGGGCGACCTGCTCACCGCGGTGTGCCTGGCCACCCCCGCCCCCGTCGTCGTGGCGCCGGCCATGAACCAAGGCATGTGGCGCAACCCCGCCACCCAACACAACCTGCAGCGCCTCGCCGAGCGGGGGACGCGCGTGCTCGGCCCCGACGAGGGCCAGCAGGCCTGCGGCGACGTGGGTCCGGGCCGCATGCTGGAGCCCACCGCCATCGTCGCCGCCCTGGCCGACCTCTTTCCCGCCGGCCTGTTGGCCGGAGTGCGGGTGGTGGTGACGGCCGGGCCCACCCGCGAACCGCTCGATCCGGTGCGCTTCCTCTCCAACCGCAGCTCGGGGAAAATGGGCTACGCCATCGCCGCCGCGGCCGCCGCGGCCGGGGCGCGCGTCCTGTTGATCTCCGGGCCCACCGCCTTGGCCTGTCCCGACCGGGTGGAGCGGATCGAGGTGGAAACCGCCCTGGAGATGTACCGGGCGGCCCTCGCCGCCGCTGCCGATTGCCAACTCTTCGTGGCCGCCGCGGCGGTGGCCGATTACCGGCCGGCACGGCCCGCGCCGGAAAAAATCAAAAAAGAGGGAAAGGGAGAGACGCTCACCGTGGAACTGGTCCGCAACCCGGACATCGTCGCCGAGGTGGCAGCCCTCGAGCCGCGCCCGGTGACCGTGGGCTTCGCCGCCGAGACGTCCGACCTCGTCGCCGAGGCCACCCGCAAACTACACCGCAAAAAGCTCGACGCCGTGGTGGCCAACGACGTCTCCCAGCCGGGGATCGGCTTCGACGCCGAGCAGAACGCCGTCACCTTCATCACCGCCGAAGGCTGCGAGCCCTGGCCGGCGATGAGCAAGACGCTGCTCGCCGAGCGGTTGGTGGAGCGCTTCGCGCTGTTGGTGGACCGCCGCGCCGGGAGCTAGCGATCGGTGGGCCCGGTGCGCTCTCCAGGGAAGGCGGCGCGTCGCGAGCGCAGGCGGGACGCCCGCTGTCTGGCGCTGCTCGCGCTGCTTTGGGCCGCCGCGCTGGCCGGTTGGCGCGGCCTCGAGTACGCCCTGGTGGATTGGCCCCACCGGCGCGCCGTGGAGAAGGTGCTCGCCGCCCGCGCCGACCACTTTCGGCAGCAGCTGGAAGGGGAGCTCGGGCGGCTCGTCGCGACGGTGGACGCCCTGGCCGCCGATCCCGCCTCTCGGCAGGTGCTTGTCTCGGCGGTGCGCCGGGAGAGCCGCTGGGTGCGCGCCAGTCGCACGCTGCCGGTACTCGACCCCGTCTCCGCCTGGCGCGCCACCGCCCGGGCCGCCCTGGGCGGCCGCGGCGAGGTCCACTTGGTGCGGCGCGGGCAGGAGGCGTCGCCGCGCCCCGGCGACTACGCCGCCCAGTGGCTCCTCGGCGAAGCGCTCGCCGGACACCGGCCGCCGCCGCTCGCCGCCCGCACCGACGCCTGGCGGCTCTACCTGGCGCGCCCCGTGGACGGGCCCGAACCAGCCGGGGCGCTGCTGGTGACCCTGGGGCTTTCCGAGCTGACCGTTCCCGATCCCGGCCCTGAGGGGCGCCTGGAACTGGTGCAGATCCTCGCCGATCGCCGCTCGGCGGTGGTCTTTGGCGCCGGCGAGGGCGCCCGGAATGCCTATCGGGTGGAGATGCCGACCCGTTGGCCCAACCTCCGGGTGCGGTTCACCGCCGGCCGCGCCCTGATCGAATCCCTCGCGCCCCCGCGCATCGGAATCGCCCTGGCAGCGGTGCTCCTGGCCGCCCTCACCGCCTTCGCCACCCAGTCGGTCGCTGCGCGCTGCCTCGCCGGCGGGCCTGCGCCCACAGGCGGGCGGCGCCCGCCCGCCCATCCAGCACCGCAGGGCACTCCCGCCAGCGCACCGCCGGCGGGCGAGGCCGTGCCCCCCCAGGTGTTCCGCGAATACGACATCCGCGGCAGAGCGGGCAGCGAGATCACCGCCGACTTCGCCCGCCGACTCGGCCGCGCCCTGGGCAGCTGGCTCTTGGAGCGGGGTCACCACACCGTGCTGGTCGGCCGCGACGGGCGCCTGTCGAGCCTCCAGCTGAGCCAGGCGTTGACCGAGGGGCTTGCCACCACCGGCTGCGACCTGGTGCAGCTGGGGCAGGTGCCGACGCCGGTGGTCAACTTCGCCCTGGCCGCAGGACTCGGCGCCGCCAGCGCCGCGGTGGCGGTCACCGCAAGCCACAACCCCAAGCACGACAACGGCTTCAAGATCGTCGTGGACGACCGCCCCCTGGCCCCCGAGGAATTGCAGGCGCTGCGCGGGGCGATGGAGCAGGGCGGACCCTTCCGGGAAGGCCGGGGGACGGTGGAGGGGCTGGACCCGCTGCCCGCCTATCGGCAGCGGATTCTCGCCGACGTCGCCGTGGACGCGCGCTTCAAAGTGGCGGTGGACTGCGGCAACGGGGTGGCGGGGGCGGTGGCGCCGGAGCTGCTCGCCGCCCTCGGCCAGGAGGTGGTGCCCCTGTTCGCCGAGGTGGACGGCAACTTCCCCAACCACGACCCCGACCCCACGGTGCCCGCCAACCTGCGGGAACTGGCGACGCTGGTGCGCGAGCAGCACTGCGATCTGGGTCTCGCCCTGGACGGCGACGGCGACCGGCTGGTGGCGGTGACCGCCGAGGGCCGCATCGTCTGGCCGGACGAACTGCTCATGCTGTTCGCCCGCGACTGCCTGCCCCGCCACCCCGGCGCGGCGGTGGTCTTCGACATCAAATGCAGCCGCCGCCTGCCCGCCCTGGTGGAGGCCTACGGCGGCCAGCCAGTGGCCTGGAAGACGGGCCACGCCAATATCCGCCGCAAACTCCTCGAAGAGGGCGCGCTGCTGGCGGGGGAATTTTCGGGCCACCTCTTCTTCCCCGACCGCCACGGCACCTTCGACGACGGCTGCTACGCCGCGGCGCGCCTCCTCGAGATCCTCGCCCGCCGCGAGCAGAGCCTCGCCGAGGCGGTCGCCTCCCTGCCCAGCGCCGTGGCCACGCCCGAATTGCGCCTGCCGGTGGCGGAAGCGGAAAAGTTCGCCCTGGTGGAGCGCTTCCGGGACCAAGACTTCGACTCCGCCCGCGTGGTCGACCTGGACGGGGTGCGGGTGGAATGGGCAAACGGCTTCGGCCTCTTGCGGGCCTCCAACACCGGCCCCGCCCTCACCCTGCGCTTCGAGGCGGACGACGAGGAAGCGCTGGCCGCCATCTTGGGCGACTTTGAGGCGCGCCTTGCCCGCCTCGACCCGCGCCTGGCCACCGCCCTATCCAGGGCCGTCCGCGCCGCTCGCACCCCCTGGTAGAATGGCGCGCCCGAGGAGTCGAGCCATGTCCCTGTCCCGCGAAGCCGCCATCACCACCGCCCGGGTGCTCACCGAGGCGCTGCCCTACATCCGCAAGTTCACCGGCCGCACCCTGGTGGTGAAATTCGGCGGCAACGCCATGGAGGGCCCCGAGCTCAAGCGCAGCTTCGCCCGCGACATCGTGTTGATGAAGCTGGTGGGGATCAATCCGGTGGTGGTCCACGGTGGCGGCCCCCAGATCGGCAAGCTGCTCGCGGAACTGGGCATCGAGTCCTCCTTCGTGGACGGCATGCGGGTCACCGACCGGCGCACCATGGACGTGGTGGAGATGGTGCTCGGCGGCACGGTCAACAAGGAGATCGTGACCCTCATCAACCACGCCGGCGGCAAGGCGGTGGGGCTTACCGGCAAAGATGGAGGACTGTTGCGGGCCCGCAAACTGCGCATCGAGCGGCGCTCGCCGGAACTGGCCGAGCCGGAGATCGTCGACCTGGGGCACGTGGGGGAAGTGGAACGGGTCGACGTGGAGGTGATCCACATGCTCACCCGCAGCGACTTCATTCCGGTGATCGCCCCCATCGGCGTGGACGAAGAGGGCAACGCCTACAACATCAACGCCGACCTGGTGGCCGGCAAGGTGGCGGAAGCCTTGGGCGCCGAAAAGCTGCTTCTGCTCACCAACGTGGCGGGCCTGCTGGACCGGGATGGGCGCGTGCTCACCGGCCTTTCCACCGCGCAGGTGGAGGCGCTGATCGCAGACGGCACCATCCAGGGCGGCATGCTGCCCAAGATTCGCTGTGCCCTGGAGGCGGTGCGCAACGGGGTGCGCGCCGCCCACATCGTCGACGGGCGGGTGGACCACGCGGTGCTCCTGGAGATCTTCACCGACGAGGGGGTGGGCACCCTGATCACCGATCGCGAGGCTTGACCATGGCGCCGCGGCCGGCGGCGGGCGCCCGCCGCCGGGAGATCCTCGAGGCTCTGGCGGAGCTGCTCGCCACCCCGGAAGCGGCGCCCGTCACCACCGCCGCCCTGGCGCGCGCGGTGGGGCTGTCGGAAGCCGCCCTGTACCGCCATTTCCCCAGCAAGGCGCGCATCTTCGAAGGCCTGCTGGAATTCGCCGAGGGAGCGCTGTTCGAGCGGATCCGCGCGCTCGCCCGGGAAGTGCCCGACACCCCCGCCGCCCTGGGCCAGATGGCCGCCCTGGCCCTCGCCTTCGCCGAGCGCAATCCGGGGATCGCCCGGCTGCTCGCCGGCGAGGTGTTGGTCGGCGAAGACCCCCGCTTGGGGCGGCGCGCGGCCCGGGTCTTCGAGCGGCTGGCGGCGGAGTTCCGCCAGCGGATCCGGCGGGGCGAAGTGGAAGAGGAGCGGGTCTGCGCCCTGCCCCCCGGCATGGCGGCGGCACTGGTCGCCGATTGGGTGGTGGGCCGCTGGCAGCGCTACGTCAAAAGCGGCTTCGCGGCGCCACCCACCGCCGACTGGGGGGTCGTCTGGGCGCTCATGGGGCGGGCGCTCTTTCCTCCGCCCGGCTCCCACTGAGGTCCGCGAAGCGCGCCGCGTAGCGGGCGAAGCGCTGCGCTTCCGAGGCCCGCTCGGCGCGCCGGGCGGCGAGCAGGCGCTCCGCGTCCGCGAGGGCCAGCGCCAGTTCCTCCAAGGCGGCGGCGATGGCTTCCGGCACCGCCCGGCCGGTGGCCTGGTAGCCGGCCGCCTGGCGCGCCAGGCGGGACTTTCGCCGCTGCAACTCCGCGCGCGTCCGCTCGAGGGTGGCGATTTCCCGGTCGAGGGCGGCGAGGCGCCGCTCGCCCGCCGCCCGCACCTCCTCCACGGAGCTGAAGCTGCGCAGCAGATAGCGGTCTTCCGCCGCCCGCGCCTCCTCCGCGGCGCGGGCCTGGGGGTCGTGCTCCTTCGGCGCCGGCGGCACCACCTGGAGGACGGTGCCGTCCGCCGCCAACACCTCGTAGCCCGCGCCCGCCGCCTGGGGGGGCAGGGAATCGCTCACCACCGGCACCCCCTCGGCGTTGCGATAGCGGTAGACCAGGCCATCACCGCCCTGGGCGGCGCTTGCCAGGAGGCTCACTCCCATGGCGGCGATGCGCCCCAGCTTCACGGGCCCTGCACCCCCCATTGCGCCCGGTAGGCGCGCATGGCCTCCAGGTGCGCCGGCTCGGAACGCTCGCTGGCCAGGAACTCGATCAGGTGGTCGATGTCGGCGATGGCCACCACCGCCACGCCGAATTCGCCGGCCACCGCTTCCACCGCCGAACGGCCCTCCGGTCCCCGCTCGCGCCGGTCGAGGCCGACGATCACCCCCGGCGGGCGTGCCCCCCGCCTGGCGAATCAGGGCCATCACCTGGCGGATGGCGGTTCCCGCGGTGATCACGTCGTCCACCACCACCACCCGCCGCCCGGCCAGCGGCGCGCCCACGAGCCGCCCGCCTTCGCCGTGATCCTTCTCTTCCTTGCGGTTGAAGCTGTAGGGGACGTCCCGTCCATGGTGCTCGAAGAGCGCCGCGGCGGTGGCACAGACCAGGGGGATGCCCTTGTAGGCCGGCCCGAACAGCAGGTCGAAGGAAAGGCCCGCGTCCTCTAGGGCGGCGGCGTAACAGCGGCCGAGCCGGGCCAGCGCCCCGCCCGTGTGGAAGCGCCCGGCGTCGAAGAAATAGGGGCTCACGCGCCCCGACTTGAGGACGAAACGGCCGAAGGAAAGCGCCCCCACTTCGGTGGCGAGGCGCAAAAACTCCCGCTGGTACTCCCGCATCTCAGCAAACCCGCCGCGCGGTTCAGAACAGGGCCCGGGTCGGTTATCATATCCCCTTCGGCGACAGGGACGAACATGCGGATCATCAGCCTTTCCGTCGACGGCATCTTTCAGGCCTCCCACCGCGGTCTGTTCCAGTGGCTGGCGAGCCAGGACGCCGACGTCGTCTGCTTGCAGGACCTGCGCGCCCAGGAGCCGGAAATCGCCGACCGCCCGGAGTTCGCGCTGCCCGGCTACTACGCCTACTATTTCGATTCTCCCAAGCCCCACACCAACGGCGTGGCCATCTACACCCGGGAGCTTCCCAAGGCGATCGTTTTCGGCTTCGGCCTGCCCTGCTTCGAAGACATGGACGGCCGCTACCTGCAGGCCGATTTCGCCCACATCAGCGTCGGCTCGCTGCTCGCCCCCCAGGGGGTCGCCGGCGAGCCGAGCCAGGAGGTCAAGGACCGCTTCTTCCGCGAGCTCAAGGTCCACCTGGAAAAGATCACCCGCAAGAAGCGCAAGTACATCTTCTGCGGCAACTGGCAGATCGCCTACGGCGACATCGACGTGGAAAGCCCCGAGCGCCACGAGGGAGAGTCCGGCTTTCTGCCCCACGAGCGCCAGTGGCTGGAAGAGGTCTACGCGCTCGGCTACGCCGACGCCTTCCGGCGGGTCAACACCGACAGCGACGAGTATACCTGGTGGCCGTCGGGGTTGATGGGCAAGGGGGACGGCTGGCGCGTCGACCTGCAGATCGTCTCCCGGGAATTGGCCCGGCGGGTGGAGCACGCCGCCATCTACAAGGTGAAGTCCTTTTCCAGCCACGCGCCGGTGATCGTCGACTACGACATCGACGAACCCTGAGCCCTCAGCGGGGCTGCGCCAAGGCCATCTTTTGGACGCGGATCAGGTCCGCGATGCCGCGCTTGGCAAGGGCCAACATCTCGAGAAACTGGGCCTCGCTGAAGGGCGCCCCCTCGGCCGTTCCCTGCACCTCGACGAAGCCCCCCGCGTCGTTCATCACCACGTTCATGTCGGTGTCGGCGCGGGCGTCCTCGGCGTAGTCGAGATCGAGGACCACCGCCCCGTCCACCACCCCCACGGAGACCGAGGCCACCAGATGGCGCAGGGGGTCGGCGGCGATCCGCCGGCGCTCCAGCAGGCGGCGCACGGCGTCGGCCACCGCCACGCAGCCGCCGGTGATGGCCGCGGTGCGGGTGCCGCCGTCGGCCTGGATGACGTCGCAGTCCACCGTGATGGTGAGCTCCCCCAGGCGCTCGAGATCGAGGGCGGCGCGCAGGGCGCGGCCGATGAGGCGCTGGATCTCCAGGGTCCGCCCGCCCTGGCGCCCCCGCGAGGCCTCGCGGTCGGTGCGCTCGTGGGTGGCCCTGGGCAGCATGCCGTACTCGGCGGTGAGCCAGCCCCGGCCGCTGCCGCGCAGGAAGCGGGGCACGCCTTCCGCCACGCTCGCCGTACAGATGACCTTGGTGTCCCCGAACTCGATGAGCACCGAGCCCTCGGCGTGCTTGGTGTAGCCGCGGTGGATGCGCACCGGGCGCAGTTGCTCGGGACGGCGTCCGCTGGGTCGCACCATCGCCCTCTCCTCCATGCTCGGGCGGGCCATTGTACGCGAGGCGCGCCCTTCGCTCTGCTACCATGAGGGGCCTTCCCGCGCGAGCTCTGCCATGGCCCACAGCATGACCGGTTTCGCCCGGGTGAGCCGCACCGCCGAGGTGGGGGAGCTCACCTGGGAGCTGCGCTCCCTCAACCACCGCTTCCTGGAGATCTCCTGGCGCCTGCCCGAGGGTCTGCGCTCCTTGGAGCCGCGCCTGCGGGAGCGGCTCGCGGGCAGGATTCACCGGGGCAAACTGGAGGCCACCCTGACCTTCGCCCCCGCCGCCGAGGCGGCCGCCCCCCAGGTGGACCTGGCCCGCGCCCGGGGCTGGCTGGCGGCCGCCGAGCGGATCGCCGCCGAGATGGCCGACCCCGCGCCCCTCTCCCCCCTGGAGATCCTCCGGTTGCCCGGCGTGCTCGTGGAGCGGGAATTGGACGCCGAGGCGCTGGCCGCGGAGGTCTGCTCCCTGTTCGAGGCCTCCGTGGACGCCCTACTGGCGAGCCGCGCCGCGGAGGGTGCGCGGCTCGCGGCGCTGGTGCGGGAGCGCGCGGCCGCCGCCCGCGCCCTGGTGGCCAGCCTGCGCCGCTCCCTGCCGGATACACTTTCCCGCCTGCGCGACAAACTCGCCGCCCGGGTGGCCGAACTGGGCGCCGAGCTGCCCCCCGAGCGCCTCGCCCAGGAGGTCGCGCTGCTCGCCCAGAAGTCGGACGTGGCCGAGGAACTGGACCGCCTGGAGGCCCACCTGGCCGAGGTGGAAGCGGCGCTCGACCGGCCGGAGCCGACGGGTCGCCGCCTGGATTTCCTGATGCAAGAGTTGAACCGGGAGGCCAACACCCTGGCCGCCAAGTCCTCGGAGGCCGCCTCCGCCCAGGCGGCGGTGGAGCTCAAGGTGCTGATCGAGCAGATGCGCGAGCAGGTGCAGAATCTGGAGTAGCCCTCACAGGCGCCGCCCGGTCACCCGCACCCGGCCGAGCAGGCCCAGTTTGACCTTGCCCGAGATCTCGTCTCCCTCCACCTGGAGGTCGTACTTCAGGGTCATCTTGGCGGGCTTTTCCACGGCCAGGTCGAAGCGCAACCGGTTTCCCTCGACGACGCCTTCGAACTCGGCCCGCCCCTCGGGACTTTCGAGCCAGCCCGAAAGCCGTTCCCCGGCCGTCTCGAAGTGGCCGGTCATCTGCTGGGCCCCCATGGGGGTGGCGATCACCATGGCCCAGTCGCCGTCCACCGCGGCGCGCGGCGCCGCCGCCGGGTCGCCTCCCGCCTTCGGCTCGGGCGGGGACGGGGGCCGGCTCGCCCGCCGCGCCGGGAGAGGCCGCGTCCCCCGCCACCCGCCGGCGCGGCGCATAGGAGCGGCCCTCGATGAAGGCGAGGAGCTTGGGCGGGGTGAGGGGCAACTCCACCGGCAGCTCGCCGAAGGGGGCGAGGGCGTCGGCGATGGCGTTGACCAGGGTGGGCGTGCCGATGATGGCGCCGCCCTCGCCGACCCCACGCATGCCCCCCACCGCCTTCGAGGGGATGCCCACGTGGAGGAATTCGATCTCCGGCACGTCGAAGATGGTGGGCAAGAGGTAGTCCTTGTAGGTGGGGGTGGTGACGTTGCCGCGCTCGTCGAACACCACCTCTTCCAGGAGCGCCATGCCGATGGACTGGGCGAGCCCGCCCGCCACCTGGCCCTCCACCACGGCGGGGTTGATCTCCACGCCGCAGTCCTCGGCCACGATCCAGCGCAGGATGCGCACGAACCCGGTGGCGGTATCCACTTCCACCACGCAGGCGTTGGCGGCGCTGGAGAAGGTGACCGGGGGGGGCTGGTAGCGGTGCTGGACCTCGAGCCCCGGCTCCATGCCCGGCGGCAGGCGTTTGGGCTCGCCGTAGGCCACCTGGGCGATCTCGGCGAAGCTCAGGCTCCGCTCTCCCAGTCGGGCGCGGCCCTCCTCGAGGACCACCTGGTTGGGCTCCCCCCCGAGCAGGTGGGCGGCGATCCGCCGGATCCGGTCGGCGAGCCTCTCGGCGGCGAGGATCACCGCGCCTCCCGCCACCACCGCCTGGCGGCTGCCCGCCGCCCCCGGGGAGAAGCCGCCCCGGGAGCTGTCCCCCTCGAACACCACCACCTCTTCGTAGCGAGCGCCCAGGTGTTCGGCGATGAGCTGGGCCATGGTGGTGGCCGTGCCGTGCCCCTGGGAGTGCGTGCTCAGGGTGGCCACCACCTGGCCGGTGGGATCGACGCGCAGCTGGGCCAGCTCGCCGGTCATCACCGGCATTTCCCCGGCGGCGCCGGTGGGCTCCACGTAGGTGGCGATGCCGAGCCCCAGGTAGCGGCCGGCGCGGCGCGCCTCCTCCTGCTCCCGGCGGAAGGCGGCCACGTCCAGGTACTCCAAGAGCCGCTCCAGGCACTCGGCGGGGGAGATGTCGTCCACCGGCATGCCGAGGCAGGTGGTGACCGGCAACTCGCTGCGGCGCACCAGGTTGCGCCGCCGGATCTCCACCGGATCGAGGCCGAGGCGCCGGGCCGCGCGGTCGAGGGCGGTCTCGCGGATGAGCGACTCCATGGCCCAGGGTCCGCGGTAGGCGGCGTAGCCCACGGTGTTGGTGTACCAGCCGCGGCTGATGAAGCCGTAGCGGGGCAGATGGTAGGCGGGCCAGAGGAACATGTGCACCGCCACATTGCACTCCGACAGCTGGGGGTGGGCGCCCACGTTGAGGTGGTAGTCGCCGAAGGCCCCGAGCAGGCGCCCCTCGGCGTCGAAGGCCAGGTCGAGGGTCATCTCCTGCTCGCGGGCCTGATTGGCGGTGGTGAGGTTCTCGTAGCGGTCCTCGATCCACTTGAGGGGCCGGCCCAGGAGGCGGGCGGCGAGGATCACCGCCACCTCCTCTTTCCAGGGGTGGTTTTTGAGACCGAAGCCGCCGCCCACGTCCTTGGCGATCACCCGCACCGCGGTCTCCGGCAGGTGGAGGGCGGTGGCCACCCAGCGCGCCACCAGGTGGGGGCTCTGGCAGGTGACGTACAGGGTGAGCTCGTCGCGCCCCTCGGGACAGGCGACGATGCCGCGGGTCTCCATGGGCGACTGGCAGATCCGCTGGTGGACCACCCGGTGGCGCAGCCGCAAAGGGGCGCTGTCGAGGATCGCCGCCAGCTCCGGATCCGGTTCCTCGTCCCCCAGTTCGGCGTTGATGTTGTCGGGCTTTTCGGGATGCACAGGCGGTCCGTGGCGGGCGTCCTCCAGGGTGACCACCGGCGGCTCCTCGTCGATCTCGATCTCCACCAGGGAGGCGGCGTCCTCGGCCACCGCGCGGCTGGTCGCCACCACCAGGGCCACCGGCTCGCCGGCGTAGACCACCCGGTCCCGGGCGAGGGGGGTGATGGGCACGTCGGGCGGCTGAAAGAAGAAGCTCACCAGGGTGGTGGGGAAGCGGTCCAGGTCCGCCTGGGTGAAGACCGCCTGGACGCCCTCCACCTCGCGAGCCGGGCGGGTCTCCAGGCGGCGGATCCGGCCCCGGGCGACAGGGCTGCGGGCGAAGGCGACGTGGAACATCCCGGGCACCACCACGTCGTCCACGTAGCGGCCGTGGCCGGTGAGCAACCGCGGATCTTCTTTGCGGGGCACCCGCCTGCCCACGTAGCGGGCGGTGCGGGCGGGCGCGACGGGGGCCTGCGGCCGCTCCGCCACCACCGCCGCGGCCTGGAGCGGCTCGCGCTTCACGATGCCACCTCCCGCACCGCCCGGGCGAGCCGCCGCACCGCGCGGCGGATGCCCTGGTAACCGGTGCAACGGCACAGATTTCCGGAAAGGGCCGCCAGCAGTTCCTCTTCGCTGGGGGTGCGCCCCGGGGCCGTGAGGGCGGCCAGGGTGGTGACGATGCCGGGGGTGCAGAAGCCGCACTGCAGCCCGTGCTCCTCGAGGAGCGCCTGCTGGACAGGATGCAGGGTGCCGTCGGGGGCGGCGAGCCCCTCGGCGGTCACCACTTCGCTGCCGCCCGCCTGCACGGCGAGCATCAGACAGCTGCGCACCGCGCGGCCGTCCACCACCACCGTGCAGGCGCCGCAGACGCCGTGCTCGCAGCCGAGGTGGACCCCCGTGCAGCCCGCCCGCTCACGCAGAAAGTCGGCAAGGCTCTGGCGCGCTTCCACCGCGCCGCTCCACGACAGCCCGTTGATCCTGAGGTGAATCTGGTGTTCGCTCATGCCGCCTCCCGCCGTCCCAGGGCCTCCTCCAGGGCGCGCGCCAGCAGCCGCCCGCCCACCGCGCGGCGGTATTCGCCACTGGCGTGGTGATCGTCGAAGGGCGCGGTGTCGGCGAGGGCCGCCTCCACCACCGCGGCCGGGTCCCAATCGGCGAGGGCCGCCCCCTGGAGCAGGGTCTCGGCGCGGCGCGCCACCACGGGGGTCGGGCCCATGGCGAACCAGGCGAGCCCGGCCCGCTCCACCCGACCCTCGGCCACCGCCAAGGCTCCCACCACGCCCACCAGGGCGAAGTCCCCCGGGCGGCGGGCGAGCTCGGCGAACAGTGGCCGATGCTCCGCCGGCCAAGGGGGAAAGCGGATGCCGGTCACCAGCTCGTCCCCCTCGAGGACGGTGGCGTAGGGGGCGAGGTAGAACTCCCGGGCGGGAATGCGCCGGCGGCCGCGGGGCGAGTAGGTTTCCACCTCGGCGCCGAGCGCCACCGCGGTGGCGGGCAACTCGGCGGCCGGCTCACCCAGGGCGATGGAGCCGCCCACGGTGCCCCGGTTGCGGGTGGCGTGGTGGCCCACGTGGCGCACGGCTCTCGCCAGGGCGGGCAGCAGCCTCGCCGTCAAGGGGCTTTCGAGGAGTTCGTTCTGGGTGGTGGCGGCCCCCACCCAAAGGCCGCCCTCCGCCTCCCGGATTCCCTTCAGTTCCGGAATGCGGGTGATGTCCACCAGCACCAAGGGTTGACTCATGCGCAGGTTGAGGAGGGGCAGGAGAGTCTGACCGCCGGCGAGCACCGCCGCACCCCCCGCCGCCTCGGCCAACAGCCGCGCGGCCTCTTCGACGGTGCGCGGCGCGTAGTAGTCGAAGGGCACCGGCTTCATGGCGAGCTGCGCTCCAGCAGGCGCCGCAGCGCCTCCGCGTCCAGCACGAGGCGCGGCTCGGCGCTGCGCCGTCCCCAGTCGTAGGCCACGGCGGCCACCAGCAGGACCAGCAGCGCGAAGGCCACGCCCGCCCAGTCGTCGCCCGCCCCACTCGCCCGCCCGAGGGCGAAGCCGGCCACCGCCGCGAGGAGGAGGGCGGCCGCGGCCGCCCAGCGCCGCGGCGCGGCGGCCGGCACAGCCGGCGCCCGGGCGGCGGGAGCGGCGGCGGGGGCCGCCACCGGCCGCTCGCCCGCCACCACCTCGGCGAAGCGGCGGAAAAAGGCATCGGCCAACTGGCGGGCGGTGGCCTCGATGACCGCGCCGCCCAGCTGGGCGAGCCGCCCCCCCACCTCGGCCT
This sequence comes from Porticoccaceae bacterium, assembly GCA_026005035.1. Classification (GTDB taxonomy): domain Bacteria; phylum Pseudomonadota; class Gammaproteobacteria; order Pseudomonadales; family Porticoccaceae; genus BPKH01. The sequence continues at coordinate 170,049 of BPKH01000007.1, read as the reverse complement.
CCACGGTGTAGGCGACCACCGTCTCGCCTCCCTCCTCGCGCAGCTGGACCCGTGCCTTGCCCCGCACGGTGCCGGTGATGCCGCCGTTGCCCTCGAGGATCAGGGTGTAGGCGTTGGGCGGGTCCAGGTCGGCGAGAGTCACCACGCCGCGGAAGCGGGCGGCGATCGGCCCCACCTTGACCTCCACCAGGGCGCTGAAACGCTCGGGCGATTCCCGACTGAGGCTCTGACAGCCCGGGATGCTGCTCTGCAACACCTGGGGGTCGTTGAGTGCCTCCCAGACTCTGTCGCGGCTCGCCGGAACGCGCTGTTCGCCCCTCAGTTCCATGACCACCCCCCATTTTGGTGTCGCTCATTTGACTCCAAATTCGCAATCGCCGTCAACCGCGCTTCCACTAGACTGGCACGGCTTGCGCCCTTTGTCCTGTGCTCATGTCCGCACCCCTGCCCATCGACGCCGCTCTGCCCGAACTACTCGCCGCCCTGGGCGCACACCCCCGCTGCCTGCTGGTGGCCGAACCCGGCGCCGGCAAGACGAGCCGGGTGCCGCCGGCCCTCTTGGCCGCGCTCGGCGGCCGCTGGCTGCTGCTCGAACCCCGCCGCGCCGCGGCGCGGCTCGCCGCCGGCTGGCTCGCCGCGAGCTTCGGCGAGCCGGTGGGGGCGACCGTGGGGCTGCGCATCCGGGAGGAGACCCGCGTCTCCCCCGCCACCCGCCTGGAAGTGCTCACCCAGGGGGTGTTCCTGCGCCTCATCCAAGAGGATCCCAGCCTCGAGGGCGTGGCGGGGGTGATCTTCGACGAGTTCCACGAGCGCGCGCTGGAGGCCGATCTGGGGCTTGCCTTCGCCCTGGACGCCCAGCGGGCGCTCTGCCCCGAGCTGCGCCTTCTGATCATGTCCGCCACCCTGGACGTGGCCGCGCTCAAGGCCTTCCTCGGCCCCGACACCCCGGTGGTGCGCTGCCCGGGGCGGACCTTCCCGGTCCGCACCCACTACCTGCCCCCGTCCCCCCGGGACGACCCCGTCGCCCACCAGGCGGACGCGGTGCAGCGGGCCCTCGCCGAGGGGGAGGGGGACGTCTTGGTGTTCCTGCCGGGGCGGGCGGAGATCGCGGCCCTCTCCCGCGCCCTGGCCCGCCGGGGGGTGGCCGCCCAGCCGCTCCACGGCGGCCTGTCGCTGGCCGCCCAACAGGCGGTGCTCACCGGCCACCGCCCCGATCGCCGCCGGGTGGTGCTCGCCACCTCGGTGGCCGAATCCAGCGTCACCGTGCCCGGAGTTCGCGCGGTGGTGGACGCCGGGTTCGAGCGCACGACCGCCCACGACCCCCGCACCGGGCTGCCCCGCCTGGTCACCCGCCGGGTCAACCGCGCCAGCGCCGACCAGCGCCGGGGCCGCGCCGGGCGCGAGGCGCCGGGCTGGTGCCTGCGCCTGTGGAGCCCCGAGCAACCGCTCGCTCCACACCGCCTCCCGGAGATCCTGGAAGCGGACCTCGCCGGCCTGTGCCTCGAGGTGCTGCGCTGGGGCTCCCGCCACCCCGACGAGCTCCCCTGGCTCACCCCACCGCCGCCGGCCGCCTGGGAAGCGGGAATGCGCCTGCTCGGGGAACTCGGCCTGATCGATCGCCGCGGCCGCCTCACCCCCTTGGGGGAGCGGGCCGCCCGCCATCCCACCCACCCCCGTCTGGCGGTGCTCCTGGAGCGGGCCGCCGCCCTCGGCCAGCTGGCGCTGGGCCTTCGCCTGGTGGCTCTCTTCGAGGAGGCGATCCCGGTGCCAGAGGCCGACCTGGAGGTGCTTGTCACCGCCCCCCTGCCGCCGGGTCCGGCCGGGGCGCGCTGGCGGCGGGCCATTCGCCGCTGGCGGGCGCGGCTCGGCGGGCCGGAGCAGGAGGTTGAGCCCCGGCGCACCGGAGAACTGCTCGCCGCCGCCTTCCCCGACCGGATCGCCCAGCGCGGCGCCGAGGGGCGCTTCCGGCTCGCGGCGGGTGGCGGGGTGCGGCTGCCCGCCCACCATCCCCTGGCGCGCAGTGAGTTCCTGGTGGTGGCCGAGGCGGAAGGGCGCGCCGACGGGGCGGTGCGCGCCGCCGCGGCGGTGGACCGGGAAACGCTCGAGGCGCTCTTCGCCGAGCGCCTCGAGCGCCGAGTGGAAGTCCGCTGGGACGAAGGGGCGGGCCGCGTCCAGGCGGAGGAGGTCTGCCGCCTGGGGGCGCTCACGCTGGCGCGGCGCCCCAGTTCGCCATCGCCGGCCGCGGGCCGGGCACTGTTGCTCGACGCCCTGCGCCGCCGGGGCGCGCTGCCCTGGTCGGACCGGGACCGCCAGCTGCTGGGGCGGATCGAGCTGCTCGCGCGCCTCTTCGGCGAGCCCTGGTCGGCGTGGTGCGAAGCGCGACTCCTCGCCGAGCTGGAAGGCTGGCTCGGCCCCCATCTCGAGGGCAAGCTGAGCCTCGCCGAGGTGGCCGCCCTGCCCCTGGGGGAGATTCTCCTCGCCCAGCTGCCCTGGGCGCAACGGGAAGCCCTCGACCGCCTGGCCCCCACCCATCTGCAACTGCCCGGCGGGCGGCGGGTGGCCCTCGATTACCGGGGGCCGGAACCGGTGCTGTCCGCGCCGGTGCAGGCGCTCTTCGGCCTCGCCGAGACACCGGCGGTGGCCGGCGGCCGCGCGCCGGTGGTCTTGGAACTGCTCTCCCCGGCGGGGCGGCCGGTGCAGGTGACGCGCGACCTGGGCGGCTTTTGGCGGGGCAGCTACCGCGAGGTGCGCCGCGAACTGCGCGGCCGCTATCCCAAGCACGCCTGGCCCGAGGATCCCCTCGCCGCCGCCCCCGCGGCCCCGCTGGGGCGGGGCCGGAAGCGGCGCGGCAAGGGCGTATAATCCCCCCACCCCGGAGGAGGCAACCATGCGCGCCCGCGGCACCCTGTTCACCGTCTCGGCGCCTTCCGGCGCCGGCAAGACCAGCCTGGTCAACGCGCTGTTGGCGCGCGTCGAGGGCGTCAAGTTGTCGGTGTCCCACACCACCCGACCCCGCCGCCCGGGCGAGGTGGACGGCGTCGACTACCACTTCGTGGACGAGGCCACCTTCGACCGGATGCTCCAGGCGGGGGCGTTTTTGGAGCACGCGGTGGTGTTCGGCAACCGCTACGGCACGTCCCGCCAGTGGGTCGAGGAAACCCTCGCCGCCGGCGACGACGTGATCCTGGAAATCGACTGGCAGGGGGCGGCCCAGGTCCGCCGCCGCCTGCCGGGGACGGTGGGCATCTTCATCCTCCCTCCCTCCCTGGAAACCCTCCGCCGCCGGCTCGACGGCCGCGGCCAGGACGACGGCCCGACCATCGAGCGCCGCCTCGCCGAGGCGCGGCGGGAGATGGCCCACTACGTGTTCGCCGACTACCTGGTGGTCAACGACCGCTTCGAGGACGCCCTGGAGGAGCTCGCCGCGGTGGTGCGCGCAAGCCGCGCGCGGCGCGAGCGCCAGCAGGCGCGCCACCGCGAGCTGCTCGCCGCCCTGCTGGGCGCTTCCTGAGACCGCCCAACCCCGAGGCATGGCCCCGACGGAGGATCTGACAGGCGCTCCCTTGTGCGCTAAAATTCCCCGTTCCTCCCCCGGAGGAAACGGCCGTTCGGCTCCACAGGACCGCTACTCGGTGAGAAACCATGGCACGGATCACGGTTGAAGATTGTCTCGAACATGTGGAAAACCGCTTCGAGTTGGTGATGATCGCCGCCAAGCGAGCCCGCCAACTGGCCCGCGGCCTCAAGGAGCCGCTCGTGCCCTGGGAAAACGACAAACCCACCGTGGTGGCGCTGCGGGAAATCGAAGAGGGACTCATCGACCGCAGCATCCTCGACGAGCGGGACGAGCCGGAAGAGGAGTTCGATCTCGCCCTCCTCGCCCAGGCGGTGGAGCGGGCGGCGAGCGGAGAGACGGTGCCGCCTCCGGCCGACGAGGAGTTCTGACCCCAGCCTCGGAGGAGAACTTGCTCCCGCCCGCCGTCGAGAACCTCAAGCACAAGCTCTCCTCCTATCTCGAGCCCGCCCAGGTCCGCAAGGTCCTCCGCGCCTACGAATTCGCCCGCCGCGCCCACGAGGGCCAGGAACGACAGAGCGGCGAACCCTACATCGTCCACCCCGTGGCGGTCGCCCATATCCTGGCCGACATGCGCATGGACCACGAGACCCTGATGGCGGCCCTGCTCCACGACGTCATCGAGGACACCGGCGCCACTAAGGCGCAGCTCACCTGGCGTTTCGGCAAGGCGGTGGCGGACATGGTGGACGCGCTGACCAAGCTGTCCGAGATCGAGTTCGCCACCCGGGAAGAGCGGCAGGCGGAGAGCTTTCAAAAGATGACCCTGGCCATGGCCCGGGACATCCGCATCGTCCTCGTCAAGCTCGCCGACCGGCTCCACAACATGCGCACCCTGGGCGTCCTCGCGCCGGAGAAGCGCCGCCGCATCGCCCGCGAAACGCTGGAGATCTACGCGCCGCTGGCGCAGCGCCTGGGGCTCAACGACATGCGGGTGGAGTTCGAGGACTCTGGGCTTTGCCGCCCTCTACCCGCTGCGCTACCGGCGCCTGCGCGAGGCCATTCGCAAGGTGCGGGGCAACCGCCGCGAGGTGGTGGACGAAATCCGCACATTGATCGAAAACCGCCTGTTCCGCGAGGGAATCTCGGCCGCGGTGATCGGCCGGGAAAAGCACCTGTGGAGCATCTACCAGAAGATGAAGAACAAGAAGAAGTCGTTCAAAGAGATCATGGACGTCTACGCCTTTCGCATCGTGGTGGAGAGCGTCGACGAGTGCTACCGGGCGCTCGGGGTGGTGCACAACCTGTTCAAGCCGGTGCCGGGCGAGTTCAAGGACTACATCGCCATCCCCAAGGCCAACGGCTACCAATCCCTGCACACGGTGCTGGTGGGCAGCCACGGCCTGCCCATCGAGGTGCAGATCCGCACCCGCGAGATGGACGCCATGGCCAACTTCGGCATCGCCGCCCACTGGCTCTACAAGTCGGGGGGCAATGGCGACAACCACGCCCGGGCCACCCGCTGGGTGCGCAGTCTCCTCGACCTACAACAGCAGGCGGGCAATTCCCTGGAGTTCATCGAGCACGTCAAGGCGGATCTCTTTCCCGACGAGGTCTACGTCTTCACCCCCAAGGGGAAGATCATCGAATTGCCGGTGGGCGCCACCCCGGTGGACTTCGCCTACGCCATCCACACCGAGGTGGGCAACCGCTGCGTGGCCTGTCAGATCAACGGCCAGTTGGCGTCGCTCTCGCAGCCCCTGCAGAGTGGCGACCGAGTGCAGATCATCACCACCCGTACCGCCCAACCCAACCCGGCCTGGCTCAATTTCGTGGTCACCGCCAAGGCGCGCAGCGCCATCCGCCACTTCCTCAAGCACCAGCAGCACGGCGAGTCGGTGGAGCTCGGCAAGCGGCTGTTGGACCGCGCCCTGCAGAGTTTCGGCTCCAGCTACCGGCAGATCCGCAAGTCGCAGATCAAAAAGCTCTTGAAGGAGACGGGCGCGCCCAACTTCGAGGCGGTGCTGCAGCAGATCGGGCTCGGCAACCGCATGGCCTACGCGGTGGCGAATCTCCTGGTGCCGGAGAAAAAGCGCGCGGCCCCGCGGGAGGGGAACGCCCAGCTGCCCATCCTGATCGACGCCGCCGAGGGGCTGGTGATCAACTACGCCCGCTGTTGCCACCCCATCCCCGGCGATCCGATCATGGGGCACCTGACCCCCGGGCGGGGACTGGTGGTCCACCACGAGGCGTGCAAAAACCTCGACGAGATCCGCGACAAGCCCGAGAAATGCATCCCCTTGCGCTGGGCGCCGGAGGTGTCGGGAGAATTCACCTGCGAGATCCGGGTGGAAGTGGCGGCCGAGCGGGGCATCATCGCCGCGCTGGCCGCGCGGGTCTCCGACGAACAGGCCGCCATCAACCAGATCGGGGTAGCGGAACGGGACGCCCACACCAATGTGGTCACCCTCAACATCCAGGTGAAAAACCGCGTCCACCTGGCGCACATCATGCGCCGCATCCGCACCCTCAAATCGGTGCAGCGGGTGGCGCGGGTGAAAAATCTATCGCGCCCCGCGGCCCGCTGAGGAGCTGAAGATGGTCAACAAGGCGATCATTCACACCACCGCCGCGCCAGCCGCCATCGGCACCTATTCCCAGGCGGTGAAGGCCGGCGACGTGGTCTACCTGTCGGGACAGATCGGGCTCGACCCCGCCACCGGCGAACTGGTGGAAGGGGGCTTCGAGGCCCAGGCGCGGCGCGTGCTCGCCAACCTGGCGGCGGTCTGCGAGGCGGCGGGAGGCAGCCTGCGCGACCTGGTGAAACTCACCGTCTACCTGACCGACCTCGACCAGTTCGAGGCGCTCAACCGCCTGCTGGCGGAATCTTTGGCCCCGCCCTTTCCGGCCCGTGCGGTGGTGGAGGTGCGGCGGCTGCCGCGGGGTGCCCTCGTCGAAATCGACGGCGTCATGGTGCTGTGAGTTCGGCGTAGCCCGCCCGATAGTCGGGATAGCGTAGGGCGAAGCGCGCCTCCGCCAAGTAGAGCGAGCGGCAGCGACGGCCCAAGACCGGCCCCGGCGCCCCGGCCGCCGGCCGATAGGGCACCCCGAGGCGTGCCGCGAGCCAGCGCTCTACCTCCTGGATGGGCGCGGGCCGCCCGTCGCAGGCGAGCCACAGGGGCGCGATCGGCTCGCCGCGGGCGCAGCGCGCGGCGAGGAAGACGAGCAGCCGCGCCAGATCTGCGGCGTGGATCCGATTGCTCCAGACGAGCGGCTCGGCCGGCGTGAAGCGCCCCGCCGCCACCCGGGCGAGGAGGCGCCCGCGGCCCGGCCCGTACACCCCCGCCGGCCGCACCACCGCCACCCTCGCCGGCGCCCGGCGGATCCGCGCCTCCGCCGCCAGCAGGAGGGTCGCGGCGTCGTCCGCCGGCCGCGGTGGGGTCTCTTCGTCCACCCAATTGCCGTCGCCCGCTCCCCACACCCGGGTGCTCGACACCCACAGCACGGTGCGGCTGCGGGGTGGCGCACGCTCCAGGGCCGCGGCCAGGGCCTCCGCCGGCGCCAGGTAGCCCGACCGGTAGTCGCCGCCGTCGGGCGTGTAGCTGGCCACCACCAGATCGGCACCGGCGACCAGTTCGTCCAGCAGTCTCGGATCGCGGCCATCGCCCCGGCGCAGGGTGACGCCGGCGGGCACCTCGCCTCCCGAGCGGCGTACCCCCGTCACCGCCGCCCCGGCGATCAGCAGCTCTGCCGCCGCCCGCCCGGCCAGATCGCCGAAGCCCAACCAGAGCACTCGCAAGTCGCCCACCCCAGAGTTCCTTTATGGGCTCGTTCATTATAATTGCCCAAAGCTATGGAGGAACCCGGCCGTGACCCTCACCGAGTTGCGCTACATCGTGACCCTGGCCCAGGAACAGCACTTCGGGCAGGCCGCCCAGCGCTGCAACATCAGCCAGCCGACCCTGAGCATTGCGGTCAAGAAGCTCGAACAGGAGCTCGGCGTGGAGCTGTTCGAGCGCTCCAAGAGCCGCGTCAGCCCCACCCCCACCGGCGAGCGGGTGGTGGCCCAAGCGCAAAAGGTCCTCGAGGAAGCGGGGCGGATCTACGACATCGCCGCGGCGGGCCGCGACCAGCTCAGCGGCCCGCTGGCGGTGGGCGCCATCTTCACCATCGGCCCCTACCTCTTTCCCCGTTTCATTCCCCACCTGCGCCACCTCGCCCCCCACATGCCGCTGGTGGTGGAGGAGAGCTACACCGCGGTGTTGCGCCGCCGGCTGCGCAACGGCGACCTGGACGTGATCATTGTCGCCCTGCCCTTCACCGAGCCCGACGTGGTCACCCAGCCGCTCTACGTCGAACCCTTCGTGGTGCTCCTGCGGGAGGATCACCCCCTGGCCGGCCGGTCCGCCATCCGTCCCGAAGAGATCGAGGGCGAAAACATCCTCCTCCTGGGGGAGGGCCACTGTTTCCGCGACCACGTGCTCGAGGTGATGCCGAGCCTCGCCCGCGGCCCCCGGGACGACCAGCGGATCCGCACCGACACCGAGGGCAGCTCCCTGGAGACCATGCGCCACATGGTGGCGACCGGGCTCGGCATCACCATCCTCCCCCTGTCGGCGGTGCTCGGCACCCACCAGCCCCACGACAACCTGGTGAGCGTACCCCTGGCGAGCCCCGCCGCGCGGCGCACTGTGGCCCTCGCCTGGCGGGCGAGCTTCCCCCGCCACAAGGCGGTGGACGTGCTGCGCCGCGCCATCCTGGAAACGCGCCTGCCGGGACTCGAGTAGTGGCCGAGCGGCGGCTGGAAAGGTTGCCCCTCGCCGCCCTGCACGGCGTCGGGCCGAGCGTCGCCGCCCGCCTGAAACGGCTCGGGCTCAACACCGTCCAGGATCTACTCCTGCACCTGCCCCTGCGCTACCAGGACCGCACCCGGCTGACCCCCCTCGGCGCCGCGCGGCCCTTCGCCGAGGCGCTGGTGGAGGGGGAAATCCGCCTGGTGGATCTGGCGCGGGGCCGCCGCCCGGCGCTCTTGTGCCGGCTGCAGGACGGCACCGGCAGCCTGACCCTGCGCTTTTTCCACTTCTCGGCGGCCCAGCGAGCCGCCTTCCGGCCGGGGCGGCGCCTGCGCTGCTACGGCGAGGTGCGCCCGGGGCCCGCGGGACCGGAGATGGTCCACCCGGAATACCGGCTGTTCGACGGCCCGCCGCCACCCTTGGACGATCACCTGACGCCGGTCTACCCCACCTGCGAGGGGCTCGGCCAGGGTGTGCTCCGCCGCGCCGTGGCCCAGGCGCTGGCCCTTCTGGAGCGTGGCCAGCTGGAGGATCTGCTACCCCCCGAGCTCCTCGCCGCCGCGGGGGGAATGGCTCTCGACGAGGCGCTCCGCCTGCTCCACCGGCCGCCGCGCGACGCCGACCTGGCGGCCCTGCGCGAGGGCACCCACCCGGCCCGCCGGCGGTTGGCCTTCGAGGAGCTGCTCGCCCACCAGCTCGCCTTGCTGCGCCTGCGCCACGCCGCCTTCCGCCAGAGCGCGCCGCCCCTGCCGCGGCCGCGCGCCCTCCTCGAGGCCTTCCTCGCCGTCCTCCCCTTCACCCCAACCGCCGCCCAACGGCGGGTGGCGGAGGAGATCTGGCGCGACCTGGCGGGATCCCGGCCGATGTTGCGCCTGGTCCAAGGGGACGTGGGTTCCGGCAAGACCCTGGTCGCCGCCCTGGCCGCCCTGGCGGCGGTGGAAGGGGGCCGCCAGGTGGCGGTGATGGCGCCCACCGAGATCCTCGCCGAACAGCACCGGCGCAACTTCACCGCCTGGTTCGAGCCCCTCGGCATCCGGGTGGCTTTCCTGTCGGGGCGGCAGAAGGCCGGCGAGCGGCGCTTTCAGCTGGGCCTCGTGGAGCGGGGGGAAGCGCAGCTGGTGGTGGGGACCCACGCCCTCTTTCAGGAGGCGGTGGCCTTCCGCGACCTGGGCCTGGCGGTGATCGACGAACAGCACCGCTTCGGGGTCCACCAGCGGCTCCTCCTGCGGGACAAGGGGGGGGGCCAGGTCCCACACCAGCTGATCATGACCGCCACCCCCATTCCGCGCACCCTCGCCATGGCCGCCTACGCCGACCTCGATTGCTCGGTGATCGACGAGCTCCCCCCCGGCCGCCGCCCCGTCACCACGGTGGCGGTGAGCCAAGCCCGCCGCGCCGAGGTGGTCTCGCGCATCAGCCGCGCCTGCGCGGCCGGGCGCCAGGCCTACTGGGTCTGCACCCTGATCGAGGAATCCGCGGCCCTGGAAGCCCAGGCCGCCGAGGCCACCGCCGCAGAGCTCGCCCTGGCGCTGCCCCACCTGCGGGTGGGACTGGTCCACGGCCGCCTCAAGCCCCGCGAAAAGGAGGAGGTGATGGCCCGCTTCCAGGCCGGGGAGATCCAGCTGTTGGTGGCCACCACGGTCATCGAAGTGGGGGTGGACGTGCCCAACGCCAGCCTGATGGTGATCGAGAATCCGGAGCGGCTGGGGTTGTCCCAACTCCACCAACTGCGCGGGCGCGTGGGGCGGGGCGGCGAGGAGAGCCACTGCGTCCTCCTCTACGGCGCCCAGCTGTCGGCCCAGGGGCGGGAACGCCTGCGCATCCTGCGCGAGACCCACGACGGCTTTGCGGTGGCCGAGCACGACCTGCGCCTGCGCGGCCCGGGGGAGTTCCTCGGCACCCGCCAGACCGGCACCCTCGAATTCCGGGTGGCCGACCTTTTGCGCGACGAGCCGCTGCTGCCCGCCGCCCGCGCCGCCGCCGCCCGGCTGCTGGCCGCCGACCCCGAGGGGGCGGCGCGGCTGGTGGACCGCTGGGTGGCGGACCGGGAGCGCTACGCCGGCGTCTAGCTGGTGATCTCGGTGTGGCGGATGTCGCGGCCGCGCACCAGGTAGACCACCTGCTCGCAGATGTTTTTGGCGTGGTCGCCGATCCGCTCCACCGCCTTGAGGGTCCAGAGCACGTTGAGCACCCGGGAAATGCTGCGGGGGTCTTCCATCATGTAGGTGACGAGCTCGCGGATGGCGCTCTTGAAGTCGAGGTCCACCTTGCGGTCTTCGGGCAAGACGGCGAGCGCCGCCTCGGCGTCGAAGCGGGCGAAGGCGTCCAGAGAGCGGGCGAGCATCTGCTGCACCTGCTGCCCCATGTGGCGCACCTCGACGCAGCCCTTGGGCGCTCCTCCTTCTTCGGACAGCTGAATGGCCATCTTGGCGATCTTTTTCGCCTCGTCTCCCACCCGCTCGAGGTCGCGCACGCAGCGGGAGACCGCCATCACCATGCGCAGGTCGGAGGCCGCCGGCTGGCGGCGGGCGATGAGGAGGGTGGCCTCCTCGTCGATGGACACCTCGAGGCGGTCCACGGCGGTTTCGTTTTCCAGCACCTTGAGGGCGAGTTCGCTGTCGCCCGCTTCCACGGCGCGCAGGGCGTCGGCCACCTGCCGCTCCACGAGGCCGCCCATTTCCAGCATGCGCGACTTGAGGTCCTCGAGGTCGGCGTCGAACTGTTTGGAAATGTGTTGGTCGAGCTGCAGTTTGTCCACGGCGGCACCTCCGCTCGATGCTAGCCGATCCGGCCGGTGATGTAGGCCTCGGTGAGCTCGTGTTCGGGGGCGGTGAACACCCGGTCGGTGGCGTTGACCTCGACGAGCCGCCCGAGGTGGAAGTAGGCGGTGCGGTGAGAAACCCGCGCCGCCTGTTGCATGGAATGGGTGACGATGGCGATGGCGTAGTTTTCCGCCAACTCGCTGATCAACTCCTCGATCTTGGCGGTGGCGATGGGGTCGAGGGCCGAGCAGGGCTCATCCATCAGGATCACCTCCGGCGAGATGGCGATGCAGCGGGCGATGCACAGCCGCTGCTGCTGGCCGCCGGAAAGGCCGGTGGCCGGCTGGTGGAGGCGGTCCTTGACCTCGTCCCACAACCCCGCCCGGCGCAGGCTCTGCTCCACCAGCTCGTCCAGTTCGCTGCGGTGGTTGACGAGGCCGTGGAGGCGGGGCCCGTAGGCCACGTTGTCGTAGATCGACTTGGGGAAGGGGTTGGGCTTTTGGAACACCATGCCCACCCGGGCGCGCAGCTCCACCACGTCCATCCGGGGGTCGTAGATGTCCTCGCCGTCGAGGGTGAAGCGCCCCTCCACCCGACACCCCTCGATGGTGTCGTTCATGCGGTTGAGGCAGCGCAGAAAGGTGGACTTCCCGCACCCGGACGGCCCGATCATCGCCAACACCTCCCGGTCGGCGATGTCCAGGGAGACGTCGAAGATGGCCTGCTTTTCCCCGTAGAAGACGTTGGCGCCGCGCACGCTCATCTTGGGCTCGGCGACGAACGGTTCGCCCACCGTGGCTGGCACGCCCCCCTGCTGCGCAATCGCCGCGGTGGCGGGGTTCTCTGACTGTGGGTCTCGCTTCACCAGCGCCGCTCCAATCGCTGCCGCAGCCAAACCGCTGTGGCGTTCATGATGACGAGGAAGGCCAGGAGCACCAGGATGGCCGCCGAGGTGCGCGCCACGAAGGCCCGCTCCGGGCTGTCGGACCACAAAAAGACCTGTACCGGCAAGACGGTGGCGGGGTCGGTGATGCCCGCCGGAGGATCGGCGATGAAGGCCACCATGCCCACCATCAGCAAGGGCGCCGTCTCGCCGAGCGCTCGCGCCATGCCGATGATGGCGCCCGTGAGGATGCCCGGCATGGCCAGGGGCAAACGTGGTGGAGGGCCACCTGCACGGGCGAGGCGCCCACCGCCAATGCCGCCTCGCGAATGGAGGGCGGCACCGCCTGGATGGCCACGCGGCTCGCGATGATCACCGTGGGCAAGGTCATCAGGGCGAGCACCATTCCGCCCACCAGGGGGGTGGAGCGGGGCACCTCCAGGAAATTGATGAAGATGGCGAGCCCCAGAAGCCCGAAGATCACGGAGGGGACCGCCGCCAGGTTGTTGATGTTGACCTCGATCAGGTCCGTCACGCGGTTGCGGGGGGCGAACTCCTCCAGGTAGAGGGCCGCCGCCACCCCCAACGGAAAGGCGATGGCCAGGGTCACCAGCAGGGTGTAGAAGGAGCCCTTCACCGCCCCCCAGATGCCCGCCATTTCCGGCTCCCGGGAATCGGCCCGGGTGAAGAACTCGCGGTTGAAGCGCAGTCGCAAGTCGCCGCTCGCCGCCAGCGCCTCCACCCAGCGGCGCGCTCCTTCGGACAGCCGACCGGCGAAATCGCCGGCGCCGTCCTTGAGCTTGAGGTAGGTGTCCACGTCGTCGTCGGCGGGCAACCACAGGGTCTCGCGGCGACCCAACAGCGCCGGTTCGGCGGCGAGCCGCTCGGCGAGCAGGTAGGACGCCACGGGGCTGACGAGCTGGCGCAGTGCCCGCCGTTCCCGGCGGGTGCTCACCTCGGGGAAGCGCTCTGCGAGCGCCCGGCGCAACACTCCCTCGAAATCGGCAAAGGCGAGCGCCTGGGGATCGCGGGGATCGGTGAGGCCGAGCACCTCGGGATCGTAGTGGACGTCGAGGCGCACGTAGGCCTGGCGGAAGGCGCCGATCCCCTTGGCGAAGATGTCGGCGAACAGCACGCCGAGGGAGAGCACCCCGAAGACCACCGCGGCCAGGCCGAGGAAGCGGAAGCGGCGCTCCCGCCGGTAGCGCTTCGCCAGGGTGGCGCGCACCCGTTGGGCGACGGGGGAGGGACTATTCATAGCGTTCCCGGTAGCGGCGCACCACGGTCAAGGCCACCACGTTGAGGACCAGGGTGGTGAGGAAGAGCATCAGCCCCAGGGCGAAGGCCGCCAGGGTCTTGGCGCTGTCGAACTCCTGGTCCCCCACCAGCAGGGTGACGATCTGCACGGTCACCGTGGTGACGCTCTCCAGCGGGTTGAGGGTGAGATTCGCCGCCAAACCCGCCGCCATCACCACGATCATGGTCTCTCCCACGGCCCGGGAGACGGCGAGCAGCACCCCGCCGACGATTCCCGGCAGGGCCGCCGGAAAGACCACCCGCGCCACGGTCTCGGAGGGCGTGGCCCCCAGGGCCAGGGAGCCGTCGCGGAGCGCCCGGGGCACGGCGGTGATGACGTCGTCGGCGAGCGACGAAACGAAGGGAATGATCATCACCCCCATCACCAATCCCGCGGCCAGCGCACTTTCCGAAGAGACCGCAAGCCCCAGGGAGCTGCCCAGATCCCTGAGCCAGGGCGCCACCGTCAGGGCGGCGAAGAAACCGTAGACCACCGTGGGCACCCCGGCCAACACCTCGAGGATCGGCTTGACCGCAGCGCGCAGCCGCGGGGCGGCGTACTCGGCGAGGTAGACCGCCGACAAGAGCCCCACCGGCACCGCCACCAACATGGCGATGGCCGAGATGAGCAGTGTGCCCACGAACAGCGGCACGGCCCCGAAGCTACCCGAAGCCCCCACCTGGTCGGCGCGGATCGCCGTCTGCGGACTCCACTCCAGGCCGAATACGAACTCGGTAAAAGGCACGCGGTCGAAAAAGCGCAGCGCCTCGAACAGGACCGAAGCGACGATGCCGAGGGTGGTGAGCACCGCCACGCTGGCGCAGCCGAGCAGCGACCAGACCAGCGCGCGCTCCACCGCGCGGCGGGCGCGCAGTGCGGGGGAGAGGCGCACGAGCGCCGCTCCCGCCCCCAGGGCGGCCGCGCCGAGCACCACCGCCGCCATGGCCTGGCGGGCGAGCCGCTCCCAGGCGGCCAACCGCCCCGCCGCCTCGGCCAGGGCCGGGTGCAGGAGCTCGGCATTCACCGCCCCGCGGGCGGCGTTTTCCAGCTGGCCGATCAACAACCCCCGCCCCACCGCGTCGGCGGGCACCAGTTCGTCCGGCAAGCCGGCGAGCACCAGGGCGTGGAGCAGGCGCTCGTCGAGGGCGAGCCACGCCAAGAGCAGGGGCAGGCTCGGCGCCAGCGCCCAGAGGGCCGCATAGAGGCCGTAGTAGACCGGCAGGGAATCGAGCGCCCGGACGCCGCCGGCGGCGCGCGCGAGGTCGCGAGCCCGCTGGCGTCCGGCGTAGAGGGCGCCCAGGGCGACGAAGGCGAGGAGGAGCACGAGGGTGCTGAGTTGCATGGTTCCCTGCTTCCGCGGGGGCGCCTAGGATAACGCCCCGCGGCCCGTCCGTCTGCCCCCGGACGGGCCGCGGGACGGGGTCGCGGCCTCAGAGGTCGGCCGCGGCGAGGGGTTCGAAGGCCAGCGCCTTCTGGCGCACGCGCTCCCGTTGGTCTGCCAGCAAGGGAATCAGGCCCTTGTCCACCAGGTAGCCCTCGTCCCCGATGGCCCGCTCGCTGGTGAACTCCCGGACGTACTCGGGCAGGCCCGGGACCACGCCGACGTGGGCCTTTTTGACGTAGAAGTAGATGGGCCGGGCGACGGGGTAGCTGCCGTCGGCGATGGTTTCAAAGCTGGGCTCGGCGCCGTCGATGCGCGCCGCCTGCACCTTGTCTGCGTTCTGTTCCAGGAAGCTGAAGCCGAACACACCCACCGCGTGGGGGTTTTTCTCCAGCTTCTGGACGATCAGGTTGTCGTTCTCGCCGGCGTCCACCCAGGCGCCGTCCTCCCGCACCGTGTGGCAGATCTGCTTGAAGCGCCCCTCGTCGCGCGCCTTGAGGGCGGCGAGCTCGGGGAAGCTGGCGCACCCCGCCTCGAGGGCGAGCTCCACGAAGCTGTCCCGCGTCCCGGAAGTGGGCGGCGGGCCCAAGACCTCGATGGGCTCGGCGGGCAGCGCCGGGTCCAGGTCGCGCCAGGTGCGGTGGGGGTTGGGGATGAGCTTGCCGGAGCCGTCCGCCGCTGGGATCTCCTTGGCGAGGGCCAAAAACAGCTGGCGGCGGGTGAGGGACAGCTGCGGCGCGGCCTTGGAATTGGCCACCACGATGCCGTCGAAGCCGATGTTCACCTCCACGATCTCGCGCACGCCGTTGGCCTGGCAGCTGTCGAATTCCGAGCGCTTGATGCGCCGCGAGGCGTTGGCCACGTCGGGGGTGGAAAGCCCCACGCCGCTGCAGAACAGCTTGAAGCCGCCGCCGGTGCCGGTGGACTCCACGGTGGGGGTCGGCAGCCCCAGGGCGCGGCCGAGCCGCTCCGCCACCACGGTGGCGAAGGGATAGACGGTGGAGGATCCCACCACGTGGATGTAGTCGCGGGCCAGGGCGGCGGGCGCCGTCGAACAGGCGGCCACGGCGAGCAGCGCCGCACCGGTCTTGCGCAGGATCGATTTCATCGGGACCTCCCGAAACAGGGTGAATGGCGCGGCCATTCTAGTCCGCCCTCCGTGACAGAATCGTGACAGGACGGACAAGAAACAGACAAGGTTTTCCGACGTCTATCGGACGCCATCCTGCAAACTTGTCATGAAATTGTCACGGGCGACGCCCAAGCTCTCCGGCGCGCACCTTTGCGCCGACCGCTCATCCTCGAGGAGGAGAACGCCATGAAACGCGCCACTTTGACCCTCGCCTGCGCCGCGGCGACCAGCGCCGCGGTTGCGGGCACCGTCACCAGCGACGGCCCCGACCTGGTGATCAAAACCCGCGGCGGCCTCGCCGTGGAGACCGCCGATGGCCGCTACGGCTTCGAGCTCGGCGGGCGGATCCAGACCGACTACAACGCCTACGACGGCGCCATCAACAAGGCGGAAGGAAAATCGGGTTCCGACCTCTTCTTCCGCCGCGCCCGGATCGAGCTGGAGGGCCACGCCGAGGCCTGGCGGTACCAGATGTCCTACAACCTGACCGAATCGGGCTCCATCGACCAGGTCCACGTCACCTACGCCGGCTTCGGCCCCCTCGCCGAGATCACCGTGGGCCAGCAAAAGGAGGACTTCGGCCTGGAGGACACCGGCAGTTCCAAGTGGATCACCGCCGTCGAGCGCTCCCTGCCCGCCAACGCCTTCGACACCGGGCACAACATCGGCGTCAAGCTGCACGGCGCCAGCGACCTGCTCACCTACAGCCTCGGCCTCTACCGCGAGGGGATCGACGCCGACTACGACCTGGACGAAGCCTTCACCGGCCGCCTGGTGATCCGCCCCTGGCGTTCGGGGGGCGACCTCCTCCACCTCGGCGCAGGCTTCACCGACCGGCGCGGCGCCTCCGCCGACTACAACGCCCGCCTCGGGGTGCGCGGCGGCGAGGAGGGCGACAACGTCAACCGGGTGCGCGCCCGCCTCGCCGGGGCGAGCGGCGACGAGCGCGACTACAACCTGGAGCTGGCGGCCATCCGCGGGCCCTTCCACCTCCTGGCCGAATGGTTCGACGGCGAAATCGACGTCGACGAGAGCCCCCTCGACCTGGAGGCGGACGGCTACGCCGTCCAGGCGGGCTGGGTGGTCACCGGCGAGCGCCGGCAGTACAAGTACGAAAACGGCACCCTCGACAAGATCAAGCCGGCCGGGGAGCGGGGCGCGGTGGAGCTGTTCGCCCGCTTCGACCGCCTCGACGTCGTCAATCCCCCGCCCGCCGCGCTCACCGGGGGCGTGGCGGAGACCCTGACGCTCGGCGTCAACTGGTACCCCACCGCCTTGGTCAAGCTCTCCCTCGACTATGTGGATGTGGACGTGGACGAGCCCATCGGCGGCGAGGGGGGCGGCGACGCCATCGCCGCCCGGCTGCAGTTCGCCTTCTGACCGCACCTCACCGGGGCCCCGCCGGGGCGGGGCCCTCTTTACTGCTCCGGCTCTCCCTCCGCGAAGGTGTCCCGGTCGGACACCTCGGCGAAGACGCCCCGATCGAGCAATCCCTCCCGGGCGCGCCAGCACCGTGGCCACCATGCAGTCGCCCGCCACATTCACCGCCGTGCGCACCATGTCCAACAACCGGTCGACGCCGATGATGAGGGCGATGCCCTCCACCGGCAGCCCTACTTGCTGGAGCACCATCGACAGCGTCACGAGCCCCACCCCCGGCACCCCGGCCGTGCCCACCGAGGCCAGGGTGGCGGTGGCGATGACCGCCAGATACCCGCCGGCGGAGATCTCGAGCCCATAGGCCTGGGCGATGAACACCGTCGCCACCCCCTGCATGATGGCGGTGCCGTCCATGTTGATGGTCGCCCCCAGGGGGAGGGTGAAGGAGGCCACCGAGTTGTCCACGCCGAGGCGCCGCTCGGCGACGGTGAGGGTCACCGGCAGGGTGGCGCTGCTCGAGGCGGTGGAAAAGGCGAAGAGCAGGGCCGGCCGCACGTTGCGGAAGAAGGTGAGGGGGGATAGCCCCCCCAGGGCGCGCACCAGCAGGGAATAGATGAGCACTCCGTGGAGTGCCAGCACCCCCAAGACGGTGAAGAAATACCGGGCCAGGTCGAGGGCGGCGGCGATCCCCAGCTCGGCGAAGAGCTCGGCCAGCAGGCAGAAGACGCCGAAGGGCGCCAGGTGCATGAGCAGCGCCACCATGGCCATGATCACCTGGTCGAGGCTCTCGAACAGCGCCACCGTGCGCCGCCCGGCCTCGCCGGCGTGGGTCGCCGCCACGCCCATGAGGAGCGAAAAGACGATGATCTGGAGCATGTTGCCCTCGGCCATCGCCTGGACGGGGTTGGTGGGGATGATCCCCACCAGCACTTCCTTGAGGGAAGGCGCGGGCGGGGGCGCGAAGTCCGCCTTGCCGGCAAGCTCGATGCCCACACCCGGGTCCACCAGGTTGGCCACCAGGAGGGCGAGGCCCACCGCCACCGCCGTGGTGGCGAGGTACAGGGCGAGGGCCCCCACCGCCAGTCGCCCCATCCGGGCGCTCGCCCCCATTCGCGCCGCCCCGCACACCAGGGAGACGAAGACCACCGGCACCACCAACAGCTTCAGCGACGCCACGAAGATGGTGCCGAGGGGATCGAACAGGCCGTTCACCAACCCGTCCGCGAGGCGCGCGGCGCCGGGCAAGTGGGCGGAGGCCGCCTCCAGGGCGGCGCCCACCGCCACGCCCGCCGCCATGCCGATCAGGATCCGAGTGGACAGTTTCATCGCGCCTCCTTCAGCGCCGCTCGCCCCGCAGCGCCTCTACCGTAGCCCGAAGCGCCTCGAGCCGCACCTCCTCCGGCGGCACGGGCCGGCCGATGCTGAGCACCACCGGTCCCCGCCCGAGCCGCCAGGGCCCCAGGGAAAAGAGGCTGGCCCAGAGCCCGGAGAGGGCCATGGGCACCACCGGCACCGGCACCAGCGAGAGCATCTTGAGGATGCCGGGGCGGAAGGGTCCCAGCTCGCCGTCGGGGGTGAGCCGCCCCTCGGGGAAGACGCAAACGAGCTCCCCCCGCTCGAGGGCCTGGCGTATGGCCGCCATGCCGGCGGCGTAGATGCTCGGGTCTTCTCCTTTGGGGCAAATCGGGATGGCGCCGGCCAGGCGGAAGAGGCCGTGGAGCAGGGGGTGCCGCCAGACCGAACGGGCCATCACGAAGCGCACCGGCCGCGGGATCGCCCCCGCCACGATGAGGCCGTCCACGTAGCTGACGTGGTTGCACACCAACAGGGCCGCCCCCCGGGCGGGGATGTGCTCGAGCCCGACCACGCGCACCCGGTAGAGGGCGCGCACCAGCAGCCAGATCAACAGGCGGGCCGCAAACTCCGGCAACTGGAAGAAGATGATCAGGGTCACCAGGCCGTTGGCCAGGGCGAGGCCTAGGAAGAAGGCGGGGAGGGGCAGGTCGAACAGGCCGAGCAGCACCGCGCCGGCCGCGCTTCCCGCCACCATGAACAGGGAGCTTGCGATGTTGAGGGCGGCGATCACCCGGGCGCGCCGCTCCGGCGCCGTGCGCGCCTGGATGGCGGCGTTCAGGGGCACCACGTAGAGCCCGCCGCAAAAGCCGATGGCGAACAGAGCGAAGGTCACTGTGCGCCCCCGGGGGTCGGCGAGAAAGGCGAGCACCCCCTGGGGGAGGCCGCCGCCGTCGGCCACGGCGCTCGCCAGATGGACGCCGAAAGCGGTCACCCCGAGGGCGCCCAGGGGAACGAGGCCGAGCTCGATCCGCCCCCCCGCCCACCGCTGGCAGGCCAGGGCGCCGATTCCGATCCCCAGGGTGGCGGCGACGAGGAGGGCGGCGAGCACCGCGGGGCCGGCGCCGAGTTCGGCCACCACCAGATTGGGCAGCTGGGTCAAGTAGGCCGCACCCAAGAGCCAAAACCAGGCCACGCCGAGCAGCGCGAGCCAGACGTCGCGCCGCTCCCGCGCCAGGCGCCACAGCTGGCGGTACTCCGCCAAGGGGTTGAGATGAAGCGCCAGCCCCGGCGCCGCCGGCGGCGCGGGCGGCACCCACAGGCTGGCCAAGAACCCGGCGACCGCCACCCCGAGCACCGCACCGCCCACCAGCGGCGCCGGCCGGGGGGAGTCCTCCCGCCAGGGAGCCAGCCAGGGTTCCGGCGAGGATCGCCGCAAAGGTTCCCAGGGCCACCAGGGCGTTGCCGGCCAGTAACTCCCGCCGCGCCAGGAGATCGGGCAGAATCGCGAACTTGAGCGGGCCGAAGAAGGCCGACTGGGTGCCCATCAGGAACAGGGTGAACAGCAGTCCTCCCCAGTGGACGGCGGCCAGGAAGGCGGCGCCAAGGCCCATCACCGCGATCTCCGCCGCCTTCACCCGGCGCATCAGCCACGCCTTGTCGCACTTGTCGGCCAGCTGGCCGGCCAAGGGGGCGAAGAGCACGAAGGGCAACACGAACAGGCCGGCGGCCAGGTTCACCAAAAGGTGCGCATCCAGCTCTCCGGCGGCGCCGGCCGCCGCGGCCAGCACCAGGAGAGCGTTTTTGAAAAGATTGTCGTTGAAGGCCCCCAGGGCCTGGACGACAAAGTAGGGCAGGAAGCGCCGCGAGCGCAGCAAGCGGAGAGCCGAGACGCGATCCTCCATGGCCATCCCTTCCCGAGGTCCGACACTGTATACCATGCCCGCCGCCCGACCCATTGCCGTGGCCAGCCGCCTTCTCCTGTGGCTCACCCTGCTCGCCCTGGCGGGGGTCGCCCGCGGCGAGGCCCAAGACGCCTGGACCGCCAACCTCTACTTGGAAAACGACCTCTTCGGCGGCAGCGACGACAACTACACGAGCGGCGTGCGCCTGTCCTGGATCTCGCCGGACCTCGCCTCCTTCCGCCGCGATGCCGCTCTGCCCCACTGGCTCGAGCGGGCGAGCCGCAACCTGGACGACCTGTTCCGCATCCGCACCGGCCACGCCCGCAACCTCACGCTGAGCCTGGGCCAACAGCTCTACACCCCCGAAGACCGCACCGCCCGGGCACTCATCCCCGACGACCGTCCCTACGCGGGCTATCTCTACCTGCGCCTCGGCCACCACAGCCGCACCCGCCGGCGGCTCGACTCCCTGGAGGTGGACCTCGGCGTGGTGGGCCCCGCCGCCCTCGGCCGCCAGGCGCAGGACCTGATCCACGAGCTGCGCTCCCTGGAGAAATTCCGCGGCTGGGACAACCAGCTGAAAAACGAACCCATCCTCCAGGTGACCTACGAGCAGAAGCGGCGCCTGGTCGCCCTCGACCTGCCCGGCGGTTGGGGGGCCGACCTGATCGGCCACGCCGGCTCGAGCCTCGGAAACCTCGCCCTGTACGCCAACCTGGGCGCCGAATTCCGCATCGGCTACGCGCTGCCCGCCGACTTCGGCACCTCGGCGGTGCGCCCGGGCGGTGACAACTCGGCGCCCGGCCGGGGCGACCCCCGTCTCTCTGGGGCGGGGCGGCGCGGCTTCCATCTCTTCGCTTCTCTCGACGGGCGCGCCGTGGCCCGCGACCTGTTTCTCGACGGCAACACCTGGCGGGACAGCCACAGCGTGCCGCGCAAGCCCCTGGTGGCAGACCTGGCGGTGGGCGCGAGCGTGCTGGCGGGGCGCTGGAAGTTCTCCTACGCCCAGGTGTTCCGCAGCAAAGAATTCTCCGGCCAGCGTCGACCCCACGAGTACGGCTCCCTGTCCCTCTCCTACACCTGGTGAGGCCCCCGGCGCTACAATGGCGCCCCTCACCCCGACGGCCGGTTCGTGGCATTGGCCTCGCTCCACCGCGGCTGGCGGCCGGCCCGGCGCTGGTCGGCGGCCGAGCTCCCCGCTCCCTGGCGGCGGCTCCTCGCCGACCGCAGCTCCCTCACCGCCCGCCTGCGCCGTCAGGCCGGCGGCCGCCTGGCGGTGGACCTGATCCGCCAGGCGGTGGTCCCGCCTCACCCGTTGGAGGCGCGCTTTCTCGGCCTGCCGCCGCGCCGCGCGGCCCTGGTGCGGGAGGTGTTTTTGGGCGTCCCGGGTCAGCGCTGGGTCTACGCCCGCTCGGTGATCCCTTTGGCGGTGCTGGTGGGGCACAGGCGCGCCCTGCGCCGGCTGGGCGAGCGGCCCCTGGGGACCGTGCTCTTCGCCGACCCCGACCTCGAGCGCGGCGAGCCGGAGATCGCCCGCCTGCCCGCCACCGCGGTGCCGGGACTTGCCGGGCAGGCAGGGTGGCTCTGGGGACGGCGCTCCCGCTTTCGAGCCGGCGCATCGAACCTGCTCGTGGTCGAGGTCTTTCTGCCGGACTACCGGCCCTAGCTACAATGGCCCCATGAGCCGCTACGCCCACCCTCCCGCCGCCCTCTGGATCGCCCGCCGGCTGCGGGACTACGCACTGCTCGCGCGCTTCCACCGGCCCATCGGCACCCTGCTCATCCTTTGGCCAGCCCTCTGGGGACTGTGGCTCGCCGGCGGCGGCCACCCCGCGCCGCGCCTGGTGGCCATCTTCGTCGCCGGCGCCTTCGCCATGCGCGCCGCGGGCTGCGCCATCAACGACTTCGCCGACCGCCACTTCGACGGCCGGGTGCGGCGCACCCGAGACCGACCGCTGGCCCAGGGGCGCATCCGCCCCGCCGAGGCCCTGGGGGTGTGGCTCGCCTTCTCGCTCGTCGCCCTGTGGCTGGTGAGCCTCACCAACCCCCTCACCATCGCCCTGGCCGCGGCGGTGGCGGCGGTGGTGGCCCTCTACCCCTTCAGCAAGCGCTTCACCCACTATCCCCAATTGGTGCTGGGCATCGCCTGGGCGTCGTGCATCCCCTTGGCCTTCGCCGCCCAGACGGGCGAGGTGCCGCCGAGCGCCTGGGTGCCGGCAGCGGGGGTGGTGGCCTGGACCGTGGCCTTCGACACCTTCTACGCCATGGCCGACCGTGAGGACGATCGCTTGGTGGGCATTCGCTCCACCGCTCTGCGCTGGGGCCGGCGCGACCTCGCCGCCATCGCCCTCTGCCAGCTCCTCGCCCTCGCGGCCTTCGCCTGGACCGGCGCCCTGTTCGGCCTGGGCGCCGCCTACTGGGCGGGGCTCGCGGCGGTGGCGGCGCTCTTCGCCGGCCAGCTGTGGAAGGCGCGCTCCCGCGGGGCGGAGGCGGCCTTCGCCGCCTTCCTGGCCAATCGCTGGGTGGGCCTGGTGCTGTTCGCCGCCACCGCCGCCGACGGTCTCTTGTCATGAACCGGTCACGAAAACCCCGTTCAATGGCGGGGGACCCAGACGACCCGGAGCCATGGCCGAGCAGACGGTACTGATCATCGACGACGAGGCGGCCATCCGCGAGCTGGTGAGTGTCGCCATGGAGGCGGCCGGCTTTCGCTGCCTCCAGGCCGCCAACGCCCGGGAGGGCCACGCGCTGATCGTGGACGAGCGGCCCGATCTGGTGCTGCTCGACTGGATGATGCCCCAGACCAGCGGCATCGAACTGTTGCGCCGCTTGCGCCGCGACGAACTGACCCGCAAGCTGCCGATCATCATGCTCACCGCCAAGGCCGACGAGGACAACCGCGTCCAGGGGCTCGAGGGCGGCGCCGACGACTACGTCACCAAGCCCTTCTCTCCCCGCGAACTGGTGGCCCGGGCGCGGGCCGTGCTGCGCCGCCGCCAGCCCCTGCTGCCCCAGGAGGTGGTGCGGGTGGCCGACCTGGAGTACGACCCGGTGAGCCACCACGTGACCATCGGCGGGCGCCCCATCGCCATGGGCCCCACCGAATTCCGCCTGCTGGGCTTCTTCCTCGCCCACCAGGATCGGGTCTACTCCCGCAGCCAGATCATCGACCACGTCTGGGGGGGCAACGTCTACATGGACGAGCGGACGGTGGACGTCCACATCCGCCGCCTGCGCAAGGCGCTCTCCGTGGACCACCACGACCGCCTGATCCAGACGGTGCGCGGCGCCGGCTACCGCTTTTCGGCCCGCTTCGCCGAGGCCTGCAAAGACTGAGGCGGGGGTCGACAGGGAGGCGAGCGCCCGCCACAATCGCACCCCCGTATTGCGCGACTCGCTCTTGGCCCAAGGACTCCGCAGCGACCTGCGCCGCCTGGCGCTCCTCTTCACCGCCACCGGGCTCGGCGCCCTGGCGTCGGGGCACGCCCTGTGGTGGTTCGCGGGGGCGCTCGCCCTGTGGTGCGCCCACGGCCTGTGGCGGGCCCGCCAGGTGGACGCCTGGCTCGCCAGCGGCGAAGAGGCCCTGCCCCCGGAACTCGCGGGGGCGGTGGGGCAGCTCGTGGACGAGCTCCACCGCACCCGCCGCCGCCTGGATCAGGCCAAGCGCAACTTTACCGCCCTCGCCCTGCGCATCCGCCAAATCACCGCCGCTCTGGAAGACGGCCTGATCCTCCTCGGCGCCGACCGGACCCTGGACTGGTGGAATCCCGCCGCCACCCAGATGCTCGGCCTCACCGAGGAGGATCGCGGCGAGGTGATCACCAACCTGGTGCGCGATCCCGCCTTCGTGCGCTTCATCCAGGCGGGCGCCTTCGACCGCCCCCTGGAGCTGCGCTCGCCCAGGGACCCGGAGCGGATCTTTCTGTTCAGCGCCGCCACCTTCGGTCGCGGCGAGCTGGTGCTCACCATCCGCGACATCAGCCGCCTGCGGCGGCTGGAAACCCTGCGCCGCGACCTGGTGGCCAACGTCTCCCACGAACTGCGCACCCCCTTGACGGTACTCCTGGGCTACCTGGAGACCCTCGCCGGCGACGCCGCCGCCCTGCCGCCCCAGTACCGCAGGGCGATCGTCCAGATGGAGGAGCAGGCGCGGCGCCTCAGCCTCCCTGGCCGAAGATCTCGCCACCCTCGCCCGCCTCGAGTCCGCCCCGCCGGCGGGCCCGGTGGAGACGATCCCCCTCCGGGAGATCCTCGCCGGCATCGCCGAAGATCTGAGGGCGGTCTCCGAGCGCCACCCGGTGGTGGTGGACTGCCCCGAGGGGCTGGTCCTGCGCGGCGAGGCCAAGGCCATCCGCAGCGCCTTTTCCAATCTCGCCTTCAACGCCCTGCGCCATAATCCCCAGGGGTGCAGGATCTGGCTGCGCGCCCGCCGCAGCCCCGAGGCGCTGGTGGTGGAGGTGGTCGACGACGGCGTCGGCATCGACCCCAAACACCTGCCGCGCCTCACCGAGCGCTTCTACCGGGCCGACGAGAGCCGCGCCTCCACCACGGGGGGTTCTGGGCTCGGCCTCGCCATCGCCAAGCACGCCCTGCTGCGCCACGGGGGGAGCCTGGAGATCGAGAGCACCCCCGGCAAGGGGGCCACCTTCCGCTGCCGCTTCCCCGCGCCCGCCTAGCGGGGGCGGTTCGCTATACTGGGGCGAGCGCCCGCCTTGGCGAAGAGTCCGCGCCGTGCACCTGCTCGTGGTCTACCACTCCCGCACCGGCGGCAGCCGGCAGATGGCCGAGGCGGCGGCGGACGCGGCGGGGGCGGAACACCCGGTGCGCCTCCTGGAGGCGCCCGCTGCCACCGCCGACGACCTGCTCGCCGCCGGCGGCTACCTGTTCTGCGCCCCGGAAAACCTGGCCGCCCTGTCGGGCCCCATGAAGGACTTCTTCGACCGCACCTACTACGCCGTGCTCGGCCGCATTGAGGGCCGCCCCTACGCCCGCATGGTCTGCGCCGGCACCGACGGCGAAGGGGCACTGCGCCAGATGGCCCGGGTCGCCACCGGCTGGCGCCTCAAAGAGGTGCAGTCGCCACTGGTCGTCCGCACCGGCGCCCAAACCCCCGAGGCGGTGCTCGCCCCCAAGCGGATCGCGCCCGCCGATCTCGACCGCTGCCGGGAGCTGGGGGCCGCCCTGGCGGCGGGGCTCGCCCTCGGCATCTTCTGATCGGCCGTGGACTACCCCTTTCTCGACCCGCGCTTCCTCGCCGCCCTGGAGGAGAGCGGATCCGCCTCTCCCGCCACCGGCTGGACGCCGTGCCACCTGGCGCTGGACCTGCCCGAGGGAAAGGGCTTTTTGCCCCTCTACCTGAAGGACCACTCCTTCGGCGAGTACGTCTTCGATTGGGGCTGGGCGCAGGCCGCCCAGCGCGCGGGCATCCGCTACTACCCCAAGCTCGTCTGCGCCATTCCCTTCACGCCGGTGCCGGGGCCCCGGGTGCGGCTTGCCCGGGGCGACCTGGGCGAGGTGGGGCGGCGCCTGGTGGAGGAGGCCCTGGCGCGCTGTCGGGCCTGGGGCGTCTCCGGCTTCCATCTGCTCTTTCCCGACGCGCCCCAGCAGGAGGCACTGGCCGCGCCGCCGCTCCTCCGCCGGCGCGGCCTCCAGTACCACTGGTTCAACCGCGGCTACGGCGACTTCGAGGATTTTCTCGCCCGCCTCAAGGCCAATCGGCGCAAGTCGATCCGCCGCGAGCGCCGGGCGGTGGCGGAGACGGGCCTCGACATCCGCCGGCGCACCGGTGCGCAGCTGGACGACGCCGCTTGGCGCGCCTTCGAGCGCTGTTACCGGCGCACCTACGAGCGCCGCTCCGGCTTCGCCGGCTACCTCACGGGCGACTTCTTCGCCCGCCTGCGCCGCGACTTCGCCGAGCAGATCCTGATGGTCACCGCCGCCCGCGGCGGCGAGCTGATCGCCTGCGCGCTCTTTTTCTTCGACCAGCGCGCCCTCTACGGGCGCTGGTGGGGCTGCCTCGAGGAGTGGGAATTCCTCCACTTCGAGCTCTGCTACTACCAGGGGATCGAGTTCGCCATCGAGCGCGGCCTGGCGCGCTTCGAGGCGGGCGCGCAGGGGGAGCACAAGCTGCTGCGGGGCTTCGAGCCGGTGTTCACCCACTCCCTCCACTGGCTCGCCCAGCGCGAGCTCCACCGCACCGTGGCCGCCTTTCTCGACCGGGAAAACACGCGGCTCCAGTGGGCTTGGCAACGGGCACGGGAACTGCTTCCCTATCGCGCCGACGCCCTCGAGGAGAGTCCGCCTTGACCGCGAAATTGCGCGTTCTGTGCATCCAGCACGTGCCCTTCGAATCGCCGGGGGCCATCGCCCACTGGTGCGCCTCGCGCGCGTGGGAGCTCGCGGTGTGCCACCTGTGGCGGGGGGAGGCCCTGCCGGACCCCGGCGAGCCCCACCTCGCCGTCTCCCTCGGCGGCCCCATGAGCGCCAACGACGAAGCCCACCACCCCTGGATCGCGGGGGAGAAAGCCTGGCTGCGCCGCCGGGCGGAGGAGGGTCGTCCGCTGCTCGGCATCTGTCTCGGCGCCCAGCTGCTGGCCGCCGCCTGGGGGGCGCGGGTGGAGCGCAACCCGCAACCGGAGATCGGCTGGTTTCCGGTGCGCGGCCTGCCCGGCAATCCCCTCGCCCTGCCCGAGGAGTTCCTCGCCTTCCACTGGCACGGCGAGACCTTCACCCTCCCGGAGGGCGCCGTCCCCCTGGCCGAAACCCCGGGCTGCCGCAACCAGGGCTTTCTGCTGGGCGAGGCGGCCTTGGGCCTGCAGTTCCACCTGGAGACCACCCCGGAGGTGGCCCAGGCACTGGTGCGCCACTGCGGCGACGACCTGGTGGCGGGGGAGTACGTCCAGGGCGCCGGGGATCTCCTCTTCGCCCCCGAGCGGTTCTACGCCGAGGCCCACGGGCTGCTCTACCGGCTGCTCGACGCCCTCGCCGCGCGGGTCACTTGATCAGGGCGGCGCCGCAGACCAGGGCCGCCATGGCGAGGAGGATCGCCTTCAGGGTGCGCTGGCGCGCCCGCAGGGCGAAGCGGACGCTGAGCGCCACCCCCACCATGGACCCGAGCCCCAGGGCGATCCCCGGCAACCAGCGGACCTGATCCCGGGCCAGGAACACCGCCAGGGCAACGCCGGTGATCGCCAGCGTGCAGAGCATCTTGAGGGCGTTGGCGCGCACCAGGTCGTAGCGCAGGACCCCTGCCAGGGCGGTGATCAGGATGAACCCCACCCCCGCCTGGACGAAGCCGCCGTAGAGGCCCGCGAAGAACAGCCAAGCCAAGGCCGCCGGGCGCTCCGCCAGGGTGCGCGGCCGCTCGCCTTCGGCGGGCAGGGCGCCGGGGCGCACCACGGTGACCACTGTCATGGCGAGCACCGTGAGGAGGAGCACCGGCTTGAGCACGGCGGGTGGGATGGCGGAGGCCACCGCCGCGCCCACCGCACTGCCCGCCACCATGGGCAAGAGCACCGCCCCCGCCGCCTGTCGGTCGAGGAGGCGGCGGCGGTCGAAGCCGCGCACCGCCCACAGGCACTGCAGGAGGATGCCCACCCGGTTGGTGCCGTTGGCCACGTCGGCGGGCAGGCCGAGGAGCATGAGGAGCGGCAGGGTGAAGACCGAGCCGCCGCCGGCGAGGGTGTTGACGAAGCCGGCGGCGAGACCGGCGGCGGCGAGCAGCAAGTAGGCGAGGAGAGGAGAAATTTCCATGGCGCCGCCGCCTCCCGGGAGGGCCGCCATGATACCATTCGCGCCGCCCCGGGCCCTCGCCCACCCCCCCGGACTCGACCGATGTTTGCCGCCACCCGTGCCGCCCTCGCGGCCCGACCCGGGCGGGCCGAACTCACCGCCAACCTTCTCGCCGGGCTCACCGTGGGGATCATCGCCATCCCCCTGTCCATGGCCCTCGCCATCGCCTCCGGCGCGCCGCCCCAGCACGGCCTCTACACCGCCGCCATCGCCGGTGTGGTGATCGCCCTCACCGCCGGTTCAGCGGTCAACGTCTCGGGGCCCACCGCCGCCTTCGTGGTGGTCCTCCTGCCGGTGGTGGAGCAATTTGGCCTCGGCGGACTGCTCACCGCCGGCCTGCTCGCCGGGGCCATCCTCGTCGGCCTCGGCCTCGGGCGGGTGGGGCGCCTCATCGAGGTGGTGCCGCACCCGGTGGTGGCGGGCTTCACCGCCGGCATCGGGGTGGTGATCGCCACTCTGCAGATCCCCGACTTCCTGGGGCTCGCCACCGGCACGTTGCACGGACACTACCCCGAGACCCCGAGAAACTGGCCGCGATCCTCGCCGCCCTGCCCCAGGCCGACTGGCGCGAGGCCCTGGTGGGCGCAGTCACCCTGGCGATCCTGTTGCTGTGGCCCCGCCTCCACTCGCCCCTGCCGGGCCACCTGGTGGCGCTCCTCTTGGCCGCGGCGGGGGCGTGGCTCGCCGGCCAGCTGTGGGACGGCTTCGCCGTGGAGACGCTCGGCAGTCGCTACCGCTGGGAAATGAACGGGCTTTCCGGAACGGCATTCCCCCCTTCCCGCCCTCCTTCCAGTGGCCCTGGCAACAGCCGGGCAGCGACGGCGCACCCCTCGGCTTCAGTTTCGCCCTGGTGCGCGATCTGTTGCCCGCCGCCTTCGCCATCGCCGTGCTGGGGGCGCTGGAATCCCTGCTGTGCGCGGTGGCCGCCGACGGCATGACCGGGCGGCGCCACAACCCGGACGACGAGCTCGTCGGCCAGGGGCTTGGCAACCTGGTGGTGCCCTTCTTCGGCGGCATCCCGGCCACCGCGGCGATCGCTCGCACCACCGCCAGCGTCCGCGCCGGCGCCACCCTGCCGCTGGCGGCGGCGGTCCACGGGCTCGTGGTTCTCGCCGCCCTCCTCTGGTTGGCGCCCCTCCTCTCCTTCATCCCCATGGCCGCCATGGCGGCCATGCTCTTGGTGGTGGCCTGGAACATGGCCGACGTGCCCCACGTCCTGCGCCTTTTGCGGGTGGGACCGCGGGACGACGTGGTGGTCCTGGCCACCTGTTTCGCCCTCACGGTGCTCTTCGACATGACACTGGCGATGGCGGTGGGGATGGGTCTGGCCGCCGTGCTCTTCATCCGCCGCACGGTGGGAATGGTCAACGCCCAGCGGGTGGAGCGCGCCGCACACGACCGCGAGCTGCCCGCAGGCTTGGCCCTCTACGACATCGACGGGCCGCTCTTCTTCGCCTCGGCCCGCAAGGCGCTGCGCGCCCTCGCCGACGTCACCCCCGACGTGCGGGTGGTGATCCTCGACCTGTCGGGAGTCAATCTGCTGGACATGAGCGCGATCCTGGTCATGGAGTCGATCGCCCGGGACCTCGAATCCCGCCGGATCGGCCTGGTGATCGCCGGCCTGGCACCGCGCATGGTGCTCAAGCTGCGCCGCGCCGGCATCCGGCGGCGGGCGGGGCGGGTGAGCTACGCCCGCAACCTCGCAGAGGCGATCGCCAAGGCGGAGCGCCTGCGCGCCGCGGAAGCCGCCTAGCCGCGCGGCGGGCGGCGGCGGAACTCGAGCAGGCGGTTGTTGGCCGGCATCTCGTGGTCGGCGTCGAGCAGAAACCCGGCCGCCGCGGCGACGGCGATCAGATCCCCCACCTCCCGCACCCCCTGGTGGGGCGCCTGGGCGCGCAGGCTGGCGTCGAAGCGGGCGTTGCTCCCACTGGTGTGGCGCCCGCCGTAGCGGAAGGGCCCGTACAGGCACAGCACCGCCCCCGGCGCCGCGGTCCGGGCGGCGCCGGCGATCAGGTTGACCACCGAGGGCCAGGCGAGAATGTGGCAGGTGTTGGCGCTGAAGAAACCGTCGAAGGGAGTCGCGGGCCAGGGCCCGTCCACGTCGAGAGCGATGGGCGGGCGCAGGTTGGCGGCGGGGTGGGCCGCCAGCCAGGCGCGAATGCCCGCAAGGCGCTCGGGCAGGTCGCTGGGCTGCCAGACCAGGTGGGGCAGGGCGGGGGCGAAGTAGACGGCGTGCTGGCCCGTCCCCGAGCCGATCTCGAGCACCCGCGTCGTGCGCGCGAACGCCCGGCGCAGCACCGCGAGGATCGGCTCGCGGTTGCGCTCGCACGCGGGCGAATAGGGCTTGTCCACGGCGATCTCCCGGCGCGGTGCGCCTTCTCGTCCGGGGGGCGACCTGGCACCCAGCGGCGTCCACCCCCCGGCGGGGGCCGATCTTAGCACGCGCCTCGCCCGTGGCACGGGGAGCGAATCCCTCTATAATGGCGGCCACTCTCGAGGCAGGGGGGGCCATGAACCTCGTCCCGACCCTCGCGCGGGTGGCCAGGGGGATCGACGCCTTCAGCGAAGCGGTGGGCCGGGCGGTGGCCTGGCTCGCCGTTCTGCTGGTGCTGGACACCTGTGCGGTGGTGCTGCTGCGCTACGGCGTGGGCCAGGGTTCCATCGCCCTGCAAGAGGGGATGACCTACCTCCACGCCACCCTCTTCATGCTGGCCATGGCGGTCACCCTCAAGCGGGGCGGCCACGTGCGGGTCGACATCCTCTACCGGCGCTTTTCTCCCCGCGCCCGCGCCCTGGTGGACGCCTGTGGGACGGCCTTCCTGCTGCTGCCGCTGTGCGCCCTGATCCTCGCCACCAGCTGGCCCTACGTGGCGGCCAGTTGGGCGATCCGCGAGGCGTCCACCGAGGCGGGGGGCCTGCCCTACGTTTGGCTGCTCAAGGGGTTGCTCATCGCCATGCCGGCTCTGCTCGCCCTCCAGGGGATCGCCGAACTCCTCAAGAACCTGCTCTTCCTGGCCGGCGCGGGCGGGTCGCCGAGCGCCGAGAAGGTGGAGCCCCTCTGATGGAATGGCTCGCCCTCGGCCTCTTCGCCGCGGTCTGCGCGGCGTTGCTGCTCGGCTACCCGGTGGCCTTCACCCTGGGCGGCGTGTCGCTCCTCTTCGCCCTTGTCGCCTCCGCCCTCGGCCACTTCGACATGGCGTTTCTCCACGCCCTGCCCAACCGCCTCTACGGCAACATGGCCAACACCACCCTCATCGCGGTGCCCCTGTTCGTGTTCATGGGGGTGATGCTGGAGAAGACCCGCCTGGCCGAGGCGCTGCTGGAGAACATGGCGCGCCTGTGCGGGACTCTCCGCGGCGGCCTCGGCCTGTCGGTGGTGCTGGTGGGTGCGCTGCTCGCGGCCAGCACCGGCATCGTCGGCGCCACGGTGGTGACCATGGGGCTTATGTCGCTGCCCACCATGCTCCGCAAGGGCTACTCGCCGGCCCTGGCGGCGGGCACCATCTGCGCCACCGGCACCCTGGGGCAGATCATCCCCCCCTCCATCGCCCTGGTGCTGCTCGGCGACACCCTGTCGGCGGCCTACCAGCAGGCGCAGCTCAACCAGGGCATCTTCCGCCCCGAGACGGTCTCCATCGGCGACCTCTTCATCGGCGCGCTGCTGCCCGGCTTGCTGTTGGTGGCCCTCTACGTCGCCTATCTGTGGGTCTACGCCCGCCTCTTTCCCACGCGGGCCCCCGCCGAGCCGGCGGGCAGCCGCCCGCCCCTGAAGGCGCTGGCGGGCGCCCTGCTGCCCCCGGTGGTGCTCATCGCCGCGGTGCTGGGCTCCATCATCGCCGGCGCCGCCACCCCCACCGAGGCCGCCGGCGTCGGCGCCCTGGGCGCCACCCTGTTGGCGGCGATCAAGGGGGAGCTCAGCCTGCGCCGCCTGCGGGAGGTGGCCGAGTCCACCCTCGAGGTGACCGCCATGGTGTTCATGATCCTGGTGGGAGCGGCGGTGTTTTCGCTGGTCTTCCGCGGCCTGGGGGGCGAGGAGCTGGTGGCGGAGCTCCTCACCGGCCTGCCGGGGGGAGCGGCCGGGGCGGTGGCGGTGGTGATGCTCGCCGTCTTCCTGCTCGGCTTCATCCTCGACTTCATCGAGATCACGTTCGTGGTGGTGCCCATCGTCGGCCCGGTGCTGCTCGCCATGGGACTGGATCCGGTCTGGCTCGGGGTGATGCTGGCGGTGAACCTGCAGACCTCGTTCCTCACGCCGCCTTTTGGCTTTGCCCTCTTCTACCTGCGGGGGGTGGCGCCGCCGGAGCTCGCCACTGCCGCCATCTACCGCGGTGTGATCCCCTTCGTGGCCATCCAACTCGCCCTGCTCGCCATCCTCGCCCTGTGGCCCGCGCTCGCCACCTGGCTTCCCGACCTGCTGCTCTCCTGAGGCAACCAAGTGACCTCCATCCACGAAACCGCGCCCCCAGCCGGGGAACCGATCCTCCAGGTGGTGGCCCTGCCGCGCCACACCAACGACTTCGGCGACATCCCCGGCGGCTGGGTGTTGGCCCAGATGGAACTGGCCGGCGCCGTGCTGGCGCG
This sequence comes from Porticoccaceae bacterium, assembly GCA_026005035.1. GTDB lineage: Bacteria > Pseudomonadota > Gammaproteobacteria > Pseudomonadales > Porticoccaceae > BPKH01. The sequence goes on along the minus strand of BPKH01000007.1, from coordinate 137,338 downwards.
GCGCATCGCCCGCGGCCGGGTGGCCACGGTGGCGGTGGGGGGGATGGGGTTCATGCGGCCGATCCCGCTGGGCGCCCTGGTGCGTTTCCACGCCGAACTCTTGGAAACCGGCCGCACTTCGCTGCAGGTGGGCGTGGAGGTGTGGATCGACCACGAGGGCCTGGCGGAGCCGGCCAAGGTGTCCGAGGGCCACTTCTGGTACGTGGCCCTGGGCGCCGACGGGCGCACCCGGCCGCTGCCGGATTCTTAGACGGCCTGCGCCTCGAGGCGCGCCAGGTAGGGGACGAGCTCAGTGTAGCCGCCCACGTAGACGTCGCCGTGGAGGATCTGCGGCACGGTGCGCACCGGGCGCCCCAGGCGCGCGGCCAGTTCGGCCGGGGAGATCCCCTCGGCCGCCATGTCCACGTAGGTGACGGGGTAGCCTTTCGCCTGCAGCAGGCGCACCGCTGCGGTGCAATAGCCGCAACCGGGACGACCGTAGACAACGAACTCGGACTCGGACATGGAGAGCGCTCCCCGCTCGCTGCGGGGGCGAAGCTTACCGGTTTTCCGCGCCGCGCGCATCACCGCTCGAAGAGGGCGGCGAGCTCGATGTGGGGGGTGTGGGGAAAGAAATCGAAGGGCTGGACCACCCGCAGCGCGAATCCCTGCGCCACCGCCCCCGCCGCATCGCGGGCGAAGGTGGCGAGATCGCAGGAGACGTAGAGGATCCGAGCGAGACGGGGCAGCGCCGCGAGCAGCGCGGGCAGCGCCCGAAAGCCGTCCCGGGGGGGGTCGAGGAGCAGCAGTTCGGCCTCGCCGGCGCTTCGCGCCAGCGCCCGCAGCCGTGCCGAGTCGCGCAGGTCCGCGCACACCACCTCCACGCCGGGAAGGCGCCGCGCGCCCAGGGCGCTGCAGGCCGCCGCGTCGCCCTCCACCGCCATCACCCGCGCCACGCCCGCCGCGGCGAGCACCTCGGTGAGGTTGCCGGCGCCGGCGAACAGCTCCAGGGCGAAGGCGGGCGGATCGTTTGCGAGCTGTTGGGCGAGCCAGGCCTTGAGGGCCTCGTTCTGGGCGTCGTTGCCCTGGCGAAAGGGCACCGCGCCGTCCACCACCACCTGCCCGGGGGTGCGGTCGTCGATGGCGAGCACGGTGAGGCGAGCGCCCCTGGGCCGCCAGGCGGGCTCGGGAAGGCGCGCCCGGAGGGCGGCCAGGGTGGCGCGGTTGGGAGCGGTCAGCACCGGGCAATCGCGGATCGGCGCGAGCACCCGGGAGCGCCAGGAGAGAAAGCCGATCTGGCGCCCGTCGCTGCGCAGTCGCGCCCGGTTGCGCCAGCCGAAGGGAGCGGGCGCCGGCCGCGCGGGCCGGAGGGCCCCCGTGCGCCGCCAGCCCCTCGAGGGCGCGGCGCACGCGGCGCTCCTTCTGGGCGAGCTGGGCGGTGGGCGCGGCGAACTGCCAGGGACAGCCGCCGCAGCGCCCCGGGGCGAAGCCGTGGTGGGGACAGGGCGGCGCAAGGCGCGCCGCCGACGGCTCGACGAGGCGCACGAGGCGGGCCCTGCGCCCGCCCGCCGGGGCGAAGATCCCCACCTCCCCCACCCACGCGCCGGGCGCGAACAGCACCCGCCCGTCGGGGTGGACCACTACCCCTTCGCCGCTGGCCGCCAGATCGCGCACCCTGCCTTCGAATTGCTCGCCCATGGGGAACCGCCTCGCCCGGGGCGCCATGGTAGCGCGCGCGAGCGGTTATATCCTTTTTCCCAATCGATCCAAGGCGCTCCTTACGCCCCCGCCGCGCGGCCTGTACAATGCGCCCTCCCGGGCCCGCAGAGGGCGGAGTCGGCGGTGATCCGCAAGGACGTCATCGAGCTGATCGGCAACACTCCCCTGGTGCGCCTGCGCCGCGCCTCGGAGGCGACCGGCTGCGAGATCCTGGGCAAGTGCGAGTTCCTCAACCCGGGAGGTTCGGTGAAGGACCGCACCGCCCTCGGGATCATCCGCGACGCCGAGGCCCGCGGCGAACTGCGCCCCGGCGGCGTGATCGTCGAGGGCACCGCCGGCAACACCGGCATCGGCATCGCCATGATCGCCAACGCCCTCGGCTACCGCAGCCTGGTGGTGATGCCCAACACCCAGAGCCGCGAGAAGATCGAGCTCTTGGAGATGTACGGCGCCGAGGTGGTGCTCGTGCCCAAGGCGAGCTACGACGACCCCAACCACTACGTCCACACCGCCAAGCGGCGCGCCGAGGAGCTGGCGCGCAGCGACCCCCGCGGCGCCGTCTTCGCACGCCAGTTCGACAACCTGGCCAACATGCGCATCCACTACGAGACCACCGGCCGCGAAATCTGGGAGCAGACCGGCGGGCGCATCGACGGCTTCGCATGCGCCGTGGGCACCGGCGGCACCCTGGCGGGGGTGAGCAATTTCCTCAAGGAGCGCCATCCGGGGGTGAAGGTGGCCCTCGCCGACCCCGAGGGGTCGGCCCTGTACAGTTACCACACCACCGGGCGGCTCGAAGCCCAGGGTAGCTCCATCACCGAGGGGATCGGCATCAGCCTGCTCACCGAAAACTACCGCCACGCGCGGGTGGACCTGGCCTACTCCATCCCCGACAGCGAATCGATCCCCTGGGTGTTCGATCTCCTCAAGGAAGAGGGGCTGTGCGTGGGCGGCTCCTCCGGCGTCAACGTCGCCGGCGCCGTCCGCCTGGCCCGGGACCTGGGACCCGGTCACGTGGTGGTCACCGTCCTGTGCGACTACGGCCACCGCTACCGCAGCACCCTGTTCAACCCGGCGCTGCTCGCCCGCAAGGGCCTGCCAGTGCCCCCTTGGCTCGCCCACCAGGCCCCATGAACGACGCCGTCAAGCTGCCCTTCGGGACCGAGGACCTGGCGCGCTTCAACGCCGAGCTGCGCGATCGCTCGCCGGAGGAGATCATCCGCTGGGCCCTGGGGCTCGGGCTCAAGGTCTTCGCCTCCACCAGTTTCGCCCCCTACTCGGCGGCCCTGCTCCACATCCTCCACCGGACCGCCCCCCAGGTGCCGGTGATCTGGGTGGACACCGGGTACAACCTGCCGGACGCCTACCGGACCGCCGAGAAGATCATGCAGCTCATCCCCCTCGACTACCGGATCTACATCCCCCAGATGACCGCCGAGCGGCGCAACGCGCTGATGGGCGGCATCCCCCATCCCGACGACGACGAAGCGCTGCATCGGGAATTCACCCGCCAGGTGAAGCTGGAGCCCTTCGAGCGCGCCGTCCGCGAGTTGGGCGGGCAGGTGTGGATCACCGGCATCCGCCGCCAGGAGACCGATTTTCGCAAGACACTCGACATCGTCTCCCTGGACAGCCGCGGCCTTTTGCGGGTGGCGCCCCTGTTCTACTGGAGCGACGAGCAGCTGGCCGACTACGTGGCCCGCCACGAGCTGCCCAGCTGCCGCCACTATCTGGACCCCACCAAGGTGTACGACGGGCGGGAGTGCGGCCTGCACACCTCCGCCTGAGGGTCACTTGCGCCGCCACTGGCCGCCGATCCGGACGTAGTGCCCGGCCGGGGTGCGCTCGATGGCCTTGCGCGCCGCCAGCTGCTCCACCGCCGCCAGGGAAATGCCGTTCTCCCGGGCAATGCGCTCGTACTCCCGCCGCCGCTCGGCGTTGATCTCCGCCACCAGGGCGGCCACTTCGGGCCGCTCCACCCGCGCCGCCAGGTAACCGCTGTCGGTTTCCCCCACCAGGCCCTCCCGCTTGGCCTCGTCCAGATCCAGCGCCCCCGCGCCGAGGGCGACCGCCAACAGCACCGCCGCCCACCAGGGCCGCTTCACCCGCTCCATACACACCTCCACGCCCTTTCAGAACAGGGGACTGTCCTCGCTGAACAGGCCGTCCAGCTCCCGCTCCACGCGCACTCGGATCTCGTGATCGATCTTGACGTTGAGATTGATGGTGATGGGCTCCTCGGGCGGCGCCACCCGCACCGTTGGGGTGCAGCCCAAAAGCCCCGCGAGCCCCACCGCGATCAGCCCCGGCGCGCGCATTCCGCCTCCCCGCCCCCTCAGGGGGACAACCGTTCCTCGATGGCTTCCGAGAGCCGGCGGGCGGCGCGCAGCGCCCGCCAGGAGGCGAACAGGTCGTCCTCGACGCGGAGGTTGAGCTCTACCGGCCGGCCCTCGAACTCCGCCGGATTGTACCCCGAAAGCCGGGCGGTCAAGGTGAGCTCCCCGCCGGGCGCCAGGTCGGCGGTGGCCGTGAGGGCGTCGAAGCGCAGGTCGGACAGCAACCGCGCCGCCAGCGCCAGCTCCTCGCCGGCACCAGCCAGGGCGGCGCGCAGCGATTCGTCCAGGGCGATCCGCCCTCCCGGCGGGCGGGCGGCGAAGTGCGCCCCCGCCATCCGCACCCCCGCGTCGCCCCAGAGGATCGGGATCTCGCCGTCGAGGCGCCCCTCGGCCCACACCCGGTCCTCCCCGTAGAGGGCGAGGAGCCGCCCCAGGTCGAGGCCGGCGACGGCGAGCCGCAGGTGGCCCGAGCGTCGCCCGAGCCGGCCGGGCTCGGCGAGTTCCACCCGGCCGCCGAAGAGCTCCGCCCGGGCGCGCAGCAGCGGCACGGCAAGGGCCGTCCCCGGCCGCACACAGGGCAGGTCGCCCTCCACCAGGAGGTCCCTGATGGAAAAACCGGGGTCGAGCCGCTCCACGGCGAGCCGCCAAGGGCCATCGGCGGCGAGGCAGCCGTTGCGCCAGGCGAGCGCGGCGGCAAGCCGACCGCCGACAAAGGGCACCCCCGCCACAACCCCCTCCAGTTGGCGGAAGTCGACCCTCGCCACCGCGCGCGGTGCGGCTCTCCAGTCGATCTCCAATCGGACGTCCCCCCGCCCGGCAGAGAGGCTGGTACCCGCCGGCAAGTGGGCGCGCAGGGCGCGCAGCGCGACACCCGGCAGCTCGAGGGCAAGCTGCGCTGTAAGGCGCGGGCGCGCGAACTCCCCCGCCAACCGCCAGCGGCCCTCGAGCCCCCAGGGGGGCGCGGTGAGCTCGCCGGTCACGGCCAGGGTTTCCCCCACTCGCCCCGCGGCCGTCCAGGCGAGCGGCGGCAGGGGGCTGCCCGGCAGGGCCAGTTTCCCCTCGAGGCGCCCTCGCCACGCCGCTCCCTCGCCCTCGAGTTCGGGCAAGTGGAGCTCCAGGCGGGCGGCGACGCCGCGCCCCCGCAGCTCGGCGCGCCCCGCCGCCTCCGCCGCCAGGGCGACGTGCCCGCGGGCGATCGCCACCGCCCAGGAGGGCTGGAGCGCAAGGGCGAGGGACCACGCCTCCTCGGTCCCATTCCCCAGGGCCGGTGGCGGCCGGATGCGGCCGCGGGCGGTGAGCGGGCCGCGGGCGGTGAGCCGAACCCCCGCCTCGGTGCGCGCCACGGCGAGCCGCACCGCCGCGGAGAAAGCCGACTGGACCGCCTCGGGCGCCACCAGGGCGAGGGCCGCGCCCAACTCCACCGCCGCCCCCTCCCCGAGCGGCCAGGGGCGGGCCGGCGCGAGCGCCGCCCGCCAGCGGGCGGCGGCCGATCCCGCCCCCGCCGGCAGCCGAAAAGTGAGCTCAGCCGGCGCCGGCAGGTCGAGCCACCCCCCCGCGAGGGCGAAGGGCGCCTTGAGCTGGAGCGCGACGGCGGGACCCGCCGCCGGCAGCCACAGCGCGAGTCGGCCGCGGGCGTCCAGGGCGGCGAGGAGGGTGCTACCGGCCCCGTGCGGCTCGAGCACCTCGGGCAAGGCCAGCGAGCCCGCAAGCCGCAGCGCCCCCTCGGCCTCCGCCGGCGCCGCCAGTCCGGCCGCGGCGAGCCAAGGGGAAAGCGACTGGCGGGGAAAATCGAAGGCAAATGCCGCCCGCCAGCCACCCTCCGCCCGGTGGAATGCGAGCCGCCCCGTGGCGGCCGTGCGACCCGTCGCCGGGGCCAGCTCGAGGAGCGGCAACCAGGGTTCGGAACCCGGCCGCAGGATGACCTGCAGGGGGATCCGCCGGCCGTGCGCCGCCCACAGGAGCCGCGCGCGCCCGGACAGCGCCCCGCGGTGGGCATCCACCCGCAGGTCTCCGCCGTTCACTTCCAGGGTCTTGCCGCCGTCGCTCCAGCGCAGGCGGACACCCCGCGCGCGCAAGGCGCCGAGGGGCAGGCGCAGGGCGGTCAACGCCTCCAGCTGGCGAGCGAGGGGCAGCGGCGGTGGGGACGCCCCCGCCCCCGGTGCGGCGAATTCCAGGGAGAGGTGGTCCACCTCCAGGGCGGGCGGCCAGGAGCGCCAGCGCACCGCCAACCGCGCCGCCGCGGCGCGATAGCGCCCGCCCCCCGCCGCCCCCACCAGCTCGACCCCGGTGAGGTCGACCCCGCCAAGCCGCCAGCGCCAGCGGGCGATGGCCAGCGCCTCGACGCCCTGGGAGGCGAGGAGGCGACCCCCCGCCCACTGGACGAGGGGACGGGCCGTAAAGGCCAGAAGCAACGCGCCGCCCAGAAGGGCCGCCAGGGCGATCCGCCAGCGCCGCATGGAGGAGTCGTCGGCCGGAAAAGCTCCTAGGGTATCACCGCCGCCCTTCACCGGCCGCCCGCCGGGCGGCGCCGTCGATGGCCCGGAAGGCCGCGCAGCCGCGCCACAGGAGGAGGATCGCAGCCGCCAGCAGTGCCCCGGTGGCGGTCAGCGTCCAGGGCGCGCCGAAGTGTTTGACCGCCACGGCGATCAGCAGCGTACCCACCGGGGCGATGCTCACCGACATCATGGTGATGGTGGTGACGCGACCGCGGATGTGGTCTTCGGCCAGGAGCTGCACCCCGGTCTGCACCAGGGTCTGCGACACCGTGGAGGTGGCGTAGATGGCGAACACCGCGGCGACGGCGAGCCAAAACCAGGGCAAGTGGGCGAAGACGGCCACCAGCGCCGCCATCACCAGGGTCGCCGCCACCATGGGCTTGACCAGACTGCCCTCCCCCAGGCCGGCGGTGGCCAGCGACCCCACCACCCCGCCGATCCCCGTGGCGGCCATCATCAAGCCGAGACCACTGCCGCCCCGCTGCCAGACCTCGTCGACGAACACCACCATCAGGTTCTGCAGGGGCACTACCACCAGCAGGGGAAAGAGGCCGAACAGGATGCACAGGGCGAGGCTCGGCCGCTCGCGCAGGTAGACGAAGCCGCGCAGCACGTCCGCCAGCAGGCCGTCGCGGCGGCCCTCCCCGGGAGGATGCGGGTCGAGCCCCAGGGTGCACAGGATGGAAATGGCGTGCAGGAACAGGATCAACCCGTAACAGAAGGGAAAGCCGGCGGCGTCGGCGAGGATGCCGAGGGCCGCGGGGCTCGCCATGCGCGCCAGATTGATGCCAGTGGTCATGAAGGCGGTGGCCCTGCCGAGGCGCGCCCGTCCCACCGCCGCCACCAGCATCGCGGTGCGCGCCGGCATGATGAAGGGAAAAGCGATGCTGGCCGCGGTGGAGCTGATCAGCAGGAGCGGAAAGGTGAGCCGGCCGGCGAGCAGAAGCGCCAGGATGGTGGCCTCGGCGGCCAACACCCCGCACTGGGCGACGAGCAGGAAGCGGCGCCTTTCGTGGCGGTCGATGAGGGCGCCGGAGACGAGGGAGGTGGCGAACATGCAGCCGGCGGAGAGCAGGTTCACCCAGGCCAGGGCGAGCTCGTCGCCGGTGAGCTCCCAGGCGAGCAGGGAGCGCAGCAGGATGGTCCCGAAAAAGCCGAAAAACATCGCCGTGTTGCCCGCCCACAGCCAGCGGAACTGGCGGTTGGCGAAGAGCTGGCGGATCGGGTGGGGGGCCGTCGGGGTCATGGCGTGTCGGGCTCTCGCGACGCCGCGGTCGCGCGGCGGCCCCGGTGACCCCGGGGAAGGCGGCTGTGGCGGGCGAGCGGCCATTATAACAAGCGCGCCTTGCCCGCCGCGCCGGCCCCGTGCATCATCTCCGCACCGGCAGGGGAGAGCCATGGACGATCTGCTGTGCAACGATACCCTCCGGGCGCGGCTCGCCGCCCACCTGGCCGCCCACCGGCGCACCGCCTCGGGCGACGCGCGGCTCAGGCGTTCGGCGGTGGCGCTGGTGGTGGTGGACTCCCCAGAGCCGCCGGGCGTGCCGGGCTTCGCAGACCTCCCCCCGCGGCCGGAGCGGGCCAGCTTTCTGCTCACCCGCCGCGCCGCGGGGCTCTCCCGCCACCGCGGCCAGTGGGCCCTGCCCGGCGGGCGAATCGACCCCGGCGAGGACGCCGTGGCGGCGGCGCTGCGCGAGTTGACGGAAGAGGTGGGCCTCGCCCTCGACCGCTCGGCGGTGCTCGGCCTGTTGGACGACTACCCCACCCGCTCCGGCTTCGCCATCACCCCGGTGGTGGTCTGGGGCGGGCGGGTACCGGCCCTCGAGCCCGATCCCGCCGAAGTGGCCTCGGTGCACCGCATCCCCCTGCGAGAGCTCTACCGCCCCGACGCCCCGGAGCTGCGCGTCGTGCGCCCCGGGGAAGCGCCGGTGCTGCGCATGCCGGTGGGCGAGCTCGGCGGGGTGTTCGCGCCCACCGGGGCGATCCTCTACCAGTTCCGCGAGGTGGCCCTGGAGGGGCGCCCCACCCGGGTGGCCCACTTCGAAGCCCCCGACTTCGCCCGCCGCTAGGCACGCCCGTGGACCCCTTCGCCCACAGCTTCGTCGGCGGCGCCCTGGCGGCGGCGGGCCTGAAGCGGGCGACCCCCTTGGCCACGGCGGCGCTCCTTCTCGGCGCCAACGCCCCCGACGTGGACATCCTCACCGCCTTCGCCGGCGACTATCTGGCCCTCGCCCACCGCCGCGGGCTCACCCACGGCCCCCTGGCCTGGCTGGTGTTGCCGGTGCTCTTGACCGGACTTCTACTCCTCTGGGATCGGGGTGTGAGGCGCCGCCTGCGGCCCCATCTGCCCCCCGCCCGGGGCGGGCCCCTGTGGGCGTTGTCCACGCTGGCGGTGCTCACCCATCCGGCGCTCGACTGGTTGAACAATTACGGCGTGCGCCTCCTTGCCCCCTTCGACTGGCGCTGGTTCTACGGCGACGCCTTGTTCATCGTCGACCCCTGGCTGTGGCTCGCCGCGGGCGGCGCCTGCACGCTCCACTGGGCGCGCGGCCGCGCGGCCTGCCTCGGCTGGCTGGGGTTTTGGAGCGCGGCCAGCCTCCTGGTGCTGGCCACGCCCCTGGCGCCCTGGCCGGCCAAGCTCCTCTGGTGTGCGGGGCTGGCCGGCCTCGCATGTCTGGCCGCGCGGGGCGCCGGGCGGGGGCCGCAACCGGCCCGCTGCGCCCTGCTGTTCGCGGCCCTCTGGGGGGCGGGCAACGCGGCGGCGAGCGCCGCCGCCGAGGCGCGCGTGGCGACCGCGGTGGGGGTGCCCGCCGCGCGGGTGATGGTGGCCCCGGTGCCCGCCAATCCGTTCCGGGGCGCGGTGGTGATCGACGCCGACGCCTTCTATCGCCTGGGCGAGTGGCACTGGCTCGGCGCGCCCCGCTTCCGCCCTGGGGCGCGGCTCGCCAAAGGGCTCGACCACCCGGCGGTGGTGGCCGCCTCGCGCCACCCCTGGGCGGTGCGCTTTCTCACCTGGTCGCGCTTTCCCCTGGCGCGGGTGACGGCGGACGGGACGGGCTTCGTGGTGGCCTTCGCCGACGCCCGCTACCCGCCGCAACGGGCCGGCCTGCGCGGTCCCGTGCTGCGGGTGGCCGGCGGGCGGGTGGAGCCCGCGCCTTGAGGGCGCCTCAGTCCCCGTGGGTGGGCCGGCCGGTGCGGCGCGCCCAGTCGGCGATCAGCCGGTCGTAGCGGTCCATCTCCAGCAGCTCGGCCTTTTCGGGGAAGGCCGGGTCGAACTCCACCTTGCCGGTGGCCATGAGCTCGCGGGCCCGCTCCAGGTGGAGTTTGGCCGCACCCATCCAGCCCCAGCCGGTGGAGAGGGTGAAGGCGGTCTCCGGGACGCTGTGGCCGAGGACGCACACCGGCACCGGCAACTCCGCCACCAGCCGCCGGCACTGCTCCGGCGTGGCCAGGGGAAAGCAGAGCACGTCGGCCCCCGCCTCGGCGTAGGCCTTGCCGCGGGCGATGGCCTCGTCCAGGTCGCCGCCGCCCGCGCCCCGGTAGGCCTTCGGGTAGAGCTCGTCGCAGCGGGCGATGATCACGAAGGGCTCGCCGCCGCGGGCCTCGACGCAGGCGGCGATCTTGGCCTGCATCTCGGCGACGGGCAGGAGCTCGCCGGCGTAGCTCGAGTGGCGCGGATTGAGGTTGTCCTCCACGTGGAAGCCGGCCACGTGGCTTTGCACGTAGCGGCGGGTGAAGTGGAAGGCGTCGGCCACCGTCTCCCCCAGGGTATCGGCGTCGGCGATCAAGGGGATGTCCATAGCCCGGGCGATCCGATCGGCCTGCTCGAGCTGTTCCACCTGGGAGTAGACCCCGTAGTCGGGCAGGGCGTAGTGGAAGGCGCTGGCCGCGTGACCGCCCAGATAGGCGGCGGGAAAGCCCACCATTTGGACGATCCGCCCGGTCAGGGCGCTGTAGGCCTCGGCGGCGATGAAGTGTTCTCCCCGCTCGATGAGCTCGCGCAGTTTGCGGGCCTTCTCGTTCATGGCAGCTTCCTCCCCTCCGGCTCGGCAAGCAAGGTTGCCAGAGGGACGTTCCCCTGTCCACGGCCCAACGGAGGTGACCCGGAGACAGGCGCGCACTCGCAGCCCGGAGGAAGGCGCGCAGCGCCGCAATCCGGAACGAGCAGGCGAGGTGGCGGTGGTCGGGCGGTTGCTCCCCTTCGCTCCATTCGGGCTACGGGGACGCCAGCCGGGCCGCGAGGCTCACAGGGGGTTGGGGTTTTCGTCGTGGATCCGGTCGATCTCGCGCAGGAGCTCGGGCGTCAGGGTGCGCTCGCTCGCCGCCAGGTTGGCGCGCAGCTGCGCGGCGGTGGAGCCCGCCACCAGCACCGAGGCGACGTAGGGGCGAGAGCGGGCGAAGGCCAGGGCGAGCTCGGCGAGGGAGAGCCCATGGCGCGCCGCCAGCGCCCCGTAGGCGGCCACCGCGGCGCGCACCCGCGGCCGCAAGCGGCGGGCGAACTCGGGGGAGTGGCTGGAGCGGCTGCCGGGCAGGCTGGTCACCCCGGCGCCGTACTTGCCGCTGAGGACGCCGCCCGCCAGGGGCGAGTAGCCGACGACGCCGACCTCCTCTCGCACCGCCACCTCGGCGAGGCCGCTCTCGAGGCGCCGGTTCAAGAGGTTGAGGCCGTTTTGGACGCTGGCCAGGCGCGGCAGGTTCAACCGCTCGGCGGCGGCCAGGTAGCGCATCACCCCCCAGGGGGACTCGTTGCACACCCCCACCGCCCGCACCAACCCCTCTTCCACCAGTCTGCCCAGGGCTCCCAGGGTCTCTTCGATGGGCACCTGGTGGGGATCGTCGGGAGCGGGGACGAAGCGGTCCCGAAAGGGAGTGGTGACCAGCCGTTCCGGCCAGTGGACCTGGTAGAGGTCGATCCAATCGGTGCCCAGGCGGCGCAGGCTGGCCGTCGCCGCGGCGCGGATGTTGGGCCAGTCGAGGCGGCGGTCGGGCCCGCGCAACCAGTCGAGACGCCCCGCCCGATCGCCGGGGCCGGCCACCTTGGTGGCCACCACCACCCGCTGCCGCACCCCGCGGCGGGCCAGCCAGCGGCCGAGGATGGCTTCGGAGCGGCCCTGGGTGGCGGCATCCAGGGGGATGGGGTAGTTCTCGGCGGTGTCGAACAGGGTGATCCCGGCGTCGAGGGCGAGGTCGAGCTGGCGACAGGCGTCGGGCTCCGGGGTCTGGCCGCCGAAGGTCATGGTGCCGAGTCCCACCGCCGACACCCGCAGCCCCGACCGCCCCAGGGGGCGCTCCTCCATCAGCGCTCCTCCCGGCGGGGCGCGCTGCGGGCAAAGCGCGCCAGCCGCCCGAGGGCGGCGGCCACCGCGGCGGCGTCGGCGGTGTCCACCGCCAACACCAGGTCCGCCTCCTCCGCCGCCACGGGCTCGACCCGCTCCCGCTGGCGGAGGTAGACCTCCCAGTCGGCGTCCGAGGCGTCCCCCCGACGGGCGGCGAGGCGGGCGCGGATCTCGGCCTCCGGGGCGCGCGCCGCCACCACCGCCACCGGCAGGCCGGCCTTGCGCGCCCAGGCGAGGAAGGGCGCGCGGTCGTCGCGGCCGAGGAAGGTGGCGTCCACCGCGCAGGGGAAGCCCGCGGCCACCACGGCGCGGGCCAGCTCCAAAAGGCGCGCGAAGGTGCGCTCACTGGCCGGGCGCTCGTAGAGCCCCGCCACGTGGCGGCCGGACTGCTCGGGGGCAAGCCCGAAGAGCCGCTTGCGCTCCACGTCGGAGCGCAGCCGGAGGGCGCCGGTGGCGGCCACGATCCGCGCCGCGAGCCACGACTTGCCGCTGCCCGACGGGCCGTGGAGGAGGCACAGCCAGGGTCTCCGGGGCCGGGCCGCCAGGCGGGCGAGGGCGAGATGCCGGCGGGGGGAGGCGCCGGCGGCGAGGGCCACCTTGGCCCGCACCAGGGCGTAGTGGCAGCGGTAGAGATCGAACAGGGGCAGACCCTCGTGGTCGCCGGTCCACTCCAGGTAGTCGCTCCTCAGCTGCCGCGACCGCGCTGCCAGCCCCCGTGCCTCCAGGTCCATGGCCAGGAAGGCGAGCTCGGCGAGGCGATCCAGGCGGCGCAGGCTGTCGTCGAACTCGATGCAGTCGAAGGGGACCAGCCGCCCGCCGAAGCGCACCAGGTTGCCGAGGTGCAGGTCACCGTGGCCGTCGACGAAGCGACCGCCGGCGGCCCGCGCGCGGCGCAGGGGCCGGCTGCGGCGCAGGGCGGCGACCAGGAAGGCGCGGGCGGCGCGCAGCGCGCGCCGCTCGGCCGGCAGGCGAAGGGCGCGGTCCAGCCAGCGGACATTGTCCAGGGCCACCCCCACGAAGGCGCGCCGCGCCCGTTGGGCCTCGGCCTCCGCCAAGGGGGGCAGGGCGTCGTGGAGGGCGGCCAGGGTGCGCGCGAGCTCGCCCACCAGCGCCTCGTCGAGCAACCCCCGCTCCGCCAGCCGGGCGAGCACCTCGTCGGGGTCGAACTGGCGCATGGCGAGGGCGTGGTCGATGGGCTCGCCCGCGCCCTCGAGGCGCGGCCGCGCCCGGCTGCCGGTCACCGGCACCACCGCCCGGTAGAGCTCGGGGGCGAAGCGCCGGTTGAGGGCGAGCTCCCGCTCGCAAAAATGGCGCCGCCGCTCGGGCGTGGAAAAGTCCACGAACCCCAGGTTCACCGGCCGCTTGAACTTGTAGGCCCACTGGCCGGTGAGGACCACCCAGGAGATGTGGGTCTCCACCAGGGTGAGCTCGCCCACCGGATGGGGGTAGACGGCCGGGTCGAGGAGCGCGCCCGGCCAGGGATCCGGTTCAGTCGAGGCGCTTTCCGGCGAAGTCGCGGGCATCGTGGCGCTCCGGGAGCCGCTCTTCCGGGGGGCCCGAGAGGCGGTTGACCAGTCGCCCGCGCCGGTAGGCGGGGCGGGCGAAAATCGCCTTCCGCCAGCGCTCCACGTGGCGGTAGCGGTGCACCTCCAAGAATTCCCCGGCGCCGTAGAGCTCGCCCGCCTGGAGGGCGCCGTACCAAGGCGCAATGGCCATGTCGGCGATGGTGTACTCGTCTCCCGCCACGTACTCGCACTCGGCCAACCGCCGGTCGAGCACGTCCAGCTGGCGTTTGACCTCCATGGCGTAGCGGTCGATGGGGTACTTCCAGCGGCGCGGCGCGTAGGCGTAAAAGTGGCCGAAGCCGCCACCCAGGTAGGGGGCGGCGCCCACCTGCCAGAAGAGCCAATTTAGGGTCTCGGTGCGCCCGGCGACGTCCCGGGGCAGGAAGGCGCCGAACTTTTCCGCCAAGTAGAGGAGGATGCTGCCCGACTCGAACACCCGGATCGGCCGCGGCCCCGAGCGGTCCACCAGGGCGGGGATCTTGCCGTTGGGGTTGACGGCGAGAAAGCCGGTGGAGAACTGCTCGCCGGCGGCGATGTCGATGGGCCAGGCGTCGTACTCGGCCTCGCGCACCCCGAGCTCCAAGAGCTCCTCCAGCATCACCGCCACCTTGATCCCGTTGGGTGTGGCCAGGGAGTAGAGCTGCAGGGGATGCCTGCCGACCGGCAGTTCGCGCTCGTGGGTGGGGCCCGCCTCGGGCCGGTTGATGCGCCCGAAGACCCCGCCCAGCTCCCCCTCCCAGGTCCACACCCGGGGCGGTTGCCACTCCGGCGGATCGGCGCTCATTCCGGGCATTCCGGGCGCAGACACCAGGCCACCAGCTTGTTGCCGGTGGGGTCGCGCAGGTAGGCGGCGTAGCTGCCGGGAATGGCCGGGCGCGGACCCGGCGCCCCCTCGTCGCGGCCGCCGTTGGCGAGGCCGGCGGCGTGGAAGGCGTCCACCGCCTCGGGGGAGGCGGCGGCGAAGCCCACCGTGCCACCGTTGGCATAGGTGGCGGGCGCGCCGTTGAGGGGAACGGTGATCATGAGCAGACCCCCGTCGCGGCCCCGGTAGATCACCCGCTTGCCGTCGGGAGTCATCTCGCCCGGCGGGTGGCCCAAGGCGCCGAGCACGGCGTCGTAAAACTTTTTGGCCGCGGGGATGTCGTCGGCACCCAAGACGATGTGGCTGAACATGGGCTGCTCCTCTCTTCGCTGGTCGGGGCAGACGGCATCATAGCGCCGCAGGCGGCTGAGATCAGCCGAGGAGGACCGGGGCGAGGCTCCGGCAAGCCGCCACCAGCCCGTCCAGGTCGCCGCCCCGCGCCCCGCGCACCACCTGCACGCAGACGTGGTCGGCGCCGGCGGCGCGGTGCTCCGCCACCCGCGCGGCGATGGCCGCGGGCTCTCCCCAGGCGAACAGGGCCTCCAGCAGGCGATCGCTCGGCGGATCGAACTCCGCCTCGGCGAAGCCGAGCCTCCGCCAGCTGCGCCGGTAGTTGGGCAGGCGGGCGTAGAGAGCGATGCCCTCCCGGGCCACCGCCCGCGCCCGCTCGGGGTCGGTCTCCAGGATCACCCCCTGCTCGGGGGCCAGAAGCGCGCCCGGACCAAGAATCTCGCGGGCGCGGCGGCTGTGCTCGGGGGGGACCAGGTAGGGGTGGGCGCCGGCGGTGCGCCGCGCCGCCAGCTCCAGCATCCGCGGTCCCAGGGCGGCGAGGCACAGCTGGTCGCGGGGCACGCCCGCCCCTTCCAGGCCGTCGAGGAACCGCTCCATGGCGGCCAGGGGGCGCTGCCAGACATCGCCGATGAGCGGTCCGTGGCTCACCCCCAAGCCGAGCAGCACGCGGCTGCGGTGGGCCTCAGGCAGGCCGTGGAACCAATCGGCCACCTCTTCCGGGCGGTGCTTCCAGATATTGAGGATGCCGGTGGCCACTGCCACCCGGCGGGTGGCGGCGAGCAGCCGCTCCACGTCGGCGAGCACCCCGCCGTCCACCCCGCCGGGGATCCACAGGGCGCCGTAGCCGAGCGCCTCGATTTCCGCTGCGGCGCGGCGGATAGCGGCGTCCTCGCCGAAGCGCAGCTCGAAGGACCAAAGGCCCACGGGGCCAAGGGTGGGAGTGGCCATGATGCCTCCTCAGGTGCCAGAGGGAACGGGGGGTGCCGGCGGCAGGTCCAGCCCGGCGGCCCGCGCCATCAGGTAGTGGCGCAAGGCCGCGAGGGCGGCGTCGTCCAATTGGGGGTAGGCGGGCATGCCCCGCAGCTTGCGCGCGCCGTCGCGCACCACCGCGGCGAAGGCGGCCGGGTCGAGCACCACGGGCGAAAAGCGCAGATCGGGCGCGGCTCCCCCCGCCAGGGCGTTCATGCCGTGGCACACCAGACAGCCGGTGGCGGCGTAGAGCTGTCCGCCCGCCGCCATCTGGGCCGGATCGGCCGCAAAGTCTTCGGCCACCGCTGGCCGCCGCGGCGGCGGCGCGAAGGCCGGCTCCCGGGCGGCGCCGTCCAAGGCGAAGGCGAGCACCCGCCGCGGCCGCCAGTAGTCGGTGGTGGGGAGATCGGCGTTGCCGGTGGCCAGGATGCCCCCGCCCTGGGAACCGCTGCCCGTGAGCACCACCACGTACTGCTTGCCCCCCGCCAGATAGCTGATGGGCGGGGCGACGATGGCGGTGGGGGCGCGGTACTCCCAGAGGGGCTCGCCGCTCTCGGCGTCGTAGGCCAGGAAGCGGCCGTCCAGCCGGCCCTGGAAGACCAGGTCGCCGGCGGTGGCGAGCACCCCGCCGGGCCAGTCCCCGGGCAGATCCACCCGCCAGGCGGGGCGCTGGGTCCGGGGATCCCAGGCGGTCAGGTGGCTCCGCCGGCTGCCGGGGAGATCGGGATCGGCCACCACCAGCGCGCCCATGCCGGCGCCGAAGCCGGCGTAGCCGGGGGGGAGGGGGCCGATCAGGCCGCCGATCTCCAGGATGGGCACGTAGACGAGGCCGGTCCGCGGGCTGTAGGCCTGGGGCAGCCAGCTGTGGGCCCCCTGGGGGCCGGGCCACAGCTCGAAGGTCTCCCCGGTGAGGCGATAGCGCAGCTTGGGGTGCTCGATGGGCCGACCGGCGGCGTCGATGCCCTGCGCCCAGGTGACCTTGTCGGCGATCTGCCCGGCGGAGAGGAACTCTCCGGTGGCCGCGTCCAAGACGTAGAAGAAGCCGTTTTTGGGCGCCTGCATCACCACCTTGCGCGCCACGCCGTCGATCTCCAGCGTGGCCAGGGTCATGTCCTGGACGGCGGTGCAGTCCCACTCCTCGCCGGGGCAGACCTGGAAGTGCCAGACGTACTCGCCGGTGTCGGCGCGCACCGCGACGATGGACGCCAGGAAGAGGTTGTCGCCGCCGCCGGGGCTGCGCAGCGCCTGGTTGTAGGGAAAGCCGTTGCCCACCCCGATGTAGAGGAGGTCGAGCTCCGGGTCGTAACTGAAGGCGTGCCAGGCCGTTCCCCCGCCGCCCGCGCCGTACCAGTCGCCCTTCCAGGTGGCGCGCATCAGCGCCTCGGCGCGGCTTTCCGGCGGCCGGCTGGGATCCCCCGGCACGGTGTAGAAGCGCCACAGCTGCCGCCCGGTGGCGGCGTCGTAGGCGGTGACGTAACCGCGAATGGGACTTAAGTCGGCGCCGCCGTGACCGACGATCACCTTGCCGTCGAAGACCCGGGGCGCGCCGTTGGCGTAGCGGGGCTCGTCGAGGCCGAACTGGCGAGTCTCCCAGACCACTGCCCCGTCGGCGGCGGCCAGGGCGATCACCCGCCCGTCGGTGGTGGCGATGTACACCCGCTCGCCGTCGCAGGCGAGCCCCTTGTTGCCCCAGGTCATCTGCAGGGGGTTGCGGGCGAGTCTCCGGGTGCCGGCGTCGTATTCCCACAACAGGCGGCCGCTCTGGGGGTCTAGCGCGCGCACGTGGCTGTGGCCGGTGGTGACGAAGAGCCGCGGGCCGCATTTGGCCGGCGAGGAGACGGAAAAGCCGGGTTCGAGGTCGAAATACCAGGCGAGCCCCAAGCGCGCCACCGTGGCGCGGGAAATCTGGTCGAAGGGGGCGTACTGCCGGGCATGGCCGTCGCCGGAGAAATTGGGCCAGTCGCTCTCGGCGGGTGCCGGCGCCAGCGATGCGCCGTCCGCCTCCTCGCCGGCGCCACCACAGGCGGCCAGAGCCAGGGTGGCGAGGCAAGCGGCCAACCACTGCCACTGCCGTGGGGCTTTCACGCGCACCTCCCGTCGGTTTCGATCCGCACCGTCTCGCGAGTCTAGCTCCCTCGGTGGGCCACGTCCATCGCGCTCATCTCCCCCTTGAAAATTCCGGCGCGGCGCCCATTTTGGCGCTCGCCCCGCGCCCGCCGGGGCGCGGGGTGAGTCTCCGAGCGGTCGCTGCGATCGTTCCTGGATATTGGCCATGAGAATCGCGCAACTCGCCCCCCTCTACGAGAGCGTGCCCCCCAAGACCTACGGCGGCACCGAACGGGTGGTCCACTACCTGACCGAAGCGCTCCTCGACGAAGGCTGCGAGGTGACCCTCTACGCCAGTGGCGACTCCCAAACCCGCGCCCGCCTGGTGGCGGTGGTGCCCGAGGCGCTGCGCCTCGCCAAGGTCCGGCGCGACCCCCTGCTGTGGCACCTGGTAGCCCTCTCCCTCCTCGACCGCGAGGCGGAACGGTTCGACGTCATTCACTGCCACCTGGATCTGCTCCCCCTGCCTTTGACCCGCCATTGGTCCACCCCCACCCTGTTCACCCTCCACGGCAGGCTCGACCTGCCCGACCTGGCCAGCCTCTACCGGCTCCATCCGCAGGTGCCGCTCGTTTCCATCTCCGAGTCGCAACGAGCACCTCTCCGGGGGGTGCACTGGGCGGCTACCATCCACCACGGCCTGCCGCGGGACCTGTACGAGTTCTCGCCGCGCGGGGGCGAGGCGCTGGTCTTCCTGGGCCGGATCGCGCCGGAAAAGGGCCCCGAGCGCGCCATCGAGATCGCCCGCCGGGCAGGCCGGAAATTGATCATCGCCGCCAAGGTGGACGAGGTGGACCGCACCTACTACGAGGCGCGGATCCGCCCGTTGCTCGCACGCCCGGGGTGGAGTTCGTCGGCGAGGTGGACGAGCGGGCCAAAAATGAACTCTTGGGACAGGCGGCGGCCCTGCTCTTTCCCATCGACTGGCCGGAACCCTTCGGGCTGGTGATGATCGAGGCGCTCGCCTGCGGCACGCCGGTGATCGCCTTCCGCCACGGCTCGGTGCCCGAGGTGCTGCGCGATGGGGTGACCGGCTTCGTGGTGGAGAACGTGGTCGAGGCGGTGGCGGCGGTGAATCGCCTCCACGAGATCGACCGCGCCGCCTGCCGACGCCACTTCGAATCCCACTTCACCGCCGAACGGATGGCCGGGCAATACCTCGCCCTCTACCGCCGGCTGGTGGGCGGGGAATGGCCGCAAGTGGCCCTGGGCACCTGAGGAGCCGGCGACGGAGGGAAGCGCCATGGCACTGGAGGAAGCGCTGTTCATCGGCGACCAGTGGTACATCCCCGCCAGCTCTTCGCGGGCCGACGACCGCGTACGGGTGCTCAAATCGGACGACGGCTTCGCGGTCTTTTCCCGGCACGGCGAGATCGGCTGGGCCGGGGCAGCGGAGCAGGGCTTTTACTTCCGCGGCACCCGCCACCTGTCGCGCTGGCTGCTGACCGTGGAGGGCGAGCCGCTGCTGTTGCTCAACTCGGCGGTGCGGCTCGACAACAGCCGCCTGGTGGTGGACCAGACCACCCCCGACCTCTGCCGGGAGGGCCGCCTGGTGCTGCCCCGGGGGAGCCTCCACCTGCGCCGGGAGCTGGCCATGGCCGGCGAGGTGTTGAGTGAGCGGCTGACGCTTGCCAACTACCACCACTGCCCCCTGGAACTCGAGCTGCGCTTCGACTTCGCCGCCGACTTCGCCGATCTGTTCGAGGTGCGCGGCGTGCACCGCCCCCGCCGGGGGGAATTCGAGCCGCCGCACCTGGAAAGAGACGCGGTGACCCTCGGCTACGTCGGCCTCGACGGGCGGCGGCGCCTCACCCGCATCGCCTTCGCCCCCTCGCCCCAGGCGTTGGCCGGGGACGGCGCCCGCTTCGCCCTGAAGCTCGCGCCGGGGGAGAGCCGCGTCCTGGAGGTCGCCATCTCCGCCGGCAGCGGCGACATCGGCGAGCACACCGCCGACCACGGCCGGACGGTCGCGGCCATCGAGCGGCGCCTTCGGGAGCGGGCCGGCAGTGCCCGGCTTACCAGCGACAACGAGCACTTCGACGCCTGGCTCGCCCGCTCCCGCCACGACCTGGAGCTTCTGCTCACCCAGACGCCCCACGGCCTCTACCCCTACGCCGGCATTCCCTGGTTCGCCACCCCCTTCGGGCGCGACGGCCTGATCACCGCCCTGGAGACCCTCTGGCTCGACCCCGACATCGCCCGCGGCGTGCTCTCCTTCCTCGCCGCCACCCAAGCGCGGGAAACGGACCCCGCCCGCGAGGCGGAGCCGGGCAAGATCCTCCACGAGTGGCGGGAGGGGGAGATGGCCGCCCTGGGCGAGATCCCCTTCGCCCGCTACTACGGCTCGGTGGACGCCACCCCCCTGTTCGTGATCCTCGCCGACCGCTATTTCCGCCACACCGCCGACCGCGCCTTTCTCGAGGGGTTGTGGCCGGCGGTGGCGGCGGCGCTCGAGTGGATCGGGAGCCGCGTCGCCCGGGACGGCTGGCTCTGCTACGCCCGCTCGGACGAACGCGGCCTGGTCCACCAGGGGTGGAAGGACTCCGCCGACGCCGTCTTCCACCGCAACGGCCGACCGGCCGTCGCCCCCATCGCCCTGTGCGAGGTGCAGGGCTACGCGGTGGCCGCACTGGAGGGCGGCGCGCGGCTCGCCGCCGCCCTGGGACAGGCCGCCGAGAGCACCCGGCTGGCACTCGCCGCCGCCGAGCTGCGCAACCGCCTGGAAGCGGCGTTCTGGCTGCCCGAACTGGACACCTACGCCCTCGCCCTGGACGGCCGCGGCCAGCCGTGTGCGGTGCGCACTTCCAACCCCTTCCACCTGCTCTACTGCGGCGCGGCGCGGGCGGATCGGGCCGCTCGCCTCGCCGCCCAGGCGCTGGGCGAGGCGGCGTGCAGCGGCTGGGGACTGCGCACCCTCTACCGCGGCGAGCCCCGCTACAACCCCATGTCCTACCACAACGGCTCGGTGTGGCCCCACGACACGGCCATCGCCACCGCCGGCCTGGCCCGCTACGGCCACGCCGACGCCGCCCGCCGCCTGGCGGAATGTCTCTTCGACGCCGCCGTCCACCTCGAGGAGCACCGCCTCCCGGAACTGCTGTGCGGCTTCGAGCGCCTGCCCGGCCAGGCGCCCACCCTCTACCCCGGCGCCTGCGCGCCCCAGGCCTGGGCGGCCGGATCCGCCTTTTTGCTCCTCGAGGCGTTGCTCGGCGTCGAGGTGGATGCGGCCGCCGGAGTGGTCCACCTCCGCCACCCCACGCTGCCCCGCGGCGTCGACCGGCTCAGGGTGGAGGGATTGCCCTGCGGCCGGGCGCGCCTCGACCTCGAGGTGCACCGCCACGGGGAGGACGTGGCGGTCAAGGCGACCCACCGCACGGGGGAGGTGAAGCTGGTGGTGGAGCTTTGACGAACGGCGCGCGACCGCGGAGAATTCCCCCATGGACCGCCCGCCCCCCGAACTGGACCTCGACCGCGTCGCCTTCTTTCTCGACTTCGACGGCACCCTGGTGGACATCGCCCCCACTCCGGACGCGGTGGTGGTGCCCCCGGCGCTGCCCGAACTGCTCGCCGCCCTGCGCGAGGCCAGCGGCGGCGCCCTGGCGGTGGTGAGCGGTCGCTCCCTCGCGGCGCTCGACCGCCTGCTCGGCCTGCCCCTGGACGCCGCCGGCCTCCACGGCGCGGAGTGGCGCCTGCGCGGCGAGCGCTTCGTCGCTCCCCCCGGTCCCGCCCTGGCGGAAGCCCGCGCCCATCTCGCGGAGATCGCCCGCCGCCACGGGCTGTTGCTCGAGGACAAGGGCGCTGGCGCCGCCCTCCACTTCCGCGACCGCCCCGAACTCGAGGGGCTCATCGACCGCGAGTTGCAGGCGCGCCTCGCAGGGCTGCCGGGGCTGCGCCTGGTGCGCGGCAAATGCGTGCGCGAGGTGCTGCCGGCGGGCGTCGACAAGGGCGCGGCGGTGGCCCGCTTCCTGGCCCAGCCCCCCTTTGCCGGGCGGCTGCCCGTCTACGCCGGCGACGACCTCACCGACGAAGACGCCTTCGCCGTGCTGGCCGAGCGCGGCGGGCTGACCATCAAGGTGGGCGAGGGCGCAAGCCGCGCCGCGCGCCGCCTCGCCTCCCCCGCCGAGCTGCGCGCCTGGTTGGCGGGCCTGGCGAGCGGGAGCCTGGTGTCGTGAGCGGCCGCGATCTCGAACTGGGGGTGGTGGGCAACTGCGCCTACGCCGCCCTGATCGACCGCCGCGGCGAGGTGGTGTGGTGCTGCCTGCCGCGCTTCGACTCCGACCCCCTGTTCAGCGCCCTGCTGCAGGGGGAAAACCCGGGGCCGGACGGAGTCTTCGCCATCGAGCTCGTGGACTTTCACCACAGCGAACAGCGCTACGAGAAAAACACCGCCATCCTCGTCACCCGGCTCGTCGACCGCCACGGCAACGCCCTGGAACTGACCGACTTCGCGCCCCGCTTCGTCCACTACGGGCGCATCCATCGGCCCCTCACCCTGATGCGCAAACTGGTGCCCCGCGGCGCGCCGCGGGTGCGGATCCGGTTGCGACCGGCGGCCCGCCGCGGCACCGGCCGGTGCGCCACCACCCGGGGCAGCAACCATCTGCGCTACCTGACCGAGGAGGGCGCCTGGCGGGTGACCACCACCCTGCCGCTGTCCGCCCTGGTGGACGAGATCCCGCTGGTGGTCGACCGCGACCACTACCTGATCTTTGGCGCCGACGAGCCGGTGACCGAGGCGGTCCCCCACCTGGTGGAGCGGTTCCTGGTGGAGACCCGCGACTACTGGCGCGACTGGAGCCGCGCCCTGGCCATCCCCTTCGAGTGGCAGGAAGCGGTGATCCGCGCGGCCATCACCCTCAAACTCGCCGCCTACGAGGACACCGGCGCCATCGTCGCCGCCCTGACCACGTCGATTCCCGAAGCGCCCCACAGCGGCCGCAACTGGGACTACCGCTACTGCTGGCTGCGGGACAGCTACTTCACCGTCCACGCCCTCAACCGGCTGGGGGCCACCAAGACCATGGAGCAATACCTCCAGTACCTGGTGAACCTGATCGCCGGGCTCGGGGAGGGCCACCTGCAACCGGTCTACCGAATCGACGGCACCCCTCACCTGCCCGAAGAGATCGTGCCGGAGCTCGCCGGCTATCGCGGCATGGGGCCGGTGCGCTTCGGCAACCAGGCGGCGGAACAGATTCAACACGACGTCTACGGCGCGGTGGTCCTGTCCGCCACCCAGATGTTCTTCGACGAGCGCATCCACCGCCAGGGGGACCGGGCGCTGTTCGCGCTCCTCGAGCGGGCCGGGGAGCGGGCGCGGGACCATTTCAACAAGCCCGACGCGGGCCTGTGGGAACTGCGCAATTCCCGCCACGTGCACACCTTCTCCAGCATCATGTGCTGGGCGGCGGCCGACCGGTTGGCGCGCATCGCCGCGCGCCTGGAGCTAGCCGAGCGGGCCAGTTACTGGCGCGAGGTGGCAACCGGCATCCGCCGAGCGGTGCTGGCGCGCGGCTACAGCGAGCGGCTCGGCTCGCTCACCGCCACCTGGGACGGGGAGACCCTGGACGCGAGCCTCCTGCTGGCCGCGGAGCTCGGCTTCCTGCGCCCCGACGACCCCCGCTTCCTCGGCACTCTCGCGCGGATCGAACGGGAACTGAAGCCCGACGGCAGCCCCTACCTGTTCCGCTACCTGGTGCCCGACGATTTCGGCACCCCCGAGGTGGCCTTCACCATCTGCACCTTCTGGTACATCGACGCCCTGGCGGCGGTGGGGCGGCGCGACGAGGCGCGCGCCCTGTTCGAGGATCTGCTCGCGCGGCGCAACCATCTGGGCCTGCTCTCCGAGGACCTGGACCCGCGCAGCGGCGAACTGTGGGGCAACTTCCCCCAGACCTACAGCATGGTGGGGATCATCAACAGCGCCCGGCTACTGAGCATCCCCTGGGAGGCGGCCCTGTGAGCCGCCTGGTGGTGGTCTCCAACCGGGTCGCCAAGGGGGGGAGCGACAAGGGCTCGGCCGGGGGGACTGGCGGTCGGGGTGATGGCCGCCATGGAGCGCGCCGGAGGGCTGTGGTTCGGGTGGAGCGGCGACCTCGCCCGCCAGCCCTCGCCGCCGCGCCTCGACCGCTGGCGGTCCATCGAGTACGCCACCGTGGACCTCGACCCCCGCGACCACCAGGCCTACTACGCCGGCTTCGCCAACAGCGTCCTGTGGCCGGTGTTCCACCACCGCCCGGACCTGATGGTCTACCGCGCCGCCGACTTCGCCGGCTACCTGGACGTCAACCGCCAGTTCGCCCGCCAACTCCTGCCCCTGCTGCGCCCCGACGACACCCTCTGGATCCACGACTACCACCTGATCCCCCTGGCGCGGCTGTTGCGCGAGGCGGGAGTCGCCTCGCCCATCGGCTTTTTCCTCCACACTCCCTTTCCGCCCCTGGACCTGTTGCGCACCATCCCCAACTACCAGGGGCTGCTGGCCGATCTGTTCGCCTGCGACCTGATCGGCTTCCAGACGCGCATCGACCTGCGGGGCTTCGAGGAGGCGGTGATCCACGGCCTCGGCGGCCGGGTGGAGGAGGGCGGCCTGGTGCGCCTCGGCGAGCGGGCGGCCCGCACCGGCATCTATCCCATCGGCATCGAAACCGACGCCTTGCCCCGCTTCGCCGAACAGGGTTCGCTGAGCCGCGAATACTGCGCCCTGGCCGAAAGTCTCGGCGGGCGGCGGCTGATCCTGGGCGTGGACCGGCTCGACTACAGCAAGGGGCTGCCCGAGCGGCTGCGCGCCTACGAGCTCCTCCTCGAGCGCTACCCGGAGGTGCGCCGCCAGGTGGTCTACCTGCAGATCGCCCCCGTCTCGCGGGCCGAGCTCAAGGCCTACAGCGAGTTGGCGGCGCGGATCGACGCCGCGGCCGGCCACGTGATCGGCACCTGGGCGGATTTCGACTGGGTGCCGCTGCGCCACCTCAAGCGGGGCTACCGGCGCAGCACGGTGGTGGCCATGTACCGCCTGGCGAAGGTGGGGCTGGTCACCCCCCTGCGGGACGGGATGAACCTGGTGGCCAAGGAGTACGTGGCCGCCCAGGACCCGGACGACCCCGGCGTGTTGGTGTTGTCCAAGATGGCCGGGGCGGCCCTGGAGCTGGACGCGGCGCTGCTCGTCAACCCCTACGACCCGGAAGGCGTGGCCGAGGCCCTGCGCGGCGCCCTGACCATGCCCCTCGAGGAGCGGCGCGACCGCTGGCGGCGGATGATGCAGATCCTCGCCGCCAACGACATCCACCGCTGGCACCAGCGCTTCCTGGCCGATCTGACGGAAGCCCACGCCGCCCTGCGCGGCCTCAAGGCGGCGTCCGGTCGGCGTGGCCGAGGCGCCGCTGCGGGGCGATCCGATCGCGCAGGCGGCGCTTGAGGGCGGCGGGCTCCGGAAAGCCGTCCCGCTTGCGATCCCACAGCGGCTCACCGTCCACCTCCACGCGCAGCTCCCCGGGAGTGTCGGACGGGCGCAGGAGCACCCCCTCCAACTCCGCGGCGAAGGTTTCGAGAAGCTCCTGGGCGAGCCAGGCTGCACGGGGCAGCCAGCGACAGGCCGGGCAGTAGCGGATGGTCACCAGGGGGCGCGTCACGACGGGGACTCCACCACCGTCGGCGCCGCCAGCCGTGCGGCGAGAAATTCGCTCAGCTCGGCCACGCCCCACTGCTTGGGTGCCGAGAAGATCTGGACGCCGGCCGCTTCACATCCGGCCGCGGCGAGCTCGCGGGCGCGCGCCCGGCAGGCGGCGAGCGCCGCGCCTCGGCCCAGCTTGTCGGCCTTGGTGAGCACCACCCGCACGGGCAGAGCCGCCGCCGCACACCAGCGGAGCAGCTGCCAGTCCCCCTCCTGCAGCGGCAACCGGCAGTCGGCGAAGAGCACCAGCGCGCGCAGGGAGCGGCGGCCCGCCAGGTAGTGGTGGAGCTCGCGCCCCCAGGCGCGCAGCTCGGCGCGGGACACCCGGGCGTAGCCGTAGCCCGGCAGATCCACCAGCCGCAGCGCGCCCGCCTCGTCGAGGCGAAAGAAGTTGATCAGCCGCGTCACCCCCGGGCTCTTGCCCACCCGGGCGAGGCCCCCCCGGCGGGCGAGGGCATTGAGGGCGCTGGACTTGCCGGCGTTGGAGCGACCGGCGAAGGCCACCTCGGCGCCCACGTCCGGCGGACAGGCGGCGAGGTTCGGCGCGCTCTGCAGGAACGCCGCGCGGGCGAAATCGAAGGCTTCGGAGGGATTGGCGTCCACGGAAAGCGCCGTTTGAGATCCAAAATCGCTCGTATATAATGCCCCGGCTTCGGGGAAGGCGCATCCCCGCCCCGCCCATCCGCCCGAGGAGTCACCATGAGATCGCTATTCGGCACCTTCCTGGCCGTCGCCCTCGTCGCATCCTCCACCGCCCTCGCCGCCGGTGACCCCGAGGCGGGGCGCGCCAAGAGCGCCGCCTGTGCGGCCTGTCACGGCGCCGACGGCAACTCGGTCGCTCCCAATTTCCCCAAGCTGGCGGGACTCGGCGAGAAATACCTGCTCAAGCAGCTTTTCGACATCCGCTCGGGGGCGCGCGCCGTTCCGGAGATGGCGGGCATGCTCGACGCCCTGAGCGACCAGGATCTGGCGGATCTCGCCGCCTTTTACGACCGCCAGGAGCGCGTCCCGGCCGGCGCCCCCGAGGGGGCCGACCTGGCCCTCGGGGAGCGGCTCTGGCGGGGCGGTAACATCCACACCGGCGTGCCCGCCTGCACCGGCTGCCACGCCCCCAATGGGCGAGGCAACGAGCCCGCCGGCTATCCGGCGCTCGCCGGCCAACACGCCGCCTACGTGGCCAAGCAGCTCAAGGACTTCCGCCGCGCCGCCAACTATCCGCCGGGCAGCGGCGGCCGCGCCAACGACGGCGACGCCGCGGTGATGCGCGGCGTGGCGGCGCGCCTCAACGATTACGAGATCGACGTGCTCGCCGCCTTCATCGCCGGGCTCAAATGATCGACCGCGAGGAGAGCCCCGTGCGCCACTCCGTCCTGCTCGCCTTCTTCGCCGCCTTCTTGCTCGCCGCCGGTTGCAACGCCGAGCCGCCGCCGCGCTTCGCGGAGGGGGTCCACTACCAGGTGCTCCCGGAACCGGTACCCACCGCCCACCCGGACAAGATCGAGGTCACCGAGGTGTTCTGGTACGGCTGCGGCCACTGCTTCCACTTCGAGCCGCTGCTCGAGCGCTGGGCGGAGAGGCTGCCGGAAGACGTGGTGCTCGAGCGCAGTCCCGCCATGTGGGATCGGGGCGGCCTGATGCGGCTGCACGGGGCCATCTACTACACCGCCCGGGCCCTCGGCGTCCTGGATCGCATTCACCCGGCGGCCTTCCGGGCGCTCAACGTGGAGGGCAAGCGCCTCGCCAGCGAAGAGGAGATCGCCGCCCTGTTCGAGGCCCAGGGGGTCAGCCGGGAAGCGTTCGCCCGCGCCTTCCACTCCTTCGCCGTGCAGGCGGCGGTGCGCCAGGCCGAGGCGCGGCAGCGGGCCTACCGCATCCAGGGCACCCCCGAGCTGATCGTCGAGGGGCGCTGGCGCATCGCCGCGGAAATGGCCGGCAGCCACGAGCGGATGCTCGAGATCGCCGACTTTCTGATCGAGCGGGCGCGCCGCGAGCGCGTCGCCCAAACGCCTTGAGGGGCGGCGCTTTGCTCCCCCCCGCCCCCGGGGTACAATCGCCGCCCCCGCCCGACCCCCGAAAGCAGCGCCCATGAAACCGTCGCGCAAGCCGGCTTGCCCCCATTTTTCCTCGGGTCCCTGCCGCAAGCGGCCCGGGTACGACGTCGCCCGCCTCGACCTGCGCGCCCTCGGCCGCTCCCACCGCTCCGCCCTGGGACGGGAACTCCTCGGGCGCGCCTGCGCGGAAACCGCCGAGCTTTTGGGCCTGCCCCCGGACTACCGGGTGGGGATCGTGCCCGCCTCCGACACCGGCGCCGTGGAGATGGCCCTCTGGTCCCTGCTGGGACCGCGCAAGGTCCAGGTGTTCGCCTGGGAGTCCTTCGGCCGAGGCTGGGTGACCGACGTGGTCAAGCAGCTCAGGCTGCCCCAGGCGGAGGCCCACGTGGCCGACTACGGGAAGCTGCCCGACCTGTCCCTCGCCGACCCCGCCGCCGACCTGGTCTTCACCTGGAACGGCACCACCTCGGGGGTGCGCGTGCCCGACGGCGACTGGATCGCCGACGACCGCGAGGGGCTGACCATCTGCGACGCCACCTCGGCGGTGTTCGCCATGGCGCTGCCCTGGCACAAGCTCGACGTGGCCACCTTCAGCTGGCAGAAGGTGCTCGGCGGCGAGGGCGCCCACGGCATGTTGATCCTCTCGCCCCGGGCCGTGGCGCGGCTCGAGTCCTACACCCCCCCCTGGCCGCTGCCGAAGATCTTCCGCCTGACCAAAAACGGCAAACTGATCGAGGGGATTTTCCGCGGCGAGACCATCAACACCCCGTCCATGCTGTGCGTGGCCGACTACCTCGACGCCCTGGCCTGGGTGCGCGAGCTCGGCGGCGTGGCGGCCACCATCGCGCGCACCGAGGCCAACTTCGCGCTCCTCGAGCAGTTCGTCGCGGAGCGTCCCTGGGTGGACTTCCTGGCCGCCGACCCCGCCACCCGTTCCACCACCAGCGTCTGCCTGACGGTGGATCTCGACCCCGCCCAGGTGAAGCGGATGGTGGCCCTGCTGGAGGCGGAGGGTGTGGCCTATGACATCGGCGCCTACCGCGACGCGCCGCCCGGTCTGCGCATCTGGTGCGGCGCCACGGTGGAGCGCAGCGACCTGGAATTGCTCCTGCCCTGGCTCGACTGGGCCTACCGAGAAGTGGGCGGGACGGCCTGAATCCGCAGACTCCGAGGACGCCATGTTCAAGATCCGCACCTACAACGCCATTTCACCCCTGGGCCTGGCGCGCTTTCCCGCCGAGCACTATCGGGTGGGGCCCGACGTCGCCGATCCCGACGCCATCCTGCTGCGCAGCCACAAGCTGCACGGCGAGCCGCTGCCGGCGACGGTGCTGGCGGTGGCGCGGGCGGGCGCGGGGGTCAACAACATCCCGGTGGAGGCGTGCACCGAGCGCGGCATCGTGGTGTTCAACACCCCGGGGGCCAACGCCAACGCCGTCAAGGAGCTGGTGGCAGCGGCCCTGTTCCTGAGCGCACGCGATATTTTCGGCGGCATGAGCTACGTCCAGTCCCTGGGCCACCTGCGGGACGCCGCCGAGCTGTCGCGCCTGGTGGAAAAGGAGAAGAAGCGCTTCGCCGGCTCGGAACTGGCCGGCAAGACGCTGGGGGTGGTGGGGCTCGGCGCCATCGGCTCCCTGGTGGCCAACCTGGCCTTGGATTTGGGGATGGAAGTGCTCGGCTACGATCCGGCCATCTCGGTGGAGGCGGCCTGGCGGCTGTCGAGCCGGGTGCGCAAGATGGACAGTCTCACCGCGCTCCTCGCCCAGTCCGACTACGTCACCCTCCACGTGCCGGCCACCGCCGCCACCCGCCACCTCATCAACCGCGAGACCCTGGCCCAGATCAAGCCAGGTGCCAAGCTCCTCAACTTCGCCCGGGAGGAGGTGGTGGACGTGGAGGCGCTGATCGAGGCGCTGGACAACGGCCGACTGGGCGGCTACGTGTCCGACTTCCCCCGCCCCGAGCTGATCGGCCGGCGCAACGTGCTCCTCATGCCCCACATCGGCGCCAGCACCCGCGAGGCGGAGGAGAACTGCGCGGTGATGGCCGCCGAGCAGCTGATCGACTTCCTCGAGAACGGCAACATCCGCAACTCCGTCAACTTTCCCCCCACCGCCATGGCCCGCGCCGGCGGCCACCGGCTCACCTTCAGCAACGCCAACGTCCCCAAGGTGCTGAGCAACGTGCTGGCCCTCCTGTCGGCGAGCAACAACAACGTCATCGACCTGGTCAACAAGAGCCGCGACGCCATCGCCTACAACATCGTCGACGTCGAGGAGCGGCCGAGCGAGGAGACCCTGGCGCGCATCCGCGCCACCGAGGGGGTGATCCGCGTGCGGCTGCTCTGAGCTCTCAGTTTCCTGCGAATAACTCCGCCACCTCTTCGTCCAGAGTCGCCAGGGCCGCTTCCACCCGCTCCGGCGCGCCGCTGGCAAGGGCGGCGTGGAGGGCGCGCACCGCTCGCGCGAGAGAGGCCGCGCGAAAGACCCCGGCAATGCCGAGGAGCTGGTGCACCGCCTCCCGCAGGCCCGTCCGATCGCCGCCGGCGAAGGCGCCGCGGGCGCATCGGGCGAGCCGCTCCACCTCGCGGGCGAACGCCTCGCGGTGCACCTCCAGGGCCGCTGGCCCCGGCGCGCCGGCGCGCACCGCCGGCAGATGGCGGCGCAGACAGGCGAGCAGGCGCGCCTCGTCCACCGGCTTGAAGAGGAGGTCCGCGGCGCCGGCGGCGAAGAGCGCCCGCTCCTCGTTGCGCGCGACATCGGCGGTCAACACCACCACCGGCGTGGAGCGGTTGGGGCCGCCCCCGGCGCGCAGCGCCCGCAGCGTCTCCAGGCCGCTCAGGCCGGGCATGTGCAGGTCCAGGATCACCAGGTCGAAGGGCTCCTCGGCGGCCCGCGCCAATAGCTGCCGCCCGTCCGCCACCACCTCCGCCGCCAGGCCCAAGCGGGCGAGCTGGATCTCCAACAGCTGGCGCGTGAAGTCGTTGTCCTCCGCCACCAGCACCCGACCGCCCACGCGCCGCTCCGCCGGGGTCTGCGCCGACCCGGCGAAGAGCTCCTCCAGGGCGGCCACCGGCGGCGGCTTGTCCAGCCGCACCGCGCCCGGCAAGGCGCCGCAGAGCTCCTCCCAGAGGGCGCGATGGGCCGCCGTGGGGGGGACCAGCACCACCAGTCGGGCGGCCCGCCGGGCAATGTCGGCGAGCTCGGCGCCGAAGGTCGCGGCGTCCACGGCGGCGGGCATGGCGCAGAAGGCGAAGTCGGCGGGTACTTCGGATGCGTCGAGTTCGGCGGCACCGCTCGCCGATTCCACCACCTCGGCGTAGCGCAACAAGCGCCGCTCCAGGGCCGCGGCGCCCTCCAGGCACCTATCCACCACCACCACCCGGGCGGCGCGAGGAGGGGGCTTTGCCTCTTCCGCAGCCCGCAGGGGCAACTCCACCGCGAAGCAACTGCCCCGGCCCGGGGCGCTGTCCAGGCTGAGGGTACCGCCCATCAGCTCCACCAGCCGCCGGACGATGTACAGGCCGAGCCCGGTGCCCCCGAAGCGCCGGGCGATGCTGCCGTCCAGTTGCCGGAAGGGCTGGAAGAGCCGCGCCTGATCCCGCTCGGGGATGCCGATCCCCGTGTCCCGGACGCGCAGGATCAACCACAGGCCGCCCGGCTCCCGCGGGCGCACGTCCACCGCCACCGCCACCAGGCCGGCGGGGGTGAACTTGATGGCGTTCGACAGCAGGTTGTAAAGAATCTGGCGGACCCGCAGGCAGTCGCCCACCAGCCGCGCGGGGACCCCGGGAGAACAGTCGAGCACCAGTTCGAGGCCCTTTTCGTAGGCGGCGGGCGCCATGAGTGCAAGGGGCGTGTCGACCGCTTCGGCGAGGTGGAAGGGCGCTTCCTCCAGGATCACTGCCCCCGCTTGGAGGCGGGTGGCGTCCAGGATGTCGTCGATCAGGGCGAGGAGCTGGTCGGCCGCCTGGCGGATTACCTCGCAGTAGCGCCGCTCGTGGGCGCCCAGGCCCGCTTCGGCGAGCAGGCTCACGAAGCCCCGAATGGCGGTAAGCGGGGTACGCAACTCATGGCTCATGTGGGCCAGGAATTCGCGCTTGGCGTTGTCGGCCTGCGCCGCTTGGCGACGCGCCTCCTCGAGGGCGCGGCCCTTGGCGTCCAGTTCTTCCAGGGCGGTGCGCAGCTGGGCAGTGGCGCGGGCCAGCCGCCGTTCCCAGTCGCGCCGCTCCTCCGCCATTACCTGGGCCAGGTGGTTGAGGGCGTTGGCGAGCACGGTGAGTTCGTCGGCGCCCCGCGGCTCGACCCGCGCCTCGAGGTTGCCCCGGGCCAGTTCTCCCACCGCCACCGCCATCGCCCGCAGCCGGGCGGCGAGCCGCGCGGCGAGCCCCAGGCCGCACGCCGCCGCCACCACCAGAAAGGCCACCGCGATGAGCAGGTCCGCCAGCAGGAGGTCGCGGAGGGACGGGGGCGGCTCGGGGGAGATCGCCACCTCGACCTCGCCCACCGGCCCCTCGGGCCCCGCCACGGCGGCGCGATGGAAGGACCGCGCCGGCGGCGGCCCGGCGGTCAGCGCAGGGGGTGGATGGGCGGCGAGGAGGCCCCCGTCGAGCGCCCGCACCCGCACCGCCGCCACTCCCGGCAGGCTCGCCGCCGTCTCCACCAATGGCCGGAGGCGTTCGGGGCGCCCCTCCGCGAGGAGCGGTGCCGCGGCGGCGGCGAGCTGGGCGGCCAGGGCCTCCGCCTCGGCCTCCTGCCAGGCGACGAAGCGCGCCTTGCTCGCCGTCAGGGTGTGCCAGGCGAGGGCGCCCGCGGCCAGCGCCACCGGCAACGCCGCCACCAGGGCCAGCTTGCTAGCGATCCCCAAGCCCCGCCGCGGCGGCATGGCTCCGCGCCCCGCGGGCGGGCCGCCCTTTCCCCCCTGATCGTCCACCCGCTTCTCCCGTCGGCTTACCGATTGTAGGAACCCCTTTGGCCAAGGCAAGGGCGCTTCGCTATGATGGCCGGCCGAACGGGGAGGAGGCGGCATGGATCTCTCGGAGCAACGGCGGGAGTACCGGCGCGGGCGACTGCGGCGCGCCGACCTGGACGCCTCGCCCTTCGTCCAGTTCCGCCGCTGGCTGGACGAGGCCCTCGCCTCCGGCGCCCCCGACCCCACCGCCATGTGTCTGGCCACGGTGGACGAAAGGGGTCGGCCCTGGCAGCGGATCGTGCTGCTCAAGCACTTCGACGAGAGGGGTTTCGTCTTCTACACCAACCTGGGCAGCCGCAAGGCCCGGGAGATCGCCCACAACCCCCAGGTGTCGCTGCTCTTCCCCTGGCTCCACCTGGACCGCCAGGTGATCGTCGGCGGCACCGCCGAGCGGATCTCCAGCGCCGAGGCCCTGCGCTATTTCCTCAGCCGGCCACGGGAGAGCCAGCTCGCCGCCTGGGCCTCTCCGCAAAGCCGGCCGCTGCCGTCGCGGGCCCTGCTCGAGGCGACCTTCGCGCGCATGCGGGAGCGGTTTCGCGCCGGCCAGATCCCGATGCCCGACTTCTGGGGCGGCTTTCGGGTGGTGGCGCGGGAGTTCGAATTCTGGCAGGGGGGTGAGCACCGCCTGCACGACCGCTTCCGCTACCAGCGGGTGGACGGCGGCTGGCAGATCGACCGCCTGGCTCCCTGAACGAGGAGGGATCGCGATGCGCACCGCCCTGGCCTGCTACGGCGCCGGCTCCCTCGGCGCCCTCGCCATGTGCCTCTCCCTTTGGCTCGCCGGCCGCCACGGCGTCCACCAGTCCCTGGGGGTGGCCCTGGCGCCCTCCCTCGCCCCCTGGTGGCTCTACCCGCGGCTGGTCTGGGGTGGCCTGGCGGGGCTCGCCTTCCTCCTTACCGGCCGGCCGACCCTCGGCCGCGCCCTGCTGCTCTCCTTCCTGCCCGCCGCGGTGGACCTGGCGGTGGTCTACCCCTTCGAGCTCCACCAGGGGTTCGCCGGCCTCGAGCTGGGCCTGCTCACGCCCCTGGTGGTTTGGCTCCACTGGACGCTGTGGAGCCTGGTGACGGCACTCGCCCTGCGCCTGGCTTGACCGCCCCGGCGCGGGAAAAGAGTTTGCCCCGCACCGTCTCCCGGTACTTCCCCGGGGTCACCCGGTACTGGGCGGCGAAGGCGCGGGCCAGGTGGGCCGCGTCCTGGAAGCCGCACAGCTCCGCCACCTCGGCCACGGTGAGGTCGCTCGCCTGGAGGAGCTCCCGCGCGTGGCGCAGCCGCAACTGGCGGAGGTAGGCGGCGGGCGTGGTGCCGAGGGCCTGGCGAAAGCGGCGATCGAAGGTCCGCCGACTCATGCCGAACTGCGCGGCCAGGGCGGGCACCGACAAGCGGCGGGCAAAGTTGTCTTCCAGCCAGATCTTGGCCTGCAGGATCACCTCGTCGGGCAGATGCTCCACCTGCCCGGCCAGGTAGCGGCGCGGCTCGAATTCGCCGCGAATCTCGTGGAAGAAGTTGCGCTCCACGTTGTTGGCCACCGCCCGCCCGTACCACAGGTAGATGATGTGCACCATCAGCTCGGCGAGGGCGTTGACGCTCGCCGCACAGTAGAGGTTGCCCGCCTGGGTGATGAAGTACTGGCGCTTCAACTGCACCTGGGGATAGTCGCGCTGAAAGGCGTCGAACCAGTGCCAGTGGGTGGTGGCCGCCTTGCCGTCCAGGAGTCCCGACTCGGCGACGAAACACACCCCGGTGCCCACGGCGGTGAGGATGGCCCCTGCCCGGTACTGATCCCGCAGCCAGGGGCTCAAGCGGGCGGCGGCGGCGCGCACGGCGCGGCGGGGGTTGCGCCACTGGCCCGGCAGGTGGACCAGGTCGAGGCGGCCGCTCTCCGCCAGGGCGCAGTCGGCGGCCAACACCAACCCGGAGGCGGAGGTCACGGGGGCGCCGTCGACGCTGAGATAGCGCAGCTCCAAGCGGGGCTCCCGGGCGCCGAGGGCGCGGGCGGTGGCGGCGGCGGTGGCCATCATCTCGTAGGGGAGGGTGGCGCTGGTGGAGAGCACGTTGTCGGCAAGGACGATGCCCACGCGCCGGGACGGGAAAGAGTCGGGGTCCGAAGCGGTCCTCATGGCTCAATTTTACAAAAATATGTCCAAGAAATGCATTTGCTGGGGATGCGCGCCCCCTAGACTTGCGGGCAACCGAGACCACCGGACCCTCCATGACCGCGCTGCCCGTGATCGTCAGCTACGGCGGCTACAACGCCGCCGGTCGCAGCTCCTTCGACCAGGCTTACCGCCGCATGGTGCTCGAGTCCTTGGACGAGAAGCAAAGGGCCCGCACCCTGGCGGGACTCGCCGCGCTGATGTCGGCGGCGGGTCCCGACTGGGAACGCACGGTGGTGGAGGGGACCCTGGTGCGGGCCATCGAGCCCTGGGTGTTCGATCCCCAAGGCGCCCCCTGTAACGCCCGCCTCGATCTGGAGTGGCTCGCGCCCGGTCGCTTTCGCCTGCGCCGGCGCCAATTGCCCGAAGAACTGCCGCCCGAGTGGACGGTGACGGATTGCGGCGACGGCACCGTGGAGGTGACCGTCGCCGGCGGGAAGGCGACCCTCTACCTGCCCGATCGCCGCCCCTTTCCGGTCAAGGCCGCCGCCCAGTTGCCCCGCGGGTTCGATCCCGGCGCCCACTACCCCTCCCGGGCGCAACCGCGGGGACTCAAGCTCGCCGTCACCGGCGCCTCGGACGCCGTCAACGCCCTGGGCATCCCCTGGGAGCTGATCTGCGCCCGCCTGCGCCCGGACGAGATCGGCGTCTACGCCACGAGCTGTCTCGGCCAGCTGCAGGAAGAGGGATGGGGCGGAGTGCTGCGCGCCCGCTGGCTCGGCGAGCGCCCCACCAGCAAGCAGGTCCCCCTGGCGCTGACCAGCATGCCCGCCGACTTCGTCAACGCCTACGTGCTCGGCAATGTGGGCCACACCGAGGCGGTGGCCGGCGCCTGCGCCAGTTTTCTCTACAACCTCCACGCCGCGGTGCGCGACATCCAGGCGGGGCGGCGGCGGGTGGCGGTGGTGGGCAGCGCCGAGGCGCCCATCACCCTGGAAAACCTGGAAGGGTTCATGGCCATGAGCGCCCTGGCCACCGAGGAGAGCATGCGCCGGGTGGACGGGGGGGCCGATCCCGACCCGCGGCGCTACAGCCGGCCCTTCTGCGAAAACGGCGGCTTCGTGATGGGCGAGTCGGCCCAGTACCTGGTGCTCATGGACGACGCCCTGGCGGTGGAGCTCGGCGCGACCATCCACGGCGCGGTGCCGGGTGTGTTCGTCGACGCCGACGGCATCAAGAGGTCCATTTCGAGCCCCGGACCCGGCAACTTCCTCACCTTCGCCAAGGCCATGGCGCTGGCCCGGGCGATCCTCGGCGAGGAGGGGTTGAGGCACCGCTCCTGGATCATGGCCCACGGCTCCTCCACCCCCCAGAATCGGGTCACCGAGTCGCTCATCTTCGACCGCCTGGCGCGGGTGTTCGACATCCGCGACTGGCCGGTGTGCGCCGTCAAGGCCTACGTGGGCCACAGCATGGCCTCGGCGAGCGGCGACCAGCTGGTCGCCGCCATCGGCGCCATGCGCCACGGCCTCATCCCCGGCATCAAGACGGGCACCGCCATCGCCCCCGACGTCCACGCCGAGCGCCTCACCATTCCCCTCGCCGATCTCGCCGTCGATCCCGATCAGTTGGCCGCCTGCTTCATCAACGCCAAGGGGTTCGGCGGCAACAACGCCACCGGTCTGCTCCTCTCCCCCTCCCTCGCCGAGGCGATGCTGGCCCGCCGCCACCGCCCCCAGTGGACCGCCTACCTGCGGCGGCGGGAGGCGGTGGAGGAGGCGCGGGCCGCCTACGAGGCGGAAGCGGACCGGGGGCGGCTGCACGTCATCTACCGCTTCGGCGAGGGTGCCCTCGACGACGAGACCCTGGAGATCAGCCGCGAGGCGCTGCGGGTGCCCGGCTTCGGACAGGCGGTGCCCCTCGACCTGCCCAACCCCTATCCGGACATGGCGTAGCGCTCGACCTTGTACTACCATTGCCGCGCCCCACGCGACCTGCCGGCCGGC
Source organism: Porticoccaceae bacterium (assembly GCA_026005035.1). GTDB lineage: Bacteria > Pseudomonadota > Gammaproteobacteria > Pseudomonadales > Porticoccaceae > BPKH01. The sequence goes on along the minus strand of BPKH01000007.1, from coordinate 100,889 downwards.
GGCCGGGGTCGCTTTCTTTTGCGGCGAGGGGGAGGCATCGTGAGCCAGAGGGAACCACTCGACGACTGGAGCATCGACAAGGCGGCGGAGCTCTACGGCATCCGCGAGTGGGGCCAGGGCCTGTTCGACGTGGGCGCCGACGGCACCGTCCAGGTGCTGGCCCGCAACGGCTCCGTCCACGCCGTCTCGCTGCTGGAGATCGCCGAGGGGCTGCGCCAGCGGGACCTCTCCATGCCGGTGCTGTTGCGCATCGAAAACCACCTGGACGCCGCCGTGCGGCGCCTCAACGAGGCCTTCGCCGCGGCCATCGCCGAGGCCGGCTACCGGGGGCAGTACCGGGGCGTCTTTCCCATCAAGGTCAACCAGCAGCGCCACGTCATCGAGGAGATCGCCCGCTTCGGGCGGCGCTACCACCACGGCCTCGAGGCGGGCAGCAAGGCCGAGCTCCTCGTGGCCATGGCCATGATCCAAGACCCGGAGAGCCTGATCGTCTGCAACGGGTACAAGGACGAAGAGTTCATCGACCTCGGCCTGCGCGCCCGCCAGCTGGGGCTCAACTGCATCTTCGTACTCGAGAGCGAAGAAGAGGTGGAGTTGATCATCGGCCGCTCCCGGGCCCTGGGTGTGCGTCCCGCCGTCGGCGCACGGCTGAAACTCGGCACCAAGGTGGACGGCCACTGGAGCGAGGACAGCGGCGACCGGAGCCTCTTCGGCCTCAACACCCAGCAGCTCATCGCCGCGGTGGACCGCCTGCGGGACGCAGACATGCTCGACTGCCTGGTGCTGTTGCACTTCCACCTCGGCTCCCAGATCCCCAATATCCAGAATGTCCGCGCCGGCGTGCGGGAGGCCTGCCGCTACTACGTGGACCTGGTGGAGGAGGGCGCTCCCCTGGGCTACTTGGACATCGGCGGGGGGCTCGCGGTGGACTACGACGGCTCCCGGGGCGGCAGCCCCCACAGCCGCAACTACTCCCTGGAGGAGTACTGCGCCGACGTGGTGGAGGCGATCCAGGAGGCTCTCGACCCGGCGGGCATCCCCCACCCCACCATCGTCAGCGAATCGGGCCGCGCCGTGGTGGCCTACTCCTCGGTGCTGCTGTTCAACGTCCTCAACGTCACCCACTTCGAGCCCGGTCCCCTGCCGCCGGCACCGCCTGCAGACGCCCCCGACGAGGTGGAAAACCTGGCCGCCCTGCTCGAGTCGGTCAACCTGAAAAACCTCCAGGAGTGCCACAACGACGCGGTCTACTACCTGGAGTCGCTGCGCATGCAGTTCCGCCGCGGCACCGTCAAGCTGCGCATGCGCGCCCTGGGGGAGCGCTACTACCTGGCGGTGCTGCAGCGGATCGTGGCGCTCTTGCCGCTCCTCGACCGGGTGCCGGTGGAGCTCGAGCACCTGCCCGAGCGGCTCGCCGACATCTACTACGGCAACTTCAGCGTCTTCCAGTCGCTGCCCGACTTCTGGGCCATCGGCCAGACCTTTCCGGTGATGCCGATCCATCGCCTCGACGAGCGCCCCACCCGGCGGGCGATCATCGCCGACCTGACCTGCGACTGCGACGGCAAGATCGATCGCTTCGCCCACCCGGAAGGGGAGCGGCGCACCCTCCTCCTGCACCCGCTGCGCCCCGACGAGGAGTACTACCTGGCGGTCTTTCTGGTGGGGGCGTACCAGGAAACCCTCGGCGATCTGCACAATCTGTTCGGCGACACCCATGTAGCCAGCGTGCGGATCGACGAGAACGGCGGCTTTCACGTGGTCCACGAGCTGGAGGGCGACACCATCGCCGACGTGTTGCGCTACGTGGAATACGACCCGGCCGACCTCTACCGCCGCTTCCGCAACGCCGCCGAGGAGGCGGTGCGCGCCGGGCGGATCCGGGTCGCCGAGCGCCAGCAGATGCTCGGCGCCTTCACCGAGAGCCTGCGCGGCTACACCTACTTCGAGCGCTGATGGGCTTCGCCCCTGACTCCCCCCTTACGGAGGACGAAACCATGCCCAAGGTCATGATCATCGGTGCCGGCGGCGTCGGCAACGTGGTGGCCCACAAGTGCGCCCAGGTGCCGGAGGTGTTCGAGGAGATCCTGCTCGCCAGCCGCACCCGGGCCAAGTGCGAGGCCATCGCCGCCGCGGTCAAAGCGCGCACCGGGCGCGAGATCCGCACCGCGGCGGTGGACGCCGAGGACGTCCCCGCCCTCACCGCCCTGCTCGAAGCCGAGCGTCCGTCCCTGGTGATCAACGTCGCCCTGCCCTACCAGGACCTGGCGATCATGGACGCCTGCCTGGCGGCGGGGGTGGACTACCTGGACACCGCCAACTACGAGCCGCCGGACACCGCCCGCTTCGAATACAAGTGGCAGTGGGCCTACCGGGAGCGCTACGAGCGAGCCGGCCTCATGGCCCTGCTCGGCTCGGGCTTCGATCCCGGGGTCACCAACGTCTTCACCGCCTGGCTCGCCAAGCACCACTTCGACGAGATCCACACCCTGGATATCATCGACGTCAACGGCGGCGACCACGGCCACCCCTTCGCCACCAACTTCAACCCGGAGATCAACCTCCGCGAGGTCACCGCCCCCTGCCGCCACTGGGAAGAGGGCCGCTTCGTCACCACTCCCCCTCTGTCGCGCAAGGTGCTCTTCACCTGCCCCGAAGGGGTGGGCACCTTTCCCATCTACCGGATGTACCACGAGGAGCTGGAATCCCTGGTGGCCAACTTCCCCAGCCTGCGCCGCGCGCAGTTTTGGATGAGCTTCAGCGACAACTACCTCAAGCACCTGGAGGTGCTGCAGAACGTGGGACTCACGCGGATCGACCCGGTGGAGTTCGAGGGCCAGCAGATCGTGCCGATCCAGTTCCTCAAGGCGCTCCTGCCCGACCCGGCGAGCCTGGGACCGCGCACCCGGGGCAAGACCTGCATCGGCTGCGTGGTCACCGGCGTCAAGGACGGGGCGCCCAAGAGCGCGTTCGTCTACAACATCTGCGACCACCAGGCCTGCTATCGGGAGGTGGGCTCCCAGGCCATCTCTTACACCACCGGGGTGCCGGCGATGATCGGCGCCAAGCTGATCCTCGAGGGCACCTGGCGCCGCTCCGGGGTGTGGAACCTGGAGCAGCTCGACCCCGATCCCTTCATGGCCGATCTCAACCGCTACGGCCTGCCCTGGAAGCTGATCGAAGACTTTCGCTTCGAAGAACACTAAGGAAGCCGTAGCGCGGCGAACCGCCGTGCCCTAAGCTTAGGGCCATGCGCCCCTGGCTGCTCGCCCTCTTGCTCGCCGCCGCCTCCCCCGCCGGGGCGGGCGGCGCCGTGTGGCTGTTGCACCTCGAGGGCCCTCTTGGGCCGGCCACCGCCGATCACCTGGTGCGCGGCCTGCGCCGAGCCGAGGCAGCCCAGGCCGGCGCGGTGGTGATCCAAATCGACACCCCCGGGGGGCTCGAGGCCAGCATGCGGGAGGTGGTGGAGGCGATCCTCGCCGCCGATCTGCCGGTCATCGGCTACGTGGCGCCGAGCGGCGCCCGCGCCGCCAGCGCCGGCACCTACGTGGTCTACGCCACCCACCTGGCGGCCATGGCGCCGGCCACCAGCATCGGCGCCGCCACCCCGGTGCAGCTGCTCGGCGACGGCGGCGGCCGCGCCCCTCACGGGGAGCCCGCCGCGCGGCCCGAGAAGGGGGCGCCCGGCAACGCCCAGGCGCTGCGCGACAAGGCGGTCAACGACGCCCGCGCCTACCTGCGGGGGCTCGCCAAGCTGCGCGGCCGCAACGCCGAGTGGGCCGACCGAGCGGTGGCGGAGGCGGCCACCCTCACCGCGGCGGAGGCCCTCGAGCTCGGGGTGGTCGAAATCCTCGCCCGCGACCTGGACGACCTCCTCGCCCAGGCCCACGGCCGGACGGTGCAGGTGAAGGAGCGCACCCTCACCCTGGAGACCCGCGACGCACCCGTGGAGGACGTGCGGCCCGACTGGCGGACCCGCTTCCTCGCGGTGATCACCGATCCCTCGGTGGCCTACCTGCTGCTCCTCGCCGGCCTCTACGGGCTGGTGCTCGAGTTCTCGAACCCGGGAATCGGGGCCGCCGGGATCGCCGGCGCCATCTGCCTGCTGCTCGCCCTGTACGCCTTCCAGCTCCTGCCGGTGAGCTACTCGGCGCTGGGGCTGCTCCTGCTCGGCGTCGCCTTGATGGTGGCCGAGGCCCTCTCGCCCAGCTTCGGCGCCCTGGGAATCGGCGGCCTGGTCGCCTTTCTGGTGGGCTCCCTCATGCTCTTCGACAGCGAGCTGCCCGCCTTCCGCATCGCCCTGCCGGTGGTGCTGGGCGCCACCGCCGCGAGCGGTGCCTTTTTCCTCGCCGTGGCGGCGCTCTTCGCCCGCACCCGCCAGCGACCCGCGCCGGTGGGCGTCGACGCCCTAGTGGGCCAGCCGGGCGAGGTCGTGGACGTGCGCCGCGATCACTACCTGGTGCGGGTGGCTGGCGAGCTGTGGCAGGCGGAGGCGAGTGAACCCCTGGTTCCCGGCGAGCGGGTACGCGTCGCCGGCGGCCGCGGACTCAGACTGATCGTGACCAAGGAGTGAGCGCCATGGGCTACTTCAGCCTCACCTTTCTCGTCCTCCTCGCAGCGCTGCTGCTCTCCGCCTTTCGCGTCTTCCGCGAGTACGAGCGGGGCGTGGTCTTCCTCCTCGGCCGCTTCTACAAGGTGAAGGGGCCGGGGCTGGTGATCGTCATCCCGGTGGTCCAGCAGGTGGTGCGCGTCGATCTGCGCACCCTGGTGATGGACGTGCCCACCCAGGACGTGATCTCCCGCGACAACGTCTCGGTGCAGGTCAACGCGGTGGTCTATTTCCGGGTGGTGGACCCCCAAAAGGCGATCATCAACGTGGAGAACTACCTGGAAGCCACCAGCCAGTTGGCCCAGACCACCCTGCGCTCGGTGCTCGGCCAGCATGAGCTCGACGACATGCTGGCGCAGCGGGACAAGCTCAACTCCGACATCCAGGAGATCCTCGACCAGCAGACCGACGCCTGGGGCGTGAAGGTCTCCAACGTGGAGATCAAGCACGTCGACCTCAACGAGAGCATGATCCGCGCCATCGCCCGCCAGGCCGAGGCGGAGCGGGAGCGGCGCGCCAAGGTGATCCACGCCGAAGGGGAGCTGCAGGCGGCGGAAAAGCTCGCCCAAGCGGCCACCATCCTGGCCGGCCAGCCCCAGTCCTTCCAGTTGCGCTACCTCCAGACCCTCACCGAGATCGCCGGCGAAAAGACTTCCACCGTGGTCTTTCCCATCCCGGTGGACTTCCTCGACCAGCTGGTGCGGCGCAGCCCTCAGGACGGCGCGTAACAGCTGCGCACCGCCCGCGGGCCGTCGCGGACCACCGCCAGGTACTTGGCGTAAAAGTTGCGGTCGACGCGCCGGGCGCGCGGCGGCGCGTCGGGCCGCCGGTAGCGGGTCAGCGCGCCGGGGCCGCCGTTGTACATGCTGTAGGCGGCCCGCGCCAGGTTCTCCAGGCGCCCGGTGGCCTGGTGCTCGCCGCGCCGCCAGGCGTAGTCCACCAGGTAGAGCACCAGGATCTCGTTGCCGGCCCGAGCGTTGTAGGCCACTTCCCGGCGCAGGCGGTCGGGATCGTAGACGCCGCGCCAGACCCGCTCGTTGACCTGCATGAGCCCCACCGACCCGGCGCTCGAGCGCAGTGGCACCAGCTGCCGTTCCCGCCGCTCCCAGTGCCGCCAACAGGATTCCTGCCAGGCGGTGGCAAGCAGGGCGTTGCGGTACACCTCGGCCGCCTCCCGCGGCACCTTGCCGCGGGCCAATTCCTCCTCGGCGATGCGGTCGAAGAGCTGGCCCACCGCCGCCAGGTATAGGTCCAGGTCATCGCGCGCGGGCAGCCAGTGCTGGAGCCGCTCCGCCGGGTCGACGGCGGCGCGGGCGGGCGGGATGCCGGGCAGGCGCAGCGACTGGCCGCCCTCGATGGGAGGGGGTTCCGGCAGTTCCGGGGGCAGGCCGAGGAGGGCGCGCAGGGCCGGATTCACCCCTTCCCGATAGCGCAGCGCCTCCTCGCCCACCGCCGGATCGACGAGGCGCGCCAGGGCGCGCAGGGGTGGCAGCGTCCAACCGCCAACCGCTGCCGGCGGTGGCCGCATCCACCGCCGCCAGGGCGTCGGCCGCGGTGACGAAGGACAAGAGCGACGCCCCGGCGAGGGCCGGTTGGCGGGCGAGGCTTCCCCGCAGCAGCGGGGCGAGCCGGGCCCAGCTGCGCTGGAAGAGCTCGCGCACCGGGTCGCCTCGCCGCCGTCCCCTCCAGGGCCCGCCGCAGGTCGTAGCGGGCCTCGAGCAGCACTTCCGCCAGGGCCGCGCGCAGCTGGGGATCGACCCCGAGAGTTTCGCCCAGGTCGAGGATCAACCAGGTGAAAAAGGCGTCCCACGCCTGCCAGGCGGCCTCCCAGGCGGCGAGCTCCTCTTCGCTGAGGGGTGCCGTCGCCGCCGGCGGGGGGCGGGGGCAAGGCGGGCAGGGCGAAGGCGAGCTCCACCTCGAGGCCGTCGGCCAGCGCGCGCACCGCCGCAAAGCGCGCCGATTCCAAGCGCCTCGGCGAGGGCGGGATCGCGCGGGGCCAGGGAGGCGAGCAGCTCCCGCACCGCCCGCCGCGGCGGTTCCAGATCGAGCCGCAGGGCTTCGAGCCGGGGGTGGACATAGGCTTTGACCCAGTCCCAGAGAACCCCCGGCAGCGGGCTCGCCCCGTCGTCGGGGCGCAGTGCCGAGGAGAGCACGGTAAACCCCAGCCGGCCGCCGTCTTCGCCCACCCAGGGGGCGAGCACGGCGGAGAAGGTCCCCTCCCAGCGGAAGAGCGGCAAGCAGCGGCCGCCCAAGGGCGTGCCGCCCCGGGCGGCGAGCCGCGCTTCGAAGCCCAGTCCCTGCGGCGCCTCCGAGCGCAAACGCGGCTCGGCCACCACCAGCTGGTTGCAGCCGGCGGGATCGGCCGACAGGGGAAGCGGCGCCCCGGCACCGGGCAGCTCGCGGGCGAGGAGCTCGGCGAGCAGCCCGTCGGGCACCCGCAGCGGCACGCTGAGCCAGGCTGCGCCCAGGCAGAGGGGACTGCCCGCAAGCAGCAGGGCGAGCAGGAGGGGGCGCAGTGGCTTCATGGGGCGGCGGGACGCGCTGGAGGGCGGATTGTCGACCGCGGGTGGGGCATCGTCAAGGGACCCGTCCCGGGTCGGCAGGGGGTGTCGGAACTTGCAGCCCTCGGCGCGCCACCGGGGCGGCGCGAACGGCGCGAGGTCGTTGGTCGCCCGGAGTGGAGGGGCGGCGCCGCAACCCGGGGTGAGCGGGCGCGTGCTGGCCGATCATCGGGGGTCGCTTCCCGGATTCCGCTTCGCTCCATCCGGGCTGCGCCGACGGCAGGATGTCGAGCGCAGCCCGGGTGGAAGCGCGAGGCGCCGCAACCCGGGGTGAGCGGGCGCATGCCAGGCGTCGGGCTCGCGGCCGACGGAACCGGTCCGGCGCCGGGTTGCGGCGAACCGGTCTGCCGATCTGGGCTATCATGGGCGAGCCTTCACCCCTCGCGGAGACGTGCCATGGCTTGCCGAGTCCTCCTGCTGGTCGCCACCCTGGGCGCCGCCCTGCCACTGCTCGCGGCGGAGGTGGCCACCGACTGGATCGAGCCCCGCGCGGGCAGCGCCGACGCCGCCCTGGGCGCCGAGGTGCGCTCCGTGGAGCGGGAGGGCGAGGAGCTGCGCATCGGGGTGGCGGTGCCCAAGACCCAGGTGGGCGAGCCGGCGCAGGTGGAGGAAATCGTGGTGGTGGGGCGGCGCGGCGAGGGGGAAGAGGAGTCTCTGCCGGTACGCTACCGCTGGGTGGCCGACTACGATCGCGACCACTACGGCCTCGTCCTCTACCTGGGCCGGCGGGCGGAGCTCCCCTTGCGCATCTACTTCAAGGTGCCCGACCGGCCTCAGTGAAGCATCGAGGCGGGCGCCGGGTTCTCGGCGTCCTCCTCCAGATAGAGGCAGTTCATTTCCGCCAACTCCCCGAGGAGGCGGTTCGTCATCTCGAGGGAGGTGGTGACGAACAGGGCAAATTGCCCCTCGGTCATCCCCGCCCCCGTGTAGGCGGTGGCCGAGGCGACCAGGTAGGGGACGCCGTCGTCCTCGGTGTCGAGGAAGATCTTCAGCGTGGGGTAGTCGACGTTGAGTGGGCCGATCTCCGCCAGCACGGTCATGAGCGCCGAGGGGCGGATCTGGAACTCGGTGCTGAGCAGAAAGCCCCACTCCTCGGCGAAGAGGCGGCATTCGGCCACCCCCTCCTTGGACTGCATCTCCACCAGGTGGAGGCCGCGGCACTCGTCGCACAGATAGTGTTCCAGGCCGAGCTCGTTGAGCCAGGTCTTGAGAACGGCGTCGGAAAAGGATTTGACGATGCTCATCGCTGAAAGAGGCTCGTGAGGTTGATGTCGTAGTTGAAGTCGGTGAGCATCCACCGATCGCGGGCCTTGTAGAAGGTGAGGTTCCACAGGACCCCGGTGACCTCGTACTTCACCAGGTAGGTCAAATGGAGCAGCGACTCGCCGGCGAGCTCGGCGCGCAACAGCTCCATCCCCACCGACGGACCGTAGTATTTGAGGGTCTGCTGCACCGCCTGGCGATAGCTCTCGGCGAAGGCGTCGATGCGCCCCGGGGGAATGGTGGTGTGGGCCTTCATCTTGACCCAGGCGTCCGCCAGGCGATTCTGGCCGATGTCCAACAGGATCCCGTTGGCGTGATCCCGCGCCGCTTCGGGCGTGGCGAGGTCGGCGCCGAGGGCGGGAGCCGCCACCAGGGTGGCGGCGAGGAGCAGTGCGCGCAGTGGGGACATGGTGCTGCCTCGTTCCCGGTGGAGGCCCGGCGTCCTGGGCGGTGGAACCGCACCCTCGCGTGGCGGGACATTCTACCAAAGGGAAGGAGGGGCGAGTGGGCGAGGCCGGTATAATGGGCGCTTCCCGTCGGGAGTCGCCTCGTGTTGCGCGCCACCACTTTCGCCCGCTTCGATCCCCACCGGGTGCCATCGCCCTGCTTCGTCGTGGACCGCGCGGTGGTGGAAGAGAACCTGGCGGTGGCTGGCCCGGGTCCAGGCGGAAAGCGGCGCCAAGGTGCTCGCCGCCCTCAAGGCCTTCGCCCTGTGGCGGCTCGGCCCCCTCACCGCCCGCTACCTGTCCGGGATCTGCGCCAGCGGCCTCTTCGAGGCGCGGCTCGGCCAGGAGGAGTACGGCGGCGAGATCCACGTCCTTCGCCGCCGCGTATCCGCCGGACGAGCTGGCGGAGATCCTCACCTTCGCCCACCACGTGGTGTTCAACTCCTTCGAGCAGTGGCACCGCTTTCGGCCCCTCTTCGAGCAGGCCGGGCCCGCCGCCCGGAACTGCGCGCCGGGCTGCGCGTCAACCCCGAGCACTCGGAGGGGACGGTCCCCCTCTACGACCCCTGTGCGCCCGGCTCGCGCCTCGGCATTCCCCGCGCCCGCTTCGCCGGCCAGGACCTCTGCGGGCATCAGCGGGCTGCACTTCCACACCCTGTGCGAGCAGGACTTCCCGCCCCTCGCGCGGACCCTGGCGGCGGTGGAGGAGAAGTTCGGCGAATTCCTGTCGCGCATGGAGTGGCTCAACCTCGGCGGCGGCCACCACATCACCCGCCCGGGCTACCAAGTGGACGACCTGGTGGAGGCGATCCGCCGCTTGAAAAGCCGCTACGGGGTGGAGGTCTACCTGGAACCGGGCGAGGCGGTGGCGATCCGCTCCGGAGTGCTGGTGGCGGAGGTGCTGGACGTCACCTACACCGACCGGCCCCAGGCGATCCTCGACGTCTCCGCCACTTGCCACATGCCGGACACCCTGGAGATGCCCTATCGCCCCGAAATCCACGGGGCGGGCCTGCCCGAGGAGACCCCTACCGCTACCGGCTGGGGGGCCTGACCTGTCTGGCCGGCGACGTGATCGGCGACTACAGCTTTCCCGAACCGCTCCGCGTGGGCCAGCGCCTGTTGTTCGACGACATGGCCCACTACACCATGGTCAAGACCACCACCTTCAACGGCGTGCGCCTGCCCGCCATCGCCCTGTGGGACTCCCGCACCGACGAACTCGAACTGGTGCGCCGCTTCGACTACCGAGACTTCAAGTCCCGCTTAGGCTGAGCCCTCAGGCGGCCTCCACCTCCGCCAGGGCGGCGCGGTTCAGGGCGGCGAGCAGCGCCGACAGCGAAGCCCCAACGGTGTCCCGGTCGAGCGCCGCACCGGCCACCCGCGCGCCGTTCAAGTTCAAGAGCACGTAGGCGGCCGCCTCGGCGTCCGTGCCCTCGCCCACGGCGTGCTCGGCGTAGTCCACCACGCTCAGGGTTTGGCCGCTGTACTTCTGCCAGGCGTCGACGAAGGCCGAGATGGCCCCCTCGCCCTCGCCGGCCAACACCACCTCCCGGCCCTCCTGGGCGATGCGCGCCCGGATCCGGTCGCGGCCAGCGAGCCGCTCCAACTGGTAGCCGAGGAGCACGGCGGGGCCCTCGGTGCGCACGTAGTGGTCGAAGAACAGGCGGCGAATGGTGGCGCTGTCCACCTCGCCCCCCTGCTCTTCGCTGGCCCGCTGCACTACTTGGGCGAATTCCACCAGCATCCAGCGCGGCGGCGAAAGACCGTGGTCGCGCTCCAGGACGAAGGCCACGCCGCCCTTGCCCGACTGGCTGTTGACCCGCACCACCTCCTGGTAGGTGCGGCCGATGTCGCGGGGGTCGATGGGCAGGTACGCCACCTGCCAGGGCTCGTCCGGCCGCTGCTGCTTGAGGCACTTGCGGATGGCGTCCTGGTGGCTACCCGAGAAGGCGGTGTAGACGAGCTCCCCCACCCAGGGGTGGCGGGGATGGACCGGCATGCCGGTGCAGCTGGTGTAGACGGCGATGATCTCGTCCGGCCGCGACAGGTCGAGCTTGGGATCCACCCCCTGGCTGTAGAGGTTCATGGCCATGGTCACCAGGTCCATGTTGCCGGTGCGCTCGCCGTTGCCGAGGAGCGTCCCCTCCACCCGCTCGGCGCCCGCCAGCACCGCCAGCTCGGCGGCGGCGACGGCGCAGCCCCGGTCGTTGTGGGTGTGCACCGACACCACGATGCTGTCGCGCCGGTCCACGTGGGTGCAGAAGTACTCCACCTGGTCGGCGAAGACGTTGGGCGTGCTGCTCTCCACGGTGGCGGGCAGGTTGATGATGCAGCGCCGCTCGGGGGTGGGCTGCCACACGTCGATCACCGCGTTGCACACCTCCACCGCGTAGTCCCACTCGGTGTTGGAGAAGCTTTCCGGGGAGTACTGGAAGACCCACTCGGTGTCGGGGTGGCGCTCCGCTTCCGCCAACAACAGGCGCGCGCCGCGCACCGCGATGGCCTTGACGCCCTCCCGGTCGGCGCCGAATACCCGCTCCCGCTGCACCGTGGAAGTGGAGTTGTAGACGTGGACGATGGCCCGGCGCGCCCCGCGCAGCGCCTCGAAGGTGCGCCGGATCAGGTCCTCGCGAGCCTGCACCAGCACCTGGATGGTCACGTCTTCCGGGATGTGGTCGCCCTCGATCAGCCAGCGGACGAAGTCGTAGTCGGGGCGGCTGGCGGCGGGGAAGCCCACCTCGATCTCCTTGAGACCGATCTTGACCAAAAGCTCCCAAAGGCGGCGCTTCTGCTCCACCGACATGGGCTCGATGAGGGCCTGGTTGCCGTCCCGCAGATCGACGCTGGCCCAGATGGGCGCCTCGCGAATGGTGCGGTCGGGCCAACGCCGGTTGGGCATCGGCCAGGTGGGGACGGGGCGGTACTTGCGATGGTCGAACCGGGACATGGCGAAACCTCTCGGGTGTAGGCGTTGGGCGCGCTCGAAACGCAGGTGTCGGAACTCCCCGCCGGGAGGGCGCGCGAGGCGCCGGACCACCCTAAGGCTAACGGGGTTGGCCGGAAATTTGCTTGCTTTTTTGACCGAAAGCGGCAGAATAAAAACAGAAGATTTCACTGATCGGACATTTTAAGCAACATCCTTGCAGACATGGACCTCGACCGCTACGACCGGCGCATCCTCGAGATCCTCCAGCGGGAGGGGCGCCTGACCAACCAAGAGCTGGCGGAGCGCATCGGCCTTTCCCCCTCCCCCTGCCTGCGGCGCCTGCGCGCCCTGGAAGAGGCGGGGGTGATCACCGGCTACCGCGCCCAGGTGGACGCCCGCAAGCTGGGCTTGAGCCTGATGGCCCTCATCCACATCTCCATGGACCGGCACACTCCGGAACGGTTCGCCAACTTCGAGCGCGCCATCGCCGCCTTGCCCGAGGTCTTGGAATGCCTGCTGATCACCGGCCAGGAGGCCGACTACCAGCTCAAGGTGATCGTCCGCGACATGGAGGCCTACCAGCGGCTTTTGCTCGACAAGATCACCCGCATCGAAGGGGTCACCGGCGTCCACTCCAGCTTCGTGCTGCGCGCCGCCGTCCAGGACGCGCCGATCCCCATCCCCGAGGCTCAATAGAGCCAGCCGGTGCGAAAAGACAGGCCGACGGCGACGAAGGCCAAGGCCAGCGCGGTCACGGCGCCCACGTGCCAGGCGAGGGCCGGCAGGCGCGCCGGGGTGAGGCGAGGGATGAGCCGCAACCGGGCGTCGAGGGCGAGCGCCGCAGTGGCCGCGAGCAGGGCGAACTTGGCGGCGATGGGCCGGGCGAGGGGGTTGGCGAGGTCCAGCCAGCCAGCCACGTCGGGCAGCCACCGGTACGCCAGGGCCACGCCGGTGACCACCTGGACCAAGAGGGCGGGCACGCCGAGCCGCTCGAAGCGCGCCTCGAACTGGAGGATCATCGCCGGGTCCCGCCGGCGCAGCGCCTCGGGCAGCACCCCCAGGGCGAGCACCAGATGGCCGCCGGTCCAGACCGCGGCGCCGAGCAGATGGAAAAAGAGCAGAAGCCCGCTCATGGGCCGGGACCGTGGCGGACGAAGAGGAGCCGTTCGGTGGCAAAGCCCAAGCCGCGTGCCGTGGCGATCAGCGACTCGACCACCTCCGGCTCGGGGTCCGGGGTGCGGGCGAGCAACCAGAGGAAGTCGCGATCGGCACCACAGACCAGGGCGTACTGATAGCCCTCCCGGTCCAGGGCGATCACGTTATAAGCCCCGTAAAAGGGCCCAAAAAAGGAAACCCGTAGGGCGCCCACCCCCGGATCGCCCGCGAAGCGGGCCCGCCCACGGGCCTCGCGCCACTCCCCCCGTGCCGGATCAAAGCCGCGGTTGACCACCTCGATGGTGCCGTCCGGTCGCAGGGCGTAGTGGGCGGTGACCCGCTCCAGCCCCCGCTCGAAGGGATGGTCGAGGCGCGCGATCTCGTACCAGGTGCCGAGAAAGCGCGCGAGCTCAAATCCCTTCACCGGCTCGATGCCCTCCGGGATGCCGGCACAGCCCGCCAGCGCCGCCACGAAAAGCGCCGTCGCCAGCATGCGCAACCCAACCATTGGCTACTCCCCTCTGCCGTCGCCCCACAGACACTGTAGTGCAGCCAGGGCCGCGATGGGGGCCGTTTCGGCCCGAAGTACCCGCGGGCCGAGCCCCACCGGCCGAAAGCCGGCGCCGACCAGGGCGTCGAGCTCCTCGGGGGCGAAGCCGCCCTCGGGGCCGCTCGCCACCGCCACCGATCCCGCCACCACCTGGCCGACCAGCCCCTCTCGTGCACCCGGCGCCAGCACCAGGCGAACGTGGGCCACCACCTGGAGAAAATCGTCCAACGGGCGCGGGGGGTGGATTTCGGGGAGGCGATTGCGACCGCACTGTTCGCAGGCGCTGGCGGCGATCTGCAGCCAGCGCGCCCGCTTGCGCGCCAGCCGTTCGCCGGCGAGGCGCACCTCGCAGCGGGCGGTGAAGAGGGGCTGGATCTCCGCCGCCCCCAGCTCGGTGGCCTTCTGGACGAGCCACTCGAAGCGCTCCCCGCGGGCGAGCCCCACCCCCAACACCACCCGCAGGGGCGATTCCCGCTCCACGGGCGCGAAGGCCTTCACCCGCACCAAGGCGCGCCGGGGATCGTCCGACACCAGCTCCGCCGCGTACTCGCCGCCGCGGCCGTCGAACAACACCACCGGATCGCCTCGCCGCGCCCGCAGCACCGCCACCAGGTGGTGAGCGGCCTGGGCGGGCAGGGCGCACAGCTCGCCCACCGGGGGAATCTCGGGCACGTAGAGGCGCGCGGGGTGCACTAGGCGAGCCCGAGGTTGCCGAGGATCGCCAGGCTCGCCTCGGCGCGGTTGAGGGTGTAGAAGTGGAAGCCGGGCGCGCCGCCGGCCCGCAGCCGCTCGCACAGACGGCTGACCACCTCCACCCCGAAGGCAAAAAGCCCCGCCTCGTCATCGCCGAAATCGGCGAGCCGCCAGCGCAGCCAGCGGGGGATTTCGGCGCCGCACTTCTCGGAGAAGCGCACCAGGCTCGCGTAGTTGGCGATGGGCATGATGCCGGGGTAGATGGGCCGCTCGATGCCGGCGCGGGCGCACTCGTCCAGAAAGTAGAAGTAGGCGTCGGCGTTGTAGAAATATTGGGTGAGCGCGCAGTCCGCGCCGGCCCGGAACTTCTCGGCCAGCCAGTGGACGTCGCGGCGGTACCCCTCCGCCTCCGGATGGATCTCCGGATAGGCCGCCACCTTGATGTGGAAGTGATCGCCGAACCACGCCCGGACCCGGGCGACGAGCTCGTTGGCGTGCACCAGGCGCCGCGGGCCCATGCCCGAGGGCAAATCGCCCCGCAGAGCCACCAGGTGGCGCACGCCGGCCTGCCGATAGGTGGCGAGCAGCTCGCGCACCGCCTCTTCGTCGTCGCCGCCGAAGGAGAGGTGGGGGGCGACGGGGTGACCGGCACGGTGGAACTCGAGCACCAGATCGCGGGTGTGCGCCCGCGTCGATCCCCCCGCCCCGTAGGTGATGGAGAAAAAGGCGGGGCGCAGGCGGGCCAGGCGGTCGCGGACCGCCGCGAGCCGCGCCCGGCCCTCCTCCGTCTTGGGCGGGAAAAACTCGAAACTCAGGGAAAACTCGGCCATGGGCGGTCAGTAGCGGTACCCCTCGGGCTTGTAGGGACCCTCCACGGGCACCCCGATGTACTCCGCCTGGCGTGGCTTGAGGCGGGTGATCACCCCACCGAAACCCTCCACCATGTAGCGCGCAACCTCTTCGTCCAGGTGCTTGGGCAGGACCTCGATGCGGATCCGCTTGCGCTTCTCCTCGGGAGGCAAATCGGCGAAGCGCTGCCGGTAGAGGTAGATCTGGGCGAGCACCTGGTTGGCGAAGGAGCCATCCATCACCCGCGAGGGGTGGCCAGTGGCGTTGCCCAGGTTCACCAGCCGCCCCTCGGAGAGGAGGATCAGGTAGTCGTCCGCCGCCCGGTCGCGGTAGACCTTGTGGACCTGGGGTTTGACCTCTTCCCACTCCCAGGCGCGGCGCATGTAGGCGACGTCGATCTCGTTGTCGAAGTGGCCGATGTTGCACACCACACAACCGCGCTTGAGGGCCTTGAGCATCTCGGCGTCGCACACGTCCACGTTGCCGGTGGCGGTCACCACCAGGTCGGTCTGGCCCAGGAGGGCGCGGTCGACGCCGCGGCTGGGATCGCCCCCGAGATAGGGGGAGACCACCTCGTAGCCGTCCATGCAGGCCTGCATGGCGCAGATGGGGTCGATCTCGGCCACCCGCACGATCATGCCCTCCTGGCGCAGCGACTGGGCGGACCCTTTGCCGACGTCGCCGTAGCCGATCACCAGCGCCCGCTTGCCCGCCAGCAGGTGGTCGGTGGCCCGCTTGATGGCGTCGTTGAGGGAGTGGCGGCAGCCGTAGCGGTTGTCGTTTTTGGACTTGGTCACCGAATCGTTGACATTGATCGCCGGCACCCGCAGCTGCCCCTTGCGGAGCAGCTCGTGGAGGCGATGGACCCCGGTGGTGGTCTCTTCGGTGATGCCGTGGACGCCGTCGAGCACCTCCGGATAACGCTCGTGGAGCATCCAGGTGAGGTCGCCGCCGTCGTCGAGCACCATGTTGGCGTTCCAGGGGCGCCCGTCCTTGAGGATGGTCTGCTCGATGCACCACTCGTACTCTTCGGGCGTCTCCCCCTTCCAGGCGTAGACGGGGATTCCCGCCGCGGCCATGGCGGCGGCGGCGTGGTCCTGGGTGGAAAAGACGTTGCAGGACGACCAGCGCACCTCGGCGCCCAGGGCCACCAGGGTCTCGATGAGCACCGCCGTCTGGATGGTCATGTGGATGCAGCCGAGGATGCGCGCCCCCGCCAGCGGCCTCTCCGCGGCGTATTTGGCGCGCAGGGCCATGAGGGCCGGCATCTCCGTCTCGGCGATGCGGATCTCCCGCCGCCCCCACTCGGCGAGCCCAATGTCCGCCACCCGGTAGTCCTGCTTGTGGTCGATCGCCTGGTTCATCGTTCGCTCCTCTTTGCCGTGGGCACTCAACTGAGGGCCGCCTTCAGGTCGTCCGCGCGGTCGGTCTTCTCCCAGGAAAAGGCCAGACAGGTCTCCTCGCGCCACTCGCCGTTTTCCTGGTAGCGGTAGACGTGCTCCACCGGCTCGCGGCCGAAGTGGCCGTAGGCGGCGGTCTGGCGGTACATGGGGTGGAGCAGGTCGAGCATGCGCACCAGGCCGTAGGGGCGCAGGTCGAACACCTCGCGCACCGCCGCGGCGAGCCGCTCGTCGTCCACCGTCCCGGTGCCAAAGGTGTTGACCGACACCGAGGTGGGTTCGGCCACCCCGATGGCGTAGGAGACCTGGATCTCGCAGCGCCGGGCGAGGCCGGCGGCGACGATGTTCTTGGCCACGTAGCGGCCGGCGTAGGCCGCCGAGCGGTCCACCTTGGAGGGATCCTTGCCGGAAAAGGCGCCGCCGCCGTGGTGGGCCATCCCCCCGTAGGTGTCGACGATGATCTTGCGCCCGGTGAGGCCGCAATCCCCCTTGGGCCCGCCGATCACGAAGCGGCCGGTGGGGTTGACGTGGAAGATCGTGCCGCGGTGGATCCACTCGGCCGGCAACACCGGTTTGATGATCTCCTCGATGACCGCCTCCCGCAGGTCCGCCTGGGAGATGTCGGGGTCGTGTTGGGTGGACAGCACCACCGCCTCCACCGCCACCGGCCGCCCCTCCTCGTAGCGCAGGGTCACCTGGCTCTTGGCGTCGGGCCTAAGCCAGGGGAGGACGCGGTGCTTGCGCAGGTAGGCCTGGCGCTCCATCAGGCGGTGAGCGTAGTAGATCGGCGCCGGCATGAGGGCGTCGGTCTCGTCGGTGGCGTAGCCGAACATCAGCCCCTGGTCCCCGGCCCCCTGCTCCTCGGGGTTGCCCCGGTCCACCCCCTGGCGGATGTCCGGGGACTGCTTGCCGATGGCGTTGATCACGGCGCAGGAGGCGCCGTCGAAGCCCACCTCCGAGCTGGTGTAGCCGATCTCGGTGATGACGCCGCGGATGATCTCCTCGAGGTCGACGTAACAGCTGGTGGTGACCTCCCCGGCGACGATCGCCATGCCGGTCTTGACCATGGTTTCCACCGCCACCCGGGCCTGCTTGTCCCGGGCGAGGATGGCGTCGAGCACGGCGTCGGAGATCTGGTCGGCCATCTTGTCGGGATGGCCCTCGGACACCGACTCCGAAGTGAAGATGCGGTACAGGCTCATGGGTTTTCTCCTACGGCGCCGGCCACGGGCGGCCGGCCAAAGGGACGGATCTGGATGGAAAAGCCGTTGACCAGGGCGAGGTACTCGCCACCCAGGTCCACGAGGCCGGCGCGGCGGGCCAGCTCGGTGAGTTCCGCCGGTTCGAAGCCGAGCCACAAATCGCCGCACGCCTCGCGCACCCAGTCCTGTTGGTGGGCCACCAGTTCGGTGACCAGGAGCACGCCGCCCGGGGCCAGGTGGCGGGACAGGTTGTCCACCACCGCCGCCGGCGCCGGCACGTGGTGGAGGACCATGTTGAGGGTCACCGCGTCGAACCGCTGCCCCGGAAAGCGCTCGCGGGCGGCGTCGCCGAGGACGAACCGCACCCCGGCGAGGCCCTGGCGCCGGGCGGCGGCCTGTGCCAGGGCCAACATCTCGCGCGAGTTGTCGAGCGCCCACAGTTGGCGGAAGCGCCGCGCCAGGCCCGCCAGCAGCTCGCCGGCCCCGGGGCCCACCTCCAGGGCCGCCTCGCTCCCCCGCCGACAGCGGTCGAGCGCAGCGAGCACCGCCTCCCCGTAGTGGGCGAAGCCGGCGATCAGGTCCTGCCGTTCGCGAAACCGCTCGGCGTGTTGGCGGAAAAAGGCGCGGGACGCCTCGGCGCGGGCCTCGTGGACGCGGGCGAGGCGCTCCGCCAGCCCGGGCGGTTCGGGGAGCCGGCCGGCCGCCGCGAAGAGCGCTTCGGCCAGTTCCGGATGGGGCGGGGCGGGATTGCGGCGGTAAAAGATGTGGGTTCCCTCCCGGCGCGACGCCACCAGCCCCGCCTGGTGGAGGACTTTCAGGTGGTGGCTCAAGCTATTTTGGCGCACCCCCAATAGCTCGGCCAATTCCAACGCCCCGTAGGCGCCCTCCCGCAGGGTGCGCAGCAGGGCGAGCCGCAGGGGGTCCCCCGCCGCCTTGAGCAGGGCGGCGAGGGCGCTGGCGTCCGGATGGGCGGGGGTCGGAGCGTCCATGGCCGGCGATGGTAGCACGACCCGGAGCACTGTATCGAACTTTTTTGATACAAGGCCTCTGATAGACTGGCGGCGAGCCGGCACGAAAACGACCACAATGAATCCGAGGCTTCCCGCCGCCGCCTTGGCGGCCCTCGCCGGGGGCGCGGCCCTCGCCGCGGCCCTCGACGTCCCCGCCGAACAGGCCCGCGCCCTGGCCCTGATGTGGGCCATCGCCGTCCTGTGGCTCACCGAGGCGCTCCACGTCACCGTCACTGCCTTTCTCGTCCCCGTGTTGGCGGTGGCCCTCGGGCTGATGCCGGTGGCCGCGGCGGTGGCCAACTTCGCCCACCCGATCATCTTTCTCTTTTTGGGCGGGTTTGCCCTGGCCGGCGCCCTCCACGCCCAGGGGCTCGATCGCGCCCTCGCCGACGCCGTCTTGGCCGCCACCGGGGGGCGACTGTCGCGGGCGGTGCGCTTCCTCGCCCTGTCGGCAGCATTCTTCTCCATGTGGATCAGCAACACGGCGGTGACGCTCTTGATGCTCCCCTTGGCCTTGGGGCTGCTCGCCGAGCGACCCGACCTGCCCGCGCGGACCCGCGCCTACGCGCTCCTGGCGGTGGCCTTCTCGGCCAACGTGGGCGGCATGGGCACCCTCATCGGCACTGCCCCCAACGCCCTGGTGGCGGCGGAACTCGGCCTCGACTTCACCGCCTGGCTGGCGGTGGGCTTGCCCGCGGTGGCGCTCCTCTGGCCGCTGGCGATGGCGGGGCTCGTGCTCGCCCTGCGGCCCGAATTCGGCGACGACCGGGTGGCGCTCTCGGCGCGGACCTTCGCCTGGACCCCCAAACGGCGGCTGTTGGTGGCGATCTTCGCGGCGACCGCCGCCGCCTGGGTGGCGGGTCCCGCCCTGGGCGACCTCCTCGGCATCGAGCGACACTTCGACAGCTGGGTGGGGCTGTGCGCCCTGATCGCGCTGTGCGCCACCGGGGTGGTGAGTTGGCGGGAGGTGGAGGCGCGCTCCGATTGGGGGGTGCTGTTCATGTTCGGCGGCGGCTTGACCCTGAGCGCCGCCCTCGAGCAGACCGGGGCGAGCGCCCTGCTCGGGGAAGGCCTCGCCGCGCTGGTGGCGGACTGGCATCCCCTGTGGATGCTGGCGGCGCTGGTGGCCTTCGTGGTCTTGCTCACCGAGATCACCTCCAACACCGCCACCACCGCCCTGCTCCTGCCCGTCTTTCTGGCGCTGCCCGACGGGCCCGTCCCCCCGGCCACGGCGGCCCTGGCGGTGGGGCTCGCCGCCTCCTGCGCCTTCATGTTGCCGGTGGCAACACCGCCCAACGCCCTGGTCTATGGCACCGGCCAGGTACCCCAGCAGCTCATGGTGCGGGCGGGCCTTGTCCTCAACCTCTTTTCCGTCTTGGCCCTCACCGCGCTTTTGGGCCTGCGCCTGTGACTGTGAGTCACAGCCAGCCGGCGCGGCGCAGCTTGCGGTAGAGGGCCGCGCAGGCAGCGGCGGTGGCGGCCAGCGCCAACGGATAGCCGTAGGGCCAGGCGAGCTCCGGCATGTGGCGGAAATTCATGCCGTAGAGGCTGAACACCACGGTCGGCACGGCCAGGATCGCCCCCCAGCCGGCGAGCCGTTTGACCACCTCGTTTTGGCGCACCGTGATCAGGGCGAGGCTCACCGACATGGCGGCGGTGAGCATTTCCCGCAGGGCGTCGAGGCGCTCCAGGGTGCGCACCACGTGGTCGTGGACGTCGCGGAAATAGGGGCGCAGGTCGCGGTGAACGAGCTCGGGGAAGTGGCGCGCGAGCTGGCTCGCGATGTCGGCCACGGGTTCCACCGCGGCGCGCACCGCCACCAGGGTGCGGCGCAAGAGGTACAGCTGCCGGGCCAGCGACGGGTCGTAGCCGTCTTCCACCAGGCGCTCCTCCAGCTCGGCGAACTCGGCGTTCAGGCCCTCGAGGACCGGCGCATAGTTGTCCACGATGTAGTCGAGCAGGGCGTAGAGGGGGTAGCCTGGGCCCTTGGCCAGCAGGCGCGGGTTGCGCTCGCAGTGCTCGCGCACCGGCGTGTAGCCGGCGGTGTGGCCGTGGCGGATGACGATCAGGAAGTTGCGCCCCAAAAAGAAATGGGTCTCGCCGAACTCCACTTCCTCCCCGGCGCGGCGCACCGTCTTGACGGCGATGAACAGCTGTTCGTCGTAGGGCTCGAGACGGGAGCGCTGGTTGGCCTTGCGGGCATCCTCCACCGCCAGCTCGTGGAGGTGAAAGCGCTTCGCCAGCTCGGCGAGCACCGGCGGCTCGGCCTCGTGGAGGCCGATCCACACGAAGGTGTCGGGCTCGGCCAGCACCCCTTCGACGCGCTCGAGGGGCACCTCCTCGAGGCGCTTGCCCTGGCGGTACGCCACGCTGGTGACGATCATCGGAACGCCCCACCCCCGGGGAAGGGGCCCCATCATAACCCCCCGCCCGAGGCGGCGCTATTTACCCCGGGGGGCGGTTACGGGAAAATAGCGCCCCCTCGCCGCCCACCCCGCCGAGCCCGAGGTGCCTCATGCCTTCGCGACGAGAACTCGCCAACGCCATCCGCGCCCTGGCCATGGACGCCGTCGAGCGCGCCCAGAGCGGCCACCCCGGCGCCCCCATGGGGCTTGCCGACGTGGCCGAAGTGCTGTGGCGGGACTTTCTGGTCCACAACCCGGAGAACCCCCACTGGGTCAACCGCGACCGCTTCGTGCTCTCCAACGGGCACGCCTCGATGCTCCTCTACGCCCTCCTCCACCTGACGGGCTACCACCTGTCCATCGGCGATCTGGAAAACTTTCGCCAACTCCACTCGCCCACCCCGGGACACCCCGAGTACGGCGAAACTCCGGGCGTGGAGACCACCACCGGCCCCCTGGGTCAGGGGCTCGCCAACGCGGTGGGGATGGCGCTGGCCGAGAAGGTGCTCGCCGCCCAGTTCAACCGCCCCGACACACCGCCGGTGATCGACCACTACACCTACGTCTTCGCCGGCGACGGCTGCCTGATGGAGGGGATCTCCCACGAGGCCTGCTCCCTGGCGGGCACCCTCAAGCTCGGCAAGCTGATCGTCTTCTACGACGACAACGACATCTCCATCGACGGCCACGTGCGCGGCGGCGGCGACCGGCCGGCCTGGTTCACCGACGACACGCCGGCGCGCTTCGCGGCCTACGGCTGGCACGTGGTGCCAGGCGTGGACGGCCACGACCCCGAGGCGGTGCGCCGCGCCATCCTCGCCGCCCGCGCGGAGCGGGAGCGGCCGAGCCTCATCTGCGTGCGCACGGTGATCGGATTCGGCGCCCCCAACCTCCAGGGCAGCGAGGCCTGCCACGGCGCTCCCCTGGGAGCCGAGGAGGTGCGTCGAGCCCGAGCGTTTCTCGGCTGGCCCTACGACCCCTTCGAGATCCCCGAGGAGATCTACGAAGCCTGGGACGCCCGCGAGAAGGGGGCGCGAGCGGAGCGGGAATGGCTCGAGCGCTTCGAGCTGTACCGCTCCCGCTATCCCAGCGAGGCGGTGGAGCTGGAGCGGCGCCTGGTGGGCCGGCTGCCCGGCGACTTCGCCGAGCTCGCCCGGCAGTGGATCCTGGAGCGCCAGGCCCAGGGGGGGGACGTCGCCACCCGCAAGGCCTCCAAGGAAACCCTCGACGCCTTGGCACCCCACCTGCCGGAACTGTTCGGCGGTTCCGCCGACCTCACCCACTCCAACCTCACTTTTTGGCGGGGAGCGCGGGCCGTCACTCCGGCGGACGCCTCCGGCAACTATCTCCACTACGGCGTGCGCGAGTTCGCCATGGCGGCGATCGCCAACGGCATGGCCCTCCACGGCGGGTTCATCCCCTTCGGCGCCACCTTCCTGGTGTTCATGGAGTACTGCCGCAACGCCGTGCGCCTCGCGGCGTTGATGCGAGCGCCCGCCATTTTCGTCTTCACCCACGACTCCATCGGCCTGGGGGAGGACGGGCCCACCCACCAACCGGTGGAGCAGCTCACCAACCTGCGCACCACGCCGGGCCTGGTCACTTGGCGCCCCTGCGACGCGGTGGAGACCGCGGCGGCCTGGAAGGCGGCCCTGGAGCGGCGGGAAGGGCCCACCGCCCTGGTCCTGTCCCGCCAAACCCTCCCCCACCAGGAGCGGACCGCGGAACAGGTGGCGGCCATCGAGCGGGGCGGCTACGTCCTCTGGGAGGGGGGCGAGGCGCCCGATGCAATCCTCCTCGCCACCGGCTCGGAAGTCTCCCTGGCGCTGGGGGCGGCGCGGCGACTGGCCGCCGAAGGGCTGGCGGTGCGGGTGGTCTCCCTGCCCTCGGCGGAGGTGTTCGAAGCCCAGGATCCCGCCTATCGGGAGGCGGTGCTACCCGCCGCGGTGCGCGCGCGGGTGGCGGTGGAGGCGGCCCACCCCGACTGGTGGCGGAAGTACGTGGGACTGGACGGCGCCGTGGTCGGCCTCGACCGCTTTGGCGCCTCGGCGCCCGGCAAGGTCCTACTGCGCCACTTCGGCTTCACCGAAGAGCGGGTGGTGGAGGCGGTGCGCGCCGTGGTGGAGCGGGTTCGGGGGTGCTGAGGCTCGCCATCAACGGCTTCGGCCGCATCGGCCGCTCTCTCTTCCGCGCCCTCCACGAGCGCCGCCTGGGCGAGGAACTGGAAGTGGTGGCCATCAACGAGCTGGCCGACCTGGCCACCATCCGCTACCTCACCCGCTACGACTCCACCCACGGCCGCTTTCCCGCCCCCGTGGAAGCGGCCGACGGGGCGCTCTGGGTGGCGGGGCGGCCGATCCGCGTCAGCCATGAGCCGGTGCCCGGCGGCGTCTCCTGGGAAGGGGTGGACGTGGTCCTGGAATGCACCGGCAGCTTCGACGACCGGGCCAGCGCCGAGCGCCACCTGGCGGCCGGGGCCGGGCGGGTGCTCTTTTCGCAACCGGCCCGCCCCGAGGTGGACGCCACCATCGTCTACGGGGTCAACCACCGGCAGCTGGCCGCCCACCATCGGGTGGTCTCGGCGGCCTCCTGCACCACCAACTGCGCGGTACCGGTGCTGTGGGTGTTGGATCGCGCCCTGGGCATCGAAGCAGGGGTGATCACCACCATCCACTCGGTGATGAACGACCAGCCCCTTTTGGACTCCTACCACCATACCGACCTGCGCAAGACCCGCGCCGCCATCCAGTCGGTGATCCCCGTGGACACCCGCCTGGCGCGAGGCATCTTCCGCATCCTGCCCCACCTGGAGGGGCGCATCGAGGCGCAGGCAATGCGGGTGCCCACCCAGAACGTCTCGGCGCTCGATCTGTCGCTGCTCCTCTCCCGGGACAGCGACTGCGCCGCGGTCAATCGGATCCTGCGGGAGGCCAGCGAAGGAGAGCTTGCGGGCATTCTGGGGTACACTGAGGAGCCGCTCGCTTCCTGCGACTTCAACCACGATCCCCGTTCCGGGATCGTCGACGCGAGCCAAACCCGGATGGGCGGCCGGCGGCTGGTCAAGGTGTTGGTCTGGTTCGACAACGAGTGGGGCTACGCCAATCGGATGATCGACCTCCTGCTCTACTGGCAACGGATTCTCGAAGACGCGCGTGGAGGATGAGATGCCCCCGGCGATGCTCTGCATGACCGACCTCCCACTGGCCGACAAGCGGGTGCTGATCCGCGAAGACCTCAATGTGCCGCTGCGCGACGGTCAGGTGGCCAGCGACGCCCGCATCCGCGCCGCCCTGCCGACCATCCGCCTCGCCCACGAGCGGGGTGCGCGGGTGATCTTGATGTCCCACCTGGGCCGCCCCCAGGAGGGGACCTTCGATCCCGCCTGGTCTCTCGCCCCGGTGGCGCGCCGCCTCAGCGAACGGTTGGGCCAGGAGGTGCGCCTGGTGGCGGACTGGCAGAAGGGGGTCGAGGTGGCGACAGGCGAGGTGGTGCTCCTCGAAAACGTCCGCTTCAACCGGGGCGAAACAGCCAACGACGAGGCGCTGGGGCGGGCCTATGCGAGCCTCTGTGACATCTTTGTCATGGACGCCTTCGGCACCGCCCACCGCGCCCAGGCGTCCACCCACGCGGTGGCGCGCTTTGCCCCCGTGGCCTGCGCCGGCCCCCTGCTGGTGGCCGAACTGGAGGCCCTGGCCAAGGCGCTGGAAAACCCCGCCCGGCCGCTCCTGGCCGTGGTCGGCGGCGCCAAGGTGTCCACCAAGCTGCGCGTGCTCGACGCGCTCTCCGCCAAGGTGGACCAACTGGTGGTGGGCGGCGGCATCGCCAACACCTTCCTCGCTGCCGCCGGCCATCCCATCGGCCGCTCCCTGTGCGAGCCCGACCTGATCCCCGAGGCGAAGAGGCTGCTCGCCCGGGTGGCGATTCCCTTGCCGGTGGACGTGGTGGTCGCCCCCGAGGTGCGCGCCGGCGCCCCTTGCCGGGTGGTGCCGGTGGACGCCGTGGCCGCCGACGAGTGCATCGTCGACATCGGCCCCGAGAGTCGCGCCCGGCTCGCCGACCTGGTGTCCCGAGCGGGCACGGTGGTCTGGAACGGCCCGGTGGGGGTGTTCGAGATCGACGCTTTCGGCGAGGGCACCGCGGCCCTCGCCCGGGCCATCGCCGCCAGCTCCGCCTATTCCCTGGCGGGGGGCGGGGATACCCTGGCGGCCATCGAGAAATACGGCGTGGCCGGGGGCATCTCCTACATCTCCACCGGGGGCGGCGCCTTTCTGGAGTACCTGGAAGGCCGCGAGCTGCCCGCGGTGGCCATCCTGGAAGAGCGGGCGCGGAGCGGCTAGGCCATGGCGTGGCGGGTCTTCATCGACGGCGCCCACGGCACCACCGGCCTCGAGCTCCGGGACCGGCTCGCCGGCCGCGATGAGCTCGAGCTCTTGCAGTTGCCGGCGGAGCGGCGCAGGGACCCCGAGGCCCGCGCCGAGCTCCTGAACGCGGCCGACCTGGTCTTTCTCTGCCTGCCCGACGACGCCGCCCGCGAGGCGGTGGCACTCCTCGCGCCGGACAACGAGCGCACCCGGGTGCTCGACGCCAGCACCGCGCACCGCACCGCCCCGGGCTGGGTCTACGGTCTGCCGGAGCTGTCCGCCGAACAGCGCCGGCAGATCGCCGCGGCCCGCCGGGTGGCCGTGCCCGGCTGCCACGCGACGGGCTTCGCCCTGCTGGTGGCCCCCTTGGTGGCGGCGGGAGTGCTGCCGCCCGACCAGCCCCTGACAGCCTTTTCCGTGACCGGCTACAGCGGCGGCGGGCGAGCGATGATCGAGGAGTACGAAGGGCAGGGCCCCCTGCCGGAAGCGCTGACGAGCCCCCGCCTCTACGCTCTCGGGCTGCGCCACAAACACCTGCCGGAAATGCAGGCGATCTGCGGGCTCGCCCATCCCCCCCTGTTCACCCCCATCGTGGGCAGCTTCCGGCGCGGCATGGTGGTGAGTGTGCCCCTGTGGCCCTCCTCGCTGCCCCGCCCCGTGGAGCCGGAAGAAGTTCACGCCCTCTACGCCGACCACTACGCCGACGAACCCTTCGTGCGCGTCCAGCCCTTCCCCGCCGACGCCGCCCTCGACAGGGGCTTTCTGCCCGCCACGACCTGCAACGGCACCAACCGGGTGGAGCTGTTCGTCTTCGGCCACCGCGACCAACTGCTCCTCGCCGCCCGCCTCGACAACCTCGGCAAGGGCGCCTCGGGAGCGGCGGTGCAGTGCATGAACCTGATGTTGGGACTTCCCGAAACGGCGGGGTTGACCGCCTGAAGGACTGTGCGGAGGATTTGACCATGCCTCTCATCTCCATGCGCCAGCTCTTGGACCACGCCGCCGAGCACGGCTACGGGGTGCCGGCCTTCAACGTCAACAACCTGGAGCAGATGCGCGCCATCATGGAGGCGGCCCAGGCCACCGACGCACCGGTCATCGTCCAAGCCTCGGCGGGAGCGCGCAAATACGCCGGCGCGCCCTTTCTGCGCCACCTGATCCAGGCCGCCATCGAGGAGTTCCCCGACATCCCGGTGGTGATGCACCAGGACCACGGAACCAGTCCGGCGGTGTGCGCCCGCTCGATTCAGCTGGGCTTCTCCTCGGTGATGATGGACGGCTCGCTGCTCGAGGACGGCAAGACCCCCGCGCCCTACGACTACAACGTCACGGTGACTCGCAAGGTGGTGGAAATGGCCCACGCCTGCGGGGTGTCGGTGGAGGGGGAACTGGGCTGCCTCGGCTCCCTGGAGACCGGCCGCGCCGGCGAGGAGGACGGGGTGGGGGCCGCGGGCCAACTGGACCACCACCAACTCCTCACCGACCCCGAAGAGGCGGCGCGCTTCGTCCAGGAGACCGGGGTCGACGCCCTGGCCATCGCCATCGGCACGAGCCACGGCGCCTACAAGTTCAGCCGCCCCCCCACGGGCGACATCCTGGCCATCGACCGGGTCAAGGAGATCCACGCCCGGATCCCCGACACCCATCTGGTGATGCACGGCTCCTCGTCCGTCCCCCGGGAGTGGCTGGAGGTGATCAACGCCCACGGCGGCGCCATCCCGGAGACCTACGGCGTGCCGGTGGAGCAGATCGTGGAGGCGATCCGCCACGGGGTGCGCAAGGTCAACATCGACACCGACCTGCGCCTGGCCGCCACCGGCGCCATTCGCCGCCACCTGGCGCAACATCCCGCCGAGTTCGACCCGCGCAAGTACCTCAAAGACGCCATCGCCGCCATGAAGTCGATCTGTGTGGCCCGCTACGAGGCGTTCGGCGCGGCGGGCCAGGCCAGTCGCATCAAGCCCGTCGGCCTCGAGGAGATGGCGCGCCGCTACGCCGCGGGCGAGCTGGACCCCAAGATCCACTGAAGGCCCGCGGGTGGCGGCGCCAACCCTCGACCGCGGGCTGCTCCAGGACCTGCGCGCCTGCCTGCCGGACCTGCGCTTCGCGCCGACCGCCGACCCCCCGGTGCCCATCCCGGAGCTCCTCGACGCCTACCTGCACTTTTACGACTTAGACCTGAGGCGCGACCACTTCCACCGCCTGGGCAGGCTGGTGCTCCCCCCTTGGACCCTGGCGGTGCACTACTGGCTGCCGGGCAAGTCGCCCGAGATTCCACCGCAGGGCGCCGTGGTGGTGGTGCACGGTTACTTCGACCACGTGGGCCTCTACGGGCACCTGGTGCGCCACCTGCTCGGCCGCGGCTACGCGGTGGTGGCCTTCGATCTACCCGGCCACGGCTTGTCGAGCGGGGAGCGGGCCAGCATCGAGACCTTCGACCACTACGCGCAGGCCTTCGCGGGCCTCCTCGAGCAGCCTGCGCGGGGGCTTCGCCTGCCCCCTCTCCGCGGTGGGCCAGAGCACCGGCGGCGCGATTCTCGCCAAGCACCTCCTCGCCCGCCACCGCGCCGGGGAGGCCGCGGAGCTCGCGCGGGTGGTGCTGCTCGCCCCCCTGGTGGCGCCCGCCGGCTGGTGGTACAACCGCTTGCTCTACCTGGCGCTGCGCCGCTTCCGGCGCCGGTTGCGGCGGGTGCCGGGGGCTGGGTCCTCCGACCCCGCCTTCCGCGAGTTGCTGCGCCGCGATCCCCTGCAGGCGCGCGCCCTGCCCATGGCCTGGATCGGCGCCATGGACCGCTGGATTCGCGAGGTCAAGCAGGCCTCCCCCTGTCCCTGGCCGGTGCGCATCCTCCAGGGGACGGCGGATGCCACCCTGGCCTGGCGCTACAATTTGCGGGTGCTGCGGAAGGTCTTCCCGGCGGCTCAGATCCAGCTGTTGCCGGGGGTGCGCCACCACATGGTCAACGAGCGCCCAGCGCTGCGCGAGCAGGTGTTCGCGGCTTTGGGGTTGTGAAGTGATCGCCCGCCCCCTCGCCGAACACTTTCGCCGACTGCTCGGACCCGCCGGAGTCA
Source organism: Porticoccaceae bacterium (assembly GCA_026005035.1). Classification (GTDB taxonomy): domain Bacteria; phylum Pseudomonadota; class Gammaproteobacteria; order Pseudomonadales; family Porticoccaceae; genus BPKH01. The sequence goes on along the minus strand of BPKH01000007.1, from coordinate 72,387 downwards.
TCGACGACCCGGCGGCCATGGCCCCCTACGGCGTCGACCGCACCACCCGCTACCGCCCGGCGCCCGGTCTGGTAGTCAGACCCGCCACCGTGGAGGAAGTGGCGGCGGTGGTGCGCCTGGCGCGGGCGGAGGGGCTGCCCCTGGTGCCCTCGGGGGGGCGCACCGGCTACGCGGGCGGCGCGGTGGCCGCCGCCGGCGAGGTGGTGGTGAGCCTGGAGCGGATGCGGCGCATCGCCCACTTTTCCCCCCAGGACGCCGCGGTCACCTGCGAGGCCGGCGTGGTGACCGCCGAGCTCCAGGCCTTCGCCGAGCGCCAGAACCTCTTCTATCCGGTGGATCTCGCCTCGGCGGGCTCCTGCCAGATCGGCGGCAACGCCGCCACCAACGCTGGCGGGGTACACGTGATCCGCTACGGCGGCACCCGGGAACAGGTGACCGGGCTCACCGTGGTGACCGGGACCGGCGAGGTCCTGCGCCTCAATCGCGGGCTCGTCAAGAACAACGCCGGACCCGACCTGCGCCATCTGTTCGTGGGCTCCGAGGGAATCCTCGGCATCCTCTGCGAGGTGACGGTGCGCCTCGCGCCACCGCGCCCGCCCCAGTGGGTGCTGCTCGCCGCCGCGCCGGACGTGGAGGCATTGCTCGCCTTCGCCGCCGCGGCGCGCCGCGCGCTGGTCTTGAGCGCCTGCGAGTTCTTTTCCGAGGCCGCCCTCCAGCGAGTCCGCGCCCGCTCCGGCCTCGCCCACCCCTTCGCCCGGCCGGCGCCCCTCTACGGCCTGCTGGAGTTCGATGCGCCCCCCGACGGCGGGGAAGTGGAGGAGCTGTTCGCCGCCGCCCGCTCGAATGGCTGGCTGGAGGACGCCGTGCTGGCCACCGAACCAGGGCCAGGCGCGCCGGCTGTGGCGGCTTGCGGGAAGAGATCTCCGAGGCCCTGGCCCCCTCGCGGCCCCTCAAGTTCGACCTCGCCGTGCGCCTCGAGCGCCTGGCCGAGCTGGGCCGGGGCCTAGCGGCTCTGTTCCGCGAGCGCTTCGCCGACCTGGAGGCGATCTGGTTCGGCCATTTGGGGGACGGCAACGTCCACCTCAACGTGCCGCGGCCCGCGACCTGGCCCGAGGCGGCTTGGCTAGAGCGGAGCGCGGAAGTGGAGGAGGCGGTGGTGGATCTGGTGCTCGCCCTCGACGGCAGCCTGTCGGCCGAGCACGGCATCGGCCTCGCCAAGCGCCACCTGCTGCCCCGCTTCCCCGAGGGCGCCGCCCTGACCGAGCTGCGCGCCCTGAAGCGGACCTTCGATCCCGACGGGATCCTCAACCCGGGCAAGGTGCTGCCGCCGGAATCCTCCCCCTAGCGCGCGCCGGCCAGCCACAGGCCCGCGGGGGCGGTGGTGGGGGGCAGGTCCCTGAGCCCGAGGATGCCCGGTCGAGCGCGGCACAGATCCGGCAGGGCGTTGACGGCGGGCAGGGCGGTCATGGTGTCCCACTCCTCGTGACCCCAGTGGGCGGGGGGATGGAAGGCGAGCCTGAGCTCCACCCCGGGTTCTCCCCGCACCTCGAGCCGATAGTGCTCCGGGAAGATTTCCCACTCTTCCTGCAGGTGCGGCGTCAGGTACCACAGGACGGTCACCTCAACGCGCACCTCCCCGAACGCATGGCCGCGAAAGCCGCCGCGCAGGGCGGCGTTGGACCCCTCCTCCAAGAGGTACCAGCCCAGGTCCACGCGCCGCGCCGCCCGCCCGTATTCGCAAAAGAACTCCACCCGCTCGAGGGGCAGCGCCAGCGCCTCGGCGACCCGCTCCACCACGTCCGCGAACATCACCAGCCAGGCGCGCGCCTGGGCCGCGCGCTCGGGGGTCATGCCGTCCCGCTCGCCCATGCCCAGGGCTTGCCAGGTGTGGGGCGATTGGTAGACCGAGCAGTCGGCGCACTCCAGGAGGGAGACCGCCTCCACCCGGGCGCAGACCGCGGTGGCGCTGGCCATCAGCCCGTTCACCCAACCCGGGTTGACGCCGGTGACGAGCAGGGAGCTTCCGCCCCGCCGGCAGGCCTCCTCCAGCCGCGCCCGCACCGCGCCCCGGACGCCGCCCAGGTGCTGGAAGAGGTTGGTGCTGGCGACGTCGGCGCCGCTCTCCAGAATCCGCGCCACCTCCTCCAGATCGGCGGCGAACGGGGTGTAGACCACGGCATCGGGCGCCAGGGCGAGCAGGGCGTCGACGTCCCCGGTGGCGCGCACTCCGCAGGGGGGGCGGCCGCACAGGGTGCCGGCGTCCAGGCCCCGTTTGGCCTCCGACCAGGCGTACACCCCCACGAGCTCGAGGCGGGGATCGTCGAGGATCGCCCGCAACGCCAGCCGCCCCACCCGCCCGGTGGTCCACTGCACCACCCGCAACCGCTCGCTCACCGCCCTTCCCCCCGCCGCGCCCGCAGCCGCTCGCCGATGTCGGCGAGCTCCGCCAGGGCGTGCTCGGGAATGCGGAAACGGCTCAGATCGCGGATTTCGGGAAGGTGGGCGGCCACCTCTTCGGGCGCGGGCGGCGGGCCGTCGGGCGCCAGCCAGCCGTCCGCCACCGCCACGAAGACCCGCCCGAACCGCCGCCCCCCGGCGGAAAACGCCTCGCCGTTGACGGCGCAGGCGCGGCTCGCCAGGTAGAGCACCATGGGTGTCACCAGCTCCGGCACGGCGTCTTCGGGAGCAAGCCCCGTGGCCCGCACCGCGGCGGTGAGGGACTCGGGCACCCCTTCGTGGCGCCCGAAGGGGGCGATGGGCAGGATGCAGTTGGTGCGGATGCCCAGGGCTTCGCCCTCCAGGGCCAACGCCCGGGCGAGGCCGAACATCGCCGCCTTGGCGGCGGCGTAGTTGCTGCCCAAGAGGCGCCCGAACGCCCCGGTGCTGGACCCGGTGAGCACGATGCGACCGTAGCCGCGCGCCGCCATGGCGCGCCAAGCGGGGCGGCCGACGAAGAAGGCGCCGCGCAGGTGGACGTCGAGCACCGGGTCGAGCTCGGCGGCCTCCATTTCGGCGAAACTCCGGTGGCGCCAGACACCGGCGTTGTGGACCAGGGCGTCGAGTCGCCCCCAGCGTGCGAGGGCGGCCTCGACGATGGCCGCGCCCCCTTCGGGGGTGGCCACCGATTGCGGGCAGGCGAGCGCCTCGCCGCCGGCGGCGCGGATCTCTTCCGCCACCTGCTCGGCGCCGGACAGATCGTTGACCACCACCTTGGCGCCGCGGGCGGCGAAGGCGAGGGCGTAGGCGCGCCCCAAACCGCCGCCGGCGCCGGTGATGGCCACCACCTGGTCGTCGAAACGGATCTCTGGCATGGCTGTCCTCCCCTGCTGTCCCCCTTCGGCCGCGCGGTCAGCCGGCGTAGCGCGCTTCCGCCGGGCCGCGGGCCGCCAACCCTTCGATGGCGTACACATGGCCCGCGCCCGCCTCCGCCTCGTCCCCGGACTGCCCGTGGGCGCGGGCGATGGTGGTGACACAGAGCACGTCTCGCTTTGGGCCGGCGAAGGTGACGCTGGAGACGAGCCGCGCCGGCACCTCGACGCACCCCTCGAGGCGGCCGTCGGGGGTGAAGCAGGCGATGCGCCCGGCGCCGTAGAGCGCCACCCACAGCCGGCCCTCTTCGTCCACCGCGGCGCCGTCGGGCATCCCGCCGAGTGAGCGGGTTTCGGCGAAGACGCGGCGGTTGGCGAGCAGCCCCCGCTCGGCGTCGTAGTCGTAGGCGTAGATCCGATGGAGCCAGCTATCGGAAAAGTAGAAGGCCGTGCCGTCGGGGGAAAAGCGGGGGCCGTTGGAAAAGTGAATTCCGCGCTCGATCCAGTGCAGCGCGCCATCGGCGTCGAGCCGCGCCAGCCCCCCGTCCGGTGCGGGCCGAGCGAACCGGGCCGTGGAAACGCCCACCGGCCAACGGCCGGCGGGGTCGACCACGGCGTCGTTGTAGACGTAGGGGGGTGGCTCGGGAAGGGGTTGGAGGAGCGCGTAGCTGCCCTCCCGGGGATCGAACCGGAACAGGCCGGTGCGCAGGGCCACCAGCAGGTCCCCCCGGCGGGTGAGGCCGAGGGCGGTGACCACCGCCGGCGTGGCGAAGGTCTCGCAGCTCGCCTCCCCCCACCGCCAGCGGTGGAGCCGACACCCGCTGTTGTCGATGCACCAGAGTTCGCCCCGCTCCTCGTCCCACAGGGGCTGCTCGCCCCCCTGGCAGCGGGGAAAGGGCAAGCGGCGCACCGCGGGAGTCATCGCGCCGCCTCCCTTTTTCCGTCGCCGGCCAGCCGCCAGATCGCCGCCGGGATCTCGCTCGGGTGGACCACCTGGTGGTGGGGGGCGATGCCCAGCTCGGCGTCCAGGGGGCGCTGGTGGCTGACCCACAACGCCGTCAGCCCAGAGGAGAGGGCGCCCGCCACGTCGGTGTGCAGGTTATCGCCCACGTGGACCGCCTCCCAGGGCTCGCAGCCGGCCAAGCGCAGCGCCTTTTGGAAGATCGACCGGGCCGGCTTCTCCTCCGGCTCCTGGCCCCCCACCAGGATGTGGTCCACGTAGGCCGGCAGATTCACCCGCTCGATCTTGGGCAGTTGGGAAAACTCCGGCCCGTTGGTGATCACCACCAGGGTGAAATGGCGCCGCGCTTCCCGCAAGAACTCCGGGATGCCGGGGTAGAAATCGAAGGCCGCCAAGCGGTCCCGGTCGAACTTTTCCTGCAGGGCCAGGGCCTCCCCCTCGGACACCGCCGCCACCCCGCAGCGGGCGAGGAGGTCGCGGATCAGCTGGATGCGGAAGGCCGCCTCGCCTTCTTTTTCGATCAGGGGCAGATAGCGGGCGCGCTGCTCCTCGTCCCACTCCCGGTAGATGCCCTTTAGGTAGGCCTCGGCGAAGGCGGTGCCGTCCACCCGGGGGCCGTGGCGGGCCTCCACGGCCCGGGCGAGGAGCTCCACCGCCGTGCGATTGGCCCGCAGCGTGTCGCAGAGCGTCTCGTCGAGATCGAAAAAGAGCGCCTTGAGCATGCCCCGCCTTCCTCCTGCCGCCATCTTCCCCGCCCGTGGGGCGTCGCGCAAGGGGCGTGGGCTACAATCGGCCCCTCGCCACAGGGGGAATGCCATGAGCGAAGAGATCGCACCCACTTCGCGCCGCTTCCGCTCCGGCGCGCTCGAGCTGCACTACCTGGACTGGGGCGGGCCGGACACCCCCCCGCTCATCCTCCTCCACGGCATTCGCGACCACGCCCACAGCTGGGATCGGATCGCGCCGGCCCTGGCCGCGCGCTTCCGGGTGGTGGCGCCCGACCTGCGCGGCCACGGGGACAGCGACTGGTCCCGGGATGGCGCCTATCTGCCCATCCACTTTCTGGAGGATCTGGCCGCCCTGGTGGAGGTGCTCGGCGGGGGGCCGGTGGATCTGGTGGCCCACTCCTTTGGCGGCAACCCGGCGGTGCGCTATGCCGCCCTCTACCCGGAGCGGGTGCGCCGGCTGGTGCTGGCCGACGCCCTGGGACCAAGCCCGCGGGCGGAGCGGCTGTGGGCCGAGCAGGGCGAGATCCGCCGCACCCGGGAGTGGCTGGAGCGGCGCCGCGCGGCACGGGCGAGGGCCGAGCGGGCGCTGCCCTCCCTGGAGGAGGCCGCCGGCCGCCTGCGCAAGGGCAACCCGCGCCTGGCCGAAGCCTGGGCCCTCCACTTGGCGCGCCACGGCACGCGCCCCTCGGGCGAAGGCTGGGTCTGGAAACACGACCCCCTGGTGGGCATCTTCGCCCCCGAGGACTTCGCCGTGCCGCTGGCGCGGTTTTGGCAGGCCATCACCGCGCCGGTGCTGATTCTCACCGGCAGCGAGACATGGAACGCCAATCCCGCCGAGGACGGCAGCCACCGACATTTCCGCGCCGCTCGCTGCCGCACCTTCCCCGGAGCGGGCCACTGGCTGCACCACGACCAGCCGAAGGAGTTCGTCGCCGCGGTGGCCGAATTTCTGGCCTGAGGAGGCGCGGCGGGCGTACGCTATCGCGAGTCCCGCCGAGGAGACACCGTGCGCCCTGACGAAGGGATGGCGTGGCGACAGGTGGCCATCGCCACCGGCCAGCTCGCCGCCACCGCCATGATCGCCACCACCTGGTCGCTGTGGTCGCTCCCGTTGGCCACCGAGCTCGCCATCGGCCGGGGATGGGCCATGCTGCCGATGACCGTGGTGGCAGGTATGAGCGCGCTCTTCGCCCCCCTCCTGGGCGCGCTGCTCGATCGACTGCCGCTGCGCCCGGCCATGGCAGCGGGCGGTCTCGCCCTGGCGGCCGGCTACCTGTGGGTCTCCCGGGCCACCTCCCTGCCGGAAGTGCTCCTCGCCTTCGCCTTGCTGGTGGCGCCGGCCAACGTGTTGCTCGGTCCGGTGGCGGCGGTGGTGCTGCTCACCCGCTGGTTCGAGCGCCGCCGCGGGCGCGCATTGGGGTTGGCGCTCACCGGCATTTCCCTCGGCACCTTCGCCTTTCCCCTCCTGGTCCAAGGACTGCTGAACATCTTCCCCTGGCGCGATGCCATGGCGCTCACCGCCGCCGCGCTCCTCTCGTGGACGGTGCCCCTCGCCCTCGCCGTCCGCGAGCCGTCCCGCGCACCGCGACCGGCGGCCGGCGGCGCGCGGGGCGGTTCCGCCCGCCGGATCCTGCTCGATCCCGCTTTCTGGCTGCTGGCCGCCACGGTCGCGGTGGTGACGAGCGGCATGAAGGGGATGGTCACCAACCTGGCGCTCTTGGCCGTGGACGGCGGGGTACCGGCGACGCTGGCCGGCACCCTGGTCTCCCTCTACGCCGTGGCGGGACTCGCCGCCAAACTGGCCTTCGCCGCCCTGGCCGACCGGACGGGGCCGCGACCCCTGATGGCCGTGGCCCTCGCCGGCTTCGCCGCCGGCATGGCCTGGCTCGGCGTCGCCCAAGGCTACCCGGCCCTCGCCCTGGGGGTGATGGCCGTGGGCCTCTTCGGGGGGTTGATGTTGCCCATGGAGAGCTGGCTCGCCCCCCGCATCTTCGGCGCCGAGTCGGTGGGGCGCGCCATGGGGCTCCTCTCGGGCGCCATCCTCGTCGCCCTGTTGGCCACGCCGCCCCTCTTCGGCGCCGTCGCCGACGCCACCGGCAGCTATCGGGCCGCCCTGTGGACGGCGGCCGCCCTGGCCGCCGTCGCCCTCACCTGGCTGCCGACGCTGCGCCTCGCGCCCCGCCCCTCCTAGCTCGCCCAACCGCGCGCCGGACGGCGCGTTCACCTTGCAAAGGGGACCGGAAAGGTCTATGTTTGGTTTGCATTCACGTTTTTTATTTCGCATACGCGTACAGGAGGCCCGCCATGATCCACTTGCCCGTGGAACCCATCACGCCCCGCTTTGGCGCCCGCATCCCCATCGATCGCCACACCCTGCTCCAGCCCGGCGTTCCCGAAGCCTGCCTCTCCCTGCTCGACCGCTACGGCGTGCTGGTCTTTCCGAAGATCGGCGTGAGCGACCGCGAGCAGGCCCAGTTCAGCGAGCGGCTCGGGGTGCGGGTGGGCTCCAAGTTCGCCACCCCCGGCGCGTCCGAGAGCGACGACCTCGGCATCTACCCCGTGACCCTGGACCCAGAGCGGGCCAAGTTCGTCGACTACGTCAAGTCCAGCGAGCAGTGGCACATGGACGGCACCACCTATCGCGTTCCGCCCAAGGCCACCATGCTGCGCTGCGTGGTGCCGCCCAACGAGGGCGGCGACACCGGCTTCGCCGACCTCTTTTCCGCCTTCGCCGACCTCCCCGCCGAGCGCAAGGAGGCCCTGATGCCCCTGCGGGTGGTCCACAGCGCGGCCACCGCCAACCTGCGGGCTTTTCCCAACCCTTCCGTGTACGACCTAAAGCGCTGGCTCGACAACGGCCCGCCCACTGAACAGCCGCTGGTGTGGCGCCAGGCCGACGGCCGCTGCTCCCTGGTGATCGGCTCCACCGCCGACCACATCGTGGGCATGGACCTGGAGGCGGGCCGGGCGCTCCTCGCCGAATTGCTGGAGTGGTGCACCCAGGAGCGCTATCTCCTCCGCCACCGGTGGCAGGAGGGCGATCTGGTGGTGTGGAACAACCCCGGCACGCTCCACCGGGCCTATCCCTACAGGGCCGATTCCGGGCGGCTCATGCACCGCACCACGGTCATGGGGGTGGAAGCTTTCGACGCCGACCCGGTCCAAGCCGAGGAGGTGGAAGCATGAACCCTGGCAGCGGGGCGCGCGTGGCGGTGGTGACCGGCGGAGCACGCGGCCTGGGGGCGGCCATCTGCCGCGCCCTGGCGGCCCAGGGCGCCGACGTGGCGGTGTGGGACCGCGACCTGGCCGGCGCAGAGCCGTTGCTCGCCGAGCTTGCGGAGCTCGGCCGCCGCGCCAGCGCCCAACAGGTGGACGTGGCCGACCCGCGGTCGGTGGTGGCGGCGGCGAATGAGGTGCGCGAGCGCCTCGGCCCGGTGGGGATTCTGGTCAACAATGCCGGCATCTCCCCCCAGAAACCGTTCCTGGAGCTCGCCGAGGAGGACTGGGACGGGGTGCTGGCCGTGAACCTGAAAGGGGCCTTTTTCTGCACGCGGGCGCTGGTCGAAGACATGATCGCCGCTCGCTGGGGCAGGGTGGTCAACATCTCCTCTTCCAGCGCCCAATCCGGCACGCCGGGCATGGTCCACTACGCGGCGAGCAAGGGGGGCGTGATCGCCTTCACCAAGGCCTTGGCCCGGGAACTTGCCCCTCACGGCATCACCGTCAACAACGTGGCGCCGAGCACGGTGCTCACCGACGGCCTGCGCAGCGTCGAGGCGAGCCTTCCGGGGGGCCTCGAGGGTTACGTGGCCCAAAACATCCCCGTGGGGCGCACCGGCCAGCCGGAAGACATCGCCCACGCGGTGGCCTTTCTGGCCCACGAAGCCTCGGGCTACATCACCGGGGTCACCCTCTCCGTGAACGGCGGCCGCTACATGTTGTAGGCCGTCCCGTCGCAGGCCAAGGCGCGCCGGCGGGACCGCTGCTCCCGATCAACTGAAAGGGTTGGGAAGGGGTATAGTCTTCCCTCTTCATCCACCGGGGCGCATCCGGCCGTGGCACCGCACAAACCGATCTTCTGGTGTCTGCTGGCAGCCGCCCTGGGCGGCTGCCAGCGGCCCCACGGCGATTCCGCCGCACCGGTGGCGCCGCCGCCCGAGGCCGCGGTGAAGGTGCTCGCGGTGGAGCGCGAGCGGCGCTGGGCCACCGAGGAGGTGGTGGGCACGGTTCAGCCCAAATTGCGGGCGGTGCTCGAGGCGAAGGTGCAGGCGCGCATCGAAGAGATGCGGGCGGCGCCCGGCAAGAGCGTGAAGGCCGGCGAGCTGTTGGTGAGACTGGACGATCGCGAGATCCGAGCCCGCTTTGAACGGGCCCGCGCCCACTACGAGCAGGCCGAACGGGATTTGCGGCGGGCGGACAGCCTCCATCGGCAAAAGAGCCTCTCCCAGGCCGAGTTGGACGCCGCCGAAACCGAGTTGCGGGTGGCCGCCGCCGCACTCCGGGAGGCCGAGACCCTGCTCGGGCACACCCGGATCACCGCGCCCTTCGACGGCGTGATCACCGCCAAACTGGCAGACGTGGGCGACCTGGCGGTGCCCGGCCGACCCTTGCTCGCCATCCAGGATCCCCGGGCCTTGCGGCTGGAGGCCGACCTGCCCGAAGCCCTGCTGGATCGGGTGCGGCTCGGACAAAAGCTCACCGTGCGGATCCCCGCCGCGCAACTGACGGTGGAGGGTGTGGTGAGCGAAATCACACCCGTGGCCGACCCGCGCACGCGCACCTTCCCCGTGAAGGTGGACCTGCCGGCGCGACCGGGTTTGCGCAGCGGACAGTTCGGCCGGCTGCTGGTGCCGGTGGCCGAGGTGGAAGCCGTCCGGGTGCCGGCCAGCGCCATCCAGATCCGCGGACAAATGGAACTTGCCTACGTGGTTGAGGAGGGCCGGGCCGCGCTGCGGCTCGTCAAAACCGGAAAACGGTTGGGCGACGAGGTGGAGGTCGTGTCGGGCCTGGCCGCCGGAGAGATGCTGATCGTGGAAGCGGACCGACCCCTTCGCGACGGCCAGCCGGTGAAGATCCCGTAGCGGGCCGCCCGTGTTGCCAACCCTTTCGACCCACGCCGGCCCGGCACCGCCATGAGCGAGCCCCCAGTGAAGCCCACCTCTCCCCACGGCGGCTTGGGTTTGGCCGGCCGGCTGGCCCGGTCGTTCATCGACTCGAAACTCACTCCCCTGCTGGTCGTCACCTCGGTTTTGTTGGGGGCGTTCGCGGTGCTCATGTTGCCCCGCGAGGAGGAACCCCAGATCAAGGTGCCGATGATCGACGTGATGGTGTCCATGCCCGGGGCATCGGCACGGGAGATCGAGGAACGGGTCACCCGCCCCATGGAAAAGCTCCTCTGGGAGATCCCGGGCGTCGAATACATCTACTCGACCTCGCGGGCCGGCGAGAGCCTGGTGATCGTGCGCTACCAGGTGGGGTCCGATCCCACGGAAAGCCTGGTCAAGCTCACCGAGAAACTCCGGTCAAACTTCGATCGCATCCCCCACGGCGTCAGTCAGCCGCTCATCAAGCTCAAGTCCATCGACGACGTGCCGATCCTGGCGCTGACCTTCCACAGCCCGCAGCGCGATCACCTGACGCTGCGCCGGCTGGTGGCCCAGGTGGACGACGCCGTCAAGCAGGTCTCGGAAGTGGCCGAGACCATGATCATCGGCGGCGCACGCCGGCAGGTGCGGGTGTTGCTCGACCCGGTCCGCCTGTCGGCGCGCAACCTCAGCCCGGTGGGACTCATCCCCATGCTGCAGCAGGCCAACCGCCAGTACCGGGCGGGCGGCCTCACCGGGGACGACCGCGAGATCCTCATCGAAACGGGCGGTTTCCTCCGCAACGCCGAGGAGGTCGGCCGGGTGGTCGTGGGCGTGCACGGCGGCAAGCCCGTCTACCTGCGGGACGTGGCCGACATCGTGGACGGGGCGGAGGAACCCAGCCAGTACGTGCTGTTCGGCTACGGAGCGGCGCGGCGCACGGGCGAGCCCCTCCCCGAAGAGGAACCGGCCGTGACGCTCACCGTGGCCAAGCGCCCCGGGGCCAACGCCGTCGCCGTGGCCGAACGCGTGCTGCGGAAGATCGAGACCCTGCGCGGCATTCTGATCCCGGCCGACGTCCAGATCACCATCACCCGCCACTACGGCGAAACGGCGGCGGAAAAAGCGAACGAACTGCTGCTGCACATGGGCATCGCCGTGTTCGGCGTGTCGCTCTTGCTCTGGCTGACCCTCGGCTGGCGCGAGGCGGGCATCGTGGGGGTGGCCATTCCCGCCACCCTGGCGCTGACGCTGCTGGTGTTCTATCTCACCGGGATTCACGCTGAACCGGATCACCCTGTTCGCGCTGATCTTCAGCATCGGCATCCTGGTGGACGACGCCATCGTCGTGGTGGAAAACATCGTGCGCCACTTCCACCTGCCCCGGAACCGCGGCCGGCCCTGGAGCGAGATCGCCGTGGAGGCCGTGCGCGAGGTGGGCAATCCCACGATCCTGGCCACCTTCGCCGTGATCGCCGCCGTGCTGCCGATGGCGTTCGTCGGCGGGCTCATGGGCCCCTACATGCGGCCCATCCCCATCGGTTCCAGCGCGGCCATGTTCTGGTCGCTGTTGATCGCCTTCATCGTCACCCCATGGGCCAGCATCCGGATCCTGCGCTGGGGCCGCAAATACCGGCACTTGACCGAGGGTTCGCCCGCCGGACCGGCCCCCGGGACGCACGCCGAACATCCCGAGGACCTGTTCACCCGCCTGTACCGCCGTTTCATGGGGCCGCTGATCGCCCACGCGCGCTGGCGACACGCCTTCCTGGCGGGGATCACCGTGCTGTTGCTCCTCGCCATGGCCACCGTGCCGCTCGGGTGGGTGAAGGTGAAGATGCTGCCCTTCGACAACAAGAGCGAGTTCCAGATCATCCTCAACATGCCGGAGGGCGGCTCGCTGGAGCGCACCGCCCGGGCGGCGCGGGAAATCGCCGCCGCCGTCCGCAACGAACCGGAGGTGACCGACTACCAGATCTACGTGGGCACCGCCGCCCCCTTCAACTTCAACGGTCTGGTCCGGCACTACTTCCTCCGCCGCGGCGCCCACGTGGCGGACCTCCAGATCAACCTCCTGCCCAAAAGCCGGCGCAAGGCCCAGAGCCACGACATCGCCAAACGCGTCCGACCGCGCGTGGCCGAAATCGCCGAACGCTATGGCGCTCGTGTGGCGGTGACCGAAGTGCCCGCCCGGGCCGCCCGTGCTCCAAACCCTGGTGGCCGAAGTCTACGGGCCCACCGAGGCGGACCGACTCCGCCTGGCCGAAGAGGTTCGCCGCATCTTCAAGCGCACCCCCGGCGTGGTGGACGTGGACGCCTACATCGAGGCGGACCAACCCCGCGCCCGCTTCGTCATCGACAAGGAAAAGGCCGCCCTCCACGGCATCAGCGCCGACACCATCTCGCGCACCCTGCAAATTGCCGTGGGGGGACTGTCTGTCGACCTCGTGCACCAGCCGCGGGAAAAGGAGGACGTCAACCTGGTGCTGGAACTGCCCCGCGCCGCCCGCACCTCGCCCGAGGAACTGCTCGCCCTCTGGGTCCGCTCCGGCGACGCCAACGCCCTGCCCGAACCCGCCGCCGGCGGCCCGCCCCCGCTCATTCCCCTGCGCGAACTGGTCCGCGTCGAGTACGACATCGCCGACAAGAGCATCTACCACAAAAACCTCATGCCGGTGACCTACGTGATCGGCGACGTGGCCGGCGAGGCCGAAAGCCCCGTCTACGCCATCCTGAAGATGAACCAGGCCCTGCGGCAACTCGACACCCGGGCCTTCGGCGGCGACGGTTCCCCGCTTCCGATCTACAACGCCCGCATGCCCTTCACCGACCTCGCACCGGCGATCAAATGGGACGGCGAATGGCACATTACCTTGGAGGTGTTCCGCGACCTGGGCCTGGCCTTTGCCGCGGTGCTGGTCCTGATCTACGCGCTCATGGTGGGGTGGTTCCGGTCCTTCCTGACGCCCTGGATCGTGATGGCCGCGATTCCCTTTTCGTTGATCGGGATTCTGCCGGCGCACGGTGCCCTGGGCGCCTTCTTCACCGCCACCTCCATGATCGGATTCATGGCCGGTGCCGGCATCGTGGTGCGCAACTCGATCATCCTGGTCGACTTCATCGAACAGCGGCTGGCCGAGGGTCTGCCGCTTGCCGAGGCGGTGGTGGACGCCGGGGCGGTCCGTTTCCGGCCCATGCTGCTCACCGCCCTGGCCGTGGTGGTGGGCGCGGCGGTGATCCTGGCCGATCCGATCTTCAACGGACTGGCCATCTCGCTGATGGCCGGCGAGATCGCCTCGCTTCTCATCAGCCGGATGGCCGTGCCGGTGCTCTACTATCTGGCCTACCGCCACCTGTACGAAAAGCCCGCCCGACCGGAGCCCCCTCCTTGACGCCCGCCCATCGCGCGCCTCCCCCCGCGCGTGCCTTCGGTCCTGGCCGGGGCGGCTGGCCCGAGATGGGGGGAGGGAGTAAGATGAACCCTCGCCGACAGCGGGAGGAAACGCCATGGCCATCACCATCACCGCGCTGCGCAACGGCCCCTTCGCCGTGGAAGGAGATCTGGCGAGCCTTTCCCTCTTGGACGCCCAGGGAAACCCCTTTCCCGTGGAACCCGTGGAGGTGGGCGGCGTCGAACGGGTCTTTCTATGCCGTTGCGGGGCTTCGGAAAAAAAAGCCGTTTTGCGACGGCACTCACGTGAAAGTGCGCTTCCAGGCGGACGACCGCGCCGGCTGAGAGCCGGTTTCGCCTTGTGGGCCGAACCCAGCCCCCGTATAGTGGGGGAGAGTCGGCTTTCGGCGGGCGCGGGACGCCCGCCCCATCCATGAAAATCAAATGGCGTGATTACCAGGGACATCGGGGGTATGACGAGCTCATCGCCCCGGACGGCCAGCCGCGCCCCGGTTGCGAAGCTCTGATCGCCCACCTCAACAGCCTCGGCGAGCGCGGCCTGCGGGCCCGCCAGCGGGCCGCCGAGCAGGCCATCGTGGAGATGGGGATCACCTTCACCGTTTACTCCGAGGGCCAGAACATCGACCGCGCTTGGCCGCTGGACATCATCCCGCGGGTGATTCCGGCCGCCGAGTGGCAGCGGGTGGCACGAGGTCTGGAACAGCGCCTCCAAGCGCTGAACCTCTTCATCGACGACCTCTACCACGAGCAGAAGATCCTCCGCGACGGCGTCGTCCCAGCCGAACTGGTGGCCAGTTCCCGGGAGTTTCTCGCCCAGTGTCGGGGCGTGAGCCCGCCCCTGGGCGTGTGGGCCCACATCTGTGGCACCGACCTGGTGCGCGACGAACACGGCGTCATCCGCGTCCTCGAAGACAACCTGCGGGTGCCTTCGGGCGTGTCGTACATGTTGGAAAACCGCGCGGTGATGAAGCGCGTCTTTCCCGAACTGTTCGCCAATGCCTCCATCGCCCCCGTCGACGACTATCCCAATCGGCTGTTCGACCTGTTGGCGAGCCTTTCCCCCCGCCCGGGGGACGCCCCCGAGATCGTGGTGATGACCCCGGGGGTGTTCAACTCAGCCTACTTCGAGCACGCCTTTCTCGCCCAGCGGATGGGCGCCGAGCTGGTGGAGGGCAACGACCTCGTGGTGCTCGACGACGACTGCGTCTACCTGCGCAACATCGACGGGCTCAAACGGGTGGATGTGATCTACCGGCGGGTCAACGACGCCTTTCTCGACCCCGAGGTCTTCCGCCCCGATTCGCTCTTGGGCGTGCGCGGGCTGTTCCGCGCCTGGCGGAAAGGCAACGTGGCCCTGGCCAACGCTCCCGGCGCGGGGGTGGCCGACGACAAGGTGATCTACAGCTACGTGCCCGACATCATTCGTTACTACCTGGACCAGGAGCCGCTTCTGCCCAACGTTCCCACCTGGAGGCTGTCGGAGCCGGAGGCCCTGGCCTACGCCCTGGAAAACCTGGACAAGCTGGTGGTCAAGCCAGCCAACGAATCGGGGGGCTACGGGATGCTGGTGGGACCGGCCGCCACGCGCCGCCAACTGGCCGAATTCCGACAGCGGATCCAAGCCAATCCCCGCAACTTCATCGCCCAGCCGACCCTCTATCTGTCCACTGCGCCCACACTGTGCGGATCGGCCATCGAACCGCGCCACGTGGACCTGCGGCCGTTCGTGCTCCAGGGGGAGTCCACCTGGTCGACCCCCGGCGGGCTCACCCGCGTCGCCCTGCGCAAGGGCTCGCTGGTGGTCAACTCGAGCCAGGGCGGGGGCAGCAAGGACACCTGGATCGTGGCGGAGCGGCGCTGATGCTCTCCTCGGTGGCGATCCGCTGCTATTGGACCGGCCGCTATCTGGAACGGGCCGAGAACATGGCGCGCCTGGTGGCCGTCTACAGCGATCTCCTCCTCGACCTACCCGGGGAGGCCGGGGTCGATTGGCGGACGCTCATCGACGTCTGCGGGAGCCGCGCCGCCTTCGAGCGCTACCGGGGGTGGATGCTCGAGCGCAGCGCGGTGCGCTTCCTCACCGCCGAGCCCGACAATCCCGGTTCCATCCTCTCGTCCATCCGCTTCGCCCGGGAAAACCTGCGCACCCTGCGGGACGTGGTGCCGCGGGAGGGATTCGAGGTGGTCAACGAGCTCTATCTGTTCGCCGAGGCGCGGCTCGGCCGGGCAACCCAGAGACGGGCCCGCGGCGAGCTCTTGGACCAGGTGGTCGGCCATTGCCAACGCATGACCGGGCTGCTCGCCGGCACCATGCTCCACGCCGAGCCCTACCAATTCATCCGCATCGGCCGCCACCTGGAACGGGCCGACATGACGAGCCGCATCCTGGACGTGGCCGGCGACCTTCTGGAGAAGGACGAGCGGGTGCTGGCCGCCCACGGCACCAGTTTGTGGGTCAACGTGCTGCGCTCTGCCAGTGCCTACCAGGCTTATCGCCTGGCCGTGCGAAGCCGCATCGCTCCCCTGCGGGTGGTCCATTTCCTGCTGCGCGAACCCACCTTCCCCCGCTCGGTGCGCCATTGCCTGGAACAGATCGCGTCCGCCGTGGCCCAGTTGCCCGTCCACGACGCCGTGCTCCAGGAGGTGGCGGCGGTCCGCCAGGCCGTCGACGCCCTCAACCTTCGCGAACTGGTGCGGGAAGCCCTGCACCGGGAGATGGACGCCTTGCAGCGCCGCCTGATCGGCCTGCACGAGGTGATGGAGCGCACCTGGTTTTTCCCGGCCTACCAGGCCATCGCCCGGCCCTGAGGGTGCGGTGGGAAGAAGCAAAAAAAAGCCGGTGCGGGGAGCACCGGCCAAGGAACCGGGTTTCAACCAAGAGGGGAAGAGAGGTACCCGGTTTTGCTCACAACGTAGAGGGAGACATCACCATTCCGCTTACTGTGACAACGGTGACCGCAAAAAGTTCACCGCCGCCACCGTTCTCCGGGAAAAGCGCCCCGGCGCGGAAACCGGGGCAAACTCACTGACTCTCGGAGAACGACGCAGAGAACGCCGCATCGCTCGCCCTCTGCACTGATTTAGACAAAGCTTGCGGAAAAAGTTCCCGCATCAGTGCGCCTCGTCCCAATTGGCGCCGATGCCCACTTCCACCACCAGGGGCACCTCCAGCAGCGCGGCTTCCTCCATGAGCCGGCGAATCTCCGGCGAGACCCACTCCACCGCCGCCTCTTCCACCTCGAACACCAGTTCGTCATGCACCTGCAGGATCATCCGCACCGGCCATTCCCGTTCGCGGAGACGCGCGTCGATGGCGATCATCGCCTTTTTGATGATGTCCGCGGCCGTGCCCTGCATGGGCGCGTTGATCGCCGCCCGCTCGGCGGCCTGGCGGCGGGCGCTGTTGCTCGAGCGGATGTCGGGAAGATAGAGGCGGCGGCCGAAGAGGGTCTCCACGTACCCCTGCTCGCGGGCCCGCTGGCGAATCTCTTCCATGAAGCGCGCCACTCCGGGATAGCGCTCGAAGTAGCGGTCGATGTAGTCCTGGGCTTCCCGCCGCCCCACGCCCAGCTGGCGCGCCAAGCCGAAGGCCGACATGCCGTAGATGAGGCCGAAGTTGATGGTCTTGGCAGCGCGGCGCTGCTCCGGCGTGACCCGCTCGAGCTCGGTGGCGAACACCTCGGCGGCGGTGGCCCGGTGGATGTCCAGCCCCTTGCGGAAGGCGGCGATGAGCCCCTGGTCGCCCGACAGATGAGCCATGATGCGCAGTTCGATTTGGGAATAGTCTGCCGCCAGGATGCGGCATCCGGGCGGCGCCACGAACGCCTGGCGGATGCGCCTGCCCTCGGGGGTGCGCACGGGGATGTTCTGCAGGTTGGGATCCGACGAGGACAGCCGCCCGGTGGCCGTGCCCGTCTGGTTGAACGAGGTGTGGATCCGGCCGGTGCGCCGATTGACCATCCGCGGCAATTTATCGAGATAGGTGGACTTGAGCTTGGCCAGCGAGCGGTATTCGAGCACCACGCGGGGCAGGGAATAGTCCAGGGCGAGTTCGGCCAAGACCTCTTCGTCCGTGGAGGGAGCGCCGGTCGGGGTCTTCTTGACCACCGGCAGCTTTTGCTCGGTGAACAACACCTCGGCCAACTGCTTGGGAGAGGCCAAATTGAATTCCCGTCCCGCCAGCTTCCAGGCCTCGCGGGCCAGCGCCTCGAGCCGTTCGGCGAGTTCCGCCGACTGGCGCGCCAGCTGGTCGATGTCGACCAGGGCGCCGTTGCGCTCCATGCGCGAGAGCACCGGCACCAGGGGTATCTCGATGGTGCGGTAGAGCGCCTCGAGGCGCGGTTCCGCCTCGAGCCTCGGCCAGAGAGCCCGGTGCAACCGCAGGGCGATGTCGGCGTCCTCCGCGGCGTAAGGGGCGGCCTTCTCGATGGGCACCTGGTCGAAGCTCACCTGGGACGCCCCCTTGCCGGCCACCTCCTCGTAGGAAAGGGTGGCGATCCCCAGGTACTTGAGGGCCAGGCTGTCGAGATCGTGACGGGAGGCCACCGAGTTGAGCACGTAGGATTCGAGCATGGTGTCGTGGGCCACCCCGGCAAGCTCGATGCCGGCACGGGCGAGCACGTTCAAGTCGTACTTCAGGTTGTGGCCGAGAAAGGCTCGCGCGGGATCCTCCAGGAGGGGCTTGAGGCGGTCCAGCACCCATTCACGCGCCAACTGGCGGGGCGCTTGGGGGTCGCGATGCCCGAAGGGCACGTAGGCGGCAGAGCCGGGCTCGACGGCGAACGAGACGCCCACCAGTTCGGCTTCCATGTAGTCGAGGCTAGTGGTCTCGGTGTCGAAGGCGATGAGGGAAGCCCCGCGCAGCCGCTCCAGCCAGGACTCGAACGCCGCCTCCTCCAGGATCACCTGGTAGTCCCCTTCCCGCGCCTTGCCGACCTGCGCCTCGTCGAGGAGCTCTTCCAGCCACGACTTGAATTCCAGGTCGCGGAACCACTGGATCAGCTTCTCCCGATCCGGTGGCCGTCTCGCGAGTGAGTCTTCACTCACGGGAAGCTCGAGGTCGGTCCGGATGGTGGCCAGGCGGCGCGAGAGAAAGGCCTCCTCCCGGTGGCGGGCGAGCTTTTCCGGCAGGGTACGCGCGCCGCGCACCGGCAGGCGGCGCACCGCTTCCAGGTCGGCGTAGATGGCGTCGAGGCCGTCCAGGTGGGAGAGGAGGACGCGGGCGGTCTTGTCGCCGATCCCCGGCACCCCGGGGATGTTGTCCGAGCTGTCCCCGACGAGGGCCAGATAGTCGGGGATCCGTTCCGGCGGCACGCCGAATTTTTCGATCACCCCCTTTCGATCGAGCACCGTGTCGGTCATGGTGTTGACCAGGGTGATCCGCTCGTCCACCAACTGGGCCATGTCCTTGTCGCCGGTGGAGATCACCACCTCCTTCCCCTCGCGGGCGAAGCGCCGCGCCAAGGTGCCGATGACGTCGTCCGCTTCTACACCTTCCACCACCAGGACCGGAAAGCCTAGGGCGCGGACGATCGCCTGAATCGGCTCCACCTGGCGGGCGAGCTCCTCGGGCATGGGGGGGCGATGCGCCTTGTAGGCCTCGTACAGCTCGTCGCGAAAGGTCTTGCCCTTGGCGTCGAAAACCACCACCACCAGCGCGTCGGGATAGTCCTTCTCGAGCCGCTTGAGCATGGCGATCACCCCCTTCACCGCGCCCGTGGGCCGGCCGTCACTGGTGGACAAAGGGGGCAGGGCGTGGAAGGCGCGATACAGGTAGGAGGAACCGTCGACCAGGACGATGCGCTGGGGTGCGGTGCTCATCTTTCTTTCCGGCTTGCGGCCCGGTCAGGATACACGATTTGCATCGGGCCACCGCCCGCGCCCGTCACGGCCGTGGGACGGCGTGGTTCCCCAGACAGGAGGCAATCCCCTCGGCCACGGCGGCCAGCAGGTGGAGATAGCCCGCTTTGGCCGGCAGGTCTCTGCCCAGGGGATCCACCGCCACCACGGGCACCCCGAGGCGTTCCGCCAGCCGCGCGGCGCGCCGCGACGCCGGAAGGCGCTCCACCAGCACGCAGGCGACGTCGCGCCGCGCGGCGAGCCGAGCGAGGGTGCGCGGTCCCGCCGCAACGCCGCTCTCGTCGCTCAGCGCGCCGGCGATGGACAGCCGGAAGCGGCGGGCGAAGTGCCCCCATGCCTGGTGCTCCACCACCAGGGCGCGATTCCCGTGCCCCGCGAGGCGACCCTCGATCTCCGCCACCTGCCGGGCGAGGGCCGCGGACCACCGCGCCTGGGCCGTCGCCAGGGCGTCCGCCCGGTCTGGCGCCAAAGCCGCGAGGCGCGCCGCCAGGACGGAAGCAAACGCCGCCGCCCGCTCGGGATCGAGCCAGTAGTGGGGGTCGGCGTCGCCCCGGGACACCACCGCCGCCATGCTCAACACCCGCTCCTCGGGCAGCCGGCCAAGGGGATCGGCGAGAGCCGCCTCCAGTTGCGGCCCCACCCACAACACCAGATCGGCCTCTTCCAGGGCCCTGCGCTGGGACCAGGAAAGGGAGGCGTGGTGGGCGTCGATCTCCCCCTCCAGGAGCACCTCCAGGGCCAGCCAATCGCCCGCCAGATCGCGGGCGATGTGGGCGAGCGGCGGGATGCTCGCCACCACCCGCAACGGGGGAGCGGCGAAAGCCGCCGTGGCCGCCGCAAGGAGAGCAAAGCACAGCCAATTGGCGAAAACGCGGGGCACGGCACTCACCTCTCGAGTTCGAGCACTGATTGCAATAATATAACGTTTCACAGGAGGTCCGCCGTGATCAGCAACTCCCGCGCTGCCTACCACCTCCACGACCACCGCCGCTGCGTGGGCGCCGCCCTGGCCGAAGCCCGCCACCGCTGCGCCGCGGCGCGCGCCCGCCTGACGCCGATCCGCGAGGCGGTGCTGCGCCTGATCTGGGAAAGCCATCGGCCGGTGGGGGCCTATCAGATTCTGCGGGAGCTCCCCCGCCATCTGGGGCGCAGCGTCCAACCACCCACCGTGTACCGGGCCATCGACTTCCTGGTGGAACTGGGCCTGGTGCACCGGATCGCCACCCTGAACGCCTACCTGGGATGCCCCTTCCCCGGCCGCGAACACAGCGAGCTGTTTTTGATCTGCAACCAGTGCGGCGCCACCGCGGAGGTGGGCGACGAGGCGCTCAACGCGGCCCTCGCCGAGACGGTGCGCAAGGCCGGGTTTCGCCACCACAGCCAGCGGATCGAGATCACCGGGCTCTGCCCGGCCTGCGCGGAGCAGTCATGACCGCCCTCGTGGAAGCCCAGGGCATCCACCTCCGGCTCGGCGGCCGGGTGGTGCTCGAGGACGTCTCCCTGCGCCTGGAGGCGGGCAGAATCGTCACCCTCATCGGGCCCAACGGCGCCGGGAAGACTTCCCTGGTGCGCGTGCTCCTCGGCCTGCTGAAGCCCACCGCCGGCCGCGTGGTGCGCAAGCCGGGACTGCGCGTCGGCTACGTGCCCCAGCGCCTCGCCGTGGACGCCACCCTGCCCCTCACCGCCCTGGGCTTTCTCCGCCTGGCCGGCGCCGACCCGGCGCGCTGTCGCCGGTCGCTGGCGCGGGTCGGCGTGGACGGCCTCGCGGACCGGCCCCTGGCCGCTCTCTCCGGCGGCGAACTCCAGCGCGCCCTGTTGGCCCGCGCCCTGCTGCGCCGGCCCGAACTGTTGGTGTTGGACGAGCCGGATCAGGGGTTGGACCTCCCCGGGCGGCGCGCCCTCCACCAGTTGCTCGCGGAGTTGCGCGACGAGCTCGGCTGCGCGGTGCTCTTGGTCTCCCACGACCTCCATCTGGTGATGGCCGCCACCGACCTCGTGCTGTGTCTGAACCGCCACCTCTGTTGTTCCGGCACGCCCGACGCCGTGCGGGCCGACCCCGCCTACGGCGCACTGTTCGGCCTTCCCTACACCCACCGCCACGACCACGTCCACCGCTTGAGCGGCGCCGTGGACCGGGGAAGCGGTGATGGTTGATTGGGCCTTCCTCGCCCCGGCCCTCGCCGCCGGACTCGGGGTGGCGCTGGTGGCCGGACCCCTCGGCACCTTCGTGGTCTGGCGCCGCATGGCCTACTTTGGAGACACCCTGGCCCACTCCGCCCTGCTCGGCATCGCCGCCGCCAGCGCTTTTTCCCTGGCGCCGGGCCTGGCGGTGGCCTCGGTCTGCCTGGCCATCGCCGTGGGATTGCTGGTCCTCCAGCAGCGAGCGGGGCTCGCCGCGGACACCCTCCTCGGCATCCTCTCCCACAGCGCCCTCGCCCTCGGCCTCATCGCCGTGTGGCTGGTGCCCGGTGCCCGCCTCCACCTCGAGGGCGTGCTGTTCGGCGATCTCCTGGCGGTGGGCGCGCGCGAGGCGGTCACCGTGTGGCTGGTGGGGCTGGCGGTACTGGCCCTGCTCGCCTACCTCTGGCGGCCGCTGTTGTCCCTCACGGTGGACCAGGATCTGGCGCGGGTGGAGGGAATTCCCGTGGGCCCCGTCAAAACCGTCTACCTGCTCACCTTGGCGCTGGTCATCGCCATCGCCATGCGGGTGGTGGGGGTGCTCCTGATCACCGCCCTGCTCGTCATTCCCGCAGCCACGGCGCGGCGCCTGGCCCGCTCTCCCGAGGCCATGGCGGTGCAGGCGAGCCTCGTGGGCATGGCGGCGGTCGCGTTGGGGCTGGCGCTCGCCTGGACGGTCGATCTGCCCGCGGGGCCGGCGGTGGTCGTCGCCGCCGCCGCCCTGTTCCTGCTCTCCCTCGCTCTTCCCCAAAAGTAAGGGCTCACTCGCGATAAGACGCCAGGATGGAGCGCAGCACGAGGCGCAATTGCCCCTCCTCGAAGGGCGGACGCAGATAGGCGTGGTATTCGCCCCGCGGGTTGATCAACACCAGATTGCCCGAATGGTCCACGGTGTAGTCGCCGCCGGGCAAGGGTACCTTCTGGTACACCACACCCAACTGGGTGGCTAAGCTCAGCAGGCGGTGGGGAGAGCCGGTGAGACCGATGAAATCGGGATTGAAAAACGCCACGTAGGAGGCGAGCCGTTCCGGAGTGTCCCGCTCGGGGTCGACCGACAACAGCACCACCTGCAGGCGGGCGCGCTCTTCGGCGGACAGCTGGGCCAAGAGCCGGTCGAGGGTGGCCAGGGTGGTGGGGCAGATGTCGGGACAGTGGGTGAAACCGAAAAAGACGAGCGTCCACTTGCCGAGCAGGTTCTCTCGGGTAAAGGGCCGGCCGCGGTGGTCGACGAAGGCGAAATCCCGGAAGCGGCGAGGCACCTCGAAGACAATGGCACCCCGCTCCGCGAGCTCTTCCCGCGACAGGACGTGGGGCTGGGCCAGACGATAGACGAACATCGCCAGAATGCCCAGGGAAAAGGCCAGGCAAGCGAAGGCGGTGAAGGCGATCCTGCGGTTGCGGTTCACGGTTCGACGCGCTCCAAGAGCCAAGGGGGGGATTCCACCACCCAGTAGTGATCGGCCAGCATGGCCAGGAACAGGGCCATCAGGTAGATGATGGAGTAGCGAAAGGTCTCGAGCCCGGCGTCGGCGCGCCGCCCTCGGTAGAGCACCACCGCCCAGTAGAGAAAACCGCCACCTAGGGCCACCGCCCCGGCGAGGTAGATCCAGCCGAACATGCCGGTGGCGAAGGGCAAGAGGCTCACCGCGCAGAGCAACAGGGTGTAGAGAAGGATCTGGAGGCGAGTGAAGCGGTCGCCGTGGGTCACCGGCAGCATGGGCACACCGGCGCGCGCGTATTCCTCCTGGCGGTGGATCGCCAGCGCCCAGAAATGGGGCGGCGTCCAGGCGAAGATGATGAGCACCAAAAGCAGCGCGTAGGGATGGATCTCCCCGGTGACCGCCGTCCAGCCGAGGAGCGGCGGCGCCGCGCCGGCGAGCCCCCCGATGACGATGTTCTGAGGGGTGGCGTGCTTTAGAAACAGGGTGTAGATCACCGCGTAGCCCACCAGGGAGGCCGCGGTCAACCAAGCGGTCAGAGGATTGACGAAAGCAAATAAGATGGCCATCCCAGCGCCGCCCAGCAACGCGGCGAAGGCCAACACGCGACTTGCCGGAATCCGCCCGGTGGCGACCGGACGGTTCCGCGTGCGCGCCATGCGCGCGTCGATGTGTCGGTCCACCAGGTGGTTGACGGCGGCGGCCGCCCCCGCGCACAGGGCGATCCCGAGGTTGCCGAAGAAGAGAATGTCCAGGGGCACCATGCCCGGCACGGCGAGGAACATGCCCACCAGGGTGGTGAGGAGCATCAGCGCCACCACCCGGGGTTTGGTCAATTCCAGGTAGTCCCGCCAGCTGGCCCGGGCCGACTCCCTCATGTCTCCTCCACCTCCAGGGGGAGCGCCATCCAGATGCGCGCCGCCGCGGTGACCACGCCCAGAAGCAGAAGGGCGGCGCCGGCGTTGTGGGCGAGTGCAAGGGGAAGCGGGACGCGCAACAGGACGTTGGCGATGCCGAGCCCAATTTGCAGCGCCACCAACCCCACCAGCAATCCGGCCAGCCGCCGCGGCCGCCGCTCGCCCACCCGGGCGAGCAGGGCGGCGAAAACGGCCACGGCTACGGCCGTCACCAGTGCCCCCACCCGGTGGAAAAAGTGGATCGCCACGCGCGCGTCGTTTTCCAACTGGCCGCCCAGATAGTTGGGCCCCACCTGTTGCCCGAAATCGAAACCGCGCCGCCAGTCCATGTGCGCCGGCCACCATTGTCCATGGCACGTGGGAAAATCGGGGCAGGCGAAGGCGGCGTAGTTGGCGGTGGTCCAGCCGCCGAGAAAGATCTGCACCGCCACCACGGCGAGCACCACCACCGCCCAGGGTTTGAGGGCCCGCAACCTCCCGCAGGTCGCGGCGGGCAGCCGCCAGCGAACATCGGCCAGCCGGTTGGCCAAAAGCCAGACCAACGCGAGGATCGCCATGCCCCCGACCAGATGGGCCGCCACCACTTGGGGCCACAGTCTGAGGGTCACCGTCCACATGCCGAACAGGGCCTGCCAGACCACCAGAAACAAGAGCAGCATGGGCAGGCGGAAGGGATACTCCGGGTCTTCCCGGTGGCGCCAGGCGAGCAGCGCCAGGGCGGCGATGAGAAGCCCCAGGGTGGCGGCGAAGTAGCGATGCACCATCTCCGGCCACGTCTTGCTGGGATCCACCGGCGCATCGGGGAAGCGGGCTTGGGCTGCGGCGATCTCGTGGCTTTCGTCCGGCCACAACAGGTGGCCGTAACAACCTGGCCAGTCCGGGCAGCCGAGGCCTGCGTCCACCAGTCGGGTGAAGGCCCCGAGCTCCACCACGCAAAAGGCCAACAGACAGGCGAACGCCGCCAACCGGAAGCCGGGTTTACGCCTGTGCGCCGACGGTTGCGCCATTGCCTCCTCCTTCAGGGAGAATACTTGAGCAAGTGCTCGAGATCTTCGAGCAGGTCTTCGCCACTGTGGCGCCGGTCGTAAGCCAGCACCGCCCGGCCCCGGGGATCCACCACCAGCGCCAGGCCATCCCGAGGGGTCCAGCGGATTCCCCCGCCGGCGAGCCACCGCGCAAGCGCTTCGGACTCCGCCCGCACCACCGGGACATGTGGGTGCTGAACGGCGATCCGGGCGCGCGCCAGGGGTCCGGGGCGGGGCGGCGCCAACACCAGCACGCGCTCCACCCGGTGGGCGTTCTTGCCGAGTCGGATGTGAACCTGGCGGCTCGCGAGAAGCCACTCTCCACAGATCCCCTCACAGTCGCCCGCCCCCACCACCAGTATCCGCCAGCGCGGCCGCTGGCCGTCCGCCCGCCAGGGGCGATCCCTCTCGTCCCGCAGGGGCAGGGCAGCGAGGGACGGCGGCGGCGAGAGGAAGAGCCCGCGGTTGGTGGTGCCGAGCCGAGAGAGCAGCGAGCGCTCCTCCTCGGGGGAATCGGGCAGCAGCCAAAAGCCGAGCCCGAGGCTCGCGCCGACGATGGCCAACATCAACAACAGCTGCAGGCGCAGCGAACGAGCCCGCACTTCAGGCACGATTATTCCTCCCGGCCCATCTCCACCGCCGAGGCGAAGTCGCCGCCAGCACGCCCACCAATACCAGCGCCGCCAGGGAAAACCACTGTACGGCGTAGGCGCGATGACGTTCCGGCGCAATGGTCACCACCGGCCAGGACGCCTCCAGCGCCCCGGGAGATCCGGGTTCCAACCGCAACTCCCAGGGCAGCGCCGCGATTCCCGTGTGCTGCTCGAGGGCCGCGAAGTCCAAGTGCTGGAACACCTGGGGCCAGTGGGCACGCCACGTTTCCGGTCCCAGCCGAAAAGCGGGTCGATTGGGGCGATACAGGTAACCGGTGATGGCGACGCGGCCGGACACCGGCGGGACGGCGGGCAGCCGAGCGCGATCCAATCCTCCGGGCAGCCAACCTCGATTCACCCAAAGTGGACGAGCACTTCCTGCGGGGTGGAATAGAGTCACTACCTCGTAGCCGGGCCGGCCATGCCGCACCCGATTTTCCAGCAGGACCGTGAACCGCTCGTCAAACCGGCCGACCACCCGCACCCTGCGAAAGCGCCAGTCTTCGATCGCCTCCAGTGCTTCCAGGGAGCAAGGCGGAGCGGACAGGCGCCGCTCGACCTCCGCCAGCAGGTCGCGTTTTTGCCCCTCCCGCGCCAACT
The DNA here is from genome assembly GCA_026005035.1 of Porticoccaceae bacterium. Lineage (GTDB taxonomy): Bacteria > Pseudomonadota > Gammaproteobacteria > Pseudomonadales > Porticoccaceae > BPKH01. The sequence goes on along the minus strand of BPKH01000007.1, from coordinate 46,223 downwards.
GCCAAAAGCCGAGCCCGATGCACAGTGGGACCGCAACCGCCGCCAGCAACAGCAGGGCTGGCACTCCTCGCCGCTCGGTGGCCTCGCCACCTGCGGTCCTCTCGTTCATCTGTGCTTAAATGGCGCCTCCAGCGGAGGACCCCTCATGTTGCTGAAATTGACCATCGTGGCGCTCTTCGCGGCGGTGCTCGCCAGCCTCTCCAGCGGGCTGTACTTCCTGATGAAGGACGTCGGGGACAACCGCAAGCGGTTGCTCTACGCCCTCGGGGTGCGGGTCACCCTGGCCGCGCTCCTGGTGGGCACCATCGTCTGGGGCTTCGCCACCGGCAGGCTTTCCAGCAAAGCACCCTGGGATCGCCAGCTTCACCCCGAAGCGGTGGCACCTGCCGAGCGACGCCCCTCCTGAAGGAGGGTCGCGCCGCACCGCCTCAGGAGCCCAGCACGTAGACGAAGATGAACAGACCCACCCACACCACGTCGACGAAGTGCCAGTACCAGGAGGACGCCTCGAAGCCGAAACAGTTGTCGGCGCTGAAATGGCCCTTGATCGCGCGCACCAACTGGACCAGCAGCATGAAGGTGCCGATGGTGACGTGAGCGCCGTGGAAACCGGTCAGCATGAAAAAGGTGGTGCCGTAGATTCCCGCGTTGAGGGTGAGCCCCAGATGGCGGTAGGCCTCGCCGTACTCGTAGATCTGAAAGCCCAGGAAGATCGCGCCCAGGAGTACGGTGACCGCGAGCCAGCCGATGAACATCCGGCGGTTGGCATTCTTGAGGGCGGTGTGGGCGAAGTGCACCGTCACCGACGAGGACAACAAAATGATGGTGTTGATCAGGGGGATGTGCCAGGGATCGATGATCTCCCGCGGCCCCTTGAACTTGGCGGCCTCGCCGGCCACCGCCATCTCCGGCGTCACGTGCAGCGGCCAGGAGGGCTCGAACCCCTTCCACAAGAGCTCCGTCTCAAGGGGCGAGCCCAGTTCCGGCAAGGCGATGGTGCGCACGTAGAAGAGGGCGCCGAAAAAGACGGCGAAAAACATCACCTCAGAGAAGATGAACCAGCTCATCCCCCAGACGAAGGAGCGCTCCACCCGCTCGTTGTAGAGCCCAGCCAAGTTCTCGCGGATCACGGCGCCGAACCAGGCCCACAACACCGCGGCCAGGATCACCGCGCCGATCAGAAAGACCATCGGCGAGTGCCCCTGCACCCAGGAGCCCGCCCCGTAGGCGCACAACCCCATCCCCAGGGCGGTGAAGATGGGCAGCTTGCTGCTCTCGGGGACGTAGTAGTAATTGCTCTCGCTTGCCATGCTCTTCTCCCGGAAGGATCGAACTTTTACCGCGCCGCGGCGCCGGCGGCGACTTTGGCCACCAGATCGGGGCTGCGCTCGGTCACGTCGAAAAGCGTATAGGACAGAGTGATGGTCCGGATCGCCGAGGGCAGTTCCGGATCCACCACGAACACCAGGGGCAATTCCGCCTCTTCGCCCGGCCCCAGGGGTTGGCGGTTGAAGCAGAAGCACTCGGTCTTGTTGAAGTACCGAGCCGCACTCGCCGGCGTCACGCTGGGGATGGCCTGGGCCACCATGGGGCGGTCGGTGGGATTGCGGGCATAGTACAGGGCGCGGGTGGGCTCGCCGGGATGCACCCTCAGCTCCACCTGGCGGGGCCCGAACTCCCACGGCATGGCGCCGTTGTTGGTGGCCACAAACTGGACCTCGATGGTGCGGCTTTGGTCCACGCCCGCATCCCGCACCCGCGCGGCCCCCCCCGTCTTGCCGCCGATGCCCGTGACTTCACAGAAGACGTCGTAGAGCGGCGGCATGACGAACACGGCGAACAGGAACATGGCGGCGGCGAGGCCCAGAAGCCTCGCCACCAGCCGCGCCGTGGAGCGATCCGCCATCCCCCGCGACCTCCCTCACTTGACCGCCGGCGGCGTGGCGAAGGTGTGGTAGGGGGCGGGCGTGGGCACGGTCCACTCGAGCCCCTCGGCGCCCTCCCAGACCTTGGCCTCCTTCACCGGCTTGCCCGCCACGATGGTGGCGATGACATTGTAGAGGAAGAGGATCTGGGCGGCCCCGTAGATGAAGGCGCCGATGGAGGAGACCATGTTCCAGTCGGCGAACTGCAGCGCGTAGTCGGCGTAGCGGCGGGGCATGCCGGCCAGTCCCAGGAAGTGCTGGGGGAAGAAGGCGATGTTGAAGCCGATGAAGGCGATCCAGAAATGCAGCTTGCCCATGGTCTCGTTGTACATCCGCCCGCACCACTTGGGAAGCCAGTAGTAGACGGCGGCGGTGCCGGAGAAGACCGCGCCGGCCACCATCACGTAGTGGAAATGGGCGACCACGAAGTAGCTGTCGTGGTACTGGATGTCGGAGGGGGCGATGGCCAGCATCAGCCCGGTGAAGCCGCCGATGGTGAACAGGATCACGAAGGCGATGGCGAAGAGCATCGGCGTCTCGAAGGAGATGGCGCCCCGGAACATGGTGGTGATCCAGTTGAACACCTTCACCCCGGTGGGCACCGCGATCAGCATGGTGGCGTACATGAAGTAGAGCTCGCCGGCAAGCGGCATGCCCACGGTGAACATGTGGTGCGCCCAGACGATGAACGACAGGAAGGCGATGGCCGCGGTGGCGTAGACCATGGAGGAATAGCCAAACAGCGGCTTGCGACTGAAGGTGGGGATGATCGCCGAGATCACCCCGAAGGCGGGCAGGATGATGATGTACACCTCGGGGTGGCCGAAGAACCAGAAGATGTGCTGGAACAGCACCGGGTCGCCACCGCCGGCGGCGTCGAAGAAACTGGTGCCGAAGTTGATGTCCATGAGCATCATGGTGACCGCACCCGCCAGCACCGGCATCACCGCCAGGAGCAAAAAGGCGGTGATCAGCCAGGTCCAGACGAACAGCGGCATTTTCATCAGCGTCATGCCCGGGGCGCGCATGTTGAGCACCGTGGCGATGATGTTGATCGCCCCCATGATGGAGGAGGCGCCCATGAGGTGGATGGCGAAGATGAAGTAGTTGACCGAATCCGGGGCGTAGGTTGTGGAGAGGGGCGCGTAGAAGGTCCAGCCGAAGTTGGGCCCGCCCCCTTCCATGAACAACGTCGCCACCAGGATCAGGAAGGCGAAGGGCAGGATCCAAAAACTCAGGTTGTTCATCCGCGGCAACGCCATGTCGGGCGCGCCGATCATCAGCGGGATCATCCAGTTGGCGAGTCCCACGAAAGCCGGCATGATGGCGCCGAAGACCATCACCAGGCCGTGCATGGTGGTCATCTGGTTGAAGAACTCGGGCGTGACGAGCTGCATGCCGGGCTGAAAGAGCTCGGCACGGATGATCATGGCAAACAGGCCGCCGACCAGGAACATGGCAAAGCTGAACCACAGATACAGCGTGCCGATGTCCTTGTGGTTGGTGGTAAAGAGCCAGCGCTTGATGCCTTTTGCGGGGCCGTGGGCCATGGCGCGATCCTCCCGGTTACTGGCCTTGCTTGAAATTGTAGACGTCGAGGGGTTGGACGACGTCACCGGTGTCGTTGCCGAAGGCGTTGCGTTCGTAGGTGATCACCGCCGCGAGGTCCACTTCGGAGAGCTGCTGCCCAAAGGCCTGCATGGCAGTGCCGGGCTTGCCGTTGACCACGATGTCGAGGTGACCGGAAAGCGGCCCGGTGGCGATAGTACTGCCCTTCATGGGCGGGAAGATGCCGGGAATCCCCTCGCCGTTCACCTGGTGGCAGGCGGCGCAGGAGCGGTTGTAGACCTCCTCACCCCGGGCCATCAGCTCCTCCATGGTGAAGGTCTTGGCGGTCAACGCCTTGAGTTCCTCCGCCTCCCGCTTCTTGGCGGCCAGCCATTGGTCGAACTCCGCCTGGGGCACCGCCTTGACCACGATGGGCATGAAGGCGTGACCGCGCCCGCACAGCTCGGCACACTCGCCGCGGTAGGTGCCCGGCACCTCCACCCGCGCCCAGGTCTCGTTGACAAAGCCCGGAATGGCGTCCTTCTTGACCCCGAAGGCGGGCACCCACCAGGCGTGGATCACGTCTTTCGCGGTGAGCAGGAAGCGGACCTTGGCGCCCACCGGGATCACCAGGGGGTTGTTGACCTCCTGGAGATAGTGCTCGGACTTCTCCTCGGCGCCGTAGATTTGCGACTCTGGGGTGGCCAGTTCGCTCATGAAGGAGACGCCGTGGCCCAGGTATTCGTACTGCCACTTCCACTGGTAGCCGGTGACGAGCACGTCGAGATCGGCGTCGGAGGTATCGTAGAGCTTGATCATCGCCTTGGTGGCCGGCACCGCCATGGCGATGAGGATCAGGGCCGGCACCACCGTCCAGGCGATCTCCACTGCGGTGCTCTCGTGGAAGTGGGCCGCCTGGTGGCCGCGCGACTTGCGGTGGGCGATGAGGCTGTAGATCATCACCGAAAAGACCACCACGCCGATGGCCACGCAGATCCAGAAGATGGTCATGTGGAGCGCGTGGATTTCGCGGCTGACTTCGGTGACGCCCACCGGCATGTTGAGGGTCTCCCGCCAGTCGGCGAGGGCGGGGACGCTCGCGGCCAGGGTCAGGAGGGAAAGCAGCAGGCGAGCGCGCGGCTGCTCGTCTTTCGCAATCATCGGCCCTGTTCTCCCGTGTGATGGATTTCGTCGCGTGAATCGCCGGCAGGGCGCCGACCGCCACCGCGCGGGGCGCGTTGGTCGTGCGCGCGGGGCGAAGCGGCGGGAGTATACCAACTGCGCGGTTTCGCGTCACCGCCCGCGCAGGACGCCACCTGCGGTATGATCCACTCGTCGTAGGAGGGGGGACAGCGATGGCCCTGCGCAGCTTCCGAGGGCGCAGCCCGCGCCTGAGCGAGCGCGTCTACGTGGATCCGGCGGCCACCGTGATCGGCGACGTGACCCTGGCAGAGGACGTCTCCATCTGGCCGGGGGCGGTGGTGCGCGGCGACATGCACTGGATCCGCATCGGAGCCCGCTCCAACGTCCAGGACAACGCGGTGCTCCACATCACCCACCCGAGCCGCTTCAACCCAGGCGGCTTTCCCCTGGAAATCGGCGAGGAGGTGGTGGTCGGCCACCGGGCGATCCTCCACGGTTGCACCCTGGGCAACCGGATCCTGGTGGGCAACGGCGCCATCCTCAACGACGGGGTGGTGGTGGAGGACGAGGTGATCATCGGCGCCGGCTGCGTGGTGCCGCCCGGCAAGCGCCTCGCGGGGGGCTTCGTCTACCTGGGCAGCCCCGCCCGCCAGGCGAGGCCGATTTCCGAGAGCGAGCGGGAGTTTCTCCGCTACTCCCCCGCCAACTACGTCCGCCTCAAGGACGAGTACCTGGCGGAGTCGTCCGCCCTCAGATCCTGAGCCCGCCGTCGATCTCCAGCACCCGGCCGCTGAAGTAATCGTTGGCGAAGATGAACTCCACCGCCTGGGCGATTTCGTCGGGCTCGGCCAAGCGCTTGAGGGGGATCCGCCCGATCAGTTTTTCCAGCGCCTCCCGCTTCATCCCTTCCAGCATCGGGGTGCTGACGAAGCCCGGCGCCACCGCCGCGGCGCGGATCCCGTAGGGCCCGAGCTCCTTGGCCCAGGTGACGGTCATGGCGATGAGCCCCGCCTTGGCCGCCGAGTAGTTGGTCTGCCCCATGTTGCCCTTGGCGGACAGGCTCGACACGTTGACGATGCACGCCGGGTAGTCGCCCGCAGCCATGATGGCGGCCGCTTCCCGCCCGCAGAGAAAGGCGCCGGTCAGGTTCACCTCGATGACCGCCCGCCAGTCGGCCAGGGACATCTTGCGCACCACCCGCCCCCCCTCGAGCTTGACCAGCCGGCCGTCGCGGATGATGCCGGCGTTGTTGACGAGCCCGTTGAGGCGCCCGAAGTCCCCGGCGATGGCCGCGAACACCGCCTCCACCTGCGCCTCGCAAGTGACGTCGGCGACGTAGGTGCGCACCTCCCGGGCCGTCCCGGCCAGTCGCTCCCGGGCCGCCGCCAGCGCCTCCCCCGAGAGGTCGATCAGGGCGAGGCGGGCCCCCGCCCTCGCCAACCGCTCCGCCATGGCCAGGCCCAGGCCTCCCGCGCCCCCGGTGATGGCGATGATCGCATCGTCCAGTTTCACTTCATTCTCCCCAGTGGCTGGGCCCTTCTGGCCTGCGCACCCCGTCCCGATCTACTCGCCACCATGGGGGAGCGCGGCGGGGCGGTGCCCAGCCTCGGCCTCCCACCTGCAGCCGTGGCCTCGCGCAAGGGCGGATGCAAGGCCGGTGCCGGTCGGTCCCCGGCCGCTCACTCTCTACTGCGCGAGCTTTTCGGCAAGCTCGCGGCGCAGCGCCTGCAACACTGGCCCCGTGGAGGGCCGCACCCCCCGCCACAGGGCGAAGCTTTCCGCCGCCTGCTCCACCAGCATCCCCAGCCCGTCCGCCGCAGCCGCCGCGCCCTCCGTCGCCGCCCAGCGCAAAAAGGGCGCGGCCGCGGCGCCGTAGCGCAGGTCGTAGCAGTGCGCTCCCGGGGAGAGGAGCCCCTCCGGCAGGGGCGGAAGGGCGCCGGTGAGCCCGGCGCTGGTGGCCTGGATCACCAGATCGAAGCGCCGCCCGGCGAGTGCCTCCCAGCCGACTCCCTCCACAGGCCCCAGGTCGGCAAAAGCGGCGGCCAACGCCCGGGCGCGCGCGGCGGTGCGATTGGCCACCACCAGCTCCGCGGGCCCCGCGGCCAGCAGGGGGGCGAGCACGCCGCGCGCCGCACCGCCGGCGCCCAGCAACAGCACTCGCCGGCCGGCCACCGGCCAGCCCAGATTCTCGGTCAGATCGCGCAGGAATCCCGCTCCGTCGGTGTTGTCGCCCAACACCGCGCCGTCCCCCTGGCGGGCGAGGGTGTTGACCGCCCCCGCCCGCCGGGCCCTCTCGGTGAGCCGATCGGCGAAGCGCAAGGCCTCCTCCTTGAACGGCACGGTGACGTTGAGACCGCCCCCCCCGGAGGCGAAAAAGGCACGGGCGGCCGCACTGAAGCCGCCCAAAGGGATCTCCACCGCCTCGTAGGTCAGCGCCTCCCCGGTGGCGGCGGCAAAGAGGGCGTGGATGCGCGGCGACAGGGAGTGGCCGACGGGATTGCCGAAGACGGCGTAGCGGTCGCTCACGGCGAGAGCCACTCCCGGGGGCGCAAGAACTCCCGCACCAGGCGCTCTTCGGGGGTGCCCGGCTCCGGCCGCCAGTCGTAGTCCCAGCGCGCCAGGGGCGGCAGGGACATCAGGATCGACTCGGTCCGCCCGCCGCTCTGCAGGCCGAACAGCGTGCCGCGGTCGTAGAGGAGGTTGAATTCCACGTAGCGTCCACGGCGCAGGAGTTGAAAACGGCGCTCCCGCTCCCCGTAGGCCTGGTGGCGGCGGCGCTCGACGATGGGCAGGTAGGCCTCCAGGTACGCATCCCCCACCGAGCGCATAAAGGCGAAACTGTCCGCGAAGGGCAGCTCGTTGAAATCGTCGAAAAACAGGCCGCCGATGCCCCGCGTCTCGCCCCGGTGGGGCAGATAGAAGTACTCGTCGCACCAGCGCTTGAAGCGCGGGTAGAGGTCCGCCCCAAAGGGCTCGCAGGCCGCGCGGGCGACCCGATGCCAGGCGATGCAATCCTCTTCCACCGGATAGTAGGGCGTCAGGTCGAAACCGCCGCCGAACCACCAGACCGGCTCGGCGCCGGGCCGCTCAGCGACGAAAAAGCGCACGTTGGCGTGGGAGGTCGGCACGTGGGGATTGCGCGGGTGCACCACCAGCGACACGCCCATGGCCCGGAAGGCGCAACCGGCGAGCTCGGGGCGGGAGGCGGTGGCGGAGGGAGGCAGGGCCGCCCCGCACACGTGGGAAAAGTTCACCCCTCCCTTTTCGAACACCGCCCCCTCGGCGATGACCCGCGTCCTGCCGCCGCCGCCCTCGGGGCGCTCCCAGCGATCCTCACGGAAGCGCGCCTCGGGCTCGAGCGCCTCGAAGGCCGCGCAGATCCGGTCCTGCAGGCCGAGCAAATAGGCCTCTACCGCCGCCGCGTCCACCGCCATCAACCTCCCGGTCGCACCACCTCTCCGCTTTTCAGATCGCGAATCTCACTGGGTCGCAGGGCGCCGCCGAGAGGCCCGGGAACCAGGAGCAAGGGCCAGCCGCGGAAATAACAGCGCACCCGCAGCGCGTCGCGAGCCGGCGGCAACCCCGCGGGATTGGCCGAGGTGGAGACCACCGGACCGCCGAAGGCGGCGCACAGCGCCCGCGCCACCGGGTGGCGGGTCACCCGCACCGCCACCCGGTCCCGGCCGCCGGTGATCCACGGGGGCACCCCCCGCGCCGCCTCCACCAGCCAGGTGGTTGGCACGGGCCTCGGCGCCGCGAGCCGGCCTAGAACCTCGGGGGAAGGATCGGCCAACCAGGAGCGCAACTGTTCCGGCTCGGCAGCGATCAGAATCACGCCTTTTTCCAGGGGACGGCGCTTCATGGCCAAAACGGTGGCGAAGGCCTCGGGGTCGGCGGGGTCGCAACCGAGCCCCCAGACCGCCTCGGTGGGGTAGGCCACCACACCGCCGGCGCGCATCGCCGCCACCGCCTGGCGAATGCGCCACTGCGTCATCCAATGCATGGCCGCCGGGAACGAAAAGACGGCGAGAGGCTACTCCAGCCGGCCGGCCGGCGCAACCCGGTGGCCCGGGTGAGCTCAGCGGGTGCGGTGGTAGAGGCCGCCGCGCAGTTCGAGCCAGCCCTCGAGCTCCAGATCCACCAGGATCTGGGCGAGCTGCGCGGGATCGAGGCGGAGCGCCTCGCCGATGGCGTCGGCGCTGGCGGGACCGGCCGCCAGGTGGCGGAGCACCCGCCCAGCCGGGCCTTCCGGCAGGTCGGGGCCGGCGGTGCCAGCTCTTCCGCCTTGTGTTCGAGCAGCCCGCCCAGTTCCGCCACCAGGTCGGCGGCACACTCCACCAACACCGCCCCCTCGCGGATCAGCCGATGGCAGCCGCGGCTTAAGGGGTTGTGGAGTGATCCCGGCACGGCGAAGACCTCCCGCCCCTGCTCCAGGGCGTGGCGGGCGGTGATCAGCGAGCCGCTCTGCGCCGCGGCCTCCACCACCAAGACCCCGAGGGCGAGGCCGCTCAGGATCCGGTTGCGGCGGGGAAAGTGGTGGGGGAGGGGCGGCGCCTCGGGGGGCAGTTCCGCCACCAGGGCGCCCCCGCCGGCGACGATTTCCTCCGCTAGCTCGCGGTGCTGGCGGGGATAGATGCGCGCAAGTCCCGATCCGAGCACGGCGACGGTCACCCCCGTCCGCAGCGCGCCCCGGTGGGCTGCGGCGTCGATGCCGACGGCCAGGCCGCTGGTGATGGCGAACCCGCCGGCCGCGAGCTGGGCGGCGAAGCGCTCCGCCTGGGCGAGCCCGAAGCGGCTCGCCCGCCGGCTGCCGACGATGGCGATCTGGGGCAGGGAGAGCGCCTCGGGGCGGCCGCGCACGAAGAGCCAGGGCGGCGGGTCGGGAATTTCCCGCAGGAGACTGGGATAGAGGGGATCGGTGAGGGGCAGAATTTGGATGCCGGCGGCGGCGAGGCGCGCCGCACGCTCTTCGAGGGCGGGCCGCGACCGCGCTACCTCTTCCCGCCAACGCGCCACCTCCCCGGCCAGGGATGGGGGCAGCTCCCCGCGGCCCGCGAGGAGGTTGGCAAAGCCCCCGCAGCGGGCCGCTGCCTCGCGCACCCTGGCGGGGCCGGTGGCGGGCAGCAGGGCGAGGAGTGAGGCGGCCTCGCGCTCGGTCACGGCCCCTCCCTGGACCGCGGTGGCAACCTTCAGGGATTGCCCACCAGATCCCCCACCGCCAGGGGCAGACTCGCCGTGGTGACGAGGCCGAAGGACATCCCCTCGAAGGTGCGGAACACCATCAGCAGTCCCGCCCGCTCCGCCGGCAGCAGCACCTCGTCGCCCTGGACGCGATCGCGAACCACCTCGCCACGCTTGTGGATGGCGAGCACGTCCCCCTGCTGGAGGCCGTCCCGCTCGCCGCGGTCGATGGCCACCACACTCAGGGTGCCCACCTGGTTCACGCCGCCCTCCACGTCGATGATGGTGCCGTGCACTTCCCGATCCGGCGGCCGCGGATGGAACACCGGGCGCAGGCGGCGTTCCTCGTGGGGCAGCAGCCGATCGCCGGGCAGGATTTCCCGCGCGCTGCGGGTGGCCCGGAACACCGCCACCTCGCCCTCGCGCCGCACCAGCTGGGCCGAGCCCACGTCCAGCGCCTTGATCCCGAGCAGCTCGCCGCTGGCGGCATCCCGGTAGGGCTCGGCGGCGCGGTAGATGCCGAAGAGCTCGACCCCGGCGGCGAGGGGGCCGCGCACGTAGAAGTCGTCCCCGGCCCCCGACAGGATGCGCCGCTGACTGCCCGCCAGGACGTAGGGGGCGGCCTCCAGCTCGCCGGGCGCCACCACGCGGGTGCGGACCAGGAAACTGTTGATGGCCTTCAAGGGCAGCGAGGGGATCGCCCGCTCCCGTTCGAAGACCTGGACCTGGGGCTTGAGGTAGACCGTGCGGCCGTCGCCGCCCCGGAGAGCAGGACCATTTGCCGCGCCTGCCCCGACCCGAGTGAGCGCGAGGCGCGGCCGGCCGTTTTCCCACACCAGGGTCAGGACGTCGCCGGGATAGATGAGGTGGGGATTTTCCACCTGGGGATTGGCGCGCCACAGCTCGGGCCACCGCCAGGGATCGCGCAGGTAGAGCGCCGCGATGTCCCAGAGGGTGTCGCCTTCCTTGACCACGTAGCGGGAGGGCGCGTTCTGATTGAGAGCCAGTTCCTGGGCGGTCGCCCAGCCGGCGGCCAGGCACAGCCCCAGTAGGCAGATGGCGAGTCGTCTCATCGGGCGCTTCCTGTCGGCGTTTCCCCGTTGCTGTATAATTGTCGCTTCCAGCGGACCGACCGCTCGCCCGTTGGTTGCGCGCACGGGCAGCCCAATGGTAGCAGCGGTCTTGCCCGCTTGACCAGCGACAGCGGGATCCCGATGGCCATTTTGCGCATCCTCGAATTCCCCGATCCCCGGCTGCGCACCCGGGCGCGCCCCGTGGCGCGGGTGGACGACCGGATCCGGCGACTGGCGGACGACCTGCTCGAGACCATGTACGCCGCGCCGGGGATCGGGCTCGCCGCCACCCAGGTGGACGTCCACGAGCGGGTGATCGCGGTGGACGTGTCGGAAGAGCGCAACCAGCCGCTGATCTTCGTCAACCCCGAAATCACCCCCCTCGGCGAAGAGCGGCAGGAATACCAGGAAGGCTGCCTGTCGGTGCCGGGGTTCTTCGAGACCGTCTCCCGTCCGGCCCGGATCCGGGTGCGCGCCCTCGACCGGGAGGGGCGCCCCTTCGAGCTGGAAGCGGACGGCCTGCTGGCCGTGTGCATCCAGCACGAGGTGGACCACCTGGAGGGCCGGCTGTTCGTCGACTACCTCTCGGCCCTCAAGCGGCAGCGGATCCGCGCCAAGCTGGAAAAACAGCGCCAGCGGGCCTGAACCGTGGCCCTCGCCGACCTGCGGATCGCCTTCGCCGGCACGCCCCCCTTCGCCGCCGCCCACCTGCGCGCCCTGTTGGCGGCGGGCGCCCGGGTGGTGGCGGCCTACACCCAACCGGACCGACCCGCCGGCCGCGGCCGGCGACTCGCCGAAAGCCCGGTCAAGGCTTTGGCCCGCGCCGCCGGGGTGCCGGTCCGCCAACCGGAGAGCCTGCGCGATCCCGCCGCCGTGGCCCAGTTCGCGGAACTGGCGGCGGACGTCTTCGTGGTGGTCGCCTACGGGCTGATCCTGCCGCCGTCGATCCTCGCCCTGCCCCGCCTCGGCTGCGTCAACGTCCACGCCTCGCTCCTGCCCCGCTGGCGCGGGGCGGCGCCCATTCCCCGCGCCATCGCCGCCGGCGACCGGGAGAGTGGGATCACCGTGATGCAGATGGACGAGGGGCTCGACACCGGCCCCATTCTCCGCCAGGCGGCGGTCCCCATCGACCCCGACGAGACCGCCGGCTCCCTCCACGACAAGCTGCTCGCCGTCGGCCCCCCCCTGCTGGTCGCCGTGCTGGAGGAGCTCGCCCGGGGCAGGGTGCGGCCCGTCCCCCAGGACCACGCGCGCGCCACCTACGCCCCCAAGGTGGCCCCCGCCGAGGCGGCCCTCGACTGGCGGCGCCCCGCCGGTGAGCTCGCCCGCCAGGTGCGCGCCTTCGACCCCGTACCCGGCTGCCACACCCGGCTCGGTTCCCTTCGGCTCAAGATCTGGCGGGCCCGCCCTCTGTCCGACGGCGGCGCCCCACCGGGCACCATTCTCGCCGCCGGCCCCGAGGGAATCGCCGTGGCCTGCGGCGCGGGGGCGCTGCTCGTCGAGGAGCTCCAGCTTCCCGGCCGCACCCGGTTGGCGGCGGCCGAGGTGGTGCGCGGCCGCCCGGCCCTGTTCGCCCCCGGCAACCGTTTCGAGCAGCCCGACTGATGGACGCCCGGGCCGCCGCCGCCCGACTGGTCGCCGCGGTGCGCACCGGCCGCGGCTCCCTCGCCACTCTCCCCTTCCCCGCCACGGGCGAGGCGAGCTTGCTGCGCGAACTGTGCTACGGCACCCTGCGCCACCACGAGGCGCTGGCGGCGCTGCTCGCCAGGCTCCTCCACCGCCCCCGAAAACGCCTCGACCCGGAAGTGGAAGCGCTCTTGCTGGTGGGCCTCTACCAGCTGCGGGAGTTGGCGCTGCCGGCCCACGCCGCGGTCCACCGCACCGTGGACGCCACCGCGGCGCTGGGCAAACCCTGGGCGCGGGGGCTGGTCAACGCCCTGCTGCGCCGCTACCAGCGGGAGCGGGCCGCTTTGGAGGAGGCGATCGCCGCCCTCCCCGCGGCGCGCACCCTCCACCCCGACTGGTTGCGGGAGCGGATCGCCGCCGCCTGGGGCGAGCGCGCCGAGGCGATCTTTGCCGCCAACAACGCCCGCCCGCCCATGACCCTGCGCGTCAACCGCAGGCGCACCAGCCGGGAGGCCTACCTCGAGCGCCTGGCGGCCGCCGACATTGCCGCGCGCCCCGCACCCCTGGCCCCGGAGGGGATCTACCTGGCCGAACCCCGCGAGGTGGCGGCGCTGCCCGGCTTCGCCGAGGGCTGGGCGAGCGTTCAGGACGAGGGGGCCCAGTTGGCCGCGCACCTCCTCGCCCCCGCCGGCGGCGAGCGGATCCTGGACGCCTGCGCGGCACCGGGGGGCAAGAGCTGCCACCTGCTCGAGATCGCCGCGCCCCGCGAGCTGGTGGCGCTCGACCTGGACGGGGAGCGACTGCGGCGGCTTGCGGAGAACCTGGCGCGCCTGGGGCTGTCCGCCACCCTGCTGGCGGCCGACGCCGCCGATCTCGCCTCCTGGTGGGACGGGACCCCCTTCGACCGGGTCCTGCTCGACGTGCCCTGCACCGGTACCGGGGTGATCCGCCGCCACCCGGACATCCGCCTGCTGCGCCGCCCGGAGGACGTGCCCCCCCTCGCCGCCGCCCAGGCGCGACTCCTGGAAAACCTGTGGCGGGTGCTGCGGCCCGGTGGCACCCTGTTGTACGCCACCTGCTCGGTGCTGCCGGAAGAGAACGACGCCGTGGTCGCCGCCTTCGCCGCCCGCCATGCCGATTGCCGGGTGGTGCCCATCGCCGCTCCCTGGGGCCTGCCGACGGCGCAGGGCCGCCAGCTCCTGCCCGCCGCCGATGGGTCGGACGGTTTCTACTACGCCCTGCTGGAGAAGACCGCCGCCGCTTGAGGAGGAAAGGCCGTGAAGATCGTCATCGTGGGCGCGGGCCAGGTGGGGGGCACCCTGGCCGAACACCTGGCCGGCGAGGCCAACGACATCACCCTGGTGGACGTCGACGGGCGGCGGCTGGCCGAGCTGCAAGACCGCCTCGACATCCGCACCGTGGAGGGGATGGGTTGCCGGCCCGACGTGCTCCTGCGCGCCGGCACCGAAGACGCCGACATGTTGGTGGCGGTGACCAACAGCGACGAGATCAACATGCTCGCCTGCCAGGTGGCCCACTCCCTCTTTCGCACGCCCAAAAAGATCGCCCGGGTGCGAGCGGCGAGCTACACCCAGCCCCGCTGGCGGGAAAAGCTCTTCTCTCCCCAGGACATCCCGGTGGACGTGGTGATCACGCCGGAGCAGGTGGTCACCGACTACATCGAGCGGCTGGTGGAACTGCCCGGGGCGCTGCAGGTGTTGGACTTCGCCGACGGCCTGATCCAGCTGGTGGCGGTGCGCGCCGAGCGGGGCGGCCCGCTGGTGGGACACGCCCTGCGCGAGCTGCGCAGCCACATGCCGGAGGTGGACGCCCGGGTGGCGGCCATCTACCGCCAGGACCGCTCCATCTTCCCGGAGGGAGACACGGTCATCGAAGAGGGCGATGAGGTCTTCTTCATCGCCGCCCGCAAAGACATCCGCAAGGTGATGGCCGAGCTGCGCCACCTGGAAAACCCCTACCGGCGCCTGGTGGTGGCGGGGGGCGGCAACATCGGCCTGCGCCTGGCGCTGGCCCTGGAGCACGACTACAACGTCAAGGTGATCGAGTACAGCGAGGTGCGCTGCCGCCACCTGGCGGAGCAACTCCACCGGGCGGTGGTGCTGTGCGGCTCGGCCACCGACCAGGAACTGCTCACCGAGGAGAACATCGACCGGACCGACCTGTTCCTGGCCGTCACCAATGACGACGAGGTCAACATCATGGCCTCGATGCTGGCCAAGCGACTCGGCTGCCGGAAGGTCCTGACGCTGATCCAAAACCAGGTCTACGCCGACCTGATGCAGGGAGCGGAAATCGACATCGCCCTCTCCCCCCAGCAGGCCACCACCAGCCTGCTCCTCACCCATCTGCGCCGCTCAGGGGCGGTGCGCGTCCACTCTCTGCGCCGGGGCGCGGCCGAGGCCATGGAGATCATCGTCCACGGAGAGGCGCGCAACTCCAAGGTGGTGGGCCGGCCCATCGAGCGGATCAAGGCGCCGCCCGGGGTGACCCTAGCGGCGCTGGTGCGCGACGGCCAGGTGATCATCGCCCACCACGACACGGTGATCGAAAGTGGCGACCACGTGATCGTGTTCGTCATGGACAAGAAGCGGGTCCGCGACGTGGAGCGGCTCTTCCAGGTGGGGTTCACCTTCTTCTGAGGGGAGACGGTCGTGAACGGAGCGATGGTGGCCAAGATCCTCGGGCAGTTTTTGATGGTCTTCAGCCTCACCCTGCTCATCCCCATCGCCGTCGCCGTGGTGTACGGCGAGCACACCGCCCAGGCCTTTTTCCTCGCCTTCGCGGTCACCTTCTCCCTGGGCATGCTCCTGTGGCTTCCCTTCAGCCGCATTCCCACCGAACTGCGCAATCGCGACGGCTTTCTGGTCACCGTGCTCTTCTGGGTGGTGCTCGGCCTTACCGGCGCTCTGCCCCTGATGCTGGTGGAGGAGGTGCACCTCGGCCTGACCGACGCCGTCTTCGAGTCGGTCTCCGGCATCACCACCACCGGCGCGACGGTGATCACCGGCCTCGACCAGTTGCCCAAATCGATCCTCTACTACCGCCAGCAGCTCCACTTCCTGGGGGGAATCGGCATCGTGGTGATCGCGGTGGCGATCATGCCCCTCTTGGGCGTCGGCGGCATGCAGCTCTACCGCACCGAAAACATCGGCCCCTCCAAGGAGACCAAGCTCACCCCGCGGATCGCCGAGACCGCCAAGGCCCTCTTCGCCATCTACGTGGCCCTCAATGTCGCCTGCACCGCAGCCTACTGGGCGGCGGGCATGAACTTCTTCGACGCCCTGACCCACAGCTTCTCCACCATCGCCACCGGCGGCTTCGCCAACTACGACGCCAGCTTCGGCTACTTCCAGGACGAGACCCTCTACGCCATCTGCATCTTCTTCATGGTGGCCGCCTCGTTGAGCTTCGGCCTGCACTACTTCGCCTGGCTGAAAAAGAGCCTGCGCCCCTACTGGCGCAACCCGGAGGCCCGGGCGTTCCTGCTCAGCCTCGCCGCCGCCGCCCTGGTGGTATCCGGCCACCTCTTTTTCCTCGAACATCAGGACCTGCGGGGCAGCCTGGTGCACGGCACCTTTCAGCTCGTCTCCATCATGACCTCCACCGGTTTCGCCACCGATCCCTTCAGCCAGTGGCCGAGTTTCTTGCCCTTTTTCATGCTGGTGATGTCCTTTTTCGGCGGCTGCGTGGGCTCCACCACCGGCGGGGTGAAATTCGGCCGCATGGTGATCATGACCCGCCAGGTGTTCCGGGAGGTGGGGCGCCTCGTCCACCCCTCCGGAGTCTTTCCCTTGAAGGTGGGCACCTGGGCGGTGCCGACGCGGGTGACCGACGCGGTCTGGGCCTTCTTCGGCGTCTACCTCGGCGTCTACTACGCGGTGGTCTTGCTGTTGCTCGCCTCGGGCCTCGATTACGTCACCGCCTGGTCGGCCACCGCCGCCACCCTCAACAACCTGGGCCCCGGCCTGGGAGCGGTGGCCAACCATTTCGGCGACATCAACCCCTTCGCCAAGTGGGTGCTCTCCTTTGCCATGATCCTCGGGCGGCTGGAGATCTTCACCGTCCTGGTGCTCTTCACCCCCATGTTCTGGCGGCGTTGAGGTGGATGACCCCTGGGCGTTCGGCTGCGCCCTCTGGGCGCGGCCGGGGGTGGAGGAAGGGCTCCTGCGGCTCCAGAACGAGCACGGCCTGTCGGTGGCCCTTCTGATCCTATTGTGCTGGCGAGGCGATTTCGACCCGCGGCAGTTGCCCCGCGCGGCCAAACTCGCCGGGCGCTACGAGCGGCTATGGATTGAGCCCCTGCGCAGGCGGCGCCGGGCGGCCGAGGGCGAAGCGCGGGCGGCATGCCTTGCCGCGGAGCTCGCCGCCGAGCGGCGCCTGCTCGAGGGACTGGCGCGCCGCTTCGGCGCCGCGGGCGAGGAACCCGGTGCCGCCCTGAAGGCCTATCTCGCCGCTGGCGGGGCGGAAGCCCTCGCGCCTTTCTTGCAGGAGGCCGCGGCCGCGGTCAGGGCCGGCGCGCCCGATACATCGCCTCTTCGCTGATGCGGTGGTATTCCATCACCCGCTCCTTGAAGGCGCGCTGGGAGTCGTAGACCCTCTTGGCGAGGGGATCGGCGGCGGCGATCTCCGCCAGGACTTCGTCGGTGGCCGCGCGCAGGGCGTCGATCACGTCCCGCGGCAGTTCGCGCACCTCCACGCCGTGTTTTTCGACGAGTTCGCGCAGGGCGTCGGGATTGCGCGCCGTGTACTCGTCGAGCATGTCCTGGTTGACCGCCCGGGCGGCCGCTTCGACGATGGCCTGGAGATCGGCGGGCAGCCGCTCGAAAGCCTGCTTGTTGACGATGAACTCGAGCATGGCGCCGGGCTCGTGCCAGCCCGGGTAGTAGTAGTACTTCGCCACCTGGTGGAAGCCGAAGGCGAGGTCGTTGTAGGGCCCGACCCACTCGGTGGCGTCGATGACGTTGGTCTGCATGGCGGTGTAGAGCTCAGAGCCGGGAATGGTCACCGCCTGGGCGCCGAGCTTGGCGATCACCTCACCGCCGAGGCCGGGGATGCGCATCTTGAGCCCCTGGAGGTCGGCCACCGAGCGAATTTCGCGGTTGAACCAGCCGGCCATCTGCACCCCGGTGCTACCGCCCGCGAAGGGGATGAGGTTGAAGGGGGCGTAGGCCTCCCGCCACAACTCCAGGCCGCCGCCGTGGTGCAGCCAGCCGTTCATCTCCTGGGCGTTGAGGCCGAAGGGCACGGCGGTGAAGAAGGGCGCCGCCGGAATCTTGCCCTTCCAGTAGTAGGCGGCGCCGTGGCCCATCTCCGCGGTCCCCTGGGAGACGGCGTCGAACACCTCGAAGGCGGGCACCAGCTGGCCCGCGCCGTATACCCGCACCGTCAGGCGGCCGCCGCTCATCCGCTCCACCAGGTGCGCGAAGGTCTCCGGCGCGGTGCCGAGCCCGGGGTAGTTCTTGGGCCAGGTGGTGACCATCTTCCAGCGGAATTTCTCCGCCGAGGCGACGCCTCCACCGCTCTCGGAGGGTCCGCCTCCGCCGCAGCCGGCCGCCAGCACCGCGACCATCGTCAAGCCGAGCCACCAGGTTTTGTTGTGCATGTTTCGTCTCCGGCGATGGATCTCTGTCTCACAGGGCCTCGAGGCGCGCGTAGTGGAGCACCAGCCACTTGGCCCCGACCCCGGCGAAGTTCACCTGCACCCGAGCATGGGCGCCCTGGCCCTCGACGTCCAGCACCACTCCCTCGCCGAAGGTGTGGTGGCGCACCCGCTGGCCCAATCGGAAGGCGCCGTCGGCAGGCGGGGCCGGCGGCCGCGGCACGGCCCCGCCGAGCCTCACCTCGGCGATCAGGTGCGCGGGAATCTCGCGCAGAAAGCGCGAGGGGGGATTGCGGCTCTCACCGCCGTGGAGCCGGCGGCATTCCGCCCAGGTGAGCACGAGCCGGTGCATGGCCCGGGTGAGGCCCACGTAGCAGAGGCGCCGCTCTTCCTCGAGCCGCTCGGGATCGTCCAGAGACATGCGGTGCGGGAAGAGGTTCTCCTCCAGGCCGGCGATGAACACCGTGGGAAATTCAAGCCCCTTGGCGGCGTGCAGAGTCATGAGTTGCACCGCGTCGCTGCCCGATTCGGCCTGTTCTTCTCCGGCGTCGAGGGCCACTTCGGCGAGGAATTGCACCAAGGGGGAAAGCTCCGGGTCCTCGGGCTCGAAGGCGGCGCAAGCGTTGACCAGCTCGCCCAGGTTCTCCACCCGCGCCTGACCCCGCTCTCCCTTCTCTTGACCGTGGAAGCGCACCAGGCCGCTGTCGCGGATCACCGCCTCCACCTGCTCGTCCAGCGGAAGGTCGCGGGTCTTGCGATCCAGCTCGTCGATCAGCTCGAGGAAGGCCGCCAGGGCGCCGGCGGAGCGGGCGGGGAGTTCGCTGCCGGCGCGCCGCGCCGCCTCCCACAGCGAGCAGTCGTCCCGCCGCGCCCGCCCCCGCACCACCTCCAGGGTGCGTTCCCCGATGCCGCGGGGCGGCAGGTTCACCACCCGCTCGAAGGCCGCGTCGTCGTGGCGGTTGGCGATGAGCCGCAGGTAGGCGAGGGCGTTGCGGATCTCGAGCCGTTCGTAGAACCGCTGTCCGCCCCAGATCCGATAGGGGATTCCGGCGTGGAGCAGCGCCTCTTCGAGGACCCGGGACTGGGCGTTGGAGCGGTAGAGGACGGCGCAGTGGGCGAGGGGTTCCCCCTGCTCGCGCAGGGCCTGGATGCGCTCGGCGATGAAGCGCGCTTCGTCCTGCTCGTTGAAGGCGCCGTAGACCGCGATGGGCTCGCCCCCTTCCCGCTCGGTCCAGAGGCGTTTGCCGAGGCGCCCGCCGCTTTGCGCGATCACCGCATTGGCCGCCTCGAGGATCACCGGAGAGGAGCGGTAATTCTGTTCCAGGCGGACGATCCGGGTGCCGGGAAAATGGCGGGGAAAGTCGCGGATGTTCTCCACCCGCGCGCCCCGCCAGCCGTAGATCGCCTGGTCGTCGTCCCCCACCGCGGTCACCGCGGCGCGCTTCCCGGCCAAAAGGCGCAGCCAGGCGTACTGGATGGCGTTGGTGTCCTGGAATTCGTCCACCAGAAGGTGGCGAAAGCGCGCCTGGTAATGGGCCAGGAGCGCCTCCCGCTCGCGCAGGAGCTCGTGAGCGCGCAGCAGCAACTCGGCGAAGTCCACCAGGCCGGAGCGGCGGCAGGCGGTCTCGTAGGCCCGGTAGAGGGCGAGGAGGGTCTCGGTGAAGGGATCCCCCGCCGCATCCACGTGTTCGGGCCTGCGGCCCTCGTCCTTTTGGGCGTTGATGAACCACTGGACCTGGCGGGGCGGATAGCGGCCGTCGTCGATTCCGAGCTCCCCGTAGAGGCGCTTGATCACCCGCAGCTGGTCGTCGGCATCGAGGATCTGGAAGGCCTCGGGCAGTCCCGCGTCGCGCCAGTGGGCCTTAAGCAGGCGGTGGGCCAGGCCGTGGAAGGTGCCGATCCACATGCCGCGGGGCGCGCCTCCCAGGAGGGCGTGGATCCGCTCGCGCATCTCGCGGGCCGCCTTGTTGGTAAAGGTGACCGCCAGCACGCCGTGGGGGGGGACCCCCTCCACCGCCAACAGCCAGGCGATCCGGTGCACCAGCACCCGCGTCTTGCCGCTTCCGGCGCCGGCGAGCACGAGCAGGTGCCGCCCGGCGTGGGTCACCGCCTCCCGCTGGGCGGCGTTGAGCCCCTCGAGGATTCGCGTCACGTCCATGGGGGCCGATTCTAGCAGAAGGGGTTGTCCATCCCGGCGGCCCTTGGGCTACACTCCGCCGGGTAGGTTCACGAAGAAGGAGAGCAGGATGCGCACGCTCTGCAAGCCGATGGGCCTCTTCCTGGCCGCGGCCATGACCGCCGCCACCGCCGCCGTTCCCGCTGAAGCGGCCTGGATCTCCGCCGCCGACCTGGTGGCCGCTCAGCAAGCCCCCGCCCGCGAGCGGCTCTCCCAGACCTTGGCTCGCGACGAAGTGCGCGAGCAGCTCCGAGCCCTGGGGGTGAAACCGGAGGCGGTGGAAAAGCGCCTCCAGGGGCTCACCGACGAGGAACTCGACCTTCTCGCCACCCGCCTGGAAGCGCTTCCGGCCGGCGGGGATGCCCTGGGCACCGTGGCGGTGGTGCTGCTGATCCTGATCCTCCTGGAGATCGCGGGCGCCATTGACATCTTTCCCAAGATCTGACGCCCAGCGGAGGCGGCGCGCGGCCCGCTGGGCCGCCGCGGCGGTGGCGGTGCTGCTCGCCGGCTGCGCGACCCCTCCCCAGACCCGTCTCCTCGAAGCCCATCCCCCACCCTTCCTGGGACCCGAGGAGCAGGTGCTCCCGGTGCCCTTCGTGGCCCAGGAGGCGTACCAGTGCGGCCCCGCGGCGCTGGCCATGGTGTTGGCGCAGCGCGGCCGGCAGGTCGATCCGGCGTCGCTGGTTGAGGAGGTCTACCTGCCCGCCCGCCACGGCTCCCTGCAGCCGGAGTTGCTGGCCGCCGTCCGCCGTCGCCAACTCCTGCCCCTGCCGGTGGAGCCGCGGCTCGAGGCACTCATCCACTGGGTGGCGTCGGGCCGCCCGGTGCTGGTATTGCAAAACCTCGGTCTCGCCTGGTACCCCCGCTGGCACTACGCGGTGGTGGTCGGGTTCGACGGCGCGCGCAGAGAGCTCCTCCTCCATTCGGGGCGCACCCCCCGCTATCGGATCTCCTGGGCCACCTTCGAGCGCACCTGGGCACGCGCTGGCTACTGGGGCTTCGTGGTGCTCGAACCGGGAGAGCGGCCTTTGGCTACCGACCCCGAGGGCTATCTGCGCGCCGCGGCCGCCCTCGAGAAGGTGGCGCCGGAGGTCGACCGCGTCGCCCTGTGGGAAGCCGCGGCCGCCGTCTGGCCCGAGCGCCCCGAGTTCGCGTTCCTTTACGCCACCGCCCTGGCCGAGAGCGGCCACCGGCAAGCCGCCGAGGCGCGGTTGCGCGCCCTGCTGGAGCGGCATCCCGATTTCCTGCCCGCCTGGAACAACCTGGCCCACCTGCTCCTCGCCCGCGGCGATGCGGCAGGCGCCGCCGCCCTGGCGCGCCGCGGGCTGGCGCTGGCGGGCGGTCGCCACCCGGTGCTCGAGCGCACCCTGGCCGAGGCGCTGGCGGCAAGCTCGAGGCCATCCACCTCCGGCGCGGGGGCGCCGGCGGAGTCTGGGAGCGCGCCGCCGGCTCCGGCGAGCCGCACCGCCCCCTAGCCGCGCCTCGGCGCCCACGGTGGAAGGGGCCGCGAGCCCACTCTCATTCCACGGTCACCGACTTGGCGAGGTTGCGGGGTTGGTCGACGTCGGTGCCCTTGGCCACCGCCACGTGATAGGCCAACAACTGCAAGGGAATCGCGTAGAGAATGGGGGAGATGGCGCGGGGCAGGGGGGGTAGCGCCACCAGGGTGGCCTCTTCCCCCGAAAATGCGCTCGCATCGTCGGCGAAGAGAAACAGCCGGCCCCCGCGCGCCCGCACTTCCTGCAGGTTGGAGCGCAGTTTGGCGAGCAGCCCGTCGCTCGGTGCCACCGCTACCACCGGCATCTGCTCGTCCACCAAGGCGAGCGGTCCGTGTTTGAGTTCGCCGGCCGGATAGGCCTCGGCGTGAATGTAGGAGATCTCCTTGAGCTTGAGGGCTCCCTCCAGGGCGATGGGGAAGTGCTCGCCGCGCCCGAGAAAAAGGGCGTGGCGCTTGTCGGCCAGGATTTCGCAGGCGCGCTCGATCTTGCCGTCGAGGGCGAGCACCCGCCGCGCCAGCACCGGCAGCTGGGCGAGCGCCTGCGCCTCCACCGCCCGACCGCGGGCCAGGGCCAGGGCCAAGGCCAAAAGCTGCAGCACCGCCAGTTGGGTGGTGAAGGCCTTGGTGGAGGCCACCCCGATCTCCGGGCCGGCACGGGTGAGCAGGGCGAAATCGGCACAGCGCACCAGGGAACTGGTGGCCACGTTGCACACCGCCAGGGACGCCAAGTATCCCCGCACCGCGCGCAGCGCGGCCAGGGTGTCGGCGGTCTCACCCGACTGGGAAATGGCCACCAGCAGGGTGTCCTCCGGGATCACCACCCGCCGGTAGCGGTATTCGCTGGCCACCTCCACCGCACAGGGCACGCCCGCCCAGGCCTCGATCCAGTAGCGGGCCAACAGGCCGGCGTGGTAGCTGGTCCCACAGGCGATCAGGTGCACCTGGCGTACCCGGGGCAGGAGGGCCTCCAGGTCGCCTCCGAGTCCGCCCGGGACCAGCCTGCCCTCCTCCAGTCGCCCCTCGAGGGTGGCGGCGAGGGCTTCGGGCTGCTCGTGGATCTCCTTGAGCATGTAGTGGCGAAAGCCGCCCTTGTCGGCCTCCCCAGGCGGCGTTTCGGCGCGCTGCACGGGGCGCGCCACCGGCCGGTGACCCCCCGCGTACACCGCCGCCCGCTCGCGGTCGAGCACCACCAGGTCGTCCTCCTCTAGGTGCAGGAAGCGATCGGTGACCTGGCGCAGGGCGAGCAGGTCGGAGGCGAGAAAGTGCTCTTCGATGCCTATTCCCACCACCAGCGGGCTGCCGCGCCGCACGCCCACCAACAGTTCGGGCGAGCGGGCGTCGAGTACCGCCAGGGCGAAGGCGCCCTCCAGGCGGCGGGCGGCCCGCGCCACCGCCTCGTCCAGGTCGCAGCCCCCCGCCCGGAAGCGGGCGATCAGGTGAGCGATGGCTTCGGTGTCGGTCTCGGAGCGGAAGGCGAATCCCTCCGCCTCCAGTTCGGCGCGCAGGGCGAGGTAGTTCTCGACGATGCCGTTGTGGACCACCGCCACGGTCCCGGACACTTGGGGGTGGGCGTTGATCTCGCTGGGCGGACCGTGGGTGGCCCAGCGGGTGTGGGCGATGCCGAGCCGCCCCCGGGGGAAGTCAGCCGCCAGGCGCTCGGCCAAGGCCGCCACCTTGCCCGCCGTCTTGACCACTTTGAGCCGCCCGGGGCCCTCGACCACCGCCAGGCCGGCCGAGTCGTAGCCCCGATACTCCAGGCGGCGCAGGCCCTCGAGGAGTATGCCGGTGACGTTGCGCTGGGCGACGGCACCCACGATGCCGCACATGGGATCACTCCTCGCCGTCGCGGCGGCGCCGGCGGGCCACGTTGCGCTGGCGGGCGCGCGCCACCGCCAACTGACCGGCGGGCACGTCGCGGGTGATGACCGATCCCGCGCCCACCGTGGCGCCCTCTCCCACCCGCACCGGGGCGACCAGCGCGGTGTTGGAACCGATGAAGGCGCCGTCGCCGATCGCCGTGGCGTGCTTGGTGCGCCCGTCGTAATTGCAGGTGATGGTGCCCGCTCCGATGTTCGCCTCCGCGCCCACCTCCACATCGCCCAGGTAGGCGAGGTGGTTGGCCTTGCTGCCAGGCCCGAGGCGGGCGTTTTTCACCTCGACGAAATTGCCCACCCGCGACCCCCGTTCCAGTCGGGTGCCGGGGCGGATGCGGGCGAAGGGGCCCACCTGGACTCCGGGTCCGATCTCGGCCGGTCCCTCGATCACCGTGTAGGCGTGCAGGACCGCCCCGTCGCCGACGCGGACATCGCGCAGGACGCAGCCCGGCCCCACGGTGACTCCGGCCCCCAGCTCCACCTTGCCCTCGAACACCGCGCCGACGTCGATGGTGCAGTCGGGACCGCAGTGCAACTCGCCCCGGCAGTCGAAGCGCTCCACGTCCATCACCGCCACGCCCTGGGCGAGCAGCGCGCGCGCCAGGCGGCGCTGGTAGAGCCGCTCCAGGTCGTGGAGCTCGAGGCGGTCGTTGACGCCGCGCCATTCCAGCTCGTCGGCCGCCGCTTCGGCGGCCACGTGGAGACCGGCCTCGAGGGCCAAGGCCACCAGATCGGTCAGATAGTATTCGCCCTGGGCGTTGTCACACCCCAACTGCGGCAGGTGGCGGTGGAGAAAGCCGGGCGGAAAGGCGATCACCCCCGTATTGATTTCGTCGAGTGAGCGCTCTTCGGGGGTGGCGTCGCGCTCCTCGACGATGCGCACCACTCGCCCCTGCGCATCGCGCACCACCCGCCCGTAGCCTCGGGGCCGGTCGCAGCGGGCAGTGAGCAGGGCGAGGGTGTCCGGCGAAACGAGGGCGAGCAGCCGTTCGAGGGTCGCCACCTCGATCAGGGGCACGTCCCCGTACAGGACGAGGACGCGCGCGGCGGGATCCAACAGGGGCAGCGCACAGCGCACCGCGTCGCCGGTGCCCAGGGGGCGCGGTTGGTGCGCCCAGCGGACCTCCGAGCGCGCGAAGCGCGCCCGGATCTCTTCTCCCCGTGCGCCCACCACCACCACGGGCGCACCATCGCTCACCGCCCGGGCCTTCTCCAGGACGTGCTCGAGGAGCGGCCTGCCGGCGAGGGACAGCAACACCTTGGGAGTCTGGGAGCGCATGCGCCGGCCCCGGCCGGCCGCGAGCACCACCACGTCGGTTTTCATGGACTCACTCCCGGAAAACCCGCCCATTGTAGAACCCGGGAGGAGCGCGCGCAGCCGCCGGCGCGGCTTCAGCGCTTGGCGCGCCGCTTGAGTTCCTCGATGGTGCGCAGTTGGGCGGCGGCTTCGGCGAGTTCCGCTGCGGCCTTGGAGTATTCGAACTCGCCGGTGCGATTGGCCAGCTCCTGTTCGGCGCGACGCTTCGCCTCCAGGGCCGCCGCTTCGTCCAGGTCGTGGGCGCGCAACGCCGTGTCGGCGAGAATGGTCACGGCGTGGGGCTGGACCTCCAGGTATCCGCCGGAGAGGAAGTAGAGCTCCTCTTCCCCTCCTTGGCGGACGATCCGCACCGGGCCCGGTTTGAGTTGGGTGAGCAGGGGCGCGTGCCCGTACTGGATGCCCAGTTCGCCCTCGCAACCGGTGGCGGCGAGAAACTCCACCAGCCCGGAGAAGAGGGATTCCTCGGCGCTGACGATGTCGCAGTGAAAGGTCATGGCCATCGCCTGGTTCTCCGCTTTGGACCGCTCACTTGGCCAGTTTCTCCGCCTTCGCCACCGCCTCTTCGATGGTGCCGACCATGTAGAAGGCCTGTTCCGGCAGGTGGTCGTACTCCCCTTCCAGGATCCCCTTGAAGCCGGCGATGGTGTCCTTGAGGGGCACGTACTTGCCGGGGCTGCCGGTGAACACTTCGGCCACGAAGAAGGGCTGGGAGAGGAAGCGCTCGATCCGCCGGGCGCGGGCCACGGTGAGCTTGTCCTCCTCGGAGAGTTCATCCATGCCGAGGATGGCGATGATGTCCTTGAGCTCCTTGTAGCGCTGGAGCACCGACTGCACGCCGCGCGCCACTTCGTAGTGCTCGTTGCCGATCACCAGCGGATCGAGCAGCCGGGAGGTGGAGTCGAGGGGGTCCACCGCCGGATAGATGCCGAGCTCGGCGATGGAGCGGGAGAGCACCAGGGTGGCGTCCAGGTGGGCGAAGGTGGTGGCCGGCGAGGGGTCGGTGAGGTCGTCCGCCGGCACGTAGACCGCCTGGAACGAGGTGATGGAGCCCTTTTTGGTGGAGGTGATCCGCTCCTGCAACACCCCCATCTCCTCGGCCAGGGTGGGCTGGTAACCCACCGCCGAGGGCATCCGCCCGAGGAGCGCCGACACCTCGGTACCCGCCAGGGTGTAGCGGTAGATGTTGTCGATGAACATCAGGATGTCGCGCCCTTCGTCGCGGAAGTACTCGGCCATGGTGAGACCGGTGAGGGCCACCCGCAGGCGGTTGCCGGGGGGTTCGTTCATCTGGCCGTAGACCATGGCCACCTTGTCGAGCACTCCGGCTTCTTTCATTTCGTAGTAGAAGTCGTTGCCCTCGCGGGTGCGCTCGCCGACCCCGGCGAACACCGAAAGGCCCTGCTGCTGCACGGCAATGTTGTTGATCAGCTCCATCAGGGTCACCGTTTTGCCCACCCCGGCGCCACCGAAGAGGCCGACCTTGCCGCCCTTGGCGATGGGCATGATCAGGTCGATCACCTTGATGCCCGTCTCGAGGATCTCCACCGCCGCCGATTGTTCGGCGTAGCTCGGCGGCTTGCGGTGAATGGGCCAGCGCTCGTTGGCCTCCACCGGGCCGGCCTCGTCCACCGGATTGCCGAGCACATCCATGATCCGGCCGAGGGTGCCGTGGCCCACCGGCACCGAAATGGGGGCGCCCGTGTTGACCACTTTCAGACCCCGCTTGAGCCCCTCCGAGGGTCCCATGGCGATGGACCGCACCACCCCGTCGCCCAGCTGCTGCTGGACTTCCAGGGTGAGACCGCGATCTTCCACCAGCAAAGCGTCGTAGACGTTGGGCACCGCCTCGCGGGGGAATTCCACGTCGATCACGGCGCCGATGACTTGAACGATTCGTCCGCTGCTCATTTCCGGTTCCTCTTGCAATCCGTGTGGCCTGGGGCGCGCCCTCAGAGCGCCGACGCTCCGCCGACGATTTCCGACAGTTCCTGGGTGATCGCCGCCTGGCGGGCCTTGTTGTAGACCAGCTGTAGCTCGTCGATGAGCTTGCCCGCGTTTTCCGAGGCGTTCTTCATGGCGATCATGCGCGCCGCCTGTTCGCAGGCGTGGTTTTCCACCACCCCCTGATAGACCTGGGATTCGATGTAGCGGGTCAACAGGCCGTCGAGCAGTTCGCGGGCGTCGGGCTCGTAGATGTAGTCCCAGTGGTGCTTGAGTTTGTCGTCCTCGGCCGGGGGCAAGGGCAGAAGCTGGAGCACCTGGGGGCGCTGGGTCATGGTGTTGACGAACACGTTGTGGGCGAGGAAGAGGCGATCGATGCGCCCCTCGTCGTAGGCGTCCAACATCACCTTGACCGAGCCGATGAGGTCGGCGGCGGCGGGCTCGTCACCCAGATCGCGCACCGAGGCCAGGATGCGACCGCCGTGCCGGCCGAAGAAGGCGCCGCCCTTGGCGCCCACCGTGCACAGGTCCACTTCCACGCCGCGGTCATGCCACTCCTTCATTTCCCGGATGAGGGCCTTGAACAGGTTGATGTTGAGGCCTCCGCAGAGCCCGCGATCGGTGGACACCAGGATGTAACCGACCCGGCGCACTTCCCGCTCCACCAGGTAGCGGTGCCGGTACTCGGAGGTGGCGTTGGCGATGTGCCCGATCACCGCCCGCATGCGCTGTGCATAGGGCTTGCCCTGCGCCATCCGCTCCTGGGCGCGACGCATCTTGCTCGCCGCCACCAGTTCCATGGCACTGGTGATCTTCTGGGTGCTCGCGATGCTCTTGATCTTGGTCTTGATCTCTCTGCCGACAGCCATGTTGCGCCCATTCGTCTGCGTCGTTGAGACCCCCGGTCTCGGGGATCACCAGGTCTGGGTGGCGACGAACTTGTCCAGGGCTGCCTTGAACCCCGCTTCGATGTCGGGGTTCCAGTCACCGGTCTCGTCCACCTGCTTCATCAGGTCGCCGTGCTCGGCCTTCATGTAGGCGAGGAGCGCCGCCTCGAAGTCGCCGACCTTCTTCACCGGCACCTCCTTGAGGTAGCCCTCGTTGGCGGCGTAGAGCAGGATGGCGATCTGCGCCACCGAAAGCGGCGAGTACTGCTTTTGCTTCATCAGTTCGGTGACCCGCTCGCCGTGTTCCAGCTGCGCGCGGGTGGCCTCGTCCAGATCCGACGCGAACTGGGAGAAGGCGGCCAGTTCCCGGTATTGGGCGAGCGCCAGGCGAATGCCGCCGCCGAGCTTTTTGATGATCTTGGTCTGGGCCGCACCCCCCACCCGGGAGACCGACAGACCGGCGTTCATGGCCGGCCGGATGCCGGCGTTGAACAGGTCGGTCTCCACGTAGATCTGGCCATCGGTGATGGAGATCACGTTGGTGGGCACGAAGGCCGACACGTCGCCCGCCTGGGTCTCGATGATGGGCAGGGCGGTGAGGGAGCCGGTCCGCCCCTTCACCTCGCCCTTGGTGAACTTCTCCACGTAGTCGGCATTGACCCGGGCGGCGCGCTCCAGCAAGCGGGAGTGGAGGTAGAAGATGTCCCCGGGATACGCCTCCCGCCCCGGGGGCCGGCGCAGCAAGAGCGAGATCTGCCGGTAGGCCCAGGCTTGCTTGGTCAGGTCATCGTAGACGATGAGTGCGTCCTGACCGCGGTCGCGGTAGTACTCGCCGATGGTGCAGCCGGTGTAGGGGGCGAGGAACTGCATGGAGGCGGGATCGGCGGCGGTGGCCGCCACCACGATGGTGTGCTCCATGGCCCCGTGCTCTTCCAGCTTGCGGACGATGCTGGCCACCGTCGAGGCCTTTTGGCCCACGGCGACGTAGATGCACTTCACGCCGGTACCGCGCTGGTTGATGATGGTGTCGATGGCGATGGCGGTCTTGCCCACCTGGCGGTCGCCGATGATCAGCTCCCGCTGCCCGCGGCCGATGGGCACCATGGTGTCGATGGCCTTGAGGCCGGTCTGCAGGGGCTGGTCCACCGACTGGCGGGCGATCACCCCCGGCGCCACCTTTTCCACGGCGTCGGTGAGCTTGGCCTCGATGGGCCCCTTGCCGTCGATGGGGTTGCCCAGGGCGTCCACCACCCGCCCCTCGAGCTCCGGACCCACCGGGACTTCCAGGATGCGACCCGTGCAGCGGGCCTTCATGCCCTCCGCGAGACCCAGGTAGTCGCCGAGGACCACCGCCCCCACCGAGTCGCGCTCCAGGTTCAGGGCCAAGCCGTAGCGGCCGCCGTCGAACTCGATCATCTCGCCGTACATGACGTCGGCCAGGCCGTGGATGCGGACGATCCCGTCCGACACGGAGACGATGGTGCCCTCGTTTTGGGCTTCGAAGGAGAGGTCGAGCCGCTCGATGCGCTGCTTGATGATCTCGCTGATTTCGGATGGATTCAGTTGCTGCATGTCAGGTTCCTCGATGCCGAAAGTCCCAGCACTAGCCGTGGAGTGCCTGGGCAAGTTTCTTGAGCCGCCCGCGCAGGGTGCCGTCGATCACCGTGTCCCCGGCACGGATCAGGACGCCGCCGAGGAGGAACGGATCGGTCCTGCGCACCGACCGCACCCGGCGCGCGAAGCGGCGCTCGAGCGCCTGCTCGATCTTGCGGCACTGTTCTTCGCCGAGTTCCGTGGCCGACACCAGCTCCACCTCGAGGGTCTGGTCGCGTTCGGCCTTGAGGGCGCGGAACTGCGCCAACACCTCCGGCAGGAGCGGCAGCCGGCGATACTCGGCCAGCAACTCCAGGAGGTTGCGCGCCGGCTCGTCCAGATACTCGCCGGCCAGCTCTGCCAGAGTAGCGGCCTGTTCGCGGGAGCCGTGGGCGGGACTGGCCAGGTAGCGGGCCACCCGGGGCTCCTCCACCAGTCGGGCGAGGAGCTCGAGGGCCGCCTCCCAGCGCTCCAGGGAGCCCTGCTCCACGGCGAGGCGGTAGATCGCTTTGGCGTAGGGGCGCGCCAGGGTGCGGGGATCGGCCATCTCGTCTTATCTCGTCACAGGCGGGACGCCAGGCGCTCGACCAAGGCTTGATTGGCGGCGCGGTCCACAGAGGATTCCAGGATCTTTTCGGCGCCGAGGTAGACGAGTTCGGCCACCTGGTTGCGCAGCTCTTCCCGGGCTCGGTTCACCTCGCGCTCGATCTCGGCGCGGGCGGCCGCAACCAGCCGCTCGCCCTCCAGTCGGGCCTGCTCCTTGGCCTCCTCGACGATCTGCCCGGCGCGCCGGTTGGCCTGGTCGATCAGCGCGGCGGCCTGCTGCTTGGCCTCCTTGAGGTGCTCAGCCGCCCGCTGCTGGGCCAATTCGAGGTCGCGCATCGCCCGGTCGGCCGCCTCCAAGCCGTCGGCGATCTTGGCGGCCCGCTCTTCCAGGGCGCGGGTGATGGCCGGCCAGACGTACTTCATGGTGAACAGAACGAACACCGCGAAGGCGATCATCTGGCCGATCAGGGTCAGGTTGATGTTCACGCCTCGAGACCTCCCGATGGTGGCGTTGGGCGAAACTGCCGTCTCAGGCGCCGACTCCCGGAGCGACGACGAAGATCAGGTACATGGCGATCCCCACGCCGATGATGGGAATGGCGTCGATGAGACCTGCGAGGAGGAACATCTTGCCCTGGAGCATGGGTCCGAGCTCCGGTTGGCGGGCGGTCCCTTCGAGCAGTTTTCCGCCGAGAAGGCCCATCCCCACGGCGGCGCCCAGGGCGCCGAGACCGAGCATGATGGCGGCGGCAAGGATGACGAGTTCCATGACGACTTTCTCCTGGTAGTGTGGTTGGCGTGTGTGAGCGATCAGTGATCCTCGTGGGCCATGCTCAGGTAGACCACGGTGAGCACCATGAAGATGAAAGCCTGAAGCGTGATGACCAAGATGTGGAAGATCGCCCAGGCGAGCTGCAAAAAGCCCCCGAAGACGGCGAACAGGAAGCCGGCGGAGTAGAGGGCGGCGATCAGGATAAAGATCATCTCGCCGGCGTACATGTTGCCGAACAGTCGCAACCCCAGGGAGAAGGGGCGGGCCAACAGGGCCACCACCTCCATGAACAGGTTCACGGGAATGAAGACCCAGTGGTTGAAGGGGTGGAGGGTGAGCTCCTTGACGAAGCCGAACCCCTTGACCTTGACGCTGTAGTAGATCATCAGGATGAAGACCGTCACCGCCATGCCCATGGTGATGTTGACGTCGGTGGTCGGCACGATCTTCTGGTAGTGGACTCCGGCGAGCGACAACAGCCAAGGGACGAGGTCCACCGGGACCAGGTCCATCAGGTTCATCAGAAAGACCCAGACGAAGATCGTCAAGGCCATGGGCGCGACCAGGGGATTGCGGCCGTGGAAGGAGTCCTTGACGGTGCCGTCGACGAACTCGACGAGCCATTCCACGGCGTTTTGCAGCAGACCGGGCACGCCCGTTGTGGCGCGCTTGGCCACCCGGCGGAAGAGCCAGAGGAAGAAGACCCCGAGCCCCACCGACCAGGCCAGACTGTCCACGTGGATGGCCCAAAACCCCATGTCCGCCACCTCGGCGGCGTCGTGGGCGAGGGTCCAGGTGTCCCGTTCGAGCACCTCCACCGAACCGTCGGGGAGGTGGCGCTGGTAGCCGGCCGGAAGCTTGCCGAAGACGAGATTGGTGAGGTGGTGCTGGATGTACTCGGTGGTGGTCTGGGTCGCGCCTGCCATGGAATCCCCGTCTCGCGTCCTCGTCAAGTTGCGCCCGCTGCCAGATACCTCGCGCCGAGGAAGAGGTGGACGAGCTGCATGGCGGCGTACCCGGCGAGAAGCCAGACCGGATCGCACCGGGCGAAACCAAAGGCCACGGCGAAAAGCGCCGCCGTGATGGCCAGCTTGCCCGCCTCACCCCGGTAGATCGCCCGCACCTGGGCGCGCACCCGCGCGGCGCCGCGATGGCGGAAGGCCAGGCGCGCGAAATAGGCCGCGCCGGCGATCTGGATGGCGCAGCCGGCGACGAACTCCCAACCGCCCAGCGGGTAAAAGACCCCGCCCAACAAGGCAGCCGCCGCGATCTGCCACCCGAACAGCCGATCGAGTGGCGGCCTGGGCACGGTGTTCACGATCTCCCCTCGGCGTACCGACCGCACCGGTCGGCACAAAGCGGCGGGCATTGTATTGATCTCGTCGGGAGAGTTCAACCGTCGGCGGTCATTCGCCGCGGGCCACGCCGAGGCGCTCCAACAATCCCTCGAGCTCCTCCAGGCGAGTGAAGCGGAAGGTGATCCTTCCCCCGCCCCTTGCGTGTTCGATCCGGGTCGGCAGTCCCACCCGCTCGGAAACGGTCTCGGCGAGGCGCTCGAGGTCGGGATCCGCCGACCGTTTCGCGGCGGGCGGGGCGCGGTGGCCGGCGAGGAGGCGGCGCACGAGACCTTCCGTCTGGCGGACGGTCAATCCCTTGCCGACCACCTGGCGGGCGGCTTCCACCTGGACGCGACCGGACAGGCCGAGCAGCGCCTTGGCGTGGCCCGTTTCCAGATCGCCGCGCTCCAAGAGAATCCGCACTTCCTCCTCCAGCGCCAACAGGCGGATGAGATTGGCCACCGCCGAGCGAGATTTGCCCACCGCCTCGGCCACTTGTTGCTGGGTGTAGCCGAACTCCTCCTGCAAACGCTTGAGGGCGAGGGCCTCTTCCACCGGATTCAGGTCTTCGCGCTGCAGGTTCTCGATGAGAGCCATGGCCATGGCCGCTTCATCTCCCACCTCCCGGACGAGCACCGGCACTTCGGTCAGGCCTGCGAGCTGGGCCGCCCGCCACCTGCGCTCTCCGGCGACGATTTCGAAGCGTTCGGGGCCGAGTGGGCGCACCACGATGGGCTGCAGGATCCCCTGGCTGCGGATCGAGTCCGCCAGTTCCTCCAGAGCGGCGGGATCGAACTCCCGCCGCGGCTGATGGCGCCCGCGCACCAACCATTCGAGGGGCACCTGCCGCAGCTCGCCCTCGCCGGCCGCCGCGGCCGCCGGCTGGGGACCGAGGAGGGCGTCGAGCCCCCGCCCAAGTCCGCGACGCCGCCCGGCGCTCACCCCACCACCTCGCGCGCGGCTACCCGCTCCCGCCGGAGGAGCTCTCCGGCGAGGCCCAGATAGGCGATGGCCCCCCGGGAGGAGCGGTCGTAGAGGGTCACCGGCAAGCCGTGGCTGGGCGCTTCCGCCAGGCGGACATTGCGCGGGATGGCGGTGCGGAACACCCGCTCGCCGAAGTGGGCGTGCAGCTGGTTGGAAACCTCTTGGCTCAAGGCGGTGCGGGGATCGTACATGGTTCGCAGAATACCGCTCACAGCCAGGCGGGGGTTGAAGGCGCGGGCGATTCGCTCGATGGTGGCGAGCAGGTCCGCGAGCCCCTCCAGGGCATAGTACTCACACTGGACCGGCACGATCACCCCGCCGCAGGCCACCAGGGCGTTGACGGTGAGCATGCTCAGCGAGGGGGGACAGTCGATCAGGACGTGGTCGTAGCGGCCGCCGAGCCTTTCCAGCGCCCTCGCCAGGCGCCGTTCGCGCTCCGCCCCCGCCACCAACTCGACCTCGGCGGCGGTGAGGTCGCGGTTGGCGGGCAGGAGATCGATGCCGCAGGGTAAGCGGATCAGCACCTCCCCGGGATCCCGCTCCTCCAACAGGAGGTCGCAGACAGTGCGCTCGAGGGTCCGCTTGTCGACGCCGAGGCCGGTGGTGGCATTTCCCTGGGGGTCCAGGTCGACCAGCAGCACCCGCTTGCCGAAGGTGCTGAGGGCCGCCGCCAGATTGATCCCGGTGGTGGTCTTGCCCACCCCTCCTTTCTGGTTGGCGATGGTGTAGGTGCGGGTCAAGGTCCGGATCCGATCGGTGGCGGCGCGATTGCGAGGAGGTGCCTTTCCCCCTTGATCCCCGGGACGGTCAAGGGGAGGCAGGCGGTCACAGTATAGCCTTTCGGCAAGGCGCTCAACTCGGCCGCCGGGTAGCGCCCCTTGAGCGCATAGAATCGGCCTGTGGGCGCCACCAGGTGGGCGCATAGACGGACCAGGTCGGCCAGCGACCCGAAGGCCCGGCTGAGAACGCCGTCGTAGGGCACCGCCGGGCGATGGCGCTCGGCCCGCTCCGCGCGGGCCTCGACGTTGGTCAGGCCGAGTTCCGCCACCGCCTGGTGGACGAAGCGGATCTTCTTGCCGTTGCCGTCCAGGAGCAGGAAGCGCGCCCCGGGGTTGGCCACCGCCAAGGGGATGCCGGGAAGCCCGGCGCCGGTGCCCACGTCCACGAACCGCTCGCCTTCGAGGTGGGGCAAGACCGCGAGACTGTCGAGGAGGTGGCGGTAGACCATCTGCTCGGGATCGCGTACCGCGGTCAGGTTGAAGGCGCGGTTCCAGCGCGCCAACAGCTCGACGAAGCCGCTCAAGCGCTCGCACTGCTGCCGATCGAGCGACACGCCCAGGGCGGCGGCGCCCTGGGCGATGGTCTGCGCGCGTTCCGCCCGCGCCTCCATCAAGCCCGCCGTTCGAGCTTCCGCTCCCCAAGAGACCGCTTCTTGAGGTAGACCAGCAAGAGGGACACCGCCGCCGGCGTCACGCCGGGGATGCGGGAGGCGCGCCCCAGGGTCTCGGGCCGGGCCTCGCTGAGCTTCTGGCGCACCTCGTGGGACAGACCGGGCACGGCCCCGTAGTCGAAATCGGCGGGGATCGGGGTGGCCTCCGCCTCGCGCAGGCGCCGGATCTCCTCGGCCTGCCGCTCGATGTAGCCGGCGTAGCGGGCCTCGATCTCCACCTGCTCCGCGACCCCGGGGTGCAAGCTGGGTCCATCCACCAGGGAGGCCACCTGGGCGTAGCTGAGGTCGGGGCGCTTGAGCAGATCGAAGAGGCTGTACTCGCGGGCGGGCGCCTTTCCGGTGAGCGCCTCCAAGCGGCGCGCCGCCTCGCTTCCCGGGTGGACCCAGGTGGCGCGCAACCTGGCCTGCTCCCGCTCGATGGCCTCGCGCTTGGCACAGAAGTGGCGCCAGCGCTCGTCGTCCACCAGGCCGAGGCGGCGGCCGATTTCGGTCAGCCGGAGGTCGGCGTTGTCCTCCCGGAGGAGCAGCCGGTACTCCGCGCGGCTGGTGAACATGCGGTAGGGCTCACTGGTGCCCAGGGTGATCAGGTCGTCCACCAGCACCCCCAGGTAGGCCTGGTCGCGCCGCGGCCACCATGGCTCTTCGCCGCGCACCTGAAGGGCGGCGTTGATCCCGGCGAGCAAACCTTGAGCGGCGGCCTCTTCGTAGCCAGTGGTGCCGTTGATCTGGCCAGCGAAAAAGAGCCCCTTGAGCCCCTTGGTCTCCAAGGTCGGCTGGAGGTCCCGGGGGTCGAAGAAATCGTACTCGATGGCGTAGCCCGGGCGCGTGATGTGGGCGCGCTCGAAGCCGCGGATGGAGCGCACCAGCTCCACCTGGACGTCGAAGGGCAGCGAGGTGGAAATGCCGTTGGGATAGAGCTCGCCGCTGTCGAGACCCTCCGGCTCCACGAACACCTGGTGGCGGGGCCGCTCCGCGAAGCGCACCACCTTGTCCTCGATGGACGGGCAGTAGCGCGGCCCCATTCCCTCGATGACGCCGGCGTAGAGCGGCGAGCGATCCAGCCCCTTGCGGATGATCTCGTGGGTTCGCTCGTTGGTGTGGGTGATCCAACAGCAGACCTGCCGCGGGTGCTCTTCCGGTCGCCCCAGGTAGGACATCACCGGCACCGGTTCGTCCCCCCACTGCTCCTCCAACGCAGAAAAATCCACGGTGCGGGCCGCGATGCGGGGCGGGGTGCCGGTCTTGAGGCGCCCAACCCGCGGGATCAACTCCCGCAGGCGCTGGGCCAGGGCGTTGGCCGGCGCCTCTCCGGCGCGCCCGCCGGGATGGTTGGCAAGGCCGATGTGGATGCGCCCGCCGAGGAAGGTGCCCGTGGTGAGCACCACGGCCTGCCCTTCGATGCGGATGCCGCTTTGGGTCACCACCCCCACCACCCGCTCGCCGACGACCAGGAGATCCTCCACCGTCTGCTGGAAGATCGATAGGTTCTCTTGGCGCTCGAGCAGGGAGCGGATCGCCGCCTTGTAGAGCCCTCGGTCCGCCTGGGCGCGGGTGGCACGCACGGCAGGGCCCTTGCGCGCGTTGAGGATGCGAAATTGGATGCCGGCCCGATCGGTCGCCCGCGCCATGGCGCCCCCCAGGGCGTCCACCTCCCTGACCAAGTGGCTCTTGCCGATTCCGCCGATGGCCGGGTTGCAGGACATCTGGCCAAGGGTGTCGATGCTGTGGGTGACGAGCAGCGTCCGGCAGCCCATGCGGGCCGCCGCCAGGCAGGCCTCGGTTCCGGCGTGACCGCCGCCAACGACGATGACGTCGAAGGTCTCGGGGTATCTCATCTCGGCGAACCTGCGCGAAAAAGCCCTTCATTATAAAACGATACCAGTCCTTTTCCAGAAAGACGCCCCTCCCGATTTGGGCTGTGAAAGCGGGCCTGCTCAACTCACTTCTAGGAATCTCAAAAGGCTTTTAGAAGAAAAGAAAGGAAATGAGTGGTGGTGATAGGGGGCGGGGCCGCTGTGGATAGGGCCCGCTGCGGCGCGCCCGGCAAGGTCTTGGGGCTTTCTGGAGGCGGTGAAAAACCGCCCCTTTCGAGGGCGGATAAGTGCTGGATTCGGCGGGGACGGCCCATCCCTGCGCTCCCTTTCGGCCTTGATGTCGGCTTCGATCCCCTGGTTGTTCGAAGCTTTTGGGTGCGCTTTTCCCGGAGTTTTCCACAGTTGTATAGAACCTGTGGATGATCTGTGGTGGGTGAGCCTCAAACAAGCGGGTGCCCCTCACCGGGCGCCGAAGGAGACCTGGAAGGCGGCATTGTCTGTAGCCCAATGAAGTGAGGTAGATCCGCAAACGTCCACCCGCTGTCCGCCCTTCACCTCTCGTCTTGACCGCGTCGCGTACCTTGCCCCGGGAGTTCCTTTTGCGTAGAATGCGCCCCCCTCCTGGCAGGGGCCGGCTGCGGGACGAAAGCAGCGATCTCGCCACCATCCGAGCGGGGACGGTCATGAAGAGAACCTTCCAGCCCAGCAATCTCAAGCGCAAGCGCACCCATGGATTCCGGGCCCGCATGGCGACCCGCGCCGGGCGGCTGGTGCTCAAGCGGCGGCGCGCCAAGGGTAGAAAGCGGCTCACCGTCTGAGTGCGCGGCCGTTGTGTCTGCCGCGGGATTCGACCGGTCCCGAAGGCTCCTCGCTGCGGCACAATTCGAGGCGGTTTTCGGAGGGGCGGAATTTCGTTTCGCCCACCGGAACTTTCTGGTGCTGGCCCGACGCAACGGGCTGGGGCACCCGCGGCTCGGACTGGTGGTGGGAAAGAAGAGCGTCCGCGGTGCCGTGCGGCGGAATCGGGTGAAGCGGGTGGTGCGGGAGTCCTTCCGTCGCCATCAACCCCTGCTCGACTCGCTGGACGTGGTCTTCCTGGCGCGGCGTGGCTTCGACGAGCTGGAAGCGGCGGAGCAGCGCAACCTGTTGGCCGAGGCGTGGCACCACCTGGCGCGCAGACTGCAGCGGGCGGGGAGGGAGGGGGAAGCCTGACCGTGAAAAGACTCGTCCTCTCCCTCTTGCAACTGTACACCCTGCTGATTTCGCCCTTGCTGGGCCCTCGCTGCCGGTTTTATCCCACCTGCTCTGCATACGCCCGAGAAGCGATCGAGCGCCATGGTTTGGTGCGCGGCAGTCTTTTGACGCTGGGTCGGATCGGGCGCTGTCATCCCCTACATCCCGGCGGATACGATCCGGTCCCGCCGGCCCGGCACGGGAGCGTCTGACATGGACTGGCTGCGCAATCTCCTCTTGGTGGCCATCCTGGCGGTGGTTGGCCTGTTGTTTGTGCGCTGGCTCGACTTTCGCGAAGCCCGCCAGGTGGAGCTCGAGGCCGTCGCGCAAACCCAGGTCGAGGCCGGCGAGATCGCCGAGGCCATCCCGCGCGCGCCGACCGCCGGCGTGGCCGACCACGGCACCGCGGTTCAAAGCGCCGATTTGCTGACGGTGGAGACCGATGCGCTGCGCCTGGCCATCGATCTCCGGGGCGGGGATATCGTTCGGGCGGAACTGCTGCGCTTCCGTCAGACGCTGGAACCCGACTCGCCGCCGGTGGTCATTCTCGATCGCTCCGACCGGGGGGTCTACGTGGCGCAAAGCGGTCTGGTGGGCCCGGACGGAGTCGATTCCAACCGCTCGAGGCCTCTCTATCGCGCGTCCGCCCGCCACTTTTCCCTGGCTCCGGGGCAGGAGGAGCTGGTGGTCGAGCTGGAGCACCGCCGGGGCGAGGTTCGGGTAGTCAAGGAGTTCCGCCTGCGGCGCGGCGATTACCTGGTGCAGATCGCCTTGCGGGTGGAAAACGGCACCGAGCGGCCGCTGCAGATGGCCCCCTTCGGCCAGATTCTGCGCGACGATCAACCACCGCCTGCCGCGGACGGCTTCGGCATGAAGCCCTACCTGGGAGCCGCCCTCACCACCCCTGAAAAGCGCTACCTGAAGGTGCCCTTTTCGGAGTTGGACGACGGCCCCTTCGTCCTGGAGATGCAAGGCGGTTGGGTGGCGATGGTCCAGCACTACTTCCTGAGCGCCTGGGTCCCCGATCCCGGCGCACTCAACCGCTACACCCTGAAGCGCCTGGGGGATCGGAAGCTCTACGCCCTAGGGTTCGTGGGCCCCTCCGCAACCATTGCGGCAGGCGGTACCACCCGCTTCGACGCGCGCTTCTACGTGGGGCCGAAGGACCAGGATCGGCTGGCCGAGATCGCCCCCTACCTCGACCTGACGGTGGATTATGGCTGGCTCTGGTGGCTGGCCAAGCCCATCTTCCACCTGCTTGCCTGGATCCAAAGCCTGGTGGGCAACTGGGGATGGGCCATCGTGATCCTCACCGTGGCGATCAAACTCGCCTTCTACCAGCTGTCCGCCGCCAGCTACCGCAGCATGGCCAAGATGCGCAAACTGCAACCCGAAATGCAGCGCCTGAAGGAACTCTACGGGGACGATCGGCAGAAGCTCTCGCAGGCGGTGATGGAGCTCTACCGAAAAGAGAAGGTCAACCCACTCGGGGGGTGTCTGCCGGTGCTGGTGCAGATGCCGGTGTTCATCGCCCTCTATTGGGTGTTATTCGAGAGCGTCGAGTTGCGCCATGCACCGTGGATCCTTTGGATTCGGGACCTCTCCTCCAAGGACCCCTATTTCGTGCTGCCGATTTTGAACGGCATCTGCATGTACGCCACCACGCTCCTGCAACCGGAGCCGCCCGATCCGACCCAGGCCAAGCTGATGCGGATCATGCCGGTGGCCTTCTCTTTCCTGTTCGCCCTTTTCCCGGCGGGCCTCGTGTTGTACTGGACCGTCAACTCGCTCCTGTCCATCTTCCAGCAATGGGCCATCACCCGCAAAGTGGAGGGCAAGGAGCGCGGTGCGCGGTGAGGCCGTGGGGCGAGAGGGGGATGTGATCGCCGCCATCGCCACTCCGCCGGGCCGCGGCGGGGTCGGGATCGTGCGCATCTCCGGTCCCGACCTCTCTTCCTGGCTGCCCCGTCTGACCTCCAAGGCCGTGTCTCCGCGGCGGGCCGTGTATACCGACTTCGTGGCCGAGGATGGCTCGCTCCTCGACCGTGGCTTGCTCCTCTATTTCTCCAAGCCCGCCTCCTACACGGGAGAGGACGTCATCGAGCTCCACGGTCACGGGGGCCCCGTGGTGATGGAGGAGCTCCTCTCCTGGGTGTTGCGCCTCGGCGCGCGCCCGGCGAGGCCCGGGGAGTTCACCCTGCGCGCGTTCCTCAATGAGCGGATGGATTTGACCCAGGCCGAAGCGGTGGCCGACCTCATCGACGCCGCATCCCGGGAAGCGGCGCGCAGCGCCCTGCGCTCCCTGGAAGGGGCCTTTTCCAAGGCGGTGCGGGCGCTGGTCGACGAGTTGGTGGAGTTGCGCACCTTCGTGGAAGCGGCCATCGACTTTCCGGAAGAGGAGGTGGACTTTCTCGCTGAAGGAGAGGTGGCGTCGCGCGTCGCCCGCCTGCGGGGGCGGCTTTCTGACCTCCTCGCCCGGGCCCGGGAAGGCGCTCTGCTGCGGGAGGGGATGACGGTGGCCATCGCCGGCCGCCCCAATGCGGGCAAGTCCAGCCTACTCAACGCCCTCTCGGGGCGAGACGCGGCCATCGTCACCGAGATTCCCGGCACCACGCGGGATCTCCTGCGCGAGACGATCCTCGTCGACGGCTTGCCGGTGCACCTGGTGGATACCGCCGGCCTGCGCGAGAGCGAAGACCTAGTGGAGCGGGAGGGGATCCGCCGCGCCCGCCAAGAACTGGCCCGCGCCGATCGCATCCTCCTGGTGGTCGACGCGGCCGAGGAGGGCTTCGCCGACCCCCGGGAGCTGGCGAGCCGCTTTGCACTCGGCGACCTGGAGCGCCTGACGGTACTGTACAACAAGGTGGATCTTCTGCCATCGGTGCCGCCGTTGCCGGAAGCGCCGCCGGCGGCGACCCTGTGCATCTCGGCGGCCACCGGTGCGGGATTGGATCGGCTGCGCGAGCACCTCAAGGCGGTCATGGGGTATCGAGCGGCGGGCGAGGGCGGTTTTTCCGCGCGCCGCCGCCACCTCGAGCACCTGCGCCGCGCCGACGTCCTCTTGGCGTCCGCCGGCGAGGCGGCCGAGCGAGGTGCGGGAGAACTGGTGGCCGAGGATCTGCGAGCCGTCCAGCGGGAGCTCGGGGAGATTACCGGCGAGTTCACTACCGAAGATCTGCTCGATCGGATCTTTTCGCGCTTCTGCATTGGCAAGTGAACCCGCGGCGACGTTCGCCGCGAACTCCCAGGTTGTACACAGGATATCAACAAAAGATGTCCAAAAAATGATCAAAACACGATTGTCAACCTGTGTATAAGTTCAGCCCCAAGACTCCAGAAAACATTCGCTCAATCATTGGGTTAAGAAGACAAAAAAGCGCTGGCCAAAGGGCCTCTCCTTGTGGATAATGGGGGTCGCCCCGGCGGGCGGTTCGACAGCGATAACGATCGGGAAGGGAGGGTCCCTTGGTCCATTCCGCGTGGGAAAAGTGTCCTCTCCAGTCTACGGGACGAACTGGCGCCCCAGCAGTTCAACACCTGGATCCGCCCGCTGCGCACCCGCCCCGCTCCGGACGGGGGAGAGAACCCTTTGCCTGGTGGCGCCGAACCGCTTCGTCCGGGAGTGGGTCGTCGACAAGTTCCTGCCCCGCATTCAGCAACTCTGCACCGAATACGCAGGCCCCGGGGTGCGGGTCGTGGTGGAGGCGGAAAGTCCGGCGGTACCCGGCGGGCGGGCCGAGCCATCCCCGCCAGTGGACGAGGGTCCCGGCCTGGCGAGAACCGCTGCCGCGGTGACGAGCCGGCGCAGTTCCGGGAACCGGGGCCGCCGCGAGGGCAGCAACCTCAATCCCCAGTTCACCTTTGAGACCTTCGTCGAAGGCAAGTCCAACCAGCTGGCAAGAGCGGCGGCGCGCCAGGTGGCGGACAATCCGGGCGGCGCCTACAACCCCCTGTTCATCTACGGGGGCGTCGGGCTCGGCAAGACCCATTTGATGCACGCCGTGGGAAACGCCCTGTTGGCGCGCGATCCGGAGGCGAGAATCCTCTACCTTCACTCGGAGAGCTTCGTCGCCGACATGGTCAAGGCGCTCCAGCTGAACGCGATCAACGATTTCAAGCGCTTCTACCGGACGGTGGACGCCTTGCTGATCGACGACATCCAGTTCTTCGCCAACAAGGACCGCTCCCAGGAAGAGTTCTTCTACACCTTCAACGCTCTCCTCGAGGGGGGGCAGCAGATGATCCTCACCTGCGATCGCTACCCCAAGGAGATCGACGGGCTCGAAGAGCGCCTCAAGTCCCGCTTCGGTTGGGGGTTGACCGTCGCCGTGGAGCCGCCCGAATTGGAAACCCGGGTTGCGATTCTCATCAACAAGGCCTCCCACGCGGGGGTCACCTTGCCACAGGACGTGGCCTTTTTCATCGCCCAGCGCATTCGTTCCAACGTGCGAGAGCTCGAAGGGGCGTTGAAGCGGGTGATCGCCAACGCCCAGTTCACCGGGCGGCCCATCGACGTCGACCTGGTGCGGGAGTCGCTCAAGGATCTCCTCGCCCTTCAGGAGCGACTCATCACCATCGACAACATACAGCGGACAGTCGCCGAGTATTACAAGATCAAGCTGTCCGATCTCCACTCCAAGCGCCGCAGCCGTTCGGTGGCGCGGCCGCGGCAGGTGGCCATGTTTTTGGCCAAAGAGCTGACCAACCACAGCCTGCCCGAAATCGGCGAAGCCTTTGGAGGCAAGGACCACACCACCGTTCTCCACGCCTGTCGCAAGGTTCGCGAACTGCGCGAGACGAGCGCCGACATCCGTGAGGATCTCAAGAATTTGATGCGCCTGCTGACCACTTAAACCTCTGGGTATAATCCCGCTGCCGCCCGCCGGAGTCCTGAAGTCATGGAATTCACCATCTCGCGAGAAACCCTGCTCAAGCCGCTCCAGTTCGCCGGCAGCGTCGTTGAACGACGCCAGACCATGCCGATTCTGAGCAACGTTCGGTTGGCGCTGGAGGACGGCGTGCTCTCGGTGACCGGCACCGACCTGGAGGTGGAAGTGGTGGGCCGGGCGGTGCTCGAGCAGGCGGGAAGCGAAGGGCAAACCACGGCGCCGGCGCGCAAGCTCCTTCGAAATCTGCAAGTCTTTGCCGGAGGGTGCGAGCCTGCAAATTGCGGCGGAGGATGGAAGGCTTCAGATCGTATCCGGGCGCTCGCGCTTTTTCCCTCGCCACCTTGCCGGCGTCGGATTTTCCCTCGATGGAGGGGAGAGGACCCCGCTTGTTGCTTCTCCCTGGAGGCCGATGAACTCAAGCGGCTGATCGATCGAACCGCCTTCGCCATGGCCAACCAGGACGTGCGCTACTATCTCAACGGCATGCTCTGGGAGGTCACCGACGAACGCTTTCGCACCGTTGCCACCGACGGCCATCGCCTCGCTTTAGCGGAACACTGGGGCGAGTACCCCGGAGGCGGCGAGAGGTGGCAGGTGATCGTTCCCCGCAAAGGGGTCATCGAACTGGGCGCGCATCCTCGCCGCGGAGGCGGGCGACATCCGACTCTCCCTCGGCGAAAACTACGTGCGGGTGGAGGCCCCCGATTTCCTCTACTTGTCGAAACTGATTCGAGGGGGCTTACCCCGACTACGAGCGCGTCATCCCTCGAGACCTCCCGAGGTATCTGGTCGTCGAAAGGGAGCCCTTCCGCCAGGCGCTCTCGCGAGCTTGCCATTCTCACCAACGAGAAGTTCAAGGGTATCAGGCTCAACATCGAAAGGGATCGCCTGCGGATCCTGGGCCCAACAATCCCGAACAGGAGGAAGCGGAAGAAGAGCTTTCCGTCGAATACTCGGGGGGAGGGTGCCCTGGAAATCGGTTTCAACGTCACCTACCTGTTGGACGTCCTCCGGGGTCATCGAAGGATCCCGCGTGCGCATGGAGTTTCGCGACGCAGGGCAAAGCGTCCTGCTCGTGGACCCTGAACAGGCGGAGGCCATGCGCCACGTGGTGATGCCGATGCGCCTATGAGGGGAGGGCGCGCTGGCGCCCTCTCTATTTTGCCCCAAGCCCAATGTACCTCGAACGGCTGGAGGTCGACGGCATCCGCAACCTCTGGCGGAGTGCGGCTCGAGCCCGCCCGGGGGGCGAATTTCCTGCTGGGCCCCAACGGGGAGTGGTAAAACGAGCCTGCTGGAAGCGATTTCACATCCTCGCCCGGGGGAGATCCTTCCGCACTCGCAGGACTGGCCTCGGTGATCCATTGGCAGCGAGACCAAGCAATCTGTTTCGGTCTGGTGCGCCGCGAGCGGGAGGGCGTCCTGGTGCCCATCGGCGTCGAGCGCCACAAAGACGGAAGGTTCCAGTTTAAGGTCGCCTATCGGCCGGTGCAGACCGCATCCAGCCTGGCGGCGGCGCTGGCGGTTCAACTGCTGGATGCGGCGACCTTTCAGCTCTTGGAGGGCCCTCCAAGCCATCGGCGAGCCTATCTCGATTGGGGGGTGTTCCACGTGGAACAGGGACCCCGAGAGGTCTGGTCTCAGTACCAAAAGTGCTTGAAACAACGAAATTTTTCTGTTGCGGCATGGTTAAAATGGACCCCCTCCAGATGGGGGTTTGGGAGCGCGAGCTCGCAGCGGCCGCCGTCGAGGTCGATCGGCTCAGAGCGCGGCACGCAGAAGCGCTGTTACCCGAGATATTGGGTGTGCTGGCCCAATTGAACATCCGCGTCCCGGAGCTCGAGGTGCGCTATGAGCCGGGTTGGCCCGCCCGGGAGGGCACGACAGAAGAGCTCGTCCAACAGTTGGCGAGAAGTCGAGAACGCGACTTTCGCGCCGGATATACCAAATGGGGCCCGCATCGGGCCGATCTGCGCGTCCTGGTGCAGGGAAAGCCGGCGCACGAGGCCTTGTCGCGGGGGGCAGCTCAAGCTGCTGCTGATCAGCCTCAAGCTGGCCCAAGGGCATCTTTTTCGGCGCGCCAACGGCGAAGGCTGTGTCTTTCTGTTTGGACGACCTGGCGGCCGAACTCGACCAGGAGAATCGCCTCCGAGTGGGAGAGGTGCTGGCCAGCCTAGGAGTGCAAGCCTGGATTACAGGCGTCGAAGGCAGTGGCGTGCGCGATCTCTGGCCCAGCCAAGCGCCGGCCCCGGCTTTGTTCCACGTGGAACAGGGCGTCGTAACCAGAGAGAAGGGTGGATGAATATGGCGGAACCCGCCGCCTAAAAAGGAGGGGAGTCGGAATTACGACTCCTCGAGCATCAAGGTTCTCAAGGGGCCTCGAAGCCGTGCGCAAACGGCCGGGAATGTACATCGGCGGACACCGATGACGGCACCGGCCTGCACCACATGGTCTTCGAGCTGGTGGACAACTCCATCGACGAGGCGTTGGCCG
Source organism: Porticoccaceae bacterium (assembly GCA_026005035.1). GTDB lineage: Bacteria > Pseudomonadota > Gammaproteobacteria > Pseudomonadales > Porticoccaceae > BPKH01. The sequence continues at coordinate 1,301 of BPKH01000007.1, read as the reverse complement.
GCTATTGCACCGAGATCAAGGTCACCATCCATCCCGACGAATCGGTCTCGGTGGCGGACAACGGCCGAGGGATCCCCGTGGACATCCACGAAGAGGGGCGTGTCGGCGGCGGAGGTAATCATGACCGTCCTCCACGCCGGGGGGGAAGTTCGACGACAACACCTACAAGGTGTCGGGCGGGCTGCACGGCGTGGGCGTCTCGGTGGTCAATGCCCTTTCGGAAAAGCTGGTTGCTCACCATCCGGCGCGACGGCCACGTGTGGGAGCAGGTCTACCGCCACGGCGTCCCTCAGGCGCCCCTCACCCGCCGTGGGCGACACTGACGAGACGGGCACCTGCATCCACTTCCACCCCTCTCCGCAGACGTTCAGCAACATCCACTTTCAGTTCGACGTGCTCGCCAAGCGGCTGCGCGAACTTTCCTTTCTCAACTCCCGGGGTGCGGATCACCCTCAAAGACGGAGCGCACCGGCAAGCAGGAGGTCTACCAGTACGAAGGTGGCCTGAAGGCTTTCGTGGAGTACCTCAATCGCAACAAGACGCCGCTGAATCGGGTTTTTCACTTCGCCGTGGAACGAGCCGACGGCATCGGCGTTGAAGTAGCCCTGCAGTGGAACGACGGTTTCCAGGAAAACGTCTTTTGTTACACCAACAATATCCCGCAGCGGGATGGCGGCACCCACCTGGCCGGGTTCCGGGCCGCTCTGACCCGCACCCTCAACGCCTACATCGAACAGGAGGGACTCGCCCGCAAAGAGAAGATCGCCACCACCGGTGACGACTGCCGGGAGGGCCTCACCGCCGTGATCTCGGTGAAGGTGCCGGATCCCAAATTCTCCTCCCAGACCAAAGAAAAGCTGGTCTCCTCGGAGGTCAAGGGCGCGGTGGAGCAGGAGGTGGCCGCCCACTTCACCGATTTCCTACTCGAAAACCCCCAGGAATGCGCGAGGCCATCGTCGGCAAGATGCTGGAGGCCGCCCGGGCCCGGGAGGCGGCGCGGCGCGCCCGGGAGATGACCCGCCGCAAGGGTGCGCTGGGACGTGGCGCCGGTCCTGCCCGGAAAGCTCGCCGACTGCCAGGAAAAGGACCCCCGCTCTGTCGGAACTCTTTCTGGTGGAGGGAGATTCCGCCGGAGGCTCGGCGAAACAGGGGACGAGACCGGCGCACCCAGGCGATCCTGCCCCTCAAGGGCAAAATCCTCAACGTGGAGAAAGCGCGCTTCGACAAGATGCTCTCCTCGGCCGAAGTGGCCACCCTGATCACCGCCCTGGGGTGCGGGATCGGCAAGAACGACTTCGACA
>BPKH01000006.1:112500-218131 GCA_026005035.1 Porticoccaceae bacterium | reverse complement strand
GCGCTGGCTCGGCGTCGGCGGCGTGAAGGCGGCGAGCATCGCCGGGTCGGCTTCGCCCGGATGGCTTTCCGGCTCGATCCACAGCCGGTAGACGAGCAGGACGAGCCCGATGCCGAGGAGCATCGCGCCGAGCCCGGCCACCGTCCAGGTGATCGCCGCCGCGGGTGGCGCGTTGCCCACCAGCGGCTCCGGCGGCCAGTTCGCCGTCCAGCTCATGCTGCCGTCCGGGCGCGGCGCGACCGCGATGAGCGCGCTGTAGAGGAAGAAGTCCGCGAGCTGCCGGAGCCCGCGCTCCCCAAGAGCCGGCGCCACGTAGCCGTCGGCGGCCCGGGTCGCGCCGTAGTGGGCGGCGAGCCGCTCGCGGGCGCGGCGGATGCCTGCGGCGACAGCGACATCCACCACCACGGTGCCCTCACTTATCCGGATGGAGCGCAGCGCTGCCTGCATCTGCGCGCGGGCATCCGCCTGGCCGGCCCCCCGCTCGGCGAAGACGGCCGCGACCTCTTCGCCCAGCACCCGGAGCGCGCGGGCCGCGTAGTCCTCGCCGAAGTAGGCGCCCATGCCGAACAGTGAACCGAAGTCCATGAGGCCCGAGCGCTGGAAGGCGGCCTTGCCGGCCACGAGATCCTCATGGGTGAAAAGCAGCTCGCCCGCCGGATCGGCAACCGCCTCGGGCAAGGGCGGCGCCTCGCGATGGGTCTTCGCGGTGAGCAACGCCATGCTCGCCCAGGCGAGCAGGGTGACGACGAGAAGCATCGCCACCAGAACGCGGCGGACGGGATCCGCCGTCGACTCGCAAGTCGCCATGGCAGCAGTCCTCCCGGCTGAAATTTCAATCCACCTTGAACGCTCCCACCGCGACAGCCTTGATCTGCGTCAAAGGGAAGGGAAGGGCGCACCCTCGTGGGCGAGGAGCCAACGCTTGCGCTCTAGGCCGGCGCTGTAGCCACCGAGGCCCCGGGCGGCCACCACCCGGTGGCAGGGGATCAGGATCGGCAGGGGGTTGGCCGCACAGGCGGCCGCCACCGCCCGCGCCGCCCCGGGCCGACCGAGCCGCGCGGCCAGTTTTCCGTAGGAAATCGTCTGTCCGAAGGGAAGGTCGATCAACGCCTGCCAGACGCGTTGCTGGAAGGGGGTGCCGGCAGGCGCGAGGGGCAGCCGGAAGGCCGTTCTCACCCCGGCGAAGTATTCCCCCAGTTGGCATGCGGCCGGACAATCGGCGGCCGCCTCCACCGCCTGCGGCGCCCGGCCGCAGAATTCCAAGGCCACAAGCCGGCCCCCGGCGTCCCAGCAGAGGCGCAAGGGGCCGAGGGGCGAGGGGCACCACGTCGCCCTCAACGCCCCTCCCCCGCGGGCGGGATCTCCACCCGCGCCTCGGCGGCGAAGCCGAGTCTCTCCTTGAGGCGCTCGAAGGCCACGTAGAGGGCCGGCACCATCAGCAGGGTGATGGCCGTGGCGAACAGCACCCCGAAGGCCAGGGAAACCACCATCGGCTTGAGGGCGGCGGCCGACGGCGAGGTCTCGAGGAGGATGGGTGTGAGGCCGAAGAAGGTGGTCAGGGAGGTCAACAGGATCGGGCGGAGGCGCTCGCGGGTGCCGCGCCGCACCGCTTCGAGCAGTTCGCCGCCCTCTTCCCGCAGGGCATTGATCCGATCGATCAGCACCAGATTGGAATTCACCACCACGCCGGCGGTGGCGAGCACCCCGAAGGCCGAGGGAAAGGAGAAGTGCATGCCCATCAGCAGGTGCCCCAGGATCGCCCCCGCCACCCCGAAGGGCACGGCGATGAGGATGTAGAACGGCTGCAGATAGGAGCGAAACTCCACCGCCAGCAGGGCGTACATGGCGAGCACCGCAAAGCCGAGCCCGATGGCCACCGCGGCGAAAAGGCGCATCATCTCCCGCTGTTGCCCCTCCACCACGAAGCGCACCCCGGGAAACCGCTCGGCGATCACGGGGGCCTGCGACTTCATCACGCTGCGGACGATTTCCGCCGCGTTGGCCTGTCCCGGCACCACGTCGGCGAACACGTCCACCACCCGCATCCGGTCGTAGCGCACGATGGTGGTGTAACCGGGTGCGAAGCGCGCCTCGGCAACTTCCGCAAAGGGCACCTGCCGGCCATCGGCGGTGGCGAGCCGCATGTCGACCAGATCCTCGTAGTGGGCGCGCTCCTCGAGGGGATGGCGCACCAGGACCTTGACGTCCTCGCGCAGCAGGGGGATGCGCTCCGCCTCGGCACCATAGAAGGCGTGGCGCACCTGGCGGGCGACCGCCTCGAGATCGAGTCCCAGAAGCTCGGCGTGGGGGCGGGGCAGAATGCGCAGCTCCTGGCGAACCGAGGAGAGGCTGTCGTTGACGTTGACCACGCCCGGAAAACTCGCCAGCACCTCTTCCAAGTGGCGGGAGGCGGCCCGCAACTCCTCGATGTCCGCTCCGGCCAAGCGCAGGGTGATGTCCTTTTCGTCATCGAAGGCGTCGTTCATGAAGATCAGGCTTTCCAGGCCGCGGATCTCGCCGATCTGGGCGCGCAGACGCTCTTCCAGCTCGCTCGAGGAGAGCGCCCGGGCGGCGTTGGGCGAGAGGTTGACCTCGAGGAGCACCTCGCTTCCCTCCACCTTGACAAAGGTGTCGCGCACCGCCGGTGTGCCGTCCCGATTGCGCGCCTTGGGATCCGCCCGCAGGCGCGCCACCGCCGCCAGCATCTGGTCGCGCACCTCGATCAACCTCGCCAGGGCCACCCCCTCCTGCATCTCCGCCTTGACCAGGATCCGCTCCTGCTCGAGGCTCGGCATGAAGAAGATCTTGAGCCAGCCGCCGAACAGCAGCGACAGGGTCACCGCGAGCGCCGCCAGGAAGGCGGCGATGGTCACCGGCCGGTTGGCCAGGCAGCGCTCGAGGAGCGGGGCGTAGATCCGGTTCGCGAACTGCTCGAGCCCCCCGCTCACCCGCCGGCGCAACGCGGCGAGCCAAAGCGCCAGGCCGCCCCGTGGCGGCCTTTCCGGGCGCAGACCGCTCAAATGGGAAGGAAGGATCAAGAGCGCTTCCACCAGGGAGAAGGTGAGCGCGCTGATGGCCACGGTGGGGATGGGTTCAAACATCTGGGCCATCATCCCGGGGACGAAAAAGAGGGGGATGAAGACCAAAATGGTGGTCGTCACCGCCAACACCACCGGCTTGGCCACTCCGGCGACCCCCAGGGAGGCTGCGAGCGGCCCGGGCAGGCCCCGCTCGAAGTGGCTGTGCACGTTCTCGCTGACCACGATGGCGTCGTCCACCACGATGCCCAGGATCAGCAGGAAGGCGAAGGTGGACAGCACGTTGAGGGAGGTGCCGGTGACCGGCAAGAGCATTAGGGTGCCCAGGTAGGCCACCGCGATGCCGACACTCACCCACAGGGCGAGCAGCGGCCGCAGGAAGAGGAGCAGCAGGACGAAGACCAGCACGAGCCCCTGCAGCGCGTTCTTGCCCAGGATCTCGAGCCGTTCCCGCATGTAGCGGCTCTGGTCGGACCAGATCACCGCCCGGTAACCGGGCGGCAGGGGGTAGCTGTCCACGAACCGCTTCACTGCCTCGGCGGTGCCCAGGGTGTCGGGGCTTTCCCCAACCCGGGCGATGAGGCGGACCGCCTTTTTGCCCTCGTACTCGACGGAAAAGTTCTTTTCCTCGAAGGTGTCCGCAAGCCTTGCGATCTCCCCGAGCCGCACCTCGTCGCCGTCGGCGCTGCGCCGCACCACCACGTCGGCGAACTCGGCGGCCCGGTACCGCTGGCCGTACACTTGCAGCTGGATGTCGCCCTCCGGATTGCGCATCAGGCCGCCCGGCAGGTTCACCGAGGCGCGCCGGATCGCCTGGGCCACCTCTTCGAAGGAAAGTCCATAGGCGCGCAGGGTGCGCTCGGGAATCTCCACCGCCACCACGTAGTCGCGCACCCCCTCCACGTCCACCTGGGCCACCCCGGGGATCTGCATCAGCCGGTCCTTGAGGGCGAGCGCCAGCTCCTTGATGGCCGCCTCGTCGTCGCCGCCGTAGACCACCACCTGGGCGACCTCGCTTTTCACCGTGAAGTCGCTGACCACCGGCCGCTCGGCGTCGGCGGGAAAGGTGCTGATGGCGTCGACGCGGTTTTTGACGTCGTTGATCAGGCGCTGGAGATCCCAATCCTCGTACGCCTCGATGTAGACCTCGCCGAGCCCCTGGGAGGCGACGGACCTGACCTCCTTGATCCCGTCCACGTCGGCGAGGGCCTCTTCGATCTTGATGCAGATCTGCTCTTCCACCTCCAGGGGGCCGGCGCCGGGATAGACCACCGCCACCCGCACGAAGGGGGGGTTGATGGGTGGGAAGAATTCGTTGTCCACCAGGAAAAGGGCCGTGGTGCCGCCGATGGCGAGGATCACCATGAGCAGATTGGCGGCGACCGGATTGCGGATGAACCAGTCGAGGAGTCTCTTCACGGGGCTTTGGCTCCCACCGCCTCGAGCGCCTCGTAGACCGCCCCCAGGTCGAGGAAGGCGGGCGGCTTGACCAGCACCCTCATCCCCTCGTCAAGACCGCGCACCACCACCCGGTCGGCGTCCGCTTCCAGCACTTCCACCTGCCGGGTGCGCAGCCGGCTCTCTTCGTCCAAAACGAGCACCTGGTCGGCGCGAAAGAGGGCGCTGCGCGGCAAGGCCGCCACGCCGGGATGGGGGTTACTGGTGATCAGTGCCTCCACGAAGAGGCCGGGCAGGATGGGCGGCGGCCCGCTCGCCTCCTCTCCCTCCGCGGGAACATCGAGGCGGTTGGCCACCTCCACCACCAGGTGGAACAGGCGGGTATCCCGCTCCACCTCGGCGGCGAGGCGCACCGCGCGCCCTTCCCAGTGGAGCACCTGGCTGCCGGCGCGGAAGAAGAGGTCCACGGCCAGGGGTGAGAGCTCGTGGTGGCGGCCGGCGGGGGTGGAGATTGAGCCGGGCGAGCTCCTCGGCGGTGAGCGGCAGCGCCACCTCCATCCGCTCGGCGGCATAGACGGCGGCCACCTTCTGCCCCGGGGCCACGTATTGGCCTAGATTGGCCGCCACCTCCACCACCCGGCCGGCGAAGGGGGCCGCGATCCTCGTCCGCTCCAGGTCGAGTCGCGCCTTGCGCACCCCCGCCTCGGCGGCCGCCACCCGGGCCTCGGCGGCCGCCAGTTGGGGCTTGCGGAGAAAGAGGGCGTTGGCCTCGGGATCGCCCAGATCGCGCCACTCGCGGCGCGCCTGGCGCGCCCGGCCCCGCTCTTCGGCGAGGGCCCGCCGCGCCTCGGCCAGTTCCGCCTCGGCGCGGGCGAGGGCGATCTCGTAATCCCGGGCGTCGAGCGCCAAGAGCGTCTCCCCCGCGGCGAAGAAGCCACCCACCGCAAAGTGTTCGCCCACCTCGACCACCCGACCCGCCACCTCCGCGGCGAGTTCCACCGCGATCTTGGGGCGCACCGTGCCTTGGCTGGCCACCACCACCGGCAGCGACGCCAACTGGACGCGGACCACCTCGGCCACGTGAGGGGGCGGGGGCGGCGGCCGCTCCGGGCGGGGCTCTGGCTTGAGCACCAGGAGCAACAGCGCCGCCAAGAGGCCCGCGGCGAGAATGGCCAGCGCCCGCAGGCGGGGGTCGCGGATGTCGAGCACGTTCTTCCCCTCCGGCACTCGAGCCGCCATGCTAGAACCGCCCGACCGCCTTGTGAAGCGCCTTTGCAAAGGTTTTCCCGAGGGGACGCGCAACGGTCACCCCCTCGCCACACCTCCGTCACAGTGGATTTTTAGGCTTGGGGCATGGCGAGATCCCTCCCCCCAGCCCCTCTTGGCCATCCACCAGCTGGACGTGGCGCTATTCACCTGGGTGCGGAGGGGGGCGGAGCGGCTCTGCTGGCTGGAGGCGGCGCGCCTCATCTCCCGCAGCGCCGACGGGCCGGGCTATCTCCTGCTGGCCCTGTTCGCCTGGCTCAGCGCCGGCCAAGCGGGCGACCGGTGCGCCCTGTGGCTCGTCGCCACCTTTGCCCTGGAACGTCCCCTTTACTTCGCCCTCAAGCAGAGCATCCGCCGGTCGCGCCCCACCGAGGCCCTTCCGGGCACGGCGGCGCACGTGGTCCCCGGCGACCGCTTCAGCCTGCCCTCGGGCCACACCTCCGCGGCCTTCGCCGTGGCCACCACCCTGGCCCTCTGCTTTCCGGTCCTCGCTCCCTGGATCTGGGGTTGGTCGGTGGCGGTGGGAGCCGCCCGGGTGGTGCTCGGCGTCCACTTTCCCTCCGACGTGGTGGTCGGCGCCGCCGTGGGGACCGCCGCCTCCTTGGCGGTGGGTGGATGGGTGGGCGCGACGTGAAGATCCTCTACGGGGTCCAGGCCACCGGCAACGGCCACATCACCCGCGCCCGCGCCATGGCCGAGCGGCTCGCCCGCGCCGGCGTGGAGGTGGACTGGCTCTTTTCGGGGCGCGCTCCCAGCGGCTTCTTCGACATGGAGCCCTTCGGCGACTACCGCGTGGTGCCTGGACTCTCCTTCGCCGCGACGGGGGGGCGCATCGATCGCCTCGCCACCCTGCGCCGCCTGCGGCCGGGCCGCTTGGTGCGCGACCTGTGGCGGCTCGACCTGGACCCCTACGACGCCGTGGTCACCGATTTCGAGCCGGTCACCGCCTGGGCGGCGCGGCGCGCCCGCCGCCAGGCGATCGGCATCGGCCACCAGTACGCGTTTCTCCACCGGGTGCCGCGCGCGGGCATGGGGCCCGGCCAGAAGTTGCTGCTGCGCCATTTCGCGCCGGTGACCACCGCGGTGGGGCTCCATTGGCACCACTTCGGACAGCCGATTCTGCCGCCCATCGCCCCCGTGCCCGCGGGGGAGGCGCCGGCCAGACGCGAAGTGGTGGTCTACCTGCCCTTCGAGCGACCCGAGGACATTCGCCGCCTCCTCCTGCCCCATCGCGCCTGGCGATTCGCCATCTACCACCCCGAGGCCCCCGCGGGCCGGGAGGGCCATCTCCACTGGCACCGCCCCTCGCGATCCGCCTTCGCCGCCGACTTGGCGCGCGCCGAGGGGGTGGTGTGCAACGCCGGCTTCGAACTGGCGAGCGAAGTCCTGCAGCTCGGGCGCAAGCTGCTCGTCAAGCCGCTCGCAGGCCAAGGGGAGCAGATCTCCAACGCCCTCGCCCTGGAGCTGCTCGGCTACGGGTACACCATGAGAGAGCTCGACGCCAGCGCGCTGGCGCGCTGGCTGCAGGAGGCCCAGGCCACGCGCGTCTCCTACCCGGACGTGGCCGAAGCGCTCTGCCACTGGTTGGCGGCGGGCGCCGCCGAACCGGTGGCGGAGCTGGCGGCGCGCCTGTGGCGGGCGGCGGAACTCCCCGACCTCACCGCCCTGACCCGCACCGACGGCCGCCTGCCGGGCCCGGGGGGAATGGCCGCCGGCTGGGCAGCGCCCGAGGGGTGAACGTGGCTTCGCGGACCGCGCCGTTCAACGCCGTTTGGCTCTCCGACCTCCATCTCGGCAGCGCCGACTGCCGCGCCGAATACCTCTCCCACTTCCTCGCCCGCCACCCCACGCGAACCCTCTATCTGCTGGGCGACGTGGTGGATTTGTGGGCCCTGCGCCGGCGCCTCTTCTGGCCCGCGTCTCACCGGGTGGTGGTGGAGCAGATCCTCGCCCTCGCCGCGCACACCCGGGTGGTCTACGTCCCGGGCAACCACGACGAGGATTTCCGCGCCCTGTGCGGCCGCCGCCTGCTGGGCGTCGAAATCCGCCACCAGGCGGTGCACCGCACGGCGGGCGGGCGGCGCCTGCTCCTCCTCCACGGCGACGAGTTCGACACCCTGGTGCGCGCCTCGGCCTGGGCGGGCCGGGCCGCCGATCTCGGCTACGAGCTCCTCCTCTCCCTGAACGCCCTGGGCAACCGCGCGCGCCGCACCCTCGGCCTGCCCTACCGGTGGCTGGCCCAGGAGATCAAAATCCGCCTGGGGCCGGCGCGGCGCGCCATTCGCACCTTCGAGGTGGCCGCCGCGCGGGCGGCCCGGCGGCTGGGGCTGGACGGCGTGGTCTGCGGTCACATCCACCAACCGGAGATCCGCTTCGAGGAAGGGGTGCTCTACTGCAATTGTGGAGACTGGGTGGAGAGCCTCACCGCCCTCGTCGAGCACCCCAGCGGGCGCCTCGAGCTCCTCCACTGGGGGGACGCCCGCCGGGCGCTCAAATGCGAGCGGGGGGCCCTGGCAGTCCACGCCTCGCACGCGCTGTCCCAGCCGACCTGAAAGGGGTGATTTGCGCTACACTTGCCGGCGCTGTCGGGAGGGAGACGCCATGACGGTGTACCTGATCCGCGCCCAATCCGGCGCTTTTCTCGCCCGCGACCTCAGCTGGATGCACCCCGCCCCGGGCGCCGACCTGTTCGCCACCCCCCACCGCGACGTGGCGGTGAACCAACTGGTGGAACTGACCCTGGCCGATCCCGCGCTGCGCGCCCAGGTGGTGAGCTGCGCGGGCGACGGCCAGGGCAAGCCGGACCTCTCCTCCCTTGCGGCCTGACTCCCCCGCCAAGCTGCCCCGCGCGGACCTGGAAGGCGTCCTGGAACTGCTCGGCCGGCCCGCCCACCTGAGGCTGTTGCGGCAGCTGCGGCGGGGTATCGAAAAGGAGAGCCTGCGCATTGCGCCCGACGGCACCCTGGCGGCCACCCCCCACCCGCCGGCGCTGGGCTCCGCCCTCACCAACCCGCACATCACCACCGACTTCTCGGAAGCCCTGCTCGAGCTCGTCACGCCCCCCCTGATGCGGCTGTCCGCCCTCGAGAAGACGCTGCGCGACCTGCACGGGTTCGTGCTCCGGCGGATCGGTGACGAACTGTTGTGGGCGGCCAGCATGCCCTGCCAACTGCCCGCCGACGAGGAGGCGATCCCCATCGCCCGCTACGGCCGCTCCAACGTGGCGCGCATGAAGGAGATCTACCGGCGCGGCCTGGGCTACCGGTACGGCCGGCGAATGCAGACCATCGCCGGCATCCACTTCAACTGGTCGGCGCCCGACGAGCTCCTCTGCCTGGTGCAGAGTGCCCGAGGGCAGCGGGAAGAGTTCGCCGAATTCAAGACCGCCGCCTATTTCGGACTGGTGCGCAACTTCCGCCGCCACCTCTGGCTCCCCCTCTATCTCTTGGGCGCGGCACCGGTGGTCTGCCGCTCCTTCGTCGCCGGCCGCGACCACCCCCTCGAGCCTCTGGGCGAGGATGCCCACAGTCTCCACGCGCCCTTCGCCACCTCGCTGCGAATGGGAGAGCTCGGTTACCAGAGCAGCGCCCAGGAGACGCTCGCCATCTGCTACAACGACCTCGCCAGCTACGCGCACTCCCTGTTGGCGGGGCTGTCCACCCCCTGGCCGCCCTACGAGCGGATCGGACTCTTCGACGAGCGAGGGGAGTACAAACAGCTCAACACCCACCTGCTGCAGATCGAGAACGAGTTCTACGCCGCCATCCGGCCCAAGCGCACCACCCTGTCCGGCGAGGCGCCCCTCAAGGCCCTGCGCGAGCGGGGGGTGGAGTACGTGGAAGTGCGCGCCCTGGACGTGGACCCCTTCGAGCCCCTGGGGGTTTCCCGCCAGACCCTCGAGTTTCTGGACGTCTTTCTGCTCCACTGCCTGCTCGCCGACAGCCCGCCCTGCGACGAGCGGGAGCGGCGCGAGATCGCCGCCAACCAGCGCACCGCCGTCTGGCGGGGACGCGAGCCCGGCGTGGAACTGGTGCGCTGCGGCCGCGCCCTCTCCCTGCGCCGCTGGGGCGAGGCGCTGCTGGCGGAAATGGCCCCCATCGCCGAGCTGCTCGACCGGGCCCACCACCACCGGCGCCACAGCGCGGCGCTGGCGGAAATGGCGGCGCGCCTCGCCGAGCCGGAGCGCACGCCGTCCGCGCGGGCTGTTGGCGGCGCTGCGCGCCGCCGGCGCGAGCTTTTCCCAATGGTGTCTGGAACAGAGCCGCCGCCACAAGGCGGCGCTGCTCACCGAGCCGGGTGGACGCCGAGGCGGAGGCCCAGTACGCCGAGCTGGCCGCCCTGTCGCTGGCCGACCAGGAAGCCATCGAGCGCGCCGACGACCGCCCCTTCGAGGTCTACCTGGCCGCCTACTACGCCCAGCACCGCCCATGAACCATTTGGCCCACGCCTACCTGTCGGGCGCCGATCCCGCCGTCCAGGTGGGGGGGGATCGCCGCCGACTTCCTCAAGGGGCCGATCCGGAAAGGGCGCCTGCCGGACGCCGTGGCCCGGGGCGTGCGCCTGCACCGCCTGATCGACGCCGCCACCGACGCCGACCCCGGCGTGGGGGGCGGCCCGCCGCCTCTTGCCCCCTCCTTGGCGCCGTTTCGCCGGCATTCTGCTCGACGTCTACTTCGACCACCTGTTGGCCAAGCGCTGGGCGGCGTTCCACGGCCAGCCACTGGCGCGCTTTTGCGCTTCCTGCTACGCCGCGATGGCGGAGCTCGGGCCGCCGGCGCCGACGGCCCAGCCCTTCTGGGAGCGGGCTCCGCGCGCCCGCTGGCTGGAGCGGATCGGCGAGGAGGACTTCCCGCAAGCGGTGCTCGACCACCTCGGCGCACGCCTGCGCCGGGCCGGTGGCGCTCGGCCGCGCCTGGCCCGAGCTCGTCGCCCGGGAAAGCGGAGCTCAGCGCCGTCTTCCTCGCCCTGATGGACCGCCACCGCCAGTTGGCCACCGGCTTTTTTGGGAGAATCGCCATGACCGACCGCCGGCTCTTTGGGCTCCATCGCCCTGGCCGCCGCCGCCCTGTTGGGCGCGGCCCTCTACCTCCAGGAAGTGAGGGGGCTCGAGACCCTGCTACCTGTGCATCGTCCAACGCGTCCTGGTGATCGCCGTGGGCGTCGTGGCGGCGGATCGCCTGGCTGCACCGCCCGGGCCCCACGGGGGCGGCGCCCTGTACGGCGCCGCCATTGCCCTGGCGGCCTTCGCCGGTGCGGGGTTCTCCACCCGCCAGCTGTGGCTCCAGCACCTCCCGCCGGAACGGGTGCCGGCCTGCGGCCCGCCCGCGGACTACCTGGTGGAGAATTTCCCCTTGTCGGAGTGGTTGCCGCTGCTCCTCAAGGGAGACGGCAACTGTGCCGAGGTGCAGTGGACTTTCCTCGGCCTGAGCATTCCCGGCTGGCTGTTGCCCTGCTTTCTCCTCTTCGGCGCCGCCGGCCTGTGGCTCGCCCCTGCGCCGCGCGGGTGGCGTCACCGGGCCGCGGGGTGCACCTTGAGGAGGCTCACTTCGAACACCAAGGTCTCCTCCGGGCCGATCACGCCGCCCCGCGCCCTCGGCCCCGTAGGCGAGTTCGGGGGGGGATCACCAGCTCCCAGCGGGGCCCCCTCGCGCATGTGCTGCAGCGCCTCCGTCCAGCCGGGAATCACCTCGCCCCACCCCGAAGGTGGCGGGCTGACCGCGACTCCAGGAGCTGTCGAACTCGGTGCCGTCGACCCGGGTGCCCGCGGTAGTGCACCTCCACGGTGTCGCCGGGGCCGGGAACGGCGCCGCTGCCCTCCTCCAGCACCCGGTACAGGAGGCCGCTTTGCAGCGCCACCACCCCCATCCCGGGCGGCGTACTCGGCGCGGAACTTTTCACCGGCGGCGCGGTTTCTTTTCCGCCAGGGCGGCGAGCTCCCGCTCCCGGCTCGCCCGCTTGGCCTCCTGGAACCGCTCGATCACCGCCAGCGTTTCCTCTTCGGAGAGGGGCGAAGGGCGACCCCGCCAGGGCGTCGGCCATCCCCTTTCCGAAGCTGGCCACGTCCACCTCCACCTCGTCGGCCTTGAACTGCTCGCCGATGTTTTGCCCGAAGACGTAGCTGAGCTTTTCCACGTCGGTGTCGAGGGAGACCTCCTCGGCGGCGCGTTCGCAGCCGAGGGAGAGCGCGGCCGCCGCAGCCAGGGCGGCGAGGGTGCGGGATTTTCATGGGAGGATCCTCAAGGTGGCCCAAAGCGCCATCATACTTCAAGGGACCCCGCCGCTCACCCGGTGCGGGCGAACAAGAGGTCCCAGACCCGGTGGCCGAGGGCTTCGCCCCGGCGCTCGAACTTGGTGGCGGGGCGGTGGGGCGGGCGCTCGGCGAAGCCGCCCGAAGGGGCCAGGTTGACGAGGCCCCTCCGCGGCAGAGAGCACCGCCAACATGTGGTGGGCGTACTCCTCCCAGTCGGTGGCCAAGTGGAGCACACCGCCCGGTGCGAGGCGGTCGCCCACCAGGGCGACGAAGGGGGGCTGGATCAGACGCCGCTTGTGGTGCCGCTTCTTGGGCCAGGGATCGGGAAAGAAGATCTGCACCCGGGCGAGGGCTGGCCGGGGGGATGCAGTCCTCCAACACGTCCACCGCGTCGGCCATGTAGACGCGCAGGTTTTCCACGCCGCGCGCCGCCGCCTCCCGCAGCAGGTGGCCGACGCCCGGGGGGTGCACCTCGATGCCGACGAAGTCCATCTCGCGCGAAGCGGCGGCCATCTCCAGGAGGCTCTCGCCGTTGCCGAAGCCGATCTCCAGCACCACCGGTGCGCGCCGGCCGAACACCGCTTCCCAGTCCACCATCCCTTGCGCCAACGACAGGCCGTAGCGCGGCCAGTACCGCTCCAGGGCGCGGCGTTGGGCGTCGGTCATGCGCCCCGCGCGGATGACGTAACTGCGCACCGCCTTGCGCTTGAATTCCGGCCTCGGCAGGGTCACGGCCGCCCTCTCCTCCCGAGGCTGGCGAGGGCCAGGACCACCCAACCGGCGATCAACAGGGACCCGCCCACCGGCGTGGCGATTCCCCAGCGGGGCTGATCCCCCAATACCAACAGATATAGGCTGCCGGAAAAGAGCAGGCTGCCGGCGACGAACAGCCAGCCGGCGAGCCGCGCGCCGCCCCTCGCCGGCACAGCAGCCAAGAAATACGCCAGGGGGGCGTGGAGGAGCTGGTAGAGGACGGCGGTGCGCCACAGCTCGAGCCGCTCGGGCGCCACCAGGGCGGCGAGGCCGTGGGCGCCGAAGGCGCCGGCGAGGACGCCGCTCGCGCCGAGCAGGGCTGCACAGGCGGCAAGGACAGGCCGCAAGGTTTTTCCTCTCTTCCACTCGCGAAAAAAAACCGCGCTCGCGCGCGGCGGGAACGGGCGGGCCGCCGCCTCGGTCAAGCCTCGATGGCGGCCCGAATTTTCTTCATGGCGCTACTCTCGATCTGCCGGATCCGCTCGGCGGAGACCCCGTACTGATCGGCCAGCTCCTGGAGCGTGGCCTTGCCCTCCTCGGCCAGCCAACGCCGCTCCAGGATGTCGCGACTGCGCTCGTCCAGCTCGGCGAGGGCCGCCCGCAACCGCGCCAAGCTGAAGCACTCCCAGTCCTCCTCCTCCACCCGGCGGGCCGGATCGGCGCTGGCGTCCTCCAGGTAGTGGACGGGGGCCACCGTCTCCTCGTCGTCGTCGTCCACTGGCGCGTCGAAGGCGGCGTCGCGGGCGGTGAGCCGCTGCTCCATTTCCCGCACCTCCGCCACCGGCACGCCGAGATCGCGGGCGATCTCGGCGGCCTCATCGTTGGACAGCCAGGCAAGGCTCTTCTTGGCGCTGCGCAGGTTGAAAAAGAGTTTGCGCTGGGCCTTGGTGGTGGCCACCTTGACGATCCGCCAGTTGCGCAGGATGAACTCGTGGATCTCGGCGCGAATCCAGTGCACCGCGAAGGAGATCAGTCGCACCCCCCGGCGGGGGTCGAAGCGGCGCACCGCCTTCATGAGCCCCACGTTGCCTTCCTGGATCAGATCGGCGAGGGGCAGGCCGTAGCCCGCGTAGGAGCGGGCGATGTGGACCACGAAGCGCAGGTGCGAGAGCACCAGGATCCGCGCCGCCTCCAGATCGTTTTGGTAAAACAGGCGCTCGGCGAGGGCCTTTTCCTCTTCGGCGCTCAAGACGGGGATGGTGTTCACCGCTTGCAGGTACCCCCGCCAGATTCTCGCCGGGCGCGGTCAGGGCGAGGGGTTGCAAGCTCTTGGCCATGAGCACCTCCTCCTCTTGGTTGGGGCGGGAAGTTTAACACAGACTATTCGATTTCCAGTTTGCCGCAAAGTTCCCGCAAGTGATTGATCTGGCGCAGGTCTAGGGGCCGCGGAGGGTGCGCAGTTGGGCGGCGACCGCCAGGCGCGCGCCCACCAGTCCGAGCAGCGCTCCCACCCCCACCAGGGCGGCACAGGCCGCCGCGCCCGGCCCTCCCAGCTGGTCTAGCGCCGGGTAGAATTCGGCCGCCGGCGCCACCGCGAGGCGAAGGAGCCGAAAGCCGAGCCACACCAGGAAAAAGGCCCCGAGCCCGGCGCCGCCGCCGAGCCACAAGCCGGTATACAGGAAGGGGCGGCGCACGTAGGCGTCGGTGCCGCCCACCCACATCACCACCTGGATCTCTTCCCGGCGGCTCTCCACGGCGAGGCGTACGGTATTGCCCACCACCAGGAGCACGCCCAAAGCGAGGGTCGCCCCGAGCCCCCAGCCGACCCGCCGCACGAGGGTCGCCAGGGCGGCGAGGCGCTCCAGCCAGGCCACATCCAGGACCACCTGGTCCACTTCGGGGCGCGCCTCGAGCTCGGCGGCGAGGCCGCGGAGGGCTTCGAGGTCCTCGGCCAAGGGGCGCGCCGGCACCAGTTCGATGCTCGCCGGCAGGGGATTTTCGTCGAGTAGCTCGACCAAATCGCCCCATCCCGAGTGCTCGCGAAATTGGGCCAGGGCCTCCGCCGACGAGACGTAGCGGGCGGCGGCCAGCTGGGGGCGCTGCGCCAGCTGCTCGGCCAGCGCCCGCCCCGCCTCGGGCACCACCTCGCGGCGCAGGAAGACGGTGATCTGTCCCTCGAGGTCGAGCCCGCCGGCGATCCGCTCGAGTTCGGCAACGGCCACCAGGAGCGCCGCCGGCAAGGCCAAGGCCACGGCCAGCACCGCCACAGTGAGGGCGCTCTGGAACGGGGTGGCGGCGAGCCGCCGCAGACTGCTCAGGGCATTGCGGCGATGGTCGTGGAGCTCGTTCTGGAGTCGGTGCACCCAGCGGGCCCGGGTCCGCCGCGCACCTCCCGGGGGGCGTCGCTTCACGGCGGCGGCTCCGCCAGCCGTCCCTGGCGGAGATGGAGGCGGCGGCAGTGGAAGGGGGCGATGAGCTCCACGTCGTGGGTGGCGACGAGCACCGTCACGCCCACCTCGTTGAAGAGGCGGAAAAGCGCCATGATCTCCGCCGACAGTTCGGGGTCGAGGTTCCCGGTGGGCTCATCGGCGAGCAGCAGGCGGGGCTTGTGGACCACCGCCCGCGCGATTCCCACCCGCTGCTGCTCCCCCGCCGACAGGTGTCCCGGCCAGGCGCGCTCTTTGTCCAAGAGCCCCACCTTGTCCAGCGCAGCGCGCACCCGCCGGGGGATGTCGGCCCGGGGAAAGCCCATCACCTCGAGGGGCAAAGCGACGTTTTCGAACACCGTGCGATCGAGGAGGAGGTGGGGGTCCTGGAAGACCACCCCCACCCGGCGGCGGAAGAAGGGCACCTGGCGGCGGTCGAGGGCCGCCAGATCCTTGCCCTTGACCAACACCCGCCCCCGGGTCGGGCGCTCGAGCAGGAGAATCAGTTTCAGCAGGGTGCTCTTGCCGGCGCCGGAGTGCCCGGTGAGGAAGGCGAATTCCCCCTCTTCGAGGGCGAAGGAGAGGTCCCTCAGCGCCTCCTGGCCGCTGGGATAGCGCAGGGTCACGTGCTCGAAGCGGATCACGACCCCCCCACCGCCGGCGCCTCTTCCGCGGGGGGAGCGAGGAGCGCGGCGACGAAGTCGGCGGCGCGGAAGGGCTCCAGATCGTCGATCCCCTCGCCCACCCCCACGAAGCGCACCGGGATGCCGAAGCGCCGGCAGAGGGGAAAGATCACGCCCCCCTTGGCGGTGCCGTCGAGTTTGGTCAGCGCCACGCCCGTCACCCCCACCGCCTCGTGGAACTGGGCGAGCTGGGCGAGGGCGTTCTGCCCGGTGCCGGCATCGAGCACCAACAACACCTCGTGGGGAGCGCTGGGGTCGAGCTTTTTCATCACCCGCACCACCTTGCGCAGCTCCTCCATGAGGTTGCCCTTGTTGTGGAGCCGCCCGGCGGTGTCGGCGATGAGCAGGTCGGCGCCGCGGGCGCGGGCCGAGGCCAAGGCGTCGTAGATCACCGAGGCGCTGTCGGCGCCGGTGTGCTGGGCGATCACCGGCACGCCGCAGCGCTCCCCCCACACGCCCAGCTGCTCCACCGCGGCGGCGCGGAAGGTGTCACCGGCGGCGAGCACCACCGAGCGTCCCCTGTGCCTTGAAGTGCGCCGCCAGCTTGGCGATGGTGGTGGTCTTGCCGACGCCGTTGACGCCCACCACCAGGATCGAAAAGGGTCGGGCCTTGTCCACCAGGAGGGGCTGCTCGCAGGGGGCGAGGATCTCCATCAAGAGCGCGCCCAGAGCCCGTCCCAACGCCTCGGGATCCCCCAGTTCGCGCCGCCGCACCCGGGCGGCGAGGGCGTCGATCAGTTCAGCGGTGAGCTCCACGCCCAAGTCGGCGCCGAGCAGCTGGGTTTCCAATTCCTCGAGCAAGGCCTCGTCGATCTTCTTGCGGCCGAAGATCCGCCCCAGTCCCCGGCCGGTTCGCGCCAGGGCCTGCCGCACGCGCGCCAGGCGGCGCCGCTCCGCTTCGGCGGCCTGTCCGGGCGCGGGCTTAGCGCCCGGGGGGGCTTCCGGCGGCGACTCCGGCGCGGCTCCCCCCGCTGGCGCGGCGCCGCCGAAAGGCGCACGGATCCCCGCTCCCTCTTCCGGAACGGCCTCCGGCCGGGCGGCGCGGCGGCGGGAGAAGAGGCGGCGCAGTCGCTCGAAGCGGCTCTCCTCGGCCGCCGGTTCCGCGGCCGCGCCCTCGCCCGCAGCCACTGCCCCACCCGACTGCGGGCGGTCTTCCCCCGCCCGCGGGTCGTGTTCCCGGCGACGGCCGAACAAGCCGCCCCGATTGTGCTCCCCGTTTGCACCGCGAGCCATCGACTCCTATCCTTCGGCCACTTCCGAACCGGCAATCCTACCACCGACCGTGGACCGCCAGCAGGGCCGGGGCCGAGCCGCCAGAGCGAGGCCCGGGGGCAGCAACCGCATACGGGTGATCGCGGGCCGGTACCGCGGCCGCCGCCTCCGCTTTCCGGATCGGCCCGGCTTGCGCCCCACCGCCGATCGGCTGCGGGAGACGCTGTTCAACTGGCTCGCCGCCGATCTGCCGGGCAGCCGTTGCCTGGACGCCTTCGCCGGATCGGGAGCGCTCGGCATCGAGGCCCTCTCCCGCGGCGCCGCCCAGGTGGTCTTCCTGGAGCGGGATGGGGCAGCGGCCGCCGCCCTGGCCGCCAACCTCTCGCTGCTCGGCGCCGAAGGGGGGCGAGTGGTGCGCGACGACGCCCTGCGCTGGCTCGCCCACACCGACGAGCCGTTCCAGATCGCCTTTCTGGACCCGCCCTTTGCGGGGCAGCTGCTCGAGCGGGTGCTCGACCTCCTCGCCGCACGCCGGCTGGTGGTGCCCGGCGGCTGGGTCTACCTCGAATCCCCCGCCAGGGCGAGCCCCGCCCTGCCGCCCTCCTGGCGACTCCACCGGCAGGCGCAGGTGGGCGCTGCGGTGGGCCGGCTCGTCCAAGTGGGCGGTTGATTGAGGGCGGCGGATCCCTCGGGTAGTATCGCCCCTTCGGCGAGGGGACGGCGATGCGCAAGATTCTCTATCCGGGGACTTTCGACCCCATCACCCACGGCCACACCGACCTGGTGGAGCGGGCGGCGCGCCTCTTCGACCAGGTCCTGGTGGCTGTGGCGAAAAGCGAGAAGAAGCGCCCGCTGTTCACCTTGGAAGAGCGCATCGAGCTCGCCCGCACGGCCCTCGCCCACCTGCCCAACGTGGAGGTGAAAGGCTTCGACTACCTGATGGTCCACTTTGCCCGCGACGTGGGCGCCCACGCGGTGTTGCGCGGCCTGCGGGCGGTCTCCGACTTCGAGTACGAGTTCCAGCTGGCCAACATGAACCGGGCGCTCTCGGCGGAGATCGAGACCCTCTTTCTCACCCCGGCCGAGCAGTACTCCTACATCTCCTCCTCGCTGGTGCGGGAGATCGCCTCGCTGGACGGCGACGTGACCCCCTTCGTCCACCCCGCGGTGGCCGAGGCCCTGCGGCGCAAATTCGAGGGGGGCTGATTCACCGCTGGCAGCGCGGGCAGTAGACGGTGGACCGCCCAGCCAGCCGCACCTCCCGCAGCGGCGCCCCGCACCCCGCGCAGGGCGCGCCGGCGCGACCGTAGACCCGAAGCGCCTGGGCGAAGTAACCGGGCCGCCCATCTCCGCCCACGAAATCGCGCAAGGTCGTCCCGCCCTGGGCGACCGCCTCGGCCAGCACCTCCCGCAGGGCCGCCACCAGCCGCCCGCAGCGCGCCCGGGACAGGCGCCCGGCGGGCAGGAGGGGCCGGATGCCGGCGCGGTGGAGGGCCTCATTGGCGTAGATGTTGCCGACCCCCGCCACCACCCGGCCGTCCATCAGAAAGGCCTTGACCGCCACCCGGCGGCCTCGGCTCGCCCGGTACAGGTAGTCGGCGGTGAATGCCTCCCCCAAGGGTTCGGGGCCGAGCCCGGCCAGCAGGGGATGGGCCAGGGGATCCCCCTGAAGCCACTGCACCAGGCCGAAGCGCCGCGGGTCGGTGAAGCGCAGGCACAGCCCCCCCTCCAGGGTCCAGTCCAGGTGATCGTGGGGGCCCGGCGGCGCAGCGGCGGGCAGGATCCGCAGGCTGCCCGACATCCCCAGATGGAGGAGCAGATGGCCCTCGCCCGCGGCGAACAGCAGGTACTTGCCGCGCCGCCGCAGCCCTTCCAGGGCGCGCCCCACCAGGCGGGGGGCGAGCTCGGGCACCGGCAGGCGCAGCCGCGGCGCGCGCACCGCGACTTCCTCCACCCGCCTGCCGAGGACGTGGGGGCGGATGCCGCGCAGCGTGGTCTCCACCTCCGGCAGTTCGGGCACCGGGACTTCCCTCGCGGCCGAAACGGCGGCATACTAGGCGCGTCAGTCGAGGATGGCAATCTTTGCCGGGATTCCCCCTGCCCCAGCATGGGAAATCTCCGCGGGAGGCGGTTCCGGGACGGACCGCCAGGCCCCGCGCCGATCGCTAAGCCACTACAGGTACGGGTAGGAACCTATGGCCCTCGGTAGCAAGCGGCGGGCGGAGGACGAATCGCAGATCGACCTCACGCCCATGCTGGACGTCGTGTTCATCATGTTGATCTTCTTCATCGTCACGGCGTCCTTCGTGAAGGAGAGCGGGATCGGCGTCCAGCGCCCCCCCACCACCGACCAGCCCCCGCCGGAAACCCAGCAGAAAAACATCGTCTTCTTCGTCGACGAGAACAACGAGATCACCCTGGAGGGAAGGCGGATCGACGTGCGCGCGGTGCGCGCCAACGTGGAGCGGATCCACGCCGAAAACCCAGAAGCCAAGGTGATCATCAACGCCCATCCCAAGGCCAAGACGGAGGTCTTCGTCAAGATCTCCGACCAAGCCCGGCAGGCGGGGGTCTACGACATCTCCTTGGCCACGCGGCCGGCGCGCTGAACCGAGCCCCGCAAAGCGAAGGCCCGGGTCGTGCCCGGGCCTTCGCGCGTCCGCCGCTCGGCGAAGAACCTACTTGATCTTCGCCTCTTTGTAGATGACGTGGCGGCGCGCCACCGGGTCGTACTTCTTGAGCTCGAGCTTTTCCGGAGTGGTGCGCTTGTTTTTCGAAGTGGTGTAGAAATGCCCGGTGCCCGCCGAGGACACCAGCTTGATCAGCTCGCGCGCAGCCTTGGCCATGGCGCTTCCTCCTCAAATCCGCTCGCCGCGCCGGCGCAGGTCGGCGAGCACCTTGTCGATGCCGTATTTGTCGATGATCCGCAAGCCCTTGGTGGAGACGCGCAGCTTCACGAAGCGCTTCTCCGACTCCACCCAAAAGCGGTGGGTGTGGAGATTGGGGACGAAGCGGCGCTTGGTCTTGTTGTTGGCGTGGGATACGTTGTGGCCGGTCATCGGCTTCTTGCCGGTCACCTGACAGACTCTGGACATGGCTTTGGCCTCTGCTCGATTCCGTTTGGGGCCCCGGCAAGGGAGCTCGCCGGAAAGGCGCGGATTTATACCAGAGTCCAGGGGGGATGGCAATGGCGCCTCCCAAGCGGCAGCCCGGGAGCCCGGTTCGGAGCGATGGGTACATTGAGGGGGTAGGGAAGACCGGGTAACCCTCGTGCTCCACCCCAGTGCCCACCGCGCACCCTGCCGAACGTCCTCCGGCGAGAGAGTCGGAGAATAGGGGTCGCCGCGATCGCGGTATCTCATGGTTACGAAACCCGGACGGGCTTGCCGAAACGGGGCGGGCTTTCTATCATGAGCGGCCGCGAGCGGGTATGGTGAAATGGTATCACGCGAGCTTCCCAAGCTCTCGTCGCGGGTTCGATTCCCGCTACCCGCTCCAACTTCCCCCTCCTGATCTCCTCCCCTCTCGCGCCCACCCGGCGCGATTCCTGTAAGGATCGGCGTTCCTGCGGCGACCAAGGTGCGACCGCGGCCCTCGCCCCAACCGCGGTCGAAGGCTCCGGGGCGCACCGTAACGGGAGGAACGAACCGTGAAACGACCCAACCCCACCACCTTGGCCCTGGCCCTCGGCGTCGCCCTGGCCGCAGCGGGAATCGCAGCCCACGCCGGCGAAGAGGCGGCCATGGAGAAGTGTTACGGCATCGCCCTCAAAGGCAAAAACGACTGCAAGGCCGGCCCCGGCACCAGCTGCGCCGGCACCTCCACCCGCGACTATCAGGGCAACGCCTGGAAGATGGTGCCGAAGGGCAGCTGCGAAAAGACGCCTTCGCCTACATCGCCCACCGGCTACGGCCAGCTCGAGCCCTTCGAGGAGGTCGCCTCCTGATGGACCAGGCAGCGGCGAAAGCCGGGCAGGGCGCACCGCGGTGCGCCCTGCCCGCGGCGGTAGGCGTGGGCTTCAAGCCCCAGCACTTCGCCGCCATCGAGGCGGCAGGCGCGGGTGCCGTGGCCTTCTTCGAGGTCCACGCCGAGAACTATTTCGTCGCCGGCGGGCCGCTCCTCCACCAGCTCGACTGGCTGGCGGCGCGCTATCCCCTCTCCATCCACGGCGTGGGCGCCTCTCTGGCCGGGCCCCACCCCCCACCCGAGGAGCACCTCGCGGCGCTCTCCGCCCTGCTTGCGCGCACCGCCGCCGCTTCCTTCTCCGAGCACCTCGCCTGGTCGAGCGCGGGTGGAATCTTTCTCGACGACCTGCTCGCCGTCCCCTACGACGGCGCCACCCTGCGCCGCCTCTGCGCCCACGTGGAACGCGTCCAGGAGCGGCTCGGCCGCCGCCTGCTCCTCGAGAACCCCGCCACCTACGTCGAGTTCTCCGCCTCCACCTGGAGCGAACCCGAGTTTCTCGCCGAGGTGGTGCGGCGCACCGGCTGCGGCCTTTTGCTAGACCTCAACAACCTGTACGTCTCCTGCGTCAACCACCATCGCGATCCCCTCGCGGAACTGGAGCGCTTCCCCCTGGAGGCAGTGGCGGAGGTCCACCTGGCGGGACACGCCCAGGACTGGGACGATGCAGGCGATCCACTGCTCATCGACAGCCACGACCGCCCGGTGGCGGAGCCGGTTTGGGCGCTGTACGCGGCGCTCCTCGACCACCTCGGACCCCTGCCCACCCTGATCGAGTGGGACGGCGACCTACCCCCCTGGCCGGTCCTCGAGGCCGAAGCCCGCCGGGCCGCCGATCTGGTCCACCGCCAGGGGAAGGAGCGGGCATCGTGAATTTCGCCGCCTTCGCCCGCGCCCTCCTCCATCCCGACCTGCCGCCCCCGGAAGGGCTCACCGCGTGGAACGGCTCCAACGTGGCAAAGCGCTTCGCCGTCTACCGCAACAACGTCTGGCACGCCCTGCTGGAAGCCCTCGCCGACACCTTTCCCCTGGTGCGCCGCGCCCTCGGCGACGAGCACTTTTTGCCCCTCGCCCACCGCTATCTGTGCAGTCACCCCCCGCGCTCGCCGGTGTTGGCCCGCTGGGGCGGAGCCTTCCCCGCCCTCCTCGCCGCGTTGGAGGACGAGGATCTGCCCCCTTGGATCGCGGACCTCGCCCGGCTCGAATGGGCCTGCCTGGAAGCGCTCCATGCACCTGACGCACCCCCCCTGGCGGCCAAAGCGCTCCAGCCCTTGACCCGGGATCCGGAAGGACTGGCCCGCAGCCGCTGGCGACCCCACCCGGCCCTGCGCCTCGTGCGCTCCCGCCATCCGCTGGTTGCTCTCCACCGGGCGCTGACCGAAGAGGCGTCCCCGCCCGCCGTCGCCGGCGGCGAAAACGCATTGGTGGTCCGCCCCCGCCTGGCGGTTCGCGTGGTGGCGGTGGACGACGCCTGCGCCGCCCTGGCGGCGGCGCTCCTGGGCGGTGCCACCCTGGCCGAGGCCACCGCCGGGTCCGGCTGTGAGGCGCAGCTGGCAGAGGCCCTCACCCCCCTGCTCCGCCACGGCGCTTTCGTCGCCCTGACCATCTCGCCGGAGGAGAAACCATGATCGCCGAGCCCTTCGTCGCCGCGGCCAATCGCTTCGCCGCATGCCTTTCTCGGATCCCCGACGGACTCATCGCCCTGGTGGGGCGAATCTCCATCGCCGCCATCTTCTGGCGCTCGGGGCAGACCAAGATCGAGGGCTTCACCCTCGACCCCCAGGAGGGGCGCTTCGAGTGGGGCTGGCCCAAGCTTGCCGACAGCGCGGTCTTTCTCTTCCGAGAGGAGTACCGCTTGCCCCTCGTCGACCCCCAGTGGGCGGCCCTCGCCGCCGCCGTGGCCGAACACCTCTTTCCCGCCCTGCTGCTCTTCGGGCTCGCCACCCGATTCGCCGCCCTCGGTCTGTTGATCATGACCGCGGTGATCCAGTTTCTGGTCTATCCGGAGGCCTGGCCCACCCACGGCGTCTGGGCGGCGGTGCTCCTGCAGCTCCTGGCCCGCGGCGCGGGAGAGCTCTCCCTGGACCACTTGTTGGCCCGCCGCACCCGCTCGGCGGCGCGCTGACGGGCGCCCGCACACCGCCGCACAGATCCCCTGGCGGATCGCCTGCGGCCGTCAATCCCGCCAGCTGCTGAACACGTAGTCGCGCTCGCGCTGCTGGGCGTGGCAGGCGAAACAGGCCTCGGCGGCCTTGTCTGCCACCACGCGCTGGTTGGGATCACCGCCGGCGAAGCCCTCGAACCCCCAACCACCGGTGGCGGCAAAGCGGGTGCGGTCCTTGACCATCACGCCGAGCACCTTGCGGGGCCCCTCGACGAGGGCGTGGTCCTCCGCCTGGGCCTCCAGTAGATCGAAGACCAGCACGCTGCCGTCGGGGAATTCGCCCGCCCGGTAACCGCGCAGGGCCGACTCGTTGGCGTAGATGTGGTGAATGCCGCCGAAGGACTCGTATAGGGCGTGACCCTGCTCAATCACCATGGATTTGACGTGGGTCCAATTCCGGTACCCCTCGGGATACTCCACCACTTCCGCCGCGGCGGCGCACAGCGGCAGCACCGCCCAACCCAGTGCCGACATCAACCGTTTCATGGCCATCGTCCTCCCCGTGATTTCACTCTCCAAGCTATAGTCATCCCGCCGGCGGTGGACAAGCGGTTACCAAAGGGTCAGGGGGTTTCCAAATGGGAAAGATCGGCGACGGGGCGAAGAAAAAAGATCTTCCCTCGGCGGCGCGCATGGTGGAGCAGGTGGTGGGCTGCAAGTGGTCTGTGGCCCTGCTCGCCGCCGTGCGCCGCGGCATCCACCGTCCGGGGGCGCTGGAACGAGAGCTTGCCGGGATCTCCACCAAGGTCCTCAACGAACGGCTGCGCAAGCTGGTGCGCTTCGGCATCCTCTCGCGCACCGAATACCCCGAGATTCCGCCGCGCGTGGAATACCACCTGACCCCCTTCGGGGCGCGGTTCGCCGGCCTGCTGGACGAGGTGGAGCGGCTGGAGGCGATCCTCGAGCGGGAGAGACGCCGCGCTCCCTAGTCGCCCTCGAAAGGGAAGAGGCGACGCAGGCTGCCGCCCAGGGGGGCGGGCATGTAGCCGTCGCCGCCGGGCCAGTCGAGAAAGCCGAGGGAGGCGCTGGTGCCGCCGTCCACGTGCAGGGTGGTGCCGGTGATGGAGCGGGCCAGGTCACCGGCCAGGAAGAGGACGCCGTTGACCACATCGTCCACGGAGGGGGCGCGCTTCATGGGGACGTAAAAGGCGATGGCCCGCTCCAGGGCGTCGGCGCCCAGCTCGCGCAGGCGGGCGAAATCTTCGGGACGCAGGGCGGCGTTGGCACCCTGTGCCGGCGAGGTGTCGGGCGCCAGGCAATTGACCCGAATTCCCTCGGCGGCGAGTTCCACCGCCAGCGCCCGGCTGAAATTGGTGGTGGCCGCCTTGGCCCCCGCGTAGACGGCGTAGGTAGCCGCGCCCCGATGGGCCTCGATGGTGGTGAAATTGACGATGCTGCCCCCGCGGCCACTTTTGCGCAGAAGGGGCAAGGCGAGCCGCACCGAGTCCAACACGTACCCGAAATTGGCGCGGATCTCCCACTGGTTCTGCTCCCGGGTGGTGTCCGCAAAGGATGCCCGGGCGACGCCGCCCACCAGGTTGACCAGGATGTCCAGATGGCCGTAGCTCGCCGCCACGGCCTCGAAAAAGCGCGCCAGATCGGCGAATTCCAAGGCGTCCCCGGCGACGGCGAGCGCCCGCCGCCGCCGCCGTTCCACCTCGGGCACGATCGCCTCCACGGCGGCGGCATCGCAGTCCAGCACCGCCACGTCCACCCCCGCCTCGGCGAACCCCAAAGTCACCGCCCGCCCGAGAATGCCACCTGCGCCGCCCACCACGGCGGCGATCCGCCCCTTGAGATTGGCCCTCCGGTCGAGAACCCCCACGCCGTCGGCCATCGCTTTACCTCCCCGCTTCAGACCCTATCCAGGATAGCGGTTGACAGGCGCAGGCGGCGCCGCTACATAAGGGCGCGTCCCGCCCCCGGGATCCCCCGACCCGTCGAGAGCCGCACCCACGGAGGTTGTCCATGATCGAGGTGGAACACCTGACGCGCCGCTACGGGGAGGTGTTGGCGGTGGACGACGTCGGCTTTTCCATCGCCGCCGGCGAGGTGGTGGGCCTGCTCGGCCACAACGGCGCCGGCAAGACCACGATCATGAAGATGCTCACCGGCTTTCTCGAGCCCACCGCCGGCACCATCCGGGTGGACGGCCTCTCCCTCGACCGGGACAGGGCGGCCATCCAGGCCCGCCTCGGCTACCTGCCGGAAAACTGCCCGGTCTGGCCCGAGATGTCGGTGATCGACTACCTGGAATACCAGGCCGCCCTCCACGGCGTGCCGGCTGCGCGACGGGCCGCCGCCGTCGCCCGGGCCATCCGCCGCACCGAGCTGGCCGACAAGGCCACCTCTCCCATCCACACCCTCTCCCGGGGCTACCGGCAGCGGGTGGGGGTGGCCCAGGCGATCCTCCACGAGCCGTCCATCGTCATTCTCGACGAGCCCACCAACGGCCTCGACCCCACCCAGATCCTCCACATGCGCGAACTGATCCGGGATCTGGCCCGGACCGCCACGGTGATCGTCTCCACCCACATCCTCCAGGAGGTGCAGGCGGTCTGCGAGCGGGTCTTGATCCTGCGCTCGGGCCGCCTGGCCCTGGACGCACGGCTCGCCGACCTCCAGGCGGACCGCGGCCTGGCGGTGGAGACGATCCAGGACGCGCGGGCAGTGCTCGCGGACGTGGTGGGAGCCGAGGCGGTGGAGGTGTGCGCCGGCCCGCCGGGACGGCACCGCTATCGCCTGCAGGTGGACCCCGAGCGGGCGCCGGAGGTCGCCCGCGCCCTCCACCGGGCGGGCATCGAACTGTGCGAGTTGGCCCCCGAGCGCCGGGACCTCGAGACGGTCTTTGCCCGGGTGAACGAGGAGGTGGCCCATGGTTGAGAGCCTCGCCCGCGCGGCGCGGGTGGCGCGCAAGGAGTTCCGCGGCTTTTTCGCAAGCCCCGCCGCCTGGCTGTTCCTGGCCGCCTTCCTGGCGGCGAACCTCTTTTGCTTCTTCTGGGTGGAATCCTTTTTCGCCCGCAACATCGCCGACGTCAGGCCGCTCTTTGCGTGGTGGCCGCTTTTGGCGATCTTTCTGGTGGCGGCGCTCACCATGCGCAGCTGGTCGGAGGAGCGCCGCGCCGGCACCCTGGAGAGCCTGCTGACCGCGCCCACCGACCCCTGGGCGCTGATCCTGGGCAAGTTCGCCGCCGCCTTGGGCCTGGTGGCCCTCTCCCTCGTCCTGACCCTGCCCCTGCCGCTGACGGTGGCGGCCCTCGGCCCCCTGGACTGGGGCCCGGTGGCGGGGGGCTATCTGGCGAGCCTCGCCCTGGCCGCCACCTACGTGGCCATCGGGCTTGCCATGAGCAGCCGCACCGACAACCCGATCGTCGCCCTGATCCTGACGGCGGCGGTGGCCGGCGCCTTCCACCTGCTCGGCTCGGCGTGGTTCGCCGGGCTCTTCGGCTACCGGGTGGGGGAATGGCTCGCCCGCCTGGGCACGGCGAGCCGCTTCGAGGCCATCGGCCGGGGCGTGCTCGACCTTGGGGACCTGGTCTACTACCTGAGCCTCACCGCCGTCTTCCTGGTCTTCAATCGCCTCTCCCTGGAACGGCTGCGCTGGGCGGGCAACCCCCCCTCTGCCAGCCACCGGCGGTGGCTTTTGGGGGCGGCGCTCCTCGCCGCCAACTTCGCCGCGGTCAACCTGTGGCTCGGCCAACTGGGGGGGCTGCGCCTCGACCTCACCCGGGAGCGGCTCTACAGCCTCTCCGAGGCGACCCGCGCCGAGCTCGCCCGGCTCGAGGAGCCCTTGCTCATCCGCGGCTACTTTTCGGAGCGGACCCATCCCCTCCTCGCCCCCCTGGTGCCGCAGCTCGCCGACCTGCTGAGGGAATACGCCGCCGCGGGACGTGGGAGGGTGCGCGTCGAGATCGTCGACCCCACCCGCGACCGGGAAGCGGAAGAGGAGGCGGCCGGTCGCTACGGCATCCGGCCGGTTCCCTTCCAGACCGCCGATCGCTACCAAGCGGCAGTGGTCAACGCCTACTTCGACGTGGTGGTGTCCTACGGCGACCAGTACGAACACCTGGGCTTTCGCGACCTGATCGAGGTCAAGGCGCGCGGCGAGACCTCGCTGGACGTGGTCCTCAAGGACCCGGAGTACGCCGTCACCCGGGCCATCCGCAAGGTGGCGGGGGCCTGGGCGGCGGGGGGAGACCCCCTGGCGGGCCTGGCGGAACAGGTGGTGCTCCACGCCTATCTCTCCCCCGCCGAGCAGCTGCCGGAACCCTTGAGGCGACTGCGCGGCGAACTCCGGGAGATCTTGGCCGACCTGCGGGCCAAGGCGGACGACAAACTCGAGGTCCGCTACGCCGACCCCGACGCGGGCGACGGCGATCTGGCCCGCCGGCTGCGCGAGGAGGGCCTGGGGCCGCTGGTGGCGAGCCTCGCCGATCCCCGGCCCTTCTGGTTCCAGCTGGTGTTGCAACGGGGCGAGGAGCGCATCCCCGTGCCTCTCCCCGAGACCCTGGATCGCGCCGGGCTCGAGCGCACCCTGAACGCCGCCCTGCGGCGCCTCACGCCCGGCGTGCTGCGCACCGTCGCCTGGATGCACCCCCCCGCCTTCGGGCCCGACGCCCAGCGCTACGAACAACTGCAAAAGGTGCTCGAGGAAAACGTGCGCCTGGTGGAGACCGACCTAAAGAACGGCCAGGTCCCCGCCGAGGCGGATCTCCTCCTGCTGCTCGCCCCCCGCGAGCTCGACGACCGCCAGCGCTTCGCCGTCGACCAATTCCTGATGCGGGGCGGCAGCGTGGTGCTCGTCACCTCGCCCTTCGACGTCCAGCTCGCCGGCACCCTGCGAGCGAGCCGCGTGCGCTCGGGGCTCGAGGAGTGGCTCGAGCAC
This sequence comes from Porticoccaceae bacterium, assembly GCA_026005035.1. Lineage (GTDB taxonomy): Bacteria > Pseudomonadota > Gammaproteobacteria > Pseudomonadales > Porticoccaceae > BPKH01. Next base: position 190,153 of record BPKH01000006.1, on the reverse strand, counting down.
TTCGGCATCCGCGTCGAGGAGCGGCTGGTGCTCGACCCCCAGAGCGCCGCGCTGCCCATTCCGGTGGAGCGCCAGGTGGGGGGGCTGAGCCTGTTGGAGTACCACCTGGTGCCCTATCCCTTCTTCCCCGACGTGCGCGGCGAAGCCCTGGCGCGCCGCCATCCCGTGACCGCCAACCTAGAGCAGCTCACCTTCAACTGGGTCTCGCCCATCGCGGTGGACGAGGCGAAAAACCGAGGCCGCACCTTCACCCCCTTGGCCAAGAGCTCCCCCCAGAGCTGGACCACGGCGGATCCCGACCTGGTGCCCGACTTCGCCCGCCATCCCCGCTACGGCTTCCCGCCGGCGGAAGAGCGCGCCGCGGCGGTGCTGGCCGCGGCGCTGGAGGGCAGCTTCGAGTCCTTCTATCGGGGCAAGCCCTCCCCCCTGGCCTCGCTGGCGGAAGAAAACGAGAAAGAAAAGGCGGGAGGGGAAGACGCCGATGGCGCCGGCGAGGCGGACCGGGACAAGACCCGACCGGTCGCCAGCGGCGTCCTGGAGCGCTCTCCGGCAAGCGCGCGGCTTTTGGTGGTGGCGAGCCGCACCTTCGCCAGCGATCTGGCCCTGGAGCTCGTCTCCCAGGGGCTCAACACCTATTACACGGCTCCCCTGGATTTCCTCCAAAACGCCGTCGACTGGTCCCTGGAGGATCCCGCCCTCCTCGCCCTGCGTGGCCGGACGCGGCTCGCCCGCACCCTCGCCCCCCTCTCGCCGGAGGAAGCGCGGCTCTTCGAATGGCTCAACTACGGACTGGCGCTCGTCGGCCTCGGCATCGTCTGGCTGTGGCGGCGCTGGGTGGCCCGCGCCGACCGGCGGCGTTACCAGCGAATCCTCGCGGAGGTCTGAAGCGATGACCCGGATCGGCCTGCTCGCCGGACTCCTGATCCTGCAACTGGCCCTGGCGTTGGGGCTGGCGTTGCCCCACTGGCGTGCGAAGACCGAGGCGGCGCCCCTCTTTGCCCTCGAGCCGGCGTCGGTGGTCCGCGTGGTCGTGGAGGGGCCGGAAGAGGCCCGGGTGGTTCTCGCCCGGGAGGACGGCCGCTGGATCCTGCCGGATCGGGAACAGTTCCCCGCCGACGGCGAGCGGGTCGAGCGCCTCCTCGCGCGCCTGTCCGCCCTGCGACCGGGTGCGCCCGTGGCCACGACTCAAGCTGCCCACGAGCGCTTCCGAGTCGCCTCCAAAGCCTTCGAGCGGCGCCTCACCCTGGAGCGCAGCGACGGCGGTTCCCTCATCCTTTACCTCGGCTCCTCGCCGGCGCTGCGCCAGGTGCACGCCCGCCTGGAGGGGCGCGACGAGGTTTACCTGGTGCCGTTGGAGACCTGGGACATCCCCACCACTGCCGCCGACTGGGAGGACAAGGGGCTGCTCGCCATTCCCGCAGAGGAGATCGCCAAAATCGCCCTGCCCGGGCTCGACCTCGTCCGGCGCAGCGCCGACGAGGGGGGTGCGGCGCGCTGGACGGCGGAAGGGCTTGCCGACGGCGAGCGGCTCGATCAGGGCGCGGTCCAGAAGCTCGTCACAGCCATCGCCGAGCTGCGCTTCGCCGAAGCCCTGGGGCGCAAGCCCGAGGCGGAGTACGGGCTCGACGCGCCCGCCCTGACCTTCACCCTGACCCGCAAAGACGGCACCTCGCGCCGCTACCGAATCGGGAAAGCGGGCGACGAAGTCTACCTGGCGGTCTCCGACCGGCCGGAACTGTTCCGCCTGGCGCGCTGGACCGCCGATTCGCTCCTGGAAGCGGCCCGCCGCGAGGCCCTGCTGGCGAAGGAAGAGCCAGCCGGCGCCGCGCCCCAATCCCAAGCGCCCGGTGAGGCGGCCGCCCCCGCGCCGGCCTCCTCCCCGCCCGCGGCAGAGGCGCCGGGCGGCGGGTAAAATGGCTCCCTCCGGCCGCACAGGACTGCCCCCATGACCCTTGCCCTCGCCGCGGTGGCCGCGGGCCTCGCCCTTCTCTTGTGGAGCGCCGACCGCTTCGTCGAGGGGGCCGCCAACCTGGCCCGCCATCTGGGCCTGCCCGCCCTGCTCATCGGCGTGGTGATCGTCGGCTTCGGCACCTCGGCCCCTGAAATGGTGGTGTCGGCCATGGCCGCCCTGGACGGCAATCCCGGCCTCGCCCTCGGCAACGCGTACGGTTCCAACATCACCAACATCGGCCTCATTCTCGGCCTCACGGCCCTGCTCGCCCCGGTGTCCGTCCACTCGGGCGTAGTGCGCAAAGAGCTGCCCCTGCTCGCCGCGGCCACCGCGCTCGCTGCCTGGCAGCTCGGGGACGGGACGGTGAGCCGCCCCGAGGCCCTGCTGTTGCTCGCCGCGTTCTTTCTGGTCTTAGGTTACTCCACGACCAGTGCTCTGCACGCCACCGCCGACCCCCTGGCCGCGGAGGTGGAAGCGGAACTCGCCGCCCACGCCATGGGGCGCGCTCGAGCCACCTTCTGGCTGGTGGTGGGACTCGCAGTACTGGTGATGAGCTCGCGGCTGCTCGTCTGGGGCGCGGTGGAGATCGCCCGGGGATTGGGCGTGAGCGATTTGGTGATCGGCCTCACCGTGGTGGCTTTGGGCACCTCGCTGCCGGAACTCGCCTCCGCCCTGATGGCGGCGCGCAAGGGCGAGCACGACCTCGTCCTGGGCAACGTGATCGGCTCCAACCTGTTCAACACCCTGGCCGTGGTGGGGATCGCAGGCAGCATCGCGCCCATGACGGTGGGATCGGAAGTGCTCTCCCGGGACCTGCTGGCGACCGCCCTCCTCACCCTATTTCTCTTTCCGGCCTGTTTCGACTTCCGCGGCCGCGGGGGACGCGTCAACCGCTGGGAAGGGGTCCTGCTCCTCACCCTCTACGCGGGTTACCTGGGCTGGCTCGCCGCCACCGCCACCGCACGGCCGGCCTGAAGGGCGCGAAAAAGGGGCCGCGCCGGGCGCGGCCCCTGGCCTGCGCCGCCGTGGCGGCCTTCTTCAGAAGCGGTAATTGACGCCCACCGCGACGTTGTCCACGTCGGTGTCGTCGAGCTCCATGAACTTGTACTCCAGGTTCAGGTCGAGGTTGGGCAACACCGCGGCGCGCAGACCGAGGGTGCCGGTGAGATCCTCGCCGTCGTCGCTTTCCAAGTCGCCGAAACCGCGCTGGGACAGCTCCGCATCCCACAGGTAGACCCCCACCTTGCCGTAGGCGGAGAACACTTCAGTCAAAGGCAGGATGCCCACCACGTTGGCCTCGAGCCCCTCGGTGGAGATCTTCCAGCGGGGCGGGATGTCGTCCTTGGCTTCGCCCAGGTCGAGCCAGGCCGCCTCCACGGCCAGGTAGGGGTTCACCTGGTAGCCCACCAGGAGTGAATAGGAGGTGGCTTCGTCGTAATGGGCGAGATCATAGTCGGCTTCGCCGACGGTGGCGCCCACGTAGGGGCCGGGGTTGGGAGCGGCGGCCACCGCCGCGGAAAGGCCGGCGAGGGCACCGAAGAGCACGGTCTTGCCAAGGTGCTTGGCCTTCTTCATGGTCGATCTCCTCTCTTCCACTGCTTGGGGTTAGGGCCCGACGGCGTCGCCGTCGGTGCGGGCGCGGTCCGCGACGCCCGCACCCATCTTAAACGCACCGCTGACCGTGGAGTTGACCGAAGTGGCCCCCGCCCTTTCTTTCGGGCAAGATGGTCGCGCTTCCTGTCGGGGGAGACCCTTGCCGCCGCCATCCCGCTGGTCGCTGTGCTGCGCCCTCGCCTGGGCCCTTGCGGCCTCTCCGACGCACGGCGCCGACTACAGCCACCTGCCCCTGGCGGAGCTCGTGGACCTCGAGGTGTTCAGTGCCGCGAGCCTGCTGCCCACCGCCCCGGGCCGCGCCCCGGCGACCGTCTACGTCTTCCGCCGCGACGACCTGGCGCGCCTCCACCCCCGCACCCTGGGCGAGCTCGCCGAGTTGGTCCCGGGGATCCAGACCAACCAGTACCGCAAGCGCCACACGGCTCTCTGGAGTCGGGGACTGATCAACCGCTACAACGACAAGATGGTGTTGCTGCTCGACGGCGTTCGCCTCGCCGACTTCTACTACGGCGCTTTGCCGAGCGGCGACGAGCTCCCCCTGGACCAGATGGAGCGCGTCGAGGTGGTCCTCGGTCCCGCTTCGAGCCTCCACGGCGCCAACGCCCTGGCGGGCGTCGTCTCCCTCACCACCCGCGATGTCCACGGCGCCGAATTGCGGGCCCTGGCGGGGAATTTCGCCAGCCGGCGCGCCGCCCTCGCCCTGGGCGAGGGCGGCGTCCAGCTCTACGCCTCGGCCCTTTCCCGGGACCTCCCCTACCATCGCGACCGCCAAAGCTTTGCCGGCGACCGGGTGGTGGTGCCGGCCGCCGAAGACTACGCCACCCTCCACCTCAAGGCGCGCCCTCGACCGAGCCTGCGCCTCGCCGCCCGCTACGGGCAGTGGCGCCATCCCTTCGCCTTCATTCCCGCCACCCAGGACGCCTTCGTGGAGGGCGAGCGACTCGATCTGTCGGCCCGCTGGCAGCTGGGCGACGCCCTGGACCGCGGCCTGGAATTGGCCCTCGACCAAGGGTTCGACCGCGCCCGCGAATGGGAAGAGGAGCGGCGCTCCGGCGCCCTGGCCTACCGCGAGGTCCGCCGGGCGCACCGCACCCACTTTGCCGCCACCGGGCGGATCCGGCTGGGGAACCACCTGCTGACGGCGGGTCTCACCGCGGACCGGGAGGTGCTCGACCGCGTCGACGCCCTGCGCCTTTTCCGCTACGATCTCGGCTTTCTGCAAGAGCCCCAGTTCGGCGACCTGCTGCGCGGCATCGATCGGGAAGCTCTGGACGGGGCGCTGTTCGTCCAAGACCTCTGGCAGCCAAACCCCGACTGGACGCTGGTGTACGGGGCGCGCCGCGACCACCTCGACCGCTACGGCGATCCGTTCAACCATCGCCTGGCCGCGGTCTGGACCGGCCGGGCGGGTCACAGCCTGAAATTTCTCTACGGCACCGCCCTGCGCGCGCCCAGCTTGCGCGAGCGGTTCAAGAACCTCGAATCCGACTTCGCCGCCCCGCCCCTCAATCCAGAACGGCTGACGAGCTGGGAGGTGGCCTGGAACCACCGCCGCGGGCCTTGGGAGCTGCAGGGATCCGCCTATCGCCAGCGGGTGGAAGACCTGATTGCCGAGGTCCCCACCCCCGACGGCGCCGACGAGTACTTCGCCAACCGCGAGGGCAACGCCCGCATACGCGGTGTGGAGCTGCTCCTGGCACACCGCGGTGCGGGGCCAGTGGGCGTGCGCGCCGCCCTGGGATTGCTCGACGCCGACGGCGCCGATCCCTCCCCCGGCCCCTATCTCGCCCCCTGGACGGGCAGCCTGCACCTTGACTGGCGCTGGAATGCCGCCGTGGAGATCGACCTCGTGGTCCGTTTCACCGGGCGGCGGCGCGACCGCAACGGCTTTGCCGACGACGATCCCGGCGGGCGCCTGCTCTTCGACGCCAGCGCCTCCGGGCCCCTGGGCGGGGGCTTTTCCTGGCGGCTCGCGGTGCGCAATCTGGCCGATGCTCGAAGCCGCGATCCCGCCGCCGACTTCGGCGCCCAGTACAACCCGGAGGGGCCGGCGAGAGAGCTCTGGCTGGAGGTGTTCTGGACGGGTCGTCCATGAGGCGGCTTTGGGCGCTGGCGCTGGCCGCCCTCCTCACCGGGCCCGGTCTCGAGCGCTCCGCCGCCGCGGGGGAGGTCCGCGAACTGGACCGGGTGCGCGCCGCCTTCGTCTACCACCTGGCGAAGCTGATCCACTGGCCGGCCGAGGCGCGCTCCACCAAGGCCTTCCGGGCCTGCCTCTACCGGCGCGACTTCCTCGGCGGTGCCCTGACCGAGCTCCAGGGGCGACCCGTCGCCGGCCGCCCCCTGACCGTGGAGGTGATCGCCGCGCCCGAGGACGCCGCCGGCTGCCGACTGGTGCTGGTGGCAGGAGCGGATCTGGCCACCTGGCGCGGCGCCGGTGGCGCCGGCGCGCGCCACCGGCTGGTGGTGGCCGATCTCACCGAAGCGCCGGCGGGGGAGAGCGACGGGGCGGCGGCCGTGGCCCTGGTGCGCCGGGGCGATCGCTTGGGCCTGGTGATCAATCGGCGTGCCCTGGCCAGGGCCGGTTTGACCGCGAGCAGTGAACTCCTCAAACTGGCGCATCTGGTGGAGGAAGGGCCTTGACCTACTTCCGACCGCGCAGCATTCGCACCACCCTCATTGCCCTTCTCGTGCTCGCGAGCACCTTCTCGGTGGGCCTCGCCACCGCCGGCTTTTTGGTGGTGGACTGGCTCAGTCTGCGCCGGGTCCTCGCCGAACAGCTGGAAGTCCAGGCCGGCATCGCCGCCGCCAACCTGGTGGCCGCCCTGGCCTTCGGCGATCGCGAGGCGGCCGCCGCCACCCTCGACAGCTTCGCCCACGAGACCGACATCCTGGCCGCCGCCCTGTTCGCGGAAGGAAGCGCCGAACCGTTCGTCAGCTATCGCCGCGACCCCACCGCCCCCGATCTCAGCCGCACCACCGCCCCGCCCGAAGGCGCCCTCCTGGCCCGCCGCCCGGTGCTCCTCGAAGGGGAGCGGCTCGGCGAGGTAGTGGTCCTCTCTGACTTGAGCCCCTGGCGCGATCGCCAGGAGGCCCTGATCCAGACCGCGCTCCTGTTGGCGGCGGCGACGGTGGGCTTGGCCTTCCTGCTCGCCGCCCGCCTGCAGGGGCTCGTCACCCGGCCCATCGAGGCGCTCTCCGCCACCGTCCGGGAAATCCTCGCCAAAGGCGACTACCGGTTGCGGGCGCCCAAGGTGTCGGAAGACGAACTGGGCAGACTGGTGGACGCCTTCAACGCCATGCTCGACCAGATCGAGTGGCGGGACCGGCAACTCTCCGCCGCCCGGGAGGAGCTCGAAGCCAAGGTCCAGGAGCGCACCGCCGAACTGGTGGAACTGACCCGCATGCTGGAGCACCAGGCGTTTCACGACGAATTGACGGGGCTTGCCAACCGCGCCACCTTCGACGACCACCTGCGGCTGGCCATCCACCAGGCCGAGCGGCGGGGCGAATCCCTGGCGGTGCTCTTCCTGGACCTGGACCGCTTCAAGCTCATCAACGACACCCTGGGACACCGGACCGGCGACCGCCTGTTAAGGGCGCTGGCCGAGCGGCTCTCCGGCGCCCTGCGGGAAAGCGACACCCTGGCGCGGCTGGGCGGCGACGAGTTCGCCGTGCTGCTCGGCCCGGGCGCCGGCGCCCAGACGGCCACCGAGGTGGCGCGCAAACTGCTCGCCCTGGTGAGCCAACCCTTCCCCTTGGACGGCCACCAACTCCAGGTGACGGCGAGCATCGGCATCTGCCTCTTTCCGGAGGACGGCCGGGACGCGGAGACCCTCCTGCGCCACGCCGACACCGCCATGTACCAGGCCAAAGAGCGGGGCAAGAACCGCTTCACCTTTTTCGCCGCCGAGATGAATCGCCGCGCCCAGGAACGGCTGCGCCTGGAGAGCCGCCTCCGCCAGGCCCTGGCGGAGGGCCGTTTCCGGGTCCACTACCAGCCGCGGCTGGCGGCGCACGACCTCACCCTGGTGGGGGTCGAGGCCCTGGTCCGCTGGCCCGCCGAGGAAGAAGCCTTCGCGCCCGAGACCTTCGTGCCCCTGGCCGAGGAGTGCGGTCTCATCTCCCAGCTGGACGACTGGGTGCTGGAGACCGCTTGCCGCGAACTCCTGGAAGCCTGCGGCGGCCCGCCGCCCTTTCGGCTGGCGGTGAACTTTTCCATGGCCCAGTTCATTCGCGGCGACCTGGACCGCCAGGTGGCCGAGGTGCTGGCGCGCACCGGCTTTCCCGCCGATCGGCTGGAGATCGAGATCACCGAAAGCCTTTTCGGCCCCGGCGACCGCGAGGCGGAGCGGCTCTTGCGCGCCCTGCGCCGCCTGGGGGTGGCGATCAGCGTGGACGATTTCGGCACCGCCTACTCTTCGCTCAGCCGCTTGAAACAGCTGCCCGTCCAGACCCTCAAGATCGACCGCAGCTTCGTGCGCGATCTGGGCCGAGATCCCGAGGACGAAGCGCTGGTGCGGGCCATTTTGGCGATGGCCGAAAGCCTGGGGCTCAAGTCGGTGGCGGAGGGGATCGAGTGCGAGGCGCAGCTTGCGTTCATCCGCCGCCACGGCTGCACCGCGGTCCAGGGATTTCTCTTCAGCCCCCCGCTGCCCATCGCGGAGCTGGCGGCGCGCTGGCTCGCCACCGCTGGCCGCGCGCCGTAGAATGGCTTCCCCCGGTAGCACCCTTTGCCCATGAAGTCTATCCGCCTGGCCGAGGGCCGCGAGGCCTCGTTGCTGCGCCGCCACCCCTGGATCTTCTCCGGCGCGGTGGCCGAAGTGCAGGGCGAACCGGCAGCGGGGGAGACGGTGGCCGTGCGCGCCGCCGACGGGCGCTTCCTCGCCTGGGCCGCCTATTCCCCCCGCTCTCAGATCCGCGCCCGGGTCTGGACCTTCCGCGAGGCAGAAGCGGTGGAGCCCCCCTTCTTTCACCGCCGCCTCGCCGCCGCTCTGGCGCGGCGCCGCGCGCTCGTGGATCCCGAGGCGCGCACCGGCTACCGGCTGGTGTTCGGCGAGGCCGACGGCCTTCCGGGGGTGGTGGTGGACCGCTATGGCGACTTCCTGGTCTGCCAGTTCCTTTCCGCCGGCGCCGAATACTGGCGGGAGGTCCTGCTGGAGGGGCTGTTGGCCCTCGTCCCCTGCCGGGGCATCCACGAGCGCTCCGACACCGCCGCGCGCGGCAAAGAAGGGCTCGCGCCCCGCAGCGGCACCGCGCGGGGGGAGGCAGCCCCCGAAGAGGTGGAGATCGTCGAGTTCGGCTGCCGCTTTGGCGTCGACGTATGGCGCGGCCACAAGACCGGCTTTTACCTCGACCAGGCCGAAAACCGCTACCGCCTGGCGGCGCTGTGTGCCGGCGCCCGGGTGCTCAACGCCTTCTCCTACACCGGCGCCTTCACGGTGGCGGCGCTGCGGGCGGGCGCCGAGCAGGTGGTGGAGGTGGATTCCTCGGCCAGCGCCCTGGCGGCGTCCGCCCGCAACCTGGCCCGCAACGGTTTGCGCGGCGAGCGCTGTCAACAAGTGCGGGCCGACGTCTTCGAGCTGCTGCGCCGCTACCGCGCCGAGGGCAAGTGCTTCGACCTGGTGATCCTCGATCCCCCCCGCTTCGCCGACGGCCGCGCCCAACTCCCCCGGGCGGCGCGGGCCTACAAGGACTTGGTCCTCAACGCCGCGCCCCTGGTGGCCCCCGGCGGCTTGCTGGTCAACTTTTCCTGCTCGGCCGCGGTGGACCCCGCCCTGTTCCAAAAGATCACCGCCGACGGCTTTCTCGACGCGGACCGGGAAGGGCGGGCGGTAGCGTACCTCACCCAGGGCCCCGACCATCCGGTGGCCCTCTCCTTTCCCGAAAGTCTGTACCTCAAGGGACTCGTCAACCGGGTGGAGTGAAAGCGCTGCGCGCCTCCAGCGCCCGGCGAAACGCGGGCCGCTCGGCCAGGGCGGCGTGCCAGCGCCGGAGCGCGCGCTGTTCTTCAGCCGGGTGCTCGTGGACCCAGGTGGCGAAATCGACCGTCACCCAGGCGGTGATGTCGGCGATGCCGAAGTGGTCGCCGGCGACGTAGTGGCACTCGGACAAGCGCGCGTCCAGGTCGGCGAAAAAATTGCGGATTCGCCGCCGCCCTCGCTCCACCAGGGCGGGGATTTGAGGGTAGTCGTGGGGTCCCACCAAGGCGCGGTTGGCCATGGCCGGGCTGCTGTTGCGCAGGACTTCGGCCACCGCCGCAAGCCCGTTGCTGGCCGCCAAGTGCTCCCACATCACCGAGCGCGCCGCCGCCACGTCGTCGGGCCCGTACAGGCTGGGGGCGGGAAAGCGCCGCTCGAGGTAGTAAAAGATCGCCGGCAACTGGCTGATCCAGGTGCCGTCCTCGAGCTCCAAGACCGGCACGTCACAGTTGGGGTTGCGGGCCCGGAAAGCGGGGGCGAATTGTTCACCCCGCCGGATGTTCACCACCTCCACGGGCGGTTCTAAACCTTTTTCGGCGAGAAAGAGGGCGAGCCGAAAGGGATTGGGGGCGGGGGGATAGGTGTAGACGCGCATGGCTGCCGCTCCGCGGGGGAAGGACCTCCAGTATGCCCCAGGGGGCCGCGGATCGCCGCTGCGCGGGCGCGAATCTTGACAGGACCGGTGCGCCGGGGGAGCATCGGCCCACCCCAAGGGAGTACACCGTGGCCCGTCGACCCAGAGAAACCCTCCGCCTGCGGCGGGTGGCGATCGACACCTACCGGGAAAACGTCGCCTACCTGCACCGCGACTGCCATCTCTACAAGGCGGAAGGGTTCCAGGCCCTCAACAAGATCGAGGTGCGCTGCGGGCGCCACCTGATCCTGGCGGTGCTCAACGTGGTGGACGACGAACGGCTGGTGGCCCCCGACGAGCTCGGCCTTTCCGAGCAGGCCTTCGCCGACCTGGGCCTTGCCGAAGGGGCGCGGGTGGCCATCAACCACGCCCCACCGCCCCAATCCATGGAATACGTGCGGGAAAAACTGCGCGGCGCGCGCCTCGCCCAGGCGCAGTACGACGAAATCGTCCGCGACATCGCCGCCAACCGCTACTCCAAGACCGAGATCGCCGCCTTCGTGGTGGCGGTCTCCGAGGCGGGACTGGACCGCGAGGAGGTGTTCTACCTGACCCGCGCCATGGTCCGCTCGGGAGAGCAGCTCGACTGGCGCGAACCCCTGGTGGTGGACAAGCACTGCATCGGCGGCATTCCGGGCAACCGCACCTCCATGGTGGTGGTGCCCATCGTGGCCGCCTTCGGCCTGCTCTGCCCCAAGACCTCGAGCCGCGCCATCACCTCGCCGGCCGGCACCGCCGACACCATGGAGGTGCTGGCCCAGGTGGATCTGCCCATGGAGCGGCTCGATCGCATCGTGCGGGCCGAGCGGGGGTGCCTCGCCTGGGGGGGAACTGCCCGCCTCGCCCCCGCCGACGACGTGCTGATCTCCGTGGAACGCCCCCTGGCCATCGACTCGCCGGCCCAGATGGTCGCCTCCATTCTCTCCAAGAAGAAGGCCGCCGGTTCCACTCACCTGCTCATCGACATCCCCTGCGGCCCCTCCGCCAAGGTGCGCTCCATGGAGGAGGCCATGCGCCTGCGCAAATTGTTCGAGTACGTGGGCGATCGAATTGGCCTCGTCACCGAGGTGGTGATCAGCGACGGCCGGCAGCCGGTGGGCTTCGGCATCGGGCCGGTGCTGGAGTGCCAAGACGTGCTCAAGGTGCTGGAAAACGCCGCCGACGCGCCCCGCGACCTGCGGGAAAAGTCCCTGCAGCTCGCGGGGCGGGTGATCGAGTTCGACCCCGACGTGCGCGGCGGGCGCGGCTACGCCATCGCCCGGGACATCCTCGACTCGGGCCGGGCGCTGGCCAAGATGGAGGCGATCATCGAAGCCCAGGGCCGCCAGACCCGCACTTTCGCCCCGGGACGGCTCACCGCCGAGATCACCGCCCCGCGCAGCGGCTACGTGGCGGCCATCGACAACCTCGCCATGGCGCGCATCGCCCGCCTCGCGGGCGCACCCATGGACAAGGGGGCGGGGGTGCGACTGTTCAAGAAACTGGGGGATCCGGTGGAGCGCGGCGAGCCCCTCTACCGCATCCACGCCGAATTCCGCTCCGATTTTGCCTTCGCCCGAGAACTGGCGGCCCGCAACTCTGGCTACGCCATCGCCGACGAGCCGCCGCCCCTGCCGCAGTGGGATCTGGCGTGACGTCCCCCGTCCTGCTCGCCTTCCCCGACGCCGAGTCCCTCGCCGCGCGGCTCGCCGAGGCATCGGCGGTGCCACTCAAGCCGATCCGCCTCCACCGCTTTCCCGACGGCGAGAGTTTGGTCACCCTCCCCCCCGAGCTGCCCCCGCAAGTGGCGCTGGTGCGCAGTCTCCACCACCCCAACGAGAAGCTGGTCGAACTCCTCTTCGCCCTGGCCACCTGCCCGGAGCTCGGCGCCCAGCGGCGGGTCCTGGTCGCGCCCTACCTGTGCTACATGCGCCAGGACAAGGCCTTCGCCCCGGGCCAGGCGGTGAGCCAGCGGATCGTCGCCGAGCTCCTCGACCGCCACGCGGAGGTGCTGCTCACCGTCGATCCCCACCTCCACCGAGTGGCGCGGCTCGAGGCGCTGTTTGGCCGCCTCGCCGCCCATGCTCTCTCCGCCGCCCCGCTGATCGGCGCCTTTCTCGCGGCGGATCCGCCGGACTGGCTGCTCGGACCGGACGAAGAAGCGGAACAGTGGACCGCGGCGGTGGCCGCCGCCTGCGGCGTGCCCTACCGGGTCGCCGCCAAGGTGCGGCGGGGCGACCGGGCGGTGGAGGTGCGGCTGCCGGCAGCCCCCTGGCGCCAGAGCCGGGTGGTGATCGTCGACGACGTGGTCAGTTCCGGGCACACCGTCGCCGAGGCCGCCCGTCAGCTCTTCGCCCGCGGCGCGGCCCGGGTGGAGGTGGCCTGCACCCACGCCCTCTACGGCGAGGCCACCGCCGAGCTGCTCGCCGACGCCGGCATCGCCCGGGTGGTGAGCACCGACAGCATCCCCCATCCCACCAACCGGATTTCCCTGGCGCCGCTCCTCGCCGCCGCCTTGCGCGAGTGTATCCGGTAGCAGGGCCCGGCGTGGCTCCGCTCCGCAGGGCTCCGTTCTTGCCCGCGGCGAAATCGAGCCCTCGCCCCCTGGACCCCATCCCTTCCACCGCGCCGCGGGATCGATTTTCTGGTCGGGGCGCCGGACCCGTGCTAAATACTTGCGTGCCACCGACAGCACCCCTTGGAGAGCTCCCATGCCCCTGCGTTCCCGGTCGCCCCAATGCGCAGTGCTCCTCCTCTGCAGCTCGCTGGTCCTCACCCCCCTTGCGGCGGCCTCTCCTCCGGAAGGCGCGCGCACGCTGCCAAAGTCGCCCAGCGCATCCGGCGTGGACGTCCATGTCGAAAAACCGGAGGGGGGCGCCCCCACCGGGGGGAGTCAAAAGATCAAATACACGCGAACCGATACCAAGTCGAAAAACGGGATTCTCTGTAAGTACATCGCCACCAATCCCGATCCGCCGCCGCCCACCCTGGAGAAATGGTTGAGCTGCGAAGCGGGAGAAGTGATTTACCTCTGAGTGAAAAGGGCGGGAGCCGCCGGCGAAGCCACGGCCGAGTCGCGGCATCCGCCCTCCGGGGAGCGGCCCCGGGGCGTCGCTTTCAGCGGGGCTTGCACGCTCAGGAACCGGAGAGCAACCGGCGTTCGGCCCGCTCCAAGGCGGGTGCATCTCCCGCCAGCACCACGATGTCCCCGGCGGCGAGGCGCACATCGGCGGCCGGGTGGACGATGAGCTCCTCGCCCCGCTTGACGGTGTGCACCCGCACCCCCAGCGACTCCAAGGCGAGCTCTTCCAAGCTGTGGTCCACGGCGGCCGCATCGGGCGGCAGGTAGAGGGGCAGCAAGCGGCCGGTCGCCTCTTCCGGACCCACCCCCGCCACCAGCCCGCGCAGCAGCCGGTAGCGCTCCTCCCGCACCGCGCGGATCCGTTCGAGGACCCGATCGGCGGGCAGGCCCAGGGCGGCCATGACATGGCTGACCAGCATCAAGGCCGCCTCCAGGGTCTCGGGGATCACCTCGGTGGCGCCCGCGGCGCGCAGCCGGTCCAGGTGAGCGTCGTCGCGGGTGCGCACCAGTACCGGCAGATCGGGCCGCACCCGCCGCACCAGGGCGAGGATGGACAGCGCCGCAGCCACGTCGTCGAAAGAGATCACCACCAGAATCGCGCGCTTGAGCCCCAGGTGGCCGAGCACCGTGGGGCGCGCCGCGTTGCCGAAGAGCACCGGCTGGCCCAGGGCGCGGGCGCGCGCCACCCGCACCGGGTCGTCGTCCACGGCCCGCCAGGGGATGCCCTCCAGGTCGAGAAAACGGGCGATGGTCTGGCCCACCCGGCCGTAGCCGCAGAGGATGACGTGCTCGGTGTCCGCTTCCGGGAGCGTCTCTTCCTCAGGCCCGGGGCGCGCGAGCCAGGCGGCGATGCGCCGGCTCTGGGCCACCAGGAAGGGGGTCGCCGCCATGCTGAGGAGAATGATGCTCAAAAAGAACGAGGCCATGTCGGCCGACAACAACCCCTCGCCCTCCGCCAGGGCGAGGAGGGCGAAGCCGAACTCCCCCCCTTGGGCGAGGATCACGCCGGTGCGCACCGCCTCGTGAAGACCCGCCCCGAAGAGGCGCGCCAGGAAGGCGATGAGGATCCCCTTGAAGGCCAGCAAACAGAGGGTGAAAAAGAGGATGCGCGGCCAGTGGGCGGCGATCAGGGACAGATCGATGAGCAGGCCCACGCTGACGAAGAAGATGCCGAGCAGGACGTCCCGAAAGGGGCGGATGTCCGCCTCGATCTGGTGGCGGAAGTGGCTCTCGCCGAGCATCATCCCGGCCATGAAGGCGCCCAGGGCCGGGGACAGGCCGAGCCGGGCGGCGGCGGCGGTGGCGAGGAGCGCCACCAGCAACACCGCGAGCACGAACAGCTCCTCGGAGCGGGTGCGGGCGATCTCGGCGAAGAGGGCGGGCAGCAGATGGCGGCCCACCAGGACCACGGCGGCGAAGAAGGCCAGGGCGCGCACCGCCGCCCCGCCGAGGGCCGCGAGTTCCCCTTGGCCGGCCTCCACCAACACCAGCATCACCACCGCCGCGATGTCCTGGAAGAGCAACACCCCGATGGCCATGGCGCCGTGGGCGGTGGCCACCTCTCCCCGCTGGGCGAGCTCCCGGGTGACCACGGCGGTGGAGGAGAGGGCCAAGGCGCCCGCCGCCACCAGCGCCCCCGTGGCACCCACCGGGTAGAGGCCGGCGGTGGCCAGAATCAGGGCGGCGAAGAGAAGGACGCAGATGCCCACTTGGGCGAGCCCCATGCCGAACACCCAGCGGCGCAGGGCCAACAGGCGGGGCAGAGAAAACTCGAGCCCGAGGGTGAAGAGCAGGAAGGCGACCCCGAACTCGGCGATGAAGCGAAATTCCCCCACCGCAGTGACGAGCCCGAGGCCGGGGCCGAGCAGGGCGCCCACCAGCAGGTAGCAGACCAGGGTGGGGATCCGCAGCCGCCAAAAAAGCGCCGCCGCCGCCACCGAGGCGGCGAAGACCAGGATCAGCTGGTCGACGAAGCCGGCGCCGTGCTCCATGGCGCTCAGCCGCGGGTCGCCAACTCGATCCCCTCGGTGGCCACCTCGGCCAAGAAGTCGATCTCCTCTTCGGCGATCACGTAGGGGGGCATGAAGTAGACCACGTTGCCCAGGGGGCGCAGCAGCGCACCCCGCTCCAAAGCGTGGCGGTAGACCGCCAGTCCCCGCCGCTCCTGCCAGGGATAGGGCTCGCGCCGCGCCTTGTCGCGCACCATTTCCGCAGCCAGGATCATCCCGGTCTGGCGCACCTCGGCCACGTGGGGGATGGTCGGCCAAGTGGGCGGTGGCGGCGGCCATGCGCGCGGCGAGCAGGCGGTTGCGTCCCAACACGTCCTCCTCGGCGAAGATCTCCAGGGTGGCGAGCGCCGCGGCGCAGGCCAGGGGGTTACCGGTATAGCTGTGGGAGTGGAGAAAGGCCTTGAGGGTGGCGTAGTCGTCGTAGAAGGCCTGGTAGATCTCCTCGCGGGTGAGCACCGCGCACAGCGGCAGGTAACCGCCGGTCAACCCCTTGGAGAGGAGGAGGAAGTCGGGGGTGATCGCCGCCTGTTCGCAGGCGAACAGGGTGCCCGTGCGGCCGAAGCCCACCGCGATCTCGTCGGCGATCAAGTGGACGCGATAGCGGTCGCAGGCCTCCCGCAGCAGTTTGAGGTAGACCGGGTGATACATCCGCATCCCCCCCGCGCACTGCACCAGGGGCTCGACGATCACCGCGCACAACTCGCGGTGATGGCGGGCGAGCACCGCCTCCATGGCGGCGAAGCGCCGGCGGCTGTACGCCTCCCAGCTCTCCCCGGGCTCGCGGTGGAAACAATCCGGCCCTTCCACCACCAGGCTTTTCATGAGCAAGGGCTCGTAGGTCGCCTTGTAGAGCGCCACGTCGCCCACGGCCAGAGCGCCAAGCGTCTCGCCGTGATAGCTGTTGGCCAGGGTGGCGAAGCGGGTCCGCTCGCCCTGCCCGCGATTGCGCCAGTAGTGGAAGCTCATTTTGAGCGCCACCTCGACCCCCGCCGAGCCGTTGTCGGCGTAGAAACAGCGGACTCAACCCGGGAGGCGCAAGGGCCACCAGCCGCTCCGCCAACTCGATCGCTGGCTGGTGGGTGAAGCCGGCGAAGATGACGTGTTCCAGCGCGGCGAGCTGCTCGGCGATGCGCCGGTTGATGCGTGGGTTGGCGTGGCCGAACAGGTTCACCCACCAGGAACTGATGGCGTCCAGGTAGCGGTTGCCGTCGAAGTCTTCGAGCCACACCCCCTCCCCCCGCCGGATGGGAATGAGCGGCAGCGCCTCGTGGTCCTTCATCTGGGTGCAGGGATGCCAGAGGACGGCCAGGTCGCGCCCCATCCACTGCCGGTTGCCGGCCATCTCGGACCTCACAGGTCGAGCAGGGTGTCCACCGCCCGGGAGAGGAGCTTGCGCTCCTGGACTTCCAGGTCGCGGAGGTTGGTGAACACCTCGGCGACGTGGGGGTTTTCCACCGCGGCGAGCACGTCGTTGAGGAGGGTCACGGGATAGTCGCCGAGGGCCTGGGCGAGGGCGACCACCTCTTCGAGGCCGAGCCCCGCGGGGCACGACAGGCCGTCCACGAAGGATTCCGGCGTGTCGTCTTCCATCAGGGCGAAGGCGATGTAGGTGTCGAGCACCGCCCGCTCCGCGTCCGCCTCGTAGTCGGCGATCGCCTCCTGCAGGCGCCGGTGGTGTTCGGCCAGGTACTGCAGGACCATGCGCACCCGCTCGCTCTCTTGGCGCTCGAGACAGTTCTCGACGAACTCGGCGGCGCGGCAGTGAAAGTCCACCAGGCAGTCGAGCACCTCGCGGGCCGTTTCGTAATTGCGATGTTTTCACCATCTCCGTCGCTCCTTGCTGCCGCCAACCCCTCCTCCCAGGAAGCGTCAGCGGATGACCAGAATGAATTCCCGCTCCCCCCGCTCCACCTGGAGCAGGACCACCCGCGGGTCCACCGCCAGGGCCCGGGCGAGATCGGCCACGTCGGCCACCGGGCGGCGGTTGGCCGCGACGATCCGATCGCCGCGTCGCAACCCGCTGGCAGCGCCCGGACTGCCCGGCTCCACCGCTTCCACCACCGCCCCCGCCGCGACCCGGCGCATCGGCGAAGGCCACCCCGGCGAGCAGGGGGTGCAATCCCTCCGCCCGGCGGGGCGCCTCCAGCTCCACCTCCAGGGTGTGGCGTCGCCCCGCCCGCCACACCTCGAGGGTCACCGCATCACCCACCGCGTGGACCGCCAGGGCGCTCTTGAGCTGCCCCCACCGAGGGGGTGGGACGGCCGTCCACCGCCAGGATCAGGTCTCCGGGGGCAAGACCCGCCCGCGCGGCCGCCGAGCCGGGCTCCACCTCGGTGACCAGCACTCCCCGCAGCGTCTCGGGCAGCCCCAGGGGTTCGCGCAGTTCCGCCGAGAGGTCCTGCAGGCCGACCCCCAGGCGGCCGCGCCGCACCTCGCCGTGGGCGAGGATCTGCTCCATGCTGGCCCGGGCCATGTTGACCGGGATGGCAAAGCCGATGCCCACGTTGCCGCCGGAGGGGGCGAGGATGGCGGTGTTGATCCCCACCAGGCGCCCCGCCAGGTCCACCAGTGCGCCCCCCGAATTGCCCGGATTGATGGAAGCGTCGGTCTGGATGAAGTTCTCGTAGCCCTCGATGCCAAGACCGGTGCGCCCCAAGGCGCTGACCACCCCGGTGGTGACCGTCTGGCCGAGGCCGAAGGGATTGCCGATGGCCACCACGAAGTCGCCCACCCGCAGCTGATCGGAATCGCCGAGGGGAAGGGCGGTGAGCTCGCGCGGGGCGATCTCCAAGACCGCCACGTCCAGGTCGGGATCGCTGCCGAGCAAGCGCGCGGCGAAGGTGCGGCCGTCGGCCAGGGCCACCTGCACCTCATCGGCGCCGCGGATCACGTGGTGGTTGGTGAGGACGATGCCCCGCTGGGCGTCGACGATCACCCCCGAACCGGCGCTCTGTTGCACACGCCTCGGGGCAAGCTCGCCCTCGGGCAGGCCGAAGAAGCGGCGGAAAAAGGGGGTCTTGCAAGAGCGGGCTGGTGTAGGCGGGTGCCCTGGCGAAGGTGGCGATATTGACCACCGCCGGTGTCACCCGCTCCAGCATGGGGGGCGAGGCTCGGCAACTCCCCGGCGGCGGCATCCGCCCAGGGGAGGGCGGCACGGGCGAGCCCGGCGGCGAGGAGCAACGAGGTCGCGGCAATCCAGTGGCGCATGGCGCAGTTTCCGCGTGAGCCCTGGGATCGACAGGTCCCCAACGCCCGGCTCAGAGGCGTTCGAGGAAGGCGAAACCCGCTTCGCAGTCGGCGAGATAGGCGTTCCCGAACAGATTGTAATGGTTCAGGCGGTGGTACAGGTTGAAGATCTCCCGCTTGCGGGGGGTACTCGCGGCTGCGCGGCAGGCAGGCGTCGTAGGCGCGGTAAAAACGCCTCTCCGAAACCGCCGAAGAGTTCGGTCATCGCCAGGTCCGCCTCCCGATCCCCGAAATAGAAGGCGGGGTCGATCAGCCACACCCGGCCGTCCCGCCCGCACAGGACGTTGCCCGCCCACAGATCGCCATGCAGGGGGCTCGGCCCCTCGCAATGGGCGTCCAGGTACTCCGCCAGCCGCCCGCCCACCGCCTCGAGAACCGCCAGGAAGGCGCGGCGCAGGTCGCCGCGGCGCACCCGCCGCACCTGGAAGCGAAGCCGGTACTCGAGGAAAAAGGGTCCAAAGCGGGCTGCCGGCCGGTTGGGTTGAGGGCTCGCTCCCAGGTAGTTGTCCCGTGCGAGGCCGTAGCTCGCACCCCACTTGGCGTGGAGGGCGGCCAAGCCGCGTCCCAGCCGCGACCAGGCGGCATCGCTCCACGAACCACGCTCGATCGCCTCGAGCGTGAGGGCCTTCTCGTCCACCGCCAGGACGCGGGGGACGCCGATCTCCGCGCCCTCGAGCAGGCGGGCGAGTGCGGCGAGCCCCTCCGCCTCCCGGAAGGGGGCGTCGGAGCCCGGCAGGGGGTTGCGCTTGACGAAGGCGGCGGTCAAGGGGGCGCTTCCGGTCCCTCGGGAGCGAAATGGTATACTGCCGCGCCCCAGCGCAGGCGGGAGCGGATCTCTCATGGCGACGGAAGCGGGCGGCGCCGCCCAGGTGGCCATCCTCATGGGATCGCACAGCGACTGGCCCACCCTCCAAGAGGCGGCCCCGCATCCTCGACGAACTCCAAGTCGCCTACCACGTGGAGGTGATCAGCGCCCACCGCACCCCCGACAAGTTGATGGCCTTCGCGGGCGAGGCGGCGGCGCGTGGCTTCAAGGTGATTGTGGCGGGCGCCGGGGGGGCCGCCCATCTTCCGGGCATGGTCGCGGCCAAGACCCGCCTGCCGGTGCTCGGCGTGCCGGTGGAGAGCCGGGCGCTGCGCGGGCTCGACAGCCTCCTCTCCATCGTCCAGATGCCCCGCGGGGTGGCCGTCGGCACCCTGGCCATCGGCGCCGCCGGCGCCTACAACGCCGGTCTGCTGGCCGCCCAGATTCTGGCCCTCGAGGACGCCGCCCTGGCCGAGCGGATCGAGGCCTTTCGCGCCGCCCAGAGCGCCGCCGTCCTGGCCCAGCCGGACCCGCGCCAGCCGGCATGAGCAGGCTCTGGATCCTCGGCGCCGGCCAGTTGGGCCGGATGCTGGCCCACGCGGCCACCCCCCTGGCCCTCGACGTGCGCCCCGTGCCCCTCGACGGCAGCCAGCTGCCCGACCCCGCTCCCGAGGATCTGGTGACCGCGGAAATCGAGCACTGGCCCGACAACGCCGCCACCCGTCGCCTGGCCGACCACCCCAACCTGGTCAACCGGGCGGTCTTTCCCCGCCTCGCCGACCGCCTCGCCCAAAAGGCGCTGCTGGACGAACTGGGCATCCCCACCGCCCCCTGGCGGCCGGTGGAAGCCCACACCACCGCCGCGGAGCTCTGGCGCGCCCTGGGCCCCGAGGTGCTGTTGAAGTTCCGCCGCGGCGGATACGACGGCCGCGGCCAGCAGTGGCTGCGCGAGGCTGCCAACGACGAGCTGCCCGCCGCGGCGCGGGGCGCCGCCATCGCCGAGGCGCGGGTGCCCTTCGACGAGGAGGTGTCGCTGATCGGCGCCCGCGGCCGATCCGGCGAGCAGGTGTTCTTTCCCCTGACCCTCAATCTCCACCAGGGGGGGATCCTCACCGCCTCCCTGGCCCCGGTCCCGCGCCTGTCGGCCCTGGAGGCCGAGGCGCGGCGCATTCTCGGCCGCCTCCTCGAGGCCCTCGACTACGTGGGGGGTGATGGCCGTGGAGTGCTTCCGGGTGGGGGATCGCCTGTGGGTCAACGAGCTCGCGCCCCGCGTCCACAACACCGGCCACTGGACCCAGGCGGGCTGTGCGGTGAGTCAGTTCGAACTGCACCTGCGGGCCCTCTTCGGCCTGCCGCTCCCCGAGCCCCACCTCAAGGGGATCACCGCCATGGTGAACCTGGTGGGGGTGGAGCGCGACGACCGCTGGCTCGCCCTTCCCCAGGCGGAACTCTTCTGGTACGGCAAGGCGGTGCGCCCGGGCCGCAAGGTGGGGCACCTCAACTTTTGCCTCGCCCCCGGCGCGCCGAGCCCCTTCCCCGCCCTGCGCCCCCTGCTGCCCGAGCGCTACGCGGCGACACTGGACTGGCTCGAAGCGGCGCTCGCCCTTCCCTGAGCGACCTTGCGCCCATCGCCGCGGCGGTGCTTTAATCCGCCGACAAACGCCGCAGGGGGCATTCCATGGCCAACGACAGCAACGCGCCCATCGAGAGCAAGCTCCTCATCGTGGTCGACCCAATGGAGGAGGCCCAGCCGGCGGTGGACCGGGTGGTGAACCTGATCGAGCGGGGCACCACCGGCTACAAACCGGACGTGACCCTGCTCGCCACGGTGGATCTCGCCACCCTGCCCTCCGACCACCCCGGCATCTACCGCGACGGCCTGTTTTTCCGCGACTACGCCCAGCGACTCGAACGGGTGGGGGTGTCTCCCACCATGCTCGTCTCCTGGGCGCGGGAGTGGTCTGACAACATCCTCCACATCGCCGCGGAGCGCGCCGCCACGGCCCTCATGCTCTCGCGACCGGAGCGGGGAGACCAACCTGTGGACGGCGATCAGCTTCTGGCAGCTGTTGCGCAACACGACGATCCCGGTGGGCATCATCCACAAGTCGACCGCCCGGTGTGCAAGACCATCCTCGCCTCGGTGAACCTGCAAGACCACAGCCCCGAGCGCGAGGCGCTCAACCGCAAGATCATCGAGGCAGGCAAGATCTTCGCCCGCACCTACGGCGCCACCCTGCACCTGGTCAACGCCTACGGCTCATCTCTCAGCTACCCCGACCGCGGCAAGCTGGTGGCGGCCACCGGGCTGCCCAACGAAACACATCCACCTGCGCGCCGGCGAACCGGAAGAGGTGCTCCGGGAGATCAGCCGCGAACTGGAGCCCGACATCGTGATCCTCGGCGCCACCCATCGCCGCGGCATCCGCGCCGCGCTGCGGGGGGCCAAGATGTCGCGCATCTTCCAGGCGGTGGACCGAGACATCTTCATCGTCGTCTGAGGGCGCCATGGCCCGCGACCGCGACGAATTCTCCTCGCGGGCCGGATTCGTCCTCGCCGCCGCCGGCTCGGCGGTGGGCCTCGGCAACGTCTGGGGGATTTCCCACCAATGCGGCCGCCAACGGCGGCGGCGCCTTCGTGGTGGTCTACGCCCTCCTCGCCTTCCTGGTGGCCTACCCCGCCCTGATGGCCGAGCTGGTGATCGGCCGCTGCGCCCGGGCAAACATCGTCAGCGCCCTTTCCGGCCTGCCACGCGGCCGGAAATGGCGGCGGATCGGCGCCGCGGTGGGGTGGGCGGGGGGTGGCCACCGCCACCGCCATCCTCGGCTTTTACACCCTGGTGGCCGGCTGGGTGTTGGCCCACGGGGCGGCCCACCTGGCGGAACTCGCCGGCCTGTCCGCCCTCGCCCGCTGGGCGCTGGCGGACGGGCTCGCGCGGGATCTGACCTTCGCCCTCGCCTTCGCCCTGCTGACCCTGGCCACGGTGGCGGAAGGGGTGCGGCGGGGCATCGAGCGCTGGTCGCGCCGGCTGATGCCGGCCCTCCTCCTGCTCCTCGTGCTCTTGATCGGCTACGTCCTGCGCCAACCGGAAGCCGGCGCCGGCCTCGCCGCCTACCTCCTGCCCGAACCCTCCCGCCTGGTGCGCGCCGATCTGTTGCTGAGCGCCATGGGCCAAGCATTCTTCTCCCTGTCGCTGGGCGTGGGCACGATGCTGGTCTACGGCTCTTACCTGCCGCGGGGCGAGAGCCTGCCCCTGGCGGGCGCGCTGGTCACCGCCCTCGACCTGGGCATCGCCTTTCTGGCGGGCCTTCTGGTGCTGCCGGCCCTGTTCGTCGCCGCCGGCCACGGGCGTGGCGGTGGGGGCTGACGGCGCCTTCGCCGCGGGGCCGGAATTGATCTTCCGCGTCCTGCCGGCGCTGTTCGCCACCATGGGCGCGGCGGGCGACTGGGTGGCGGTGGCCTTCTTTGCGCTCTTGGCCATCGCCGCCCTCACCTCCTCGATCTCCATGCTGGAAGTGCCCACCAGCCTGCTCGCCGAGCGCCTCGCCCTGGGCCGCCCGGTGGCCGCGGCGCTCGCCGCGGCGGTGGGTTTCGCCCTCACCGCGCTGCTCGCGGCCCGCTTCGAGGCGCTCTTCGAGTGCGTGGTCAGTCTGGCCACCACCTACGCGGAACCGCTCCTCGGCGTGGCCCTGTGCCTCTTTGCCGGCTGGTGCATCCACCGCGATCGGCTGCTCGGGGAGTTGGCGCGCGCCGAGCCCACCTTCGCCGAGTCCCTCTTCTGGCGCCTCTGGCAGCCGTGGGTGCGCCTCGCCTGCCCCCTGCTGATCGGCGCGGGTGTTCGTCAGCTCGCTGCGCTGAGGATCCCCGCCCCGCGGAAGCGGGCCCGGCCGCACTCGGTGAACTGCGCGAGCAGGAATTCCATCTGGTCGCCCAGAATGCGCCGGGAATTGATGAGCGCCAGGTATTCGGCGTGGTTGGGGCGATAGGGAAGCGCCAGAAGCTCCATGCCCGCCTCTTCGGGCAGCTTGTTGCCCTTGCGCTGGTTGCACCGCCGGCAGGCGGCCACGACGTTTTCCCAGCGGTCCGTGCCGCCCCGGGAGAGCGGCACCACGTGGTCGCGGGTAAGTTCCCCGGGCTTGCCGGGCGCCCCGCAGTACATGCAGAGGTAGTGATCGCGGGCGAAGAGCGCCCGGTTGGTCAGGGGATGCTGGGTTCGGGGCGGAGTCAGGCGGGAGCCGCCGCAGGCGACGATGGAGGCGAGCTCCACCACCGAGCGGCGCCCGGTCAGCCGGCAACGGGCGCCCCGGACGCGCTTGACCACCTCGCCCAGTGTCCAGACCACGAGCCCCCTGGCGTAGAGGCAGACCGCCTCCTGCCACTCGAGCCACTCGATGGGATGGCCGGCCAGATTCAAGCGCAGGATCTTCACCGCCCCCTCCCTTCCGGCGGCGGGGGCGGCGCGGCAATGTCACCGGCGCGGTCCGGGCGGGTCGTCCTCCTCCCGGGGCGCGGGGTCTCAACGGGCGGCGTGCTGCAGGTCGTGTCCTCCTCGCTCTTCGCCGATGGTAACGAGGCCGGCCCGCCTTGTCAACGCGCGCACGAAAAAGAAGCGCCCAGGAGGGCCTCCTGAGCGCCAGAGCAGGGTTTGCGCTGGACGGACGCGAATGGTTCCCTGTCCACAACTCGCCGCTCTTCCCTGAGCCGACTTCCCTGTCGTTCCCTGGCGAGTCCGGTTCCCTCCGACACGCTTCCCTGCACCGTCAAGCGTAGCGCCGGGGGCGAAGGAAGGCAGTCGGAAATTTTCGCAACCTCTTGTAGGAATTTTCCTACAAGAGGGGGATCCGAACGGCCTTGGGCTACAATTGCCCTCCCTGCCGAGCGAGCCGAGCCATGGCCAGCCGCAAGAAAGTCCCCGACTTCGAAAAGCGCCTCGACGAACTCGAGCGGTTGGTGGAGACCTTGGAATCGGGCAGCCTCAGCCTGGAGGAAGCGCTGCGCGCCTTCGAAAGGGGGATCGCCATCGTGCGGGAATGCCAGCGGGCGCTCGCCGAGGCGGAACAGAAAGTGGTGCTCCTGACCCGCGAGGGAGAGCAGGCCCTGACTGCGCTGCCCGCGGAAGAAGGCGGGGAAGAGCGCTGACCGTGGACCTCGAGCCCTTCTTCGCCGCCGTGCGCGAGCGGGTGGACGCCCGCCTCGCCGCCGCCCTGGAGGCGCTGCCTGCCGGCCGGCTGCGGGAGGCCATGGGCTACAGCCTGTTCGGCGGCGGCAAGCGCCTGCGCCCGGCCCTGTGCTGCGCCGCCGCCGAACTGTGCGGGGGAGCCCAATGCCCTGACCCTGGCGGCCGCCGCGGCGGTGGAACTGATCCACGCCTACTCCCTGGTCCACGACGACCTGCCGGCCATGGACGACGACCAGCTGCGCCGGGGCCGGCCCACCTGCCACGTGGCCTTCGACGAGGCCACGGCGATCCTGGCGGGAGATGCCCTGCAGGCCCTCGCCTTTGCGGTGCTCGCCGAGGCGGAGGGCGATCCCGCCACCCGCGTCGAGCTGATCCGCCTCTTGGCGCAGGCGGCGGGTGCGGCGGGGATGGTGTTGGGCCAAGCGGAGGACCTGGAGGCCACCGGTCGCAGTCTCGACCTCGAGGCCCTGGAGCGAATGCACCGCCACAAGACCGGCGCCCTCATCTGCGCAAGCCTCGAACTCGGCGCCCGCTCCGCCGGTGCGAACGGCGAGGAGCTCGAAGCGCTGCGCCGCTACGGCGACGCCCTGGGACTTGCCTTCCAGATCCGCGACGACATCCTCGACGTGGAGAGCTCGGCCGAACAGCTGGGCAAGACCCCGGGTTCCGACGCGGCGCGCAACAAGCCCACCTACGCCTCGGTGCTCGGCCTCGCCGAGGCCCGCTCCCGCCTCGAGGCCGCCCACGCCGCCGCCCAGGACGCCCTCAAGCCCTTCGGAGAGCGCGCCCGGACGCTTCGGGCACTGGCCCACTTCGCGGCCCACAGGATCCACTGAAGATGCGCTAAGATTGGGCGTTTACAGCGTTTCTCGCCCATGGCCAGACGGTTCACCGAAATTCCCCGGGAGCGGCCGCCCACGCCGCTCCTCGACCAGATCGACTCCCCCGCCGATCTGCGCCGCCTCGAGCCCGCCCAACTGGAGGTGCTCGCCGACGAGCTGCGCGCTTATCTCCTCTACGCCGTCGGCCGTTGCGGTGGCCACTTCGGCGCCGGCCTCGGGGTGGTGGAACTGACCATCGCGCTCCACTACGTGTACGACACGCCGCGCGACCGGCTGGTGTGGGACGTGGGCCATCAGGCCTACCCCCACAAGATCCTCACCGGCCGCCGCGAAGCCCTCCTCACCATTCGCCAAGAGGGGGGAATTTCCGGCTTCCCCAAGCGCGGCGAGAGCGAGTACGACACCTTCGGCGTCGGTCATTCCAGCACCTCCATCAGCGCGGCTCTCGGCATGGCCCTGGCGGCCCGCCTGGACGGCGTCCACCGGCGCACCGTGGCGGTGATCGGCGATGGCGCCATGACCGCGGGCATGGCCTTCGAGGCGCTCAACCACGCCGCCCACACGGATGTCCCCATGCTGGTGGTCCTCAACGACAACAACATGTCCATCTCGCGCAACGTGGGGGGGTTGTCCACCTATTTCTCCCGTCTGCTGGGCCAGCCGCTTCTACAACCAGTTGCGCACCAGCGGCAAGCGGATGCTGCGTGGCCTGCCCGCGGCCAGCCAGTTCGTGCGCAAGACGGAAGAGCACCTCAAGGCGATGGTCGCGCCGGGGATCATCTTCGAGGAGCTCGGCTTCAACTACATCGGACCCATCGACGGCCACGACCTCAGGCTGCTGGTGCAGACGCTGGAGAACCTCAAGGATTTGGAGGAGCCGGTCTTCCTCCACGTGGTCACCCGCAAGGGCAAGGGCTACGCTCCCGCGGAGGAGGACCCGGTGGGGTACCACGCCTTCACCAAGCTGGAGCCCACCTCCCAGAGCTCGCCGCCCCAGCGCCCCCAACCGCCCAAGTACCAGGACGTGTTCGGGCGCTGGCTGGTGGACGCGGCGAGCCGGGACCCGCGGCTCGTGGCCATCACGCCGGCCATGTGCGAAGGCTCCGGCATGCGCCCCTTCGCCGAGCGCTTTCCGGAGCGGTTCTTCGACGTGGGCATCGCCGAGCAGCACGCTGTGACCCTCGCCGCCGGCCTCGCCTGCGAGGGCAAGAAGCCAGTGGTGGCCATCTACTCCACCTTCTTGCAACGGGCTTACGACCAGCTGATCCACGACGTCGCCCTGCAGAATCTGGACGTCCTGCTGGCCATCGACCGCGCCGGCCTGGTTGGCGAGGACGGCCCCACCCACGCCGGCGCCTTCGACCTCAGCTACCTGCGCTGCATCCCCAACCTGGTGGTGATGGCGCCAAGCGACGAGAACGAGACCCGCCGCCTGCTGCAGACCGGCTACCTCTATCCAGGTCCGGCGGCGGTGCGCTACCCTCGGGGTCGAGGTCCCGGCACGCCAGTGGACTCGGCGCTGGAGCCTTTGCCCCTGGGCAAGGGGCGGCTGGTGCGCGCCGGGGGCGCGGGCCGGCCGCGCATCGCCATCCTCAACTTCGGGGCGCTCTTGCCGGCGGCATTGGGCGCCGCCCAAATCCTGGACGCCACCGTGGCCGACATGCGCTTCGTCAAACCCCTCGACTGCGACCTGGTGGATGAGCTCGCCGCCGACCACGACCTACTGGTGACCCTGGAGGAAAACGCCGTGCTGGGGGGCGCGGGAAGCGCGGTGGCGGAGCACCTGAACGCCGCGGGACGGCCGTTGCCCCTGTTGCAACTGGGTCTGCCCGACCGGTTCGTGCCCCACGCCAGCCAGGGGCGCCAGCGGCAGCTGTGCGGCCTGGACCCCGAGGGGATCGTCCAGAGCATCCGCCGCTTTGCCGCGCGGCTCGACCCCCCGGCGTGCGTTCCACCACACCAGCGCGCCCAGGGGGAGGGGCCATGAGGCGGGCGGGCGGCGCCCTCGCGCTGCTCCTCGCGGCGCTCGCCGGGTGCGACCGCGCGCCGCCGTCGGACCCCGCCGCGGCACAGGCCCGCGAGCGCGGCGCCGCCCTTTTCGCCACCCACTGCAGCCAGTGCCACCCGCGCAGCGGGCGCGGCCAGTACCTGGAGCGGATCCCCGCCACGGTGCTCGCGCGCCGCTCGGAAAGCGAGCTCATGGACTGGATCGCCGGCCGCAGCGCCCACCGGCGGATGCCCGCCTTCCGCCATCTGGACGAGGCCGAGCGGCGCGATCTGGCCGCCTTCCTGCTCGCCGAGCTCGAGCGCCCCAGGGGGCAACGGTGAGCGAGCGGGAGCGGTCCGCGCTCCACCCGCTGGCACTCCTGTTGGCCGGCCTGCCGGGGCTTGCCGGCTCGACCCTGAGCCGGGCCCTCGGCCTTTCCGGCGACCTCCTGGCGGCCCTGCGCCGCACCCCGGAAGCCCTGGAACAGCTGGGGCGGGCCGGCCGCTACCTGGCGGACCTGCGCGAGACCGCCGGGCTCACCCGCCAGGATCTGGCGCGGGCCATCGACCTGTCGGATCCGGAGCTGCTGCGCGCGGTGGAGGAGGGCCGCATGCCCGTCAACTTCGACCTCCTCTGGCGCCTGGCGGCCTTCTACGCGCGCAACGACCCGGTCACCTTCGTCCTCGACTTCAGCCGCCAGCACGCCCCCTGGCTGTGGCAGGCGCTGCGCCTGCTGGGCCTCGACCAACTGGTGTTGGCCCTGGAGCGTGAGCTGCGCTTCGTCTCCATCTACCGCGCCCGGGAGAGCGCCCGGAAATTGAGCGAAGCCGAGTTCGAGCGGCTTTTGGCCTTCGTCAAGAGCGGCTTCGACCTGGGGCTCGACTTCCTCGAGGCCAACCGGCCGACGCCGCCCCCCAACCGCCGCCGGCGGCGGAAGGGCTGAGGCCGCACACCTCAGCGCAGCACCGCGAGGATCGCCTCCACCACGTAGTCCAGGTCGGCCTCGTTGAGGCCGGCCACGTTGATGCGGCTCGAGCCCACCACGTAGATGCCGAATTCCTCGCGCAGTCTCGCGATCTGCCCGGCGTCGAGGCCGAGGAAGGAAAACATCCCGTACTGTCGGCGGATAAAGGAAAAGTCCCGCGGCGCACCGCGGGCGGCGAGCCGCTCGGCCAGCTCGGCGCGCAGCCGGTTCATCCGCGACCGCATGGCGGCCAGTTCCGCTTCCCAGTCCTCGCGCAGGGCCGGGTCTTCGAGCACCATGGCGGCGAGCAACCCGCCGTGGGCGGGTGGCATGGAGTAGAGGGTCCGCGCCACCTGGGCCAGATGGGAGGCCGCCGCGGCGGCCGCGGCGGCGCTCTGGGCCACCACCAAGGCGGCGCCGGTGCGCTCCCGGTAGAGGCCGAAATTCTTCGAGCAGGAGGTCGCCACCACCACCTCCGGCAGCCGCTCGGCCAGGAGGCGCACCCCGAAGGCGTCCTCCTCGAGCCCCCGCCCAAAACCCTGGTAGGCGAGGTCGACAAAGGGCAACAGGCCCTTGCGCTCGGCGAGCTCGGCCACCGCACGCCACTGCTCCTCGTCCAGATCGGCGCCGCAGGGGTTGTGACAGCAGCCGTGGAGCAACACCGCGTCGCCGGACCGGGCCCGTTGCAGGGCGGCCATCATCTCGTCGAACGAGACCGAGGCGGCGCCCTGCCGATAGTAGGGATAGGTGGCCAGCCTCAGCCCGGCGCCGGCCATCACCGGCACGTGGTTGGCCCAGGTCGGGTCTCCCACCCAGAGGGTGGCGTCGGGATTGGCGGTGCGAATCAGTTCCGCGGCCAGGCGGAGCGCGCCGGTGCCCCCGGGGGTCATGACCGCCGCCGCCCGCCCCGCCGCCAGGGCGGGATGGGACGGGCCGAGGACCAAACGCAACATGCCCTCGTTGAACTCGGCCACCCCCGTCTGGGCGATGTAGGCCTTGCTCTCTTCCCGCTCCAGGAGGCGTCGCTCGGCCTCCTTCACCGCCCGCATCACCGGAGTGCGGCCCGCCTCGTCGCGGTACACCCCCACCCCCAGATCGATCTTGCGGGGGCGCGGATCGGCGCGGAACGCGGCCGACAGGCCGAGGATGGGATCGGGCGGCAGGGGCTTGAGCTGTTCGAACATGGCGGATTCCCGGTGTGGGGCAAACGGCGCGCCATTGTACGCCACGGCCCTGCCGCCGTCAGGCCCCGAGGGCGCGCACCCGGGGCTTGCGCGAGGGGGGGATGGGTTTGCCGGCGAGAACCAGGTTGAGGAGCTCCAGCCGCTGGGGCGTGCCCACGTCCCACCAGCGGCCGCGGAAGAGCTCCCCCGAGACCGCCCGGGCGCGCACGCTCGTCGCCAGGGCGTCGCGCAGGGGGAAGCGCTCGGACGCCGCGGGAAACAATGCGAACACCTCCGGCCGAAAAACGCCGATCCCGCTGTAGGTGAAGGCGGCGCCCCCTTCCCCTTCCGGGAAGGCGACGAGGTCGTCCACCAGGTCGAAATCGCCCTGCAGCTTGAAGGGGGGATTGGGCACCAGCACCAGGTGGGCGTCGAAGGCCTCGGGCAGCGGGCGCGCCACCAGCTCGGCGAAGGGATAGTCGGTCCAGACGTCGCCGTTGACCACCAGGAAGGGCTCGGGGCCGAGCAGCGGCAGCGCGCGGCGGATGCCACCACCCGTCTCCAGGGGCTCGCTCTCCCGGGACCAGAAGACCTCGAGGCCGAAGCGCCCGCCGTCGCCCACGAAGGCTTCGATCTGCTCGCCCAGCCAGGAGACGTTGATCACCACCTGGCGCACGCCCGCGGCCGCGAGGCGCTCCAGGTGGTACTGGATCAAGGGCTTGCCGCCCGCCGCCAGGAGGGGCTTCGGCGTCGACTCGGTGAGGGGGCGCAGGCGCTCGCCGCGACCGGCTGCGAGGATCATCGCGCGCATCGGTTCATTCTCCTGCCGTCTGCCAGTCCCGGTACCACGGCTGGGCCGGCAGCGCCGGCACCACCCGCTCCAGCAACCAGCGGTGGAAAGGCCCGAGCTCGGGATACTCGCCGCTCACCTCCAGGACGTAGCGCAACACCAGCGGCAGGTCGTCCAGGTAGCGGGGCTTGCCGTCCCGCAGCCACAGGCGGGCGAAAATCCCGAGCACCTTGAGGTGGCGCTGCAGGCCCATCAGGTCGAACCAGCGCCGGCGCAGCTCCCCACTCACCCCGCTGCCGGCGGACCGCCCCAGCCGCCCCTCGAAAAACCGCTCCACCCGCCGCCACACGAGCTCGCGGGGCCACCGAATATAGCAATCGCGCCACAGCGAGACCAGATCGTAGGTCACCGGTCCCACCACCGCATCTTGGTAGTCGACCACGCCGAGGCGGCCTTCGGCGTCGAGGAGGAGATTGCGCGAGTGAAAATCGCGGTGCACCACCACCCGGGGCTGGCTCAGCGCCTCTCGCACCAGGAGCGCGAAGGTCTCCCCCAGCAGGCGCGCCTCCCCTTCGCCGAGCCGCAGGTCGAGCAACCGCCCCAAAAACCAGCGCGGAAAGAGGTCCAGTTCGGCGACCAGAGCGGCGCGGTCGTAGGGAGGGAAGACCCCCGCGTCGGGCGAGAGGGCCTGGATGCGCTGGAGCGCTTCCTCGGCGAGATCGTAAAGCGGCTCGGGTTCCTCCCTCTCGAGCCGCGTGAGCAGGTCCTCCTCACCCAGATCCTCGAGGAGCAGAAACCCGCGGCGAAAGTCCACCGCCCACAGCCGCGGCACGCGCACCCCTCCCGCCGCCAGGGCCGCGCCCTTGGCCACGAAGGCGGCGAGCTCCGCGCGCTCCGGCGGCGCCAACACCGCGATCAGGGAGGGCCGGGTGGCAAGGCGGAAGTAGCGGCGGAAGCCGGCATCGCCGGGCAAGGGGATGAGGGTGCAGTCGGGCTCCCCCGCCGCCCAGGCGGGTAGGAAGGCGCGGCACCAGGCGGCGAGTTCAGCGGCGCGATCCATGACCCTCCTCCCGGGATCGGCCCATTCTAGCGCCAGGGGAACGGCGGTGGCGGGTTTGTTAGAATGCCCCCCCGAGCGGCCAACGGACAGCTCTTCCTGCCTCCATGCGCGCCCCGCCCCGCCCCCCGTGGGCTCCGATCTGCCTCGCCCTGATCTCCCTGATGACGGCCACCCCAGGGGGCGCGAGCGAAAACTGGAACTGCCGCGTGAGCGAGGCGGGGGAATGGCTGTGCGCGCCGGCGACTGCCCCCACCCCAACCGCCCGCGCCGCTCTGGCGGGGGAACAGCCAGCCCGGGTGGCTCCGGCCACTCCCCTCGATTGGGTGCCCGCGGAGCAACTGCCGCCGGAGCTCCGCTCTGGACTGCGGGCCAGTTGCCGGGGTCGCTACCTGGAGCCGCCCCGGACCCATCCGGACGCCGACCGCCCCCCCGAAGAGGCCCCGCTTCGGGTGAGTGCCGACGAGAGTGAAGCGCGCGGCGGGGTGGCGATCCTGCGCGGCGAGGTTCAGGCCTTCCAAGGCTTCCGCCAGATGCGCAGCGATCTGGCTACCGTCGACCGCGCCCGGCGGCGCGTCCACCTAGAGGGGCAGGTTACCTATCGAGAACCGGGGTTTCTGCTGGTCGCCCGGGAGGCGGAAGTGGACCTGGCGGCGCGGGGCTTGGCGGCCCAAGGGGTGTCCTTCGTCTTCCACGAATCGGGCAGCCGCGGCGAGGCGGCCCTCCTCGAGCGCCCCGGCGGGAGCGAAGTGCTGCGGGTGGTGGAGGGCCGCTACACCACCTGCGAACCGGGCCGCGAGACCTGGTTTCTGCGCGCCCGCGAAGTGGAGATCGACACCGAGACGCTCATGGCCACCGCCCGCGGGGTGCGCCTCGAGGTGGGCGAGGTGCCGATCCTCTACGCCCCCTGGATCCGCTTTCCCGTCTCCGACCGGCGCGCCACGGGGTTGCTCTTTCCGAGCATCCTCACCGGCAACGACAACGGCCTCGATTACGCCCAGCCGATCTACCTGAACCTCGCTCCCAACTACGACGCCACCCTCACGCCGCGCCTCATCCAGGAGCGCGGCGCCATGGCGGAGGCAGAGTTCCGCCACCTCTCGCCGACCACCTACACGGTCCTTTCCGGGGGCTGGTTGCCCGACGACC
Organism: Porticoccaceae bacterium; assembly: GCA_026005035.1. Taxonomy (GTDB): domain Bacteria; phylum Pseudomonadota; class Gammaproteobacteria; order Pseudomonadales; family Porticoccaceae; genus BPKH01. Next base: position 157,722 of record BPKH01000006.1, on the reverse strand, counting down.
GGGGGGGTCGCAACAACGACCGCAGCACGCGCGGGCGCGAGCGCTGGACGGCGCACCTGGACCACCGCGGCGGCGCGGGGCGGCCCTGGTGGACCCGGCTCGATTACACCGACGTGAGCGATCCCGACTACTTCCGCGACATCGACAGCGCCTCGCTGGCGGTGTCGAGCGCGAGCCACCTCAACCAGGAACTGGCGTTCGGCTACCGGTGGGCCCACTGGGACCTGGCGCTGCGCGCCCAGCGATTCGAGACGTTGATCCTGGGCGGGCTCGAACAGTACCGCCAACTGCCGCGCATCGAGGCCAACGGCGCCTGGCGCCTGGGAGACACCGATCTCCTCGTCGAGCTGCGCCAGCACTACACCTTCTTCGATCACCCGGAGGACGATCGACCCGGCAGCGGCACGGCGCTGACCCGGGACGTGCGGGGCACCGCGATCACCGGTCAGCGCCTGCGCGCCGACTGGTCCCTCACCTGGGATCGGCAGTGGGCGTTCGGCTTCTTTCGCCCCCGCTTCACTGCCAAGCAGCTCGCCTACCGCCTCGACGACCCCCTCGCCGGCCACCGCGACGAGAACCCCCGCGTGCTGGTCCCCGTGGTGTCGGCGGACGCCGGGCTCTTTTTCGAGCGCGGCTGGGGAGAGGGTTGGCTTCAAACCCTGGAGCCGCGGTTGTTCTACGTCCACGCTCCCTTCGAGCGCCAGGACGACATCCCCGCCTTCGACACCTCGGAGCTGACCTTCAGCTACGCCCAGTTGTTCCGGGAGGACCGCTTCTCCGGCGCCGATCGGATCGGCGACACCCACAAGGTGACCCTCGGGCTCACCACCCGCCTGCTGGACCCCTCGAGCGGGGTGGAGCGGTTGCGGGCGAGCATCGGGCAGAGCCGCTACCTGGACGATCGCCGGGTGACCCTCTTCGCCGGGCCGGCGGAGCTCGAGCGCGAATCGTCCGACATCGCCGCGGAGCTGTCGGGGCAGGTGGCGCCGAACTGGCGACTGCAGTCCGACCTGATCGCCAGCGACGACGGTGATCGGATCAACAAGGGCAGCATCGGCCTGCACTACGACGACGGCGCCGGCACCCTGTACAATTTGGGCTACCGCTACACCCGCCGCACCACCCTCGCCTTCGGCGGCGACTCCCCCTTGCGAGCCGACATCGACCAGGTGGACCTCTCGCTGGTGCAACCGATCGGCACCTCCTGGGCGCTGCTCGGGCGCTACAACTACGACCTCAACAGCGACCAGGAACTCGAGGTGTTCGCCGGCGTCGAATACACTGGGTGCTGCTTCCGCGTGGCCCTGATCGCCCGCCGCTGGGTGGATCGCAACGACCTCTTGGTTCCCGGCGCGGGCGACCTCAAACACAACAACGGCGTCTTTTTCGAAATTCAACTCCGCGGGCTCGCCGGCACCGGCAACCGGGTGGCGAGCATCCTGCGGGATGGCATTTACGGCTATCGCGAACGGGATGATTGAACCATGCGCGCCCTCTTGGCCCTCCTGCTCTTCCTCCCCGGCCTTCTCGCCCCCTCCGCCGCGGCGCAGCTCCTCGACCGCATCGTGGCGGTGGTCGACGACGACGTGGTGATGGCCAGCGAGCTCGAGGAGCGGCTCGCCACCATCGAGGCCCGCATCCGCCAGTCGGGCGCCGAGCCGCCGCCCCGCGAAGTGTTGGCGCCCCAGGTCCTGGAGCGGCTCATCCTCGAGCGGATCCAGCTGGCCATGGCGGTGCGCGCCGGGATCCGCATCTCGGACGCGGAGCTCGACCAGGCGCTCGCTGAGGTGGCGCGCAGCCAGGGCTTTCCCTCCACCGAGGCCTTTCTCGCCCGGGCCCGCGCCGAGGGGATGTCCGAGGAGGCGATCCGGGAGCAGCTGTTGACCGAGCTGATGCTCACCCGCCTGCAGCAGGTCCAGGTCAACCGGCGCATCCAGGTGACCGAGCAGGAGATCGACAATTTTCTCGCCTCCGAGGAGGGCCGCCTGTGGGATTCCCCGGAGGTCCACCTGGGACACATCCTCCTGCCCCTGCCGGCCAACGCCCCACCCGACGAGGTGGAGCGAACGCTGGCCAAGGCCCGCGAGCTCATTGCTGAGCTGCGCGCGGGCGCCGATTTCCGCCAGTTGGCCATCGCCCACTCCGCCGACCAGAGCGCGCTCGAAGGGGGCGACCTCGGCTGGCGGCGCCTCGCCCAATTGCCCGCCCTGTTCATTCCGGTGGTGGAGGCGCTCGCTCCGGGCCAGGTCTCGGAGCCGGTGCGCTCCGATGCCGGGGTGCACATCCTCAAGCTCTACGAGCGGCGCGGCGGCGAGGCCCAAGTGATCACCCAGAGCTTCGTCCGGCACATCCTGCTCAAGCCCAACGAGATCCGGGACGACGAGGCGACGCGCCGGGAGCTGGCCGAGCTCGCCCGGCGGATCCGCGCCGGCGAGGATTTCGCCGCCCTGGCGAAACAGTATTCGGAGGATCTCGGCTCGGCGAGGAGCGGCGGTGAGCTGGGGTGGTCCTTTCCCGGCAAGTTCGTGCCCGAGTTCGAGCGGGTGGTGGAGGAGTTGCCCCTGGGCGCGGTCTCCGATCCTTTCCGCACCCGATTCGGTTGGCACATCGTCCAGGTGACCGAGCGGCGCAACCAGGATTTCACGGAAGAGCTCCGCCGCGCCCGCGCCGAGGCGATCCTGCGCAGTCGCAAGTACGAGGAGGAGCTGCAACTGTGGCTGCGCGAGATCCGGGATCGCGCCTACGTGGAGATCAAGCTCTGATCCCCGCCCTGGCCGTCACCCCCGGGGAGCCGGCCGGCATCGGCCCCGACCTCCTGGTGGCCCTCGCCCAGGCGCCCTGGCCCTGGGAGCTGGTGGCGTACGCCGATCCCCACCTGCTCGAGGATCGCGCCCGCCGCCTCGGCCTGTCCCTGCGGCTGCGCGAGCCCCAGGGGCGGCCCCTGCCGGGCGGCGAGCTGGCCGTCTCGCCGGTGCCCCTGGCGGCGGTGCCGCCGCCGGGGCAACCCGATCCGCGCAACGCGCGCGCCCTGCTCGCGGCCCTCGAGCAGGCGGTCGAAGACTGCCTGCGCGGCCGGCGGGCGGCGCTGGTGACCGGCCCCCTCCACAAGGGGGTGATCAACGAAGCGGGAGTGCCCTTCACCGGCCACACCGAGTTCCTCGCGCAATGCACGGGCACCCGGCGGGTGGTGATGATGCTGGCGGCGGCGGAGCTGCGGGTGGCGCTCGCCACCACCCACCTTCCCCTGCGGGCGGTGCCCGACGCCCTCACCCCGGAGCTCCTGGACGAGGTCTTGGCGATCCTCCACGGCGATCTGCGGGGGCGCTTCGGCCTCCCCCAACCGCGCATCCTGGTGCTCGGCCTCAACCCCCACGCCGGCGAGGGAGGCCATCTGGGCCGGGAGGAGCTCGAGGTGATCGGTCCCGCTTTGGCGCGCGCCCGCGCCCGGGGGATCGACGCCCGCGGGCCGCTGCCCGCCGACACCGCCTTCACCCCCGCGGTCCTTGCCCAAGGCGATGCGGTGTTGGCCATGTATCACGACCAGGGGCTGCCGGTGCTGAAAAACCGCGGCTTCGGCCGCGCCGTCAACATCACCCTGGGTCTGCCCCTGGTGCGGACCTCCGTGGATCACGGCACCGCCCTGGATCTCGCCGGCACCGGCAAGGCCGATTCCGGCAGCCTGCGCGAGGCGGTCCGGCTCGCCGCCCACCTCGCCGGCCTGGCGCCATGAGCGAGGTCCGCCACCGGCCGCGCAAGCGCTTCGGCCAACACTTTCTGTCCGATCCCCGGGTGGTCGGGCAGCTGCTCGCCGCCATCGCCCCGGCCGGGGAAGACGTGCTCGTCGAAATCGGACCCGGCACCGGCGTGCTCACCGCGCCGCTCCTCGAGCGCTGTCGCCGACTACACGCCGTGGAGATCGACCGGGATCTGGCGCGCTTGCTCGGCGAGCGGTTCACCGGCCACCCCAGCTTCGTCCTCCACTGCGCCGACGCCTTGCGCTTCCCCTGGGGCTCCCTGCAGGGGGACGCCCCCCTGCGGGTGGTCGGCAATCTGCCGTACAACATTTCCACCGAACTCCTCTTTCGCCTGCTGGATCACCTGTCCCTGATCCGCGACATGCACTTCATGTTGCAGCGGGAGGTGGTGGAGCGACTCGCCGCACCCCCCGGCGGGCGCGCCTACGGCAGGCTGTCGGTGATGGTGCAGTACCACTGCGCGGTAAAGCCCCTCTTTTCCGTCCCCGCCGGCGCCTTCCGCCCGCCGCCCCGGGTAGAATCGGCGGTGGTGCGCCTCGAGCCCCGCCCGCGCCCCCTGGCGGCCCGCCGCCCCGAGGATTTCGCGGCGCTGGTGCGGACCGCCTTTCAACACCGCCGCAAGACGCTGCGCAACGCCCTCAAGCCCTTGCTGGCCGGCGGGAGGGAGAGCGCGATTCCCGTCGACCTCGAAAGGCGCCCGGAAACGCTCAGCGTCGAGGAGTACGTCCACCTCGCCAACTGGATCTCCGAGCAGCGGGAACCAGCATGAAAGGCACCATTCGCGTCGCCGTGGAGAGCGAATACCTGCCCGACCAATCGGAACCGGCGGCGGGACGCTACACCTTCGCCTACCACGTCACCATCCGCAACGAGGGGCGAGAGCCGGCGCGACTCCTCGCCCGCCACTGGATCATCACCGACGGCGAAGGGCGCCGCCGGGAAGTGCGGGGCGAGGGGGTGGTCGGGCTCAAACCCCTCATCCCACCCGGCGAGAGCTTCCGCTACTCCAGCTTTGCGGTCCTGGAAACCGCGGTGGGCACCATGGAGGGCAGTTACCAGATGGTGGGAGCGGACGGCCGCCCCTTCGAGGCGCCGATCCCGCCCTTCCGCCTGGCCGTCCCCGGCGTGGTGAACTGACGGTGGCGACCTGGGTCGTCGGCGACATCCAGGGCTGCCTCGACTGCCTGCTGGACCTGTTGGCGCGGGCCCGGTTCGATCCCGCCGCCGACCGGCTCTACGCGGTCGGCGACCTGGTCAACCGCGGACCCCGCTCCCTGGAGACCCTGCGCTTCTGCCGCAGCCTCGGCGCCGCGTTCGAGTCCGTTCTCGGCAACCACGATCTCCACCTCCTGGCGGTGGCCCGCGGCGGTCGCCCCCTGGGCCGGAAGGACACCCTGGGCGAAATCCTCACCGCGCCCGATCGGGAGGAGCTCCTCGACTGGCTGCAGCGCCGGCCCCTGCTCCTGCGCCTCGGCCGCCACACCCTGGTCCACGCGGGCATTCCCCCCCAGTGGACCCTGGAGGAGGCGGCGGCACGGGCGGGCGAGGTGGAAGCCGTGCTGCGCGACGCCGAGCGGGCACCGCGCTTCCTCGCGAAGATGTACGGCGACCACCCGCGTCGCTGGCGCGACGACCTCCAGGGCACCGAGCGGCTGCGCTGCATCGTCAACTACCTGACGCGGATGCGCTACTGCGACGCCGAGGGCCGTCTTGAATTGGCCAACAAGCGACCACCCCACCAGGGGCCTGCGGGCTATTACCCCTGGTTTGCGGTCCCGGGACGCCGCACCGCGGGCCAACCCATCCTGTTCGGCCACTGGGCCTCCCTGGGGGGGGAAACGGGCCGGGAGGATGCCATCGCCCTGGACACCGGCTGCGTCTGGGGGGGCCGGCTGCGGCTTTTGTGCCTGGAAAGCGGCGTGCGCCTCCACCACGACTGCGGGCCCTGCCGCCCCTGAAAACGGCGAGGGCCGGCGTGAGCCGGCCCTCGCGCGGCGACGCCCTCGCGGGCGTTCAGGCTTCGTCGCCCTCGTCCTCCGCCGCTCCGGCCTCACGGCGGGGGCGGTCCACCAGCTCGACGTAGGCCATGGGCGCGCTGTCCCCTGCCCGGTAGCCGCATTTGAGGATCCGCAGATAGCCGCCCGGCCGTTCCCGATAGCGGGGGCCGAGCTCCGAGAAGAGCTTGCCCACCGCCCGCTTGTCCCGGAGCCTGGCGAATGCCAGGCGCCGATTGGCGACGCTGTCGGTCTTGGCGAGGGTGATCAAAGGCTCCGCGAAGGAGCGCAATTCCTTCGCCTTGGGCAAGGTGGTGCGGATGATCTCGCGTTCCACCAGGGCGTTGGTGAGATTGCGGAACAGGGCGCGGCGGTGGGCGCCGGTCCGATTGAATTTTCTTCCACTGTGGCGATGGCGCATGGCGATCCCCTCGCACGATGTCCTTGGTTACGACCCCGATTCAGCGCTCCGCTTCGCGCCGGCGCAGGCTCGGCGGCGGCCAGTTCTCGAGCCGCATGCCGAGGGACAGGCCGCGGCTGGCGAGCACGTCCTTGATCTCGGTGAGCGACTTCTTGCCCAGGTTGGGCGTCTTGAGCAATTCCACCTCGGTGCGCTGCACCAGGTCGCCGATGTAGTAGATGTTTTCGGCCTTGAGACAGTTGGCCGAGCGCACGGTCAGCTCGAGGTCGTCCACCGGCCGCAGGAGGATCGGATCGATCTCCTCCTCCTTGCGCTCGGGCTCGCGCTCTCCCTGCCCCTGCAGGTCGACGAACACCGCCAACTGCTGCTGGAGGATGGTGGCGGCCCGGCGGATCGCCTCCTCGGGGCCGATGGTGCCGTTGGTCTCGAGCTCGATGATCAACTTGTCGAGGTCGGTGCGCTGCTCCACCCGGGCGGCCTCCACCGAGTAGGCCACGCGCCGGATGGGGCTGAAGCTGGCGTCCAGTTGCAGCCGGCCGATGGAGCGGGTCTCGTCGTCGTCGCTCGACCGGGCGTCGGCCGGCACGTAGCCCCGGCCGCGCTCCACCTTCATGCGCATCCGCAGCGCGCCGTTGCCGGTGATGTGGGCGATCACGTGGTCCGGGTTGCGCACTTCGACGCTGCTGTCGTGCTGGATCTGGCCCGCGGTGACCGTCGCCGGCCCCTCCGCACTCAGGGTGACCTCCGCCTGGTCGCGGCCGTGCAGAACCAGCGCCACGCCCTTGAGGTTGAGCAGGATTTCGATGACGTCCTCCCGCACCCCCTCGATGGCGCTGTACTCGTGTTCGACGCCGTCGATCTCCACTTCTGTGATGGCGCAACCGGGCATGGAGGAGAGGAGGATGCGCCGCAGCGCGTTGCCGAGGGTGTGTCCGAATCCCCGCTCGAGGGGCTCGAGGACCACTTTGGCGCGATTGGGTCCGAGTTCGCTGACCTGGATCGAGCGGGGGGTGAGCAATTCGCTGGCTGACGGTTGCATGGGCACTCCTGTGAACGCGTGCCTGAAAATGGCCTTACTTGGAGTAGAGCTCGACGATCAGGTTTTCGTTGATCTCGGAGGGCAGCTCACTGCGGTCGGGAAGGCGCTTGAAGGTGCCCTCCAGCTTGTTGGGGTCCACCTCCACCCATTCCACGACGCCGCGCTGGGTGGCGAGCTGCAGCGCCGACTGGATGCGCAGCTGCTTCTTGGCCCGCTCGCGCACGGCGATCACGTCCCCCGGGGAGACCTGATAGGAGGGGATGTTCACCTTGCGGCCGTTCACCAGGATGGCGCCGTGGGACACGAGTTGCCGCGCCTCCGCCCGCGTCGCGCCGAAGCCCATGCGGTAGACGACGTTGTCCAGGCGCCGCTCCAGGTACTGGAGCAAAAGTTCCCCGGTGGCCCCTTTGCGGCGCGAAGCCCGCTGGTAGTAGTTGCGGAACTGCTTTTCCAGCACTCCGTAGAGCCGCTTGACCTTCTGCTTTTCCCGCAGCTGGACGCCGTAGTCCGACAGCCTGCCCCGCCGTTGCCCGTGCTGGCCGGGCGCGCTGCTGGAGCGGCACTTGTCTTCCAGGGGGCGGATCCCGCTTTTCAGAAAGAGGTCGGTCCCTTCCCGACGGGACAGCTTGCAAGTGGGGCCGAGATATCTCGCCATGGTCGCTTCCTACTCCTTCCTCAGACGCGGCGCTTCTTGGGGGGACGGCATCCGTTGTGGGGGATGGGCGTGACGTCCGAGATGTTGGTGATGCGGAACCCGGCGTTGTGCAGGGCGCGGACGGCGGATTCCCGCCCCGGCCCCGGGCCCTTCACCAGCACGTCGAGGTTCTTCACCCCGAATTCGGCCGCCGCCGCGCCCGCGCGCTCGGCCGCCACCTGGGCCGCAAAGGGGGTGCTCTTGCGGGAACCGCGGAACCCCGAGCCACCCGCCGTCGCCCAGGTGAGGGTGTTACCCTGACGGTCGGTGATGGTCACGATGGTGTTGTTGAAGGAGGCGTAGATGTGCGCCACCGCATCCACCACGGTGCGCTTCGCCTTCTTGCGAACGGGTTTGGTCGGTGTCTTGGCCATACCAGTGGCTCTTCTCCTGCTCCGGGCCTACGTCCGGTCACTTCTTGATGGGCTTGCGCGGGCCCTTGCGGGTCCGGGCGTTGGTGCGCGTGCGCTGCCCCCGCACGGGCAGGCCCCGGCGGTGGCGAAGACCGCGGTAGCAGCCCAGGTCCATGAGCCGCTTGATGCTCATGTTCACCTCGCGGCGCAGATCACCCTCCACGGTGTACTTGGCGACCTCGTTGCGCAGCGCGTCGATTTTGTCCTCGGGCAGATCCGCGATGCGGACGTGGGCGTCGATGCCCACCGCCCGGCAGATCTCTCGCGCGCGACTGCGGCCGATGCCGTAGATGTAGGTCAGCGCGATCACCGCGTGCTTGTTGTCGGGAATGTTGACGCCGGAAATACGGGCCATGCTCACATCACTCCGTCGGTCGGTGCTCGCCCCGGACGGACGGGGCGGAAAAAGGCGCAAAATGGTACCTTCGCGGGACCTCGTTTGCAAGCCTTCACGGCATCCTCAGCCCTGGCGCTGTTTGTGGCGCGGCTCGGCCGAACAGATCACGCGAAGGGTGCCCTTGCGCTTGATGATCTTGCAGTTGCGACAGATCTTTTTGACGGATGCACGAACTTTCATCGGACCTTCCTCGTCACCGGGCGGGCCGCCCGTGGTTGCGCAGATTGGACTTCTTGAGCAGCGATTCGTACTGCAGCGACATCAGGTGAGACTGCACCTGGGCCATGAAATCCATGGTGACCACGACCGCGATCAGCAGCGAAGTGCCCCCCAGGTAAAAGGGCACGTTGAAGTAGACGTTGAGGAACTGGGGCAACAGACAGACGCCGGTGATGTACAGCGAGCCGATGACGGTCAGGCGGGTGACCACCTGGTCGATGTAGCGGGCGGTCTGTTCGCCGGGACGGATGCCGGGCAGATAGGCGCCACTGCGCTTGAGGTTTTCGGCGATCTCCCGGGGATTGAACATCAGCGCCGTGTAGAAAAAGCAGAAGAAGATGATCAAGCCGGCGAACAGCAGGATGTGCAGCGGCTGTCCCGGCCCCAAGAAGAGCGCCACGTCCTGCAGCCAATCGGGGGCATTGGCGCCCTGTCCGAACCAGGTGGCCACGGTGCTCGGAAAGAGCAGGATGCTGGAGGCGAAGATGGCCGGAATCACCCCCGCCATGTTGACCTTCAGGGGCAGGTGGCTCTGCTGGACGGCCGGTGCGCGCCGCCCCAATTGGCGCTGTTGGGCGTAGTTGACGGTGATCCGGCGCTGCGCTCGCTCGACGAACACCACGAAGTAGACCACCGCCACCGCCACCGCCCCGATCACGAACACCGCGAGCAGGTTCAGCTCCCCCTGGCGGGCAGACTCGAAGGCCTGGCCGACGGCGGCCGGTAGCCCGGCGACGATGCCGGCGAAGATGAGCATCGAGATGCCGTTGCCCACGCCCCGCTCGGTGATCTGTTCGCCGAGCCACATCATGAACACCGCCCCCGTCACCAGGGAGGTGATGGCCACGACGTAGAACGTCAGGTTGGGCAGGTAGGCGAGCCCCTGCCCGGCCAGGGCCACCGACATCCCCGTGCCCTGGATGAGCGCCAACAGCACGGTCCCATAACGGGTGTACTGGGTGATCTTGCGCCGTCCCGCTTCCCCCTCCTTCTTGAGCTGCTCGAGCTGGGGCGATACGGCGGTGAGCAGATTCATGATGATGGAAGCGGAAATATAGGGCATCACGCCGAGGGCGAGGATGCTCATCCGCTCGAGGGCCCCTCCGGAGAACATGTTGAACAGGCCGAGGATGGTGCCCTGGTTCTGGCTGAACAACCGCGCGAGTTTGTCGGGGTCGATCCCCGGAATGGGGATGTGGGTGCCCAGCCGGTAGACGACGATGGCCAGCAGCAAAAAGCGAAGGCGAGCCAGGAGCTCGCCCATTCCCTTGGTGCCGCCTGCGGGCAGCGCGCCCGGTTTGCCCCTGGCCATGGCCTGCGCCTTACGCCTCCCCTTCCTCGACCCGACCACCCGCCGCCTCGATGGCCGCGCGCGCACCCCGGGTCACCTTGAGGCCCCGCACCACCAGCGGTCGGGTCACCTCCCCGGCGAGAAACACCTTCACCCGCCGGATGTTGCGGTTGACGAGTCCGGCGCGCTGCAGGGCCGCGAGGTCCACCACGTCCCCTTCCACCTTGGCCAGCGTGCCGGTGCGCACCTCGGCGGTCACCAGGGCCACCCGCGAGTTGAAGCCGAACTTCGGCAGGCGCCTTTGCAGGGGCATCTGGCCACCCTCGAAGCCGGGGCGGACCTTGCCTCCACTGCGCGCCTTCTGGCCCTTGTGGCCGCGGCCGCAGGTCTTGCCCAGGCCGCTGCCGATCCCCCGGCCGACCCGCTTGGCCTCTTTGATTCGCCCGGGCGCCGGGCGCAGCGCGTTGAGTCTCATCTCAATTCTCCTCCACCTCGAGCAGGTAGGCGATCTTGCGGATCATGCCCCGCACCGCAGGCGTGTCTTCCACCTCGACGGTCTGGCCGATCCGCCGCAGGCCCAAGCCCGACGCACAGGCCTTGTGGTCGGCCAGCCGGCCGTTGAGGCTCTTTTTGAGCCGCAGGCGAATGCGGCCCGCGTTCTGTTCGCTCGCGCCCATCGCGCACCTCCGTCAAAGGCTTCAGCCGACGATGTCCCGCACGGCTTTGCCGCGCCGCGCCGCCACCTGTTCGGGGGATTCCATGGCGGTGAGCGCCTTCATGGTGGCGCGGACCACGTTGACCGGGTTGGTGGAGCCGTAGCATTTGGCCAGCACGTTCTGCACGCCGGCAAGCTCCAAAACCGCCCGCATCGCCCCGCCGGCGATCACCCCGGTACCCTCGGAGGCCGGCTGCATGTAGACCTTGGAGCCGCCGTGGCTGGCGCTCACCGGGTACTGGATGGTCGTGCCGTTGAGCTCCACCCGCACCATGTTGCGCCGCGCCGCTTCCATCGCCTTTTGGATGGCGAGGGGCACTTCCCGGGCCTTTCCCCGGCCGAAGCCGACGCGCCCCTTGCCGTCGCCCACCACGGTGAGGGCGCTGAAGCCGAAGATACGCCCCCCCTTGACCGTTTTGGCGACGCGGTTGACCTGGACCAACTTCTCCATCAACCCCTCGTTGGGGTCCACTTCTCTCGGATTCCTCGCCATCTCTCAACCTTCAGAATTCCAGTCCAGCTTCGCGTGCCGCATCGGCCAACGCCTTGACACGCCCGTGGTATTTGAAGCCACTGCGGTCGAAGGCGACCTTGCGCACACCGGCCGCCAGGGCCCGCTCCGCCACCAGTTGACCCACCTTGCGCGCGGCCTCGACGTTGCCGGTGGGCCCCGAGCGCAGCGCCTTGTCCAGTGTCGAGGCGGCGGCCAGCACCCGGCCGCCATCGGGTGAGATCACCTGCGCGTAGATGTGGCGCGGCGTGCGGTGGACGGTGAGGCGAACGGCGCCCAACTCGCGGATTTTCATCCGCGCCCTGCGGGCACGGCGCAGGCGAGCTTGCTTTTTGTCCTTCATGGTCATGACCCGTTACTTCTTCTTCGCCTCTTTGCGGCGAACCTGTTCATCGGCGTAGCGCACGCCCTTGCCCTTGTAGGGTTCCGGCGGCCGCAATCCGCGGATCTCCGCGGCCACCTGGCCGAGGAGCTGCTTGTCCGCTCCCTTCAGAACGATCTCCGTGGGACTCGGCGTCTCGGCGCTGATCCCCTCGGGCAGGGAATAGGTGACCGGGTGCGAGAATCCCAAGGTCAGGTTGAGCGTTCGCCCCTGGGCCTGGGCCCGGTAGCCGACGCCCACCAATTGGAGGCGCTTCTCGAAGCCCTGAGAGACGCCCACCACCATGTTGTTGACCAGGGCGCGATAGGTCCCCGAAAGGGCTTTCGCCAGCTTGCTGTTGCCCGCCGGCTCGAAACGCAGTTCGGCCCCCTCTTGGCGGATGCGCACGTCGGGGCGCACGGCGAGGGCCAGGGTGCCCTTGCCGCCCTTCACCGATACCCGGCCGGGCTCGAGGGTGACCTCCACCCCCGGGGGCAATTTCACGGGTTGTTTCGCTACTCTGGACATGGTGGTCGCTTCCGTCGGTCCGTTCTCAGAACACGGTGCAGAGCACCTCTCCACCGACGCCGGCGGCGCGGGCCGCGCGATCGGTCATGACGCCCTTGCTGGTGGAGACGATCGCCACCCCGAGCCCGCCGCGGACCTTGGGGAGCTCGTCGGCCCCCCGGTACTGGCGCAGGCCCGGCCGGCTCACCCGGGCGATCTCGCGGATCGCGGGGCGGCCTTCGTGGTAGCGCAGCTCGATGGTGAGCACCGGCTTCTTGTCCCCCTCCACCCGATAGTCATCGATGTACCCCTCGGCCTTGAGCACCTCGGCGATTGCCACCTTGAGCTTCGACGAGGGGAGAGCGACGGAGGGCTTGCGCCGCGCCTGGGCGTTGCGGATGCGGGTGAGCATGTCCGCCAGCGGATCTTGCATGGTCATCGGCTCTCTGCCTCCCTCACCAGCTCGCCTTCACAAGGCCGGGCACATCGCCGCGCATGCCGAACTCGCGCAACTTATTGCGGCCGAGCCCGAACTTCCGGTACACCGCGCGCGGGCGCCCGGTGATCCGGCAGCGCCGCTGGAGTCGCACAGGGTTCGAGTCCCGGGGCAGCTTTTGCAGCGCCAGCTGGGCCTGCCATCGCTCGGCGTCGCTGGCGTTGGGGTCGGCGATGATCGCCTTGAGCTTGGCCCGCTTGGCGGCGTACTTGGCCACCAGCTTCTGCCGCTTTACCTCGCGGGCGATCATGGATTTCTTGGCCATATCGTCAGCACCTCAACCCTTGAAGGGGAAGTTGAGGGCGCGCAGGAGCGCGCGCCCCTCGTCGTCGTTGCGCGCCGTGGTGGTGATGGTGATGTCGAGACCCCGCAGCGCGTCGATCTTGTCGTAGTCGATTTCGGGAAAGATGATCTGCTCGCTCACGCCCAGCGAATAGTTGCCGCGCCCGTCGAAGGACTTGGGGCTCAGGCCGCGGAAGTCCCGGATGCGGGGAATGGCGATGGTGATCAGCCGCTCGAGAAAATCCCACATCCGATCGCGGCGCAGGGTCACCTTGCAGCCGATCGGCCAGCCCTGGCGGATCTTGAAACCGGCCACCGACTTGCGCGCCCGGGTGATCACCGGCTTTTGCCCGGAGATCAGGGCCAGGTCGTTGGCCGCGTGCTCGAGCACCTTTTTGTCCGCCACCGCTTCGCCGACCCCCATGTTGAGGGTGACCTTGGTGATGCGCGGCACTTCCATCACGTTCTTGAGCCCCAACTCCCGCATGAGCCGGGGTGCGATTTCGCTGCGGTAGAGCTCCTTGAGCCTCGCCATGTCACTTCACCTGTCAGCCGTCGACGGGTTGGCCGTCGGACTTGAAGTAGCGGATCTTGCGGCCGTCTTCGAGGATCCGGATGCCGACGCGGTCCGCCTTGCCCGTGCGGGGGTTGTAGAGGGCCACGTTGGAGACGTGGATCGGGGCCTCCTTTTCCACGATGCCGCCGGGGATGCCGAGCTGCGGGTTGGGCTTCTGGTGCTTCTTGACCAGCTGCACCCCCGAGACCAGCAGACGGCCGTCGCGGAGGATCTTGAGCACCTTGCCCCGCTTGCCCTTGTCCTTGCCGGCGATGACGACCACCTCGTCGTTGGTCTTGATCTTGCGCATGGCCATGGCTCGTCTCCCGATTCTCAGAGCACTTCGGGCGCGAGCGAGATGATCCGCATGAAGCGGTCGCCGCGCAGTTCGCGGGTCACCGGGCCGAAGATCCGGGTGCCGATGGGCGCCAGCTGGTTGTTGAGCAGCACGGCGGCGTTGTCGTCGAACTTGATCAGGCTGCCGTCCGGGCGCCGCACCCCCTTTTTGGTGCGCACCACCACCGCGTTGAGCACCTGACCCTTTTTCACCTTGCCACGGGGGATCGCCTCCTTGACCGTGACCTTGATGATGTCGCCGATGCCGGCGTAGCGCCGCCGCGACCCGCCCAGGACCTTGATGCACATGACCTTGCGCGCACCGCTGTTGTCGGCCACGTCCAGATACGTCTGCGCCTGAATCATCGTCTCGAACTCCCGTCTCGCCCCAGCCTTCAAACCTCGGACGCGCGTTCGAGCACTTCCACCAACGTCCAGGATTTCGTTTTGGACAGGGGACGCGTCTCGCGAATCCGCACCAGGTCGCCCGCACGGCAGGTGTTTTCCTCGTCGTGCGCCTTGATCTTGGTGGTGCGCGTGATGATCTTGCCGTAGAGCGGGTGCCGGACCCGACGCTCCACCAAGACGGTGATCGTCTTGTCCATCTTGTCGCTCACGACCCTCCCGGTGAGGGTCCGACCGGTGGTCTCAGCCATCTTCATGCCCCCGCCTTGGCCTTCTCGTTCAACACGGTCTTGATGCGGGCAATGTTCTTGCGCGCCAGCCCCAGCAGATGGGACTGGGCGAGCTGGCCCGTCGCCTTCTGCATCCGCAACTTGAACTGCTTCTCCCGCTCGGCGAGCAGGAGTGCACGCAGTTCCTCGACCGACTTTTCTCGCAGCTCCGACGCTTTCATCACATCACCGACCGCTTCACGAATGCCGTTCTGACGGGCAGCTTGGCCGCCGCCAAGGCAAAGGCCTCGCGCGCCAGTTCCTCACTGACCCCTTCCATTTCGTAGAGCACCTTGCCCGGCTGCACCAAGGCAACCCAGTACTCGACGTTGCCCTTGCCCTTCCCCATGCGCACCTCGAGGGGCTTGGCGGTGATGGGCTTGTCGGGGAAGACGCGGATCCAGATCTTGCCGCCCCGCTTGATGTGCCGGGTCATGGCGCGGCGGGCGGCCTCGATCTGCCGCGCCGTGATCCGGCCGCGATCGAGCGCCTTGAGCCCATATTCCCCGAAACTCACTTTGCTGCCCCGCACAGCGAGCCCGCGGTTGCGGCCCTTTTGCTGTTTGCGGAACTTGGTACGCTTCGGCTGCAGCATTTCCCTAGCCCCTCAATTCGGCAGTCACTTCTTGGCGCGGGCCGGCTCCCGCTCGGCATCGGGCGCGCCCAGGATCTCCCCTTTGAAGATCCACACCTTCACGCCAATCACCCCGTAGGTGGTGAAGGCCTCGGCGAAGCCGTAATCGATGTCGGCGCGGAAGGTGTGCAAGGGCACGCGACCTTCGCGGTACCACTCGGTGCGCGCGATCTCGGCGCCGCCGAGCCTGCCGCTGACCTGAATCCGGATGCCTTCGGCGCCGGCTCGCATGGCGTTTTGCACCGCCCGCTTCATGGCGCGGCGGAACATGACCCGGCGCTCCAACTGTTGCGCCACGTTCTGCGCCACCAGCTTGGCGTCCAGATCGGGCTTGCGCACCTCTTCGATGTTCACCTGCACCGGCACGCCCATCATGGCGGCGAGGGTTTGCCGGAGTTTTTCCACGTCCTCGCCCTTCTTGCCGATCACCACCCCGGGACGAGCGGTGTAGATGGTGATCCGCGCCGTCTGCGCGGGCCGCTCGATCTCCACCCGGCTGATGGAGGCGTGGGCCAGGGTCTTTTCGATGTACTCGCGCACCCGCAGATCGGCGTTGAGCTTTTCCGCGAAGTCGCGGGAGCCGGCGTACCAGATGGAGCGATGGCTCTTGACGATGCCGAGCCGAATGCCGGTGGGATGAACTTTTTGACCCATGGAGCGGTCTCCTGGCTGCGGCCTAGTCGGCCAGTTTCACCGTGATGTGACAGGTGCGCTTGCAAATGCGGTCGGCGCGCCCCTTGGCCCGCGGCTTGATCCGCTTCAGGGTCAAGCCCTCGTCCACGTAGATGCTGGCCACGCGCAGCTCGTCCACATCGGCTCCCTCGTTGTGCTCGGCGTTGGCGATGGCCGACTCGAGCACCTTTTTGATCACCCGCGCCGCCTTCTTGGGGCTGAAGGTGAGGATGTCGAGCGCCTCTTCCACCTTCTTGCCGCGGATCAGATCCGCCACCAATCGCGCCTTCTGGGCGGACAGGCGGGCTCCTCGCAATCTCGCTGCCACTTCCACGGTCTCAACCTCCCTACGCCGTTCAGCGCTTGGCCTTCTTGTCGACGATGTGCCCGCGGAAGGTGCGGGTGGGCGCGAACTCCCCCAGCTTGTGCCCCACCATCTCCTCGGTCACGTAGATGGGCACGTGCTGGCGGCCGTTGTGCACCGCGATGGTCAACCCCACCATTTCGGGGATGATCATCGACCGCCGCGACCAGGTCTTGATGGGTCGCTTGTCGTTCTTCGCGACCGCCTGCTCCACTTTCTTCAGCAGGTGGTGGTCGACGAAGGGACCTTTTTTCAGGGAGCGTGGCACTGTCGCCTCCTCTTGCTAACCTGCTCCGCCGTCACTTGCCACGACGGCGCACGATGTACTTGTCGGTCCGCTTGTTGCGGCGGGTCTTGTGCCCCTTGGTGGGCACGCCCCAGGGGGTCACCGGGTGGCGGCCGCCCGAGGTGCGCCCTTCTCCCCCACCATGGGGATGATCCACGGGGTTCATCGCCACCCCCCGCACCGTGGGGCGAATGCCCCGCCAGCGGGCCGCACCGGCCTTGCCCAGGGAACGCAGGTTGTGTTCGCTGTTGGACACTTCGCCAATGGTCGCCCGGCAATCCACGGGCACCTTGCGCATCTCGCCGCTGCGCAGGCGCAGAGTGGCGTACTGGCCCTCCCTCGCCACCAGCTGCACCGAGGTGCCGGCGGCGCGGGCCAGCTGGGCCCCCTTGCCCGGCTTCATTTCCACGCAGTGGACCTGGGTGCCCACCGGGATGTTGCGCAGCGGCAGGGTGTTGCCCACGCGGATGGGGGCATCCGGCCCGGAAAAGATCTCGTCGCCCGCCTTGAGTCCCTTCGGCGCGATGATGTAGCGCCGCTCGCCGTCGCGATAGCAGACCAAGGCGATGTGGGCGCTGCGGTTGGGGTCGTACTCCAACCGCTCGACGCGGGCGGGGATGCCGTCCTTGTCGCGCCGGAAGTCGATGATTCGGTACAGTTGCTTGTGGCCGCCGCCGATGTGGCGCACGGTGATCCGCCCGGCGTTGTTGCGCCCTCCGGTCTTGACCTTTTTCTCCACCAGCGGTGCGTAGGGCCGCCCTTTGTACAGCTCGGGATTGACGACGCTGACGACGAAGCGTCGCCCGGGCGAGGTCGGCTTTCTCTTGACGACTGGCATGGCGGCAACCCCTTACTCGGCGACGGTGAAGTCGATTTCCTGGCCCGGTGCGAGGCGCACGTAGGCCTTCTTCCAGTCGGAGGTGCGCCCGATCCCCTGGCGATAGCGCTTGCGCTTGCCCTTCACGTTGACCGTGCGGACCTCTTCGACCACCACGTTGAACAGCTTTTCCACGGCCCTGCGGATTTCCCTCTTGTGGGCATCGCGCCGGACGCGGAAGACGACCTGCCCGCTTTCGCCGAGGCGCGCCGCCTTCTCCGAGACGACGGGGCCGAGCAGAATCTGGTAGATGCGCTCTTCGTTCATGCCAAGAGCTCCTCGACTTTCCTCAGCGCCGGCACGGTCACCACCACCTTTTCGAAGCCGATGAGGCTGACCGGATCGATGCCCAACACGTCCCGCACATCCACCTTGTGGAGGTTGCGGGCCGACAGGTAGAGATTGCGGTCCACTTCTTCGGTGACGATGAGCACGTCTTGGCCGAGTCCGTAGCGCGCGAGCTTTTCCAGAAGCCCCTTGGTCTTGGGCGCCTCCACGCGGAAGTCGTCCACCACCACGAGCCTGCCCTGGCGCACCAATTCCGAGAAGATGGAGCGCAGTGCCGCCCGGTACATCTTTTTGTTGAGCTTTTGGGCGTGGTTCTGGGGCCGGGCGGCGAAGGTCACCCCGCCGTGGCGCCACAGGGGGCTGCGGATGGAGCCGGCGCGGGCCCGCCCGGTGCCCTTCTGCCGCCAGGGCTTCTTGCCGCCGCCGGAGACGTCGGAGCGCGACTTCTGGGCGCGCGTCCCCTGGCGCGCCCCGGCGAGATAGGCGACCACCGCCTGGTGCACCAGGTCCTGGTTGAATTCGCGGCCGAAGGCCTCGTCCGAGACGCTCAGGGTGCCCGCGGCACCTTCGGGGCCAGAGATCGTCAATTCCATCGCTCGCTCCTCAGGCCTTGACCTTGACGGCGGGGCGGACGATCACATCGCCGCCCGGAGCGCCCGGAACGGCGCCCTTCACCAGCAGCAGATTGCGCTCGACGTCCACCCGGATCACCTCGAGGTTCTGCACGGTGACCCGCTCGGCCCCCATGTGGCCGGCCATCTTTTTGCCCTTGAACACCCGCCCCGGCGTCTGGTTTTGGCCGATGGAGCCGGGCGCGCGGTGGGACAGGGAGTTGCCGTGGGAGGCGTCCTGACTGGAGAAGTTCCAGCGCTTGATGGGGCCCTGGAAGCCCTTGCCCTTGGAGACGCCGGTCACGTCCACTTTCTGCCCGGGACGGAAGCGCTCTACAGTGATGGCGCCGCCCACCTCGAAGGTCTCGTCGCTGCCGTCCAGCCGGAACTCCCACAGCCCCCGGCCGGGTTCGACGCCGGCCTTGGCGAAATGGCCCGCGAGCGGCTTGGTGAGGCGGGAGCGGCGGCGGCTGCCCACCGTCACCTGGATGGCGGCGTAGCCGTCCCGCTCGGGCGTCTTGATCTGGGTGATGCGGTTGGGCTCGACCTCGATCACCGTCACCGGCACCGAGGCACCGTCTTCGGTGAAAACGCGGGTCATGCCGCACTTGCGGCCGACGATACCAACACTCATTGTTCCACCTCGCTGTGTACGGGGCTATTACCCGCTATGGCCACCCATTCCAGAGCGTTCCACACACGACGGTGCCGGCGGCGCCGGCGGTCAGTGCAGACTGATCTGGACGTCGACCCCCGCGGCAAGGTCCAGCTTCATCAGGGCGTCCACCGTCTTCTCGGTCGGATCCAAGATGTCGATCAAGCGTTTGTGGGTGCGGATCTCGTACTGGTCCCGGGCGTCCTTGTTGACGTGGGGAGAGATCAGCACCGTGTACCGCTCCTTCTTGGTCGGCAGCGGAATGGGCCCGCGGATCTGGGCACCGGTCCGCTTGGCCGTCTCGACGATCTCCTGCGTCGAGGTGTCGATCAGCTTGTGATCGAACGACTTCAGGCGAATGCGTATGCGCTGGTTTTGCATCTTCCGCCGAACTCCCGTGCGCTTGGCCGACATCGGTCCGGTGGCCGCGCGCCGCCTGGTCTTCCCCGGCGTCTGCGCCCCGACCCGTCGAAAAGGGACGCGAATTCTATAGACGCCCCCTGGGACTGTCAACTGGGGCCAGAGGTGGATCGCGCCCCCGGCGCCCGCGGTCCAACCAAAAGGGCCGCCCCCTGGGCGGCCCTTGGCTTGGGCGATTGTCGGGGGGTCACTCGATGACCTTGGTCACCACGCCGGCACCCACCGTCCGGCCCCCCTCCCGGATCGCAAACCGCAAACCCTCCTCCATCGCAATGGGCGCAATCAGCGTCACCGTCATCCGCACGTTGTCTCCCGGCATCACCATCTCCACACCCTCCGGAAGCTCCACCGCCCCCGTCACATCCGTGGTCCGGAAATAAAACTGCGGACGATACCCATTGAAAAACGGCGTGTGCCGACCCCCCTCCTCCTTCGTCAGCACATACACCTCACACTCAAACTTGGTGTGCGGCGTGATCGAGCCAGGCTTCGCCAACACCTGACCACGCTCCACCTCGTCACGCTTCGTCCCACGCAACAACACCCCAACATTGTCCCCCGCAACCCCCTCGTCCAGAAGCTTGCGGAACATCTCCACACCCGTCACCGTGGTCTTCTGCGTCTCCCGAAGACCCACAATCTCCACCTCGTCCCCAACCTTCACCTTGCCCCGCTCAATCCGGCCCGTCACCACCGTCCCTCGGCCCGAAATCGAAAACACATCCTCAATCGGCATCAAAAACGGCTGGTCAATCGCTCGCTCCGGCTCCGGAATGTACTCGTCCATGGTCTCCACCAGCTTCCTCACCGCACTGGTGCCCAGACCATTGTCGTCCTTGCCCTCCAGCGCCATCAGCGCCGAACCCACAATGATCGGCGTGTCGTCCCCAGGAAACTCATACTGGTCCAACAGCTCCCGAACCTCCATCTCCACCAGCTCGAGAAGCTCCGGATCGTCCACCATGTCCGCCTTGTTCAAAAACACCACGATGTACGGCACACCCACCTGACGCGCCAGCAAAATGTGCTCCCGCGTCTGCGGCATCGGACCATCCGCCGCACTCACCACCAAAATCGCACCGTCCATCTGCGCCGCACCCGTGATCATGTTCTTCACATAGTCGGCATGACCCGGACAGTCCACATGCGCATAGTGCCGCTTCGCACTCTCATACTCCACGTGCGCCGTCGCAATCGTAATCCCGCGCTCCCGCTCCTCCGGCGCCTTGTCAATCCCCTCAAACGGCACCGCCTGACCCCCCCAGGTCTCCGCACACACCCGCGTCAGCGCCGCCGTCAGCGTCGTCTTCCCATGGTCCACATGACCAATCGTCCCCACATTCACATGGGGCTTCTTCCGTTCAAACTTTTCCTTCGCCATGTTCTTCGCCTCACCGAATCCGAAGGGTTGAATGGGGGGTGCGCGCCCGCGGGCGCGCGGCCGGGCGCCATCATATACGGAAGAGACGGCGAGTCAACGGGTTGCCCGGGGGCAAGAGGCGCTTTCGCCGAAGGCCCCATTGCTGTATAGTCGCGCACTTTTAGCCAACCTCGACGAGCAACTCCATGAGCGATCTTTCCCTGTACCGCAACATCGGCATCTTCGCCCACGTGGACGCCGGCAAGACCACCACCACCGAGCGCATTCTCAAGCTCACCGGAAAAATCCACCGCACCGGCGAAGTCCACGACGGCGCCGCCACCACCGATTTCATGGAGCAGGAGCGGGAGCGGGGCATCACCATCCAGTCCGCCGCCACCACCTGTTTCTGGAAGGGCCACCGGTTCAACATCATCGACACCCCAGGCCACGTGGATTTCACCGTCGAGGTCTACCGCTCCCTCAAGGTCCTCGACGGCGGCATCGGCGTCTTCTGCGGCTCCGGCGGCGTCGAGCCGCAGTCGGAGACCAATTGGCGCTACGCCAACGAGTCCGAGGTGGCGCGGCTGATCTTCGTCAACAAGTTGGACCGCCTGGGGGCCGACTTCTACCGCGTGGTGGAGCAGATCCGCGACGTCTTGGGGGCGACCCCCCTGGTGATGACCCTGCCCATCGGCCGCGAAGACTCCTTCCGCGGCGTGGTGGATCTGCTCACCCTCCAAGCGTACGTCTGGGACGAATCCGGGGATCCGGAAAACTACCGCATCGAGGAGATCCCCGCCGACATGGCGGAAGAAGTGAAGCGCTACCGCCAGATCCTGGTGGAGACGGCGGTGGAGCAGGACGACGACCTGATGATGGCCTACATGGAGGACGAGGAGATCTCCATCGAGGACCTCAAGCGCTGCATCCGCAAGGGCACCATCTCCTTGAGCTTCTTCCCCACCTACTGCGGTTCGGCCTTCAAAAACAAGGGGATTCAACCGCTGCTCGACGGCGTGGTGGACTTTCTCCCCGATCCCACCGAGGTGGCGCCCCAGGAGCTGATCGACGAACAGGGCAATCCCACCGGCGCCTTCGCCCGGGTCAGCCCCGACGAACCCCTGCGCGCCCTGGCCTTCAAGATCATGGACGATCGCTTCGGCGCCCTCACCTTCTTGCGCCTCTACTCGGGCCGCTTGGAAAAGGGCATGACCGTGCTCAACTCCGCCACCGGCAAAACCGAGCGCATCGGCCGCATGGTGGAAATGCACGCCAACGAGCGCAACGAGCTCACCAGCGCCCAGGCCGGCGACATCGTCGCCGTGATCGGCCTGAAAAACGTCAAGACCGGCCACACCCTGTGCGACCCGGCGCATCCCTGCACCCTGGAGTCGATGGTCTTCCCGGAGCCGGTGATCGCCGTGGCGGTTCGTCCCAAGGACAAGGGCGCCAGCGAAAAGATGGGCAACGCCCTCGGCAAGCTGGTGGCCGAGGACCCCTCCTTCCAGGTGGAGACCGACGAGGAAACCGGCGAGACCCTGCTCAAGGGGATGGGCGAGCTGCACCTGGACATCAAGGTGGACATCCTCCGCCGCACCTACGGCGTGGAGTTGGAGGTGGGCAAGCCGCAGGTGGCCTACCGGGAGACCATCACCCGAACGGTCCAGGACAGCTACACCCACAAAAAGCAGACCGGCGGCGCCGGCCAGTTCGGCAAGATCGATTACCGGATCTCCCCCGGAGAGCCCGGCTCCGGCTTCACCTTCACCTCCACGGTGGTGGGCGGCAACGTGCCCAAGGAGTTTTGGCCGGCCATCCAGAAGGGCTTCGAGGGGATGATGGCGGAAGGCCCGCTGGCGGGCTACCCGATGCAAGACGTGCACGTGGAACTCTTCGACGGCGCCTACCACGCGGTGGACTCCTCCGCCATCGCCTTCGAGCTCGCCGCCCGGGGTGCCTTCCGGCAGAGCATGCCCAAGGCGGGCCCCCAGCTGCTCGAGCCGATCATGAAGGTGGACGTCTACACCCCGGAAGAGAACGTGGGCGACGTGATCGGCGACCTCAACCGCCGCCGCGGCATGATCAAGAGCCAGGAATCTCAGCCCATCGGCGTGCGCGTCCGGGCCGAGGTGCCGCTCGCGGAGATGTTCGGCTACATCGGCCACTTGCGCACCCTCACCTCGGGCCGCGGGCAGTTCTCGATGGAGTTTTCCCACTACGCACCCTGTCCGGCCAACGTGGCCGAACAAGTGATCGCCGAGGCCCGCGCCCGCCGCCGAGCGAGCTGAACGCTCCGCCTCCCGGCGAGCACGACCCGACGAAGAAGGCCGCCCGCGGGCGGCCTTCTTCTTTTCCGGCTTTTTTGGCTCTGCGCCGCGGGAAGCGTTCAGCGGTTCTTGCGAATGATCTCCTCGGCGATGTTGGCCGGCGCCTCGGCGTAGCGCGAGAACTCCATGGTGAAGGTGGCCCGTCCCTGGGTGGCCGAGCGCAGGTCGGTGGCGTAGCCGAACATCTCCGCGAGCGGCACCTCCGCCCGGATCACCTTGCCGGAGGGGCTCTCCTCCATGCCGAGGATCACGCCGCGGCGGCGGTTGAGGTCGCCCACCACGTCGCCCATGTTTTCCTCGGGAGTGATCACCTCCACCTTCATGATCGGCTCGAGGAGCACCGGCCGGCCCTTTTCGGCAAGTTGCTTGGTGGCCTGGGAGGCGGCGATTTTGAAGGCCATCTCGCTCGAGTCCACCTCGTGGTAGGAGCCGTCAAAGAGCGTCGCCTTGAGGCCGAGGAGGGGGTAGCCTGCCAGGACGCCGTTTTGCATCTGTTCGGCGATCCCCTTCTCCACGGCCGGGATGTACTCCTTGGGCACCACGCCGCCGACGATGGCGTTGACGAATTCCAGTTCGGTGGCGTTGGGGTCTTCGGCCGGCTCGAAGCGGATCCACACGTGGCCGTACTGCCCCCGCCCCCCGGTCTGGCGGACGAACTTGCCCTCGATCTCACAGGCCCGGGTGATCCGCTCCCGGTAGGCCACCTGGGGCTTGCCGATGTTGGCCTCCACCTTGAACTCGCGCCGCATGCGGTCGACGATGATGTCCAGGTGCAGCTCCCCCATTCCCGAGATGATGGTCTGGCCGGTCTCCTCGTCGGTTCGCACCCGGAAGGAGGGGTCCTCCTGGGCGAGCTTGGACAGCGCGATCCCCATCTTTTCCTGATCGGCCTGGGACTTGGGCTCCACGGCCACCGAAATCACCGGCTCGGGGAATTCCATCCGCTCCAGGATGATGGGGTGATCGGGATCGCACAGGGTGTCGCCGGTGGTCACATCCTTCAGGCCCACCGCCGCGGCGATGTCGCCGGCCAGGCACTCTTTGATCTCCTGGCGATGGTTGGCGTGCATCTGCAGGATCCGCCCGATGCGCTCGCGCTTGCCCTTCACCGAGTTGAGCACCGAGGTGCCGCTCTCGAGCTTGCCCGAATAGACGCGCAGGTAGGTGAGCGTGCCTACGTAGGGGTCGGTGGCGATCTTGAAGGCCAGCGCCGAGAAGGGCGCGTCGTCGCTCGCCTCCCGCTCGGCCGGCTCGCCGTCGGGGGTCACCCCTTTCACCGGCGGGATGTCGATGGGTGATGGCAGGTAGTCGATCACCGCGTCGAGGACCGCCTGCACCCCCTTGTTCTTGAAGGCGGAGCCCCCGAGCACCGGCACGATCTCGCCGGCGATGGTGCGCGCCCGCAGGCCGGCGCGGATCTGCTCCTCGCTCAGCTCGCCGCTCTCCAGGTAGGCTTCCATCAGCTCTTCGCTGGCCTCGGCGGCGGCCTCCACCATCTGCTCCCGCAGCTGCTCGCAGGTCTCCCGCAGCTCTTCGGGGATCTCCTCGAAGCGGAAGGTCATCCCCTGGTCCTCTTCGGTCCAGATGATGGACTTCATCCGGATCAGGTCCACCACCCCCCGGAAGGCGTCTTCGGCGCCGATGGTCATCTGGACGGGGACCGGGTGAGCGCCGAGGCGCTCCCGGATCTGGCGCACGACGCGCAGAAAGTCGGCGCCGGCGCGGTCCATTTTGTTGACGAAGACGATGCGCGGCACGCCGTACTTGTTGGCCTGGCGCCAGACGGTCTCGGTTTGGGGCTGCACCCCCGAGGTGCCGCAGAGCACCACCACCGCGCCGTCCAGCACCCGCAGGGAGCGCTCCACCTCGATGGTGAAGTCGACGTGCCCCGGGGTGTCGATGATGTTGATCCGGTGTTGGGGATACTGCTGTTGCATCCCCGACCAGAAGCAGGTGGTGGCCGCAGAGGTGATGGTGATGCCCCGCTCCTGCTCCTGCTCCATCCAGTCCATGGTGGCGGTCCCTTCGTGGACCTCGCCGATCTTGTGGGACAGGCCGGTGTAGAAAAGGATCCGCTCCGTGGTGGTGGTCTTGCCGGCATCCACGTGGGCGCAGATGCCGATGTTCCGGTAGCGCTCGATGGGGGTTTTGCGTGCCACGGTCTCTTCCTCGGAACCAGGGTCTCAAAACGCAGAAAGGCAGCCCTCTGACCACCTTTCTGCCGGAAGTTCGCCTCGCAACGCCAAACTAGAAACGGAAATGGGAGAACGCCTTGTTGGCCTCGGCCATCCGGTGCACGTCCTCCCGCTTTTTGACCGCGCCGCCGCGGCCCTGGGCGGCGTCGATGAGCTCCCCCGCCAGCCGCTGGGGCATCGATTTCTCCCCGCGCTTGCGTGCGAAGTCCACGAGCCAGCGCATGGCCAGCGCGGTGCGCCGCGACGGGCGGACCTCCACCGGCACCTGGTAGGTGGCGCCGCCCACCCGGCGCGACTTGACCTCCACCATGGGGGCCACGTTCTCCAGCGCCTGCTCAAAGATTTCGAGGGGATTCCGGCGGGCGCGCTGTTCGACGATTTCCAGCGCCCCGTAGACGATCTTTTCGGCCAACGATTTCTTGCCGTTGACCATCACGTGGTTGACGAACTTCGCGAGCGTCACACTGCCGTACTTGGGATCGGGCAGGATCTCCCGCTTGGCGACCACTCTCCTTCTGGGCATGGTGTCTCTCTCTCGGTTTCAGGTGGTTCCGGGATGGAGCGCGCGCTCACCCGGCCTTACTCCGGCGCCGCCCGCCTCACTTCTTCGGCCGCTTGGCGCCGTACTTGGAGCGGCGCTGCCGCCGCTTGTCGATGCCGGCGCAGTCGAGGGCGCCGCGCACCACGTGATAGCGCACCCCCGGCAGGTCCTTCACCCGCCCGCCCCGGATCAGCACCACACTGTGTTCCTGGAGGTTGTGCCCCTCACCGCCGATGTAGGAGGTCACCTCGTAGCCGTTGGTGAGACGCACGCGACAAACCTTGCGCAGCGCCGAGTTGGGCTTTTTGGGGGTGGTGGTGTATACCCGCGTACAGACGCCCCGTTTCTGGGGACAGCCCTGCAGCGCCGGCACGTCGCTCTTGGTGGCCTTCCGCTTTCTGGGCTTGCGCACCAACTGGTTGATGGTTGCCATGCGTAACTCCGTTTTGCCGCCCCCCACCGGGGGCACGCTAACCTGTCCTGCCGAACCTGCCTAAAAAGGAGGCGGCATTCTAAGGATGGCCCCCGCGGGCGTCAAGGCGCTCAATCCGCTGCGCCCTCGCCGGCGCTGAGCGCCTGGGACAGCGCCTCTTCCACTTCGCTCGCCGTGGGCCCCTTGGCGCTGGCCAGCGCAGCCTCCCGCTGCTTGCGTCTCTGGGTGTGGTAAGCGAGCCCGGTTCCCGCCGGAATCAGGCGACCCACCACCACGTTCTCCTTGAGTCCCCGGAGGGGATCCCGCTTGCCGGTGACCGCCGCTTCCGTGAGCACCCGGGTGGTCTCCTGGAAGGAGGCCGCCGAGATGAAGCTGTCGGTGGCCAGCGACGCCTTGGTGATGCCGAGCAGCACCCGCTCGAACTTGGCGGGCAGCTTGCCCTCCTGAATGAGCCGCTCGTTCTCTTCGAGCACCGCCCAGAGGTCCACCTGTTCGCCTTTGACGAAGGAGGATTCGCCCATGTCGGTGATTTCCACCTTGCGCAGCATCTGGCGGATGATCACCTCGATGTGTTTGTCGTTGATCTTCACCCCCTGCAGCCGGTAGACCTCCTGGATCTCGTTGACGATGTAGCGAGCGAGGGCGTTGACCCCCTTCAGGCGCAGGATGTCGTGGGGGTTTTCCGGGCCGTCGGAAATCACCTCGCCCCGCTCCACCTGCTCGCCCTCGAAGACATTGAGCTGGCGCCATTTGGGGATCAGCATTTCGACGGGTTCGCCGCCGTCCGGCGGGGTGATGACCAAGCGGCGCTTGCCCTTGGTCTCCTTGCCGAAGGAGACGGTGCCGGAAATCTCCGCCAGGATGGCGGGCTCCTTGGGCTTGCGCGCCTCGAAGAGATCCGCCACCCGCGGCAGGCCCCCGGTGATGTCGCGGGTCTTGGTGCCCTCCTGGGGAATCCGCGCGATCACGTCCCCGGCCACCACCGCATCGCCGTCGTTCAGGGTGACGATGGCCCCCGCGGGCAGCAGGTAGTGGACGGGCACCGACGAGTTGGGGAAGGTCATTTCCTTGCCGTTCTCGTCGAGCAGCGTGACCATGGGGCGCAGGTCCTTGCCCGCCGCGGGGCGCTCGGCGACGTCGAGCACCAGGATCTGGCTCAGCCCGGTCAGTTCGTCGGTCTGCCGCTTGATACTGAGCCCTTCCTCCATGCCGGAAAAGGCCACCCGCCCGGCCACTTCGGTGATGATGGGATGGGTGTGCGGATCCCACTTGGCGACGATCTGGCCGGGCTCCACCCGCTCGCCGTCGCGCACGGTGAGCACCGCACCGTAGGGGATCTTGTAGCGCTCCCGCTCGCGCCCCGCCTCGTCGTGCACCGCCAACTCGCCGGAGCGGGAGACGGCCACTCGATCGTGCTCCCGTTCCACCAGCTTGACGTGGATAAGCCGCACCACCCCCGCGGTCTTCACCTGGATGCTGTCCACCGCGGAGGCCCGCGAGGCGGCCCCGCCGATGTGGAAGGTGCGCATGGTGAGCTGGGTGCCCGGCTCGCCGATGGACTGGGCCGCGATGACCCCACCGCCTCGCCGATGTTGACCTTGCTGGCCCGCGGGCCAGATCGCGGCCGTAGCACTCGGCGCAGACGCCGTAGCGGGTCTCGCAGGTAGACGCGGCGGAGCGCACCCGTTCTCGATGCCGGCGTCCTCGATCCGCCGCACCTCCTCGTCGATCTCGGCGTGCCGGCCGGCACCGACACCTCGCCGGTGCACGGGATCGCACGTCCTCGGCGCCACCTCGGCCCAGGATCCGGTCCCCGAGCGGCTCGATGACCTCGCCGCCTCGATCAGGGCCGGAGACTCGAATCCCGTCGGTGGTGCCGCAGTCCTGCTCGTCACACCACGTCCTGGGCCACGTCCACGAGCCGCCGGGTCAGGTAGCCGGAGTTCGCGGTCTTGAGGGCCGTGTCCGCCAGACCCTTGCGGGCGCCGTGGGTGGAGATGAAGTACTGGAGCACCGTCGAGCCCTCGCGGAAGTTGGCGGTGATCGGGGTCTCGATGATCTCGCCCGAGGCGTCGCCATGAGGCCCGCGCATGCCGGCGAGCTGGCGGATCTGGGCTGGCGAGCCCCGGGCCCCGGAGTCGGCCATCATGTAGACGGGGTTGAAGGAGGTTGCACCTCCTCGCCCCTCTCGCGGATGGCACCCGCTCCTGGAGATCCTCATCATCGCCTTGGCCACCGGTCGTTGGCCCGCGACCAGATGTCGACGACCTTGTTGTACGCTCGCCCGTCGGTGATCGAGCCCCTCGTCGAACTGCGCCTCGATCTCGCCACCTCCTGCTCGGGCCTGCCATGATCTGCCTTCTTCGGGCGGGATCTGCATGTCATCGACGCCGATGGAAGAGCCCCGACGGGTGGCAAGTGCGAAGCCCAGGTTCATCAGCTGGTCGGCGAAGATGACGGTGGCCTTGGGCCCGGCCACGCCGGTAGCACTGGTCGATCGATCCGCGAGGTCGCCTTCTTGGTCATCGGCCTGGTTGACCGATCGAAGGGGAGCCCTCGGGGACGATCTCGTAAGAGGAGCCCGGCCCACGGTGGTCCGCATCTCGACTCGCTCGCCGTCCGTGCGCACCTCGGATCGCTTGGGCGTGCAGGTCCACCACGACCGCCGTCGTAGGCCGCGGCGCACCTCGGCGACGTCGGCGAAGACCCTGCCCTTCGCCGCGGGCCGATCCGCTCGCGGGTCAGGTAGTAGAGCCCGAGGACGATGTCCTGGGTGGGGACGATGATCGGCTTGCCGTTGGCCGGCGCGAGGATGTTGTTGGTGGCATCATCAGAGCACCGCGCCTCGATCTGGGCCTCGAGCGTGAGCGGCACGTGCACCGCCATCTGGTCGCCGTCGAAGTCGGCGTTGTAGGCGGTGCACACCAGCGGGTGGAGCTGGATCGCCTTGCCCTCGATCAGCACGGGCTCAAAGGCCTGGATGCCGAGCCGGTGCAGGGTGGGCGCCCGGTTCAGGAGCACGGGGTGCTCGCGGATCACCTCCTCCAGGATGTCCCAGACCACGGGCTCCTGCCGCTCCACCATCTTCTTGGCGCCTTGATGGTGGTGCGAGCCCCCGCTCCTCGAGCTTGTTGAAGATGAAGGGCTTGAAGAGCTCGAGGGCCATCTCCTTGGGCAGGCCGCACTGGTGCAGCTTGAGCGTCGGGCCCGACCACGATCACGCTGCGGCCCGAGTAGTCCACCCGCTTCCCGAGCAGGTTCTGCCGGAACCGCCCCTGCTTGCCCTTGAGCATGTCGGCCAGGACTTGAGGGGGCGCTTGTTGGGCCCGGTGATGGGCCGGCCGCGGCGGCCGTTGTCGAAGCAGGGCGTCCACCGCCTCCTGCAGCATCCGCTTCTCGTTGCGGACGATGATGTCCGGGGCCTTGAGCTCCAGGAGCCGCTTGAGGCGGTTGTTGCGGTTGATCACCCGCCGGTAGAGGTCGTTGAGGTCGCTGGTGGCGAACCGCCCGCCGTCGAGGGGCACCAGGGGCCGGAGGTCGGGGGGCAGCACCGGGATCACCTCGAGGATCATCCACTCGGGCCGGTTCCCGGAGTCTGTGGAAGGCCTCGAGCAGCTTGAGCCGCTTGGCGAGCTTCTTGTCGCTTGCCTGGCTGGTGGCTGCGGATCTCCGCCCGGATGGCGGCGAGCTCCCGCTCCAGGTCGATCGCGCAGAGGAGCTCCGGATCGCCTCCGCCCCCATCGCCGGCCTGAAGCTCGGCGCCGTACTCTTCCAGCGCCTGCGTGTACTGCTCCTCGGTGAGCAGTCTGCCCCTTCTTGAGGGGCGTCATCCCCGGGTCGATGACGATGTAGGCCTCGAAGTAGAGCACCCGCTCGAGTCTCGGCGGAGCATGTCGAGCAGAGGCCGATGCGGCGAGGGCAGCGACTTGAGGAACCAGATGTGCGCCACCGGGCGGCGAGCTCGATGTGGCCCATCCGCTCCCGGCGCACCTTGGCCTGGGTGACCTCGACGCCGCACTTCTCGCACACCACGCCCCGGTGCTTCATGCGCTTGTACTTGCCGCAGAGGCACTCGTAGTCCTTGCACGGGGCCGAAGATCTTGGCGCAGAAGAGGCCGTCGCGCTCCGGCTTGAAGGTCCGGTAGTTGATGGTCTCCGGCTTTTTCACCTCGCCGTAGGACCACGAGCGGATCTGCTCCGGGCGAGCCGCGATCGAATGGCGTCGAAGTCCGCGGTGACGTCCGGGGCTTGGGCTGTCGAACAGCTTCTATCTCGCAAGGCCCGTCCTCCAGTGCAGGGGATCCACGAGGGGGGCGAAGCCGCCCCTCACTCCTCCTCCAGGAGCTCCACGTTGAGCCCGAGCGAGCCTGCATCTCCTTCACGAGCACGTTGAACGACTCCGGCAGCCCGGCTCCAGGATCGG
Source organism: Porticoccaceae bacterium (assembly GCA_026005035.1). GTDB lineage: Bacteria > Pseudomonadota > Gammaproteobacteria > Pseudomonadales > Porticoccaceae > BPKH01. The sequence goes on along the minus strand of BPKH01000006.1, from coordinate 126,972 downwards.
TCGCCCTTCGACGATGGCCTCGTACATCCGGGTCCGCCCGGCCACGTCGTCGGACTTGACCGTGAGCATCTCCTGGAGGGTGTGGGCCGCGCCGTAGGCCTCCAGCGCCCACACCTCCATCTCCCCGAGCCGCTGGCCGCCGAACTGGGCCTTGCCGCCCAGGGGCTGCTGGGTCACCAGGCTGTACGGCCCGATGGAGCGGGCGTGGATCTTGTCGTCCACGAGGTGGTGGAGCTTCAGCATGTACATCACGCCCACCGTCACCGGGCGGTCGAAGGGCTCGCCCGTGCGGCCGTCGTAGAGGACGGTCTGGCCGCGTCCGCGGCATGTCCGGCGAGGCGCAGGCTCCAGATCTCGTCCTCGGTGGCGCCGTCGAACACGGGGCTCGTCCATGGACACCCCGTCGCCAGGCTTGCGGCGCGCCAGTCGACGATCACGGCGTCGTCGGAGGCGGTCGAGGAGCTCCCGGCGACGTCCGAATCGGGGTAGATGCGCGCAGGACTTCGCGCAGCGCGCCCTGCCCGCGTGCTGGTCGAGCATGGCCTCGGATCTGCTCCCGAGCCCCTTGGCGGCCCAGGCCCAGGTGGGTTTCGAGGATCTGCCCCACGTTCATCCGGGACGGCACCCCGAGGGGGTTGAGCACGATGTCCACGGGGGTCGCCGTCCTCGAGCGTAGGGCATGTCCTCCACCGGCATGATGGCCGAGACGACCCCCTTGTTGCCGTGGCGGCCGGCCATCTTGTCGCCCGGCCGACATGCGCCGCTTGACCGCGAGGTAGACCTTGACGACTTTGAGCACGCCGGGGGGCAGGTCGTCCCCGCTTTCCAGCTTGCGACTTCTTGTCCGCCAGCCGCTCGTCTTGCTGCTTGGCACCTGCTCGGCGAGACATTTCCATCAGGCGAAGATCCGCGCCAACTGCTCGGTGATCCGAGGGACTCCTCCTCCACGCGCACCTTGAACCAGTTCTCGAAGCGTCGTAGGTGAGCTGGCCATTTCCGCCGTGAGCAGGTCGCCCTTGCGCAGGTCCCCGATGCGGCGCGCACCAGCCGGTGGCCCACCAGGAGCGTCCCGCAGCCGTTCGAAGGTGGCGTTCTCCGATGATCCGCGTCTCGTCCTCGCAAGTCCTTGCGGAACTGCTCGAGCGGCCTGGCGGGCGATCGGCCTTGGCGCGCGCGTCCTTCTCCAGCCCTTCCCGGGTGAACACCTGCGCGCCGATCACGGTGCCCTTGGTGCCGCGGGGCACGCGCAGGGACGTGTCCTTCACGTCGGAGGCCTTCTCGCCGAAGATGGCGCGCAGCAGCTTCTCCTCGGGGGTGAGCTGGGTTTCGCCCTTGGGCGTCACCTTCCCCACCAGGATGTCGCCAGCGGAGACCTCGGCCCCCACGTAGACGATGCCCGACTCGTCGAGGCGCGCCAGCGCCGCCTCTCCCACGTTGGGAATGTCGGCGGTGATCTCCTCGGGCCCGAGCTTGGTGTCCCGCGCGGTGCAGGTCAGCTCCTGGATGTGGATCGAGGTGAAGCGGTCCTCCTGCACCACCCGCTCCGAGATCAGGATCGAGTCCTCGAAGTTGTAGCCGTTCCAGGGCATGAAGGCGATGCGCATGTTCTGGCCCAGGGCCAGTTCGCCCAGGTCCACCGAGGCGCCGTCGGCGAGGATGTCGTTTTTCGCCACGCGGTCGCCCACCTGGACGATGGGGCGCTGGTTGATGCAGGTGTTCTGGTTGGAGCGCGGCGTACTTGACCAGGTTGTAGATGTCCACCCCGGCGTCGCCCGGCTCGATCTCCTCTTCGTTGACCCGCACCACGATGCGCGCCGCGTCGACACTTTCCACCACCCCGCCCCGGCGGGCGACCACGCACACCCCGGAATCGCGCGCCACCACCCGCTCCATGCCGGTGCCCACCAGGGGCTTTTCCGCGCGCAGCGTGGGGACCGCCTGGCGCTGCATGTTGGAGCCCATCAGGGCCCGGTTGGCGTCGTTGTGCTCGAGGAAGGGGATGAGCGAAGCGGCCACGGACACCACCTGCTTGGGCGAGACGTCCATGTAGTCCACCTCGTGGGGCGGCTTGACCGTGAACTCCCCCTGGTGGCGCACGGTCACCAGTTCGTCGACGAGCCTGCCCTCCTCATCGACGGCGGCCGAAGCCTGCGCGATGACGTACTGTCCCTCCACGATCGCCGAGAGGTATTCGATCTGGTCGGTCACCCGCCCGTCCACCACCTTGCGATAGGGGGTCTCGATGAAGCCGTACTCGTTGGTGCGGGCGTAGGTGGCCAGAGAGTTGATGAGGCCGATGTTGGGCCCCTCAGGGGTCTCGATGGGGCACAGCCGCCCGTAGTGGGTGGGGTGGACGTCCCGGACCTCGAAGCCCGCGCGCTCCCGGGTGAGACCGCCGGGACCCAGGGCCGAAACCCGCCGCTTGTGGGTGACTTCGGACAGCGGGTTGTTCTGGTCCATGAACTGGGACAGCTGGCTCGACCCGAAGAACTCCTTCATGGCCGCCGCCACCGGCTTGGCATTGATCAGGTCCTGGGGCATGAGCCCTTCGCTCTCGGCCACCGAGAGGCGCTCCTTGACCGCCCGCTCGACCCGCACCAGGCCGACCCGGAACTGGTTTTCCGCCATCTCGCCCACGGAGCGCACGCGCCGGTTGCCCAGGTGGTCGATGTCGTCGACCTTGCCCTTGCCATTGCGGATGTCGATGAGGATTTTGAGGACGTCGAGGATGTCGGAGGTCCCCTCCCCCAGCCGTTCGACCAGCGCCTTGGCGTCCTCGTCCCGATCGGCCCGCGACGCGAAGTACTTGCCGTCGTACAGCACGCCGGGGCCCTCGAGATCGGCGCGCCCGACGCGCAGGTTGAACTTCATCCGACCCACCGCCGACAGGTCGTAGCGCTCCGGATTGAAGAACAGGTTGTAGAAGAGATTTTCGGCCGACTCTCGGGTGGGCGGCTCGCCGGGGCGCATCATCCGGTAGATCTCCACCAGCGCCTCGAGTTGATTGCGAGTCGGGTCGTTGCGCAACGTCTCGGAAATGTACGGCCCGCAATCGAGATCGTTGGTGTAGATCACCTCGATACGCGTAAAGCCGGCCTTCTCCAGGCGCTCGAGCACTTCGGGGGTGAGCTCCGTGTTGCACTCGTAGAGGAGCTCACCGGTGGCCGGATCCACGGCGTCGCGGGCGAGAACGCGGCCGAAGAGATACTCCCTGGGCACCTCGAGCCGTTTGATGTTTTCTTTCTCCAGTTGGCGAATGTGCCGCTGGGTGATGCGCCGGCCCTGCTCCACGATCACCTTGCCGCCCTTGCCGCGGATGTCGAAGGCGGCGATCTCGCCGCGCAGGCGCAGGGGGATCACGTCCATCTGATAGCCGTGCTCGGTGCGCTCGAACACGGTGTTCTCGAAGAAGAGGGCGAGGATCTCCTCGGCCGTGTAGCCGAGAGCCCGCAGGAGAATGGTGGCCGGCAACTTGCGGCGGCGGTCGATCCGCACGAAGAGCAGGTCTTTGGGATCGAACTCGAAATCGAGCCAGGAGCCGCGATAGGGGATCACCCGCGCCGAATAGAGCAATTTGCCCGAGGAGTGGGTCTTGCCCCGGTCATGGTCGAAAAAGACCCCGGGCGAGCGGTGCAGCTGGGAGACGATGACCCGCTCGGTGCCGTTGACGATGAAGGTGCCGTGCTCGGTCATCAGGGGGATCTCCCCCAGGTAGACCTCCTGCTCCTTGATGTCCTTGATGGCGCGACTGGACGAGTCCTTGTCGTAGATCACCAGCCGCAGGCGAACCCGCAACGGCGCCGCGTAGGTGGCGCCGCGCAGCTTGCACTCTTCGACGTCGAAGATGGGGCGCCCCAGGCTGTAGTCGACGTACTCCAACACTGCGCTGCCGTTCAAGCTGCTAATGGGAAAAATCGACTTGAACGCGGCGTGCAGACCCGTCTCCGCGCGCTGTTCCGGCGGAATGCCGATCTGCGTGAAGCTCTGGTAGGACTCCAGCTGGATGGCGAGCAGCGGGGGCAGCTCCATCACCTCGGGCAGCTTGCGGAAGTCCTTGCGAATGCGTTTTTTCTCAGTGTAGGAGTAACCCATGGTTCCTCACCAGCTCGTTCACGGGACGGTCGGCGGAGACGGCGCCGGACCCTGGATCCCCAAGCGGGAAAGGGCCGGCGGCTTCGCCGCCAGCCCGGGCCCGGTCACGGAGGTGGACGGCGGTGCGCCGACACGCCGACTCACTTGAGTTCGACGGTCGCGCCCGCTTCCTCCAGCTGTTTCTTGGCCTCTTCGGCCTCTTCCTTGCTGACCCCTTCCTTGACCGTGGAGGGGGCTCCGTCCACCAAGTCTTTCGCCTCCTTGAGGCCCAGCCCCGTCAGGGCCCGAACCACCTTGATGACGTTGACCTTCTTGTCGCCGGCCGACTTCAGGACGATGTCGAATTCGGTTTTCTCTTCGGCCTGGGCGGCCTCGCCACCCCCGGCCGCCGGCGCCGCGGCGACGGCCACCGCCGCCTGAGCGGAGACGCCGAACTTCTCCTCCATCGCCTTGACCAGCTCCACCACCTGCATGACGCTCATTTCGGCGATGGCGTTGAGGATTTCTTCGTTGCTCAGAGCCATGATTCAGTCTCCTGTAATGAGGTTGAGGGGTTCGCTCAGGCGGCTTCCCGCTTCTTGTCGGCCACGGCCGCCAGGGCGCGCGCGACCTGGGCGGGAATTTCGTTGAGCGTGCGAGCGAGCTTGGCCACGGGCGCGATCATCACGCCCGCGAGCTGGGCCAGCGCCTGCTCCCGGGTCGGCAGGTTCGCCAGCACGTCCAACTGTTCGGCGGGCAACAGTTGCCCCCCGACACTCAGCAGCTTCACTTGGAAGTGCTCGTTGCGCTTGGCGAAGTCCCGGAACAACCGGGCTGCCGCTCCGGGGTCCTCCATCGAGAACCCGAAGAGCGAGGGGCCGACGAGGGCGTCGCGGACGCACTCGAAAGCGGTCCCCTCGAAGGCGCGCCGCGCCAGGGTGTTCTTGACGACCTGCAGGTGCACCTGGCTCTCCCGGGCCTGCTTGCGCAGTTCCGTCAGAGCGGCCACGTCCACTCCGCGGGCGTCGGCGACCACCAGCGAAAGCGCCTTGCTGGCCGTCTCGTGCACTGCGGCAACCACCGCTTTCTTTTGCTCGAGATTCAGTGCCACGCCTGTTTCTCCTGGATTGTCCCATCCGTACCGGGTCGCAACCCGGCCACCACGATGTGATCGAATCCAGTTCGCTCCACAAACCGGTTCGGGTCACACCGTCTGCGCAGGCGTCGCTCGCCGAAAGGGTCTGCGACATTAAACCTCGCGGTGCCTGCGGTCTTTGACGGCCCGCGCCCCGCAGCGGCGGTGCGCGAACCCCAAAGCCTCTTCGGGCGGCGCACGGAGCGCCACCTGCTGGCCATTCAGGCCTCCAGAGCCGAATGGTCGATGGTGATCCCCGGCCCCATGGTGGTGGACAGGGTCACCTTCTTGAGATACACACCCTTGGCTGAGGCGGGCTTGGCCTTTTTCAAATCGGCCAACAGCGCCGCCAGGTTCTCCTTGAGAGCCTCGGGCGAAAAACTGACCTTGCCGATCCCCCCGTGGACGATGCCGCCCTTGTCGGCGCGATAGCGAACCTGCCCCGCCTTGGCGTTGCGCACGGCAGTGGCCACGTCCGGGGTTACGGTGCCCGTCTTGGGGTTGGGCATGAGTCCGCGCGGGCCCAGGATCTGTCCCAACTGGCCGACGAGGCGCATGGCGGCCGGCTCGGCGATCACCACGTCGAAGTCCAGATTGCCCGCTTTGATCTCTTCCGCGAGATCTTCCATACCCACGCGATCGGCGCCGGCACTGCGCGCCGCTTCCGCGGCCTCCCCCTGGGCGAAGACGGCCACCCGCACCTGCTTGCCGGTGCCGTGGGGCAGGGTAGTGGCCCCACGCACTACCTGATCCGATTTGCGGGGGTCGATGCCGAGGTTGACGGCCACTTCGACGGTTTCCTCAAACCGGGCGGTGGCGCATTCCTTGAGGAGCGCGATCGCCTCGTCCACCGGGTACACGCGTGTGGGATCCACCTTTTCCCGAATCGCCCGCATCCGCTTCGACAACTTGGCCATCTCAGAGTCCCTCCACCTCGAGCCCCATGGAGCGGGCCGACCCGGCAATGGTGCGCACGGCGGCCTCGAGATCGGCCGCGGTGAGGTCGGGCTGCTTGATGCGCGCGATCTCTTCCAGTTGGGCCCGGGTCACCTTGCCCACTTTCTGGGTGTTGGGGCGCGCGCTTCCGCTTTCGATGCCCGCCGCTTTTTTGAGCAGATAGGAAGCGGGCGGCGTCTTGAGGGTGAAGGTGAAGCTGCGGTCGCTGTAGACCGTGATCACCACCGGCACCGGCGAGCCCGGCTCAAGCCCCTGTGTCTGGGCGTTGAATGCCTTGCAGAATTCCATGATGTTCACCCCGTGCTGGCCCAGGGCAGGACCCACGGGGGGGCTGGGATTCGCCTGACCGGCCTTCACCTGCAGCTTGATGTAGGCCTGTACCTTTTTCGCCATTGCTTAAACTCCTGTGGGTGGTTGACGCCGGCCCCTCGGTGCCGGCTCCCCGACGGCTCGCGCCGTCCAAATGGCCGCCTCGGTTCGCCGCGCGCCTCAGCCTTTTTCCACCTGGTTGAAATCGAGCTCGACCGGCGTCGAACGCCCGAAGATGGAGACCGACACGCGCAACCTCGACTTCTCGTAGTTGACTTCCTCGACGACCCCGGTGAAGTCGTTGAAGGGGCCCTCCACGACCCGCACCACTTCGCCCGGCTCGAAGATGGTCTTGGGGCGGGGCTTTTCTTCCGATTCGTGGACCCGCTGCAAAATGGCATCCGCCTCTTCCTTGCTGATCGGCGACGGGCGGTCGGCGCGCCCGCCCAAGAAGCCGAGCACGCGGGGGGTCTCCTTGACCAGATGCCAGGTGTCGTCGTCCAGCTCCATCTCCACCAGGACGTAGCCGGGGAAGAACTTGCGCTCGCTGCGCCGCTTTTGCCCACCGCGCATCTCGACCACTTCCTCGGTGGGGACCAGGATCTCGCCGAACTTGTCCTCCATACCGAAGAGCGCGATCCGCTCCTTGAGGGTGGCGGCCACTTTCTTCTCGAAGCCCGAATAGGCTTGGACCACGTACCAGCGCTTGGCCATTTGGATCACCCAATGACGAGGGAGATCAGCCAGCCGAACAGGCTGTCGAGCCCCCATAGGATCAATGCCGTGAGCAGAATGAATCCGACCACCACCAGAGTGGTCTGGTTGCACTCCTGGCGGGTGGGCCAAACGATGCGCCGAGCCTCCAGGCGGGCACCCTTGGCGAGCTCGAGAAACTCGGCCCCCTTGGCGGTGGTGGCGGCGACGGCCAGCGCGAGCAGCGCCAAGACAAGCAGTGCCAGGGCCCGGTACAAGAGCGGTTCCGAGGCGTAGTGGTGGTTACCCCACACGCCGGCCGCGACCAAGGACCCGACCACCGCCCACTTGAGGAGGTCGAGGCGCGAGCCAGCGCCGTTGGAAGCCGCGGTCGCCATCAGCCCCTCACCTCCCCACAACGAAGATGGCAGGCCAGGAGGGACTCGAACCCCCAACCCCCGGTTTTGGAGACCGGTGCTCTACCAATTGAACTACTGGCCTTCGAAACGGACATGAGCCTCGACCCGGCGGAAAACCCAAAGCGAGAAGAGCCGCCCCCTGGGCGGCCCTTGGCTTGGGCGATTGTCGGGGGGTCACTCGATGACCTTGGTCACCACGCCGGCACCCACCGTCCGGCCCCCCTCCCGGATCGCAAACCGCAAACCCTCCTCCATCGCAATGGGCGCAATCAGCGTCACCGTCATCCGCACGTTGTCTCCCGGCATCACCATCTCCACACCCTCCGGAAGCTCCACCGCCCCCGTCACATCCGTGGTCCGGAAATAAAACTGCGGACGATACCCATTGAAAAACGGCGTGTGCCGACCCCCCTCCTCCTTCGTCAGCACATACACCTCACACTCAAACTTGGTGTGCGGCGTGATCGAGCCAGGCTTCGCCAACACCTGACCACGCTCCACCTCGTCACGCTTCGTCCCACGCAACAACACCCCAACATTGTCCCCCGCAACCCCCTCGTCCAGAAGCTTGCGGAACATCTCCACACCCGTCACCGTGGTCTTCTGCGTCTCCCGAAGACCCACAATCTCCACCTCGTCCCCAACCTTCACCTTGCCCCGCTCAATCCGGCCCGTCACCACCGTCCCTCGGCCCGAAATCGAAAACACATCCTCAATCGGCATCAAAAACGGCTGGTCAATCGCTCGCTCCGGCTCCGGAATGTACTCGTCCATGGTCTCCACCAGCTTCCTCACCGCACTGGTGCCCAGACCATTGTCGTCCTTGCCCTCCAGCGCCATCAGCGCCGAACCCACAATGATCGGCGTGTCGTCCCCAGGAAACTCATACTGGTCCAACAGCTCCCGAACCTCCATCTCCACCAGCTCGAGAAGCTCCGGATCGTCCACCATGTCCGCCTTGTTCAAAAACACCACGATGTACGGCACACCCACCTGACGCGCCAGCAAAATGTGCTCCCGCGTCTGCGGCATCGGACCATCCGCCGCACTCACCACCAAAATCGCACCGTCCATCTGCGCCGCACCCGTGATCATGTTCTTCACATAGTCGGCATGACCCGGACAGTCCACATGCGCATAGTGCCGCTTCGCACTCTCATACTCCACGTGCGACGTCGCAATCGTAATCCCGCGCTCCCGCTCCTCCGGCGCCTTGTCAATCCCCTCAAACGGCACCGCCTGACCCCCCCAGGTCTCCGCACACACCCGCGTCAGCGCCGCCGTCAGCGTCGTCTTCCCATGGTCCACATGACCAATCGTCCCCACATTCACATGGGGCTTCTTCCGTTCAAACTTTTCCTTCGCCATTGCGAGCGCCTCCTGTAAAGGGGATCGATCTTCGCCTCTCTGTGTATGGAGCTCTTGGGCGGATTTGAACCGCCGACCTCACCCTTACCAAGGGTGTGCTCTACCGACTGAGCTACAAGAGCCTGAAACTTCCTCCGCTTGGAGCGGGCAGCGGGAATCGAACCCGCATCATCAGCTTGGAAGGCTGAGGTTCTACCATTGAACTATGCCCGCTCGACCGCGCTCTACCGCCCTTTGCGCTGAGCCGGACCGGCAGGGCAACCGCCTCCGCCGCTTCCGCTGGCCAACTTGGTGGAGGGGGGTGGATTCGAACCACCGAAGCTTGCGCGTCAGATTTACAGTCTGATCCCTTTGACCGCTCGGGAACCCCTCCGAAAAAGGCCGCGTATTCTCTGCTCCGCCGACGCTCTTGTCAAGACCCGCGGGCGAACTGGAGCTGGCGAGAGGAGTCGAACCCCCGACCCGCTGATTACAAATCAGCCGCTCTACCAACTGAGCTACGCCAGCGCGGGAAGTGACACCACCGGGAGCGGCGATTCTATTGGAAGTGCATGGCGGAAGCAACCGATTGGCAGTCTTCCCGAACCCCCCTGTGGGGCAGGCGATCCCCCAGCGCCCGCTCCACGGCGGCCAGGGTGGCGGGGCGGAGCGTCTCCCCCACGAGCCAGAACTCGAGGGCTCGGCGCTCGATGCGCCCCACCTCGGCGGGATAGCCCAAGGCGATGAGTCGTTGGCGTTCCCGTTCGGCCGCCTCCGCATCCGCGTAGACGGCGACCCCCACCGCCCCCGCCAGCGGTCCCGCTGGAATGCGATATCCCTCCATGCCCGCGGCCTTCAACTCTTGGAGGAGCCGACCCGCGGCGCGGCTCGAAGGGGGGCGGGGGAGGTAGACCCAGTAATCGCTGCCAACCCCCACTTCCCGCGCGTGCCGCCGCAGGGCGACGCCCCGGGCTTCGAATTGCAGGGCCACGCGCTCCGCGGCGGCGACCGATCCGAAGGGGCCGAGCAGGGAACAGTGCCCCCCCGAGCGAAAGGGGGTCCGCTCGGCGTGCGCGCCGTCGCTCTCGGCGGTGCGCTCCGCCAGCAGTTGCAGCGAGGGCGCCTGGAGTTCCTCGGGGCGCGCCCCCCCTCTTTCGGGACGCTGTGCCACCACCCAGCCGCGATTGCCGGGGAACAGGGCCGGCAAGAGGTTGGCGACCAGCAGCAAGAGGGCGAGCCAACGCATCACTACACCCCTAGGGAAGCGCCAACGCCAAACCGGCGAGGACGAGGTCCGGCCGCAGCCGAGCGTCCACCGAGGAGGGGAAAAACGCAACCAGCCGAGGACCGTCGCCCCCGGTCACCACCACCGGAGGCGCGGCGTATTGACGCCAGGCCCGCTCGATCGCGCCCACCGCCGCGAGCAGAGCGCCGTTGGCGACGCAGGTGGCGGTATCCCGTCCCGCCTCCAGACGGCCCTCCTCGCGGCCTGCCGCCGCGACCCCCCAAGTGTTCTCTCCCAACGCACGGGCCATCGCCGCCAGGCCGGGGAGGATAAAGCCCCCTCGGTGCCGGCCCTCGTCGAGCAGGTCGAGGGTGAGCGCGGTGCCGGCATCCACCACCAGCGCCCTGCGCAACCCCTCGCCGACGCAGGCGAGGAGAGCAAGCCAGCGGTCCACCCCCAAGCGATCCGGTTCCCGGTAGGCGCAGGAAAGGCCGAGCAGCCCCTCGCGAACGCGGGCGAACTCGCACGCCACCCCATAGCGTTCCCGACAGTGGCGAGCCAACTCGGCGTTCAGGTCGCCGCGCACCGAGGCGACGCGGATCCGCTGCAGGGACGGGCCGCGCGGCAAGACGTCCGCCCAGCGGGCGGACTCGCCGGCACCCTCCTCCTGCACCTCGCCTTGGTGGTTCCGGAGGAGCCATTTGAGCCGGCTGTTGCCCAGGTCGATGTCCAGGATCATCAGCGGGCTCGCACGGAGATTTCCCCTCCCTGGAAGGATCGCAGCACCCCTCCTGTTTCGACGAGGAGCGCCCCCGTCGGGCCCACGCCCCGAGCGACGCCGTCCACAGGGTTGCCGGCGAGATGGACCCGGACGGGCCGATCGCGGCACAGATCGAGCCGATTCCACTCTTCCCGGAAGGGCTCGAACCCAGATCTGGGAAAGCGATCCAAAAGGGGCAGCAGCTCCGCCAGCAAGGCCGCCGCGGTGGCGTTGCGCCCTTGCCGGCCCAACTCGGTCAGGTCGGCCCAGGGTTGATCGATGGCCGCGCCGCTTTCGCCCATCCCCAGGTTCACCCCGATGCCCACCACCAAGAGACAGGGCCCCACCGGGTCGCCGTGGATCTCCGACAGGATGCCGGCGACTTTCCGGCCGTCCAGCAGCACGTCGTTGGGCCACTTGACAGCCAGGCGGGGATCGCCCCCCAGCGCCCTGCGCACCGCCAAAGCCACGGCCGGGCTCAGCCCCTCCAGGGCGGCGATCCCACCTTCCCACCGCCACCCCACCGAGAGGTAGAGGTTGCGCCCAAAGGGACTGACCCAGCTGCGTCCCCGCCGGCCGCGGCCCCGGGTCTGTCGCTCCGCCAACACCGACCTGGCATGAGCCCTCTCGGCGAGATCGGCCAGATAGCGATTGGTAGAGTCCACCTCTTCGAGGACCTCGAGGCCGGCGAGCAAGGCCGCGGCCGAGGCCGGCAGCAATCGCCGGATCCGCTCGGCATCGAGCAGTTCGAGCCCTCCCGGAATTCGATAACCCTTGCCTCCCTCGGCTTGTACCTCCACGCCCAGGGCGCGCAGTGCGGTGACGCCTTTCCAGACGGCGGTGCGGCTCACGCCGAGGTTGGCCGCCAGGGCGGCGCCGGAATGGAGGTGTCCGTCGGCGAGCAACTCGAGGAGTCTGCGTTTCATGGCGCCATTGTAGCCGAGCACCGCCTTTGCGCCGCGCCGGAACCTGATATGCTGTTGTCCTGCAACCGATTGGCAATTTGCGGACGATGCTCGGTATTCCTGGTCGCCGTGAAGCACTCCGCGCTCCCTTGAAGGAGGTCGGCTGGCGATGAAACCGCCGCAGGCATTGGCTCCAGCTCCGGAAGCTGCAAGCGACCCGAGAGCCCAGGAGACCCTCGAGCGCTTCCTGGCCCTCTGCCACCACAACGTCTACCCGCCGCGGACCTTTGTGATGGTGCCCGGCGACACGGCGGACACTCTCTACTACGTGGTGGAAGGCATCCTGGTGGTGTCCATGGCCGGCGAGGACGAGCGGGACTACATCCTCGACCACCTCCACCCGGGGGACTTCATCGGCGAGACCGGCGTGTTCGTGAGCCACCACCAGCGGGAGGTCTCCATCTTCACCCGCACCCGCTGCCGCCTGGCCAAGATCACCTATGCCGGGCTCTGGGAAGCGCTCGAACAGGAAATGAAGCCTTGGGCGGTGGACTTTTTGAAGTTGCTGGGCGCCAAGCTCAGCCGCCGCCTCACCAAGTGCAACCGGCGCCTCGTCACCCTGACCTCCCTCGACGTGCAAGGGCGCATCGCGCGCATTTTGGAAGAGCTCGCCCGGGGACCGGGCGCCCAACCGCACCCGCAGGGCGTGCGCCTCGCCCTGACCCGCGAAGAACTCAGCCGCATGGCCGGCTGCTCCCGGGAAATGGCGAGCCGAGCCCTGAAACAGCTCGAGGAAGAGGGCCTCGTGCGCAGCGAGGGCCGGGCCCTCATCATCTTGCGCGAGGCAGAGAACGACTGAGCGCCGCGAGGGCTCGGCGGACCGCCCCCGCGGCCCCGCGCCCTCCTTGTTGGGGAGATCAAATAAAAAACGCCCACTTTTGGGTGGGCGTTTTGTGGTTTATGAGCCTGGCGATGACCTACTCTCGCATGGGGAGGCCCCACACTACCATCGGCGATGCGCCGTTTCACTTCTGAGTTCGGGATGGGATCAGGTGGTTCCGACGCTCTATGGTCGCCAGGCAAAGGGGTTTGTCGACGTGGGTCTTATGCGGTTGGCTGCCCCGTTTCGACAAATTGGGGTGGTGTTGTTGGGAAGTTGGGTGGGGGCGGAGCTTTGGTGTCGATCCTGGGTTGGGGATCGCTTCTGTTATATGGTCAAGCCGCACGGGCCATTAGTACGGGTTAGCTCAACGCCTCGCGGCGCTTACACACCCCGCCTATCGACGTCCTGGTCTTGGACGGCCCTTTAGGGGACTCGAGGTCCCGGGGAGATCTCATCTTGGAGGGGGCTTCCCGCTTAGATGCTTTCAGCGGTTATCCCGTCCGAACATAGCTACCCGGCAGTGCCACTGGCGTGACAACCGGAACACCAGAGGTTCGTCCACTCCGGTCCTCTCGTACTAGGAGCAGCTCTCCTCAAATCTCCAACGCCCACGGCAGATAGGGACCGAACTGTCTCACGACGTTCTGAACCCAGCTCGCGTACCACTTTAAATGGCGAACAGCCATACCCTTGGGACCGGCTTCAGCCCCAGGATGTGATGAGCCGACATCGAGGTGCCAAACCTCCCCGTCGATGTGAACTCTTGGGGGAGATCAGCCTGTTATCCCCGGAGTACCTTTTATCCGTTGAGCGATGGCCCTTCCATACAGAACCACCGGATCACTAAGACCTGCTTTCGCACCTGCTCGACTTGTCAGTCTCGCAGTCAAGCACCCTTCTGCCTTTGCACTCAGAGCATGATTTCCGACCATGCCGAGGGTACCTTCGTGCTCCTCCGTTACGCTTTGGGAGGAGACCGCCCCAGTCAAACTACCCACCAGACACTGTCCTCGATCCGGATCACGGACCTGAGTTAGAACCTCGAACATACCAGGGTGGTATTTCAAGGGCGGCTCCACCGGAACTGGCGTCCCGGCTTCACAGCCTCCCACCTATCCTACACAGGTATGCTCAAAGTTCAGTGCCAAGCTGTAGTAAAGGTTCACGGGGTCTTTCCGTCTAGCCGCGGGTACACTGCATCTTCACAGCGAGTTCAATTTCACTGAGTCTCGGGTGGAGACAGCGCCGCCATCGTTACGCCATTCGTGCAGGTCGGAACTTACCCGACAAGGAATTTCGCTACCTTAGGACCGTTATAGTTACGGCCGCCGTTTACCGGGGCTTCGATCAGGAGCTTCGCCCCCGAGGGGGCTAACCCCATCAATTAACCTTCCGGCACCGGGCAGGCGTCACACCCTATACGTCCTCTTGCGAGTTTGCAGAGTGCTGTGTTTTTGATAAACAGTCGCAGCGGCCTGGTCACTTCGACTCCCCTCGGCTTACGGAGCAAGTCCTTCACCAAAGGGAGCGCACCTTCTCCCGAAGTTACGGTGCCATTTTGCCTAGTTCCTTCACCCGAGTTCTCTCAAGCGCCTTGGTATGCTCTACCCGACCACCTGTGTCGGTTTGGGGTACGGTCTCTCGTTGCCTGAAGCTTAGAAGCTTTTCTCGGAAGCATGGCATCAACCACTTCGCCCAATAGCGGGCTCGTCGTCAGCTCTCGGCCTCGGACTCCCGGATTTGCCTAAGAGTCCAGCCTACCGCCTTA
>BPKH01000006.1:0-107500 GCA_026005035.1 Porticoccaceae bacterium | reverse complement strand
AGGCTGTCGGCGGTGGGATCGAAGCCACAGTAGAGCGTGCGCCGCTCGGCGAGGTGCTCGGCCAGCTCCTCCTCCGCCGAGAGCTGGGCGATGAGACCTCGGGCGCGCAGGTCGGAGAGGAGATCCCGTTGCACCATCGGGGGCCGCCGCGGAGCCGATCAGGGGCCGCAAAACTAAACGGAATCGGCGCCCAAGACAAGTTCGCACGCCCGGTGTTGTGGGCGGCGCGGGATTTGCAGTAAAGTCGTCGTCTTCGGAAAGCTCCTGCTCGCGCCATGACAACGAATAACCGGTCGAGACCGCGCCTTCCCGGGCCCCATCTGTTCGCCGCCGCCCTCGTCTCATTGGTGCTCGCCGGCTTGTTGCTGATCCCGAGCGAGCCCGTCTCCGCGGCCCGCGAAGTGCCCTATTCCCCGACCCCCCAGCGGGATTCATCCTTCGCTCAAGCCCTCGACGAGGCCATCGCCGACCTGTCCCGCCGGCAGCCCGAGCGGCCCCTCCAGCTGGACGCCCAGGTACAGCCCGGCGACAGCCTGTCGGCCATTCTGGTACGCCTCGGCATCGGCGCCGGCGAGGCATACGCCCTGATGGAGGCCCGCGGTCCGACGGAGGTGCTGCGCAGACTCGCGCCGGGGGAGAGGATCTCCGTCCTGCTCGGCGCCGACGGCGCCCTGGTGGAACTGGTCTACGAGCGATCCAAGCTCGAAGCCTATCGCTTCTTCCGCGAAGAGGACGGCTTTCGGGGAGAGCGCCTGGCGCGCGCCGCCGAGCGGGCCATCGCCCTGCGCGCCGGCACCATCCGCCAGTCGCTCTTCGTCGACGGCGCCCGGGCCGGGTTGAGCGCCGCTCAGATCTTGGAACTGGCCAACATCTTCGCCTGGGACGTGGACTTCGCCCTCGACGTACGCGCCGGCGATCGCTTCAGCGTGCTGTTGGAGGAGCATTTCGTGGACGGGGAGAAGGCCGGACCGGCCACCATTCTCGCCGCCGAGTTCGTCAATCGCGGCCGCCACTATCGCGCGGTGCGCCACGAGACGCAGGACGGCCAGGTGGACTACTACGATCCCCAGGGCCGCCCGATGCGCAAGGCGTTCCTGCGGGCGCCCCTGGACTTCACCCGCGTCAGCTCCAATTTCGACCCCAACCGCCTCCACCCGATCTTCAAGACCCGCCGCCCCCACCGGGGCGTCGATTACGCCGCCCCCGCCGGCACCCCCGTCTACGCGGCGGGCGCCGGCAAAGTGGTGGCCTCTGGGTACTCGCGGGGCAACGGCAACTACGTGGTGATCCGGCACGGCCGCGCCTACACCACCAAATACCTTCACCTCCAGAAGCGCCTCGTGCGGACCGGAGAGAACGTCCGCCAGCGGCAGGTGATCGGCACCGTGGGCAGCACCGGCTACGCCACCGGCCCCCACCTCCACTACGAGTTTTTGATCGACGGCCGCCACGTGGACCCGCGGACCGTCCGCCTGCCCCAGGCCGAACCCCTCGCCGGCGCCGAGCTGGCGCGCTTCCGGCGCCTCGCCCTGCCGCTGTTGGCCCAGCTCGAAGCCCTCGAACAGACCCGCTTGGCCGCCCGCGCGCCCTGACCCGGTGGCCGACGAGGCTCTCTACCTCGGCTTGATGTCAGGCACCAGCATGGACGGCGTGGACGCCGTCCTGTTGGCCGTCGGGAAGCGCGGGCTGCGGGTCGAGGCCCACGCCTTCCTTCCGCCCCCGCACGGGTTGCCGGAGCGCTTGCGCGCTCTCGCCCAGGGAGCGGCGGTTTCCCTGGAGGAGCTGGCTGAAGCCGACCGTCGGGTCGGCGAATGGTTCGCCGAGGCGGCGCTCGCCCTGCTGGCGCGCGCGCACCTTTCCCCCGAGCGCGTCACCGCCATCGGCAGCCACGGCCAAACCGTGCGCCACCGCCCTCCCTCCGCCGGCAAAGGCCCGCCGTTCAGCCTGCAACTCGGGGATCCGAACCTGATTGCCGCCCGCACCGGCATTACCACGGTGGCCGACTTCCGGCGCAAGGATCTGGCCCTCGGCGGCGAGGGCGCACCACTGGTGCCCGCATTCCACGCCGCCGCCTTTGCCGTCCCGGGACGCAACCGGGTGGTGGTGAACATCGGCGGCATCGCCAATCTCACCTGGCTGCCCGGCCGGGGGAACGCGGTGACCGGCTTCGACACCGGCCCGGGCAACTGTCTCATGGATGCCTGGACCCGCCGCCACCTGGGGCGACCGTTCGACGCCGACGGCGCCTTTGCCGCCCGGGGGCGGCCGGATCGCGCACTGCTCGAAGCCTTGCTCCGGGACCCCTGGTTCTCGCTGCCGCCGCCCAAGAGCACCGGACCGGACCACTTCCACCTGGACTGGCTGGAGCGACACCTGCCCCCCGGCGCCCACCCCGCCGACGTTCAGGCCACCCTGCTGTGGTTGACCGTGGAATCGGTGGCTCGGGGAATCGCCACCGCTTGCCGAGGCGAGCCGGTGCACGAGGTGTTGCTGTGCGGCGGCGGCGCGCGCAACGGCGCCCTGGTGGCGGCGCTCAGCGAACGGCTCGCTCCCGCCGGGGTGGCCACCACCGCGGCCTGCGGCGTCGACCCGCTGCACGTGGAGGCCGCGGCCTTCGCTTGGCTGGCCCATCGCACACTGGCGCGGCTGCCCGGCAACCTGCCCCCGGTCACCGGCGCGCACCGCCCCGCCGTACTCGGGGGGATCTACTTCCCGTGAAGGGCCGCCGCAGAGCCTTCGCCCCCGAGGAGAGCCCCTCGCCGCCCCCTAAACGGTAAAGGAAGCGCCGCAACCGCAGGTGGTGGCGGCGTTGGGGTTGCGCACCACGAAGCGAGCGCCTTGCAGCCCCTCTTCGTAGTCCACCGTGGCGCCGCGCAGATACTGCAGACTCAAGGGATCCACCAGCGCGCGCACGCCGTCCACCTCGACGACGGTGTCGTCTTCCGCCACCTCTTCCTCCAGGGCGAAGCCGTACTGAAAGCCGGAGCACCCCCCACCGGTGACGTAGACCCGCAGGGCCAGCTCCTCCTTGCCCTCTTCGGCCGCGAGCCGGCGCAGCTGGGCGACGGCCGCGGGGGTGAGGGTCAGGACGCTGGGCGCGAAACTCTTGACTGCCGACATCCGTGCGCCGAGGGATTTGAGGGGACCCTACTCTAACACAGCGGCATCGCCGGGCCAGGGCAGTTCGCGCAGTAGCAGGGAGTCGGGGCGCCCCTCTTCGGCCACCGACACCACCAAGCGCTCCGCCTGGAAATGGGGCGGCAGCACCAGCACCCCATCCACCACCGCGAAATGGCGAAAGTGAAGGCTGCGCAGATCGGCTCCTCCGCCCGGTTCGAGCTCGCGCAGGCCGAGGCGATGGGGCCGATCCCGCAGGCGCCCGGCCACCGACAGGGTGAGCACCGCGTGGACCGGCTCGACATCCAAGGCGGCGCCGCCGCGGCGCACCACCATCTCCCAGGCGTAGTGCCGGGGCCTGCCGAGCAGGGGGCGCACCGCGAGCCCTTCCACCACCAGGCCCGGCGGCGATTCCGCCACCTGGCCCGACAAGCGCTTTTCGCAGACGGCCTTTTCGGCTGCGAGAAGCGTGCGCTCCGCCTGCAGGGCGGCGATCTCCTCGCGCAACTTTTCCTGGGCGAGGCGGTCCACCTGGAGGGCAACTTCGAGCTCGGCGATGCGCCCCTGGTAGGCTTCGAGGCGGCGCGCCGGCGCTTCCTCCCCTCTCTGGCCCAGCAACCCCGAGAAGCGGGCGCCCAGGAAGGCTCCCACCAGCAGGAATCCTAACCCCCACAGCACTGTGCCCTTCACGCCGGCGGCCATCTTCCCTCCCAGATCCCCACCGCGCAGCCAGTATACTGAGCCCTCCTCTTTCACCACGCGCAGACGGGAGCCGATGCCCAAGGAAACCCTGTTGTCGGCGTCCACCTGGCGCACGCGGCTCGTCCTGTGGTCCGGCGGCCTGCTGGTGGGTGCGGCCAGTTGCGCCCTGGCCGTGGCCGCAGAGCGGGCGGAGGCGCTGCGCGATGCGCTCTTCGCGGCCCACCCATGGGCGCCACTGCTGGTCCTGCCGGCGGGCCTCGCCCTCGCCGTGTGGCTGACCAGGCGCTTCGCCCCCGCGGCGCGCGGTTCCGGCATCCCCCAGGCCATCGCCGCGCTGGGCAACCCCGACGAAACCTACCGCCGGCGCCTCCTCTCGCTGCCCGTGGCCGCCTGGAAATTCGTCCTGACGGTATGGGGCATGGCCTGCGGCGCCTCCATCGGCCGGGAGGGGCCCACGGTCCACATCGGGGCGGCAATCCTCTTTCAGCTGGGCAGGGCGGCGCGCCTGCCCCACCACCTCCTCGAGCGGGGCCTGATTCTCGCCGGCGGCGCGGCGGGCATCGCCGCCGCCTTCAACACCCCGCTGGCGGGGATCATGTTCGCCATCGAAGAGCTGGCC
Source organism: Porticoccaceae bacterium (assembly GCA_026005035.1). Taxonomy (GTDB): domain Bacteria; phylum Pseudomonadota; class Gammaproteobacteria; order Pseudomonadales; family Porticoccaceae; genus BPKH01. Next base: position 103,062 of record BPKH01000006.1, on the reverse strand, counting down.
CGCTCCTTCGAAGAGCGCTCCAGCGGCGCGGTGATCACCGCGGTGGTGTTGGCGGGCGTGGTGGCCCTGGCGGTTCTGGGCAACTACACCTATTTCGGCCGCACCGAAGTGACGCTTCCCCTGTCCGCGAGCTGGCTCGCCATTCCCCTGTGCGGAGTGGTGGGCGGCCTGTTGGGCGGTCTGTTCAGCCGCGCTCTGGTGACCGGTTCGCGCTGCCTGGTGCCGATCATCCGGCGCCGGCCCCTGGGCTTCGCCGCGGCGGTGGGACTCGCACTCGCCGTCCTGGGGATCGCCAGCGATGGGGCGAGCTTTGGTTCCGGATACCACCACGCGCGAGACGTCGTCACCGGCGCGGCCGATGCCGGTTTCGCCTTCACCGCCACCAAGATCGTCGCCACCTGGCTTTCCTACTTCACGGGTATTCCCGGCGGCATCTTCGCCCCGTCGCTGGCCGCGGGCGCCGGGCTCGGCGGGGAGCTGGCCCGCCTCGCCCCCGCCGCCCCGGCCGACGCGGTGGTCATTCTGGGCATGGTGGCCTACTTCAGCGGAGTGGTGCAGACCCCCATCACCGCCACGGTGATCGTCCTGGAAATGACCGCCAATCCCCAGATGGCGCTGCCCATCCTGGCCACCGCCTTTCTCGCCTTCGCCACCTCGCGGCTGATTCTCCGCCAGAGCGTATACTGGGCCCTGGCCGAAGACCTGCTCGAGCGGGAGGAAGAGCGGCGGGCGCGCGCGGCTCCCCAACCGCCGCTCCCCCTCGAAGAACCCCAACCGATCGGCGAACCACCCCGCTTTTGAAGGAGGGATGCGATGTTTGCCTGGCTCGAGGCCTTTCACCTGATCAGTGTGGTGTGCTGGTTCGCCGCCCTCTTTTACCTGCCGCGCCTGTTCGTCTACCACGCCATGGCCGAAGACGAGGTGGGGCGCGAGCGCTTCAAGGTGATGGAGCGCAAGCTGTACCGCGGCATCGCCACGCCCTCGATGATCGCCACGGTGCTCTTCGGCGTCGCGCTGGCCTCCTCTGCCCCCCGCTACTACCTGGAGGCCGGCTGGTTCCACGCCAAGCTGGCGCTGGTGGCCCTGCTGGTGGTCTACCACCATCTCTGCCTCTACTACCTGAAGCGCTTCGCCGCCGACCGGCCGACGCCGAGCCACCGCTTCTTCCGCTGGTTCAACGAGGTGCCCGCCCTGTTTCTCGTGGCCATCGTCATCCTGGCGGTGGTCAAGCCCTTTTAGCCCGCGGCAAGCGCCCCCTCCATCACTAAAGGAGCCGGACATGAACCGCTCTCACGCCCTGTTCGAAGCCGCCCGGCGCCACATCCCTGGCGGCGTCAATTCCCCCGTGCGCGCCTTCCGCGCCGTGGGCGGCGAGCCCCTGTTCATCGACCGCGGACAGGGCGCCCGCCTGTACGACAGCGATGGGCGGGAATACATCGACTACGTCCTCAGTTGGGGCCCCCTCATCCTCGGCCACGGCCATCCCACCGTGGTGGAGGCGTTGCGCCGCCAGATCGAGCGGGGAACCTCCTTCGGCGCCCCCACGGAGCTAGAGGTGCGCCTGGCGGAGCTCCTCTGTCGCCAGGTTCCGGGCCTGGAAATGGTGCGCCTGGTCAACTCCGGCACCGAGGCCACCATGAGCGCCATCCGCCTGGCGCGGGCCTGGACCGGACGGGACCTGATCGTCAAATTCGAGGGCTGCTACCACGGCCACGCCGACTCCCTCTTGGTCAAAGCGGGCTCCGGCGCCCTCACCCTCGGCGTGCCGAGCTCCCCCGGCGTGCCCGAAGCGGTGGCGTCCCTCACCCTGACCCTGCCCTACAACGATGCCGAGGCCGTGCGCGCCGCCTGTCGGGAACTGGGGGAGCGCATCGCCTGCATCATCGTCGAACCGGTGGCCGGCAACATGAGCTGCGTCCCGCCACTGCCCGGCTTCCTCGAGACGCTGCGCAGCTGCTGTGACGAGGTGGAAGCACTGCTCGTCTTCGACGAGGTGATGACCGGCTTTCGCGTCGCCCCCGACTGTGCGGCGGGCCGCTTCGGAGTGCGGCCGGACCTCATCACCCTGGGCAAGGTGATCGGCGGCGGCCTCCCGGTGGGCGCGTTCGGCGGCCGCAGGGAGCTGATGGAGCAGCTCGCGCCGGAGGGCCCGGTCTACCAGGCGGGCACCCTGTCGGGCAATCCGCTGGCGGTGGCCGCGGGGCTCGCCACCCTCGAGGTCGTTCTCGCGCCCGGCTTCCACGAGGCCCTGGAAGCGCGCACCGCCGCCCTGGTGGAGGGGCTTCTGGAGCGGGCGCGGCGCCGAGGCGTGCCCCTCACCGCCAACCGCGCCGGCTCCATGTTCGGCCTCTTTTTCACCGAGCAGCCAGCAGTGCGCAATTTTGCCGACGTGCTGGCGAGCGACGTCGACCGCTACGCCCGCTTCTTCCACCGCATGTTGGAAGGCGGCGTCTACCTGGCGCCCTCCGCCTACGAGGCGGGCTTTCTCTCCGCCGCCCACGGGGAGGCGGAGATCGCCGCCACCTTGGATGCCGCCGAGCGGGCGTTCGCCGCCCTCTAGGCGGCGTAAGCGGCGACGAACAGGCCGAGCACAGCGAGAAAACCCACGCCCCAGACCGCGCTGCGCAGGGTGGCCAGGTCGCGGATGTAGCAGATCCCGTAGGCGACTCGGGCCAGGACGTGGACCACCGCCAGGGCATCCACCGCCACGGGATTGGCGCCGGCGAGATGAGCGATGAGCACCGCCGCCACGAAGCCGGGCAGCGCTTCGTAGGAGTTTTGCTCCGCCCAGCGGGCCCGCAGGGCGGGGCCCGACAGGCGTTCCAGCTGGAGGCGGGGGGCGTGGTTGTCGTACTGCCCGGTGGCCACCAGGCCTCGCTTGGCGTAGCCCGCCCAGATCTGGGGCAGGACGATCGCGACGAGCACGCAGGTGAAGGCGACGGTCACGGGACACCTCCTTGATTTCTGTTTTGTGGAGTCGGCAGGATAGCGCCAGCTTCCAAAGCCACGCCACCACGAGGAACGCGGCCATGGTCTTCACCACCTCCCGGGGAGCCTTTCCCGCCACCCGCCTGCGGCGGCTGCGCAGCGACGAATTCATTCGCCGGCTGGTGCGGGAGCATCGGCTCGAGCCGGCGGATCTGATCTGGCCGGTGTTCGTCCTGGAGGGCAAAGAGCGGCGCGAGCCCGTGCCCTCCATGCCCGGGGTGGCACGGCTGTCGGTGGACTTGTTGCTCGAGGAAGCCCGCCGGGCCCTTTCCCTGGGCATCCCGGCGGTGGCCCTCTTCCCCGTCATCCCGCCGGACCAAAAGAGCCCCCTGGCGGAGGAGGCCTGGAACCCCGACGGCCTGATCCAGCGAACCGTGCGGGCGCTCAAGGACGCCCTGCCGGAACTCGGCGTGATCACCGACGTGGCCCTCGACCCCTTCACCAGCCACGGCCAGGACGGGCTAGTGGACGAGCGCGGCTACGTGCTCAACGACCTCACCGTGGAAACCCTGGTGCGCCAGGCCTGTTCCCACGCCGAAGCGGGCGCCGACGTGGTCGCGCCCTCCGACATGATGGACGGGCGCGTCGGCGCCATCCGCCAGGCCCTGGAGCAGCAGGGCCACCCCAATTGCAAGATCCTGGCCTACTCGGCCAAGTACGCCTCGGCGTTTTACGGCCCCTTCCGGGAAGCGGTGGGCAGCGCCGCGAACCTGGGCAAGGGCGACAAGCGCAACTACCAGATGGACCCCGCCAACGGCGACGAGGCCCTCCACGAGTGCGCCCTCGACCTGGCGGAAGGGGCGGACATGGTGATGGTCAAGCCGGGTCTGCCCTATCTGGACGTGGTCTGGCGGGTCAAGGAGGCGTTTCGGGTGCCCACCTTCGTCTACCAGGTGAGCGGCGAATACGCCATGCTCGCCGCCGCCTGGGAGCGCGGCTGGCTCGACCGCCGCGCCACCCTGTTGGAATCGCTCGTCGCCTTCAAGCGCGCCGGCGCCGACGCCATCCTCACCTACTTCGCGGTGGAGGCGGCGGAGCTCCTCCAGGAGCGATGAACGCCTCGCTCCCCCTGCTCCGGGAGGTGCTCGACCGCTGCCCGCCGGGCACGCTTTTGGTCGCCGACGAAAACTGCGCCGACCTGCCTTTCCCCGAACTGCCCGGCCGTCCGCGGGTGGTCAGCAATCGCTGGGAGGTGGCGGAGCGCGCCGCCCAAGCGGGCCTCGCCGCCCGTTTCTGCGACTTCGACCTCTCCGAGGGGCCGCCGCCCCGCGCGGTGGTGTTCCGCATCGCCAAGGAGAAGGCGGTCATCCACCGGGTGGTCAACGAGGCGGCGCGCGTGCTGGCCCCCGGGGGCCGGCTGTGGGTCCTTGGCGGCCGCCGGGAGGGGATCGACAGTCTGGCCAAGGGGCTCGCAGCGCGCTTCGGCGCCCCCGTCGCCCGCCTCTCGGCGAGGGGTTGGCGGGCGCTGGCCTTCGCGCGGCCAGATTCGCCGGTGGCGCCCTTCGACGACCGCGACTACCCGCGCCTGCGGGAGATCGCGCGGGTGGCGGGCAAGCCGCTTTTGAGCAAACCCGGCCTCTTTTCCTGGGATCGCATCGACCCCGGCAGCGCCCTGCTCGCCGCCCAACTGCCGCTTTTTCTGGCGGAGACCGGACCCGCCCCGCGCCTTCTCGACCTGGGCTGCGGAACCGGTTATCTGGCGCTCGCCGCCCACGCCCTGGCGCCCGGTTGCCGCGTGCTGGCCACCGACAACTGCGCCGCCGCGCTCCTCGCCTGCCGCGAAAATTTCCTCCACCACGGGGTGAGCGGAGAGGTGGTGGCGAGCGATTGCGCCGCCGGCCTCGCCGGCCCCTTCGACCTGGTGTTGTGCAATCCGCCCTTCCACCGCGGCTTCAGCGGCCGGGTTGCCTCGGTGGAGCGGTTCGTGGCCGCCGCCGCCCGCCTGCTCGCTCCCCGGGGACAGGCCCTGTTCGTCGCCAACCGGTTCGTCCCCCTTGCCCGCTTCGCCGCCCGCCACGCCCGCGCGGTGCGCGAACTGGGCGAGGCGGGCGGCTATCGGCTGGTGGCCTTCAGGCGCTGAGGCGCCGGCGGAGGGCGAACCCTTCCGCCGGCGGGCCCGCGCAGAAGGGCGCGGCCTCAGGCGTTTTTGGGTTGCGCGCGGCGGTTCTTGCCCCACCCATCGCCCCGATCGTAGGTGCCGAACAGCCAGTCGTAGAGCAGGGAGATGGTGGCGTAGTTGCCGCTCGCAAAGCTCGAGTGGTGCACGTGGTGCATGTGGGAAGCGTACTTGAGGTAGTTCCAGGGAAAGCGGTTGAACTTGTCGGCCGGCATCAGGTCGTGGTTGATCAGGTTGATCTCCGAGAAGGCGAGCCAGGTGACGACGATGGTCACCAGGTGGAAATCGCCGAGCAACGCCCCCAGGAGGCCGATGGTCAGGCCGTAGAGGCCAAGGCCCATGGACACTTCGATGGGGTGCAAGTAGCTCGCGTCGCGCCGACAGGGGTCCTTCTGCTGGTGGTGCACCGAGTGGACCCACACCAAGGGCCCGGGTCCGAACCCGCCGTCGTGGAACAGGAAGCGATGGGTCAGGTAGTAGAAGAAGTCGTAGACCATCAGAATGAGCACCATGTCGCGCACCACCCGCCACCAGGGCTGGGGCTCGGCGGTGATCACGAAGGGGATGATCAGCGCGAAGATCGCGAGCTGCGTCGCCATCCCCCAGAAGGCGCTGCGCTTCTGCACCGGTTTGTAATAGCTCTTCGCCCACTGCTTCTGCTCCCGCTCCCGATTGAGCCGCGCCACCTCCCGGAAGGGCGGCAGCAGGCGAAACAGCGGAGCGAGCAGTTTGGGCACCAACAACACGGCCGCCAGGGCCAACAGGGACAAATCCCAGCGGTAGCCTTCGAGTGCCAAGATCGCGTCCATCACAGGTCACCTCCCACGGTTTTCAACAACAGTTCTCCCAGCCGCCGGGCGGCGGGGGCGCCAAGGCGCCCCGCGAGCTCCCGGGCCAGGCTTTCCAAGCGCGCATCGCGCTCACCGAGCTCCCAGGTGACGGCGGCGAACAGGCGTGCGAGGCGCTCGCGGAACGCACCGGCGCGCGCCTCGCCGAGCAGTCGCGCGAAGCGCGCTTCCAGCGCCGCGACGCTGTCCGCCGCCGCGGCGAGCAGCTCGCGCCCGCGCGGGGCGAGCCGCAGCACCAGCCGGCGGGCGTCTTCCGGATCGGCCTCGCGCTCCAGATAGCCGGCCGCGGCGAGCTCCGCCGCCAGGGCCGCCACCGCCTGCCGGCTCACCCCGGTCAGTGCGACGATCTCCCCGATCCGCGCCCCCTGGTCGCCCACCAGCCCGAGCACCTGGCTGTAGGCCGGTTTGAGCCCGGGAAAACCCTTCTCCGCGAGAGAGGCCACCAGCCAGCGGTAGCAATGGTCGGCGAGGGGGGGCAGGCACAGCTCGAGGGGTCGAGGCCCGACGGCCACCGCCGGCACCTCCACTCCCAGCGCCAGGGTGAGCGCCTCCAGATCGGCCTCGAAAGCGCGCAACAGCGCCTCCCCCGCCGCGGCCGCCCAGGCTTCCCGCAGCGCCCGGGTGACGGCGATCCCGTCGGCCACCAGCCGCCGCCCCCGCGGGCTGAGGGAGACGAAGCGGGAGCGCCCGTCCGCGGGATTGGCCCTGCGCGCCACCAGGCCGAGCCGTTCCAATTGGCGCAGGGTCTGATTGACCGCCTGTTTGGAAAGGCCCAACCGCTCCGCCAATTGGCCCGGCGTCTGGTCTCCCTCGGCCAGCAAGCGCACGAACCCCTGGAAGGCGAGGGTCAGGCCGCTGTACTCGCCCCGGGCCAACAGGGCTTCCATGGTGTGTCGCTGCAGGTGGTGGGCGAGGGCGAACAGCTGACCGGTGGTGCCGGGCCAGCGGGCAATGCCCCCCGGGGGGCTGGGCGAACGGTGTCGACAGAAAAGTGTTCATGTCAGAATAGTAAATCATGCTTGTCACTTCAGTAAAGCACGATTTACTAATGACTTGCGCCAGATCAAGGCCGACCCCCAAGCGCCGGGGGATTCAGGGTCGAGTCAGTTCGTCGCGCAACGCCTCGAGGCGCAACCGCACCCGGCTGCCGCGGGGCGCCCAGGCCAATCCCCGCCGGGCCAGTTCCAGGGCCTGCCCCTCGCGGCCCGCGGCGCGATGGGCGGTGGCCAGCAGCAAGTAGACCTCCGGCGCCCGCGGATCGATGCGCAGGGCGCGCTCGCCGAGGGCGATGGCACCCGCCAGGTCTCCCGCCCGCTGCCGCTTCCAGCCCTCCGCCAGCAGGGCGGAGACGGCGGGCAGGACCCGCTCGGCGGGCGGCGGCGCCGGCGGCGGGCCCGGGGGCGGTGGCGCCGCCGGGACGCTCGGCCGGTGGAGGGGGCGCGCCGGGTTGGGGCGCCGGCGGTGCACAGGCCACCAAAAGCAGGGCAAGCCCCCAGAGCGCCGCCGCCCTCATCGCCCCAACCACTCCCGCAGGCGCTCCATCAGGTCCCGCGCGCCCTCGCGCACCGCCTCCGGCAAGTGGCCACAGGGGCTGAGCTGCCGCGGTGCGGAGCCGGCCAAGAAGGGCAGGAGGCGGGCGCCGCTGCACCCGGCACCACTCCTCCTGCCGGTGGCGAGCTCGATCCAATGCCATTCGATCCCCTCGGGCTGCAGTTGGGAAAGGGGGCGGGTATCGATGCCCGCCATCAGGTCGACCCACAGCCGCAGGGCGCCGCTGGACCCGGTCAGCGGCATGCGGCCGTTGTCGTCCCGGCCGATCCACACCACCGCCAGGTGCTCCCCGGTGAAACCGCTGAACCAGCTGTCCCGCTGGTCGTTGGTGGTGCCCGTCTTGCCGGCCACCGCCAGCCCTTCCGGCAGCCGGCGCGCCGCCACCGCGCCGGTTCCCTCCGCCACCGCGACCCGCAGGGCGTGACTGAGGAGATAGGTCACCTGCGGGGCAAAGCGCGCTTCGGACTGGAAGGGATAGTGGCGCAGCGGCCTTCCCTCGGCGGTGGAGACGGCGGCGATGGCCCGGGGCACCGTGTGGAACCCGTCGGCGGCGATGGTGTGGTAGAGCTCCGCCACTTCCATGGGGCTCATGGCGACGGCGCCCAGCAAGAGCGCCGGCACCTCCTCCAGTGGGCCCTGGTAACCCAGCCGGCGGATCGTCTCGACGACCCGCCCGAGCCCCAATTCGAGTCCCAGGCGCACCGTCGCCTGGTTGTAGGAGTGGGCCAAGGCCAAAAAGAGGGGCACCCGGCCATGGCTGCGCCGATCGTAGTTTTCCGGCCGCCACAGCCGACCGCCGCTGCGCACGGCGAGGGGAGAGTCGTCGAGCAGCGTCGCCAGGGTGTAGCGCTGCGGCTGCTCGAGGGCCGCCAGATAGACCGCCGGCTTCAAGGTGGAACCCACCGACCGGCGGGCGTCCAGGGCGCGGTTGAAGCCCGAAAAGCGCGCCCGCCGACCGCCCGCCACCGCCAGGACGTCGGCGGTCCCCACCCGCAGGACCACCGCCGCCGCCTCCAGGCTCCCGGGCGGTAGGCGATGGCCGCGCTCGAGCTCTGCCAGCACCCGCTCGATGCTCTCTTCGAGGCGATGCTGGAGCCAGGGATCGAAATGGGTGAAGACCGCCAGACCGGCCCGCTTTAGGTCTTCATCGCGGTAGTCGCGCTGAAGCTGGCGGCGCACCAGATCCAGGTAGGCCGGATAGGGGTTGGCGCTGGTGCCGGGCGCCGGGGCCAAATCCAGCGGCCTGGCCCGGTAGGCGGCCGCTTCCGCGCGGCTCAAGAGGCCCGCCTCGGCCATCAGCTCGAGCACCAGGTCGCGGCGCGCCCGCGCCCGCTCCGGATGGCGCCAGGGGTTGTAGTAGGAGGCCCCCTTCACCATACCGATGAGCAGGGCGTACTGGTGGGGTGCGAGCTCCCCCACCGGCTGGCGAAAGTAGTGGCGCGCGGCCAAGCCGAAGCCGTGGATCGCCCGCCGCCCCGCCTGCCCGAGGAAGACTTCGTTGACGTAGGCCTCGAGGATCTCCTCCTTGTCGAAGTGGAGCTCGAGCAAGATCGCCATCACCGCCTCGAGGGCCTTGCGGGCGAGGCTGCGCTCATTGCTCAGGTAGAAGTTCTTCACCAGCTGCTGGGTGATGGTGCTGCCCCCCTGGACCGCAGTGCCGGCGCGCAGGTTGGCCAGCAGGGCGCGCGCCACCGCCTTCGGCGAAATCCCCCCGTGGCGGTAAAAATCGCGGTCCTCCACCGCCAACAGCGCCGGCACGAAGCCCGGCGGCAACTGGTCGAGCCGCACCGGCTCGCGGTCCTCGGCGTGTTCGGGATAGATGCCGCCGATCAAGAGCGGCTCGAGCCGGACCACCTCCAGGGGCCGATCCCCCTCGCGCAGGGCCTCGAGGCGCCCGGCCTGGAAGTCGAGCTCGAGGTGGCGGGCGGGCTCCGGACCGTCGCGGAAGGTGAAGGGGCGCGTGTAGAGTTCCAATCGGTTGCCGGCGAAGCGGTACTGGCCTGGGCGCTGCACCTGGCTCGTCGGCCGGTAGCCCAGCTGCTCCAGCTCCCAGCGCAGCCGCTGCGGGGAGAGGGCGAGTCCCGGGTAGAGATCCAGCACCCGCCCGTAGACGTGGGCGGGCAGGGACCACTTGGCGCCCTCGAAGCGGGCGCGGACCACCAGGTCGAGAAGGACCACCCCCACCACCGAGAGCACCAGCACCCAGACGGCCGCCCAGCGGAGCAACCCGCGCAGGAGGTCACCCCCCGCCGCTCGCCGTCTCCTGCCGCCCGTGCGCCCTTTGCCCATGGGGCGCCATTGTCCCTCGGGACCCGAACGGCAACAAGCCGCTGCTTCGCAACGCCCCCCGTTGCGGCGATAATGGCGCCCCCGCAAAGGTGAGGCGGCAATGGAACGGCGATACGACGTCGCGGCGGTGGGCGCCGCCCTGGTGGATACCGAAATCGAGGTGCTCGACGACGAGCTCGAGCGGCTCGGTCTGGCCAAGGGGCACATGACCCTGGTGGACGAGGCGCGCCACGCCCGGTTGCTGGCCGAACTGTCCGACCACCTGGTGGCTTCCAAACGGGCGAGCGGGGGATCCGCCGCCAATACCGCCCTGGCGGTGGCCGCCTTCGGCGGCCGCGTCCACTTTTGCGGCAAGGTGGCCGACGACGAGGACGGCCGCTTTTATCTGGACGATCTGGCCGCCGCCAAGGTGGCCGTGGCGCGGCCCGCCACCCTTTCCACCGGGCAGACGGGGCGCTGTCTGGTGCTGATCACCCCCGACGCCGAGCGCACCATGGCCACCTACCTGGGGATCAGCGCCACCCTGGGGCCCGAAGACCTCGACCTTCAGGCGGTGGCCGCCGCCCGCTACCTCTACCTCGAGGGCTACCTCGTCGCCACCCCCTCCGGCCGGGCGGCGGCGGTGGCGGCGGCCCGGCACGCCCGGCAGACGGGAACGGCGGTGGCCCTGAGCCTTTCCGACCCAGCCATCGTCGAGCACTGCCGCGAGGGGCTCGCCGAAGTGGCCGAAGGGGGGGTCGACCTGCTCTTCTGCAACCGCGCCGAAGCCCTCTTGTGGACCGAACAGGAGGAGCTCGCCGACGCGGTGGAGGCGCTCGCCGACCGGGTGCCCCGCTTCGCCGTGACCCTGGGCAGCGAGGGCGCGCTGGTCCACGACGGCGACGAACTCCACCGCATCCCCGCCGAGCCGATCACCGCGGTGGACACCAACGGCGCCGGCGACATGTTTGCAGGGGCCGTCCTCTACGCCGTCACCCACGGCATGGACTGGCAGCGCGCCGGCCGTTTCGGTTGCCTGGCCGCCGCCGCCGTGGTGGGCCAGTACGGCCCGCGCCTGCCCCTGGAACAGTACCGGGGGCTGCTCGAGGCCTTCTCCAGCTGATCTCAGCCCTGGGCGAGCAGTTCGCGCAGGTCGATGATGGCCGCGTGGGCGCGGCTGATGTAGGAGGCCAGTGTGAGGGAGTGGTTGGCGAGCAACCCGAAACCGGAACCGTTGAGGATCACCGGGCTGCGCAGCGGGGTCTGGGAGCCTTCGAGCTCCCGGATGATCTGATCGAGACTCGCCCGGGCGTTTTTCCGCTCCAGCACCGCCGCGAAGTCGACCTCCACCGCCCGCAACAGGTGGAGGAGCGCCCAGCAGTAACCGCGCGCCTCGTAAAAGACGTCGTCCAGTTCCCACCAGGAGGTCTTGACCAACACCTCCTCGGGGGTGGGAGTGCTCCGGCGGGCGCCCACCTCCCCGGCGAGGTCGAGGGCGGCCGGGCGGCGCTGGCCGACGCTCGCCGCCAGCCGCTGGGAAAAGCTGCCGAGCCGCGTCTCGACGGTGGCGAGCCAAAAGTTGAGGTTGTCGGCCCGGGCGTAGAACTGGGCGTTGTACTGGTCCTCGTCCACCAAGCGCGCCAGATAGGCGCGCAGGTGGCGGATCCCGTCGCGGTACTCCGACTCGGAGGCGGGGAACAGCCAGCTCGAGTTGTCGAAGTTGAACTTCGGCTCGGCCAGCGCCAGATCCGGATCCTCCGTGGACTGGGACTGGGAGCGACTGAAGCGGTCGCGCAGCGCCTTGGCCAGATCGCGGACCTGGGTGAGCACCCCGAACTCCCAGTTGGGCATGTTGTCGAGCCACACCCCCGGGGGCAGGCGATCGTTGCTCAGATAGCCGCCCGGCTTGTCGAGCAGCGTCTCCGCTTCGGCGATGAGCGTGGCGGTGACGAGTCCTCCCACCACTTCCCGGGCGCGAGGATAGTCGGCGAGCACCGCCTCCACGTGGGGGCGCTCCGGAATGCGGCTCCAGTACCAGCCCAGCACGCCGAAGAAAAGCGACAGGAGCGCCGCCAGGCCCGCCAGGGCGCGCAGAACCCGCGGCCGGTGCAAGGTGTTCACGGCGAGGTCTCCCGCAGATCGACGACGGTGGCGGAAAGCAGGTGGCTGCCGCAGACATCCGTCTCGAGCCGGATCTGGACCGACTCGCCGGCGGCGAGGGGGCGGCGCAGGCCGATCAGCATCAGGTGCAGGCCGCCGGGGGCGAAGGAGAGCCTGCCACCGGCGGGAAGCGCCACGGCGGCCACGGGGCGCATGGCCATCATTCCGTTGTGGTGGAGATGGCGGTGGAATTCCACCCGCTCGGCGACGTCGCTGGCCGCGCCCGTCAGCCGGCAGGGCCGGGCGGCGCGGCTCACCACCTCCAGGTAGCCCGCCGCCTGCCCCGCGCCGGGGGGTGGCAGGGCGATCCGCGCTTCCTGGAAGAGCAGGTCGTCGGCCCTCGCCGGAAGGGCGGCGAGCAGGCCGAGGAGCATCCAATGAGCACTGCGCATGGTGTCACTATAGCACGCCCTCTGCCGAACCTTTGCCCTTAGAATGGCCCCATCGCCCCGTGGAGGATCGCCGTGGCCGCCCTACTGCGCCTGTGGTTGCCGCTTCTGGCCGGGCTGGGGGCCGCCCTCGCGGCCGCCGCCCTGGAGGGGCCGCGCCCGCTGCCCGGCGCGGCACAGGCCCACGAATTCCTGCCGGTCCAGGAAGCCTACCGGCTGGAAGCACGCCGCGAGGGCGAGCGCCTCCTCCTCCACTGGCGGATCGCCCCCGGTTACTACCTCTACAAGGACCGGTTCGCCGCCGCCCTCGAGGAGGGAAACGCGCCCCTTTCCCTGGAGATGCCGCCGGGGGTCGAGCGCTTCGACGAATACTACGGCCGCACCCTGCAGGTCTACTACGGCGAGGTTACCCTGAGCGGCCGCTTGCCCGACCGCGCCCGCGGCCGGGTGCGGGTGCTCTCCCAGGGGTGCGCCGACGCCGGTCTGTGCTATCCACCCCGCGCCCAGTGGGTGACCCTGGCGACCACCGACGGTCCCTTGCCGGTGGCGGAAGCCGATCCCACCCCGCCGCCCAATGCAGCGCACACCACGCTGGCCGCGGCGCTCGTCCTGGCGTTTGCGGGGGGGCTGATCCTCAATCTCATGCCCTGCGTCTTTCCCATCCTCTCTATCAAAGTGCTCAGCCTCGGCAGCGGCAAACTGGGCGGCGCGCGGCGCCACGCCCACGGGCTCGCCTGGACAGCCGGAGTGGTGGTGAGCTTCCTGGTCGTCGCCGCCGTACTCCTCGCCCTGCGCGCGGCTGGCGCCTCCCTGGGATGGGGGTTCCAACTGCAGGCACCGGGCTTCGTGGCCGCCCTCATCTACCTCTTTTTCCTCCTCGGCCTCGCCTTCTCGGGCTTTTGGGCCCCCCTCGCCCGCCTGGCCGGAATCGGGCAGTCCTGGGCCGGAGGAGAGGGCCTCGGCAACAGTTTTGCCGCCGGGGTGCTGGCGACCCTGGTGGCCAGTCCCTGTTCCGCCCCCTTCATGGGCACCGCCCTGGGCTACGCCCTGACCCAGCCAGCGGGAACGGCGCTCGCGGTGTTCGCCGCCCTGGGCGCGGGGATGGCTTTCCCCTTGCTGGCCCTGACCTGGATGCCGGGGCTGCTGAACAAGCTGCCCCGCCCCGGCCCCTGGATGGTCACCCTCAAGGAGCTGCTCGCCTTTCCCCTCTACCTCACCTGCGTCTGGCTCGCCTGGATTTTGGGCAACCAGGCGGGCAACGGCGCCGTGGCGGCGGTGGGCGCGGGCCTCGTGGCGATCGCCTTCGCCCTCTGGGTCGGCCGCCAACGCGGTCTCCTGGCCCGTGTTGCCGCCGCGGCAGGACTGGTGGCGGCCCTCGCCCTGCCCGCCGCCGCCCTGCGCGAGGGTGGGGATCCGCCCCACTTCGAGCCCTATTCGGCCGAGCGCCTGGAAGCACTCCTCGTGGAAGGTCGGGCGGTGTTCGTCAACGCCACCGCCGACTGGTGTCTGAGCTGCCTGGCCAACGAGCGGACGGTGCTCGACAGCGACGCCTTCAAAAGGCTGCTCGCCGAGAAGGGGATCACCTACCTCAAGGCGGACTGGACCGGCGGCGACCCCGAGGTCACCGCCCTGCTGGAAGCCCATGGTCGCAGCGGCGTGCCGCTCTATCTCTTCTTTCCGGCCGGCAGCCGCACGCCGGTGGTGCTGCCCCAGATCCTGACCCCCTGGACAGTGCGCGAGACGTTGACCCGTCCCCGCGCGGCGGCGCCCTGACCGCCCGCGGGCAGGGCGCCGGGATGGTGGACAGCACGTTGTCTTTCCGGCAGACTCGCCCCGCGTCCCACGACAACGACGGCGTAGCCAGGTGGCCACCATCCTCGTCCTCCACGGACCCAATCTCAACCTCCTCGGTACCCGCGAACCCGACCTCTACGGCGCGGTCACCCTGGAAGAGATCGATCGCCGCCTGGAAGCGCTGTGCGTCGAGCGCGGCCACCACTTCCAGAGCCTGCAGAGCAACGCCGAGTACGAACTGATCGAGCGGATCCACGACGCCCGGCGCGAAGGCGTCGAGTTCATCGTCTTCAATCCCGCCGCCTTCACCCACACCAGCGTGGCCCTGAGAGACGCCCTGCTCGCTGCCGGCATCCCCTTCATCGAAGTGCACCTGTCCAACGTCCACCGGCGCGAACCCTTCCGCCACCATTCCTACTTTTCGGACATCGCCGAAGGGGTGATCACCGGCCTCGGCGCCCTGGGATACGAGCTGGCCCTGCTCGCCGCCCTCGCCCGCCTGGAACAGCGAAACTGAGCCATGGATATCCGCAAAATCAAAAAGCTGATCGAGCTCATCCAAGCCTCGGACGTGGCGGAGATCGAGGTTCGCGAGGGGGAGGCGTCGGTGCGCATCACCCGCAGCGGCTTCGCGACGCTCGCGGCACCCGTCCCGGCACCGCCGCCCGCCGCCGCCGCACCCGCCCCCGCCGCACCCGCCCCCGCCGCGCCCCCTGCCGACGGCCCCACCGCCGCGCCGGCCCTCGAGGGCCACGTGGTGCGCTCGCCCATGGTGGGCACCTTCTACCGCGCACCGGCGCCGGGCGCCCCCCCCTTCGTCGAGGTGGGCCAGCAGGTCAAGCCCGGCGACGTCCTGTGCATCGTCGAAGCGATGAAAATGATGAACCAGATCGAAGCGGATCGGGCCGGCACCATCGGCGCCATCCTGGTGGAGGACGGCGCCGCCGTGGAGTTCGACCAACCCCTTTTGACCATTCTCTGACGGCCACCCCGATGTTCGACAAGGTCCTCATCGCCAACCGGGGAGAGATCGCCCTGCGCATCCTGCGCGCCTGCCGCGAACTGGGGATCGCCACGGTGGCGGTGCACTCCAAGGTGGACGCCGACCTCAAACACGTGCGCCTCGCCGACGAATCGATCTGCATCGGCCCCAATCCCCCCGGCGCCAGCTATCTCAACGGCCCGGCCATCATCAGCGCCCTGGAGGTGAGCGACGCCCAAGCGGTCCATCCCGGCTACGGCTTCCTCGCCGAAAACGCCGACTTCGCCGAACAGGTGGAGAGAAGCGGCTTCGTCTTCATCGGCCCCACACCCGAGGTGATCCGCCTGATGGGGGACAAGGTCTCCGCCATCGCCGCCATGAAGCGCGCCGGCGTGCCCACGGTGCCGGGCTCCGACGGCCCCCTGCCCGACGACGAGGGGGAGATCCGCCGCATCGCCCGGGCGGTGGGCTACCCGGTGATCGTCAAGGCCGCCGCCGGCGGCGGCGGGCGGGGGATGCGCGTGGTCCACAGTGAGGCGGCGCTCCTCAAGGCGGTGGCGGTCACCCGCGCCGAGGCCCAGGCGGCCTTCGGCGACGGCACGGTCTACCTGGAGAAGTTCCTCGACCACCCGCGCCACGTGGAGATCCAGGTGCTGGCGGACGGCCGCGGCCAGGCGATCCACCTGGGGGATCGGGATTGCTCCCTTCAGCGGCGCCACCAGAAAATCCTCGAGGAGGCGCCGGCGCCGGGCATTTCCGAAGAGGAGCGCCAGGCCATCGGCGAGCTGTGCGTGCGCGCCTGCCTCGAGATCGGCTACCGCGGTGCCGGCACCTTCGAGTTCCTCTACCAGGACGGGCACTTCTATTTCATCGAGATGAACACCCGCATCCAGGTGGAGCACCCGGTCACCGAGATGGTGACCGGTGTCGACCTGGTCAAGGAGCAAATCAGGATCGCCGCCGGCGAACCGTTGCGACTGCGCCAGGAGGACGTGGTGATCCGCGGCCACGCGGTGGAGTGCCGCATCAACGCCGAGGATCCCGACACCTTCCTGCCCTCCCCCGGGCGGGTGAGCACCTTCCACGCCCCCGGAGGCAACGGCATCCGGGTGGATTCCCACCTCTATTGTGGCTACACCATCCCCCCCTACTACGACTCCCTGGTGGCAAAGATCATCGCCCACGGCAGCGACCGCGCCGAGGCCTTCGCCCGGATGCGCAACGCCCTGGATGAGCTTCTGGTGGAGGGGGTCAAGACCAACGCCCCCCTCCATCGCCGCCTGGTGGAGGACGCGGCGGTGCTCCAGGGCGGGGTGGACATCCACTACCTGGAACGGCGGCTTCCTCGCTGATGCCCTGGCTGCGCCTTTCCTTTCAGGTGGGGCGGGAAGAGGTCGCCCGCTGGGAAGAGGCCCTGGAGGCCGCCGGCGCCTGCGCGGTGAGTCTCCTCGCCGGGGAGCCGGCCGAGGAGCCGGTGCTGGAACCGGGAGTGGGCGAGGCGCCCCTGTGGCGAAAAGTCACCCTTGCCGCCCTGTTTCCGGCCGACGCCGACCGCGGCGAGCTGCGCGCCCGGCTCGCCCTCGACGAGCGGCCGCACCGCTTCGAGTGGCTCGAGGATCGCGCCTGGGAGCGCGTCTGGCTCGACCGCTTCGGCCCCATCCGCTGCGGCAGGCGGTTGTGGGTGCTCCCCGACGGGCGGGAGGCACCCGAGCCGGCAGCGGTGGCGATGCGCCTGGATCCCGGTCTCGCCTTCGGCACCGGCGACCACCCCACCACCCGCCTCTGTCTCGAATGGCTGGACCGCCATCCCCCGGAAGGCCTCCAGGTGGTCGATTACGGCTGCGGCTCGGGGATCCTGGCCATCGCCGCCCTGTTGTTGGGGGCGCGCCGGGCGCTCGGCGTCGACCACGACCCCCAGGCCCTCTGGGCGAGCCGTGCCAACGCGGCGCGCAACGGACTCGGCGAGGACCGCCTCGTCCTGGCCGCCCCCCAGGCGCTGCCCGCCCTGCGCGCGGAACTGGTGCTCGCCAACATCCTCGCCGCACCCCTGATCGACCTGGCGGAGCGCCTGACCGACCTCCTCCTCCCGGAGGGATGGCTGGTCCTGTCCGGCTTCACCCCGGCCCAGGCCGACGCGGTGGCCCGCGCCTTCCCCAGGGTGGCGTTTCGCCGCCTGGAGGTGCGCGACGGCTGGGCGATGCTCGCGGGCCAGAGGTGTGGCTGAGGTGGTCGAAAACAAAATCCGGACCCGCTGCCCCCACTGTCAAACCCTGTTTCGGGTGAGCGAGGCGCAGCTTCGCGCCGCCGACGGCCTGGTGCGCTGCGGCCGCTGCCTCGCCACCTTCGACGGCCGCGCCCATCTCGAAGAGAGTGCGGCGGCGCCGCAGTCGCCCTCCCCACCCGCCGCGCCAACCCCGCCGATTCCGCCGCCGGCCGACCCCCCGGGCGCGAGAGCGCGCGCGTTGGTGGAGCGGTTGCAATTGGATGGGGCCACCCTCATCGCCGAAGCGGAACAGCGCGCGGTGAGCGCGCGCGGCGCGCGGCGGCGCCTTCCCTGGCTCGCCGCCAACCTGCTGCTGGCAGCGCTCTTGCCGCTGCAGATCCTCTACTTCAACAGCCTGCGCTTTCCCCCCGACTCCCTTCCCGGACGGGCGGCGGCCCGGCTCTGCCCGCGGCTCGGCTGCCCCCTGCCGCAACCGGAAGCGAGTCCCGGAGCGGTGGTGGCCGCCGAACTGGTGGTCCGCAGCCACCCGGCGGTGGCGGGGGCGCTGCTGGTGGAAGCGACCCTTCTCAATGCCGCCGATGTGCCCCGTCCCTTTCCCCCCTTGACGCTGAGCTTCGAGGACCTCCAGGGAAGGATCGTGGGGCGGCGAACCTTTTATCCCGGGGAATACCTCTCCCCCGAGCTGCGCTCGCTTGCCGCCATGCCGCCCCGACAACCGGTGCGAATCGAGCTGGAAATCGTCGATCCCGGGCGCGAGGCGCTCTCCTTCCGGCTGGTGCCCGAGGCCTAGGAGGTCCTTCCGCCCCCCGCCCGGGGGCGCTATCATTGTCGCCCTCCCGCGCGCCGCCACTACACCTCTACTGGGGATACGGCCTTGTTTGCCATCGGCGACCACTGCATCCGCTCCCGGGCCGTTCTCGCTCCCATGGCGGGCGTCACCGACCGGCCGTTTCGCGCCCTGTGCCGCCGCTTCGGGGCGGGCTACGCGGTGGCGGAAATGGTCACCGCCAACACCGCCCTGTGGCAGAGCCGCAAGAGCCGCACCCGCCTGCCCGCCCGCGACGAACTCGAACCCCGGGTGGTACAGATCGCCGGCGGCGACCCGGAGCTGCTCGCCGCCGCCGCCAAAGCCGCGGTGGCGCGGGGCGCCCAGATCGTCGACATCAACATGGGCTGCCCGGCCAAAAAGGTCTGCCGCCGCCAGGCGGGGTCGGCGCTGTTGTCCGACGAAAGGCTGGTGGCGCGCATCCTCCGAGCGGTCGTGGCGGCGGTGGCGGTTCCCGTGACCCTCAAGATGCGTACCGGCCCCGACCCCCAGCACCGCAATGGCCCGACCATCGCCCGCATCGCCGAGGACTGCGGGGTGGCGCTACTCGCCGTCCACGGTCGGACCCGCGCCTGCCGCTTCGCCGGCCGGGCGGAGTACGACACCATCGCCGAGATCGTCGCCCGGGTGCGGATCCCGGTGCTCGCCAACGGCGACATCGACTCCCCCGCGCAGGCCGCCCGGGTGCTGGCCCACACGGGAGCGGCCGGTGTGATGATCGGCCGCGGGGCATGCGGCAACCCCTGGATCTTCCGCGCGCTGGCGGCATACCTGGACACCGGGCGCGCGCCGCCGCCGCCCAGCCGCGAGGAGTGGCTGGCCGTCGTGCGCGAACACCTGGCTGCCATCCACCACCACTACGGCGAGCCTCTCGGGGTGGGCATGGCCCGCAAACACGTCGGGTTTTATCTCGAGCGCCTGCCCGGCGGCACCGCCGCGCGGCGCGCCTTCAACGCCCTGCCAAACGCGCGGGCGCAAGCCGAATTCCTCCAACGACTCCCGACCTCCCTCTGGCCCTGTCATCGGAGAGAAGCCGCATGACCGCCGCCAACCGCTTCACCCTCGTCCTCCCCGCCGCCGGCGGGGAGAACGCTGCCCCCAGCACCGGCGCGCAGTCGCTGCGCGACAGCGTGGCCGCCGTCCTCGAACAGTACTTCGCCACCCTCGACGGCCAGCCGACCACCAACCTCTACCAGATGGTGCTCGAACAGGTGGAAGCCCCGTTGCTGCAAGCCGTGCTGGCGTACACCGGCGGCAACCAGAGCCGCGCCGCGGCCATGCTGGGGCTCAACCGGGGGACTTTGCGCAAGAAGCTCAAACAGTACAACCTGCTGGGAGAACGCGCCCGATGAGCGACGCCCCGCGGCCGATCCGCCGCGCCCTGTTGAGCGTTTCCGACAAGCGGGGCATCGTCCCCTTCGCCCAAGGCCTCGCCGCCCTCGGGGTGGAACTCCTCTCCACCGGCGGCACGGCGCGGCTCCTGGCGGAAAACGGCCTCGCCGTGCGCGAGGTGGCCGACTACACCGGGTTTCCCGAGATGATGGACGGCCGGGTCAAGACCCTGCACCCCAAAATCCACGGCGGCATCCTCGGGCGGCGGGGGTCGCGACGAGGCGGTGATGGAGGCCCATGGGATCCTGCCCATCGACCTGGTGGTGGTCAACCTCTACCCCTTCGCCGACACGGTGGCCGACCCCGGCTGCGATCTGGACACCGCCGTCGAACAGGTGGACATCGGCGGGCCGGCGATGATCCGCTCGGCGGCCAAGAACTGGCGGGACGTGGCGGTGGTGGTGCGCCCCGAGGATTACGACGAGCTCCTCCGCGAACTGTCTGCCTCCGCCGGCCGGCTGTCCGCGGCCACCCGCTACCGCTTGATGGTGGAGGCCTTCTCCCACACCGCGGCCTACGACGCCGCCATCGCCAACCACTTCGGGGCGCGGGATCTGGACAACCGCCGCCACGACTTCCCCACCACCCTCACCCTGCAATTCCGCAAGCGCCTCGACCTGCGCTACGGGGAAAACCCCCACCAGAAAGCGGCCTTCTACGCGGAGCCCGGCGAGCTCGAGGCGGGGGTGGCGAGCGCCCGGCTCCTGCAGGGCAAGGCCCTGTCCTTCAACAACATCGCCGACGCCGACACCGCCCTGGAGACGGTGCGCCTCTTTGCCGAGCCCGCCTGCGCGATCGTCAAACACGCCAACCCCTGCGGGGCGGCCGTCGCCGAAAACCTGCTCGCCGCCTACGAGCGCGCCTTCGCCACCGATCCCGAGTCGGCCTTCGGCGGCATCGTGGCCTTCAACCGCGAACTCGACGGCGCCACCGCGCGGGCCGTGCTCGAGCGACAGTTCGTCGAAGTGATCGCCGCCCCGGCGGTGAGCGACGAGGCCCTGGCGGCTCTGTCCGCCAAACCCAACGTGCGGGTGTTGGCCACCGGTGGCTGGAGCACCCCGCGGCCGGCGCTGGACTTCAAGCGGGTGGTGGGGGGACTCTTGGTTCAGGACCGCGATCTGGCCATGGTGGAGCGTGCCGACCTGCGGGTGGTGACCCGCCGCGCGCCCGACGAGGCGGAGCTCGCCGACCTGCTGTTCGTCTGGAAGGTGGCCAAGATGGTCAAGTCCAATGCCATCGTCTACGGCCGGGAAGGGCGCACCCTGGGCATCGGCGCCGGCCAGATGAGCCGCGTCAACTCGGCCCGCATCGCCGCCTTCAAGGCGGAGCAGGCGGGGCTCTCCCTCGCCGGCGCGGCCATGGCCTCGGACGCCTTCTTCCCCTTCCGCGACGCGGTGGACAACGCCGCGGCGTGCGGCATCCGGGCCATCATCCAGCCGGGCGGCTCGATCCGCGACGAGGAGGTGATCGCCGCGGCCGACGAGCACGGCATCGCCATGGTGTTTACCGGCGTGCGCCACTTCCGCCACTGAGGGAGGCAACCCCGTGAACGTCCTGATCATTGGATCCGGCGGCCGCGAACACGCGCTGGCCTGGAAGGCGGCCCAAAGCCCCCGGGTGGAGCGGGTGTACGTGGCCCCCGGGAACGGCGGCACCGCCCTCGAGCCCGGCGTGGAGAACGTCCCCATCGCACCGGACGACTTTCCCGCCCTCATCCGCTTCGCACGGGATCGATCCGTCGACCTGACCATCGTGGGTCCGGAGCAACCGCTGGTGGCGGGCATCGCCGACGCCTTCGCCGACGCGGGGCTTGCCCTCTTCGGCCCGTCGGCGGCGGCGGCGCGCCTGGAGGGCTCCAAGGCGTTCACCAAGGCGTTCCTCGCCCGCCACGGCGTCCCCACCGCCGCCTACGCCACCTTCGCCGATCTCGAGGAGGCCCTCGCCTACCTGGAAGGCTGCGAGCCGCCCATCGTGGTCAAGGCGGACGGCCTGGCGGCCGGCAAGGGGGTGGTGGTGGCCCAGAGTCTCGAGGAGGCCGCCGCGGCGGTGCGGGAAATGCTCACCGGGCAGGCTTTCGGCGAGGCGGGGCGGCGGGTGGTGGTGGAAGAGTTCCTGCCGGGGGAAGAGGCCAGCTTCATCGCCCTGGTGGACGGCGAGACCGTCCTGCCGCTGGCCTCTTCCCAGGACCACAAGCGCCTGGGCGACGGCGACACGGGCCCCAACACCGGGGGGATGGGCGCCTATTCCCCCGCGCCGGTGGTGACGGCGGAAGTCCACCACCGGATCCTCGAGGAAATCGTCCGCCCCACGGTGCGCGCCCTCGTCCGGGAGGGGACCCCCTACCGCGGCTTTCTCTACGCCGGCCTGATGATCGGACCGGACGGCGCACCCCGGGTGATCGAGTACAACTGCCGCCTGGGGGACCCGGAGGCGCAGCCGATCCTGATGCGGCTGCGCTCGGACCTGGTGGAGTTGGTCCTCGCCGCCCTGGAAGGCAGGCTGGCCGAGGTGGAGGCCGACTGGGACCCCCGCGCCGCCCTAGGGGTGGTGCTGGCGGCAGAGGGCTACCCGGGGCGCTACCGGAGCGGCGACCTGATCCACGGCTTGCCGAGCGAGAATCTCCCCGACGTCAAGGTGTTCCACGCCGGCACGCGCCTCACCGAAGAGGGGCGGCTGGTGACCGCCGGCGGCCGGGTGCTGTGCGTCACCGCCCTGGGCGAGACCGTCACCGCGGCGCAGAAGCGCGCCTATCACGTCGCCGCCGGGATCAGTTGGCCGGGCTGCTACCACCGCCGCGACATCGGCTATCGGGCGGTGGAGCGGGAGCGACGGCTCGCCTGCCAGGACGAGTGAGCGCCGTGGCGCCGCCCTGCGACATCGCCGCCCCCGAGCTCGCTCCCCAGGGCCGCGAGCGGATCGACTGGGCCCTCTCGGAGATGCCGGTGGTGGGAGGGCTCCTGGAGCGCTTCGCCGCCGAGCGCCCCCTGGCCGGCCTGCGGGTGGGCGCCTGCCTGCACGTGACCGCGGAGACCGCCAACCTGCTGCGCGTCCTCGCCGCCGGCGGCGCCGAGGTGGCCCTGTGCGCCTCCAACCCCCTGAGCACCCAGGACGACGTGGCGGCGGCCCTGGTCGAGTTGGGCATCGCCTGCTTCGCCCGGCGCGGCGAGGACACCGCCACCTACTATCGCCACCTGAACCAGGTGCTCGACCGGCGCGTCCACCTCACCCTGGACGACGGCGCGGACCTCACCAGCGAACTCCACCGCCGCCGCCGCGAGTGCCTCGGCCAGGTCATCGGCGGCACCGAGGAGACCACCACCGGGGTGGTGCGGCTGCGCGCCATGGCCGCCGAAGGCGTCCTCGCCTACCCGGTGGTGGCGGTGAACGACGCCGCTCACCAAGCACCTGTTCGACAACCGCTACGGCACCGGCCAGAGCACCATCGACGGCATCCTCCGCGCCACCCACCTGCTCCTGGCCGGCCGCACCTTCACCGTGGTGGGGTACGGCTGGTGCGGTCGGGGCATCGCCCTGCGCGCCCGCGGCATGGGCGCCCAGGTGATCGTCGCCGAGGTGGAGCCCCTGCGCGCCCTGGAGGCGGCGATGGACGGCTTTCGGGTGATGCCGCTCCTCGAGGCCATGCCCCTCTCCGACCTGGTGGTGACCGCCACCGGCGACAAACACGTGGTGGCCCGCTCTCACCTGGAGCGGGCGCGGGACGGCTGCGTGCATGGCCAACAGCCGGCCACTTCGACGTGGAGATCGACCTCGACGCCCTGCTGGCGCTGGCGGTGGACCGGCAGCCGCGTGCGCGAGCTGGTGGACGAGTACCGCTGCGCCGACGGCCGGCGGGTGTACGGCTCCTGGCCGAGGGACGGCTGGTCAACCTGGCCGCCGCCGAGGGCCATCCATCGGCGGTGATGGACATGAGCTTCGCCAACCAGGCCCTGGCGGTGGCCTGGCTCGCCGCCCAGCGGGGCAAGCTCGCGCCGGCGGTCCACCCGGTGCCTCCGAAATCGACCGCGAGGTGGCGGCGCGCAAGCTCGCCGCCCTGGGCATCGCCATCGACCAGCTGACCGAGGAACAGCGCGCCTACCTGCACGCCTGGCGCGAGGGCACCTAGCAGATGCGCGGCAGCGGCCGGCCGGTGGGCGGGCGCAGGGGCCGGCGCCCGCCGGACGCGGTCACCAGGGTCACTCCGTCGCCTTCCCGCACGCACCCCACCTGGACCGCACCGCTGCTCACCGGCACCGCGCGCAGCGCCCCCAGCGCCCGCTCCGCCTGAGGGGCTGGCACCACCGCCAGAAAGCGCCCCTCGCAGGCCACGTGCAGGGGGTCCAAACCCAACAGTTCACAGGCCGCGGCGACCGCGGGGTGGACGGCCACCGCTCCCTGCCAAATCTCAAACGCCAAACCGGCCGCGGTGGCCAGCTCGTGGAGCGCCGCGGCCAGCCCGCCGCGGGTGGTATCGCGCAGGCAGTGCACCTCGATGCCTGCCTCTACCAGCGCCTCCACCGCGGGCCCCAGGTAGGCGCAGTCGCTCTCAGGGAGTCCCTCAAAGCCGAGCCCCTCCCGCACGGTGAGCACCGCGAGCCCGTGGCGGGCCACGTCCCCCGAGAGGAGGATGGCGTCCCCCGGTCGAATGCGGTGCGGTCCCGGGGGCGACCCCGGCGCGCGCTCGCCGACGCCGGCGGTGGTGACGTAGATCCCATCGCCGGCGCCTCGCTCCACCACCTTGGTGTCGCCGGTGAGGACTTCCACCCCTACTTCCCGGGCGGCGGCCGCCACGCCGTCGAGCACCCGCCCCAGCTCCTCAAGGGGCAAGCCCTCTTCCAGAATCAGGGCGAGACTCAGGGCGCGGGGCCGCGCCAGAGCCATGACCAGGTCGTTGGCGGTGCCGTAGACGGCAAGGCGACCCAGATCGCCGCCGGGGAAAAAGCGGGGGCTGACCACGAAGCCGTCCGTGGTCAGCGCCAGTCGCCCGTGGGGAAGATCGAAACTTCTGGCGTCGTGGTCGGCCTGCGCCCCCACTCCCGCGAGCCGCGGCAGGATCCACTCCGCGAGGAGGCGCCGCGAGAGCAGTCCACCACTGCCGTGGTCTAGCTCCACCACCGAGCTCTCTGAGGCGGGAAAGATTGGGCAAAAGTTGCCGTCGTTCTCTTCCACTATGCCTTCACCGGTAGTGAAAGTAGGCCGCGCAGGCCCCCTCGCTGGAGACCATGGGCGCCCCCAAGGGGTGTTCCGGCCGGCAGAGGGTTCCAAAATGGGGACAGGCGGTGGGCGGCAGGGCTCCCCGCAACACCTCCCCCGCCCGGCAGGGCTCGTTCTCCGCAGCCGGAGGAGCCTCGGCCAAAGGCGCGGCGTCCAGGTCGGAGTAGTCGGGCTTGAGGGCAAGGCCGCTGCCCGGCAGCAGGCCCATCCCCCGCCAGCGCTGGTCGACAACGGCAAACACCTCCTGCACCAGTCGCCGCGCCGTCCGATTCCCTTCCTCCCGGGCGATGCGCCGGTAGGGATTGTCGACCCCCGGCTCCCCCCGCTCCAGGCGCGCGACGCAGTGGAGGACGCCGGCAAGGATGTCCACCGGCTCAAAGCCGGTGATGGCGATGGGCACGCGGTAATCGCGGGCGATTCGGTGGTAGTCGGCGAAACCGGCAACGGTGCAGACGTGGCCGGGGGCCAAAAATCCCTGCACCCGGTTGTCGGGACTGCGGAGAATCTCCTCCAGGGCGGGCGGCACCCGATAGTGCGCCACCAGCAGCCGAAAATTGGCCAGTTTCCGCCGCCGCGCCTCCCGCGCCGCCAGGGCGCTTGCGGGGGCGGTGGTCTCGAAACCGACGGCAAAAAACACCACCAATCGGTCCGGACGCTGCCTGGCTAATTCCAGGGCATCGAGGGGCGAAAAGACCATGCGCACCTCCGCACCGCACCCGGCCGCCTGTTGCAGGCTGCCCTGGCGGCCCGGAACCCGCAACATGTCCCCGTAGCTGCATAGCACGACGTCATCGCGCAGGGCGATCGCCACGGCGGCGTCGATCAGTTCCGGGGGCGTCACGCACACTGGGCAACCGGGCCCGTGGACCAACTCGACGCCGGGGGGCAAGAGATCGTCCAAGGCGTGTTTGACGATGGCGTGGGTCTGCCCGCCGCACACTTCCATGAGCACCCACGGATGCCTCGCGGTCGCCCGCAGCCGTCGCGCCAGGGCGGCCACCAATTCCGCGTCGCGAAACTCGCTGAGATACTTCATGGTGCGAGCCGGCGCAGTTCAGCGAGCCAGGCGTCGGCGGCGGCGGCATCGAGGCGGGCGATCGCCACCCCCACGTGAACCACCACCCAGTCCCCCGGCCCAGCCTCGGGGACCAGCGCCAAATTGACCCTGCGCCGCACCCCGCCGAAGTCGACGAGCGCCGTGCGGGCGAGGGCGTCCTCTTCAGCCGAGAGCTCGACCACGAGTCCCGGTATTGCCAGACACATCGCCGTCTCCCCCCTTGATGGCCCACCACAGTTGTCCGAGCGCCAGACCGCCGTCGTTGGGCGGCACCCGCCGGTGAAAGAGCACCGGACGCCCCCGCTCGCCCAACCGCCGACAGACCGCCTCCGCCAGGCGCCGATTCTGGAACACGCCGCCGGAGAGGCCCACGGGCAAGTCGCCAAAGCGCTCCGCCACCGCGGTCACGGCCGCCGCCAGCCCTTCGTGGAAGGCGGCGGCCAGCCGGCCCACGGGCTCCCCGGCAGCGCGCCCGGCGACGAGCGCCCGCACCAGGGGCCGCCAGTCCAGGAGAAGGCGCCCCTCGACTTCCACCAGCGGCATCGGCAAGGGTTCCACTCTCCCCTCCTCCGCCGCGCCCTCCAGGCGCAAAGCCGCCTCTCCCTCGTAGCGGTTGCGGTGGCACAGGCCGAGCAGAGCGGCCACACCGTCGAACAATCTCCCGGCGCTGGTGGTGGGTATGCAGTGGCTGCCGGCCTCCAAGAGCCTCTCCAGGAGCGCCCGCTCGCCCGGCGCGAAGGCGCTCTCCAGTGCGGGCGGAACCGCGGCGCCCGCCACCCGCAGCAGGGCGAGGGCCACGCGCCGGGGTTCGCGAATGGCCGCCTCACCCCCCACCAGGGGGAAGGGATGGAGGTGGCCCACCCGCACGAGTCGCCGACCATCCCACAGGCAGCACTCGCCGCCCCAGATCGTCCCGTCGCTGCCGAATCCTGCGCCATCCCAGAGCAGGGCCAGGAGAGGTGTGGCGTCTTGCCACTCAGCAAGCAGACTGCCCAAGTGGGCAGCGTGGTGCTGCACCCTGGCTTGGGGCAAGCCCAGGCGCGCTGCGGCGACGACCGCGCCGAGGTCGGGATGGAGGTCGCACACTACCTCTCGCATCTGCCCGCCGCCCTGCCGGACGAGCCAATCGGCCCAGGCGATGAGGCGCGCCTCGGCTTCGCCGCTTTCCAGGTCGCCCACATGAGGTCCGAGCAACAGCTGGCCCTTAGCGCTCACTGCCACACTGGCCTTGAGATGCCCCCCCAAAGCCACGGTGCCCGGTTTCGCGCGTTCAGCGGGGATGGCGACGGGCGCGAACCCGCGCCCAGCGCGCAACACCACCGCTTGCCCGCCGATCACCCGGACCACAGAGTCGTCCAGGGGGTGCTGGACGGCCAGGTCGTGGAGCAGAAACAGGTCCGCCACGCCCCCCAAGCGCGCCAAGGCCTGGTCGTCGCGATGGCAGAGTGGCTCGCCACTGCGATTGCCGCTGGTGGCGACGAGGGGGAAGCGCAAGTGGGCGAAGAGGCAGTCGTGGACGGCCGAGGGGGGCAACATCGCGCCGAGCCATGCGAGGCCCGGGGCGATGGCGTCGGGCAGGCTCGCCCGGCTGGGGAGGAGGACGATGGGCCGGCGGCGGTCCAGCAGGGCGTCGCGGGTGCCCGCGTCGAGCCGGGCATGGCGCTCCACCTCGGCGAGATCCGGGAACAGCACCGCCAGGGGTTTGGCCGGACGCCCCTTGCGCGCGCGCAGCCGCGCCACGGCACCGGCGTCGCGGGCGTCCACCAGCAGCTGGTAGCCTCCGACGCTCTTGAAAGCGAGGATACGGCCGGCGGCCAGGGCCTCGGCGGCGGCGGCGAAGGCTGCATCCCCCTCGCCCAGGATGGTCCCCGCGGGATCCACCAGCCGCACTCGGGGTCCACAGCGGGGGCAGCTCGTCGCCTGATGGTGGAAGCGCCGATCGCCGGGCTCGCGGTATTCCGCCTCGCAGGCGTCGCACAGGGGATGGGCGGCGAAACTGGTGTGGGAGCGGTCGTAGGGCAGGGCGGTCAAAATGGACCAGCGCGGCCCGCAACCGGTACAGGAAATGAAGGGATAGCGGTAGCGACGGTCGGCGGGGTCGGCGAATTCGGCCCGGCAGGCACTGCAGGGAGCCGTGTCCGGCGGCAGCGCAAGCGCCTGCTCCCCCGCGCCGCTCGGGGCGACGCGGAAGTCGCGCTCGCCCCGCGGCGCGAGCTCCGCCAGATCCACCGCGTCGATGCGGGCCGGCGGCGGCGCCTCGGCTGTCAAGCGGCCGAGGAACTCGGCCACCGAAGGGCCGCTTCCCTCCACTTCGACGACCACCTCGCCGCCCCGGTTGGCGACGAATCCGCCGAGCCGGTAACGGGCGGCGAGGCGCGCCACCCAGGGTCTGAAGCCCACCCCCTGGACCACGCCGCGCACTCTCAGCTGCAATCGGCGGTCGTTCACGATTCCCCTTCGGCGACCACCACGCTCTCGAGGAGGATTTCCTGGGCGCGCGGGTCGGCGACGTCGGTCTCCTCCACCACCTCGAGGGCGAGGGAGGCGAGGGGAGTGCCGGCCACGGCGCGGGCGAAGTGGTCGCGGAAGTGGTCGGCGGAGATGTGGGCGAGTGCCCCGATGACCACCCGCGCCCCCACCATTCGGCGGGGCGCCTCTTCGGCGGCGATCGCTTCCAGTTTGCGGACCAGGTCGCGAATCAGGCCTTGTTCGTGCATGGTTGCCTCTCTCCGGGAACTCAAGCACTTCGGGATTGGGGATCCCCGCCGGCGAGCCCCTCGGCGAGCTGTCCGGCGAGCCTGGAGGCGGCCTCCACCACCGCCGGCGAAGGCGGCTTGCCGAGGCCGAACTCGGCGCCCACGATGCCCCAGACGTCGAGCCGCGCGGGCAGACAGCCGAGGGTGCGGGCGAGCTCCACCACTTCGGCGAGCTCAAAGGCGTGACTCGAGCAGGGCCGACCCAAGGCGGCGAGGCGCTCCGGACAGCGAGCGGCATCGGCGATGGCGAAGAGCGCGCCGACGGGCTGTCGGGGAATCCGGCAAGCGTCCACCACGATGACGCGGCTTCGCCCCGCCAGCGCATCCACCAGCTCGAGGGCGTCGGCGACCCCCTCGCGCAGCTCGATGCCCGCCGGGGACAGGCGCGCCAGCGCATCGAGGGTCAGAGGACCGGCGGCGTCGTCCCCCCGCAGGCGGTTGCCGAGCGCGACGATGAGGGGTTTCAAGGGACCTCCTCCACCCGCTCGAGGTCGAGGCGCAAGAAGTGGGTGGCGCAGGAAATGCACGGGTCGTGGTTGCGGATGGCCTGCTCACAGCGCCGCCGCACCAGGTCCGAATCCTCCCCGAGCAGTCCGTCGAGGAGGAAGCGCAGATCCTCTTCGATGGTGCGCTGGTTCTGGGAGGTGGGGGGGACGATCTTGGCCTCCAGGATGCGCCCCTTTTCGTCCAGGTCGTAGCGGTGGTAGAGAATCCCCCGCGGCGCCTCGGTGATGGCCGCGCCGCGACCGGCCTTCGCCGCTAGCGGCACCGCGGCGACCGCCGGTTGCCGATAGTCAGCCAGGATCTCCTGGGCGGTCTCTACCGCGTGGAGCACCTCCAGGGCGCGCACCAGGATGGAGCCGAAAGGATTGGGGCGGGGGGGTCGGGCCCCCACCGCTTCCGCCAACGCCCGCGCCGTCGGCGCCAGCTTGGCGAAATTGAGATGGAAGCGCGCCAGGGGGCCGACCAGGTAGGGCTCCCGCCCCTCTAGCAGGCAGTGGAGTGCGTTGCTGTGGGGGACCTGGTGCTCGAGAAAGTGATCCTCGAATTGCCCCGGATCGAAAGAGCGCCCATCGCTGGTGCTGAGCACCCCGCCGCACATGGGGTACTCCTCTTCGTGGCGGAGGGCCACGAAGAGATAGGGTTTTGGGCGCGGGAAGGGGGGCGGCTCCAGCGAGGCGGCGAAGTGGACCAGGGCCTCTGCCCGCTCTCGCGCCGCGGGCAGGGAGCGCGCCAGTTCGGCGAGCTCCCCCGCCCGGGGCAGCCGCCAGAAGCCCCCCACCCGGACGTTGATGGGGTGGATTTCCCGGCCGCCGAGCAGCGCCACGATGGCGTTGCCCGCCTTTTTCAAAGCCAGCGCATCGCGCACCACCGCCGGTTGTAGGCGGGCGAGCTCCACTGCGCTCGGCAGCTCGAAAAAATCGGGCGCGTGGAGCATGGCGACGTGCAGCACGTGGCTCTCGATCCACTCCCCGCAGTAGAGCAAGCGGCGCAGGCGCCGGATCTCCTCGGGCACCTGGACCTCCAGGGCCGCTTCCACGGCGTGGACCGCGCTCATCTGATAGGCGACCGGGCAGATGCCGCAGATGCGCGCGGTGATGTCCGGCGCCTCCAGGGCATTGCGGCCCCGCAACAGGGCTTCGAAGAAGCGCGGCGGCTCGAAAATTTCCAACCGCACCTCGCGCACGCCGTTTTGGTCGTAGCGCACGTGGAGCGCCCCCTCCCCTTCGACGCGGGCGAGGTAATCGACGCGAATGGTGGTCTCGCCGCTCACTTCTCCCCCTCCAGCCGCCGGGCAGCGTCCTCAAAGGCGGCTGCGGCGGCGTTGAAATTCTGCAACTGGGCCGCGATCTGCGCCCGCTCGACGCCCTGGACGTGGCGCCACCAGTGCACGAGGGCATCCACGTTGGCATTTTCTTTGGGCCCAAAGCAGCCGTAGCAGGGCCGCCCGTGGGCCGGGCAAAGGGCGCCGCAGCCGGCCTGGGTGACCGGTCCCATGCAGGGCCCGCCGCCGGCGACCGCCAGGCACACCGCCCCTCTGGCCTTGCACTCGACGCACACCGCATGGCGCGCAAGGCGCGGGCAGCGGCGGTTGAGCAGAGCGCTCAATAGCTCCATCAGCTGTCCCTTGTCGATGGGGCAGCCGCGCAGTTCGAAGTCGACCGCGACGTGGTCGGCCACTGGTGTCGAGCGCTCGAGGGCGCGGATCTGTTCTGGGGCCGGATAGATCAGGCGCTGGTACTCCGCGACGTCGGCGGCGTTGCGCAAGGCCTGGATCCCCCCCGCGGTGGCGCACGCGCCGATGGTCACGAGCAGGCGACAGGCCTCCCTCACCCGGCGGATCTCCTCCACCTGGGCGGGGGTGGAGATCGATCCCTCCACCAGTCCGATGTCGTAGGGGCCCGGCAGGACGCGGCTCGACGCCTCGAGGAAGTGGGCGATCTCCACCCGCTCGGCCACCGCCAGCAGCTCGTCCTCACAGTCCAACAGCGACAGCTGGCAACCGTCGCAGGAGGTGAATTTGAACACCGCGAGGCGGGGCTTGCGCTGCGCCATCACACTTCCCTCAGGTCGAGCCAAGGGGCCACCTCGGCGTAGCGGAACACCGGCCCGTCGCGACACACGAACCAAGGTCCCCACTGGCAGTGGCCGCAGTGGCCGGTGGCGCAATGCATGTTGCGCTCCATGGAGAGGTAGATCCGCCCGGGATCCAGCCCCCGCTCCACCAAGAGCCGAGCGGCGAGCCGCATCATCACCTCCGGACCGCAGAGCGCAACCCCAGCCTCCGCCGGGATGGGCGCCTGGGCGAGCGGGCGAGTGATGACGCCGACGGTTCCCGACCAGCCGGGATCCGCCCGATCGGCGCTCAAATGGACCGGGAAGCGCGCCGCCCACCCCACCACCTCCTGCCGATAGAGCATCTCCTCCGGGCGGCGCATCCCGTAAAAGAGAGACAGCGCCACCCCCCGCGCCTCGAGGGCGAGCAACAGGGGGCGCAAAGGGGCCAGGCCGAGGCCGCCGGCGACGATCACGACCGGACCGCGCACCAAATCGTCCACGGGCCAACCGCGCCCGAAGGGCCCCCGCAGCCAGAGCTCCTCGCCCTCGCCCAATTCGGCGAGGGCGG
This sequence comes from Porticoccaceae bacterium, assembly GCA_026005035.1. GTDB lineage: Bacteria > Pseudomonadota > Gammaproteobacteria > Pseudomonadales > Porticoccaceae > BPKH01. Next base: position 71,373 of record BPKH01000006.1, on the reverse strand, counting down.
CGCTGGCGCCGCCGACCGCGCGCACCGTGTGGCGGAGGGTCGGATACGACTCGACGCCGGCGAGGGAGATCGGCACCTCGCCGGCGAAGGTGCCGAGCATCGCAAAGCGCCCCGGCGCAAAGTCCGCCGCGGGCGAGGGCTCCACCGGCTGTAAGTCGAGGGTGGTGGTGCCGGGAAACTCCTCCCGGCGAGCCGCCACCCGATAGCGGCGCGGCACCTCCCTCACCGCCGCCCTCCCGCCGGCGCGGCGTAGAGGTCGGCAAGCTGCAGGCGCGCCTCTTGGAGGCGGTCGAGGAGGGCGGCCGCCAGCCGTTTGAGCAGCAGATAACCGAGCCGCGGATCGTCCTCGCACTTGGTGCGCACGCACTGCGCCGCCAAAGAGAGGGCACGGGTGGGGACCAGGGCCCGAGCGTCGAACCGGTAGCGAAAGGGGGGCACGAGCCAGGACCAGCCAACCACCTCCCCACCCCTGGCGGTGAGCAGGGGCCGAGCGCCACCACCCGGGACGTGGATCTCCACCGAGACCCTTCCCTCGAGCAGGAGGAAACAGGATTCGGCGGCCTGTCCCTCGCGGGTCAAGAACTCGCCGGCACGAAAGCGGGCCAGGCGCGCACAACCGGCGAGGAACGCGGCCCGCTCGGGGTCCAAGCCGGCGAGGAAAGGATGGGCGGCGGCGAGTTCCGCGGCGGTGATCAACGCTCCCGTTCTCCGCTTTCCTCGGCTTCCCTGCGGCGCAGGTCGCGCACCACCTCGGTCAGGTCGATCCCCACCGGACACCAGGTGATGCAGCGACCACAACCGACGCAGCCCGGTTCGCCGAATTGATCGCTCCAGTAAGCGAGTTTGTGGACGAGCCACTGGCGGTAGCGGGCCCGCGTCGAAGCGCGCACCGGCCCGCCATGAATTTGGCTGAACTCGGCGGTGAAACAGGAGTCGGCCCGGTGCCAGCGCTCCAGCCGCGCGCCCTCGAGGTCGGTGACGTCCTCTACCGCGCTGCAGAAACAGGTGGGGCACACCAGCGTGCAGTTGGCACAGGAGAGACAGCGACCCGCCACCTCGTCCCAGAGGGGAGATTCCAACTGGCGGTAGAGCAGTTCGCGCAAGCCCTCCCGCTCGAGCCGGGGCGACCGCTCGGCCAGGGTCCGCCGAGTGGCCGCCACCGCTCGCGCGGCGGCGGCCCGATCGACCTCGCCGGCAGGCCCAAGGGAGAGGCGCTGGAGGATCTTCGCGCCCGCTTCGGTGCGACTTTCGGCCAAAAACCGATGGGGGCCGTCCTCTAAGAGCTCGGTGAGCACCAGATCCGCCGGGAGGTCCACCGCGGGCCCCGTGCCCAGATCGGCGCAGAAACAGGTGCCCCCCGCCCGCGTGCACTGGACGGCCACCATCAGGGCGCTTCGTCTGCGGTCGAGGAGTGCCTCGTCGGGTTCAGGTCCCGCCTCGGCCACCGCCGAGCGGATACGGATCCCGTGCAGGTCGCAGGCGCGCACCCCGAGGAAGGCGAAGCGCACCTCCTCCTCGGTCTCCACCAGAAAGTGCAGCTGGCCGTTCCGCCGTTCGGCGCGCCACAAGCGGCGTCTGGGAGGATCGAGAAAGCGCTTCCAGGGGGTGGCAGCCACGGTGTGGCCGAAAAAGCGACCGTCTCCCGAGGGTTCGAGAAAATACCGGCCCCCCTCCTGCCGATCGACGAGCCCCACCGGCAAATCCTCGCTGCCGCGCACCTCGTCGTAGAGCAGGGCCCCCCCCTCTCGAACGGGGCCGATCACGGTGTAGCCGGCCGCCCATAGCTCGCCGATCAGGGCATCGAGCCGCTCGGCGGGAAGGATGCCAGTGGACAAAACCGCTTCCCCAAGACTTCATTTGAGCCTAGCCGGGGGGGCAGCGGTTGGCAAGCAGGATCCCTTGACCTGGCACAAGGTTCCCCTCCGCCGTTCGCCGGACCATCAACTCGTGAGACCGCCGAGGTTTGCCCATGACCAATCATCCGATCCTCTGGTTCGAAGAGCTTTCCCGCGCCGATCTGCCCAGAGTAGGTGGCAAAAACGCCAACCTCGGCGAGCTCATCCGCGCCCTTTCCCTCCGCGGGATCCGGGTTCCCCCGGGGTTCGCCACCGACGCCACGTTGTTTCGCGCGTTCCTCGCCCACAACCGCCTCGGCGCACCCATCGCCGAGGCTCTGGCCGCCCTCGCCGCCGGGCGCCGAACCCTCGCCGAAACGGGGCGCGCCATCCGTGGACTGATCTTGAGCGGCGCGTTTCCGCTGGAGGCCGAACAAGCCATCGCCGAGGCCTACGCCGCCCTCTGCGCGCGGGCAGGGGTGGCGGAGCTGGCCGTGGCGGTGCGCAGTTCGGCCACCGCCGAAGACCTGCCGGAAGCGAGCTTCGCGGGCCAACAGGAGAGCTTTCTCAATGTCCGGGGACTCGACCGGCTGCTGGACGCCTGCCGGCGCTGCTTCGCCTCCCTCTACACCGACCGCGCCATCGCCTATCGCGAACGACACGGCTTTCCCCACGAACGAGTGGCCCTCTCGGTGGGCGTGCAACAGATGGTGGACGCCGCGGCCGCCGGCGTGATGTTCAGCCTCGACCCCGAAAGCGGCTTTCCCCGGGTGGTCCTCCTCAACGCCGCCTGGGGCCTGGGCGAAACGGTGGTCAAGGGGACGGTGAACCCAGACCGGTTCCTGGTCTATAAGCCCTTACTCGAACGCCCAGAAGTTCGCCCCATCGTCGAGAAACGCCTGGGCAGCAAAGCGCTCAAAGCAATACTCGGCCCCGACGAGGCTTCGCCGGTGGTAATTCTGCCCACGAGTGCCGAGGAGCAGAGTCGCTACGCGCTCGAAGAAGAAGAAGTCCTCGCCCTCGCCCGCTGGGCGGTGGCGGTGGAGGCCCACTACGGCACGGCCATGGACATGGAATGGGCCAAAGACGCAACGGGCGGACTCTGGCTCCTTCAAGCGCGCCCCGAGACCATCCACTCCCGCCGCAGGCGCGACCTCCTCACCCACTACCGGTTGAAACAGCGCGGGCGCATCCTCCTCGAGGGCGCCGCGGTCGGTACGGGCATCGCCGCCGGGCCCGTCTGTGTCGTGCGCTCCCCCGCCGAAGAGGAGCGCTTTCCCGACGGCGCCATCCTGGTGGCGGAGCGCACCGATCCCGACTGGGTTCCGCTGATGCGCCGGGCCGCCGGCATCATCACCGACGCAGGCGGCACCACCAGCCACGCGGCCATCGTCAGCCGCGAGCTCGATCTTCCAGCGGTGGTGGGGACGGGCAAGGCCACCGAACTGCTCGACGACGGCCAGGACGTGACCCTCGACTGCGCGAGCGGTGCCGTCGGCCGCGTCTACGAGGGGCGCCTACCGTTCGACGTGGAACGGATCGAGCTCGCCCGCCTGCCCCGCACCCGCACGCAGGTGATGATCAACGTGGCGGTGCCCGACGCCAGCCTGCGCTGGTGGCAACTGCCCGTTTCCGGCGTGGGTCTCGCCCGCATCGAGTTCATCGTCGGCAGCCTGATCCGCGCCCATCCCATGGCGCTGCTCCATCCCGACCGGGTCGCCGATGCACAGCTGCGCAGGCGGATCGAGGCGCTGGCCCACAGCCACCCCTCCCTGCCCGAGTTTTTCGTCGACACCCTCGCCCGAGCGGTGGCCGAGATCGCCTGCTCGCGCCACCCGGACCCGGTGATCGTGCGCACATCCGACTTCAAATCCAACGAGTACCGGCGGCTCCTCGGCGGCGAGTACTTCGAGCCGACAGAGGAAAATCCAATGCTAGGCTTGCGCGGCGCCTCCCGCTACTACCACCCCGCCTACCGCGAGGCCTTCGCCCTCGAGTGCGCCGCGCTGCGGCGGGCGCGAGAGGAAATGGGCTTCGCCAATGTGGTGGTGATGATCCCCTTCTGCCGCACCCCCGCCGAGGCGGACCGGGTGCTGGCGGTGATGGCCGAAAACGGCCTCCGGCGAGGCGAAAACGGCCTTCAAATCTACGTCATGTGCGAAATCCCCGCCAACGTCATCCTCGCCGAAGAGTTCGCCGCCCGGTTCGACGGCTTCTCCATCGGCAGCAACGACCTCACTCAGCTGGTGCTCGGGGTGGACCGCGACTCAGCCGACCTGCGCGCACTGTTCGACGCCCGGGACCCGGCGGTCAAGGCCATGATCCGGGACGTGATCGAACGCGCCCATCGGGTGGGGAGACCGGTGGGCATCTGCGGTCAGGCCCCTTCCGACCACCCCGATTTCGCCGAGTTTCTGGTGCGCTGCGGAATCGACTCGATCTCCTTCAATCCCGACTCGGTGCCCGCGGCGCTCACCCACATCGCCGCGGCCGAGCAAAGCGCTCCCTAGCCTCAGCGCAGGCGGGCCGGCAGAGCCCCCGCCAGGGCGAGAAACGCTGCCGCCCCTGGTAGGGCCCAGTACCACCGCTCGCCGTCGGCAAGCGCCGCCTTGCCCCCAAGGAGAACGCGAGCATCCCCGACCCATCGATGAACGGCCAAGCGGCCAGGAACAGCGCCGCCCCCGCGAGCCCGCCGGCTACGAACGCGAGCCCGTCCCGCCGCCCAGCACCGGCCGCGACCAGGCCTGTTCCCGGGCAAAACCCCGCGAGCACCCAGCCGAAGCCGAGCACGACCCCACCCGCCAAAACGCCGAGATGCGCCGCCTCGATTTCCAGGTGACCGGGGTCGACGAACCCCGCGGCCAACCCCGCGAAGAGCAATCCCGAGCCGAAGCCGACGGCGCCCAGAATGGTCTTGGCCAGATGGAGATCGGTGAGGGTCAGCATGCCGACGATCTTCTGGGGGTCGGCCGCGCCGATCCGCTGGAGCACGAACCCGAAGGCGCCTCCCAACACCAACACCAAAAGCAATTGCGCGTCCATCACTCATTGGCCCCCTTTCCGTAGAGCCAGATGGCGGTCGGCAGCACAGCGGCGAACGCCGCTGCGGTGAACAGGTAGCCCGACAGAGCGGTCCGCATCATGCCGCTCATCATGTGGCCACTCGTGCACCCACCCGCGAGTCGGGCCCCAAAGAGCACCGCAATCCCGCCGAGGAAGGCGAGCGCCAAGCGCGGGCCTTGCCGCTCGCCGAAGCGGGCGCGGTGGAAAGGGGGCGGCTCCGTCGGCGTCGTGCCCTGGATGAGGCGGGCAATCCAGCCACCCACCACCATCGCCAAGACGAACAACAGCCCGTCGTTGAGAGGGTTGACCACCGCACCGGCGTATTTGCCGAGATAGCCCCCCGCGGTGGCAACCCCCTGGTCATCCACCACCTCGAGCTCGGGTTGGAGCAGATCGCCGAGGATTCCCACTACCACCACGAACGGGGTGGAAACACCGATCGGCTTGACCAAAACCCCCGCTGCCAAAAAGACCGCCGCCAACCCGGCGGCGCCCTTTTGCCAGCTCCAGTATATGGATCATCCTCCCAATCGGCCGTCCCTCGCGATCGCCCCACGCGCCGGCCGCTGGCAGCGCAGGGCTGAAAACCCTCAAGCCTCGGCGAAGTCGGCGAGGCGCACGGGTAGGCGCCGCGCGCCCCAACTGCCGGGGGGCCCGTCGAACACACCCGCGCAGGGGGTTCCGCAGGACCGACAGCGGCCGTCGTCGGTCAAGTTCCAGGCGTCCAGCACGTACCAGTCGCGCCCGATCAGCAGTTCGCCGCAGTGGTGGCAATAGGTGCTCTGCCCTTCCCGGTCGTGCACGTTGCCGGTGTAGGCGTAGCGCACGCCGTTTTCCATGGCGATCCGCCGCGCGCGGCGCAGAGTGGCCGGGGGCGTGGGGGGGACGTCGAGCATCTTGTAGTCCGGGTGGAAGGCGGTGAAGTGGATCGGCACCTGGGGACCGAGGTTTTCCACCACCCAGCGGGTGAGGGCGTCGATCTCCTGGTCGGAGTCGTTCTTACCGGGAATGAGGAGGGTGGTGATCTCGAGCCACACGTCGGTCTCGTGGGCGATGTAGCGCAGAGTGTCGAGCACCGGGTCCAGGTGGCCGCCGGTGATGCGGTAGTAGAACTCTTCGGTGAAGGCCTTGAGGTCCACGTTGGCCGCATCCATGTGGGCGAAGAACTCCCGCCGCGGCTCGGGGCAGATGTAGCCCGCCGTCACCGCCACCGACTTGACCCCCACCTCGCGGCACGCCTTGGCGACGTCGATGGCGTACTCGTGAAAGATCACTGGATCGTTGTAGGTGTAGGCCACACTTCGACAGCCGAGCGCCTTGGCCGCCCGAGCGATGGTTTCCGGGCTCGCTTGATCGGCCAGGGTGTCCCATTCCCGGGACTTGCTGATGTCCCAGTTCTGGCAAAACTTGCAGGAGAGGTTGCAACCGGCGGTGCCAAACGAGAGCACCGCCGTGCCCGGCAAAAAGTGGTTGAGCGGCTTCTTTTCGATGGGGTCGACGCAAAAGCCGCTGGATCGACCGTAGGTGGTCAGGACCATGGTATCGCCCAGTCGGCCGCGCACGAAACAAAGCCCCCGCTGCCCTTCGCGCAGCTTGCAGTAGCGGGGACAGAGATCGCACTGGATGCGCCCGTCCTCCAGCCAGTGCCAATACCCCACCGGGCGTGCCTGATTTGGATCAATGGCAACGTCGCTCATGGCGGCCACCTCACAGTTGAATTTCCTGGATCCATCTATAGTGAATGGGGACGAGAAGCAGCAAATGCAATCGAGGCCAAACGGCCGGGAGTTGATCCATGTCTGGTTCCGTGCGCCTGCCCGCCGTGGCGGGCACCTTCTACCCCGCCGATCCCCGCCAACTGCACGCCATGGTGTCGGCGTTGCTGGCGGGCGCCGAGCGACCCGCCCTGGAGGAGCGCCCCAAGGCGCTGATCGTGCCCCACGCCGGCTACGTCTACTCGGGGCCGGTGGCGGCCACCGCCTACGCCGCCGTGGCCCCGTGGGCCAACGAAATCCGCCGGGTGGTGCTGCTCGGCCCCTCCCACCGGGTTCCGCTGCGCGGTATCGCCGCCCCCACGGTGGAGGCGTTCCTGACTCCCTTGGGCGCCATTCCCCTGGATCGGGTGGCCATCGCCGAAGTGGCCAAACTGCCCCAGGTGGGCTACTGGGACGAAGCCCACCGCCACGAGCACAGTCTCGAGGTCCAACTGCCCTTTCTCCAGGAGGTACTGCCACGGTTTGCGCTAGTTCCCTTGGTGGTGGGCGAAACGCCCCCCGCGCAGGTGGCCGAGGCGCTCGAACTGCTGTGGGGTGGGGATGAGACCCTGATCGTCGTCAGCACCGACCTGAGCCACTACCACGGCTACCGGGAGGCGCGGCTGTTGGACGAGCGCACCTGCCGGGCCATCGAGGCCCTCGACTACGCGGCCATCGACGCCGAGGACGCCTGCGGCTGCTATCCCCTGAAGGGCCTGCTCTACCTGGCCCGCGCCCAGGGTCTGCGCCCCATCACCCTGGATTTGCGCAATTCGGGGGACACCGCCGGCCCGCGAGACCGGGTGGTGGGCTACGGCGCCTGGGCGGTGGCGGAGGGACTGCCAGGTGTTGTCTGAGGAGGACAAGCGCCTGTTGTTGGAGGTGGCGCGCGCCTCCGTGGAGGCGGGTCTCACCAGCGGTCGCCCTTTGCCGGTGCGGCCCCAAGACTTTCCCGACACCCTCGCCCGCCCCGGAGCCTGTTTCGTCACCCTCAAGCTCGCCGGCCGCCTTCGCGGTTGCATCGGCTCTCTGGAAGCCCATCGGCCCCTGGTGGTGGACTGCGCCGAAAACGCCTTCGCCGCCGCTTTCCGCGATCCCCGCTTCCCCCCGGTGAGCGCCGCCGAGTTCCCCCATCTGGAGTACCACCTCTCGGTGATCGGCCCGCTCGAACCCTTGCACTTCCGCGACGAGGGGGAGTTACTCGCCCGGCTGCGGCCCGGCGTCGACGGTCTGGTGTTGGCCGAAGGTCCCCGGCGGGCCACCTTTCTGCCGGCGGTGTGGCGAGAGCTGCCCGATCCCGCCCAGTTTCTCGCCCACCTCAAGCAGAAGGCGGGCCTTCCCCCGGATTACTGGTCGGATCGATTGCGGGCGTGGCGCTATCGCGTGGAGGAGTTTCCCTGAGCGGGGTGCGGACGCTGCGCAACCCCCGCTCCCGGGCCCAATGGCGCAGAGCGGCGATCCGCTCGGCCATGATCCGCGACAGGGGCGCGGTGGCGAACACCTCGGCGAGCAGGTCCTCGGTGGTCGGCGCCCCCCCGGCGCGGTAGCGCGCGCCCACCACCACCTGTTCGATTTCAGCGCCGCTCCAGCCCTCCGTCGCCTCGACCAGACTCTCCAGGTCGATCGCCGCCGGGTCCAGACCGCGCTCGCGGAGGTGGATGCGGAAGATCTCTCGGCGCGTCGGAGCATCGGGCAGATCGACGAAGAAGATCTCGTCGAATCGCCCCTTGCGCAAAAGCTCCGCCGGCAGACGGGCGATTTCGTTGGCGGTGGCCACCACGAACACCCGGCCGCGGCGTTCCTGCAGCCAGGTGAGGAAGGTGCCGAGCACGCGCTGCGCGAGGCCGCCGTCGGCGTCGCCGGTGGCAAAGCCCTTCTCGATCTCGTCGATCCACAGCACGCAGGGCTCCATCCGCTCAGCCAGCGCCAAAGCCTCGCGCAGGTTGCGCTCCGTCTCCCCGTAGTACTTGTTGAAGAGTGCGCCCACGTCGAGGCGCAGCAGGGGCAGGCGCCAACAGCCGGCGACGGCCCGCGCCGCCAGGCTCTTGCCCGCACCCTGGACGCCCAGGAGGAGGATGCCGCGGGGCGCATCCTCTTCCTGGGCCCCGGCGAAGGCCTCCCGGCGCAGTTCGAGCCATTCCCGCAGCCCCTCCATCCCCGCCACCTGGGCGAAGTCGCTGGTCTCCCAGCTGTAGTGGATCGCCTCCCCCCAGTCGAGGAGGCGGAACTTCGCGGCGTTGACCTGGGGGAGATCGGCGGCGGTGAGGGCGCCGTCGTCGTGAATGGCGACGCGCACCAGGCGGCGCACCTCGCCGCGGCTCAAGCCCCGCAAGCTGTCCACCAGCCGCTCCAAAACCTGGGGCTCGGCGCGCACCCGCCGCCCCGCGCGGGCGGCGGCGAAGCGGCGCGCCTCTTCGCGCACCAGGGCGGCGATCTCGCCGCGGCCGGGCAGGTCCAAGGCGAGCCGCGTGGCGTGGCGGGCGAGCTCCTCGGGCAATTCCACCCGCCAGCCGATGAGCACCAGCGTCAACCCGCCGGGGTCCTCTCGGAGGGCCAGGTCCTTCAGCAGGCGCTGGGCCCGCGGCCGCTCGGGAAGGAGGGGATGGAGGTCGCACAGGGCGTAGATCCCCGGACCGGCTTGTCGCTTGAGGTGTTCCAGCACCTCTTCCGGTTCGGCGAAGCGCGGCTCCCGTTCCACCTGCCAGGGGGAGAGGGCCGGCGCGAGCCCATCGGTGAGCGACCAGCGGAAGAGAGACCGTTCCCGCTCTCGGGCGATGCGCCTGAGGAGCTCGAGCACGCCCGGCTCGTCTGGACTGTCCACCACCACCAGGGGCTGGCGGGCATCCATCAGCACCGCCAGATCGCGCGCTTCTTCCACCCTCTGCTCCTCCCCGCGGTGGGATCAGTGTAGAGCGCCCGGCCGCCCCAGCCAACGGCGCACGCCTCGGCTACAATGGCCGGCAGTGCTCGGGGTGATAGGGTCCACGATGCAACCGCGGCTTTCGCTGGCAGATCGACTCATCCATCACCTGGACCGCGGGCTGCGCACCCTGGCCGGGGGCGCGGCCGGCACGCGCCCGCCGCCCGCGCCGGCCGCCGCCCCACCCCGCCCGCTGGACGAGGCGGAACGGCGCCACGCCGCCGGGCTGATGCGCGTCAACCACGCCGGCGAGGTCTGCGCCCAAGCCCTCTATCAGGGCCAAGCGCTCACCGCCCGCGATCCGGCGCTGCGCACCGTCCTAGAGCGGGCCGCCGACGAGGAGATCGACCACCTCGCCTGGTGCGAAGAGCGGCTCCGCGCCCTCGGCAGCCGGCCGAGTTTTTTGAACCCCCTGTGGTACCTCCTCTCCCTGGGGCTGGGCACCGCCGCCGGCGCCCTGGGCGATCGCTTGAGCCTCGGCTTTCTGGCGGCCACCGAGGAGCTGGTGAGCGAACACCTCGAGCGTCACCTCGAGCGCCTACCCGCCGCCGACACGGCGAGCGCCGCGGTGGTCGCCCAGATGCGCGCCGAAGAGGCGCGCCACGCCGACGCCGCCCTCGCCGCGGGCGGGCTCCCCTTTCCGCCCCCCGTCAAGGCGCTCATGCGCCTCGCCGCGACGGTCATGACGCGCACCAGCTACCGCCTCTAGGCGCGCGCCCCCTGCCCGGCGTAGACCCGCTCCAGGGCGGCGAGCAGGCGCTCCCGGAACCACTGGTGCATGGAGGAGCGCGCGGTGCGCCGGTGCTGGTAGAGCGCCACCGGTATGAAGGCGTCGTGGGGCAGATCCTCCGGATAGGGCTTGCGCACGATCTCGAACAATCCTGCCTCGGTTTTGAGGTCGTCCTGGGTGGCGAGCATCAGACAGTCGCTGTGTTGCAGGGCGTAGAGCGCGGTCATCAACTGGTCGGTGACCAGCGCCTTGCGCCGCTTGAGGCCCATCTCCGCAATGGCCCTGTCGAAGCGGGTGGCGGCGAACGGCGTGATGCGGCTTCCCGCCTGGAGGAGGAAGTACTGGATGAAGGGGTACTCCAACACCTGGCGCAACTCAAGCCGCTCTTCGGCGGCGAGGGGATGGCCCTTGCGCATCCACACGGCGGGCGCGATGCCGCCCACCGAAGTCACCTCGAACTCATCTCCCACCGGAGTCTGGACCGCCAGGACGAAATCCAACTCCCCCTGTTTGAGGCGCAGCTGGTAGTCCTCCATCTGGCTGGAAATGGCGAGGGTGAAGTGGGGAGCTTCCCCCGGCAAATCCCAGATGAGGGTGTCGGATAGCTGGACCGCCATGAACTCGGGGGTGGCGAGATGAATGGTGCCGCGGTCCCGGAGGGGGTCGAAGCGGCGCCCCGAGACCAGGGTTTCGATCTCGGTGAGCAGCTGCGGGAGCTGCTCCTGGATCTCCAGGGCGCGGGCGGTGGGGATCAACTCCCGGCCGCTGCGGACGAAGAGTTCGTCCTCGAAGAGGGCGCGCAGCCGCTGGAGCGTCTTGCTCATCGCCGGCTGGGTGATGAACAGCCGCTCGGCCGCCCGGGTCACGTTGCGCTCTTCCAGCAACACCTCCAGGGCGACCAGGAGATTGAGGTCGATGCGGGCGAGCCGGCTGAGGGGCATCGTCATTCCCCAAGATTATGAACGAAATGAAAATAATACATTTCAATCATTGTGGCCGGGCCTCTATCATGAGCCGTGCAGATGACGGTCACCTCCTTCCTCATCTGCCTTCTTACCCCCTGTAGAAGTGATCCTTGAGAGCCGCGCCAGCGGCTCTTTTTTTTGCGCTCATACATTCCTATAAATCATACACAAAAACACTGTAATTCATTTGAATCATGTATTGGGGTGGCCATACTGGAGGCGTGGTCAGACGTTTCTCGCCCTAGAGGAGGCAATCATGGTCGGCAATGCGTTGATCTATGCGATGCTCGCCCTCACGGGCCTGCTCGGCGGCGCCATCGCCGCCGACGAATGGGCCAAGCTGCGGCGCGGACCGCGCACCGACGCCGCCCGCCGCCACCGGGCGGGATGAGCCCGCGCCCGACGGCGGCTCAGTCTCCGTCCTCTCCCACCGGCGGGGCGATCTCGAAGGAGTGGGTGACCTCCACGCCGCCCCGCGCCAGCATGATGGAAGCCGAGCAGTACTTTTCGGCGGACAGCGCCACGGCGCGGCGGACCACGCTCTCCTTGAGCGCACGGCCGCGCACCACGAAGTGGACGTGAATGCGCGTGAACACCGCCGGCGTCTCGTCGGCCCGCTCGGCCTCCAGGTGCGCCTCGCAACCGGTCACCTCCTGGCGGCTGCGGCGCAGGATGTCCACCACGTCGAAGCTCGAACAGCCGCCCACGCCCATGAGCAGAAGCTCCATCGGACGAGGGGCGAGGTTGCGCCCCCCGTGATCGGGGGGGCCGTCCATCGCCACCAGGTGACCGCTTCCGCTCTCCGCCAGAAAGAGGGCCTGTTCGACCCACCGGACTCGCGCCTTCATGCCAATTCCTCTCCAAGCCCAAGACGGCGCGATCGCCGCGCCACCGGCCCCGACCGGAAGTGCAGGGCCACAGGCCTTGGCACCTCGGTCGGGTGTTGTCGTCGGCGAGGATGTTGGCAGCGATCGCGCCCCACCACAAGGCGCCTTGCAAACGGCGACCAGCCCTCCCCCTGCAGCCGGGACGACCCCTCGCCTCGAAGGGTCGCGGCGAACTCCGCGAACCCCAAAGTACCCGTAGCCCGGATGAAGCGAAGCGGAATCCGGGAACCCCCCCGTGTGCCATGGTCAGGCTTCGAACCAGGGATTTTCGCCGGCCACTGCCACAGCACATCCCTGCCGATTTTCTTCGCGCCGCATGCACCGAGGTCCCGGCGGGCTCGGCGTCGCTCGGGTCAACCCGGAACGCGCCCTTGATTTGTCGGCGACGCTGCTGCTAAGTTGGCCGCGCAGAGCGCGGGCGACGACCGAGGGCGACTCGACCGACCACCCGCCGACGGAGGAAAAATGCACAAGGCGCGCGTGCCCGCCAATCCCCACATTCCCGATCTGGAGCGATTCCTCGCCCATTGTCACCGCCGCCGCTATCCCGCCAAGACCACCATCATCCACGCCGGCGACAACGGCGAAACCCTCTACTACCTGGTGCGCGGCTCGGTGACGGTCTTGATCGAGAACGACGACGGGCGGGAAATGATTGTCGCCTACCTCAACGCCGGCGACTTTTTCGGGGAGATGGGGCTCTTTGGCCATCGCGACCGCAGCGCTTGGGTGCGCGCCAAGACCGACTGCGAGGTGGGCGAAATCAGCTACGCGAAGTTCCTCGAGTACACCCGCAGCCATCCCGAGGTGCTCTTCGCCCTGGCGCGCCAGCTCGCCGACCGGCTCCGGCACACCACTCGGAAAGTGGGGGACCTGGCCTTTCTGGACGTCGCCGGACGGGTCGCGCGGGCGCTGCTCGATCTTTGCAAAGAGCCGGACGCCATGACCCATCCCGACGGCATGCAGATCCGCATCACGCGCCAGGAACTGGGGCGCATCGTCGGCTGTTCGCGCGAAATGGTGGGTCGGGTGCTCAAGACCCTGGAAGAGCAGGGGCTCGTTTCGGTGTCGGGCAAGACCATGGTGGTCTACAACGCCCGCTGACTCGCTTCTCCTTCGGCGAAGAAGAGCGCGCGCAGCGCCGCACCGGGGTCGGGGGCGCGCATGAAGGCCTCGCCCACCAAGAAGGCCCCCACCCCCCGAGCGCGCAGCACCGCCACCTCTTCCGGTCGACGGATCCCGCTTTCCGCCACCACGATGCGAGGTGGCGGAATCGACGGCAACAGCCCCAGGGTGGTCTGCAGGCTGGTGTGGAAGGTACGCAGATCGCGGTTGTTGATCCCCACGAGGGGGGATTCCAGCTCCAGCGCCCGCTCCAGTTCGCGCCGGTCATGCACCTCCACCAGGACGTCGAGCCCCCACTCCCGGGCCAGGGCGTGGAGGTCGCGCAGCACCGAGCCATCGAGGGCCGCGGCAATGAGCAGGATGCAGTCGGCACCCAGGGCGCGCGCTTCCACCACCTGATAGGGATCGATGGTGAAGTCCTTGCGCAGCACGGGCAGATCGCAGGCCGCGCGGGCCGCCACCAAATGGTCGTCGCCCCCCTGGAAAAACTCGACGTCGGTGAGCACCGACAGGCAGGCAGCCCCCGCGGCGGCGTAACTGCGGGCGATGGCTGGGGGATCGAAGTCGGCGCGAATGAGCCCCTGGCTGGGCGAGGCGCGCTTGATCTCGGCGATCACCGCCGGCCCCCCCGCCTCCAGGACGGCGCGCAGGCGCGCCGCAAAGCCCCGGGGTGGCCCAGCGGCTGCGGCCCGCGCCTCCAGTTCGGCCAAGGGCAAGCGCTCGCGCCGCTCGGCCACCTCGAGGCGCTTGCGCTCCAGGATCCGATCGAGGACGGTGGGGGAAGCCATCAGAGCACCTTCATGCACTGGGTGAACACGGCCAGCTCGCGCAGTTTCTCGCCGGCCAGCCCGCTGGCGATGGCATCTTGCGCCATGGCCACGCCGTCTTCCGGAGTGCGGGCGAGCCCCGCCACGTAGATGGCGGCGCCGGCGTTGAGGGCGATCAAATCGGCGGCCTTGCGGCCGGCAGACTGTTGGCGCTTTCCCAGGGCGTCGCGGATCAGGGCCAGGGACTGGGCGGGGCCTTCCACCACCAAGTCGGCGACGCCCTGACGGGCGATGCCGAACCGCTCCGGCGCCAGGGTGAATTCCCGCACCGCACCGTCCCGCCATTCGGCCACCCGGGTCTCGGCGGCCAGGGTGATCTCGTCCAGGCCGTCGGCGCCGTGGACCACCCAGGCGTGCTCGCACCCGAGCCGTCCCAGGACCTCGGCGAGCAGCGGACAGAGGGCGCCGTCGAAGACCCCCACCACCTGTCGGCGCACGCCGGCCGGATTGGTGAGGGGTCCGAGCAGGTTGAACAGGGTGCGGATGCCGAGTTCGCGCCGGGGACCGGCGGCGTGGCGCATGGCCCCGTGGTGCGCGGGAGCGAACAGAAAGCCCACCCCCACCTCGCGGACGCAACGGGCCACCTGCTCCGGGGTGAGGTCGAGCTCCACGCCGGCGGCTTCCAAGAGGTCCGCGCTCCCCGTCCGCGAGGAGACCGAGCGATTGCCGTGCTTGGCCACGTGCCCGCCCGCCGCGGCCACCACGAAGGCGGCGGCGGTGGAGACGTTGAACAGATTGGCGCCATCCCCCCCGGTGCCACAGGTGTCCACCAGGTAGGGCAGATCGCCCACCGGCACCGGCGTGGCGAGTTGGCGCATGGCCGCGGCCGCTCCCGCGATCTCCGCGGCGGTTTCCCCTTTCATGCGCAGCGCCACCAGAAGGCCTGCGGTCTGGGCCGCCGTGGTTTCCCCCTGCATGATGGCGAGCATGAGGCGGCGCATCTCCTCCCCGGAGAGGTCGCCCCGCGCCACCAACCGTTCGAGTGCGGTGCGAACGTCCATGACTTCACCGGTTGAGGAAATTGGCGAGCAGGGCGTGGCCATGCTCGGTGAGGATCGACTCGGGGTGGAATTGCACTCCTTCCACGTCCCAGTGGCGGTGGCGCACGCCCATGATCTCCTGCGGCCTGCCCTGCTCGTCCTCGGTCCAAGCAGTGACCTCGAGGCAGTCGGGCAGCGTCGCCCAATCGATCACCAAGGAGTGATAGCGAGTCGCCTGGAAGGGGCTCGGCAAACCCCGAAACACCCCTTCGCCGCGGTGGTGGATGGCCGACAGCTTGCCGTGCATCACCTGCCGGGCGCGGACGATCCGCCCCCCAAAGGCGGCGCCGATGCTCTGGTGGCCGAGGCAGACGCCGAGGATCGGCAGGCGGCCGGCGAAATGGCGCACCACCGCCACCGAGATGCCCGCCTCGGCGGGGGTGCAAGGGCCCGGGGAAATGACGATCTTGTCCGGCGCCAGGGACTCGATCCCCGGCAGATCGATCTCATCGTTGCGCCGCACCTCCACCTCGGCCCCCAGTTCGCCCAGATACTGGACGACGTTGTAGGTGAAGGAATCGTAGTTGTCGATCATCAAGATCACTGCGCGCCCTCCGGAGGGAGCACCATGGCCGCAGCCCGGAACAACGCCCGCGCCTTGTTCATGGTTTCCTTCCACTCCAGGGCGGGGACGGAGTCGGCCACGACCCCACCGCCCGCCTGGACGTAGAGGGTCTTGTCCTTGATCACCGCGGTGCGAATGGCGATGGCCATGTCCATGTTGCCGTTCCAGCCGATGTAGCCCACCGCCCCGCCATAGATGCCCCGCTTGACCGGCTCGAGCTCGTCGATGATCTCCATGGCGCGGATCTTGGGCGCGCCGCTTAAGGTGCCGGCGGGCAGAGTGGCCCTGAGCACGTCCACCGGCCCGAGCCCCGGCCGCACGCGCCCGGTGACGTTGGAGACGATGTGCATCACGTGGCTGAAGCGCTCCACCACCATCCGCTCGGTGACCTTCACCGAGCCGATCTGCGCCACCCGGCCCACGTCGTTGCGCCCCAGATCGATGAGCATCAGGTGCTCGGCGATCTCCTTGGGGTCGGCGAGCATCTCCCGCTCCAGGGCGCGATCTTCCTCCGGCGTGCGCCCGCGCCGGCGGGTGCCGGCGATGGGGCGGACGGTCACCTCGTCGTCCTCCAGGCGGGCGAGGATCTCCGGAGAGGAGCCCGCCACCTGGAAATCTCCCAGGTCGAGAAAGTAAAGATATGGTGATGGGTTGAGGTTGCGCAGCGCGCGATAGAGGTTGAAGGGAGCGGCGGGAAAGGGCAGGGAGAGGCGCTGGGAGGGCACCACCTGCATGACGTCGCCGGCGCGGATGTAGGCGCGGATCCGCTCCACCGCCGCCTCGTACCCCTCGCGGCCCATGCTGGAGACGAAATCGGCCTCCAGGGCCGGGAAATCGCCGAGGCGCAGGCCGGGGAGTCTGGGCGGCGGCCGCTGGAGGGCCGCTTCCAGCTCGTCGAGACGCGCCTCTGCCTCCGCCCGCCGCTCTGGCTCGACATGCACCACCAGCGTCAGCGTGCCCTTGAGGTTGTCGAACACCACCAGCTCTTCGGAGACCATCAAGAGCACGTCGGGCACCCCGAGTTCGTCGGGAGGGGCGGAGTGGCGCAGCCGCCGCTCCACGTAGCGCGCCGCGTCGTAGGCGAAGTAGCCCACCAGCCCGCCGGAAAAGCGGGCAAGCCCAGGCACCGGCGAGACCGCGTAGCGGCGGCGGAAGGCCTCCACGAAGGCCAGGGGATCCTCCGGCCGAGCGCGCTCCACCACCCGGCCGTCTCGAAACACCTGGGCCTCGCCGTCGACGATCAGAACCCGGGTGCGCGCGGGCAAGCCGATAAAAGAGTAGCGGCCCCATTTTTCTCCCCCTTCCACCGATTCGAAAAGGTAGGAATAGGGCCCCTGGGCCAGCTTGAGGTAGGTGCTGACGGGCGTTTCCAGGTCGGCCAAAATCTCCCGCGTCACGGGAATGCGCACGAGGCCCTCGGCCGTCGATTGTCGAGCTGCTTTCTCGTCCATCTCCATGCCCGGAACGCGGCCGCCGTGGCGTTCGGCCGAGCGGGGAAGCGGCGGATTCTACCCCACTCCTCCGGGATGGGGCACCGCCGCCAAAGCGACCCGCATGCGGCCGATCGCCTCCCGGTAGTCGGCCGCTTGAAAAATGGCCGAGCCGGCCACGAAGGTGTCGGCGCCGGCGGCTGCCACCGCGGCCACGTTGTCGGCATTGATCCCGCCGTCCACCTCGAGGCGGGCGGCGACGCCCTGCTCGTCCAGCAGGCGGCGCGCCGCGCGCACCTTGTCGAGCATGGCGGGAATGAACCGCTGGCCGCCAAAGCCGGGATTGACCGTCATCAAAAGGAGCACGTCCAACTTGTCCAAGACCCAGCGCACCGCCTCCAAGCCGGTGGCCGGATTGAGGACCAGCCCGGCCTGGCAACCGAGGTCGCGGATCAGGGCCAGCGAGCGGTCGACGTGGCGGGAGGCCTCGGGGTGAAAGGTGATCCAGCTCGCCCCCGCCTCGGCGAAGCGCCGAATCAGCTCGTCCACCGGCTCCACCATCAGGTGGACGTCGATGGGGGCGGTGATGCCGTAGTCTCGCAGCGCCCGGCAGACCATCGGGCCGAAGGTGAGATTGGGGACGTAGTGGTTGTCCATGACGTCGAAATGGATCAGATCGGCCCCAGCGGCCAACACCGCCTCCACTTCCTCGCCGAGGCGCGCGAAGTCGGCCGACAGAATGGAGGGCGCGATCAGAAATTCGGCCATGGTCCTTCCTCGCGAGTGGCCGGCGCTAGCGAGCCGACCCGGTCGGGCGGATTGCCACCGTCGCCGCGAGGCGCACCGGACAGGCGAGGCTCGCCGCCACCAGGCACTGCCGCTCCGCCTTTTCCAACAGCCGCGCCGCCCGTTCCCGGTCGCCCTCTTCGGACAGTTCGAGGTGTGCCTCGAGCTCGAAGCCGGAAAAGGCGAGCCGCCCCTCCACCCGGTCCAGGGTGCCCAGGGCGCGGCAGCGCAGGTTCTGCCAGGAAAGGCCGGAGGCCTCAGCCAGGGCGCGAAAGGTGAGTGCGAAGCAGCCGGCCAGCGCCTCGGTGAGCAGGTATTCCGGGCTCTGGGCGCCGGGGGGGCCGCCGAACTGGGGCGGCGGCTGGCACTCGAGGCTCGCCCCGTCGGCGGTGGCGAGCGCCACCGGCCCCTGGGGAAGGGCGCGCAAGTGCACCTCGTAGCGATGGGGCAAGGGATCCACGGACCTCTCCCGGCAGGCTGGAGCGGCCCTATACTACACGAGGCCGCGCGGATCGGCGTCCCTTTTGTTTGTTATCCTGTTGCCCCTTCGCTCCGGATGGAGGCGAGCATGCCCGCCTACCGCTCCCACACCACCACCAAGGGTCGGACCATGGCCGGCGCGCGGGCCCTGTGGCGCGCCACCGGGCTCACCGACGCGGACTTCGACAAGCCGATCATCGCCATCGCCAACTCTTTCACCCAGTTCGTCCCGGGCCACGTCCACCTGCGCGATCTGGGGCGCTTGGTGGCGGAGGAGATCGCCGCCGCCGGCGGTGTCGGCCGGGAATTCAACACCATCGCCGTGGACGACGGCATCGCCATGGGCCACGACGGCATGCTCTATTCCCTGCCCTCCCGGGAGCTGATCGCCGACTCCGTGGAGTACATGGTCAACGCCCACTGCGCCGACGCCCTGGTGTGCATCTCCAACTGCGACAAGATCACGCCGGGCATGCTGATGGCCGCCCTGCGCCTCAACATCCCCACCGTGTTCGTCTCCGGCGGGCCCATGGAGGCGGGCAAGACTCGGCTCGCCGAGCACCGACTCGACCTGGTGGACGCCATGGTGGTCGCCGCCGACCCCGAGCGCAGCGACGAGGAGGTGCTGGAATACGAGCGCTCCGCCTGTCCCACCTGCGGATCCTGTTCCGGCATGTTCACCGCCAATTCGATGAACTGCCTGACCGAGGCGCTGGGCCTCGCCCTGCCCGGCAACGGCACCCTGCTCGCCACCCACGCCGACCGCCGGGAGCTGTTTCGCCGCGCCGGCCGGCTGATCGTGGAGCTGGCGCGCCGCTACTACGAGGGCGACGACGCGGCCGTCCTGCCCCGCAGCATCGCCAACCGCACCGCCTTCGAAAACGCCATGGCCATGGACATCGCCATGGGCGGCTCCACCAACACCATCCTCCACCTGCTGGCGGCGGCGCGGGAAGGGGAAGTCGATTTCTCCCTCGCCGACATCGACCGCCTGTCGCGGCGCGTCCCCCAGCTGTGCAAGGTGGCGCCCAATACCCAGCGCTACCACATCGAGGACGTCCACCGCGCGGGCGGCGTCATGGGCATTCTTGGCGAGTTGGATCGCGCGGGCCTGATCGACACCTCGGTGGCCACCGTCCACTCCCCCACCCTGGCCGATGCCCTCGCCCACTGGGACGTGATGCGCACCCGCGACGAGGCGGTGCACCGCTTCTACCGGGCGGGGCCGGCGGGCATTCCCACCCAGGAGCCCTTCAGTCAGGCCACCCGTTGGCCGAGCCTCGATCTGGACCGCGCGGGGGGCTGCATCCGCTCCGCCGAGCACGCCTACAGCGCAGACGGGGGGCTCGCGGTGTTGTACGGCAACCTGGCGCCGGACGGCTGCGTGGTCAAGACCTCCGGGGTGGACGAGTCGATCCTGGTCTTCGAGGGTCCCGCCCACGTCTGCGAAAGCCAGGAGGAGGCCGTGGAGCACATCCTGGGCGACCGCGTCGCCCCCGGGGAAGTGGTGGTGATCCGCTACGAGGGCCCGCGGGGCGGTCCCGGCATGCAGGAGATGCTCTATCCCACCAGCTACCTCAAGTCCAAGGGGCTTGGGAAGGTCTGCGCGCTGGTGACCGACGGCCGCTTTTCCGGGGGCACTTCCGGGCTTTCCATCGGCCACGTCTCCCCGGAAGCGGCGGCCGGCGGCCCCATCGCCCTGGTGCGCGACGGCGACCGGATCCGCATCGACATCCCCAATCGCACCATCGCGCTCCTGGTGGACGAGGCCGAACTCGAGCGCCGCCGCCGCGAGCGGGAGCGACTCGGCTACCGGCCCGACAAGCCCCGCCCGCGCAAGGTGTCGGCGGCCCTCAAGGCCTACGCGCTGCTCACGACGAGCGCCGACAAGGGCGCGGTGCGCGACCTGTCGCGCTTCGAGTAGCGCCGCGGCAGTGGGCACAAGCAAAGAGGGCGCCTGCGGGCGCCCTCTTTGCTTTCTCGCTTTCGACTTCAGGCCAGCTGGCAGGCGCTGATCTTCGCGCCCGCCTCGATCAGTTTGCGCCGCCGCTCGCCCTCCCGCTTGGCGTAGTCGATCCACTGGTTGGCGTAGCGGGCACTGCGCTTGTCCTCCGCCGCCTTGCGGAAGGCCTCGATGGCCTGGTCGTAACAGTGGAGGTTGAGCAAGGCGTTGCCCAGGTTCATGTAGGTGATGTCGACGCGGCGCACGCCGCCGCGGCGGATGGCGTTGCGCGCCGCGACGACCGCCTCCCGGTTGCGGTCCAGGTCCAGGTAGACGCCGGCAAGGCGCGCGTAGATGGTGCCCTTGCTGGAGAGCTTGGCCGCCTCTTCGAGGATCGGCAGCGCGCGCTTGGCGTCCTGGGCCTGCTGCCAGGCGAGGCCCAGAAGCTCGAGATTTTCGCCGTTGCGCGGGATGGTGCCCTCCCGCATCCCCTTTTCGATGATCCTCGCCGCCATGTAGGGGGCGTTGGCCCCCAGGTAGAGGTATGCCAGGCTCAACAGCTGCTTGTCGGTTTCGAGCTTGCCCGCCAGATAGACGGCGTCGGTGACCACCAGTTGGTCGAGCTCGCGGTTGAGCTCGGCGTACATGCCGCCGAGCTGCCGCCAGTAGCTGAAGCTCGGGTAATGCTTGATGAGCTTCTTGAGGATCTCCACCACTTTGGCGTAATCACCCCGCTCGTAGTAGAGCACCCGCTGCAGGCTCCACCAGCCCTCTTTGGGCAATTGCCCCTTGGCTTCCACCTCGGCGATGGCCTCTTCCACCAGTCGCAGCGAATCCCGCTTGCGGTCGAGCTGATAGTAGGCCTGGGCCAGCAACACCTTGGCGTCGGGGCCGACGATGGGGGAGATCCGCATCCAGGCCTCGAGCTCCCGGGCGGCGCTCGCGTAATCCTCGATCACCAGGTAGAGCTGGGCGATGGTGTAGCGGGTGTTGATCGCCTGGCGCTCGTCCACGTCGGGTTCCGCGATCATCTTCTGGTAGGCGCCGATGGCATCGCGGTACCGCTCCAGGGAGTAGTAAACGTAGCCCAAGAAATTGTAGACCTGGGATTTCTCGTAACTGGTGGTACAGGCCGCAAAGGCCCCTTCCAGGGCGGTGCGCGCCGCCTGCCACTGCTGCGCTTCCACCATTGTCTGAATCCCTTCGAGAACCTTGGCACACTTCTGGCCCACCGCGTGGCGCTGGCGCGTCTGGACGTTTTCGAAACGGCGCTCTTTTTCTTCGTCCTCGGCCGCTCGCACCGCGGGGGCGGACGCGAAATGCGGTGCCAAAACCAACGCGGCGACGACCCATGCCAGTTTCTTCATCTTGCGGCGACTGCTTGCCATGGCTATGCCCCGACGGAGGGAACCCGGCCCCAGGCCGGCCCTAGTCTTCGATCTGGAAGGTGAATTTGTACAACACGCCCGGGACTTCCACCGGCTTGCCGTCTACCACCCGGGGGTTGTACTTGAGCTTCCGCGCGGCCCGCAAGGCCGCCTCTCCGAATCCGTAGTTCTCGGGATACTCCTCGAGGAGGACCGGATCGCGCACCGCCCCGGTGGTGGTGATGGTCACCTGGACCACCGCGTAGCCGCTCACGCCCCGGGCTTGGGCCCGCCGGGGGTAGACCGGCTGGGGCACGTAGATGGGGATGTAATCGGTGTCGCGGGCGAAGGCCCCGGACAACCCGATGTTGATGTTGGCCGCGAGATTGGGGGCGGCCATGCTGACCGCGTTTTCGGGCAGGTCGAGCTGCTCTTTCAATTCCGGCAACTCCGGGGGGGGCTCTTCTACGTCCTCGGGCTTTTCTGGCTTGACCTCTTTGTACTGCTCGGTCACCTCGCGCTTGGGTTGAAAGATGTCGGCGATCTTGCGCGGCGGCTCCTCGTCGATTTCCCGGTTTCCGGTGGCGATCAGGGTGAACATGAGCACCAGCAGGGCGAAGGTGACCAGGAAGCCGGGGACGAAGGAGACGCCGATTCGGGCCGCGATGTTCATGGCGTCACTCCGGCAGCGTCGAGACCGCGATGTCGGTCAGGCCGATGTCGATGGCCACATCGGACACGAGGGCCAGGGTTTCCATGCTGGCGTCCCGATCGGCCTGGATCACGAGTCCTCCCTTGGGGTTTTCGGTGCGCAACCGCACCAGCTCCAATTTGAGCTCCTCCGGTTTGACCTTTTTTTTGTCCACCCAGATCTCGTCGTTGGCGCTGATCGCCACCAGGATGGCGGTCCTGAGCTGGTCGGCGGACAGGGCCGCGGCGCGCTCCACGTCGATGCCGGGCACCTTGATGAACGACGCGGTGACGATGAAAAAGATGAGCATGATGAAGACCACGTCGAGCATCGGCGTCAGGTCGATGGCCTGCGCCTGTTCGGCGGGTTTCCCTTGGCCTTTGTTCTTGCGCATGGCGGTCCCCGCGGCGATCAGTGATCCATGGTCAGGTGGTCTTCCAAGAGCCGCTTCTCGCGGTTGGCGATCCGCTCCAGGTAGGTGTGGCCGAACACCCCCGAGAGAGCGGCCACCATCCCCGACATGGTGGGGATGGTGGCGCGGGAGACCCCGGCCGACATCGACTTGGCGTCGCCGCCGCCGGTGATGGCCATGATCTCGAAGACCGACACCATGCCGGTGACCGTCCCCAGAAGGCCGAACAGGGGCGCCAGCGCCACCAGCGTCTTGATCATCGGCATCGACTGATCGATCTTCTCGCACACCCGGGAGATCAGGGCTTCGCGAACCTGGTGGGCGCGCTTGGACTTCCGCTCGGCGCGCGCCTCCCAGACGGCCAGGGCCGCGTCGATGTCCCGGGGCAGGGCGAAGCGGAAGTACCAGATGCGCTCGAAGATCAGCGTCCACATCAGGAAGATGAGGACGGCGATGGCCAGCAGGACCGGCCCGCCCTGATCCATGAAGTTGCGCACCCCTTCCCAGGCGTCGACGAGCGCGTACATCGGATCAACCCTCGCCCTTTTCCACGCTCTCCGCGATGATGCCGGCGCTCTGCTCCTCCAGGATGTGCAGCACGCGCTGGGCGCGGCCGTTCACCAGGGTGTGGAGGAGCACCGTGGGGATGGCCACGCACAGGCCGAGCACGGTGGTCACCAGCGCCTGGGAAATCCCGCCGGCCATGGCCTTGGGATCGCCCGCACCGAAGATGGTGATCTGCTGGAAGGTCACGATCATGCCGGTCACGGTGCCGAGCAGACCGAGAAGCGGTGCGACCATGGCGATGATCTTGAGCAGGTTGAGCCCCGCCTCGATGGCCGGCCGCTCTTTTATGACCGCCTCGTCGAGCTTGAGTTCCAGGGTCTCGGCGTCCAGGCCTGGATTGTCCTTGGCCACCTTGAGGACGCGCCCCAGGGGGTTGTTTTCGCGGGGCTCGTCGGGGTGCTTGAGCTGCCAATTGACCTTGGCCGCCACCCCCGACAGCACCAGGAAGCGCCACAGAGCGAGCAGCAGCGCGAACACCCCGATCCCGGTGATGATGTAGCCGACGATGCCGCCCTGATGCCACTTCTCCTCCAGGGAAGGCGTGTCCACTAGGGCCTTGAGCAGGCTGCCGCCGCTGGGGCCGGTGGGGTCGATGCCCACCGGCGTGTAGCCGGCGGTGGCCTGTTGCAGGGCGGCGGCGCCGGCGGTGTAGCGGCGGGCGGGCTGGCGGGCCAGCTCGCTGATGAGGCCGTTGTCGTAGCTCAGGTATTTGCCGTCGGAGAGCAGGTTGTAGACGCCGACGCGCACCACTTCCTGTTCGGCGCGCTCGCCGTCGGCGCGGATGACCGTGGCGGGAAACTTCACCACCTTGCCGCTCTCGGCCATCTCCTGGACCATCAGTGCCCAGAGCTGCTCGATCTCTTCGAGCTTGGGCAGCTTGGTGTCGCTGCCCATCTTTTCGATCAGCTCGTCGAGGAAGTCGGCGCGGTTCGGATACTGGGCGGTGACCAGCGACTGGCGGACGATGGCCCGCATGTCGCCAGCGGCGGAAGTCAGGTGGCCGAAGAGCTCCTTGAGGGAGCCGAGCCGTTCGTCCAACTGCTTGCGCAGCGCCTCGATTTTGAGGTCGTTCTCGTCGAAGGTCTCCTCGAGGCGGGTGGAGCGCGCCTCCTCCTGGCGCAGGGTGGCGCGCGCCTGCTCGAGGAGGGCCTTTTGGTTGGCCTGGGCGCGTTGGAACTCCGCTTCCCGCTGGCGGAATTCACGGGATTCGACGATCTTGGCCTCCCGGATCAGCTTGAGCAGCTCGTCGATGGAGGCCGCCTGCTCCACGGCGTGGGCCGACGCGGCGCCAAAGAGGGCGGCGGCCGCCAGGGCACAGAAGCGTTTTGCGAAGCTCTTCTTCATTGCGCTGCCTCCGGAGCCGGAATCGGGAGGGTCATGATGTCGATGGCCGCCTGCTTCTTGGCGATGCGGATTCCCTGGGCCACCGCGGCGCGGAACTCGTCGGCCGTCTGCCAGCTGCCGGTCTCGCGGTCCCACACGCCGGTGACCTTCTGATCGGGGGTCTGGAAGAGCAGGGCGATGCGACCCACCCGCAGGAAGGTCACCTTCCGGTCTTCCCCGTCGATCTGCACCAGGCCGTCGAACTGGTCGATGGTGCGGCTGTACTCGCCCTCGATGTCGTAGAGCTCCAACACCTGGCGGAACTTCTCGGCGGTGGTGAAGCGGGCGCTGTCGAGGTTCTCGCGCACGTGCCGGATCTGCTCGAGGCGCTCGTCGCGCTGGAAGGGCAGGTCGAGCTTCACGAACTGCTCGAGGGCGTCGAGCATCCGCACCGCGAGGGGGAGGATCTGCCGCTCCATCACCGTGGCGTTTTCGATCGACTCCTCCAGGTCGTTCATGATCTCGACCTGGTTGGCGATCTGCCGCTCCAGCTGGGCGTTGTAGACCCGCAGCCCTTCGATCTGCTTGTTGACGGTCTTGAATTGCTGGAGCAGATCGTAGGTGGTGTCGGCGATCTGGTCGACGCGCTTCTGGGAGGCCTGCGCTGCCGCCACTTTTTGGGCGCCTTCCCGCAGCACCTGGTCCACCTCCTGGGCCTGGCCGGCCGCGGCCAGAAGCCCGGTGGACAGGGCCACGGACAACGCCATCGTTCTCAATCGCTGGTTCTTCATGGTTCCCTCGATCTGGGTCTGGCGCGGTTGCGGATCCCCTCGCCGCAGCCTAGGCGGCGGGTCCCCTCGCGGGGTCGGGCGCTGGATTATGGCCCTCGCGCCAAATGGAATTCAAACCCGCGGCGGCTCGGCGGTGGAAATGCCGATACCCTGGCCGGAAGTGTTACCATGGGTAACGTTTTCGGCGTCAACCCGGGGCGCGAGACCGCTCCAAGGTAACAAACGAGTAACGAATGCCCCCAGCGGACCGCCCCGCTCGCCGCTCCACCTCGCGCCATTGGGAGCGATCCAGGGCGGGGAAGTAGGTATCGCCGGGCACCTCCAGGTCGATTTCGGTGAGATAGATGCGGTCGGCGACGTCCAGACAGGCCCGGTAGAGCTCGCCGCCGCCGGCGACGATCACCTCGCCGGAGGGGCCGGCGAGTTGCGCCCCCCGGCGCAGGGCCGCCGCCGGCGACGGGCACACCTCCACTCCCGGCGCACTCCATTCGGTGTTGCGGGTGACCACCAGCAGAGTGCGGCCCGGCAGCGGGCGGCCGATGGAATCGAAAGTCTTGCGCCCCATCACCACCGGCTTGCCCCAGGTGACGGCCTTGAAGTGGCGCAGATCTTCCGGCAGATGCCAGGGGAGACCCTGGCCGGCGCCGATCACGCCGTTGCGTGCGCAGGCCACCACCAGGGCGACGGCGGTCATATCGCCACCGGCGCCGGGAGAGGAGGATGGCAGCGGTAGTCCAAGAGCTCGAAGTCCTCGTAGCGGAAGGCGAATAGGTCGCGCACCGCCGGATTGAGCCGCATCCGGGGCGGCGGATAGGGCGTGCGGCCGAGCTGGACGTCGGCCTGTTCCAGATGGTTGAGGTAGAGGTGCACGTCTCCCAGGGTGTGGACCAGTTCGCCCGGCGCCAGGTCGGTGACCTGGGCCACCATCAGGGTCAACAGCGCGTAGGAGGCGATGTTGAACGGCAGTCCCAGGAAGACGTCGGCGCTGCGTTGATAGACCTGGCAGGAGAGTCGGCCCTCCGCCACGTAGAACTGGAAGAGAGTGTGGCAGGGGGCGAGGGCCATCCGCCCGGCGGCGGCGTTGACCTGCGGCGGCAGGCTCTCGTCGGGCAGGAGGGGGGGGTTCCAGGCGCTCACCAGCAGGCGGCGGGAGTGGGGGCGCTCGCGGATCTGGCGCACCACCTCCGCCAGCTGGTCGATGGTCGTGCCGTCCGCCGCGGGCCAGGCCCGCCACTGGGCGCCGTAGATGGGCCCCAAGTCCCCCTCGGGGGTGGCCCATTCGTCCCAAATGGTGACCCCGTGGCGGTGCAGGTAGTCGAGCCGGGTCTCGCCCTGCAGAAACCACAGCAATTCGTGGATGACCGACTTGAGATGGACCCGCTTGGTGGTGACCAGGGGAAACCCCCGTTCGAGGTCGAAGCGCAACTGGGCGCCGAAGAGGGACAGGGTGCCCACACCGGTGCGATCCGGCTTGTAGGTGCCGTGGTCGCGCACCCGGCGCAACAGGTCGAGGTAGACCTTCACGGTTGCTCCCGCTTTCGCCCTCGGGCGAGGGACCAGCCCACCAACAGGGCACCGGCGGCCACCATGGGCAGGGAGAGCAACTGGCCTCGGCTCATCCAGCCGAACAGGTCGAAGCCGATGTGGGCATCGGGCTCGCGGACGAATTCCACCAGGAAGCGGAACAGGCCGTACAGGAATAGGAAGAGTCCGCTGGCAAACCCCAAAGGCCGCGGCTTGCGGGTCACCCAGTAGAGGACGGCGAACAGCACCACGCCCTCGAGCAGCGCCTCGTACAACTGCGAGGGGTGCCGGGGCAGGTGCTGGGGATCCCGGGGGAAGATCACCGCCCAGGGCACGTCCGTGGGCCGGCCCCAGAGCTCCTGACCGACGAAGTTGCCGATGCGGCCGAGGCCCAGGCCGATGGGGACCAGGGGGGCAGTGAAATCCCCCACCGCCAAGAGCGGCTGGCCGATGCGCCGGGCGAACAGCCACAGGGCGATCACCACGCCCAGGAGGCCGCCGTGGAAGGACATGCCGCCCTCCCAGACGCGGAACACCCACAGGGGATCCGCCAGCCACTTGTCGAGCCCGTAAAAGAGCACGTAGCCGAGCCGCCCGCCGAGGATCACCCCCAGAGCGCCGAAAAAGATCAGATCTTCCACCTGGTGGCGGCGGACCGGCGACCAGGAGCGATCGCTGCGCGCCAGGGCGAGGGCCCAGGCGAAGGCGAAGCCGCCGAGGTACATCAGGCCGTACCAGTGCACCCGCAGCGGGCCCACCGCAAAGGCCACCGGGTCGATCTCGGGCAGGGCGATCGCCACGTCCGTCTCCTGTCTTCCACGCTCCATTATGGGCCAGCGCCCGGAGGGGACGGAAGCGCTCATCCCCGCAGGCTGATCACCGGCCAACCCCGGCTCGCCGCCTCGGCGGCGAGCCGGGGGTCGGGATCCACGGCCACCGGGTGCTCCACCGCTTCCAGCAGTGGCAGGTCGTTGATGGAGTCGCTGTAGCCGTGGCTGCCGGCGAGATCCCGGCGATGCTCCGCGAGCCAGCGCGCCAGGCGGCGAACCTTGCCCTCCCGATAGGCGGGCTCCGCCGCCAGCCGTCCCGTGAAGCGGCCGTCGATCCGCTCCGGCTCGCTGGCGATCAGGTCGTCCACGCCGAGCCGCTCGCAGATCGGCTCGGCCACGAAGCGATGCGTAGAGGTGATCACCAGCAGGAAATCCCCCCGCCGGCGGTGGCGGGCGAGCAGCTCGGCGGCGGCGGGCAACCACCATTGCTCCACCACCTCGGCCACGAAGTCCCGCCGCAGCGCCTCCAACTCCGCCGGTTGCAAGCGGGTCAAGGGATCGAGCGCGAAGGCCAGATAGGCCTCGGCGTCCAAGCGCCCGGCCTGGTAGTCGCGGTAAAAGCGCTCGTTGGCGGCGCGGTGGGAGGCGGGGTCCACCAGCCCCCGCCGCACCAAAAACTCCCCGAACCCGTGGTCGCTGTCGCCGGCGATCAGGGTGTTGTCCAAGTCGAAAATGGCCAGAGCCACGCCGCGCCCTCCCCTGCAGGGGCGCGAGGATAGCGCCGCGGCCGACCGCCGCCAAGACCGCCCGCCCTCGCCTTGCCGCTTGCGCCGCCGTTGTGGAAGAATGGCTCGTCGGGTCTGGGGTTTGCATGCGGTGATCGACGCGCAGGGCTATCGGGCGAACGTGGCCATCGTCCTCGGCGATGGGCGGGGGCGGGTGCTGTGGGCCAAGCGGGTCGGGCACGACAGCTGGCAGTTCCCCCAAGGGGGCATCCAAGCCGGGGAGACCCCCGAAGAGGCCCTCTACCGGGAGTTGTGGGAGGAGGTGGGTCTGGAAGCGGCCGACGTGCGCGTGCTGGCCCGCACCGAGGGCTGGCTGCGCTACCGGATCCCGAGTCGCTACGTGCGCCGCCGCGCGAAGCCACGCTGCATCGGCCAGAAGCAGAAGTGGTTCCTGCTGGAACTGATCGGGCCGGAGGAGAAGATCCGCTTCGATCGCGGCGAAAAGCCGGAATTCGAGGCTTGGCGGTGGGTTCCGTACTGGTATCCGGTCGACCAGATCGTCGACTTCAAGCGCGCGGTCTACCGCCAGGCGCTGCGCGCGTTGCTGCCCGCTCACCTGGAGGTGGAGCGGCGCGCGGAACGGCAGCGGGTGCGGGAAGGTGCTTGACTCGCTGCGCAGCATCGTCCAAGAAGTCAACGCCGCCCGTGACTTCGGTGCCGTCCTCCAGATCATCGTGTCGCGGGTGCGCAAGGCGACGCGCACCGGTGTGTGCTCCATTTACCTCCACGACGCCCAGCGCGACGAGTACGTGCTCGCGGCCACGGAGGGACTCTTCCCGGAGGCGGTCGGACGGATCCGCCTCAAGCCCGGCGAAGGCCTGGTGGGGCTGGTCGCCCAGAAGGCCGAACCGATCAACCTCGACGCCGCCGAGACCCATCCCAACTTCGTCTACTTCCCCGAATCGGGTGAGGAGCGCTTCCACTCCTTTCTCGGCACCCCCATCATCCACCACCGCAAGGTGGTGGGAGTGCTGGTGATCCAACAGGCGGAGCGGCGGCGCTTCGACGAGGCGGAAGAGGCCTTTCTGATCACCATCTCCGCCCAGCTGGCGGGGGTCATCGCCCACGCCGAGGCCACCGGGGAGCTCGCCCGCCACCTGGCCCCCGAGGAATACCTGGCGCGGCGCGGAGAGACGGTGTTCAAAGGGGTCGACAGCGTCCCCGGGATCGGCATCGGCACCGCCGTGGTGGTCAACACGGTGGCCGACCTCTACGCCGTGCCCAATCGCCCCGCGGACGACATTCCCCGGGAGCTGGCGCTCTTCCAGGAGGCGGTGGAAAAGACCAAGCGCGAGCTGCGTGCGCTGCGCGACGGGCTCGCCGGCCACCTGAGCGCCGAAGAGCAGGCGCTCTTCGACGTCTACGTCAATCTGCTCGACGACCGCTCCCTGGGCGGCGAGGTCCGGGTGCTGATCAACGCCGGGCTGGCCGCCGAGACCGCCTGGAGCGAGGTGATCATCGAGCACGTGCGCAAGTTCGCCGCCATGGAGGACCCCTACCTGCGGGAGCGGGCGTCCGACGTGCGCGATCTCGGCACGCGCGTTCTCGCCCACCTCCAGCAGTCGCAGCGCAAGGAGCGCAGCTACCCGCCCAACACCATCCTGATCGGCGAAGAGCTGACCGCCACCCACCTGGCCGACGTGACCGTGGAAAAGCTTGCCGGCATGATCTCGGTGAAGGGCTCGCGCAACTCCCACCTGGCCATTTTGGGACGGGCCCTGGGCATCCCCACGGTGATGGGCGCCATCGACCTGCCCTGGAAAGAGATGGACGGCATCGCGGTGATCGTCGATGGCCACCAAGGGCTGGTGATCACCAATCCCTCCCCCGAAACCCTCGCCGCCTACCGCACCC
Organism: Porticoccaceae bacterium; assembly: GCA_026005035.1. GTDB lineage: Bacteria > Pseudomonadota > Gammaproteobacteria > Pseudomonadales > Porticoccaceae > BPKH01. The sequence goes on along the minus strand of BPKH01000006.1, from coordinate 40,940 downwards.
GCCAGGAAGAAGAGGCTCTGCTCACCCGCGACCTGGAAAAATTCCGCGACCTGCCCGCGGCGACGGCCGACGGCCACCCCATCTCCCTGTGGGTCAACACCGGCCTGCGCATCGACAGCCTGCTCTCCCTGGACCGCGGCGCCGAAGGGGTGGGGCTATACCGCACGGAGATTCCCTTTTTCCTCCAGGACCGCTTCCCCTCCGAGGAAGAGCAGCGCAAGATCTACCGGGAACAGATGGAGATGTTCGCCCCCCGCCCGGTGACCATGCGCACCCTGGATATCGGCGGCGACAAGGCGCTGCCCTACTTTCCCATCGAGGAGGCCAACCCGTTCCTCGGCTGGCGGGGCGTGCGGGTGACTCTGGACCACCCGGAGATCTTCATCGTCCAGCTGCGCGCCATCCTGCGCGCCTCGGAGGGCCTCGACAACCTGCGCATCCTGTTGCCAATGATCTCCAACATTCCCGAGTTGGAGGCGTGCCTGGCGCTGGTGGAGCGGGTCTACCGGGAGCTGGTGGAAGAAGAGGGCTATCGGCTGGCCAAGCCCCCGGTGGGCGCCATGATCGAGGTGCCGGCCGCCGTCTATCAGGTTCGAGAGATCGCCAAGCGGGTCGACTTCTTGTCGGTGGGCTCCAACGACCTCACCCAGTACCTGCTCGCGGTGGATCGCAACAACCCCCGGGTGGCGGAGCTCTACCACAGTTTCCACCCCGCTCTCCTGCGGGCCCTCAAGGAGATCGCCCAGGGCGCCGCCGCCGAACACTGCCCGGTGAGCGTGTGCGGAGAGATGGCCGGCGATCCCCTGTCGGCGGTGCTGCTCGTCGGCCTCGGCTACCGGACCCTGTCCATGAGCGCCTCGAGCCTGTTGCGGGTCAAGGCCGCTCTGCGGGAAGTGACCCTCGCCGAGGCCGAGCGGCTCGCGGAAACCGCGCTGTCCCTTCCCGATCACCACGCAGTGCGCGACTTCCTCGAGGAATCCCTGGCGAGCCCCACCCTGGCCCGCCTCCTCAGCGGGCGCAAGCGGCAGGCCGTGCGCGCTTAAGGATCGAGGCGAAACCGCTCCTCCACCCGCGGCCCCGGTCTGCCCTCGGGAAGATAAGTCTGCTCGGCAAAGAGGACGGCGCCGTCCCGGTCGACCCGGATCACCGTGGTGCAACGGGTTCCGTAGTGGCGCCCGACGATGAAGGGCGCGGAGAGGGCGCGCTCCAGCTCGGGCTCGATCCCCGTGCTGGGCAATTCGTGGTCCGGAAAGGGTTCGCGGCGCGCGAGGACGGCGAACAGCTCCCCGAGGGGGAGCTCGGGCGAGGCGAGCACCTCCTCCATGCGCGCGCGGGCGTGGCGCGCCTTGGGCCAGGGGGTGTCCAAGAGGTGGTTGCTCAGGGTGTGGACGCCGGGCTCCACCCAACGCACCGCGCCCTCGCGGTTGGAGTAGCAACACAGCCGCCGCCCATCGCCCACCAGGAGGCTGAACCCCCCGTACTGGTGCGCGCGGCCCGCCACCTCCGCTAAATAGGCTTCCGGCTGCCAGACACCCCCCAGGTAGTCGCGCACCAGCTCGCCGCGCGAGCGCGCTCCCGGCTCGGGCCGCCCCTCGCGGTAATTGGTGAGCGCCGCCCACCGACCGTCCCGCGCGATCCCGAGCCAGGTTCCGCCGGCCTGCAAGTCGCGCCCCGCCAACAGGCCCGGGCGGTCGGCCCACCAGTGGGCCGGCGCCGCCGGGCGGTCGTGGTACTCGTCGCGGTTGGCCACCACCACGAGGGGATAGCGCTCGTGGCAGCGCCAAGCCACCACCAGCAGGCACACGGAGGGTTCAGCCCTCGTCGAGCAGGCGCCGATACCCTTCGGCGTCGAGCAGGTCGTCCAGTTCGCCCGGATCGGACAGGCGCACGCGGTAGAACCAGCCGTCCACGTAGGGCGATTCGTTGACCCGTTCGGGGTGGTCGAGCAGTTCCTCGTTCACCTCGATCACCTCCCCGGACAGGGGGGCGTAGATGTCCGAGGCCGCCTTCACCGACTCCACCACCCCCGATTCGTCGCCGGCGGTCAGCTGGGCGCCCACCTCCGGTAGTTCCACGTAGACCACGTCGCCCAGGCTTTCCTGGGCGTGGTCGGTGATGCCCACGGTGGCGGTGCCGTCGGGGTCGACCCGCACCCATTCGTGGCTTTCCAAGTAGCGCAAGTCCTCAGGGATTTCGCTCATCGCCTCCTCCCGGGGCGCGACCGCGCCCGCAACCCGTCTCCACCAGGATTCGCCCCCGGCGCACGAACCGGGGCGCCACCACCCGCACCGGCTCGCGCCGGCCGCGGATCTCCACTTCCGCCCGGCCCTCGGGCGCGTCGGCGGGCACGCGGGCCAAAGCGATGGAACATTGTAGAAAAGGCGAGTAGGTGCCGCTGGTGATGCGCCCCTCCTCACCGGTGGGAAAGAGCACCCGTTGCCCGGCGCGCAGCACGCCGCGCCCCTCGAGCAAAAGCCCCGCGAGCCGCTCCCGGGGACCCGCCCGGCGCTCCGCCTCCAAGGCCTCGCGCCCCACGAATCGCCGCTCTTCCGGCTCCCAGGCCACCGTCCAGGCCAACCCGCAGCGAAGCGGCGACACCGTCTCGTCCATCTCCTGCCCGTAGAGGGGCAAGCCGGCCTCGATGCGCAGGGAATCCCGGGCCGCGAGCCCCGCGAGGGTCGCTCCCGCCTCGCTGAGAGCCCGCCACAGGCCGGGCGCCTCGTCGGCGGGCAGCAGCAGTTCGACCCCGTCCTCCCCGGTGTAGCCGGTGCGCGCCACCACCCACCCCCCCGCCTCCCAGAGGCCGAAACTCGGCAACGCCGCCGCCGCATCCGCCACCGCCACATCCACCGCCCGGGCCAATCGCTCCAGGGCGCGCGGTCCCTGAAGGGCGAGGATCGCCAGGTCGCGGCGCAGGCGAACCTCGACCTCCGTCCCCGCGCTCTGCTCCCGCAGCCACTGCAGATCTCGGGCGGTGTTGGCGCAGTTGACCACCAGGAAAAACCGCGCCGGACCGAGCCGATAGGCGATCAGGTCGTCGAGGATGCCGCCCTGCGGAGAGAGCATCGGCGAGTACAGGGCGCGGCCGGGCGCCAAGCGGGCCACGTCGTTGGCCAGCACCCGGCGCAGGAACTCCAGGGCTTTGCCACCCGCCACCTCCACCACCCCCATGTGGGAGACGTCGAAGAGACCGCAGTCGCGCCGCACCGCCAGGTGCTCGGAGAGCTGGGAGCCGTAGTGGAGGGGCATCTCCCAGCCTGCGAAGTCAGTGAGGCGCGCACCGGCGGCGTGATGGAGCGGGTACAGGGGGGTCCGTTCAGCCATGGGCGCCTGCCGTCCGGGGAGGGGCGATTGTAAACCGCCTCGCCGCCCTAGACACCCAGGGCGCGCCGCACCAGTGCTCCCTTGAGGAGGGGGAGGCGATCCACCAGCCCGAGGCCCCAATTGCGCGCCACCACCAGCGCGGGGGCGCGGCTGCCGAAGAGGTGTTGGAAGGCCTCCATGGCGGCGAGCATCAGCAGGTTGTCGGCGCGCCGCCGGCGCTCGTAGCGGGCGAGGAGACTCGGATGGTCCACCGGCAGGCCCCGGGCGACGCCCCGCGCCAGCACCTCCGCCAGGGCGGCGGCGTCGGCCAGCCCGAGGTTCACCCCCTGGCCGGCCAGGGGGTGGAGGGTGTGGGCGGCGTCCCCGATCAGCGCTGCACCGCTCGCCCAGTAGCGCTCGGCATGGCGCTGGCAGAGGGGGCTTTGCAAGCGCGGACCCACCTCTGTCACCGCGCCCAACGTGGATTCGCTGGCCGCGGTCAGGCGGCGCCGGAACGCCGCCTCGTCCAGGGCAGCGAGCCTTTCCGCCTCGGGGCGCGCGAGCGACCAGACCACCGCCACGGCGCGCGGATCGCCCCCGGGGCGGGTGACGGGCAGAAAGGCCAAGGGCCCCGAGCGGGTGAACCACTGCCGCGCGGCACCGCCGTGGGGCCGCTCCACCAGCGCCGCACACACCACGGCGTCCTGGCCCGTATCCCGCTCCACAAGCCCGACGCCGCAGGCCTGCCGCACCAGGGAGCGGGCGCCCTCGGCGCCCACCACCAAGGGCGCCGTGAGCCGCCGGCCGTCGGCGAGCACGAGCTGCAGTGGGCCCCCCGGGCGGGACCGCTCGGCCGCGACGATGGCCGACTCCACCAGCACCACCCCCAGCTCGGCGAGGCGCCGCCGGGCCGCTTCCACCAGGGGCGCCACACCCAGGATGTGGCCCAGATCCGGCCGGTCCCATTCCCGGCAGTCGAAGGCGATGTGGCCTGTACCCTCCCCGTCCCACACCTCCATGCGCCGGTAGGGCGTGGCCTGGTCGGCCACCCGGTCCCACAGGCCGCACTCCGCCAGGAGACGGCGCGAGGCCTCGTTGAGCGCCACCACCCGCGGATCGAAGGGTCCCCCCACGGGGGGGAGCGGGCCGCGATCCACCACCGCGATGGCCAGGCCCGGGCCCACCGCTTGGGCGAGCCGGGCAGCGAACAGGCAGCCCACCGGACCGCCGCCGGCCACCAGCACCTGGGGCTCGAGCGCGGTCGCGCTCATGGAGCGAGCGGCACCACGGGGCCCGGCAGGCCGCTGCCCAGCCGCGCGAAGCCCCGGCGCAGCGGCGGGGCGAGATCGAGGGCGGCGAGGGCGAAGCCACGCAGGAGGGTGGGCGCGGCGCCGGTCAGGGCAAAGAGGGACGGCAACGAGTCGCTCAGGGCGAGCACGCGGCGCTGGTCCGGCAGGGCCTCGTCCAAGTAGCCCTCGAGGCAGCCGAGGTCTCCGGGATCTTCGCTCTCTGCCACCGCCGCGGCGAGTCGCGCCGCGTTGCGCAGTGCCAGATTGAACCCCTGGCCCGCCACGGGGTGAAGGGCGTGGGCAGCGTTGCCCACCACGGCGAGGCGGCTGCGCACCTGTTCGCGGGCGAGCTGCAGGCCGAGCGGCCAGCGACCGCGCGGCGCCAAGAGGCTGCGGAAGCGCCCGGCACGGTGGCCGAAAGCCTGGCCGAGGGCGGCGAGAAAGGATTCCTCGGGCGCCGCCGCCAGGGCTTCGGCCCGCGCCGGCTCCAGGGTCCAGACCACCGCCGCCCGGGGTTCGCCCGCGGGGGAGTCGGGCAGCGGCAAGAGGGCGAGGGGACCTTCCGGCGCAAACCGCTCCCAGGCGGTGCCGCGGTGCGCCCGATCGAGCGCCACCACCGTCACCAGCGCGGCACGCCGGTAGTCCTTGGCGTCGACGGCGATGCCGAGTCGGCGGAGGAGACCGGTGCCGGCCCCACCGGCGAGCACGGCGAGGCGGGCGCGACAGGCCCCCCCCCTCCGCCGCTTCCACCACCATGGCGTCCCGCTCCGGCCTGCAGCCGGCGACCCGCACCGGCCGGCACAGCTGCACGTTGGGCCGCCGCGCCGCACTCTCTTCCAAGGCGGCCAGCAGATCCCGGCCGGTCACCACGTGGCCGAGGGCGGACGCGCCCAGATCGACCGCCGAGAGCCGGGCGACGCCCGGCCCGCCGCGCTGGCTGACGTGGATCTCGCGGATCGGCGCGGCGTGTGCGCGCAGGGCGGGCCAGGCCCCCGCCGCGGCGAGCACCGCCCGCCCGCTCTCCGAGAGGGCGATGGCGCGGCCGTCGTCGCGGGGCCGCGCCTCGGCTTCCACCACCGTCACCCGCCGGTCGGGACGGCAATCGGCCAGCAGAGCGGCCAAGGCCAGCCCCACCGGTCCGCCGCCCGCCACCAGCACGTCGGTGTCGGCGGGCAGAGCGCCCTTCAGCCCTTCATCAGCCACTCGATCTCCTCAGCCTTCTTGGGCACCGCGGCGGTGAGGATCTCGTGCCCGTCCTTGGTAAGCAGGACGTCATCCTCGATGCGGATTCCGATTCCGCGCCACTTCTTGGCCACTTTGCGGTTGTCGGGGGCGACGTAGATCCCCGGCTCGACGGTGAACACCATGCCCGGCTCCAACAGCCGCCAGCGCTTGTCCACCTTGTAGTCGCCCACGTCGTGCACGTCCATGCCCAGCCAATGGCCGGCCCGGTGCGGATAGAACGGCTTGTACGCCTCTTGCTCCACCAGCTCTTCCACTCGGCCCCGCAACAGGCCGAGCTCCACCAAGCCCTCGGTGATCACCCGCACCGAGGCATCATGGGGATCGTTCCAGTGGTTGCCCGGCACGGCGGCGGCGATGGCCGCCTCCTGGGCGGCCAGCACCACTTCGTAGAGGGCGCGCTGTTCGGCGGTGAAGCGGCCGTTGACCGGAAAGGTCCGGGTGACGTCGGCCGCGTAGTGGTGGTACTCGCAGCCGGCGTCCACCAGCACCAGGTCGCCGTCGCGCAACCTGGCCGCATTGGCCGTGTAGTGGAGAATGCAGCCGTTGGCGCCGCCGCCGACGATGGTGTTGTAGGCGGGCTCTAGGGCGCCGGCCATGGCGAATTCGTGCTCGATCTCGGCGGCCAGCTGGTACTCGTAGAGGCCCGGCCGACAGGCGCGCATGGCGCGGACATGGGCCCGGGCCGTGATCTCTGCCGCCTTGCGCATCACCTTGAGCTCGGCGGCGCTCTTGAAGAGGCGCATCTCGTGCAGGAGGTGGTCAAGGTCGACGAATTCCCCCGGGGGCGAGATCCCCGCCCGGGCCTGGCGGCGCAACCGGTTGATCCACCCCAACAAGCGCTGGTCGAAGGCCGGGTCCTTGCCCAGGGTGCAGTAAATGCGCCCCTTGCCCTCCATGAGACCGGGCAGGATGTCGTCCAGAGTGTCGATGGGGAAGGCGTCGTCGGCGCCGTAGTGCTCCTTGGCCCCTTCCGGGCCCGCCCGGGGGCCGTCCCACAGCTCGCGGGCGGGATCCCGTTCCCGGCAAAAGAGCAGGTACTCTCCCTGTTCCCGTCCCGGCACCAATACCAGCACCGCTTCCGGCTCGGGGAAACCGCTCAGATACCAAAAATCGCTGTCTTGCCGATAGGGCCAAAGGGTATCGCGGCTGCGGGGCCGCTCCGGGGCGGCCGCCACGATGGCGATGCTGCCCTCGCCCATGAGGGCCATGAGCTCTTTTCGCCGGCGGGCGAACTCGCGGGCTGGAATCATTCTCTCGCCTCCCCTGCCGCCTCCCCTTCCCGGGCAGGAGCGCACTCCGCGTGCAGGTTGAGCGCGGCGATGCGCACATATTCTGCCACTTCGACGAAGTCCCGCTCGTCCGCCTCCACGGCCTCGCCGCCGAAACCGGCCTGGGCGATCTGGCCCAGGTCGGCGAGCAGTTCCCGGGCGTCCGCCGACAGCTGCTCGCCCCCCGCCACCACCGCGCCGAAACCGCTCAGAAAGCTGCGGCACCAGGCGGCGAGTTCCTCCACCCGCCGGCCGAGGGGCACATCGTCGCCGGGCAACAGCGGGCGGAACGAGAGTTCGCCGCTGGCGAGAGCGGACCGCTCGGCCCGATAACAGTCGGCGAGGTCCTCGAGGAGCGGCTCAGCCCGGGCGGGCTCGCTCTCCAGCGCCGCCACCAGGGCGCGCTCCAAGGCGTCCCCCGACAGCCGCTCGCCGCCGGCCAACCGGCCCACCAGATGGCCGTGGACCGCCGCCGCAGTGACCGGAAGGCCGCGCTCGACCAAAAGCCGTGCCAGTCTCTCGTACTCCATGGCGCTACTCCCGCCGTTTGCGGCGCAGTCTACCACCCGCCCCGCCCTCGGGCACCGGACCCGGGCCCGGGAGGTTGCGCGGACGAAGCCGGGGGCTCGGCTCGGTTTGCGAACGCCCCGCAGCTCTCCCCCCGGATTCCGGCGCTGCGCGCCTCCATCCGGACTACGGCCGTTGCCAACCGCCTTCCAGGCTCCTTTGGGACCCCGGCGCTGCACACCTGCCCCCGGGCCTAGACCGCTGCGGCCCTTGCCCGGAGGGAGTCCGTAGCCCGGATGGAGCGAAGCGAAATCCGGGAAACACCCCATCCCCCAACCGGCGCTCCCCCCGGATTCCGGCGCTGCGCGCCTGCATCCGGGCTGCCAACTCCTTCCTCCGAACACTCATCCGGAGGAAGCGCAGCGGAATCCGCACGCGGCCAGGACGGGCCATTGCCCCGCCGGGGAGGCACCTCTATAGTTGTACTCCTTACTCTCGTCCGCCCACCGTGCCATGACCCACGAGACCCTGAGGGCGCTGGAAGATAAGATCGATCGCCTCATCGCCCTATGCCAGCGGTTGAAGGTGGAAAACGACCAGCTGCGCGCCCGCGAGCAAGCCCTACTCAAAGAGCGCGGCCAATTGCTCGAGCGCAACGAATTGGCGCGCGGCAAGGTGGAAGCGATGATCGCTCGCCTGAAAAGTCTCGACGCGGAGTTTTGAAGGTGGCCCGAGACACCGTCAACATTCGCATCCTGGACCGCGAATACCAGGTCCACTGCCCTCCAGAGGAGCGCCCGGCGCTGCTGCGCTCGGCGGAGGCGCTGGACGCGCGCATGCGCGAGATCCGCAAGGCGGGGCACGTCCTCGGCCTGGAGCGGATCGCCGTGATGGCGGCGCTGAATCTCACCTACGACCTCCTGGAAACGGAGCGGCGGGTGGAGGAGAACAGCGCGCTCGCCGCGGAGCTCGCGCGGCTCGACGCCAAGCTGGGCGATGCGCTCGCCCGCCTCGAAGTGCGGGATGTGGCGATCCGCGCCCCCGCGGACGAGCCGCCCGGCGTATAATGACAGCGGCCCTGGCCTGTTCGCCAGCCGAGAAGACCTTGAGCCGATACTGCGACACCAGGAAGCCGAGGCGCGGCGCGGTGTGCACGTCCGCCCGCCGGAAAGCCTGAAGCGCCGCCCGAGGCTCCCGCCTTGAATCGTCGGGATTCAAGGCCACCACGGCAGCGGCAGCGCCGGGGCCAATTTTTTTCGCGATGCGACGGACCATGTCCAAAGCCGAGCTGCGCGAGCGCCTGCGCGCGCGGCGACAACGCCTCGACCCCCTGCACCAGCGCCGCGCCGCCCAGCGGCTCGCTCGCCTGGTGGCGCGCGCCGCCTTTTTCCGCCGGGCGCGCCGGTTGGCCTTCTACCTGCCCAACGACGGCGAAATCGACCCCACCCCGCTCCTGCGCTTGGCCGCAGCGGCGGGCAAGGAGATCTACCTGCCCCGCCTGGACCGCCGGCGCCGCCTCCAGTTTGCCCGCTGGCGGCCGGGCGAGCCCCTGGTGCGCAATCGTTACGGGATTCCGGAACCGCGCCACGGCCCCACCACGCCGGCGACCCGGCTCGATCTGATCTTCGTGCCCACGGTGGGCTTCGACCGCTCGGGCAGGCGGCTCGGCATGGGCGGAGGGTTCTACGATCGCACCTTCGCGCGACCTCGGCCGCACCGCCGCCCCCTGCTCGTCGGCCTCGCCCACCACTTCCAGGAATGCGCGCAACTGCCGGCCGACCCCTGGGACGTGGGACTCGACCTGGTGGTCACGGACCGCGGCCTGCGCCGCTTTTCACCCATCGGACGAAGCCTGCCGCGCCCATGAGGAAAACCAAGATCATCTGTACCATTGGCCCCGCCACGGCGAGTTACGAAATGCTCGAACGGCTCGCCCGGGCCGGCATGAACGTGGCCCGCCTCAACATGTCCCACGGCGACCACCAAAGCTGCGAGCGGATCATCAAGGCGATCCGCACCTTAAACCGCAAGTTGCGCCACCCGGTGGCGGTGATGATCGACACCCAGGGACCCGAAATCCGCACCGGCGACGTCCGCACCGAACTCGATCTCAAGGAAGGCGACATCGTCACTGTCGTCGCCCGCGGCGACGCCGACGTGGAAGAGAGCTCCATCCACATCAATTACGAGGACATCATTCACGACGTGGCGGTGGGCGACCGGATCACGGTGGACAACGGGCTCATCAACCTCGAGGTGCTGAGCAAGGAGGACCGCCTCATGCGCTGCCGGGTGATCGACGGCGGGGTGCTCAAGAGCAAGCGCCACGTCAACCTGCCCGGCATCCGCGTCAACCTGCCAGCCATCACCGAAAAGGACAAGCGCGACATCGCTTTCGCCGTGGAGCAAGGGGTGGACTTCATCGCTCTCTCCTTCGTCCGCCATGCCGACGACGTGCGCGCGCTGCGCCGGCTCCTCGGCGAAAAGGGGGCCAAGATCGCCGCGATCGCCAAGATCGAGGACCAGGAGGGCCTCGACAACGTGGACGGGATCATCGCCGAGAGCGACGGGATCATGGTGGCCCGGGGGGACTTGGGCGTGGAGATCCCCTTCGAGCGGCTCCCCGAGGCGCAGCGCCACATCGTGCGCCGGTGCGCGGTCTGGGGACGGCGGGTGATCGTCGCCACCCACATGCTCGAATCGATGATCCACAACCCCATGCCGACGCGCGCGGAAGTCACCGACGTGGCCAACGCGGTCTACGAAGAGGTGGACGCCATCATGCTCTCCGGCGAGACCACGGTGGGCAAATACCCCGTCAAGTGCGTCGAGGTGCTCGATCGGATCGCCCGGGCGGTGGAGCAAAGCCCAGGCCTCGGCTTCGCCCGCGAGCTCCACGCCCAAAGCGACAAGCAACAGATGGCCGCCGCCGCGGTCCAGCTCGCCGAGGCGATCGCCGCCAGCGCCATCCTGGTGCCCACGCGGCGGGGGGTGATGGCCAACCTGGTGACCAACTGTCGACCCCGGCGCCCCCTGATCTGCGCCTTCACCAACGACAGCCGCACCCGGCGCCGCCTGGCGCTCAATCGCGGCCTGCTCGCCTATCGCATCGACTTCAGCCGCGATCCGGAAAAGACCCTCGCCACCGCCGCCGCCATCCTCCTCTCCCAAGGGGATTTCCGGCCCGAAGACAAGGTGGTGGTGATCTCCGACGTGCTCAGCGGCCGGCGCGTGGACGCCGTGCAGATCCGCATCCTGGGTGAACTGGCCACCGCCGGCGCCTAGGTGCTCCCCAGGATCCCCAGGGCGAGAAGGATCGGCCCGAGCAGGGCCGCCGCCGCGGCCCCCAAACCCGCCAGCAGCGCGGCGCGCCCCGCCCCGGCCGCCGCCCTTTCCGCTCTCGCCAGCAAGCCCAACCCGGTCGCGCCCAACGGCAAGGCGAGCAAGGCGAAGAGCGTCCCCGGGGGCAAGGCTCCAAGGCCAATCCCCGCCAGCAGTGCGAGGGCCGCAGCCGCCAGCAGCCAAGCGGAGATCCTCCTCGCCCCGCGGGCGCCCAGGCGCGCCGCCAGATGGCGCCGCCCCACCGCCCGGTCGGCCTCGATGTCGGGGATCTGGTTGACGAGCAGCAGGTTGGAGGTGAGCAGTGCCACCGGCAGCGAGGCCCACCCCGCCGCGGCGGCAAACTGCCCGGTGAGGGCGTAAAACCCCAGATTGACGAACAGGACGCCAAAGCCGAGGCCCGGGGCGAGCAGACAGGCCAAGGCGCTGCGCGTCAACCACGGGGTGTAGGCCACCACCAGGAGGAGGCCCAATAGGCCCGGCACGGCGAGTGCCGTCCGTCCCCGGGCGATGAACCAAGCGCCCACCCCCCCGGCGAAGACCAGCGCCGCCAGGGCCAGGAATCGCGCCAGGGCCGCGTCCTCCGGGTGCGCCACCAGGGTTCCCGAACCGCCGCTGAACGGAGTGCGGCGGGTGCGGAAATCGAGGCCGCTGCGGAAGTCGCAGTACTCGTTGAGGGCGTTGACAGCGGCGTGGGCAGCGAGCGCGCCGGCGAGCAGGGCGAGCCCCTCCGGCTGAGGAATCTCACCCAGCGCTCGCCAGGCCAGGGCGTAAGCGGGCGCCAGGCACGCCGGGGTCAGGAGCAGAAAGGGCAGGCGCAGGATGCCCGCCAGCCGGGCCAGCCGGTTCCGCCGCCGTTCAGCGCAGGAAAAAGCGGTAGGCCGGATTGTCGCTCTCCTCCACCCAGGGATGGCCGAGGGAATCGAGGAGTGCCGCCAGGGCGCGGCGCTCCCCGGGGGGGACCTCGAGGCCCATCAACACCCGCCCGAAGGCGTCGCCGTGGTTTCGGTAGTGGAACAGCGTGATGTTCCACTGGCTCCCCAGGCGATCCAGAAAGTCGGCCAGCGCGCCCGGGCGCTCGGGAAAGACGATGCGAAAGACCCGTTCGTCCACCTGGCGGGGCAGCCGCCCGCCCACCATGTGGCGCAGGTGCAGCTTGGCCATCTCGTTGTCGGTCATGTCCACCAGGGGATAGCCGTGCGCCTCGAGGGCGCGGATCAGTTCCCCCCGATCCGCCTCGGAGGAAACACGCACTCCCACGTAGATGTGGGCCCGCTGGGGGTCGCCGAGGCGGTAGTTGAACTCGGTGATCATCCGCCCCTTGAGGGTGGCGCAAAAGGCGCGGAAACTGCCCGGTCGCTCGGGGATGGTGACGGCGAGGACCGCCTCCCGGTGCTCCCCGATCTCGGTCCGCTCGGAGATGAAGCGCAGGCGGTCGAAGTTGAGGTTGGCGCCGCTCTCCACCGCCACCAGCTGGCGGTCCCGCCAACCGCGCTCGGCCACGAAGCGCTTCATCCCCGCCACCGCCAGCGCGCCGGCCGGTTCGGCGATGGAGCGGTTGTCCTCGAAGATGTCTTTGATGGCCGCGCAGATTTCGTCCGTGGTGACGGTCACCACCGCGTCCACGGTGCGGCGCAGGATGCGGAACGGCTCCCGCCCCACCTGGGCCACCGCCGCGCCGTCGGCGAACAACCCCACCTGCTTGAGGCGCACCCGCCGGCCGCGCTCCAGCGCCGCCTTGAGACTGGCGGCGTCTTCCGGCTCCACGGCGACGATGCGCGTGTGGGGGCGCAGGTATTTGACGTAGGCGGCGATGCCCGCGCAAAGCCCGCCGCCGCCCACGCCGACGAAGACGGCATCGGGCGGAGTGCGGGCCTGGTGCATGATCTCCATGCCCACCGTGCCCTGGCCAGCGATCACGTGGGGATCGTCGAAGGGGTGGACGTACACCAGCCCCTCACTCTCCACCAGGCGCCGGGCTTCCGCGGCCGCGGCTTCGAAATCGTCGCCGGCCAGGACCACCTCGCCGCCGAGGGAGCGCACCGCCTCCACCTTGATCTCCGGGGTGGTGCGCGGCATCACGATGACCGCGCGCAACCCGAGCCGCGCCGCCGCCAACGCCACCCCCTGAGCGTGGTTGCCGGCCGAGGCGGCCGCCACGCCCCGCGCCCGCTCGGCGCGGCTCAGGTGGCGCAGGCGGTTGTAAGCACCCCGCAGCTTGAAAGAAAACACCGGCTGGAGGTCTTCCCGCTTGAGCCACACCCGGTTCCCCAGCCGGCGACTCAGCTGCGGCGCCTCTTGGAGGGGCGTTTCCACCACCAGATCGTAGATGTTGGCGCTGAGGATGCGGCGGACGTAGGAATCGGGCATGGGAGCGCGCGGCGACGAAACGTTTCCGATTCTGCGCGAGGTCACCCTAAAATGCACCCCCGCCCAGCCGGAGCCGGAAAGGAGTCACCGTGATCCGATCTTTCCATCCCCCCCGCCGAATTCTCCTCGGTCCGGGGCCTTCCGACATCCACCCGCGAGTGCTGGCGGCGCTGTCGCGGTCCACCATCGGCCACTTGGATCCCGCCTTCATCGGCATGATGGACGAGCTCAAGGTGCTCCTCCAGCGCGCCTTCCGCACCCAGAACCCCCTCACCCTGCCCGTGTCAGCACCCGGTTCCGCCGGCATGGAGGCCTGTTTCGCCAACCTGGTGGAGCCGGGCGACCTGGTGGTGGTGTGCGAAAACGGGGTGTTCGGCGCGCGCATGCGGGAAAACGTCGAGCGGCTCGGCGGCCGCGCCGTGGTGGTGCGGGACGAATGGGGCGAGCCCGTGGACCTCAACAAAGTGGAAGACGCCCTCAAAGCCCACCCCGAAGCGGTGGCCCTCGCCTTCGTCCACGCCGAGACCTCCACCGGAGCCCGCAGCGACGCGGCCGCCCTGTGCCAACTCGCCCGCCGCCACGGTTGTCTGGCCATCGTCGACGCCGTCACCTCCCTCGGTGGCATCCCCCTGGAAGTGGATGCCTGGGGAATCGATGCGGTGTACGCCGGCAGCCAGAAATGTCTCTCCTGCGTGCCGGGGCTGAGTCCCCTGAGTTTCAGCGAGCGCGCGGTGGCGCGCATTCGGCGGCGCACAACCCCCGTCAAGAGCTGGTTTCTCGACCTCAACCTGGTGATGGGGTACTGGGGAACGGGCACCAAGCGCGCCTACCACCACACGGCGCCGGTCAACGCCCTCTACGCACTCCACGAGGCCCTGGTCCTCTTGGAAGAAGAGGGAATCGAGAACGCCTGGCGCCGCCACGCGCTCCACCACCGGGCGCTGGCGGCGGGATTGGCAGCGTTGGGCCTCCAATTTGTAGTCGCCGAACCCCACCGCCTGCCCCAGTTGAACGCGGTGTACATTCCCCCGGGAGTCGACGACGCCGCGGCGCGGGCGATGCTGCTTGCCGACTTTGGCATCGAGATCGGCGCGGGTCTCGGGCCCTTTGCCGGCAAAGTCTGGCGCATCGGCCTGATGGGCCACGCCGCCCGCAAGGAAAACGTCCTCGCGTGCTTGGCCGCCCTGGAAGCCGTGCTGGCGCGCTTCGGGGTGCGGGCGGCCGGCGCCGGCGTGGCGGCGGCCCTTGCCGCCTACACCGCGGCGGAAGGGGAGAAGGCCGAAGGCCACAAGGGAGGTTAGGAAGGAATGCACCTGCTCCATCTGGACTCGAGCCCCCGGGGTGAGGAATCCATCAGCCGGCGCCTCACCCGCTACCTGCGCGAACGGCTGGCGCCTTCGCGGGTGACCTACCGTGACCTGGCGGCGGAACCCTTCCCGCCCCTGGCGGCGGCCGATCTGGTGGCCGTCCACGACTCCACCGGAGTGGGCACCGAGGCGCTGCCCCAACACCTGGCCCTGTCGCGCAGCCTGATCGACGAGCTCTTGTCCGCCGACGTCCTGGTGGTGGGCGTGGCCATGCACAACTTTTCGGTCCCCGCAGTCCTCAAACAGTGGATCGACTACGTCACCCGGGCCGGCTACACCTTCCGCTACACCGACCAGGGACCGGTGGGGCTTGTGGAGATCCAGTGCGCGTGGCTGGTGGTGGCCACGGGGGGAACGCCGGTGGGTGGCCCCTGGGATTTCGCCAGCGGCTATCTCAACCATCTTTTCCGCTTCATCGGGGTGCGCGACGTGCGGGTGATCGACGCCTCCGGCTCGAAACGCGAACCGGAGCGCGTGCTCGCCAAGGCGCGCGCACAGATCGACCGCCTTTTGGGGACCTGAACACCTTGTTCCCCGAGGGCGGCGGGTTACACTAGAACCTCCTGGCAAGAGCCATCGGGGAACCGCACATGCGCCGCGCGCTCTTCGTCACCGCAGTGGGGTTGACCGCCCTCCTCACCGCTTGCAGCTTCGTCAAGGTCTCCGAGGCGGGCAAGCGCGTGCAGATGCGCACGAGCGCCGAGGTCCAGCACTGCAAGCGGCTCGGCACCGTGTCCAGCTCGGTGGTGGACCGCATCCTGTTCATCCCTCGCAACCGACAAAAGGTGCAGGAGGATCTTGACAAACTGGCGCGCGACCAGGCGGTGATCATGGGCGCCAACACCCTGGTGCACGTCGCGACGCGAGACGGCGTGGCCGACTACATCGCCTACCAGTGCCCGTGAAGACCGGCGGCGAGGCGGCAAACTCTCTCAAGCGGGCGGCAGCCGCCGCGGCCGTGGATTACCTGCTCGAGCGGATCGACGACGACGCGGTGGTGGGGGTGGGAACGGGCTCCACCGCCGATTGCTTCATCGACCTGCTGGCGCAACACCGCCACCGCATCGCCGGAACCGTCGCCAGCTCCAAGCGCAGCGAGGAAAGGCTGAGGGCGCACGGCATCCCGGTCTTCGACCTCAACGCCGTCGACGAGGTACCCATTTACGTGGACGGCGCCGACGAGTGCAATCCGCGCCTCGAGCTCATCAAAGGCGGCGGCGGCGCGCTCACGCGGGAGAAAATCGCGGCCGCAGTGGCCCGCGAATTTGTCTGCATCGCCGACGAGAGCAAATGGGTGGAACACCTCGGGCGCTTTCCCTTGCCGGTGGAGGTGATCCCCATGGCCCGCAGCCACGTCGCCCGCCAATTGGTCAAACTCGGCGGAGACCCGGTCTACCGCGCGGGCTTCGTCACCGACAACGGCAACGTGATCCTGGACGTCCACAACCTTTGGCCTATCGGCGCCCCTCGCGCCCTCGAAGAACGCCTCAACAACATCGTCGGCGTGGTCACCAACGGCCTGTTCGCCCTGCGACCCGCCGATCTGCTGTTCCTCGCCACCGCCGAGGGCGTGCGGTGTCACGAGCGGACACCTTGAACCCCGGACAGGACTTCGGCGAAAGGGTCTCACCATGCTCTACGAACTCGGCGAACGCAAACCCATCCTGCGCGGGCGCTGCTATCTGGCTCCGGGATGTCACGTGATCGGTTCTGTGGAGTTGGGCGATCGGGTCAACATCTGGTTCAACGCGGTCATCCGCGCCGATCACGATCGGATCGTGATTGGGGACGGCACCAACATTCAGGACGGCTGCGTCCTCCACGCCGACCCGGGTGTCCCCTTGGTGCTCGGCCGCGACGTGGTGGTGGGCCACAAGGCGATGCTTCACGGCTGCACCGTCGGCGACGGCTCCCTCATCGGAATCAACGCGGTGGTGCTCAACCGCGCCCGGATCGGCCGGCAGTGCATCGTCGGTGCCAACGCCACGGTCACGGAGGGGACCGAAATTCCCGACGGCAGCCTGGCCTTGGGCTCCCCCGCGCGGGTGATCCGCCGGCTCAGCGAAGAGGAGCTGGCAAGCCTCGCCAAAGGCGGCCCCTACTACGTGGAGAACGCCGCACGCTTCGAGGCCCTGCTGCGCCCCCGGCCCTTCCCCTGATCGGGCGCTTTCCTCCGCCCCCTTTCGCCTGAGCAAGCATCGCCGAGGGTCGCACAAGCGAACCTCGGCCGCCTTCTTTTAACTCACCCCACTGGGCTACCCGACGCGGACAAAAAAAGGCCCCGCCGTGCGGGGCCTGATTCGAGGAAGATCCGAACGCTCCCCTTCGCCGACGGAAGGGGGCGCTGCCGTCACCACTCGTAGGTGATGCCGATCTTGCCGCCGTACTCGTCTTCCGACATCGCCGCACCGAAGCCGGCATCGATGGAAAATTTATCGTTGATCCGGCCCGCGGCGGTGATGCCGATGGCCTCGGCGCCTCCGTAGAAGCCGCCGCCCAACCGCATGGCGAAGAACTTGCCTTCCCTCGGCAGCACGGTGGCCATTGCGTTGGAAATCGCGATGCCGGCCATCGCCTTGTCGTGATGGTCTTCCACGCGGTCGCTGAGCCAATTGAACTGATCCATGTTCACCGCGTCGGTGCCGTTGACCCCGGGTGCCACGTTGGTGATGCGCCGCTCCGCTCCAGGCGCCCCCACGGAGAAGGTGTTGGGCTGATCGGCGATGGAGCCCGCACCCACCGCCACGGAGTTCATGGCAGTCGCGTAGGCGCTGTAGCCGATGGCCGTGGACATCTCGCCCGCGGCGGTGGCGGCATAGCCGGCCGCCAGGCTGTTGGTGCCCGAGGCGCTGGCGCCGAAGCCCTGGGCCACGGCGTAGGCGCCGCTGGCCGATGCGCTCACCCCCTGGGCGACGCCGTAGACGCCCGCCGCCGATGCACCCATGCCCTGGGCGATGCTGCCGTCCCCGGAGGCCTCGGCATCGGTTCCTTGGGCGATGGCGTGCTCACCGGTCGCCCGCGCGTTCCAGCCCTGGGCCTGGGAGCCCTGCGCCGAGGCCTCTGCCAGGTAACCGCTCGCCAGGGAGCCGGTGCCGCCCGCCGTCGAGCCGTACCCGCCGGCGTAGGCACCGAGCCCCGAGGCGGTGGCGCCGAAGCCTGCAGCATAGGAGCCCTCGCCACTGGCTTTGGCGTTCTGGCCGAGGGCCGTGGCGTCCGCCGCTGCGGCGAGTGCGCGATCCCCCAGGGCGGTCGCCGAAGTCGCTTCGGCGCGGGCCGCAGCACCCACCGCGGTGGCCCCTTCGCCCAGAGCGGCCGCCCCGGCCCCCTGGGCCTGGGCACGATCGCCTTGGGCGATTGCGCCAGTGCCCTGGGCGATGGCGTCTTCGCCGTCGGCAACGGCCGCTTGACCGATGGCTTGGGCGCCATCCCCGAGGGCTTGAGCCTCGGCACCCACCGCCACGCCGCCCTCACCGGCCGCCTGGGCACCGTAGCCGGCCGCCAGCGACTGCGCACCGCTCGCCTGGGCGTCCTGGCCGAGGGCCGTGGCGTCCACCGCGGTCGCCGCCGCTCCGTCGCCGACCGCCGTGGTGGAATCGGCGCTGGCGACGGCGCCGGCGCCGAACGCGGCGGCGGCAGCGCCGGTGGCCGAGGCACCCCGGCCCACCGCCGTGCCATCCACACCACTGGCCGTGGCGTCGTTGCCGATGGCCACCGTGTTGGGTGCCAGCGCCGCAGCGCCCACGCCGTCGCCGTCCACGTCGCTGCCCACGGCCACCGATTCGCCCTGGGCGGCCACCGCACCTTCGCCGACCACCAGGTTGTTGTCGCCGGTGGAGGAAGCCCCCGTGCCGACCACCAGATTGGCATTGCCCGCAACGGCATTGCCGGCACCGCCCACCACGTTGTCGTCGCCCTGGACGGCGTTGTCGGCACCGCTCACCGCGTTGCGGTTGGCCGCCGTGAGGTCGTTATTGCGGCCGGAGACGGCGTTGTCGTCCCCGTCGATCACCAGGTTGCCGTAGCCGGAAACGGCGTTGTTTTCACCATCCTGCACCCCGTTGGAGGTGCCGCCCACGATGTTGGCCTCGGCGTTCACCACCGCGTTGCCGATACCGCTTACCGCGTTGTAATTGGCGGACTGCAGCCCGACATTGTCGCCGCCCACCAGGTTGGCGTTGGAGTTCTGCAGCTGGTTCTGGGTGCCCACGACGGCGTTGTAATTACTGTCGATCACGGCGTTGCCATCGCCCGCCACCACGTTGCCGTCGCTCGGATCCACGAGGTTGTTGCTGCCACCGACGACGTTGTTACTCGAGCCGTCCAACACCTGGTTGCTGGTGCCGGTGACCACGTTGGCGTCGCTATCGATCACCCGGTTGTTGTAGCCCGAGACGTCGTTGTTGGCCGCGTTCACCACCTGGTTCTGGGTACCGGTGACACTGTTGGCGTCGCCGCCGACCACATCGTTCCAGCGACCCGAGACCGCGTTGTCCGCCGAATCCAACACCTCGTTGGCGTAGCCCGCCACGGTGTTGCCTTCGGAATCGAACACGTCGTTGTTCTCGCCGGCCACCTGGTTGTCGTAAGCGTTCAACAGATCGTTGTGGTTGCCCGCCACCTGGTTGTTGTCGGACTGCAACACGTCGTTGTGGAGACCCGCAACGGCATTGTCCTCGGCATCCACCAGGGTGTTTTCGGTCCCGGCGACGGTGTTGCCGTCGGAGCGGTCGACGTAATTCCCTTCGCCCGCCACCTGGTTGGCATCGGATTCGAGCACCTCGTTGCACTCGCCGGCGACCTGGTTGGCGTTCGACTGGTTCAGGGTGTTGCAATTGCCGGCCACCGTGTTGTCGTCCGAGTCCTCCACCGTGTTGGTGGTCCCCGCCACCTGGTTCTGATCGGCCAGGTAGAGGGTGTTGTCCTCACCCGCCACGGTGTTGTCCCCCGACTGGATCACCTCGTTGGAGGTGCCGGCCACCTGGTTCTGATTGGCCTGCGACAGGGTGTTGGACAGACCCGCCACCGTGTTGTCGTCCGAGTCCTCCACCGTGTTGGTGGTCCCCGCCACCTGGTTCTGGTCCGCCAGGTAGAGGGTGTTGTCCTCACCCGCCACGGTGTTGTCCCCCGACTGGATCACCTCGTTGGAGGTGCCGGCCACCTGGTTCTGATCGGCCAGGTTCAGGGTGTTGTCGGTCCCCGCCACCGTGTTGTCGTCCGAGTCCTCCACCGTGTTGGTGGTCCCCGCCACCTGGTTCTGATCGGCCAGGTAGAGGGTGTTGTCCTCACCCGCCACGGTGTTGTCCCCCGACTGGATCACCTCGTTGGAGGTGCCGGCCACCTGGTTCTGATTCGGCCTGCGACAGGGTGTTGGACAGACCCGCCACCGTGTTGTCGTCCGAGTCCTCCACCGTGTTGGTGGTCCCCGCCACCTGGTTCTGATCGGCCAGGTAGAGGGTGTTGTCCTCACCCGCCACGGTGTTGTCCCCCCGACTGGATCACCTCGTTGGAGGTGCCCGCCACCTGGTTCTGATTCGGCCTGCGACAGGGTGTTGGACAGACCCGCCACCGTGTTGTCGTCCGAGTCCTCCACCGTGTTGGTGGTCCCCGCCACCTGGTTCTGATCGGCCAGGTAGAGGGTGTTGTCCTCACCCGCCACGGTGTTGTCCCCCGACTGGATCACCTCGTTGGAGGTGCCCGGCCACCTGGTTCTGGTTGGCCTGCGACAGGGTGTTGGACAGACCCGCCACCGTGTTGTCGTCCGAGTCCTCCACCGTGTTGGTGGTCCCCGCCACCTGGTTCTGATCGGCCAGGTAGAGGGTGTTGTCCTCACCCGCCACGGTGTTGTCCCCCGACTGGATCACCTCGTTGGAGGTCCCGGCCACCTGGTTCTGATTCGGCCTGCGACAGGGTGTTGGACAGACCCGCCACCGTGTTGTCGTCCGAGTCCTCCACCGTGTTGGTGGTCCCCGCCACCTGGTTCTGATCGGCCAGGTAGAGGGTGTTGTCCTCACCCGCCACGGTGTTGTCCCCCGACTGGATCACCTCGTTGGAGGTGCCGGCCACCTGGTTCTGATTCGGCCTGGACAGGGTGTTGGACAGACCCGCCACCGTGTTGTCGTCCGAGTCCTCCACCGTGTTGGTGGTCCCCGCCACCTGGTTCTGATCGGCCAGGTAGAGGGTGTCTGATCCTCACCCGCGCACGGTGTTGTCCAGACCCGCCACCGTGTTGACGTCCGAGTCCTCCACCGTGTTGGAGGTGCCGGCCACCTGGTTCTGGTTGGCCTGCGACAGGGTGTTGGACAGACCCGCCACCGTGTTGTCGTCCGAGTCCTCCACCGTGTTGGTGGTCCCCGCCACCTGGTTCTGATCGGCCAGGTTCAGGGTGTTGTCGGTCCCCGCCACCGTGTTGTCGTCCGAGTCCTCCACCGTGTTGGTGGTCCCCGCCACCTGGTTCTGATCGGCCAGGTAGAGGGTGTTGTCCTCACCCGCCACGGTGTTGTCATCCGACTGGATCACCTCGTTGGAGGTGCCGGCCACCTGGTTCTGATCGGCCAGGTTCAGGGTGTTGTCGGTCCCCGCCACCGTGTTGTCGTCCGAGTCCTCCACCGTGTTGGTGGTCCCCGCCACCTGGTTCTGATCGGCCAGGTAGAGGGTGTTGTCCTCACCCGCCACGGTGTTGTCCCCCGACTGGATCACCTCGTTGGAGGTCCCGGCCACCTGGTTCTGGATCGGCCTGCGACAGGGTGTTGGACAGACCCCGCCACCGTGTTGTCGTCCGAGTCCTCCACCGTGTTGGTCGGTCCCCGCCACCTGGTTCTGATCGGCCAGGTAGAGGGTGTTGTCCTCACCCGCCACGGTGTTGTCATCCGACTGGATCACCTCGTTGGAGGTCCCGGCCACCTGGTTCTGGATTCGGCCTGCGACAGGGTGTTGGACAGACCCGCCACCGTGTTGTCGTCCGAGTTCCTCCCAGCCAGTGTTGCTGTTCGGATCCCTCGCCACCTGGTTCTGATCGCGCACACGGTAGAGGGTGTGTTCCTCACCCGCCACGGTGTTGTCATCAGATTGGAGCAGCGCGTGCTCGTCGCCCGCCACCTGGTTCTGATCCGCATCGTAGAGGGTGTGGTCTTCACCCGCCACAGTGTTGTCCCAAGAGTAGACAAGCTCGTTGGCGTTGCCCGCCACAGTGTTGTTCCTGGAGTCGACGAGCTCGTTGGCATCGCCCGCCACCTGGTTGTTCAGACTGCTCTCCACGGTGTTGGCATTGCCCGCCACCGCGTTGCTGTCGGAGTCATACAGCGTGTTGGACCCCCCCGCCACCGCGTTCGCATCCGACTGCTCCAGGGTATTGGCCACCCCGGAGACCTGATTGTCGTTGCTGTCGATCAGGCTGTTGTCCTCGCCCACCACACTGTTGTTGGAGCTCGGATCCAGATAGTTGCCCGACCCCGCCACCACGTTGTTGTCAGAGTTGTCCAGAACCTGATTGCTCTCCCCCGACACCGTGTTGTTGTCGGAGTTGTCCACCGTGTTGGCGGTCCCCGCCACCTGGTTCTGATCGGCCAGGTAGAGGGTGTTGTCCTCACCCGCCACGGTGTTGTCACCCGACTGGATCACCTCGTTGGAGGTCCCGGCCACCTGGTTCTGATTCGCCTGCGACAGGATGTTGGACAGACCCGCCACCGTGTTGTCGTCCGAGTCCTCCACCGTGTTGGTGGTCCCCGCCACCTGGTTCTGGTCCGCCAGATAGAGGGTGTTGTCCTCACCCCGCCACGGTGTTGTCGGTCCGACTCGAGCAGCTCGTTGGCGGTGCCCGGCCACCTGGTTGCGGATGGCGTCGTTCAACGAGTGATTGGCTCCCGCCACGGTGTTGTCATCGGATTCGGCCAGCTCGTTGTACCTGCCCGCCACCTGGTTCTGATCCGACACGTAGAGGGTGTGTTCCTCACCCGCCACGGTGTTGTCATCAGATTGGAGCAGCGCGTGCTCGTCGCCCGCCACCTGGTTCTGATCCGCATCGTAGAGGGTGTGGTCTTCACCCGCCACAGTGTTGTCCCAAGAGTAGACAAGCTCGTTGGCGTTGCCCGCCACAGTGTTGTTCCTGGAGTCGACGAGCTCGTTGGCATCGCCCGCCACCTGGTTGTTCAGACTGCTCTCCACGGTGTTGGCATTGCCCGCCACCGCGTTGCTGTCGGAGTCATACAGCGTGTTGGACCCCCCCGCCACCGCGTTCGCATCCGACTGCTCCAGGGTATTGGCCACCCCGGAGACCTGATTGTCGTTGCTGTCGATCAGGCTGTTGTCCTCGCCCACCACACTGTTGTTGGAGCTCGGATCCAGATAGTTGCCCGACCCCGCCACCACGTTGTTGTCAGAGTTGTCCAGAACCTGATTGCTCTCCCCCGACACCGTGTTGTTGTCGGAGTCGAGCACCGCGTTGGCGGTCACCCGCCACCTGGTCTGATCGGCCAGGTCGAGGGTGGTCCTCACCCGCGACGGTGGTTCGTCACCCGACTGGAACACGTCGTTGGAGGTCCCGGCCACCTGGTTCGGATTCGCCTGCGACAGGCTCGTTGGACATTGACCCGCCACCGTGTTGTCGTCCGAGTCCTCCACCGTGTTGGCGGTCCCCGCCACCTGGTTCAGGACCGCCAGATAGAGGGTCGTTGTCCTCACCCGCCACGGTGTTGTCATCCGACTCGATCACCTCGTTGGAGGTCCCGGCCACCTGGTTCTGATCGGCCAGGTTCAGGGTGTTGTCGGTCCCCGCCACCTGGTTCTGATCCGACACGTAGAGGGTGTGTTCCTCACCCGCCACGGTGTTGTCATCAGATTGGAGCAGCGCGTGCTCGTCGCCCGCCACCTGGTTCTGATCCGCATCGTAGAGGGTGTGGTCTTCACCCGCCACAGTGTTGTCCCAAGAGAAGACGAGCTCGTTGGCGTTGCCCGCCACAGTGTTGTTCCTGGAGTCGACGAGCTCGTTGGCATCGCCCGCCACCTGGTTGTTCAGACTGCTCTCCACGGTGTTGGCATTGCCCGCCACCGCGTTGCTGTCGGAGTCATACAGCGTGTTGGACCCCCCCGTTACCGCGTTCGCATCCGACTGCTCCAGGGTATTGGCCACCCCGGAGACCTGATTGTCGTTGCTGTCCACCAGGGTGTTGTTTTGCCCGGAAACGTCGTTATTCAGGCTGGGGTCGAGAAAGTTGCCCGAACCGACCACCGAGTTGTTGTCAGAACCATCCAAAACCGTGTTGGCGTTGCCCGCGATTACGTTGTTGTCGCTCGCATCGACTGAGTTGTCGTTGCCCGCGACGAGGTTGTTTTGCGCCTCGTTACCCACCTCGTTGCTGTCGCCGGTGACCGTGTTGCCGCTGCTGTCATCTCCCACGGTGTTGTCGGTGCCGACGGAGAGATTGCCACCCACCGAAAGCTGGCCGTCCACGGTAGTATCACCCGCCACGTCCAGGTCGCCGTCGAGGTAGGACTCTCCCCCCACCAACAGATCGTCATTTATGGTCGTGTCGCCCCCCACTTCGAGGTCGCCCCCCACGTCGAGATCGGCGTCGACGCTGGTGAACCCGTCCAGGTAGGTGCGCCCACCCACCGTCAAGTCGCCTCCGATGGAAGTGTCACCGTCGGAGTCGATATCTACATCGCTCCCCGTACAATCAGGAGCAATGCTTAATGCGAAAGGATCCTGTACACCCACACAGACATTGTTCGCCCAGCTCTGGCCACTCGGCAACAACGCGCCCACAACCGACACCAACATAAAGGCGCCAAAGAAGAAGGTGGCCGCCACCGCTCGCTTCTGGTACTTGATGATCCGGTGGGATTCCTTGCGGAAGCAGCGCCAGAAGGCGTCGAATCCGGTGCCGGAGGGTTCACTGGTTTGCACGTACACCGAGCCTTTCTTGGTGATGCGATTCATGGCTTGGCTCTCTGGTCAATTCCTGAATGGATTGGCTGGGTCTGCAGGGCGGATTGGCGGAAAGCCCCGTCGAGGTCAAAGAAATCGTGAACGGCCGGCGTGGGCGCTCGACGAACCACCCCCGAGGCGCTGACGGCGCTTTCGGTCCGGCAACAACAAGAGGGGGGACGAAAGAGGATTCGGGACCTACGGCAGCACCTTCTCGGCAGGGCGAGGACGCACCCCCGGGCGGGATTGCGGTAACACCCCCGCTGCGCCGTTGGGGGCGATCCGACCTCCCTGTCGGCGCTTTCTTCGCACTGTTCTGATTGCATGCGCAATCCTTCGCCTAGGGCACCCCGCCCCGCTTTGGGAGGAGGCGATCCCGCATTCTTTCAACCTCTTGGCCCGGAGAACATAGGCCCATCTCACCAGGCCAGTCAAGGATTGATTTGTGACCAAATCAAGATTCAACGCCGACAGAATAATTCGATCGGATTCTAAAGTGAACGTAGCTCGAGGTTTCCGGACTTGCACATTCTGTCAGTGCTTGGGTTACCTATTGATATATAAAGCGTTTCAGTTGAGGAGAGCGGCGCTGATCGCACGAGGTCGGAGGGAGACGACGGCCAGATCCTCTTTCAACATCCCTGGATGTGGGATCCCGGCCGAGCCGTTGTAAACTGGTCGGGCACCCCGGCAGCAGGTGGCGAGGGTCTCAGGGAACGAAGAGCAGATCGAAAAATCGAAATGGGTAATGAATCAACAAGGATCGATAGCAATTACCTCGAAGAAGGGGGCGATGCCGCGAAGTTTTCTGCGGAGGCCGCCCTTCGGGCGGGATTGGAGGCCCAGCGGGCGGGCCGGCTGGAGGAGGCCGCGGCGCGGTTTCGGCAAGTGCTCGACGCCAACCCCGATCACCGGGCCGCTATGCTACGCCTCGCGATCTGCTACAACGATCTCAAGCGCTACCGCGCCGCCCGCGAGCTCTGCGAGCGGCTGGTGGCCCTGGAGCCGGAAAACCACGAGGCCTGGGGGAACCTTGGCAAGGCCTGTGTCGAAGGCGACGCCTTCGAGGAGGCGGTGTACTACTTTCACAAGGCCTTTCGCCTGAGCAAGCGCACCGCCTACGCCCGGGGGCTGGCGAAGGCCTACCGCAAGTCGGGCCGCCACGGTTACGCCCGCAACATTTTGCGCCAGGTGCTCGCCCAGCACCCCGACGACCACGAGGCGCGCTTCTGCCTCGGCATCTCCTTGATGCACCTGGAAGAGTTCCCCGAGGCGCTGCGCTGCCTGGAAGCGCGCTTCGAGCTCGGCGAGATGCAGTCTTTCCGCAAGAAGTTTGCCCCCATTTTCGCTCTGCCCGCCTATGACGGAGGGCCCCTGGAAAACCGGTCTCTTCTGCTTTTCACCGAACAGGGGTACGGGGATATCCTCCAATTTGCTCGCTATATCCACCTGTTGCGGCCCAAGGTAAAGTGGCTTGGCCTGTGGTGTCGCGCGGGGCTGCGCGAGCTTTTGGCCCACAACTTCCCCCTCGACTGGGTGGGCGAAGATCTCGGGGCCATTCCGCCGGTGGACTGTCGGCTGCCCCTGATGAGTATCCCCCGCTACTTCGACGAAAGGCTCGAGTACCCGGACCGCTGTGGCCCCTACCTCACGGCGCCACCCGGGTCCTGTGACCTCGAGGTCGATCCCCACCATTTGCACGTGGGCCTGGTGTGGGGCGCCGAACCGCGGGGCTTCGACTATCACCAGAAGCGGGTTCCCCTGACCGAGCTCGCGCCCCTGTTCGAGATCCCGGGCATCCGGTGGTATTCGCTGCAGGTGGGCCACGACCGCCGGGAACTGGCATCCTTCCCCCACCGGGAGCAACTCGTCGATCTCACCGACGCCATCACCACCTTCGCCGACACGGCGCGCCTGGTGGAACGGCTCGACCTGGTGATCAGCTGCGATACCTCGGTGGCCCACTTAGCGGGCGCCATGGGAAAACCGGTCTGGTTGATGCTCAAGATGCACCCCGACTGGCGCTGGCAGGCGGACGGCGAGCAGTGCCGCTGGTACCCCTCGGCGCGGCTCTACCGCCAGTACGCTCGAGGAGAATGGGGCAACGTGGTGGCCCGCATCGGGGCGGACCTGCGCGAGCTCGCCCGGAATCCGGAAAAGGTGAGGCATCGCCATCCCACACGACTTTCTCCCCTTGCCGAGGCGCGCTTGCGCGCTTCCTACGCGGCGGCCGCGAAGGGCGACTGGCCAGGCGCCGAGGCGGCGATTCGCGACGTGCTGGCCCGGGAGCCCCAAAACGCCACCGCCCTCAACGAGCTCGGGGTGGTGTACTACCGCCAGGGCGAGATCGCCAAAGCGGCGGAGTTCTTCCAAGCCGCGGTGGAGGCCGCCCCCGATTTCGCCAGGGCCTGGACCAACTTGGGCGCCTGCCACAACGAACGGAAGGACAACGTCAAGGCCGTCGCCTGTCACCAGCGCGCCCTCGCCTGCGACCCGAGTCTCACTGACGCCTGGGGCAACCTGGCCAAAGCCTGGACCGACGCCGAGGAGCCGGAGCTGGCCATCTACGCCTACCGAAAGGCGATCGAACTCCAACCGAAAGGGGACTTCTACCGGGGTCTCGCCAAGGCCTACCGCAAGGTGGGCCGCTACGACCGCTCGGAAGAGGCGCTGCGCACCGCTCTACAGCTCGATCCCAAGGACCACGACGCCCACTTCGGGCTCGCCTACACCCTCTTCCATCTGGAACGCTACGAAGAGGGCATCCGCGAGTTCGAGTGGCGGTGGAAAACCAAGGAGATGGTCAAGCACCGGCGCGATCTCCACCCCATCTTCGACGCGCCCGCCTACGACGGAAGCCAGGACCTCGCGGACAAGACGGTGCTTTTGCACACCGAACAGGGGTTCGGCGACAACCTCCAATTCGCGCGCTTCATCCAGCTGGTGCGACCGCGCGTCAAACGGCTGGTGATGTGGACGCGCCCCGGGCTCGGCCGACTCTTCAAACACAACTTCGACCTCGCCGAAGTCTCGGAAAACGTCTTTGCGCTTCCGCGCTTCGATCTCCACCTGCCGCTGCTCAGCATCCCTTATTACTTCGACCCCACCCTGTCACTCCTCGACGACCGCCGACCCTATCTGCGCGCACCCCCCAATCCAGAGCTCAGGTTGGAGAGGGAACCCAGCCTTCTGCACGTCGGCGTCGTCTGGGGCGCGAGCGACAGCGGCTTCGACCACGCCAACAAACGGGTGCCGCTTGCGCTGCTGCGGCCCCTATTCGAGACTCCGGGGACGCGTTGGCACTCGCTCCAGGTGGGCTCCGACCGCCAGGAGCTCCTCGCGGCCGGAGGTTCCCTGCCCGTGGTGGATCTGGCCCCGCGCATCCGGGATTTCGCCGATACCGCGCAACTGGTCGAACAGCTCGACCTGGTGATCAGCTGCGACACCTCGGTGGCCCACCTGGCGGGGGCCATGGGCAAGCCGGTTTGGGTGATGCTCAAAAAGCACCCGGACTGGCGCTGGCACGCGGACGGGCCGGAGAGCAGGTGGTACGCTTCGGCGAGGCTGTTCCGGCAGGAAAGCCCCGGGCGTTGGGAGAGGGTGGTGGAGCGAGTCCACCACGCCATCAGAGATCTTCTCGGATCAGCGGAGCATTCGAGACACTGATATCGTGGCGTATAGCCGCAAACTGGGCCTGTTGTTCATCCATATCCCGAAATGCGCGGGGACCTCCCTGATCGAGGCGCTCAGGAAGCTGGACCCCGAAATCGAGCATGGCCACACCAAATGGCGGGATTACGAACGCTTAGGCTTGAAGGCGGACCACCTCCTTTCCTTTACCGTGGTGCGCAACCCCTGGGACCGCGTCGTTTCCAGCTATTGCTATGCGCGGCTGGAAGAAAGCTACTGGCACGGCGCCAACAAAAAATGGGGAATCCATCCGGAATACCCGGTCCTGAAAAATCTTTCATTTCTCGATGCACTGGAGCTTCTCTACCGGGAAAGGGAACTTTTGAAAAGGCCAGAACACGAAAGACCCTTTTTTCGGCACCATTGGACGCCTCAGATCGATTTTTTGAAGAACCAGAAAGGTGAGATCCTTGTCAAACACATCTTTCGCTACGAAGCGCTACAGGAATTGAACGACTTCCTGAGCCGACGTTGGGGGGTTTGTTTGCCCCATCTCAACGCCACGTCGAATCGACCACTCGATTATCGGGATTGGTACGACCGCCGTTGTAGAACAATCGTGGAAGAGATCTACGAGCAAGACATTCAAGCGTTTCAGTACGAATTTTAGTTTTTGGTTGGGGGTTGAAGGGCCGTTTCCACAAAGGTGATTCATGAAAGCCGTTCTGTGCATTTTTGCCATGCCCACGGAGATCGGCGATCTCGCAAGGCTGGCGCGGACACTGGCGCGGTCCCCCCCCTCGACAAGCCTCGAAATCGACCTGGCACTCGCCCTTTCCCCACAGCTCGTCGATTGGAAGAAAAGCGCCCTACCGCGATCCTTTTTCGAGGACCAATTGGCTTCGATTTCGCGCCTGCTGGAGCGATCCTTCACCGTGCGCGCCCGCTCGAGCGAAGACGTGCTCGGCTGCACCGCCCACCGCCGCGCCGCCTTAGAGCGCTACACCGAAGCCGACGTCTTCTGCTGGCTCGATCCGGACATCGCTTTCGCGCCCCAAACCCTTGATCTTCTGCTCCAGGGCTGTCGCCTCGCCAACCAACGGGGGACCCATTGGATCCTCACACCCGAGCTCGTGCGCCTGTGGGACGCCACCTGGGATTGCCTCGTCAACGACCAGTTCCGAGACAAACCCCTCGGCTACCAGAAGGACAACGACCCCTGGGCGGACTGTGGGGTGAAGGGCCCCCTCACCCTGGAGTCGGTCTTCAACCGCATCCCCGGCCAGCCGCGTTTCAAATTCGCCGGCGGCTGGTTCACCTGCCTTTCCGGCGAGCTCCTGCGGACCGTGGGGATCCCCCATTCCTTTGCGCCCTACGGCCTCGAGGACACCTTCATCATGTGGGCGGCGGAGTACCTCACGCGCTCGGGCCGCGCCCAGGTATCCCAATACAAGGTGAAAAATCTGGTGGTGTGTGAGAACTACCGGGACCGGGACCACAGCGCCTACCGCAACCACCTGACGCTGTTCGACCGGCGGGAGGAATTCCTGGCCATTACCCGATCGGTCTTCCAGGCGGAGTTGGAGCGATTCCAATGAGCGCCGTCGCCGGCCGCTACATCAATCTGGACCGCTCCCCGGAGCGGCGCGCCCACTGCGAGGCGGAGATCGACCGCGCGGGCCTCGGCGGTCTCTACGCTCGGCTCGAAGCCGTGGACGGCGCAGCCGCGCGCCCGGAACACCGCGACTTTCCCTTAAGCGACGGCAAGCTCGGTTGCTGGTTGAGCCATCTGCGCGCCCTGGAAGCGGGCCTCGCGGCGGATCAGCACCTCCACGTTCTGGAAGACGACTTTTGCTTCACCCCCGTTTTCCGATCTTTCTACGACCACTTCCATCGACTCACCGCCGGTCTCGAGGGTTGGGATCTCATCTTTTGCGACGTGGACCTCGCCGGACTGCACGACGTCGCCGCCATGCGCCGTCTGATCCAACGGGTGAGCCAGCTGGAAGGGGAAAAGGGGATCGCCTTCGAGGATGCGCGCGTCTGGTACGCCGCCGGCAACAGCTCCTACATCGTCCACCGCGCCTCCCTCGAGCGGCTGCGCGACCTGATGCTCCAGGGGTTTTCCTCGGGGCTTCCCAACGACCTCTATCTGCGCCGCCTGATCCGGGAAGGGAAGGTGCGCGCCTACGTTACCCTGCCCTTTGTGACCACCGTCTGCGAGGCCTTTTCCGCGAGCACCATCCTCGGCGACATCACCGCGGCAAACCCCTCGATCGCCTTCGCCACCCTGTTCCGCCGCTCCCTAGCCTGGGGGGCGGACACCGGAGCCCTGCTGCGCGACATACGCCGCCTGCTGGGGGGGCGGCCAGCCGTCGGCGACCGCGGTCTGATCTACGCGCACCTGGTGGCCCACCTGGTAAGCGGCGATTTCCGGCCCTATTGAGGGCTATACTCGGCCGAGTCGGCAAAGGGCGAGGGCGTGGGCGAGTCCGATCCGGAAATCGAATCGCTGCTGGAAGCGCGAACCCGCTCGCGCCGTTATCGATCCCTGTCGGATGATGCGCTCATCGAGCTCGCCCTGCGGCGCCTGCCGGATCGCGACCGGTATTACCTGAACCAGGAGCTGGAACTCCGCGGGCTCGCCGAGCGGGCGCGCGTTGCCCGTCGCGAGGCCACACGCCGGGAAATGCGCGCCCGGCCCTGGTGGAAGTACATCCCGATGCTCTTCGCCCTGGCGTTCCTCGCCAAACAGCTGTTGAGTTATCTGTGACGCCTTCAGGCGGGGAACAGGTCCTCGATGGAAAGGTAGCGCTCGCCGGTGTCGTAGCTGAAGATCAGCACCCGGCTCCCGGCGGGGATTTCCCCTTGCACCCGGCGCAGGGCGGCGAGAGTCGCGCCTGAGGAGATGCCGACGAAGATCGCCTCTTCCCGGGCGCAACGGCGGGCCATCTCGAAGGCGTCCTCGTCGCTCACCAGGATGGTGCCGTCGAGCACGGCGGTGTTGAGGATCGGCGGAACGAAGCCGGCGCCGATGCCCTGGATCCGGTGCAGGCCCTTTTGCCCGCCACTGATCACCGGCGATTTTTCCGGTTCGACGGCATACACCACGAGCGCGGGGAAGTGCGCCTTGAGTACTTCCGCGCAGCCGGTGATGTGCCCCCCGGTTCCCACCCCGGTGATCAAGTAGTCGATCCCCTCGGGAAAGTCAGCGAGGATCTCCCGGGCGGTGGTCTGCCGGTGGATTTCGGTATTGGCGGGATTTTCGAACTGGTTGGGCATCCAGCTGTTGGGGATTTCCTCGAGGAGCTCGCGGGCTTTGGCGATGGCGCCCCCCATGCCCTGATCGCGGGGGGTGAGGACGAGCTCGGCGCCGAGCGCTTTCATGTAGCGGCGCCGCTCCACGGACATCGACTCGGGCATGGTGAGGATCAGCCGGTAGCCCTTGACCGCGCAGACCATAGCGAGGGCAATGCCCGTGTTGCCGGAGGTGGGCTCGATGATCACCGTGTCGGGGTCGATGAGCCCGCGCCGTTCGGCGTCCTCGATCATGGCGAGCCCGATCCGATCTTTGATGCTCGCCCCGGGGTTGTGCCGCTCCGCCTTCATCCAGACTTCCAGGTGGTCGGGGAAGAGGCGGTTGATCCGAATACAGGGGGTGTTTCCGATGGTTTCGAGGACGTTGGCGAATTTCACGGGCGTCACCTCCTCACGGGGATGGGCTTCACTATACCCGATCGGCCAAGGCCTGACTTGCCGCGCGGTTTCCCCTAGAATTCCGGGCTTCTACGAATTCCGGGACGGAACCTGTCCGTGAGCCACCCCCGTGCCGATCTGACCACCTTTCAGGGCCTGATCCTGGCGCTTCAGGAATTCTGGGCGGCGCAGGGCTGTGTGATCCTCCAGCCACTGGATCTCGAAGTGGGCGCCGGGACCTTCCATCCCGCCACCTTCCTGAGAGCCGTCGGACCGGAGAGCTGGCGCTGCGCCTACGTGCAGCCCTGCCGCCGGCCCACCGACGGCCGCTACGGCGAAAATCCCAACCGTCTCCAGCACTACTACCAGTTCCAGGTGGTGCTGAAGCCCTCGCCCGACGATATCCAGGAGGTGTACCTCGACTCCCTGCGCCATCTCGGCTTCGACCCCTTGGTCCACGACGTGCGCTTCGTGGAGGACAACTGGGAGTCGCCCACCCTGGGTGCCTGGGGGCTCGGCTGGGAGGTGTGGCTGGACGGTATGGAAGTGACCCAGTTCACCTATTTTCAGCAGGTGGGTGGACTCGAGTGCTTCCCGGTCATGGGGGAGATCACCTACGGCCTCGAGCGAATCGCCATGTATCTGCAAGGGGTCGAAAGCATCTTCGACCTCACCTGGACCCGCGATCCCGAAGGTCATGCGGTCACCTACGGAGATGTCTTTCGCCAGAACGAGGTGGAGATGTCCGCCTACAACTTCGAGGAGGCGGACGTCGACTTCCTCCGCCAAGCCTTCGAGGTCCACGAGCGGGAGTGCCGGCGGCTCGTGGAAAAGGGGCTTCCGCTGCCCGCCTACGAGCAGGTGATCAAGGCCTCCCACGCCTTCAATCTGCTGGACGCGCGCCACGCCCTGTCGGTGCCCGAACGGCAGCGCTACATCCTCCGGGTCCGCGCCCTGGCGCGGGCCGTGGCCGAGGCCTACTTCCGCGCCCGCCTGGCCCTGGGCTTTCCGTTGGCGCCACCGGAACTGGCCCGAGAGGCGATCGCCCGCCACGGGGAGGACGGCCGATGAAGCGGGATTTCTTGGTCGAGATCGGCACCGAAGAGCTGCCCCCCAAATCCTTGCGCCACTTGTCGGAAGCGTTCGCGGCCGGCATTGCGCGTGAGCTCGAGGCGGCAGGGCTCGACCACGGGGAACTGCGCAGCTTCGCCACGCCGCGCCGCCTGGCGGTGCGCGTGGCGGAGGTCGCCGAGCGCTCCCGGGACCGCGAAGTGGTCCACTGGGGTCCGCCCGTCCGAGTCGCGTTCGCCGAAGGAGGGAAGCCCACCCGGGCGGCGGAGGCCTTTGCCCAACGGTTCGGCCTCGACCTGGCCGAGCTGCCCAAGCGGGTCGCCCACGACGGCAAGCAGGAAAAGCTCTGCCACCGAACGGTGGAGAGCGGGATCCCGGCGCCCCGGTTGCTACCCGGCGTGGTCTCCCGCGCCCTGGCGGATCTTCCCATCCCCCGCCGCATGCGCTGGGGGTCGCGCCGCGAAGAGTTCGTCCGGCCGGTGCACTGGGTGGTGCTGCTCTTTGGCGAGGAGGTGGTAGAAGCCGAGATTCTGGGCATCGCCGCCGGCCGGGAAAGCCGGGGCCACCGCTTCCACGCGCCCGGTCCCATCGCCCTCACCTCGCCCTCGGAATACGAAGCGCGTCTCGAGGAGGCGAAAGTCCTCGCCGACTTCGCGCGGCGCCGCGAGCGGGTGCGCCGGGGGGTGGAGGCTGCGGCCGCCGCTCTCGGTGGCCTTGCGCTTTGCGACGACGCCCTGCTCGACGAGGTGACGGCGCTCACCGAGTGGCCCCTGCCCCTGGCCGGGCGGTTCGAAGAGCGGTTTCTCGAGCTGCCGCCGGAGGTGCTCATTTCGGTGATGCAGGTCCACCAGCGCTACTTTGCGGTCCTGGACGACGCCGGCAAGCTCTTGCCCCACTTTGTGGCCGTGGCCAACATCGAAAGCCGCGATCCCGCGCGGGTGATCGCCGGCAACGAACGGGTCATCCGCCCGCGCCTCTCCGACGCCGCGTTCTTCTACGACAACGACCGCCGCGAGCGGTTGGAGGCGCGCCGCGAGCGGCTCAAGGGCATCATCTTCCAAGAAAGGCTCGGCACCCTCTACGACAAAACCGAGCGCATCGCCGCGCTGGCCGAGGTCTTCGCCGTCCCCTGCGGTGCGGATCCCGCCGTTGCCCGCCGCGCGGGGCTTTTGAGCAAGGCCGATCTGGCGAGCGAGATGGTGGGGGAATTTCCCGAGCTACAGGGGGTGATGGGGCGCTACTACGCGCGCCACGACGGCGAGCCCGAACCGGTCGCCGAGGCGATCTACGAGCACTACCTGCCACGCTTCGCCGGAGACGCGGTACCCGCCACGGCGGCGGGGGCAGCGGTGGGACTCGCCGACCGGATCGACTCCCTGGTGGGCATTTTCGCCATCGGCGGCGAACCCACCGGTTCCAAGGATCCCTTCGGCCTGCGGCGGCTGAGCGTGGGCCTTTTGCGCATTCTCGTGGAGCGCGCCGTTTCCCTGAAATTGCGGCCGGTGCTCACCCAAGCGCTGGCCCAGTACCAAGACCTCAAAGCGCCCGCGGACACGGTGGATCGGGTGCTCGCCTACGTCTTCGAGCGCTTCCGCGCTTGGTACGCCGAAGAGGGGGTGCCCGCCGAGGTGTTTCAGGCGGTTCACGCCAAGAATCTGGACGATCCCTGGGATTTCCACCGCCGGGTGCTGGCCGTCAACGCCTTTCTTGCGCTGCCGGAAGTGGAGCGCCTCGCCGCGGCCCACAAGCGGGTGGCCAATATCCTCTCCGGCCAGGAGGAGATCCCCGAGCGGGTCGAGGCCGGCCGCTTCGCTGCGCCCGAAGAGCAGGTCCTCCACGAGAGCCTGGAAAGGGCCAAGGAGCGGGTGGCGCCGCTCTTGGTCGCGGGCGATTACACCGAGGCCCTGCGCTCCCTGGCGGAGCTCGCCGATCCTGTGGACCGCTTCTTCGACGGCGTGCTGGTGATGGCCGAAGATCCCGCCCTGCGGGCCAACCGGCTGGCGCTCCTGCGCGAATTGCGGGACCTCTTCCTGCAGGTGGCGGACATCTCTCACCTGGCCCGGGTGCGATGAAACTGGTGATTCTCGACCGCGACGGGGTGATCAACGAGGATTCCGATCACTTCGTGCGCACCCTCGCCCAGTGGAAGCCCCTGCCGGGGGCCATCGAGGCCATCGCCCGCCTGAGCCGCGCCGGGTACGACGTGTACGTGGCCACCAACCAAAGCGGGGTGGGGCGGGGTCTCATTCCACCCGGGGAGCTCGAAGCCATGCACCGCCGCATGGTGCAGCTGGTGGAGGAGCAAGGCGGCCGGCTGGCCGGGATCTACTACTGCCCGCACGTCCCCGAGGACGGGTGCGGCTGCCGCAAACCCAAGCCCGGGTTGCTGGACCGAATCCGAGCCGATGCCGGGGTCGCCGAACTGACCGGGGTACCCCTCGTCGGGGACAGCCTGCGGGATTTGGAGGCCGCCGCTGCCCGCGGTTGTCGGCCCATTCTGGTGCGCACCGGCAAGGGGCGGGCGGCGGAAGCCGCGCTCCATGAAAGCCCTCACTTGGCGGGGGTGGCCGTCTACGACGATCTCGCCGCCGCCGCACAGGCCCTTTTGACCGGCCCATGAAGGCCTGGCTCGCCCTGCGCTCAGCACTCTTTTACGCCGGCTACGCCGTGCTGGTGGTAGTCTTCGGGCTTCTCGTGTGCACCGTCGGCTTGCTTCTGCCCATCGGGCCGCGCCAGGCCCTGGCCAGCGTCGGCAACGGCCTGGTGCTCCAGTGGCTGCGCCTCACCTGCGGCGTGCGCTTCGTCGTCGAAGGGGCCGAACACATCCCACGTCACCCCTTTGTGGCCGTGAGCAACCACCAGTCACCCTGGGAGACCTATTACCTGCAGCGCGCCCTGCGGCCGGTGAGCACCATCCTCAAGAGGGAATTGCTCCGCATTCCCTTCTTCGGCTGGGGATTGTGGGCGGTGCGCCCCATCGTCATCGATCGCGCCCAGCCGAAGCGGGCGGCGCGACAGGTGCTGGAACAGGGGAAGCAGCGAATCGCCGCGGGACTCAGCGTCGTCGTCTATCCAGAGGGCACGCGCATCCCCCACGGCCAGTTCGGCTCCTACGCGCGCAGTGCGGCCGCCCTGGCCATCGCCTGCGGCGTTCCCCTCCTGCCCGTCGCCCACAACGCCGGCCGCCACTGGCCGGCGCGGCGCTTTTTGAAGTATCCGGGCACCATCACCGTGGTCTTCGGGAAACCCCTCGCGCCCGAGGGCGATGCCAGGGCGCTCACCGAGCGGGCTCGGCTCTGGATTCAAGCGGAGCAGCGCCGGATCGGCTAAGGAGGAGCGGCGGGCGACAAAAAGTGAGTGAGCCCTGACGCTCTCAAACGTCCAAGTTGGCGACCGCCAAGGCGTTTTCCTCGATGAACAGCCGCCGCGGCTCGACGTGATCGCCCATGAGGGTGGTGAACATCTGGTCGGCCGCCACCGCGTCGTCCACCGTGACCCGTAGCAGGGTGCGCGTTTCCGGGTTCATGGTGGTCTCCCAGAGCTGTTCGGGGTTCATTTCCCCCAACCCCTTGTAGCGCTGGATCGTGTAGCCGCGGCGCGCCTCCGCCATCAGCCAGTCCAGCGCTTCGTCGAACCGCTTCACCCCTTGCCGGCGCTCGCCGCGGCGCACATAGGCCCCTTCTTCCAGAAGGCCGCCCAGCTCGGCGCCCAGTCCGGTGAGGGCGGCGTACTCGGCGGAGTCGAAGAAGTCGCGGCCGAAGAGATAGTCTGCCGCGGTGCCGTGGGCGAGGCGCTCCACCCGAGGCAAGAACAGGTGCAATTCGCGGTCTTCCACCACCTCCACCCGGTGGCGGATGCCTTGCCCGGAATACTCCCCCTTGAGCCGTTCGGCGAGCTCCTCGGCCCACTCCGCCACGCGGGCGCGATCGCGCAGATCGGTGAGGCTGAGGGGGGGCGCGTAGATCATCGCCTTGAGCACGTCTTCGGGATAGAGCCGGCTCAACCGCTCGATGGTGCGCATCACCCGCCGGTAGTGGCTGACCAGGCGCTCGAGCGCCTCCCCGGTAATGCCCGGCGCCTCTTCGTTGACGTGCAGACTGGCGTCTTCGAGCGCGTTATGGGTGAGGAATTCGTTGAGCGCCGCGTCGTCCTTGAGATAGGTCTCTTGCTTGCCCTTGCTCACCTTGTAGAGCGGCGGCTGGGCGATGTAGAGGTGGCCGCGCTCGATCAGTTCGCGCATTTGGCGGAAGAAGAAGGTGAGCAACAGCGTGCGGATGTGGGAGCCGTCTACATCCGCATCGGTCATGATCACGATGGTGTGGTAGCGGAGTTTGGAGATGTCGAAGTCGTTCTTGCCGATCCCGCACCCCAGGGCGGTGATCAGGGTGGCCACTTCGGCCGAGGAGAGCATCTTGTCGAAGCGCGCTTTCTCCACGTTGAGGATTTTGCCCTTGAGGGGCAGGATCGCCTGGGTGCGCCGGTCTCGTCCCTGTTTCGCCGAGCCTCCGGCGGAATCTCCCTCCACCAGAAAGAGTTCCGACAGAGCGGGGTCCTTTTCCTGGCAGTCGGCGAGCTTTCCGGGCAGACCGGCCACGTCCAGCGCACCCTTGCGGCGGGTCATCTCCCGGGCGCGCCGCGCCGCCTCCCGGGCCCGGGCGGCCTCCAGCATCTTGCCGACGATGGCCCGCGCGTCCTGGGGGTTTTCGAGGAGGAAGTCGGTGAAGTGAGCGGCCACCTCCTGCTCCACCGCGCCCTTGACCTCCGAGGAGACCAGCTTTTCTTTGGTCTGGGAGGAGAATTTGGGGTCCGGCACCTTCACCGAGATCACGGCGGTGAGGCCCTCCCGGCAGTCGTCACCGGTGGTGGCGATCTTCTCCTTGCGGGCGAGCCCCTCCTGTTCGATGTAGGCGTTGAGGGTGCGGGTCAGAGCGGCCCGGAACCCGGCCAGGTGGGTGCCGCCATCCCGCTGCGGGATATTGTTGGTGTAACAAAAGACGTTTTCCTGGAAACCGTCGTTCCACTGCAGGGCCACTTCAACGCCGATGCCGTCGGCTCGTTCCACGGCGAAGTGAAAAACCCGATTCAGCGGCGTCTTGTTGCGATTGAGGTACTCCACGAAAGCCTTCAGGCCGCCTTCGTACTGGTAGACCTCCTGCTTGCCGGTGCGCTCGTCTTTGAGGGTGATCCGCACCCCGGAGTTGAGAAAGGAAAGTTCGCGCAGCCGCTTGGCGAGCACGTCGAACTGAAAGTGGATGTTGCTGAACGTCTGCGGAGAGGGGTGGAAGTGGATGCAGGTGCCCGTCTCGTCGGTGTCGCCCACGGCGGCGAGGGGCGCCTGAGGGACGCCGTGGCGGTAGACCTGCTCCCACACGTGGCCGTCGCGCCGGATGGTGAGCACCAGCTTTTCCGAAAGGGCATTGACCACGGAGACGCCCACGCCGTGCAGCCCGCCCGACACCTTGTAGGTGTTGTCGTCGAACTTCCCCCCGGCGTGGAGGACGGTCATGATCACCTCCGCCGCCGACACGCCCTCTTCGTGGATGTCCACGGGGATCCCTCGGCCGTTGTCCGCCACCGAGACCGATTCGTCGGGATGGATGGTGACCTTGATCTCGGTGCAATAGCCGGCCAACGCCTCGTCGATAGAGTTGTCCACCAGCTCGAAGACCATGTGGTGCAGGCCGGTGCCGTCATCGGTGTCGCCGATGTACATTCCCGGCCGTTTGCGCACGGCTTCGAGGCCCTTGAGAACCTTGATGCTCGAGGAGTCGTAATTCCGACTCCCCTCCTTTTTAGCGGCGGGTTCCGCCATATTCATTCACCCTTCTCTCTGGTTACGACGCCCTGTTCCACGTGGAACAAAGCCGGGGCCGGCGCTTGGCTGGGCCAGAGATCGCGCACGCCACTGCCTTCGACGCCTGTAATCCAGGCTTGCACTCCTAGGCTGGCCAGCACCTCTCCCACTCGGAGGCGATTCTCCTGGTCGAGTTCGGCCGCCAGGTCGTCCAACAGAAAGACACAGCCTTCGCCGTTGGCGCGCCGAAAAAGTTGCCCTTGGGCCAGCTTGAGGCTGATCAGCAGCAGCTTGAGCTGCCCCCGCGACAAGGCCTCGTGCGCCGGCTTTCCCTGCACCAGGACGCGCAGATCGGCCCGATGCGGGCCCCATTGGGTATATCCGGCGCGAAAGTCGCGTTCTCGACTTCTCGCCAACTGTTGGACGAGCTCTTCTGTCGTGCCCTCCCGGGCGGGCCAACCTGGCTCATAGCGCACCTCGAGCTCCGGGACGCGGATGTTCAATTGGGCGAGCACACCCAGTATCTCGGGTAACAGCGCTTCTGCGTGCCGCGCCCTCAGGCGATCGACCTCGACGGCGGCCGCTGCGAGCTCGCGCTCCCAAACCCCCATCTGGAGGGGATCCATTTTACCATGCCGCAACAGAAAATTTCGTTGTTTCAAGCACTTTTGGTACTGAGACCAGACCTCTCGGGGTCCCTGTTCCACGTGGAACACCCCCCAATCGAGGTAGGCTCGCCGATGGCTTGGTGGGCCCTCCAAGAGCTGAAAGGTCGCCGCATCCAGCAGTTGAACCGCCAGCGCCGCTGCCAGGCTGGATGCGGTCTGCACCGGCCGATAGGCGACCTTAAACTGGAACCTTCCGTCTTTGTGGCGTTCGACGCCAATGGGTACCAGAACGCCCTCCCGCTCGCGGCGCACCAGACCGAAACAGACTGCTTGGTCTCGGTGCCAATGGATCACCGAGGCCAGTCTGCGGGTGCGGAAGGATCTCCCCCGGGCCAGGATGTGAATCGCTTCCAGTAGGCTCGTTTTTACCACTCCCGTTGGGGCCCAGCAGGAAATTCGCCCCCCGGGCGGGCTCGAGCCGCACTCCGCAGAGGTTGCGGATGCCGTCGACCTCCAGCCGTTCGAGGTACATTGGGCTTGGGGCAAAATAGAGAGGGGCGCCGGCGCGCCCTCCCCTCATAGGCGCATCGGCATCACCACGTGGCGCATGGCCTCCGCCTGTTCAGGGTCCACGAGCAGGACGCTTTGTCCTGCGTCGCGAAACTCCATGCGCACGCGGGATCCCTCGATGACCCCGAGGACGTCCAACAGGTAGGTGACGTTGAAACCGATTTCCAGGGCGCCCTCCGCCGAGTATTCGACGGAAAGCTCTTCTTCCGCTTCCTCCTGTTCGGGATTGTTGGCCAGGATCCGCAGGCGATCCCTTTCGATGTTGAGCCTGATACCCTTGAACTTTTCGTTGGTGAGAATGGCAGCTCGCGAGAGCGCCTGGCGGAAGGGCTCCCTTTCGACGACCAGATACCTCGGGAGGTCTCGAGGGATGACGCGCTCGTAGTCGGGGTAAGCCCCCTCGATCAGTTTCGACAAGTAGAGGAAATCGGGGGCCTCCACCCGGACGTAGTTTTCGCCGAGGGACAGCCGGATATCGCCCCCCTCCGCTGCGAGGATGCGCGCCAGTTCGATGACCCCTTTGCGGGGAACGATCACCTGCCTCCTCTCGCCGCCTCCGGGGTACTCGCCCCAGTGTTCCGCCAAAGCGAGGCGATGGCCGTCGGTGGCAACGGTGCGGAAAGCGTTCGTCGGGTGACCTCCCAGAGCATGCCGTTGAGATAGTAGCGCACGTCCTGGTTGGCCATGGCGAAGGCGGTTCGATCGATCAGCCGCTTGAGTTCATCGGCCTCCAGGGAGAAGCAACAAGCGGGGTCCTCTCCCTCCATCGAGGGAAAATCCGACGCCGGCAAGGTGGCGAGGGAAAAGCGCGAGCGCCCGGATACGATCTGAAGCCTTCCATCCTCCGCCGCAATTTGCAGGCTCGCACCCTCCGGCAAAGACTTGCAGATTTCGAGGAGCTTGCGCGCCGGCGCCGTGGTTTGCCCTTCGCTCCCCGCCTGCTCGAGCACCGCCCGGCCCA
>BPKH01000005.1 GCA_026005035.1 Porticoccaceae bacterium | reverse complement strand
GTAGGGAGGAAAAGATTATTTGAGACGAGATGCGTGCGACAAAATTTGGACGGGAAATCGCGTGAAGCGGCGGGAAATGGCGGGATATCAAGTAGTTATGGTAGTTATCCACAGGGTGGGCGGCGTGCACGCATTGTATGCGACGAAATACGCTCATGTCTGCGCATGAAAGGCGTTTAAGGAACGTCAGGCTGGCGTCTTTTGTGCGATGTAGGCACGTGTCGCGGCCAGTTCGTCGTCTGTCAGCTCGGCGAGGGACGCCTTGCAGAAGCGGCGTTTGATGTAGGCGCGGTAGAGTTCCGCATCGCCAAGCTGGTTCTTGCAGCGGGCTTTGATGTAGGCGATCTGGCGGGCGCGCCAGCGCGCGTCGCGCTGTGGCGCTGTCTTCATGCCATCGATGCGGGCGCGCTGCTGCTGGAGCCAGCGGACGGCTTCGTCGAAGCGCGCGAGCGGCAGGATGTGATAGCTCGTGACGCGAAATTTCTTTTGAAATGAAGACCATGCAGCCGCATGGGTGAGCGGCCTGGCGCGCGTGCGGACGGTGTTGTGGACGGTGATCCATTCATTGAGCAGCTCGCGCAGGCGCAGCTTCTGGGCTTCTGACAGCTCGGAGGCGCGCGGATCGATGGCGTTGCGCGGGCGCACCGTCTCGGCGTGGATGACGGTGTTGCCGTCGCCGACGATGTTGTGGCTGCCCTCGATGCGCACGGCGGGCGCTGGCCGGGCGGGCTTGCGGCGGGTCGTCTTTCTGGCCGCGCCGCGCACGATCTCGATGAGCTTCTGCTTCTTGTCTTCCATCGTTTCTTCCCTGTGCTGGTTGATGAAAAGGTGCAAGTTAGAAAGTTGAACTTGCACCCGTTAACTTGCACCCGTTCACGAACTTGCACCCGTTAACTTGCACCCGTTCGCTGAAGATAACTTGCACCCGTTCACGCCACGCGGCGGATGAGCTCGATGACCTTGGCGCGGGTGGCGGCGGGCTCGGCGAGCAGCTCGTAGGCGACCAAGATGGCTTCGGCTTTTTTGTCCGGCGGCAGGAGCTTGTCGCCCAGGCCTTCCTCGATGACCTCGATGGCGGCCTGAAGGCGCGCGCGATCGGTGAGTTCCGAGGCCGGGCGCTCGCGGCGGCCGGTGAGGATGTAGGTGACATCTGCGCCAGCGGCGGCGATGGCCGCTAGGTAGCCTGCGTCAGGGTCTCGTTCCCCTTGCTCGTATCTGATTTGTGCGCGCCTCTGCACGCCAGCTGCGCGAGCGAGCTCCTCTTGGCTCAGACCAAGCCGAAGTCGCTCTTCTTTTAAGCGTGCCCCTATAGACACAAATACCCCTTGACAAGTGTCCAAATGGACACCATACTTCCCACCGTGACGTTTCAACTTCCACGAGGTGACAGTATGGCAGAGACGGTGCGGATTGATAAGGAACGCGCGCGCCGGGCGCGCGAGGCCATCGAGCGGCTGGGGATTTCTCAGACGGCGCTGGCGCGGGGCGCTTGGGGTGAGCCCCAGGATCGTCAATGAGGTGGTGCGCGGGCGGCTGGTGGGCGTGCGCGGCGACACGCACAAGGTGGCGGTGGCGCTGGGCATCAAGGACGGGGTGATCCCGCCCAGGGATGCGAGCGCGGAGGAACTGATCGCGCTGCTTCGGCAGGCTGCGCGCGGGGGGGTGCGGTCATGACCGGGAGCATGTTCTCCCTGGGTGCGGCGTTGTGGGCGGCGATCCAGGCGCGCGAGGCGTTGTGGCGCATCGAGCATGACGCGCTGTTGCCGCTGTGCGATCTGGATCTGCACAGCGACGTGATCTACGAGGAGATCGAGGCGTTTGGCCGCCGCGCACCGGAGTGCTTTGATCATGAGCACAACGCGTTCCGCTTCTGATCTGGTCGATCTGGCCGCCATCGCCGAGGCGGTGGGTGTGGATTACCACACGGTGCGCAATAAATGGGCCACCTCCCCCGACTGGCCGCCGCATCACGACCGGGCTGGCCTGGGCGGCGCGAAGCGCTGGCGGGTGGAGGACCTGCCGACGGCCTTCCAGCGGCGCGGGAAGGCGATCGATGTGCGCCAGGCGGTGGAGGCGTATCTGGTGCGGCAGATGGCCGCGCGGATCGAATCCGCTACGCAAGCTCCCATTCCAGCCCCCAGCGGCGAGTCCATCCAGGCGGGGCGTTGCCCTCTCCCCG
Source organism: Porticoccaceae bacterium (assembly GCA_026005035.1). Lineage (GTDB taxonomy): Bacteria > Pseudomonadota > Gammaproteobacteria > Pseudomonadales > Porticoccaceae > BPKH01. The sequence continues at coordinate 257,512 of BPKH01000005.1, read as the reverse complement.
TCGATACCAGCCCGGCGGCCACCGGCGCGGGTGGGCTCGCCGGTGGTGGCGGAGCTGGACGCTCCTTCGAGCAGGGCGGTAGGCCTGCCGTGCCTGCTGGGTACCAGATCGGACGCGCCGCGACGGCGGCGACGGACGCTGGCAACGGGCCGCTAACCCGCGGGGCCGGTTCGATTCCGGCCGCCACCACCATCCGGCCCGACGAGGCGCGGCTGATCGAGGCGGCGCGGCGCAAGATGATCATCACGCCCATCCTCAAGGGCGAGATCGCGGGCCGCACGGCGATCGAGCGGCACGCCAGGAGCCACGGCACGACGGCGGCCACCGTATATAGGTGGCTCAAAGCCTACCGCCAGGGCGGGGACAAGGCGCTGGTGGATAAGCCCCGCGCCGACCGCGGCCAGGCGCGGGTGATCATCTCCGACGCGTGGGAGACCTTCATGCGCGGGGCGATGGTGCCGGAGGACAAGCTCCTCGAGATCGCCGCCGAGATGGCGCGCGCGGTGCGCGGGCTGTGGGCGCAGCAGGGCAAGAAGGGCTGGCGGCAGGTGGCGCTCTTGGCGCAGCCGGTGCTGATCCGGTTGACGGTGGAGGCCGCCGGATGCGCGGAGTCGGTGGCCAAGCGGGTGTGCCGGCTGCCGCGCCGGTTCGTCGAGGGTGAGCGGCGCTACAGCCTGATCGCTCTCAAAGACCGCGACGCCAAAGGATTCTACGACCGCACGCCTGCGGTCGTGCGCTCGCGCGAGGCGCTCAAGCCAGGGGACTGCGTGTTCGGCGACGTCTCGCCTGCCGACATCCCGGTGCTGCGGCCCGATGGCGAGATCGCCTGGGCGCGGCTGATCGCCTGGATGGATGCGGCGACCAACATGATCCACATCACCGGCCATCTGCCGGGCAAGGGCGGCGGCGTGCGGCGCGACCATGTGGCGCTGTCCTTCACCGCCATGTGCCAGAGCGCGCCGTTCGGCATGCCCAAGCGCCTGTATCTGGACAACGGGTCGGAATTCTCGTGGACGACGATGCTCGATGCCTGGGCGGAGCTCACCCGGCTCACCGGCGGGGCGTTCGGCGGCACGTGGGATGCGCACATGGCCGCCGAGCATTTCGGCATCGTGACGCGCTCGATCCCATTCAAGCCGCGCGCCAAGCTCATCGAGGGCGCGTTCGGCAACCTGCTGCACTTCATGGGTTGGCACCCGGCGTTTTCCGGCTCCGACCGGATGCGCAAGAAGGTGGCCACCCTGGGCAAAGGGGTGCAGCCGATCCCGGTGGAAGACTTGAAGGGGTTTCTCGCCCAGGCGGTGGCGGCCTACAACGCCACGCCGCAGAGCGGGCACCTGAACGGCAAGAGCCCGGCGGAGAAGATGGCCGAGTTCCTGGCGGATGGCTTCGTGCCCTACCACGTGGACGCGGAGGCGCTGGGGTTTGCCTTCGGCGAGACGCACGAGGTGCGCTGCCGCATGGGGCAGGTGCGGGTGGGGGGCTGGACGTACTACAGCAAGGACTTGATCGCTTTCGACGGCGAGAAGGTGACCGTGCGCTGGCCGCGCCATGCGCCGGATGCGGCGTATGTGTGGGCGGGCGGGCGCGTGCATGTGGCGCTGGCGATGCCGGTGTTCGCCTGGGGCGACCCGGAGGGTGCGAAGTTCGCCGCCAAGCTTGCCAGCGAGGCGCGGCAGGTGGTGGAGGTGATGCGCGGGCAGGTGGCCTGGCTCGACCCGCGCGAGCTCATGGGCGAGTTCGCGCGGCTCGGCGGCGTGGCCGAGGTGGTCGAGGAGGCGAGCCGGCGGGCGACGAAGGTGCAGCTCACCGCCGAGGCGCAGCAGATGGTGGCGGCCAGGCAGGCCGAGCTGGAGGCGGCGCTCGCGCGGGCGCTGCCCAGGAACCCGGACCTCGTGGCCAACCGCCACGGGGTGGTGGATGAGGAAGCGGACGAAGTCCGCCTGTGGCTGGAAGACGAAGACAGGAGAACGGCATGAGCAAAGAGGGCAACGTGCACGCATTGCATGCGACGGAAAGCGGCAGGCGGCGCGAGACGAAGTACATGAAGGAGGCGCTGCTGACGGCGCGGCGGGTGATGGCGGCCGATCACCCCATCGGCGAGATCGTGGGCAGCCCCGGCACGGGCAAGACCACGGCGGCCAAGGAGATCGCCGCCCGCCTGGGTGGGGCGCGCATCGCCTGCTGGGGCGGGATCACCCGCCATCAGCTGCTGCGCGAGGCGGCGGCGGCGCTGGGCATCGAAGGCCACGGCGCGGTGGACCGCATGCTGGCCGAGCGGCGCGAGGCCGACCCCGAGACGCGTCGGCTTTTGGTGGTGGACGAGGCCAACAAGCTCAACTGGCGCGGGCTGGAGGCGCTGCGGTATCTCGCCGACGAGTGCAACGTGGCCGTGCTGCTGGTGGGCACCGAGCTCTACGAGCGGCAGTTCGCGCACCCCAGGAGCCGCGACTACCTGGTGCAGCTGGGCAGCCGCATCGGCGCCAAGCGCTGCCGCATGGGGCTGCTCGACCGCGCCGAGACGTACGCGCACGTGCTGCGGCCCATCGTGGGCGAGTGCCAGGACAAGGAGGTGATCACGCGCTTTTGGATCGGCGCGCGCAAGGGTGTGTGGCGCGACGCGCTGGAGATCGCGCAGGAGTGCCGCGCCATCATGGATGCGCAGGGGGTGACGGCGCTGACCATGCCGGTGCTCGATGCGGCGCTGGCCTGGAGCGCGAACCGGCATGCGGTGGAGGCGTGACCCATGCGCCTGACCCTGACAGAAGCCGCAGCCGTGCTGGGCGTGGACAAGAGTACGGTGAGCCGCATCCGCTCCGGCACCTACGACCGGCCCGGCAGCGACCTGCCGCAGCGCTATGCGGCGCTGATGGCGCTCATCGACGCGAAGGCGGCGGCCCATCCCCTCCGCCTGCGCGACGTGTCAGACAAAGAACTGGGCATGGAGCTATGCCGCCGCTGCCCGCGCGAGGACTGCACGGGTTGTCGGGTGCTGGAGATTTAGAAGAGGGCATGCGCGCCCTGGCCGGGGCGCATCGAGGAGAACCGACATGGCGAAAGTGGCAAAGAAGGAGCAAGGGGGTGCAGCACTGGCCAAGGCTGGGCTGCCCGCGGGGAGAGAAGGTGCGGCGCGACAGCGGCGAGATCGTGCCGATGGACGCGGACACCATCTGGCTCGTGATGAAGGGATGGCAGATCAAGAAGCAGATCGAAGAGCTGGATGCGCAGCTCAAGGCGATCCACGCGCAGCTCATCGAGGCGCACGGCCCGGGTGCGACGCTGATCGTGCGCGGCGTGTGCCGCGCCAGCATCACCGAGCGCGAGGCGGTGAAGATCGAGGACGCCGAGCGGCTCAAGGCGGTGCTGGGTGATCGGTTCGGCCATCTGGTCAAGACGGAGGTGAGCTACAAGCCGGAGCGGCGGCTCATCGAGATGGCCTGCAGCGGCGATGAGCCGCTGCAGCCGGCCATCGCCGCGTGTTTGAGGGTGGGCGCATCGGCGGCTGTCACCTGGAGGGCGGAGAGGTGAGTGGATTGGTGCGCCGCATCAGTCAGGGGATGGCCACGGCCCAGGATGCCGAGCGGGTGGCCAGACTCCTGGAGCGGTGCGAGCTCTATGAGGCGGCCTTGCGCCGGATCGCCGCCCAAGGGGACTCGTGCTCGGCGATGGTGGCGAGTCGTGTGCTGAGTGATCGGCAACATGCCCCATCGTGATCCAGACCATGCCCGCCTGCGGGCGGGCATGTTCGGGATCACCCGAGGGGATGAAGATGGACGCGCGACGCAAAAAGCTCATCGCCCAGGCGCACCTGGCGGCCAAGCAGGCCGGGTGTGCGGATGAAGACCTGCGCCGCAGGGTCCAGCTGGCGGTGACCGGCAAGGCCAGTTGTGCCGACATGACGGTGGCGGAGCTGGTCAAGTTGATCGACCACTGGGCCACGCGCGGGGCGCAGGTGCGGCCGAGCGCCCCGGAGGCGGCGCAAGCGCCGGGCATGGTGACGCGCTGGCAGCTCGCCACCATCGAGCGGCTGGCGTGGGAGATGGGCTGGACGGAGGGGCTGGCCGATGCGCGGCTGACCGCCTTCCTGCGCCGCACGGCGCGGGTGGACGGGGCGCGGTGGCTCACCCGGGAGGGGGCCACTGCCGTCATCAGCGGGTTGCTGCGCTGGAAGCGCCAGCGCGCGCGGCAGAGGGCGCGGCCATGATGCTGGGGCGCTGCCCGGTGTGTCACAGCTTGGCCGAGTTGCGCGAGCAGGTGAGGAGGCTTTGGAGGCTGTCATGAAAGCGGCTCGACTCGAATCGTCTGCCCGCTTGCAGCGGGTGTTGGCGTACCTCTCTGACGGGAAGGAGCATTCCACGCTCGACATCGTAGTGGGCGCATCGGTGTGCGCGGTGAACTCCTGCATCGCCGAGCTGCGGGCGAACGGCTTTGACATCGCCTGCCGCCGCGAGGGCGATGTGTGGCTGTACCGGCTCATCGAGCGGGAGACGGCCTGATGGCGCTGGCCGACACGCGCTTTCTGGAGCGGCTCATCGGGCGCGAGGCGCTGGAGAGGCTGATCCAGACCTGCGGCGGGCTCTCCATCGCCATCCCCAAGCGGCTGCCGCTCTCCGGGCCGCTCGTGGACCTGCCGCTGCCCGCGCAGGAGGCGCTGGTGCGCTACGCGGGCGGCACCGCCCTCTACATCCCCAAGTGCGATGGCGCGCGGCGCGAGGCAGTGCACGCGCGCATTCGTGCCGAGTACAATGCCGGCGCGCGGGTGCAGGAGCTCGCCCGGCGCTACGGCTACACCGAGCGGCACATCTATAACATCCTGGGCCGCCTGCCCGATCCCGAGCGCAACGGCACGCTGTTTTAGTGCCTTCCTGAACACTTTCGGCCTGCCGCGCGGCGCACCGCCGCGGCACCATCGATGGCGTGAAGCGCACGCCCGCCATCCTCATCACCGTCTCCGCCCTCACCGTGGCCGGCATCGCCGTGCACGAGGGCTATCGCTCGCGCGCCTATGAAGACGGCGCGGGCGTGCAGACCGTGGGCTTTGGGTCGACCCGCCACCTGGACGGCCGGCCCGTCAAGCCGGGCGATACCGTCACGCCCGAGCGCGCCGTGCTGATGCTGGCCACGGACGCCGACCGCATCTGGCGCGAGGCGGCGGCCTGCATCGGCGATGTGCCGCTGTCTGCCGGCGAGGCGGCGGCGTTCCAGAGCCTGGCCTACAACATCGGCAGCCGGGCATTCTGCCGCTCGACGCTGGTCAAGAAGCTCAAGCAGACCCCGCCGGACTACGCCGGCGCGTGCCGGGAGATCCTGCGCTGGGTGTACGCCGGCGGGCGAGAGAGGCCTGGGCTCGTCAAGCGGCGGGAGCATGAGTTCCGGCTTTGCATGGGAGAGCAGCCGTGACCCCCTCCCCGTGGATCGCCGCTGCGCTGCTCCTGGCCGGCGTGGGCGTCGTCGGTGGCTACGCCCTCAAGGGGCGGCTGGACGAAGGCCGCATCGCCCGCGCCGAGGCTGCCACCGCCCAGTGCCGCACCGAAGCAGCCGAATCGCTGCGCCGCGCCGCCGAAGAGGCCGCCGCGCGCCTGGCTGCCGCGCAGGATGCCGAACGCCAGGCCGTGCACGCATTGCATGCGACACAGGCGCGCCTGGCCGCCACCGAAAAGCGCCTCAAGGAGTCCCTCTATGCGCTGCCCACTGCCCATCAGTGCGGCCTGTCTGGCGCTGCTCGCGGGCTGCTCAACGCCAGGATCGCCGCCGGCGACCTGCCCGCGCGTGCCGCCGGGTCTGATCGAGCCGCTGCCGAGTCTGCCGCCGATCCCGGCGAGTCCGTCCGCGAAGCCGACCTGGGAGCCTGGATCGCCAGCGCCGTCAGTGCCTACGACGACTGCCGCGCCCGCATCGACGCCATCCGCCACTGGGACGAGCTGACGCATGGAAGGTGACGTGCTGATCGGCGCGGGCAACTGGCCGGCCATCCTGGCCGTCGTCGGGACGCTGCTCACCGCCATCTTTGCCCTGCTCAAGTGGTTCGCCGGGCGGCTGCTCGCCGACATCGAGAGCCGGCTCACCCGCATCGACGACCTGGAGAACCGCTTCGAGCGGCTGATGGCCGAGCTGCCGCTGCGCTACCAGCGGCGCGAGGATTTCGTGCGCGAGATGCAACAGGCCGATGGCCGCTACCAGCGCATCGTCGAGAGCGTGATCGAAACCATGCGCGAGGAGGTCGTCTTGCACCGCAGGCGCATCGAAGACCTGGAAAAGCAGCGCGAGACGGACGTGATGCGCTACCAGCTGCGCGACGACGCCATCCGCGAATACACCAGCCTCAACGCCAAGATCGACCGCGTCTATGAGGTGCTCATGGAGATGAAGCATGACCGATAAACGGCTCGATGCGCTCATCGACAACGCCCGCGCCGAGCGCGAATTCCTGCGCTGGGTGATCCTCTCCGCGCTCTGGCACGCGCGGCCCTACGGCACCACCGAGGCGGTGATCATGGGCGCGTGCCGCGACATCCCGCTGCGGGTGACGGCGGACCAGGTGCGCGCCGAGCTCAAGAGCCTGGCCAAGCGCGGGTTCGTCGACCTGGTGGATGATGCGCCCATCTGGTCGGCCGAGCTGACCCCAGAGGGCGAGGCCGTGGTGGACTACCGCGCCGAGGCTCCGAACGACATCGCCCGCCCCCCGAGGTGGTGACGATGGCGCGCCGCAGCAAAGTGGACACCCTGCCGCCCGCGCTCAAGGCCGAGCTGGAGCGCCTCTTGGCCGACCGCGCGCACGGCGGCTACGAGGCGCTGGCCGCGTGGCTCAAGGAGCGGGGCTACACGATCAGCAAGAGCAGCCTGCACCGCTACGACCAGCGGGTGCAGGCGGTGATGCTGCGCATCAAGGCGAGCACCGAGGCGGCGCGGCTGATCGCGCAAGCCTCGCCGGACGAGGCCGACGAGCATTCCGCCGCCGTGCTGCGCATGGTGCAGTCGGCGCTCTTCGACGCCATGAGCCGGGTGACCGAGGCCGCCGAGATGGTCGACCCAGCCGAGCAGGTCAAGGTCTTGAGCCAGGCCGCCCGCGCCATCGCCGAGGCCAGCCGCGCCAGCATCGGGCAGAAGAAGTGGGCCGATGAGGTGCGGCAAAAGCTCGACGAGGTGGAACGCGTCGCACGCCATGCGGGCAAGGCGCTCGACGCCGAGACGCTCAAGACGATCCGGGAGGGGTTGTATGGCGGGTGAGTGCGCAGCATGTCCACTATTGGGCAAAGGTCTCGTGGTCTCTCGGCGCGGAGAGCGCTGGACGGCGTATCACGGCGACGCGTTGCATGTCCTGCGCGACCTGGCACAGGAACAGCCGGAGAGCGTGGACGCCATCATCACCGACCCGCCCTACGGGACGGGGGCCAACAGCATCGCCGGGCGCTTGGCGTCGACGAGCAAAAAGTACTCGAACGTCAAAACGAAAAAATGGACCCCTTCGCCGGCGATTCCGTGCTGCCTGACGCCTGGGCGGAGATGATGACCGTCGCTTTCAGCTACGCGCTGCGCCTTGCAAGGCACGGAGCCAGCGCCCTGGCCTTTTGCGACTGGCGCGGGTATCCCATGCTCATGCGCATCCTGGGTGCCGTCGGCTGGAGCGTACGCGGGCTGCTGGTGTGGGACAAAGGGCGGGGGACGCGCCCTTTCAAGAACGGGTTCCGGGCCCAGACAGAGCTGATCATCTGGGCGCGCAAAGGGCTCGCCCCTGATCGCGATCCGCCGGTGTATCTGGACGGGGTCTTTCGGCATCCAAGCCCGCCGCGGGTGCATCACATGGTCGAAAAGCCGGTAGGGCTGATGCGCGATCTCGTGGAGATTTGCCCTCCTGGCGGAGTAGTGCTCGATCCCTTCCAGGGCAGCGGCACCACCGGGGTGGCAGCACTGATGTCTGGCCGCTCCTATATCGGCATCGAGGCCATCGATGCCTATCATGAGATCGCCTGCCAGAGGCTCGCTGAGGCCGAGCGGCAGGCATGACCGCCCCCATCCTCTACCCCTACCAGCGCCGCTATCTGGCGGACACCTCCCGCTGGAAGGCGGCGATGTGGGCTCGGCAAACGGGCAAGACCTTCACCACCACGCTGGAGGCGGTGCTCGATTGCCTGGACCGCCGAGGCCGAGGGGCGGATTTCCCGCTGGACGATCCTGTCGATCTCGCGCGACCGGGCGCTGGACGCGATCCGCACGGGCGCGGCGCTGCACGCGCAGGCGATCGGCGCGGCCTACGAGCTGCTGATGGACGACAGCCTGGGCATCGAGCAGCAGGCGGCGATGGTGCGGTTTCCGGGCGGCTCTTACGTGCGGGCGATCGCCGCGCGGCCCGAGACGGCGCGCGGCATGAGCGACAACCTGATCCTCGACGAATTCGCCCACCACAAGGACAACCGCGCGCTGTGGCGGGCGCTCGTTCCCGTGGTCTCCAAGCCGAGCCTGAAGATTCGCGTCATCTCCACCCCGAACGGGGTGGGCGACATGTTCCACGAGATCATGACCGCCGACGATGGCCTGTGGAGCCGCCACGTGGTCACGATCCACGACGCGGTGGCCGATGGCCTGCCGCGCGACATCGCCGAGCTCAAGAAAGCCGCGCGCGACCCGGACACCTGGGCGCAGGAGTTCGAGTGCGTGTTTCTCGACCGCGCCGGGCGCGAGTGGCTGAGCTACGAGGAGATCCTGGCCGCGCTGGAGGCGCCGCCGCTGCCGCCCTACGACGGGCGGCCGGTGTATGTGGGCATGGACATCGCCGCGCGGGGGGACCTGTCGGTGATCGCGGTGCTCGAGGACGTGGGCGCGGGCGTGCTGGCGCATAGCGCGAGATGCAGGTGATGCGCGGCGAGCGCTTCGCCGCGCAGCTGGCCCGGCTGGATGCGGTGTTCCGCGGCTACCGGGTGGCGCGCTGCGCCATCGACCAGACCGGCATGGGCGAGATGCCGGTGCAGGAAGCGCAGCGGCGGCATGGGCAGTATCGGGTGTCGGGCGTGCTGTTCAACGCCACGAACAAGCTGGAGATGGCCGTGGCGCTCAAAGACCGCCTCCAGGCGCGGCGGCTGCTGTTGCCGCCTGCGGCACTTTCCGAGCCCAAGGATGCACTCATCGACGACCTCCGGGCCGTGCGCATGGAGCCGGGCGCAGGCGGCGTGCCGAAGCTCCTGGCCGACCGCGACGGCGCAGGGCACGCCGACCGCTTCTGGGCGCTGGCGCTCGCCTGCGCCGCCGCCGGCGAAGGTGTGCCGGTGTATGGGTACGAGTCTGTCGCGCGCCGCAGCTTTGCGCCGCGCTTCGATGATCGGGACGGGCGCAGCCGCGCCGGGGAGTGGGCAGGATGGTGACGCCGAAGAAGCAAGACCTTACGACCGAAATCGCGCGGCCCGCGCAGACGGGCTTGCGCTCCGTCTGGCAGTGGCGGCCGCTGGCCAGCCTCACCCCGGCGATGGTGGCCGACATCCTGCGCCGCGCCGCCATGGGCGATGCGCACGACTTTCTGCTCGCGGCGGACGACATCCGCGAGAAGGATCTCCACTACCGCGCGGTGCTGCAGACCCGGACGCTCGCGGTGGCCGGGCTGCCGATCGACATCCAGCCCTGGGACGACTCGCCCGCGGCCAGGCGCGCCGCCGATCTGGTGCTTGATGCCGTGCGCGAGAGCGACCTTGCGGTGCTCATCACGCATCTCATGGACGCCGTGGCCAAGGGGTATGCGGTGGCCGAGATCGTGTGGGAGACATCAGGCAGCGTGTGGTACCCGCGCCAGATCCTCCCGCGCGAGGCGCACTGGTTCACCTTCGACCGCGACACCGGGCGGCTGCTGCGCCTGGTGGATGGTAGCGTCGAAGGGCAGGCGGTGCCGCCCTACCGCTTCATCGTGCACCGGCCGCCGATGGCATCGGGGATTCCGCTCTTGGGCGGGGTCGCCCGCAGCGCGCTGTGGGCCTGGGTGTTCAAGAGCTACGCGCTGCGCGACTGGGCGCGGTTCTGTGAGCTCTTCGGCCAGCCCATCCGCGTGGGCAAGTACCACCAGGGCGCGAGCCCCGAGGATGTGGCGGTGCTGCGCCGGGCGGCCTTCGAGCTGGGCTCGGATGCCGCCGCGGTGATCCCGCAGGAGATGGCGCTGGAGTTGATCGAGTCCGGCAGCAAGTCGGCCAGCGCCGACCTGTATCACAGGCTGATCGACTACCTGGACCGGCAGGTGAGCAAAGCCGTGCTCGGGCAGACGATGACCACCGACGACGGATCGAGCCTCGCCCAGGCCAAGGTGCACGCCGAAGTTCGCGCCGACATCCTGCGGGCCGACGCGCGGGCCCTCGAGGCCACGCTCATGCGCGACCTGATCGCCCCCATCGTGCGGCTCAACCTGGGCGACGACGCGCCGCTGCCGATCTTCGCGCTGCGGGTGGAGGAGCCGGAGGACATGGCAGCGCTTGCCGACCAGGTGGTCAAGCTCACCCAGGCCGGGATGCCGATCCCGCAGCGCTGGGTGCGGGAGAGATTCGGTATCCCGGAGGCGGGGCCGGATGAGGCGGTGCTGACCGAAGGTAGCAAAGGGCCCGCGCCTGCGGCCGTGGCGCCGCAGGTGCGCGACGTGCACGCATTGCATGCGACACGCCACGCGGCTGAGCCCGCCCAGGACGATCCGATGGACATCGACGTGGCCGGCCTCATGGCCGACCGCATGGAGGTCGAGGCCGAACCCGCCTGGCGCGCGATCATGGTCGAGGTGCAGCGGCTGGTGGATGAGGCCGAGAGCCTGCCCCAGCTTCGCGACGCGCTGCTTTCGGCCTACGGCCACCTGCCCACCGAGGAGCTGGCGCAGGTCATGGCCATGGGCTTTGCCGCGGCGGAGCTGGCCGGGCGGCACATGGTGCGGGAGGAGTCCGGCCATGGACGAGGCTGACATCGCCGCTGAGCGACTGGAGCGCGAGATGGAGCGCCTTTTGCGCCTGCGCCGTGCATCCGGCCCCGCGCCCACCGGCGCATGCCTGTGGTGCGGCGAGACGATCGAGGCCGACCGCCGCTGGTGCGACGCCGACTGCCGCGACGACTGGGAGCGCGCCCATGCCCTCCGCCGCGCCTGAACTGGTCGCCGTCTTCCGCAAGCCGTTCGCCGAGCAAGTGGCGTTCTTTCGCGGCAAGCTCGGCACCCTGGTGCCCACGGCCAAGTGGGACGACCTGTGGAAGAGCCAACACGACCGCGCCTTCATGGTGGCGGGGGCGGCCAAGGCGGATCTGCTCGCCGACCTTGCCGCCGCGGTGGACAAGGCGATTCATGATGGCGAGACGATCCAGCAGTTTCGCGCGCGGTTCCACGAGATCATCCAGCGCCATGGCTGGGCGGGCTTCACAGGGGATGACCGCACGACGCCCACCGACAAGGGCGGCAAGGGCCTGGCCTGGCGCACGCGCATCATCTACCAGACGAACCTGGCCACCAGCTACGCCGCAGGTCGCTTGGCGCAGCTGAAAGAAGCCGGGTTCCCGCTGTGGGTCTACCGCCATTCGGGATCCGAACACCCGCGCCTGCAACACCTGGCGTGGGATGGGCTCACGCTGCCCGCGGATCACCCCTTCTGGCAGACACACTACCCGCCCAGCGGCTGGGGCTGCCGCTGCCGCGTGGTGGGCGCGGATGGTCCCAAGAGCGCGGCGCGGCTGGGCGGCAAGCCGGGCTACACCGAACCGCCCGCCGGGTGGGACGAAATCGACCCCAAGACCGGCGAGATGGTCGGCATCGACAAGGGCTGGGGGTATATGCCGGGGGCGGCCTCCGGCCTCGTCCGCGAGATCGAGCGCAAGATGGCGAGCCTGCCTGCGCCGCTTGCGCAGGCAGTATCACGCGATCTCGGGCTGGAAGCGCCAAAACCGTTCGGCGACCGGTTGCGCCGCATCGGCGAGCAGACGGGCAGCGTGCCCGGTGGGCTCTACGAGGACAGCGCTACCGGCGATCGCTGGTATGTGAAGTTCTACTCCGATCCCGATCAGGCGCGCTCCGAAGCGGCGGCGCTCTCGCTGTACCGCAGGCTCGGGCTGACGACACCAGACGTCGAGATCGCGACCGTCGACGGCCGAGTGGCGATCGCGAGCCGCTGGATGGAAGGGCTCAAGCGCGCGACGGCAGAGGAGCTGGCCGCCCATCCCGACCTGCCGCGCCTGTGGCAAGGGGCGATCCTCACCAAAGAGTGGGACGTGGTCGGGCGCGAGCTCGACAATGTATTCCTCGATGCACGCGGGCGGCTCGTCAAGCTCGATGCCGGTGGTGCCTTCCGCTTCCGTGCGCAGGGCGGCGCCAAAGAATACGACCGCTCAATAGACGAGGTGAAGAGCCTGCGCGACCCACAGCGCAACCCGGCCGCAGCGAAGGTGTTCAATGCGCGGTTTGTCGCCGACGTCTTCTCCGAGGCCGATGGCATCGAGGCCGTGAAATCGCTCAAGCGCGCGCAGGTGAGCAACGTGTTCGAGCAGGCCGGCTTCCCGGCGGACGAGGCGAAGCGGCTCACCGCGACCCTCTGGGCGCGTCGAGCGGCGCTCATCGACCGCTACGGCGAGGCCGATCTCGACCGTGTGCCAGGTGCACGTGCGCTTCGGGATAGGATGCGCGCATGGGGAACGACACCTCTACGCGGCGGTGATGTGGAGGGTGATCTCTTGCCACGATTCGAGCGCCTGCTCGCTGACGAGCTCGGCTCCTGGGCGCCGGAATCCGCGAGGATCATGATTGGGAGCCGATCGAGCGGATGGGTCACCAGTGCGAACACGCCAGCCGGCGCGGTCATGAAGCAGTGGGCCGCCGATCGCTTTGGCGCGAAGATCACATACCACGGCGGCACATCCGACATCGCGGATGCCGTGTCAGCAGGGATTTCGCGCACCTTGCGCGCAAGCGGCAGGAGTCTGGAGGATCTAGACCGGCTGCTCGACGCGGAGTATGCCTTCCACCAGTATTACCTGCGGCGATTGCACGGATGGGACGATCTGACACTCAGGCGCGGGATGGATCCCGCGGAATACGAGGCCCACTATCGCCGCGGTCGATTCGAGGCGAACGCCCTTTCGTCATGGTCGACTGGGGCCGGATTCTTCGGCCGCCGTGTACAGGCTACAATCCCCGTCGGGCGGGTACTCAAGACCTACCATCAGGGGAAGAAGTACCTGATGGTGTCGGAGCAGGAGTACATCGTCATTGGCGGCGGATATGCCGCCAAGACGCTAAGATGACTCCGGAAAGGCCTCGAGCACGAGGTCAGCGAGCTCCGGGTACAATGCTCTGTTGTCGAGATGGCCCCCGGGGAACCAGGGGTCGTCAGGCCAGGGACGTAGGCATGCAGCCGCGTTGGCGCCGTAGGCGACGAAGTCGTCCCACGACGCCACCCGGTCGATCCAGTTTCTGCCGCCGAGCTCGCGCTTGCCGGCGATGCCCGGCGCGAGCGCCTCATAGCGCGCCCGGAACCTATCCTCGAACTCTTTAGAACGGGGGTCTAGCATGTGGATTTGCCTCCCGGAGGCATTTTACTCCATCGTGGCGCACAGATCACGTCCCGGCATGCTCCTCGTGCGCGCCCGCCGCCCGGGCGACATCGAACGGCTCCTGCCCAGCGCCCAGGTCCAGGAGACGCCCCTGGCGGATGATCGCTATCGGGCTGTCGCGCCCGCGAAGGATGTAGCCCAAGCGATCGCAGCCCGCGTGCAAGCCATTGAATATACGAACTTCAAGGCCTCGGCCTGCCGTGAACTGGCCGGCGCTTACGCCGAGGTCTGGTCCATTCTGGCAGGCCTCCCGCGATGATCCAGATCGACATCGACGACCGCGCCGTGCGCCAGGCGCTGGAAGCCCTCTCCCGGCGCGTGGCCGACATGACGCCCGCGATGCACCGCATCGGCCAGGCGCTGATGGAAGGCAGCCGCGAGCACATCCTCCAAGGGCGCGACTGGACCGGCGCGCCCTTCGCCCCCAACCGCCCCGCGACCCTTGCGCGCAAGAAGGGGGCGAAGCCCCTCATCGACAGCAAGAGCTTCGTCACCACGCGGCTCCACTACGAGGCCGGGCGCGATTCGGTGGCCGTGGGCAGCGCGGCGGTGCAGGCCGCGGTGCTCCAGTTCGGCGCAAAGCGCGGCGCGTTCGGCACGACCAAACGCGGCGCATCCATCCCCTGGGGCGACATCCCGGCGCGCCGCCACCTGCCGGTGACCGAGGACGGACGCCTGGACGAAGCGGCGCGCAGCCTGATCCTCGACACCCTCGCCGACTACCTCGACGAGGCGCATTGACCCAAACCGCGTGAAACGCCCGTAGAGCGATTTTATCGGGGGGGCGCTACTACCCCCCTGCCCCCCCTTGGAAAGTCGATCCCAGGCCCTGACAACCCCGTTGCCACGCGGTTGCCAGAATCACGCGCCCCCCCAGGACAGCGCGCCCCCTCCGTCTGAACCGTTTCGGCCTGTATCGGCCGAGCCGACGGCTCCACCATGGAGCCATGATCGCAGGTCACCCCCATCGCCCTCAACCCACCCTCCGCGGGCTGTCCCGCGACGCCCATGTCGTCTCCCTCCCCCTCCACCCGGAAGGTGGTCCTGCCACCCCGCCGGAATGGGTCGCCCTCATTCCGGCGGGGACTTTTTTCGGGCGGGATGGGCGCGGGCCCTACACCCTGGATGTGGATGCGGTGCTCGCCGCCTTCGAGCAGGGCGGCATCGACCTGCCCATCGACTACGACCACCAGACGCTGGAGGCCGACGGGAAGCGCGGGCCGGTGCCCGCCGCCGGGTGGATCAAGGCGCTCGAGGCGCGCGAGGGCGCGCTGTGGGGGCGGGTGGAGTGGACGCCGCGCGCCGCCGGGCTGATCGCCGACAAGGAATACCGCTACCTCTCCCCCGTCTTCCGCCACGACAAGCAAGGGCGCGTGCTGGCGCTGGAAGGCGCAGGGCTCACCCACTACCCGAATCTCGATCTCACCCCTATCGCCCACAAAGCCCACCAAAAAGGAGACCCCGACATGACCGATCTTGCCCCCATCGCCCAGGCGCTGGGTGTGGAAGGCGAGCCGACCGTGGAGGCGCTCGCCGCCCACGCCGCGCGCCTGAAGGAGGCGGCAAGCCGCCACCCCGACCCCGCCGAGTGGGTGCCGATGAGCCAGCACAAGGCCGTGGCCGACGCGCTGGCCAAGCTCCAGGCCCAGATCGCGCAGGAGAAGGCCGAGGCTGCCGTCACGGCGGCCATGCGCGCGGGCAAGCTGGCCCCGGCGATGAAGGACTGGGCGCTGTCCTACGCCACCAAAGACCCCGAAGGCTTCGCCCACTGGTGCGAGAAGGCGCCGGCCATCCTGCCGCCGGAAGGCGACAAGAGCGCGCACCGCGTCGCACCGAATGCGGACACGCTGACCGAGGAAGACCGCATCGCCTGCGCGCTGCTCGGGATGTCCGAGGCGGACTTTGCCGCCCACAAGAAGACCCTCATCCAGGAGTAACCCATGGCCATCATCACCCCTGCACTCATCACCTCCTTGCGCACGGGCTTTTCCAAGGCCTTCCAGGATGCGCTCACCGCCACGCCCACCGACTGGGAGAAGGTCGCCACCCGCGTGCCCTCTTCCAACGCGTCCAACACCTATGCCTGGCTCAACCAGTTCCCCAAGCTGCGCGAGTGGGTGGGCGACCGCGTGGTCAAAGACATGGCCGCAAGCGGCTACCAGATCGCCAACAAACTCTTCGAGGCCACGGTGGCGGTCAAGCGCACCGACATCGAGGACGACAACGTGGGCGTCTACACGCCGCTCTTTGCCGAGATGGGCCGCGCGGCAGCGGCGCACCCGGACGAGCTGGTGTTCGGCTTGTTGGCCGCGGGCGAGACGACCCTGTGCTACGACGGGCAGAACTTCTTCGACACCGACCACCCGGTCTACCCGAACGTCGATGGCACCGGCACGGCAACGACCGTCTCTAACCTGCAAGATGGAACCGGCCCAGCTTGGTATCTGCTCGATTGCTCCCGGGCCTTGAAGCCCTTGATCTTCCAGGAGCGCACCAAGCCGGAGCTGGAGGCGATGACCGCGAGCACCGACGAGGGGGTGTTCACCCGCGACGAGTACCGCTATGGCGTCCGCTACCGCTGCAACGCGGGCTTCGGCTTCTGGCAGCTGGCCTACAAGAGCAAGGCGGCGCTGGATCAGGCGAACTTCAACGCCGCGCTGGTGGCGATGATGAGCATCACCGCCGACGGCGGCAGGCCGATGGGGGTGAAGCCCACCCACCTGGTGGTGCCCCCCAGCCTGCGTGCCGCCGCGCTCTCGCTGATCGAAGCGCAAACCCTCAACAACGGCGAGAGCAACCCCAACTACAAGGCAGTCGAGGTGATCGTCTCGCCGTGGGTGGCCTGATCGGAGGGCGTGATGGCCAGGAAGACCCCTGGTGCGCATGACCGCGTGGCGCTGACGGTGAGCACCGCGCCCGCGTTCCCGGGAGAGCGCCGCTACCGGGCCGGACTCGGCCCCTTCACCCGCGAACCGCAGGTGGTGGAGGTCGAGCCCGAGAAGGCCGAGGTGCTCAAGGCAGACCCGTGGCTCGTGGTGGCGGAGGGCAGCGCCTGATGCCCTACGCGACGCTGGAGGATCTGCACGCGCGGTTCGGCGCCCAGGAGATCGACGCCATGGCGGCGCGCAGCGCCGATCCCGCTCAGGCTCTGGACCAGGCGCTTGCCGATGCCGATGCCGAGATCGATGGGTATCTGGCTGCGCGCTACCGGCTGCCCCTGCCGGTGGTGCCCGCTGCGCTCGTGCGCATCGCCTGCGACATCGCGCGGTATCGGCTGTGGTCGGAGCGGGCATCCGAAGAGGTGCGCCGCCGCTACGAGGACGCGCGGCGCTTCCTCGAGGCCCTGGCCCGCGGCGATGTGCGACTGATGGTGGGAGAAGACGAGCCCGCCGCGCCACAGGCCATGGCCGCGGCGCGCACGGGGGACGCGCCCGTCTTCACCCGAGACGGCACCAAGGACTTCTGACATGTCGGCCATCCAGGTGCTCGAGGCCGTCGCCGAGCGGATCTCCGCCCGGGTGGGTCCTTTGACCGTGGTGCAGGTCCACACCCAGGACCTGTCGGACGCACACACCGGCAAGTGGCTCGTGCGCCTGCCCGCGGTGTACCTGGTGTGCGAGGGCATCGACGCGCGCAGGCCCGATGACGCCGCGCTCCATCTGCGCGCCTATGTGCTGGCGCGCCTCGCGGACCAGCGCGCGTCTCGGGCGCTGGAGGCCTGGGCACTGGCAGAGGCGGTGCTGGCGGCGATCAGCGACGACCCGCACATCACCCGGGCGCGCATGGACTACCGCGACGAAGCCGGGCTGGATCAGCCCGGCATCGCGCTGTGGGAGATCGCCGCCATGCGCCGTCACGTGCTCACCGTGGCCACGGCGGACCCCTGGACGCCGGAGACCATCCTCGCCTCCTGGGCTCCCTGGATCGGTGCCGCCCATGAGTCGCGCTACCGGCCCTTGGACGGCGATGCTCCCGACCCCGGCGTCACGATCGGGGATCTCGCGCCATGACCGTCGACACCGACATCCTCACGCTCGGCGCCGCCGACTGGGGGCGGGGCAGTGTGGTGCGCCTGGGCACTGTGCTCGCGTTCCACGCCGAGCGGTGCCGCGTGCAGGTGCGCATCTCCGGCGGCGATCAGGATGGCGTGCAGACCGGCTGGCTGCCCTGGGCGACCTGGGCGGCCGGCCACCTGCGCGTCTGGTCGCCGCCCGCCCAGGGCGAGCAGTGCCTGGTGCTCGCGCCGAGCGGCGATCTGGCGCAGGCGGTGGCGGTGCCGGCGGTATTCCAGCAGCGCGGCGCGTTCCCGGCGCCGAGCGACCACCCCGAGCACACGCTGCTCCTCTGGGACGACGGCGGCTACATCCGCTACGAGCGCGACACGCACCGGCTTATCCTGCACGCGCCGTGCGTGGTGCGCATCGAAGGCGATTTGCTCGTCACCGGCGACGTCTTCGCCGGCGGGGTGAGCCTACGCAAGCACCGTCACATCGGGGTCGAGGTGGGCCCAGGCATCAGCGGCGTCCCGACCGGTGGGGAGGAGCCGGCATGTCGGTGATCGACCTCACCCGCCTGCCGCCGCCTTCCGTGGTCGAGACGCTCGACTACGAGGCGATCCTGGCCATGCTCAAGACCGACCTGGCGGCGCGCGCGCCGGACCTCGCGCCGGTGCTGGCGCTGGAAAGCGAGCCGCTGGTCAAGCTTTTGGAAGTGGCCGCCTGGCGCGAGCTGGTGCTGCGCGCTCGCATCAACGACGCTGCACGCGCCGTGATGCTGCCGTGGGCGACCGGGGCCGACCTCGACAACCTGGCCGCGCGCTACGACCTCGAGCGGCTGCCCGGCGAGGACGACGAGCGGCTGCGCCGCCGGGTGCTGATCGGCTACCACGCGCTCTCGGCCGCCGGCAGCGCGCAGAGCTGGATGCTGCGCGCCATGTCGGTCTCGACCGACATCCGCCAGGTGGATGTGTGGGCGGATCGCCCCGGGCGAGTCAAGGTGGCGCTCCTGGCCCGCGTCGAAGCGCGGCTGGCCGACGTGACGCCACAGCAGGCGGCCATGGGCCGCGCGCTCTTTGGCGAGCACCCGCAGGCAGGCGGCGGCGATCCACTGTGCTGGCGCGTAGCGCAAGCATCGGACGCCATCGTCACGCAGGTCGGCCAGGCGCTGCTGGCCGAGGACGTGCGCCCGCTCTCGGTCGAGGTGGACGTGACCGCGGCGCAGGCGCTGCCGGTGGCGGTGGCGGCCACGCTCGTGCATCCGCCCGGACCGGATGGCGCGCTGCTGGCCGAGCAGGCGCGCGCGCGTGTCGAGCGGCTGGCACAGCAGACGTCCTTCCGGGTCGACCTCACCCGCGCGCAGATCCTCGCGGCGCTGATGGGCGACGGCGTGCGCGATGTGGTGCTGCATGCCCCCGCGCAGGAGGTCCCGGCAGGCGAGGGGGAAATCCCGGTCATCACCGCCGTCGAGATCGATACGGAGGCGCGCCGTGACTGACGCGATCGACCGCGCCGACCTGCTGCCCTCGGCGGCCACCGAAACCGAGCGCGCCATCAGCCGCGCCCTCGGGCCGTGGACGCCGGGGGCGGCGACCCTCGCCACGCTGGGCGACCCGTGGCGAATCCCGGCGGCGCTGCTGCCACAGATGGGCGCAGGTGAGGACCTGCCCCCCGTGTGGCCGGATGACGAGGCCGCGCGGCGCGCGCTCATCGCCGCCAGCCCCAGGCTGCACGCCCTCATCGGCACGCCCAAGGGGCTGCGCGAGCTGGCGCGGCTTGCCGGCGCTTACATCGCGCGCCTGGAGATGCCACCGGCCAAGACCTTCCTCGGTTTCTGGGACGATGCAAGCCGCCGCCAGTGGCTGGCTGCGCACCCCGAGATGCGCATCCGCACCCAACGGCTGCGCAGTGCGGCCGAATCGCTGATGCTGGGGCGCGGCTATGTGGGTCACCACGCTGAGCCGCCATGCCGAAGTGCCGCCATGGCGCGCTCTGCCATCCGCGCCGAGATCGTCTGGCCCGACGGGCGCATCGAGCCACTCACGAGTCACAGCTGGAGCACCGTGGACAGCGAGTCGACCGGCACCATCGACCTGGCGCGCCGCGCCGTGGCCGTGGGCGTGGTGCTGGGGCAGCCGCTCGCAGGCCAGGTCAGCCGCGCGGACGCCAGCCAGCGCTACTGGCGCATCGCGCGCGTGTCGTATCGCCAGCGCGCCCAGGTGCTGACACTGCGCCAGATGGCGCCGTCGCTTGCGCCGCTCACCCCCGATGCGGTACCCGTGGCCGAGCGCGCACCGCGACCTGGCGTGCTCGCATTCGGCGCGACGCTGGGTGGTGCGCACACTGCAAGGAGCGACACCGACGCGCGCCTGTACCTGCGCGTGCGCCTGCACGACCCTGGCGTGGCCGCTCTTCCGAAGCACGGCCCGACCTACCTGGGATTCACTCGCCTGACCAGCCCGCCGTTCGTGGCCCTGGCGCACGTCCGCATGCCGCCGCGCAGACTCCCCTTTGCCATGGCGTCCACCGCTATGCGCGCCTGCCTGTCGGCAGGCGATGCGCGCGACCGCATCGCGCCGGTGCTCGACGCCATGGACTGGGCGCGCGCCGCGCACGACAAGGTGCTGGTGCGCACCCGGTTGCACCGCAGGGCGCGCGCCTCGCGCGTCTACCGCGCCGGGCAGGTGCTGGCAGGACAGATCGTCACACGGAGCTGATCATGGAAAAACAAGTCATCTACCGCGACCGCCAAGAGCTTCAGGCCGCCGACCTCAACAACACGCAAACCTGGGCGGACGAAGCGCAGCGCCACTTGGTGACCGATGCGATCACGCCGGAGCGCCAGTTCGTAGGCCTGACGGTGACCGCGCGCAGCGCCACCGAGATCGAGGTCGCGCCCGGACGCCTGTACGATGGATCGAGCGGCAAGGTGTTCGCGATCGAGCAGGCGCAGGTGCACTCGGTGTTCGCCATGCTGCCGCTGCAGGATCAGAAATGGCTGGCGGTCTCGGCCTTCGGCCAAGAAGAGGACACCGACATTCAACCGCGCGACTTCCTGATCGACCTGCAGACGCGCGAGGTCGAGCCGGAAGCCGTGGCCATGCAACGCCGCCGCGTGGCGGTGGTGCACATCGCGCAGGGGCTGGAGTCCCCCACGCCCGAGCGCCCCGAGCCGCCCACCGGCTACACGCTGCTCGCCCACGTGCGGCTTTCGCCCACGGGGATCCAGGAGGTGGTGCTGGCGGAATCGCGCAAGCTGCCCACCCTGTTCGCCGTGGATCAGCGCCTGCGCACCGCCGAGGGCTGGATCGCCGGCGCCGAGCCGCGCATCGCCCACATCATGAGCGACATCGCGGGGCTCGGGTCGGACATGCAGGCCAAGGCGAGCCTCGAGCATGTGGTGCAGCTCGGCATGGACATGGCGCGCTTGAAAGAGCGCATGGAGATCCCGGACGACTACACCTTCTATGGCGCAGACCACTTCCTGACCGAAGACGAGAGCGACACCGAGTGGGTGGGGTACGCGGCGGACATCTTCGAGGGCGTGCGGCCGATGGTGGTGGCCGAGCAGGCCGGGGGCCTTGCGCTGCTCAACCCGCTCGACCCGGAGGCCCGCATCTCGGAAGGCGGCCTGCTGCTGCCGGCCTACACCGAGATCGCCCGGTTGCGCTTGGAGACCCGCGCCGGCGAGATGGCCATCAACCAGTATCAGTACCAAAGCCTGGATGTGGTGCAGCGCACGCTGAGCCGCGAGCGCGTCCGCCTGGGCGAGACGATGACCGTCTGCACCAACAGCAGCTTTTGGCGCAGCGGCGTGTACGACCCGGCGACGGGGATCTTTCGCCGCGGGGACGAGACCTGGCAGGTAGACCCCGCCGACCGGGAGAACGCCATCGTCAACCATCGCCGGGTGCGAGTGACCCGCGTCTGGATCGACCGGTGGGCCGAGCCCTACTGGGATGTCGTCACCACCACGCACACCGTGCAGGGCGCGATCCTCGCGCAGACGGTGCTCATGGCCCAAACCGGCTGGCTGACCAGCGTCGAGCTGTACATCACCCGCGCGGACCCGGCGGGTGGACTGACCCTGCTGGTGACCGATGCCGCGCTGGGTCAGCCGGACACCAGTCGAGTGCTCGCGCGCGCCACGCTGGCTCCCGGTGCGGTCTCTGCCGGGTGGCTCCGGGTGCCCCTCACGGACCCCATCCTGGTCGAGTCGGGCAAGCGGTACGCCATCGTGCTCGTGAGCGGCGCCGGACATCGCATCGGCTACACCGAGGGCACCGAGTACACCCAGGGGCTGTTGATGTACGCCCAAGATGGCGCCTACTTCACCGCCGCCGCCGATCGCGATCTGATGGTGCGCCTGAACTTCGCCCGCTTCGCGTCTCCGCGCGCAGTGGTGCAGATGCAGCCTCTGCAGCTTGCCGGTGGCATCCAGGAGCTGGACATGCTCTACGACGCGGTGACGCCGCCGGGCTGCCGCCTGGTCTGGGAGTATCAGACCGGCGGCGCATGGCGGCCCATCGTCGAGGATGCCGCGCCGCAGTTCGGGGGGGCGGCGCTCGTGCCGCTGCGCGCGGTGTTCCTCGGCACCACCGACCTGATGCCGGCCGTGCGCCCCGGCACTGCCCAGGTCGTGGTGCGCCGCCGCGGCACGGCCTTCACCCACATCAGCACCGAGCGCACGCTGGCCCAGGCCTCCAGCGACATCCGTGTGCGCTTGCTGCTCGAGGACTTCGACCCGGCAGCCGGGCACTCGGTAGAGTGCCAGCTCATTATCGGCGGCAGCGCGGTCACGGCGGCCAGCACCCGCGACGAGATCGTCGACGGGCGCAGCCGCTGGCGCGAGTATCGCTTCACGCCGGCCGCCGCCACCGCCTACCGCATCCGCATCGACGGCGCCGGGGTTACCGCCGCCGCGCCGTGGCACGTGGCCGAGCGCTACGACATCGCGCTGTAAGGGGATGGCCATGCCGACGCGATTTGAAGCCTACCGCATGCGCGATGGCGTGACGCCGCTGTCGGAGGAGTACTTCAATCCGCTGCTCGCTGACATCGACGCGCGCATCGCCGAGATCGAAGACCGGCGCGCCGATCTGCAAGCGGCCATCGAGGCCCTCCAGGCATTCGGCCTTCAGCGGGTCGACGCGGTCATCGGCCCTGCCGTCGCGCAGATCGACCAGCTGGCGGCCGCCGCCCAGGCGGCTACCGACAGCGCCAGCCGCGCGGCCGCCGATGCCGAGGCGGCGGCGCAGTCCGCCATGGCGGCGCTCGCCACGGCGGCGCAGGCACTGCAGGCGGGCATCGCTCAGGCGATCGGCCAGATCGAGCAGACGGTCGCGCAGATCGAGCAGGCCGTGGCGCAGGCGCAGGCGCGGGCCGCGTCCGCCGAGGCGATGGCACTGGCTGCGCTCTAAGGAGGATCCATGTCGCTGCAGACGTACATCGCGTTTCGCCAGGCCTACCTGGCCGAGGCCGCGTCGCGGCTCGAGGCCATCGACCTCTCCGGCGCGGACACGCCCACCTTTCTCGCCGCCGGCGCCCTCTACAAGATGGCGGCTTCGGTGGCGGAGATGGACATCCTGGGCCCTGGCTCGCTGGACACGCTCTCCGCGTTCGACGTCTCGGACCTCGACGCCTGGCTGCAGGGCCCAGGGAATCGCTCTGTTTGGAATGCGGTGCTGGAAGACCCACAGGCGTGGCGGTCCATCCTCGCGCATCCTGGGGCGATGGCCACGGTGGCGGGCAGTGCCATCGCGATGGAGATGGTCGCTGCGAGCACCACCGCCATGTCCGCTCTGGCGGGGTCGCCGTCGGCCATGGCCATCGTGGCGGCCAGCAGCACGGCCATGCAAGAGCTGGCAAACAGCATCAACGCGATGAGCGTGATCCTGAGCGCCTCCATCGCGCGGGTGGCGGTCTACGACTCGGACGTGGCCTGGGCGGCCATCGCGGCCAGCCAGACCGCGCGCGACCGACTCAAAACCTCGGCCACCACCCATTCGACCGCCTCCACGGCGCACGTCCACCCCGCCGGGGTCACCGCTACCAGCCGCGTGGTGCTGCTCGAGCAAAAGGCCGGGGATAGCTCCGCCACGAGCTACGCGGGCGCCAATGCCGATACCTATGCCACCAATAGCACCACGTATATCGAGCGCTTTGCGCGGGTCACTGGGCTGACCCATCGCACGAGCGACCCCAACTACAACTCTTACGTTAGATTCAGGGTGATGGACTGATGGCCAGAAAGCTCATCGTCGTCGATGACCGCATCGTGGGCACGACCACCCCGGATGATCCCAACGGGTATCGGCTCGTCGACCCCCCGGAGGGCTGGAGCGGGGAGCTCGAGGTGCTGGTCTGGGACCCTCACACCCAGACCGTGTCTCTCGATCTAGAGGCGGTCCGCACACTCCGCAAGCGGGAGGTCCGCAAAGCAGCCGAGGCGGCCCTCGCCTCGATCGCCTGGCGCCTCGAGCGGGCGCAGGAGCGCGAGCGGCTGGGGGTGCCCGGTGAAGCGATCGTGCAGGTGCTCATCGAGCGTGAGGCGATCCGGCGCGCCTCGAACCGCTGCGAAGCCGAGATCGATGCGGCGGCAAGCCTCGAGGCCGTGCAGGCGGTGACCTTCGCCGTCACGGACGCCGACCGCCCGCAACCGCGCCGCCTGACCCGGCTCGAGTTCCTGCGCCGCTTCACGGACGACGAGATGCAGGCCATCGTGGCCGCAGCCGATACCTCACCGGCCCTCAAGGCCGCGCTGCTCCAATGGCAGGCGGCAGAGGGCGTCGTGCTCGACGATCCGTCGACCGTCGCCGGCGTCCAGGCGCTGGAAATCGCCGGCCTCATCGCCGCCGGGCGCGCGCAGGAGATCCTGGCATGAAGCGCCGGCTGCTCCACTTGCTCATCGCCCTCGACCAGCTTCTCTGGGTCGCGCTCACCCTCGGCAAGGGCTACCCGGACGAGACGATCAGCGCGGCCGCCTGGCGCCTGGAGCGGCAGGGCAAGCTCGCCGGGCGCCTCCTGCGCCCGCTACTGGACGCGATCTTTGCGCCGCTCGAGCGCGACCACTGCCGGCTGAGCTATGAGTCTGAGCTGGTGCGCGCGCAGCTTCCCCCCAGCTACACCCTCGACAGGAGTACACCATGAGCGAAGCCTTTCACCACGGGGTCGAAATCCTCGAGATCGACGATGGGCTGCGCCCGATCCAGACGGCGCGCTCGAGTGTCATCGGGCTCGTCGGCACGGCGCCTGACGCCAATGCCGACGTCTTCCCGCTCGGCACGCCGGCGTGGCTGACCACGCCGCGCAGCGCGGCGGGTTTGGGCACCACCGGCACGCTGCCCGCTGCCGTCAGCGCCATCCACGCGCAGGGCTACGCGCCGCTCATCGTCGTCATCCGGGTCGAAGAGGGGGCGGATGCCGAGGCGACCAAAGCCAACGTCATCGGCGGCATCGACCCCGACACCGGCGAGCGCACCGGCATCGCCGCCCTGGAAGCGGCGCGCAGCGTCCTCGGCGCGGTGCCTCGCATTCTGCTCGCGCCCGGCTTCAGCCAGGAGAAGACGGTGGCCGATGCGCTGATCGCGCAGGCCGACAAGCTGCGCGCGGTGGCACTGATCGATGGCCCCAACGCCACCACCCCCGCGGCCATCGCCTATCGGCAGCAGTTCGACTCGGCGCGCGCCTACCTCATCGACCCGTGGGCGGTGGCGGACGGCCAGGTGGTCCCGGTGACCCCGCACGTCGCCGGGCTCATCGCCAAGGTCGACAACGAGCGCGGATTCTGGTGGAGCCCTTCCAACCACCCGCTCCTCGGCATCGATCGCCCCGCGCGCCCCATCGATTTTGGCCTGGGGCGTGTGGACAGCGAGGCGAACCTGCTCAACGAGCCCGGAGTGGCCACGTTGGTGACCGAGCAGGGCGTGCGCCTCTGGGGCAACCGCACCTGCTCCTCGGATCCGAAATGGGCCTTCCTGTCGGTACGCCGCACCGCCGACATGATCCACGAGTCGCTCTTGCAGGCGCACCTGTGGGCGGTGGACCGCGCCATCGGCAAGGCCTACGTGCGCGACGTCGAGGAGTCGGTCAACGCCTATCTGCGCCACCTGAAGAACGTGGGGGCGATCCTGGGCGGGCGCTGCTGGCTCGACGAGGAGCTCAACACCCCGGCCACCCTCGCCGCGGGCAAGGTCTACTTCGACTTCGACTTCACCCCGCCTGCGCCGGCCGAGCGCGTGACCTTCCGCTCGCACCTGGTGGCCGACTACGCCGTCGAAATCTTCGCCGCCTGATAGGAGATCGCCATGGCCATTCAGCACATCCTGACCAACCTCAATGCCTTCGTGGCGGGCAAGGGCTACCTCGGGCGCGTGACCGAATTCACCCCGCCCAAGCTCAGCCCCGTGGTGCGCGAGTACAAGGCCGGCGGCATGTCGGCCGAGGTCGCCATCCCCATGGGGGCGGTGGAAAAGCTCGAATGCGACTTCACCCTCACCGGCTACGACCCGGACCTGTTCCGAGAGTTCGCCGTGGTGCCGGGCCGCCTGGTGCCACTGCGGTTCACCGGCGCGATGGTGGACTACGACGGCACCACGCGCCCTATCGAGATCACGCTGCGCGCGGTGCTCGCCTTCGAGCCCGACGCCTGGAAGCCTGCCGAGGCGTCGGACCTGAAGATTTCCGCGATGTGCCACTACTACAAGCTCGACATCGAGGGGCGGACGCTGCATGAGATCGACCCGGTGAACCTGGTGGCCATCATCGACGGCACCGATCAGCTCGCCGAGCTGCGCGCCGCGCTGGGGGCATGAGATGAGCGCCGTGGAAGTGACCGTGCTGCGCGCGGGCTGGTGGCTGCCAGGCCGGGTGCTGGCGCCGGGCGAGACATTGGCGCTCGACGCCGCCACCGCCGCTGCACTGGCCCGCCGCGGCATCGTGCGCATCGCCGTCGCAGAGCATGCGGGCCACCAAGACGGAGCGCCGGCGCGCAAGCGCCGCAGTCGCCGCAAGAAGACGGAGAAGACGGAGGGTTGAATGACCATCACGATCCAACTGCGCGAACCGGTGGAAATCAACGGCGCCAAGATCGGCGTGCTCAAGCTGCGCCGCCCCAAGGTGCGCGACCTGGAGGCGATCGACAAGATCCAGGGCGAGACGGCCAAGACCGTGGCGCTCATCGCGAATCTCGCCGAATGGACGCCCGACCAGGTGCGCGAGCTCGACGCCGCAGACTTCGCCGCCGCGAGCAAGGCGGTCGCGGAGATGCTGGGAAACGACTGATCGCGCCGATGGACGGGCTGGAGCTCTTGGCTCTGGCCTACCACTGGCCGCCGTCGGTGGGCCGCGAGATGGACCTCGACGAGTACCGCGAGTGGTGCCGCCGCGCCGAGGCCGTGCTCAAGGCTCGCGGGGGCCCGTGATGATGCGGTGCACCCAGCCGACCAGCCGGCGCATGATCGCCACCAGCGGCCACAACAGCAGCGCGAGGATCGCCACCGCCGTCGCGCCCTGCCAGCTCAGGCCATCAGATGCCAGCGGCAGCAGCACAGCGAGAAGCGCCAAAGCCAGTGAAATGACGAGCGAGGTCATGCTGTGAGTCTGGCAGGGGTGACCTTCGGCGTCATCATCAGCGCCATCGACAGGATCAGCGCGCCCGTCCGCCACATCCAAGGCGCGACATCGCGCCTCGGGCAGGCGCTGGAGCGCGTCAGCACCAAAGCGGCGCTCGCCGGCGCGTCGCTGCATGGCGTGGCGATGGCCACATCCCACCTATCCAGCCGCATGCAGCAGATCGGCATGCAGGCGGTGCATGCGTTCGCCGCTTTCGACGACGCGCGCGCGACCATCGCGTCCATGCCGGGCGTGACCCAAGCGACGCTCGACAAGATGCAGGCCGCGGCGTTTGCTTTCACTCGACAGAACCGCGCCACGCTCACCGACTACTACAACACCGCCTACAACATCCTCTCCGCCGGCATCCCCGAGGCGCTGGCCACCTACGCCACCGAGGTGGCGATCCAGGTGGGTCAGGCCACGCGCGGCAGCGCCGATGAGGCCGGCGAAGCCGTAGCCATCCTCTTCAACAACATGCGCGATGGCAGCCGAGACGCGGCGGGCGAGTTCGCACGCATGGGCGATATCATCACCGCCACGCAGCAGCGCTTTCAACTGCGCAATCTCTCGCAGCTCACCGAAGGGCTCAAATACGCCACGCCGGCGGCCAAAACGGCGCGCCTGGCGGTGGACGACATGGCCGCCGCCGTGGGTCGGCTCAACTCCGCAGGCCTTCAGGGCTCGATGGCCGGCACGGCGCTGGCCAGCATGCTCGCCAACCGCTTCAAGGCGGCGCAGGAGATCGGCTTCCAGGTGGCGGTCAAGAAGAGCACCGGCGAGCTGGACTTGCTGCGTACTCTCGAAAACCTCAAGCGCAAGATCGGCGACCTCAACCAGCTCGCGCCTGAGATGGAGGACAAGCTGCGCAAGGGGTTCGGCGAAGAGGGGTTCCGCGCGGTCATGCTGCTGCTGGGGCAGACCGACCAGCTCAAGGAAGACCTGTCCGCGATCCGCAACAGCCACGGCGCCGCCGAGGCCGCCAGCCGCATCCTCAACGAAAGCGCCGGGGCCAAGTGGCAGCAGATGCTCAACCGCTTCGAGCAGCTGTGGATCCGGCTGGGCGAAGTACTGATGCCGCTCAAAGACGCCATCGGCGGTGCGCTGATGGCGGTGGCCGATAAGATCGAGGCCGTCATCACGCGCTTTCCTGACCTCGCCCGCTGGGTGGTGGGCGGCGTGGCGGCCCTGTCCAGTGTGGCCGCTGCGGCTGGCTCGGCGCTCATCGCCATCGGCGCACTGGGTAAGCTGGGGAAGATACGCGGCATCCTGCGCATCTTGGGCGTCGGCAAAGGCGCCGGTGGCGACATCACAAACATCGCCGGGGCGGCTGCCGATGCCATCGGCGGCGTGCAAAAGGTCTGGGTGGTCAACATGCCCGGTGGCGGCCTGAGCGGCGCGCTGCCGGACATCGGCGGCGCCGATCGTCGCGCGGAGCAGGCTGGGCGAGCAGCGCGCACGCTGGGAGGACGGCTGCGCTCGCTGATGGCCGGCGTCATGATGCAGGCGAGCCTTGCCTGGCGGACCCTCGTGGCATGGGGTGGCAAAGTGGCCGCCATCGCCAGCACGGCCTGGGGCGCGATCGCTTCGGGCGCGGTAGCCGCCGGGCGGGCCGTGCTGCTCGTCGGGCGCGCCATGCTGACCACGCCCATCGGCCTGGTGCTCACCGCCATCGCGGGCGCAGCGTATCTCGTCTGGCGCAACTGGGAATCGATCGGGCCGCGGCTTGCGGCCGTCTGGCAGACGGTCAAGGAGGGCTTCGCCTCGGCTTGGCAGTGGGTCGCTGCGCTGCCTGGCCGCATGATCGACGTCGGGCGGCAGATCATCGACGGGCTTGCCGCTGGCATCCGCGGGCGCTGGCAGGCGCTCAAGGACGGCGTGCGCCGCATCGCCGTCGGCATCACCGACACCATGCGCGGCGCGCTGGGCATCCGCTCGCCGAGCCGCGTCTTCGCCGAGATCGGCGGCCACCTGATGGACGGCCTGAAGATGGGCATCGAGCGCGCGGCAGCCATTCCGCTGGCCGCCGTGCACGCCGTGGCCGCGGGCATCGCCGCGGTGCCGATGGCGATCGCCGCGCCGGCGGTCGGACAGCCGAAGCCCCTGCCGGATGCGCTGACCGCGGCATCCGTGGCGCCCACCCCCATCGCGCTGACCGCGGCATCCGTGGCGCCCACCCCCATCGCGCTGCCTGTGCCGGCGCCAGCCGTGCCGCAGCCAAGGGCCACTGCGCCAGCCGTCGGCTACTCGCAGCCCCACCGGCAGATGGCGCCTTCCATCCAGATCACCGTCAACCTACAGGGCCCGGCCACGCCCCAATCCGCCCAGGATGTGGCCGCCGCCGTGCGGCGCGAGGTCGAGCGCGCGCTGGCGGATGTGGCCCGGCGCGACAGGCTCACCCGCAGGGCGCTGCTGATCGATGGATGACCCGCATGAGTGACGTGCTGATGACACTGGGGGACGGCGCAGCCACCTTTCGCTTCGCCATCGACACCGCCGCATACCAGTGGCTCACACGGCGCACGGAGTGGCGCTGGCCGGCGCAAGATCGCCTCTGGAACGACCCCGCGCGCCAGTTCACCGGCAAAGGCACCGACGAGATCACCCTCGAGGGCGTGATCCTGCCGGCGTTTCGCGGGGGACTCGGCCAGGTCAAGGCCATGCGCGAGCTCGCTGACGTCGCGCTGCGCGATGGCAGCGCCGCGCGCCCGCTCACCCTGGTGACCGGCTACGGCGAGGTGCTCGGCGAGTGGGTGATCACGAGCATCGAAGAGGATCAGCCCGTCATCGGCGAGCGCGGGACCCCCCTCGAGCAGCGCTTCCGCCTCACACTCGCCGCCTACGCGAGGGATGCCGTATGAGCACGACTCACACCACCACCAGAGACGGCGAGCGCCTCGACCTCATCTGCCACCGCTGGTACGGCACACTAGCAGGTCGCACCGTCGAGCGCGTCCTCGAGGCCAACCCGGGCCTTGCCAACCGCGATCCCGCGGCGCTGCCTTCGGGGACCGTCATCGCCATGCCGCCGGCGCCGCCCCACCAAACGCCCAAGCCGCGCATCTTCTGAGCATGCGCCCGGTCTTTTATCTCTTCGACCTCGCCGGCACCGACCTGACGGACACCCTGCTCGACCGCACCGTGCGCCTCACCGTGACGGATGCGGAGGGTCTGGAAAGCGACATCCTGGATGTGGAGCTCGACGATCGCGGGCAGTTCGTCGCGCTGCCGGCCATCGGCGATCGGGTGCGGCTGCTGCTCGGCTACCTGGAGCGCCCGCCGATCCCCACCATCGGCGACTTTGTGGTCGATGAAGTGCGGCTCTCTGGCCCCCCACTCTCCATCGGCTTTACCGCCAAGGGGGCAGATTTCGTCAACACGTCGATCAAGGCGCCCCTGATCGACGACGGCGACGACGACACGCTCGATGCACTCGCCCGCCGCATCGCCGAGCGACAGGGGCTGGAGCCAAACATCCACCCGGATGCCGTCCAGATACCAATCGGCCACGTCGACCAGCAGACGGAAAGCGACATGGCGCTTATCACTCGTCTCGCACGCGATCGCGACTGGGTGCTGCGCCTCGATGCCCGGCGCCTTACGCTGCGCCCGCATGCGGCCAACCTGCAGCCTGCGCTCGATGCTGGACAATGGGCGCCACCCCTGCATCACATCGACGCGCGCCAGATCACCCGCTACGACTACACCACCAACGCCAGAAGCCGCTACGGCAAAGTGCGCGCCTGGTACTACGACCCAGACACCGGTCGACGCGTGCCCGTGGAAGTCGAAGATGGTCAAAATCCAGACTACCCAACGCTCGACCTGCGCCACGACGCCAAGGACGAGCGGGCGGCGCTGGACCTGGCCACCGCCAGGCTGCGTCAACTGCGTCGCTCCAGCGCCAGCCTCGCGCTGGAGCTACCCGGCGACACCCGGATCCTCGCCGGGCATCATGTCCTGATCACCGGCCTATCTGATCCGATCGCCGGGCAATGGGTGATCCAGCGCGCCGACCACACGCTCGATGCCAACGGTCTCCGCACCCGTCTAGAGTGCGTGCCGCCTTCGGGGTCTGGAAAGGCCAAGGAGGGCACAATTGAGAACCTCATCGAAGAGGTAGAGTGATGGCAGACGTGACCCTCATCGACATTTTGCCGCGCCGCACGCCCAATCTGGCGGCGCTCAAGCGCTGGGTGGGTATGTCGACATCCAGCGCACACCGCATCGACGGCATCGACCATTTGCGCCAAAGCATCATCGACATCCTCGCCACGTATCCGGGGGAGCGCATCATGCGCCCGGAATACGGCAGCCGCCTGCGCGACCTCATCGACCGCCCGGTCAATGCCCAGTGGCTCGCCGACCTGTACTATGAGGTGGCCCTCGCAATCCAGCGCTGGGAGCCCCGTGTGCGCGTACTGCGCGTGGGGGCGCGGATGAACAAGCCCGAGCACGTGACGCTCGAGCTGGACTTACTCATCGGCGGGGCAGCGCAGCAGCTCAGCGTGACGGTCTAGCGTCGCATACAATGCGAGCTGGCCTGCGGAAACCCCGTAGATGTCTCACGCAATGTGAGCACGCGTCTCAAATAATGTGTGCCGGCCTAACGCCCTTCGCCCCTTCGCGGGGCGGGTTCGCCTGACCTGGGCCGAGTACCTGGACACCCCCGCGGTGCGCGCCCTGCGCGGCGGCCCCGACCCCGAGCGGGCGCGCCCCTTGGCGCCGCGAGCGTCGGCGGCATTCCGCGCGGCCCTCGGGCGCTCCGAGGTGGTGCTCGCCATCGACCTGCCCTTCGACGTTCACCGCCTGGCCCCCCGCCTGCGCTGGGTGCAGTCGGCGGGAGCGGGTGTGGCGCAACTGCAGCGGGTGGGGCTCGAGCGCCTCGGCTGCCGGCTCACCAGCGCCGCGGGGCTTGGCGGCGGACTCCATCGCCGAGTTCACCCTGGCGCGGATCCTCGCCCACTTCAAGCGCTTCGACGAACTGGCCGCCGCCCAGCGAGAGCGCCGCTGGCAACCCCTGCCAGGGCGCAGCCTGGCGGGCGCCACCCTCGGCGTGGTGGGCCTCGGCGCCATCGGCCGCGCCCCTCGCCCGCCGCGCCGCGGCCCTCGGCATGCGGGTGCTGGGCCGCCCGCCGGGCGCCCTTTCGCGACCCCACCCCGCCGGAAGTGGCGGCTTGCCACCCACTGGCACGGCTTGGTGAGATGCTCGGCCAGTGCGACGCCCTGGTGCTCGCCGCCGCAGAAGGCCCCGAGACCTGGGGCCTGATGGACCGCGCGGCCTTTGCCGCCTTGCCCCCCGGGGCCTTTTTCTGCAACGTGGCCCGCGGCTCCCTGGTGGACGAAGCGGCACTTTGCGACGCTCTCCAGACGGGCCACCTGGGCGGCGCCGCCATCGACGTGGCCGCCGTCGAACCCCTGCCCGCCGAGCACCCTCTGTGGCGGGCGCCCCGGCTGGCCATCTCCGCCCACTGCGCGGCGGACCTCGGCGACTACTGGCGGGATTCTCTGGTCCCTTTTCGCCGAAAACCTGCGCCGCTACCTGGCCGGCGAGCCGCTCTTCAACGAGCGCCCCAATCGTCTCTAGCCGGACAGCGCGGTAGGGGCGCAGGTACCACTCGGCCGGATCCAGCTCCCCGGCCGGCACCACCTCCTCCACCCCCGCCGCCAGGAGCTCGTCCAGGCGCGCCGCGACTCCTTCCGGCGTGAGACCGGGGTCCCTGGAACCCCCCCGCCCGGGTGAGGAGGATGCGGCGCACGGCGCCTCCCACCGCCTCCAGGCATTCCCCCGTCAGGGGGCAGGAGGGGTGGGCCAGGAAGGCCACCAGCGGTGCCACCAACTCCGCCGGCAGATGCGCCCGGGCATGCTGCAAGAGGGGGGAATCGGGCCGTTGCTGGGCCAGCACCAGGCGGGTGTAGGCGCCGGGGTTGACGGCGTTGACC
Organism: Porticoccaceae bacterium; assembly: GCA_026005035.1. Taxonomy (GTDB): domain Bacteria; phylum Pseudomonadota; class Gammaproteobacteria; order Pseudomonadales; family Porticoccaceae; genus BPKH01. The sequence goes on along the minus strand of BPKH01000005.1, from coordinate 224,417 downwards.
CGGACGCCAAAGGGCTTGCCCTCCGCGGCCGGGGCGCGGTGTCAGCGACCAGAGGCCCCCTTTGCTCGCCCCGTAGGCGGCGAGAAATCGATACCCCCGCCATGGCCCCCGAGGTCAGGTTGACGATCGCCCCCGCCGCCCTGGCGGCGCAGGTGGGGCCAGGCGGCCCGGCTCGTCCAGAAGGGCCCGAGGAGGTTGACGCGCAGGTGGTGCTCAATGTCCCAGGCGCTCCTCTCGTCCACGGGGGCGGCCAGACACACCGCGGCGTTGTTGACCAGCACGTCGAGGCGCCCGTAGGCCTCGAGGGCCCGCTCCACCAGCGCCCGGGCGCCCCTTTCCTCGGCCACCGAGTGGTGGTCGGCGAGCGCCCGTCCCCCGAGGGCACGGATCTCCTCGCCCACCGCCGAGGCCGACGGCGCCGGCACCTCAGGCCAGGCGCTCTCACCCCCCACGTCGTTGATGATGAGGTTGGCCCCGCGCGGCGAAGAGATGCGCGCAGGCGCGGCCGATGCCGGGGTTGCTGCCCGCACCGGTCACCACCACGGTGAGGCCGTCGAAGCGCAGTTCCGCCACCGTTCGTCTCCGTCTGCTCGCTCGGCGATGGTGCGCCCTTCGCCACACCCCGGCTCGACCGGCTGCGCCTTCTCGTCGACCCGCGGGCGCGCCCCCATCCGGACACCTTCGCCCCCGGCTTAGGCCGGATGAAGCGAAGCGGAATCCGGGGAACCTCCACCCGACGGTCGGTCTCAACGCCTCCCCGGACGGCGGCGCTGCGCACCCCCATCCGGGTGCCGATTCAACCAGGAGAATCCTTTGACCGACCCAAGGCTCGACTCCCTATCCTTGCGCCTGCGCGAGGGCGGCAGGTTCCGCCAGGGCATCGCGACCCTCGCCGCCGGCACGCCTCAGCCACGCACCAGGAAGCGCCTCATGCACTCCGTCGGCACCCCCGAGATGTGGACGCTGTTCGCGGCGTTCGTGCTCTTCTGTCTGTGGGTCGACTTTTCCGCCCTGCGCCGCCAGGGCGCCCACCGGGTGTCCATTGGGCGAGGCGGCGATCTGGTCTCTCCTCTGGATCGCAGTCAGCTTTTTGTTCGGCGCCTGGTTGTGGTGGTTCCTGGGGGGGATGAGCGGTGACCCTGCGCGCGAGACCACCGCTGACGCCAAGGCGTTGGAATTCCTTGCGGGCTACCTGATCGAAAAGGCGCTCGCCGTCGACAACATGTTCGTCTTTTTGATGATCTTCAGCCACTTCGGGGTGCCGGCGGAGTTGCAAAAGCGCGCTTTGATGATCGGCATCTTGGGTGCACTCCTCCTGCGGGCGGCCATGATCCTCCTCGGCGCCTGGGCCATTCGCCACTTCCACTGGTTGCTCTACGGCTTCGGCGCCTTCCTCGTCTACACCGGAATCAAGATGTGGTTCGCGGCGGGCGAGGAACCCGACCTCGAGGCGAACCGGACGCTGCGCTGGCTGCGGCGGCGGATCCGCATCGCGCCCTTCTACGACGGCGACAAGCTGTTCATGGTCCACGAGGGGGTGCGGGTCGCCACCCCCCTGGTGCTGGTGGTTCTCTTCATCGGCTTCGTCGACCTGATCTTCGCCGTCGATTCCATCCCCGCCATCTTCCGCCATCACCACCGATCCGTTCATCGTGCTCACCTCCAACGTGTTCGCCATCCTGGGGCTTAGGGCTTTGTACTTCCTCCTCGCCGGGATGCACGAGCGGTTTCACCTGCTCTCCTACGGCCTCGCCGTGGTACTCGTCCTGATCGGCGCGAAGATGCTGCTCGCCGACGTCTACCAGGTCCCCATCTCCTGGTCGCTTACGGCGACGGCAGCGATTCTGGCGACGGCGATGGCGCTGTCCCTCGTCGTGCCCGCCAAGCCCGGCCTGCGTGGCGCCTATCCCTTCGCCACGAAGCGCGAGCGGCCGCCGGAGGAGCCATCTTGAGACCACACGGCCGCGCCCTGCCTCGTGCACCTCGGCGGATTGGTGATTGGAAAGCACCCAGCGGTGGGTGGAGCCGGATGGCCGCCCCGCCTCCCGGGAAGTGGGCGAAGCGGCGGCATACTCGCGGGATCAGACCGACGTGACCCTTGAAGACGCGGCCGAGACTGGCCGCTCGGCCCCCTCGAGTAGCCGGCCCGCACCCGGCCGGCCCCGGGTAGGTGGATGCCCTCCGCGGCAATGACCAGGAATCAGGGCTCGGCGCGCATTGCCACCGCTCTCAAGGCTCTCTCAGGCCACGGCGGGGATCTGGTCCCCGCTGGGCGCGCCGCGATCCTCGAAGGCGATGGGCAGGCCCCTAAGCCCCCACACCCCCATGAAGGGCCGCCACTCTGAGGGGCCGGTGCGGCGGGGGTTGGCGAGCCGCCGGGCAATCAGGTAAAGCCCCACCTCGATCTGGTTGCGGGCGATGAACTGGCCGAGGCAGATGTGCGCACCCCGGCCGAAGGCGAGATGGTGCGCCTCGGGGTCGAGCTGCCGGTCGGGGTCGAACTCGTCGGGGCGGGGGCAGACCGCGGGATCGCGCCCGGTGACGCTCACCGGGAAGAGCAGCAGGGCGCCCTCGGGAAAGTTGATGCCCTCGTACTCGAGGGGCCGCACCACCCGGCGGGGGATGGTGGCCGTAGTGAAGTAGCGGAACCCCTCCTCCATCACCCGCCCGCAGTAAGCCAGGTCCTCGGCGCAGCGGGCGTACATTGCCGGCCGCTCCAGGAGGAGGCTCATGAGGATGGTCATGGCGTTCTTGGAGGTGTCGTAGCCACCCACGTAGGCGAAGATCAGGAAATCCCAAGCTTCCCGCTCGCTCAAGCGGCCCTCCGCCACCGCGTGCACCAGGTGGCCGAGCAGATCGTCGTCTCGCCCCCTCTGGGTGCACCGGTCCTCCCAAAGCTCGCGGACGTGCCGTTCCAATACCTGGTATCCCTCTTCCACCCGCGGCATGAAATCGGGATCCATGCCGAAGGCGAGTCCCAGGGCCTCCAAGGAGCTGCGCAGGGCGGGGATCGCCTCCAGCGGTGCACCCAGGATGGCGCTCATCACGCTGATGGGATACCAGGAGACAAACTCCTCGAAGTCGAAGGCACCCCGGGGCGCCCACTGGTCGAGCAGGCGGACCATGGTGCGGGCCATCAGGCCGCGCTGGGCGCGGGCGGCCGCGGGCGAGAAGAAGGGGGCGACGATGCCCCGCAACCGCCGGTGATCGGCGCCGGTTCGACTCTGCAGGTGCATCCGTTGAAACCGCCCCCAACCCGTGTCCAAAGCGCCCAGGGTGGCGGCCAGATCGGCCACAGCGGGAACGAGGTCGTCGTCCCGGCGCAGAAGCTCGCGAGCCTGCCGGTGGCCGTGGACCAGGTACCCGTGGGCGCAGCGGGCAAGCCAGGGATGCTCGGCGCGTGCGGCGGCGAAGTGGGGCCAGGGGTCCGCGGCAAAGGCCGCATCCGAAACGGGCAGCCACGGCAGCTCGAGGTCGGCCAAGGCAACCATGGGTGACCCCTCTTTTTTCCACCGTAGCGTAGTATAAGACGCGACATCCGGCGCGCTTCGACGCCCCGCGCAGCGGATTCGACATTGCGCGCAGGGGCGCGCCTCGGTCTGCCGAATCACCCGCGCCTGCCACGGGGGCGGAACGGCGCCGCGCCGCCGCGGTGGGGGCATTGAGCTTTTCGGGGCGATCGAGGGTGATGGTGGCAATACGGGTTTGCGGGTCCTTTTGGTAGCGGACGATCTGTTCCGCGGCAGGTCTCGAAGGGACGGCCATGGGCGAATCCACTCGTCAGCGGCGTCGCCAAGCGTCGGGGCCGGCCCGATGCCAGCGGCGGAAATCGTGGATGCCGTAGTACTCCTGATCTTCCCCCAGGGCGCCCGCGAAGCCGTCGTAGTCCCAGGCGAATTGGCTCCACCATTGTCCCCGATCGGGAAAGAGCATGAACTCTGCCGGGGCGACCGCCCGCCCCCGGGCGTAGAGACGCCTGCCGAGGCGGTCTTCGGCCTCCACCTCGACCCGCTCGGGGCGCGGTCCGACCCGCTCCACCACCCGCCGCACGCCGCCCGCGAGGGGCGCCATCACCCCGTCCCGGAGCAGATAGCCGCCGACGATGCGCGTTTCCCGCGAGCTGTCGAAATCCTTGGCCAGCAGGTGAAAGCCGTGTCCCTCGTCGGCGGTGGACCAGGTGTAGCCGCCGGGAACCGTCCGCTCCAGGGAACGGGGGCCGTGGGAACCGTCGCGAATCGCGAAGCAGTCGACCTGGTAGGTGCGCTCGCCGAGGGACACCCGCCCCTGAATCCTACCCGGCTGCTCGAAGTGCATGCGAAAAGAGCGCTCGCCCCCCGGCGGCGAGCCCACCCAGTTGAGCCCGGCGGTGGCGGTGAACAGGAGCTCCAGTTCGAGCTCGTCGGCGGCGTAGCGCAAGCGGTAGCGGCGAAGCGGCTCGAGCACCTCGACGGCCATGCCCCAGGCGGTGGCGAAGCGATACTTGTCGTAGTCCACCCCGTAGCGACCGGCCGGCAGGGGGCGCATGAGCTGCCAGTCGTAGAACAGAAAGTTCCAGGGCAGCTGGCCGGAAGGGGGAGCTCCCCGCGCATCCCACATGGCGGGGCCGGCCAACATACAGTTCAGGTTGGGGCGGAAGTGGTAGTAGAAGAAGCCATTGATCCCCTCCTCTGGAATGGCCCAGGAAAACCAGGCGCTCTCGGTCCAGTAGGGGTCGCTGCCCGGATCGGGCGCGAAGTGGTCGGCGATGCGCACTGGGTCGGCTAGGTTCACGAGCTGGATTTCCCTTCGGCGAGACGGCGGGCGATGAAGTCGCTCAAAGCGTCGAGCTTGACTTTACCGGTGTCGGTGCGGGGAATCTCCTCATCGGCGGCGAAGACGAAGGCGCGGGGCACCTTGTAGGAGGCCGGTCGCTCTAGACTGCCGGCACTTGGCGCCCGAATCTGGACTACGTATTCTGAATCAACATGGCGACTTTGCACCCCGCGCCGAGCCCCTTAGAATGAGCGCCCTTCACTTCCACCCACGACCAGAGGAGGGCCGCATGGGCAAAGGCGACATCCGCACCCGCCGCGGCAAACTGTTCCGCGGCAGCTACGGCAACACCCGCCGCAAAGACACCAACAAGCCGAAACCGGCCAACCCCGCGCCCACCAAGACCAAGTAGGGCCCCGCTCGACGGCACCGGCCGACAGTTTCCCGCCCCACCTCCGACCCCACTCGCCGCCCGCCGCGGCGGGTGGGTGTTTCCCTCTTGACATTTTATGATACGTTTCGTATCAGAGTAATGGTCGGCATGAGCCCGCGGTCGAGCGATGTGTCCATACCCCGGCGCCTTGCCTGGTGTCCGGCCCTCCCGCTCGCACCGCCACCCGCGGAGGGGGGCTCGCGCCGGTGGCATCTGTGCGAAGTGCCGAATTCTTGGAGCTCTTGCCATGGAACCCACCGCCCAATCCCTCGCCCAGCGCGACTACTTCACCGACCTGTCGGTCCTCCTCGACCCCTACGCCTACTTCCGCGCCCTCGCCGCCCAGGGACCCCTCACCTGGCTCGACCACCACGGCGGTATCCTGGTGGTCACCGGCTTCGACGAGTGCGTCGAAGTCCTGCGCAACCACCGCGACTTCTCCTCCGTCAACTGCGTGGTGGGCGCCGCCTACCCCCTCCCCTTCACCCCCGAAGGCCCCGACATCAGCGACCAGATCGAAGCCCACCGCCACCAGTTCCCCGGCCACGACCTCCTGGTGAGCTTCGACGACACCCGCCACACCCACATGCGCGCCCTCGTCAACCGCCTCTTCACCCCCACCCGCCTCAAGGCCAACGAGGACTACATGCGCACCCTCGCCCGCCAAATGGTGGATGAGGCCGTCGCCCAGGGCCGCTGCGAAATGGTCAACGGCATCGCCACCCCCTTCGTCACCATGGTCATCGCCGACCTCCTCGGCGTGCCCCCGGAAGACCGCGAAACCTTCCGCGAGGTGATCGATGCCGCCCCTCCGCCCGGCAACATGCAGGCCGAAGAGGCGCCCACCCAGTTCAGTCCCTTAGAGTTCATGGCCGGCTACTTCGCCCGCTACCTGGCGGAGCGGCGCGCCGCGCCGCGCCAGGACATCCTCTCGGAGCTCGCCACCGCCACCTACCCCGACGGCACCCTGCCGGAGATCGAAGACCTGGTGAAGATGGCCACCTTCATGTTCGGCGCGGGCCAGGACACCAGCGCCAAACTGCTCTCCAACGCCACCCGCTACATCGTCGACGTGCCGGGCCTCCAGGAGACCCTGCGCGCCGAACCCAAGCGGATCCCCGCCCTCCTCGAAGAGGTGTTGCGCCTCGAGGGCTCCACCAAGGCCACCTTCCGCCTGGCGCGGCGCGACACCACCATCGGCGGCACGCCGGTCAAGGCCGGCACCCGCGTCCTGGTGGCCCTGGCGGCCGCCAACCGGGATCCGCGCCGCTGGGAGAACCCGGACGAGTTCCGCCTCGAGCGGCCGCGCATCCTCGAGCACCTGGCCTTCGGCCGCGGCGTGCACACCTGCGCCGGTGCTCCCCTGGCGCGGGCCGAGGTGCGAGTCATCCTCGAGGAGTTTTTGGCCCGCACCCGGCACATCGACCTGGACGCCCAGCGCCACGGGCCGCCCGGCGAGCGGCGCTTCGCGTTCGAGCCGAGCTTCATCATCCGCGGCCTCAAAGAGCTCCACGTCATCCTAGAGACGGCCTGAACGCCCGGCGGTCCCTAGACTTCGAGCTCCGCCTGCAAGCGGTGGCCCCGGGCGCCGCACTCGAAGTAGCCGAGGCCGTAGTCGCCCCGGATGGTGGTGCGCTGCATGCGGCGGGGCGCTTCGGGGGGATGGCCGGACACCGCGTGCAGGAAGCGCCAATTGTCCCAGATCAAAAAGTCCCCCGGGCGCCAGCGGTGCCAGTAGGCCTGGGCGCGGGTGCGGATCTGCTGGCAGACCGCCTCAAGCAAAGCATCGCCCTCGGGGTTTTCGGCGCCCTCCAACCCCACCGCCATCCAGGGGGAGACGTGGAGGACTGGGGTGCCGTCGGGACGGGTCCACACGGCCGGGTGGACGGCGCGCGGCAGACTGCGCGCGTAGTCGAGCAGCTCCAGGTGCCCCGGCATCGGTCGGATCTCGCGGAAGGCAGGCGGGCGGCCGAAGCGCATGTGGGTGTAGCGCATGTCGAGGGTGTAGAGCACCCGCTGCCCGGCGATGCGCTCCCGCAGCGCGGGATCCAGATCCCGGTAGAGCTGCACGCCGTCGGCGAAGCCGGTGAGCCCCCCTTCGGGGGGGATGTCGATCGCCCGCAACACCCCGGCGCGGTTGAGTTCGTCGTTGTAGCAGTGGTCGAAGTGCCACGGCAGCCAGGAAGAGACCACCCGCCCCTCCACCTCCCAGATGCCGGCGGTGGCGGGATCGTGGACCATGTCGATGACCCCCGGCAGGTGCTCCGGATCCACCCGCGCCACCGTGGGCACGGGGTGCTCCTTGAGGGGCCCGAAGACGTTGGACAGGGCGACGTGGAGGGCCTGGGAGGGCTCCTCCACCTCGAAGAGGATCAGGCCCCGCTCTTCGAACAGGGTCCTGAGCTCTTCCCGCAGCCCCTCGTCCTCGAGAGCGGCCAGATCCACCCCTACCACCCGCGCCCCGAAGGGCAGGGACTCCGCCAGCGGGAAAACGGAAATGGTTGCCATCTCGAGCCCCCCCGCGCATGCGGGCGCATGCGGTAGTACACTCTCGCAAAACTAGGCCGCGTTCGGCGTTGTCGTCAAGGCGCGGCCCCCGGGACACCGCCACAGTCAATGGACATTGCCTTTTGGCGTTCGGCAGGCCCCATGGCGGCCGATCCCGCCCTCGCCCGAGAAGTGGAGGCGGTCGGGTGGGACGGCCAACTGTTCATGGACTCGCCGGCCCTCGGGCCCGACCCCTGGGTCCTCGCCGGCGCCTGGGCGGCGAGGACCGAGCGCCTGTGGCTCGGCCCCGGAGTCACCAACCCCTTGACCCGCCACCCCGCGGTAACCGCGGCCTGCGCGGCCACGCTCCAAGCACTTTCCCGGGGGCGCGCGGTGCTCGGCATCGGCCGGGGCGATTCGGCCCTGGCCCACCTGGGCGCCGGGCCCGCACGGCTGCACCAGTTCGGCGCCGCCCTCGACGCCTTGAAGGCGCTCCTCCGAGGCGGCGCCGTGCCGTTCGGCGCCCATCCCCTGACGCGCGCCGCCCCTCCCCTGGAGGAGTTGTCCCTCGGCGGCAGGCCCGAAGCGACCCGCCTCCACTGGCTCGACCCGGCCTTGCCCCCGGTGCCCCTGGATGTCGCGGCCACCGGGCCGCGGGTGATCGAGCGGGCCGCCGTGGTCGCCGATCGGGTCACCTTCAGCGTGGGCGCCGAGCCGGAGCGGCTCGCCTGGGCGCTCGAGCGCGCTCGAGCGGCCCGGCGCGCCGCCGGCCTCTCGCCGGACGCCGATTGGGGGGCGCAGGTGATCGTGGTCTGCCACCCGCAGGTGGAGGCGGTGCTGCCCGCCGCGGCGAGCTTCACTGCGCCGCTCGCGCGCTTTCAGGTGCTCCAAGGGCCGCCGCAGGGGCCCTGGGACGAGCCTTCCCGGGACAACCTGGTGCGCCTCGCCCACTACGACATGCGCCGCCACGCGCGCCCCGTGGACGAGGGCAAGCTCGGCGGTGCGCGGCTGGACGAGGCCTTCGTGCGCCGCTTCGCCGTCGTCGGCCCGCCGGAGCACTGCATCGAGCGGCTCTTGGCGCTCATTCGCCTGGGGATCCGCCGCTTCGCCGTGGTCGGTCCGGGGTATCATCCCGAGTGGGAAGCGCGCGGGCCGGGCCTGTTCGCTCGAGAGGTGATGCCCGCGGTGCGCGCCGAGGCACGACGGGGTCTTTGAGGGGAACGCCATGGCCAGAATCGAGGTGGAGGGGATCGGCATCGACTACCGGCTGGTGGGGCGGGAGGGAGCACCCCTGGTGGTGCTCACCCCCGGCGGGCGGTTCTCCAAGGACAGCCCCGGGGTTCCCGAACTCGCCGACGCCCTGGCCGCCGGGGGCCTGCGGGTGCTCCTCTGGGACCGCCCCAATTGCGGCGCCTCGGACCTCTGCTTCGCCGGGCCCAACGAGTCGGAGCTCCACGCCCGGGTGCTCGTCCAGTTGGTGCGCGCGCTGGGCTTTTCCCGGGCGGCCCTGGCGGGCGGGTCCGCCGGCTCGCGGGTTTCCCTCATCGCCGCGGCCCGCGCGCCCGAGCTCGTCTCCCACCTGGTGGTGTGGTGGGTGAGCGGCGGGACGCTGAGCCTTATTTCGCTAGCCTACTACTACTGTGTGGAACACGCCCTGGCGGCGAGCCGCGGAGGGATGGAGGCGGTGGCCGCCCTGCCCCTGTGGCGCGAACAACTCACGCGCAATCCGCGCAATCGGGAGCTTTTGCTCTCCCTGGATCCCCGGGAGTTCATCCGCACCATGGAGCGCTGGGCGCGCTTTTACCTGCCGGTCTCCGACTCGCCGGTGCCCGGCCTCGGCCCGGCCGACTTCGCGCGGTTGGTGATGCCGGTGCGCATCTACCGCAACGGTAAGAGCGACCTGAGCCACCCGCCGGAGACCACCGACTGGCTCTCCCGCCTCATTCCCCACGCGGAGCTCGTCGATCCGCCCTGGCCCGACGACGAGTGGAACCGCCGCTCCGAGTACGCCGCCCGCCACGGGAGCGGCCATTTCGCCGGCTGGCCGGCGCTGGCGGAGGGGATCCTGGCCTTCATCGGGCGCTGAGGCGCTCGCCTTCGAGCTTGGCGGCGGCCAGGCGGCGCACCTCGGCCACCTTGACCTTTTCGTTGCCCGTCAGGGGAAACTCCTCCTCGGCGAACAAGAGCACCGCCCGCGGCACCTTGAAGGCCGCCAGCCGCTCCCGCAGCCAGGCGGTCAGGGCGGCCGTGTCGACCTCGACGCCGGGCACCGGTACCACGCAGGTCACCACCATCTCCCCCAGGGTCTCGTGGGGCACGCCCACCGTCTGGGTCCGCTTGACGCCCGGGAAGCGGGCCACCCACTCGTCCACCTCTTCGGGGGAGACGTTGGCCCCGCCGGTCTTGATGAGTGCCGTGAGGCGGCCCTCCCAGTGGAGGCAACCCTGCTCGTCGAGAAAGCCGCCGTCGCCGGTGCGGTAAAAGCCCTCTTCGTCGAAGCACTCCTCCGGGGCCTTGCCCAGGTAGCGGATCATGGTGGTGGGACCCTTGACGCAGATCTCGCCGCGCGCGCCGCGGGGCAGGACCTCGCCGGTCTCGGGATCGACGATGCGCAGCACGTTGCCGGGCAGGGGCGGCCCGGCGGTGCCGCGGCGCGCCTCGCGGGGAAGCAAACCCTCCGAGGTCATGATGCTCATGGTCTCCGTGGTGCCGAAGGCCATGGGCATGGTCCAGCGGGTCGACACCTTGGGGTGCTCCCAGAGGATTTCCCCGCGGGTGATGTACTTCAGACTCGACAGGTCGTAGTCGGCAAAGCCCGGCACTGCAGCCATCCGCGCCCACTGGTGGGGACGGCCGTTGGCGTAGGCCACCCGCTCCCGGGCGATCAGCTCGAGGGCGGCGCGCGGCTCGAAGACCGGCTGGAGGATCACCGCGCCGCCGGTGGTGAAGGCCACCCCCGGAATCATCGAGATATTGCCCGACCAGAAGAAGCCGTTGCCGGTCCAGGCCCGCACCGCCCCCTCGAGATCCATGATCCGCGGCCAGCGCCACCACTGGATGGCGAAGGCGCGCTGGGCGTGGAGGATCCCCTTGGGCCGACTGGTGGTGCCGGAGGAAAAGAACACTCCCGCCGGGTCGGCGGGGTGGACCGCCGCCGCCCGCGCCGCCACCACCGCCTCGGGCACCGCCTCCCCGGCGGCGAGAAAGGCCTCCCAGGTCTCCACGGCGCCCAGGGGAGCCCGCCGCCCGGGCGCGGTCACCCCCTCCAGGGCCACCAGGCGGCGCAGCCAGGGAAAGCGGGCCGAGACGAGTCGCCCCGGGGCGGCGTCGGCAATGGCCGGCTCCAGCTCGAGGAGGTCGGCGAGGAAGTCCCGCGCCAGGACCCGCTCTTCGAACAGCAGGAAGTCGAGCTGGGCCGCCGCCAACAGCTGTGCGAGCTCGCCGGGGGTGGAAAAGGTCGACAGCGCCACCGCTACGCCGCCGGCCTGGGCGGTGCCGAACAGGGCGGTGAGGAACTCGGCGCGGTTGGTCATCAGAATTCCCACCCGGCCACCCCGGCCCAGTCCGCAGGCCACCAGGGCCCGGGCCACGGCCATGGCCTGGGCGCGCAGCTCCCGGTAGCTCCAGCGGATCTCTCCCGCTGCCGAGGGGCCCACCAGGGCCTCCCGCTCACCCCAGCGGGCCGCCACCTCGTCCAGATAGCCGGGAATGGTGGCCGCGCCGAGACCGGGCTCCTCGCTCAACGGCAAGCCGCGCACCACCGAGGATTCCGTCGCCATCGCACCTCCTCCCAGAACCTGAGCCCGCCACCGCCGGGATGGATCCGCCATCAAACCACAGTCGAGCGCGGCGCGCTTGACCCGGCCGGCAGGGGCTCCTGCCTCTTCCAGGCGGCGACGAAAAAGGGGGTCGCGGCGGCGCCGCGACCCCCTCGGCTGACGCCGAAAGCGGCGCTCAGCGGTTGACGTCCACCACCAGCCGGCCGCGGATCTTGCCGGCCAGGATCTCCTCGGCGGCGGGGATCGCCTCGGCGAGCGAGATCTCGTGGGCGACGGCGTCCAGCATCGCCGGCTCCACGTCCCGCGCCAGGCGCGCCCAGGCCTTGAGGCGCTTCTCCCGGGGCGCCATGACGCTGTCGATGCCGAGCAGCGACACGCCGCGCAGGATGAAGGGCATCACCGTACCGGGGAAGTCGGGACCCTGGGCCAGGCCGCAGGCCGCCACCGCCCCGCCGTAGCGGGTCTGAGCGCAGGCGTTGACCAGGGTGTGGCTGCCCACCGAGTCCACCACCGCACCCCAGCGCTCCTTCTGCAGGGGCTTACCCTTTTCGGCGAGCTCGGCGCGGTCGATCACCTCGTCCGCCCCCAGCGCTTTCAGGTAGTCGGTCTCGGAGAGCTTGCCCGTGGAGGCCACCACGGTGAAGCCGGCCTTCTTGAGGAGGATCACGGCAAAGCTGCCCACGCCGCCGGTGGCGCCGGTCACCAAAACGGGGCCGCGCTCGGGAGTGATGCCGAAGTCCACCAGGGCGTCGACGCACAGCGCCGCCGTGTAGCCGGCGGTGCCGATGGCCATCGCCTGGCGCGGGGTGAAGGGCTCGGGCAGGCGGATCAGCCACTCACCCTTCAGGCGCGCCTTCTGGGCGAGGCCGCCCCAGTGGACTTCCCCCACGCCGAAGCCGTTGAGCACCACCGAATCGCCGGCGCGCCATTCGGGGCTTTGGCTCTCCACCACCGTGCCGGCGAGGTCGATGCCCGGCACCATGGGGAACTTGCGCACCACCGGGGAGCGGCCGGTGATGGCGAGGCCGTCCTTGTAGTTGACGGTGGAGTAGTGGACGTCCACCAGCACGTCCCCTTCGGGGAGTTGGGCCTCGTCGAGGCGGGTCACCTCGACCTTCTGCCCGGTGTCGGTCTTGTCGATCAGAATCGCGGAAAACATGGTTGCCCTCTCCTCTCCAGTGGAAGTGGTCGGCCGGCGGGCGGCGCCGCGCTCAGCCCGCCTCGCGCAAGACGGCGTCGCCGACGGCGAGGGCGAGGGACTCCGGGTCCCCGGCCAGCTCGACGTCGAGCAGCGCCCGCTTGAGGAACAGGTGGCAGGGGTGTTCCACGGCCATCCCGATCCCGCCGTGGAGTTGCAGCGCCTCTTCGGCACAACGCGCGTAGGCCGCCGTGGCCACCAGTTTCGCCTCCCAGGCCCGGCGAAAAGCATCGGCTCGGCCCGCATCCACCGCCGCCGCCGCCTCGTGGAGCAGCGCCTCCGCGGCGGCGAGCTCGGTGGCCAGGTCGGCCACGCGGTGCTTGAGGGCCTGGAAGAGCGCCAGGGGGCGGCCGAACTGGCGTCGGGTGCGCAGGTGCTCCAAGGTTAGTTCGAGAAGCTGCGCGCCACCGCCCACGGCGTCGGCGGCGATCCCCAGGGCGCGCCGCACGGTGAGGGCCTCCACCAGCCGGGCCGCCCGCTCGCCGCGGGCGAGCACCACCGCCGCAGAGCGCGGCACGCCGCGCAATTCCACGGCACACCAGGCGCGGGTCTCGTCCCAGTAAGGCGGCGTCTCGATCGCCACGGCGGGCGCGTCCCGGGGGATCAACCACAACGCCTCGGCCCCTTCCGTCCAGGCCACGAGGGCGCAAGCCCCCGCGGCGGAGGGCACCGCTTCCAGGCGGCCCGAAAGCCCGTCGCCCTCGGCAGCCAGCGCGCCGTCGGCGAGGGGAACGGCGATCGGCTCGCCGGCCAACAGCCGCTCCAGCCAGCTGGCGCCGGCTTCGTTTTCCGCGCCCGCCAGGGCCTCGGCGGCGAGGGCGGCGGACAGCAGGGGCGCGCCGGCGAGCCCCCGCCCCAACTCCTCGTGGAGCACCACAGCATCGCCCCAGCCGAGCCCCAGACCGCCCCGCGCCTCGGGCAGGGTGGTGAGCAGCCAACCGAGTTCCACCGCCACCGGCCAGACCGCGCCCTCGGACGCCGGCGTGCCGGCGTCTTCCACCACTTTGCGGGCGCTGGCGCGCAGCTCTTCCCGGTATTCGCTCACGCCTCCTCCTCCAGCCTCCAGGTGCGCGGTTCGCGGGGCATGCCGAGCAACCGCTCGGCGATGATGTTGCGCTGGATCTCGTTGCTGCCCCCGGCGATGGACCAGTTGTAGGAATTCATGAAGTCGAGCACCCAGTGGCCCGTCTCCTGGGTGGCGCCGCGCACGAAGCCGCGGTCGCGGTGGGCGGGCAGGCCGCCGAAGCGCAGCCCCAGGCGGGCGAACTCGCGCAGCACCACCGCGTAGTGGAGCTTGACCAGGGAGGCGTCCCCCACCCGCTCGCGGCCGGCGATGCGCCGCTCCAGATACTGGTCGGCGAGGGCGCGGGCCGCGGCCACCCGGGCCGCAAGCCGCCCCAGATCGCGCCGCATGCCCGGATCCTCGGCGAGGCCCCGCTCGCGCAGGGCGCGCCCCAAGCGCGGCAGGGCGTGGGCGAGCCGCGCGGAGAGCTCCACCAGGGTCAGGCCCCGCTCCGAAGCCAAGGTGGCCTGGGCCACCGCCCAACCGCCGCCCTCTTCGCCCACCCGGTTTTCCACCGGGACCTCCACCTCGTCGAAGAAGATCTCGGCGAACTCGTCGTCGCCGGTGATCTGGTGGATGGGGCGCACCGAGATCCCGGGCGACTTCATGTCCACCAGCAAATAGGTGAGCCCCGCCTGGGGTGGTCCCTCGCTGGAGGTCCGGGCGAGGAGCAGGCAGTGGTCCGCGTACTGGGCCATGGTGGACCAGATCTTCTGGCCGCTCACCAGGTAGCGGTCGCCGCGCCGCTCGGCGCGGGTGCGCAGGGAGGCGAGGTCGGAACCGGCGTTGGGCTCGGAAAAGCCCTGGCACCAGACGGCGCCTTCCAGGATGCCCGGTAAGTAGCGATCGCGCTGCTCTTCGGTGCCGCACTCGAAGAGGGTGCAGGCGGCGTGGTAGAGGGAAACGAAATAGAGGATCAAGCGGGGTGCGTCGGCGCGGGCGATCTCCTCGAAGATGACCTTCTGTTCGGCCAGGCTGCGCCCCCCGCCGGGCCATCCGGCAGGCCAGTGGGGAGTAGCCAGGCCCGCCCCCACCAGCTTGTGGAACCAATCCCGCTGCAGGGCGACGAAGGCTTCCTGGGGGGCGTTGGTCATCGCCGAGCGCCAACCACGGGGGACGTTGGCCTCGAGCCAGGCGCGCACCTCGGCGCGGAAGGATGCCAATTCTTCGGCCGTCATCGGCTGCCCCCGGGTCCTGTGGGAGGGTGGAAGGGCCGCGCGCCCAGGGCGCGGTGAACGACAGCGTTGCCTAGCGGCGCCGCGGCCCGAAGGATACGCAACTCAGGCGCAAACCTCAATCCAACCGTCCACCACCCGCACCTCGTAGGTGGCGATGGGGCGGGTGGCCGGCAGGCAGAGGGCGGCGCCGGTCTTGAGGTCGAACTGGGCGCCGTGGAGCGGACAGGTGATGCGCCCGGCGCGCACCCGCCCGGCGTGGAGGAACTTCTCCTGGTGGGAGCAGAGGTTGGAGACGGCGAAGATCCCCTCGCCGGTGTGGCAGACCAGCACCGGCACCCCGTCCAGGTTGCGCGCCTTCTTGGCCCCCGGCGGCAACTCCTCCAGGGGACAGAAGCGCTTGAAGGTCCGTTCGCTCAAGGCGGATGCTCCCCCGAGGAGGCGGTGCCGCGCGCCGCCTCAGCGGCCGACGTACTTGTCCACCGCCCGCTCGAAGTGGCGGATGCGGATCTCTTGGTAATTGCCGAGGGTGAGCCCCCGCTTGGCGCTGGCCTCGATCCCCTCCTGTTCGAGGCGCAGGTTCTCGGTGTCCTGGTCGAGGATGGCGCCGAACCCCGGGTCCATTCCCTGGGCTTCGGTAAAGGACTGGTGCGGTTCGAGAAGTTGGCAGGGGGCGGGCTCGGGCCGCGGCCTGCCCTCCGGCACCGGGCGCAGGAAGAACACCTCGTAGAGACACTTGCGGTGGTCGTCCTTGAGGGGCCGGAAGCGGTAGACCATGGGCAGGGAGATGCCCGCGAACAGGAAGGTGTTGGGGAACAGGGTGTAGGAAAAGCAGTCGAGGAGCTCCGAGTCGGACACCCCGGCGAGGCTCGTGCCGGTGGCCTTTTCGAATTGCTCGCGCAGTAGGTCGGCCATCCGCTGGCGGGCCGTTTCCCCCGGGCGCAGCTTGCGCTCGGCGTCGGCGACGAAGGAGCTGTCGCCGAGGGTGAACTGGTCCAGCACGTCCTGTTCGGTGAAGCGGCCGGCGTGGTGGGGGCTCACCACCCCGAGGCAGGAGATGAAGCGGTTTACGTGCTCGCCGTAGATGTCGTACTGGGAGTTGGCGTCGGCGTTGGACACCGCCACCTGGGGATGGGTCTCGAGGACGTGGTAGGCCTCCATGAAGGCCTCCATGGTCAGCTTCCAGTTGGCCGGGATCACCTTGGCCACGTGGCAGTGGATGTAGCGCTGTTCCATGCCCCAGGCGTCAAAGTGGGCGAGCGCCTCCTCCCCCACGTACTCCTCGAAGGAGGGCGCGTCGGGGTCCATGTTGATGAACACGAACCCCCAGCGGCGCGCCACCCGCGCCTCGGGTAGGGCGAAGGACTCCCGCCGGACGTGGGGGAAGTCCCACTCGCAGACCACCTCCCGCAGGCTGCCGTCCAGGTTCCACGACCAGCCGTGGAAAGGGCATTTGAACAGGCGGGTGTTGCCCTCGGTGCCCGAGGCGCGCAGCTTGGTGCCGCGGTGCAGACAGGCGTTGTAGAAGGCCTTGATCTCGTCTTCGGCGACGCGGGTGACGATGAAGGAGAAGCGGCCGATGTCGTAGACGTAATAGTCGCCCACCTCGGGGATGTGCTCCTCCCGGCAGGCGAACTGCCAGGTACGCGGCCAGAGCCGCTCCCACTCCCGCTTGGCGAATTCCGGGTCGTAGTAGCGCTCAGTGGGGATGTCTTCGTCGCCGAGGAACTGGTAGGACTCGGAGCGCACCCAGAAGGGCGCGGGGTGCTTGTCGCGGGCGATGATCTCCTGGGTGCTCGGCGCGTTCGGGCAGCGATCGAGGCCCCGTCCGAGTTTGGCTGGCTGATTCATGGGGTCGCCTCCTGTGCGTGGCTGGATGGCCGACGTGGCGCCTCTACCCTGTCGGATTGGATTATGCCAAAGGCCCCTCCGCTCCAGATGACCGACGAGGCAGCGCGACTTGCCCCCCTGTGCGGGGGCCTTTGACAGCCCTCTACCGCTGCCAAAGACTAGACCCTCCCCCGAAGAAATGCGACGCGAGGTGCCAGGTCATGATCCGCGGAATCCACCACGTGGGGGTGCACGTCCACGACCTCGAGCGGATGATCCGCTTCTACCGGGAAGCCTTCGGTTTCGAACTGGTGGGCGAGCCCTTCTCTTGGCGCGACGACCCGCTCATCGACCGGATCGTGGACGTGCCCCACTCCGCCGCCCGCGGCTGCATGCTGCGCGCCGGCAACTGCTACCTGGAACTGTTCGAATACGAAAAGCCCGCCCCCGATTCGCCCCACCCCAAGCGCCCCCACGACAAGGGCTATACCCACTTCTGCGTCGACGTGGTGGGCATCGAGCGAGAGTTCGAGCGCCTCAAGGGGCTCGGCATGACCTTCAGCCAAGAGGCGCCCATCGACGTCGGCCACGTCAAGTCCATCTACGGGCGCGACCCCGAGGGCAACGTCATCGAGCTCCAGGAGACGGTGCAGGCGGATTTCCCCCTGGAGGCCCTGCCACCCCTGCCCCGCGCCGAGCCCACCCGATGACCGCGCGGCTGCGCCCCGACGTCACCCTGGAGGACAAGTACGCGCGCACCACCGGGCGGGTGTTCCTCACCGCCAACCAGGCGCTGGTGCGCCTCCTCCTCGACCAGGCGCGGCGGGACCGGGCGGCGGGGCTGGCCACCGCCGGCTACGTCTCGGGCTACCGGGGATCCCCCCTGGGCGTGTTCGACGCCGCCCTGTGGACGGCGCGGAATCACCTGGAGGCCCACCAGGTCTTCTTCCAGCCGGGGCTCAACGAAGAGCTGGCGGTGAGCGCCATCCGCGGCACCCAGCAGATCGCCTGGTTCGGGCGCTCTCCCTATCAGGGCGTCTTCGGCCTCTGGTACGGCAAAGGGGTCGGCGTGGATCGCGCCTGCGAGGCCCTCAAACTGGCCAACCTGGAGGGCACCTCGGCCCATGGGGGCGTGCTCGCCGTGGCGGGCGACGACCACGGCGGCAAATCCTCCGACAGCGCCCACCAGTCGGAGCAGACCCTGGCGGCGGCCATGCTGCCCATCCTCTACCCCAGCGACGTGGCCGAGATCCTCGAGTTGGGGCTCGCTGGCTTCGCCCTCTCGCGGACCAGCGGCTGCTACGTGGCCCTCAAGACGGTGACCGACACCCTCGACCTGTCGGCCACGGTGGACCTGCCCGACCTCACCCGCCCCTTCGTGACGCCCCCGGAGATCGCCGTGCCCCCAGGCGGGCTCCATCTGCGGGAAAACCGTCCGCCCTTGGAGGAGGAGCGCCTGCTCGTCGAGTACCGGCTGCCCGCGGCCACCGCCTTCGCCCGGGCCAACGGCCTGGACCGGGTGGTGGTGGACGGTCCCCTCCGGGAGCTCGCCGTGGTCGCCGCCGGCAAGGCCTACCGCGACCTGCGCCAGGCGCTGGCCGATCTGGGGCTGGCCGAGGCCGACCTGCGCCGCCTCGGCATCCGCCTCTACAAGCCGGCGCTCATCTGGCCCCTGGACGGCGACTCCCTGGCTCGCTTCGCCGCCGGCAGCCGGGCCCTCCTGGTGGTGGAGGAAAAGCGCCCCTTCCTGGAAGAGCAGATCGCCCGCGCCCTCTACGGACTGCCCGCGGATCGGCGGCCGGCCCTGGCCGGCAAGGCCGACCTGGCCGGCCGCCCCCTGCTGCCGGCGAGCGGCGAATTGGACCCCCTGGCGGTGGCCCGCGCCCTGCTGCGGCTCCTCGAACAGTTGGGTGTGCGCGACGAGGCCCTCGCCCGCCGCGCCGCGGAGCTGGAGGCGCGGGCCGAGCGCGCCGCGCGGGTGGGATCGGGCGCGGTCCGCCCCGCCTGGTTCTGCGCCGGCTGCCCCCACAATACCAGCACCCGCCTGCCGGAGGGCTCCCGCGCCATGGGCGGCATCGGCTGCCACGGCCTCGCCGCGGTGGTGATGGACCGCGACACCATGCAGTTTCTGCCCATGGGCCACGAGGGGACGGCCTGGATCGGGGCGAGCCGCTTCGTGGACACCCCCCACTTCTTTCAAAACCTGGGGGACGGCACCTACTCCCACTCCGGCATCCTGGCCATCCGCGCCGCCGTGGCCGCCGGCGTCAACCTCACCTACAAGATCCTCTGGAACGACGCCGTGGCCATGACCGGCGGCCAGCCCGTGGAGCAGGCCACCGGCCCCCTGGGGGTGGTACGCCAGCTCCTCGCCGAGGGGGTGCGCCGGGTCTGCCTCGTCTCCGACGACCCGCGCCGCCATCGGGGGGTGCGGTTGCCGCGGGGCGCGAGCCTCCACCACCGGGACGAACTGGACGCCGTCCAGCGCAGGCTGCGCGCCCTCCCCGGGGTCACCGCCATCGTCTACGAACAGGTGTGCGCCACCGAACTGCGCCGCCGGCGCAAGCGCGGGCTCGCCCCCGAGGCGCCGCGCCGTCCCTACATCCATCCGGAGGTGTGCGAGGGGTGCGGCGACTGCTCGGCCCAGTCCAACTGCGTGAGCATCCAGCCGCTGCCCACCGAGTTCGGGCTCAAGCGGCGCATCGACCAGTCCGGCTGCAACCAGGACCTGAGCTGCCTGAAGGGCTTCTGCCCCTCCTTCGTCACCGTCGAGGGGGCGCGCCCCCAGGACCGCCGCAGCGCCGGCGCCGCAGACCTCGCCGCGCGCGCCGCCCGGCTGTCCGAACCTGTGCCGCCCCCCCTCGGCGAGGCGGGCAAGAGCCTGCTCATCGCTGGGATCGGCGGCACCGGCGTGCTCACCGCCGCGGCTGTCATCGCCATGGCCAGCCATCTCGAGGGGCACGCGGCCACCGTCCTCGACCACACCGGCATGGCGCAAAAGGGCGGCGCGGTCACCAGCCACCTGCGCATCGCCGCCGACCCCGCAGCCCTCCACGCCCCGCGGATCGGGCTCGGCCAGTGCGACTTACTCTTGGCCTGCGATTTGGTGGTGGCCGCCGGCCGCCCAGTGCTCTCCACGGTGGCGCCGGGCCGCACCG
The DNA here is from genome assembly GCA_026005035.1 of Porticoccaceae bacterium. Lineage (GTDB taxonomy): Bacteria > Pseudomonadota > Gammaproteobacteria > Pseudomonadales > Porticoccaceae > BPKH01. The sequence goes on along the minus strand of BPKH01000005.1, from coordinate 204,542 downwards.
CCGCGGTGGTCAACCTGGACGTGGCGGCCACGGGGGATTTCCAGCAGGGCGGCGGCATCCCCGACGGCGCCGCCCTGCGCCGCGCGGTGGAAGAGGCGCTGGCCGGCGGCCCGAGCCATCCCCTCAACGCCACCCGGATCGCCGAGGCGGTCTGCGGCGACGCCATCGGCACCAACCTGGTGGTGCTCGGCTACGCCCTGCAGTGCGGGCTGCTGCCGGTCTCCCGCGCCGCCCTGGAAGAGGCCATCCGCCTCAACGGAGTGGCCGTGGAGGCCAACCTCCGGTTGCTGGCGGCGGGCCGCCTGGCGGCGGCCGCACCGGAGGCGATCGCCGAGCTGCTGGACGAGGCGGGATCCCCACCCCCCCTCGACACCTTCGAGCAGGTGGTGGCAAGTCGCGTCCGCCGCCTCACAGCCTGGCAGGACCGGGCCTGGGCGGAGCGCTATCGAAGCTGGGTCGACGAGGTGCGCCGGGCCGCGCGGGAGCGGGTGGGCGAGGCGGGCGACGCCTTCGCCAAAGAGGTGGCGCTGGCCATGGGCCGGCTCATGTCCTACAAGGACGAGTACGAAGTGGCGCGGCTCTACGCCGATCCCGGCTTCCACACCGCCCTGGTGCGCGAGCTGCCCGGCGGGCGCAGGCTGCGCGTCCACCTCGCCCCACCCTTTCTCCCTGGCCACGACCCCTCCGGCCGGCCGCGCAAGCGCGCCTTCGGGCCCTGGGTGTTCCCCCTCTTTCGCCTGCTCGCCCGCCTGCGCTTTTTGCGCGGCACCCCCTTCGACCCCTTCGGCTGGAGCCGCGAGCGGCGCACCGAGCGGCGCCTCATCGAGGAATACCAGGCTCTGGTGGAGGAGATCCTGCCGCGGCTCACCGCCGACAATCTGGACGCCGCCTGCGCCCTGGCCGCGTCGGCCCAGCGGATCGCCGGCTTCGGTCCGGTGAAGGAGGCAGCCATCGCCGCCTGGCGCGCGGAGGTCTCCAAGTTGCGCGCCCGCCTCGCCTCCCCCGACGGAACCGAACCCCTGCGGGCGGCGGGATGATGCGGCCTTTCCTTCGCCCCCCGCCTCGGGTATCCTCGCTTGCTTCGTCGCGGGGCGTGGCGTCGCGCAGCCGCGAGCGTTCCCCACCGAATCGCGGAAGGAGCTGACCATGGCAGCGGATCCCGTCGTCATCGCATCCTATGCCCGCACCCCCATGGGGGGCTTGCAGGGCGTGTTCGCCTCTCTCAAAGCCACCGAACTGGGCGCCGCCGCGGTGCGCGGCGCCGTGGAGCGCGCCGGCGTGGCGGGTGAGGCCATCGACCGCATCTACATGGGCTGCGTCCTGCCCGCCGGCCTGGGCCAGGCTCCCGCCCGCCAGGCGGCGCTGGCCGCCGGTCTGCCCCGCTCGGTGCAGGCCACCACCCTCAACAAGATGTGCGGGTCGGGCATGCAGGCGGCCATTCTGGCCTGGGAGAGCCTCACCGCCGGCGCCGCCGACGTCATCGTGGCCGGCGGCATGGAGTCGATGACCAACGCCCCCTACCTGCTGCCCAAACATCGCTCGGGGGCGCGGCTCGGCCACGACCGGGTGGTGGACTCCATGCTCCTCGACGGCCTCGAGGACGCCTACGAGCCCGGCAACCTGATGGGCATCTACGCCGAGCGGATCGTCAAAGAGTACGGCTTCACCCGCGAGGAGCAGGACGCCTACGCCCTGGAGAGCCTGCGCCGGGCGCTCGCCGCCATCGAGAGCGGCGCCTTCGCCGAGGAGATCGTGCCCGTCGAGGTCAAGACCCGCACCGGCGTCGAGCTCGTCACCGTGGACGAACAGCCGGGCAAGGCCAAGCCGGAAAACATCCCCAAGCTCAAGCCGGCCTTCGTCGAGGGCGGCACGGTCACCGCCGCCAACGCCTCCTCCATTTCCGACGGCGCGGCGGCGCTGGTGATGACCCGGGCGAGCGTCGCCGAGCGGCTCGGCCTGCCGGTGGTGGCGCGTGTGGTGGCCACCGCCTGCCACGCCCACGAGCCCGGCTACTTCACCACCGCGCCGGTGGGCGCCACCCGCAAAGTGCTCGCCAAGGCGGGCTGGGAGGTGGGCGACGTGGACCTCTTCGAGGTCAACGAGGCCTTCGCCGTGGTGGCCATGATCGCCATGCGCGACCTCGGCATCCCCCACGAGAAGCTCAACGTCCACGGCGGCGCCTGCGCCCTCGGCCACCCCATCGGCGCCTCGGGGGCGCGCATCGTCGCCACCCTGCTCAACGCCCTGCGCCGCCGCGACCTCAAGCGCGGCGTGGCGGCCATCTGCCTGGGGGGCGGCGAGGCCACCGCCATGGCTTTCGAACGGATCTGATCGCAGAGGAGATCGCCGATGGAGATTTCGCAAACCGCCGCCGTGGTCACCGGTGGGGCCTCGGGTCTCGGCGCCGCCACCGCCCGGCGACTGGCCCGGCTCGGCGCCAAGGTGGCCGTCTTCGACCTCAACGAGGAGACGGGCAAGCGGCTGGCCGAAGAGATCGGCGGGCGCTTCCTGCGGGTCGACGTCACCGACGAGGGCTCGGTGGAGGCGGGCCTGGCCGCCGCCGAAGAGGCCCACGGCGTGGCCCGCATCCTGGTCAATTGCGCCGGCATCGTCAGCGGTGCCAAGACGGTGGGCAAGGAGTACGCCCCCTTCCCCCTCGATCTCTTCCGCCGCACGGTGGAGGTGAACCTGGTGGGCACCTTCAACGTGCTGTCCCGCTTCGCGGCGCGGCTCGCCCAGGCGGAGCCCCGCGGCGAGGAGCGCGGAGTGATCGTCAACACCGCCAGCGTCGCCGCCTTCGAGGGACAGGTGGGGCAGGCCGCCTACTCCGCATCCAAGGGTGGCATCGTCGGCCTGACGCTGCCGGTGGCCCGGGACCTGGCCGAGTACGGCATCCGGGTGATGGCCATCGCCCCGGGGATCTTCATGACCCCCATGATGGCGAGCCTGCCCGAAAAGGTGCAGCAATCGCTCGCCGCCCAGGTGCCCTTCCCCAAGCGCCTGGGAGACCCGGACGAGTACGCGCTGCTCGTCCAGGCCATCGTCGAAAATCCCATGCTCAACGGCGAAGTGATCCGCCTCGACGGGGCGATCCGCATGCCGCCCCGCTGATTCCCCTGGGAGTGCCTGCCATGAAGCGTTTCAAGACGCGCATCACCGAACTGCTCGGCATCGAACACCCCATCGTCCAGGGGGGCATGATGTGGGTGGGCCGGGCGGAGCTCGCGGCCGCCGTCTCCAACGCCGGCGGCCTCGGCATCCTCACCGCCCTCACCCAGCCGACCCCCGACGATCTGCGCCGGGAGATCGACCGCTGCCGGTCCATGACCGACAAGCCCTTCGGCGTCAACCTGACCATCCTGCCGTCGGTGAACCCGCCGCCCTACGCCGAATACCGCAAGGCGATCATCGACAGTGGGATCAAGATCGTCGAGACCGCGGGGCACAATCCCCGGGAGCACGTGGAGGAGTTCAAGGCCCACGGGATCACCGTGATCCACAAGTGCACCGCGGTGCGCCACGCCCTCACCGCCGAGCGCATGGGGGTGGACATCGTCTCCATCGACGGCTTCGAGTGCGCCGGCCATCCGGGCGAGGACGACATCCCCGGGCTCATCCTCATCCCCTGCGCCGCCGACAAGGTGAAGGTGCCACTTCTTGCCTCCGGCGGCTTCGCCGACGGCCGCGGCCTGGTGGCGGCCCTGGCCCTCGGCGCCGAGGGGATCAACATGGGCACCCGCTTCTGCGCCACCGTGGAGGCCCCCATCCATCCCCGAATCAAACAGCTCCTGGTGGAGAACGACGAGCGGGCCACCAACCTGATCTTCCGCTCGCTGAAGAACACCGGGCGGGTGGTGAAAAACTCGGTCTCCGACAAAGTGGTGGAAATCCTCAAAAACCCCAACGCCACCTTCCAGGACGTGGCCCACCTGGTGCGCGGCGTGGACGGGCGGCGCGCCCTGGAGACGGGCGACATCGACGCCGGCCTCATCTGGGGCGGCATGGTCCAGGGCCTCATCCACGACGTGCCCACGGTCAAGGAACTGATCGACCGGATCGTGCGCGAAGCCCTGGAGATCATCGAGGGGCGGTTCGCCTCGTTCCTCGTCGAGGAGGAGGTAGCGGCCACCGCCTGAGCGACCAGCCCCGTCCCGGCGGGACCGCCACCGATCAGCAAGCGGGGCTTCTCCCTGCCGCCGTCGCCTGTGTCGCGCGGGCCTGCGCCTTTTGGCCCCAAAACGCGCTCCAGGCGGAATTGGTCCGCGAGGCGGAAGCAGCACTCCCCTCAGCGACGGGAGAAGTCGGGCTTGCGCTTTTCCCGCAACGCCGCCACCCCCTCCCGGTGCTCGGCGGTGCGCACCGAGACCGCCTCGTAGGCGATCCCCGCCTCGAGCACCGCGGTGGCCACGCGTTTGAGCTCCAGGTTGGTGAGGATCTTGGTCCAGCGCAGGGCGCGGGCGGGAAGCGCCAGCAGCCGCTCGCAGAAGGCGTCCACCGCCTCGTCCAGCTCTTCGGCGGGCAAACAGTGGTTGACGAGGCCGATCTCGGCCGCCCGCCGCGCGCTGAGGAGTTCGCCCGTGAACAGGTACTCCTTGGCCCGGGCGAGGCCGATGCGGGCCGCCCAGATCACTGCCCCGCCGTCGCCGGCCACCAGCCCCAACTGCACGTGGGGGTCGCCGATCTTGGCGTGCTCGGCGGCGAAGATCACGTCGCAAAAGAGCGCCAGGGTGGCGCCGAGGCCGACGGCGTGGCCGTTGAGCCGGCAGACGAGGGGCTTGTCCAGGTCGAGCATGGCGAAGACGATCCGCTTGGCCATGCGCACCTCGTGGTCGAAGCGATCCGGCTCGGCGGCGTTGCGGGCGAGGTGGTCGAGGTCGCCTCCGGCCGAGAAGGCGCGCCCGGCGCCGGTGAGCACCACCAGGTCGGAGCCGGGGTCGAGGGCGGCGAACTCGAAGGCCCGCGGCAGCTCGTCGTGCATCTCCAGATTGCAGGCGTTGAGCGTCTCGGGGCGGTTCAAGACGATGTCGAGGCGCCGCCCGCGCCGGGCGAGCAGCAGGGAGCCGAACTGGGGCAGGTCGGTCATGGCGCCTCCCGCGGCGAGGGGTTTGGGGCCGCCGACTCAGCGCGCGAGGGCGGCCAGGTCGTCGACGGCGAGATAGGCGAAGGTCATGGCCGGGCCGATTGTACCACCAGCACCGGGATAGCGGTCGCCGAAGGGGGAAGCGGCGCAGTTGCCGGCGGCGTAGAGCCCGGAGATCGGCCGGCCCTCGCCGTCCAGCACCCGGGCGGCGGCGTCCACGGCGAGCCCCCCCTTGGTGCCCAGATCCCCCACCTGGATGGGCACGGCGTAAAACGGCGGGCGATCGATGGGGCCGAGGCAGGGATTGGGCTGTTGCGCGGGATCGCCGAACATCCGGTCGTAGGCGTTGCCGCCGCGGCCGAATTCCGGATCGACCCCGGTGCGGGCGTATTCGTTCATGTTGGCCACGGTGCGCTCCAGGGCCTCGCCGGGCACGCCGATCTTGGCAGCCAGTTCGGCCAGGGTGGGGGCGCGGAACAGGTAGTGGTCCCACCAGTCCCGGGGCACTTTCCAGTCGGGCATCAGGATCGAGGGCAAGAGGCCGCCCGCCGTCCACCTGCGGCGGAAGCGGCTGTCGAACACCAGCCAGCAGGGGGCGTTGGCGCCGTTCGCCAGTTGATCGGCGACCATGGCGGCGCCGAACTCGTCGTAGCTCGCCGCCTCGTTGGCGAAGCGCACGCCGTTGCGGTTGACGCAGACGCTGCCCGGCCGGCCGACGTCGAAGGCCGCCTGGTGGATCTCCTCGAAATTGCTCGCCGCGGTGATGGGCAGGTCCATGGTGGGCATCCACCACAGGCTGTCGGTGTGCTCGGTGGCCGCCCCCAACGCCTCGGCGGCGAGCAGGGCTTCGCCGCGGTTCTGGTGGGGGGGTGTGCTCGAGTGGTAGATCCGCCCGGGCAGCGGCAGGAAGCGCTCGCGCAGCGCCTGGTTCCACTCGAAGCCGCCGGCGGCGAGCACCACTCCTCGGCGCGCCTCCACCTCGAAGCGGCGGCCGAAGCGGCTCGCCACCACGCCCGCCACCCGGCCTTCCCGCACCACCAGCTCCTCGAGGGCGCACTCGAGCCACAGGGGCACGCCGCGGGCAAAGATCCGCCAATAGAGGTGGCCCATGAGGGCGGCCCCCTGGGTGAAGCGGCGGTCGCGGCGGCCGAGGCGGCGGGTGCCCAGATCCGCCCAATAGCGCGCGGCCATCTTGAGAAACACCCACTGCCAGCCCGGTGCCTGGGTGGAGAGGGCGAAGAATTCCGCGAGGTCGATGGCGTAGCGGTTCATCACCTTGAAGCGCGAGTACTGCTCGCGCATCAGGAGAAAATGGTCCCCCAGCAGGCGGCCGTCAAAGGTCTCGCACACCAGGGAGCGGTCGGCGCGGGCGCCGGGCAGGTCGGGGTAGTAGTCGGGCCAGGTGGCCACCTGGAGGGGCACCCCGAGGCTTTTGAGCCAGTGGGCGAGCCGGGGGGCGGCGTCCAGATAGGCCGCCAGGCGCTCCCGCCGCACCGGGCGGCGGATGAGGGCCCCCAGATAGGCCTCGGCCTGTTCGCGGCTGTCGTCGTTGGCCGAGAGCTGATGGTTGGGCACCCAGATCACGCCCCCGGAGGTGGCCGAGGTGCCGCCGAACTTGTGGCTCTTTTCCAGAATCACTACGGACAGGCCCCGCTCGGCCGCCCGCAGGGCGGCGGTGGCGCCGGCGGCGCCGGAGCCCACCACCACCACGTCGAAGCTCGCCCCCGCGCTCATCTTCGCCTCCCTCACCATTCCCAAGTGAGCTCGACCCCCCAGGTGCGCGGCTCGCCCACCGCCGCGGCATTGTGCCCCAAGGAGGCGCCCAGGGGCATGCCCCCGACGAAGTGCTCTTCGTCGAGGAGGTTTTTGCCGAACAGCGCAAGCGATAGCCCGCTGCCCGAGATGCGCTGCCAGTCCAGGCGCGCGTTGAGGAGCTCATAGGAGGGCAGCTCGGTGCGCGGGGCGATGGAGTCGGCGGTGTTGGAGAAGTAGAAGCTGTCCTGGCCGTAGTATTCGGCGTGCAGGATCAGCTCGCCGGGGTCCGCCACGGGCAGGCGCAAATCGGCCCAGACCACCCAGCTCTTTTCGGGCGTGTTGGCCACCGGTCCGTAGCGGTACTGCACACCAAAGAGCTCCGTCTCGCCGTCGGTGAAGCGGGCGTCGGTCCAGGCCCCGGCGAAACCCAGCGACAGGCGCTCGCTGGCGCGCACCGCCACTTCCAACTCCACACCGTCCACCTCCATCTCGGGGATGTTGGCGGTGACGGCGATCGACTGGGGGTCGATGCCGTTGGGATAGGGGGCCGGATCGGGGAACTCGATCCGCTGCACGTCCTCCACCCACTGCCGGTAGGCGGCCACGCTGGCCCTCAAGGGGCGACCCGCCAGCTCCCCCTCGTACTTGAAGCCCGCCTCCAGGTCGCGCACCCGCTCGGGGTCGAACTTGTTGCCGCCGCGGGTGGCGTCGGCGTCGAAGGGGGGCGCCGAGCCGTTGAAGCCGCCGGAGCGGAAGCTGCCGCGGGTCTTGAGATAGGCAAGCAGCGCGTCGCCCGCCTGCCACTCGAGGCCCACCTCCCAGGAGGGGTCGCGGAAGACCTCGTCCTGCTTGCGCTCCCAACCCGGCACGCCGAGGTAGTCGGCCTGCTTGAGCTGCTCGATCTGGACGTGCTCGCGGGTGTAGCGCAGCCCCGCGGTGAGCCCGAACCGCTCGGTGAGGTGCAGGGTCCCCTGGCCGTAGAGGGCGGCGCTGTCGGTGGTGATGCCGAAGTGGTTGGTGGCGTAGACGGTGAAGCCGGGGATGGGGTCCAGCTTGAAGTAGGTCTGGGGCCAGAGGGTTTCGGTCTTCTGGTGTTGCAGGAACAGCCCCAGGATGTACTCGAGCCGCCCCCCCGCGGCGCTGCCGAGGAGTTGCAGCTCGTTGGAGTAGGAGTCCTCGGCCGTCTCGTTGCCGGAGCGGCCGGTGGCCAGGTTCTGAGTGACGAACACCACGAAGGGCGCGCCCAGGGCCGGCTGTTCCGAATCGGTCTCGTAGTGGTAGGCGCCGAAGATGTTCTTCAGGCGCAAATCGGCGGCGAGCTCCCAGCTCGTGGTGTTGGTGAAGATCCAGTCCTTGCCGTCGTGGTGGGCGTCCCCCGGATGCATGGTCTTGTAGGGACCGAGCCGCCGCTGCTCCTCCAGATAGCCGAGCAAGCCGCCGGGATGGGCTTCCGGGTGGGCGGCGAGATACGTCTCCCACAGGCCGGGGCCGAAGACGTCGAGGCCGGGCCCGAAGAGGAAACCGGCCGCGCCGTTCAGGGCATAGCCGTTGTGGGTCTCGCCGGGGGCGTAGACGCTCCACACGTAGGAGGCGCCGGTGTTGATGCTGTGGTTTTCGCTGTAGGAAAAGACCGCGGTGTTCTCCACGCCCTCGGCCGGCCGCCAGGTGAGGGAGAGGCGGGCCGAGTCGCGCTCGATGCGGCCGTGGTCGCGGCCGGTGAGCAGGTTGTCGATGTAGCCGTCGCGGCGCAGGCTGTCGAAGGCGGCCCGCAACAGGAGCTCGTCCTCCACCAGGGGCAGGTTGACCATCCCCTCCACCTCCCGCAGGTCGAGGTTGCCGCCGCGCACGCGCAGCCGCGCCTCCTGCTCGGGGGTGGGCTTGGCGGTGTAGAAGAGCACCGCCCCGCCGGTGGCGTTGCGCCCGAACAGGGTCCCCTGGGGGCCCTTGAGCACCTGCACCGACTCCAGATCGTAGAGGCTCGAGGCGCCGGGAATGGGCAGCGGCACCTCGTTGAGATAGGTGACCACCGCCGAGGGAGAGCCGGAGAAGGTGTCGGCGGACTGGCCGCGCAGGGAGTAGGTGAGGGAGTTGTTGCCCTGGGTCTGGCGGATGGTGAGGCCGGGGGCGACGAACTGCAGATCCGAGTCGGTGCGCACACCCCGGCGGAGAATCTCCTCGGCGGTGAAGGCCGACACGGCGATGGGCACGTCGGCCAGGCGCTCTTCGCGGCGCCGGGCGGTGATCACGATCTCCTCCAGGGCGGTGGCACCCTCGCCGGTCTGGGCGAGCGCGGGCGCGCCCAGGGCGACGGCCAGGAATAGGAGCGGCGTTCTTCTGCGGAATCCGCGCAGGCCCTTGTCCATGGTGGTCCTCCCCTCTTTGTTGGTTTTGGTACCGGCGCTCCGCCCGCCCGAGCGGCCCGGCGGAGCGGCTCGTAGGTCTTCTCATCCCCCCTCGCCGAGCACCCGGGCGCGGGCGGCGAGGAGCTCGGCCAGATGGTTCACCGGATCACCGGCGGTGATCCCGCCGTCCACCGGCAGCGCCACCCCAGTGATCTGGGCGGCGCGATCGCTCACCAGAAAGAGCGCCGCCTCGGCCACGTCCTCGGGGCGGCCGTGGCGCTTCAAGGGCTGATTGGCGTCCCACACCGGCGCCAAGGCTTCGCGCAGGCGCGCCATCTGTTCCTCGCTCATGCCGGGCAGGGTGAAGGCGGAAAGCGGCGTGCGGATGTGGCCCGGCACCAGACAGTTGACCCGGATCCCGTACTCGGCCAGGTCGATGGCGGCGCACTTGGTGAAGTGGATCACCCCCGCCTTGGACACCCGGTAGCTGTAGAGGGCCTGGCCGGCCAAGAGCCCGGCGATGGAGGCGTTGTTGAGGATCGCGCCGCCGCCGCGCTCCGCCATGTGGCGGGCGGCGGCCCGGGTGCCGGCCATGACGCCGAAGAGATTGACGCCGATCACCCGGGTGAAGTCCCCCAGGTCGTCCTCCAGCAAGCGGGGATGCTGGGCGCCGGAGATCCCGGCGTTGTTGAACATCACGTCCAATCGCCCGAACTCCGCCACCGCAAAGGCCACCAGGGCTTCCACCTCCTCGGCCCGCGCCACGTCGACGCGAAATGCCCGGGCGGCCTCGCCGATCTCCTCGGCCACCTGGCGGGCGCGGGCCTCGTCGAGATCGGCCACCACCACCCGCGCCCCCGCCCCGGCGAAGCGCAGGGCGCTCGCCCGGCCGATCCCCGAGCCGCCGCCGGTGACCACCGCCACCTTGCCTTCGAGTTCTCCCGCCACGGTGGCCCCCTCAAGCCGCGCGGCGGCGGAAGGTGATGGGCAGCGACTCCATGGTGTGGGTCGCCACCGTGGGTTTGAAGCGGATCTCGCCCGGTTCGACGAGGAGCTTGAAGTCGGCGAGACGGCTGACCAGTTCGCGGGTGGCCAGCTTGATCTCCAGGCGGGCAAGCGGCGCGCCCACGCAGCGGTGGATGCCCACCCCGAAGGCCACGTGGGTGCCCAGGTTTTCCCGCTCCAGGTCGAAGCGGCGCGGACAGCGGAAATGGGTCTCGTCGTCGTTGGCCGAGGCGTAGAGCACCAGCACGTGGGCGTGCTTGGGCAGCCTCGCGCCGCCCAGCTCCGTCTCCCGGGTGGTCATCTTGGCGAGCCCGTGCACCGGGGGCAGGTAGCGCAACAGCTCTTCGACGAAGCGGGTGAGGAATCGATCGTCGGCGGCGTTGGCGGCGAGTCGCGCGGCCAGTTCCGGCTGATTGGCGAGGACGAACAGCAGGTTGCCAAGCGCCGTGGCGGTGGTGTCATTGCCGGCGATGATCAGCGCCCGCACCAGGGAGACCGTCTCCTCGAAGGTGAGGCGGCTGCCGTCCTCGGTGACCGCGTGGACCAGGTCGGAGATCATGTCCTCCTTCGGGTGCTGCTGCCGGTCGCGGATCTCGGCGATCAGGAAGTGCTGCAGCTCGCAGATCTGGCGGGCGTTCTCGATCATCTGTTCGCGGTCCTGCATGCGCCCGATCTGGGCGGTGACCGCCTCCGACCAGCGGGAGATCTTTTCGGCGTTGTAGTGGGCGATCCCCAACTGCTCGCAGATCACCCGGATGGTGAGGGGGATGGCGAACTCCCGCACCCCGTCCACCGCCTCACCCCGCGCGGCGCGCTCGGCCATGGCCTCGATCAGCTCGACGATCACCCGGGTGATGCCGGGCTCCAGGCTCCGCACCCGATGAGCGGTGAAGGCCTTCTCCAACAGCTTGCGCACTCGGGTGTGGTAGGGGGGATCGCTCTTGATGGCGTCGGGGAAGAAGCCGCCCCCCTCCCGCTCCAGGATCGCCTTGAACTCCTCGAAGTAGCCGCTGGCGTACTGGGCCTCGTAGCCCAGTTTGTCGGAAAAGGTCTCTGGGTCGCGCAGCACCGCCACCACGTCCTCGTAGCGCGACACCAGCCACATGCCCAGGCGCTCGTCGTAGTGCACGGGGTCGCGGTGGCGCAGCGCCCAGTAGAACTCGAAGGGATGGGCCTGGATGAGGGGGTCGGCCAGGCTCGCCCGCCCCAGATCGATCTCGCGGGCGGGACAGCTGGTGAAGGGTTCGGCAACTTCGCTCATGGGGCATCCTCCTCGTTGACCGGGGCCCGCGCCGTCCCCCGGGGACGCGCAGCGCCCCGCGACACCTGAGCCTCGGCGCGGTACTGGCGGGGTCCCTTGCGGAACACCCGCTTGAACATGCGGGAAAAGTGGGCGGGACTCTTGAAGCCCACCCGAAAGGCCACCTCGGCGATGGAGATCTCCGAGGGCGCCGAGGTGGCCAGCCAATGGGCCGCCACGGAGAGGCGCTTCTCCCAGACCAGGTCGGAAAAGCGGCTGCCGTGGCGCTTGAGCAGGAACGACAGGTAGCGGGGGGAGATGCCGCAGGCCCGGGCCACGGCGGCGGCACTCAGGGAGGGATCGGACAGGTGCAGGTCGATGTAGCGCAGGACCTCGGCGAGGCGCTGTTCGGGCAGACTGCGGCGCACGCGCAGGCACTCCTCCCGCCTCGCCAGGGCCGCCGCCACCACGGCCAGGGCGTCCTCCACCAACGACGCCTCCAGATCCGCCGGCAACAGGCCATCGGCCTCGAAGACGTCGGCCAGGATGCGCTCGGCCAGCGAGAGCTCGCGCACCTCCGCGGGCAGGGCCAGGGCCGGGCGAGGCTCGCGCTCCAGGTGGCGGCGGAAGCGGTGGCTCGGCGCCACCAGGTGGAAGACCTCGAACTGCCCCTCGACGTCGGGCAGGCACTGGATGGTGAAGGGGGACAGGGACTGGGTGAGGGCGAACTCGCCGGCGGCGGCGCTCACCTCCCCGCCGGGATGGGTGACGGCGAGCCGTCCCCGGCGCACGAACCAGAGCACCACCACGTCGGTGGCATCCTCGCGGATGTGGCTCCAGGAGCGGGTGAAATTCAGGCGGGAGCGGGAGCGCAAGCGGATGAGGGAGTAGGAGCCCACCCCCTTGCGCTCGGCGCGCACGTCCACCACCGCGCCGCCCTCGATGGTGTAGTCCCCCAGGTAGTACTCCCGCTCGCCGGGCCCGCGGTAGGCCCGCTGGCAGTCCCGATAGTTGCGCTGGTCGAATGCGAACAGGGTCTCCGGCATCGCCTTCCCTCCCTCTTCGGCCCTCCCCCCGCTCATCGCGCCACGCCCCGCGCGGCGAGCGCCCGGCGCTCCTCTTCGGAAAGGCCGAGGAGCTCGCCCAGCACGTAGTCGTCGTGTTCGCCGAGCAGGGGGGCGCCGCGCTCGATGCGGGCCGGGCGACTCATCCTCCAGGGGGCGCCGGTGGTGGTCTTGGTGCGCCCGGCCCCGTCGGTCACCTCCACGAAGAATCCGCGCGCCCAGAGCAGGGGATCGGCCACCAGGTCGAGGGAGCTCGCGCTCGCGGTGGCCGCCACGCCCGCCTCCTGCAGCCTCGCCGCCAGCTGGTCCACCGGTTGGGGCGCGGTCCAGGCGGCGATCAGCTGGTCCAGCTCCCGCTCCCGCGCCTTGCGCGCCGCCAAGGTGGCGTAGCGGGGATCCGCCGCCAGCTCCGGCCGCCCCATGGCCTGCGCCAACCGCCCCCACATGGCGTCGTCGGCACAGGCCAAGGCGAGCCAGGTACCCTCGGCGCAGGGGTAGACGCCGTGGGGCGCCATCTCCGGGTGGCGGTTGCCGTCGCAGCTTGCGACCTCGCCCTTGAGGGTGTAGGCCATCACCGCGTCGCCCACCATGCTGGTCATGGTCTCCACCGCCGAGACGTCCACGAATTGGCCCTCGCCGGTGCGCGCCCGGTGCACCAGGGCGGCGAGGGCGGCGAGCGTTGCCGCGGCGCCGAAGGTGGCGTCGCCGTAGCGGACGTTGATCCCCTCCGGCACGCCGCCCTCCTCTCCCACCAGGGCGCTCACGCCCCCCAGGGCGGCAAAACAGGGAGCGTAACCGGTCTGGTGGGCGAGCGGGCCCTCGGCGCCGTACATGCCCATGGAGACGTAGACGATGTCCGGGCGCACCGCCGCCACCCGGGGATAGTCGAGGCCGAGCCGCGCCACCGCCCCGGGGCGCAGGTTTTCCACCAACACGTCGCACCGCTCGGCGAGGCGCAGCACCAGGGCGACCCCCTCGGGCGTCTTGACGTTGAGCCGCACGCTCAGCTTTTCCTGGTTCACCGACTGGAAGCCGGGGGAGTCGTCGGGGTCGTCGACGCCGTAGATGCGCGTGACGTCCAGCGACGCCTCGCTCTCCACCCGGATCACCTCCGCCCCCAGGTAGGCGAACAGCTTGCCCACCTCGGGCCCCGCCCACACCTTGGTGAGCTCCAGCACCCGAATGCCCGCCAGGGGCCCGCCGCGCGCCCTCATGGCGCCTCTCCCGCGAGCCAGCGGTCGCTGTCCTCGCCCAGCCGGGGGGCCGGCCCGGCCGGTCCGGCCGGGGTGCGCGACAGCCGATAGGGGACCCCGGGGTGGACCACCTCGCCCAGTTCCGGGTGGCGGATGGGGCGGAAGTAGCCGCGGTGGCGGTACTGGGGATCGGCGAGCAGATCGGGCGCCGTGTGCAGGGGCACCATGGTCAGCCCCAGCCGCTGGGCGCGCTCGGAGACCTCGTGGCGGTCTTCGCCGGCAAGCCAGCGGGCGAGCTCTCGCCGCACCCGCTCCACCCGTTCCGGGGTGCAGCCGCGCTCGAGCCAATTCTCCGGAAAATCCGTCATCCAGGGCGGGCCGGCCCATCAGTTCGCCGAGCGCCCGCCAGTGGCCGGGCGCCGACATCCACAGGTACACCCACCCCTCGCGGCAGGCGAAGATCCCCGAGGGGCCGGCGAGGTCGAAGGCGCGCCGGTCGCGACTGACGGGCAGGTCCCCCGCCACCATGGGACTCAAGACGTAGTCCGCGCGCGCGGCGAGCACCGCCTGGGCGGAGACGTCGACGAAGCGCCCGCGCCCGGTGCGCAGACGGTCGAAGAGGGCCGCCACCGCACAGAGGGCGCCGTCGAGGCCCGCCTCGTAGCTGGCCAGGAAGCGCCCGGGACCCTTGAGGGGCGGGGCGCTGTTGTCGCGCCCGCTCGGGGTGTGGTAGCCCCAGCCGCTGGCGTGGAAGACGTTGAGGTCCACCGCCTCCAGAGAGGCGTCCAGCCCGAAGGGGGTGATGGCCACCGCCACCAGGTCGGGGCGGCGCGCCTCGAGGCGCTCCGGATCCAGTGCCAGCTCGGCGAGCGCCGCGCGGTTCCGGTCGACCACCAGGACGTCGGCCGCGGCCAACAGCCGCTCCCAGGCGTCGCGCGCGGCGGGGGCCTGGGGATCGAGCACCACGGAGCGCTTGCCGGCGTTGAGCAGGGCGAAGAGCCCGCTCGACTCCAGCGCCTCGCCCTCCTCGACCCGGGGGACGAGGCGGCGGGTGGGGCTGCCCTCGGGCGGTTCCACCTTGATCACCTCGGCGCCGAAGTCGGCGAGCAGGCGCCCGCACTGCTCGGCGGCCACGCCGCTCGCCCACTCCAGAACGCGAAAGCCGCTCAGCGCGCCCACGGCTACCCCCGCACAAGCTCGTAGTCGCCGGCGTCGTCCACCCGCGCCTTCCACCCGGGGTAGATGACGATGGTGGTGAAATCCTCCTCGACGATGGCCGGCCCCACCACCTCGTGGCCGGGGGCGAGCTCGGCGCCGCGGAAGACGTCCACCTCCACGAACCCCTCCCCGAGGTTGGCGCGCCGGCTGCGCTGCGCCCGCGCCCGCACCACCGGAGCGGTGAAGCCGTGGCGGACTTTCGGCACGGGTGTCTCCACCGAGGTGGCGAGGCGAACCCCCGCCACCTCGGGCACCTCGTGCTCGCGCACGTGGCCGTACTCCTCCTGGTGGCGGCGGTTGAAGGCGGCGATGGCTCGCCGACCGAGCCCCTCGTCCGCGAAGGAGAGATCGCCCAGCCCCCGGGCCACGTGGATGTTGAAGGAGAGATTGAAGTTCTGTCCGGGGTAGCGCATGTTCAGTTGGTACTCGGCCACCACCTCGCCGGGGTCGAACCCCGCCTCGGCGAAGAAGTGGGCGGCGCGCTCTTCCAGTGCCCGCCACAACGCCTTCATCCGCTCCACGTCGAGGGCATCGGCCGGGGCGATGTAGGAACGTTCCTCGTCGATGCGCGGGTTGGCCACCAGGGTGCCGAGGGCGGAGAAGGTGGGCGAGGTCTTGGGCACCAGCACCCGGGGGATGCCCAGCTCTTCGGCCTGGATGGCAGCGAACACGGGCCCGTTGCCGCCATAGGCCATCATCACCAGTTCCCGGGGATCGATGCCCCGGCGCGCGGTGGCCCGCCGCACCCCCTGGACCATGTTGGCGTTGACCACCCGGAAGCAGTCGAAGGCGGCCTCCTCGGGGCCGTAGCCCATCTGCCGGCCCAGCTCGCCGAAAGCCTCCCAGACCCCCTCGGTGGTGAGGGAGAAGCTGCCGCCGGCGAAGGTGGCCTCGGGGGAGAGGATGCCGAGCACCAGGAGGGCGTCCGTCACCGTCGGCTCGCGGCCGCCGCGGCCGTAGCAGATGGGCCCCGGGTCGGCGCCGGCCGAGCGGGGGCCGACGGCGATGGTGCCGTTGTGGACGTGGCAGATGGAGCCGCCCCCCGCGCCCAGGGTTTCCACCTGGATCATCGGCACCCCCACCACGTAGCGGTGGTGGACGTTCCAGCCGGAGACGGCCGGCGCCCGGCCGCCGAGCACCAGGGAGATGTCGTAGGAGGTGCCCCCCATGTCGACGCACAGCAGGTTCTCGCAGCCCTTGGCGAGCCCCACGTGGGCCGAGCCGATCACCCCCCCGGCCGGCCCGGAGGCGAGCACCCGGATCGGCGCCCCCTCGATGTAGGCCTTGGTCATCACCCCCCCCGAGGCCTGCATCACCAGAAGCCGATTGCGGTAGCCGGCCTCGGCCAGCCGCTCCGCGAGGCGCTCCAGGTAGGCCGAAACCCGCGGCGCCACGTAGGCGTTGACCACCGTGGTGCTGGTCCGGTCGTATTCCGGCGCCCGGGGCAACACCCGGTGGGACAGGGAGAGATGCACCCCGGGCAGCTCCTCGGCGACGATCTCCGCGGCGCGCAGCTCGTGGGCCGGATTGACGAAGGAAAAGAGAAACGAGATCGCCACCGACTCCACCTTTTGCTTGGCCAGGCGCCGGCAGGCGAGGCGCACCGCCTCTTCGTCCAGGGGCTTATAGACCGAGCCGTCGTGGAGGATCCGCTCCGGCACCCCCAGGCGGCGCCGGCGGGGCGCGATGTGGGGGAAGGGCGGCAGGCGCACGTCCCAGATGTCCTCCTTGAAGCCCCGCCGGTATTCCAGCTCGTCGCGAAAACCGGCCGTGGTGATGAGCCCGGTGACCGCGCCGTTCATCTCGATCAGGGTGTTGTCGGCCACCGTGGTGCCGTGGACGATGGCCTCGCAGCGGCCCAGGAAGTCGGCCAGGGACAACCCCTCGTGATCGGCGAGCCACGCGAGCCCCTCCATCACCCCCACGGAGCGGTCGGCGGGGGTGCTCAGGTTCTTGTACATCACCACCCGCTCGCCATCGAGGAGGGCGAAATCGGTGAAGGTGCCGCCGATGTCGATGCCCACCCGGTAGCTCATGCCGTCGCTTCCCGTGCAGCCGGAGGAGTCGTCGCTTCGAGGGCGATCCCCTGCTCGGCGGCCATGCGCCGCCGCAGGGCCTCGGTGGCCGGATAGTCCACCTCCAGGTCGTAGTTCTCGAGGCTGCCGCGGAACACCACCCCGTACTTGGTGCGCGCCCGCTCAAGGCTGACGATCTCGTCGAGCACGTCCTCCCGCACCGCCTCGGGGTCGCGCAGGATGGCCGGCTCGAAACCGCCACCACCCCCGTACTGGTAGGCGATCACCGAACCGGCCGGGAGAAACTCGTTGGCCGACACCTCGATCAGGTGCTCTTGCGGTTCGCCCACGCGGAAGCGGTTGCTGTAGGGGCTGGCGTCGTCGCCGCCGCACATCCCCCGCAGGGGATGGCGCACGCTCACCATCCAGGCCATGGCGGAGGCGGGCTTGAGGATCTTCTTGACGTTGAGGCTGCCCGGCATGCCCCGCCAGCGGCCCGCGCCCTCGGAATCGGTGGTCATCTCGCGGCTCAGGTTGATCACCGGAAAGCGGCTCTCGGCGTCCTCGGCCTGGGCCAAGAGCAGGTTGCCGAGGGCGGCGGGACAGGAGCCCCAGCCGTCGATGCCCTGCACCGCCGAGGCATCGCAGGTGCGGGAATCCACCCCCTGGTCCATCCACATCACGCCCCGCTCGTCAAAGCCGATGACCGCGTTGGGCATGCCCATCTTGTACACCTGGGGCGCGGCCCGCTCCGGCACCACCCGGGAGAGGGCGAGGCACACCGCCTCGGTGATCTCGCAGGCGGGGTGGAAGGAACCCAAGGCCGCCGGCTTGTTGGGCGGCGGGTGGGCGATGGTGCCCTCGGGGATGATCATCTCGATGGCGTTGAAGAAGCCCTCGTTCTTGTCGATGGTGGGGTCCATCATCGCCACCACCTGGGTCATGATGTAGCTGCGGCTGTTGCCGAAGGTGTTCCATACCCCCACCAGGTCGGGGCGGTCGTCGGTGCCGGTGAGGTCCACCGTGAGCTGATCCCCCTTGACGGTGCAGGTGACGAACACCCGGATGTCCTGGTGGGCGCCGATGGCGTCGTGGTCGATGAACACCTCGCCGGTGTACACCCCGTCGGGCCAGCGAGCCACCTCTTCCCGCACCCGCCGCTCGGTGTTGTCGATGACGAAGTTGATCGCCGCCTTGACCGTCTCGGTGCCCCACTTGCGGATCAGCTCCTGGAGGAGGCGGGCAGCGTGTTGCACCCCGCCGATCATCGCCGCCAGGTCCCCGGCGAAGGAGGGGAAGCGGTTGTTGCGCACCACCATGTCGAAGACGTCTTTGCGCAACTGGCCGCGGTGCACCAGTTTCAGGCAGGGGAAGATCACCCCTTCGGTGAACAGGTCGGTGGCCTCCAGGGTGAACCCCCCGGGGTCCTTACCGCCGGTGTCCCCCTGGTGAGCCTGCAGGCACTGCACCACGACCAGCTCCCCGGCGTCGTCGAACACCGGAGCGTAGACGTTGTAGTCGGGCAGGTGGCCGCCGCCGAAGTCGGGATCGTTGGCCAGGAAGACGTCCCCCGACCCCCAGTCGTAGTCGTGGAAGTGCTGCAGGAGGCCGAAGCGCACCGTGAGCTGGGAGACGAAGGTCAGGTGGGGCGTGCCGATGGAGCCGCAGGCGAGCCGCCCGTGGGCGTCGACGATGCTGGCGTTGCGCTCGTTGGACTGGTTGATGATGGCCGAGGAGGCGGCCCGCCCCAGGTAGGTGGCCGCCTCGTAGCAGATGGTCTCCATGGCGCCGCGGATGATCGCCGCGGTGACCGGATCCACGCTGGCCGTGGTGGGCAGGGGTGGGCGGCGCGCCGCCATCTTGCGGTTCAGCTCGTAGGACATGGTCTCCTCCCCAGGAGAAGGCGATCGCACTCCATCCTGCCCCGGGGGCGTCGGCGGCGGCAGTGCAGTTGGCGTAACCGGATCGACAGCTCGCGCACCACTAGCGACGCCCCTCCACCGGCGGCGGCGCGAGGCGCCGGAAAGCGCGGTCGCGCCAGTAGGGATAGTGGGGCCAGGGGGGGTCGACGTGGCTCGCCGCCTCGAGGCGGGCCACCTGCTCGGCGCTGAGGCGCAAATCGGCCGCCCCCAGGTTTTCGCGCAGTTGCGCCTCGTCGCGCGCACCCAGGATCACCGAGGCCACCGTGGGGCGGTGGAGGAGCCAGGCGATGGCCACCTGGGCGGGGGTGGCGCCGAGCTCCGCGGCCACCTCGCCGAGCACCGGCAAGACCCGCGCGAGGAGCGCCTCGTCCACCGGCAACCCCCAGTGGCCCACCCGGGCGAGGCGGCTGCCCTCCGGCGGTGGCGCACCCGGCCGCACCTTGCCGGCGAGCCGCCCCCAGGCGAGCGGGCTCCACACCAGGGCGCCGACCCCTTCGGCCACACCCAGGGCCATCAACTCCCACTCGTAGGCCCGACACAGGAGCGAGTAGTGGACCTGGTGGGAGACGTAGCGCGGCCAGCCGTGGCGGTCGGCCAGCGCCAGGGACCTCATCAGCTGCCAGCCGGCAAAGTTGGACACCCCAACGTAGCGGACCTTGCCCGAGCGGACCAGCTCGTCCAGGGTCGAGAGCACCTCGTCCAGGGGGGTGGCGGCGTCGTAGGCATGCAGCTGCAGCAGGTCCAGGTAATCGGTGCCGAGCCGCCGCAGGGCGGCCTCCACCCCCGCCAGGAGCCGGTGGCGGGAGGTGCCCGCCTGGTTGGGCTCGGGGCCCGTTGGCAGGCCGATCTTGGTGGCCACCAGGGCGCGTTCGCGGCGGCCGCGCAGGGCCTGGCCCAGGATCTCCTCGGCGGCGCCATCGGAGTAGACGTCGGCGCTGTCGAAGAGGACCGCGCCCGCCTCGAAACAGAGGTCCAGCAGGCGCCGCGCACCGGCCACGTCGGTATCGCCCCAGGCGGAAAAGAACCGCCCCTGCCCCCCGAAGGTGCTGGTGCCGAAAGCGAGCACCGGCACCTCGAGGCCCGAAGCGCCGAGCCTGCGGGTTTCCACGGCCTCACTCCGACTTGGCGCGCCCGCCGTAGGAGAGGCGCCACTCGGGGGGATAGTTGAGGTCGTTGTCCTTGACCACCCGATTGAGCCCCTTGCCGAACACCTCGTCGCCGAGCCGGACGTCCTCGGCGCGGTCTTCCGCAACCAACGGCAGGAGGCTTTCCACCACCCCCGTGAGCAAGCTCCCCAGGTACTCGCCCCGATACTGCTTGTAGATCTCGATGAAGGTCTTCTGGATGGCCACCGTGTCGGTGGGCCGGGTGCGGGCGCAGGCGAGGGCGTACTTTTCGGTCTCCGCCTCCAGCTGCTCCCGGGGCACCACGCTGTTGACGAAGTTGCACTCCTTCATCTCCTGGGCGGTGAAGGGCCGACCGGTGAAGAGCATTTCCGAAAACTTGCGCAGGCCCATGGTCTCGATCCAGGTCCACAGCCTGGGCCCCCAGCCCACGTAGCGAAAGGCGGGATGGCCGAACAGGGCGTCGTCGGAGCTGATCACCAGATCGGCGTCCCCCGCCTGGTAGAAGTGCCAGCCGTAGCAGTAGCCCTTGGCCTCGACGATGCTGATCTTCTTGAACTCCTGCAGTGGGCGGCAGCCGGCCCGGGCCTTGGCGTAGTGGTCGGTGAGTCCGTGGAGGAAGCGGTAGGAGCGCTTCGGCGGGTAGCGCACGTCCTCGGCGTTGCTGATGCCGAGCTCGTGCAAAAGAGAGACGTCTTCGTCGGAGGCCGAGAGCATCTCATCCTGTTCCGGCAGGTCGCCGCCGGCGCCGAAGTGCCGCCCCTCCCCGCGGATGACCAGCACCTTGACGTCATCGTCGATATTGGCGCGGTGGATGAGGTCGGCGTAGACCTGGCGCATGCCGATGGTGGTGGCGTTCTGCTTCTCGGGCCGGCAGAAGGTGAGGGTGGCGATCTTGGTGGCCTTGTCCTTCTCGTAGCGGATGTACTGGCGGGCCTCTTCCTTGAGCGCCTCGAATTCTTTGCTCTTCATCGCCGGTCTACTCCTCGCAAAGGGGCGCGCATCGGGCGCCGATCCCCCCATTGTGGCCGCCCGCCGCCGCCCGCTACCGGACATTTCGTGTGCTAAGATCGACAAAAAGCGCACTGGCGAATCCAGTGGGGGTACGGTGCAGCGAACGTTCTACAGCCTCGAGGGACCGCTCGAGACGCCGCCGGGACAGGGGCAGATGCGCATCGCCAACCTGGCGGGGTTCCCCCGCCTGGTGCGCTGCCGGGGGGAGGACCCGCGCGCCCTCTTGGAGCGGCACGGCATCGATCCCCGGGCGCTGGCCGATCCCGACCACCACCTGGCCTGCCGGGCGTTCGTCGACCTCCTGGAGCACGCCAGCCGGCGGCTCAACGATCCCCTCTTCGGCCTCCATCTGGCGGCCCAACAGGACGACAACGTCTTCGGCGCGGTGGCCGCCCTGTGCCGCGCCGCCGCCACGGTCCGCCAGGCGGTCACCGCCTTCATCGACTACATTCCGGTGGTCCACTCGCCGGCGACCCGCCTCGAACTGGTGGAGGGTCGGGCAGTGGCCGAACTGCGCTGGCAGGTGGACCCCGAGCTGGCTGGCAACCGCCAGGCCAACTTCCAGGCGGTGCTGCTCGACCTGCGCTTCCTGCAGCTGGTGAGCGGAGGGGCCCTGCGGCCCTGTTACGCGGAGCTCGCGGTCGACGCCCGGCCGGGCGAAGTGGCCGAGCTGGAGCGCGCCCTCGGCTGCCCCTTCCGGCCCCACACCGCCCGCAACGCCATCGCCTTCCCCACCTGGGTGCTCGACCGCCCGGTACCCAGTGCCAGCCGGGTGGTCTTCCAGCTCTTGTCGGGCTATCTGGACCGGCTGCGGCAGGCGGCGGCGCGCAGCCTGCCGGAGCGGGTCGAGGACTGGGTGCGCGGGGCGTTGCCGTCGGGGCGGTGCAGCCTGGAGCGCTGCGCGGACCACTTCGGCATGTCGGTCCGCTCCCTCCAGGCCCACCTGGCCGAGGCGGGGAGCTCCTTCTCGGAGGTGGTGGAGCGGATCCGCCGCCAGGCCGCCGAGGAGGCCCTCGCCGGCAGCGACGAGAGCGTCGAGGGCCTTGCCGAGCGGCTCGGCTACGCCGAACCCTCCAGCTTCGGGCGCGCCTTTCGGCGCTGGACGGGCCTGAGCCCGCGCCAGTACCGCCGCCTCCACCGCATCGCCCGCGGGACGGCATCGCCCGCTTCGCCTCCGCAGCCGAGCTGAGCCTCTAGGCCGTCCCCCGCTCGACGACCCCGACGCCCTGGCCGACCTTCCCCACCGGGCACCACACCCGGAATCCACCGCGCGGTTAGGCCCCTCTGGGAGGGGGAAGTACGCCTCCTGTGGCGCCACACCCCGGCCATGGAGCTCGGTTACCACTGGATTCGCCACTTGACGGGAGCCGCGCCGGCAGAGACGTACTGCCGGATGTCGGGCTTGCCGTCCAGCAGTCGGAGCGACTCGGGCAGCGCCCGCCTGACCCACTCGCTTTCCATGTGGGCCGCGTGCGCCCGGGCGTCCCGGTAGACCTCGACGACCACGTAGACCCCGGGCGCATCCACCGATTTTGCGTAGTGATAGTACAGCACGCCAGGTTCCCGCTCCCGGGTCCTCTCCACAACGCAATTCATCAGCGCCTCGAAGGCGTTTTCGTTCCCTGGCTTGACCCGCATGTGAACAATGAAAGTAATCATTCCGCACTCTCCAAAGCGCCGGCCGACCGCCTTGCGCTACTCTCCGGCGCCGACAATTTGCCCCACCCTTTTTGATGTATAGTGTCTCACAAAAGATCGGGAGCGGCGGCAACCCTCTCCATCGCACGTCTTTCCCTGGAGGACGCACTCATGACCAAGCTCAGAGGCAAACGGATCCTGGTCACCGGCGCAAGTGGGGTCGTGGCCTTTCCCGTGGCGGTGGAATTGGCCAAGGAGAACGAGGTCTACGCCGTCGCGCGCTTCTCCGACGAGACGCAAAAGCGCCTGCTCGAGGAGGCGGGAGCCAGGGCGATCCCGTTCGACTTGGCTCAACCGGACTTGTCCCCCCTGCCCCGATCGGTGGACGTGGTCATCCACTACGCCGTGCTGCCGCCCACGCACCCGGACGCGTACGAGGTGAACGCCGGGGCGACGGGGCGGCTGGCGCGGCGCTACCGCGACTGCGAAGCGTTCGTCCACGGCAGCACCGGCTCTTTGTATCAGTACCAGGGCGAGCGCCCGCTGCGGGAAGAGGATCCCTACGGACTGCACAGTTCGGCCGAAAACTACGCGGCCAGCAAGATCGCCGCCGAATTTCTGCTCAAGCACCTGAGCATCGACTACCAACTGCCGGTGACCATTGTCCGCATCTTCTCGTTCTACGGACCTCGGGGCGGCGGCGTGACTCAGCGGGTGGACCAGGTGGCGCGCGGCGAACCCATCAGCGTGTATCCGGGCGTGCGCAACGTGCACACGCCGCTTTACGAGTCCGACTACGTCGAGAAAACCATCGCCGCCGCCGGCATCGCCAAGGTGGGCGCGGAAATCGTCAATCTGGGCGGCTCGGAGCCGGTGACCACGCAGGAATACTGCCAGATCGCGGGCGAAATCCTCGGCAGGGAACCGATCTTCGTCGAAAACAGCAGGGCCTGGCCCATCTGGGCCGACACCACCAAGATGGAAAAGCTCCTCGGCCCGAGCAAGGTGTCCATTCGCGAGGGGATCCGGCGCGTCATCGAACAGTCGCATCTGCGCCTGCGCAGCGCCCACCACGTCATCGGCACGCCCTAGGCTTCCGAGCGCACATCGACGGGGGACGCATCCAAAACGAGGCGAGAAGCATCCCGTGAACGCGGGTGGGCAGCCGGGGGGCGGGGTTCCCTCGCACGCCCGCCCGCGCTGCTGCCGCCGGCGCGACGAGCAAGCGTCTTCGGGCCGATCCCACTCGCTTCCCCGAGCAGTTTCCCGTGACGGACGCGGCAGTGCACCGCACGGCCCTCCCCCGAAGCGCTAAGCTAGGGCACCGGGTTGGAGGAGGAAACAAACCATGAGCGACGAACGCCCCGTCGCCCTGATCACCGGCGCGAGCAGCGGCATCGGCGCGGGCATCGCGCGGCGCTTCGCCGCCGGCCGCTGGGACCTGGTGGTCGTCGCCCGGCGGCGCGAGCGGCTCGAGGCGCTCGCCGCCGAGCTCGCGCCTCAGGCTCGGGTGGAGGTCCTGGTGGGGGATGTGCGCGACCCGAGCCTCCCGGCGGCGGCGGTGGACCGAGCCCTCGCCGCCTTCGGGCGCCTCGACTGCCTGGTCAACAACGCCGGCGCCGGCAAGTGGATGCCGGTGGGCGACACCGATGACGCCACCCTCGACGAGGTGATCGAGGTGAGCCTCAAGGCGCCCTTCCGCTTCGCCCGGGAGGCGGTGCGGACGATGAAGCAGGGTTCGTCCATCGTCAACATCGGCTCCGTGTGGGGCCTGGTGAGCGGCATGGCCGGCGGGCCCTACGCGGTGGTCAAGGCGGGGCTCGTCGGGCTCACCCGCTCCCTCGCCGCCGACTACGGGCCGCGCGGCATCCGCGCGAACCTGGTGGCCCCGGGGGTGATCCGCACCGAGATGACGGACGCCTACTGGGACACCGAGTACTTCCGCCGCACCAACCAGGAGCTCACCCCCTTTCACCGCGAGGGCACGGTGGAGGACGTGGCCAACGCCGTCTTCTTCCTGGCCTCTCGGGAGGGCAGCTACATCAACGGGGAAACGCTCGCCCTGGACGGCGGCTGGACCTACACCCGCTATCTGTCGCCGGCGGCGCTCGCCCGCTAGGGGTCAGGGTTTAGTTAGAAGGAAAGGCCCATCTGCGCCCACCGCTCTGGGGTGGCCCAGACGTACTCCAGGTAATGGCCGAGGAAAGGACGGGCGTCCAAATAGAGAAAGCGCAGCGCCTCACCGCCCCCTTCGATGGCCACCGGCCAGCCCCGCGCCGCCACCCGTTGCCGGAAGGCGTCCCAGTCCTCTACCCGCATGCAGGCGTGATGGAAGCGCACGCCCCGGTCGGGCAGCGCCTCCCGGTAGAGGTCCACCAACCCGGCCACCGGCTCGATGAGTTCGTACTGGAGATTGCCCACCTGGAGAAAGGCCAAGCGGGTGGTGGCCGTGCCGCTGCCGACCGGCGTGGTGACCGGTACGGTGACCTCGAAGGCGCGACCGTCGGCGATCCCCTGGTCGCGGAACCAGGCGAGGGCCGCCTCGATGTCCGGGGTGACGTAGCCGTTTTGGTAGTGGATCCCCTCGATCACGTCGTTCCTCCTAGCGGCTGGAGAGGAGGCGGCGCGCGGCCGCCAGCGCGCCCGCAAGCCAATCCTCGACGCCGCCGGCTTCCCCGAACCAGCTGCGGGAGGGCACCTCCAGGGAAACGGGGAGCGTCGCGGGCAGGGCGGCGAGGATCTCGGCCAGGGGCAGCTCTCCCGCCCCGGGGGGCAACCGCTGGTAGAGGGCCTCCTCCAGGTAGTCTTCCCCCACCGGCGCGCGGCGGCTGTCGGCCAGCTGGACGTAGCCGATCCGCCCGGCCACGGCACGCAGTGTCTGGGGATCGCCGCCGCCACGGGCGAAGTGCATGGTGTCGAGCAGCAGGCTCAGGTTGGGGCAGGCCAGCTCTTCGAGCAAGGCAAGCCCCGCCTCCAGACTGCCCACCACCGAGGTGGGCGGCAGCTCCAGGGTCACGGCGAGGCCGCGCGCCGCGGCCGCC
Source organism: Porticoccaceae bacterium (assembly GCA_026005035.1). GTDB lineage: Bacteria > Pseudomonadota > Gammaproteobacteria > Pseudomonadales > Porticoccaceae > BPKH01. The sequence goes on along the minus strand of BPKH01000005.1, from coordinate 178,891 downwards.
TCGGCGAGCGAGCCCAGGCGATCCCGGGCGCGGTTGCGCTCCGGGTCGAAGACGACGGTGTTGATCCTGGGCACACCCAGCTCGGCGAACAGGTCGAGGTCTTGCGCCCAGGCGGCGGGATCGCTGGCCGGCCGCAGGGCGAACCCCTCGCCGAGGGCGATGGCCACACCGGTGGCGGCGAGGGCGGCTCGGGTGTCGGCCAACAGGGCGCGATCCTCACGCAGCGACCAGGGCCGATAGTCCGGCTGGCCGAAGTCGGCACCGCTGAGACCGGTGGAGATGTGGGCCGCACCCAGCCGGGCGGCCAGTTCCAGGAACCGCGGCGGCGGCAGGCAGTAGACGGAAAGTGCCTCGATGCCCAGTGCCATCCCTCTCCCCTCGCTCAACCGGTGCCGAACCAGTGGGCGGCCACCGCCTCGGCCTGGCCGGCCCGCCCTCCCAGCTCGGAGAGGAGCGCCTTCATCCGGTAGGTCCACAGGTGGAGGTCCATCTCCAGGGTCATGCCCATGGCCCCGCACATCTGGTGGACGTCGTAGGCGGTGCGGGTGGCGGCGTCCTGGGCGTGGTGGGCGGCGAGGGCCGCGTCCCCGGGATCGCCGCTGGCGGCGGCCTTCAGGGCGAGCCAGCGGGTGCCGCCGGCCAGCACCTCGCACTCGGCGAGGCGGTGGCGCAGGGCCTGGAAGGTGCCCAGCGGGCGGCCGAACTGCTTGCGGGTGGAGAGGTGCTCCACGGTGAGGTCGATGGCGGCGCGGAGAAGCCCCGCCATTTCTGCGGCGCAGGCCACTCGCAACCAGGTCCGAGCCCGCTCGGCTCCCTCCGCGTCAAGCCAGTCGACCGCAACTTCTCCCGCCAGGCGCCCCATGGGATAGGCGTAGAGCGAATCGGGCAGGGCTTCCAGTTGTTCGGGTCGCGGCTGGGCGAGCCCCACCCGCTCCCCTTCCACCACCAGCAGGGTGCGGGCGCGGGCCACGAAGCGGCCCGGCCGGCCGTTCTCGACGATCCCCCAGGGACGGGGCGAATCCGGGGCCAGGTGGGGCCGCACCAGCATGGAGAGCGCCACCTCGGCGGTCCAGGGCAGGCGGGCGAGCCGCTCCACCACCAGCGCCGCGCTCACCGCCCCGCCCATTTCGGGATAGGCGGCGATCTCGTAGTACTGGGCCTCTTCCAGGGCCCGCTCCAGCTCCTCGGAAAAGAGGGCGAAGCCGTGGAAGTCCACGGGCGAAGACTGGTAGGGAGCGGCCAGTTTTTCAATTTCGGCGAGGAGGGCGAGCTGGTCTTCGCTCAGCGACAGGTCCATCAGCGCGGTTCCCTGGGCAGTTTCAACAGCTGGCTGGCGATCAGATTGAGCTGGATTTCCGCAGCCCCCGAGGCGATACCTGCGACGATCGCCCGCTGGTGGTGGGCGAGCAGCAAGGGCTCGCCACCGGCCAGCGCCTCGGGGAGGTGCTCGACCACGAACTCGGCCGCCAGCCGCTCGCAGAGCACCGTGGCGTAGCGGGCCGCGCTCGCCTCGGGCCCGGGCAGTTCGCCCCGCGCCCGCTTGTCGACGAGGGCGTAGCTGTACAGGCGGGCCGCCTCGCAGGCTGCCGCGGCGCGCGCCGCCTGGTCCGCCACCGCCCCCCGAAAGCGCCCCTCCCGCTGGAGGATGGCCACCGCCCGGCGCACCGCCTTGGCCGCCAGGGCGTAGCGGGGAATGCCCACCCGCTCCAGGTTGAGGGCGGTGGCGATGATCTCCCAGGCCTGGCCCTCGGCGCCGAGGCGCTCCTCCTCGGCGACCTCCACGTCGTCGAAGAACACCTCGTGGATGTCGCCCTCGCCGATGATGCTCGGAATCTGGCGCACGGTGATGCCGGGCCGGTCCATGGGGACCAGGAAGATGGTGATGCCCGCCTTGCCCGGTGCGGTGCGCGCGAGCAAAAAGCAGTAGTCGGCGTCCCCGGCGTAGGAGGTCCAGATCTTCTGGCCGTTGATCCGGTATCCCGCGCCCGCCCGCTCGGCGCGGGTGCGCAGGGAGGCGAGGTCGGAACCCGCCTCCGGCTCGGAAAAGCCCTGGCACCAGAGCACCTCCCCCCGCGCCATGGGGGGAATGTGCCGTTCCTGCTGCTCGGGCGTGCCGTAGCGCATCAGGGTGGGGCCGATCCAGTTGACGTTCATGTACTGCCCACCCCGCGGCTCGCCGGCCATCCACATCTCCTCGGCGAGGATGAGCGCCGTCCAGGGGTCGGCATCGCGCCCGCCCCAGCGAGCGGGCCAGTGGGGCACGAGCAGCCCCGCGGCGGCCAATTTGCGGCAGAACTCGCGGGCGAAGGCGGTCTGGGCGTGGGAGGCGGGTCCTTCCGCCATCTGCTCCCAATCGGGAGGCAAGTGTTCGGCGAGGAACGCCCGTACTTCGTGGCGGAAGGCTTGCTGTTCAGGGGTCCACTGAAAGTCCACGACAGACTCCGGCCGTCAAGGGCATTGGGGCTTGTGTTTCGAGCCCACGCTCGCCACGTAGCGCTCGAGCCGCTCCAGGTAGTCCGGGTTGAGCATCAACGCGCTGTTGGCAAGCCGTTCCACGTGGCGTCCCGAATCCCGGCCGAGCTCCCAGGCGAGCTCGATGGCGATCTTGGCCGCCCCCATCTGCTCGCCGTTCTGCTTGGCCAGGTGGCCGCAGAAGGCCATGACTTCCTCCTCGAAGGTGTCGTCGGGAAACACCTGGTGGACGAGCCCCATGTTGTAGGCCATCTGAGCGCTCGCCGGCTTGTTGGCCATGATCAGCCAGCGCGCCCAGTGGGGCCCGACGATGCGCGTCAGCCGGCTCACCCCGTTGGAGGCGGGCAGGACGCCGAAGAGCCCCTCGGGGAAGGCGTAGCCGGCGCTCTCGGCTGCCAGGCGGAAGTCGCAGGAAAGGGAGAGCTCCAACCCCCCGCCCACGCACATGGCGTGGTGGGCCACCACGATGGGCTTTTCGATGTGCTCCATCTCGTCGTAGATCCGGTGCATGCCGTGCAACTGGATGCGGTGGCGCTCCCGGATGGAGCGGGCGGTGTGTTCGCGCAGGTGGGGCAGGTCCGGCTCGGAGCGGTCGCGCAGGTCGGCACCGGAACAGAAGTAGCGGCCGGTGGCGCGAATCAACATCACCTTGAGCTCGGGGGTATTGCGGAAGCGGATCAGCGCCTCTTCGAAGAGGCGGAGCATCTGGCCGGTGATGGCGTTGAGCTTTTCGGGGCGGTTGAGGGTGCAGACGATGATCTCCCCGTCGACCACGTCGACCAGCAGGTGGGGCGCCTCCGCCGTCATCTTCCCGATCCTCCTCTCATTGGGTCATTTGGCCCGCGAACGGGGCAGGCCGAGGTTGCGCTCGGCGATCTGGCTGCGGTGGATTTCGCTGGTGCCGCCGTAGATGGTGGTGCCGTGGGCGTGGCGATAGGCCAGGTTGATCGCCGCGAAGTCGGTCCCCTTCCGGTAGGAAAGCGACCAGGGGGCGGTGAGATCCAACAGGTCGCGGGCGTCGGACTGGAATTTTTCCGAGCTGAAGAGCTTCACCATCGGCCCGTAGGCGCGGTTGGGCTGCCCCTGGACGCTCGCCCACAGGGCGCGGTTGGCCAACACCTCGGAGATGTAGAAGTGGCACAGGGTGCGGGCCAGGCGCCGCTGGGCGTGGGGATGCTCGAGGAGCGGTCTGCCCTCGACGACGATCTCCCGGCAGGCCGCCACGGCGTGCTCGTAGAGGGCGATCTGCTCCTTGTTGAACCCACCCGAATGCTCGAGCTCGAGGGCCATGGCCATGGTCTTGACGCCGCCGTCCACCTCCCCCAGCCGGTAGCTGTCGGGGACGCGCACGTTGTCGTAGTAGGTGATGTTGGTGCGCTCTTCCTGGAAGGTGTGAACCGGGTGGATGGTGATCCCGGGGCTGTCCAGGGGCACCAGGAACATGGTCAACCCCTTGTGTTTGGGCACGTCGGGGTTGGTGCGCGCGAGCAAGAGAACATACTGGGCGATGTTGGCCCCCGAGGTCCACATTTTCGAGCCGTTGATCAGCCAGGAGCCGTCCGGCTGGCGCACCGCCCGCGTCTTGGCGGCGAAGACGTCGGAGCCGCAGCTCGGCTCGCTGTAGCCCAGGCTGCAGATCGCCTCGCCGCGGATGATCTTGGGCAACACCTCGCGCTTGAGCTCCTCGCTGCCGCACTTGGCGATGATGGTCGCCACCATCTTGGTGGTGCCCACCGGGTGGGAGGTCCAGCCGTGCTTCTCCCACACCTTGCGCAGGGCGTTGACCACGTAGGGCTCGGCGCCTCGCCCGCCCATCTCCGGCGGCCAATCGGGAAAGAGGAAACCGGCCTCGGCGAGCTTCTTGTGGACGCCGGCGTCGAAGCCGTCGAAGGAGTAGTGGGCCTTGGCCCGCAGTTCCGGGGTGAGGATGGCGTTGAACAGGTCGTCCAATTCCTTCGCCATCGCTTCCGCCTCGGGCCCGAGGCTGAAGTCGATGGTGATCTCGCCCACGTCGGGCAGGCTCGCCGCCTCCCCGGCGAAGAGCCGCCGCCCCGCTTCGTCCAAAAACCGCTGGGGATCGCCGTAGATCAACGGCCAACCCTTGGCGCGCAGGTTGTACAGGTGAATGTCGTACTCCACGGCGAGACCGTACCCGCCGAAGGTGTGCAGCGCCTGGGTGGCGGCGCGGCCGGCCACGTCGGCCATCCACCAGATGGCCATGGAGACCTCGTGCGCCGCCTCGGGCAGGCCGTGGCCGATGTCGTGGACCGCCTTCCACAGCAGGTACTTGCCGCCGTCGGTCTCGGTGATCAGGTCGGCCAGGGGGTGGGAGATGGCCTGGTAGGCGCCGATGGGCTGGCCGAACGCCTCCCGCTCGCAGGCGTAGGCGGCGGCCAGGCGGATCGCCTCCCGGGTGAGACCGTTGAGAGCGCCGGCCATGAGCAGCTTCCACTCTTCCAGCGCCTCGCCGAAGCGCGCCACGGCCGCCTCGCCGCGGCCGAGGGGGCGGCTCTCCAGGGCGCCGAGGTCGATCTCGGCGATGGGCATGGAGGCCAGGTTCGGCTCTCCCCGGGCGCTGCCCTCGGGAATGGACACGAGCAGTACCTCGTCGCCGCGGCGCGCCACCACCGCCGCCGCCACCGCCCCGCCGGGCACCCACTGCACCGGCCGCTCGGCCAGGTCGTGGAACGCGAGGGTCAGCACCCGCTCGCCGGCCAACACCTGGGCGAGGAGATCCCCTTCCGTCTCGGCGGCGAGCAGCGCCACTAGCCGCACCGCCACCAGGGTTTCGGTCAGGGGGCCCGAGGCCAGGGTGCGACCCGCCTCCTCCATCAACACCAGGGCATCGAGGGTGCCGAGGCCGAGGCCTCCCGCCTCCTCCGGCACCCGCAGGCCGAAGGCGCCGAGCTCGGCCAGGCCCCGCCACAGCTCGGGGTCGAATCCCCCCTGCTCGGCGGCGGCCCGCACCCGCTGCGGACTGCTGTGCTCGTCGAGGAAGCGCGCGAAGGTCTCGCGCATCATCTGTTGGTCCTGGGAAAGCTCGAAGTTCATCACTCCACTCCGTCGTGGTCTCAGGCGCAGGGGGGAGCACAACAGTGCTGTGGCATTCTAGCCACCGCCCCCTTCCTTTGTCACCGCCTTCTCCTCCGCAGGCGCCTCGCCCGCCGGGGCGTACTTTTCCCTTAGCGTTCGGTTGGGCTCGGGGGCGAGGGTGCCGAAGAGGGCGATGCGCATCGACTCGGCGACGAAGCGGCGGTGGAGCGCCCGCCGTTCCTCCTCGTCGTCGGCGTGGGCCTCCACCCAGGCCGGCCAGAGGAAAGAGCTCACCAGGGAGATGAAGGCGTAGACCTCGACGTCCAGTCCCGGGCGCGAGTAGCCGGCTCGGGCGAATTCGCGCAACTCCTCGACGAAGCGGGTCCAAAAGGGATCCTTGACCTGTCCCTTGGTGGTGAGCAGGTCGAAGAGCCACGCCCGCGCCAACTCCGGGTTCTCCATGGCGAAGCGGCTGAGCCGCTCCTGGGCGCGCTCGGGCAAGGTGAGGGGATCCCCTGCGAGGAGGGGATCCGCCTGGCCGTAGAAGGTCTCCACCATCCGCTCCGCCACCCACTCGGCGGTGGCGTGGAGGAGCGCTTCCCGGGTGGGGAAGTGCTGGTAGGCCGTACCGCGGTTGATGCCCGCCCGGCGCGCCACCTCGGTGACGTTGAGCCCCTCGGGGCCGTCGCGGGAGAGGATCTCCAGGGCCGCCTGGAGGATCTCCCGCCGGGTTCCCTCCGGATTGCGGTTGCCGCGCCGCACCGCCCGCCCCTCGTTCATCGCCGCCTGCCTCCCCGGCGCCCCTGTGGCGCGGGATGGTAGCACGAGCACCGCTTGCCACGCCGCCCTGAACAGCGGCGTTGACTATAATCGCCCCAACGCCTCCCGGCGGGGGCTGAGGGAAGAGGAGAAAAGGCCATGACACTCGCTGGCAAGGTGGCGGTGGTGACGGGGGGTGGCAGCGGCATCGGCCGCGCCTGCAGTTTGCGGCTCGCCCGGGAGGGTGCGGCGGTGGCCGCGTGGGATCTGAATGCGGAGGGCGCCGCCGAGACCGCCCGCCAGATCGAGGCGGCGGGGGGGCGCGCCCTGGCGCTTGCCGGCGACGCCGCCGACGCCGAGCAGATCGCCGCCATGGCCGAGCGCACCCGGCGCGAGCTCGGGCCGGTGGCGATCCTGGTCAACAACGCCGGCATCACCGGCTTCACTCCCTTTTTGGAGCTCAGCCGCGAGGCGATCCTGCGGATGCTCGAGGTGAACGTGGTCGGCCCCTTCCTGTGCACCCAGGCGCTACTGCCCGACATGCTGGCCGCCGGCTGGGGGCGGATCATCAATATCTCCTCCTCCTCCGCCCAGACGGGAGCGCGGCTCATGACCCACTACTCCGCCTCCAAAGGCGCCATCATCGCCTTCACCAAATCCCTGGCCCTGGAGCTCGCGGACAAGGGAATCACGGTCAACAACATCCCCCCTGGGTTCATCGACACCCCCATGCTGCGCGCCTCGCCGGTGGACATCGCCGCACAGAGCGCCGTCTCGCCCATGAAGCGGCCCGGCCGGCCCGAGGACATCGCCGCCGCCTGCGCCTTTCTCGCTTCCGAAGAGGCGGGCTACATCACCGGCCAGACCCTGGGCGTGAACGGCGGCCGGGTGATGCCCTGAGGGGTCAGGGCGCCAGGTTGCGCCGCACGTAGTCCTGGAGCAAGGCGTGGCTGTCGGCGCGCAGCACGCCGTGCATGGACAGCCTGAGCACCTCGCCGGCGAAGCGCCGCGCCATCTGGCGGCGCGCCCGGGGACCCTTGGCGTGGGCGCCCACCCACACCGGCCACATGAAGTAGGCGGTGAGCATCAGCACCGCGAGCACCTCGACGTCGATGTTCCGCTCGGCGACCTCGCTCGCCGCCAACTGCTCCAAACCCCTCAGGAACCGGTGGTAGAAGGCGTCCTCCTGGGGGTTCTCGCGGCTCAGCACGTCGAAGAGCCAAATGCGCCCGATCTCCGGGTTGTCCACCGCGAATTCGGCCAGGCGCACGTTGAACTCGGCCATGCCGCGGATCACCCGGGGCAGGTGCGCCTGGGTGAGGGGCCCCTCGATGCGCCCACCGAAGGGGGCCTCCTCGGGCCCGTAAACCGCCTGCAGCAGCTGCCGCCCCACCCAGTCCAGGGTGGCCCGCAACAGCTCCTCCTTGCCCTGGAAGTGGCGGTGCACCGTGCCCCGATCCACCCCGGCCTGCTTGGCCACCGCCGACACCGACAGCCCTTCCCTCCCCTCCCGGGCCAAGACCCGCTTGGCCGCCTCCAGGATGGCCGCGCGGGTGGATTCGGGGTCGCGGCGGGGACGGGTGGGTCGGTTCATGGAAGGCGCTGTTATTCGTACGGAAAGGTGCCATTATAGCAGCGGGGCAAGGGGGGCGTGCGTGACGGAGCCAATCCGCATCGGCGTGTTGGACGACCTCGCCGCCGGCGAAGAGCCGGTGGTGGACGTGGCCCGCTGGCTGCGGCTTGCCGCCGATGAGCTCGCCGCCGCAGGGCGTCTCGACCGGCCGCTGGAGATCCTCCACGGCCTCGGCCGGGGACTGCCGGCGGGCTCGGCAGCGGCGGTGGAGCGGGCCTTTCGCGCCCTCGCCGGCGAAGGGGTGCTGTTGGTGGTGGGGCCGGCGGTGGGCGACAACGCCCTGGCCATCGCCCCCCTCGCCGAGCGGCTCGAGCTGCCCACCCTCAACTGGGCCGGCAGCGAGCTCGCCCGCGGCTCCTGGAACTTCCACCTCCAGGTGGGCTCCCACGAGGAGGAGCCGGAACTGCTCGCCGAGTTCCTGGCGCGGCGGGGCGCGCGCCGGGTGATCCCCTGCTGCGACCGCTCCCCCATCGGCGCCCGCTACCGCGACTTCTTCCTGGCCGCCGCCGAGCGCGCCGGCCTGTCCCTGGCGGGCCTCACCTCCTGCCCGCCCCTGGCCGCCGACCCCGCCGCCCTCGAGTTGCCCGCCGCGACCGCCGACGCCCTGGTCTACCTGGGGTTCGGCGCAGCGCTGCCGGCCCTGGCCGCGGCCCTGGCGGAGCGCGGCACGCCCCCTCTGCTGGCGAGCTCGAGCGCCGCGCTGCGCGGCCACCACGACCCGGCCCTGGCCCGGGCGCTCGAAGGCTGGCACTACGTGGATCTCTACCACGAGGGCAATCCGGTGCTCGCCGCCCTGCTCGCCCGTCCCCACTGCCAGGGCGCACACCCGGCCGGCGCGGCGCGGGGCTGGGACCTCGCCCGCCTCGCCCTCGAGGGGATCGCCCGCTCGCCCCGGCTCGACCGGGCGGGGGTCCGCGCCGGGCTGGAAGCGGTCAAGCGGCTGCCCGCCGCCCAGGGCCATCCGGGCACCCTGCTGGGGTTCGGCCACTGGCAGCGGGCCGCCCTCCAGGGCCCCTATCTGGTCTTGCGCCGCTGGCGGGACGGACGCTCCGAAGCGGTGGCGGACTGAGCGGGCTCGAGCTGGTCGAGAAACGCCGCCACCAGCGCCTCCGCCTCCCGGTGGCCGCGCTCCACCCCCAGGGCCGCCTCGCGGTTGAGGGCGAGGGCGAGGCTGGTGCCGAGCAAGGCGAGCGCCTCGGCCGACTCCGCGCGGCCGGCCGCCGCCAGCGCCACCGCCAGCGCCCGCACCTGGATCTCCCGGGAGCGCTCGAGGAAGTCGATCACCGCCCGGCGCAGGCGCGGGCGGCGGTTGGCGAGGGCGGCGAATTCGGCCACCAGGCGGCTGTCGGCGGTGTGGATGCAGGCGTCCCACAGCTCCCGCAGGGGTCGCGGCCTCGCGGCGGCCGCCTGGAGGCGGGCCAGCTCGCGCGCGGCCAGGCGCGCGAAGGTCGCCTCCACCAGGGCGTCCATGGTCTCGAAGTAGTAGTAGAGCAGGCGCTGGCCGAGCCCGGCGCGCTCCGCGACGCGCCGGGAGCTCAGCGCGCCGTAGCCCTCCTCGCGCAGGATCTCCTCGCAGGCGGCGAGAAACGCCGCTGCCTGCTCCGAGTCGCGCTTGCCCATCCGCCGCGCCACCTGGACCTTCCCATGCGTGGCCGCCATCCCGTGGCCGCCAGTGTAGCAGCCCCCTGCCGGCAATTTGCTATCATGGCGACGAACAAGCCCGGGGCGCCAGCCCCCACCGCCGAGGAGAACCCACCATGGAAACCCAGCGCCCCGTCGCCGTGGTCACCGGCGCGAGCCGCGGCGCCGGCCGCGGCATCGCCGTCGCCCTGGGCAGCCACGGCGCCACCGTCTACGTCACCGGCCGCTCGGAGCGGGCCGAGGACGCGCCCGCGGTGGGCGGCCAGGTCCTACCCGGCACCATCCACGAGACCGCCGCCGCCGTGCGCGCCGCGGGGGGCGAGGGGATCCCGGTGCGCGCCGACCTCGCCGACCCCGACGACATCGCCGCCCTCTTTGCGCGCGTGCGCCGCGAGCAGGGGCGCCTGGACATCCTGGTGAACAACGCCTTCCCCAACCTGCCGGCGATGACCGAGCCCGGCCCCTTCTGGGAAAAGCCCGCGGAACTCGCCACCATGCTGGACGTGGGCGTGCGCGGCGGCTATCTCGCCACCTGGCACGCAGCCCCCCTGCTCCTCGCCGCGGGGGGCGGACTCGTGGTCTTCACCTCCTCTTCGGGCAGCAGCCACTACGTCTTCGGCCCCGTCTACGGCGCCCACAAGGCGAGCCTGGACAAGTTCGCTCACGACATGGCGGTGGATTTCCGCGACCACGGCGTGGCGGTGGTCTCCATCTGGATGGGCACGGTGCTCACCGAGCGCCTCGAGGCGATGATCGCCGCCCAACCGGACAAGTACGGCCACCTGCGACAGATCGCCGAGACTCCCGCCTTCACCGGCCACCTGATCTGGGCGCTGTTCTGCGACCCCAAACGGATGGAAAAGAGCGGCCGGACCCTGATCGGCGCCGAGCTCGCCCGGGAATACGGCATCGCCGACGAAGGCGGGCGCACCCCGCCCTCCTGGCGCGACCTGTTCGGCGTCTATCCGCGCCCCTTCTTCGACCGCATCATCCGCTAGCGCGGGCGAAGGGCGGGGGCATCGCCCTCGCTGCCCGCTGTCCGCCCGATCCCGCCGCCCCTTCCGGGGGAGTCGGGGGCGATCCTGCCTGCGGCCCGCGCCTACAACAGGGTGGAGCCGCCGTCCACCCCGATGGTCTGCCCGGTGACGTAGGCCGACTCGTCGCTTGCCAGGAACACCGCGGTGGGGGCGATGTCCTCCGGCGCGCCGAAGCGGCCGAGGGCGACGCGGGCGAGTTCCTGGTCGTAGGTGCCGCTCGCTTCCAGGTACTCGATGGCCTTCGGCGAGAGCGCCGCGGGCAACAGGGTGTTGACCCGGATGCCATACCGCCCCCACTCCCGGGCGGCGGTGCGGGTGAGCGCCCGAATCGCCTCCTTGGCGGCGGCGTAGGCGAGAAAACCCGGCTCGCAGCGCAGGCCGTAACTGGAGCCCATGTTGAGGATCGAGCCACCCCCCTGGCGCACCATGTGGGGGAAGACCAGCTGCATGAGCTGCAGCGAACCGAAAAAGCCCGACTGCAGGTCCACTTGGCAGTGGGCTTCCATGCGCGGATCCTCGAGGGGCAGGAAGTCGGTGAAGGTGTGGGCGTTGTTCACCAGCACATCCACCCGTCCCCAGCGGGCCAGGGCGGTTGCCACGGTTCGCTCGGCGTCTTCCCGCCGGCCGGCCACTGCGGCGAGGGGTTGTGCCTCGCCGCCGGCGGCGGCGATCTCCGCCGCCACCGCCTCCACCTTGGCGAAGGTCCGCCCGGTGAGCAGCACCCGCGCCCCCTCCCGGGCGTAGGCGCGGGCGATGGCCGCGCCGATCCCCTGCCCCGCCCCGGTGACGATGGCCACCTTGCCGGCAAGCCTGCCCCTTTCCATCAGCCGAGCGCCTCCCGGATCATCGCCGCCACATCCGGAGCGGCCGAAGCCGCCCCCTGCACCGCCGCCCGGGCCCGCCAGAGCACCGACCGCTCCCCTTCCAGGGGGCGCCCTTCCTTGAGCCGCTCGCCGCCGTCCTCGGGAACGGCGGTGAAGTAGAGCGTCCCCCCTTGGCCGAAGCGCAGTTGGGAGACCGCCCCCGCCGGCACGGGCACCGCCGGCAACTCGGCGCCGTCGGGCGCAAGGCGCACGAAGTGGTCGGAGGCAAAACCGCTCACCCAGAGATGGCCCGCCTCGTCCAGGGCGAGGCCGTCGCAGTCGGCCTTGGGGTGGAAGAACCGCTCCGCCGCCGCCCGCCAGTCGTCGCCCAGGACCAGGGCGCGCACGCCCCGGAAGGTGTCGTTGCAGTAGAGCGCGCGCCGCGCCGGGTCATAGGCGAGGCCGTTGGCAAAGCCGATCCCCTCGGCCACCAGGGCGAGCGCGCCGTCCGCCGCCAGGTGCCAGAGGGCCACCGGCTGGGTGGGCCGCCCGACCACCACCGACTCGAGGTCGAGCTCGCCGAAAAAGAGCCCGCCCCGTCCGTCGGGGGCCATCTCGTTGACCCCCCCGAGGGAACGTCCCTCCACTTCGCGAACCAAAAAGCCGGATCGCCCACCCTCGGGGTCGTACCAGCGGATTCCCCCCTCTCCGCTCGCGAGCAGAAGGCCGCCCCGGGCGACGAGCAGCCCGCCGATCCAGCGCCTGCCGCTGTCCAGCGAGCAGTGCCGCTCCCCCGCCGGGGTGACGGCGTGGATCCCCCCGGCCACCACGTCGCTGTACCAGACGAGACCACGCCCGGCGTCCACCGCCAGCCCTTCCAGGTAGACCCCGCGGGCCAGGGGTGTAAAGCCGGCGAGGAGCGTGCTCACGGGGCGCCCTCCGGGGGAGCGAATTCCAGGTGGAGTTCCGCCAGGGAGCGGAAACTGTAGGTGGGCTCGAAGCGAAAGCGCCGCGCCTGCGGGGGCCCATGCCGGGTCTCGTCCAAGCGGAAGGGACCGAGGCGGGCGAGGAAGCGCTCCACGGCCACCCGCGCCTCGAGCCGGCCCAGGGGCGCGCCCAGGCAGGCGTGGCGACCCTTGCCGAAGGCGAGGTGGTCCCGGTCGGCGCGCTCGAGGTCGAACCGGTCGGGGTCGGGAAACCGCGCCGGATCGCGATTGGCCGCCGCCAGGCAGAGGGCCACCACCGTGCCCGCCGAGATCCGCACGCCCCCCACCTCGACGGTGCGGCGCGCGATCCGGTAGATGGCCTTCACCGGCGGCTCGAAGCGCAACACCTCCTCGATGAAGTCGCCGACCCGCTCCGGTTGGCGGCGCAACCGCTCCTGGAGATCCGGCTCCTCGGCGAGGATCTTGAGCCCCATGGTGATGAGCCGCGCCGTGGTGTCCTGCCCGGCGCCGAACAGAAAGCGGGCGAGCAGGGAGACCTCGTCGAGGGACGGCCGCCGCCCGCCGGGCAAGTCGGCGGCGAGGAGTTCCGACAGCAGGTCGTCCCGCGGCTTGGCCTGCCGCTCCTGGAGATAGTGGTCGAAAAAGGGCTTGAGGAAGGCCAGGGGATCGGGCCCCACCTTGTGGGGTGCATCCCCTTCGATCTGGCTCGGCGGCGGGCCGAGCAGGGCGAGGAGCTGGGACCGGTCCTCCTCGGGAATGCCGAGCAGGTCGGAGATGGCGTAGGTGGTGGCGCGGTGGGCGTAGTCGGCCATCACCTCGCAGCGGCCGCGCGCCGCGAAGCCGTCGATGAGCCGGTCGGCCAGCCCCCGCAGGTAGTCTTCGTTGGCCCGCACCCGCTGGGGGGTGAGCAGGCGGGCGAGGAGCGAGCGGAATTCGGTGTGGCGGTTGCCGTCGAAGGTCACCAGGTGGGCGCTCCAGGGCAACTCGCCGCGGTGCGCTTCGAGCTGTGCGTCGATGTCGTCGCCCGCCGGTGCGAAGGGGGGTGGCGGAATGGGCCCGACCACCGCGACCGCCGCGGAGAAGGCCTCCTGCCGGCGGAGGATCTCCTCCACCAGGGCGTGCCCGGTCACCATCAGGCTGCCGTGCCAGGGCTCGACGAAGGCCGCCCCCAAAGGGCGCACGGCGGCGAAGTAGCCATGGGGATCTTGGATCACCGCCGGATCCCGGTAGAAATCGGCCGGCGGCCCGCTCGGCGAGGCCATCCCGCCCCCTGTTCGTCAGTTTGTTAGCGAAAGCTAGCAACGCCCCCCCACCCTGTCAAGGCGCCCGGCAAAAAAAAGCCGCGCCCGAGGGCGCGGCCAACCTCGAGGGGGATCCTCAGAAGCGCTTGGAGAGCCCCAGGCGGAACACCCTGCCCAGGGTCCAGTTGGCGTAGTTGGGCTGGCCGCTGCGCCGCCAGGTGGGAGGTTCCTCGTCGAACAGGTTCTCGACGTTGAGCCGCAGGGTCAGCCCCTCGCTCCAAAAGCCCAGGGAGGGCACCTCGTAGGCGACGAACAGGTCGGTGACCAGGAAGTCGTCCACGCTGCCCTGGTTGACGGCGAAATCGGTGTTAAAGCCCGCCGTGTAGCGAAAGTCGAGGCGCGCCCGCCAGGCGTCGCGCCGCCAGCCCAGGGCGGCCGCCACCGCCAGGTCGGAGACGTTGGCCTCCAGCTGGTTGACCTCGCGCCCGCTCTGGACGAGCACGAAATCCAGCTGATGGTTGGCGGCGAGGCGCCAGTCCAGGGTGCCGTAGGGGGTGTCGTGCACGCCGCTCACGGCGAGGTCGATCCCCTTGAGCTTCGCCTCGTCGGTGTTGGCGATGCGCCGGTCGACGATCACCCCCAGTTTGGCGACGTCGATGTCGGCGAACTCGGCGCCGTTTTCCATCTGGGCGAGGAAGGCGTCGAGCTCTTCCTGGGTGGGGTTGAAGATGAAGCGCTCGGGATTGAGCCGCACCGCCTCGGGGGACTGGGGATCCACCGCGCCGAGCAGGTCGTGGAAGTCGATCTCGTAGTAGTCGGCGGCCACGGTCAGGTTTTCCAGGGGTTCGAACTGGAAGCCGAAGGTCCAGATCTCGGCCGTCTGCGGCTTGAGGGCACCCCCCGCACCCTCGGCGAGGAGGGCGTCGTTGCGCGCCGGATCGCGCTGCCCCAGGTCGGGGATGATGAAGGCAAGCCCCGGGAAATAGTCGATGATCCGGCCCAGCACCAGGCGGTCGAGCACCGTGGGGGCGTTGTAGGACTCGCTCCAGTGGCCGTGGATCTCCAGGGAGGGAAGCGGCCGCCAGGCAAAGCCCAGGGTGGGGTTGGTGGTGTCGCCGAAGTCGCTGTAGTCGTCGTAGCGCAGCGCCGCGCTCAGCTCCAGGGTGGCGTGAAGGGGAATCGACAGCTCCCCGAACAGGGCCTGGAGGTCGCGGCTGTCCTCCCGGTAGGGGAGGCTGCCCTCGCCGCCGAAGGGCACATCGCCCTGGCGCAGCCGCGCCCGGTCTTCGTAGAGCTCGAGGCCGAAGGCGCCGCGCACCTCGCCGGCGGGCAGCGCGAAGAGGGGACCGTCGGCCACCGAGCGGAACAGGAAGAGTTCCTGGATCGACTCCTCGTAGGCCTGCCGGTCGAGGATCGAGCGCACCAGCTCGGCGTCGGCACCCGCCACGTCGGCGGGATCGAGAAGCCCCGCGGCGATGGCTTCGCTCTGCAGCTCGCGATCGATCCCCGGCGCGCTGTGGCTGGAGTCGGAGCGGCCGTAGTGGAGCACGTTGCGCATCTGCCAGCCGCCGTGGAGTTCCAGGGTGAGTTCGGGGGTGAAGCCCCAGGTCTCGATGGCGATCTTCTCGTGGCGATCTTCGTAGGCCGGGTGGGCGCCGTAGGAAAAACCCACCGAGGGCTGGGTGTAGAAGATCGAGCCGCCGTTGGTCTCGGGCGTGAGCCCCAGGTCGTTGGGATTGGGCCCGGTGAAAGTGTCGCCGCGGGGGTAGCCGAACAGGGTCAGGGTCTTTTCGGCCCAGTAACCCTTGAGGTCGAGGGTGATCCCCTCGCCGATCTCCTGGCTGAGGCTACCGAACAGGTGGTCGCGGTCCAGCTCGGGCAGATAGGTGGAGAAGGGGTTGTCGTCACAGGGCGATCCCAGCGTCTGGGTGCCGGTGCCCGGGAAGAAGGGGCTCACCACCCAGCCGAAGGGGCCCGCGTAGCCGTAGGTGGTGAGAGTGCCCACGGGCGCGATGCACTCGGTGTGGGTCGGCGAGAGGACGGTGCCCTCGGCGTTCCACTGCCCGATGGGGGCCCAGTCCAGATCGTCGTTGAACACCGGATCGCGGGCGTAGGTCTGAGCCGCCAGATAGGCCGAGCCCCCTTCCCAGCTGGTGCCGGCGATGGCCGAGAGGTCGGTGGCCTCGTAACCCGCCGGGCCGAAGTCGTAGTTCAGATCGAGCTCCACCCCCTCGAACTCGCGCCGGGTGATGAAGTTGATCACCCCGCCCACCGCATCGGCTCCGTAAAGCGCCGAGCCGCCGTCGGTGACCACCTCCACCCGCTCGATGGCCGCCGCGGGGAGGAAGTCGGGGTCGAAGGAGGACTGCTTGACCCCCATGGGGGTCATCCGGTGGCCGTCCACCAACACCAGGGTGAGGGCCCCCGAGGTGTCGTTGATCCCCGGAAGATTGCGCAGGTTGGGGCGGTTCAGGGTGTTGCGCCCGGCGCCCCGGGGATCCTGCTCGGGGCGCTGGTTGAAGTAGTTGCTCACCTGGGGCAGCTCGCCGAGGAGCTCGTTGGCGCTGCGCGCGCCGCTCTCGAGCAGCGCCTCGCGGTCGATGGCGATCACCGGCTTACCGGTGGGCTCGACGCCCCGGATCAGGGTGCCGGTGACCACGATCTCCTCGAGCTCCACGGACGCGCCTTGGCCCTGTGCGGTGGCCGAGGCGCTGCCCAGGGCGAGCAGGGCGCCGGCCACGGCGGCGGCGAGAGGGCGGCGAGGTGCCTGTGGGGAACAGCCGATGCGGTTGGGATGGGAGTGGGTCATGGCGAGTTTCTCCACGCTTTGTCGTTGTCGGACCCGGCCGACCGGGCCGGGGAATGCTGTAATCGTTTGCAAGCTAGCCGCCGGGTGACGGCTCGTCAAGGGGTGCGGGCGCCTCCGCCCACAGCCGGACCGGCCCCAGGAGCCCCGCCGGGCGCAGGGGCGCGTCGGCGCGCCAGCTGGGCAGGGCGGTCCAGGTGCGGCGCGCCTCCGGCGGCCGCCCGGCGTCGCAGATGAGGCGGTTGACCCAGAGAGTGGCCACCCGCACGGCGAGCTCGTTGGTTCCCGGGCGGACCAGGGCGCCGATGTCCAGGCGATGGGGGGCGTGCCAGGTGGTCCCCGCGATGCGCCCGTTGACCGCCACTTCGGCGAGTTCCGCCACCGCCCCCAGGTCCAGTTCGAGGGGCTTGCCCGGCCGCCAGCCGGGCGGCGGCGCGAAGCCCGTCCGCCAGGTGGCCACCCCGGCAAAGCAGCGCACCGCCTCGTCGCCGTGCAGGTGCAAGGAGGTGAGTCGCTCGAGCTCGACTTCCCCGGCGACGCCGGCATCGGGGGGAAAGTCCACCCGCCAGGGGCCCGCCACAGTCGCCGCCGGCACGAGCCGCGGCCGTTCCACCACCCGCTCCGCGGCCTCGGCCGGACGGCGCAGGAGGAGATGCACCGCCTCCCCCGGCGCGAGGACCAGGGGGACCTCGGTGAACGCCCCGTCCATCCGATAGCCCACCGGCTCCACCGCCCCCGTCTCGGGCCGCCAAAGCTCCGGCGCCCGGCCGCTCGCGCGCAACCGAACGCGGCCCGAGGCGGCCTCGGCGCCGCGGTTGGCCAGGAAGTAGAGGTCGCCGTCGGGCAGGCGCCGGTGGACGAAGGCCACCGCCTCGCCTCCCTCGCCGGCGAAGGAGAAGTCGGGCGCGATGCCGAGTTCGGCGAGGGCGGTCGGCAAATCCGCGGTGGCCACCACCCGCCCGCGGCCCACCGCGCCGCCCCGGCCGTTGGGCCACAGCCGCGCCACCCATCGCCGGTAGCGCTCGGGATCGTCGGCCAGGGAGGGGCTGCCCTCGGGGGGCAGGCCCACCAGGGTGGCCCCCGCTTCCACCAGGGCGGCGATCCGCTCCAGGGTGGGCAGGGTCATCCGCCGCGCCGCCTCGTCCAGGTAGAGAACCTGGTAGCGGACCCCTCCCCGGGAGACCAGCTCTCCGCCCTCCACGGCCAGGGCCTCGCGCAGGGCCTCGGCGTCGACGAAGTCGTAGGCGTGACCCGGCAGCTCCGGCGGCGGCGCGGCGGCGAAGCGGGCGGTGAGGGGGGCCTCCTCGCCGGCGAACCAGGCCACGTCCACCACCGGCACCCCCTGTTGCAGGAGAAAAGCGTTGCGGGCCAGGTAGTCGATCCACGGCCGCGCCAGCGCCGCCCAACTCTCGTGGCGGTTGAAATACTGGCCGAAGATGAAGAGGGAAAGCCCCGGGCGGAGATCCTCCCGAGGCTGGTGGACGGTGGAGTGGATCACCGGCAGATTGACCCCGAGGGCAAAGGCCAGGTCGGCCACCGGCTTGAGGTCTGCCGGCCCATGGGCCCACGGAGCGAGACTGGAGGTGAAGAGCTCGGCCGCCACCCGCGGCCGTCCCCAGAGGTGGGCGACCGAGGCAGCTCCTTTGAGATCGGCGACGTGGCTGGGATTCGGCGCCTCGCCGGGGGCGAAGGTCCACAACGCCCCCATGGGTACGTCCGCCGGGCGGCGCATGGCGAGGTCGTCGCCGAGGCTGGGTCGGCCGCTCTCGAGGGCTTCGGCGTAGACCCGCAATCCCAGCTCCCGCGCCTGCGCCGCCAGTGCCCCGTAGTGGGACTCGGCGAGGAGTTCCGCGAGCGTTCGCCGGAAGTCGTAGAGGAAGCGGTCGGTGGCGGCGCGGCTTTCCACCACCACGCCGGTGAGGGCCGGCAGCCAGGGCAACGGGTCGTAGCCCCGCCGCTTGCGGAACGCTTCCCGAAGCGCCGGCGTCCAGTTGGCGGCGCCGGCCTCGAAGGAGTCCACCAAGAGTGCGTCCAGGCGACCCGCCCCCGGCGGCCCCAGGGCCGGCGCCAGGCGGGCCAGGTAGCCCTCCAAGTAGCGGCGCACCACGGCGGCGTCGAATTTGTCCACCTCGAGGCCGGTCGCCTCGCGCCGCGCCGGGTGGTTGGTACTGCCAGTGAGGGCGTAGCCGAAGCGCACCACCCGCCAGCGCCCGGGTGGGGCGTGCCAGTGAAGTACGCCCTCGCCGTCCACCCGGTCGGTGAGGTCCACCACCCCGGCGAGGGGGATGCCGGGCTCGCCGGCGTCGCCCGCCTCCAGGGCGTAGTAGTCGGTCTCGACGGCAAAGCCGGCCTTGGCCTCGTAGCGGTGCACCACCGGCCCGCGGTGAAAGGCGATCTCCGCCACCCGCCAAGGCGCGGCCAGCCGCGGGCCGTAGATGGCCGCCACCGCCGACAGGTCCACCCCGGGGTGAGGGCTCGGCAAGGGAAGGGCCGGCCGGGCGGGCTCCAGCGTGAGCCGCAAGCGCACCACCCGCCGCGCCGGGAAGGCCGCGGTGGTGGGCACCTCGGCGGCGGGCAGGTCCGCCAGGAAGTGGGCGCGGCCCGCCTCGTCGACCCACTCCAGGCGGGGCGCAACGTTCGCGCCCACGAAGGCGTGGGCACCGCCGGCCACGAACAGCGTGGCGCCGCGCAGGAGTTGCGGCTCGGCGAAGGCGAATTCCAGGACGACGGGATCGGCGGAGACGCCGCGGGGGAGTTCGACGGCGGTCGTGAGGTCGCCGTCGAAGAGCGAATCGGCGGCGAGGGGTGCGCCGTCGCGGAACACCGCCGCCGGCACCGCGGGCTCCGGCGGGGTCGGAAAGGCCAAGACGGCCACCGGCTCGGCCAAGGGGGGAACGGACACCTCGCCGCCGCCCAGCCGCGAGGCCACGGAGTCGCTGCGCGGCAATCCGGGAAAGGGCCCCGGCTCGGCGGGCAGGGGCGGCAGTTCCAGGTTCAGCTCGCCACCGCCGTCCACCTGCATGCTGGCCCAGACCAGCTTCTTCATGCCGTCGGCGGGCGCCACCCAGGGCCCGCCGGTCTCCGACCACCCCGGCGAGGCGGCCACGGCGAACTCGAGACCGAGGCGCTCGGCCTCCTCGGCGGCAAAGCCCAGGAGCTCCGACCAGGCGTCGCTTCCCCAAGGCGGCGGGTCCTCCACCACCCGGGGCGTGCGCAGGTCGGCGTCGAAGAGCTGCACGCCGCCCACCCCGATCCGGGCGAGCCACGCCAGATCGGCGGCGATCCCTTCCCGGGTGACGTTGCCCCCGAGCCAGTGCCACCACACCCGCGGGCGGGCCTCGAGGGGCGGGTCGTGAAATCCCTCCCGCAGGGCGTCCGAACCCGGGGCGGCCCGCGGCGCCAGGGCGGGGGCTAGGAAGGCGAAGAGGGCACAGCAGAGGCGGGCGCGGCGGCCGGCGAGTTTCATGATCGGAAGCCTCCTCCCTTACCAGCAGGGCGCCAACCGGAGCCGCGCCCCACCCCAATAAAACCATCTTGACACAATTGTAATCGTTTGCACAATGGCGAGAAGAAAACAGTTATCGCCACTACCGGGGGTACTCGTGAAACGCCGCACCCTGCTCCAGGTCTCCGGCCTCCTTTTCGGCCTGCCCGCCACCTCCTCGGCGCTGCGCGCCCTCGCCGCCCTACCCTTCACCGCCGGAGAGGTGGCCACGGTCTTCACCCCCGCGGAGGCGCGCACCGTGGAACTGCTCTGCGACCTGGTGATTCCGCCCACCGACACCCCGGGGGCGGTGGCGGCGGGCGTGCCCCAATTCATCGCCCAGGTGGTGGCGGAGTGGTACACCCCCCGGGAGCGGCAGATCTTCTTCGCCGGCCTCGCCGCCCTCGACGAAATCGCCCGCAAGCAGGCCGGCCGCCCCTTCGCCGAGGCCGACGACGAGACCCAGCGGGCCGCCCTGGCCGAGCTCGCCCGGGCGGCGGCCGACTACCAGCCGCCGGCCTCGCCCCGCGGCTTCGGCCCGGCGCCCGTGGACGAGGACTCCCCCTTCTTCGTCAAGCTCCGCGAGCTGGTGGTGCTCGGCTACTACACCTCCGAGGTGGGGGCGACCCAGGAACTCATCTACGTCCCCATGCCCGGCCGCTTCGACGGCGAAGTGGACTTCGCAGAAGTGGGCCGCCAGTGGACCAGCTGACAGGAGGTGGAACCATGAGCCAAGCCCCACAGTTCGACGCCATCGTGGTGGGCTCCGGGATCACCGGCGGCTTCGCCGCCAAGGAGCTCACCGAGCGCGGCCTCAAGGTATTGGTGCTGGAGCGCGGCCGCATGGTCGAGCACGGCCGCGACTACGTGGGCGAACACCTGCCGCCCTGGCGGATTCCCTACCGGGGGCTGCCGCTGCGCGAGCTCTACGCCCGCGACTACCCCGTGCAGAGCACCCTCTACGCCTTCGACGAAACCACCCGCCACTACTTCGTCAACGATCGGGAAAACCCCTACGAAGAGGGCAGCGGCAAGTTCCTGTGGTACCGGGCGGACGTGGTGGGCGGCAAGTCGCTCCTCTGGGGCCGCCAGACCTACCGCTTCAGCGACCTGGACTTCGAAGCCAATCAGCGCGACGGCCACGGCATCGACTGGCCGATCCGCTACGCCGACCTCGCCCCCTGGTACGACCACGTGGAGCGGTTTATCGGCGTGAGCGGGTCCCAGGAAGGGATTCCCCACCTGCCGGACGGGCAGTTTCTGCCGCCCATGGAACTCAACGTCATGGAAAAGACTTTCAAGGCGCGGGTGGAGGCGGCCTTTCCGGAGCGGCGGGTGATCATCGGCCGCTGCGCGGTGCTCACCGTCCCCCACAACGGCCGGGGTGCGTGCCACTACTGCGGTCCCTGTCAGCGGGGCTGCTCGGTGGGCGCCTACTTTTCCTCCCAGAGTTCGACCCTGCCAGCCGCCGCGCGCACCGGCAACCTGACCCTGTTGCCCAACTCGGTGGTGACGCGCATCGACTACGACGCGAAGGCGCGGCGCGCCACCGGCGTGCAGGCGGTGGACGCCCGCACCGGCGAACGGCGCAGCTACACCGCTCGCCTGATCTTCCTGTGCGCAGGCACCGTGGCCACCACCCAGCTCCTGCTCGCCTCCCGCTCGGCGGCCTTCCCCCGGGGGCTCGCCAACTCGAGCGGCGCGCTCGGCCACTACCTGATGGACCACACCTTCGGCACCGGGGCGGTGGGCATCTTCGCCGACCACCCGGACAAGGTGGTCTT
Organism: Porticoccaceae bacterium; assembly: GCA_026005035.1. Taxonomy (GTDB): domain Bacteria; phylum Pseudomonadota; class Gammaproteobacteria; order Pseudomonadales; family Porticoccaceae; genus BPKH01. Next base: position 157,251 of record BPKH01000005.1, on the reverse strand, counting down.
CGGCAATCGGCCGAACGGCCTCTACATCCCCCGCTTTCGCAACCTGGCCGGAGACGAGGGGCTCGGCTTCGTGCGCGGCTACGGCTACCAGGGCGGCGCTTTGCGCATGGGCTGGCAGGGCTTGAGCCGCCAGGTGCCCGGCTTCGGGGCCGAATTCAAGGCCGCCCTGCGCCGCCCCGGCCCCTGGATGGTTTATCTCTCCGGCTTCGGCGAGTGCCTGCCCAGGCGGGAGAACCGCATCGAGCTCCACCCGCGCAAAAAAGACCGCTTCGGCCTGCCCTTACCGGTCTTCCATTTCCAGTGGAGCGAGAACGAAAGGGCCCTGATGCGCGACGTGGAGGCCCAGGCGCGGCTCATGCTGGAGCGGGCGGGCGCGAAGAGCGTGCAGAGCTGGCTCCACGAATCCGCCGGCGGCGAGGCGATCCACGAAATGGGCACGGCGCGGATGGGCGACGATCCCCGCCAGGCGGTGCTCAACCGCTACAACCAGGCCCACGACGTGCCCAACCTGTTCGTCACCGACGGCGCGGCGATGACCTCCTCGTCTTGCGTCAACCCCTCCCTCACCTACATGGCCCTCACCGCCCGGGCCGCCGACTACGCGGCGCGGCGCCTCGCCGAGGGCGGCCTGTGAGGGCCGAGCGGTGAGCGCGCGGCGCCTCTGGCGGTGGCTCGCCGCCCTGTTGGGGGCGGGTCTCGTGGCCTTCGCCGGCCACGCCCTCTGGCAGCTCCACTCCTACGGCTTTCTGCGCCTGCCCAGCTACGAGCGCGAACCGCCACCCCTACCTCCCTTGAAGAAGTCCTGGGCGGTCCTCGTCTTTTCCAAGACCAACGCCTTCATCCACCGGGAAGCGATCCCGGCCGCCGAGGCGCTCTTCCGCTCCCTGGGAGAGGAAGGGGGCTTCGACGTCTACGTCACCGACAATGGCGCCAGCCACACGCCGGAGTTTCTCCGCCACTTCGCCGCGGTGGTCTGGAACAACGTCACCGGGAACGTGCTCCTGCCCGAACAACAGCGCGCCTTCCGCGCCTGGCTGGAAGGCGGGGGCGGCTTCCTGGGCCTGCACGGCGCGGGCGATTCCTCTTCCGACTGGGACTGGTACATCGACCAGGTGATCGGCGCGCGTTTCATCGGCCACCCCTTCGATCCCCAGTTCCAGACGGCCACCCTGCGGGTGGCACAGCCGCCGGATCCCATCGTCGATCACCTGCCCGCCGCCTGGGTGCGCCTCGACGAGTGGTACTCCTTCGCCGAGAGTCCGCGGCGCCGCGGCAAGCAGGTGCTGGTGACGCTGGATGAGCGCACCTACCGGCCGGTGGACCACTTCGGCCGGGATCTCCGGATGGGGTCCGACCACCCGGTGATCTGGAAGGGCTGCGTGGGCCGCGGCCGGGTCTTCTACAGCGCCCTGGGGCACACGGCGGAAAGTTACGCCGAGCCCGAGTACGCCGCCCTCCTCGCCAAGGCGCTGCGCTGGGCGGCGCGCCGCGACGGCGAAGGCTGTGACGGCTAACCGGGCGGCGGCGCGGTGGAGTCGCGCACCACCAGCCGATGGGCGAGGATGGGCCGAGGCTCGGCCACCGCCCGCCCTTCGATCAGCTCCACGAGCATCTCCATGGCCGTGCGTCCCATGGTGCGGCGCGGCTGGTGAATGGTGGTAAGCGGCGGCGACAGGTAGGGGGCGATCTCCAGATCGTCGAAGCCGATCAGCGAGACCCGCTCCGGCACCGCGATCGCCAGTTCCCGCAGGGCCTTCATGGCCCCCATGGCGATCTCGTCGTTGGCGCAGAAGAGGGCGGTGGGCGGCTCGGCACAGGTGGCAAAGAGGTGGCGCGCCATCCGGTAGCCCTCGTCCAGTTTGAAGTCGCCAAACAGGACGTAGTCGGGTGGCACGCCGAGCCCCGCCTCGGCCATCACCTTGCGGAAGCCGGCGAGCCGCTCCTGGCACAGGGTGAAGTCCTCGGGACCGCCCAGAAAGGCGATCCGCCGGTGGCCGAGCCCCACCAGATGGGCGGTGGCATCCGCCCCCGCGCGCACGTTGTCGATCCCCACCCGGGGCACGGCGAACCCCCCCGTGTACTCGCCGATCATCACCAGCGGCGGCCAGGCGGGGTCGGGATGGCGCCTTCGGGGATGGACCGGAAAGGGGATCTTCATCCCCAGGGAGATGATCCCGTCCGCCACGCCCCGCCGCACCAGCCCCGCGTAGGCCTGCTCCAGTTGCGGGTCCTGGGCGGTCTCGCCGAGGAGGATCTGGTAGCCGCGGCTTCTGGCCACCGCCTCCACTTCCTGGACGATGCGCGCGTAGTAGAGGTTGGCGATGTCCGGCACCAGCACCACCGCCGTGCGGCTACGCCGGCGCCGCAGGTTGACGGCCAGCTGATTGGCGACGTAGCCGGTCTCGCGCACCGCCGCCAGCACCCGCTCCCGGGTTTCGGGGCGCACCCGCTCCGGGTGGGACAAGGCCCGGGACACCGTGGCCACCGACACCCCGGCGAGCCGCGCGACGTCCTTGATGGAGGGCATGGTCCGCTCCTCGCTCGTGGTGTGCAAGTCTATCCCAAGGCGCGCGCCCCCGGCTCGCCACCCCTCGGAGAGAACCCGTAGCCCGGATGCAGAGCGTAGCCCGGACGCAGCGAAGCGGAATCCGGGATCTACCCCCGCCGGCGCCGATCGTACACCCAGACGGCGCCGAAGACGGGCAGAAGCGCCAAGGGCACCAGGGCCACCGCCTGAAACGAGGCCACGGAGGCGATCCTGAGCACCTCGGCGAGCTCCGCCCCCGACAGCGTCGCCAGCCGCTCAACGCCGCCGGCGGCGGCGATCTTCGCCTCGTCGAAGATCGCGCCCATGCGCGGCAGCACGAACTGGATCGACAGCCCCCCGGCGAAGCCCATGAGGCCCAGGGCCAACGCGCCCCCCCGGGGGAAGCGCTCGGCGGTCACGGCGAGCATGGTGGGCCACAGGTAGCAGACCCCCACCCCCCAGACCGTCGCTGCGGCAAGGACGGGAAGCGCCCGGTCGGCGAGGCTCAAGAGTGCAAGGCCCAGGCTGGCGAGCAGGCAGGAGGCGAACAACAGCCCCACCGAGGAGAGCCTGCGGGCGACGGGGCCGGCGAAGTGGCGCATGGCGAACATCAAAGCGCTCACGTAGGTGAGCACGAGGATGCCGGGAAAGCCGGCGATGTGGGTGAGGGCGATGTTGACCCACTGCCCCGGCGCCAACTCGGCGGCGGCGGTGAAGAACATCGCGCACCAGAACACCCAGTACAGGGGCCGGCGCCAGAGCTCGCCCCACATCTCGCGGTACCCCACCCCCAGGGCCACCCGCTCGGTCACGGGGAACTCGCTGTCCCACACCCAGTGGGCCAAGAGCAGTGCCGGGAGGACGAGCAGCAGCAGGTTCCACTCCCAGGGCAGACCCAGCTGGCCGATGGCCACCCCGATGAGCCCGCCGGCCACGATTCCCCCCGGCCACCAGGCGTGCAGGATGTTGAGCCGGTGGGTTTTGTCCTCGGGGAAGAGGGCCGCCACCATGGGATTGCTCGCCGCCTCCACCGCCCCCCAGCCGAGTCCGGTGAGCAGCAGACTGCCGAACACCAGGGGCACGGCGTAGGGCGCCGTGGGCCAAGCCGCGGCCGCCAGGAGGCCTAAGCTGCCCGCCAGGTAGCCGAGGGCGGCAAAGAGCAGCATGCGCCGCATCCCCACCAGGTCCACCAGGGCGCTGCCGAACAGCAGGGTGAGGGCGAAGCCGGTGAAGGTCGCGCCCAGCGCCTCGCCCACGCGGGTGGCCGAGGTGGCCACGTCCAGGGGGTCGAACACCTCCCGCTGCAGGTCGGGGGCGATGTTGGCGCGCACCGCAAAGCCGAGGCCGATCAGGAAGATCGACAGGTTGCCCACCCGGAAGAGTTTCTTGCGATCCAGGGGCCTGGGGTTCATGGGACCTCCGCGAAGTGGCGCGCGAGGAGCCGGCGCAGGAAGACAAGGCCCTCCGCAGCCAGCGCGTCGGGACCGTCCGCCAGGGGCCGCCAGATGGCCGCGGCGGCGGCCAGGGCCTGGCAGTCGGGGGTGAAGGACTCGATCACCAGGTCGCCCCGGTAGTCCACCGCCCGCAGCGCGCGGGCCAGTTCGTCCCAGTGGACCTGGCCGCTGCCGGGCGCGCCCCGGTCGCACTCCGAGGCGTCCAGGTACCAAAGTCGCGACCCGGCCAGGCGGACGGCCTCCGCCAGGGACTTTTCCTCGATGTGCATGTGGTAGGTGTCGAGGTGGATGCCCACCGCGGGGCTGCCCACCGCCTCGACGAGGCGCACCGCCTGGGCGGCGGTGTTGACCAGATCGGTCTCGTAGCGGTTGAGGGGCTCGACGGCCAACCCCAGCCCCCGCCGCTCGGCCCACTCGCCCGCCCGGGCGAGGCCCTCGACGGCGAGCGCCCACTCCCGCTTGCGCTCCGCCTCGGGGATGCGCCGGGCCTTGCCGGTGGCCGCATAGGCCGGCCCCACCAAGAGGCGCGCGCCGAGCTCGGCGGCCAGGTCCAGGCAGCGGTCCAGATAGTCGAGCGCCCGCGCCCGCAGGGCGGGGTCCGCGGCGGTGAGATCCCGCTCGGGGGTGAAGGCGCCGCTCGCGTACAGGCGCAGGGGATGATCGGCGAGCACCGCGCGCACCGCGGCCACGTCCACGAGCTCCGGCGCCTCCAGGGTGAGGGTGAAGGCGTCGAAGCCGAGAGCGTGGGCGCGGGCGATCAACGAGACGGCGCCGCGGTCGAAGGGCGAGGTCCACACCCAGGCGTTGACGCCCACTCCCGGAAGGGCCATCGCCGTCACTCCGAACAGAAGGAACGCTTGAGGCCCGCGGCCCAGGCCAAAGCGTCGCGCAGCAGGAACAGATACTCGGGGTTGCGGTACACCTCGGGGCGATGGCCGATGGCCGAATAGAGGGCGCGGCCACGCCCCACGCAGCGGGCCCAGACGATGGGGTGGTCGTCGCCCATGCGCAGATCTTGGCCGCCGTGGCCCACCGGACGATAGCTTCCCTCGTCGAGGGTGGCCACCACGTCGGCGCCGCCCGCCCGCGGGTTGTCCACGAAGGAGTACCACTCGTCCACCAGGGTGAAGCCGGGCGCGAGCCGCGCGCCCACCCCGGAGCGCGACGGCTCGATGCGCACCCAGGCGGCCTGGAACTGGGGATCCATGGGGTGGCCGAGGAAGCGCGCGCCGATCAACTCGCGGGCGTAGAAATCCCAAAAGACCACCGGGTCGCCACCGCTGCCGTGGAGGGCGAGAAAGCCCCCGCCCCCCTTCACCCAGTCCTCGAGGGCCCGGCGCTGGGAGAGGGTGAGGACGTCGCCGCTGACGTTGTTCCACACCACCAGCCGAAAGCGCGCGAGCACCTCGGGGTGAATGGCGCCCCCCCGATCGGTGGCGGCCACCGCGAGTCCCAGCTCCTCGGCCAGGGCAGCCACCGCCTCGCTCGCCGCCGCCACCGCCGGCCCGTGGTGAAAGCCGTTGATCTTGTGAAAATCGAGCACCGCCGGGCGGTCGTCGGGAAGCTCGAAGGTCGGCCGCTCGTCGTCGTAGCGGGCGCAGCGGGCGCGGCGGTCGGCGTCGGTGACGGGTACCTGGGCGAGCGCCTCGTCCAGCGCGGCGAGGGCCTCCTGGGGAATGCCGGCCATGGCCGCGAGGCGCGCCACGTCGAGGATGGCGGCGAAGGTGGGCGGCTCGGTTGCCGTCATCTGCGGCGGCAGCCGCTCGAGCACCGCGCCCAGATGGCGCTCCAACACCGCCCGCGCGGCGGGGCTTATGAGCACGTCCACCAGGGGGGTCGACAGGGAAAAGGGAGCGTCGCGCAGGGGACAATCGAGCATCGGCGGATTCTCCGCGAGAAGGGAAGGAGGGTGCGCCGTGAGGGCTACCGAGAGGACCAACAGAGCGAGCAGGCGCATGGCGAAATCCTCAGGAGGGCGAAGAACGGAGGCCCAAGACGCGGGCGTTGAGCTCGGGATCGGGCGCGGCGGCGGCAAACTCGTCGAAGGCGCGCTCGGGGGGGCGGATCAGGTGACGGGCGATGAAGGGTACCCCTTCCCGGGCGCCGTCCTCGGGATGCTTGAAGCAGCACTCCCACTCCAACACCGCCCAGCCGCGGTAGCCGTACTTGAGCAGGCGGGTGAAGATGCCCCGGAAATCCACCTGGCCGTCGCCCAGGGAGCGGAAGCGCCCCGGCCGGTCCCGCCAGTCCTGGTAGCCGCCGTAGACGCCGCTGCGCGGATCGCGCAAGAGCTCTGCGTCCTTGACGTGGAACATGCGGATCCGCTCGTGGTAGACGTCGATGAACCCCAGGTAATCCATCCCCTGGAGGAGGAGGTGGCTCGGGTCGTAGAGGATGCAGGCCCGGGGATGGTTGCCGGTGGCCTCCAGGAAGCGCTCGAAGGTGACGCCATCGTGAAGATCCTCGCCGGGATGGAGCTCGAAGCACAGATCCACTCCCGCCTCGTCGAAGGCGTCGAGAATCGGCCGCCAGCGCCGGGCGAGCTCGGCGAACCCCTCCGCCACGAGCCCCGGCGGCCGCTGCGGCCAGGGATAGACGGTGTGCCACAAGAGCGCCCCGGAAAAGGCGGCACAGGCGCCAAGGCCGAGGTTGCGGCTCGCCCCGGCGGCAAGCCGGAGCTGCCGCTCCGCCCACTGTTGGCGGGCCGCGGGGCTGTGGCGCACCGCCGGCGGGGCGAAACCGGCGAACAGCGGATCATAAGCGGGGTGGACGGCCACGAGCTGCCCCTGGAGATGAGCGGCGAGCTCGCTGATCGCAACACCCGCCTCGGCGCACACCCCCAAGAGTTCTTCACAGTAGGTGCGACTCTCCGCCGCCCGCTCGAGATCGAAGAGGCGCGCGTCCCAGCTCGGGATCTGCACGCCGCGGTAGCCCAGGGAAGCCGCCCAGCGGGCGATGGCCGGCAGGCTGTCGAAAGGGGGGCGGTCGGCGGCGAACTGGGCGAGGAAGATACCAGGACCGCGGATGGGAATCATGGGGTTTTCTCCTCGGCGAGATCGGCGGGGAGCGCCCTCCAGGCGCCACCCGCACGGCTGGAGGCGAGGGCCGCATCCACGAAGGCCATGCCCCGCACCGCCTCCCGGATGCCGGGCAGCCAGGCCGCCTCCGGCGGCGCGTGCCGCCCGCCGGCCCGCACCGCGGCGGCGAAGGCCCGGTAGAGGTTGGCGAACGCCTCGATATACCCCTCGGGATGCCCGGGGGGTGTGCGGGTCAGAGCGCGCGCCACCTTCCCCAGCCAGGGGCCGCCGGCGGTGAGGCGCGCCGCCGGACGGTCGTTTCCCTTGAGCCAGAGGGTGTTGGGTGCCTCCTGGAACCACTCGAGACCGGCCCGCTCCCCGTAGACGCGGATGCGCAGTCCGTTTTCCTCGCCGGGGCTCACTTGGCTCGCGAGCAATACCCCGCGCGCGCCGCCGGCGAAGCGCAGCAAGACCGCCGCGTCGTCCTCCACCCGGCGCCCCGGCACCACCGCCGCCAGATCGGCGGCGAGCTCCGCCACTTCGAGTCCGGTGACGAACTCCGCCAGGTGGAAGGCGTGCACGCCGATGTCCGCCAGGCAACCGCTCGGCCCGGAGCGCGCCGGGTCGAGGCGCCAGGGCTCGCCGCCGGGGTCGGCGGCCAGCCAGCCCTGTTGGTATTCCACCACCACCCGCCGCACCCGGCCGAGCTCGCCGGCGGCGATCCGCGCCCGGGCCTCGTGCACCAGCGGATAGCCGGCGTAGGTGTGGGCCAGGGCGAAGGGGCGGCCGCTCGCCGCCACCACCTCGGCCAGGGCGCGCGCTTCGGCCAGGTCGCGGGTGGCGGGCTTTTCGCAGAAGACGGCAAAGCCCGCCTCGAGGGCGGCAGCGGCCACCGGCAGGTGGAGGTGGTTGGGGGTCACCACGGCGATGAACTCGGCCCGCTCGGCGGCCGGGCGGGCCGCCTCGGCGGCGAGCAGCACCTGCCAGTCCGGGTAGACCCGCGCCGGGTCCAATCCCCAGGCGGCGCCGCTTCGCCGCGACCGCTCGGGATCGGCGCTGAAAGCGCCGCAGACGAGCTCCACCTCGCCGTCGAGAGCCGCCGCCAGGCGGTGGATGCGGCCGATGAAACCGCCCTCCCCGCCGCCCACCATGCCCATGCGCACGCGCGTCATTAGGCTTCCTCTCCGCGATCTGCTCTGCAAACGTTTACACCGACCACCCACCGGGGGTCAACCGGCGACGGTGGAAACGAGACTCCTGTCTCGCAGCATTCCACTGACCTTCCCCTCGCCGGCGGCGACGAGATGGGCTACAAAGGACCCCGACGCGCCGGGCATCGGTGTCGCCCCATGAACAGGTTCCGGGCAGCGATCTCCCTCGCCCCACCCGGTCCCGCCGCCCGCCTCGCCGACCGGCTGCTGGCGCGCTGGCTCGCCCTGCCCCCGGCCAACGGCTACCGGGTGGCGCACCGCCTCGCCCTGCCCAGGCGGGACGGCGGGCGCCTGTCCGCCGCTTGGTTCGAACCGGACACCGCGCCCCCTGGCACTGTGCTGGCGCTCACACCCTACGGGCGGGAGGAGGCGGCGCTCGCCCTGCCCGGGGGAGTCCTCGCCGGGCAGGGGCTGAGGGTGCTGGTGGTGCGGGCTCGAGGCACCGATGGGTCGGGTGAGCCCTTCACACCGTTCCGGCACGACGCCGACGATCTGGAAGACGCCTACCGGTGGCTGCGCAAAATCCTCGGCGAATCCCACCCCGTCGCCCTCTTCGGCGCCTCCTACGGCGGCTTTGCGGCCTTGGCACTGGCCGCGCAGCGGCCCGAGGAGATCGCGGCGGCGGCGGTCATCGCTGCGCCCCACGACCTGTACCGGGCGCTCTGGGGGGCGGGCCACTTCGCATTGGAAGGCTGGATCACCTGGTCCGACGTCGCGGCGCGACTGCACGAGCCGTGGCCGCTTAGACTCTGGCACTTCGCCACTCTGCCGCGGCGCCTCGCCCGCACCCTCCGGCGTCGCACCACCCCCGAGGAAGCAGCCCGCTCCCTCCTGGGCACGCGTCCCAATCCTTGCGCCGAATGGTCCCGCCGCCCGGCGGCCGCCGATCCCTATTGGCGACCCCTCCGCCTCGGCGCCCTGCTCCGGGCAGTACGCTGCCCCACCCTGGTAGCGGGCGGTCTTGCCGATCCCTTCGCCGCCCAGTTCCTCGACCAATACCGGACCCTCAGCGGCCGGAGAGCCGCCGCCTTGACATTGGGTCCCTGGCGCCACTGGCAACTGCTCGGCCGCGGTGCTGCCCCCCTCGCCCGAGAGACCGTCGCCTGGCTCGCCGCCCACCTCGCCGGAGCGGGTGCGCCGCGACACGCGCCCGTCCATCTCCACGTGCGAGGAAGCAACCGCCCCCGGTGGCTGACCGAGTGGCCGCCCCCGGCCGAGGTGCAGACCTGGTACCCGCGCGCCGACGGCACCTTGGGCGACTCGCCGGACGCGGGCTGGCTGCGCTTCACCTGCGATCCCCGCGACCCCACCCCGAGCGCCGCCCCTTGGCTCCTGGCTCCCGGCGGCAAGGCGGGCGACGAACCCCTGCTCGGCCGCGCAGACCTCCTCTGCTTCACCTCCCCGCCCCTCACCGCCCCGCGGCTCGTCGCCGGCCGCCCCCGCGCCGTCCTCCACCACGGCGCGGACCGGCCCGGTGCCGTGCGCGTCCGCCTCTCGGCGGTGGATTCCCGCGGCCGCTCCCGCCTCCTGGCCGAGGGGTACCGAGCCCGCCGGGCGGGGGCGGCGCGCTTGACCCTGCCCCTCGATCCCCTCGCCGTCCGCCTGCCCGCAGGCACGCGACTGCGCCTCTGGGTGGCGGGCGCCTCCTTCCCCCGCTGCATCCCACCCGACGGCGAAACCCCGAGCGAGCACCGGCTGGCCCTGCCCGGCTGCCGGCTCCTGTTGCCGGTGGTGGCGGCGGATTCCGAAAAATCGTAGCCCGAATGGATGCGCAACGCGCCGGAATCCGGGGTTCAGGCGGGCGCAGGTGACCAGGCGCTGTTTCCTGGGTCCCGCTTCGCTCCCTCCGGGCCGCGCTGCATTCGGGCTACGCCCTATCGGGGCTGCGTTCTACTAGAGGCGGCAGTCGTGGGGGTCGCAGCGGGCGAAGTGCTCGCGCGCCTCGAGGGGCTCGCCCGCGCCCAGTTGCATCACCTGCCGGTCGCGGCTGCCGTAGCGGTAGACGGTGATCCCTTTGACGCCCGCCTCCCAGGCGGCGCGATAGATGGACGCCACTCTCTCGGGCGGGGCGTCGTGGGGGAGGTTGACGGTTTTGGAGACGGCGTTGTCCACGTGGCGCTGGAAGGCGGCTTGCACCGCGAGGTGCTCCTCCGGGGGGATTTCCAGGGCGGTGCGAAACAGCGCGCGCAGCGGTTCGGGCACGCCGGGAACCTCGGCGAGCCGGCCCCGCGCCGCCAGCGCCGGCACCACCTGCTCGAGATCCACCCCACACTCGGCGGCGAGGCGCGCAAAGAGCGGGTTCACCTCGAGGAGCCGCTCCCCGTTCAGCACCCCTTCGCGGCGGTAGACGAGACCGAAGAGGGGCTCGATGCCCGGCGAGGTGCCGGCGAGGATGGCAAGGGTGCCGGTGGGGGCGATGGAGTTGAGAGTGGCGTTGCGCCGCGGCTCGCCGGCGGCAGCGAAGGCGCTTTGGTCAAAGGCGGGAAAGACCCCCCGCTCGGCGGCGAGCTCGCGGCTCGCCCGGCGGCTCTCGGCGGCCACGAAGGCCATCAGCTCTTCGGCCAGGGCCACCGAAGCCGCAGAACCGTAGGGGATGCCGAGACGGATCAGGAGTTCGGCGAAGCCCATCACCCCGAGGCCGATCTTGCGCGACCGGCGCGCGGCCCGGGCGAGGCGGCGATCGGGCCAGCGGCCCACGTCGAGCACGTCGTCGAGGAAGCGCACGCCGAGCCGCACCCGTTCCGCGAGCCGTCTCCCAGTCGACGGCGCCGGCCCCCGTCGGGCCGCGCACCAGGCGGGCGAGATTCACCGAGCCCAGGGTGCAGGATTCGAAGGGCAAAAGCGGCACCTCGCCACAGGGATTGGTGGCCTCGATGGGGCCGAGGGCGCGCGAGGGGGTGGGCGCGGTTCACCGCGTCGAGGAAGATGAGCCCCGGGTCGCCGGTCTCCCAGGCGGCCAGGGCGATTCTCTCCCAGAGGGCGGGGGCGTCGGCGCGCCCCGTCGGGCGACCGGTGCGGGGGTTGACGAGGGGCCAGGGCTCGCCGGCGGCGGCCGCCTTCACGAAGGCGTCGGTGACCCCCACCGAGAGGTTGAAGTTGGCGAAGCTCACGCGGTCCCGCTTGGCGTCCACGAAGGCGGCCACGTCCGGGTGGTCGACGCGCAACACGCCCATGTTGGCGCCGCGCCGCCTTCCCCCCTGGCGGATGTGCTCGGTGGCGCAGTCGAAGATGCGCATGAAGGCCAGAGGGCCCGCCGCCCGTCCCCCCGTGGAGGCCACCCAGTCGCCCGCCGGCCGCAGGCGCGAGAAGGCAAAGCCCGTCCCGCCGCCCGTCTGCTGGACGAGGGCCATCAGTTTGAGGGCCTCGAAGATGTCCCTCATCCGGTCTTCCACCGGCAGGACAAAACAGGCGGACAACTGCCCTACGCGGGTGCCGGCGTTCATCAGGGTGGGCGAGTTGGGGAGAAATTCGAGGGCGGCCATGGCCTCTTCGAACCGCTCGGCCCAGGCCGCCGCCGCCTGCTCGCCGCCGTAGCGCACCTCGGCCCGGGCCACCGCGCGGGCCACCCGGCGAAAGAGCGCCGCCGGCGTCTCCGCGATCTCGCCCGCGGCGTTGCGCCGCAGGTAGCGCGCCTCGAGGACGCGCCGCGCGGCGGCGGTGAGGGTGATCACCGCGCTCCCCGCCGCCGCCGGGCGGGCGCCGGCGGCCGCTCTTCCGCCCCCAGCGCGCGCTGGATGACGGCGATGGCCCCCGCCAGGTGGGCGCGCATCGCCTCCTGGGCGCGCAGGGGATCGCGCGCCGCGAGGGCCTCGAGGATGCGGCGGTGCTCCTCCCGGGAGGGATGCACGCCGCTCTCCCGCACCCGCTGGCGGAACAGGCGGCTCACCGCCGAGGCGTTGCGCAGCGTCCACAGCCAGTCCACCACCGCGGTGAGGGCGTCGTTGCCCGCCGCCTCGGCCACCACGCGATGGAAGCGCTGGTCGGCCCGCTCCTTGCCCTCGGCCTCCGCCCGGCCCATCTCGGCGAGCGCTTCCTCCAGGGCGGCCAGCTGTTCCGGCGCGATCCGCGCCGCCGCCAGCGCCGCCACCGCCGGCTCCACGGCGAGTCGCGCCTCCAGCACCGCAAAGGGGCCGGGGGGCTCCTCCGCGAGGCCGAGCCCGGCGGCGTTGGGCCGGCCGGTGACGTAGACCCCCGAGCCGCCGCGCACCTCGATGAACCCGGCCACCTCGAGGGCGATCAGCGCCTCCCGCACCGTCGGCCGACTGACCGCGAGATCGGCGGCCAGCTGCCGCTCCGCCGGCAGCCGCTCGCCGACCCGGAAGCGACCGGTGCGGATCTCGTGGGCGATCCGTTCGGCGAGCTCCAGGTAGAGGCGTCGACCCCGACTTTCGGTGGCTGCCATGGCGGCTCCCGGCGAGAACCCTGCGCAACTGTAAGCGTTCTGGTGAACGCCGACCAGCGGCCGCCCCCAAGGTGGGACAGTCAATGCCACCTTCCCCCACACCTCCGCCCCACTCGCCGCCCACGACCCCTTGCCGGTTTTTGGTCAGACCGGATGTCCAGGGCAGCGGAGCCAGGAAGTTGTCCACGAGGCAAATAATAAAGATTTAAGGATGTTAAGGTTCTTTTAAGTTTTATATTTTCTGGTGTAAACGTTATTTTACAAATCTTGACAATCTGCATTTCCCCATCTTCAATGGGCCAGGCGGACTGTCCACTCGCGGGACAGAGGTCGCCATAAGCAAAACCATCGCATCCGGAGGGGAATCGATATGAAATCGCACCACCGCATCCGCTTGCTCGCCCTCGGGGTCGCCGCGGCCAGCGCCCTGCCCGCGCCGAGCTGGGCCCAGGGAAGACCCGCCGCCTTGGCACTCGAGGAGATCGTGGTCACCGCCCGGCGCCGTGAGGAGCGCCTCCAGGACGTGCCGATCACTGTCAACGCGGTCACCGCCGAGGAGATCCTCGACCTCAACGTCCGCAAGCTGGAAGACCTGCAGGCCGTGGTGGCCGGCCTCACCCTGCAGGAGGACACCATCGCCCCCAACGCCTCGCTGCGGGGGGTGCGCTTCGACAGCTTCGCGAGCGGCAACAACCCGACGGTGGAGTTCTATATGGACGACGCACCGGTTTCCTCCCAGGTGGCCATGCAGGCGCTCTTCGACATCCAACAGGTGGAGGTGCTGCGCGGGCCCCAGGGGACGCTGCGCGGTCGGGCCTCTCCTTCGGGGTCGATCACCATCACCACCCAGCGGCCGCTGCTCGACGCCTTCGAGGGCTACATCGACGCCACGATCAACGGCATCGACGGCCGCAACCTGCGCGGCGCGGTCAACCTCCCGGTGGTGCGCGATCGACTGGCGGTGCGGCTCGCCGGTTTCTGGGAGGAAAACGAGATCAACCGCGTGGAAAACCGCTTCACCGGCGACGGCTCCAAGTACGAGGGCGAGGGCTGGCGGCTGTCGGTGGCCTTCCAACCGCTGGAGAATCTGAGTCTGCTTGGGATCTACCAGAAGGTGGAGCCCGACCGGACCCTCTACTATCCGGTGGAATCGGCCTTCCTCGCCGACCCCTCGCTGCCCGCCGCGAGAGACCTGGTGCGGGCCTCCGACCGGGCGGCGGTGCACGATACGCCCACCGACGCCCGCCAGGAACAGGAGCGCCTCACCCTGCAGCTTGCCTGGGAGTTTTCCGGCCACGCCCTCCATTACGTGTTCGGCAAGGGGGAAGAAAAGGTCGACCGCCTCTTCGCTGCCGACATCGGCAACGGGGTGGGGCCCGGCCACCCGGCGACCGCCTGGCAGGGGAGTGCCCTCTCCCAGGAGCTCGATTCCGTGCAGGACAAGGAGAGCCACGAAATCCGCCTGCAGTCCAGCGAACCCCTGTTCGGCCGCCTCGACTACGTGGCGGGCTTTTTCTCCATCGAGAACGACCCGGTCAACCGGGTCGTCCCCAAGACCCCCCTGGCCATCTTCTTCCCCACCCCCTTCGGCTACGTGGGCCCGGTGGCCTACAGTGTCGCCACCACCCCGATCCGCACCAGCGGGCCCCAGGACGAGAAATCCTGGTTCGCCAATCTCACCTGGCACTTCACCGACGCCACCGAGCTCTCCCTGGGCGCGCGGCGGATCGACTTCGAGGAGCAGCGCAGCCTGCTCGTAGGGGGCAACGTCCTGGTGGGCCCGGGCTCGCCCTTCGACAGTGGCCTCGGCGAGTGGGACACCACCATCTATTCGGCCACCTTCAAGCACCGCTTCTCCGACGAGCTCATGGCCTACGCCAGCTATGGCACCTCCTGGCGGCCGGGGATCAACGCCGTGGGCGACTTCAGCCTGGTCAAGTCGCCCGAGCAGTTGCGCTTCACCACCCTGGACCCGGAGGAGTCGGAATCCTTCGAGCTTGGGGTGCGCTCCACCCACCTGGACGGCAGGCTCACCCTCAACGCCTCGGCGTTCTACCAGGAGTTCGACAACTACCCCTACCGCAGCGGCGGCAACGGCGTCTACTACGTCAACTACGAGGCGGTGCGCGACGCCCAGGGACAGGTGGTGGGGCTCAACCCCACGGTGGGGCAGTTCAACTTCGTCGCCGCCGTGCCGGTGGAGGTGGTCGGCTTCGAATTGGAGAGCGCCTTCCAGGCCACCGACCGCTGGAACCTGGGCGGTCTGTTCTCCTACGCCCGCGGTGAGATCGATTCGGGCACCGTGCCGTGCAACGACTACCTGCCCCACGACGGGATCCCCGACCGCGGCGGCGTGCCCACCCTGGCCGACATCCAGGCGGCGGCCGGCAGCGCCAACCTGACAAGCTGCGAGGTGGACTACCGGGCCAACTTCGCCCCCCTGTGGACGGCCACCCTGACCAGCGAATACCGTCTCCCCCTCGGCGCCTACGAGGGCTATCTGCGCGGGCTGTGGACCTTCTTCGGCAAGTCCAAGAACGATCCGGCCAACCCCTTCGACGACGTGGACGCCTACAACCTCCTCAACCTCTACGCGGGGCTGCGCGACCCCGGCGGGCGCTGGGAGGCGATGCTCTACGTGAAAAACCTCTTCGACGTCGACAAGGTCACGAGCCGCGACATCGACCCCGAATCCCTGGCCTTCACCGGGATCGACGCCCTCGCCCAACGGGCGGTGGCCAGCCTCGGCGGGCGGCTCGTCTCCAACTACCGCCAAGTCGCCCTCACCCCGCCCCAGGAGGTGGGACTGAACCTGCGGGTGCGCTTCTAGGAGGAGGCCGCAGCAGGCAGAGCCGGCCCTGGCCGGCTCTTTTTTTAGGCCGGAAAGACCACCTCGGCGACGAATCCCGCGCCGTCCCGCCAGGGTTTCAAAACGAGCCGGGCGCCGTGGAGCTCGGCCACGCGCCGAGCGATGGACAGCCCCAACCCCACACCGCCCCCCGGCGAAGGGGTGAAGAAGCGCTCCCCCAGCCGACTCCAGACCTCGGCTTCCAGGGGCGGGCAGTCGTTGGCGATGCGCAGGCACACGCCGCCGGCGGCTAGCCTCCAGGGCCACCGCCACCCGCCCCCCCGGCGGTGCGTGGCGGAAGGCGTTGCCCACCAGGTTGCGCAGGAGCACCGCGAGCCACTCGGAATGGCCAGTCACCGCGGCCGGCGGCAGCGCGTCCACGGCGAGGTCGAGGCGGCGCTCCACGGCGAGTGCCCCCTCCTCGGCCAACACCTCGGGGAGCAGCTGGTCGAGGCGCACCGGGCGGCGGGGAAAGTCCTGTTCGGGATCGAGCCGCGCCAGGGTGAGCAGCTGTCCCACGGTGGCCGCGGCGCGCCGCACCCGCGCGGCGATCTGTGCGAGTGCGGCGCGGGTCTGCCCGTCGGCGGCGCGCCGCTCCGCCAGCTGCACCTCGGCGAGCACCGCGGCGAGGGGGGTCTGCAGCTCGTGGGCGGCGTTGGCGGTGAAGCGCCGCTCGGCCTCCAGGGCGCGGCCGAGCCGCGCCAGCAGGTCGTTGAGGGCGTCTACCACCGGGCGGATCTCCCGGGGGACGTCGCGGACGTCGATGGCTTCCAGGGCGCCGGGACGGCGGGCGGCGATCCGCTCGGCCAGGGCCCGCAGGGGCGCGAGGCCGCGCCGCACCCCCCACAGGAGGGCCGCGCCGGTGAGGGGCAGGATCACCAGCAAAGGGGCGAGGAGGCGCGCCAGGGTCACGGCGCCGAAGTCGGCCGCCCGGGCCAGGTCGACCCCGGTGGCGATCCACAATTGCTCGCCGTGGCGCCGGTAGTGGATTCGCCAGCGGCTCACCCCTTGCGGTCCCACCAGCCGGTGGGTGGCAGCCCCCTCCGTTTCCGGGGGCGGGAAGGGCGGGGTGTGGCGACCCACCAGGATCTGGTGGTCGCCGAACCAGAGGTTGGTGCCGAGCCCCCCGCTGCGAGTCCCGAAGGAGAGCACCCGGCTCACCCGCGGCTCGAGGGCGATGATCTGAGCGCCCCGGAAGAAGTGATCGCGCACCGCCGAATCGGCGAGCACAGAACTCAGGGTGTGTTCGGCGGTGTCCAGGTAGTAGAGCAGCTGGCGGTCCACCTGATCGAGCACCGTGCGCCGGCTCAACCAGGCCGCGGTGGCCACCGCAGCGACCCAGGTGACGGCCACCGCGCCCAACAGGAGCCAGACCAAGCGCCGGTGGAGGGAGGAGCCCACGTCAGGGGATCCGGTAGCCGACGCCGCGCAGGGTCTCGATCAGTTCGCGCCCGAAGCGCTTGCGCAGCCGCGACACGTAGACCTCGATGGTGTTGGGACCGGCCTCGTCGTCCCAGCTGCTCGTGCCCTCGAGGAGGCGCCGCTTGGTGACGAAGCGCCCCCGGTTGCGCAGGAGGAGCTCGAGGATCGCCAGCTCCTTGGCGGTGAGATCCTCCACCGGCTCCCCCCGGTAGGAAACCCGCCGGGCGGCCGGATCCAGGGCGAGCGGCCCGGCGGTGAGGATCGGTGCGCGGGAACCGGTACGGCGCAACAGGGAGCGGACCCGGGCCAGAAATTCATCCATCTCGAAGGGTTTGGTGAGGTAGTCGTCGGCGCCGGCGTCGAGCCCGCGCACCTTGTCCTCGGTGGCGTCGCAGGCGGTGAGCAACAGCACCGGCAATTCGCGGCCCGCCCGACCGCAGGGCGCGCAACAGGTCGATCCCGGAGCGGCCCGGCAGGCGCACGTCGAGCACCAGCAGGTCCACCGCCTCGCAGGCGAGGGCCGCCTCGAGGCCGGCGCCGTCGGCGAGCCAGTCGACGGCGTATCCCTCGGCGGCGAGCGCCCGCCGGACGGTGTCGCCGAGCTGCGGATCGTCCTCGACGAGCAGGATGCGCATCCACCCCCCTTCCGGTCTCCTCCATGGTACCCGGCAGGGGCGCTTCAGGCGAGCAGCTCGGCGAGGGGGCGGTTGGTCTCCATGGACAGCGTACCCCAGCGATCGATGCTCACCCCCATGGCCTGCATCAGGGTGAGCCCCACCCGGGAGATGGCGTCGCCCCGGCCCTTGAGGTGGAAGCCGAGTGCGGATCCGGCCGCCGGCCGAGCCCGCCACCATCATCGGGATCCCCTCCACCGCGTGGGCCTTGGCGTCGGAGCAATCGGAGTGGGCGAACACCAGGCAGTGGTCGAGCAGGGTGCCGTCCCCCTCGGGAATGGCCGCCAAGGCGTCGAGGAAGTCCCGCCAGGCCTCCATGCTGCGGGCCGCGAACCAGGCCACCTCCCGCTGGTAGCCGAGCTCGGGGTCGACGGGCTCCTCGTGGGTCAGGGTGTGGTGGGTGGAGGAGGTCCCCGGCTTGCGCAGGTTGGAGGCGGTGTCGGAAAAGAGCACGTTGAAGACCCGCGTCTGGTTGGCCTGGAGGGCGCGGGCCAGGAGCTGGGCCATCAACCGGTGGTTTTCCAGCACGTGCTCGATTTCCGCATCCACCGGCGTTTCCGGAGGCGGCTCGGGCTTCTGGAAGTTTTCCACCGGAGCGGGCGGCTCGAGCTGCAGGGCGATCTTCTGTTCGAGCTCGCGCAGGGCGGTGAAGTATTCGTCGAGCCGGTGGCGATCCTCGGCGCCCACCGCGGCGAGGAGGGCGCGGCGCTCCTCGCTCACCGCCGACAGCACGCTCTTGTGCACCAGATCGCGGGGGTCGGGTTGGAAGTCGGCGGCGTTGGGATCGACGAAGCCCTCGCCGAAGATCCGCCGATAGAGGGCGAGTGGCGAGGTCTCGCTGGGATTGGGCGAACCGGCATCCCGGTAGGAATAGGATCGCTCGATCCCCGCCGAGCAAACCTCGATGGAGCGGAAGCGGGTGTCGGCGATCACGTCCGCCACCAGCACGTCCAGGGTGGGGGCCTTGACTTCCAGATCCGGCGTGGGGATCCCGGTGCGCAGCCCCAGGCAGCCGGTGACGTGGGGCTTGTTGGGCACGCCGTCGAGGACGACGTCGAAGCCGCTGAGCACGGCGATTCGGTCCCGGTAGGGGGCGATGGGCTCGAGGTGGGGCGGGAGCGCATAGTCGGTCCCCTCTTGTTCGGGCACCCAGAGGCGATCGATCATCCCGCAGCCCCAGATCCAGGTGCCGAAGCGCACCGGGATGCGCTTGCCCGTGGCGGCGAAGGCCCGGCCGCTGTCGTCCAACAGGCAGTTGAGAATGGGCAGGCCGACGGTGACCACCGTGCCGCCCAAGACGCCGCGCAGGAAGCGGCGCCGGCTGATGCCGCTCATGGCCTATCCTCCTCTAGAGTGACAGTGCGCGCCGCC
The DNA here is from genome assembly GCA_026005035.1 of Porticoccaceae bacterium. Classification (GTDB taxonomy): domain Bacteria; phylum Pseudomonadota; class Gammaproteobacteria; order Pseudomonadales; family Porticoccaceae; genus BPKH01. The sequence goes on along the minus strand of BPKH01000005.1, from coordinate 138,325 downwards.
CACCGCCGCTCGGCGGGGGGCGCGATGGCGAAAAATTGCTCGCTCAGGGCGATGGTCCGCATGAGCTCGGGGACTCGGTAGCCCGCGCGGGCGAATGCTTCGACGAGCCAATCCAGGTAGGCGCGCTCGCCCCAGACCGTGTCGCGGCCCACTGCGAATCGGTAGAGCTTCTCCACCAGGCAGCGCGGCGTCTCGGGGTGATCGCGCAGCGCCCGGGCGAGGCCCGCCGCGTCCTCGTAGGCGGTGCCGTCGAGGAAGCCCGAGGCGTCGATGGGCGCGCCGTTTTCCTCGCGGCGAAAAATCCCCGCGCCGTCGTAGTTTTCCAGGGCCAGCCCCACCGGGTCCATCACCTTGTGACAACCGGCGCAGGCGGGCTCGGTGTTGTGGGCGGCGAGCCGCTCGCGGGCGGTGGGCCGCGCGCCGGGACCCTCCTGGACCAGGCTGAAGTTGACGTTGGGCGGCGGATCCGGCACCTCCTGGCAGAGGAAGATCTCGCGGATCGCCTTGCCCCGCAGGGTGGGCGAGGAGCGCCCCGGATGGGCGTGGAGGGCGAGGAAGGAAAGGTGGCTCTGGATGCCCAGGCGACTGCCGTCGTGGGACAGGGGGATGCGCGCGAATCCCTGGCGGGGCGGTACCGGCTGCCGATAGAGCACCCCCAGGGCGCGGGTCATGTGGGTTTCGCCGAGCACGAACAGGTCGCGGTAGTCGCCCCCCTCGCGCACCAGGTGCCAGACGAGGTCGCGCAGGGTCTGCTCCTGGGCGTCCAGGGCCACCTCCGGCGTCCAGGCGGGGTAGATCTGGGCGTCCTTGGCGAGATCGGCGAAGCGGTCGAACTCCAGCATGTCGCGGAAAAAGGCGCGCACCGCGTCTTCGAAGCGCGCAAGCCCCATCAGCCGGTCCACCTGGCGGGCGAGCCCCTCGGGGGTGTCCAGTTCGCCGCTCGCCGCGGCGGCGAGCAGCGCCTCGTCCGGGGTCGAATCGGTGAGAAAAAAGGCGAGCCGTTCGGCCCGCGACCAGGGATCGAGGCGATAGCCGCCGGGACGGGCGGGATCGGGCTCGACGTGCTCGATGCGCAGCAGAAACTGGGGCGCGATCAAGAGGCCCACCAGGGCGTATTCGAGTCCCTCGTGGAAGTCGCCGAGGGTGGCGGCGGCGGTGCGGGCCGCATCCACATAGCGCGCCACCTGCGCTTCGGTCAGCGGCCTGCGGAACAGGCGCTCCCCCCAGCGGGCCACGAAGCGGGCGGCGCAGTCGGCATCGAAGGCGACCTCGGCGCGGGGCGTGCAGGGCAGGTAGGCGGCGCGCCGCTCGGGGGCGAGCAGGTAGTCGGCCAGCGCCCGCGCGGCGGCGTCGTACTGTTCCATGGCGAAGGCCGAAATCCCCGCCTCCGAGGTTCCGGCGGCGATCAGGCCGTGGGCGCGCAGTTCCCGCTCGAAGCGCGCCACCACCGGCGCCTCCGGGCCGAACAGGTCGGCAAGGGTATGGCGGTACTGGGACTCGGTGAGGCGGCGAATGAGGGCCGGGCCACCCACCGGAGAAGGCTCCGCCGTCGCCTCCGGCCGCTCGCCGCAACCGGGTGCCAAGAGGACGACGAACAGCGCAATAGCAATCCGCCAGCTCTTGCCTCTCACGGCGCCACCTCCTCCGGCGGGATCACGAAGGCGGGGATGGCCTCGATCCGGTACTGGGTGGAAATGGTGGTGAAGCGCCCGTCCGGATCGGGGTGGCCGTCGGCCAGGCGGTGGAGCGCCTGCCAGGCCCCGTGGCAGGTGTGTCCGAGAACGAAGGCCGCCCCGAAGGCGGTGTGCAGGCGCAGCCGCTCGGGGGCGAGTTCCCCTTTGCGGGTGCGCCCGTCGCGATAGCCGAACTGCATGTCGTACATTTCCTCCACCGGCGTATAGCCGGCCAGAAACCCCTGCAGGCGGCCGTCGGATCCGATCTCGGCCACCAGTCGGCCGTCGCGCAGGGGGCGGTCCAGATACATGCTGTTGACCTCGTTCTGAAAGAGCATGTCGACGGGCTCGGTGCGCAGCATGCCCCCCTCGATGCGCCCGTTGGCGACGGCGTGGAAGCGGGGTTCCCGCTTGGGCGCGTAGCTGGCGTAGGCGAGGGGCTCGCGTTTCGGGCTCAAGCGGATGGGGTCGCCGTTGGCGTAGAAGTGCACGCGCACCTCGGGATCCTCGCGCAGGTCGTCCACCCCCTCGAGGAGGAAGAGGATTCCCCAACTGCCGGTCAGCATCGAGATGTTGAAGCGGTTGGACGAGCCGCTGGACTGGTAGGAGCGGTTGCAACCCACCGCCCGGTAGAACTGGTTGTCCACCCCCGGCTCGCCCTCAGGGCTCGGGAAGTCGTCGGGGTCGGCGCGCCCGTCCAGGTCGATCCCCGGGACCGGCACATCGGAGCGCTCCACGGTTCGGTACCAGGGGTCGGGCGGAGCGAGCTCCGGGTGCAGGCAGTAGGATTCGCCGCCGGGCCCGCTGGCCAGGCGCCTGGCTCCGGCGTCGAGACGCTCCTGGTAAGCCTCGTCCGACTCGCCGGGGCGGCGCCGCCCCTCCGGAGTGGCGGCGTAGATTTCGTGGTAATTGCGGGTCATGCCGCGGGGGCAGGTGCCCGCCTGCTCGGCGTCGGGACCGAGGGCGTAGGCGATGTGGGAGACCACGAAACCGGCCCGCCCGTCGCGGACGAAATCGGGCGCCTCGGCGGCAGAAGCGCCGGCGGCGAGGGACAGGGCGGCGAGAGCGGTCAACGTGCGAATCACGAGCACCTCCTTCAGCGCTGGCGCGCCACTTCTTCTGGGGTCACGGCCCCGGCCCCGTCCCCGAAGCGGTCGCGCACGTAGCTCAACACCGCGGCGATGTCGTCGTCCGACAGCCGCTTGCCGAACATCTTCATGGGACTGCGGTCCACCTCGAGGCCAGGCGGCAAGTGGGGGCCGTAGAGCACCACGTTGATCAGGGTCGAGGGGTCGGCGGCGCGCACCGTGGCCGAACCCACAAGCGGCACCCCGAGCCCCTCCTCCCCCTGGCCGTCCGCCATGTGGCAGGTGGCGCAGTGGACGGTGTAGAGCACCTCGCCGGCCGCCAGGGTGGCATCGTCGGGTGCCTTCCCCCGCGGCACGGGACGGGGGGGGCAGCGACTTCAGGTAGACGGCGATGGCGCGCAGGTCCTCTTCCCGAAGGTGGCTGGTGCCGTGCATCACCACCTCGCGCATCGGCCCGTGGACCACCTGGCGGCGACTGACCCCGCTCTTCAGGTAGGCGACGATCTCCTCTTCGCTCCAACCGGCGAGCCCAGCGGGATCCGGAGTGAGGTTGGGGGCGGACCAGCGGCGGAAGTCGCCGAGCCTGGTGCGGTCCAGGAAGGTGCCGCCGGCGAAGGCTGCGCCGCGCCGCTCGGCCCCCAGCAGATTGCGCGGCGTGTGGCAGGCGCCGCAATGGGCGATCCCCTCGACCAGGTAGGCGCCGCGGTTCCAGAGCGCCGAGCGGGCCGGGTCGGGTGCGAAGGGCCGGGGATCGTGAAAGAGCGCCTTCCACAGCGCCACGAGCCGCCGCTCGCCGTAGGGAAAGCGCAGTTCGGGCGCCCGCGCCGGCTTGCTCCAGCGGCGGACAGGGTGCGCAGAAAGCGCCACAGGGCGGCCAGGTCGGCGTCCGTGAGGCGGGCGAAGTGGTCGTAGGGAAAGGCGGGATAGAGGTGGCTGCCGTCCGGGCGCCTCGCCCTCGCGCATGGCGCGCACGAAGTCGGCGAAAGTCCAGCGCCCGATGCCGGTGGCCGGATCGGGCGTGAGATTGGTGGAGTAGAGGGTGCCGAAGGGCGTGGCGCGAGGGCCCTGCCGCCGGCCCAGGGCGCACCGCCCTCGGCGGTGTGGCAGGCCATGCAATTGCCGGCCCGGGCCAGGTATTCGCCCGCCGCCGCATCGCCCGGGAGGTCGGCGAGCCGGGGGGTTGCCCCTGGCGCCGGGGGCAACAAGGCGGCGAGTGCCGCCGCACACGCCGCCACCAGGGCCAACGCCCCGAGCCACCGCCTGCGACCCCTTGCCAATGCCATCGACGAGCCCTTCCGAACTCCCGAGAGCAACAGCAGACTCGCCCCACCTGAAACTTGGCTGAACGCCGCGCTAGGGCGCGAGCGCGTCCACCTCGAGCCGCCGCTTCGCCGCAGGCGGCGAAGCCAGTGCTCGCCGGCCGGCCGTCGGCGCCCGGGTCGCGGATGAGGCGCGCCGGAGGCGTGCCGGCCAGCGGGCCGAAGGTGAGGCGAAGCGACATCCGGCACGACTCCGGCCCCCGCAGGACGAGGTGGGCCTGGTACACCGATCGGCCGCCCGGGTCGGACTCAAACCGCTCCCACCTCGACCAGGTGGGCCGGCCGTCATCGCTGAACCGGCGATAGCGCTCCTCGGTGGTGCGCTCCACTCGCCGGTAATCGATGTGGCCTGAATGGCGCCCGTAGACCCGCACTGCCAGGTCGGCGGAAGCGCTGACCCGCTCTCGCCACTCGGCGCTCACCACGGCGCCCGGGGTGGCGGCAGGGACCTCGCGCGGCGGGATCCGCGGCCCCGGCCGGTAGTCGGGAAGGCGAAGCAAGCGCACGCGCTTTTCCTTCCCGCCCCGTCGACCTTCGATCCACATCCCAGCTCGCCCGCCGGGATGCCAAAAAAGAGGCGAATAGAAAACCCAATCGGGATCGACGGCGAGGTCGAGCCAGTGCTCGGCCAGGCCGCCCTCGCCGGTAAAGGCCACCAAGGCCGGGCCGATGGACCCCGGGCGACCCGCCCGCACGCCGGTGACCCCGTAGGTGTAGGCGAGCCAAGCGAGCCCCATGCCCAGGCTGTCCGGATAGGGCCGGGGAACGAGGCCGAGGATCTCGAGGCTGGTGGGGGGCGAAAAGCGGGTGGTCATCACCAGGCCGAGGCGCTCGTCGGGGGAGAAGATCGCCGTCTCGGTGTAGCCTGTAGTTTCGGTCACCGGCCGCTGCCGACCGCGCTCCGGCTCCGACAGCACCGCATCGGACAGCTCCCGCAGGCCCGCCCCCACCAGGGAGAGCGCCGCACCCCCGCGCACGAACTGCTTGACCTCTCCGCCGCGCAGGGGCAGGGGTCGCACCCCATCTTCGCGCACCGGATCGGGGACGAAGGGATCGAGGGTGCTCAGGATCCGCGCCGCCTCGGTGCGGTAACCGCCCTCCTCCCGGAGCAAGCGCGCCACGTAGACCAGGGCGCCGGGCGGAGCCGCGGTGAGGGTGGTCCAGGCGATGTGCTCCCCATCCGGTGCCACCACCACCTCGGACCAGCGATGCAAGACCCCGGGAGCGCGCGTCTCTTCCGGATAGTCGATGGGCAAAAGATCGGCGGCCGTACAGCGCGCAAAGGGCGCGTTGCACTCCAGCACGAAGTCCCCGAGCAGCAGCCGGCGATCGTCGGGAAAGGGGAGAAAGCGCAAGCCGTTGTCTCCCGGACGGGGCGGCACCTCGGCGGCGAAAAAGGGCTCACCCAGTCGCCCCGCGGGATCCGCCACCGCCAGGCGCACGAAGCGCCCCCCGGGATCCCCGGGCCGGCGATAGGCCAAGAGCACTTCGCCTCCGGGCGCCCAGGTGGCCGAGAGCACGCGGATTTCGGCCGGCAACGGCAAGGTCGCCACCTGCACTCGCCCGTAGGGAGCGAGTTCGGCCACCAGGCGATCCGCCGCCGCCGGCGCGGCGGCGAGCAACCAAGCGGCAAAGATGCTACCGAGGAAGGGTGGTCGGCAGGGCGGTGGTCCCCCTCGCTGCGCGAACGTCCCGCACAGCCCACCGCCCAATGCTGAAAAGGGGCTGAAAACGCGTGCCGGCGATGCCCTGCAGAACGGTTTGAAAAAAACAGTCTGATATGTTTATATTGAAATGCGGCGGCAGCCGGCGGTTGCCCCTGCCATAAACCACTAAATCGAAGCGTTCCAGGAGGAGACATCGCAATGAATCTGAAGCGGAGCAAACTTTGGGCTGCGCTGACGGCGGCGGCCGTGACGGCGCCAGCCTTCGCGGCGAGCCAGCTGGAAGAGATCGTGGTCACGGCGCGCAAGCGGGCCGAGACCATCCAGGAAGTGCCGGTAGCGGTGTCCGCCATCAGCGGCGAGGAGATCGACCAGGCCTTCACCCTGGATACCACCAGCCTGCAGGCCTTTGCGCCCAACGTGGTGTTCGACACCATCGAGATGGGCACCCCGGGCGGCGGCGGCTTTTCCATCCGCGGCATTTCCTACCAGGACGTGGACAAGGCCTTCGACCCGACGGTGCTCGTCATGCTCGACGACGTGCCCATCGCCACCGGTACGGGTCAGGTGTTCGACCTCATCGACATCGAGCGGATCGAGATCCTGCGCGGCCCCCAGGGCACCCTGTTCGGGAAGAACGTGGTGGGGGGGGCTCATCAACATCCACCGCACCCGCCCGCAGCTCGGGGAACAAAGCGGCAAGCTCCGGTTGCGCGCCGGCGAGTACGACAAGTACGGCGGCGCGCTCCTGTACAACTACGGCGCCGAGCACTGGGCGGTGAAGCTCACCGCCGCGGTGGAGCGCCAGAACGAGGGCTATCTCGACAACCTCGCCGGGGGCGACACCTGGGACCGCGATCTCGACCGCTACGGCGTCCACCTGTTGTGGGAGCCCAACGAGATCTTCACCGCCGAGGCGATCGTCGACTACTCCAACCTGGACGGCACCCCCTCGGGGGTCTTCCTCACCGACATCGACTCGAAAGACACCTTCTGCTTCCTGACCCAAGTGTTCGACAGCCTGGGCGTGCCGCCCGGGGGCGTCTACTGCTCGGGCAAGCCTGGGGAGCCCGCCACCGGCGATCGCGACAAGGTGGCCCTCGACGGCAAGGTGTGGAACGAGCTCGAACAGTGGCAGACCACCTTCCGCCTCACCGCCAACGTGACCGAAGACCACACCCTCACCTACATCGGCAGCTGGCTGACCATGGACGACGACCAGCAGCACGACGGCGACGGCACCCCCTACGAGATCTACCACTTCCGCCGCTGGGGGGACTTCGACCAGGTGACCCACGAGCTTCGCCTCTCCCGGGAGAGCGGCTCGCCCCTCACCTGGCAGGTGGGGCTCTACCAGGAGTTCGCCGAGGGCACCCTCAACCAGCACACGGTGCTCACTCTCCTCGGCTGCGATCTCGGCGGCGATCCCTGCACCTACGAGTTCACCCGCAGCAGTTCCGACACCTACTCCATCTACGGCGAGGCGGACTACGCCCTCCTCGACGAGCGGCTGGTGTTCACCGCCGGGGCCCGCTACATCAATCAAACCAAAAAGCTCGACCGGGAGGTCTTCAACATTCCCCTCGGCAGCTTTGACGTGGGACCTCATGCGGGCGGTACTCGCACCGATTCGGACATCATCTACCGCCTGGGGGCGCGCTACCACTTCACCGACGACGTCATGGGCTACCTGATGACCTCCACGGGCTTCCGCTCAGGGGGCCTCTCGCCGCGCGCCCAGACGCCCCAGGTGTTGGAGCGCGGCTATGAGCCAGAGACCCTCACCAACTACGAGGCGGGCCTGCGCACCACCCTCCTCGACGGCACCCTCAACTTCAACGTCACCGCCTTCCGCATGGACTACGAGGACATGCAGATCGAGCTCGCGGTGCCCTCCTTGGACGAACAGGGCAATGTGGTGGGCACCGGTACCCAGCTCGCCATCGAGAACGCGGGCGAGGCGCGCTTCGAGGGGGTGGAGGTGGAGTTCGCCTGGATGGCCGCCGACTGGTGGCGGCTGTCGGGCAACCTGGGCTGGCTCGACGCCGAGTACGAAGAGCTGTTCGTCAACATCTGGGGCGATCAGGACGCCAACGGCAACCTGTTGCCGCCTCAGGACGAATCGAACCTGGAGCCGCGCCGGGCCCCTGAGTGGAACTACGGGCTCACTTCCACCATGACCTTCGCCGCCGGAGGTGGCGAGCTCAGCTGGCGGATTTCCTATAGTTGGACCGACGACTACGAGGGCACCATCACCAACTATCCCGGCTCGGCCATCGAGGACTACGGCATCCTCGACTCCTCCCTGATCTACCGGGTGGACCGCTGGCAGTTCTCCCTCTTCGGCCGCAACCTCACCGACGAGGACGCCTGGACCCACACCTACGTGGTCAACCCGGTGCGGCCCACCGCCACCGACCCGGCACCCGGCACTCTGTGGCGCTTCGCGCTGCGGCGGCCGCCGCGGGAAATCGGCGCCGAGCTCCTCTACCAATTCTAACGGGCGATCTCCCCCTCCTGCCCCGCTCTGGCGGGGCTTTTTTTTGTCGGCGCGGCGCGCTCGAAAAATAAAAACATGCCTGATTGTTTTGTTGTGAGCAGCGTGCTAGCCTAGTGGCGGGCGGCGCACGCCGCCCACGCGAACCAGCACGGGGGACACGCCATGAACAAGAAGCTGCTCGCCGGTCTCGCCTTTGCCGCGACGCCCGGGCTACTCACCACACTGGAGGCCGCCGCCGCGGAAGGCCAAGAGCGCGCCGGGGGTCTGGAAGAGATCATCGTCACCGCCCGCAAACGGGAAGAAAGCCTGCAAGATGCGCCTTTGGCGGTGGTCGCCATCCCGCAGGAGCGGATCGAGAAGTTCGACGTCACCAGCCTGGAGAAGATCGCCGCCCTCACGCCCAACTTCTTCACCGGCCACGCCTCCAACGGTTCTGGAGCGCAGATGACCCTGCGCGGAATCGGCTCCAGTTCCACCTCGATCGGCATCGAACAGTCGGTGGCGGTGGTCGTCGATGGCGTCTACTACGGTTACGGGCGCATTCTGGAAGAGGGGATGTTCGACCTCGCCCAGATCGAGGTGCTCAAGGGGCCCCAGGCGCTCTTTTTCGGCAAGAACGCCACCGCCGGGGTGATCAACATCCGCACCGCCAAGCCCACCGACGAGGTGGAGGCGATCGCCCGGGCGAGCTACGAGTTTGAGGGAGAGGAAGCCCGCGTCGAGGGAATCCTCTCGGGGCCGCTGAGCGACACCGTGGGCGCGCGCCTGGCGGTGCGCTACACCGACATGGACGGGGGCTATTTCAAGAACATCTCCACCCCCCAGCCCTACAACGCCTTCGACGTGGCCACCGGCCAGATCCTGCCCGACGTGGCCCCAGCCGACAACCGCGAGGGCCCTGCGGTGGAGGAGCTGCTCGCGCGCCTGACCTTGACCTTTGCCCCGAGCGACGACCTGGACGTCACCCTCACCGCCTCCTACGACGACAACGAGACGGTGCCCTCCTCCTGGAACTACACCCACTTCAACTGTCCAGGCGGGGTCGGCACCCTCAACCCCAACCTGCGCTGCGGGGACAAATTCGTCATCACCCAGAATCGGATGCCCTCCCTGCTGGCCAATTCTCTACCCCACGCCCGCAAAAACGGCGAACTGTACAACGACTACCAGTCCTCCTCGGTCACCGCCACGGTGGAGTACCGGTTCGGCGACTTCTCCCTGGTATCCATTTCCAACTACCAGGAGAACCGCAATCTTTGGGCGCTTTCCGGCGACTTCCAGTCCTGGCCCAACGCCACCTTCGCCACCGAGAAGAACAGCTGGGAGGCGATCTCGGAGGAATTGCGGATCACCAGCGACTTCGCCGGCCCCGTCAACTTCCTGCTGGGGTTCCTCTACCAAGAGACCGAACGGGAATTCGACCAGTGGGTCGCCACCGCCGGGCTGATGAACAGCGCCGCACCCGACCCGCGCTGGGTCCACGTTGCCAACGTCAAGGACAGCGCCACCGACGGCGAGACGCTTTCGCCCTTCTTCCAGGTGATGTGGGACGTGACCGACGCCGTGGAGCTCTCCGCAGGCGCCCGCTACACCGACGAGAAGAAGGATTCCTGGTTCGTCCACCCCTACAACAACCCCGGCCTCGGCGGCATCTGGCGCACCGGGGAGTACGTGCGGGCCAAGCAGAACTTCGACGAGTGGTCGCCGGAGGTCACGGTGAGCTGGCGGGTAAACCCCGACGTCCTGGCCTACGCCGCCTGGAAGAACGGCTACAAGTCGGGGGGCTTTTCCAACAGCGGAATCTTTTCGGCCGACTTCATGGGCGGCTCGCCGTCGGACTTCACCTTCGAACCCGAGACCGCGGAAGGCTACGAGGTCGGCCTGAAGAGCACCCTCCTCGACAACCAGTTGCGCCTCAACCTGGTGGCGTACACCTACGAGTACGACGACCTGCAGGTGGACTTCTTCAACTCCCCCACCTTTGCCTTCATCACCCTCAACGCCGGTAAGGCGACCACGGAAGGGGTGGAACTGGAAGGAGAATTCGCGCCCCTGGCGCTGCCTCAACTGCGCCTGCGCGGCTCGCTGGCCTACAACAACGCCGAATACGACGACTTCATTGCCCCCTGCTGGGCGGGTCAGACCCCCGAACAGGGTTGCAACACCACGGTGCCGGGCACCAACGGCACCCCGGGGCAGGACATCAGCGGCGAACACACCGCCATGGCCCCCGAGTGGACCGCCTCCTGGGGACTGAGCTGGGATGACAACCTGCCCAACGGCCTCGGCTGGGGCATCGCAGTGGACGGCCTGTTCACCGACGACTACAACGCCTCGGGCTTCGCCAACCCCCACGCCCGCCGGGACGCCTACACCACCTGGAACGCGGCCCTCTACCTGGCCGCGGCCGACGACACCTGGCGGCTCAAACTGCTCGGCAAAAACCTCACCGACGAACACATCGTGTCGGGCGTGGTGGACGGGCCGAGCACGCCGCCGCCGGGCTCCGGCCTTCCTTATGCCGAACAGATCGGCTTCACCTCCCTGCCGCGCACCGTGGCGGTGGAGCTGACCTGGCGGTTCCGTTGAAGGCCAAACCGCAACCGAGAAAGGGGCCCGCCATGCGGGCCCTTTTCGTTCGCAGGGGGCAGAGCGCGCGAACGCCCGCCGAACTGTTCGCCGGCCTCAGCCGACCTGCACCTCGATCCAGTCGTCCACCACCCGCACCGGGTAGACCTTCAAGGGAATGCGGCTCAAAGAGCCCTTGGGCGCCCCGGTGGCCAGGTCGAACAGCATACCGTGGAGCGGGCAGCTGATGTGCCCGTGGCGCACGCGCCCGCCCTCGAGCTTTGCCCGCTGGTGGGTGCAGAGGTTCTGGACGGCGTGGATGCGCCCGCCCGAGCGCACCAGGAGCACCTCCTCGCCGGCCACCGTCACCGCGCGGCCCTTGCCCTCGGGCAAATCGCTCGCCGGCAAGACCCGCAGAAAGGTGCCCTCTCCCGCCGTCGCCGAACCGGCCATCGCCGCCCTCCTTGCTTGAAAACAATCATGTTTGCTTTTTTATTGTCCCTCCGCTAGCATCGGCCTGTCAAACCCAACGAGCGGAAGCGCCATGAACGAAGGGGTGAACCGCCAGTTCTATCTCCACCGCCGCCCCACCGGCCGACCCACCGCCGAGGAGGTGCGCCGCCGGGACGCGCCGGTGCCGCAGCCGGCGGAGGGACAGCTGCTCGTCCGCAACTATTACCTCTCCCTGGACCCGGCCATCCGCGGCTGGATGAGCGCCGAGCCGAGCTACCTGCCGCCCATCGCCCTGGGTGACCCGATCCGCGCCACCACCGTGGGTGAGGTGGTGGAAAGCCGCCACCCCGACTTCGCCCCCGGCGAGTTCGTGGTCGGCCTCCATGCCTGGGAAGACTACAGTCTCTCCGACGGCACCTTCCTGATGAAGGTTCCCGCCGACGGCAAGTATCCCCTCCACTACTACCTGAGCATCTTGGGCGCGGTGGGCCTGACTCCCTACTTCGCCATCACCGAGACCGCCGAGATCCGCCGCCCGGGCGAGACCCTGCTGATGAGCGCCGCCGCCGGGGCGGTCGGTTCGGTGGGCGGCCAAATCGCCAAGATCCTGGGCTGCCGGGTGGTGGGCATCGCCGGCAGCGACGAAAAGTGCGCCTGGATCACCGAGGAATTGGGCTTCGATGCGGCCATCAACTACAAGACCTGCGGCGATCTCGTCAAGGCCATCGCCGACGCCTGCCCCGAGGGCGTGGACATCTACTTCGACAACGTGGGGGGCGCCATTCTGGATGCGGCGCTTTTAAACATGGTCCACGGCGGCCGCATCGTCTTCTGCGGCGCCATCTCCGCCTACAACGGCGACGGCAAGGTGCCGGGGCCTCTCAACTGGTGGCAGGTGCTGGCCCGCGCCCTCACGGTGCGCGGTTACCTGGTGAGCGACTTCTTTCCGCGCTGGCCGGAAGGCATCGCCCAGATGAGCCGCTGGCTGGACGAGGGGCGCATCCGCTTCCGCGAAGAGATCCACCGCGGTTTCGAAAACACCCTCGAGGTGTTTCTCGAACTGTTCGACGGCGCCAACACCGGCAAGTTGATCATGGACATCCGCGAAGACTGACCCGACTCGCCCAGGAGGAAAGAAAAATGAACGATCGCGATCGCAAGCAGCCGGCCGAGCCGCCGTCAGGGATTTCCCGCCGCAGGCTGCTCGGCGGGATGGCGGCGGGCGCCGCCGCGGGTGCCGCGCTGCCCCTCGCCGCGCCGAGTCGGGCGCGGGTGGTGTCGGATGCGCCGGAACGCTGGGATTTGGAAGCCGACGTGGTCTGCGTGGGCAGCGGCGCCGCCGCCCTCACCGCCGCCGTCACCGCCCGCCACGGCGGGGCACAGGTGGTGGTACTGGAAAAGGCCCCGGTCACCGGCGGTACCACCGCCAAGTCGGGGGCGGTCTTGTGGATCCCCAACCACTTCGGGCTGCGCGAGCGAGGCATCGAGGACCGCCGCGAGGACTGCATCTGCTACATCTGCCGCTACGCCTTCCCCGAGCTCTATTCACCCACCGCCGACCACTTCGGCGTGCCCCGGGAGGACTACGAGCGCATCGCCGCCTTCTACGACAACGGCGCGGCGATGGTCGACTTCGTGCGCGGCATCGGCGCCCTGCGCCTCAAAGAGTGGCGGATGTGGGACCTCGACATCCCCCCTCCGGACTACCTGGAGCACGTCCCCGAGAACAAGACCCCCACCGGGCGCCCCCTGGCCGCCGTGGACGAGAGCGGCCGCTATTGTTGGGGATACGGAATGATCCAACAGCTCGAGAGCTGGCTCACCGCGCGGGAGGTGCCGGTGCTCACCGGGCACGCGGTCACCGACCTGGTGATGGCGGACGGCCGGGTGGTCGGGGTGCTCGCCGAAGCAGACGGCGCCGTCAAGCGGATCCGGGCCCGCCGCGGGGTGATCTTCGGCACCGGCGGCTACGCCCACAACGTCGACCTGCTCCACCGCTTCCAGGAGGTCTTCGTCTACGGCTCCTGCGCCCAGAGAAGCGCCCAGGGCGACTTCATCCCCATCGCCGCACGGCTTGGGGCGCGCCTGGCCAACCTCCAGGGGGGGTGGCGCACCGGCGTGATCCTCGACCAGGCCTTGGAAAACCGCGCGGTGGGCTCGGGGATGTTCGTGCCGCCGGGGGACAGCATGCTGCTCGTCAACCGCCATGGGGTGCGGGTGGTCAACGAACACCGCAACTACAACGACCGCACCCGGATCCACGCCGTCTTCGATCCGGTGGCGGGCGACTACCCCAACCGCTTCCTGTTCATGGTCTACGACCGGCGCACCGCCGCCATCGTCGGCGAAAACGGCCAGCCGCCCATCCGCCCCACGGAATCCTACGTGATCGCCGGGCGGGACCTGGAAGAGCTCGCGGCCAACATCCGCAAGCGCCTGGCCGAGTTCGGCGCCCCCGTGGCGGGCTTTTCCCTGGCCGGGGACTTCGCCGCCAACCTGGCGGCCACCGTGGAGCGCTTTAACGGGCACGCGCGCCGGGGACGCGACCCCGACTTCCGCCGTGGGGACTTCCTCTACGACCGGGAATGGCACAAGGTGTGGGGAAACTTCCAGTACACCGACGAGTTCGGTCCCAACCCCTACCCCAACCCCACCCTCCACCCCCTCGCCGAGGAGGGCCCCTACTACGCCATCATCCTCGCCCCCGGGGTGCTCGACACCAACGGCGGCCCCATGACCGACGCCAGCGCGCGCGTCCTGGACAACCGCGGCCGCCCCATTCCGGGGCTCTATGGCGCCGGCAACTGCATCGCGAGCCCCACCCGCAACGCCTACTGCGGCGCCGGCGGCACCATCGGCCCGGCAATGACCTACGGCTACATCGCTGCCCGCCATGCCCTGGAGGAGCGGCCGTGAGGCGCGTCCTCGCAGCCGCAATCCTCGGGGCGGCGGCCGCGGCAACGGCCGGCGGAGCGGACGAGGTCTCCTTCGCCCGGGACTTAGAGCCGCTCCTGGTGCGCCGCTGTGGCGCCTGCCACATCACCGGCGAGGAACCGGGGCGGATGGCCCTGGTGCCGGGCAAGGCCTGGGACGCGCTGGTGGGGGTGCCGAGTGTGGAGAGCTCCCTGCTGCGGGTGGCCCCGGGACGGCCGGAGGAGAGCTACCTCATCCACAAGCTCCGCGGCACCCACCTGGAGGTGGGCGGCAGCGGCGTGCGCATGCCCTTCCATCAACCGCCCCTGCCGGCGGAGCAGATCGAGCGGTTTGCCCGCTGGATCGCCGCCGGCGCCCCGCGCAACTGAGGTGCGCCGTGCATCCTCCCCTCGCCGACCGGCTCGCCCTCGAGGACCTGATGGTCGCCTACTGCTACGCGGTGGACGCCCTGGACGATCTGGACGCCCTCCTCGCCCTCTTCACCGCCGACGCGGAACTCGATTTTTCGGCCATCGGCCTGCCGGTGCTGCGCGGCCGGACGGAGATGCGCCGCTTCTACCAGGGGGTCTTCGCCGACATGCGCCACCACACCCACTGCCTGACCAATTTCCAGGTCGAGCAGTACCGACCCGAGCGGGCGGTGACCCGGGCCTACGTCCACGGCCTCGGCATCGACCGCCGGGGGACGGCGGTGGAGGTCCACGTGCGCTACCGCATGGAGTGCCGGCTCGCGCCGGCGGGCTGGCGGATCGCCCGCTACTGGATCACCCCTGGCATGCCCCTGCCGGGTGACCTCGCCGCCGTCCACGGCGACCGCTACTAGCGGACCACCACCGGGCGGCCCGCCCAGGGAGTGACGGGTCCCTCGCTCGGCTCGCGAAACCCCTCGGGGAGAAGCTCCGTCATGTCCCAGGTGGCGGCGAGCCGGCCGAAGCCGACGCAGAACGCGACCCAGGTGCCCAGTTCCACCAGTTCCCCCTCGTCGAAGTAGAGCCGGAGCTCGGCGTAATCGGCGTCGCCGATGGCCAGGTGATCGGTGGCGAAGCGGTCGGCGAAGGCCAGCGCCGCCTTTTCCGCCGCACTCAGCTCGGCGGCCGCCGCCGGATCGGCGAGCTCGCACACCAGCTCTTCGCCCACCCCCTCGGCCACCGCGTCGGCGTAGCGGATGGCGAGGCAGCTGCGGCACTGGTTGTGAAAGGCGATGCGCAGCCGCAAGAGCTCCTTGAGCCGGGGCGACAAGCGGCCGCTCGCCCGCAGCGCCCCGGCGAGTCCCGCCACCGCCCGGGCGATGGGCGGATGGTGGGCGAAGATGCGCAAGGGGCCGAGTTCCAGATCGGAAAGCTCCGCCGCGCCCAGCGCCTCGGCCAGGTCAGCGGGCCACTGCGCGGGGGAGAGGGGAGGGATGCGACTCACCGGTTTTTCCTCCCGTGGCCTGGGCTTGCCACTATACCCCGGAAAAGCCCGCCGTCGAACCGCCGTCGACGACGAGCGCCGCACCGGTGATGAAGCTCGCCTTGGGGGAGGCGAGGAAGAGCACCAGTTCGGCCACCTCTTCGGGTCGGCCGAGCCGGCCCAGAGGGGAGGCACCCTCCAGATAGCGGCGCGCCGCCTGCGGATCGGGCGCCTGTTCGATGGCGGCGCGGATGTTGGGGGTGTCGATGATCCCCGGGTGGATGGAATTGCAGCGGATCCGATAGCCGCGGCGGGCACAGTAGACGGCGACCGATTTGGCGAGCGCCGCCACCGCCCCTTTGCTCGCCGTGTAGGCCACGTCGCCCGGCAACCCGAACTGGCCCACCACCGAGGCGTTGACCACGATGGAACCCCAAACTTCCGGCGGATTGCCCTTCATCATCCGCACCCCGTGTCGGCAGGCGAGCATGGTGCCGGTGCAGTTGACATCGAGGATGGTGCGCCAATCGTCGAGGGCGATGTGCTCGATGTCGGTGTCGCCGCGGTTGATGCCCGCGTTGGCAAAGACCATATCGAGGCGGCCGCGCCTGGCCAGGTGGTCTTCGAGCCGGAACCAACCCGCCTCGTCGCGCACGTCGTGGGGGTAGAACTCGGCACCGGTGGCGGCGGCGATCCGCTCCGCCGCGGCGGCATTGCTGCCGGTGAAGACCACCGCGAAGCCTTCTTCCGCGAGCCGGCGCACCACCGCCTCGCCGATGCCGGAGGTGCCTCCCGTGACCAGGGCGACCCGTTGGCTCATGGAATTCGTCCTTACTTCAGTTTGCTTCCAGGTCCGGCACCGCTGCCGGCGGCTCCATGGTAGCGGATCGCCGCCGCTCTTACAAACATGTTTGTTTGTTTTTTTGCTGTGGTATGATGCCCCGCTCTGGAAAACTCTGGGAGTCGAGCCATGGACCTGCGCCCCGCGGAAATCGTCGCCGAACTCTACGCCGCCATGGGCCGGGCGGACTGGGACGCCTACGCGCGCCACCTCCATCCCGATTTCCGCGTGGTGGAGGCCGACTGCCTGCCCTTTGGCGGCACCTGGCGCGGACTCAGTGGCTTCAAGGCGCTCGTCGAGCGGGTCTTCGAGCTGTTTTCCATTTTCGAGCCGCGGCTCGTCCGGCTGGCGAGCGCAGATGACGCGGTGCTCGCCTGGGTGGAGATGCGCCTGGTGGGGCGCCAAAGCGGCAAGGCCGTGGAGATGCCGATGATCGAGGCGTTCCTCTTCGCCGACGGCAAGTTGCGCGAAATCCGCCCCTTCTACTTCGATCCGGAGCGGATCCGCGCCATCCTCTGAACTTGTCTGCGTCCCCTCAGAGCGCGGGGACCGGCCCTGTGCAGTCGGCCAGATAGTAGTCCACCCAGCGGTGGAAGTACTGGTTGCCCCGCTCGTTGCGGCCGAACAGCACTTCGCGGATCGCACCCGAAGCGAGCCCCCGCTGCACCGCAAGCCCCACCCCGTAGTCTTCCACCTCCACCACTTTCCACAACCAGTCGATGATCTCCTCGAGCTTCCGGCGCGCCTCGCCCTCGAGCTTTTCCCGATGGAGGTAATACATCACGGTGGTGTTGCGATCCACCGTGGGCCCCGGCAGCAGCTGGGCGATCTGCGTGACTTCAGGCGCGACGAAGATGGAAACATTGGGAAAGAGCAGGCGGATGAAGTCGAAGCCATCATTCTCGTGCCGGTGCAACTCCCCTTCCGGCACGCCCGCCAAGCGCTCCAGGATGCTGCGCTGGGGAAAGCCGATGAGCAGATGGGGTCCGTAGGCGTCGAAGGCCATCACGTTGGAAAAGGTCCGGGGGAAGATGGTGTCGGGATGGGCCGCGGCGAAGTGATACCCCTCCAGATACCCGTCGTAGGCGATTTTCCAGTTGGCGCCCTCGATGCGCCGGGTGCCGTAGAAGTGGAAGGAAGGGAAGTCCACCGCCTCGATGTCCTCGATCATGCCGCCGAGAAAGGAAGCGAAATCCACCTCCAGCCCGGGGGTGAGCACGGCGAAAATCATGCCCGCCCGCTCGTAACAGGGCAGGGCCGTCAGACCGAGGCCCTTTCGCTCCACCTCGCCGAATTTGTGCGGGTCGGCGATGCCGCGCAGGCTGCCGTCCAGGTTGAAGGTCCAGCCGTGATAGGGGCAGGTGAAAACCGGCCTGCTCCCCGAGCCCTCGGGGGCGACCAGCATGCCCCGGTGGGTGCAAACGTTGAGCATCACCCGCACCGAACCGTCCCGCTGGCGGGCGATGAGGAGTGGCTTGCCGAGCACCTCGAGGGTCTTGTAATCCCCCGCTTCGGGCACCTCGTGGGAGAGCCCCACGAACAGGGGCACGCGCAGGAAGATCTTTTCCATCTCCAACCGGAAGCGCTCGGGATCGGTGTAGCTTTCCGCGGGCACGCGCAACACTCCCTCCGCCTCGTCGGTGGTGCCCGCCCGGACGTGCTCCATCTGGCGCACGACGTTGCGGTTGTGCAGGGCTGCAATGTCCATGATTCTCCGCCTCCCGTGTCTTCAGTCTTCCGGCATCACCACCGGCCCCACCGAGCTCACCTCGTACTGACGGGTGTCCGCCGCCACGATCTCGATGTCGGCCACGTCGGCCAAAAACGCTTTCACGTGGGGGGAGCGCAGGTGGGCGTCGAGGGCCTGCTGGGACGCCCACTCTTCGCAGATCCACACCACCCGACCATCGCCGATGTCGCGGGCGAAGGCGTAGAGGTGGCAACCGGGCTCGGCCCGCGAGGGCTCCACCAGGTCGAGGGCGTGGCGGCAGAAGCGGTCGGCGTCGGCAGCGCTCGAAAATTGATAACGGGCGATGATCGCGAGCATCGGTTCACCTCCGGTGGCGTTCGTGGGCAAACAGTTCCAATCCCCGGGCCGCGCGGCGGGCGGCCTCGGCGGCGGGCAGGGCGTCCAAGGCGTCGGAGAAGACCTCCACCCCAAGGTCGAGAGCACCCGCCAGAGCGGGGCGCAGCCGGTCGAGGGGCAGCCCGCCCTCACCCGGAGGCAGGCGGCCGTGGAGGCACTCCCACCAGAGATCGACCGGCGGCGCGGGCGGGGCGTCGGCGAGCTGCACGGCGGTGACCCTACCCGCGGGTAGGGCCGCGAGCTCCCCGGGATCGCCGCCGCCGCGGAAAAAGTGCCAGCTGTCGAGGAGCACGCCGGCGTTGGCCGCGCCGCTTGCGGAGACGATCTCCACTGCGGCGGTGAGGTCGGGCACGGCCCAGAAGGGGATGAACTCCAGGTCCACCCGCACCCCCAGAGGGCGGGCCTGTTCGCAAAAGGCGGCAAAGCCCTCCACCAGGGCCTCACGGGGGTGGCGGCCGGGGGGAAAGGGGGCGGTGGCCCCCACGGCGTGAAGGCCCAGGGCGGCGCACCACTCGAGGCACTCTTCGGCGGAGGCGGCGAAGATCTCCTGGGCCTCGGCGGGCAGCGCGGGATCGCAGCGCTCGGGCGCCCACGCGGAGAAGCCGTCCCAAGGCCCGAGGGCCATCCCCTCGTCCGCGGCAAGCCGGCGCAGGGCCGCCGGCGACCAGCCGGCCGCGGCGAGCCGGCGCAGGGTGGCGCCGCTCACCGCCAGGTGGGAAAAGCCCGCCTCCCGGGCCGCCGCCAATTGGGCGGCAAAATCGTGGACGCGCACGCAGGCGGGCCAGAGCACGCGCCTCACCCTCCTCCCCCCGCGCGGCGCCGCGCCGCCTCGCTGAGACCGCGAGCCATCAGGTCGTAGCAGCCGCTCAAAAAGGCCCGCGCCTCGGCCTCCCGCCCGGGGGCCACCCGGTAGCGGGCGCGGTACTCGAGGCGGCAGGCATCCGTCCCGAGGGGCACGAGCCGCCCCTCGGCTTCGTACCAAAGCAGCCCCGCCGGGCGCTCGCCGACGATGGACAGGCGCCAGGCGAGGCGCTCCGGCGCCAGGGCTTCGAGGCGCTCGCTGATGGGGTGGGCAAAGCCGCGGTTCCAGATGTGGCGCACCGCCCCGATCCCAGTGCCCTCGTTCTCCACCCGCTCGATGGCGACCGGGCCGTCGGCGGGCCACCAGGCGTCGATGGCGCCGAAGTCGGCGACGAGCTCCCAGACCGCCTCTGCCGGTGCCGACAGGAGGTAGGAAGTATCGATGCCATCGCTCACGCCATCCGCTGAAGGGGGCGCCGCGCCTTTTTCTTGCAGGCTCATCTCAATCCTCCTCCGGTCGGTCCAGCTCCACCAGCGCCTTGCCCATGGTCACGCCGCGCATCAGTTCGCAAAAGGCCTTGGGGGTGTTGGCGATGCCCCGGGTGAGGTGTTCGCGCACCCGGATCTCGCCGGATCGGATCCACTCTTCCAGTTGCCGTTGCGCCTCCGGCACCTGGTCGTGGTAGGTGAAAAGGAGAAAGCCCTGGAGGGTGAGCTGGCGCGACACCACCTCCCACAGGTTGCGGATCGGGTGGGGATCGTCGCTGCGGTTGTAGTCGGCAATCATCCCGCAGCACACCACCCGCCCGAGGGGTTTCATGGCCAACAGCAGGGCATCCAAGATCGGTCCGCCGACGTTGTCGTAGTAGACGTCTACCCCTTCGGGCGCGAGCGCGCGAACGGCCGCCGTCAGATCACCGCAGGTCTTGTAGTTCACCGCGGCGCTGGCGCCGAAGACCTCGGTGACGAGCCGCGCTTTCTCATCACTGCCCACGATGCCGATCACCCGGCAACCCCGCAAGCGGGCGATCTGAACGGCCATGCCGCCGGTGGCTCCGGCCGCGGCGCTCACCACCACCGTCTGTCCCGGGGCGATGCGGCCGATCTCATGAAGCCCGATGTAGGCGGTGGTTCCGGACCCCCCCAAGGGCCCCACGTAGTAGGAGAGGGGCAGGTCCGGGGCGGGGTGGAGCTTTTCGAGCAGGATCGTCTCGTCGCTCGCCAGGGAGTAGTCCTCCCAGCGGTTGAGGCCGAAGACGATTTCTCCTTCCCGGTAGTCGGGGTGGCGGGAGCGCACCACCCGCCCCACGGTGGGTGCCCGCACCACCCCGCCCAGAGGGATCGGCTCGAAGTAGTTGGCCTTGCCCTCGAGCCAGCCCCGGATGGCGGGCTCCAGAGAGAAGTAGAGATTGCGCACCACGAACTCGCCGGGGCCCGGCTCGGGCACCTCCCCCTCGACCAGAGCGAAGTCCTCCTCCCGGGGTTCGCCGTGGACGTAGCGGGCGAGCACGATCTGGCGATTGACTGTCATGGGAGCCTCCAGTGGAGCGGCTGGGGAGCCTCGAGCGCCTCCGCCCAGGCCAAGGCGGGATCCTCGGGGGCGGCGGGAAAGCGGCGCAGGCCGTGCATCCGAAAGGCCAGGGAGACGATCCGCCTCCGCGCCTGCCGCCGCGCGACGCCGAAGAAACAGCGGCCGAAGGGGAATGCTTTCACCGGTTCGCCGACCTCCTCCCACAAGAGCGCCGCGAGCCCCTCGCCGTCGATCCAGTCCACCAGGTGGGCGTCGTGCTCGACGAGTTCCCGGCAGGCCTCGCGAGCCGCAGGGTCTTCCGCCCCGGCCACCATGGTTCACCCCCTGTCTGCAACGCCCGCCAGTCTACGCACCGCTCCTACAAAAAGTCAAACATGTTTGCTTTTTATTTGACACCGGTCTATGCTGCGGGGCGATTTGGTCACCGCCACCCCAGGGGGTAAGACGCCATGGCAGGAAAGCTCGCCGGCCGCATTGCACTCATCACCGGCGCCGCCGAGGGGATCGGCGCCGCCGCCGCCCGCCGCTTTGCCGCCGCAGGCGCGACGGTGGTGGTCAGCGACGTCAACCTGGAGGGCGCCCGGGCGCTCGCCGAATCCCTGGGGCCGCCCGCCTTCGCCCTGCCCCTGGACGTCTGTCGGGAGGATGCCTGGCGCGCCGCCCTGGCCGAGATCCAGCGCACCTGCGGGCGCCTCGACGTGCTGGTCAACAACGCCGGCGGCAGCGGCTCGGGCTCCATCGAGGAACTGGACTACGAGCGCTACCGCGCCGCCATGCAGCTCAACGTCGACAGCGTCTTTCTGGGCTGCAAACTGGCCATCGAGTTGATGAAGGCGCACGGCGGCAGCATCGTCAACGTCTCCTCCATCCACGGCATCCGCGCCGCCTCCTACGCCGTGGCCTACTCGGCGGCCAAGGGGGCGGTGCGCCTGCTCACCAAGGCGGTGGCCCTGCACTGCGCCGAACGCGGCTACCGGATCCGCTGCAATTCCATCCACCCCGGCTACATCCTCACCCGCCAGATGCGCGAGTGGGTGGAGTCCTCGGAGGACCCTGAGGCCACCATGGCCGCCCTGCTCGCCAAGCATCCCATCGGCTTTCTCGGCGAACCCGAGGACGTGGCGGCCGGGATCCTCTTCCTCGCAAGTGACGATGCCCGCTTCATGACCGGCGCCGAGCTGGTGGTGGACGGCGGGTTTTCCCTCGTCTGAGCCGAACCTTCCGGAGGTGCTCAGTGATCCGCCACGTGGTGATGATCAAGTTCAAAAAAGACGCCCGCCAAGAGGACATCGACCTGTTCATCGAAGAGCTCAAAAAGCTCCCCCACCTCAACCGCGAGGTGCGCGACTACAGCCACGGCTTTTGCGTCAAGGAACCGCGCTTCCATTCCGGCGATTTCGACTTCGCCAACTGCTGCGACCTGGACAGCTACGAGGCCATGGAGCGCTACATGTCCCACTGGGCGCACCTGCGCATGACCCCCTATTTGCCCGCCGTACTCGACTACATGATCTCCTTCGACTGGGAGATCGACTACCACGGCCCCCCGTTCGACGAAGCCGAGGCGCGCGCCGAGGCCGAGCGGGAAAAGGCGCGGGTGCTGCGCGAGCACCCCGACCCGGCCCTCGCCTGGGTGCCCGAAGTTCGCGGCACCACCCTGCCCCGGGCCAGGGAGATGCTCGAACGGGTGGGCCTCGCCCTCGGCGAGGTCGAGGAAGTGGAGGGCTCGGTGTGGGCGCCGGGGCGGGTGATGATGGCGGATCCTGCCCCGGAGAGCGAGGTGCCCCGGGGCACGCGGGTGAACCTAGTGGTCACCGGTCAGTGGCTCTCCCGCCCCGAGCGGGTCCCCGAGGCGCCCGCCTGGTGAGCTAGCCGGCCCCCGCCCGGGCCTCGGCCAGCGCCGCGGCGGTCAGCCGGTCGATGGGCTCGATGGCCCAGCGCAGGCCGCGGCGCAAGAGCTCGTAGTAGACCGGCAGTTCCCAGGCGCAGCGGTCGAGGGTCGGCCAGTAGTCCATCAGGGGCTGCATGTCGTAGTGGTGGCGGCAGTGGCCCAGGGTGAGGTAGAGGACCGCGCCGCGGCCGCGCCTTTGGATGTAGAAGACCGGATGGCGGGCGCGCGCCCAGCGGTCTTCCACGAAACCCGGCGCCTCCCCCTCGTACTCGGCGTCGAGCAGCACCTCGAGGTCGCCCCAGGTCTTCATCAGATAGAGCTCGTCGGTGGTCTCGAAGGGCTCGATGCCCGCCACCAGGGGATGGTCGGGGGCGGCCACCTCGACCCGGTAGGGGGCGATGGGCGGATGGGCGCGGAACATCGATCCCAGGGTTTCCATGAAGTGGGGTGCCCACTCGGGGGTGCCGAAGCGTCCGTCGGCGAAGAGCCGGATCAGGGAGTTGGTGCCGTGCAGGGCGAACCAGCGCCCGCCCCCCTCCACCCAGGCGCGCAGGGCCTCCTGGGCGGCGAGGCTGGGGATGACGTTGCAGGTGTAGCTGACCAAGAGATCCGCTTCGGCCAAGGCGTCCAGGTGCTCGAAATCCTCGAAGACCCGGGTGCGGATGCGCACCTCCTCGGCCAAAAGCTTGAGTAGCTCCAGGCGCGCGAAGTCGATGTCGTGCCACTGGCCGCCGGCCACCAGCACGCAGTTGATGCGGCCGGCGGGGGGCCGTCGCTCGTCGTTCATGGTTCACCTCCCTGGGCGTGGCTTGGCGGATCGGGCAGGGTGGATTCCACCTCGTCCACGAAGTAGAAGCGGTTGGCCGGGCGATCGAATAGGCGCTCCTCGTCGGCGGCGATCTCCGCCGCGACGGCCGGCTCACTGAGACGGCGGCTGGCGCGCTCGAAGGTCGCCCGGTCGGGATACCAGATCTCCAGAATCACGTCGCAGTCGGGCTCGGTGGGGCGGCCGGTGATCGGGTCGGGGAAGGGGGTCAGATAGCGGCGCAGATAGCGCACCGCGTAGCCCGCCAGGTATTTCTCGCCCAGCCGCCGATGGTGCGTCTCGTAGTAGCGGCGAAAGGCCGCGGGGTCGAGGTCGGGCCGGCGCCGCAACAGTCCCACCACCACGAACACGGCTACACCTCCAACAGTTGTTTGCCGAGATTGCGCCCCTCGAAGAGGCCGGCGAGCACCTCGGGGCAGTGCTCGAGGCCGTGCGCCACGTCCTCCACCACCCGCAGCTGCCCCCGCTCGGCGAAGCGGCGCAGGGCGGCGCGGGCGACCGCGAAGCGCTCCGCGTAGTCGAGCACCAGAAAGCCCTCCATGCGCGCCCGGCGCAGCACCAGCTGCAGGTGCTGGTGCACCCCCGCCGCCGGCGCCTTCGCGGTGTAGCCGCTGGCGATGGCGCCGCAGATCACCACCCGCGCCCCCCGGGCGAGATTGACCAGGGCGCTGTCCAGCACCTCGCCGCCGACATTGTCGAAGAAGAGGTCGATGCCGGAGGGGGCGAGCGCCTTGAGCCGGCGGGCGAGGTCCCCCCCGCGGTGGTCGAGCGCCTCGTCGAAGCCGAGCTCGTCGCGCAGGAAGCGGACCTTGCGCTCGCCGCCGGCGATGCCGATCACCCGGCAGCCGCAGATCCGGGCGAGCTGGCCCGCCACCGAGCCGGTGGCGCCGGCGGCGGCGGAGACAGCCACCGTCTCGCCGGGCCTGAGCCGCCCCACCTCCACCATTCCGAAATAGGCGGTCAGCCCTGTGATCCCGAGCAGGTGGAGGTACCAGGTGGGGGGCACCCCGGGCTCGAGCCGCTCCACCGAGAAGGGACCGGGACTTGCGTCCAAGAGGGCGTAATCCTGCCAGCCGAGGGGGCCTGCCACCCAGCACCCCACCGGAAAATCGGGGTGGCGCGAGGCCACCACCTCGCCCACCCCCAGGGCGCGCATCACCTCGCCGATGGCCACGGGCCGAATGTAGGAAGGCAGGTCGTTGAGCCAGCCCCGCTGGGCGGGATCGAAAGAGAGATAACGGGTGCGCACCAGGAACTGCCCCTCCGCCGGCTCGGGCACCGGCGCGCTGGTCCACTGGAAGTGCTCGGGGCCCACCCGGCCCTCGGGACGGCGCGCGAGGCGCCACTGGCGATTGATCATGGAGTGTCCTCGTCCACCACCGCAAAGGCAAAAAAGGCGTTGCCGGGCATGTAGGGATGAAACAGGTAGCCCGAGCCGAAGTAGAGCCAGCCCCGGTCCACCACCGGCGAGGCCGCCCCCTCGAAGGAGCCGCCGCGGGCGGGCACGCCGTTGACGGAGGGCCACTCGCGGGCGCTGTCGAAATCCCACAGCACCGCGCCGGTGCGCGCATCGTGGACCCGCAGATGGCCGTCGATGGAGCCGGCGAAGACCAAGTCGCCCGCCACCGCCACCGCTTGGCCGTTGCCCCGCTTGCAGCCGACGCGCCCGGCGCAGACGTCCGGCGCCGGCCATTGCCAGAGCAGAGCGCCCGTGGCCACGTCGAGGGCGTAGAGGCCTGGCCGCGGCTCGCGGGGCACGTGGTGGCGGCCGAGGTCGGCGTCGGAAATGGGCACGAAGAGCCGCCCGGCGGCGGCTGCCATGCCGAAGTGGACGCCGCCGTTCAGCCCCCCCGCTCCCACCTGGACCTTCCAGCGCAGCCGCCCGTCGTCCGGATCGAGGGCGTAGACCCAGCCCGACTTTTGTCCGGCGAGCACGTAGTCGCGCCCGTCGGCGCCCCGCGCCAGTAGGGGCGGAGCGCCGAAATCGTAGTCGGGGCCGGGGTCTTCGGGACAGTTGGCGTCCTCGTCCACCTCGCAGGCGGCGTTCCAAACGTCATCCGCCGTCGCCTGGAAGATCCAGCGGACGCGGCCGCTGTCGAGGTCCACGGCGAAGATGGCGTCGCTGGTGGCGGTGGCCGGGCGGGAGTAGTTCTGCCCGGTGCCAAAGAGGAGTTGCCGGCGCCGCGCGTCCACCGCGGGACTTCCCCACACCGGCGCCCCCGCGGGCCCGAAGCGGGGTGTGCCGAGCCGGTTTGCGCCCCGGGGCGTGGCCGGCTCGGTCACCGTGTGGACCCGGAAGCGCTCCGCACCGGTGTCGGCGTCGAGCGCCACCACGGCGCCGCGGAAGGTGCAGCAGTGGTAAGCCGGATCCTGGGCGGCGAGCACCTCCAGGGAGGAGACGGGCACGTAGAGCACCCCCTCGTGGAGGGTGGGCGAGCCGGTGATCACCGCACTCGGGTGGGGATCGGGGCGCACCTGCCAGCGCAGCTCGCCGCTTGCGGCGTCCACCGCGTAGACGTTGCCCAGGTAGTCGCCAAAGTAGGCGAGCGGGCGGGCCGTCCGGTCCCCGGCCCGCCAGGGCGCGACGACGACGGCGGTGCGCACCTCGCCCCGCGCCCGGAACACCCAGCGCACGCAGCCCGTCTTCCGCTCCAGGGCGAAGACCCGCCCGTCCTGGCTGCCCAAATAGACGGCGCCGCCGGCCAGGGCCGGGTGGGAGCGGAACCGGACGGCGTCGGGCAGGCCGAACACCCAGGCGAGGCGCAGCCGGGACAGGTCCGCGGCCGCCAGTCCGGCCCGGGAGGTCGGGATCGCCCGGCGGTTGTCGGCCGTCACCCCCCAGCCGGAAGCGAAGGGTGGATCGTCGAAATCGAAGCGCGCCCTGCGCGTCGCGGCAGCGCGGCGCCTCGCCGGCTGCCGGGGCGCCCAGGGGCCGCCCCGCCAGGTACTCGGCCACCGCACGCCGCTCGCGGTCGTCGAGGTCGGGCACCACCCGGGCCATGGTTCCCTCGACCAGTGTCCGGTAGATGGCCCCGGGGGGCATCAGGGCGATGAGCGATCGCGGCGGCGCCTTGCCCGCCGCCGCCTCGTGGCAGTGGGCGCACCTGTGCCGGTAGACCGCCTCCCCCCAAGCACCCCCCTCGCCGGCGCCTGCGGGGGAGGCCGGCGCCGCCGCGGCCCGCCTCCGCGAAGGCGAAGGCGAGGCGAGGGCGGCCGCCCTCATTCGCCGTGGAGCGGGCGGAAGCTGCGCCGGGCGAAGAGCCAGCGGCCGTCCACCTTCACCAGCCGGTCGTCGTACTGCCCTCGCGGGCGGATCTCGGTGCCGTCCTGGAGGACCGCCACCTCGGCGGTGTAGCTGCGCATGGTGGCCCGCTCGCCCTCCACGTGCAGGCTGCCGATGCTGGTGGCCATGAAGGCGAAGGGGAACAGGGCCATCGCCTCCTGCCAGGCGCGGACGATGTTGTCCCGCCCGCGCACCGACTCCATGCCCGGCACCACCGGCAGATTCCACTCCGCATCCTCGGCCCAGGTGCTGCCCCAGATGACCGCGTCGCGCTGGTTGACGCCGTCGGCGTAGGTGTCGAGCAGTTCGCGGATCGCGAGCCGGTCCTCCCACGGGCCGGAAAAGTTGTCACTGGCCATGATCGCTCCTCGTTGCCTGAGGTTCAGGATTCGCCGCCCCCCAGGGCGTACCAGGGATCGGCCCGGTCGCGCCGACCGTGCTGGGGAAAGATCGCCGCAAGCCCCGGGGCGCGCACTGCGGCGGGGGAAAACCGCCAGGCGAAGTCGAGGCAGAAAGCGCGGTGGAGGAAGCGCCACTCGCCCCGCCGCCGGGCGAAGCGGTCGAGGGTAGCGCCCGCCCACCAGGGTTTCCACCTCTTCACCCTCTTCCACCATGGTGGAAGAGGCCAGGACGTACACCTGGCCGCGGGCCTCGTCGCCCTCCACCGCGAAGAGGGCGTTGGCCACCAGATGGAAGCTGCGGCGCAGGGCGTCGTTGGGGGCGGTGATGGCCGCGGCGTAGTCGAGGGCGTTGCCGGCAAAGACCCCCACGTCCACCGACGCCTCTGGCCACCAGAGGCGTTCCATCAGCGGTCGGTCGAGGCGGTCGACGGCCACGCAGTAGGCGTGGCAGAGCTCGAGGAGCGCCTGTTTGGCGAGCCACGCCTCCACCGTCTCTTGCCGTTCCCCGCCCGCCATGGCACCCCCCAACATACGTTCTGGTCGGTTTTTTATTACAAGGGCGGGACGCCGTCAAGGCACATCCAAGCAATCATGTTTGTTTGTTTTTGGGGAGGGGCGGTGTATGCTTGGGGTCGTCGGGAAGACGCGAGAGGGTTGCGACGCCGTGAACGCCAAGACCGCCCCCGGGCAGGCGCGCTGCCCGGGCCCGAGCACCCGCGAGATCATCGCCCGCGACCGCGGCGGGGCGCCGCCCCAGGTGCTCGAGGAGTCCTACCGCTTCCTGGGAGACGAAGACATCCCCTACGAGCGCTACACCTCGCGGGAGTTCTTCGACCTGGAAATGCGCTACGTCTGGGGTCGGGCCTGGCAGTGGGCCTGCCGTGAAGAGGAGATCCCCGAGCCGGGCGACTACCTGGTCTACGACATCGGGGACCGCTCGGTGCTGGTGGTGCGCGGCGAGGACGGGCGCATCCGCGCCTTCGCCAACGCCTGCCTGCACCGCGGCACCCAGCTCAAGGAGCCGGGCTCGAGCGGCTACTCGCCGGCGCTGCGCTGCCCCTTCCACGGCTTCACCTGGTCCCTGGACGGCCGGCTCATCGACCTGCCCTGCGCCTGGGACTTTCCCCATGTGGACTGGGCGCGCTTCGGCCTGCCCGAGTTTCGGGTCGAGACCTGGGGTGGCTTCGTGTTCGTCAACTTCGACCCGCACGCGCCCCCTTTGGCCGAGCAGCTCGAGGTCCTGCCCGAGCACTTCGCCCGCTGGAACCTGGCGGACAAGTTCATCGCCCTGTACGTGCGCAAAAAGCTGCCCGCCAACTGGAAGGCCTGCATGGAGGCCTTCCTCGAGTCCTACCACGTGCTGGAAACCCACCCCCAGGGGATCACCACGGTGGGCGACGCCAACACCCAGTACGACGTCTACGGCGAGCACGTGTCGCGGTTCGTCCACCTGGTGGGCTATCCGAGCCCGCACCTGGAAAAGCGGCCGAGCGAACAGGAGATTCTCGACGCCCTGCTCGCCGAGGGGGTGGTGGACAAGATCAAGGAAGGGGCGGAGCGGCTCCTGGTGCCCGAAGGGGCCACCGCTCGCGAGGTGTTCGCCGAGCACCTGAAAAAGACCCTGGGGGCGGCCTACCGGCGGGACTTCTCGCACCTCACCGTGACCGAGACCATCGACGCCATCGAGTACGCCCTCTTTCCCAACACCTGCCTCTTCCCGACCCTGCTCTTTCCCATGGTCTACCGCTTCCGTCCCAACGGCAACGACCCCGACACGGCGATCTTCGACCTCATCTTCCTGCAGCCCCTGCCCGAATCGGGGGGAGCGGCCCGAGCCGGCGCCGGTGGTGGAACTGGACTTCCACCAATCCTTCCACGAGGTGCCCGGCTTCGATCCGGGGCTGGCCACCATCTACGACCAGGACACTGGCAACCTCGCCGCCCAACAGCGGGGCTTCAAGTCGAGCGTCAAGCGGGGCGAGACCCTGGGCAACTACCAGGAGGTGCGCATCCGCCACCTCCACCGCACCATCGACCGCTACATCGCCCGCGGCCTCGCAGAGGAGAAGCGCACATGATCCGCGGCGTGCACCATGTGGCCATCTCCACCCCCGACCTGGAGCGGCTTCTCGGGTTTTACCGCGACCTTTTGGGTTTTCAGGAAGTGGGCCGGGTCTCTTGGGAGGCGGGCAACGCCGCCATCGACGCGGTGGTGGGGCTCAAGGACAGCGCCGCCCGCCAGGTGATGCTCAAAAAGGGCAACCTGTGCCTGGAGCTGTTCGAATACCACAGCCCCACTCCCCGCCCCATGGATCCCCGCCGGCCGGTGTGCGACCACGGCCACACCCACATCTGCTTCGACGTCGTGGACATCGAGGCCGAGTACCAGCGGCTGCGCGCCGCCGGCGTCGAATTCCACGCGCCCCCTCAGGACTTCGGCAACCTCAAGGCCACCTACGGGCGCGACCCCGACGGCAACGTCTTCGAGCTCCAGGAGCTTCTCGACCCCGACGACCCGGCGCGGGTTCTCTGACCTCAAATAAAAAACAATCCTGTTTGATTTGAATCAGGGGAAGCGGCGAGCCCGGCAGCCATACTGGTGCCGGTCATCCCGCCGAGGGGGCATGCCGTGGAAGCCAAGCCGCTCGCCCGACCCACCTATCAGGAGATCCTCGACCAGGAGCGGGTGCCGGTGCCCGCCCACCTGCGCCTTTGCCGCAATCCCGACCCCGGCGACCTCCACCTGGATCCGCGCCGCTACACCTGTCCGCGGCAACTCGCTCGGGAGCTGGAACACGTCTTCTACCGCACCTGGCAGTTCGCCTGCCGGGAGGAGGACATCCCCGAGGTGGGCGATGCCGTGCTCTACGAGGTGGGCGAGTTGTCGCTCATCGTGGTCCGCGCCGCGCCCGGGGAGATCCGCGCCTACCACAACAGCTGCCTGCACCGGGGGCGGCGCCTGGTGAGCGAGCCCGGCCGCTACGAGCGGTTCCGCTGCCCCTACCACGCCTGGACCTGGGATCTGGAAGGACGCCTGCGCTTCCAGCCCTGCCGGGAGGACTTCGCCTGGGCCGAGGCGGAGGGGTTCGACCTGCCCCGGGCGCGGGTCGACTGCTGGCAGGGCTTCGTGTTCGTCAACGCCGATCCGCAAGCGCCTCCCTTACTCGACTATCTCGAGGTGCTGCCCGACCACTTCCGCGACTGGGACCTCGGGCAGTGCGCCAAGGTGATCCACGTGGCCAAGGAGATCCGCTGCAACTGGAAAGCGGCCATGGAGGCGTTCATGGAGTCCTACCACGTGATCGCCACCCACCCGCAGATCCTGGAGTTCATGGGCGACTGCAACGCCCAGTACGACATCCTGGGCCGCCACGTGAGCCGGGCCATCACCGCCAACGCGGTGGCGAGCCCCCACGTTGCACCCCTGCCCGAGGAGCGGATCCTCGCCGCCACCCTGGCGGGCAGCGGCCGCGTCGCCGCCGAAGCCGCCGCCCTGCCCCCCGGCACCACCGCCCGCCGCTTTCTCGCCGAGCGCAACCGCGAGTCCTTTGCCGAAACCCACGGGCGCGATTACTCCCAAACCACCGACGCCGAGCTTCTGGACGCCATCCTCTACCTGGTGTTTCCCAACACCCAGATCTGGGGCGGCTATCTGCCCAACATCGTCTACCGCGCCCGCCCCCTGGGCGGGGATCCGGACCGCTGCCTGTTCGAGGTGCTGGTGCTCGAGCGGCAGCGGCCGGGGGCGCCCAAACCCCGCGGCGTCGCTCCCACCCGCCTGGGCCCCGACGAGCCCTTCGCCGCGGCTCGCGAACTGGGCGTCCTGGGAGAGGTCTTCGACCAGGACATGGCCAATCTGCCGCACATGGCCGCCGGGCTGCGCGCGGCGACCCGCAACGGCCGCAAGGGGCTCCTCCTCGGCCGCTACCAGGAGGCGCGTATCGCCCACCTCCACCGCATGCTCGACGAGTACATCGCCCGCGGCGAGGGCCGCGCGCCTTGAAAAAAACATTCCGGTCTGTTTGAATTTTTCGAAGCCGCCGCACGGGCGGCGCGACGGACGAGGTGACCGACCATGAACCAGGAAGCCAGACCCTTTGGTTTGCCCCGCGGACTGGACCGCCCCCCCAAGCTGCCGGAGCCGACCCTGCGCGGCGACCCGATCACCGCCGACCGCTACCTATCGCGGGCCTACGCCGAGGAGGAGTGGCGCAAGGTGTTCATGCGCACCTGGCAGGTGGCCGGCCTCGCCTACCACCTCAAGGAGCCAGGCGATTTCATCAACTTCGAACTGGGCGCCGAGTCGATTCTCTGCGTGCGCGGGCAGGACGGCCAGGTGCGCGCCTTCTACAACAGTTGCGCCCACCGCGGCACCCGCCTGACCGCCGCCGAAGAGGGGCACGTGGAGCGCTTCGTCTGCCCCTACCACGGCTGGCAGTTCGACGCCGCGGGGCAGACGGTCTTCGTCCCCAACGAGGAGGACTTCCCCCAGGGCAGTCCCTGCGGTCGGGTGGGCCTGCGGGAGGTACGCTGCGAGGTGCGGTTTGGCCTGGTGTGGGTCAACATGGATCCCGAGGCGCCTTCACTGGAAGATTTCCTGGGCGAGACCGTGGTGCGGGAGCTCGCCTCCTATCGGATCGAGGACACCATCCGCGTGCTCCACATGACCGCGGACACCCCGTGCAACTGGAAGATCATCACCGACAACTTCAACGAGGCCTACCACGTGCAGGTCCTCCACCCGGGCCTGCTGCCCTACATCGAGGCCAACTACCGCAACTGCCAGTTCGACCTCCTGCCCGGGGGCCACAACCGCGGCTGGTTCCCCTCCCACAACCCTTCGGTGCTCCACGACTCCGAAGAGGTGGCGGACCACTTGGCCGCCCTGCTCAGGCAATGGGACCTCGACCCCCAGGCGTTCTATGGGCGGGAAAACCACGCCAAGATCCGCAAGGCGGTGCAGCGCGCCAAGCGGGAGAAATACGCCGCCAAGGGCTACCACCACTACCGAGACTACGCCGACTACCAGCTCACCGACTACGTGATCTACAACCTCTTTCCCAACACGGTGCTCTCCATCGGGCCGGACGGCACCCAGCTGTTGCGCCCCCGCCCCCACCCGTCGGGCGACCCGGAGCGCTGCCTGTTCGACCACTGGTGGATGGTCCACCCCATCGAGGGTCAGACCATGACCCCCTCCCCCGCCGGCGGTCCCGACCTGCCCGTGGAAGACGCCCCCCACGAGGTCTTCTGCTACGGGGAGAAGAGCCTCGGCACCACCGCCGACGAGGACCTGAGCATCGCCAAGATGCAGCAGGAGGGGCTCCACTCGGCCGGCTACCAGGGTTTCTACCTGGCCCACCAGGAACGCCGCGTGCAGCACTTCCACGAGGTGCTCAACGACTACATGGCGCGCCCCTGAGGCGCGCCGGGGGGCGGGCGCCGCCCCCTTCAACGGGCGGCGAGGAGGAAGTCTGCCGCCCGCCAGCCCACCGCCATGGCCGGCGCGTTGGTGTTGCCCGAGATGGGCGCGGGCATCACCGAGCAGTCGGCGACCCGCAGGCCCGCCACGCCGCGCACCCGCAACTGCTCGTCCACCACCGCCTCGCCGTCCCGCCCCATGCGGCAGGTTCCCGTGCCGTGCAGGCCGCTGGTGGCCAGGCGGCGGAAGGCGGAGAGCAGCTCGGCATCGCTTTGGAGGTCGCCTCCCGGGGAGAGTTCGGCCACGAGGTGGCGGGCGAGGGGCGGCGCGTGGGCGTATTGGCGCAGGTAGCGCAGCGCCGCCACGGCGAGCCGCCGGTCCTCTTCGGCGGCGAGCCAGTTGGGGCGGATGCGGGGCGGCACGCGCGGATCCGGCGAGGCGATCGCCACCTCGCCCTCGCTGGCCAGGCGCAGAAGCTGCCCGTAGAGGGTGATGCCCGGTTCGGGGTCGAGATTGCCCAGGGGCACCGGGTGGGCGTCGTCGGACAGGCGAAAGACGTAACCGCCCAGGTAGAGCTGGAAATCGGGATGGGTGTCTTCGAGGCTGGCGAAGCCGCCCACCTCGAAGGGCCCCGTGGCCAGGGGACCGCGGCCGGCGAGCAGGTAGCGGGTGGCGCTCCAGGCGAGCCCCAGGCCCTGGAAGGCGCGATGGTTGCCGCCAGGCGGGCGGATCCGATAGGAGACGGCGACCGAGAGGTGCTCGCGCATGCCGCGCCCCACCGCCGGGATATCCGCCACCACCGGCACTCCAAGGTGCGCCAGGAGGTCCGCCGGCCCCACTCCCGAGCGCTGGAGAATGCACGGGCTTTCCAGGGTGCCGGCGCACAGCACCACCTCCCGCCGGCAGTGAAAGCGGTGGCGGCGGCCGCCGAGCAGCACCTCCACGCCGGCGGCGCGGTCCTTCTCGAACCACACCCGATCGACCAGCGCGCCGGTTCGCACCTCCAGGTTGGGCCGCCCCCGCACCGGGGCCAAGAAGGCGTCGGCGGCGCTCACCCGCTTGCCGTGGCGGATGTTGTGGCTGTAGTAGCCCACCCTGGGTCCTGCGTGGCCGTTGAGCTCGCTGACCCGGGTGAGCCCCATCTCCTCCCCCGCCGCCACCATCGCCTCCGAGAGGGGGTGCCATTGATCGGGATGGCCGCCTGGCGTGATGGGCACCGGCCCGCCGGCGCCGAAGCGCTCGGAGGGGCCGTAGGGATGGTCCTCCAGGGCGCGAAAGGTCGCCAGCATGTTGGGGTAGTCCCAGTGGGCGCCCGCCAGGCTCGCCCAGCCCGCGTAGTCTTCGGGTTGGCCCCGCGACCAGATCATGCCGTTCACCGCAGACGACCCCCCGAGTCCCCGACCCCGCACCCAGACCTCGGGCGGGAACCCTTCGGGGCGCTCGCTCTCCACCTGGTAGAACCAGCAGTGGCGGGGACTTTGCACCAAGCGGGCGATCCCCTTGGGGATGCGCACCAGGGGATGGCGGTTGGCGGTGCCGGCCTCCAAGAGCAGCACCTCCCCGGCCCCCGAGGCGGCGAGGCGGCCGGCCACCACAGCGCCGGCGGAACCGGCCCCGACCACGATCCAATCGAAGGCGTCCTGCATCAGGGCGCCTCCGCGAGGGACGTGACCCAACCGCCGACCCGCTCCAGGTGCATCTCGACGATCCGCCAACCCATGCCGGGGAAATAGCGGACCCGGTCCCGATAGGTGCCGATGAAGATGTCGAGCACTCGCCCCGGGTCCTGGTGCCAGGCCTGCAGGTAGCTCTCCATCACCCCTTCGCCGCCGCGACCTCGATCGTCGGGGAGGGAGAGTTCCAAGACCAGCTGGGTGCCGATCAGGTGTTGGGTGTGGGCGAACTGGCCGAGCACCTGCTCCACCACCTCGGCCCAGGCGTCGGGGCCGGTGGCGGAGAAGTCGATGCGACCGTCGTCCCCGGCGGTGATGCGAGCATCCGGCGCGAAGATGCGCCGGTAGATCGCCCGCCCCTCGGCCACCGCCTCCGGGGTGCCGAGGCCGATCAGATCGGTGGCCCGGGCGTAGAGCCGGCGCAAAGTTTCGATCTCCTGCACCGCCACCGCACGCGCCACGGCCTCCTCGTCCAACGCCAGGGCCGGCGGCACGGCGGCGATGGCAAGCCAGCCGACCAGCCAAAGAGTGCGACCGGTCATCACGAACCTCCTCAGTAAGCCGCCGATTGGCCGCCGTCGATGGGGATCACGGCGCCGTTGATGAACTCCGCCTCCTGGGAGAGCAGGTAGGCCACCAGGGACGCCACCTCTTCGGGGCGCCCGAAGCGCTGTTTGGGGTTGACCGAGACGAAGCGGCGGCCGGCCTCCTCCCAGCCCTCCTCGCCGCCAATCTGCTTGAGGGAGCCGACCACCATGTCGGTCATGATGGCGCCCGGGGCGATGGCGTTGACGCTGATCCCGTAGATGCCGTACTCGATGGCCGCATCGCGGGTCATCCCCGCCACCGCCGCCTTGGAGGCGCCGTATCCCACCTGGTTGGGCACCGCCCGAATGCCGCCCACCGACGAAGCGTTGACGATCGCCCCCGAGCGCTGGCGGACCATCTGGGGCAGGACGTGCTTCATCCCGTAGAAGACCCCCTTGAGATTCACGTCGATCACCCGGTCGAACTCCGCGGAATCGTAGTCGGCCACCGGATTCTGGCGCCCCTCGATGCCGGCGTTGTTGTACAGCCCGTCGATGCGCCCGAAGGTGGTCAGGGTCTGCTCCACGAAGCCGGCCACGTCCGCCTCCCGGGCGACGTTGGCGGTGACGAGCAGAGTGCGCACGCCCGGGGCGACCGCCTCGAGCGCCTCCTGGGTGCGGGCGAGGAACTCGGGGTTGATGTCCACCAGCGCTAAAGTGGCGCCCTCCCGGGCGAGGCGCTCGGCGGTGGCCCGGCCGAGGCCGTTGCCGGCGCCGGTGATGATCACCACCTTGCCTTGGAATCGCTTCTCCATCGCTACTCCTCCTGGTTGGCCGCAGGCGCGAGAGCGCCCATCATTTCTTCTTCGGTGGGGGTGCGGTTGAGCGTCTGCCCGCCGGTGATGTCCAACACCTGTCCGCTGAGGAACGACTCGTCGGAGGCGAGCCAGAGCGCCGCGTTGGCCACGTCCTCCACGGTGCCCAGGCGGCGCAGCGGGATCTCCTTGACGAAGGCGGCGGCGATGGAGGGCACGGCGAAATAGCCCTCGGTCATGGCCGAGCGGGTGAACCCGGGCGCGATCGCATTGACCTTGATGCCCCGGGGACCGTACTCCTGGGCGGCGATCCGCACCACCTGGTCCGCGCCCCGCTTGGCGCCGGCGTAGGCGGCGTAACCGCGCGGCGCGGCGTAGGCGGTGAGGCTGGAAATGGTGATCAGCGAGCCGCCGCGCGCCATGCGCCGCGCCATCTGCTTGAAAAAGAGGGCCGTGCCCACCAAGTGCACCTCGCAGGAAAGCATCAGTTGCTCGCGGGTCACCTCGTCCAGCGGCGCGGCGACGCTCACCCCGGCGCAGTTGACCGCCACGTCGAGCCCGCCGTGGGCCTCCACGGCGGCGTCGGCGAGCCGCGCGAGGTCCTCCTCGCGGGTGATGTCGCAGGCGAGCGCCAGCGCCCCGAGGGGCTCGGCCACCGCCCGCACCCCCTCGAGCCGCCGCGCGGCGAGGACCAGCTTGGCGCCCTCGGCGGCGAAGCGGCGCGCCGTGGCCGCGCCCATGCTGGCCGGATCGCTGGCTCCCAGGATCACGGCCACCTTGCCTTCCAGTCTTCCCATGGGATCTTTCCTCGATCAGGCGCCCTGGCCGGGCGGATAGGGGCGGGTGAGCGCCCCGCCGTCGACGTAGAGTTGGTGGCCGGTAATGAAGCTCGCCTCGTCGCTGGCGAGAAAGAGCACCGCCCGGGCCACCTCTTCCACGGTGGCGATGCGGTTGAGCGGCTGCATGGCCGCGTAGGTGCGCTCCAGGGCCGCACCGTCCGGCGCGCGGCGCAGGTACTCTTCCAGCAGGGGGGTGTAGGTGGCCGCCGGGTGCACCGAATTGCAGCGGATGCCGTAGCCCGACTCGGCGCAGTGGAGGGCCACTGTCTTGGTCACCGCGTCCTGGGCCGCCTTGGCGGCGCCGTAGCAGAGGAAGAGCGGCCCCGGGCGGATGCTCTCCACCGAGGAGACGTTGACGATCGCGCCGCCGGTGCGCTTCATCAGGGGAATGGCGTACTTGCAGCCGAGGAAGGCCCCCTCGCCGTGCACCCGCATGTGCTCGCGCCACTCCTCCAGGGTGGCCTCTTCCACGTGGGCGGGGCGGGAGATCCCGGCGCACTGGACCAGCACGTCGAGCCGCCCTACGGCGCTTTCCACCTCCGCCATGGCCGCCTGCCAGGCGCGCTCTTCGCGCACGTCCAAGTGCAGGGCGCGCTGCCCGGGCCCGAGCTCGGCGGCGAGCCGCGCCGCGGCCTCTGCATCCAGATCGGCGACGAACACCGCCGCCCCCTCGGCGGCGAGCAGCCGGCAGATGCCCGCCCCGATGCCCCGCGCCCCACCAGTCACCAGGGCCACCTTGTCGAGAAAGCGCATGATCTCGTCCCCCCTCAGGTGGCGTTGCCGCCGTCCACCATGTAGACCGAACCGGTGCAGTAGCTCGCCTCGTCGGAGGCGAGGAAGGCCATCACCGCCGCCACCTCTTCGGGCCGGCCGTAGCGGCCGAGGGGGGTGGCGGCGACGATGGCGTCGCGGAAGCGCGCCGCCCCCTCGGGGCCGAACCCCTCTTCGATGGCGCTCATCATCCGCCCCTCGATGGGGCCCGGGTTGACGGTGTTGACCCGAATGTTGTGGGGTGCGAGCTCGATGGCGGCGCAGCGCATGAGGCCGATCACCGCGTGTTTGCTCGCGTTGTAGGGTGCGGTGCCGGGGGAACCCTTGACCCCGGCGCCGGACGAAGTGATCACCACGCTGCCCCCACCGGCGGCGCGCAGGGCGGGAATGGCGTGGTGCAGGCAGAGCCACACCCCCACCACGTTCACCTCCAGGACCCGCCGCAGGTTGTCCACGTCGGTGCTCTCGATGCTCCCCACCCGCCCCTCGATGCCGGCGTTGGCGAGCAGGACGTCGAGCCTGCCGAAGCGCCCCACCGTGGCGTCCACCAGCTCGCGCACCTGGTCGCCGTCCGCGACGTCGGCGCACCGCCAGGCAACGCGCTCGGCGCCGAGTTCGGCGGCGAGCCCGGCGAGCGGCTCGGCGGTCAGGTCGGAGAGCATCACCCGCGCCCCCTCGGCGACGAACTTGCGAGCCGCCGCTTGGCCGATGGCTCCCGCCGCCCCGGTGATGAGGGCCACTTTTCCGGCGAGGCGCATCAGGCCACCCCCCCTTCGCCGGCGTCGCGCATGGCCGCCTCCAGCTCACAGGCGCGCGGATTGCGCCGCAGCGTCAAGCCGCCGTTGACCTGGAGCACCTGCCCGGTCATGAAGCACTCGTCGCTGGCCAGAAAGACCGCCGCCGCGGCCACGTCCTCGGGGGTGCCGATCCGCCCCAGGGGGTAGCACTTGCGAAACTCCTCCACCAGGGCGCGGCTCTTCATGGCGTCGGCGGTCATGGGCGTCTCGGTGAGACCCGGTGCGATGCTGTTGGCGCGAATGCCGAGGTGGCCGTACTCGTTGGCCACGGTGCGGATCACGTGGTCGATGCCCGCCTTGGTGCCCATGTAGGCGGCGTGGTTGTCGAGCATGATCACCGCCGTCGCCGAGGAGATCTGGATGATCGAACCGCCGGTGGGCGCCATCACCTGCACCAGCTTCTGCAGCCAGAAGAACGGCCCCTTGAACTGCAGGGCGAGCATGGCGTCCAGTTGCGCCTCGGTGGTCTCGTGGGTGGGCACCAACAGGCCCCAACCGGTGGAGTTCACCGCCACGTCCACCCGCCCGTGCCGCTCGACCACGGTATCCAGCATCCGGTCAATGGAGGCCTTCGAGGTGAAATCGCAGAGCACCCAGTCGCCGTCGATCTCGGCGGCCAGCTCCGCAAGGGGCGCCTCCCGCCGACCCGAGACCACCACCTTCGCCCCCTCCTGGGCGAAGCGCCGGGCGATGGCCTGGCCGATGTTGCCCTTTCCCGCGGCGCCCACGATGGACGCCACCTTGCCCGCAAGTCTGCTCATATCGCGTTTGCCCTCACACCCCCCGTCCGTGCATAATAAAACAATCTTGTCTGTTTGAGTTTGCATGAAGTGGAAGGAGGGCGCAAGCCCCGTCATCTGCGCGCCCATCGGAACTCCATTGCTCACCGCACGACCCCCAAAAGAGGACAATATGACCGCGACCAGCCGCCACGTGGTCCTGCGCCGCCATCCCACCGGACGCCTGTCGCCCGACGATTTCGAGCTCGTCGAACGCCCCTTCGCGCCGCTTGCGGCGGGGCAATTCCGGACCCGCAACCGCTTTTTGTCGCTGGACGCCGGCTTTCGCCAGTGGATGAACGCCGGCAGCTCCGACAACTACCTGGCGGAGATGCCGCTCGGCGAACCGGTGCAGAGCATCGTCCTCGGCGAGGTGATCGAGTCCCGCCACGCCGACTGGCCCGAGGGGCGCTGGGTGCTTGCGCGCACGGCCTGGGAGAGCCACAGCGTGACCGACGGCTCGGACCTGGCCACGCCCGTCGAGCCGCTGCCCGGCGTGCCCCTCGAGGAGCACCTGGGGGCCCTGGGACCCGCCGGCATGACCGCCTACTTCGGGCTCTTCGCCGTGGGTCGGCTGGTCCCCGGCGATCGGGTGCTGGTGAGCGCGGCCGCCGGCGGGGTGGGCAGCCTGGTGGGACAGCTGGCGCGGATCGCCGGCTGCCGCCCGGTCGGCATCGCCGGCGGCGAGCGCAAGTGCCGCTTCCTGGTGGAGCAATTGGGCTACGCCGCCGCCGTGGACCACCGCGCCCACGGCGATCTCGCCGCCGCCATCGCCGCGGCCTGCCCCGAGGGGGTCGACCTCTACTTCGACAATGTCGGCGGGCGGGTGCTGGATGCAGCCCTCGCCAACCTGCGCGAGGGCGCGCGGGTGGTGCTGTGCGGCATGGTCTCCCAGTACGAGGGGGAGGCCGCCCCCATCCACCGCCTCTGGCAGCTCGTCACCAAGCGCGCCGAAGCCCGGGGCTTCATGTTCTCCGACTTCCTCCCCCAGTTCGCCGAGGCGGCCGAGCGCCTCGGCCGCTGGGTGCAAGAGGGGCGCCTCT
This sequence comes from Porticoccaceae bacterium, assembly GCA_026005035.1. GTDB lineage: Bacteria > Pseudomonadota > Gammaproteobacteria > Pseudomonadales > Porticoccaceae > BPKH01. The sequence continues at coordinate 98,408 of BPKH01000005.1, read as the reverse complement.
CCACCCCCTTCCACGTCACCGAAGGACTCGAAAACGCGCCCCGGGCTTTTTGCGAAATGCTCGCGGGCGCCAACCTCGGCAAGGCGATCGTACGCCTGTGAAAGGCCCTCAAGTGGAGGCGCCGGCCGGCGCCGCGGCCCCCTCTGCCACGGCTTTTTCTTCCTCGCCGGAACCGGCGGCCGCGAGGGCGCGCTCGTTGCGCTCGTGGGCGCGGGTGTAAATCTCTTCCAGGGTGTCGGCGAGGTGCTCCAGGATGCGCCGGGTCCGCGCCTGTTTGCGGTGCTGCATCTGGGCCATCATCATCCCGGTGAGGAGGAAGTGGACCAGGTCGTTGGCGGTCTCCAGGTTGTCGAGGTCCTGCCAGTGGGGGAAGACCGCCTTCACGGTCTCCATGAACTGCTTTTCGTACTCCCGCTCCAGCGGCTCCAGCACCGCGCGCAGCTCGGGGTCGGTCCGGGAGGCCATCAGCACCTCCTGGAAGGCGATGGAGGTGGGCTGGTTGACGTAGGTCCAGGCGCGGCGCACCGACTCCTCGATCCGCTTGCGGTCCATCAGTTCCGCCGGGTCGTCGATCCCGCCCATCAGTTCGCGGAACTCTGCCAAGCGCTTCTGGTGGAGGTGCTCGATGGTCGCCTTGAGCACCTCGGCCCGCGAGGGGAAGTGGTGCATCATGGCGCCCCGCGACACCCCGGCGTACTCGGCGATGAGCGCGGTGGTGGTGCGCGCATAGCCGAGCTCGATGAAGCACTGGATGGCCGCCTCGAGGATGGCGTTGCGGGTCATGGCGCTCTTTTCGGCCTGCCAGCCCTGGCGCCGCTGGCGGCGCCCTCCTGCACCCTTGGCCGCCGCCCGTCCGCCGGCGCGCGTTGGCTGCGCCTTGCCCGCCGCGCGCGGCCGCGGCGCCTTTGTCGCGGTTTGCCTTGCCACTGGCGGTCCTCCCGGGATTCCTGGCGATGGGGCCATTATAGCCGCGCCCGGCGCCGAAAAAACCTAAACCCACTAATACAGACATGCTTGTTTTTTTGTTGGGTCGCGGTATAGTGGGGCCACGCGAGGCCACCGAGGGATCCGACGTGAATTATGCGCCCGACTTCCTGCTCCGCGCCTACCGCACCATGCGCACCATCCGCGCCTTCGAGGAACGCTGCGTGGTGGAATTCGAAAAGGGCAACATCCCCGGCTTCGTCCACGTCTCCGCCGGCCAGGAGGCGGTGGCGGTGGCCGCCTGCATCGACCTCGACGACAAGGACGTGATCGCCAGCACCCACCGCGGCCACGGCCACTGCATCGCCAAGGGCTGCGACGTGGTCGGCATGATGAAGGAAATCATGGGGCGCGCCACCGGCCTGTGCAAAGGCAAAGGGGGCTCGATGCACATCGCCGACATCGACAAGGGCATGCTCGGCGCCAACGCCATCGTCGGCGGCGGGCCGCCCCTGGCCAACGGCGCGGCCCTGGCCGCCAAGACCCTCAAGACCGGCCGCATCGCCCTCTCCTTCGGCGGCGACGGCAGCGCCAACCAGGGCACCGTCCTGGAAGCCCTCAACTTCGCGGTGGTCTTCCGCCTCCCCCACGTCTTCGTCTTCGAAAACAACGGCTACGCCGAGGGCACGGCCGCCTCCTACGCCATCGGCGCGGAAAGCCTCACCGAGCGCAACCGCGCCTTCGGCCTGCCCGCCGAGTGCGTCGACGGCATCGACTTCTTCGCCACCTACGAGGTCATGAAGCGGGCCATCGACCGGGCGCGCCGCGGCGAGGGGCCCTCGGCCATCGAGGCGCTGTGCGTGCGCTTCGATGGCCACTACATCGGCGACCCCCAGCGCTACCGCGCCAAGGGAGAAGTGGAGCGCGCCCGCGCCGAACAGGATTGCCTCAAGCGCTTCCGCGAGCGGGTCACCGCCGAGGGATGGCTCGAAGAGGAAGCCCTCGACCGCATCGACGCCGAGGTAGCGGCCCTGATCGACCGCGCGGTGGAGGAAGCCCTCGCCGCGCCCCGCCCCGATCCAGCCACCGACCTGTTGAGCGACGTCTACCATTCCTATTGAGGAGCTGCGATGTTCAGCGAATCCCGCACCACCCATCCGGGCGGCAAGAGTTCCGTCAAGACCTATCGGGAAGCGCTCAACGAGGCGTTGCGCCAAGAGATGCGCCGCGACCCCACGGTGATCGTCCTCGGCGAAGAGGTGTCGGGCGGCGCCGGCTGCCCGGGGGAGCGGGACGCCTACGGCGGCGTGTTCGGCGTCACCAAGGGCCTGTTGCCCGAGTTCGGCGCCGAGCGGGTGTTGGATACCCCGATCAGCGAGTCGGCCATCGTCGGCGCCGCCGCCGGTGCGGCCAACAACGGCCTGCGGCCGGTGGCCGAGCTGATGTTCTTCGACTTCATCGGCGTCTGCTTCGACCAGATCTTCAACCAGGCGGCCAAGTTCCGCTACATGTTCGGGGGCAAATCGCGCACTCCCATGGTGTTGCGCGCCACCGTCGGCGCCGGCTTCCGGGCGGGGGCCCAGCATTCCAACATGCTCCACCCCATCGTCACCCACATTCCCGGGCTCAAGGTGGTCTTGCCCGCCACCCCTTACGATGCCAAGGGACTGCTCATCCAGGCGATCCGCGACGAGGACCCGGTGATCTTTCTCGAGCACAAACTCCTCTACGACCTCAAGGGGGAGGTGCCGGACGAGCCCTACGCCATCCCCTTCGGGGAGGCGGCCTTCCACCGCGAGGGCGACGACGTCACCATCGTGGCGATCTCCGCCATGCTCCACAAGGCGCTCGCCGCCGCCGACGAACTGGCCAAAGAGGGGATCTCCTGCGACCTGATCGACCCGCGCACCACCTCTCCGCTGGACGAGGAGGCGATCCTCGAGAGCGTGGAGGTCACCGGCCGGCTGGTGGTGGTGGACGAGGGCAACCCCCGCTGTGGACTCGCCGCCGACATCGCAGCGTTGGTCGCCGAGCGCGCCTTCCACGCCCTGCGGGCACCGGTGCGCACGGTCACCGCGCCCCACACGCCGGTGCCCTTCGCGCCGGAGCTGGAGGACGCCTACATCCCAAGTGTCGAGAAGATCGTCGCCGCCGTGCGCGAAGTCCTGGAGGCCTGAGATGAGAGCACAGATCGTCGCCGTGACCATGCCCAAATGGGGCATGGAGATGCGCGAAGGCGAGGTGGTCGCCTGGCACGCCGCCGTGGGCGATCCGGTGGCCGCCGGCGCCGATCTGGTGGACGTGGAGACCAGCAAGATCGTCAACACGGTGGTTGCGCCGGTGAGCGGGGTGCTGCGGGCCATCGTCGCCGAGCCCGGGGAAACCCTGCCGGTTGGCGCCCTCCTCGGGGTGATCGCGCCCGCCGACGTGGCCGAAGAGGAGATCCGCGCCTTCGTCGCACGCACTGCCGCCAGCGGCATCCCCGATGCGGCCGGCGGCGAGGGGGCGCCAGACGATGCCCATCGGCCCGCCCCAGGCCCCGAACCGGAAACCGCGCCACCGGCGGCCGTCCAAGGCGCCGATGCCCCCCCGCCCTCGGCGGCCGGCGGCGAGGTGTCGGCCGGCGACGGCGAGGTGGCCGCCTCACCAGTGGCGCGGCGGCTCGCCCGGCGTTACGGCCTGGTGCTCGCCGGCCTTTCCGGCACCGGCCGCCACGGGCGGATCTCCAAGGCCGACGTGGAGGCGGCGCTGCGCGCCCGCGGGGTGGCGCTGCCCGAACCACCGCCGCGCCGACCAGGGCTACCCCGCCGGCGGGGGGACGAAGCGGCCGTGGCCGCCACTCCCGTGGCGCGGCGGCTCGCCCGCAAGCTGGGGGTGAGTCTCCTCGACTGCCGGCCGAGCGGCGCCCGCGGGCGGGTCTGCAAGGCCGACGTGGAAGCGGCGGCGGCGCGCGCCGGCATCGGCCTCGCCGCTCCGGGCGCACCGGCGCCCGCCGCCACGGCCGAGAAGACACCGATGGGCGAACCGCTGCGCGGCATGCGCCGCACCATCGCCGCACGCCTCCAGGCCGCCAAGCGGGAGGCGCCCCATTTCCGGGTGGCGGTGGCCGTGGAGCTGGACCATCTCCTCGCCCTCAAGCGGGACCTGGAGGCACGCTTGCCCGAGGCGCGCCTTTCCCTCAACGACTGCATCGTCAAGGCGGTGGGCGCGGCCCTGGTGCGCGTGCCCGAGGTCAACGTCCGCTTCGAGGAAGAGCGGCTGGTGCGGCTCGCCGAGGCCGACGTGGCGGTGGCGGTGGCCCTGCCCGACGGCTTGGTGACCCCGGTGGTCCGCTCAGTCCAGGCCAAGGGGCTCGTCGCCCTGGCCGACGAGCTGCGCGACCTGGTGACCCGCGCCCGCCTCGGCACCCTCAAGCCGGAAGAAACCCAGGGCGGAGGCTTTACGGTCTCCAACCTGGGGATGTACGGCGTGGATCGGTTCGACGCCATCATCAACCCCCCACAGGGGGCGATCCTGGCCGTGGGTGCGGCAAAGCGCCGCCCAGTGGTGCGCGGCGACGACCTGGCCGTCGCCACGGTGGCGGAATTCACCCTCTCGTGCGACCACCGGGTGATCGACGGCGCCGTGGCGGCGCGCTTCCTGGACGCGCTGCGCGGCTTCCTGGAACACCCGGCCACCATGTTGGGCTGACCATGGCCGATTTCGATCTGGCGGTGGTGGGCGGGGGTCCCGCCGGCTACGTGGCGGCGATCCGCGCCGCCCAACTCGGCTTTCGCACCGCCCTGGTGGAAGAGGCGCAGCTCGGCGGCATCTGCCTGAACTGGGGCTGCATCCCCACCAAGGCGCTGCTCAGCGCGGCCGACGCCCTGGACGGCGCCCGCCGCGCCGGGCGCTTCGGGATCGCCGCTGCGCCCGACTTGTGCCTCGCCGAGGCGGTGGCCCACAGCCGCAGGATCGCCGAGCGGCTGCGGCGGGGCGTGGCGGCGCTCCTCGAGAAAAACGGCGTGGAGCTGATCGAAGGGCGCGGCCGGCTGGCCGGCAAGGGCCGCCTCGAGGTGGCCACCGCGACCGGCCCGCGGCGGCTTTCGGTGGACCACCTGGTGTTGGCCACCGGTGCCCGCCCGCGCGCCCTGCCCGGCGTCGTCCCCGACGGGGTGCACATCTGGACCGCCCGCGAGGCCATGACCCCCCAGGCGGTGCCTGAGAGCCTCCTGGTGGTGGGCGCCGGCGCCATCGGCGCCGAATTCGCCAGTTTCTACGCCGACCTGGGCACGCGGGTCACCCTGGTGGAAGTGGCCGATCGGATCCTCCCCGGCGAGGACCGGGAGATCTCCGCCCTCGTCCGCCGCGCCTTCACCGCCCGGGGCATCGAGGTGCGCACCGGGGTCGGGGTGGTCGAGGCGAGCGTCGCCGGCGAGCAGGTGGTGGCCACCCTTTCCGACCAGTCCCGGGTGAGCGCCGAGCGGCTGCTCTTGGCGGTGGGGGTGCAGGGAAACGTCGAAGACCTCGGCCTGGAGGGGGTCGGCGCAAAAGTCGAGCGCGGCTTCTTGGTCGCCGACGCCTGGGGGCGTACCAACGTGGCTGGGCTCTACGGGGTGGGCGACCTGGTCGGCCCGCCCTGGCTCGCCCACAAGGCGAGCCGCCAGGGAATCCTCTGCGTGGAGCGGATCGCCGGCGTGGCGCCGCAAGCCCCCCTGGACCTCGGGCGGATCCCCGCCTGCACCTACTGCCGACCCCAGGTGGCGAGCCTCGGCCTCACCGAGGAGCGGGCCCGGGCGGGCGGCCGGGCGGTGCGCGTCGGCCGCGCCCGGCTCGCCGGCAACGGCAAGGCCCTCGCCGCCGGCGAGGAAGAGGGCCTCGCCAAGCTCGTCTTCGACGCCGCGAGCGGCGAGCTCCTGGGTGCCCACCTGGTCGGCCCGGAGGTCACCGAACTGATCTCGGCCCTCGCGGTGGCCGCGGCCCTCGAGGGCACCGAAGAGGCCCTGAGCCGCGCCGTGCTGCCCCACCCCACGCTGTCCGAATGGTGGGGGGAGGCGGTGCTCGACGCCCTGGGCCGACCGATCCACCACTAGGAGGCGACGATGCGTCCCATTCGCGAAGGACTGTTCACCTGGCCCGCCGAGCGCCCCGAGCTCCTCGGCAGCCGCTGCACCGACTGCGGCGAGGTGACCTTTCCCGCCCAGGCGGACTGTCGCCGCTGCGGCGGCCGCGACTGCCGGGTGGAGCCCATCGGCCATCGCGGCACCCTGTGGAGCTGGACGGTGCAGCGCTTCCTGCCCAAGCCGCCCTACGCCTCCGGGGAGACGGAAGAGACCTTCCGTCCCTACGGAGTGGGCTACGTCGAACTGCCCTCGGGGGTGAAAGTGGAGGCGCGGCTCACCGAAAACCGCCCAGAGCGGCTCGTCATCGGCATGCCCATGCGGCTTGTGGTGGCTCCCTTCCGCACCGATCCCGAAAGCGGCGAGGTCATTTTGGGCTTCTACTTCGCGCCCGAAGAAGACGAGGAGGAGGCGGCATGAGCGAGGTGGCGATCATCGGCATCGGCCTGCACCCCTTCGGGCGCACCCCCGACAAGAGCGGCCAACAGCAGGGGGCCGAGGCGGTGCGCCGCGCCCTGGCGGACGCCGGCGTCTCCTGGAAGGAGGTGCAGTTCGCCTACGGGGGAAGCCAAGACGCCGGCAACGCCGATGCGCTCGTCAACGAGCTCGGCCTGACGGGACTGCAGTTCACCAACGTCTGGAACGGCTGCGCCACCGGGGGCAGCGCCCTGCACGCCGGCTGCGCGGCCATCGCCTCCGGCGAGTACGAGCTCGGTGTGGTGGTGGGCTTCGACAAACACCCCCGTGGCGCCTTCAATCCCCGCCCCGCCGACTGGGGGCTCGAAGACTGGTACGGAGAGCTCGGCCTGATGCTCACCACCCAATTCTTCGCCATGAAGATCCAGCGCTACATGCACGAGCACGGGATCACCGAAGAGGCGCTGGTGCGGGTAGCGGAAAAGGCCTTTCGCAACGGTGCCCTCAACCCCTACGCCTGGCGCCGCACCCCCCTCTCCCGGGAGGAGATCGCCCAATCGCCCCTGGTCTCCGACCCGCTGCGCAAGTACATGTTCTGCAATCCCGCGGAGGGTGGCGCCGCCCTGGTGCTGGCCAGCGCCGCCCGGGCGCGCCGCCACACCACCAAGCCCCTGTGGGTGCGCGCGGCGGTGGTCCGCACCCGCCGCTACGGCAGCTTCGAGGTGTTCAGCCCGAGCCTCGCCGCCACGGTGACCGACGCGCCCACCGTGGACGCCGCCCGCACCGCCTTCGAGCGGGCCGGCATCGGCCCGGAAGAGGTGGACGTGATCCAGCTCCAGGACACCGACAGCGGCGCCGAGATCATCCACATGGCCGAGTGCGGCTTTTGCGCCCACGGCGAACAGGAAAAGCTCCTCGCCGAGGGGGCGACCGAGATCGGCGGGCGCATGCCCGTCAACACCGACGGCGGCTGCCTGGCCAACGGCGAGCCGGTGGGCGCCTCGGGGCTGCGCCAGGTCCACGAAATCTGCCTGCAATTGCGCGGCCAGGCCGGAGCGCGCCAGGTGCCCGGCGGGCCGCGGGTCGGCTTCACCCACGTCTACGGCGCCCCGGGACTGTCCGGGGTCACCCTCATTTCGCGCTGAAACCCCATCGAGGTGGCAACCATGAGCGAGCGACGCAAACGGCAGCAAGGCGACGGGGTGCGCTGCCCCGGGACGAGCTTCCAGGACCTGCTCGATCTCGAGGAGGTGGAGGTCCCCGCCTACCTGCGGGAGAACACCTGCGACTACCTGGGCGACGACGACCTGCCGGTGGAGCGCTGGATCTCCCGCGACTTCCACCTGCGGGAGAAGGAAAAGCTCTGGCCGCGAGTGTGGCAAGTGGCCTGCCGCGAAGAGGACATCCCGGAGGTGGGCGACGTCCACGTCTACGAGATCGTCGACGAGTCGGTGCTGGTGGTGCGCACCAGGCCGGACGAGATCCGCGCCTTCGTCAACTCTTGCCTCCACCGGGGGCGGCTGCTCATGGACCAGGACGGCAGCGTCGAGCGCTTCGTCTGCCCCTTCCACGGCGCCACCTGGAACCTCGACGGCAGCTTCGTGGGCATTCCCTGCCAGTGGGATTTCCGCCACTGGGAGGGGCGCGACATGCGCCTGCCGGAGCTCAAGGTGGGTCGGTGGGGCGGCTTCGTGTTCGTCAACTTCGACCGCCACGCCCCTCCCCTCGAGGAATACTTAGCACCCCTGCCGGAACACTTCGCCCGCTTCCCGTTGCACGACTACTACAAAGGGGTCCACGTGCAGCGGGTGGTGCGGTGCAACTGGAAGGTGGGCATGGAGGCGTTCATGGAATCCTTCCACACCGTCCAGACCCACCGGGAGATCATGACCTTCACGGGGGACGCCAATTCCCAGTACGACTACTGGGGCGATCACGTCAGCCGCTCGGTGACCCCCATGGGGGTGCCGAGCCCGCACCTCGGGGAGGTGACCCCCGAGGCGGTGTTCCGCGACATCCTCGACCGCTCCGGGCGGATGGCGCTGGGCAGCTCGGAGGGCCAGCAACTCCCCGAGGGGATGTCGCCGCGCAAGTACGTGGCGGAGATGAACCGCCAGATCTTCGAGGAGATCTCAGGGGAAGACCTCTCCGACGCCACCATGGCGGAGCTCGAGGACGCGATCCTCTACAGCGTCTTTCCCAACTTCCAGGTCTGGATCGGCTACCACGGCAACATCGTCTACCGCTTCCGGCCCAACGGCGACGACCACGAGAGCTGCATCTTCGACGTGATGCTGCTCTTCCGCCACCGCAAGGGCACTCCCAAACCCCCGGGTGTCCCGGTGCATCGCCTGGAGCCCCACCAGAAGTTCGCCGAAGCCGAAGAACTGGGCGCCCTGGGGCCCGTCTTCGACCAGGACGACGCCAACATGCCGGCGGTGCAACGGGGGATGAAGGCCTCCCACAAGCGCGCGGTCAGCTTGGCCAGCTACCAGGAAAGCCGCATCCGGCACCTGCACCGGACCCTAGACAAATACCTGAACGGTTGACTGCCGCAAACCGGGCCGGGTGGAGGGCCCGGCCCCGCCCGGCGCCTTTCCCTCAGTACTGGATGCGCTGGGTGTAGCAGCCGTCGATGACCACGTTGGCGCCCGTGGTGAAGCCTGACAGGGGGCTCAAGAGGAGCGCCACCTGGGTGGCCACCTCGCGGGCGGTGCCCATGCGCCCGAGGGGGATGGCCGCCTCCACCGATTGGTAGATCTCCGGGGCGCTCTGCCGCACCTTGTCCCACGCGCCCCCCTCCACGAAGATGGGGCCGGGGCTTACCGTGTTGGCGCGGATCCCCTTGGGGGCGAGCTCGTGGGCGAGGTTGCCCATGTAGTTGAGCAGCGCCGCCTTCATCGCCGCGAAGGGGGTCGGACCGAAGAACTTCTCCAGGGCGGCGGTGGACGAGAGGGCGACGATGGAGCCGCAGGGGGATTTCTCCAGATAGGGCAAGGCCAGGTTGACGAAGTGCCAGGTGGCCAGCATGTCCACCTCGAAGTTGCGTCTCCAGCCTTCGTCGGTGATGGGTGAGGCGCCGGCGCTGGCGTTGATCACGATGCCGTCCACGCCCCCGAGGGCCGCCGCGGCGTTGTCCACCCAGCGCTTGAGGGCGAGGCTGTCGGTGATGTCCACCACCTCGCCGTGGGCCTTGACGCCCATGCCGACGAGTTCCCGGACGGCCGACTCGACGTCACCGGCGGTGCGGGCGCACAGCCCGATGTTGGCCCCTTCTTCGGCCAGGGTGCGGGCGATCTCCAGGCCGAATCCGGTGGCGGCCCCGGTGATCAGCACCGCGCGGTCTTTCAGCTTGAGGTCCATGGTCCTCCTCCTTCCGTCTCCGTCGCTTGCAAGGCCCCGCCGTCGGCGAGCCGACGGTAGCGGGCGAGGTGCCAGGCGCGATCGCCGAGCAGGGCGTCGATCACCGCCTGGCGCTTCAGATAGTGCCCCACGTGGTACTCGTCTGTCATGGCGATGCCGCCGTGGAGCTGGATGGCGTTCTCGGTGACGAAGCGACCCGCCGCCGAGAGCTGCGCCTTGGCGGCGGCGGCAATGCGCGGCGCGGCGGGGTCGTCCCGGTCCAGGTGCCAGGCGAGCGCCTGTACCAGGGAGCGGGCGAGTTCCTTCTGGATGTACATGTCCACCAGCCGGTGGCGCACCACCTGGAAGCGGGCGAGCGGCTGGCCGAACTGGACGCGGCCCTTGGTGTACTCCACGGTGGCGGCGAAGGCTCCCTCCATGCCGCCGAGGGCTTCGGCGCAGAGGAACAGGAGCGCCCGGTCGCGCACCCGCGCCCAGGCACCGGCGAAGGCGGCCGCATCGAAAAGCCGCGCCTCGGCGGGCAGCTCGACCCCGGCGAGCTCCAGCTCGCAGGCGCTGCGCCCGTCCCAGGTGCGATAGGGGCGGCGGTGCACGCCCGGCGCCTCGCCGGGGACCAGGAAGAGGGCCGGCGCCCCCGCGCCCCCTTCCGTTTCTTCGCTTGCGGTCACCAACAGGAAGTCGGCAGCCGCGCCGTTGAACACCACCGCCTTGCGGCCCGCGAGCCGCCATCCGCCGGCGGCCGGTTGGGCGCGGGTAGCCACCGCGCTTTCCGGCAGCCCGCCGCCCCTTTCGGCGTAGGCGAAGGCCCCCTGGACGGCGCCGCTCTGGATTCCCTCGAGGAGCGCCGCGGCCCGCTCACCCCCACAGGCGGCCAGCAGGCCGCCGGCGAGGATCACCGTCTCGAAATAGGGCTCCACCACCAGGTGGCGACCCAGGGCCTCGGCGAGTAGGAGGAGCTCCACCGCGCCGCCCCCGAGCCCCCCCTGGGTCTCGGCAAAGGGCAGGGCCAAAAGCCCGAGGTCGGCGAAGGCCTGCCAGGTATCGCGGCCAAAGGGCTCGCTTCCGGCCAGGAGTTCGCGGCGGCGCTCGAAGGCGTAGTGGTCGCGCAGGAAGCGCTCGATGGAGTCGGCGAGCAGGCGCTGTTCTTCGCTCAATTCGAGGTGCATGGCCGATCCCTCACAACCCGAGCAGATGGCGCGCCATGATGTCGCGCTGGACCTCTGCCGCCCCGCCGTAGATGGTCGAGGCGCGGTTGTCCACGTAACAGGCCATGGCGGTGAGGGCGTGGTCCGGCGCCGCGGGGGTGCCGGTCCAATCGGGCGAGAGCGCCTCGGGTTGGAAAGGCGCGCACCAGAGGCCCGCGGCCTCCAGGGCGAGGGCGTCGAGGCGCTGGCCGATCTCGCAGCCCGCCACCTTGATCAGCGAGGAGAGCGCCCCGGGACTGGCCCCGGCGGCCAGCCCCCCTTTCACGCGAAGTTCCGTGTACTCGAGGGCGAGCGCCTCCACCTCGGCGGCGGCGAGCCGGGCGCAGAAGTCGGGATCTTCGCCGCGCAGACGACCTTCGGGATCGGCTTCGGCGGCAAGAATGCGGGCGATCCGGCGCAGTTGCTTTTTGTGGTCGGCGGCGAAGTGGTGGCCGCCGCGCTCGAAGGCGAGCAGATACTTGGCCACCTCCCACCCCTGATTCTCGGCGCCGACGCGGTTTTCCACCGGCACCCGCACCCCATCGAAGAAGACCTCGCACTGCTCCACGCGCCCGTCCAGGCCGACGATGGGCCGCACGGTGATGCCGGGTGTGGCCATGTCCACCAGGAGAAAACTGATGCCCGCCTGGGGCTTTTCGGTGTTGGCGGTGCGCACCAGGCAAAAGATCCGGTTGGCGTGGTGGGCCATGCTGGTCCAGATCTTGGAGCCGTCCACCACGTAGTGGTCGCCGTCGCGCACCGCCCGCGTCTTGAGCGAAGCCAGGTCGGATCCGGCGCCCGGTTCCGAGTAGCCCTGACACCAGACGTCCTCCCCCGAGAGAATCCGCGGCAGATAGTGGGCTTTCTGCGCTTCGGTCCCGTAGCGGATCAAGAGGGGGCCGAGCATCTGCAGGCCCATGGGCAAGAGGGAGGGGGCGTCGGCCAGCTTGCACTCCTCTTGGAAGATGTGCCGCTGGATCAGGTCCCAACCGGTGCCCCCGTACTCGGGCGGCCAGTCGGGCGCCACCCAACCCTTGCGGTAGAGGATCCGATGCCATTCCATGGTCGCCTCGAAGTCGGCGAACACACTGGTCTGCAACTGGCCGGCGCGCTTGAGTCGTGGAGTGAGCGCCTCGTCCAAGAAGGCCCGCACCTCCCGGCGGAATGCCCCGTAGTCCATCGCCACCTCAAAAACAGTCGTGTTTGTTTATTTTATGGGATGGCGGGGGGCGGCGCAATGCGGCCTGCCCCCCGGTCCCGGGCGAAAGCGCGCGCCTCGGCACTGGCCAACCAGCGTACGGCGTTGGCCACCAGGCGGCGGTAGTGAGCGTCGGCGAAGATCTCCGGCCCGTCGCCGGGCTGCAGGTAGACCACCGGCGCGCCGCGCCAGGCGTGCACCCAGCCGAGGAGGCGGCTGCCATAGTCCGGTCTCCAAGGCGCTTGGGGAGGTGCCGCGCCCACGGCGGCGGCAGCCGAGTGAAAGCGCTCCGGGGTGAATTCGAAATCGGCCGCCAACAGAGGCAGGACCGCCTCTTCGAAGACCGGGTAGAGGTAGAGCTCGTCGCTGAGGGGAAAGGTCGGCGGCAGTCCCGCCGTCACCGGATGTTCGCGGAGCACGCGCGCCGTGTAGGAGGCGCTGTGCAGGTAACCGGAGTCGGCCACCAGTCGGTCGGCGAGCCGCCCCGGAAGGTAGAGGAAACGCCCCCCCACGATCTCGCCGTACTCGTCCCACGTGGGCCAGGCGGCAATGGCGTGGTGGAGAAAGAGCATGCCCGCTCCGCGCTCCGCGAGGTGCGCGAAGGCCTCCGGCAACCAGGACGGCGGCGGCACGTAGCGCGGCGGGCGGTGGGCGAAGTCGATGCCCGGCATGTCGTAGAAGACGAAGAGGTCGAAAGGCGCGGCCGATTCCAGCAGATACATAGCCGCCGGCTGCTCCACCAGCACCGCGTCGAGTTCGGGGATCGACTCGAAGAGGGCGGCGAAGGCGTCGCGGGCGTAGGGATGCCCCTTGACCGCCACCAGGGCGCGCAGGGCCGCGCCGTAGCGAATGAGCCCCACGGCTCAGGGGCCTGCCACCCGGCGGCGCACCCAGTCGCGCAGCAGGTCCTTGCGCACCTTGCCCGAGGCGGTCGTGGGCAGCTCGTCGAGCACCTCCAGCCGCTCGGGCCACTTCTGGCGGGCGAGCTTGGCCTCCTCGAGGAAGGGTCGCAACTCGGACAATTCCAGGCGCGCTCCGGGCTCGAGCACCGCGCAGGCGCACACCCCCTCCCCCAGGCGGGGATGGGGCATCGCCACCACCGCCACCTGGCGGATCGCCGGGTGGCCGAGGAGCACTTCTTCGATCTCCCGGGCGCTCAGGTTTTCGCCGCCGCGGATGATGATGTCCTTCTTGCGGTCGGTGACCACCAGGGCGCCCTCGGCGGTGAGGTGGCCCACGTCGCCGGTGCGGAAGAAGCCGTCGGCGGTCAGCGCCGCCCGCGTCTGCTGGGGATCGCCGTAGCCGAGCATCAGGGCCGGGCCGCGCACCAGGATCTCGCCGTCCGCCCCCGGGGGCAGCGGCCGCTCCTCGTCGTCGACGATCCGCACCTCCCAGTTGTAGGGGCGGCCGTCGGTTTCCGCGGCCAGGCGCTCGTCGGCGGGATCCATGAAGCCCACGGTGACCAGGGGCGCCTCGGTGCTGCCGTAGACGCGAAACGCCCGCGCCCGCGCGAACACCCGGTGGGCCCGGTAGATCAGGGCGGGCGGTACCGCCGCCCCGCCGCTGGCAAAGAAGCGCAGGCTCGGCAACCCCTCGCCGCGGGCCTCGCAGACGTCGAGCAGTTCCTTGAGGAAGGGGGTCGCCGACAGGCAGGCGGTGGCCCCCACCCGCAGGGCGAACTCGAGTGCCCGTTCGGCGTCCCAGCGCTCCATAAAGGCGGCCCGCGCCTCGGAGAGGAAGGGCAGCTCGATGCCGTTGGCGAAGCCGGTGATGTGGGTCACCGGCGAGGGCATCAACATCACGTCGCCGGCGCCCAGTTCCCACGCCTCGGCGCCGTTGTCGAAGGCGCGGGTGAAGGTGTTGTGGCTGTGGCGCACCGCCTTGGGGTGGCCGGTGGTGCCCGAGGTGTAGAGGAGGATCTTCAGCTCGTCGGGGTCCACCCGCCGCGGGCTGCCGGGCACGGCGCCGGCGAGAAGCTCCTCGTAGCGCCAAAACCCCGCCCCTCCGGCGCTCGCCCCCCGCACCACCACCAGGTGCTCGAGGTGCGGCAGACGGGGGCGGAGAGCCGCGGCCATGGCGGCGTAATCCCAGCCGCGGAACCGCTCCGGGACCACCAGCAGGCGGGCCCGGCAGTCGCCGAGGATGAACTCCATTTCCCGCTCCCGGTAAATTGGGATGATGGGGTTGACCACCAACCCGCCGGCCGCGCAGGCGAGGTCCACCACCACCGCCTCTTTCCAGTTGGGGAGCTGAAAACTCACCACGTCGCCGGGGCGCAGGCCCAGTTCCGAAAAAGCCCCGAGCAGCGCCAGAGCGTCGCGCCAGAGGGCGCCGAAGGTGAGGTCGACGCCCTCCTCCAGGTGGATGGCCACGCCCTCCGGGCAGCGCTCGGCGCGCTCGGCGGCGTAATCCGCCACGGTGCGGTGGCGGTAGAGATGGCGGTATTGCGCCCTCACGGCTGCCCCTCGCTCGCAATCCCCGGTGGCCGACAAGATACCGCGGCTCCTCAAAACAATCAAACTTGTTTTTTATTGACGGGGGGACGCGCCCGTGCCAACCTTGGCGCAACGTCGCCCCGGGAGGCAGCGATATGGCAGAGCTGGCCCCTCGTCCCGCCCACGTTCCCCCCGAGCGGGTGGTGGACTTCGACCTCTACGCGCCCCCGGGGGTGGAGCGCGACTTTCACCGCGCCTGGGCGAGCCTCCTCGCCCCTCACCTGCCCGCGCTGGTGTGGACGCCGCACAACGAGGGCCACTGGATCGCCACTCGCGCCTCCCTGGTGCGAGCCGTCTTGTCCGATCATCGGCGCTTCTCGAGCCGCACCATCATCATCCCCAAAAGCCACGGCGACGCCCACGGGCTTTTGCCCACCACCGTCGACCCCCCCTGACCACGGGCGCTACCGGCTCGCCCTCAACGAGGGGCTTTCCGCCGCCGCCGTGCGCGCTCGGGAAGACGAGATCCGCGCCATCGCCCGGGAGCTGGTGGCCGGTCTCGCCGACCGGGGTCGCTGCAATTTCACCACCGACTACGCCGAGGTGTTGCCCATCCGGATCTTTCTCGGCCTGATGGATCTGCCCCTGGCCGACGCCCCACGCCTCAAGTCCTGGGCCGACGCCCTCATCCGCCCCGGCGGCGACCTCTCCTTCGCCGCGGCCATGGAGCGTTTGTTCGCCTACCTGGCGCCCCACGTGGACGCCCGCCGGGGTCGGGGGGGCGAAGACCTGTTGTCGCGCCTTTTGGATACATCCCCCGAAGGTCGCCCCCTGGATCGAGAGGAATGCCTCAAACTGGCGGTCCAAGTCTTGATCGCAGGGCTCGACACCGTGGTCAACTTCTTGGGCTTCGTCTTCCTTCACCTGGCCCGCGATGCCGCCCTGCGCCGCGAGCTTGCGGCCGACCCGGCGCGCATCCCGGCGGCGGTGGAGGAGTTCCTGCGCCGTTACCCCCTGGTGACCATCGGCCGCGAAGTGCGCGAGGATCTGGAAATCGACGGCGTCCTGTTGCGGGCGGGAGAAATGGTGGCCACCCCTACCCCCCTCGCCGCCCTGGACGACACTTTCAACCCCCGTCCCGCCGAATTCGATCCCCACCGCGGGGCGCGCCGAAGCCTTACCTTCGGAGCCGGCCATCACGTCTGCCCGGGGCGCTTCCTCACCCGCGCCGAGGTGCGCATCACCCTGGAGGAATGGCTGCGGCGGATTCCCGACTTTTGGCTACCCCAGGGCGCGGAGATCCGCTTCCGGGGCGGCATCGTCGGCGTGGTGGAACAGCTTCCCCTCGAGTGGGCTCACTAGCTCGCTAGAGCGAGGAGACCAGGTGCCCGCCGTCCACCGGCAGGGCCGCGCCGGTGATGAAAGAGCCCAATTCGCCTGCCAGTAACAGCAAGGGGCCTTCCAACTCCTCGAGTCGCCCCAAGCGCCGCGCCGGCGTGCGGGCGATGAACGCCCGCCCCTTGTCGGTGGCGAAAAAGGCCTCGTTCATCTCGGTGGGGAAGTAGCCGGGACAGAGGGCGTTGACCCGGATGTTGTGGCGGACGAGCTCGAGGGCCATGGAGCGGGTGAGGTGGATCAGCGCCGCCTTGGTGGTGCCGTACAGGCTCTCCCCGTAACCCGGCCGCAACCCGAGGATTGAGGCGACGTTGACGATGCTGCCGGACAAATCCCGCGCCACCAGGCGCTGGGCCACCGCTCGCGCCACCCGCCAGGCGCCGGCCAGGTTGGTCTCCACCAGGCGCCGAAAGCTCTCCTCGTCGGTGTCCAGGAAGCGGCGGGAATCGGCGATGCCGGCGTTGTTGACGAGCACCTGGACCGGCCCCCAGGCGGCCTCGATCTGGTCCAAAACCGCCGCCACGCTGCCCGGATCGGTGACGTCCAGGGCCAGCTGCCGGGCTTCTCCTCCCGCTGCTCGAATCTCCGCCACCAGGGCCTCGAGGCGCTCCTGTCGCCGCGCCGCCGCCGCCACCCGGGCCCCCTCGCGGGCGAGCACCCGGGCGAAGTGGGCGCCGAGGCCGCTCGAGGCCCCGGTCACCAAGGCCACCTTGCCGGAAAGCCCCCAGTCCACGGACCTCACGGCCGCTCCAGGAGCGCCGCGATCCCCTGGCCGCCGCCGATGCACAGCGCCACCACCGCCCGCCGCCCGCCGGTGCGGATGAGCTCGTGGATGGCCTTGACGGCGAGGATCGCTCCCGTGGCGCCCACCGGATGGCCCAGGGAGATGCCGGAGCCGTTGGGGTTGACCCGCTCCGGGGGCAGTTTCAATTCCCGCGCCACCGCCAGAGCCTGGGCGGCAAAGGCCTCGTTCACCTCCCACAGGTCGATGTCGTCCACCGCGAGGCCGGTGCGGGCGAGCAGTTCGCGCACCGCGGGCACCGGTCCGATGCCCATGTAGGCCGGATCCACCCCGGCGTGGGTGTAGGCCACGAGGTGCGCGAGGGGCGCAAGGCCCTGGCGCGCCGCCGCCCGCTCGCTGGCCAACACTAACGCCGCGGCGCCGTCGTTGATGCCGGAGGCGTTGCCGGCGGTCACCGTTCCCCCCTCTTGGAAAACCGGGGGCAAGCGGGCCAGGTCTTCCAGGGTGGCGTCCGGACGGAAGTGCTCGTCGCGCTCGAAGAGGACCACCCCTTTGCGGGTGGGGACCTCCACCGGCACGATCTGGTCGGCAAAGCGGCCCTCCGCCCACGCCCGGGTCGCCCGCCGATGGCTCTCCAGGGCGAGGGCGTCCTGGTCCGCCCGGGAGATGCCGTAGCGGCGGGCGACGTTTTCCGCGGTCACCCCCATGTGCACCCCGGAAAAGGGGCAGTGCAGCGCCCGGGTCATCATGTCCACCAACACACCGTCCCCCATGCGCAGGCCGAAGCGGGCACCGGGCACCAGATAGCCGGCCCGGGACATGGACTCGGCTCCGCCCGCCACCGCGAAATCGCACAGACCCAATTGGATCTGCTGGGCGGCGCTCACCACTGCCTGGAGCCCCGACCCGCACAGGCGGTTGACGGTGAGCGCGGGCACCGCTTCCGGCAGGCCGCCGCGCAGAGCAGCCACCCGGGCCAGGTACATGTCGGCCGGTTCGGTGTGGATCACCTGGCCGAACACGCAATGCGCGATGGCTTCGGGCTCCACCTTCGCGCGGCGCACCGCCTCGCCCACGACCCGCGCGGCGAGATCCCCGGGCGGAACCTCCTTGAGCCCGCCTCCGAAGTCGCCCACCGCCGTCCGGACCGCGGCGAGCACCACCACCGCTTCTGTCGCCATCTCCAACCCCTCCGATCTCAAGCGGTCATTTCCACGCCGAGCCGCGCCAACGGAACCACCAGCTCGCCCATGGCCAAGGCCTTGTCACTGGAGGCGTTGCCGTCCAGGGCGCGCTTCTTGACCCCCTGGAGGATGGCTGCCAGGCGGAAGAAGCTGAAAGCCAGGTAAAAGTGCCAGTCGGCAATGCCGGGCAGACCTAGCCGCTCGCAGTAGCGCGCCACGTACGCCTCTTCGCTGGGAATGCCGAGCGCCGCGCGATCGAGGCCGCCGAGACCCGGCATGATGCACTGGTGGGGCAGTCGCCACTGCATGCACTGGTAGGCCAGGTCCGCGAGCGGGTGGCCCAGAGTGGAGAGCTCCCAGTCGAGGAGCGCCAGCACGCGGGGCTCCGTGGGATGGAAGATCATGTTGTCGAGGCGGAAATCGCCGTGGACGATGGCCACCCGCCCGTCGTCGTCGGGCAGATGCTCGGGAAGCCAGCGGATCAGGTGCTCCATTTCCGGGATCGACTCGGTCTCGGTGGCCCGGTACTGTTTGGTCCAGCGCCCCACCTGCCGCGCGAAGTAGTTGCCGGGGCGGCCGAAATCGGCGAGCCCCACCGCCGCCGGATCGACCGCGTGGAGGGCGGCGAGCACCCGGTTCATCTCGTCGTAGATGGCCGCGCGGCTTTCCGGCGACTCCCCCGGCAGCGCCGGATCCCAGAACACCCGCCCCTCCACGTGCTCCATGAGATAAAAGGCGCTGCCGATGACCGAGTCGTCCTCGCACAGGAGGAAGACCCGGGGTACCGGCACCTCGGTGTCGGCCAGCGCCCGCATCACCCGGTACTCCCGGTCGACGGCGTGGGCAGAGGGCAAGAGCCGTCCGGGCGGCTTGCGGCGCAGCACATAGCGGCCGCCGGGGGTGTCGATGCGATAGGTGGGGTTCGACTGCCCGCCGGGGAACTTGGTGGCCACGAGGGGTCCTCGGAACCCCGCCACCCGCTCTTCCAGATAAGCGGCAAGCCGCGCTTCGTCGAGGGCGAAACCGCCGTCGCTCTCCGTCACCGCGCACCTCCCACGGACCCTCTGCCAGCGTAGCGCTCGATGATCCGTTTGCCCAGCGCCATCTGGTGCACCTGGTCGGGACCGTCCGCCTGGCGGCACCAGCGCGCGTAGTTGAAGAATTCGGCGAGGGGGAAGTCGGCGGTGAGACCCGCGGCGCCGTGCATCTGCATGCAGCGGTCGACAATGCCCTGGACCAGCAGGGGAATGGTGCTCTTGCAGGCGGCGATCATGTCGAGGCTCGCCTCGACCCCCTCGCGATCGATCTTGGCGCAGGTGGCGAGCACCAGCAGGCGCCCCATCTCCACCTCGGCGAAGGAGCGGGCGATCTCCTCGCGCACCGACTGGTGCTTGGCGAGCGGCCGGCCGAAGGTGAAGCGCCGGGTCACCCGATCGCAGGCGAGCTCGAGCGCCCGCTGGGCGCAGCCGATGAGGCGCATGCAGTGGTGCATGCGGCCCGGCGCGAGCCGGCTCTGGGCGATCTCGAAGCCGCGACCCGGCCCCAAGAGCACGTTTTCGTAGGGGACGCGCACCTCCTCAAAGACCACTTCGGCGTGGCCGATGGGAGCGTCGTCGTAGCCCAGGGTGGTGAGGGGGCGCACCAGGTGCACGCCCGGGGTGTCCTTGGGGACCAAGACCTGCGTCTGTTGGCGGTGGCGGTCGGGATTGTCGGGATCGGACTTGCCCATGACGATGAACAGCCGCGTGCGCTCGTAGAGCGCCCCGGTGATGAACCACTTGCGCCCGTTGAGCACCCACTCGTCGCCCTCGCGGCGGATCTCGAGCTCGATGTTGGTGGCGTCGCTGGAGGCCACCTGGGGTTCGGTCATGGCGTAGGAAGAGCGGATCTCGCCGGCGAGCAGCGGTTTCAGCCACCGCTCCTTCTGTGCCTCGGTGCCGAAGCGCATCAGCACCTCCATGTTCCCGGTGTCGGGGGCGTTGCAGTTGAACACCTCCGGCGACCAAAGCACCCGCCCCATCATCTCGGCCAGGGGGGCATAGTCGAGAAAGGAAAGCCCGCCGTGCTCGGTGTAGTGACCGAACTCTTCCGGCACGAACAGGTTCCACAGCCCCTCTTCCTTCGCCTTGGCCTTGAGCGCCTCCACCAGGGGCACGCTCGCGAAGCGATTCTCGGCCCGGGCGAGGGCCTCGGCGTGGGCGCGCTCGTTGGGGTAGATGTGCGCCTCCATGAAGGCCGCCAGGCGTCGCTGCAGATCGCGGGACTTGGCGCTGAACTCGAACATGGCTCGACTCCTCGGGCAGCGGGCGATGGCGGCGTCGGCGACTTGCCGTCAGGCCCCGCGGCGGAGGCGCGGCCGGGCCGCCTTCTGCGACTTCTCGAGCGCCAGTCTAGGCGCCTCCTCTCCATTGATGAAATTGATTCTCGAAATGGAATATCATCACGCGGTTCAATACCGGTGGGCGGCCGTGCGCTTGCGGCGGGTCGATCTCAATCTGTTCATCCTCTTCGACGCCCTGTACCGCGAACAGAACGTCACGCGGGTGGCCCAGCAGCTGCACCTGTCCCAACCGGCGGTCAGCAACGCCCTCGCCCGACTGCGGGAAGCCTTCGGCGATCCCCTGTTTCTGCGCACCCCCGAAGGGATGATCCCCACCCCGGTGGCCGACAACATGATCGGCGACGTCCGCCGCGCCCTCGCCCTCCTCAACCGGGCGGTGGCCGCCAGCGAGCGCTTCGACCCGGCCACCTCGGAAAAGCGCTTCCGCGTCGCCTTCAACCATCCCGCCCAGCTGCTCATCCTGCCCGAGCTGTGGCGCTTGACGCGCACGCGCTCGCCCTCGATCACCCTCGCCAATTACTATCAGACGCGGGAGGCGGCGGCCGAAGAGCTCAGGTCGGGGGCCCTGGACCTGCTGGTGGACGCACCCCAGTTCAACGCCCGGGAATTCGGCCAACGGCCGCTCCTCGCCCTCCCCTATGCGGTGGCCATGCGCCCGCAGCACCCCCTGGCCGGGCGCCCCCTGGGGCTTGAAGACTATCTCGCCGCCCAGCACCTCCACGTCTCCAGCCGCAAGCGCGGGCGGGGACAGGCGGACGTCGCCCTGCACGGCCTCGGCCTGCGCCGCCAGATCGCCCTGCGCCTCCAGGACTATTCGGTGGCGGCCGAGGTGGTGCGGGGAAGCGACCTCCTGTGGACCGTGCCGGCCGTGCTCGGGGCGCGCTTCGGGCTCTGCCTCGCCGCCCCGCCCTTCGAAGTGGAACCGCTGCGCCTCAACCTCTACTGGCCGCGCGGCGCCGAGGAGGATCCCGCCAACCGCTGGCTGCGGGACCTGGTGGTGGAGGCGGCACTGCCCGGGGAGGCGCGCCGCGCCGCTCAGTCGCCGCGCGCCTGAATGGCGCCCGCCCGGGCCAGGTCGGCGGCCAAGGTGCGGGCGGTGGCGGCAAAGAGCGCGCAGCCCACCGCCCCGATGGCCACGGTCACCAGCATCGCGTAGCGCAGCCCCTCCGCGCCGCTCGGCAGGGCGAAGAAATCGCTCAGGGCTCCCACCAGAAAGGGGCCGAAGCCGGCGCCCACGATGTTGATGATGAACAGGCAGATCGCCGACGCGGTGGCGCGCATCTCGAGCCGCGCCAGGTTCTGGTTGGCGGTGTACATGGCGGGAATGTACACCTGGAGCAACAGGTAGAAGGGAAACATGGCGGCCAGGGCCACGGCGGTGGATTCGGCCAACACGAAGACCACCCCGAAGGGCAGGCCCGCGAGCACCCAAAGCCCCGGCACCCGCACCATCTGCCCGGGACGGCGGCGGGCCATCCGGTCCACCAGCCGCCCGCCGAGCAGAGTGCCCAGAAATCCCCCCACGCCGACGATCAGCGCCATCCACTGGCCGACCGCCAAGGGCGCTAGGCCGTGCAGGCGGCCGAAGAACTCGTACGCCCACATCAGCACCGCGTAGCCGGTCACCGCCATGCAGGAGGCGCCGGCCATGAGCCACACCCAGGCCCGCGAGGAGACCAGGTGGCGCAGCGTCTCGGCGAGGCTCGCATCGCCGCCCGCGGTGCGCGCCTCCGACTGCCCCCGCACCGGCTCCCGCACCGTCGCCCTGAGGAGCACCGCCACCAACAACCCGGGCAGCCCCAGGACGATAAAGCCGGTGCGCCAGTCGAAGTGCTCGCGCAGATAGCCTCCACCCAGATAGGCGAGCGCCGAGCCCACGAACACCGCCGAGGAGTAGATGGCGAGCGCCGTCCCCCGCCGCTCCACGGGAAAATAGTCGGCGATCAGGGAGTGGGCCGGCGGCGTGCAGGCCGCCTCGCCGATGCCCACCCCCACCCTCGCCGCCACCAGGTGGGCGAAATTGCGCGCAAAGCCGGTGAGGGCGGTCATCGAGCTCCACAGGGCGAGCCCCAGGGCGATGATGTTGCGGCGGTTGCCGCGGTCTGCCAAGCGGGCGATGGGAATCCCGGCCACGGTGTACAAGAGCGCAAAGGCAAAGCCCACCAAAAAGCCCATGGCGGCGTCGGAAGCCTGGAATTCCTCTTTGATGGGCCCGAGGAACACCGCCATGGCCTGGCGGTCCACGAAGTTGAGCACGTAGACCAGGAAGAGCACGCCGAGCACGTAGTTGGCGTAGCCGGTGCTCGGCGCCGCGGGAGGGGTCGGCACCCGCTCGCCCATGGAGGCCTCCGTCGTCCGGGAAGGGCCTGCAAGGTTAGCGGGCGGCACCGGGCCACTCAAGGTGGCAGCCGACGCGGTGCCTAGACCGCTTTTCAACAGCTGCGCTGCCAGCAGCGCTCGTCGTCGCCGATGGCCCCATTGCCGTCGCGGTCCCAGCGCCGCTCGCCGGCGCTCGTGTACTCGAGAAAACCATCGCCGGCCTGGTCACCCACCGGCGTGGCGCGCAACACGTAGGCGCCCGCACTCACGCTCGCAATGGCCACCTGGTAAAAGGTCCGGCTCCCCTCCCGAGGGCTGCGGCTGAGGGCGGCCGGCAGCGCCACCGGGTTCCCCGCGCCGTCCCGGTCGTAGCGGAGGTTTTCGGTGTAGAACCGCTCCAGGTACTGGGCCGCTTCCAAGAGCACCCCTTGGGCCTCGGCCCGCCGCCCCGCGCGCACCTGTTCCCGGTAGGAGGGCCAGGCGACCGCCGCCAGGATCGCCACCACCGCCAGGGCGATGAGCACCTCCAGCAGGGTGAAGCCCCGCCCCCTCACTGCACCTGCCGCCACGGCACCCTCCGATTGAGGTTGGGGTTTTCGGTGAGCTTCTGCACCCGCCCGTCGGAGGTGGTGTAGTACTTGTACTCGGTGTTGCCGTCCCCCTCCTGGACGATGGCCGGCTCCGACCCCAGGTCTTCACTGGAGCGGCGCAGGCCGGACACCACCTGTCCCTGGAGGAGGTCTCCGGCGGTGAAGGCGCCGTCGTCGTCCAGGTCGAAGACCGGGAAGTCGAGGCGCGAGCCATCCAGCGCGGCGACCTCCATGAGCCAGTTGGCCCCGCCGGCGTCGCAGCGACTCGACGAGGGCGTCACGGTGCGGTAGATCAACCGCCCGTCCCGCACGGTGGGGCGCTGGAAGACCCGCTCGCCGCGCTCCGGCAGGTCCATGTACCAGCCGAGCTTTTCCTCCGCGCCCACCGGCGAGCGGCCGTCGTCCCAGGTGAGGGCGTTGTCGCTCACCCGGCGCACCAGGAACTCACCCGCCGCCGCCACCGCTTCCACCGTCTGCGCCAACAGGCGGGACCGGCCCGACCCCACGGGCTCGCCGTCGAGGCGATCCCAGATGCCGTAGAAGGTCTGGGTCTGGGTGTCGTCCACGTCGCCGAGCCCGAGGTAGCGGCCGGTGCCGAAGAGCACCAGGGCCCCGCCCAGGGGATGGCGGATGGCCACCGGCGCGGCGGTGATGCTCTGGGCGCGGCCGCTGGGATCGCGGGCGCTGTAAAGGGGGACCGGGGCGTTGCCCGCGCGGTAAGCGCTGCGCCACTGGGCGGGATTGGCGGAGGAGAGGTCGAAGACCCAGAGGTTGCCGAACAGATCTGCGGCGTACAGGCGATCGACCACGTAATCCCCCTCCTCCAGGTCGGCGGGGAAGACGCCCAGGATGCCGTTGCTGCGGTTGCCCCCGGTGGGATCCTGGGCCATGCCCACCCCCGTGTCCAGCTTGCGGATCAGCTCGCCGGTGGCGATGTCCACCACGAACACCACGGCGTTGCCCGTGGTGCTGGCGTGGCCGTCGTCGAGGTTGTTGTTCACCCCGTTGCCGAAGATGGCCGCCCAGCGCCCGTCGGCCAGGCGGACGATGGCCGGGCGGCCGTAGCTGAAGCCGAGGTCGGGGTCGTCCTCGTCGGTGAACTCCCACAGGGCGATGCTCGCCGCTCGGCCTTCGGCAAAAGTGGCCGGGTCGGTGATGTCCAGGGCGAAGTAGCCCTGGCCGCCGCGGCCCAGGCCGCCCACCAGCACCGTGTGCCAGGCGTTGCCGAAGTAGACGTCGTTTTCGGCGAGGGGTCCGTCCACGTAGTTGCGGTGCTCGTAGGCGGGCATGGTGTAGTAGGGGAGGTTGGAGAACACCGCCAGGGGCACGTAGGCCAGCACCTCCCGCCCATCCCGGGCGCGGAAGCCGTGGAGCATGCCGTCGTTGGCGCCCACGTAGACCACCGGCTCGCGGTTCAGGTAGCGGGCGCGAAAGGCGTCGTAACTCGCCAGTTCGGGGAAGCGCGCCAGGTCGGCGCCCGGGTAGAAGCGGCTCGGCCGGCCCACGTAGACCGGCGTCGAGGCGATGGTGTCGCCCAAGACGCTCGCCCGGTTGCGGAACATGCCGCCGTTGGCGAGCTCGCCGTCGCGCGCTCCGCGCAGGTAGGCCACCATGGCTCGGCCCAGGTCCGCCGTGCCGGGCGGCTGCGGGCCCGCGCCGTCGGGATCCCGGAGCAGCGCCTGCTGGGCGCCGCTTAAGGCGTCGTAGCGGAAGGCCACAGCGCGCCGGTCGTCGGCGCGGCGGGTGAGGATCACCCGGGCATCGGGCGCGATCGCCGCCACGCCGCTGCCGGTGGTGGTGCAGGGGCCGCCGGTGAGGGTGCAGGCGGCGTCCCAGATGGGCGGGCAGAGCTCGCCGCGGGGGACGTCACCGCAGTTGCCGCCGGTGGAAATGGGCCGGGCGATCAGGTGCCCAGACCAGGTGGCCGTCTCGAAGCGGGTGAAGAAGACGGCGCTGTCGGAGGCAATGGTCCCCGAGTTGAGGGTGACCGGAGCGTAGGAACCGGTGGTCTCCAGAATCCGGTTGATCACCTCGGTGAAGGCCGAGGCGAGGCCGGTGGGGTCCTTGGCGGAGAGGAAGCGGCCGCGACTGTCGATGGCGGCGTGCCACAGGTCGTCGATCTTGTCGTCGGTCCAGGAGACGCGGCCGGCGAGCAGGTCCGCGTAGGCTTCAGGGAAGGGCAGGCGGCCCTCGAGTCCGAGACCCACGGTGAAGGTGACCATGTGCTGCCACTCCGCCGGGTCGTTGGCGGGGTTCCAATAGAGGTCCTGCTCGTCCACGTCGCCGTCCCCGTCCAGGTCGGTGGAGATGTCGGCGATGTTGGTGGGCACGTCGTTTTCCAGGTCCGGGCGCAGGTCTCGGTGCCAGTAGTGGAAGGCGTGGTCGGCCAGGAAGCCGGCGTTGTCGTCGGCGAAGGGGGGACGCGGCTCGTAGCGGTCCACCAGGAATTCGCTGTGGTCGGGCAGGCTCTGGGCGCTGCCGTCGACGTTGCCCGTCAAGGTGGAGGTGCCGTTCCAGTAGCCGTCGGTGAACAGCACGTGGAAGTTCTGCCGGCAGGAGAGCACCTCGGAGGCGGGATTGGCGGGGTCCTCCCGGTAGGGCTCGAGGGTGGAGAAGTACTCCCCGGCCCGCACCGTGGCGCTGCGCAGGGGCGTGCCGCCCACCGGCGGGCGGTCGAACAGCCACCGATAGAAGTTCCTGCGGTGCTCCCCGGCAAAACCGCGCACCCCCGTCACCTGGGGGCTCGAGTTGAGGGACTGGTAGCCCACCCGCACCGAGCCGGAGAGGCGGGCGAAGGCGCGGCTCGCCGCCGCCTTGGCGAGGTAGATCCGCTTGCGGTAGTAGCTGAACCAGTTGGCGAAGTTGGTGCGCCCGTCCACCCCGGGGGGTGCGGTGTCGGGCCCCACCTGCACCTTGTCGTAGCAGTCGTCGTCGGTGAGGGGCCGGTCGCGGTCGCAGCCGGGATTGGTGAGGTCTAGGCGGTAAAAAAACGCCGGCTCGCCGCGAGCGGTGGCGTATTCGGGCTGGGGTTCGGGATCGCCCACGTACTGGGTCTGCTCGTCCTGGCCGTTGCAGTTGTCGCCCGCCGACCAGGTGGGGCGATAATTGCGAGAGAGGTCGATCCTGCAGCTGTGCTCCTGGTCGTATCCGTCGTTCCAGGCGGCGGTGAAGGAGGCGTCGCCCAGGGAGACGCCGTTTTCGTCCACCGGCGGAGGATAGACCACGTTGGGGTCGTAGTAGATGCGATTGTGGGCTGCCGACAGGGCCCCGGGGCGGCCGTACTCGAAGGCGATCTCGTCGGGCAGGTACGACCAGCTCATGGAGCCCGAATCGTCGAGGGTGAGGAGGATGTTGGGGTCGGCCCCCTCCACCACGAAGAGCGGCGCGTCGCTCAGGTCCCACAGGGTGCCGGCGGCGGCGCTGCCACCCCCGCCGCCCCCACCGCCTCCCCCGCTGGGCAACGGACAGCCCAGGACGTCCACGGCCGTTCCCTGGGGCGTGCCCGGGCACTGGTCCACGGCGTCGGCGACGCCGTCGCCGTCGGAGTCTCGCTGGGAGGCCGAACAGCCCAGCGCGTCCACCGGCTCGCCGCTCGGCGTGCCGGGACACTGGTCGGCCGGATCGGGCACGCCGTCGCCGTCTCCGTCCGGCAGCACGGGGCAGCCGCGGCCGTCCACGGGCGTGCCGCGGGGAGTGTCGGGACACTGGTCGGCCGCGTCGCTCACCCCGTCCCCGTCGGAATCCCGCTGGGAGGCCGAACAGCCCCGCCGGTCGACGCTCTCCCCCGGGGGCGTGCCGGGGCAGCGATCGCGGTTGTTGCGCACCCCGTCGCCGTCCTCGTCGCACCGGGGATGTTGGGGGTTCCAGCCGCAAAACCACTGGGCGTGGGCGCTTTCGCTCGCCGCCCCCAATAGCGCCCAGAGGGCGAGGGCCGCGAGGCCCTCGGCGAGGAAACGAGACCTGCTTTCGCCCATGGTGTCCCTCCCTAGCGGAACCGTTTGGCCACCACCGCCTGGACCACCGCCTGCGCGCCGTCGGTGGTGCCGCTGCCCGGGCCGAGGCCGCGGCTGGAGACGGCGTAGTAGAACGTCATGTAGCCGGCGGAGCTGTGCTCGGGACTCAGGTCGTCCCGGGACCAGCCCACCGCCTCCACCACCCAATGGGGGGAAGCCCCCGGTGGTCGGCGAAGGGGGCGGGGTCGGCGCCGGTGAGGGCGCCGTAGCTGCGCCCCTCGGCCCAGTTCCAGCGGGGGTCCTCCACCTGCCCGGAGAGAGTCCCGGCGCGGTACACCCCGCTGTCGCCGCCCCCCTCCGGGGGAAAGATTTCCGCCTGGCGCGCGAGCCAGGTGCGCCCGTCCCGCAGGCCGGCCTCGGCGGCCTCGAAGGCGCGCGCCCGGTCCCACTGGTTGCCCGCCAGGCGCTCCGCCACCTGCGCGGCGCGGAAGGCGTGCAGGGAGGCGGCGCCAAAGACCAGCAGAAAGACGAGCACCACCACCAGGATCACGCCCTGCTGCCGGCCCCTCGCCGCGCCTGCGCGCCTCATGGCAGGTTGTTCCTCAAACTGGCAAACCCCCGGTAGACCCGCCGCAGCCGGCGGTCGCCGGGATCGGCTACGGCCTGGCCGGCGAGGCTGTAGCCCTGGGCGGCGGTGGTCAGGCCGTCGGCGCTCGCCAGGAGCAGTTCGTAGCGGTAGCCCACCGGTTCGTCCTCCCCGTTGCGCACCTCCGCCACCTCGAGGCGCTCCACCGCGCCGCTGACGAGCACCGGCGCGCCGTCGCCGGCCGCCCGGAACAACCCCGCCTCCCCGCCGCCGCGGCCGACGAAGTAGGTGATTTCTTCCAAGCGGAACACCCGCGCGTGCTCCCGGTACCGCTTGCTCAGCCGGTTGCTCGAGTTGACGTCGGCGCCGTGGGCGATGGTGGTGCGCCCGTTGCCGCGGGAGACGGCGGTGGCGCGGAAGACGTCGGCGGCGTCGCAGTCGGTGACGAGCAGCACGTTTCCGGCCTCAAAGCCGGCGGTTTCCCCCACCACCTGCAGGTTGGCGTTCTCCGCCTCCAGATTGCCGGCGAGCTGGGCTCCGCCGGTGGCGTAGCGGACCCGCACCACGTCGCTGCCTGCGGCGGCCTCGTAGCCCGGCGGCGCCGTGAAACCGCTGCCCCCTTCCCACAACTCCACGCCGTCGTCCACCGAATCCCACTCGGCAAAGTCTTCGGCGATGACCCGGGGGCGGCGTTCCGCCACGTGGCGGCAACCGGCGTAGCCCGCCGAGCGCAGATCCCGCTCCAGGAGGAGCGCCGCATAGGCGCCGTCGTCCTGGAGGTCGGAGACCGCCGCAACCCCCCGCAGCAGCGCGCCACCGGTGCCGTACAGCTCGACGAGGGCCACCAAGACCGCCGCCTGGACCGCCAGGGCGGCGAGGATTTCCACCAGGGAGGCGCCCCTTTGCCCACTCATCGGATGCGCGCCCGCAGGGTGAAAAACTGCTGCTCCCGGCCCGCGGTGGCCCGGCGGTCGTCCCAGACCACGGTCACCGTGCAAAAGGCCGCGCCGTCGCAGTCCACGCCGCCACCGCCCGCCGGCAGGGTGCCCGCCAAATCGGCCCGCCAGGCGGCGAGGGCCGCGGCGGCCTCCCCCTGCCCGGCGGGCGAGGCTGCCAACGCCAGGTCGTAGTCGCCCTCCAGGGCCGCATCGCGATCGGCGCGCAGGCGGTCCACCATGGCCTCGGCGAGCAGGGCCGCCTGCTGCCGGAAGGCGGCCGAGTCGGCGTTGCGCAGGCTCATCTCCAACAGTCGCAGATAGCCCAGCACCCCCACCGAAAAGACCAGCACCGCCACGAGGGTCTCGAGCATGGCAACACCCCGCTGCCCGCTCCTCAGCCGGCGCACGGCACCGCCTCCCGCCCGATTGCCCCCACCCCGGCGGCGGCCACCCCCCAGGCCACAGGGGGACGGCAGCCCTCGACCTGCACCCGCAGGCTGAGCCGCTCGCCCAGGGGGGTCACCGCGCCCAAGGCGTCGAAGGCGAGCCAGGGATTCGTCAGGGCGTGGTCGGCGGCCGCCGCCACCGCGACCCCCGGGGGAAGGTCGCCGCCGACCAGGAGGGGCTCGTCGTCGTAGTCGCCGTCCCGGTCCCGGTCCGCCACCACGGCGAAGCCCGAGGCCCAATCGGCGCCGTCGCGGGGGCGGAACCGCACCTCCGCCGCCCGCCGCACCGCCTCACTGCGGGCGAGGACGAGGCCTTTGACGTAGTCCTCCGCCACGCCTTCCACCCGCCGCCGCGCCAGCAGCTCCTCCAGGCGCGGCACGCCGAGGGCGGCCAGCACGCCCATGAGGAGGAGCACCACCAGCAGTTCCAGCAAGGTGAAGCCCCCCGCCTTGCCGCGCCCGCCGCGCACCGTCTCCGGCGGGCAGAGCGCCAGCGCGCCGTCCTCCGCCACCAGCCCATGGGCGCCGTCGGCGCGGCGCAGGAGTAGTTCGGCGGGGCGAAACCCCGCGCGGCGCACCGCCACCAGCCGCCAGCCCCGGGCCTCGCAGTCGCGAAGCGCCCGCGCCTGCGCCGGCGACAGAAAAGAGGACAGGTCGCCGGGGATGGGAGGAAATTCTCCCCTGCGCTCGCGATCGTTCTCTTTGCGGCGGCTTCCCGTCCGCACGTGCCCTCCCCCAGGCCGAGCCTTTCCGTCGCAGCGCCGCAGGGCCGCGGCCCGCCGCCCCAGGCGGCGCATCCACTAAGGTACGGCAGCCGGCACCAGCGGGAGGGATTACATTGTCCCACCGCCGGCAGTCCGCCCCGGCGGTGCGGGCAGGCGCACCTCGACCCGCAACCCCCGGGAGCGGCGGTTGGCCAGGCGGAGACTGCCGCCGAGGGCTTCCACCACGTCCAGACAAAAGGCGAGCCCCAGTCCGGAGCCGCCGATCTTGGTGGTGAAAAAGGGTTCGGTGGCGCGGGCGAGGTCGGCCGGCGCCATGCCGGGGCCGTTGTCGGCCACGGCGAGCACCACCTCTCTGCCCTCCGCCCGGGCGGAGAGGACCACCTCCGGCGGCGCTCCGGCGGGTGGGGCCGCCGCCAGGGCTTCGGCGGCGTTTTTCAGGAGATTGACCAACACCTGCCCCAGGAGGAGTCGATCGCCGCACACGGCGAGCTCGTCCAGCGCTCCGCGGACGGCCAGGCGGATCCCCCGGTTGCCGAACTCGGCGCCCACCGCCGCCACCGCCTCGCGGAACAGTTCGGTCACCGGCAGGGGGTCGCGGGCGACTCTGCGGCGGCGGAAGCGGCGCAGGCCGTCGACCACGGCGCAGGCCTTCGCCACCTGGCTTTCCACCACCTCGGCCTGGCGGGCGAGCGCTTCGGCGAGCTCTTCAGGCAGTCGCCCGGCGGCTTCGGCGATCGCCTCGCGGATCATGAAGGCGGCGAGCTGCAGGGCCGAGAGGGGCTGGTTGAGTTCGTGGAACAGGGTGGAAGCGGCCCGCCCCACGGTGGCGATCCGCTCCAGCCGCTGGGCGCGGCTTTGCAGCTCCAGTGCCTCGGTCTCGTCGCGGCCGACGAACAGGGTGTGCGGCACCTCCCCGCCGCTCGCGGGCGAGCGGTTCCAGACGATGTGGCGCACCTGCCCGTCCACCTCGAAGCGAAAGTGGATCTGGGCGGCGTCGCCGCCGCTGGTGAGGGCCCCCAAGAGGGCCGCCAGATCGCGGGAGTGGCGCGGCCCCTCCCGGTCGAAGTCGAGGGAGGGGGCGCCGAACAGGCGCGCGAAGGCGCGGTTGTGGTAGACGACGGTGCCGTCGGCGTCGAGCACCAGCACCAGTTCCCGCTGGGAGTCGAGAATGGAGGTGAAAAGCCGCTCCCGCTCGGCGAGTTCGGCGGACAGCTGGGCGACCTGGGCGAGCAACTGCTCGAAGTGGAAGGCCAAGGCGGCCAGCTTGCCGGCGGGATCCGCGGGGGCGAAGAAGTGGTGGCCGCAGCGGGCGGCCCGCGCGGCGAGGCGGCGCGCGAACGCTTCGAGCCGCCGAACCTCGCGGCGACGCGCCCAGTAAAAGCCGAGCGCCCCGCCGGCGAGGCCACCCCCCACGCCCGCCGCGGCCGGCGCAAGCCACCCCTGCGCTCCCGGCCACAGCAGGGCGAACGGGAGCGCCAACGCCGCGCTTCCGGCGAGGACGGCCGCCGCGACGGCGAGCTGCTCGATGGCCTTCATCGCACCTCCACCAGCGGGGCTCCATTATGGCGGAGGGTCGCCGGACGGCGGCCCCGGGACGGTGGCGGTCCTACAATGTATCGCTGTCGCCCCGAATGGGGCTTACATAGAATCGCCCTGTCGAAGACCCAGGCGCCAAGGGAGGGGAATGCTAGGACTGCTGCGTCGCGGCGCCAAGCGGGCCGGCCACCGAGCCGCGGCAACCGCCCCCGGCGGCGACCGGCCAGCGCCCGCCGGGGAGATCCTCGACATCCCGGTGGGCGAATTGCGCCCCGGGATGTTCGTCGCCGAACTGGATCGCCCCTGGGAAGAGACCCCCTTTGCGCTCCAGGGCTTTTTCGTACGCAGTGAGGCCGACATCGAGGAGATCGCCCGCCACTGCCGGCGGGTGCGGATCGATCTGCGCGCCTCCCGCGCCGCCGGCGCCCCCGTCGACCGCCTCGCCGGCCGCGCCCGCGAGCTCTACGCCCTGCCGGCGCGGGACGACTGGCGGCGGGAAGAGGCCACCTACCAGCGGGTGGTACAGCTCACCTTTGGTCTCCTCGACCGGATCGCCCTCGGCTCGGGCGAGTCCTCGGCCGCCGTGCGCGAGGTGGTGGACACCTGCGTGGCCAGTGTCCTGGCCAACCCTTACGCCCTCGCCCTCATCGCCCAGATGGAGCGCGTCAGCGCCGCCCTGGAGAACCATGCCATCGCCTGTTGCGCTCTGGCCGCCTCCTTCGGCCGCTACCTCGGCCTCGCCGGGCGCGACCTGGAGAACCTGGCCCTGGGGGCGCTCTTGCACGACGTCGGCATGCTGCGCCTGCCCGCCGAGCTGGTCCGCGCCCAGACCCCCCTGGACGCAGCCCAGCGGGAACTGCTCGGCCGCCACGCGGCCCTCGGCTCCGCGGTGCTGGTCAGCAACGAGTACTACTGGCCGGCGGTGGACGTCGCCTACGCCCACCACGAGCGGATCGACGGCACCGGCTATCCGCGCCGCCTCGCCGGTTCGGCGATCCCCTTCAACGCCCGGGTGGTGGCCATCGTCGACGCCTACGACCGCCTCACCTCCCCCGACAGCTACCGCCGCCCGCTCCTTTCCCCCACCCGCGCCATGGGGGAGATCTACGCCGGTCGGGGCACCCAGTTCGACGCCCAGCTGGTGGAAAAATTCATCCGCTTCATGGGGGTGTACCCCCTGGGTACGCCGGTGGTCCTCAGTAGCGGCGAGATCGCCGTGGTGGTGGAGAAAAACCCCCTCTACATGGTGCTGCCCAAGGTGCGCGTGGTGGCCGATGCCGCGGGCCGCCCGGTGCCGCCCCGGCTGCTCGACCTGTTCGCGGAATGCCAGCGCGGCGAGGGGATCCGGATCCGCCGCACGCTGCCTTTGGATGAGCGGATCAAGGCGCTCGTCGACGCCGCCGTGGCGGAGGGCGAGGCGTGAGCCGCACGGTATTGGTGGTGGACGACGAGCCCGCCGTGCGCGAGCAGCTCGCCGCGCTCTTCGCGCGCTATGGTTTTCAGTGCCGCACCGCGGCCAGCGCCGCCGAGGCGCGGGCGCTGTTGGCCAGCGTCCCCTTCGACCTGGCCACCGTGGACGTGTTGATGCCCGGCGAGAGCGGCATCGAGTTGACCCGCTGGATCAAGTCCCACACGGCCACCGCGGTGATCATGGTGACCTCCCTCGACGACGACGTGGACGCGGTGGTGGGGCTCGAAGTGGGCGCCGACGACTACGTGGCCAAACCCTTCGATCCGCGCCTTTTGCTCGCCCGGGCCCACGCCGTCCTGCGCCGCGGCGCGCCGCCGCCCAGCGCCCCCTCTCCCCAGGCGGTGCTAGCGGTGGGCCAGCGCCTGTTCAAGCGCGGCCCGGGGGACGAGGTGCCCCTCAGTGCGCGGGAAGTGGCCTGCCTGCGCCTGCTGGTGGAGTCCGCCGGCCGGCCGGTCAGCCGCGATCAGCTCTCCCAACTGCTCTACGACCGGCCCTGGTCCCCCCTCGACCGGGCGGTGGACAATTTCGTGGCCCGCTTGCGCCAGAAGGTGGAGCCCGACCCCACCGTCCCCCGCTACGTGGTGACCGTGCGCCACGAGGGCTACATGGCCGCCCCCGGCGCCATCCGCATCGCCCCCTGAGGCGTTGCCCCCCGCCGCGGCGCTTTGGTACCCTGCTCGGCCCTTCGCGGAGCGTGCGCGACGCCGAGCCCCCGTGCGACCCGACCGCCCCCTTTCCGACCACACGCCGATGATGCAGCAGTACCTGCGCATCAAGGCGCAGCACCCCGAGGCGCTGCTCTTCTACCGGATGGGGGATTTCTACGAGCTCTTCTACGAGGACGCCAAGCGGGCGGCGGAGCTGCTCGACATCGCGCTCACCACCCGCGGCCGCTCGGCGGGGGAGGAGATCCCCATGGCCGGGGTCCCCGTGCAGTCGGTGGAGAGTTACCTGGCGCGCCTCATAAAACTCGGCGTGCCGGTGGCCATCTGCGAGCAGATCGGCGATCCGGCCACCTCCCGGGGGCCCGTGGAACGGCGGGTGGTGCGCATCGTCACCCCCGGCACCGTCACCGACGAGGCGCTGCTCGAGGAGCGGCGCGACGTGCTGGTGGCCGCGCTCTGCCGCCTGCAGGAGCGCTTCGGGCTCGCCGCCTTGGACCTGGGCAGCGGCCGCTTCACCGCCCTCGAGGTGGACGGCGAGGGCGCGCTCCTCGCCGAACTGGCGCGGCTCGACCCGGCCGAACTGCTCGTCCCAGAAGGTGCGCCCCTGCCGGCGGCGGTGGCCACCCGCCCCGGCCTGCGCACGCGGCCACCCTTCGAATTCGACCGCGCCGCGGCCGAGCGCCGGCTCGCCGAACAGTTCGGCACCCGGGATCTGGCCGGCTTCGGCTGCGCCGACCTCGGCGCGGGCCTGGCCGCCGCCGGCGCCCTCCTCGGCTACGCCAGGGAAACGCAGCAGGCGGCCCTTCCCCAGATCCGCGCCCTGGTGGCCGAGCGCCCGGAAGACGCCCTGCTCATGGACGCCGCCACCCGCCGCAACCTGGAGCTCGATCGCGACCTGGACGGCGGCGATCGCCACAACCTCGCCGCCCTCCTCGACCGCACCCGCACGGCCATGGGAGGGCGGCTGTTGCGCCGCTGGCTGCACCGCCCGTCGCGGGACCTGGCGGCGTTGCGCGCGCGCCAGGCGGCCGTGGCCCACTTGCGGGACGAACTGCGCTTCCGGGAATTCGCCGACCCCCTCAAGCGCGTCGGCGACATGGAGCGGATCCTCGGCCGCGTCGCCCTGCGCTCCGCCCGTCCCCGCGACCTCACCCGCCTGCGCCAAGCCCTCGGCGCCCTCCCGGAACTGGACGCCCTGCTCGCACCGGCCGCGGAGATCCCCCTCCTCGCCCGGCTGTGCCAGGCCAAAGGCCATTTCCCCCACCTCCTCGACCTGCTCCGGCGGGCACTGGTGGAAGAGCCTCCGCCCCAGGTGCGCGACGGGGGGGTGATCGCCCCCGGCTTCGACCGCGAGCTGGACGAGCTGCGGGAAATCGCCACCCACACCGGCGACTTCCTCGCCCGCCTGGAAGAGCGGGAGCGGCAACGCACGGGGATCGCCAACCTCAAGGTGGGCTACAACCGCGTCCACGGTTACTACATCGAACTGCCCCGCAGCCAGGCCGCCCAGGCCCCGGCGGACTACCAGCGGCGCCAGACCCTCAAACACGCGGAGCGCTACGTCACGGCGGAGCTCGTCGAATTCGAAAACCGCGCCCTGAGCGCCCGCTCCCGGGCACTGGCCCGCGAGCGCGCACTCTACGAGGAACTCCTCGAGCGGATCGCCGCCGAACTCGCCCCCCTCCAGGAGGCGGCGGCGGCCCTGGCCGAACTGGACGTGCTGGTCAACCTGGCGGAGCGCTCCTACACCCTGAACTGGACCCGGCCGGAGCTCGTCGAAGAGCCGGGCATCTCCATCCGCGGCGGTCGCCACCCGGTGGTGGAGCAGGCCCTGGACACCCCCTTCGTCCCCAACGACCTGGAGCTCGGCGAAGGGCGGCGGATGCTGATCATCACCGGCCCCAACATGGGGGGCAAGTCCACCTACATGCGCCAGGCGGCGCTCATCGTGCTGCTCGCCCAGATCGGCAGCGACGTGCCCGCGGAGGCGGCGCGGATCGGCCTGGTGGACCGGATCTTCACCCGGATCGGCGCCGGCGACGACCTGGCCGGCGGGCGTTCCACTTTCATGGTGGAGATGACCGAGACCGCCAACATCCTCCACAACGCCACCCCCCGCAGCCTGGTGCTGCTCGACGAGGTCGGCCGCGGCACCAGCACCTTCGACGGCCTGGCGCTCGCCTGGGCCTGCGCGCTCCACCTGGCGCGGGAAGTGCGCGCCTTCACCCTCTTCGCCACCCACTACTTCGAGCTCACCGCCCTTCCCGAGCAGGTTCCCGAGGCGGCCAACGTCCACCTGGACGCCACCCTCTACCAGGACCGCCTGGTCTTTCTCCACGCCGTCCGCGAAGGCCCCGCCAACCAGAGCTACGGCCTGCAGGTGGCAAAACTGGCCGGCGTGCCGGAGCCGGTGCTCGCCCTGGCGCGGGCCGAACTGGCGCGCCTCGAGGGACAGGTGCACGCCGAACCCGCCGCCCCGCCGCCCAGGCAGGGGGATCTCTTCGCGCCGGAGCCGGCGGTGGTGAAGGCACTGCGCGATCTGGACCCCGACGGGCTCAGCCCCCGGCAGGCCCTGGAGGCCCTCTACGCCCTCAAGGCGCTTCTCTAGAGGGACGATTGCGAAACCCGGGTGGAGCGAAGCGGAATCCGGGAACCCCCCGCCGCACCGCAAAGGCCCACTCCACAACCCCGGATTCCGGCGGTGCGCGCCCGCATCCTGGATAGCGGTGGGAAGTCCCCTGGGCCTCGGAATCCAAGGGGAACCAGGGGCCGATTTCCGCGGCGTTTTGGCCTATAATGCCGGCCCCCGCCGCCACCGCACAGGAGAGCGCTCCATGACCTTCGTCGTCGGCGAGCCCTGCATCAACTGCAAGTACACCGACTGCGTGGAAGTCTGCCCGGTGGACTGCTTCTACGAGGGGCCGAACTTCCTGGTCGATCCATCCCGACGAGTGCATCGACTGCGCCCTGTGCGAGCCCGAGTGCCCGGCGGAGGCGATCTTTCCGGAGGACGAGCTGCCGGAGGACCAGGCGGTGTTTCTCGAGCTCAACGCCGAACTCGCCCAGGTGTGGCCCAACATCACCGAGAAGAAAGACCCCCTCCCGGACGCCGACGAATGGAACGGCAAGCCGGGCAAACTCCAATACCTCAAGCGCTGAGCCCCCTCAGGCGCCGTCGCGGAACAACACGTCCGGGTTGAGGCCCTCGCGCAGCATCAGAATGCGCAGTTTGCGCAGAGCCTCGATCTGGATCTGCCGGACCCGCTCCCGCGTCAGGCCCACCGCGCGGCCCACCTCCTCGAGCGTCTGGGGCTCGTGGCCCATGAGCCCGAAGCGGCGCACCAGCACCTCCCGCTGTTTTTCCCCCAGCCGCCGCAGCAAGGCGGCGACCTCCTGGCTCAGCTCGTCCTCTTCCAGGGCCTCTTCGGGACTGGCGAAGCGATCGTCGGCCAGGGTTTCCACCACCATGCGATCGCCCGAGCGCCCCACGGGCACGTCCACCGAGCCGACCCGCTCGGCGAGCTCCAGAATGCGCCCCACCTCGGCGGCTGGCGCGTCCAAGAGTCTCGCGATCTCCTCGGCGCTCGGGTCGTGGTCGAGCTCCTGGGCGAGCTCCCGGGCGGTGCGCAGGTAGTGGTTGAGGCGCTTGATGACGTGGATGGGCAGGCGGATGGTGCGGGTCTGATTCATCAGCGCCCGCTCGATGGTCTGCTTGATCCACCAGGTGGCGTAGGTGGAAAAGCGGTAGCCGAGCTCGGGGTCGAACTTCTCCACCGCCCGCATGAGGCCCAGATTGCCCTCTTCGATCAGGTCGAGAAGCGGCAGGCCGCGGTTGAGGTAGCGGCGGGCGATCTTGACCACGAGGCGCAGGTTGCTCTCGATCATCCGCTTGCGGGCCGCCTCGTCGCCGGCCTGCACGCGCCGCCCGAGCTCCTTTTCCTCTTCGGGGGTGAGCAGGGGGGCGTAGCCGATCTCCCGCAGGTAGAGGGCGGTGGCGTCGAGCCCCCCTTCCGGGCTCGGCGCCTCCTCGAGGGGAGGCCCGCCCTCCGCCTCGCCGCCTTCGTCGAAGCCCTCCGACGCCTCGCCGGCGTCGTCCTCGAGCGCCTCGTCGTCGTCTTCGAAGGGGTCGTCGCCCACCATCGCATCTCGCCCTCGCCGGCGTGACCGCGGCTTCACTTTACCACGGGTGTTGCTCTTCAGGATTTCGGCAGCAGGGCCAGAGGATCGACGGGGACGCCGTTGTCGCGGATCTCGAAGTAGAGCCGATAGCGGCCCCGCCCGTCCCGCCCCACCTCGGCGATCCGCTCGCCCGCCGCCACCCGCTGGTTTTCCTCCACCAGGATGCGCGCGTTGTGGGCGTAGGCGGACAAGAGCCGTTCCGAGTGTTTGACGATGATCAGCCGCCCGTAGCCGCGCAGGCCTTCGCCGGCGTAGACCACCACCCCCGGCGCCGCGGCGCGCACCTCAGTGGGGCCGTCGGGATAGATGCTCACCCCTTTCAGGGTGCGCGCCACGTCGTACTCGCGCTCCACCCGCCCCCGGGCCGGCCACTGCCAGCGCCAACCGCCCTCGGGCAGCGAGGGCTGCGGCGACGCGAGGGGAGGCGGCGCCGCTTCGGAACGAGATGGAGGCTGCGATCGCGGCGCCGGTTCGGCGCGGCGCGGGGGTTGCGACTGCGAGGCCGGTTTGGGTCGGGCCGGGGCGCGCACCGGCGGCGCCGGCGGGGGCGCACGGCTCAAGTCCAAAGTCAGCCGCTGCCCCGGGTGCAGGCGATAGGGGGGTGCGAGGCCGTTGGCGCGGGCCAGGTCGCGAAAGTCGATCTCGTAGCGCCAGGCGATGGCGTAGAGGGTCTCCCCCGGCGCCACCACGTGGTGGCGGATCTTGGGCGACGGCGGCGGAGGTCGGTCCACCACCGGCGCGGGAGGCGGCGCCTGGCAGGCCGCGAGCAGGGCAAACATCGCAAGCGCTGCTCTGCGAATCCCCGCCATCGGCCCGCCTAGGCCCGCGCGGGCCGCCCCCACCACTCCAGCGCCAACACCAGCAAGGCGCCGGTGCCGGCGGCCGCCAAGGCGATTCCCAGCTGGGGATCCCCCGCGGGATACTGCCAGGGCCACCACAGCCGGCGGCCCGCCGCGACCATCTCCTGCCAGGGCCAGACCACCGCCAGGGAGCCGGCCAAAAGCCCCGTGAGGGTGGCCAGGGTGGGACCGGGGTGGCGGTGCAGGAGGCGCGACAGCCAGGGCGCGAAGGCCAAAAGGCCCCCCGCCGCGCCGGCCCCGAACAGCGCAAGCCACGCCCACCGCCGCTCGGCCACCGCTTCGATCAGGGGCGGATAGAGACCGAGCAGGAGCAACACAAAGCTGCCCGAGATGCCGGGCAGAATCATGGCGCAGGCGGCCAAGGCGCCGGCGGCGACGAGCAGGGGCGGCGAGATCGCCAGCGACAGGGGCGGGGCGAACGCCACCCCCGCGGCCACCGCCGCCCCCGCGGCGAGGCAGAGCCATTCGGCGCCGCCGAGCCGCGGCAGCCGGCGGGCCACGTGGCCGATGGAAGCGGCGATCAGGCCGAGGAAAAACCCCCACACCAGCACCGGCTGTTCGGCCAGCAGGCGGTTCACCAATCGAGACAAGGAGAAGAGGCTGGTGGCGATCCCCGCCGCCAGGGCGGCCAGAAAGGGCAGATCCACCCCGCGCCAGACGGCCGCCGGCCCTTCCCGCCACAGCCGCTGTGGCGCCCGCGCCAGCGCGCCGAGGGCGTCCACCAAGCGCTCGTAGATGCCGGTGACGAAGGCGATGGTGCCGCCCGAAACGCCCGGCACCAGGTCGGCCGCCCCCATGGCGACGCCGCGCAGATAGATGGCGAGCCACCCGTTCACGAGGTGCTGCCTTCCACCAGGGGAACGAAGCGCACCGCCGCCACCACGGTTTCGGCGAAGCGGCGCGTCTCGCCTCTCCGGCGGACGAGGCGCAACTCCTGGCGCGACGCGTCGCCCACCGGGATCACCAGCACCCCGTCGGGCGCGAGCTGTTCGAGCAGTTCGACAGGCACCTGGCGGGCGGCGGCGGTGACCACGATGGCGTCGTAGGGGGCGTACTCCGGCCAGCCGCAGACGCCGTCCAGGTGGGCCGCCACCACGTTGCGCAGGCCGAGGCGTCGGAATCGCTCCCGCGCCTTGCGCAGGAGGGGTTTGATCCGCTCCACGGTGTAGACCCGCTCCACCAGCTGCGCCAGCACCGCCGCCTGGTACCCCGAACCGGTGCCCACCTCGAGCACCCGCCGCCGGGGTTCAGCCACCACCAGCTGGGCGAGCAGGGCCACCGATGTAGGGCTGGGAGATGGTCTGGCCGAATGGCCGATGGGGAGCGCCGTGTTTTCGTAGGCCCGATGGGCCAGGGCTTCGTCGAGGAAGATGTGGCGGGGCACCCGGCGCATCGCCTCCAGGACCCGGGGATCGGCGATGCCGAGCTGCTCGAGCTGGCGCACCATCCGCTCCCGGGTGCGCTCCGAAGTCATGCCGATGCCGGCGAGATCTTGGACCGTCACGAGCGCCGTCCAGCCGCAGAAGGGAGCGCCGCCACTATAGCACAAGGCCTTGCCCCGCCCCCGGCTCGACCAGTTCGGCGAGTTCGCGCAGCAAAGCGGTGGCGTACGTCCCCGCCGGCAGCGCGAAAGAGAGCTCCAGCGCCTCGCCGCAAAACCGCCACTCGAGCCCCTCGGGCAGCAGGCGCACCTCCCTCGCCTCCTGGACTAAGCCGGCGTG
Organism: Porticoccaceae bacterium; assembly: GCA_026005035.1. Lineage (GTDB taxonomy): Bacteria > Pseudomonadota > Gammaproteobacteria > Pseudomonadales > Porticoccaceae > BPKH01. Next base: position 58,137 of record BPKH01000005.1, on the reverse strand, counting down.
CTCGAGGGCATGGCACCAGGGGGCGAAGCGGGCCAGCCGCTCGTGCTCGCCATCCGCGAGAGCGGCGGCGCACGGACGCCCGCGGCCCCACAGGGGCGCCTGGGGCAGCGCGTCCCAGCAACCCTCGGCCACCCGCTCACCCAGCAGCCAATTGAAGAGGGCGGCGCGCGCGGCGGAGAGATAGATGCCTCCCCCGCCCTCCCAGGCGGCGTCCCTCCTTGAGCCGCGCCGCCACCCAGTGGAGATTGGCACCCGCACGGCCGAACCGCTGCGGCCCGAAGTAGTTGGGCACCCCCTGGCGGGCCAGCTGGGCGAGGCGCGCCTCGAGGGCCGCGCGAGACTGCCCTGGCACCCCCCGCAGCACCACGGTGAACTGGTTGCGCCGGTGCATTCCGGGACGCAGCTTGGCGCGGTGGCGGCTTTCCGCGAGCACCGTGCAGTGGGACAGAGCGGGCGGCGGCGTCGGGTCGCGCCTGCCGGGCAGATGGACGCTGAACCACTGCTCCGCCACCGCCCGGCGGTCCTTGAGGCCGCAGTAACTCACCGCCTCGTCGGCCACGCCGTAGTGGCGCGCGAGCAGGTGGGCCACCCAGCGGGTGTTCTGGCCCTCTTTGCGGATCCGCAGCAACAGGTGCTCGCCCTCGCCGGTGGGCGCGAAACCGAGCTCCTCCACCACCTGGAAGTCGGCCGGCCGGCTGCGAAACGCGAGCCGCAGGCCGGGTGCGCCGTAGGCCCGCGGCGGATCCAAAGCGGCGCGGCACAACAAAGCCAAGGCCTCGTCCGCGCTGTCCATCCTTTCCCCCCATGCGAATGCCGCGTAAGATAGCGCGCAAGTAAAACGCAATTTTCCCCAGGCTCCCCCATGATGCCCCGTTTCGGGTCTCTTCGCTTCCCCTTGTTCGGCGCACTCCTGCTGCTGTCCGGCTGCGCTCCCTTGCCTCGCCAACAAGAAGAACCCGCCGCCGTCCCGGAGCCGCCCCCTCCCGTCGCGGAGCCCGCCCCGCCCGCCTGCCCAGAGCCGCCGCCGCCGGAACCCGTCAGCTGCCCACCACCCCCGCCGCCGCGACCCTGCCCACCGGCGCCGCCCTGCCCAGCGGCCCGCGTGGCCGGCAAGCCGGTGGTGGGGGCGCGGGAATACGTCGCCGTCAACCCGCCGGGCATCGTCCTGACCGCGCGCATCGACACCGGCGCCGAAGCGAGCGCCATCCACGCCGAAAAGCTCACCCGCTTCGAGCGGGACGGCGAAAAAGTGGGTGCGCTTCAGCCTGCGCGGCGCCGACGGCAGGGAACACCAGGTGGAGCGGCAGGTGTTGCGCCGCGTCAAGGTGCGCCGGCCCGACGGCAGCGTCGACCGGCGACTGAAGGTGATGGTCGAACTGGAACTCGGCCCCATCCAAGAGCAGCTGGAGGTCTCCCTGGACGACCGCTCGGCCTCTTCCGAGCCGGTCCTGATCGGCCGCGATTTCCTCCACAACAACGCGGTGGTGGACGTCAGCCAACAATTCATCGCCAAGTGAGCGGTCATGTCGCCGAAAGCCCAGGTCCACCTCTTCGCCCTGCTGCTCGCCCTCATCGGCCTGGCGGCCACCCTCTACAAGGTGCTCGCCCTCCATTTTCCGCTTTTCCCCGACGAGGAGCGGCGGGTGTGGAGCATCGAGGCCAAGATCTCCTTCGAGGCCCAAGGGGGGCCCGTGACCGTGGCGCTCGCTCTCCCCGAAGCGGGCCAAGGGTACCGCGTGCTCGATGAGGTGTTCGCCTCCGCGGGCTACGGTTTCGCGGTGCGCGAAGCGGATGTCCGCCGGGCGGTGTGGACGCGCAACGCCGCCCCGCGGACCCCAAACCCTCTACTACAAGCTCGAGGTAACCGAAGATCTGGACGCCGCCGGCGCCCCTCCCGTGGAGCCGCCGCCCGCCCCGCCGGAGCCGCCCCTCTGGTCGCCCGCGGAAGCGGTGGCCGCCCAGAGCCTGATCGCCGCCGCCCGGGAACTCTCGGCGGACCCGGCGAGCTTCGCCCAACAGCTCCTGCTCATGATGACCGGGGAGGCCGTGAGCCAGGACGCGGAGTTTTTGTTCCGCGCAAGCCACAACACCTCCACCGCCGAGCTCGCCCTGCGCCTGTTCGCCACCGCCGGGATCCCCGCCCGCATGGTCCGCGGGATCTACCTGGCCGACCGGCTCTACAACGTCGACCCCGCGGAACTGGTGGAGATCTGGGACGGCCGGCAATGGCTGGCCGTTGACCCCCGGGACGCCTCCCTGGGGGTGCCGGACGACTTCTTCGTCTGGCAGCGGGGCGGCGTTTCGCTCCTCGACGTGGTGGGCGGGCGACAGTCGCGGGTGCGCTTCTCGGTGCTCGCCAACGACCTGTCGGCCAAGGCGGTGGCCCTGCAAGCGGCCAATTCGGAGCGGGTGGCACTGGTGGACTTCAGCATCTACAGCCTGCCCATCGACAAGCAGACCACCTTCAAGATTCTCCTCCTCGTCCCCATCGGCGCCTTGGTGGTAGCGGTGTTCCGCATTTTGGTGGGCATCAAGACTTCGGGCACCTTCATGCCGGTGCTGATCGCCCTCGCCTTCATTCACACCCGCCTGCTGCCCGGCATCCTGATCCTGGTGACCCTACTGGCCGCGGGCCTGTGGGTGCGGTTTTACCTGAGCAAGCTGGATCTCTTGATGGTGGCGCGCCTTGCCGCGGTGGTGATCACGGTGGTGCTGCTGATGGCGGGGTTCAGCATCCTGAGCTACAAGCTCGGCCTCGAGGAAGTGCTCACCATCACCTTCTTCCCGATGATCATCATCGCCTGGACCATCGAGCGCCTGTCCATCACCTGGGAAGAGGACGGCCCCCGGGAGGTGTTCACCCAGGGACTGGGCAGTCTCTTCGTGGCCGTGGTGGCCTATCTGGTGATGACCAACCGCTACGTGGAACACCTCACCTACAATTTCCCCGAGACCCTGCTCATCGTCATGGGATTGGTGCTGGTGCTCGGCCAGTACACCGGCTACCGCCTCACCGAGCTGCGCCGCTTCCGCTTCCTGATCGAGACCTGAGGTGCACCGGTGGCGACTCTGCTGCGCTTCAACCCCTTCACCACCGTCAGGCGGCTCAAAGAGCGCGGCATTCTCGGCATGAACGCCCGCAACGTGGCCTACATCGCCCGCTACAATCCGCGCCGCTTTTATCCCCTGGTGGACGACAAACTCAAGACCAAGGAGGCGGCGCGCCGCCACGGCATCCGCGTGCCCGAGCTGTACGGGGTGATCCGCTACACCGGGGATTTGGCGGGTCTTCCGGCGCTCCTCGAGCCCCTCGAGGGCTTCGCCGTCAAACCCCTCCGGGGAAGCGGCGGAAAGGGAATCATCATCATCAGCGGGCGAACGGGACGCGACTTTGTCAAGCCGTCCGGCAAGGTGGTGACCCTGGCCGACATCCGCCACGACATCGCCAACATCCTGAGCGGCGTATACAGCTTGGGGGGGCGGCCCGACACGGCGGTGATCGAACAACTGGTACGCGGACTGCCCTACCTGCTCGAGTACAGCTTCGAGGGGCTGCCCGACATCCGGGTCATCGTCTTCAAGGGCTTTCCGGTGATGGCCATGATGCGCTGCCCCACCCGGCGCTCCGACGGCAAGGCCAACCTCCACCAGGGGGCGGTGGGGGTGGGCATCGACATCTGCAGCGGCCGCGCGATCCGCGCCGTGCAAAAGGACTACCTGGTGAGCCGCCACCCGGACACCGGCCGAGAGTTCTCCGACCTGGCCGTCCCCCAGTGGAACGAGATCCTGCTGCTCGCCGCCAAGTGCTACGAGATGACCGGCCTCGGCTACCTGGGCTGCGACTTCGTGGTGGACGAACAGCGTGGGCCGATGATCCTCGAGCTCAACGCCCGCCCCGGCCTGGCCATCCAGATCGCCAACGGCATCGGCCTGCGCCGCCGTCTGGAGCTGGTGGAAAGGCTGGGCACGGTGGAGCTGCACCCAGAGGAGCGGGTGGCCCTCATCCGCGAACGCCTGGCCGTCGAGCGACTCTAAGGGGCCGCGATCAGCGCCACCGCGTGGCAGGCGATCCCCTCCCCCCGGCCGGGAAAGCCGAGCCCCTCGGTGGTGGTGGCCTTGACGTTGACCGCCTCAGGGGCAAGTCGAAGTTCAGTGCTCAGGTTGGCCACCATCGCCGGCAAGTGGGGCGCAAGCTTCGGCGCCTCGGCGATCACCGTCAGGTCGACGTTCACCGGCGCGTAGCCGCGCTCGGCGAGGAGTGCCACCACCCGGCGCAACAGCAGTCGGCTGTCCACACCCGCCCAGGTGGGGTCAGAAGGGGGAAAGTGCTGGCCGATGTCGCCCAGGGCGGCCGCACCCAGGAGGGCGTCGCAGAGGGCGTGGAGGACCACGTCGCCGTCCGAATGGGCAACCAGCCCCCGGGGGTAGGGGATCCAGACCCCGCCCAACACCAACCCGTCACCGGGGCCGAAGCGGTGGACGTCGTAGCCATGGCCGACGCGGACCTTCACCCTCTCCCTCCCGCCAACAGCGCCTCGGCGAGGCGCAGGTCTTCGGGCACGGTGATCTTCAGATTGTCGCGCCGTCCCGGCACCAGGATCGGCGCCAACCCCAGCTGCTCCACCGCCATCGCCTCATCGGTGGGGGCGATGCCCCGCTCCCGGCAGACGGCCAGCGCCCGGCGCAACACCTGGTGGCGGAAGACCTGGGGGGTCTGCGCCGCCCACAGCCCCTCCCGATCCAAAGTGCGGGCCGACCGCCCGCGCCCGTCGTCCACTTTGAGGGTGTCGCTCACCGGGCAGGCGAGCAAGCCCCCCACCGGCGAGTCGGCCACCGCCGCGAGCAGGCGTTTGGCGTCGGCGGGGTCGAGGCAGGGGCGCGCGGCGTCGTGCACGAGCACCCAGTCGTCGGCCGCCACCCCCTCCAGGGCGGCGAGGGCGCGCGCCACCGATTCGGCCCGCTCGCCGCCGCCGGTCACGCTCCGCACCCGGGGATCGCGGGCGGCGGCGAGGGTGGCGAAGCGCTCGTCTCCCGGCGCCAACGCCACCACCAGCTGCACCGGATCCAGGGCCAAGAGGCGCGCGAGCACGTGGTCGAGCACCGGCCGCCCCCCCAAGGGCAGGTACTGCTTGGGCAGGGCGCCGCCCAGGCGCCGCCCCCGTCCCGCCGCCGGCACCACCACGTGGAGCCTCACCGCGCCTCCTCGGCGGGCGGCGCATCGCCGGCCGCGACCCCGCCGTCCCCTTCCACCACCAGGAAAAAGGTCTCGCCCTCGGCGATGAACCCCAGGTCGGCGCGCGCCCGCTCCTCCAGCGCCTCGGGGTCGGCGCGCAGGCCTTCCACTTCGGCGGCCAGAATCTGGTTGCGCTGGGCCAGCACGGCGTTGCGCGCCTCCTGGACGGCGAGGCGCCGCTCCAGGGCGGCGCGCTCGCGCACCCCCCCTTCGCCCAGCCACAGGCGGTATTGCAGTGCGGCCAACAGCAGGAGCAGGAGGAGGGCGAGTCGACCCATGGCGACCCCGCGGTGGTTTCCGGCGCCAGTATAGCCGCCGGCCGACCGAGGGGCACCCGGTCGTCAGCGCACGAGCTCCGCCCTGCCGCGATAGGGTGCGGTGCCGTCGAGTTCCGACTCGATGCGCAGGAGCCGGTTGTACTTGGCCACCCGGTCGGAACGGCACAGGGAGCCCGTTTTGATCTGCCCGGCGGCGGTGGCCACCGCGAGATCGGCGATGGTGGTGTCCTCGGTCTCCCCCGAACGGTGGGAGATGATCACCCCGTAGCCGGCCTTCTTCGCCATGGCGATGGCGTCCAGGGTCTCGGAGAGGGTGCCGATCTGGTTGGGCTTGATGAGGATGGCGTTGGCCACCCCCCGCTCGATTCCGCGCCGCAAGAGCTCGGTGTTGGTGACGAAGAGGTCGTCGCCCACCAGCTGCACCCGACTGCCCAACTTGTCGGTCAGGTACTTCCAGCCCTCCCAATCCGACTCGTCCAGTCCGTCCTCGATGGACAGGATGGGAAAGCGATCCACCAGGCCGGCGAGATAGTCCGCGAATTCCTGGGCGCCGAACTCGGCCCCCTCCCCACGCAGCCGGTAGCGGCCTTCCTGATAGAACTCCGAGGCCGCGCAGTCGAGGGCCAGGGTCACGTCCTGGCCCAGGCGGTAGCCGGCGTTGGCGACCGCCTCCGCCACCACCTCGAGGGCCGCCGCGTTGGAGTCGAGGTGGGGGGCAAAGCCCCCTTCGTCGCCCACCGCCGTGGATAACCCCCGCCCGGCGAGCACCTTTTTCAGGTGGTGGAAGATCTCCGCCCCCATCCGCAACGCCTCGGCGAAGGAATCCGCCCCCACCGGCTGGATCATGAACTCCTGGAGGTCGACGTTGTTGTCGGCGTGGGCGCCGCCGTTGAGGATGTTCATCATCGGCAGCGGCATGGTGTAGCGGTCGCGGTTGTCGGCCAGTTCGGCGATGTGGACGTAGAGGGGAAGGCGCCGCACCGCGGCGGCCGCCCGCGCCGCGGCCAGGGAGACGGCAAGCAGGGCGTTGGCGCCGAGACGCGCCTTGTTGGGCGTGCCGTCCGCCTCCACCATGCGCCGGTCGAGCTCCCGCTGTTGGGTGACGTCGGCGCCGAGCAACAGCTCCCGCAGCTCCCGGTTGACGTTGCCCACCGCCTTGAGCACCCCTTTGCCCAGGTAGCGGGCGGGGTCGCCGTCGCGCAGTTCCAGGGCCTCCCGCGAACCAGTGGAGGCGCCGCTCGGCACGAAGGCGGAGCCCACCTCGCCGCTCTCCAGGGTCACCTCGGCGTACAGGGTCGGATTGCCGCGGGAATCCAACACTTCCCAGGCGCGCACGTCGGCGATTCTGCTCATCGCGAGTCTTCCTCCACTGGGCCACTCAGGGAATGTCGAGGCTCGGCAGTGCCTTCACCAGGTCGTCCACGGCCTTGATCTGGGCGAGGAACGCCTCCAGCCGCCCCAAAGGCAGGGCGCTCGGCCCGTCGCACAGGGCGCGATCGGGATCGGGGTGGGCCTCCAGGAAGAGGGCCGCAAGCCCCACCGCCATCCCCGCTCGGGCGAGCTCCAATGCCTGTCGCCGACGGCCGCCGGAGGCCGCCCCCAAGGGGTCGCGGCACTGGAGGGCGTGGGTGACGTCGAACACCAGCGGCACCCCGCCGGTCGCCTGCCGCATCACCCCGAAGCCGAGCATGTCCACCACCAGGTTGTCGTAGCCGAACGAGCTGCCCCGCTCACACAGGAGCACCTGCTCGTTGCCGCACTGGCGGAACTTCTCGACCACGTGGACCACCTGGGAAGGGCTCATGAATTGCGGCTTCTTGACGTTCACCGGGCGACCGGTGGCGGCGATGGCCGCCACCAGATCGGTCTGGCGGGCGAGGAAGGCGGGCAGCTGCAGGGCGTCACACACCTCCGCCGCCGGCGCCGCCTGGCCGGGCTCGTGGACGTCGGTGAGTACCGGCACGCCGAAGGTGCGCTTCACCTCGTCCAGGATCCGCAACCCGTCCTCGAGACCCGGACCGCGAAAGGAGTGGATGGAGGTCCGGTTGGCCTTGTCGAAGGAGGCCTTGAACACGTAGGGAATGCCGAGTGCCGTGGTGACTTCCACGAACCGCTCGGCCACGGCGAGGGCGAGATCCCGGGATTCCAGGACGTTGAGCCCGCCGATGAGGGCGAAGGGGCGATCGTTGGCGATCTCGACGCCGCCGATCCGCACCGTCAGGGCCGCGCCGGACACTGCTCGAGCTCTCCTTGGGCGTGGGCCAACGCCGCCTGGACAAAACCGGTGAAGAGCGGGTGGCCGTCGCGGGGCGTCGACTTGAACTCGGGGTGGAACTGGCAGGCCAGGAACCAGGGGTGGTCGGGCAGCTCGATCATCTCCACCAGGTGGTCCTCCGCCGACCAGGCCGCCGACGCGCAAGCCCGCCGCCTCGAGGCGCGCCACGTAGTGCGGGTTGACCTCGTAGCGGTGGCGGTGGCGCTCGCTAGATCGACGTCGGTGCCGTAGATCTCCCGGGCCCGGCTCCCCGGCACCAGGTGGGCCGGCTGGGCCCCGAGGCGCATGGTGCCGCCCAGGTCGGAGCTCTCGCTTCGCACCTTGCGGCGGCCGTCGGCGTCGGTCCACTCGGTGATCAGGGCGATGACCGGGATGGGGGGTGGCGCGATCGAACTCGGTGGAGTTGGCTCCCGCCAGCCCGGCACACGTGGCGGGCGAACTCGATCACCGCCACCTGCATGCCGAGGCAGATGCCCAGATAGGGCACCTTGCGTTCTCGCGGGCGTAGCGGGCCGCCGCGATCTTGCCCTCGATGCCCCGCTCGCCGAAGCCGCCCGGAACCAGCACGCCGTGACAGCCCGCGAGCAGGCCGGGATCGCGGGACAGCGCCTCGGCGTCAATGTGGCGTACCCGCACCTTGGTGCGCGTCTTGAGGCCGGCGTGTTCGAGGGCCTCGTTGAGGGACTTGTAGGCGTCGAGGAGGTCCATGTACTTGCCGACCATGGCAATTTCCACTTCCCGCTCAGGGTGGAGGTAGTTGTACAGCACCTCCTCCCACTCGGAGAGGTCGGCCTCGGAGCAGGACAACCCGAACCGCTCCACCACGAAGCGATCCACGCCCCAATCCCGCATGTAGAGGGGAATCCGGTAGACGGTGTCGACATCCACCAGGGGCACCACGGCGCGCTCCTCGACGTTGGTGAACAGGGCGATCTTCTTCAGTTGCGCCCGGTCGATCTCCACCTCGGAGCGGCACAGCAACATGTCGGGCTGCAGGCCGATGGAGCGCAACTCCTTGACCGAGTGCTGGGTGGGCTTGGTCTTGGTCTCCCCGGCGGTGGCCAGATAGGGCACCAGGGTCAGGTGGATCAGGAGGGAGCGGTTGCTGCCGAGCTCCACCTTGAGCTGGCGGATCGCCTCCAGAAAGGGTTGGGACTCGATGTCGCCCACGGTGCCGCCGATCTCGACGATGGCGATGTCGTACCCCTCGGCGCCCTTGAGGATGCGCCGCTTGATCTCGTCGGTGACGTGGGGGATCACCTGGACGGTGCCGCCCAGGAAATCGCCGCGCCGCTCCCGGCGCAGGATGGTCTCGTACACCTGGCCGCTGGTGAAATTGTTGTGGCGGGTCATGGTGGCCCGCAGGAAGCGCTCGTAGTGGCCGAGGTCGAGGTCGGTCTCGGCGCCGTCCTCGGTGACGAACACCTCGCCGTGCTGGAAGGGACTCATGGTCCCCGGATCGACGTTGAGGTAGGGGTCGAGCTTGAGGATCGTCACCCTGAGGCCGCGGGCTTCCAGCACCGCACCCAGACAGGCCGACGCCACTCCCTTGCCGAGGGAGGAAACCACGCCGCCGGTGACGAAAATGAAACGCGTCATGCTCCCTCTCGAACCGGGAAGCCGGAGGATGGGGTGGTGGGCGCCGCCTGCCCGCGCCGTCCCGCGGAACGGGGCGCAGCCTACCAGAAAGGCGCAGGCCGCTCAATCGGCGGTCCCGGGTCGGCACCGCCGGGGGCGCCCAGTTCCCCTCCCCGGATTCCGCTTCGCTCCATCCGGGCTACACCCCATCCCGGCTACACCCCATCCGGCCTAGTCGCCCTCCGGGCCGCGGGGGTGCTCATCGACCGCCGGCTCCCAGGAGAGGAGCAAGCCGCTCTCCCCGGCGGCGCACTGGTAAGGTGCGCAGGTGAACAGACCCACCGCCGCCACCCACCGCCCCTCCACCCGCACCAGCGGCCAGCACCAGCGCAGCCAGGGCTCGGCGCCGTATTCGCCGAACAGCTTCTTGAGCGGGGCCGAACCGGGCCGTCCCGCCGGCTGCAGCCGCTCGCCGCCGCGGCGGAACACCACCTCCAGCGGCACATCCGGCGGAAGGCGCAGCGCCCCGGGACCCTCCCCCGCCGCCACCCGCAACCGGCCGCCGCCCGGCAGGGGGTATTCCCCCGGGCGGGGAGGAAGGCGTACGGCGGGCAGGGGCCGGGGCGGCGGCAGGGGGGAAAGAAGGTAGAGCCTCCCCCGATAACGGCGCAGGCTCGCCCCCCGCCAGGCGACCTCGGGACGGGCGTCGCAGCGCGCCGCGAGCAGGGCGTCCACCTCCGCCGAGGCGCCTTCCGGGGGCGGCGGCAGGCCGCGCCGGCGCGGCCAGTGGCCGATGAGGGCGCGCCGGCGCGGCGCCGACAGGGCGACAAAGGCCGCCGCGTCCAGGCTCCACCCCAAGCGCTCGGCGCGCTCGCCGCAGGCGGCGAGATCCGCCGCCGCCACCTCCTCCACCACCGCCACGGCTTCTCCCAACGAGCGCGCCGCGGCCAGGATCCGGCGCCGCACGTCGGGGCGGCGCTCTTCGAGGAGGGGCAAAAGCCGCTCGCGCAGGAAGCCGCGCTCGAAGGAGAGATCGCGATTGGCCGGGTCCTCCACCCAGGCGAGACCGTGGGCGCGGGCGTACTCTGCGAGGCGCGCCCCCTCCTGAGCGAGGAGGGGGCGCAGCAGTCGCCCCCGTCCCAGGGGCCGCTCTACCGGCATGCCGGCGAGCGCCCGCGCCCCCCCGCCCTGGAGCAGGCGCAACAGCACCGTCTCCACCTGATCGTCCCGATGGTGGGCGGTGAGCAGCAGTTCGTCCCGCCCCACCAGTTCGGCAAAGACCTGGTAGCGCGCCCGGCGCGCCGCCTGTTGCAGCCCACCCCGCCCCGGCGCGACCGCCACCCGCCGCACCACCAACGGCACGCCCCAGGCGGCGCAAAGCTCGGCGCAGTGGTCCGCCCAACGGGCGGCGGCGGGATTGAGGCCGTGGTCGACGTGGATTGCCGCCAAGGGGGCGGCGGGCAGGGCAGAGCGCAGCGCGTGGAGCAGCACCGTGGAGTCGCGGCCACCGGAAAAGGCCACCCAGAGGCGCGGCGCCGCGGTAAGTCTCGCCAGGTGGGGCTCGAGCAGTAGCCTCGCGTCCAAACCGCCTCAGTTACCGTAGGAGGACAGGCGCGCGAAGCGCCGCTCGAGGAGTTCGTCCAGGGGAATGGCGACGAGCTCCTCCACCTGGGCCACAAGCCGCGCCTTCAGGGTTTCGGCCATGGCCGCGGGGTCGCGGTGAGCGCCACCGAGGGGTTCGGGGATCGTCTCGTCGACGATGCCGAGTTCCGCGAGCACCTCGGAGGTCACCCCCATGGCCCGCGCCGCCTCCGGTGCCTTCTCCACCGTTTTCCAGATGATGTTGGCGCAGCCCTCGGGGGAGATGACGAAATAGGTGGCGTACTGGAGCATGTTGACCCGATCTCCGACGCCGATGGCCAGCGCCCCACCGGAGCTTCCCTCGCCGATCACCGTGCAGATGATGGGCGTCTTCAGCCGCGACATGAGCGCCAGATTCCCGGCGATGGCCTCGGAGATGCCGCGCTCCTCGGCATCCATCCCCGGGTAGGCGCCGGGGGTGTCGATCAGGGTCAGCACGGGCAGGCGGAACCGCTCGGCCAGTGCCAGGATGCGCCGCGCCTTGCGGTACCCTTCCGGGCGGGGCATGCCGAAGTTGCGCCGGAGGCGCTCCTGGATGCCGCGCCCCTTCTCCTCGCCGATCACCGCCACCGGCCGGCCGTCCAGGCGGGCGAGCCCGGCCACGATGGCCGGATCGTCGCCGAACTGCCGGTCGCCGTGCAGCTCGTCGAACTCTTCGAAGACCCGCTGGAGGTAATCGCTGGCGTGGGGGCGCAGGGGATGGCGGGCGACCTGGACCACCTGCCAGGGCGACAGATCGGCGTAGATCTTGCGGATCAGCTTGCGGCACTTCTCCTCGAGCCGGGCCACCTCCTCGGCGATGTCCAGCTGCTGGTCGTTGCCGACGCGCTTGAGCTGCTCGATCTTGGCTTCGAGCTCGGCGATGGGCTGTTCGAAATCCAGGTAATTGGGATTCATGGGTGCCCCGTCCGGAGACCGCGCGGGCAAGTCGCGCCCCGCCCGCCAAGCTTACCAGCGAGGCCACGCCCTGTCTCGCCGCGCACTCGGGGGCGGGCGGAATCCGCGCTGGCGACCTCCAGCCGTCCGGCCAGGCGGCGGGCGGCGAGGTCATCGCCAGCCTGCGCGGCCGCGGCCGCGGCCAGGATGCGGCGGGCGGGCTCGACCTCCCCGGCGCTCAACAAGGGGCCAGGGGTCTGGAAGGTCGCGAAGAAAGCCCGCTTTAGGTCGACGGGCGATGGCGGCGCCTCGGCTCGGAGGGGCGCGGCCAACGCCAGGGCGAGGCCGAGCGGGGAGATGGCGCGGAGAAGCAGGCGCAGGGGGGCCTTCGGCATGGGCGGGCTCTCGGCTAAGGGCGGTCGCCCGGAGCGAGGCCCGATTCGTGCCAGGACTGGGCAGCGGTTCGGCCGCCCCTAGGCAAAGCGCAGTGCCACCGCCTCCGGCCCGAAGGCCTCGCGCAGCTTGTGGAGCAGCTCGTCGTCGGGGTCGATCCGCCACTCCCCGGGCAGGCGCAGCTCGCCGACGGCGGCGTGGCCGCGGTAGTCCACCACCAGGGGGCAGCCCTGCTCGCGGTGGGGCGAGAGGATCTCCTTGAGCAGGACCGCGGCGTCCGGCGGTGCGCGGCGGGCGTCTAGCGCCAGGCGGATCTCGCGCAACCGCTCGCGGCGCGCCTCGGTGAGCGTCCACAGGGCGTCGGCGCGCATGCGCAAGCCGCCGGTGTAGTCGTCTTCCGCCACCACTCCCTCCACCACGACCACCCGATCGACGGCGATCTTGTCGCGACAGCTGCGGAACAGATCGCTGAAGGCGGTCACCTCGATCCGCCCGCTGCGGTCGTCGAGGACGAACACCCCGATGGGCTCGCCGCGGCGGGTGCGGATGGTGCGGCTCGCCACCACCAGTCCGGCCAGCCGCTGGGGTTCGCGCCCCGGCCGCAGATCGGCGATGCGCGTCCCCCCGAGGTGGGCGAGCTCGGCGGCGTATTCGTCGATGGGATGGCCGGTGAGGTACAGGCCCAAAGTCTCCCGCTCCCCGTCCAGCCGTTGGCGGGTGGTGAGGGGCCGCACCTCGCGGTAGTGGTCCCAGCTCACCGCGGTCGTCCGGTGCGCCTCCGCTCCCCCGCCGAACAGATCTCCCATACCCGCGTCGCGGTTGCGCTGCTCCTGTTCCGCGTAGCGCAGGGCGTCGTCCAGGGCGGCGAGCAGGCGGGCGCGCCGCTGCCCCGGTTCCTCCCCCGGCGCCAGGCCGTCCAGGGCGCCGGCGCGGATCAGCGCCTCCAGGGAGCGGCGGTTGAGGCGACCGGGCTCCAGCCGGCAGGCGAAGTCGAACAGATCGCGGAAGGGGCCCGCCGCCCGGGCGGCGACGATGGCCCGCACCGGGCCCTCCCCCAGGCCGCGGATGGCGCCGAGGCCGTAGACGATCTCTCCCTCGGGGGAGACGGTGAACCCGTAGTCGCCCCGGTTGACGTCGGGGGGCAAGAGGGCGAGCCCGAGGGCCCGGCACTCCTCCACCATGGTCACCACCTTGTCGGTGTTGTGCATGTCGGCGGTGAGCACCGCGGCCATGAACTCCGCCGGATAGTGGCACTTGAGCCAGGCGGTCTGGTAGGCGAGCAGGGCGTAGGCGGCGGAGTGGGACTTGTTGAAGCCGTAACCGGCGAACTTTTCCATCAGGTCGAAGATCGCCGAGGCGAGCTCCGGCTCGATCCCATTGCGCGCCGCCCCGGCCAGGAACAGATCCCTCTGCTTGGCCATCTCCTCGGGCTTTTTCTTGCCCATGGCGCGGCGCAGCAGATCGGCGCCGCCGAGGCTGTAGCCGGCGAGGACCTGGGCGATCTGCATCACCTGTTCCTGGTAGAGGATGATGCCGTAGGTGGACTCGAGCACCGGCTTGAGCAGGGGGTGCTGGTAGCGGGGGTGGGGATAGGCCACCTGGGCGCGGCCGTGCTTGCGGTTGATGAAGTCGTCCACCATCCCCGATTCCAGAGGGCCGGGGCGGAAGAGGGCCACCAGGGCGATGACGTCCTCGAAGCAGTCCGGTCTGAGGCGCTTCATCAGGTCCTTCATGCCCCGCGATTCGAGCTGGAAGACGGCGGTGGTCTCGGCCCGCTGCATGAGGGCGTAGACCGCCGGGTCGTCCAGGGGGATGCGCTCCAGCACGAGGGGCGGCTCCCCCGCGGCGGCGCGCCGCTCGTTGGCCATGGCCACGGCGCGGTCGATGATGGTCAGCGTGCGCAGGCCCAAAAAGTCGAACTTGACGAGGCCGATCTGCTCGATGTCGTCCTTGTCGTACTGGGTGACCACGCCCCCCGCTTCGTCGCAGTAGAGGGGGCAGAAGTCGGTGAGCGCCCCGGGGGCGATCACCACCCCGCCGGCGTGCTTGCCCACGTTGCGGGTGATCCCCTCGAGCTGGAGGGCCATCTCCCAGATCTCGGCCGCCTCCTCGTCCTCGGCCAGGAACTCCCGCAGCCGCTCCTCCTGGGCGTAGGCCCGCTCCAGGGTCATGCCGAGGTCCGCGGGGATCATCTTGGAGAGCTTGTCCGCAAGGCCGTAGGACTTGCCCTGGACGCGCGCCACGTCGCGCACCACCGCCTTGGCGGCCATGGTGCCGAAGGTGATGATCTGGGCCACCGCCTCGCGGCCGTAGCGCTCGGTCACGTACTGGATCACCCGGTCGCGGTTGTCCATGCAAAAGTCGACGTCGAAGTCGGGCATGGAGATCCGCTCGGGGTTGAGAAAGCGCTCGAACAGAAGGTCGTAGGCCAGGGGGTCGAGGTCGGTGATGCGCAGGCAGTAGGCCACCAAAGAGCCCGCGCCGGAACCACGCCCGGGGCCGACGGGAATGCGGTTTTCCCGGGCCCAGTGGATGAAGTCGGCCACGATCAAAAAGTAGCCGGCAAACCCCATGGCGACGATGGTCTCGATCTCGTGGGCGAGGCGCGCCTCGTAGGCGGCCCGGCGGGCCTCCCGGTCGGGCGCCGCCGCGGGCAGGATGGTCTGCAGGCGCTCCTCGAGCCCCGCCCGCGCCGCGCGCTCGAAATACTCCGCCTCGCTCATCCCCTCGGGGACGGGGAAAGCGGGCAGGTGATAGCGGCCGGTGGCCAGCTCAAAGTTGCAGCGGCGGGCGATTTCTACCGAGTTGGCCAGCGCCTCGGGCAGGTCGCTGAACAGTTCCGCCATTTCCGCCGGGGTGCGCAGGTATTGCTGTTCGCTGTAGCGCCGCTCGCGGCGGGGGTCGTCCAGGGTGCGCCCCTCGTGGATGCAGACCCGCACCTCGTGGGCCTCGAACTGCTCCCGGCGCAGAAAGCAGACCGCGTTGGTGGCCACCACCGGACACCCCTTGGCGGCGGCCAGATGGACCGCGGCGTGGAGGTAGTCCTCCTCACCCGCCCGCCCCGTTCGGGAAACCTCCAGGTAGAAGCGCTCGGGGAAGAGGGTGCGCCAGTCGTCGAGGAGTTCGGCCGCCAGCGCCTCCCGGCCGGCGAGCAGAGCGCGCCCCACGTCGCCCTGGAATCCGCCCGACAGGGCGATGAGCCCCTCGTTGAGCTCGGCGAGCCACGCCTTGTCCACCCAGGGCCGCCCCCGGTTGAGTCCCTCCCGGTAGGCGCGGGTGATCAGGCAGGTGAGGTTGCGATACCCCGCTTCGTTCATGGCGAGCAGGGTGAGCCACACTGGCTTGTCCTCGCCGCTGGGATTGACGAGGGGGATGTCCGCTCCGCAGATCGGCTTGATGCCGTGGCGCCGCGCCGTGCGATGGAACTTGACCCAGGCGAACAGATTGCACGCGTCGGTGACCGCCACCGCCGGCATGCCCGCCTCCCGCAGGGCGGCCATCAGGGGATCGAGCTGGACGATCCCGTCCACCAGGGAATACTCGGTGTGCAGCCGCAAGTGTACAAACTGGGGGGCCGCGGCCATGACTCAGAGGGAACGGGCGGGGGAGACGGCGCCTTTCAGTCTAGCAGAGCGCGCCACCGGCGCGAAGGAACGGCGGTGGATGGGACAGGGGCCGAGGGCTTCGAGGGCGGCCAGATGGGCGCGGGTGCCGTACCCCTTGTGGGCGGCGAAGCCGTACCCGGGGTAGCGCTCGTCGAGAGCCGCCATTTCGGCGTCCCGGGTCACCTTGGCGACGATGGAGGCGGCGGCGATGGCGGGTTCGGTGGCGTCGCCGCCCACCAGCGCGCGCCCCGGACAGGGCAAGCCGGAGGGCAGATGGGGGCCGTCCACCAGCACCTCCGCGGGCGGCACGGCCAAGGCAGCCACGGCCCGCTCCATGGCGAGCAGCGCGGCGCGGAGAATGCCGAGCCGGTCGATCTCCGCCACCGTCGCCCGGCCCACGGCCATCGCCACCGCGCGGCTGCGGATCTGTTCGCAGAGGAGCTCGCGCCTTCGAGGCGAGAGCCGCTTGGAGTCGGCGAGGCCGGCGATGGGGCGGGCCGGATCGAGGATCACCGCCGCGGCCACCACGTCGCCGGCCAAGGGGCCGCGCCCCACTTCGTCGACGCCGGCAAGGATAGGGGGATTCCTCACTCCAGTTCCTGGAGGGCGCACAGCAACAGGGCTTCACAGGCCAGCTGGCCGTCGACGCTGGCCTGGCAGCGGAATTTCCAGACATTGCGCTTGACCGAGTCGATGGCCGATTCGAGCATCAAGCGATCGCCCGGCACCACCCTGCGCTTGAAGCGCACCCCCGTCGACCCCAGCGAAGAGATAGAGGTTGCGCTCGTCGGGGCGCTTGTCCACGGTGGCAAAGCCGAGGATGCCCGAGGCCTGGGCCAACGCCTCGATGATCAGCACCCCGGGAAAGATCGGCACCCGCGGAAAGTGTCCCTGGAACACGGACTCGTTGGCGGTGATGTTCTTGTAGGCGAGGATCCGCCGCCCCGGCTCCAATTCCACCACCCGGTCAACCAGGAGGAAGGGGTAGCGGTGAGGCAAGAACTCTCGGATTTCGCGTACGTCCATGGATTTTCTCGGGCACGGGGCGCGCCGGGGCGCGCCGGATTCGGGAGGCGCGCCGCGGGGGCGGCGCGCCTCAGCGGCCTTTGGCTTTCTGATTGAGCCGCTCGGTGAGCCGGGCGGTGAGGTTGAGCTCCGGCTTGGCGAGGAGGACGGCGTCGGCGCGCAGCAACAGATCGATGCCCTCCTGTTCCACCAGCTCCTGGAGCGCCTCGAGCGCCTTGGGCTGGAGCTCGCGGACGATCCCGCCCTGGAGGGCGCGCACCTCCGATTCGAGCTTGCGGGCGGTGAGCTCCAGGTCGGCCCGCAGGTACTCGGCCTGTTTGGCGTAGTCCGCCTTCTGCTCCTCCGACCAGGTCATGCCCTGCTCTTCGGCCTTTTTCTGCAACGCCTTGAGCTCCGCAGCGGTGCTGTCGTACTTGGCCTGCAATTGGTTGTATTCCGGCTTTTTCTTGAGCTCTTCCTGCCGCTGGCGGGCGAGCTCGGTGCCGAAAATCGCCGCCCCCAGGTCCACCACCGCGATGCGGGTTTCGGCGTAAGCGGCGGCCGGCAGGGCCAGGGACGCCAGCAACAGGTACTTCAGGATGCGCACGGGAACTCCTCCAGCGGACATGGGTCGAGGCCTCGTCAGAAAGTCTGGCCCAGAGAGAATTGGAAAAACTCGGTGTCGTCGAAGCGGTCGTCGTTGAGCGCCTTGCCCAGGCTCAGGGTGATGGGTCCGAAGCCCGACAACCAGGTGGCGGAAACGCCGGTGGCGTAGCGCAGTTCGCCGAGGTCGGGCTCGAAACAGTTGACCTGGGTGGCGCCGCACTCGGTGTCGAAGACGTTGCCGGCGTCGAAGAAGAACGCCGACTGCACCGAGCGCTGATCCTTGAGGAAGGGCAGCGGAAAGATGATCTCGGCGCCCGCCTCCACCAGCACGTTGCCACCGAAGGGATCGGGATTGTCCACCGGGATCGGCTCGGAGCCGTCCGAGCACAGTCCGCTTTCCGGGTCCGGCGGAGCCACGTCGACACTGCAGTAGAGCGCGGGCGTGTCCCGGGGGCCGAGGGTGTTGCGCTTGAATCCGCGCACCGAGCCGAGTCCCCCCGAGTAGAAGTTCTTGAAGAACGGCAGGCGCACCGTATCCCCGAAGCCCTCGCCGTAGCCGAGGTCGGTGCGCAGCTTCAGGGTCAGGCTCGAGGTGAGCGGCCGGTAGTACTGGCCCGAATAGGAGAGGCGCCAATACTCCAGCTTGCTGCCCGGCACCGAGACCTCCAGGGCGAGGCGCTGGAAGGTGCCGCGGGTGGGAAAGATCCCCCGATTGAGGGTCGAGCGGCCCCAGTTGCCGTTGAGGGTGAAGAGGTGGTACTGGTCGTCGTTGGCGGCCACGAACTCCTCGATTTCCCGGGAGGCGAAGCGCCCCAGGTTGATCGCCAGGTTTTCGTAGTTGACGCCGAAGCCGAGGCTCGCCACTTCGGAGATGGGGTAACCGAAATTGAGGCCGCCGCCGTAACTGTCGGTGGTGTAGTTGGCGAGATTGAATTCGCCGTAGTCGGTCTCCCGCAGAAAGAGGTTGAAGCCCGCGCTGACCCCGTCGACGGTGAAGTAGGGGTCGGTGTAGGAAAATTGCAGAAGGGTCTGCCAGGTGCTGCGGTTGATCCCGATCCCCACCCGATCGCCCGTGCCCAGGAAGTTGTTTTCCTGGAGGTTGGCGCCGAGTACCAGGCCGTACCCCTGCGCGTAGCCGATGCTGGCGCCGATGCTGCCCGAGGGCTGCTCCTCGACGCTGTAGGTGACGTCCACCTGGTCGCCGGTGCCCGGCACCTCGCGGGTGTCCACCTTGACCTCTTTGAAATAACCGAGCCGTTCCAGGCGCACCTTGGAGTGCTCGATCAGGGTGGTGGACGCCGGCGCCGCCTCCATTTGCCGCATTTCCCGCCGCAGCACGGCGTCGGCGGTCTTGGTGTTGCCGCGGAACTCGATGCGCCGCACGTAGGTGCGGCGGCCCGGGTCGACGAAGAGGGTGATCCGCGCCACGTGCTCGTCGCGATCCAGATCGGGGATCCCCTCCACCTTGGCGAACAGGTACCCCTCGGCGCCGAGTCGCTCGGTGATCCGCTCGGTGGTGCGGGTGAGCCGGGCCTGCGAGAAGACCTTGCCCTCTTTGAGCGCCACCAGCTTCCTGAGCTCCTCTTCGGGGAGGATGAGCTGGCCGGCGAAGGCGATCTCGCCCACCCGGTACCGCTCCCCCTCGTGGAGGGTGACGGTCACCGCCAGCGACTTGCGGTCCGGGCTCACCGACACCTGGGCCGACTCGATGGCGAACTCCAGGAAACCGCGGTCGAGGTAGAACGAGGTGAGCCGTTCCAGGTCGCCGCTGAGTTTCTCCCGGGAGTACTTGTTCTTGCCGAGGAGCCGCGCCAGCCAGCCGCCGGTGCGCAGCTCGAACTGCTCGAGGAGCTCCTCTTCGTCAAAGGCCCGGTTGCCTACGATATTGATCAACCGAATGCGCGCCACCTCCCCCTCGTCGACGGTCACGTGGATCTTGACCCGATTGTTGGGCAGCTCTTCCACCTTGGGCTCGACGCGGGCGCCGTAACGCCCCTGGGCGACGTACTGCCGCGACAGTTCCTGGACCATCTGCTCGAGGATGGTCTTGCGGAAGATCTGGCCCTCGGCGAGCCCGTTTTCGCGCAGCGCCTTGAGCAGATCTTCGGTCTTGATGGCCTTGTTGCCCTCAAAGGTGATCTCGGCCACGGCCGGCCGTTCCACCACTTGGATCACCAGCACCCCGCCCTCGCGACCCACCCGGATGTCCTCGAAGTAGCCGGTGCGAAAGAGCGCCCGGGTCAGGTCCTTGACGCCCTGTTCGTCGATCAGGTCGCCCGCCTGGAAGGGGATCGCCGCGAACACCGTGCCGGCGCTCACCCGTTGCAGTCCCTCGATGCGGATGTCCTCGATGAGGAAGACGTCGGCCCGCGCCGGGAGGACCAGCAGGGCGAGGAGCAAGGCGGGGAGAATTCGCTTCATCGGGGGGCGCTTCCCTCGTCGTTTTCCGCTGCTTCCCGGCTATAGGCGGGACAGGTCATTGTATAGGGCGAGCACCATCAAACCAACGACCAAAGCGAGTCCCACCCGATAGGCGGCCGACTGCACCCGCTCCGAGACCGGCCTGCCCCGCGCCGCTTCCACGGCGTAAAACAGCAGGTGTCCGCCGTCCAGCACCGGGATCGGCAACAGGTTGAGCACCGCGAGGCTCACGCTCAGCAGTGCCAGGAAGCCCAGAAACGCGGCCGCGCCGTATTCCGCGGAGGTGCCGGCCACTTTAGCAATGGTGATGGGACCGCTCAAGTGGGCGGCCGACAGCGCGCCGGTGGCCATCTTCACCAGGGAGTCGAGGACGAGCCGGGTGGTGCGGGCGGTCTGCGCCCCAGCCTCCCCCAGGCCCTCGAGGGGCGAGTAGTGCAGTTCCCGCACCAGGTGGGGCGGCCAGGAGG
Source organism: Porticoccaceae bacterium (assembly GCA_026005035.1). GTDB lineage: Bacteria > Pseudomonadota > Gammaproteobacteria > Pseudomonadales > Porticoccaceae > BPKH01. The sequence goes on along the minus strand of BPKH01000005.1, from coordinate 37,759 downwards.
GAGGCGCCACGGCGATGCCCACCTGGCCCACCGTGGTGCCGTCGGGGCCGGGCACCGGGCGCGGCGTGAGCACCGCTTCGTGGCGCACCCCCTGCCGCTCCCAGACCACCTTGAGGGGCTCTCCCGGCCGGGCGCGGACGTAGTCGACGAACGCCTGCCAGTCTGCCACCGGCTCGCCGTCCACCGCCAAGATCCGGTCCCCCGGCTTGAGCCCCGCCCGCTCCGCCGGCCCGCCGGGGAGCACATCTCCCACCACCGGCAGCACCGGGGGGGTGTAGAGGACGATCCCGAAGTCGCGGATGGGGTCGGGCCTCTCGGGATCCACCCGATAGCCCGCCAAGGGCGCTTCCAGGGTGTAGGTGAGGGAGGATTCGGGATAGCGCACCTCGAGAAGGATCTCCCCCTCCTCCCCCGCGCGGAGCAACAGCGCTTCCCCGAGGGCCTTCCAGGTGGGGGTGAGCTCGCCGTCCACTGCCACGATCTCCTGGCCGGGGGCGAGTCCAGCCCGCTCCGCCGGCGAGCCCGGCACCACTTCCCCGACCACCGGCGCCACGCCCTGGACGCCTCCCAGAAAGACCGCCCAGTAGGCGATGAAAGCGAGGAGAAAGTTGGCCGCCGGCCCGGCCGCCACCACCGCCATGCGCACCGCCACGGGCTTGCGGTTGAAGGCGCGGTCGAGGTCGGCCGGCGCCACCGGCCCCTCCCGCTCGTCCGCCATCTTTACGTATCCCCCGAGGGGCAGAGCCGCCACCACGAATTCGGTGCCCTGGCGGTCGCACCAGCGCCACAGGGGGGCGCCGAAGCCGATAGAGAAGCGCAACACCTTGACGCCCAGCCGCCGGGCCACCCAGAAGTGGCCGAACTCGTGGACGGTGATCAGCACGCCCAGCGCCAGCAGGGTGAAAAATGCGGTTTTCAGCAATTCCATGGACGGTCACTCCCCGAGGATCCGGCGCGCCCTCTCCCGGGCCCGCCGATCGGCTTCGAGCACTGCCTCGAGCTCGGCGGCGCTCCCTCCCGACCACTCGTCCAGCACCCGGCCCACCACCTCGACAATGCGCGGAAAGGGAATGCGGCCGGCCAAGAACGCCGCCACCGCCTCTTCATTCGCGGCGTTGAGGGCCGCCGGGTAGTCGCCGCCGGCCTCGGCGGCGCGGCGGGCGAGCGCGAGGCTCGGGAAGCGCACCTCGTCGGGGGCGGCGAAATCGAGTCGCGCCACCGCCGCCAGGTCGAGGGGTGCCACCCCCGCCGCGATCCGTTCCGGCCAGGCCAGCGCGTGGGCGATGGGGGTGCGCATGTCGGGGTGGCCGAGCTGGGCGAGCAAGGAGCCATCCACGTAGGCCACCAGGGAGTGGACGATGCTCTGCGGGTGGATCACCACCTCCACCTGTTGCGGGCGGACGCCGAACAGCCAACAGGCCTCGATCAGCTCGAGTCCCTTGTTCATCATGGTGGCCGAGTCCACCGAGATCTTGCGCCCCATGCGCCAATTGGGGTGGGCGCAGGCCTCCTGGGGAGTGACCGCGGCGAGGGTTTCGAGGGGCCGCGTCAGGAAGGGCCCGCCGGAAGCGGACAGCCAAATGCGCTCCACCCCCGCGGCGCGGACGTCCCGGCAGGCGGCGGGCAGGCACTGGAAGATGGCGTTGTGCTCACTGTCGATGGGCAGCAGGGCGGCGCCGGAGCGCCGCGCCGCGGCCATCACCAGCTCCCCCGCCATGACCAGCGCTTCCTTGTTGGCGAGCAACACCCGCTTGCCGGTACGCACTGCCGCCAGGGTGGAGAGGAGCCCGGCCGCCCCGACGATGGCCGCCACCACCACGTCGCATTCCGGCTGTGCTGCCACCTCCTCGAGGGCCCGCGGCCCGGCCAGCACCTCCGTCTCGGCCGGCACCTCGGGGCGCAGGCGGCGCGCCGCGGCCTCGTCGCCCACCACCGCCCAGCGGGGCGCGAAGCGCCGGCAGAGGGGCGCGAGCGCCTCCACCCGCCGGCCGCTGAGGGCCCACACCCGGTAGCGCTCGGGGTGGCGGGCGATGACGTCCAGTGTGGAGGCGCCGATGGAGCCGGTGGCGCCCAGAATGGCCACATTGCGGATCATGGCGCGGAGAGCACCAGATTGGCGTAGAAGAACGCAAAGGTGGGCAGCGCCGCGGTCATGCCGTCGACGCGGTCGAGGACCCCGCCGTGTCCCGGCAAGAGCCGCCCCGAATCTTTCACCCCCCGCTGCCGCTTGACCATGCTCTCGAACAGATCGCCCACCACTGCGGCGAAGGCGGTGGCCAGCGCCACCGCCAACCAGCGTCCCCACGCGGCCCGCCAAGCGGGCACCGCGGCGAGGGCCGCGGCCAGCGCCAACAGGGCAAGGCCCAGGCCGCCGGCGAGCCCTTCCCAAGTCTTGCCGGGACTGACGCGGGGCGCCAGGGGGCGCCGTCCCCAGCGGTGCCCGATGAAGTAGCCGCCCACGTCGACGCAGACCACGAGCCCCAGGGCGAGGAGCAACAGCCCGCGGCCGCCGGGCAGGCTGGCGAGCCACAGCGCCGCCACCCAGGGGGGCAGCAACACCAACACCCCCAGGGCGAAGCGCAGCGCCCCACCCCGCCACAGGAGGCCGCTCGCCGGATAACTCTGCACCCACAACACCGCCAGCGCCCAAAAGGCGCAGGCGACGGAGAGAAGGCGCAGGATACGCTCCCCATCCGGTGCCGCTCCCCACAGCTCGAGCTCGACGCCGGCTGCCCCCAACAGCGCGCCCACCGCCAGACAGAAGGCGATCGCCGCACGCCGGCCGGCCACCAGCAGCCCCCACTCCCAGGCGGCCGCCATCACCGCCGCGGCGCCGGCGAGGGCGAGCCCGGCGGGGGGCAGCCACCACACCCCCACCACGAGGGCGCACCCCAGCACCGCGCCGGTCACCAGGCGCGCCCGCAACCCCTCAACCACCGGCGACTCCTTCCGCGCCCCCGCCCAGCTGTTCCGACTTGCGGCCGAAGCGCCGCTGCCTTCGGTGGTAGGCCGCCACCGCGAGGTCGAAGGCGTGGCCGTCGAAATCGGGCCAGAACACCGGCGAGAAGTAGAGCTCGGCGTAGGCGAGCTGCCAGAGGAGGAAGTTGCTCAACCGCTGCTCGCCGGCGGTGCGGATGCACAGGTCGGGGGCGGGCAGGCCGGCGGTGGCGAGATGGGCCTCGAAGAGCGCCTCGCTGATCGCCGCCGGATCCAGCTCCCCCGCCCGAACCCGCTCGGCGAGGCGCCGGCTGGCCTGGACGATGTCCCAGCGCCCGCCGTAATCCACCGCCAGGGTGAGGGTGGTCTCGCCCCGGGCGGTGGCCTCTTCCGCCTCCTCGATGAGTCGGCTGAGGCGCCGCGAAAAGCGCGCCCGCTCGCCGATCACCTTGAGCCTCACCCCCCGCCGCTCGAGCTCGGGCACCTCCTTGCGCAGGTAGGATGCGAACAGGGAGAGGAGAGCGCGAACCTCTCCGGCAGGGCGCGCCCAGTTCTCGCTGCTGAAGGCGAACAGGGTGAGGTAGGGAATCCCGTGGCGGCCGCAGGCGTCGAGCACGTCCCGCACCCGCTCCACCCCCCGCTCGTGGCCGGCGATCCCCGCCAGACCGCGCGCCTTGGCCCAGCGGTTGTTGCCGTCCATGATGATGGCCACGTGGTTGAGCGGCCAGCGGCCACTGCCGCTTTCGTGGTCGGTCATGGCGCTCACCGCCAGGGCGCGAGGGCCCTAGATCTCCATCAGGTCCTTTTCTTTTTCCGCCAACAGCTCGTCCACCTGGGCGACGAACCGGTCGGTGATCCGCTGGATCTCCTCTTGGGCGCGGCGCTCCTCGTCCTCGGTGATCAGCCGCTCCTTGAGGAGCTCCTTGAGATCGGACAACACGTCGCGGCGGATGTTGCGGATGGACACGCGCCCCTGCTCCGCCTCGTGGCGCGCCTGGCGGATCAGCGCCTTGCGCGTCTCCTCGGTGAGCGGCGGCAGGGGGATGCGGATCACCTCGCCGGCGGTGGCGGGATTGAGGCCGAGATCGGACTTGAGGATGGCCTTTTCGATCTCTGGCACCAGCTTTTTCTCCCAGGGCACCACGGTGAGGGTGCGAGCGTCGGCCACGTGGATGTTGGCGACCCGGTTGAGGGGGGTCTCCACCCCATAATAGTTGACGGTGATTCCCTCCAGCAGACTGGGATGAGCGCGGCCGGTGCGGATCCGCGCCAAGGCGTGGCGCAAGGCCTCCACCGCCTTGGCCATGCGGCTGCGGGCATCGGCCTTGAGATCGTCGATCATGTCGCGTCCTCCTCGATGAGTGTGCCCTCTTCGCCCCCCGTGACGATGTCGAGGAGAGCCCCCGCCTTGGCCATCCGGAACACCCGCAGGGGCAGGCGGTGCTCGCGGCACAGGCAGATGGCGGTGAGATCCATCACGCCGAGCTGGCGGGCGAGCACCTCGTCGTAGGTGAGCCGTTTATAGAGCACGGCGTTGGGATCCCGGCGGGGATCGGCGCTGTAGACGCCGTCCACCTTGGTGGCCTTGAGGACTATCTCGGCGCCGATCTCGATGCCCCGCAGACAGGCGGCCGAATCGGTGGTGAAAAAGGGATTGCCGGTGCCGGCGGCGAAGAGCACCACCTCCCCCTCGGCGAGGCAGCGCAGGGCGTGGCGGCGGTCGTAGGGATCCACCAGTCCGGTCATGGGAATCGCCGACAGGACCCGGGCGGCGATCTGGCGGCGCGCCAGGGCGTCGCGCATCGCCAGTGCGTTCATCACCGTGGCCAACATTCCCATCTGGTCGCCGGTGACCCGCTCCATGCCGGCGGCGTGGAGCGCGGCCCCCCGGAACAGGTTGCCGCCCCCGATCACCAGTCCCACCTGCACCCCGATGGCCACCACCTGGCCGATCTCGGCGGCCATGCGGTCGAGGACCCGCGGGTCGATGCCGAAGGGCTCTTCCCCCTGCAGCTCCTCTCCGCTCAGCTTGAGCAGGATCCGCTGATAGCGCTTTTCCCGCACGGCGGCGACCACGGTGCGATCCCCCTCAGCGCGCCCCCTCCACCTGGGCGGCCACCTCGGCGGCGAAGTCGGGGCGCGCCACCTCGATCCCCTCCCCCACCTCGAAGCGGACGAAGCCGAGCACCTCGACGCCGGCGTCGGCGGCCAGCCTCCCGACGGTCACCTCGGGGTCGCGCACGAAGGGCTGCTCCAGAAGGCTGTTTTCGCTCAGGAACTTGCGCACCCGTCCCTCCACCATCTTGGCCACGATCTCGGCCGGCTTGCCGCTCTCGGCGGCTTGCGCCGCGTAGATCTCCCGCTCCTTGTCTACCACCTCGGCGGGCATGTCGGCGGGACGCACCACCCGCGGGTTGGCAGCGGCCACGTGCATGGCCAGGTCGCGGGCGAGTTCCTCGCTGCCCCCCGACAGGGCCACCAGCACGGCGATGCGGTGGTTGCTGTGCAGATAGCCGCCCACCCGCTGGCCCTCGAGGACGGCGGCCCGCCGCACGGCGACGTTTTCGCCCACCTTTTGCACCAGCGCCTGGCGGGCCGCTTCCAGCTCGCCGGCCATCAGTTCCGCCACCTCGCCGCCGCGGCGGGCGAAGGCGGCGTCGAGCACCCGCTCCACGAAGGCGCGGAAGTTTTCGTCCCGGGCCACGAAGTCGGTCTCGCAGTTGACCTCCACTAGCACGCCGTAGCTGGCATCGTCGGCCACCTTGAGCGCCACCACCCCTTCCGCGGCGGTGCGGCCTGCCTTCTTGGCCGCCTTGAGGCCGCTCGACTTGCGCAATTCTTCGATGGCCTTCTCGATGTCCCCACCGGCCGCCTCGAGGGCCTTTTTGCACTCCATCATGCCGAGCCCGGTGCGCTCGCGCAGTTCTTTCACCTGAGATGCGGTCACAGCCATTGGGTCGCTCCTCGCTGTCGCTCGCCTTCAACAAAAAGGGGGCGCGGCCCCCTTTCTCGGTTCGACCACCGACGTCCCGGCAGCCTCCTCACGCTTCGCCTCGGGCCTCGGCGGCACCCTCTTCGGGTACTTCCACGAACTCGCTCTTGGCGGAGGCGGCGTTGGCCTCCGCCCTGCCCTCGAGCACCGCGTCCGCGACCGCGGTACAGTAGAGCTTGATGGCGCGGATGGCGTCGTCGTTGCCGGGGATCACGAAGTCCACCCCATCGGGGTCGCTGTTGGTGTCCACCACCCCGATCACCGGGATGCCGAGCTTGTTGGCCTCGGCCACTGCAATGCGCTCGTGGTCGACGTCGATGACGAACAGGGCATCGGGCAGTCCGCCCATCTCCTTGATGCCGCCGATGGCCCGCTCCAGCTTTTCCATCTGGCGGGTGCGCATCAGGGCCTCTTTTTTGGTGAGTTTCTGGAAGGTGCCGTCCTGGCTTTGCGCCTCGAGTTCCTTGAGCCGCTTGATGGACGCGCGGATGGTCTTGTAGTTGGTGAGCATGCCCCCCAGCCAGCGGTGGCTGACGTAGGGCATGCCGCAGCGCCGCGCCTCCTCCTCGACGATCTTCTGGGCGGCGCGCTTGGTGCCGACGAAGAGGATTTTCTTCCCCTGAGCGGCCATCCGCCGGATCTCGGCGAGCGCCCGATTGAGGGCGGGCACGGTGTGTTCGAGGTTGATGATGTGGATCTTGTTGCGCGCGCCGTAGATGTAGGGCGCCATCTTCGGGTTCCAGAAGCGGGTCTGGTGCCCGAAGTGGACCCCCGCCTGCAACAGCTCGCGCATGGTCACGGTGGTCATGGCAGTTACCTTTCTCGCTTGGGTTCGTCCTCCACGCGCCCCGACGGAAAACCCTTCCGGGCACCCGTTCCGCCGTGCCGGCGCGTGTGCGTGATGGCGGGGTCACCCCCGCGGTCCGGCGCTCGTCGCGCCGGGCGCGCTTTATACCACAATTCCCCCCACCGATGAAGGACGCATCCCCCGCGCGCTGCCCGCTCGGGTAAAATGGCCCGCTTTCCCAGTTCGAAAGACGAGGTCCCCATGGCCGTGGCGATCCTCTCGCCCGCCGAAATCGACAAGATGCGCGTCGCCTGCCGGCTCGCCGCCGAGGTGCTGGAGATGATCGCGCCCTACGTCCAGCCCGGCATCACCACCGGCGAGCTGGACCGAATCTGCCACGACTACATCGTCAACGTCCAAAAGGCGATCCCCGCCCCCCTCAACTACAAGGGCTACCCCAAGTCGATCTGCACCTCGGTCAACCAGGTGGTCTGCCACGGCATCCCCTCCGACCGCAAGGTCCTCAAGGAGGGGGACATCGTCAACATCGACATCACGGTGCTCAAGGACGGCTTCTACGGCGACACCAGCCAGATGTTCCTGGTGGGCAAGGTGGCGCCCCACGCCGAGCGGCTGTGCCGGGTGGCGCGAGAGTGCCTCTACCGCGGCATCGCCCAGGTGCGACCGGGGGCGCGACTCGGCGACATCGGCCACGCCATCCAGAGCCACGCCGAGGCCAACCACTACTCGGTGGTGCGCGACTACTGCGGCCACGGCATCGGCCGCGAATTCCACCAGGAGCCGCAGGTGCTCCACTTCGGTCGCCCCGGCACCGGCATGGAATTGCGCGAGGGGATGACCTTCACCATCGAGCCGATGATCAACGCTGGCAAGCACCACACGAAGCTGCGCCGCGACGGCTGGACGGTGGAAACTCGGGACGGGCGGCTGTCGGCCCAGTGGGAGCACACCGTGCTCGTCACCGCCGACGGGGTGGAGATCCTCACCCTGCGCCGGGGAGAAACTCCTCCCGATGGTTGAAGCCAAGCCCCTTCTCTTTTTCGACGAGGCGCGCTTCCGCGCCGACCTGGCAGCGCGCGGCGCCCTGCCCGTCTTCCGCGACGCCCTGGCGGCCGCCAACGCCCACTTCGACAACCGCTTCCTGGAGGGGGAACGGGTCGACACCCTGGTGGTGGAGCGCGCCGCCTTCGTCGATCGGATCCTCGCCTACGCCTGGGAGCTCTTTCCCTGGGACGAGGACGTGGCCCTCCTCGCCGTGGGGGGATACGGCCGCTGCGAACTCCACCCCCATTCGGACATCGACCTATTGATCCTCCTCCCCGACGGGGGCGTGGAGCGCCACCGGGCGAGCATCGAGCGCTTCCTCGCCTTCCTGTGGGACATCCAGCTGAAGATCGGCCAGAGCGTGCGCACCCTGGACGAGTGCGTGGAAGAGGCCCGCGCCGACGTGACGGTGGCCACCAACCTCATGGAGAGCCGCACCCTGTGCGGCGACCCCGCCCTGCGCCGGGCGATGATGGAGCGCACCGGGCCCGATCGCATCTGGCCGCCGGACGAATTTTTCCGCGCCAAGCGGGCGGAGCAGCAGGCCCGCCACCGCAAACACGGCGACACCGAATACAGCCTCGAACCCAACGTCAAGGAATCGCCGGGCGGACTTAGGGACATCCAGATGATCCAGTGGGTGGCACGGCGCCACTTCGGGGTGGACTCCCTGGAAGGCCTGGTGGAGTGCGGCTTTCTCGACGCCGACGAACTCCACTTCCTCAAGACGGGCCGGTCGTTTCTGTGGAAGGTCCGCTACGGCCTGCACTACCTGGCGCGGCGCGCCGAGGAGCGACTCACCTTCGACCACCAACGGCGCCTCGCCGAGCTCTTCGGCTACCGCGACAGCGACGAGAGGCTCGGCGTCGAACAGTTCATGCAGCAGTACTACCGGGTGGTGACCGGCCTGCGGGAGCTCAACGACGTGCTCTTGCAGTACCTGGACGAAGTGATCCTCCACCGCGACCGCCTCCACAGCCTCAGGCCGCTCAATGAGCGCTTCCAGGTCCGCGACGGCCACATCGAGGCGATCCACCCTCGGGTATTCGCCGATCATCCCTCGGCGCTCCTCGAGATCTTCGTGCTCCTCGGCGAAAACCCCGAAATCGAGGGGATCCGCGCCACCACCATTCGCGAGATTCAGCGCTGGCGCCACCTGATCGACGACGGCTTCCGGAACGACCCGGCCAACACCGCCCTGTTCCTGCGCCTGTTGCGCTGCCCCGGCAAGCTCACCCCCCAGCTGCAGCGGATGGCCCGCTACGGGGTGCTCGGCCGCTACCTGCCCGAGTTCGGGCGCATCACCGGCCAGGTCCAGCACGACCTCTTCCACATCTATCCGGTGGATGTCCACACCCTGGAGGTGATCCGCAACCTGCGCCGGCTGGACCGCCCCGAGATGGCCGAGCGCTATCCCCTCGCCTCCCACATCTACAAAAACCTCCCCAAGCCGGAGCTCCTGTTCATCGCCGGCCTCTACCACGACATCGCCAAGGGCCGGGGCGGCGACCACTCGCTGCTCGGCGCCGCCGACGTGGAAGGGTTCGCTCGCCGCCACGGCCTGCCGGAGCAGGAGGTGGAGCTTTTGCGCTGGCTGGTGGAACACCACCTGCTGATGTCCCAGGTGGCCCAGCGGGAGGACACCTCCGACCCGGCGGTGATCCAGCGCTTCGCCCGCATGGTGGGCGATCAGCTGCGCCTCGACTACCTGTACGTGCTCACCGTCGCCGACATCACCGCCACCAACCCCAGCCTGTGGAACAGCTGGCGAGACGCCCTGCTGCGCACCCTCTACGAGGAGACCCGCCAGGCCCTCGCCCGGGGACTCGAAAACCCGGTCAACCGGCGGGAGTGGGTGGCGGCGAGCCGGGAAGAGGCGCTGCATCTGCTCGCCCAGCGGGGCATCCCCGCCGAGCGCGCCCAGGCCGTCTGGGCCGACGTGGACGAGGAGTTCTTCCTGCGGGAGCGGCCGCGGGTGATCGCCCGCTGCACCGAGGCGATCCTCCAGGCCCCCGAAGGCCCGGTGGTCTACGTGGAGGACGCGGGGCTCGAGTTTCCGAGCGCCACCCGGGTGTTCGTCTACACCCGGGGCGGGCGCGACGTCTTTTTGATCGCCGCCGCCACCCTCGACCAGCTCAACCTCAACATCCAGGACGCGCGCCTGTCCCGGACCAGCGCCGGGCACACCTTCGACATGTTCTACGTGCTCGACGAGGAGGGCCGGCCCTTCGGCCAGGACCGCGCCCGCGTGGAGCGGGTCCGACAGACCCTCGCGGCGGCCCTTTCCGACCCCCACTGGCAGGTGCCCGAGGTCAAGCGGCGCACGCCGCGGCGCCTCAAGCAGCTGGCCCTCAAGACCGCCACCTACCTATACACTGAGGCGAGCGGCGGATTGACCGCCCTCGAGGTGATCACCCCCGACCGGCCGGGGCTCCTCGCCCACCTGGGGCGGATCTTCGCCCGCTTCGGCATCCGCTTGCACCGGGCGCGCATCGCCACCCTCGGCGAGCGGGTGGAGGACGTCTTCTATATCACCGACGCCGCCGGCCGGCCGCTGTCCGATCCCGACTTCTGCCGCCGCCTGGAGACGGCGATCCGCGAAGAGCTGGACCAGCGCAACCGGGAAGACGCCGGCGGCGCCCCCCTGGTGGAACCCATCTCCCGCTAGGAGCGGCCCGTGAACCCGAGACTCGACCGCCTGTTGCCCTACCCCTTCGAGCGGCTGCGCGCCCTGCTCGCCGACAGCCGCCCGCCGGCGGACCTCCCGCTCCTCGACTTCGCCGTGGGCGAACCGCGCCACGCGCCGCCGGCGGTGGCCCTGGCCGCCTTCGCCGATCACTTGGAGGAGTTCTCCCGCTACCCCTCGAGCCGGGGGCTGCCGGAATTGCGCGCCGCCATCTGCCGCTGGCTGGCGCGGCGCTTTGCCATCCCCCCCGAGTGGCTCGATCCGGAGCGCCACGTGCTCCCGGCGGCGGGTAGTCGCGAGGCACTGTTCGCCATCGCTCAAGCGGCGCTCGACCCGGGCGGGGGAGAGGTAGTGGTGGCCCCCAACCCCGGTTATCAGATCTACGAGGGCGCCGCTCTCTTGGCAGGCGCAGAACTCCACTACGCGGACTGCGTCCCCGAGGGCGCTTACCGCCCCGATTACGGCGCCATCCCCCCTCGGGTGTGGGAACGCTGCGCCCTGGTGTACCTCTGCTCGCCCCACAACCCCACCGGCGCGGTGCTGTCGCTGGAGACCTTCGCCGAGCTCTTGGCGCTCGCCGACCGCTACGACTTCGCCATCGCCTCCGATGAGTGCTACTCGGAGATCTACTTCGACGAAGACACCCCGCCCGTCGGGCTGCTCGGCGCCTGCGCCGCCCTCGGGCGGCGGGACTTCCGCCGCTGCCTGGTGTTCCACAGCCTCTCCAAGCGCTCCAACCTGCCCGGGCTGCGCTCGGGATTCGTCGCCGGCGACGCGGCGCTGATCGCCCGCTTCGCCGCCTACCGCACCTACCACGGCGCCACATTGCCGCTGCCGGTGCAGCGGGCCAGCATTGCCGCCTGGAACGACGAGGCCCACGTGGCGGCCAACCGCCGCCTCTACCGGGAGAAGTTCGCCCAGGTGTTGGAGATCCTGCGCCCGGTGGCGGAGGTGGCGCCACCGCAAGCGGGCTTCTACCTGTGGCTGCCCACCCCCATCGCCGACGACCAGTTCGCCCGCCTCCTCCACGAGCGCGCGGGCCTGGTGGTGCTGCCCGGCCGCTACCTGGGGCGGCCGGGGGCGGCCGGCAACCCGGGGGAGAACCACGTGCGCATCGCCCTGGTGGGAACCCCCGAGGAGTGCCGGGAGGGCGCCCTGCGCCTCGCAGCTTTTCTCGGGGAGCTCGAGCGGTGACCCGCGCCGAGCGCGCCGCCTACGTGCGGCGCCGCCTCGCCGAGCTCTACCCCAACCCGGCGATCCCCCTCGCCCACCGGGATCCCTTCACCCTCCTGGTGGCCGTGGTGCTCTCCGCCCAGTGCACCGACGAGCGGGTCAACCAGGTCACCCCCAAGTTGTTCGCCCTGGCCGACAATCCCGAGGCCATGGCGGCCCTGCCGGTGGCCACCATCGAGGAGATCATCCGCCCCTGCGGCCTCGCGCCCCGCAAGGCTCGCGCCATCCGCGAGCTGTCCCGACTGATCGTCGAGCGCCACGGCGGCCAGGTGCCCGCCTCCTTCGAGGCCTTGGAGGCCCTGCCCGGGGTGGGACACAAGACGGCCAGCGTCGTCATGGCCCAGGCCTTCGGGGTGCCTGCATTCCCGGTGGACACCCACATCCACCGCCTGGCCCAGCGCTGGGGGTTGTCCCGTGGCCGCAACGTGCGCGAGACGGAGCGGGATCTCAAGCGCCTCTTCCCCCCAGAGAGCTGGCGCGACCTCCACCTGCAGATGATCTACTACGGCCGCGAGCACTGCCCGGCGCGCCGTTGCGACGGCCTCTCCTGCGAGATCTGCCGGGCCCTCTTTCCGCGCCGGCGGCGCCCGGTGCGGCACCGCCGCCCCTGAGGCTCAACCGAGGCGGTCGCGGAACGCAAACCAGGCGGCCCCCACCAGGCACAGCGCCGCCCAGAGGTAGTCGAGCTTGAGCGGCTCGCGCAGGTACCAGAGGGCAAAGGGCGCGAACACCGACAGAGAGAGGATCTCCTGGAGCACCTTGAGCTCGGCGACCGACAGGACGCGATAGCCGATGCGGTTGGCCGGCACCTGGAAGAGGTATTCGAAGAGCGCCACCCCCCAACTGGCCAGAGCGGCGACGATCCAGGGCTTGCCGTTGAGCGCCTTGAGGTGGGCGTACCAGGCGAAGGTCATGAAGACGTTGCTGATGGAGAGGAGCAAGAGGGTGATGAGGACCGGGGACATGGCTGCCTCGCACGAACTCGCGCCAAAAGGGCGTTGAATCGTGGGGGCGGCGCCGGCGTTTTAAAGGGGATTCTCGAGCCAGATCACCGCCGCCATCCGCCCGGTGACCCCGTCCCGGCGATGGGAGTAAAAGCGCGCCCCGTCCTCCCAGGTGCACAGGCCCCCGCCTCTCACGGCGCCCACCCCCAGGGCGGCGAGCTCCGCCCGTGCCAGGGCGAAGAGATCGGCGAAGTAGTGTCCGCGCCGCGCACCGTGCGCGAAGGCCGCCGCCATGGCGGCGCGGTGCTCCACCCCCAGGGCGTGGTCGAGGAAGTGATCGCGCACCTCCTCTCCCACCTCGAAGCGGCGCGGCCCGATGGCCGGCCCCAGCCAGGCGACGAGGGCGCCCGGCTCGACCTCCAGGGCGGCCACCGTCGCCCGCAGCACGCCGCCGCCGAGTCCCCGCCAGCCGGCATGGGCCACCGCGACCCGCCGCCCGGCGCGGTCGGCGAAAAACACCGGCAGGCAGTCCGCCACCAGCACCGCCAAGGCCACCCCCGGCCGCTCGGTCCAGGCGGCGTCCGCCGCGAGGGACGGGCCCTGCGGCGCATCCAACCGCACCACCCGGGTACCGTGGACCTGCTCGAGCCAGCGCGGCTCGACGGCAAGGCCGAGGTCCGCGGCCAGGCGGGCGCGATTTTCCGCCACCGCGGCGGGATCGTCGCCCACGTGGCCGGCGAGGTTGAAGGCGGCGTAGGGACCGGCGCTCACCCCGCCCGTGCGGGTGGTCACGGCGGCCCGCACCCAGGGCGGAACCGGCCAGTCGGGGATCAGGTACCCCACTGGTCGGCCTCCAGGGCGGCCAGGAGTTGCCGCAGGTCGGGCGGCGGCGGGGCGTGGAAGCTGAGCCTGGCACCGCTCGCTGGATGGTCGAACTCGAGCCGCTCGGCGTGCAGCGCCTGGCGGCGGAAGGCGCGCAGGCGGCCTGCCAAGGGGTCGTCGGCGGTCGCCGTGCGCCGGCGGCCGCCGTAGACGGGGTCCCCCACCAGGGGATGTCCCAGGTGGGACAGGTGGACGCGGATCTGGTGGGTTCTGCCGGTCTCAAGGCGCACTCGAACCAGGGCGTGGCGGGCGAAGCGACGCTCCACTCGGAAGTGGGTGCGCGCCTCCCGACCGCCGCGCTCCACCACGGCGAAGCGGGTGCGGGCGGTCGGGTGGCGGCCGATGGGGGCGTCGATGGTGCCGGCATCTGGGGGCTGGCCGTGCACCACCCCCAGATACTCGCGGCCCACTGCCCGCGCCTTGAGGGCGCGCACCAAGGCCTGGTGGGCTTCGAGGGTGCGCGCCACCACCAAAAGCCCCGAAGTGTCCTTGTCGAGCCGGTGCACGATGCCGGCCCGCGGCAGGAGCGCCTGCTCGGGGTAGTGGTGGAGGAGCGCGTTCAGCAGCGTGCCGCGGGAGACGCCGGCGCCGGGATGGACCACCAGCCCCGGCGGCTTGTCGAGCACCAAAATCTCGGCGTCGCAATGGACCACCGCGAGGGGGATCGGCTCCGGGAGCAGCCCCTCGGCGGGCTCCAGGATGGCGCGCAGGAGGAGCTGCTCGCCGCCCGCGAGCCGCTGCGCCGGCCGGGCGGGGTGCCCGTCCACCAGGAGGGCGCCCGCCCGGATCCAGGCCTGCAGGCGCGCCCGGGAAAATTCCGCGAAGTGGCGCGCCGCCACCTGATCCAGGCGCAGCCCCACATCTTCGGGCCCCGTCCGGGCCACCCGCTCCACCGTCCGCACCGCCATGGCCGCGCGTTTCTGCTCCCCGCAAACCTGTGGTTAAATAGCCCTCCGCCCGCGGGCCGACCGCCCGCGCCTCGGATGCGACGGAGACCGGTCTCCCATGCGAGCCCTCACACCGCTCCTGCTGGCCGCCCTCCTCTTGGGGGGCTGTTCCGCCCTGCCCTTCGTGGGCGGCAAGGATAAAGAAAAGGAGCAGGAAGGTTACACCGAAGAAGACTTCCAGCGGCTCATCGAGCGCAATCTCAACGCCAACCGCTGGGAGGACGCCATCGAAAACCTGAAAGCCCTGGAGGCCCAGTTCCCCTTCGGCGCCTTCGCAGAACAGGCGCAGCTGTCCCTCATCTACGCCTATCACCGCGCCGCCGACTACGAAAACGCCATCGCGGCGGCGGACCGCTTCATTCGCCTGCACCCCCGCCACCCCAACGTGGACTACGCCTACTACCTGAAGGGGCTCTCCCAGCTCTCCCAGAGCCGCTCCTTCCTGGGCGGCTTTTTGCCGGTGGACGTGACCCAGCGCGATCCGGCGAGCGCCCGGGAGGCATTCGCCACCTTCGGCGAGCTGATCACCCTACTTCCGGAAAGCCCCTACGCTCGCGACGCCCGCAAACGGATGCTCCACCTGCGCAACCTCTTGGCGCGCTACGAGATCCACGTGGCCAACCACTACTTCGCCCGGGGCGCCTATCTGGCGGCCGCCAACCGCGGCCGCTACGTGGTGGAGAACTTCCAGGGCACCCCGGCCGTGCCCGACGCGCTGGCGGTGATGGCCGAGGCCTACCATCTGCTGGGCAAGGAAGACCTGGCGGAGGACGCGGTGCGGGTGCTGGCCGCCAACTACCCCGACTACCCCTCCCTGGACGACCGAGGGCGGTTCCGCTTCCAGGGAGTGGCCCCCGACGAGGGCCGCCGCTGGCTGCGCATCGCCAGTCTCGGCCTCTACGACGACCGCCGCGCCCCCCACTACGACACCCGCTGGAAGTACAACCCGGAACCGGGGGAGAAGAAACCCGAAACACCCCGGGAGGAGAAAAAGCGGTCGCTGTTTCGGATCCTCACCTTGGGGCTCTTCGACTGATCCCTCAGTCGTCGAAGACCGGCGTGGCCACGTACTCCCAGAGGATGGTGGTGGCGGCGAGGACGGCCACTACGTAGACCAAGGCCACGGCGAACACCGCGCTGGCGTAGAGGATGCCCCGCTCTTCGGGCACCTTCATGAAGGGCGGCACCCCCAGATAGACGAGCCGGATGGCGTAGCTGCAGGCCGCCGTGGCGAGGAGGATGTCCAGCCACCAGACCGGGTAGACCCCGAGGGCGCCGGCCAGAAAGACGGGGGTGGCCGCATACCCCATGAAGACCACGCCCTTCTCGGGAAAAGAGTCGGCGTCGTAGGTGCGCGACATCCAGTGCATCATCCAGCCGATGAACGCCACCCCGCCCACCAGGGCCACGTAGAAGAGAACCGCCAGGGGCAGCGCCGAGTCGGGGGTCAAGCGGATCGGATCGTCGCCCATCACCGCCCAGCCCGTGCGGGTGGTTCCCAAGTAGAAGGCGACCGGCGGAATTGCGCCCATCACCAGGGGATAGAGCAGCCGCTTTTTGATCTCCCGCTCTGACAAAGCCGCGAGCTTGCGCCATTCGGCGGTGGGCGCAAAGAGCAGGCCGAAAATGTGTCCGAACATGTCTCACCCCCTTGGTCAACGCAATTGGTGTACGCGGTGGGCGCCGTGGTCATGATCGCCCGGCAGGCCGACCAGCGGCGCCGCCGCCGTCCACAACCCGAAGGCGACCAGGGCGGCGCCGCTCAGCCCCCGAAGGCGCGCCGCGCCCAGCCATGCCGCCGCCCACCCCCCCGCCGCCAGGGCGGGCAGGGTCCCGATCCCGAAGGCCGCCATGGCCAGCGCACCGGCGGCCGCCCCCCCGGAAACCGCCGCCAGGGCCAAAGCGGTGTAGGTGAGCCCACAGGGCAAAAACCCCCACAAGCCGCCGAGCAGCAACACCTTGAGGGGCCGGTCCGCGGGGAGCAGGCGCCCCGCCAACGGCCGCAGCTGGCGCCACAGGCGAAGCCCCAGTGCCTCCAGGGGCGCGGCCCGCCCCACCCCCAGCAGGTACAAGCCGGCGAGCACCATCAGCCCTCCCGCCAGCGCGCGCAATACCCCACCCCACCCCAGCGCCTCGCCACCCCAAGCCCCGGCGGCGCCCACCGCCGCCCCCAACAGGGCGTAGCCGCCGATTCGGCCGGCGTTGTAGAGGGGAACCGCCCAGCCCCTCCCGGGACCGGCCAGACTCAAGGCTCCGGCGATGCCCCCGCACATGCCCAGACAGTGGCCGCCCCCCGCCACGCCGATCAGTACCATGGCGAAAAGCCCCACCCCTTGATGCGGGTCAACCACGGTCCGCCTCCTCCTCGTCTTCGAGAATCCGCGCCCCTTCCCGGTCCAGGTCGTCGTACTGTCCGGAGCGCACCGCCCACACCCAGAAAGCCAGGGCCAACCCCACCAGGAGCAGGGAGAGGGGAATCAACAGGTAGAGACTTTCCACCGCACCGCCTCGCGCTCCACGGGATTAGCCAACCGCAGGGCGTTGGCCACCACCAGCAGGGAGCTGGCCGACATGCCGAGGGCCGCCGCCCACGGGGGAACCAGGCCGAGGGCGGCCGCCGGCAGGGCCAGGCCGTTGTAGAGGAGCGCCCAACTCAGATTTTGGCGGATCACCCGGCGCGTGGCCCGGGCCTGCGCCACGGCGCGCGACAGGCCGCGCAGGTCCTCCGCCAACAACACGGCGTCGGCGGTCAGCCGCGTCAGGTCGGCGGCCGCGCCCACCGCCACCGACACCGGCGCGCGGGCCAACAGGGGCAGGTCGTTGATGCCGTCTCCCACCGCCAACACCCGCTCGCCGCGGGCGAGACAGTCCTCCAGGCGCTGCAACTTGTCCTCGGGACGCAGCCCTCCCGCCGCCCGCCGGATGCCGAGTCGGGCGGCCAGGGCGGCCACTGCCTCGGGGCGGTCGCCACTCACCAGCTCCACGGCGATGCCCTGGGCGCTCAACTCGGCCACCGCGGCAGCCGCACCGGGACGCAGGCGATCCCGCAGCCGCACGGCCCCGAGGGGGGAAGCGGCGCTGGCCACCACCAGCCAGGTGCCGTCGCCGTCGGGCAGGGCGAACCGATGGCCAAACCGCTCCTCGACCCAGGAGGCGGCGCCGCAGGCAACCCATTCGCCGCCGAGCACCGCCTCGATCCCCCTGCCGGGCAGCACCCGCCGCCCGTCCACCGGCTCGGCGGCCGCCGCCACCCCCTCGAAGGCGCGGGCGATGGGGTGGTCCACGCCGCGCTCCAGGGCGGCCGCGACCGCCAGCAACCGCTCCTCGCTCACCCCGGCGGCGGGGCGCACCTCGGCGATCGCCATGCGGCCGAGGGTCAGGGTGCCGGTCTTATCGATCAGCAGCCGCTGCACCCCCGCGAGCGCCTCCAGGACGTGGCCGCGGCGCACCAGAAAGCCGCGTCGCCGCAGACCGCCGGTGGCCACCGCCAGGGCCGCGGGCGTGGCCAGAGAGAGCGCACAGGGGCAGCTGACCACCAGCACCGAGAGCGCCACCCACAGCGCCCGCTCCGGCTCCACCAGCCACCAAGCGGCGAACACGCCGGCCGCCGCCAGGAGGACGGCGACCACGAAGCGGCCGGCGAGACGGTCGGCGAGCAGTGCCAGGGGCGGCCGTTCCGCGGCCGCCCGCGCCGCCAGATCCAGCACCTGGGCGAGGCGCGTGCGCCCGCCGGTGGCCGCCACCTCCACTTCCAAGGGATTGGGCCCGTTGAGGGTGCCGGCGCGCACCAGGTCGCCTGGACGGCGCACTGCGGGTCGCTCCTCGCCGGTGAGCACCGCCTCCACCACTTCGCTGGCCCCGCACAGGATCCGGCCGTCGCAGGGGATCACCGCGCCGCCCGGCACCAGGACGCGCTCGCCGGGCGAGAGCCGCGCCACCGGAACCCGCTCGCTGCACCCGTCGGGCCCGAGCCGCAACGCCGTTGCGGGCAGCAGGGAGGAGAGCCCCTCCGCCTCCCGGGCGTTGCGGTGGCGCAGCCGCAGTTCCAGAAAGCGCCCCAGGAGCAAAAAGAAGGTGAACATGGCCAGGGAGTCGAAGTAGGTCTCCCCGCGGCCGGTGAGGGTGGCGTGGAGGCTCGCCACGTAGGCCAGGGCGATGGCCAGGGCGACCGGCAGGTCCATTCCCGCCCGACCCGCCCGCAGGCCCCGCCAGGCATTGCGGAAGAAGGGAGCCGCGGCAAAGCCCACCACCGGCGTGGCCACCGCGAGGCCAGCGAGGCGCAGAAGGCCCTCCCAGGGGGCTCCCACCCCGCCAGGAGGGGCGAGATAGCCGCCCAGGGCGGCCAGCCCCGCCTGCATCATGCCGATGCCGGCCACCCCGAGGCGGGTGAGCAGGTCGCGGGACTCCCGCGCCAGGGCGCGCTCCTCTTCCGCCGCCCGGGCGGGGACGGCGGCGTAGCCCACCTGGGCCAGGGCGCGGAGGACGGCGCCGAGTCCCGTGCGCCCGGGATCCCAGCGCACCCGCACCCGGCGGGCGCCCAGGTTGGCGGAAGCTTCCACCACCCCCTGCTCGGCGGCCAGGCGCCGCTCCACCAACCAGGCGCAGGCCGCGCAGTGCAGGCCGGGCACGGCGAGCTCTACGGCCAGGCTGCCGTCGGCACAGGGAACGGCGAGGTCCTCGAGCGCATCCGCTTCCTCGAGGAGCGCGGCCTGCACCCTCTCGGGCGGCGGTGGAGCGGGCGCCGTCCGGCGCCGGTAAAAGGCCTCCAGCCCCCCCTCCAGGATGGTTTCCGCCACCGCCTGACAGCCGGCGCAGCACAGAGGCCGCAGCACCCCCGCCACCACCACCTGGTAGGGGCTGCCCGCCGGCACCGGTTGTCCGCAGTGGAAGCAATCAGCCATGGGGCAGAAGCTCCGCCCCCGCCGCGCGCGCCGAGTCGAGCCGGCCGGTGAGCCGCCACGGCCCGCCGCCCAGAGGCTCCAGGCGCAGCCGGTAGCGGGGCCCTGCCAGGGGGCCGGCCGCGCCGCGGTAGACCCCGTCCGCCTCCCGGATCAGCTGCACCACGCGATCCCCGCCGGCATCGAAGGGGTGAACGAAGTGGAGCTCCAGCGCGGCCGGCGCCACCGCGCCGGCGAGCACCACCTCGACGCGTCCCGCCTCGCGCAGCGCCACTCGAGCGGCCAGGCCCAGTTCGGCGGCCCTGCGGTCTCGCGCCAGGGTGCGGTTGATGGCCAGGCCCGCTTGGTAGTAGTCGTCGTCCACCAGGGAGTCGGCGTGGCGGAAAGCGATGGCCACGGTGACGAGCCCGGCCACCACCGCGCTCGCCGGCAGGGCGATCAAGAACCAGGGCCAGAATTGGCGGTACCAGGCGACGCTCATGGGCGCCCTCCTCCCGGCGCCGGGCCCAGGAAGCGGCTCTCCTCGCTCACCGCCAGGTCCGGGGCGTCCTCGGCGGCGACCCGGAAGCGGAAGCGCAGGGCGGGCGCCTCCAGCTGTTCGCGGGCCAGGGCGAGTCGCAAGGGGAAGTCGGCTACCTCGCCGGCCGCCACCTCGACCCGCGCCGGGCCGCGCAGCTCCAGGGGCAGGGGCGCTTCCACGGCGATCCGGTAGCGGTGGGGGCGGCGGTCCTTGTTGGCGATCTTGAGCACGTAGATGTTCTCGATGGCGCCGTCTGGCGCCTCGCGATAGAGCAGGGTGCGGTCGCGGATCACGTCCACCTCCAGGGGAAGGCGGTGGGCGAGCGTCCACAGGAAGAGCCCCGCCATGGCCGCAAGCGCCACCCCATAGCCCAGTAACCGCGGCCGCAGCAAGCGAGTGCGCCCTTCGCGGATGGCCCGCTCACTGGTGTAGCGGATAAGCCCCCGAGGGTAGCCCATTTTGTCCATCACCGCGTTGCAGGCGTCGATGCACAGGCCGCAATTGATGCACTCGTACTGCAGGCCGTCGCGGATGTCGATGCCGGTGGGGCACACCTGGACGCACAGGGTGCAGTCCACGCAATCGCCCAAGCCCAGCGCGCGGGGGTCCTCCCCTTTGCGCCGCGGCCCGCGCGGCTCCCCGCGGCGGAAATCGTAGGTGACCACCAGGGTGTCCGGGTCGTACATGACCGACTGGAAGCGCGCGTAGGGGCACATGTACAGGCAGACCTGCTCGCGCAGGAAGCCCGCGTTCATGAAGGTCATGAGGGTGAAAAAGAAGATCCAGAAGTAGGCCGCGGGGTGGGCGTCGAGGGTGAAAAAATCGGGCACCAGCTGGCGGATGGGCGCAAAGTAGCCCACGAAGGTGAGGCCGGTGGCGAAGGCGATGGCCAACCAGGTGGTCCACTTGCCCCCCTTGCGCACCACCTTTTCCAGGCTCCAGGGCGCCCGGTCGAGGCGCATGCGCTGGTTGCGGTCCCCTTCCCAGAGCCGTTCCGCCCACAGAAACCACAGGGTCCAGACCGTCTGGGGGCAGGTGAAACCGCACCATACCCGCCCCACCGCCACCGTCACCGTGAAAAGGGCAAAGGCGCAGATGATCAACAGCCAAGCGAGGAGCATGAAATCCTGCGGCCAAAAGGTGGCCCACAGGACGTGGAACTTTCGGTTGGGCAGGTCGAACCAGATGGCCTGGCGGCCGTCGATGGTGAGCCAGGGCGAGAGGAAATAGCCCAACATCAAGGGCAACAGGGTGTATTTTTTCACCTCCCGGTAAAAGCCGGGCAGGGTGCGGGTGTAGATCTTCTCCCGGGTCTCGTAGAGGTCGAGGACGCGGATCGCCTCTTCCCCGGGGGCACTCCCCTCGGCGGGGCGCCTGGCTTCCGCATCGCGAGCCACGCTTTCCTCCCCCATCGCTCCGCCGGCCTCCCCCGCCCGCCGCCTCAGGGCCGGCGGGAAAGGCCCCACACGTAGGCCACGAGCAGGTGGATCCGGTCGTCGTCCAGAAACGCCTCCTGGGGCGGCATGCGGTTGCTGCGGCCGTTGCGGATGCTGTATTTGACCATCTCCAGCGAGCCGCCGTAGAGCCAGACGCCGTCGGTGAGGTTGGGGGCGCCGAGGGCCGGATTGCCCTTGCCGTCGGGGCCGTGACAGGCCGCGCAGTAGCTGGCGAACAGAGGGGCACCCGCGGCGGCGCGGACCGGGTCGTGGTCGGCGCCGGACAGGGAGAGCACGTAGTGGGCCACGTTCTCGACCCCCTCCGCGCCGAGGATCTCGCCCCAGGCGGGCATGGCGCCGCTGCGCCCGCGGCGGATGGTGGTCTCGATGGCCTCGGGGGTGCCGCCGTAGAGCCAGTCGTCATCGGTCAGGTTGGGAAAGCCGTACCCTCCCCGCGCGTCGGCGCCGTGGCACTGGCTGCAGTGGTTGTTGAACAGCCGCCGCGCCATCTTCATCGCCTCGGGATCGGCGGACAGCTCCTCCACGGGCAGCGCGCGGTAGCGGGCGTAGAGGGGCGCGTAGCGCGCCTCAGCGGCATCCACTTCTCGTCGCCACTGGTCGATGGAGTTCCATCCCAAAAGCCCCGGAAAGTTGCCGAGCCCCGGGTAGAGGAGGAGGTAGACGACAGAAAAAGCCACGCTGAGCAAAAAGAGATTGAACCACCAGCGCGGCAGGGGGTTGTCGTACTCCTCGATCCCGTCGTAGACGTGCCCGGTCTTCGGCTCTTCGCCCCGGACCTCCACCTTGCGGTTGGCGTAGAGGAGCCACACCGACGCGCCGATGGTGAGCGCGGTGAAAAAGATGACCCACCCACTCCAGAAGCTGCTCATGGCCGCCCTCCCACCTCGTCCCGCTCCTCATCGACCGGCGGATCGCCGGCGAAGGGCAAGCGGGCCGCCTCTTCGAAATCCCGCCGCTTGTGGGGGCTCAGCGCCCACCAGCACACCCCGAGAAAGGCGAGCATGACGAGCGCAGTGCCGATGCCCTGCAGGGTTCCCTGGTCCACCGTCCCCTCCTCACTGCGCCTTGCGCAGATGGGTGCCCAACTGCTGCAAGTAAGCGATCAGCGCGTCCACCTCGCGCACGTCCCCCTTGGCGAAGGGCTCCGCGGCGCGGGCGATCTCCTCTTCGGTATAGGGCACCCCCACCTTGGCCAGCGCCCGCATCTTGGCGGCGGTGTGCTCGCCGGTGACGATCCGCTCGAACAGCCAGGGGTAGGCGGGCATGTTGGACTCGGGAACCACGTCGCGGGGGTTGTAGAGGTGCGCCCGATGCCACTCGTCGCTGTAGCGACCCCCGACGCGGGCGAGGTCCGGACCGGTGCGCTTCGATCCCCATAGAAAGGGGTGCTCGTAGACGTACTCTCCGGCCACGGAGTAGTGGCCGTAGCGCTCCGTTTCGGCGCGCAGCGGCCGCACCATCTGGGTGTGGCAGACGTGGCACCCCTCGCGGATGTAGATGTCGCGCCCCTCCAGCACCAGCGGGGGGTAGGGCCGAAGTCCCTCCACCGGCTCGGTGGTGGCCTCGTGAAAGAAGAGGGGCACGATCTGGGCGAGCCCCCCCCAGCTGATCACCACCAGGATCAGCACCACCATCAAGCCCAGGTGTTTTTCGACGATCTCGTGCTTCACGGCGGCGTCCTCCTCAGGCCGTGGCGGGCGCCGGAACCGGCTCGCGGCGCGGCGGCGAGACGGTGCGCCAGACGTTGTAGGCCATCACCAGCATGCCGGCGAGGAAGATGGCGCCCCCGACGAGCCGCACGTAGTAACCTGGGTAGCTGGCCTCCACCGCCTCTGCGAAGCTGTAGGTGAGGGTGCCGTCGGCGTTGAAGGCGCGCCACATCAGCCCCTGGGCGATGCCGTTGACCCACATGGAGGCGATGTAGAGCACCGTGCCGATGGTGGCGAGCCAGAAGTGGAGGTGGATCAGCGGCACGCTGTACATCGAGCGCCGTTTCCACAGCACCGGGATCAGGTGGTAGAGGGCGCCGATGGAGATCATCGACACCCACCCCAAGGCCCCTGAGTGGACGTGGCCGATGGTCCAGTCGGTGTAGTGGGACACGGCGTTGACCGCTCTTGATGGACATCATCGGGCCCTCGAAGGTGGACATGCCGTAGAAGGAGTAGCGCGACCACCAGGAAGCGCAGGACGGGGTCGGTCGCGCACCTTGTCCCAGGCGCCGCGCAGGGTGAGCAGGCCGTTGATCATACCGCCCCAAGAGGGCGCGAGCAGCATCAGCGAGAACACCATGCCCAGCGCTCTGGCCCAGTCGGGCAGGCCGAGTGTAGTGCAGGTGGTGGGGACCGGCCCAGATGTAGATGAAAATGAGCGCCCAGAAGTGCACGATGGACAGCCGGTAGGAGAAGACCGGTCGCTCGGCCGGCCTTGGGCAGGAAGTAGTACATCAGCCCGAGGAAGCGGCGGTGAGGAAGAAGCCCACGGCGTTGTGCCCGTACCACCACTGCACCAGGGCATCGCTGGACGCCGGCGTAGACGGCGTAGGACTTGCCAGCAGGTGACCGGAACCTGGCCAGGCTGTTGACGCACGTGGAGCATGGCCACCGTCACAGGATGGGCGATGTAGAACCAGATGGCCACGTAGAGGTGCTGACCTCGCGGCGGCGGATGGTGCCGAACAAGACGATGGCGAAGCGACCCACACCAGCGCGATGGCGATGTCGATGGGCCACTCGAGCTCGGCGTACTCCTTGCTGGTGGTGTCGCCGAGGGGCAGGGTGAGGCGGCGCCCAGGATGATGAGCTTGCCAACCCCAAAAGGTGAAGGCGGCGAGGCGCGGCGCGAAGAGGGGCGTCTGGCAGGTGCGCTGGACCACCCAGTAGGAGGTGGCCATGAGCGCCGAGCCGCCGAAGGCGAAAATGGCGGCGTTGGTGTGCAGCGGCCGCAGGCGCCCGAAGTGGAAGTACTCCAGGGGAGGAAAGAGGCTCGGCAGGGCGAGCTGGGCGGCGAGCACGACGCCGATCGCCATGGCGACCACACCCCAGAACACCGCCATCAGGGCGAACTGCTTGACGACCCGGGTCTCGTAGGCGGGCGGCGCTTGGCTGGCAACGTGGGCCATATGGGGCTCCCCGTGGTGAGTGGACGAAGCGGGCGGCGAAGCCATTTTCGCCCGCCCTTCCCTACCGCCCCTTGACGAGGGTCAAGGGGCTCGCCTTTGGTCCACCCCCCCCGGGGCGATCAGCGCAGGGGTCGCCCCCGCGCCGCGGCGATCCGGAGCCTCAGGGCGTTGAGTTTGATGAACCCCTCGGCATCGCGCTGATCATACGCGCCGGCGTCGTCCTCGAAGGTGGCGATGCGGCCGTCGAACAGGCTGTCCTCCGCCCGTCGGCCCACCACCGTCACCGTGCCCTTGTACAGCTTAAGGCGCACCGTGCCGTTGACGTACACCTGGGACTCGTCGATCAGCGCCTGGAGCAATTTGCGCTCCGGCGACCACCAGTACCCATTATAGATCAGTGCCGCGTAGCGCGGCATCAGCTCGTCCTTGAGGTGGGCCACCTCTCGGTCGAGGGTGATCGACTCGATGGCCCGGTGGGCGGCGAGCAGCACGGTGCCGCCCGGCGTCTCGTAGCAGCCTCGGGATTTCATGCCCACGTAGCGGTTTTCCACCAGGTCGAGCCGGCCGACGCCGTTGGCGGCCGCCAGGGCGTTGAGCCGCGCCATCACCCCCGCCGGCGTGAGCGGCTCGCCGTCCACGGCCACTGCATCGCCGCGGCGGAATTCGATCTCCACGTAGGTGGGGCGATCCGGCGCACGCTCGGGGGAGACGGTCCAGCGCCACATGGACTCCTCGGGCTCCCACCAGGGGTCCTCCAGATTGCCGCCCTCGTAGGAGATGTGGAGCAGATTGGCGTCCATGGAATAGGGGGAGCGGCCCTCGCGCTTGCCCTCCACGGGGATATCGTGGGCCTCGGCAGTAGGCGAGCAGTTTCTCCCGGGAGGTGAGATCCCACTCCCGCCAGGGGGCGATCACCTTGATGTCCGGTTTGAGGGCGTAGGCGCCCAGCTCGAAGCGCACCTGGTCGTTGCCCTTGCCGGTGGCGCCGTGGGCGACGGCGTCGGCACCGGTGAGCTCGGCGATCTCCACCAACCGCTTGGCGATGAGCGGCCGGGCGATGGAGGTGCCGAGCAGGTATTCGCCCTCGTAGACGGCGTTGGCGCGGAACATGGGAAAGACGAAGTCGCGGGCGAACTCCTCCCGCAGGTCTTCGATGTAAATCTCCCGCACCCCGAGCCGTTCGGCCTTGGCGCGGGCCGCCTCCACCTCTTCGCCCTGGCCGATGTCGGCGGTGAAGGTCACCACCTCGCAGCCGTAGGTCTCCTGCAACCAGCGGACGATCACCGAGGTGTCGAGTCCCCCGGAATAGGCCAGAACCACCTTCCTCACTGCAGACACGGCGCGCTCCCGGTAGCCGGTGTGGGCGCGCATTGTAGCGCCCCGGGGCGCTCGCCGACAGATCGGGGATGCGTCCGGCACCTTGGGCGCTCTGGTTGAAGGGGCAGTTTACCCGGATTCCGCTTCTTACCCGGATTCCGCTTCGCTCCATCCGGGCTGCGTTCACTGCGCTCACGGGTTGGCGCAGGAACGTTCGAGGCCCGGATGGAGCCGCCACAAGGCGCGCTCCCGCACCCTCTGTTACAATCAGCTCGTCGCCCGCGGGCCCCTACCCCCCTGCGGGCGGCGACGGTCCTCAGCGCGTCGCGTCTCGCCTGCGCTCGCTGCGGGGTGCGGCCGATCTTCCGTTCAACCGCAACCACAGAGGGATGCTGTCATGCCGTTCGAACTGCCCGCACTGCCCTATCCCAAAAACGCCCTGGCACCGCACATCTCCGAGGAGACCCTCGAGTACCACCACGGCAAGCACCACAAGGCCTACGTCGACAAGCTCAACGCCCTGATTCCGGGCACCGAGTTCGAGGGCAAGTCCCTGGAGGAGATCATCCGCACCTCCACCGGCACCATCTTCAACAACGCCGCTCAGATCTGGAACCACACCTTCTACTGGCACTGCCTGTCCCCCACCGGCGGCGGCGAACCCACCGGGCCCGTGGCCTCGGCCATCGACGCCGCGTTCGGCTCCTTCGCCGAATTCCGCCGCCGCTTCGACGAGGCCGCGGTGAACAACTTCGGCTCCGGTTGGACCTGGCTGGTGAAGAAGCCCGACGGCAGCCTGGCGGTGCTCAACACCAGCAACGCCGGAACCCCCCTCACCGAGGCGGACACCACGCCGCTTCTGACCGCCGACGTCTGGGAGCACGCCTACTACATCGACTACCGCAACTCCCGGCCCAATTACCTCGAGGCGTTCTGGAAACTGGTCAACTGGGAGTTCGTCAACCAGAACTTCGCCGGTTGAGGCACCGCCCCCGCCCGGTCGAGGCCCCCTGTGGGGGCTTTTTTTTGCTCGCTTGCCGGGCGGCGACCGGTCGTAAAACCGGCCACAAAAAAGGGCCCCCGCAGGGGCCCTTGCCGAACGTCGGCCACGGTGACCTCAGAAGTCGCCCATGTCGGGGGCAGGTGCCGCGGCCTTCTTGTCTTCGGGAAGCTCGGAGACCATGGCTTCCGTGGTGATCAACAGGCCGCCGATGGAGGCCGCCGACTGCAGGGCGATGCGGGTCACCTTGGTGGGGTCCAGGATGCCCATTTGCATCATGTCGCCGTACTCGCCGGTGGCGGCGTTGTAACCGAAGTTGCCGCTGCCCTCCTTGACCTTGTTGACCACCACCGAGGGCTCCTCGCCGGCGTTGGCCACGATCTGGCGCAGCGGCGCTTCCAGGGCGCGGCGCAGGATGTTGATGCCGACGTTCTGGTCCTCGTTGGCGCCCTTGAGGCCCTCCAGGGCGGGCAGCACCCGGATCAGGGCCACGCCGCCGCCGGGCACCACGCCTTCCTCCACCGCCGCCCGCGTGGCGTGCAGGGCGTCCTCGACGCGGGCCTTCTTCTCTTTCATCTCCACTTCGGTGGCGGCGCCCACCTTGATCACCGCCACCCCGCCGGCCAGTTTGGCGAGCCGCTCCTGGAGCTTCTCGCGATCGTAGTCGGAGGTGGTCTCCTCGATCTGGGCGCGAATCTGCTTGATGCGCGCCTCGATGTCTTCCTTCTTGCCCGCGCCATCGACGATGGTGGTGTCGTCCTTGGTCATCACCACCCGCTTGGCCCGACCCAGGTGTTCGAGGGTGGCGTTTTCGAGCTCGAGGCCGACCTCTTCGGACACCACGGTGCCGCCGGTGAGGATGGCGATGTCCTGGAGCATGGCCTTGCGCCGATCGCCGAAGCCCGGAGCCTTACAGGCGGCCACCTTGAGGATGCCGCGCAGATTGTTGACCACCAGGGTGGCCAGCGCTTCGCCCTCCACGTCCTCGGCGATCACCACCAAGGGCTTGCCGGAACGGGCCACCGCCTCCAGGAGGGGCAGCAGATCGCGGATGTTGGAGATCTTCTTGTCGGTGACCAGGATGTAGGGATCCTCCAACTCCACCGCCATCTTTTCGGCGTTGGTGACGAAGTAGGGCGAGAGATAGCCGCGGTCGAACTCCATCCCCTCGACGATTTCCAGTTCGTTTTCGAGGCCGGAGCCCTCCTCCACGGTGATCACGCCCTCTTTGCCGACCTTCTCCATGGCCTCGGCGATGATCTTGCCGATGCTCTCGTCGGAATTGGCGGAGATGGTGCCCACCTGGGCGATCTCCTTGAAGTCGGAGCAGGGCCGCGAGAGCTTGGCCAGCGCCTCCACGGCGGCGTGGACGGCCTTGTCGATCCCCCGCTTGAGGTCCATCGGGTTCATGCCCGCGGCCACCGCCTTGAGCCCTTCGTTGACGATCGCCTGGCCCAGCACGGTGGCGGTGGTGGTGCCGTCACCGGCCTCGTCGGAGGCCTTGCTGGCGATCTCTTTCATCATCTGGGCGCCCATGTTCTGGAACTTGTCCTTGAGCTCGATCTCCTTGGCCACCGACACGCCGTCCTTGGTGACGGTGGGCGCGCCGAAGGATTTGTCGAGCACCACGTTGCGCCCCTTGGGACCCAGGGTGACCTTGACGGCGTCGGCCAGGATATTGACGCCCTTGGCCATCTCGCGGCGCGCGACGTCGCCGAATTTCACATCTTTCGCTGCCATGACGGTTGTCCTCTAGTTCGCTTGACTTGCCCTTGGGGGAGTCGGGGTTACTCTTCGACGATGCCGTAGATATCGCTTTCGCTCATGATGATGAGCTCTTCGTCCCCGTCCTTGATGGTGTTGCTGTCGGCGTAGCGGCCGAAGATCACCTTGTCGCCCACCTTCACCGCCAGGGGACGCAGCTGGCCGTTGTCGAGGAGTTTGCCCTCGCCCACCGCCACCACTTCCCCCTGGTTGGGCTTTTCCTTGGCGGAACCCGGCAGGACGATGCCGCCCGGGGTTTTCTCCTCTTCTTCTTTGCGACGGACCACCACGCGGTCGTAAAGCGGACGAATCTTCATCTCGTGCTCTCCACTGGCTGTGTTCGTTGGCTTTTGGCCTCACTCCGCCGTCCCCGAAGGGGCCGACGGCCTGCTCTGGAGATGGGGGCAGGCGCGGCCTTTTCAAGGCCGGCGTGGAAAGTCCGCGTGGTACATGGGGGCCCTCGGCGACTTTTCAAGGGCTCAAGGGCGCCACCACTCCCCTTCGATGATCCTGCCCCCCGAAGGGGTGCGGCGCTCGGCCACCGCCAGCCGCCTCAGCAGGTGACGGCGCACCGCGGGCAGGAGGAGCGCAAGTCCCAAAAGATCACTGAGCAAGCCGGGCAACAGGAGCAGAAGGCCGGCGAGGCCGAGCAGCCCCCCGCCCGCCCAGCCCTCAGCGGGGCCCGAGCCGTCCCGGCAAGCTTCCCGGGCACTGGACAGCGGCCGCGTGGCGGCCCAGCGCAGCACCAGGATGCCGGCCAGGGCGGTGGCCGCCAGCCAGGCGGCGAGAGCCCCAAGGCCCAGCACCGCCCCCGTGGCCCCGAGGAGCACGAGCTCCAGGAGGGCAACGGCCGCACAGCCGCGCCGGGGCCGCGCCATCTGCTAGCCCCCGCCCCGGCGGGTGGCGGGCGCCAGCCGGATGGCGAGCAGCAAACCCGGCAAGCCGAGAAGGGCGGTGCAGAGGAAGAAGGCGGGATAGCCGAAGCCGTCCACCACCAACCCCGAAAAGCCGCCCACGAACTTGCCGCCGAGGGTGAACAGGGAGCTCATGACGGCGTACTGGGTGGCGCTGAAGGCGCGGTTGACCAGGCTCGAAGCATAGGCGATGAGCGCTGAGCCGGCGAATCCGGCGGTGAAGTTGTCGGCGGAGACCACCGCCACCAGCGCCCCCAGGTCGGGTCCCCGCAGCGCCAGCCAGGCGAACAGCAGATTGGTGCCCGGCCCCAACAGGGCTCCCAGGACCAGGGGCCATGCCACGCCCCAGCGCACCACCGCCGCGCCGCCGGCGTAGGCCCCCAGGACCGTGAGGGCGAGCCCATACAGCTTGGTCACCTGGGCGATCTGGACCTCGTCGAAGCCGAGGTCGATGTAGAAGGGGTTGGCCATGATCCCGAGGAGGACGTCGCTGAACCGGTAGAGCGCCACCAAGGCAAGGAGGGCGGCGGCGCGCCGCCCGTGGCGGGCGAAGAATTCCGCGAAGGGCTCGGCGAGCGCCGCGAGGCTGAAGCGCCGTGCCGGCCGCGCCGCCGGGGCGGGCTCCCCCACCGCCAAGGTGGTGGCGAGTCCCACCGCCATGGCCAGCGCCATCGCCCGGTAGGCGCCGGGCCAGGAGTAGGTGCCGGCGATCCACAGCGCCCCGGCCCCGGCGGCGATCATCCCCAGGCGGTAGCCCAGCTGGTAATTGGCGGCCATGGCCCCCTGGAGCGCTTCCGGCGCGCTGTCGATTCGCAGGGCGTCCACCACGGCGTCCTGGGTCGCCGACCAGAAGGCGACCCAAAAGGCGAGAAGCGCCAAGTGCCAAAGTCCATCCTCCGGCCGCCACTGGGCGATGGCCCACAGACCGGCGGCCACCCCCAACTGGGCGAGCAATAACCAGCCGCGGCGGCGCCCTAGCCAGCGCCCGAACAACGGCGGGGCGAAGCGGTCGAGAAGCGGCGCCCAGAGAAACTTGAGGGAATAGGCAAGCCCCACCCAGGAGAAAAAGCCGATAGCGCTCTTCTCCACCCCCAGCCGGGCAAGCCAGGCGGACAGCGTGCCGAACACCAACAACAGGGGCAGGCCGGCGGCAAACCCCAGGGGCAGCATCGCCGCCACCCGGGGGGAAGCGTAGACGGCGAGCGCCTGCCGCCAGCCGCTCACGAGGCCAACACCCCGAGGGCCACCAGGGCGAGCCACGAGAGGGTTGCCCGATCGAGAAGCGCGGGCAGCGCCTCGAGTTCGGCGATCTCCCCTTCGGGTCCAGGGTCCACGGCACGACTCCCGGAGAGCGCCGCGCGCACCAGGCGGCCGGCGAGGACCGCGGCGTCGGTGCTTTTGGCCCATCCCGCCGCCCGCAACTCGGCCACCACCGGCCCGAAATTCCCCACCAGGGCCAGGGAGGCGCCGAACAGCCGCACCGGCAGCCACTCGAGGAAGGTCACCAGGGCGGCGAGCCGGCCGTCCTGGGGCCGCGCCTCCCCCGCCTCCGCTGCCAGGCGATAGAAGAGAGCGCCCGGCGCGCCCAGCAGGGCAAACCAGAAAAAGGGGCAAAAGCGCGCGCGCAGGTGGCGATGGGCGATCTGGGCCAGGGAGGCGGCGTGGAGCTCCCGCCAATCGGCGGCGCACCCCGCGCCCAGCGCTTGCACCTCATGCCAGGCCGCCTGGAGGTCGCGGCGGCGCAGGTCGTCCAGAAAGGCATCGGCACGGCGGTGCAGCTCGGGATCGGCCAGACAGGTGACGAGCACTCCCAAGGCCAAAAGCCAGTAGAGCCAGGGGGCGCCAAGAACCGCGCAGGCCAACCCCGCCGCGCCCACGGCCGCGGGCCCGGCGAAGAGCAGGAGGGGAAGCCGCCAGCCCTCCGCCGGCAGCGACCCCACCACCTGCCGCCAGCGGGCGAACAGCGCCGCCGCACCCTCCCCCGCGCGGTGGCGGGAGAGAAGGAGTGCTGCGACCAGGACCAAAAAGCTCACCGCACCCCCTCCAAGGCCACCAGGTAACGGTGCCAATCGAAGGCGAGACCGGGGTCGCTCTTGCGCCGAGGGGCGATGTCCCGATGCCCGACGATCCGTTCCAGCCCCAACGCGGGGTACGCGGCGAAGAGCGCGCGGGTGAGGGCGACCAGGATCCGATACTGCTCATCCGAATAGGGCACGAGGTCGGTGCCCTCCAACTCGATGCCAATGGAAAAGTCGTTGCAGCGCGGCCTGCGGGCGAAGCAGCTTGCACCGGCGTGCCAGGCGCGCTCGGCGCAGGAGACGAACTGGGTGACCGCCCCCTGCCGGTCGACGAAGAGGTGCGCCGAAACCCGCAGCTCCGCCAGGGCCGCAAAGGCCGGGTGGCCCGCGGGATCGAGGCGCCCGGTGAACAGCGCCTCCACCTGGCCGGTGCCGAATTCCCCGGGCGGCAGGCTGATGCCGTGGATGACCAGCAGGCTCACCTCTTCCCCTTCGGGGCGGGCGTCTCGGTGGGGGGACGGCAGGCGCCGCACCCCCGCAAGCCAGCCGTCGGGGCCGACGGCGAAGGGCTGCTCAGGTTTCATCGGCCACCACCCGCATGGAGAAGTCGATGGCCCGCAGGTGCTTGGTGAGACTGCCCGAGGAGAGATAGTCGACCCCCTCCACCCAGACCGCCTCGAGGCTGCCCTCGTCCAGGTTGCCCGACACCTCGATCCGCACCCCGCCGCGCTTGCGCGCCACCGCCTGGCGCACCATCTCGGGGGTGAAGTCGTCGAGCATGATCACGTCGGCGCCGGCGGCCAGCGCCTCTTCGAATTCGGCCAGGTTTTCCACCTCCACCTCCACCGGCCGCCCCGGGGCGAGCTCGCGGGCGCGAGCCACCGCCGCGGCGATGCCACCGCAGGCGGCAATGTGGTTCTCCTTGATCAAAAAGGCGTCGAACAGGCCCATCCGGTGGTTGTGACAGCCGCCCACCCGGACGGCGTACTTCTGGGCCACCCGCAACCCCGGAATGGTCTTGCGGGTATCGAGCACCCGCACCGGACGCCCCGCCACCCGGCGGGCGTAGCGGCGAGCGGTGGTGGCAGTGCCGGAGAGGGTCTGGAGAAAATTGAGGGCGGTGCGCTCGCCGGTGAGCAGCGCCCGCGCCGGGCCCTCCAGGGTGCAGACGAGCGCCTCGGCGGCCACCTCCTCCCCCTCGGCCACCGCCCAGCGCACCGCCACCGCCGGGTCCAGCTGGCGGAACACCTCGTCGAACCAGGGTCGACCGCAGATCACCGCCGGCTCCCGGGCGATCACCCGGGCCCGGGCACGGGCCGCCTCCGGGATCAGCGCCGCCGTGATGTCGCCCGGGCCCACGTCCTCGGCGAGGGCGATGCGCACGTTCTCCGCCACCAGGGCGGGGTCGGGGGGGTTCGGTGCACGCGGTTCGTCCATGGTCCCTCCTCGCCAGCTCGGCCGCCGTCAGCCACCCTTCTGGATCACCCAGGCACAGGCCGCCACCCAGACCGCCACCGCGAGCTGCAGGGGGCGATCGGAGAGCAACACGTCGGTGGGCGCTTCGCCGCCGCCTTCCACCTCCACCACGTACCAGTAGCGGAACAGGCCGAAGAGCACCAGCGGGATGGTGATCACCAGGGCCGGCTGCGCGGTCACCACGTAGAGGCTATAGAAGAGCAAGGCGCCCGTCGCCGACATCTCCGCGTACCGCTCCACCAGGGCGGGCGTATAGCGCTCGAGCACCGCTCGAGCGCCGCTGCCCGCGTGCAGAAGCTCCTGGCGGCGCTTGACCGCCGCCAGATAGAGGGCAAGGCACAGGGTGGTGACGAACATCCAACCCGACACAGGCACCGCGATGGCCAGGGCGCCGGCGTAGACCCGCAGCACGAACCCGATGGCCACCACGAAGATGTCCACCACCGGCTGCTCCTTGAGGTGGAAGGTGTAGAGGAGGTTCAGCGCCAGGTAGGCGGCGATCACCGGCATCGGCTCAGGGAGCAAGACTCCGCCCGCCGCCAGCGCGGCGAGTAACAGAATCAGCAGTCCCACCGCCTGGCGCGGGGTGACGGTGCCGGCGGCCAAGGGGCGCGTGCGCGCCTTGGTGGGATGGCCGCGGTCCCGCTCCCGGTCGCGCAGGTCGTTGGCCACGTAGACCGCCGAAGCGGCCAGGCAAAAAAGCAGCGCCGCCCCCACAGCAGAGGCCACCGCCCCGGGATCCAGAAACCGGCCGGCGAACAAGAGAGGTGCCAAGACGAAGGCGTTTTTGACCCACTGCCGCGGTCGCAGTAATTGGACCCAGGGCGGAAGGTGGACGGCCCCCATGCGCACATCCCAGCTGCCAAAGGGACATTCTAGCAGTGCACCGCGCCCCGCCAGCAGGGGCCTATAATCCCCCCTTCGCGCGAACCGGTTTGACCCCGCCGCCCATGCCCATCGCCTGGCGCTACGCCCTCTTCGCCGCCCTGGCCACGGCGCTCAACATCGCCACCCAGGATCTCGCCACGCGTCTCTACGCCGGCCCGGCCGCCCTCCCCGCGGCGGTGCTCGCCGGCACCGCCGCGGGCCTCCTCACCAAGTATTGGCTCGACAAGCACTATATCTTCGGCTGGCGGGCGGCGAGCCTGCGCGACGACTCCCGGCGCTTCCTGCGCTACGCCGCCACCGGGGTCGGAACCACCCTGCTGTTCTGGGCCACCGAGGGCCTCTTCCAGCTCCTCTGGGGCACCGCCGCCATGCGCTACCTGGGCGCAACTTTGGGCCTCGGCCTCGGCTACTGGGCAAAATACCGCCTCGACGGGCGCTTCGTGTTCGGGAGCTGACCGTGGAGATCTCCGGTTGGGGCCGCCATCCGCGCATCGACGCCCGCGTTCTGCGGCCGCGCACCTTTGGCCAGCTTGCGGCGACCGTGGCCGGCGAAGTGAGCCTCATTCCCCGCGGCGGCGGGCGCAGCTACGGCGACAGCGCCCTGGCGCCAACGGTGGTGGAAACGCGCCACCTGGATCAGTTGCTCGCCTTCGATCCCGCCACCGGTGTGGTCCGCTGCGCGGCCGGCACCACCTTCGCCCAACTCCTCGACGCTCTACTCCCCCATGGCTGGTTCCCGCCCGTCACCCCCGGCACCGCGGCGGTGACCGTGGGCGGCGCGGTGGCCGCCGACGTCCACGGCAAGAACCACCACCGTGACGGCAGCTTCTGCGACCACCTGTTGTCCCTGGAGGTGCTCACCGAGAGCGACGGGGTGGTCCGCTGCTCGCCCACGGAGCGCCCCGAGCTCTTCCGCGCCACCTGCGGCGGCATGGGCCTGACCGGCGTCATCCTAGCGGCCACCTTCCGGCTGCGCGCCGTGCCCGGCCCCTGGATCGAGGTGGAAAGCCACCGCGCGCCCTGCCTGGAGGCCCTGCTCGAACGCTTTGCCGCCCACGCCCAGGCCCCCTACTCGGTGGCCTGGATCGACTGCCTGGCGCGGGGGCGGCGGCGCGGCCGGGGCATCCTGGAACTCGGCCGCCACGCCCCAGGCCCCGCCGCGGCACCCCGCGAGCCCTGGCGCCCGGCGGTGCCCGCGGACCTGCCCGGCTGGCTGCTCGCCCGCCCCGCCATGGCCGCCTTCAACGCCCTCTACTACCACCGGCAGCGGCGGGCGGTGACCCGCGCCCTGCGCCCCTGTCGCGCCTTTTTCTATCCCCTGGACGGCATCCGCCACTGGAACCGCCTCTACGGCCGGCAGGGCTTTCTCCAATACCAGTTCGTCCTGCCCGCCGAAGCGGCGCCCGCCGGGGTGGCCGCCGTCCTCGACCGCTGTGCCGCCGCCGGCAAGGGGTCGACGCTGGCGGTGCTCAAGGCGCTGGGGCCGGGCAACGACAATCTCCTCTCGTTCCCCCGGGAGGGCCTCACCCTGGCCCTGGACTTTCGCCTGGAGCGCGATCTCCCCGCCTTTCTTCAAGAGCTCGATCGGCTGGTGGTGGACCACGGCGGACGCCACTACCTGGCCAAGGACGCCCGCCTGTCGGCCGAGGTGTTCCGCACCACCTACCCGCGTTGGGAAGAATTCGCCGCGATCCGCGAGCGCTACGGCGGCCATCGCCGCTACCATTCCCTCCAGTCCCACCGACTCGGCCTGTGACCGCCGGAGGAAGATTCCGATGCACAACGTCGCCATTTTCGGTGCCACCTCGGCCATCGCCGAAGCCGTCGCCCGGCGCCTCATCAAGCCGGAAGCGCGTTTCTACCTGGTGGGGCGCGACGACGAGCGACTCGCCCTGGTGGCGGCCGATCTCGCCGCCCGCGGCGCGCAGGTGCAAACCCAAGTGGCCGATCTGGTGGAGGTCGACGCCGAAGGGCTCGTTGCCGAGGTGTTCGCCGCGCTTGGCGTGGTCGACCTGATCCTCATCGCCTACGGCCTCCTGCCCGACCAGGAGGCCTGCGAAAAGAGCCTCCCGACCACCCTCGAGGCCATCGCCGTCAACGGCACGAGCCAAGTCGCCCTGGCCATGGCGGCGGCGGCGCATCTCGAGCGGCAAGGGGGCGGCACGCTGGCGGCGATCACCAGCGTGGCCGCAGATCGCGGCCGGCGCTCCAACTACGTCTACGGCGCCGCCAAGGCGCTCGTGGCCACGTTCCTAGCCGGCCTGCGCCACCGCTTCCACGGCCGCGGCGTTCGCGTGGTGGACATCCGCCCCGGGTTCGTCGACACCCCCATGACCGCCCGCTTCGAAAACAAGGGGTTGCTGTGGAGCTCGCCCGATCGCGTGGCGGGGAACATCGTCCGCGCCCTCGAAAAGGGCAGCGGGGTCTACTACGTCCCGGGCTACTGGCGGGCGATCATGGCGGTGATCCGCGCCCTGCCCGAGGGAATCTTTCACCGGCTGCCGTTGTGATGGCCTTGATCGAAATCGGTGACTCGCCGATCGACGGGGAAGCCCTGCCATGCTCCGTCGGCGTTTTCGTAAAGTCCCACGTCATGGCTGCGCACCACGGGGATCAAGCGGTAGCGGTCCGCCAAGGCCTGGTGTTTCTGGGGAGGACCGATGACCAGAAGGTGGCTGAAAAAAGCCAAATCCTCGTCTTTCAGGAGGTCGGGAATCCACTCCAGATCGCGCGTCCAAGGCTTTCTCACTTCGGGATCCTTGACGACGATGCCGGTCTGCAATTCGGCGAAACTCATGCTCGACTCCCCGCCCTTCAAGGCCTGCGCCCCATGCCCCCGCCTGCAGGAAGACGGGCACTTTGAAACCGCGGGGGGTCTCATAGGCGAGCGCCAGGACGCGCCGCCCGGGGGGCAGTGCCTCCAGTGCCTCGTGCAGAGGGCGACCGTATTCCCGCCCAAATTGTTGCCAGGCGACGAGCGAGGCTGCCGCCAGCGACAGGGCGCCCGCGGCGGCCAATAAGCCGGCATGACGAGGAGGTTTTGGAGAAGGTAGGGCGAGAAGTGTCACAACCGCCGCCGGCGCGCCCCACCGCTTGGCGAAAAAGAGGGTGTTGACGAAAAGATCGGGGGCGAAGAAGAAAAACGACCACAGGATGAATGCAGCCGACAAGAGCGGGCGATCGATGGCGCAAGCAAGCGCCCCCCCCGGTACTGCGCGAGCACGAGCAGGACCCAAAGCACGAGCAGGCTCACCACGAAGGGCTTCAACGCTTCCCCCCAGAGCGCCCCAATAGGTTGTCCAGCAGGTAAAACGGGTGGAAGCGTTCCCAGGGGTAATCCCCCCAGTAAGGGGCGGTCCTAAGATCCGCCGCAATCAACCGTTCGGTGAGCTCCGCCGACCAGCCAAGAGCCGCGATCCCAAGCAGGATGTGGGGGCAACACCAGCGCACTGCTTGCCACAAACCAATCGAGTGTCGGCGCCACCCCTCCCACGTCCGCCACGCAAGCCACAGCTGGGCCGCCCCCCACCAAAGAGAGTGTGCCCAGAGCAAGGCCAAGGAAAGGGCAGCGGCGATCGCCAGCCTGCCCACCTTGCCACGCTGAGTCACCGGGTCGCCGAGCTCGAGCCACAGAAGGAAGAGTGGAAAGCCCAGCAAGAAGCTGGCAAAGCCCCAGTAGAAAGCGCTGTTCAGCACCGCGCAGCTGGCCAGTACCGCGGCCGCGAGACCGCGCCCACGTCGCCAGGCGAGCCAATGGATGGCCACCACCCACGCCATGGCCAGCGACCAGACCAGCGCCTTGCCGCCCGTCACCATGCCCAGGGAGTGAACCAAAAGCCAGAGGGGGTAATAGACGAGGACGTTGGGGGCAAATGGTTTGAGGTGATAGTGGGAGCGATCGAATGGGGCTTGC
>BPKH01000004.1 GCA_026005035.1 Porticoccaceae bacterium | reverse complement strand
GAGCACAGCACCCGCCCGCCGGGTCCGCGGCGCTGCCCAAAGCGCCACCATGAGGAGCAAGTAGCCGCCACCCAACAGGCCGTACCAGGGGTTGGCGAGCATCGGTTCGATCGGGTACAGGCTGGAAAGGCCCCAAAAGGGCAACAACAACAGCCGGAGGTAGGCGCCCACCGTGGCCAGAACCAAATGGAGGCGGTGGAAAGAGAACAAATCGCCCGTCTGGGCGAGCAGAAACTCGCCGCCGGTGCCGCCGAGCACCGCCACCCGCGCTGCCAACCAGACGCCGAACAGCAACCCCCAGAGGGCGAGCAGGCGGCGGTGTTCTCGCAGGGTGTGTGCCAGGGTGACGTCCGGCTCTCTCAGCCAGGCGAGGAGCAGCCAGGCGGGCGCGAACAACACGCCGTTTTCCTTGACAAGCAGGGCGGCGGCGAAGGCGCCGCCCAGGGCGGCGGTGCGCTTCCAGCCAGGGGAAAAGGCCAGCAAGGACCAAGCGCCCACCAGAAAGAAAAAGCCCAACAGCAGATCGAAACGGCCCGACACCCAGGCCACCGGCTCCACGAAGGCCGGGTGGAAGGCGAAGGCGGCCACCGCCCCCAGGGCCCAAAAGTCCCCCCGCTCCGGCGCGCCGCGCCACGGCCCCCAGGAGCAACAAATTGGCGACGTGAAGCCCGATGTTGAGACCGTGCTGCCAGCGCTCGGGATGTGGCGTCGACTGCCAGTAGAGGGTGAGCTCGGCCAGGGGGCGCCAGTAGAGGTTGCCCACCAGAAAGGGCTCGGCGAAAGCAAGCCGCAGGGGATCGCCGAGCCGCGCCAGTCGATCCAGCCAGATGAGATCGTCCCAGAGATATTGGAACAGGAGGGCCGGGCCGTAAACCACCGCCGCGGCCAGGGCCAACCATCGATAGGGCCAAGGAGAAGCCTGTGTTCGTGGGGTCACGCCACCTCCGATCCCGTCGCGCAGAATTCCCCCGTTCACCAGCCCTTGCGCCGGCGGCGACGTAAGAGAAGCCCCGGCGAACCGGGGCTTTCCATCTTACGCTGTCATAGGGTTGCGCGCAGTCGGCCGAATTCTCAGCTCGAACTGCGGCACTCGGCGGGCACGTACTTGTTGTCGGAACCGGTGCAGGTCCACTCCACGCCGCCCGCGCCGGCGGTGTTGAGGGTGCCGGTGAGGGTCACCGTGACGTTGGCGATGCCGCCGACCCCATGTGCCACCACCGCCGTAAGGGTCGCGGCGGTGGTGCTGCCGGAACAGCTCAAGGTGGTCATGCCGATGGTGCCGGTGGCGACGCCCTGGCAGGCGCTCACGCCGTTGGCCAAGTTTTCGGAAGCGGTGGCCTTGGCGCCGGAAGCCACGGCCAGGCCTTCGGAGACCTTGGCGCGGATGGTGTAGTCCTGATAGGCGGGCAGCGCGATGGCCGCGAGGATGCCGATGATCGCCACCACGATCATCAGTTCGATGAGGGTGAAGCCCTGTTGTTTCACGGTTTCTCTCCTTCTGTGGTTGCAGATGCAGGCGCAAGCCTTGCGTTAAGCATTTCAGCAGCTTTCGTGCCAGGTTTCCAATCTTTTTTCTTTCAATGGGTTGGCGACGATGCGCGCACCCCTCGCGCAAGCCGCGGGGCCTTTTTGGTCGGCAATTGACAATTTTTTTCACCCCTTGGGCCTCGCCCGCCGGCCCCTTCTGGCGGCGCAGCCCGGATGAAGCGTAGCCCGGATGAGCGAAGCGGAATCCGGGAAACCTCCCGCCGCCCCCCTCACCGCATCCCGGCCCCCCGCGCCTGCACACTCTAGCCTCGCGCTGCCCCCGGATTCCGCCGCTTAGCGCCTCCATCCGGGCTACGGGAAGAGAGCAATTCCAACGTCGCCGCCCGGTGCGCTAGGATTGCCCGGGAACGAACAAGGGGGCA
Organism: Porticoccaceae bacterium; assembly: GCA_026005035.1. Taxonomy (GTDB): domain Bacteria; phylum Pseudomonadota; class Gammaproteobacteria; order Pseudomonadales; family Porticoccaceae; genus BPKH01. Next base: position 258,332 of record BPKH01000004.1, on the reverse strand, counting down.
AGAGGCCCATGAAGCTGGAAGCCGTCGCCCTGCGCGGCCTGCCGAAGCGGCTGGTCAGCGCCGGCATCCTGGACGCCGAACAGGCGCTGGCCATCCTGCGCACCTGTGCCGAAACCCGAGAGACCTTCATCGCCCACGTGGTCAACCACGACCTCCTGCCGGCGAGCCTGGTGGCCCAGGTGGCAAGCGAGGAATTCGGCATCCCCCTCTATGACCTGGACGCCCACGATCTCACCACCTGCCCGCAGAAGGTGGTGAGCGCCGAGCTGGTGGAAAAGCACCTGGCGCTGCCCCTCTACAAGCGAGGCAACCGCCTGTTCGTGGCGGTCAGCGACCCCACCAACCAGTACGCCCTCACCGACATCCGCTTCCAGACCGGATCCCAGGTGGAGCCGGTGATCGTCGAGCACGACAAGTTGGCCCTGGCGGTGGAGCGCTATCTGTCCGCCAACGACGCAACGCTCGCCGAGGCTCTGGAGGGAATCGACGAGGAGGCCCTGGAAGCGGTCGACCTGGAAGCGGCCCGAGACAAGGGCGAAGAGGAGGGAGGGGAAAGCGACGCCCCCATCGTCCGCTTCGTCAACAAGATCCTCCTCGACGGCATCCGCAAGGGCGCCTCGGACATCCACTTCGAGCCCTACGAAAAGCGCTACCGGATCCGCTACCGGATCGACGGCATGTTGGTGGACGCCGCCCACCCCCCGGTGGCCGTCGCGCCCCGCCTTGCCGCCCGCCTCAAGGTGATGTCCCAGATGGACCTCTCCGAGCGGCGCCGCCCCCAGGACGGGCGGATCAAGGTGCGGGTTTCCAAAAGCCGCTCGGTGGACTTTCGGGTCAACAGCCTGCCCACCCTGTTCGGCGAGAAGATCGTCCTGCGCATCCTGGACGCGAGCCAGGCGCGCCTCGGGATCGACGCCTTGGGCTACGAACCGGATCAGAAAGAGGCCTATCTGGAAGCCCTCTCCCAGTCCCAGGGAATGATCCTGATGACCGGGCCCACCGGCTCGGGCAAGACGGTCTCCCTCTACACCGGACTCGGCATCCTCAACACCCCGGAGCGCAACATCTGCACCGCCGAAGACCCGGTGGAGATCAACATGGAGGGGATCAACCAGGTGCAGGTGAACCCCAAGATCGGCTTTACCTTCGCCGAAGCCCTGCGGGCCTTCCTCCGCCAGGACCCGGACGTGATCATGGTGGGCGAGATCCGCGACCTGGAAACCGCCGAGATCGCCATCAAGGCCGCCCAAACGGGCCACCTGGTGCTCTCCACCCTGCACACCAACAGCGCCCCGGAAACCCTCACCCGCCTTTTGAATATGGGCGTGGCGAGCTTCAACGTGGCCACCTCGGTGAGCCTGATCATCGCCCAAAGGCTCGCCCGCAAGCTCTGCGAGCACTGCCGCGAGCCCTGGACCGACCTGCCCGAGCGGGTCCTGGAAGAGGAGGGCCTGGCCGCCCTGCCCATCCCCCGCGAGGAGATCACCGTCTACCGGCCGGTGGGCTGCAAACACTGCACCCACGGTTACAAGGGACGCACCGGGGTGTACGAGGTACTCAAAATCTCCCCGGCCATCTCGCGCCTGATCATGGAGGGGGGCAATTCCATCCAGATCGCCGAACAGGCGCGCCGGGAGGGCTTCCGCACCCTGCGGGAATCGGCGCTGCTCAAGGTGGCGAGGGGTATAATCGGCCTCGAGGAGGCCAACCGCATCACCAAGGACTGACCCATGGCGGCACAAGAGGCACTCTACGTCTACAAGGGGACCAACCGGCAGGGAAGGCCGGTTCAGGGGGAGATCCGCGGCGCCAACGCCAACGTGGTGCGCGCCCAACTGCGCCGCCAGGGGATCGCCGCCACTGCGGTGCGCAAGAAGCCCAAGCCCCTCTTCAAGCGGGAACGGGCGGTCAAGCCGGCCGACATCGCCCAGTTCACTCGCCAAATGGCCACCATGGTCAAGGCCGGCGTGCCCCTCGTCCAGGCCTTCGACATCGTCGCCGACGGCACCCGCCACGAGAAGCTCCGGGAACTCGTCCTCGCCATTCGCGACGACGTCTCCGCGGGCACCGGCTTCGCCCAGGCCTTGCGCAAACACCCGCGCCACTTTGACCCCCTCTACTGCGCCCTCATCGAAGCGGGGGAGGCCTCCGGTACCCTGGAGGCGATGCTCGACCGGCTCGCCACCTACAAGGAGAAAAACGAGGCCCTCAAGGCCAAGATCAAAAAGGCCCTGACCTACCCCGCCGCGGTGATCGTGGTGGCGATCGTCGTCACCGCCATCCTCCTGGTGAAGGTGGTGCCCGTGTTCGCCGAGGTGTTCCGCGGCTTCGGCGCCGACCTGCCGGCCTTCACCCTCTTCGTCCTCCACCTCTCCGACATCGCCCGCCAGTACTGGCTCGGCGTCTTCCTCGCCCTGGCGGCGGCCGCCCTCGCCTTTCGCGAGGCGCGGCTGCGCTCGCCGCGCTTTGCCGACGCGGTGGACAAGGCGCTTCTCAAGATTCCGGCCATCGGCAACGTGATCTACGAGGCCGCCGTGGCCCGCTTCGCGCGCACCCTGGCCACCACCTTCGCCGCCGGGGTACCCCTGGTGGACGCCCTGGAATCGGTGGCCGCCTCCTCGGGCAACGCCGTCTTTCGCGACGCCGTGCGACGAGTGCGGGAGGACGTCTCCGCCGGCGTGCAGCTCCACACGGCGCTGCGCACCACGGGTATCTTTCCGGTGCTCCTCCTGCAGCTGACCGCCATCGGCGAGGAATCGGGGGCTTTGGACGAGATGATGGAGAAGGCGGCGGAACACTTCGAAGCCTCGGTGGACCACCAGGTGGACAACCTCACCGCCCTTCTCGAGCCCTTCATCATGTCGATCCTGGCAGTGCTGGTGGGCGGCCTGGTGATCGCCATGTACCTGCCGATCTTCAACCTGGGCCAGGTCATCTGATGGCCCCGGAAGGGGCACTCCTCCTCGCCGGGTTGCTCGGCCTCGCCCTGGGCAGCTTCGCCAACGTGGCGATCCACCGCCTGCCCCGGCAGCTGGAGGCGCGGTGGCGGCAAGAGGCCGCGGCGGTGCTGGGGGTCGCCGTTCCCGCCGGCGAAGCGCCGCCCAACCTGGTGGCGCCGCCCTCCCACTGCCCGAGTTGCCGGGCGCCCATCCCCCCCTGGCACAACATTCCCCTGCTGAGCTGGTTGTGGCTGCGCGGCCGCTGCGCCCAGTGCAAGGCGCCCATCTCCCCCCGCTATCCCCTGGTGGAGGCGGCCGGCGCCCTGATCGCGGCCGCCAGTGTGGCCACCTACGGCCTCACCGCCACGGCCGTCGCGGCCCTGGCCTGTGGCCTCGTGCTGCTCGTCCTCGCCGGCATCGACTGGGAGACTCAGCTTCTGCCCGATGCCCTCACCTACCCGCTCTTGTGGCTCGGCCTGGCCGTCAACTCGGCGGGGCTCTTCGCCGACCTCGCCAGCGCCGTCTGGGGCGCCATGGCCGGCTACCTGCTGCTGTGGAGCATCTACCACCTGTTCCGCTGGACCACCGGCAAGGAGGGGATGGGCTACGGGGATTTCAAGCTCCTCGCCGCCATCGGCGCCTGGGTAGGCTGGCAGCAACTGCCCCTCGTGGTGCTCCTCTCCTCGGTGGCGGGGGCGCTGGTGGGCATCGCCCTGATCCTCGCCGGGCGCCACGGACGCGACCGGCCCCTGCCCTTCGGGCCCTTGGCTCGCCCTGGCCGGCTGGACGGTGCTCCTGTGGGGCGAGCGCCTCTCCGGCGCCCTTTGGGGAAGCGCCCCTTGAGCCGCTTCGTGGTGGGGCTCACCGGCGGCATCGGCAGCGGCAAGAGCGCCGCCGCCGACTGCTTTCGCCGCCTGGGCGTGACCGTGGTGGACGCCGACCAGGGCTCGCGGGCGGTGGTGGAACCGGGCTCGCCGGCCCTCGCCGCCATCGCCGCCCGCTTCGGCCCCGAGATTCTGCGCGCCGACGGCACCCTCGACCGCGCCGCCCTGCGGGCGCGGGTGTTCGCCGATCCTGCCGAGCGACACTGGCTCGAGGAGTTGCTCCACCCCCTGATCCGCCGCTGGATCGCCGAGCGGCTGGCCGAGGCCTCCGGCCCCTATGCGGTGCTGGAATCTCCTCTGCTCTTGGAAATGGGCGCACCGCCGGCAGTGGACCGGGTGGTGGTGGTGGACGTGCCGGAGGAGGTCCAGGTGGAGCGCGCCTGCGCCCGGGACGGGGCCGACCCCGCGCAGATCAAGGCCATCCTGGCGGCGCAAATGCCCCGTGCCGAACGGCTGGCGCGCGCCGACGACGTGCTCGACAACCGCGGCAGCCTCGACGAGCTGTGCCGTCAGGTGGCGGAGCTCCACCGGCGCTATCTCGCCCTCGCCCGGGAGAAAAACGCCCCATGAGTCCGCAAGCCCCCCGCCGCCTGCACTGTCCCACCTGCGGCAAGCCGGTGGAGTGGAGCGACGCCTTCCCCCACCGCCCCTTCTGCAGCGAGCGCTGTCGGCTCATCGACCTCGGCCAGTGGGCCGCCGAGCGCTACCGCATCCCCGGCGACGGCGACGAGCCACCGCCCCGTTCGGGCGACCCCAGGGACGAGGAGCCCTAACCCCCCATCGCCCTGCAGAACCCGCCCCGGTAGCCCGAATGGGGCGTTCCCGGATGGAGCGAAGCGGAATCCGGGAATCCGGAATCCGGGAATCCGGGTCCAACCCCCTCAGGAACACCCCCCCGTATCCGGCACCTGCCAGCAATCCGCCGGGCAGCGCAACCCCCGCGGGTAAGTGGGGCTGACGATGAGCCTGAGGACGGTGCAGCCCGTGTCCCGCGCCTGACTCGTGCCCGCCACCGCGGTGGCGCGGGCCTCGAAGCCGGTGGCGGACGCACTGGGCACGCTCAGGCCGTAGTAGCCCTCCAGGGAGGTGGTGCCCACCCCGAGGGCGGACAGATCGGTGGTGTAGCTGGCGTTGTTGGCCCGGTGGCGCTCCTCGCGCTGGTGGATCAGCATCAGGGCGTCCATGGCGTCGGCCCGCCGCGCCCGGCGCAGCTGATCCTGGTAGGCGGGCAGGGCGATGGCGAGCAGGATGGCAATCACCGCCACCGCCACCAGCACCTCGATCAGGGTAAAACCCCGCTCCCGGTATTTCGCCCGCGGCCCAGTCATCCCCGAACCCCTCTTCCCAAGTTCCTCACGGACAGGACCCGCTATTTTTGCGCAGGACGATGGCGAGACTGGCAGTGGGGCTACCCGAAGAGACACTCACCGCGGCACTGCCCCCGCTCGGCGCACAGACGTTACCGTTGGTGGAGACTTGGACGGTCCAGCTCGCGCCGGTGCTCACTGGAATTCCCGCCGCCACACAGGTGTAGTCACCCGACCCCGCGGGCAAAGCGAGGCCGGAGCAGACCACCGCTTGGGATCCGCTGAATTGGATTCCAGTCAGCTTGACCGGCGTGGCGTTTTTGCCCCCGCCCAACGATCCCTGGGCATCCACCTGCAAAGTGATCACCCCGGTAAAGGTAGCGGGTTCCGAACCGCCGCCCCCGGGCGGGGTGTCGCCGCCGCCCGTCTGTCCGCCGCCGCCATCCCCGGGGGGCTGGTCGCCACCATCCGCCGTCTCGTCACCGGTGACCCAATCGAACCCCCCCGCGGCGGCCACTCCCTCGGCGTCGACGAGCTCGAGAAAGCTCTCTGCTTGCTCGGCGGGGGGGTGGAAATAAACCTCACTGGCCAGCTCCACCTGCTGGGGGTTGCCGTCGCGGTCCTGCCAGGCGACCTGCACCCTCACCAGGCGAGGGCAGTAGATGCCCGCAGCAGAGTCGTCGCTGCAGTCGGTGGTGTCCCCGTCGCCGTCCTCATCGGCGTACGCCACCTCCCAGCTGCGCTGATACTGCGCGAGCGTCCCGGCGATGGGGTTTTGCGGATCCTCGAAAGTGCCATCATTTATCAGCCGGAGGTCGTCTTTTTTGAGAAAGCTCTCCAGTTCGGCGAGCTTTTCGGAGGCGAGCCGCAGCGCCTCGGCGCGCGCCTTGGTGTCACTCAGATTGCGCTGGGACTCGCCGTGAAAGGCGAGCAGCGCCAAAATCCCCACCCCCAGGATCACCAGGGTGACGAGCACCTCCACCAGGCCGAAGCCACGTTGCCGGAAGGCGCTCCACTGAGTTCTTGCAGTTCCCTGCCCGTTCATGTTTCCCCCTTCGCGCCGCGCGCTTCAGGTTCCTCAAAAATCCCGCCAGCTGCCCGGAATCTCGGCGAAGGTGACGAATTCCACCGGCGAGAGGGTCACCTCGGTGCCTGAGCCCGCCTCGCCACCGCCGAAATTGAGCGTTTTTCCATGAATCTCGGCGTTGGCGGTGAACTTACTCATATCCCCCGCCTTGGCCACGGTGCCGTGGACCACACCCCCGCCCCAACCGTTGGTGGCACACTCGGCCTTGGCGTAATAGACCAATCCCCAGATGGTGGTGTCACCGTTGATCTTGGGGCAATCCACCGTCTCGTCGAAGTAGAGAATCACCGGCTCCTCGGCGCTGCCCACGTCGGCGTGCCAATTGTTGTTGTTCCAGTCCGGCTGGCCCGGATAGTGGGGATAGGTGTCGTCGACGAAAAAGATCCGTTCGGGCGAGCGCTTTTCCAGAGCGCGTAGGTCCTTCTCGGTGGTGCCCGCGCCGAAGACCGCATCCCACAGGGTTTGGGAGTCGGCGAGGGCGGCGATGATGCCGCCGTTGAGGTCGAAGTGACCGGGATCGATACAGCCCAGAGCACCCTGGGTGGTGCCGATGGCCACTCCTCCGGGAGTTTCGGGGTAGATGGCGGGATTGCCGGTCACCCCGGAGACGCAATTTTCCACCAGCACCGGCGGGCCAGCGAAAACAGCCGGATCACCGGCCGCCCCACCGCCCGCGAAGAGAGAGAAGGTGCCGAAGAGCACTTCCTTGCTCACCGTTTTGCGCACCTGGGTGTCCCCCTGGGCGGCGGCGGTCACCTCGATGCGGGCGATCTTGGGGGAGGCGTCGAGGGGGGTGAGCAGGCGGAAGAGCACTCCCCGGTCGTAGGTGTCGGCGGTGAGGGCGTGGTCGAGCAGTGTGGCGGCCACCGCCGACGGCAGGGTGGCGGTGTCGCCCCGCTCGGCTGCCCCGTCACCGTCGCCGTCGCTCCAGCTGAGCGTGTCCCAGTGCTCTTTGAACCAGTGTTCGGCGTACTCCAGGCCGCCCACCGCGGCGGCGTGGACCTCCTCCGCGCGCAGTTCCAGGGCCGCCTGGCGCTGTTCCACCACCCCCAGCCGGCCCACCGCCAAGGTGCCGAGCGTGGCCACCAACAGGAGGATCAGGGTGATGGCCACCAGGGCGAGCCCCCGCTGCCGAAAAACCGCCGGCCGTTCAGTCGAGTGGTTCATGGCTGCCCGCCTCCGCGCACTCAGGGCGTCTCCAGGTAATCGTTGCGGATCTTGGCCTTGCTGGTGAGGGTGAGGTGCACCTCAGGATTTTGCGCCAGGGCGCCGGCCAGGGTAAGCTCCAGAGAGCGGCGATGCAGGCACAGGATGTCGCCCGCCGCCGGCACCTCGCCCGCCATGCTAGGGGTACAGCTGGTTTTCGGATCTGCATCTTTTGTAGCACCCCCGACCTCAACCTCGTAGAGGGCACTATCGCCCGTTTCGTCCTCGCCCAGGTTGAGGGAGACGGCAAAGCCGGTCACGGTGAGGGTGTCGTCAGTCACGTCCACCCAGGTGCCGGCATCACAGCTCGCCGCGTCGGCGGCGCTCGCCACCGCCACCCGCTGCTCCAGCGCCTGCCCGTTCCAGCGAAAGCCGAACAGCTCGAAATTGTCCGCGTCCTGGCCGCTGCCCGCGCCGCTCGCCCCGCCCACCCCCTGCAGGCCGTCGCGGTCAAGGTCGTAGCTGTAGAGCACGCAGTCGCAATCGACCGTGCAGTCGGCGGGGGTGCCCGAGGTGGGATCGCCGGGCGTGGGGAAGCGCTGCAGGCGCACCGGACCGAAGCGCTTCCAGGCGGTTTTCACCGCCTGGAAGTAGTCGAGCACCCCGACCCCGCCGTCGCCGTTCAGGTCCGCCAAATCCCCGTCCACGGCAGGGTCGGTCAGCCCGTCGGCGGGATCGCCGTCGCCGTCGTCGTCGTCCCACAGGGGAAACCAGGCGAACGCCCCCGCCCGCTCCAGATCGCGGCTCAGGAAGGCCATGGCGGCGCGCAGTTGCTGGTTGAGGCGCGCCGCCTGGGCGGCCTCACCGCCGGCCGTGCTGATGCGCAGGCTCACCGTGAGGATGCCGGCGAGCAAAATGAGGGAGATCGCCATGGCGAGCAGGAGCTCCACTAGGCTGACGCCCCGCTGGCGAGCGCTCAATTGCATGGCAGGTATCCCGGCATGGCGTTGTCGTTGGGGTTGCAGATGCGGATCCGGCCTTGGGGGCTGACCACCACGTCCAGCCGAAAGTCGCCGCTGGTCACCCGCACCGATCCGGCATTGGCGGTCAGGCGAGGATGGCGGAAGGTGGTGTGGTCCGCGGTGAAAGTGCTCTCCAGCGCCACGCCGGGAAATTCGTCCCCTTGTAGCACCTGGAGCACCGGGGTGCCCGCCACCGGCAGGGTGCAGGCGTCGGGATCGGTGGGGTCTTGGATCCCGCAATCGCAGGTGGCGGCCAGGGTAAGGCCCACACACCAGGGATCGGCGCTGTCGGCGAAGACCGCGGTGACGTCGCGCTCGCGCAGGGGCACCTCGTGGCGGGCCTGGAGGAGCAGACCGTGGATCTCTTCCGCCGCCCCCTTGACCCGCCGCTTGGCCAAGAGGTCTTGGAAAGCGGGCACCGCCATGGCGGCGAGCAGGGCGACGACGGCCACCACCACCATCAATTCGATGGCCGTGAAGCCCGGCCCGCGGCGAAAGGAAGGCCCCCTCGCGCCCTTGGCATCCACCGGCTCGTCTCCACTCAAAGGCCCGCTTTCCGGGCCGGACGGCTCCATTGTAGGAGCGCGGCAGCGCTCTGCCCGGGCCGCGGCCGGCCCGAAACCCCGCAGCTCGTCGCCGCTTTTCGACCGCTCGTCGAAGGCAAGTCCACCGGTCGGAATTTTGCTACCGATCGTCCTTTCCTCCCCGGAAAGAGGGGGCGAGGGCCAGGAGCCGCTCCACCACCGGGCGATTGGCCGCCGGCAAGGGCAGGGCGGGCAACTCGGCCCAGGTCACCCAGCGGATCGCCTGTCCCTCGCGACCGCTGGGGGTGCCGGTGAAGGCCGTCACGGTCCACACATCCAGGCGAACCCTGCGCTCGGGATAGGAATGAACCAGCTCCAGGAAGGGGGTGGCGGCGTGCACCTCGATGCCGAGCTCTTCGCAAAGCTCCCGGACCAGGGCGGCCCGAGGGGTTTCCCCCGGCTCCACCTTGCCGCCGGGGAATTCCCACAGCCCGCCCAGGTGGCGGCAGGCCAAGCGGCGGGCGAGGAGGACGGCGTCACCCTCCGGAGAGGGGATCACCGCCGCCACCACGTGGAGGGGGTCGTCCAAGGCTCGCCTCAGGTGCGGTATTCGGCGTTGATGCGCACGTAGTCGTAGGAGAGGTCGCAGGTCCAGACCGTCTCCGCCGCAGCACCCCGCCCGAGGTCGATGCGCACCACCACCTCGTCCCGAGCCATCACCCGGCGGCCGGCCTCTTCGGTGTAGGTGGCGGCGCGGCCGCCCCCTTCGACGATGAGCACCTCGTCGAGCCAAATCCGCACCCGCTCCACCGCCAGGTCCGCAAGGCCGGCGCGGCCGACGGCGGCGAGGATCCGCCCCCAGTTGGGGTCGGCGGCGAAAAAGGCGGTCTTGACCAGGGGGGATTCGGCCACCGCGTAGGCCACCCGCAGGCACTCGCCCCCGTCCCGGCCGCCTTCCACCCGCACGGCAATGAACTTGGTGGCCCCCTCCCCGTCCCGCACGATGGCCTGGGCGAGTTCCACCATCAGCTCGGCGAGCGCCTCGGCGAAGGGCCCTTCGTCCCGCTCCACCGCCACCCCCGCGGCGCCCGTGGCGGCGAGGACGACGGCGTCGTTGGTGGAGGTGTCGCCGTCCACGGTGATCCGGTTGAAAGAGCGCTCCACCGCCCGCGCCAGCAGGCGCCGCAGGAGGGGTCGGGGGATGCGCGCGTCGGTGGCGACGAAGGCGAGCATGGTGGCGAGTTGGGGGCGGATCATCCCCGCGCCCTTGGCGATGCCGGTCAGGGTCACGGTGCGGCCGTCGAGGGTGAGCCTGCGGCTCGCCCCCTTGGGGCGGGTGTCGGTGGTGAGGATGGCGCTGGCCGCCTCCGCCCAGCCGTCGGGGCGCAGGCCGCCCAGGGCCTGCGGCAGGGCGGCGAGGATCTTGGCCACCGGGAGGGGCTCGCCGATCACCCCGGTGGAAAAGGGAAGCACCGCCTCGGGGCCCGCGCCCGCCTGGGCCGCCAGGGCCGCGCAGACGGCGCGCGCGTCCTCGAGCCCCTGCCGGCCGGTGCCGGCGTTGGCGTTGCCGGTGTTGACCACCAGCCAACGGGGGCTGCCCCGGCGCAGGTGTTCTTCGGCCACCACCACGGGCGCCGCACGGAAGGCGTTGCGGGTGAACACCGCCGCCACCTCGCTGCCCTCTTCGAGGGCCATCACCAGAAGGTCGCGCCGCCCGGGCCGCTTGATGCCGGCGCTGGCCACCCCGAGCCGCACCCCCGCCACCGGGTGGAGTTCCGGCAACGCGCCGCTTCCCACCGCCATCGCCGATTCCCTCCCGTCCCCCTAGGCGAGCCGCCCGCAGCAGTGCTTGTACTTGCGCCCCGAGCCGCAGGGGCAGGGTTCGTTGCGGCCCACCTTGGCGCCCTCGCGGACGAACGGTTGGCGAGGGGGCGGCGGCGCGGGTTGCGCCTCGCCCTGCTCGGCGGCCGCGGCGGCCAGGGCGTCGGCGGATTCGTGGCGGAAGCTCATCTGCTGGGCGGCGCGGGCGGCGGCGCGGCGCCGTTCGGCCTCCTCCACGTCCTGGTGGGAGCGCACCTCGATCCGGGAGAGGAAGCGAATGGTGTCCAGCTTGATGTTGTCGAGCATCAGCCGAAAGAGTTCGAAGGCCTCCCGCTTGTACTCTTGGCGGGGGTTTTTCTGGGCGTAAGCGCGCAGGCCGATCCCCTGGCGCAGGTAGTCCATGTTGGCCAGGTGGTCTTTCCAGTGCATGTCGAGCACCTGGAGCATCACCTGTTTTTCGATGAGCCGCATGTCGGGGCCGATCGCCTCGCACTTGCGGGCATAGGCCTCCTCGGCGGCGGCGAGGATCCGCTCGCGCAGCTTTTCCTCGTGGAGCCGCTTGTCCGCGGCCAACCACCCCTGCAGGTCCAACTCGAGGTCAAATTCCGCCTTGAGCGCCTCCTCCAGGCCGGGCACGTCCCACTGCTCGGCGAGGCTCTGGGGAGGGATGTAGCGGTCGATGACCCCGTTGATGGCGTCGGCGCGGATCTCCCGGATCAGGTCGGAGATCTCCTCGGCGGCCAACAGCTCGTCCCGCTGCTGGTAGATGACCCGCCGCTGGTCGTTGGCGACGTCGTCGTACTCCAGAAGCTGCTTGCGGATGTCGAAGTTGCGCCCCTCCACCTTGCGCTGCGCCTTTTCGATGGCATTGGTCACCATCCGGTGCTCGATCGCCTCCCCCTCCATGCCGAGGGCCCGCATCATGCTGCGCACCCGATCGGAGGCAAAGAGCCGCATGAGGGGGTCCTCCAGGGACAGGTAGAAGCGGGACAGGCCCGGATCCCCCTGGCGGCCCGCCCGGCCGCGCAGCTGGTTGTCGATCCGCCGTGATTCGTGGCGCTCGGTGCCGATGATGTGCAGCCCCCCGAGGCCCGCGGTGGAGGTGACCGGCTCGAAGGGCAGGGGGGAAAGCCCCTGCGCCTCCCAGTGGGCGAGCAGCGCCTTGCGCTTGTCGGCGAGCGAAGCCCGGGCGAGCTTGGCGCGGGCCTTCTCGTCGAGAAACTTCTCCACCCAGAAATCGGTGAGCCGCTCGAAGAGGGCGGGATCCTCGGGGTCGGTGGCGTCGGCCGGAGCCAGGCCATGGTCCCGCCACCAGGCGAGCAGCTCGGGAAACGCGAAGGACTGCAAGCGGATGTCGGTGCCGCGGCCGGCCATGTTGGTAGCCACCGTGATGCTGCCCAGGCGGCCCGCCTCGGCGATGATCTGGGCCTCCCGCTCGTGATGCTTGGCGTTGAGCACGTTGTGGGGCAGCCCCGCCTTTTTCATCAGCGCGGAGACGATCTCGGAGTTTTCCACCGACGTGGTGCCGACCAGCACCGGCGCCCCGCTGGCGTGGACCTGCTTGACGTGCTCCACCACCGCCGCGAACTTTTCCTTCTGGGTGAGGAACACCAGGTCGTTGAGATCCCGCCGCCGCACCGGCACGTTGGTGGGGATCACCACCACCTCGAGGCCGTAGATCTGGTGGAACTCGTAGGCCTCGGTGTCGGCGGTGCCGGTCATCCCGGCGAGCTTCTCGTAGATGCGGAAGTAGTTCTGGAAGGTGGTGGAGGCCAGCGTCTGGCTCTCGCTCTGGATCGGCACCCCTTCCTTGGCTTCGATCGCCTGGTGCAGGCCCTCCGAGAGGCGCCGACCCGGCATGGTGCGGCCGGTGTGCTCGTCGATGAGCACCACCTGGTTGCCCTGCAGGATGTAGTCCACGTCGCGGTGGAACAGGTGGTGGGCGCGCAGGGCGGTGTGCAGGTGGTGGAGCAGCACCAGGTTGCTCGGCTGGTAGAGGCTCTCCCCTTCCGCCAGCAGGCCGGCCCCCAAGAGCAGCTGTTCGGCCTTTTCGTGCCCCTGCTCGGTGAGCTCCACCTGGCGGGTCTTCTCGTCGATGACGAAGTCCCCCGGCTCGGTGGCGCCCTCTTCGCTCTCCCGTTGGGGCTTGAGGGCCTTCACCAGCTCGTTCATCCGCTTGTACAGGGCGGAACTGTCCCGGGCGGCGCCGGAGATGATGAGGGGGGTGCGCGCCTCGTCGATCAGGATCGAGTCCACCTCGTCGACGATGGCGTAGTGGTGGCCCCGCTGCACCTTGTCCTCGAGGCGCAGCGCCATGTTGTCGCGCAGGTAGTCGAAACCGAATTCGTTGTTGGTGCCGTAGGTGATGTCGGCGGCGTAGGCCTCCCGCCGGCTACACAGCTCGAGGGGCACCTCGCCCGCGCCGGGCGAGAACAAAAACGAATTCTCGAGGCCGGCGCCGCGGTAGGACTGGATGACCCCGACACTCAGGCCGAGGGCGTGGTAGACCGGCCCCATCCACTGGGCGTCCCGGGCGGCCAGGTAGTCGTTGACGGTCACCACGTGCACGCCCTTGCCCGGCAGGGCGTTGAGATAGGCGGCCAGGGTGGCCACCAGGGTCTTGCCCTCCCCCGTTTTCATCTCGGCGATCTTGCCCTCGTGGAGCACCATGCCGCCGATCAGCTGGACGTCGAAGTGGCGCAGACCGATGGTGCGCCGCGCCGCCTCGCGGACCGCGGCGAAGGCCTCGGGCAGGAGCTCGTCGAGAGTCGCCCCGCCAGCCAGCCGCTCGCGGAACTCGTCGGTTTTGGCGCGCAACGCCTCGTCGGAGAGGGCCTTGAACGCCTCTTCCAGTGCGTTGATGCGCGCCACCACGCGGCGCATGCGCCGCAGGATGCGCTCGTTGCGGGAGCCGATGATTCGGGTCAGGATTCGCGCAGCTACCATGGTTGCGTCTCGCTCGTCGGCGGAGGGGAACACCGAGGGGACCGTCCCTGCGGTCCGGCCCCCACCCCTAGCGCAACGTCTTGCGAACGTAGAGCGCGGGGTCCACCGCCCGGCCGTGCTCGTAGACCTCGAAGTGCAGGTGCGGGCCGGTGGCCCGACCGGTGGCGCCGAGGGTGGCGATCACCTGGCCGCGCCGGACCCAGTCACCGGCCTCCACCGCCAGCCGCTCGGCGTGGGCGTAGCGGGTCACCAGGCCGCCGCCGTGGTCGATCTCCACCAGGTTGCCGTAACCGGGCTGGGCGCCGGCAAAGCGCACCACCCCCGGGCCGACGGCCACCACCGGCGCCCCCGGCGGACCGGCGAAGTCGAGCCCGCCGTGCCAAGCGGGTTCCCCCGTGAAGGGGTCGATCCGTTCGCCGAAGGCGGAGGAGAGGAAACCGCGGGCCACGGGCCGCCCACCCACCGCGCTCTGGCGCGCGACGCGCCGGTCGAGCCACAACGCCTCGAGGGACTTGAGCTCCCGCTCCCGCCGGTGCAGGAGGCGCTCCAGCTCGCCAATGTAGACCGCCAGATCCGCCCGCCCCACCGGCGCGAAGGGCCCGCCCACCGCGGGCGGCCGCGCCCAGGAGGACGCCTCCTCCGCGAGCCCGGCCTCACCGAGCAGCCGCTCTCCCAGGGCGTCGAGGCGCACCATGCGGGCCTGGAGTTCGGCCACGCGCAGCGCCAGGCCGCGGGTGCGCCGCTGCGCCTCTCGGCGCACCCGCTCCAGCTCGGCGCGCTGGCCGGCGAGCTCGCGCTGGAGCCGACCGCGCAACACCTCTTCGGCGCCCCAGTGAGCCCCCACCGCCACCCCGACTCCGGCCGGCACGGCCAAGGCGCACAGCGAGCAGAGCACCTGCGCCCAGAGGGGCAGGCGCATCCAGCGCAGGACCAGGCGGCGGGCGCTCGGCCGCGCGCGCCCGCCGGCGGGAACAGCGGCGGCTGGTGGGCGATGGACGTGCGTCACGCGGACCCCGAGGGAGACGGAGCCGGCAATACTAACAGAAGGACGCCGCCCCCCTCCACCGCTGCGGGCGCGCCCCCCGCGGAGGGCCGCCGCCCACCGCGGAGCAACCACCGGCGCCCCAGCGCCCTCAATCGGCCTGGTTGCGCACGAACGAGGGGATGTCCAGGTAGTCGAGGTCGGCCTCCCACACCTGGGTGCTGCGCCGCGGCCCGTTTGCCTCGGCGGTGCGCCGCACCTCGCCGCCCCGGCGTCCCGCCGCCGAGCGCTCACCCCCGCCCGCCAGGGGAGCGCGCCCCCGACCGTAGCCGACCCGCTCGATCTTCGCCGGCTCTGGGGCCGCTTCCGCGGGCTGGCCGAGGCCCGTGGCCACCACCGTCACCCGGATCTCGTCGCCCATGCTCTCGTCGAGAACGGTGCCGACGATCACGTTGGCGTCGGGTGAGGCGAACTCCTCCACGGTGTCGCCCACCTCCGAGAACTCCCCGAGGGTGAGGTCGGGACCGGCGGTGATGCTCACCAGGATGCCCCGCGCCCCCTCCAGGTTGATGTCCTCGAGCAGCGGGCTGTGGATCGCCGCCTCCGCCGCCGCTCGCGCCCGCTCCTCGCCGCGGGCGCTGCCCGTGCCCATCATGGCCATGCCCATCTCCGCCATCACCGTGCGCACGTCGGCGAAGTCCACGTTGATCAGGCCGGGGCGGATGATCAGGTCGGCGATCCCCTGGACAGCGCCCAGGAGCACGTCGTTGGCAGCGCGGAACGCCTCCAGCAGGCTGACCTGGCGGCCGAGGACACTGAGCAGCTTTTCGTTGGGGATGGTGATCAGGCTGTCCACCCGATCCTTGAGGTTGCGGATCCCCTCCTCGGCCACCGCCGCCCGCTTGCGCCCCTCGAAGGCGAAGGGGCGAGTGACCACCGCCACGGTGAGGATGCCGAGCTCCTTGGCCACGTCGGCCACCACGGGCGCGGCCCCGGTGCCCGTGCCCCCGCCCATCCCGGCAGTGATGAAGAGCATGTCTGCGCCCTTGATCACGTCGGCGATGCGGTCGCGATCCTCCATGGCCGCCTGGCGGCCGATGTCCGGATTGGCCCCGGCGCCGAGGCCGCGGGTGACGTTGTTGCCCAGTTGCAACAACGTCGCCCCGCTCAAGCTCTTGAGCGCCTGGGCGTCGGTGTTGGCACAGATGAACTCCACCCCCTCCACCTGGCACTCGATCATGTGGCGCACGGCGTTGCCGCCGCCGCCCCCCACGCCGATCACTTTGATTTCCGCCGACTCCGGCACGTTGTCGATGATCTGGAACATGGCTAGTACCCCTCGCTCGTCAAATCCAAGAAAACCACTGGCGCTGCCATTTCAGCGCTCCCCTCCAAACCAACTTCGCAGCCGCTCGATCCAGGGAGAAAGCCAACCGCCGCCCCCTGCTCGGCTCTCTCCGCCCCGCTGGCCGAGGCGCTCCTGCTCCAGTCCGTAGAGCAGAAGGCCCACTCCGGTGGCGTGAATGGGGTTGCTCACGATGTCCGTAAGCCCCCGGATCTCGGCCGGCGCGCCGAGGCGCACCGGCATGTGGAAGATCTCTTCGGCGAGCTCCACGGCGCCCTCCATCTTGCTGGTGCCCCCGGTGAGTACCACGCCGGCGCCGAGCAGGTCCTCGTAACCCGAACGGCGCAGCTCCGCCTGCACCAGGGTGAAGAGCTCCTCGTAGCGCGGCTCCACCACTTCGGCCAGCGCCTGGCGGGAGAGGTCACGCGGCTGCCGGTCGCCCACGCTCGGCACCTTGATGGTCTCGTCGGGACCGGCCAGCTTGGCCAGAGCGCAGGCGTAGCGGATCTTGAGCTCCTCGGCCCGCGGCGTGGGGGTGCGCAGGGCCATGGCGATGTCGTTGGTCACCTGGTCGCCGGCCACCGGGATCACCGCCGTGTGGCGGATGGCGCCGTCGGCAAAGACGGCGATGTCGGTGGTGCCCCCGCCGATGTCCACCAGACACACTCCCAGCTGCCGCTCGTCGTCGGTGAGCACCGCGTAGCTGGAGGCCAGCTGCTCGAGGATCAGCTCTTCCACCTCGAGCCCGCAGCGGCGGATGCACTTCTTGATGTTTTGGGCGGCGTTGGCGGCACAGGTCACCAGGTGGACCTTGGCCTCCAGGCGCACCCCCGACATGCCGATGGGATCGCGCACTCCCTCCTGGTTGTCGATGATGAATTCTTGGGGCAGCACGTGGAGGATCTCCTGGTCGGCAGGGATCGCCACCGCCCGGGCGGCGTCGATCACCCGGTCGATGTCCGCCTGCTGCACCTCCCGGTCCTTGATGGCCACGATGCCGTGGGAGTTGAGGCTGCGGATGTGGCTGCCGGCGATCCCGGCGTAGACCGAGTGGATGTGGCAGCCGGCCATCAGTTCCGCCTCCTCCACCGCCCGCTGGATGGCGTGCACGGTGGACTCGATGTTCACCACCACCCCTTTCTTCATGCCGCAGGAGCGGTGCATCCCCATGCCCACCACCTCCAACCCGCCGTCGGAGCCGACCACGCCGACGATGCAGGCGACCTTCGAGGTGCCGATGTCGAGTCCGACGATCATCTGTTCGCGCTGTGCATTGGCCATCGCTGTTCACCCTTCTCCTCGCGCGGCGGCGCGCCAGCGCACCGCCACCCCCGTTGCCGTAGCGCAGATCCACTTCCGCCACCTCCGCACTCCGCTCGGCGAGCGCCGCCCGCCACACCGCGGCGAAGCGCGCCAGGCGCGGCGCCAAGGGCTCGCGGCCGGCCACCAGGCGGATCCCGCCGGCCAGCTCCACCCTCCAGTCGCCTCGGCTGCCCAAAGCGAGGCCGGCGATGCGCAGGCCCAAGGGGGCGAGCAGGTGGGCGAAGTTGCGGTATTCGCGCATCACCCGGCGCTCGCTGCCCGCCGGTCCGGACAGCCGGGGCAGCGCCTCTTCGCCCGCCACCTCGGCGGAGAACGCGGGCAAGAGGCGGCCGCTGCGGTCGAGAAAGGCCGCCTCTCCCCAGCGGGCGATGGGTTCGGCCTCCGCCACCTCGATCTCCAGGCGGTTCGGCCACTGGCGGCGCACCCGGGCGCTGGCGATCCAGGGGTGGGCGAGGAGCGCCCGCCGCACCCCCTCGAGGTCGAGGCTCAGAAAGCCCCCCCGCAGGTGGGAAGCCACCAGCCGCTCCACTTCCGCCCGCTCCACATGGCGCAGGACACCGCTCACTCCCACCACCGCCACCGGGGCATCCAGCGACCGCCAGAGGGCGACCGTCCCCCAGCCCAGGCCGGTGGCGGCCACCCCCCCAAAGAGGGCTCCCCAAAGCCAGCGCGGCGGCGCCGGAGGGCGCCAGAGCCGCTGTCGCGAGCAAACCCGCCAGGTGGCCCCCCTCACGGCGTCCCCTCCAGGGTGGTGGCGAGGATCGCCAGCACCAGTTGGTCGAAGTCCAGCCCCGCGGCGCGGGCCGCCATGGGCACCAGGCTGTGGGAGGTCATCCCGGGGACCGTGTTCACCTCGAGCAGCTGAAAGGCGCCCGCCGCGTCGAGCATGGCGTCGACGCGACCCCAGCCGCGGCAATCCAGCACCCGGAAGGCGGCGAGGGCGAGCTCGGCGAGCTCCGCCTCCCGCTGGGCGGACAGGCCCGAGGGGCAGAGATAGCGGGTGTCGCTCCGCAGGTACTTGGCTTCGTAGTCGTAGAACCCGCGCGCCGTCTCGAGCCCGATCACCGGCAACACCCGTTCGCCCAGGATCGCGACCGTGTACTCGGCGCCCTGCACCCACTGCTCGGCGATCACCGGACCGTAGCGGACGGCCTCCCGGTAGGCGGCCGCCAGGGCGGCCGGGGTGTCGGCCCGGGCCATGCCGATGCTCGAGCCCTCCCGCACCGGCTTGACCATCACCGCCCCACCCAGCCGGTCGAGCACCGCGGCCCAGTCGGCACCGGAATCGAGCCACTCGAAGGGAGGCGTGGGCAGTCCCGCGCCCCGCCAGGCGAGCTTGGCCCGGGCCTTGTCCATAGCCAGGGCCGAGCCCAGGACCCCCGAGCCGGTGTAGGGCAGGCCGAGCCACTCGAGGGTGCCCTGCACGGTGCCGTCTTCGCCTCCGGGTCCGTGGAGGGCGATGAACACCCGCGCCGGGCGCACCGCCCGCAGCCGCTCCACCAGGTCGGCGCCGACGTCGATGCCCACCGCGTCGACGCCCAGTCGCTCGAGGGCGGCCAGCACCGCCTCGCCGCTCTCGAGGGAGATCGCCCGCTCCGCCGAGCGCCCCCCGTAGAGCACCGCCACCCTGCCAAAGCGCGCCGGATCGATCATCGACCCACCCCCCGCGCGGCGAGCGAGCGCGCCAGTGTGCCCACGTTGCCCGCGCCCTGGGTCACCACCACATCCCCCGCCGCCACCAGGTCGGCGAGCAGTTCCGGCACCTCCTCCAGGCTCGCCGCGTAGATGGGGTCGACGCGGCCGCGGCGGCGGATGGAGCCGGCCAGTTGCTTGCTGTCGATGCCCGGCAGCGGCTCCTCCCCGGCCGGGTAGATTTCGGTCAGGATCAGGAGATCGACGGTGGAGAGCACCTGGACGAAGTCCTCGTAGAGATCGCGGGTGCGGCTGTAGCGGTGGGGCTGGAAGACCATCACCAGCCGGCGGCCGGGCCACCCGTCCCGCACCGCCCGAATGGTTGCGGCGATTTCCGCCGGGTGGTGGCCGTAGTCGTCCACCAGCATGGCGCTTCCCCCGCCCACCGGGAAGTCGCCGAGGATCTCGAAGCGCCGCCCCACCCCCTGGAACTCCCGCAAAGCCTCGCGGATCGCCTCGTCCTCCACCCCCTCGTCGGTGGCCACCGCCGCCGCGGCGGCGGCGTTGAGCACGTTGTGGCGACCGGGAATGGACAGTGCGAGCTCGAGGGGGGCATGCCCCTCCGGCCGCACCAAGCGGAAGCGGGAGCCGCGGCCGGCGATCTCAACCGCCTCGACGCGAAAGTCGGCGTCGGCGCTGGTGCCGTAGGTGACGAGGGGGCGCGCCACGCGGGGCAGGATGGCGCGCACGTTGGGATCGTCCGCACACAGCACCGCCAGGCCGTAAAACGGCAGGTTGTGGAGGAACTCCACGAAGGTCTCGAGCAGCCGGTTGAAGTCGAAGTCGTAGGTCTCCATGTGGTCGGCGTCGATGTTGGTCACCACCGCCACCATGGGCTGCAGGTGCAGGAAGGAGGCGTCGCTCTCGTCCGCCTCCGCCACCAGGTAGCGACTGGTGCCCAGGCCGGCGTTGGCCCCGGCGGCGGTGACCCGCCCCCCCACCACGAAGGTGGGCGCCCGCCCGCCCCTGGCGAGGATGGCGGCGATCAGACTGGTGGTGGTGGTCTTGCCGTGGCTGCCAGCCACCGCGATGCCGTGCCGGTAGCGCATCAGCTCGGCCAACATTTCCGCGCGCCGCACCACGGGGATACGCAGGCGGCGCGCCTCCTGCACCTCCACGTTGTCGCTACTCACCGCCGAGGACTGGACCACCACGTCGGCGCCCACCACGTGCTCGGGCCGGTGGCCGATGTGGACGGTGGCCCCCAGGGCGGCCAGGCGCTCGGTGGCGGCATTGGGGCTGAGATCGGAACCCGTGATCCGATAGCCCTGGTTGAGGAGCACCTCGGCGATGCCGCACATGCCGCTGCCGCCGATCCCCACGAAATGGATGGTGCGGATCCGCCGCATTTCGGGCACCCGATAGACGCCGCTCACCTCATCTCCTCCAAGCAGATCGCCGCCAGGCGCTCGGCCGCATCGGACAGGGCGCGGGCGCGGGCCGCGGCGGCCATGGCGGCAAGCCGAGCCGGCTCGGCGGCGAGGCCGCCCAGTTCGGCCGCCAGCCCAGCGGCCGTCAGTTCCCTTTCGGGTAGTAGGCGAGCCGCACCGGCCTCGACCAACCAGCGGGCGTTGGCCGTCTGGTGGTCGTCGATGGCCGCCGGGAAGGGCACCAGCAGCGCGCCGAGCCCGGCCGCGGCCAGTTCCGCCACCGTCAACGCGCCCGCCCGGGCCACCGCCAGGTCGGCCCAGCCGAGGGCCTCGGCCATCTCTTCCACGAAGGGGACCACTTCGGCCTCGACCCCCGCCGCCCGATAGGCGGCGCGCGTCGCCTCCAGGTGGCGCACGCCGCACTGGTGGCGGACCGCGAAGGTCACCCCCCTACACAGCGCCAGGGCTTCGGGCAACAGGCGATTGAGAGTGGCCGCCCCCTGGCTGCCCCCCAGGACCAGAAGGCGCAGGGGACGGCGGCTGCCCACGCCGCGCACCTCGGGGGGCGGCAGGGCGGCGATGGCCGGGCGCACCGGGTTGCCCACCAGTTCCCCGCGGGGCAGCACCCCGGGAAAGGCGGTCGCCACCCGCCGGGCGAAGCGCGCCAGCAGGCGGTTGGTGGTGCCAGCCACGGCGTTTTGCTCGTGGATCACCAGGGGAATGCCGAGCAGCTTCGCCGCCAGTCCCCCCGGGGCGGCGGCGTAGCCGCCAAAGCCCACGGCAAGTCCGGGCCGCAATCTGCGCAACAGGCGCAGCGCTTGCCCCAGCGCCCGGGTGAGCCCCCAAGCGGCCCGCATCCGGCGCGCGAATCCCACCCCCCGCAGGCCCGCCGCGTCGAGGGTGTGCAGCGGATAGCCGGCGGCGGGCACGAGGCGCGCCTCAATCCCCTGGGCGGTGCCCACCCAGTCCACCGCCACCCCCTGCCGGGCGAGGGCCTCGGCCAAGGCCAGGGCGGGGAAGACGTGTCCGCCGGTGCCGCCCGCCAGGATCACCGCGCTGCCCCTAACCACCGGCCGACCTCCCCGGCGCCCAGTGGCGTTCGTCCATCTCGATCCCCACCCGCGCCGCCAGGGCGAGGAGCAGGGCCGTGGCCAACAGGCTGGAGCCCCCATAGCTCACCAGGGGTAGCGTCAGCCCCTTGGTGGGCAAGAGGCCCGCGGTGACGCCCAGGTTGATGAACGCCTGGCCGGCGATCAGGATGCCCACACCGTGGGCCAGGTGGGCGGCGAACCAATCCTGGCGCCGCACCGCTCGCCCGGCAATGGCGAACACCCGCCCCACCAGGAGGCCAAAGAGCCCCACCACGGCCACCACGCCGAGAAGGCCCAGCTCCTCGGCCACCACCGCCATCACGAAGTCGGTGTGCGCCTCCGGCAGGTAGAAGAGCTTTTGCACCCCGTTGCCGAGCCCCACGCCCAGCCATCCGCCGCGGCCGAAGGCGATGAGGGATTGCACCAACTGGTAACCGGAGTCGAACTGGTCGGCCCAGGGATCGAGAAAGGAGACCAGGCGCTCCAGCCGGTAGGGGGAGGACCAGGCGAGCGCGGCCAGGGCGGCGGCGCCGAGGGCGAGGAAGCCGGCGAACACGCGCAGCGGCAGCCCGCCCAAAAAGAGCAGCCCCGCCGCCGTGGCGGCGATCACCACGGTGGAACCGAAGTCGGGTTGGGCCAACAGCAACACCCCCATGGCCGCCACCGGCGCCAGGGGCCGAACCACCGATCGCCAGTGGCGGGCGGCAAGGCCCGGGTGGGCGGCAAGCCAGGCGGCGAGGTGCACCACCACGGCCACCTTGGCGAGCTCGGCCACCTGCAGGTTAAACGGCCCCAGGACGAGCCAGCGGCGTGCCCCGTTGACCTCCCGCCCCACCAGCAACACCGCCAGCAGCGCCGCCAGGGTGCCCGCCACGAAAAGCGGCGCTGCCCGCCGCCAGGTGGCCAGGGGGACCTGCAGGGCCAGCCAGGCCACGGCGGCGGCGATCGCCAGGTAGACCAGGTGGCGGCGGGCGTAGTAGAGGGGATCCCCCAGGTTTTGCGCGGCCTGGTCCGCCGAGCTCGAGGCCACCATCACGAGCCCCAGGGAGGCGATGGCCGCGGCGGCGAGGAGGAGGCGCAGGTCGACCCCCTCGGGAAGGCGGACGAAGCGCAGGGCGTTCACGACAACCCCTCCACCGCCGCGGCGAACGCCCGCCCCCGGGCGGCATAGTCGGCGAACTGGTCGTGGGAGGCGCAGGCCGGGGCCAAGAGCACCTTGTCCCCGGGGCGAGCGAGCTCCGCGGCGCGCGCCACCGCGGCCGCCAGATCGGCCACCCGCTCCACCGCCACCGCGCCGGCCAGCGCCGCGGCGAGCCGGTCGGCATCGGCGCCGAACAGCAGCGCGTGGCGCACCTTGCCTGCGCAGGCGGCCGCCAAGCGGGCGAAGCTTTGCCCCTTGGCCATCCCCCCGGCGAGGAGCACCAGATCCGGCTCCTTTCCGGCAAGCCCCTCGACGGCGGCCACCGCCGCCGCCTCATTGGTGGCCTTGGAGTCGTCGATCCAGGCCACGCCGCCGCGCAGTGCCACCGTCTGGCAGCGGTGCGGCAGCCCCGGGAAGCGCGCCAGCGCCTCGAGCATCGCCGCCATGGGCAGCTCCAGGGCGCGGCCGATGGCCAGCGCCGCCAGGGCGTTGGCCAGGTTGTGGCGGCCGCGCACCAGCAGCGACTCGGCGGGCAAGAGCGCTTCGCCCTCACAGGCCAGCCACTCGCCGCCGTCGCGGGCCACGAGCCCAAACCCTCGCGCCGGCGGCCGGTCGAGCCCGAAGGTCCAGGCCACCGGAACCTCGCGGGGCGGCTGGGAGTGGGGGTCGTCGCGGTTGACCACCGCCCCCCGGGCGCCGGCGAACACCCGCCGCTTGGCCGCCAAATAGGCGGCCTCCGAGCCGTGGCGATCCAGGTGGTCGGAGGCGAAGTTGAGCAGCACGGCGAGCTGGGCTGCGGGGCGCTCCAGGTACTCGAGCTGGAAGCTCGACACCTCGAGCACGTAGAGGTCGCGGCCCGGCGCCAACAGGTCGAGGGCCGGCGGGCCCAGATTGCCGCCCACCCCCACCGCGCGCCCGGCGGCGGCGGCCATCTGCCCCACCAGGGTGGTGACGGTGCTCTTGCCGTTGGTGCCGGTGATGGCCACCACGGGCGCATCCGCCTCGGCCAGGAACAGGGCGAGGTCCCCGAGCACGGGCACGCCCGCCTCCCGGGCCGCCGCCAGCGCGGGGTGGTCCCAGGGAACCCCGGGACTCGCCACCACCTGCCGGGCGCGGGTCAGGTCCACCTCCCCGAGGGGGCCCGCCACCACCGCCACCTCGGGAAAGGCGGCGCGGGCCGCGGCCAGCCCGGGGGGTGCCGGACGGGTGTCGGCCAGGCAGAAGGGCTCGCCCCGGGCCGCCAGGAAGCGAGCCACGGACAGCCCCGTGGCGCCGAGCCCAAGAACCACCGTCATCCCCTCGAACGCCGCCCGCGCCATCGCCTCACCGCAACTTGAGGGTCGACAGACCCACCAACACCAACATGAAACTGATGATCCAAAAGCGCACGATCACCCGGGGTTCAGGCCAGCCCTTGAGCTCGAAGTGGTGGTGCAGCGGCGCCATGCGGAAGATCCGCCGCCCCGTGAGCTTGTAGGAGGCCACCTGGAGAATCACCGACACCGTCTCCAGGACGAAAACCCCACCCATGACGAACAGGACGATCTCGTGGCGGACGATCACCGCCACCACCCCCAGGGCCGCGCCCAGGGCGAGGGCCCCCACATCCCCCATGAAGACCTGGGCCGGGTAGGCGTTGAACCACAGAAAGCCGAGCCCCGCGCCGACGATGGCGGCGCAGAACACCATCAGCTCGCCGGCGCCGGCCACATAGGGAATGTGTAGATACTCGGCGAGGCGCACATTCCCCACCACCCAGGCGAAGATGGCGAGCGCCCCGGCCACCATCACCGTGGGCAGGATGGCGAGCCCATCCAGGCCGTCGGTGAGGTTGACAGCGTTGCTGGTGCCGACAATCACGAAGTAGGCGAGCACCAGGTAGAAGGGCCCGAGGGCCAGGGAGACCTCTTTGAAAAAGGGGACGTAGAGGCTCGTCTCCACCGGTGACTGGGCGGTGAGGTAGAGCGCCGCGGCGGCCCCCAGGCCGGCCACCGACTGCCACAGATATTTCCAGCGCGCGGGCAGGCCGCGAGGGTTGCGCTCCACCACCTTGCGGTAGTCGTCTACCCAGCCGATCAGGCCGAAGGCGGCGGTGGTGGCAAGCGCGATCCACACATAGCGATTCGCCAGGTCCACCCAGAGCAGGGTGGCCACAGCCAACGCGGCGAGGATCAGAGCACCCCCCATGGTGGGGGTGCCGGCCTTGACGTAGTGGCTTTCGGGACCGTCCCGCCGCACCGCCTGGCCGATCTGGAGTCGCTCCAGGGCGCGGATCAAGGCCGGCCCCCACCACAGGGAGAAGGCCAGCGCGGTGAGCACCGCCATGATGGCCCGGAAGGTGAGGTAGCGAACCACCCCGAACCCCCCTTCGTACTGGGCCAGCCATTCAGCCAGGGCGAGCAGCATCCAGAACCTCCTCGACGAGGGCGGCCACCACCTCCTCCATGGCGGCGCTGCGGGAACCTTTGACGAGCACCGTGACCCCGGGGGCGAGTTCCGCGGCTAGCGCCTCGGCAAGGCTCGCCCGATCGGCAAAGAGCCGCGCGCCTTCCCCGAAGCCCCGCGCCGCAAAGCGGGCAAACTCGCCGGTGGCATAGAGGGCGTCGATGTCCTTGGCGCGGGCGTAGCGCCCCATCTCCTCGTGGCTCTTGGCGGAGAGGGCGCCCAGTTCGGCCATGTCCCCGAGGGCCAGGATGCGCCGGCCGGGGCGCGCCGCCAGCACGTCGATGGCCGCCCGCACCGAGCCTGGGTTTGCGTTGTAGCTGTCGTCGATCACCACCGCGCCGCCGCGCCCGGTGCGGATGCAAAGCCGCCCCGGTGCAGCCTGCACCCGGGCCAGCCCGGCGGCGATTTCGCGCACGCCGAAACCGGCGGCGGCGGCACAGGCCGCCGCCGCCAGCGCGTTGGCGACGTTGTGCCGCCCGGGCAGGGGGAGGGACACCTCGGCCGAGCGGGCGCCGATCTCGAGGAGGAAGCGGCTTCCGCCGGGCCGCTCCTCCACCTCGACGGCGCGCACGTCGGCCTCGCGGTCGGCGAGGGAAAAGGTGATCGCCGTCCGCCGGCCGGCGCGGCGGCGGAAGGCCTGCCACCAGCGCTCGTCGAGATTGATCACCGCCACCCCGGCGGCGGGCAAGGCCTCGTAGATCGCCCCCTTGGTGTCGGCGATGGCCGCCTCGGAGCCGAAATAGGCGATGTGGGCCGGCCGCACGTTGGTCACCAGGGCGATGTCGGGGCGCGCCACACCCGCCAGGTAGGCGATGTCGCCCGGGCCACCGGCGCCCATCTCCACCACCGCGTAGCGATGCTGCTCGGCCAGTTCGAGAAGCGTCAGCGGCAGGCCGACGCGGTTGTTGAGGTTGCCCCGCGTCACCAGGGTGGGCGCCCGCCCGGTGAAGATGGCCGCCACCATTTCCTTGACCGTGGTCTTGCCGGTGCTGCCGGTGATCCCCACCAGCGGGCCATCGAACCGCCACCGGTTGAGCTGGGCCAGCCAGCCGAGCGCCCGGGTAGTGTCCTCCACCACCCACTGGGGCAGGGAGAGGGATTTGTCGGGTCGGGACACCACCAACCCCGCCGCCCGGCGGGCCGCCTCGGCCAAGAAGTGATGGGCGTCGTGGCGCGCGCCCACCAGGGCGACGAACAGCTCCCCCGCCGCCAGGGTGCGGGTGTCGGTGGAGACGGCGGCGAACCGGCAATCGGGGTAGAGCAGCGTGCCGCCGAATTCCATGGCCGCCTCGGCCAGGGTCATGGTGCCGATCACGACGCTGCCTCCCGCGCCGCCAGGGCGGCGCGCACCAACTCCCGGTCGCACAGGGGCAGCCGGCGTCCGGCCACTTCCTGCCAGGCCTCGTGTCCCTTGCCGGCCACCAGGATCCAGTCGCCCTCTTGGGCCTCGGCGACCGCGCGGCGGATGGCCGCCGCGCGGTCGAGCTCCACCACCGCCGCGGCGGGGTCGGCCATGCCGGCGAGGATGGCGGCGGCGATGGCCGCGGGATCCTCGCCGCGGGGGTTGTCGGAGGTGACCACCACCCGGTCGGCGCCGATCTCGGCGGCCGCACCCATCAGCGGCCGCTTGCCCGGATCCCGCTCGCCGCCACAGCCGAACACCACCCACAGCCGGCCGGGGCAGTGGGGGCGCAGGGCGGCGAGCGCGGCGCTCAGGGCCCGGGGGGTGTGGGCGTAGTCCACCACCACCTGGGGACCGCGGGATCCCCCAAACCGCTCCATGCGCCCCGGCACGGGGGGCAGCGCCTCCAGCCCGGATGCGATCTCCGCCAAGGGATGCCCCAGGGCGCCGAAGGCGGCGATCAGGGCGAGCAGGTTCAGGGCGTTGAATTCGCCGAGGAGACGGCTGGTGAAGGCGGCCTCCCCCCAGGGGGTGCGCAGGGCGATCTCGAGCCCGCGCACGCTAGAGCGCACCGCCGTGGCCCGCACCGCGGCCGCCGGCCCGCGCCCGTAGCCGACTCCCACCACGCCCGCCGGAAGGCCGCCCAAAATCTCGAGTCCCACCGGATCGTCGACGTTGATCGCCGCCACCTGCAACGAGGGAAAGGTGAACAGGCGTCGCTTGGCGGCGGCGTAGGCTTCCAGGTCCCCGTGGTAGTCCAGGTGATCGCGACCCAGGTTGGTGAAGACCCCCACCGCCACCTCACAGGCGTCCAGGCGGTGCTGGTGGAGACCGTGGGAGGACGCCTCCAGGGCCACGAAGCGCACCCCCCGCTCCACCAACTCGGCGAATAGGGCCTGGAGGGTCACCGCGTCGGGGGTGGTCATCCCCGTCTCGGCCAGTTGCTCGCCCTCGCTTCCCACCATCCCCCACCCCAGGGTGCCCACCACCCCGGCCGGCTCCCCGAGGCGGGCGGCGAGGCGGGCAGCGAGCAGGGCACAGGTGGTCTTGCCATCGGTGCCGGTCACGGCGAACACCCGCAGGCGCCGCGCCGGATGTCCGTAGAAGGCGGCCGCCACCTCGCCCAAGCGCCGGGCGAGCCCGGGCACCGCCAACCAAGCGGCGCCCGCCTCTCGGCAGCGCGCCTCCAGGCTGCCCGCCGGCCAGATCTGGGCCAATCCTTCCGCTTCGGCGGCCACGGCCGCCGCCCCGCGGGCGAGGGCTTCGGGAATGTGCCGCCGCCCGTCGCTGCGCGTGCCGGGAACGGCGAGAAAGAGATCGCCCGGCCTCACCCGGCGACTGTCCAGGGCCAACCCGGTGACCCGCCGCGCCTGAAGGCCGGCGGCGCCCTCGGGAAAGAGCGCCGCCAAGGCCACGCCCTCCGCCGGCGCCCTCACGAGCGCCCCTCCCCGCCCGCCCGGGCGGCGCCGGCCACCACCCAGCGGCCGCCCTCCCCGGGGGGCACGCCGAGCAGCCGCAACGCCTCGGCATTGACCCGCGCGAACACCGGCGCGGCCACGGCGCCGCCGAAGTATTCCTTGCCCCGAGGGTCGTCGATGACCACCACCGTGACCAATCTGGGGTGCTCCGCCGGCACCATGCCGGCGAACAACCCCACGTAGCGGTGGGCCTCGTAGCCGTTCGGCCCCACCTTGTGGGAAGTGCCGGTCTTGCCGGCCACCCGATAGCCCGGAATCGCCGCCCGCGTACCGGTGCCGCCCGGCTCGGTGACCGCACACAGCAGGTCGCGCACGGTGCGCGCAACGTCGGCGTCGAGCACGCGCTTCCCGGCGGGCGCCACCTCCCGCTTGAGGAGGCTGACGGGCCTGCGCACCCCCTCGTTGGCCAACACGGCGTAGGCCTGGGCCAACTGGAGGGGGCTTGCGGCGATGCCGTACCCGAAGGCGAGGGTGACGTGCTCCAGGGTGCGCCAGCGCCGCCTGTCGGGCAGCCGGCCGGCGCTCTCTCCCGGAAACCCCGTGCCCGGGGGACTGCCGAGGCCGAAGCGGGCGAACAGGCCGCGAATCCGCTCGGGTTCCATCTCCAACGCGATGCGGGTGGTGCCCACCTGGCT
Source organism: Porticoccaceae bacterium (assembly GCA_026005035.1). Classification (GTDB taxonomy): domain Bacteria; phylum Pseudomonadota; class Gammaproteobacteria; order Pseudomonadales; family Porticoccaceae; genus BPKH01. The sequence continues at coordinate 229,752 of BPKH01000004.1, read as the reverse complement.
CGACTTCTGGAGGATGCCGCGGAGGTCGAGCACCCCGTAGTTGGAGTGGTCGCGGAAGGTTTTCCCCGCCACCCAGAGGTAGCCGGGGTTGGTGTCGATCTGGGTGCTCGGCGTGACCACGCCCGCTTCCAACGCCGCGGCCATGGTCAGGGGCTTGACCGTAGAGCCCGGCTCCACCAGGTCGGTGAGGGCGCGGTTGCGCAGGCCGGCGAGCCGCAGGTGGTCGCGATCATTGGGGTTGAAGGAGGGCTGATTGACCATCGCCAACACCTCTCCGGTGTGCGCATCCAGCACCACCACCGAGCCGCCCGCCGCCCGGTGGCGGGCGACCGCCGCCTTGAGCTCACGGTAGGCGAGATACTGCAGGCGCAGATCGATGCTCAGGGCCAGGTCCCTCCCCGGCCGCTCCGCCCGAATGAGGGCCAACTCCCGCACGGTGCGGCCGGTGCGGTCTTTGAGCACCGCCTTGACCCCGGGCGAGCCGGCCAGCGAGGCGTCGAAGGCCCGCTCGATGCCCTCTTGGCCGCGCCCGTCGATGTCGGTGTAGCCGACCAACTGGGCGGCCACCTCGCCGGCTGGGTAGAAGCGGCGGAACTCCCGCAGGGCGCTCACCCCCGGCGCTTCCGCCGCCAGCGCGGCCTCGGCGCGCTCGGGGGGCAGATGGCGGGCGAGGTAGACAAAGCGCTTGTCCCGATAGCGGCCGAGGCGTTCGGCGAGGGCCGCCGCCGGTTCGCCGAGGGCCCGGGCGAGGGCCGCGAAGGCAGCCACCGCGCGCGCTTCGCCCCGCAGCTTGCCGAGCGCCCGCCGCCGCGGTTCCTCGGGCAGCGCGAGGGCGGCGGTCTGGCGCTCGGCCCAGCGGCGGCTGCGCCCGATCAGAGCTTCGGCGTCGCCGTCCCGGAGCTGCTGGGCGAGCGCTTCGGGCGTCATCTTCAGTTCTTCCGCCAAGCGGCTGAACTCGGCCGCCGCGGGCCACAGGTACTTGGGGTCCGCCACCAGGGAGAGGACGGGCGTGCTCACCGCCAGGGGCTCGCCCCGGCGGTCGGTGATCACCCCGCGACTGGCCGGGATCTCCTCGTGGCGCACCGTGCGCGCCTCCCCCTGCCGCTGCAGGAAGCGGTAGTCCCGCTCGTGGCCGCCGACCACTTGGAGGCGCGCCACCTGGACGAGCGCCGCGGCCGCCATGCCCCCCAGCGCGCCCACCACCAGCCAGCGCCGCCAAAGGGGGCAGACCGCGTTCCGCGCCGGCCGACCGCCATCCTTCACCGGGTGCTCTCCGCCACCACGATCACCAATTCGTCAGGGCGCGGCGGGCGCATGCCGAGCTCCCGCCGCGCCCGCTCTTCCACCAGCGGCAGGCTGGCCAGCGCACTCTGTTCCAGCAGGTACTGGGCCCAGGCCATCTGCAGCCGATGTTCCTCCTGCTCCAAGGCGGCCAGTCGCGCCACCAGCGCCCGGCACTGCTGGCCGACCACCACCACCGCCAGAGCCGACGCCACCACCGCCAGCCACAAAAGCGCCACCCACCGGGCCTTGCTCACGGCGCCCCCAGCCGTTCGGCGACGCGCATCACCGCACTGCGCGCGCGGCGATTGCGGCGACACTCCTCGTCGCTCGGGCGGACGGGGCGACCCAGGGCCCGCAAAGTGGGGCGCGGCTCGCCCGCGGGCAGGGGCAATCCCCGGGGCGGCGCGTCCCCCCGCTGGCAGCGGCGGATGAAGCGCTTCACCAGGCGGTCCTCCAAGGAGTGGAAGCTGATCACCACCAGTCGCCCCCCCGGCGCCAGCACTTCCACCGCCGCCGCCAGCGCCGCCTCCAGCGCCTCCAGCTCGCGGTTGACGTGGATCCGCACGGCCTGGAAGGTGCGGGTGGCCGGATGTTGCCCCCGCTCCCGGGTGGGGCAGGCGGCGGCCACGATTTCTGCCAACCGGGCGGTGCGGGCGATGGGCGCCTCGCGCCGGGCCCGGACGATGGCCGCGGCGATCCGCCGCGCGTAGCGCTCCTCGCCGAACCGCCACAGGACGTCGGCGATCTCTCCCTCCGTCGCCCGCGCCAGCCACTCGGCGGCAGTGGGACCCGCCGAGGGGTCCATGCGCATGTCCAGGGGGCCGTCCCGCAGAAAGCTGAAGCCCCGCTCGGGATCGTCCAATTGAGGCGACGAGACGCCCAGGTCGAGCAACAAACCCGCCACTCGCCCCTCTACCCCCCGCTCCCGAGCGTACTCGGCCAGCTGGGCGAAGGAGCCTTGGATGAATTCGAAGCGGGAATCGTCGCCGAAGCGCTCCCGCGCCACCCGCCCGGCGTCGGGATCGCGGTCGATGGCCAAGAGCCTCCCCGCCGACCCCAGGCGGCCCAGGATGGCGCCGCTGTGGCCGCCGCGGCCGAAGGTACCGTCGATGTAGCATCCCGCCGGGTCGGTCACCAACGCGTCCACCGCTTCGTCGAGCAACACGGCCTCGTGGCCAAATCCCCCCGCCATGGTGTTTCCCGCCGCCCTCAGAGGGAGAGGGACTGCATGATCTCGGGCACTTCCAGCTGGGCGCCCGCTTCTTCGATCCAGCTTTCGCAGTGGGCGTTCCAGTTCTCCAGGCTCCACAGTTCAAAGCGGTGCCGCTGCCCCACCAACATGGCTCTTTTTTCGATCTGGGCGTACTTGCGCAGCTCCGGCGGCACGTTGATCCGCCCCGCGCCGTCGATCTCCACCTCCCGGGCGTGGCCGATGAGCAGCCGCTGCAGGCGCCTTGTGGTGTCGTTGAAGGTCGGCAGCGAGGCGATCTGGTCTTCGATCTTTTCCCACTCCGGCAACGGGTAGAGAAAGAGGCAGCGGTCCTTGATGTCGATGGTGATCACCAAGATCCCCTGGCAGCGAGCGGCCAGAGCCTCGCGATAGCGGGCCGGAATGGCCAGACGCCCCTTGGCGTCCAAATTGACCTCGTTGCTGCCCCGGAACACGCCACCCCCGCCGGCGGATTGCTGGGAGACCTACCCACTCTCTACCACTTTCTCCCACTTGGGAACACTATAGACCCCCGCTCTCCCAAGTCAAGGGAAATCCGGCCCCCTCGGCGAGAAAAATGCCTTGCAATTTCGCGAACTTAGCCCGAAAGACCCAGTCTTCGAAAAGAGAAATCTCGGCAAAACACTCAGCTTGAATTACAACTTGAAGTGATGCATGAGGAGGGCCGGCTTCCCTCCCTGACGAGCCGCTCGAGGGTGACAAAATCTAGACGGCAGCAAAGCACTGGGAGAGGGGGGCAGCCTCGCTTCCCAAAGGGGGCGAACCGTCGGCCCAAGGGGCCCCGAAAGAGGGATTTCCCCAGGCACCAGGTCGAGAATCACCCCGGCCCGCCCGGCAGGCGGGCGTTTCGATGGCCCCGCGCGAGCCCCCTCGACGCCATCGTCCGCAGGGCGCGAGACGGAATCCGGGCTTTCCCCTTGGACTTCCTCCGGCACTGCAGCTGTGCCCCCGAGCCCAAGCCCTTCGGGCCCACTGGCAGCGGAGCCTTCCCGAGACCTCCGGGTTCGAGAGGCGTCGATCCGGAATCCACCGTTGCGAGGCACGCCGGTACGGCGCTAGAGTCGAGACTGCAATGGGGGAGGAGACGGCGATGACCGAAGGAGCCCGAGAATTGCCGCACGCCGTGGTGGACCCGGCCCGGATTCCGGTGGAGCGCTACTTCGACGAGGCGTTCTTCCGGCTCGAATGCGAGCGGCTCTGGCCACGGGTGTGGCAAATGGCCTGCCGACTAGAGCAGATTCCCGAGGTGGGGGATTGGGTCGAATACCACAACCTCGGCCGCTCGGTGATCGTGGTGCGCACGCAAGCGGGGGTGCGGGCCTACCACAACGCCTGCCGCCACCGGGGGGTGCCCCTGGTCCCCGAGGGCAGCCACGGCAACGCCCGCGGACAGGGGTTCATCTGCCCCTTTCACGGCTGGCGGTGGAATCTCGAGGGCGAGAACACGTTCGTCTACGGCCGCCACCTCTTCAGCCAACGCCAGCTGGACCCCGCCGATATCGCCTTGCCCGCCTGCCGGGTAGAGGAAGCGCTGGGATGCGCGTTCATCAATTTCGACGACCAGGCCCCCTCCCTGCGCGAGTGCCTGGGAGAGGTGGTCGATCGGCTTGAGGCCCACGGCGCCGCCAATATGCGCGCCGAGTGGTGGTACGCAACGGAACTGCCCGCCAATTGGAAGATCGCCATGGAGGCGTTCATGGAGGGCTACCACGTGATGCGCACCCACCCGCAGCTGCAGCGCGCCCTCCCCGCCCTCTACAACCAGCGCTACGGCCACGACACCGGCGGCATCGGATTGCCGGTCAACCCGAACCAGACAGTGCGCCAGAACATCGCCGCCCAGGTGCGGCACTTCGAATTGTTGAGCGAGGGAATGGCGGGGATGGTCCACGCCAAAGAGGTGGAGATCATCCGCCAACTGGCGGACGTGCCGCTGCCGGACGACCCGGAAACAGCGATCCCACAATGGTTCGGCATCGTCCAGGCGGAGATCACCCGCCGGCTGCGGGAGCGGGGCGAACCGGTTCCCGATCTCAACGAGGTGGCGGTGAGCCACCCCGTCAACGCGGTCGAATTCCTCTTTCCCCACTACTTCCTGCTGCCCACCTTCACCAGCATGTCCGCCTACCGGATCCGCCCCCTGGCCCCGGAGCGGTGCCTGTTCGAAATCTGGTCGCTGACCCACTTCCCGCCCGGGCAAGAGCCCCCGCCGGTCATGGCCCCGCGCGTCCTGCCCCACGACAGCGAGGCGTTTCCCCCGATCCCCCGCCAGGACTACAGCAACATCCCCGCCCAACAGCGGGGCTGCCACGCCGGCGGCTTTCGCTTCATGCGCCTCGCCGAACAGGTCGAGGGGCTCATTTCCAATTACCAGCGGATCATCGACGGCTATCTGCGGGGTGTCGAACCGGCCCGGCTTGCTGCCGCGACTCGCAAGCTCGGCGGCAACTTCGACGGCCCCGTCTTGGAACTCGGCCTGTGAAGGAGCCCGAAAGAGTGCGCCGGCGACCTGGCGGCCGCCGGCGCGGGATTGAGGGAGTCGGCCTGTAAGCCGGGTTCTGTCGAGGGCGGTCATTCCTCTAGGCGGCGGATCGCTCCGCCGCTCCAGCGGCCTACCCGGATCCGGCGCGGGCCACGCCATGGGATCCCTATTTGGCCTTGCTCCGGGTGGGGTTTGCCGTGCCGCGAACCGTTACCGGCCGCGCGGTGCGCTCTTACCGCACCGTTTCACCCTTGCCTGATCCCGGCGCGTGGCCGGGCCATCGGCGGTCTGCTCTCTGTTGCACTTTCCGTGGGCTCGCGCCCCCCAGGCGTTACCTGGCACCCTGCCCTGTGGAGCCCGGACTTTCCTCTCCCCGTCTCGAGACGGGCAGCGACCGCCCGGCCGACTCCCGAACCTCACTATAGGGCCGCTCCCCTCCCGATTCAAGTGGACTCCTCCGGCGGCGACACCAGGCGCAGGTAGGGCAGCGCCTCCCGCCAGCCCTGCGGGAAGTGACGCTCGAGCAACTCGGGGTCGGTGAGGGAGGGGGCGATGATCACCTCCTCGCCCGGCCGCCAATCCACGGGAGTGACCACCGGATGGCGGTCGGTCAGCTGCAGGGCGTCCAAAACGCGCAGGATTTCCGCGAAGTTGCGACCCACGCTCTTGGGATAGGTGATGATCGCCCGGATCTTCTTGGCAGGATCGATGAAAAACACCGAGCGGACCGTGGAACTGTCGTCCTCCCCGGGGTGGAGCATGTCGTACAGCTCGCTGACGCGGTGATCGGCATCGCCGAGGATGGGAAAGTCCACCTTGCACTGTTGGGTCCGCTCGATGTCCCCGATCCAGGCCAGGTGGTCGGCCACCGGATCGACGCTCACCGCCAGGATCTTGGCGTTGCGGCGCTCGAACTCCGGCTTTAAGCGCGCCGCGGCGCCGAGTTCGGTGGTGCACACGGGGGTGAAATCCTTGGGGTGGGAAAAGAGGATCGCCCAGGCATCGCCGATCCACTGGTGGAAGCGGATGGTGCCTTGGGTCGATTCCTGGACAAAGTCCGGGGCGATATCGCCAAGCCGCAAGCCCATGATACTTTCCTCCAATTCCAATGGGATCTGCGCGCTTTCGTTCGCGCGTAGAGTGTGGACCCACCTCTCCAAACCGGCCAATAAAAATTCGCCATGAGTTGATAACTGCGCGTTCTTCACCTCCCGGCGCCGCGGGCCGGCTCCCGGTGCCGGGGCAGATGACAGCGCTAGCGTTCGGACTCCCCCGCGATCTCCAGGGCCAGGCGGTAGAGGGCGCGCCGCTCTCGGCCGGTGACCTTGGCCGCCACCCGGGCGGCGCTCGCCGGGGGCAGGGCTTCCAAGAGGGCGGCGAGCAGCCGCCGGCAATCGAGATCACCACCGGAATCGGGGGGGGCGCCCGCCACCAAGAGGACGATCTCCCCCCTTTGCTGGTCGGGATCCCGGGCGACGCGCTCGACCAATTCTTCGAGGGTGCCGGCGAGGAAGGTCTCGTGGAGCTTGGTGAGTTCCCGGGCGAGCACCGCCTCCCGCTCGGAACCGAACACCTCCGCCAGATCGGTCAGGGTGGCGGCGAGGCGATGGGGGGCTTCGTAGAACACCAGGGTCCGCTCCTCCCGCCGCAGTCGCTCCAGGGCCGCGCGGCGCGCCGCTCGGCGGGCGGGCAGAAAGCCCTCGAAGGCGAACCGCTCGCAGGGCAAGCCGGCCGCGGAGAGGGCGGCGACGGCCGCGCAGGGCCCGGGGATCGGCACCACCCGGAAACCCCGTCGTCGCGCCTCTCGCACCAAGGGAAAGCCGGGATCGGCCACCAAGGGGGTGCCGGCATCGCAGACCAAGGCCAGCGATTCGCCCGCCGCCAAGAGCTCGAGGCAGCGCTCGAGCGCCTCGGGTCCGCTGTGGTCGTGGAGGGACAAGAGGGGCTTGTGGATGCCGAAGTGGTGCAAAAGCCGCCGGGTGTGCCGGGTGTCTTCCGCCACCACCCGCGCCGCGCCCTGGAGAACCTCCAGGGCGCGGGGTACCATATCGCCCAGATTGCCGATGGGCGTCGCCACCACGTAGAGGTCGCCGGGCTTGCTGGCCAACCGCTCCCCCTTTTTCGCCATCTCCGCCCTCCTTCTCGCCGCCTTGACCGCCTTGGCGGGCTGCGCCGAACAACCCCGGCGGGGAGCTTACCCCAGTGGGCCCGTCGACGGCACGGCGCGCGCCGAAGCGCTCTTGGAGCGGGCGGCCCAGGCTCCCGCGCAAGAGCGCCCGCCGCTGCTCGTCGCCGCCGCCGACGCCCTGCTCGCCGCCGACCGCCCCCGCCGCGCCGCCCGGGTGCTCGCCCAACTGGAAGGGCTCTCCCTGGACGAAGCGACGGACCTGAAGCGGCGGGTGCTCGCCGGAGAACTGGCGCTGCGCCTCGGCGATGGGAAGCTCGGTGCTCCCCTGCTCGCCGACGTCCCGGAGCCGCGACTCCAGGCGCTGCTCGCCCCCGACTGGCGGCTGCGCTGGCACCGCGCCCGCGGGGAGCTCCTGGCCCGTGCGGGGCAGACCGAGCGCGCCGTGTTCGAGCTGGCCCGGGCGTCCCTCCTCGCCCGCTCCGAGGAACGCCGCCGGCTTGGCGCGCGCATTTGGCGCCTGGTGAGCGAGCTGCCCGCCGAACGGCTGGCTCGTGCGGCCCGAGCCTCCCAGGACCCCACGGCACGGGGCTGGTACGAACTCGCCCTGCTCGCCCAGCGCCACGGCGCCGATCTCGCCGACCTGGCGGCGGCCTTTGCGGACTGGCGGCGCGCCCACCCGGCCCACCCCGCGGCCAGCGATCCCCCGCCGACCCTCCGTCGCATCGGCGAAGGCCCCATCCTCGCACCGACCAAAATCGCCGTTTGGCTGCCCCTGTCGGGGGAGCTCGCGGCCGCCGGGCGCGCCATCGGCGAGGGCCTGCTCGCCGCCTATTTCCAGGCCGCGCGGGAGCAGAGCGATCCTCCCCGCCTGGAATTCTTCGACGCCGCCGACGCCTCCCCGGCCGACCTGTTGGCCCGCTCCGCCGAGCAGGGCGCGGAACTCGTCATCGGCCCGCTGCGCCGGGAGGCGGTGACCGCGCTCGCCGCAGGTGGTCCTCCGCCGCTGCCGGTGCTCGCCCTCAACTATGCCGAGGGGGTGGACAATCCCCCGCCCGACCTCTTCCAGTTCGGCCTGTCGGTGGCCGACGAGGCCCGCCAGGCGGCGCGCACCGCCCTTGGCCTCGGCCATCGCGGGGCGCTCTTGATCCTTCCCCAAGGGCGGCTCGGCGCCACCGCCGAAGAGGCCTTCCGCCAGACCTGGAGTGGGGGCGGCGGAGTCGTTCCCGCGCAGGTCCGCTACGCCGACGGCGTGCGCGAATTCGCGCCCCTCCTGGAAGATCCGCTGCTGATCGGCGAAAGCCGCGCGCGGGCGCGCCGCCTCGCCGCCCTACTGGGCCGGGAGCTGGATTTCCGCCCCCGCCATCGGGGGGACGTGGACCTGGTCTTTCTGGTGGCCCATCCCCAGGCGGGCCGACTGATCGTCCCCGCCCTCGACTACCTGTGGGCCGGCGATCTGCCGGTGTTCGCCACCTCCCAGATCTACGGCGGCGAGGGCGACGACGGCGACCTCGAGGGCGTGTCCTTCACCGCCCCGCCCTGGGCCTTGGCCGCGTCTTCGAGCGACGAGGTGCACCCCCCCGCGGAGCTTTCCCCGGACCTCGCCGGGCTCTTCGCCCTCGGTTACGACGCCTACCGCCTCCACCAGTGGCTCCCGCTCCTGCCCCGCCTGCCCGAGGCGCGCGTGCGGGGGCTCACCGGCCGCCTGTCCGTAGACGCCGAGGGACGGGTGCGGCGCGAACTCCCCTGGGCGCGCTTCGCCGCCGGCGGCGTGCGTCCCGCCCCCGAGCTCGACGCGGTGGTCGACTCGCCGTGAAGGGAGGCGCGCGAGCCGCGGCCGGGGCGGCCGCCGAGCGACAGGCCGTCCGCTTCCTGAAGCGGCAGGGGCTGGCGGTGCTCGCCACCAACTACCGGTGCCGGCTGGGCGAGATCGACATCATCGCCCGGGACGGGGAGACGCTGGTGTTCGTCGAGGTCCGCCTGCGCCGCCACGGCGCCTTCGGCGGCGCCGCCGCCAGCGTTGACCCCCGCAAGCAGCGCCGCTTGGCGGCCGCGGCGGCCCACTACCTCCAGCACGCCTTCGGCGCCTTCCCGCCCCCCTGCCGCTTCGACGTGCTGGCCTGGGACGGCGCTTGCGCCGACCGCTCGCCCGCGCTGCAATGGCTCAAAGACGCCTTCCGCCTCGACGACTGAAGGGGATCGCCTTTGGAAGAACGGATCGTCGCCTTTTTCGCCGCCCAGGTGGAGGAGACCCTCGCCCTCGGGGATAGCCTGGTCAAACCCTTGGCGGCCGCCGCCACCCTCCTGGTGGAAGTCCTCCTCGCCGGCGGCCGGGTGTTCACCCTCGGCGAGGGATTGGCGGCGGGCGCGGCCCAGCAATTCCACGCCCTGCTCGCCCACCGCTACCGCCTCGAACGCCCCTCCTTCGCCGCCGTCTGCCTCGCCGGAGAACCGCTGGTGCCGGCGAGCGGTGAGTTCTACCGCCGGCGGCTGCGCGCCCTGGCCCAAGAGGGCGACGTCCTGGTGCTCTTTGCCCCCGAGCCGGGCGATGGCGGCCTCTCCCGAGCCGTCCAGGGTGCCCACGAGCGGGATGCCACCGTCATTGCCTTCACCGGCCCCGGGGACAATAATGTGGCCGCTCTGCTCACCCCTGGGGACGTGGAACTCAAGGTGGACCACCCGGATCTCGGCCGGGTTCTGCTCGCGCACCAGGTGGCCTTGTTCTGCCTTGCAGACCTCATCGAACACCAACTTTTCGGAGGTTGAGCCCGTGATTCGAGCCCCGTTTTTCGCCGTCGTCCTGGGCGCCGCCCTCTTGCTCGCCGGCTGCACCTCCCTGGTGAGTGCGGTGCGCGACGAGCCGGTCCAGCCCGACCCCTACGAGACGCCCATCGGCACCGACATCAACGATTTTCAGATGGCCACCGCCATCGGCGTCAACATTCGCAAAGAGCACCCCCTGTTGGCCAAAGCGCACGTCAACGTACACGTCTACAACGGCGTGGTGCTGCTCACCGGCGAAGTCCCCTCCCAGGAAATGCGCCACCTGGCCGGAGAAGTGGCGCGCCGCTATCCGGGCGTGCGCCAAGTGCACAACGAGCTGGCCATCCAAGGGGTGAGCTCCCTGCTGTCGCGCACCAACGACCGCTGGCTCACCGCCAAGGTGCGAGCGCGGCTGATCGCCGACGACCAGGTGGACGCGGACAAGATCAAGGTGGTGGCCGAAAACGGCGTCATCTACCTGATGGGGCTCGTCACGCCGCAACTGGCCGACCGCGCCGCCCAAGTGGCCAGCACCACCCGCGGCGTGCGCAAGGTGGTGCGCGTCTTCGAGTATCCGGAAACCCCTTAGTCGGCGCCCAGTTCGGCGAGCCGCCTACGGACGCGACCGGGGGTTGCGCTCTTCTCCGCCAGGTGCAGGTAGAGCGCCGGCAGGACGAAGAGGGTGAGCAGGGTGCTCGCCAGCACCCCCGCAAAGACCGCCACTCCGATCACGAAGCGCACCTCGGCGCCGGCCCCCGTGGCGGCGATGAGCGGTACGGCGCCGAACAGCGTGGTGAGGGAGGTCATCAAAATCGGGCGCAGGCGCCGCGCCGCCGCCTGGAACACCGCCTCGCGGAAGGCCACCCCCGCATCCCGCAGCTGGTTGGCGAACTCCACGATCAGCACCCCGTTTTTGGCGGCGAGCCCGACCAGCATCACCAAGGCGATCTGGCTGAAAATGTTGAGGGTCTGTCCGGTGACCGCAAGTCCAGCGAGGGCCCCCACGGCCGCGGTGGGCACGGTGAGCAGGATCAGCAGGGGATGGAGAAAGCTCTCGAACTGGGCGGCGAGGACCAGATAGGAGACGATCACCGCCACCGCGAAGACGAAGGCGACCGATCCCTGGGAGCGGACGAACTCCAGAGACTCCCCCTTGTAATCCAGGGTGGCGGAGTCGGGCAACACCTCCCGCACCGCCTCTTCCACCGCTTCCAGGGCCTCCCCGAGGCTGTGGCCGGGCGCGGGATCGGCGCTCAGAGTGAGGGCGCGCCGGCGATTGTAGCGGGGTAGCTCCGGCGACACCGACTCCTCGGCGATCTGCACCAGATTGGCGAGGGGCACCAGCGCCCCGCCGGTGCGCGACCGCACCCAGACCTCCGCCAGATCGGCGGGGGCGGCGAGGCGGGCATTGGGCGCCTCGACGAGCACCTCGTACTCTTCGCCCCGGTCCGTGTAGGTGGTCACCAGGCGGCCGCCGAGCAACGTCTCCAGGGTGCGCGCCACGTCCACCGCCGGCACCCCCAGGGCGGCCGCCCGGTCGACGTCCACCAGCACCGCCAGTTCCCTGCTGGAAAGGGAGAAGTCGACGTCGACGTTGGCGAGCCGCTCCTCCCCGGCCAGCCGGGCGAGGAGCCGCTCGCGCCAGGCGGCGAGCTCCTCGTAGGTATCGCCCCCCACCACCACCTGCACCGGCCGTCCGGAGCCCCCCGAGGTGAGGGCGGAGGGGCTGAAGAGGAAGGCGCGCCCCCCGGGGACGCGACCGAGCAGCTGGTACAGGCGGTTGCGGACCTCCTGCGCGGACAGGTCCCGCTCCTCCCAGGGGCGCAGGGCGACGATGCCGAAGGCGGTGTTGTTGGAAGTGTTGCCAAAAAAGGCCGGGGCGGCGATGAGGAAGCGATCCAGGGCGAGCTCGTCGAAGTGCTCGAGCACCGCGCGCTCCATCTCGAGCACCGTCCGCTCGGTGCGCTCGAAACTGGCGTTGTCCGGCCCGCGGAAGGACAGGAAGAGGGTTCCCGAATCCTCTTCGGGCGCGAATTCCGCCGGCAGCAAGTGGAGGAGCAGGGCGCTCAACCCGAGACAGACGACAATGACCGCCACCGCCGGCGCGAGCCGGCGCGCAAAGCCCTCCAGCGCCCCGCGGTAGGCCCCTTCCAGGCGCTGCAAAAAGCGCTCGCAGCCGTTCGGCTCCGGTGCAGCGGCGACCAGGAAGCGGCTCGCCAGCACCGGCGAGAGGGTGAGGGCGACGAAGCTGGAAAAGACCACCGCCGCCGCCAGGGTGAGGGCGAATTCGGTGAACAGCTTGCCGACGTTGCCCTGGAGAAAGACCAAGGGCACGAACACCGCCACCGACACGGCGGTGGTGGCCACCACCGCGAACCCCACCTGCCGCGCCCCCCGGTAGGCGGCCAGCAGGGGGGGTTCGCCCCGCTGCATGCGATGGTGGATGTTTTCCAACACCACGATGGTGTCGTCCACGACGAGGCCGATGGCCAAGACCAGAGCCAGCAGGGTGAGCAGATTGACGGTGAAATCCACCGCCCAGACGAACAAAAAGGTGGAGATCAGGGCGATGGGCACGGTGGCGGCGGGCACCAGGGTGGCGCGGCCGCTCTGCAGGAACAGCCAGATCACCGCCACCACCAACACCACCGCCACCGCCAGGGTTTCGTACACCTCGGCGACGGCCCGGGAGACGAACACCGAGGCGTCGTAGCTGTCCTGCAGGGAGACCCCTTCCGGCAACTGGGGGCGCAGGCGCGCCACCGCCTCCTTCACCGCCTCCGCCACCGCCACGGTGTTGGCCCGGGACTGCTTGACGATGCCGATGCCCACCATCGGCTGCCCCTCGCGGCGGAAAAGGGCTTCCTCCCGCTCCGCGCCGACGCGGATGTGGGCCACCTCCCCCAACCGCACCAGCGCGCCGTCGGAGCCGTAACCCACCGGCAGGCGGGCGAACGCCTCAGGCGTTCCGAAGCGCCGCGCCAGCCGCACCGGCAGGTCGACCCCCTCCGACTCGAGCGCCCCCGCCGGCAGTTCGACGTTTTCCGCCCGCAGCCGCTCTTCCACGTCCAGGGGGGTGAGGCCGTGGGCGGCGAGCCGCAAGGGGTCGAGCTCCACGCGCATGGCGTAGCGCTTCTCGCCGGAGACGATCACCCGGGCGACGCCGTCGACGATGGACAGCCGATCCACCACCAGGCGGCGCGCCAGGTCGGAGAGGGCGAGGGCGTCGTAGCGGTCGCTCACCAGGTTGAACCACATGATGGGCCTGGCGTTGGTGTCCGCCTTGGCCACCCGCGGCAGGTCCGCCTCTTCCGGCAGCTCGTCGGCGACCCGGCTCACCGCTTGCTGCACCTCGTTGACCGCCGCGTCCACGTCCCGCTCGATCTCGAACTCGATGGTGATGCTCGAGGTGCCGTCCCGGCTCACCGAATCGATGTATTTGATCCCCTCGAGCCCCGAGAGCTGCTCTTCCAGGATCCGCGTGATGCGGGTGTCGACGATATCGGCCGCCGCGCCCCGATAGCTGGTGGTGATGCTCACCACCGGCGGGTCGGTGTCGGGATACTGGCGCAGGGGAATCAACTGGTAGGCCACGAGCCCGAACACCACCAGGAGGAGATTGGCCACCAGCGCCAGGGTGGGGCGGCGCACCGCCAGGTCGGAGAGGATCAAGGAGCTGCCTCCGCGAGGATCTCGACCCGGGCGCCGTCGCGGATCTTTTGGGTGCCCTCGCGCACCACCAGGTCACCGGCCGCCAGGCCGGCGCGGATCTCCACCCGGCCCGCGAAGCGCTCGCCCACTTCCACCGCCACCCGCTCCACCCGGCCATCCACCACCCGGTAGACCGACGGCTGGCCGTTGTGGACCGCCAGGGCTTCCTCGCTCACCGCCAGCACCTCCTCCGGCGGGGCGGTGACGGTGATCGCCAGGCCCATGCCGGGCCGCAGCAGCCGCCGGCGGTTGTCGAGGCGGCCGCGCACCGACAGGAGGCGGGTGGCGGGATCCACGCGGGTGGCGAGGGCGTGCACCCGCCCCTCGAAGCGCTGCCCCGGATGGGCGGGCGAGGTGGCGGCGAAGGGGTCGCCCACCGCGATCCGCCCCACCCACTCCTCGGGCAGGGCGAACACCACCTTGAGGACGTCCACGGCATCCAAGGTGGTGATCGGCGTGCCGGGCTCGATCAGGGTGCCGGGACTCACCAGGCGCAGCCCCAGCACGCCGGCGAAGGGCGCACGGATGGTCAGCTCCTCGCGGGCGGCGCGCGCCGCCGCGAGCCGCGCCTCGGCCAGGGCCACCCGAGCGCTCTGGGCTTCCAGGGCGTTGCGGTCGATGGCCCCCGAATCCGCCAGGGCCCGATAGCGCGCCAGCAGGCGGCGCTCTTCGGCCAAAGCCGCCTCGGCCTCGCGCAGCGCCGCCTCCTCGACGTCCGCTTCGAGTTCCACCAGCAGCTCGCCCGCCGCCACTTCCTGGTTGGGGCGGAAGTGGACCGCCGCCACCTTGCCCGTGCGCTTGCTGGTGATCTCGGTGTCGAGCAGCGCCTCGAGGGTGCCGACGGTGGTGAAGCGCCGCGCCAGGGGCGCCAGGGCCGCCGTCTCCACCCGCACCGGCACGGGCCCGAGGCCCGGCGCCGCCGGCGGCCCGTCGCCGCCGGGGCGCAGCAGGATGACGGCGACCAAAGCCGCGGCGACGATCGCTGCGGGGAGCCAACGTTTCACGGGGGCGCTGTCCCTGTGCTCAGTGCGCCGCGCGGGCGCGGAATCGGCCAAGTCGCATGGGGGCCTTGATGGTAGCCGCCCTGGGTTGTGGCGGACAACCGCGTTTACGCGGCTTTACCCGCCAGGCCCAGGGAGGCGAAAAAGCGCTCGAGCCCCTCGGCCCCGCCCTCCTCCCAGGCGGCCAGCGCGGCGGTGCCGATGATGGCGAGATCCGCGCGCCCGCGCAGGAAGTCGAGGTCTTCCCGGGCGGCGACCCCGAACCCCACGCCGATGGGCAGGGAGGTGACTGCCCGGCAGCGGGCAAGAAACCGGTCCAGCTCGGCGCCCATCTCGGTCTTGGCGCCGGTCACACCCCGCCGCGCCACCGCGTAGACCATACCTCGGGCCGCCCGGCCGAGGGCCGCGAGCCGTTCGGGGCGGGTGGTGGGGGTCATCAGCACGATGGGCGCGAGCCCCAGTTCATCCGAGCGCCGGTGCAGGGGTCCGGCCTCTTCCAGGGGCAGGTCCGGCAGAATGTACCCCACGCCTCCGGCCGCCTTCAGGCGCCGCAGGAAGGTCTCCTCCCCCATGCGGAACACCGTGTTGTAGTAGCCCATCATCAGCAGGCGGAAGGGAAAGCGGGCCGCTGCGCGGGCCATGAGATCGAAGCAGTGGGCGGGCGTGGTGCCGCGGGCGAGGGCCAGCTCGTTGGCGCGCACGAAGCGCGGCCCGTCGGCGTTGGGCTCGGAAAAGGGGAACTGGAGCTCCACCAGGTCGACGTCGAACTCGGCCATCACCTCGAGCGCCCGCCAGTTGTCCTCCAGGGAGGGGTAGCCGCACACCAGGTGGCCCATGACGAGCAACTCCTTTTGCTCGCGGCGCCTGCGCAGGTAGCGCTCAAGCTCCATAGGATCGCGCCTTGTCACGGATGAAGTGCCGCCAGCCCTCGTCGTCCAGGGCCTCGGCGATGGTGAAGATGTCTTTGTCGCCCCGCCCCGAGCAGTTGACCAGGATCACCTCGTCGGTTCCCAGCTTGGGCGCCTCGGCGATGGCGACGGCGAAGGCGTGGGTGCTCTCCAGGGCGGGAATCAACCCCTCAGTGCGCATCACCAGGCGCAACGCCTCGCGAACCTGGTCGTCGGTGGCGGCGTCAAAGCGAACCCGCCCCTCTTCCCACAGGTGGACCAGGATCGGGTTGACGCCGATGTAGTCGAGGCCGGCGGCGATGGAGTGGGTGGGCCACATGTTGCCGTGCTCGTCCTGGAGGAAGAAGGTCTTCATTCCCTGGGCCACCCCCACCGAGGCGTCGCCGTAGGCGATGCGCGCCGCGTGGTTGCCCCGTCCCGGCCCGCGGCCGCCCGCCTCGCAGGCGATGAGCTCCACCTCGGGGTCGTCGAGGAACCCCTGGAAGATGCCGATGGCGTTGGAGCCACCCCCCACGCAGGCGTAGACCCGATCGGGCAGCCGCCCGACGGCGGCCAGCATCTGGGTGCGCGCCTCGCGGCCGATGATCGACTGAAAGTAACTGACCATCTCCGGGAAGGGGTGGGGGCCGCAGGCGGTGCCGAGCACGTAGTGGGTGTCGTCCATGTGGGTCACCCAGTCCCGCAGCGCCTCGTTGATGGCGTCCTTGAGGGTCTGCTGGCCATCGGTGACCGGCACCACCTCGGCGCCCAAGCGCTCCATCCAAAAGACGTTGGGGCGCTGCCGAGCCACGTCCACCGCCCCCATGTAGATCCGGCAGCGGAAACCGAAGCGCGCCGCCATGGTGGCGGTGGCGTAGCCGTGTTGGCCAGCGCCAGTCTCGGCGATCACCCGGGTCTTGCCGAGCCGCCGGCAGACCAGCCCCTGCCCCATCACGTTGTTGATCTTGTGGGAACCGGTGTGGTTGAGGTCCTCGCGCTTGACGAAGATGCGCGCCCCCCCCAGGTGGTTCGACAGATTTTCCAGGAAGGTGATGGGGGTCGGCCGGCCGGAGTAGCTCTCCATTAACTCGACGTACTCCTGCCAAAAGGCGGGGTCGCGCTTGCACTCGGCGAAACAGGCCCGCAGCTCTTCGATGGTGCTGGAGAGGATCTCGGGCAGGAAGGTGCCGCCGTAGGGCCCGTAATAGCCTTCGCGGCCGTCGGGGAAATCGAACAGGGACATGTCGGTGTGCCGTGGGCTTGCGCCGGCCAATGGTACGCGAGGGGCGCTCACCCCTCAACCGGTTCACGCGCTGGAAGCGTCCGGCCCCTTTGGAATCCTACCTCGCCGGGTGGTAGCCCGGATGGAGGCGCCAAGCGCCGGAATCCACGAAATCTCAGCGCAAGGCCCGGTGGATTCCCCGGATTCCGCTTCGCTCCATCCGGGCTGCGGGATCGGCACGCCCATCCGGTCAGCACTGAAACAGGCGGCGGTGTTCCAGTGCCGGCAACGCCCGGCGCAAGGCCTCCTGGCGGGCGAAGTCGAGCTCCGCCAGGGCCATCCCTTCTTCGCCGTCGAGGCGCGCCAGCACCTCACCCCAGGGGTCGACGATGGCCGATTCACCCCAGGTGGGGCGGCGCGGGTGGTCCCGATCCGCCAGGTTGGGCGCGAGGACGTAACAGAGGTTTTCCACCGCCCGGGCGCGCAGAAGGAGCATCCAATGGGCGCGGCCGGTGGCCAGGGTGAAGGCGGAGGGAACGGCGAGCACCGTCGCCCCCTCGCGGCTCAACTTGCGGTAGAGCTCGGGAAAGCGCAGATCGTAGCAGACCGACAGGCCCAGGCGAAAACCGGGCAAATCGGCCCACGCCGGCGCATCCCCCGGTCGGTAATCCCGCGACTCCCGGTAACTGCGCCCGCCCTCGGGTAGCTCGACGTCGAAGAGGTGGATCTTGTCGTAGCGGGCCACCTCCTCCCCGGCGGGCGAGAACAGGAGGCTGGCGGCGAAGGGCTTGTCTCCGGGACGCGGGGGGATGGGCACCGTCCCCCCCAGAAGCCAGATCTTGAGCGCCCGCGCCCGCTCCGCCAGAAAGGCGCGCGCCGGGCCCTGGGGAGTGTGCTCCGCGGCGGCCGCTCGGGCGAGGTCCCGTTCTCCGTGGTAGGCGAAATTTTCCGGCAGCGCCACCAAGCGGGCGCCCTGCGCCGCCGCCCGCTCGAGCCAATGGGCCGCCGCCTCCAGATTGCCGGTCAGGCCGCGGTTGCCCGCCACCTGAACCACCGCCACGAGCCAAGTGCCGCTCAAGGTGTTTGCTCCTCCACTTCTTTCACCTCTTTGGGTCGCTCCCCGCGCGCGCCCCCATCGCCCGCTGCGCCGTCGGAGAAGATCTGCTCCACCCGGATCCGCGGGGCATCCAGCGGCCCCTCCACCCGGTAGGCGATGCTCGACAGGCGGTCCACCTGCTTTTCGAGCAGCTTGCCGGTGAGGTAGACGCCGAGCGCCGCCGGCAGGCCGCCCACCAGCCCCGCCAACCAGGGCAGGTTGGTGCCCACCGGCAGGGTGGCCACCAGGCGGCCCTCGAACCACTCGTAGCGCAGATCCGCCGTGCCGGCCAAATGCAACCGCCCGCTCGGCATGGTGACCGCGAGCGGCTCGTCGAAATCGACCAACCCCTCCCGGAAGTAGAGGCCGCCCTCGAGCCGATCGTAACTCAACCCCTCGGAGAAGAAATCGGAAAAATCGAGGCGCAGCCGGCGCAGCCAGGTGTTGAAATTGACAAGCCCCACCAGTTTGAGCAGGGCGTCGGCGGCACCACCCGCGGTTTCCCGAAAGGAACCCCCCTCGAGCTCGAGCCCCAGATAGCCTTCGAGGGCGAGGAGTTGCGCCTGCCAGGGAGGACCGGGCCAGGAGAGGTCGGCGTAGAGGGCGCCGCTGCGGCTGGTGAGGGGGGGCTCCCCCGCCCGCCGGGCGAGCAGTTCGCCGATGTCGTCCACCTCCAGCGTGCCCGTAAACCGGCTGCGCTGTCCCCCCTCGCCGGCAAGCCACAGAAGGCGCGCCCGCTCTTCCTCGGGCTCGCCCTCCTCTTCCCCGCCCACTGGCTGGGGGGCGAGACGAACGCCGAAGAGCGCGCCCTGGAGTTCGCAGAAGCAGACTCCCCCTTCCACCCGGCGGCTCGCGAAGCGCACCTCGCCCACCGGTTGCCCGTCGAGGCGGAGCGCTTTCACCGCCAGGTCGAACTCCGGGATCTGTAACGGGTCGAGCCCCGCCTCAGCCCCCGCCGCCGGGGTGGACAGGTCCAGTCGGTCGAGTTCGATTCGCGGCCGCGCCGAGGTACTATCCCACTGGATCCGCCCCGCCAAGGGCACGGCGCGGAGCGCGAGCGCCGCACCGCTGCCCACCGTGCCCTCGAGGTGGGTCTCACCCAGGGAGAAGGCGCCCACCTGGGCGGAATCGGCCTCGAGGTCGAGCTTCCAGGGAGTGCCGCCGGCGCCCCCCTCCCCCAGGCGCGCGAGGATGGGCGCCCAGGCCTGCCAGCGGAATTGGGGCAACCGCCCCTCCACCAGGAGGGCACCGGCGGGCGGCTCCGCGGCTTGCTCGGCGAGAAGGCGCAACCGCGCCGCGGCGAGGCGGCCTTCTACGAAGCGCATCCGCACCGCCAGCCGATCGCCCAGATGGCCGGTCGCCGCCACCGTCCCGGGCGCGATGGAGAGCGCAAGCTCGCTGGGCCAGGCTTCCCCCGCAGACTTGCCAAAGGGATCGGGCAGGGATGCGGCAAGTCCGCGGAGGTCGGAACGGAGATGGAGCGCCAGGGGGCCGCCATTGAGGGGGATGGCGAGCTCCCCTTCCAAAGGCGCACCGCCGCTGAACCGGTCGGCCAAACCAGGTAGCCACGCCGCCACCGCCTCGGGCTCCAACCGCCCTCGGCCGCGCAGGCGCGCCATGCCTCCCGCGCTGTCGGCGCGCACCCGCAGGGGGGCGCCGAAGAGGCTGCCCTCGAGCGAGGACGAGTGGAGCCCTGCGTCGCTGGACCAGGTCAGCGATCCGCGGATCCGGCGAATCTCCACCGGGGTGCCGGGCACCGCCAGATTGGCCCCGGCAAACGCCAGATCCACCCGGTGGCGCACCCGGCGGTCGCCGCCTGCCAGGGGGATCAGGAGGTCGACGGTCGCGCGGGCCGGCCCCCTGGCATCCAGGGCCAACAGCCGCCCGAGGGTGGCGGCGAGGGGGGTGGCCGCCAACAGCGCCCGCGCCCGCACGAGGTCGGCGGCCAGCTCGCCCCGCGCCCGCAACCGGGGGCCTGTCCGACTGGGGCGGACGGTCACGGCCAGGCCGCGCACCGGGAGGTCTGCAAGCCGAGCCGTCGCAAAGTGGCCGTCGAAGCGCCCGTCGGAGACCGCAAAGTGCCCGCGCACCTCGGCGGCCGCCGGCCACCCCGGCCAGTAGTCCACCTCGCCGCCGACCACCCGGGCGAAGAGCTGCACGGTGCGCTCCAGGGACGCCTCGCGCTTGAGTGAACCCCGCCACAGGAAGCCCACCTCGGGCAAGCGCCCCGCCACGACGGCGCGCTCCAGCCAGCGGCGCAACCCGGCGGGCAGCACCCGGGGCAGGTAGCGGGGCAGAAAGCGCACGTCGGTGCCGGCGAGTCCCGCCATCAGGATCATCTGCGGCGCACCGCCCCGCAGGGGCCATTCCAGGTGCACCAGGGCGCGGCCGCGGCCCTCCGGCCCCTGGATCCGCAGGCGGTTGGAGGTCACCCGAAGCACCCCGTCATCGCCCAATCTCCAAACCAATTTGCCGGTCAGGTTGGCGTAGGGCATGAACTGGTCGTAGACCCCGGGGTAGAGGAGCGCCACCTCCGGGCTTCCGGCCAAGACCACCGCTCCGCCCGACTCGGAGACCTCCAGGTATCCGCTCGCCCCCCGCACGGCCGGTGTCCTTCGCCAGCTGTCCAAGGCCAGGTCGCGGAACTGCGCGCGCACGCGAAAGCGGGGAGGCTCCCCCGGCCGCAGCTCCAACTCCCCCGCCACCGGAGCGAGTCGCCCCCGGGGCGCCAGGGCGGTGAGGACCTCGGCGGCCCGCTCCGGCACAAGCCCGCTCGCCAGCGCCAGGCGCGCCGCCCAGGCCGCATCGAGGCGACTGGCCGCAAAGTGAAAATGGCCGCGGCGCCGCCCGACCCCTTGGCCGAAGCGCAGGGCCACGGGCTCGATCTCCTCCCCCGCCGCCGCGGCGCGCACGGGTCCCACCGTCAACTCCCATCCCCGACCGGGCTGGAAACGCCCGTGCAGGTCGGCGCGCAGCGCCGTCAGGATCTCCTCTGCACCCCCCGCGGGCAGGGAGAGGCGTGCGGCCTCGAGCCGGCCGCGCCCCGCCACCGTCCCGCCCGGGCCGAGGTCGAACCAGAAGCGCAGGTCGCCCCCCTCCACCTCGGGCAGTCTGGCCGGCTCGGCGGGAGGGCGGTAGCCGAACAGGGAAAGCCACGCCGAGGAGAGGTCGAACGACCGCACCCGCAGGTAGCCGCGCCCGGTGAAGCGGGCCAGGTCGTCGGGTGTTCCCCGCCCCTCGAAGACGAGCTCCGCCGCCCCCCCGCCTTCGCTGCTCGATGCCACCCGCCCCGCCAAGCGGTGGAACTCTCCTTCGTTCTCCACCGCCAGATCGCGAAGGTCCAGGGTGGTCACCCGGCCGGTGTAGAAGGCAAGCTCAATCTGGGCTTCCTCGACGCGCACCAGGCGGCTGGAGGTGAACATGGCGAGCGGCAGCGAGCCCTGGCCTCCCTCTCCCAAGGGCCGTCCCCCCAGGGTCCAGCGCCCCTCGCTGTTCTCTTCGAGGCGCAGCTCCAGGTGGCGGACGGTGAGGGCCCGCCACACCGGCGCCCGGTGGCGGAGGCTGCCGGCGAGATCGAGCCGCGCCGACACGCCGGCGAGCGCCAGGGCGCCCTCCGGCCCCAGTTGCAGGTGCGCCACGTCCAGCCAGGGGTCCAGGCCGCGCCAGCGCCCCGCCACGCCGGAGAGGGTCACGGCGACACCGAGGCGCCCGGAGAGCCAGGCGGACAACTGCGGTTCGAAGCGGGAAGCCAAGGGGAGCAATTCGCGGCCCAGCGCCACCACCACCGCGGCGAACACCACTGTCGCCGCGGCGAGGAGCCACAGGCGGTGCAGGAGTCCCCACAGGAGCCGAACGGCCACCGCCCTACACCGGAATGATGTCGTATTGTTCCTGGGGATAGAGGGTCTCGGCGCGCAATTCGATGGGCCGTCCCAGGGTCTCCTCGAGGTCGGCGAGGAGCGAAGACGCCTCGTCGAGCAACCGGTCCACCACCTGGGGGGCCGCCAATACCAGGATCTTCTCGCACTCGAAGGCGCGCGCCTCGCGCTGGATCTCGCGCAGGATCTCGTGGCAGACGGTTTCGGCCGACTTCAACAGGCCCCGGCCGCCGCAGGTGGGACAGGGCTCGCACAGCATCTGGCCGAGGCTTTCGCTGGTGCGCTTGCGGGTCATCTCCACGAGCCCCAGCGCCGACACCCCGGTGATGGCGGTCTTGGCGCGGTCCCGCTCGAGGGCCTTTTCCAGGGCGCGCAGCACCTGGCGCCGGTGTTCGGGGTCGGCCATGTCGATGAAATCGATGATGATGATGCCGCCGAGGTTGCGCAGCCGCAATTGGCGGGCGATGGCGGTGGCGGCCTCGAGATTGGTCTTGAAGATGGTCTCTTCCAGATTGCGGTGGCCGACGTAGGCGCCCGTGTTGACGTCCACCGTGGTCATCGCCTCGGTCTGGTCGATCACCAGGTAGCCACCCGACTTCAGCGGCACGGTGCGGGCGAGGGCGCGGTCGATCTCCTCCTCGATGTTGTACAGGTAAAAGATCGGCCGCTCCCCCGGATAGTGCTCGAGGAGGGCGGCGAGGGCGGGATTGACCGCCTGGGCGAACTCTACCATCCGCTCGTAGAGCTCGCGGGAGTCCACCCGGATCCGCTCCACCCCCGGGCGCACCATATCGCGCAGCACCCGCAGCGCCAAGGGCAGGTCCTCGTAGATGCAGCCGACGTCGGTCATCGCCGCCCGGCGCGCCTCCACCATCCGCCACAGGCCGTCGAGGAACGCCAGGTCGCCCCGGAGGTCGTCCACCGCCGCCCCCTCGGTGGCGGTGCGCAGGATGTAGCCGCGCCCGGCCCGCTGCCCCTCCTCCCCCAGCGCCTCGAGGAGCGCCTCCTTGAGCCGCGCCCGCTCCGCCTCGTCTTCGATGCGCTGGGAAACGCCGATGTGGTTGGCCTGGGGCATGAGCACCAAAAAGCGGGAGGAGATGGCGAGCTGGGCGGTGAGTCGGGCGCCCTTGCTGCCGATGGGGTCCTTCATCACCTGCACGACGATTTTTTGCCCCTCGTGGAGCAGTTCGCGGATGTCGGGCAGGCGGCCCTCCCGCCGCTCGCCGCCCACCAGATCGCTGACGTGGAGAAAGCCCGACCGCGAAAGGCCGATGTCCACGAAGGCCGCCTGCATCCCCGGCAGGACCCGCGCCACCCGGCCCTTGTAGATGTTGCCCACCAGCCCTCGGCGGTTCGCCCGCTCCACGAGCACCTCTTGCACCAGGCCGTTTTCCACCACCGCCACGCGGGTTTCGGCGGCGGTGAAGTTGATCAGGATCTCGGAATTGAGGCCGGACATTCCCTCAGGCTCCCGACCAGATGGGCACGCCGCAAGTAGCCAACAATTCGGCCGTCTCGGCCAAGGGCAGCCCCACCACCCCCGAGTAACTGCCGCAGAGGGCGCGCACGAAGGCGGCGGCGTATCCCTGCACCGCGTAGCCGCCCGCCTTGTCCAACCCCTCGCCGGTGGCCAGATAACGCGCGATGGTCGCTTCGTCCAGGTCGGCGAAGAGCACCGCGGTGCTCGACAGGCGCGAGTCGAGTCGGTCGCCGGCGAGGAGCGCCACCGCCGTCCAGACCCGGTGCCAGCGCCCGGCGAGGCGCCGCAACATGTCCGCCGCCGCCTCCGCCGAGTCCGGCTTGCCGAGGATCTGCCCGTCCACCGCCACCACGGTGTCCGCGCCCAACACCGGCAGGCCCGGCGCGGCGGAGCCCGCTGCTACCGCCTTGGCCCGGGCGAGTCGCAACGCGCACGCGGCCGGTGCCTCACCCTCCAGGGGCGCTTCGTCCACCGCCACGGGGTGGACTCGGAAAGAGACCCCCAGCTGGCGCAGCAGCGCCGCCCGGCGAGGCGACGCGGACGCGAGCACGAGCCGTGGCCCGCTCACAGCTCCGTCTCCGGGCGGTAGCAGCGCCAGGCCAGCGCCGCCGCGGCGGGCCAGAGCAGGGCGCTTGTGATCACCGGGTAGAAAAATTCCGGGAGCGGCACCGCCCGGCCGGCGAGCGCGGCGACGGTGGCCACCACCAGCTGGTGGACGATCCCCAACAGGGCCACCACCGCCACCAGGTGGAGGAAGCCAAAATTGGCGATCCAGGCGCGCAGAGACAGGAGCAGGTAGCCGCAGACCGCCAGCGCCAGGGCGTGCTGTCCCAACACCCAGCCGCCCAGGAGATCGAAGGCCAGGCCCACGAGCCACGCAAAGCCGACGTCCAACACCTCGGGCTCCACCAGCAACCAGAAGATCACCGCCATGAAGGGGAAGAGCGGCCGCCACGCGGCCGCCTCCCCACGCAACGGCCAGAAGGCCAACAAAAAGGCGAGGGCGAGAGTGCTCCAAAAAGTGGCCGAAAGGAAGGGACGACTCACGGCGTTCCCTCCTCGCCGAAGGCCTCTCCCCCTTGGTCTTCCCCGAGGGCACCCCGCCGCTCGGCGAAGACCAAGAGCAGGTGGCGGCTGTGCTCGACGTCCGCCGCCGGCTCCACCGTCACCCGCAAAAAGGGCTCGCCGGGATCCCGGCGGATCTCGGTCACGATCCCCACCGGATAGCCCGGCGGGAACCTCCCCCCGAGGCCGGAGGTGACCAGGCGGTCCCCGACCGCCAGATCGGCGGTGGGGGAGATGTGGCGCAGGACCAGGCGCCGGTAATCCCCCGTGCCCTCGGCGATGGCTCTCAGGCCGTTGCGCAACACCTGTACCGGCACCGCGTGGGAAGGATCGGTGATCAGCAACGCGTGGGCGCGGCTCTCGTTGACCTCGATCACCTGGCCCATGAGGCCCTGCCCGTCCAACACCGGCTGGCCGACGTAGACGCCGTCTCGGGCGCCGCGGTCGAGCACCACCAGATGGCGGGTGGGGTCGGGGCTCACCCCCACCAGCTCCGCCACCCTCACTTCGTCGCGCACCAGCTCGGCGGCACCCAGGAGGGCGCGCAGACGCGCGTTCTCGGCGGAGATCGCCGCCATCCGCTGGAGCTGGCCGCGGTAGACCAGAAGCTCCCGCTCCAGGCGGGCGTTTTCGGCGCGCAGGTCGGAACCGTCGGCGGCCAGCCGGGCAGCCAGATCGCTCAACCGCGTCGGCCAGGTGGCCAGTTGGTGGACGGGCTCTGCGAGTCTTCGCACCGGCGCCTTGAGGGGCGCGAACCAGTCGGTGGCGCCATCCACCACGGCGAGCAGCAAGGCGGCGGTGCCGAGCACCACGAGTTTGAAAGCCGAGCGGGGCTTGGAGGAAAAGATCCGCTTGATGGTTCGCCTCCCCCTCCTCCGCCTCTAGGTGGGACCGGCGCCAAACGCGCCGGTTCCCCACCGGCCCCTTCAGAACACGGCCAGTCGGCGTCGGTCCATGAGCTCCAGGGCCTTGCCGCCGCCCCGGGCGACGCAGTAGAGCGGCTCGTCGGCGACGATCACCGGCAGGCCCGTCTCGTGGGACAACAGGCGGTCGATGTCCCGCAACAAAGCGCCTCCGCCGGTGAGCACGATGCCGGTTTCGGCGATGTCCGAGGCCAATTCGGGGGGACACTGTTCAAGCACCCTCTTCAGCGACTGGACGATCGCCGAGAGGGGCTCCTGAAGCGCCTCCAGCACCTCGTCGCTGTTGATGGTGAAACTCTTCGGCACCCCCTCCGCCAGGTTGCGCCCGCGCACGTCGATCTCGCGCACCTCGGTGCTCGGAAAGGCGCTGCCGATCTCGATCTTGATCCGCTCGGCGGTGGTTTCGCCGATCACGCTGCCATACTTGCGGCGCACGTAGTTGACGATCGCCTCGTCGAAGCGGTCTCCTCCCACCCGCACCGAGTCGGCGTAGACCACGCCGTTGAGGGAGAGGATGGCGATCTCGGTGGTGCCCCCGCCGATGTCCACCACCATGGAACCGCAGGCCTCCTCCACGGGGAGCCCCGCGCCGATGGCGGCCGCCATCGGCTCCTCGATCAGGTAGACCTCCCGGGCGCCGGCGCCGAAGGCCGATTCGCGGATCGCCCGCCGCTCCACCTCGGTGGCCATGCAGGGCACGCACACCAGCACCCGGGGGCTCGGGGGGATGACCCGGCTTTTGTGGACCTTTTTGATGAAGTGCTGGAGCATCTTTTCGGTGACCTGGAAATCGGCGATCACCCCGTCCTTGAGGGGGCGGATGGCGGTGATATTGCCCGGGGTGCGACCCAGCATTCGCTTCGCCTCGAGGCCCACGGCTTCGACGATTTTCTGCCCGTTGTAGTGGCGAATGGCCACCACCGAGGGCTCGTTGAGCACGATCCCCTTGTCGCGCACGTAGATCAGGGTGTTGGCCGTCCCCAGGTCGATGGACAGGTCGTTGGAGAAAAGACCGCGCAACTTCTTGAACATGGACGCGTCCCGCAGAGTCGGCGCACCGCTGGCCCCCGCGGGCGCCGGTCGGAAGTCGCCGCACTCTAGCAACGGCGGGGATTCAGGGCAAGGAGCGGATGTGCTACCTTTAGCGCCCTTTTTCGGGGTCCCCGCCCCTTGCCGCGGCAGGGCCCTGGTCGAGCGGAGAATCTTACCATGGCGGTGGACCGGTCGCTGATCGACAAGCTCGCGCACCTTGCGCGCATCCGGATCGACGACGCGGAAGTCCCCGAGGTGGAGCGCTCCCTGAACCGGGTGCTCGCCCTGATCGACGAGCTCCAGGCCGCACCCACCGAGGGGGTGGAACCCCTCGCCCACCCCCTGGACGCACGCCAACGACTGCGCCCCGACGCGGTCACCGAAGGGGATCGGCGCGAAGCCTACCTGGCCCTGGCGCCGGCCGCGGAAGCGGGCCTGTTCCTCGTGCCCAAAGTCATCGAGTAACCGGGGTCGCGCCATGCACGATCTGACCGTGGCCGAGCTCAGTCGCGCCCTGGCGCGGGGGGAGTGCTCCAGCGTCGAGCTCACCCGCGCCTTGCTGGCGCGCATCGAGCGGCTCGACGCGCAGCTCAACGCCTTCATCACCGTCGCCGCCGAGCAGGCGCTCGAGCAGGCGGCGCAGGCCGACGCGCGCCGCGCCGCGGGCGAATGCTCGCCCCTGCTCGGCGTGCCCATCGCCCACAAGGACATCTTCTGCACGCGCGGGATTCGCACCACTTGCGGATCGCGCATGCTGGACGGCTTCGTGCCCCCCTACGACGCCACGGTGGTGGAGAGGCTGGCGGCGGCGGGAGCGGTGCTGGTGGGCAAGACCAACATGGACGAGTTCGCCATGGGGTCGTCCAACGAGACCAGCTACTACGGACCGGTGCGCAACCCCTGGGATCTAGAGCGCGTGCCGGGCGGCTCCTCGGGGGGATCGGCGGCGGCCGTCGCGGCGCGCCTGGTGCCGGCGGCCACCGGCACCGACACCGGTGGCTCCATCCGCCAACCGGCGGCCCTGTGCGGCGTCTGCGGCCTCAAACCCACCTACGGGCTGGTCTCCCGCTACGGGATGATCGCCTTCGCCTCGAGCCTCGACCAGGGCGGCCCGATGGCCCGCAGCGCCGAGGACCTGGCCATCCTTCTCGGCGCCATGGCCGGCTTCGACGAGCGCGACTCCACCTCGGCCGAGCGGCCGCTGCCCGACTACCGAAAGGCCCTCGACGAGCCGCTCGCCTCCCTCACCCTCGGCGTGCCCCGCGAATATTTCGGTGGCGCCCTCCACCCCCAGGTGGGCGCGGCCGTGGAGGCGGCCATCGCCCAGTTCCAGCGCGAGGGGGCGCGCATCCGGGAGATCTCCCTGCCCCACTCCTCCCTGGCGGTTCCCGCCTACTACGTGATCGCCCCGGCGGAGGCCTCCTCCAACCTGGCCCGCTACGACGGCGTGCGCTACGGCTACCGCTGCGCCGACCCGAAGGACCTCGACGACCTCTACTGCCGCACCCGCGCCGAAGGCTTCGGCGCCGAGGTGAAGCGGCGCATCCTGGTCGGCACCTACTGCCTCTCCGCCGGCTACTACGACGCCTACTACGAGAAGGCGCAGCGGGTGCGCCGCCTGATCCGCCAGGACTTCCTCGACGCCTTCGCCGAGGTCGACCTGATCCTCGGCCCCACCCGCGCTCAACCCCCGCCTTTCCCCTGGGCGCCAAGGGGGACGACCCGGTGGCCATGTACCTGGAAGACGTGTACACCATTCCGGCCAGTCTCGCCGGCCTGCCCGCCCTGTCCGTCCCCTGCGGGTTCGCCGAGGGATTGCCGGTGGGACTGCAGTTGATCGGCCCCCACTTCGGGGAGCCGCGCTTGCTCGCCGCGGCCCACCGGTTCCAGCAGGTCACCGACTGGCACCGCCGCGCACCGGAGGGCCTTCCATGAACTGGCAGCCGGTCATCGGCCTCGAGGTGCACGTCCAACTGAGCTGCGCCTCGAAGATGTTTTCGGGAGCGGCCACCACCTTTGGCGCCCCGCCCAACAGTCAGGCCTCGGCGGTGGATCTGGCCCTGCCCGGCACCCTGCCGGTGCCCAACGAGCGCGCCTTCCACTGCGCCATCCTGTTTGGCCTCGCGGTGGGCGGCGAGATCTCTCGCCTTTCGGTGTTCGAACGGAAAAACTACTTCTATCCCGACCTCCCCAAGGGCTACCAGATCACCCCAGTTGGCCCACCCCATCGTGGTGGGCGGGGCGGTGGAAATCCGCGATGCGACGGGCGCGCCCAAGCGCATCCGGCTCCACCACGCCCACCTGGAAGAGGACGCCGGCAAATCGCTCCACGAAGACTTTCACGGCATGACCGGCCTCGACTTCAACCGGGCCGGCACCCCCTTGCTGGAGATCGTCACCGAGCCAGACCTGGCGAGCGCCGAGGAAGCGGTGGCCTTCGCCAAGAAGCTCCACGCCATCGTCACCGCCCTTGGGATTTGCGACGGCGATCTCTCCCAGGGGTCGATGCGCTTCGACGTCAACGTCTCCGTCCACCGCCCCCGGCGAGCCCCTGGGCGTGCGCACCGAGACCAAAAACCTCAACTCCTTTCGCTTCATGGAAGAGGCGATTTGCCTGGAGGTGGCGCGCCAGATCGAACTCCTGGAGGCGGGCGAGCCGGTGCTCCAGGAGACGCGCCTGTACGACCCCGAACGGCGCCGCTCCCGCCCCATGCGGGACAAAGAGGAGGCCCACGACTACCGCTACTTCCCCTGCCCCGACCTGTTGCCGGTGGAGATCGACGAGGCGACCATCGAACGGCTGCGCGCCGAGCTGCCCGAGCTGCCCGACCAGCGGGAGGCGCGCTTCCGGGAAGCGTACGGGTTGGGCGCCCGGGAGGCGGCCCTGCTGGCGGGCGACGCCGACACCGCCGCCTACTTCGAGGAAACAGCGCGCCTCGCCGGCGACGTCCGCCTGGCCGCCAACTGGATCATGGGCGAGCTGGCGGCCCACCTGAACGCCGCCGGCCTGGAGATCCGCCACTCCCCGGTGTCACCCGAGCGCCTCGCGGGGCTCTTGCGCCGCATCGCCGACGGCACCCTCTCGAGCAAGCTGGCCAAAGAGGTGTTCCGCGCCCTCTGGGAGGGCGAAGGGGACGCGGATCAGATCATCGCCGCCCGGGGGCTGTCCCAGCTGGCCGACGAGGGAGCGCTGGAGCAGGTGGTGGAGGCGGTGATCGCCGCCCATCCCCAGCTGGTGGAGGACTACCGCCGAGCCGACGAGAGAAAACGGCGCAAGGTCCTCGGCGGCTTCATGGGACCCGATCATGAAGGCGACCGGCGGCCGGGCCGAACCGCGGCGCGCCACCGAAATCCTGCTGCGCAAACTGGAAGCGCTGTTGTGACCGCCACTTCCCCAGCCGAGGTTGTCATGTCCGAGCGAAAGGACAAGAAAAAGGTCGTCGGCGAAGTGTTCGACGACGACCGGGTGCGCAGCTTCCTCTATCTCGAAGCCCCGACCGGTGTCGACCCCGACTACCACCGCCTGGAGCGCGCCTATCGGGGGATGAACGCGGAAAATTTCGCCACCTTCGTGCGCTTTTTCGTGGAGGCGGGCGGGCGCCTCGACGCCCGCGGCCCCCACGGGCGCACCATCCTCGAAGAGATTGCCCGCCACCGCCACGGGGAGCCCTACGCCGCCGCCATCCGCGCCCTGGAGGCGCGCCGGTGAGTGGCGGCGCGGCCTTCGCCCTGGCCCTGGCCATCGCCGGCGCCGCGGCGGCCGCGCACGGCGAAGGGATCTGCCTGGTCCAGGGCGACCGCGCGGTCGTTTTGCAGGTGGAATTGGCGGCCGATCCCGCAAGCCGCGCCCGCGGCCTGATGGAGCGAACTTGGCTCGCGCCCGACGGCGGCATGTTGTTCGCCTTCGACGCCGACCAGCCTCCTTCCGCGGCCTTCTGGATGTACCGCACCCCGCCTGCCGCTGGACATCGCCTTCGTCGACGGAGATGGGGTGGTGCGCGCCGTGCGCACCCTGCCTCCCTGCACGGCCGCTCGACCCTCCCGCTGTCCCCACTATCCGGCGGGCGTTTCCTTCCGCTACGCCCTGGAGGTGGAAGCGGGCTTCTTTGCCCGCCATGGACTGGGGGTGGGCGCCCGCCTACTGCGCGCCGACGGCCCCTGTCCACCCCCCGCATACCCCGCCCCCTGACGCCACCGCCCGCGCCGCCGCCACAAACGCCTTGCCAAACCGCGCCGCTTGGCGCATCTTTGGCACACGGGACCGGAGGGGTTGCGAGGAATCACCATGCCGGCGCAGATGCGGGGACTGCTGCTCGCCGCCGTCCTGGTCGCCCAGGCGGCCGGCGCCCAAGACGCCAGCCATCGGGTGAGCCGCGGCGAAACCCTCTACGGCATCGCCCCGCACCTACGGGGTGAGCGTCGAGGAGCTGATGCGCCTGAACGGGCTCGCAAGCCACCACATCGTCCCCGGCCAGGACCTGCGCCTGCCCGACGCCGCGGCCGCCGGCACCAGCGGGCCCACCCATCGGGTTCAGCGCGGTGAGACGCTCTCCGCCATCGCCGCCCGCTACGGAGTGAGCGTGGCCGCCCTCAAGGCGCGCAACCGCCTGCGCGGCGACCTGATCCACCCCGGGCAGGTGCTGTTCCTGCCCGAGGGGGACCCGGCCGGCGCGCGCCTCGCCGCCGGCGGCACCAGCGCCGTCCACCGGGTCCGCCGCGGCGACACCCTGTGGGAGATCGCCCGCCGCTACCGCATTTCGGTGACCACCCTGGCGCGCTACAACGGCATCGCCAAGGATGCGCCCCTCCACCCCGGCCAGCGGATCGCCATTCCGGCGGCGGGCACCCTCAACAGCGCCGCCTCCCGCAGCCCCCTGACGACCGCCTCCCTGCCGGTGCTGGAATCGGACAGCGTCCTGGTGGTGGACGCGCGCTCGGGCAAGACCCTGGTGGAGAAAAATCCTCATCAGGTGCGCTCCATCGCCTCCATCACCAAGCTGATGACGGCGATGGTCACCCTGGACGCCAAGTTGCCCATGGACGAGCTTCTCACCATCGGCCCCGAGGACGTGGACCGGCTGAAGGGATCGAGCTCGCGACTGCCGGTGGGCACCCGGCTGAGCCGCCGCCAGCTGCTCCACCTGGCGCTCATGTCCTCGGAGAATCGCGCCGCTTCGGCCCTCTCCCGCCACTACCCGGGCGGCAAGAGCGCCTTCGTGGCGGCCATGAACGCCAAGGCACAGGCGCTGGGGATGGAGCGGGCGCACTTCGTCGAGGCCACCGGCCTCGATCCGCGCAACGCGGCCTCCGCCGCCGATCTGGTGCGGCTGGTGGCCGCGGCCGCCCGGTACCCCCTCATTCGCCGCTTCACCACCGACGTGGAGGAGTGGATCCGGGTGCCGCGGGCGGGCACGCTGCAGTACCGCAACACCAATCTGTTGGTGCGCTCCGGCCGCCTGCCGGTGGAGCTGTCCAAAACCGGCTACATTCGCGAGGCGGGCCGTTGCCTGGTGATGCAGGCCCGCATCGGCGACCGCCCGGCCTATCTCGTCTTCCTGCGCTCCAATCGCCGCGAGGCGCCCGTCCAGGACGCCCTGCGCATCGCCCGCTGGCTCGAATCGGGCGCCTCGGGCATCGACCTGGCCGCCCTCTAGGACGCGCCGCCCAACAGCCTTGCCAGCGCCCGCCCCACCTCGGTGGCGGAGGCCGGGTTCTGACCGGTGACGATGCGCCCGTCCACCTCCACGTGGGGGGCGAAATTCTTCACCGAGACGTGGATGGCGCCGAGCTCTTTGAGGCGCGTTTCCAGCAGAAAGGGCACCACCTGCGCAAGTCCCACCGCCTCTTCCTCTTCGTTGGTGAAGGAGTTGATCCGGCGGCCTTCCACCAGGGGCCGGCCGTCGGCGAGGCGGATGGGCAAGAGTCCCGCGGGGCCGTGGCAAACCGCCGCCACCGCACCGCCTCGCTCGTAGATGGTGGCAGCGATGCGGGCGAGGGACTCGTCCACCGGCAGGTCCCACAGAGTGCCGTGGCCACCGGCGTAGAAGATGGCCCGGTAGCGCGCGGCGTCCACCTGGTCCGGGGTGAGGGTTTCCGAGAGCCGCTGGCCGTGGGCCTCCCAAAAGGCGCGGTTGAGGGGATCGTCCAGGTCGCGGCTCTTGGGGTCCATGGGCGCCACCCCGCCGCGCGGACTGACGAAATCGACCTCGAAGCCGGCCTCGGCGAGCACCTGGTGGGGATGGGCCACCTCCGACAAGTAA
Organism: Porticoccaceae bacterium; assembly: GCA_026005035.1. GTDB lineage: Bacteria > Pseudomonadota > Gammaproteobacteria > Pseudomonadales > Porticoccaceae > BPKH01. The sequence continues at coordinate 197,312 of BPKH01000004.1, read as the reverse complement.
TAGCCGGTGGGGCGGCCGGTGTCCCCCAGGGCACCGTGACTGGTGACGACGAACAAGACGCGATTCATGACGTTCTGCTCCCTGTGGTTCAGCATCGGATCTTCACCCGGCGGCCGGCGGAAGGCCCAGGAACGCGGCGAGGCCTTCGAGCATCAGGTTCACCGCCACCAGATTGAGGACGAGGCCGGTGAACTTCTCCACCGCCATCAGTCCCCGCCTGCCCAGCCAGCGCTCCAGGTGGCGGGCGGCCAGGAGCACCGGCAGGCACGCCAGCACCGCCAGAGTGACGGCCCCGAGCAGCACCGGCAGCTCCACCTGGCCACGCCCGGCGAACACCACCACAGTGGTGAGGGCGGTGGGGCCGGCAATCAAGGGGGTGGCGATGGGTACGAGCAGGGGATCGTCGCCGTAACCGTCTTCGAAAAGTTCCGCGCCCGAGGCAAAGATCAACCTCAAAGAGATCAAAAAGAGGATCACCCCGCCGGCCACGCTGAGGGCGGGCGGGGTGATGCCCAGATGGGCGAGGATCGCCTCGCCCGCCACGGCAAAGGCGGCCAACAGACACCAGGCGAGGGCCAGCTCGCGCAGCAGAGCGCGCCGCCAGCGCCCCTCGTCCAGCCGCCCCAGCACAGCCAGGACGGCGGGAATGTTGCCGAAGGGGTCGATCACCAGGAGGAGGACGACGGTGACCTGGAGGAGGTCCATTCAGCGGCTTGCCCGTTCCCGAACGCGCCGCTCGGGCAGGTAATCCACGGCAGGTGCCCGCCGCACCGGTTGCGGGTAGAGGGCCATGAGGTGCAAAAAGGCCTCGGGCATGGCGGTCTCCACCGGCAGCCCCAGCTCCCGCGCCACCCGGGCGGTAATGGGATAGTCGTGGGTCCAGGTGCCGGTGGCGAGGACCTGCGCGAGCTCCCGGGCCCGCGCCTCGCCATGCCGGGGGGCGAGGAGCTCGGCCACGGCGTCGCAGACTTGGCGGATCGCCTTCTCGGCCTGATCGGCCAAGATCAGAGTCTCGTCCTCCAACTTCGCCGCCTCCTTGCGCTCCACGGCGCGCAGCACCGACGCCGCCGGCCAGGAGCCCAGTTGGGGGTCCACCGGGCCGAGGACCGCGTGCTCGCACATGACGATCTGGTCGGCGGCCAGGGCGATGAGGGTGCCCCCGGACATGGCGTAGTGGGGGCACGATGACCCGCACCGGCGCCGGGTGTGCGGCCAGTGCCCGGGCGATCTGCAGGGCGGCGAGCACCAATCCGCCCGGGGTGTGCAACACCAGGTCGATGGGCACTTCCGGGTCGGTGAGGTGGATGGCGCGCAGGACCTGTTCGGAGTCGTGGACGTCGATGTAGCGCACCAGGGGAAAGCCGAGGAAATTCATCGCCTCCTGGCGGTGGACGAGGAGGATCACCCGGCTGCCCCGGGCCCGCTCGATGCGGCGGATGAGGCGCGCCCGCTGCGCTTCGAGGTAGCGCTGCTGAAAGAGCGGCTGGAGGGCCGAGGCGAGAAAGAGGATCCAGAACAGCGCGGCGAAATCCAAGGCCCGATCCCTGCGCGAGAAGAGGCATTCCAGTATCGCCGATGAGAAGGTGCGGGTCAAAAGCACCATCGCGCCCGTGCGGGCGCGATGGTCGTGGAAGCTGGTGCCCAGGGCCGGACTTGAACCGGCACGGCTTGCGCCACTACCCCCTCAAGATAGCGTGTCTACCAATTCCACCACCTGGGCGAAAGGTTCACGGCTGCTCCGGCAGTTCGGCCGGCGCGGGCGCGGATTCTACCCCATTTTCCGCCGCCGCATCCACTCCCCCTTCGGGAAGGGCGCCCTCGGCGGGCGCCTCTGCGGGGGCGGTGAGGGTTTCCAGCGGCACCGCCACGTCCGGTACCACGCGGGCGGCGTTCTTGGCGGCCAGTGCCAACCCCAGACTGGTGAGGAAAAAGACGGTCGCCAGCACCGCGGTCAGGCGGCTGAAAAAGTTCCAGCTGCCGGCGCTGCCGAAGATGGTGCCCGAGGCGCCGGCGCCGAACGAGGCTCCCACTTCCGCCCCCTTCCCCTGCTGCAGGAGCACGAGGACGACGAGCAGCAGGGCGGTGAGCAGGTGAATGGCGAGGAGGAGCTGAATCATGGCGCGATCTCCGAAGCGGCGTGGCAAATGGCGACGAACTGCGCAGGGTCCAGGGAAGCGCCGCCCACCAGCGCTCCGTCGACGTCCGGCGCGGCGAAGAGGGCGGGCGCATTGTCGGGGTTGACGCTGCCGCCGTAGAGGATGGTGGTGCGCTCTCCGGCGGGGCCCAGGGCGGCGCGGATGGCGGCGTGGACTTCCTGGGCCTGGGCGGGCGTGGCGGTTTCGCCGCTGCCGATGGCCCACACCGGCTCGTAGGCGATCAGGCCGCGGGCCAGCGCCTTGCCGCCCACTCGCTCGGCTACGGCGGACAGCTGCCGGCGCACCACCGCCAAGGTCTCCCCCCGGGCGCGCTCCTCGGCGGTCTCGCCGACGCACAGAACGGGCAGCAGGCCGGCCGCCTGGGCGACGGCGAATTTGGCCGCCACCCGGCGGTCGTCTTCCCCGTACAGGCGGCGCCGCTCGCTGTGGCCCACCACCACCAGGGCGCAGCCCACGTCGGCCAACATGGCAGCCGACACCTCGCCGGTGTAGGCCCCTTCGGCGTGTTCGCAGAGGTCCTGCGCGCCCACCAGGATCCGCCCCCCCGCCCGCGCGACCGCTTGCGCCAGGTAGACGAACGGCGGCAACGCCGCCACCCGCACCCCGGGCCCCGGCAGCCGGTCGCCGACCTGGGCGAACCAGGCGTCGACGAAGCGAGCCGAACCGTGCATTTTCCAGTTGGCGACAACCAGCGGTGCGCGCATGGCCTGGGACGGGATCCGCGGGGCCGCCCATGGTAGCCGAGCCCCCGGCGCCTCTCAAGGGCGCATACCGATGGGGCTTTCCGACCCCGGATTCCGCTGCGCTCTATCCGGGTTACAGAGCCGTCCGGGATGCGGGTTAACCGCTTGGGTCGTCGCCCGGATGGAGGCGCAAAGCCCCGGAATTCGGGGTGGAGTGGGTGCCGGGGTTGGTTTTTGTTTCCCGGATTCCGCTGCGCTTCATCCGGGCTACGCTTCTACGCCTCATCCCGGCCACGTCCCCGGTGCGAGGGGGCCATTCGGGGGTTGTCCGTCCCTCTCGCAACCGCCTCTTCCGGTTACCCGTCGATTCCGGGCAGGGGTCCCCCCGACCCGCTCAGGGCCCCGCATCCGCCTGCGCCTGAAGCGGTTCGCAGCCGGCGGCCAGTCGCGCCATCCGCTCGGCCAACTCCGCCACAAGCTCCTCCACCAGGCCGGCCTCTTCGCCCTCCACCGTGACGCGCAGCACGGGCTCGGTGCCCGACGGGCGCACCACCACTCGCCCCGCGGCGCCGAGGCGCGCTTCGGCGGCGGCGATCGCCGCGCGCACCGCGCGGGAATCGAGGGACGGGCGGGGCGACGGCAGGCGCACGTTAACCGTCGCCTGGGGCAGTTTGACCACCTCGTCCGCCCACTCCGCCAGGGATCGGCCGCCGTCCACCAGGGCGGCCAGCACCTGCAGGGCGGCCACCACGCCGTCGCCGGTGGTGGCCAGGTCGGCAAACACCACGTGGCCGGAGGTCTCGCCGCCGATGGGCCAGTCGAGCGCGCGCATCCTCTCCACCACGTGGCGGTCGCCCACCGCGGCGCGCTCCAGGGCCATGCCGTGGCGGGCGAGGGCCCGCTCCAACCCGAGGTTGCTCATCACCGTGCCCACCACCCCCGGGCAAGGCAGGCCGCGGGCCTGGCGGTGGCGGGCGGCGATGTAGAGAATCTGGTCGCCGTCGACGATCCGCCCCCGGTGATCCACCAGGATCACCCGGTCGCCGTCGCCGTCGAAGGCCACCCCGAGGTCGGCGCCGCGGTCGACCACCTCGCGACGGAGCGCCTCCGGATGGGTGGAACCGCAACCGGCGTTGATGTTGAAGCCATCGGGGTCGACGCCGATGGCCGCCACCTCGGCCCCCAGCTCGCGGAAGACGTCCGGCGCCACGTGGTAGGTGGCGCCGTTGGCGCAATCCACCACCAGCTTGATGCCGGCGAGACTCGCGCCGGCCGGGAAGGTGGCCTTGCAGTACTCGATGTAGCGCCCCGGGGCGTCGGCGATGCGCCGCGCGCGCCCGAGGGCGTCGGAACGGCAGGTGATGAGTGGTTCGGCGAGCGCCCGCTCGATCTCCTCTTCCAGGGCATCGCAGAGCTTGTGGCCGTCGGCGCCAAAAAACTTGATGCCGTTGTCGTCGTAGGGGTTGTGGGAGGCGCTGATGACGATCCCAGCGCGCGCCCGGAAGGTCCGGGTGAGGTAGGCGATGGCCGGGGTCGGCATGGGCCCGGTGAGCCCCACGTCCACGCCGGCGGCGATGAGCCCCGCCTCCAGGGCCGATTCGAACATGTAGCCGGAGATGCGGGTGTCCTTGCCCACCAGGATGGGGCCCTTGCCCCCCCGGGCGGCGAGCACCATTCCGGCGGCGTAGCCCAAGCGCAACACGAAGTCGGCGGTCACCGGCGGTTCGCCCACCTTGCCGCGAATCCCGTCGGTGCCGAAATACCTGCGAGTCACGGGACCGCCTCCACCCGAGCCAACACCGTCAACGCGTCCACCGTCTCCGCCACGTCGTGGACCCGCACCACGTCCGCCCCCCGCTCGACGGCGAGCAGCGCGAGCGCCAAACTGCCGGCCAGCCGTTCCGCCACCTCCCGCCCGGTGAGCTCCCCCACCATCCGCTTGCGCGACACGCCCACCAGCAGCGGCCGCCCCAACGAGCGCAGGCGCGGCAGGGCGCGCAGCAGGGCGAGGTTGTGCTCGAGGGTCTTGCCGAAGCCGAAGCCCGGATCCACCAGGATCCGCTCCGGCGATATGCCTGCCTCGACGGCCTGCTCCACCCGCGCCTGGAGGAAGCGCTCCACCTCCGCCACCACGTCGCCGTATTGGGGATTGCGCTGCATCTCGGGCGGCTCCGCCGGCATGTGCATGAGGCAGACGGCCAGCCCGCTCGCCGCGGCCGCCTGGAGCGCCCCCGGACGGCGCAGGGCGCGCACGTCGTTGATCAGGTCGGCCCCCTCGCCGGCGGCGGCGCGCATCACCTCCGGATCGGAGGTGTCCACCGACAAGGGCACCGCGAAGTGCCGCCGCAGGAGCCGCAGTGCGGGCACCACCCGGGCCAGCTCCTCCTCCCGGGGAACCGGCCGGGCGCCCGGTCGCGTCGACTCGCCGCCGACGTCGAGGATGTCCGCGCCCGCCGCCACCATGGCCTCGGCGCGCTCGAGCAGCGCTGCCTGGTCGAGCCCCCTGGGGCCGTAGAGAGCGCCGCCGTCGGAAAAGGAATCGGGGGTGACGTTGAGCACCCCCATCACCGCGGCGCGAACCCCGGGTTGTCGCCGCGGCGGCCGCCACGCCATGGGCTAGGGCTCACTGGCCGGCCGCCCGACGGCGCCGTCCACCGCCGGCGCGGTCCGCTCCTCGCCGCCGCTGCGGGGTTGGTGCCAGTCGCGGGGGGGGGCGGACGGGGCGGCGGGCCATCAGGTCGTCCACCTGCTCGGAATCGAGGGTTTCGTACTCCATGAGCGCATCCTTCATGGCGTGGAGGATGTCCAGATTTTCCTCCAGGATCCGCCGCGCCCGCTGGTAACACTCCTCGAGGATGGCGCGCACCTCCCGATCGATCTCCCGGGAGGTCTCGGGCGAGTAGTGGGCAGTGGCCGAGCCGGGCAGCTGGGCCTCGTCCTCGCCGTAGAGCACCGGCCCCAGGGTGCGGGACAGCCCCCAGCGGGTGACCATGTTGCGGGCCAGCTGGGTGGCCCGCTCGATGTCGTTGGCGGCCCCCGTGGTGACACCCTCCTCCCCGTGGATCAGCTCCTCCGCGGCGCGCCCGCCGAAGAGGGTGCAGATCTGGCTGAGGATCTGGCGCCGGCTCAGACTGTACTTGTCCTCCTCGGGCAGGAATTGGGTCACCCCCAGCGCCCGACCGCGGGGGATGATGGTCACCTTGTGGATCGGGTCGTGGTCCGGCATCAAGCGGCCGACGATGGCGTGGCCGGCTTCGTGGTAGGCCGTGTTGGCCTTCTCCCGCTCCGACATCACCATGGAGCGGCGCTCGGCCCCCATCATGATCTTGTCGCGGGCGCGCTCGAATTCCTCCATGGTGACGAGCCGCTTGTTGGCGCGCGCGGCGAAGAGGGCCGCCTCGTTGACCAGGTTGGCCAGGTCCGCCCCGGAAAAGCCCGGCGTGCCCCGCGCCAAGACCGCGAGGTCCACGCTCTCGTCCAGGGGCACCTTGCGGCAGTGGACCTTGAGGATCTGCTCGCGCCCGCGGATGTCGGGCAAGCCCACGTAGACGTGGCGGTCGAAGCGGCCGGGCCGCAAGAGCGCCCGGTCGAGCACGTCGGGCCGGTTGGTGGCGGCGATGACGATGATCCCCTCGTTGCCCTCGAAGCCGTCCATCTCCACCAGCAGCTGGTTGAGGGTCTGCTCCCGCTCGTCGTGGCCGCCCCCCCAGCCGCCGCCCCGGTGGCGGCCGACGGCGTCGATCTCGTCGATGAACACGATGCACGGCGCCGCCTTCTTGGCCTGGTCGAACATGTCGCGAACCCGCGCCGCGCCCACGCCGACGAACATCTCCACGAAGTCGGAACCGGAAATGGAGAAGAAGGGCACCTTCGCCTCGCCGGCGATGGCCTTGGCGAGCAGGGTCTTGCCCGTGCCCGGGGGGCCGATCATCAAAACGCCCTTGGGAATCCGCCCCCCGAGCCGCTGGAAGCGCGCCGGGTCGCGCAAGAAGTCCACCAGCTCGCGCACGTCCTCCTTGGCCTCATCCACTCCCGCCACGTCGGCGAAGGTGGTGTTGATCTGGTCTTCGCCGAGCAGTTTCGCCTTGCTCTTGCCGAAGGCCATGGGGCCGCCCCGGCCACCGGCGCCCCCCTGCATCTGGCGCATGAAGAACATGAAGATGGCCAGGATCAAGAGGATCGGGAAGGAGGCCACCAACAGCTGCGACCAGAGGCTCGGCTGCTCCGCCTCGCGCCCCTCCACCGCCACGCCGTGGTTGAGCAGATCGTTCATCAAGCCGGTGTCGGGCACGTCCGGCCGCACCGTGCGAAAGCGCGTGCCGTCGACCCGTTCGCCCAGGATCTCCTGGCCCTGGATCACCACGCTGCGCACCCGGTCGTCCTGCACCTCCTGGACGAACTGGGTGTAGTTGATCAGCGCCTCGTCGCGCCGCGGCGTCAGGTTCTGGAACACCGCCACCAGCACGGCGGCGATCACCAGCCACAGGACCAGGTTTTTTGCCATGTCGTTCAAGGTTCTCAACCTCTCTCGGGCGCGCCGCCCGACTTGGTCGCCATTGAAGAATTGTAGCCGGCTTCGTTCAGGGCGCGCGGAAACCGCGGGCCACGAGGTAGAGCTCCGCCGAGCGCGCCCGCGACGCCTCCGGCTTGCGCGTCGCGACCGCGGCGAAGTGCCGCCGCAGGTCCCGCAGCAGGGCGTCGAAGCCCTCCCCCTGGAACACTTTCACCACCAGCGCGCCGCCCGGCCGCAGGGTGCGCCGGGCGAAATCCGCGGCCAATTCGGCGAGCAACAGGGCGCGCGGCTGGTCGACGGCCTTCACCCCACTCATATTGGGGGCCATGTCGGACAACACAAGGTCCACCGCCTCCCCCTCCAAGGCGGCCAGCAGCAACTCGAACACCGCCTCCTCGGTGAAGTCGCCGCGCAGCACCACCGCCCCGGGAACCGGCGCCATGGGCAAGAGGTCCAGGGCCACCACGCGCCCCTTGGGCCCCACCCGCTCCACGGCCACCTGCGTCCAGCCCCCCGGCGCCGCGCCCAGATCCACCACCCGCTGCCCTGGGGCGAACAGCCGGTCGCGGCGATCGAGCTCGAGCAATTTGTAACTCGCCCGGGAGCGATAGCCCTCGGCGCGGGAGCGCTGCACGTAGGGGTCGCGCTGGTGCTCCTTCAACCAGCGCGCGCTGGAACGAGATCGCGCCATGGGATTGCCACCTCCGAGCCGCCATTATGCCACGAGGTGTCGGGCGTACCCTTTCCGGCTAGAATGCCTCCTCGCCGCGGAGGAATTCCCTTGGACAACCGCCAACGCAAGCGCCTGAAGGCCATCGGCCAGCGGCTGAAGCCGGTGGTGACCGTCGCCGCCAGGGGGCTCGCCGAGGGCGTGCTCGCCGAGCTGGAGCGGGCGCTTGCCGACCACGAACTCATCAAGGTGCGCCTCGCCATCGGCGACCGCGACGAGCGAGCGGCGTTGACCCGCGAGCTGTGCGCCCGCCTGGGCGCCGAATGCGTGCAGGCTGTGGGGCGCACGATCTTGCTCTATCGCGCGGCGCCACACCCCGACCCGCGCCTCTCCAACCTGCTCCGCCCCCTCCCCTAGCAGCCCAACAGCGCGGGGAGGTCGGCCACCGAGGAAATCACCGCGTCGGGCCGCACCAGCGAGCGGGCGGCGAGTTCGGGTCGGTACTTGCCGGTCTGGACAAGCACCCCTCGAATTCCCACCGCCTGGGCACCGCCCACGTCGCTCTCCAGGTCGTCGCCGACCATCACCGCCTCTTCCGCCGCCACGCCGAGGCGCTCCAGGGCGGCGGCGAAAAAGGCCGGCGAGGGCTTGCCGGTGATCACCGCCCGAATGTCGGCGGCGTATTCCAGGGCCGCCACGAAGGCGCCGAGGTCCAGGTGGAGGCCGTCCCCGGTTTCCCAGTAGCGATTGCGGTGCAGCGCCACCAGCCGGGCGCCGTCCATCAGCTGGCGAAACAACCGATCGAGCAGGCCGTAGCGCCACCGATTGCCGATGTCGCCGACCACCACTGCCTGGGGAGCCCGGGTCACGGCGCGGATGCCCGCGAAATCCTCGCGCACCGCCTCGGCCACCGCCAGGTGGCAGCGGCCGATCCCCTCCCGCTTGAGCCAAGCGGCGGTGGCCTGGGGCGCGGTGAGGAGCCGCTCAGCGCGGGCGGGCAGCCCCAGGCGGCGCAAATGGTCGAGGAGGGAGGCGGCGGAGCGGGTGGTGGTGTTGGTGACGAAACACCAGCGCAGGCCGGCTCGCTCCAGCCGCTCCAGGGCCTCGGGGGCGCCGGGCAGGAGCCGATCGCCCACGTAAAAGACCCCGTCCAGGTCCAACAGCACCCCCCGCACCCCTCGTCCCGCCCACGTCCGCTCGGCCATCGACAGCCCCCGCCGCTCCCTCGCCTGACGTGCTCCGCACACGCCCGCGCCTCGGGAAACCCGAAATACCAGTACCAGTATAGAGGCTGTGGTCGCGACGACCCCCTTCCCACAGGCGGGAGGCCCCGCCCCGCCACGAGCGCCGACCGAATCCCGGACTACGGCCCTGCGCGCCTACGTTCGGGTGCTGCCTGGATCAGCTTTCCTAGCCCAGGTGGCGCGTAGCCCGGATGGAGCGAAGCGGAATCCGGGGACTCGGCGCCCGAGCAGGGCCGGCGTGGGTGTTTCCCTCCCGACCTCTGGCGCTTTGCGCCTCGGTCCGGGCTGCGACTGCCGCGACCCTCGCTCCGCCGAGCGGCGAGGCTCCCCGATCCACCGACCCAGACGCGCCCTGGTCGGCGTCCGGCCGATGGGGTACCATTGCGCCCTTCTGCGACCTCCGGCAGCACGAGGCGAGATCGGCGCCCCATGACTCCGAAGCGACCCGCGGTCCTGGTCATTCTCGACGGCTGGGGCCACAGCGACCGAGTGGAGCACAACGCCATCCGCGCCGCCGCAAGCCCGGTGTGGGACCGCCTGTGGCAGAGCTGTCCGCGCGCCCTGCTCGACTGCTCGGGGCTCGCGGTGGGCCTGCCGGAGGGGCAGATGGGCAACTCCGAAGTGGGCCACATGACCCTCGGCGCCGGGCGGGTGATCTACCAGAGCCTCACCCGCATCGACCGCGCCATCGCCACCGGCGAATTCTTCGCCAACCCCGCCTACGTCCAAGCCGTCGACGCGGCCCTGGCGGCGGGCGGCAAGGTGCACATCCTTGGGCTTTTGTCTCCGGGAGGCGTGCACAGCCACCAGGAACACCTGGCGGCGGCGGTGCGCCTCGCCGCCCGGCGGGGCGCGCGCCGAATCTGCGTCCACGCCTTTCTCGACGGCCGCGACACCCCGCCCCAGAGTGCCGGCGAGTCGATCCGGTTTCTCGAAGGGGTGCTCGCCGAAGTGGGGGTCGGCCGCATCGCCTCCCTGGCTGGGCGCTACTACGCCATGGACCGCGACCGCCGCTGGGAGCGGGTGCAACCGGTCTACGAAATGCTCACCGAAGGCGTCGCCCCCCATCGCGCCGCCTCCGCCGCCGAGGGCCTCACCCAGGCCTACGATCGGGGGGAAACCGACGAGTTTGTCGAGCCCACCCTGATCGTGCCCGAAGGGGGCGAGCCCTGTCGCGTCGCGGACGGCGACGCCGTGCTGTTCATGAACTTCCGCCCCGACCGCGCGCGCCAGCTGACCCAAGCCTTCGTCTTGGAGAACTTCGACGGCTTTCCGCGGCGACGGCGCCCCCGCCTCGCCGCCTTCGTCACCACCACCGAGTACGAGCGCGGCCTGCCGGTGGCCGTCGCCTTCCCCCCCGAGGACGTGCGCCACTCCTTCGGCGAATGCCTGGCCGAGCGGGGGCTTCGCCAACTGCGCATCGCCGAGACCGAGAAATACGCCCACGTCACCTTCTTCTTCAGCGGCGGCCGCGAGGCCCCGTTCCCCGGCGAAGACCGGATCCTGGTGGATTCCCCCAAGGTGGCCACCTACGACCTCAAGCCGGAGATGAGCGCCTACGAAGTGACCGATCGCCTGGTGGCGGCCATCGAGGGCGGCGCCTACGACGCCCTGGTGTGCAACTTCGCCAACGGCGACATGGTGGGCCACACCGGCGTCTTCGCGGCGGCGGTCAAGGCGGTGGAGGCGGTGGACCGCTGCCTGGGGCGCATCGAGGCGGCGGTGCGGTCCGCGGGCGGGCAGCTCCTCATCACCGCCGACCACGGCAACGTGGAACAGATGGTGGACCCCGCCTCCGGCGAGCCCCTCACCTCCCACACCCTCAATCCGGTGCCCCTGGTCTACGTGGGGCCCAAGCGGTTGCGCCTCGCCCCCCGGGGCACGCTCGCAGACGTGGCGCCCACCCTCCTGCGGCTGATGGGGCTCGAGCCCGCCCCCGAAATGAGCGGCCGGAACCTCGCCGCGGTGGAGTGAGGGGTGGCCCGGGCGGGGCGCGGGCTGATCCTGGTCGCGGCGCTCTGGGCCGCCCTGCCCGCGGCCGGGGGACAACCCCCTTCGGAACGGCTCGAGGCCCTCGACCGGCGCATCGCCGAGCTGGAGCGCGCCCTCGCCGGCCGCCGCCGCCAGGTGTCCCGGTTGGAGCGCGAACTGGCGGCCCGGGAGATCGAGGCCGCCCAGCTCCTTCGCCGGGAGCGGGACCTCGCCGCCCAGATCGCCCGGCTCGAGGAGGCGCTCGCCGAGCTCGCCGCCGAGCGGGCGCGCCTGGAGGAGCAACGGGCGGCGCGCAGTGCCGAAGTGGCCGGACTGCTCGCCGCCGCCTACCGGTTGGGAGGCGCCGAACCCCTGCGGGTGCTGCTCGGCGCCCAGGACCCCGCCCAGCTCGCCCGCACCCTCGCCTACTACCGCTACTTCGCCGCCGACCGGGCGGCGCGCCTGTCCGCCTACCGCGCCACCCTGGAAGCACTCACCGCCAACGCCGCCGCCACCGCCGCGCGGCGCGCCGAGCTGGAGGAGGCGCGCCGCGAAGTCGCCGCCGCCCGGCGCGCGCTGGAGCGGGAAAAAGCGCAACGCAGCAGGGTGCTCGCCGCCTTGCGCGCCGCCCTCGCGGACGACAGCGCCCGCCTCTTGCAGCTCGCCGAAGAGCGGCGCCGCCTCGAGGCGGTCCTCACCCGGCTCGACCGGGAACTGGACGAGCTCGCCGCCGGCGACCCCTTCCCCGCCCATCGCGGCAAGCTGCCCTGGCCGGCCGCCGGGCGCGTGGCCAACCGCTTCGGCGGCGCTCGGGGGGCGGGCCTCACCTGGTCCGGCTGGCTCATCGAAGCCCCCGAGGGGAGCCCGGTGCGGGCCGTCCACCGGGGCCGCGTGGCCTTCGCCGGTTACCTGCGGGGGCACGGCCTTCTGCTGATCCTCGACCACGGCGACGGCTTTCTCTCCCTCTACGCCCACAATCGGCTGCTGTTGCGCGAAGAGGGCGAATGGGTGGAAGGGGGCGAGGAGATCGCCCAGGTGGGCAGCACCGGGGGCCTTGCACGCAGTGCGCTCTACTTCGAAATCCGTCAAAATGGCAAGCCCCTCGACCCGGCGCGTTGGCTCGCCCGGCGGGGGTGACCGCAAGGCACGGGGACACTCCATGGGACGACTGCGCACGCTCGCCGCCGCCTGCTGGCTGGCCTGGCTCCCTCCGGTCTGGGCAGAGGAAGAAAAAGCTCGCCTGCCCCTCGACGAGCTGCAACTGTTCGTCGAGGTGTTCGAGCAGGTCCGCGCCGCCTACGTGGAGGAGGTGGACGACTACACCCTGTTCGAAAAGGCCATCCAGGGGATGCTCGCCGGACTGGACCCCCACTCCGCCTATCTCACGGAAGACTCCTTGGCCGATCTGGAGGAGACCACCACCGGAGAGTTCGGCGGCCTCGGCATCGAGGTGGACGTCCAAGACGGCTTCATCCGCGTGGTGGCCCCCATCGACGACACCCCCGCGCAGCGGGCGGGGCTCAAGAGCGGCGATCTGATCATCAAGATCGACGACCAGTCGGTCCAGGGCATGTCCCTGGACGAGGCCATCGAGCGGATGCGCGGCGAAAAGGGGACCAAGGTGCGCCTGACCATCCTCCGCGAGGGTCGCCCGGCGCCCTTCGAAGTGGAGCTCGTGCGCGACGTGATCCGGGTCCAGAGCGTGCGCTCCGAGGTCCTGGAAGAGCGCTTCGGCTACCTGCGCATCGCCCAGTTCCAGGCCGACACCGGGGAGCAGTTCCGCCGCGAAGTGGCAAAACTGCGCCGGCGGGCGAAACCCCTCGCGGGGGTGATCCTCGACCTGCGCAACAACCCGGGCGGGCTGCTGCAGAGCGCCGTCGAGGTGGCCGACGCCCTGCTCGACGAGGGGCTCATCGTCTACACCGAGGGCCGAGTGCCGAGCGCCGACGCCGAATTCCACGCCACGGCGGGGGACCTCCTCGAGGGACTGCCGGTAGTGGCCATCGTCAACGGCGGCACCGCCTCGGCGGCGGAGATTCTGGCCGGCGCGCTCCAGGACCACCGCCGGGCGGTGACCATCGGCACCCGCACCTTCGGCAAGGGCTCGGTGCAGACCGTCCTGCCCCTGCGGGAAGGCAAGGCCATCAAGCTCACCACGGCCCGCTACTTCACCCCGGCCGGCCACTCCATCCAGGCCCAGGGCATCCAGCCCGACATCCTCGTCCAGCAGGCGGAGATCCGCACCCTGCCCGAGCAGGTGGAGGTGAGCGAGGCGAACCTGCCGCGCCACCTGGAGGGATCGCGCCCGGCGGCGCCGCCCGTGGCGCGCGACGGCGACCTGGCGCGGCGGCTCGCCGCCGACGGCCAGCTCTACGAGGCGCTCAACATCCTCAAGGGGATCGTCCTCTACGGCGGCGAGCGCTAAGGGGCCACCGGCCGCACGGGGATGCCCCGGGCGGCGAGGTACTCCTTGGCCTGGCGGATGCTGTACTCGCCGAAGTGGAAAATGCTTGCCGCCAGGACGGCGTCGGCGCCCCCCTCCAGGATGCCCGCCGCCAGGTGATCGAGGGTGCCCACGCCGCCGGAGGCGATCACCGGCACCTCCACCGCCTCGCTCACCGCCCGGGTGAGGGCGAGGTCGAAGCCGGCCTTGGTGCCGTCGCGGTCCATGCTGGTCAGCAGGATCTCGCCGGCGCCGAGGGCGACCACCCGCCGCGCCCACTCCACCGCGTCGAGCCCGGTGGCGCGCCGCCCGCCGTGGGTGAACACCTCCCAGCGGGGGGGCGCGGCGGCCACCTGGCGGGCGTCGATGGCTACCACGATGCACTGGCTGCCGAACCGATCGGCGGCGCGGCCCACCAACTCGGGATCGCGCACCGCCGCCGAGTTGATGCTGACCTTGTCGGCGCCGGCGCACAGCAGGGTGCGGATATCTTCCAGATCCCGGATGCCGCCGCCCACGGTGAGGGGAATGAAGACCTCGCCGGCCAGCCGCTCCACCGTCTCCACCCACGTCTTGCGCCCTTCGTGGGAGGCGGTGATATCGAGAAAGGCGAGTTCGTCCGCGCCCTCGCGGTCGTAGCGACGGGCCACCTCCACCGGGTCGCCGGCGTCGCGGATGTCCGCGAAGCGCACCCCCTTGACCACCCGGCCGCGGTCCACGTCCAGACAGGGGATGATCCTGCGGGTCACTCCCACCGCCCGCCCTCCTCCATGAGGTGGCCGAGCTTGCCAGCCTTGGTGGCCAGGTAGCGGGCGTTGTGGGGATTGCGGCCGGTGATCAGGGGCAGCCGCTCCACCACCTCGATGCCGAGCGCCTCGAGCGCTTCGACCTTGCGGGGATTGTTGGTGAGCAGCCGCACCCGGCGCACGCCCAGGTGGGCGAGCATCGGCTCGCAGATGGAGTAGTCGCGCAAGTCGGGGCCGAAGCCGAGCCGCTCGTTGGCCTCCACGGTGTCCGCCCCCTCGTCCTGCAGGCGGTAGGCGCGGATCTTGTTCATCAGGCCGATGCCGCGCCCCTCCTGGCGCAGGTAGAGGACGACGCCGCGGCCCGCGGCGGCGATGCGCCGCATGGCCTCGTCCAACTGGGCGCCGCAATCGCAGCGCAGGCTGTGCAGGGCGTCACCGGTCAGACACTCGGAATGGACGCGCATCAGCACGGGCGCTTCGCCGGTGAGGTCTCCGACGGTGAGGGCGACGTGCTCCTTGCCGGTGTCCGGATCCTCGAATCCGTGAATGACGAAGTCGCCGAGGCTGGTGGGCAGTTTCGACGACTCGACGAACTTCAGGGCCACTGCTCTACCCGGTGCGGGAAAGCGGCTATTGTAGCGACGGCCGCCTGCGAGTCTAGCGCGGCCGGCGCAACACCAGCACGCCGTCCCGCCGCTCGAGCTCGAGCCGCTCGAGAAAACTGTTGCCGAGGAGCACCTCGCGGGGGTGATCTCCCGGCAGCACCATGGCGTCCACCCCGTAGAGCTCGATGCCGCCCACCCGGATCCGGCCGAGGCGCACCCGCACCCCCTCCACGGGGCCGGCGGCGGTCATCGCCCGCCCCGGCCGCCCGCCCGGCAGGTCGAGCCCGAGGCGGGCGGCCTCGGCGGCGGACAGGGCCACCAGGGTGGCGCCGGTGTCGACCACCAGCGTCACCGGCCGCCCCTCGATGGCCCCCTCCACCCGGTAGTGGCCGTCGGGACCGCGCGGAATCGCCACCTCCGGGGGCGGTGGGGGGGCGAAGCGGGTGCCGATCCGGTTCGCCAGGCCGAGGCGCAGCCGGCGCCCGTCCACCTCGACCACCGCTTCCTGAGGCGTGGCGGAAAGGAGGCGCACCCCCTCGGGGGTCGCCTCACCCGCCGCCAGGGTGTGGAGCACGCCGCCCACCGCTAGCACCGCGCGGCCGGGAAAGAGGGCGCGGGCCTCGATCTCGAGCCCCTGCGCCGCCACCGCCAGCAAGGCGGCCGCCACCATCAGCACCGCCAGCGAATAGCGCCCCATGCCGCCCCTCATCCCTCGCCACCGCCATTTTGCCCCCCGCCAGGAGCTGCGCAAGGCGCCGGGGCGAAATGGTCGTACCCCGGGCGCGGCGGGATGATCTCCGCGCCCCGCCCATCGACCAGCCGCACCCGCCCCGGCGGACCCAGCTCCAGGCGGCCCACCCAGGTCACCGGACAGTCGGCGGCGGCGGCCAGCGCCTCCACCGCCGCCCGGCGTTCCGGGGGCACGGCGAAGCAGAGTTCGTAGTCGTCGCCCCCGGTGGCGGCGAGCAGCCGCGCCTCCTCGGCGGGCAGGGCGGCGAGGGCGGGGTGGAGGGGCAGGCGCGACGCTTCCACCACCGCCGCCAGGCCGCTCGAGCGCGCCAGATGGCCGAGGTCCTGGAGCAGGCCATCGGAGAGGTCGACGGCCGCGGAGGCCTCGCCCGCCAGGGCCCGGCCCAGGGCGAGGCGCGGTTCCGGCAGCCAGTAGCGGGCGGCGGCGTCGGTGCGCGGGTCGCCGCCGCCCCGGCGCACCGCCAAAGCCGCTGCCCCGAGGGCGCCGCTCACCCCCACCAGATCTCCCGGCCGGCCGCCGCCGCGGGTCAGAGCCCGGCCCTCGGCCACCGCCCCCAGCGCGGTGATGGCGATCTGCAGCGGACCGCGGGTGGTGTCCCCGCCCGCCAGGGGACAGGCGAAGGCGCGGGCATCCTCGGCGAGACCGGCGGCGAAGGGGGCGAGCCAGGCCTCATCCGCCTCCGGCAGTGTCAGGCAGAGCAAAAAGGCCAGGGGGCGCGCCCCCATGGCCGCCAGGTCGCTCAGGTTGACCCGCAGGGCGCGGCGCGCCACCAGGGCCGGGTCGCCGTCGGCAAAAAAGTGGACGCCCGCCACCAGGCAGTCGGCGGTGGCGGCGAGGAGTTCCCCGGGGGGCAACGCCACCAGGGCGCAGTCGTCGCCCACCCCCAGGCGCACCGCGCCCTGCGCGGGTGGGGCGAAGTGGCGCCGGATGAGCTCGAACTCGGTCACCGCGCCCTGCGCTCGGCGGCCACCTCCACCGCGCGGCACAGGCCGGCCACCCGGTCGAGCACCCCGTTGACGAAGCGGTGGGCCTCGTCGGGACCGAAGGTGCGCGCCAGATCCACCGCTTCGTTGAGGACCACCTTGTAGGGCACCTCCAGCCGCTCGGCGAGCTCGTACAGTCCGATCCACAAAACCGCCCGGGTGACGGGATCCAGCGACGCCAGCGGGCGGCTCGAGAAGCGTTCCGCGAGGGGCTCGAGCCGCTCCCGCTCGGCGAGGATGCCACGCAGCAACTCGCGGAAGTAGGCGACGTCGGCGGCGGCCATCTCCTCCTCGGCCAGGAACTGCGCCTCGAGGAGAGAGGGCTCGGTGCCGGCGAGCTGCCACTGGTAGAGAGCCTGGACCAGAAAGCGGCGGGCCCGGCGGCGCTGTGCGGGGTGGGGTGCGCTCATCCGATCTTGCGCAGCAGAGAGATCATCTCGAGGACCGCCAAGGTGGCCTCCTCGCCCTTGTTGTCGTGGTTGTCGCCGGCCCGCAGCTCCGCCTGCCCCAGGTTGTCGCAGGTGAGCACCCCGAAGCCGATGGGCAGGCCGCTGTCCAGCGCCACCCGGGCCAACCCCGAGGTGCAGGCCTCGCAGACGTAGTCGAAGTGGGGCGTATCGCCGCGGATCACGCACCCCAGGGCGACGATGCCGTCGAGCTCGCCGCGGCGGGCGAGGCGCGCGCAGGCGAGCGGCAACTCGAAGGCGCCCGGCACCCGGTAGATCTCGATGTTCTCGTCCGCAAGGCCGTGGCGGTCCAACGTCGCCACCGCCGCCTTGAGCAGACTATCGGTGATCTGGGCGTTCCAGCGGGCGGCGACCACGGCCACCCGGGCGTCGGCCACGCGGGCGCTGCCCTCCACGGGGCGGAACTTGCTCACGGGTGGAGCTCCTCTTCGTCTTCGGCACTGGCGGGAATGGTCTCCACCACCTCGAGGCCGAACCCGGACAGGCCGGCGTACTTGATGGGCGCCCCCAGCAGGCGCATCCGCTTGATCCCCAGATCGCGGAGGATCTGCGAGCCGACCCCCACCTGCTGGAACTGGATGTGCTCGGAACCCGGCTGGGTGCGGCGCACCCGCTCGCCGAACAGCTCCTCCAGGTGGTGTTCCAGATAGGTACCGCTGTCGGCCTGCTCCACGGGCTGGTGGATCAAGATGAGCACTCCGCAGTCGGCGGCGGCGATCCGCTCCATGGCCCGGTGCATGGTCCAGCGCACGTAGTGTTCCCGCCCGGGCTCGCGCAGGGCGAGGAGATCGCGCCAGGGACTCGGCACGTGGACGCGGACCAGCACCGGCCGCTCGGGGTGGATCTCCCCCTTGACCAGGGCGTGATGGTAGCCACCCCGGGCCAAGTCGCGGTAGGTGTGCAGCCGGAACGGCCCATAGTCGGTGAGAATCCGGCGCACCTTGACGCACTCGACGGTTTTCTCGTGGGCCAGCCGGTATTGGATCAGATCGGCGATGGTGCCGATCTTGAGGCCGTGTTGGGCGGCGAATTTCTCCAGATCGGGGCGGCGGGCCATGGTCCCGTCGTCGTTCATGATCTCGACGATCACCGCCGCCGGCTCGTAGCCGGCGAGCCGCGCCAGGTCGCAGCCCGCCTCGGTGTGGCCGGCGCGGGTCAGCACGCCCCCCGGTTGCGCCATCAGCGGAAAGATGTGCCCCGGCTGGACGATGTCCGCGGGACTGGCGTTGGGCGCCACCGCCACCTGGATGGTGCGCGCCCGATCGTGGGCGCTGATGCCGGTGGTGACCCCCTCGGCGGCCTCGATGGAGACGGTGAAGTTGGTGCGGTTGGGCGAGCCGTTGTCCTCCACCATGAGCGGCAGGTTGAGCTGGCGGCAGCGCTCGGGGGTCAGGGTCAGGCAGATCAGGCCGCGGGCGTACTTGGCCATGAAATTGATGTCCTCGGGGCGCACCCGCGCCGCGGCCATGATCAGGTCGCCCTCGTTTTCCCGGTCCTCGTCGTCCATGAGGATGACCATCCTGCCCTGCCGGATGTCCTCGATGATCTCTTCGATGGTGTTGAGTTTCATGACCCTGGTCCTCCGCCCGCGGCGAGCAGGCGCTCCAAATAGCGGGCGATGATGTCCACCTCGAGATTGACCCTGCGCCCCACGTCGCATTGATCCAGCGTGGTGTGGGCGAGGGTGTGGGGGATCAGCGCGAGGGCGAACTCCGCGCCCGCCACCTCGTTGACGGTCAGGCTCACGCCGTCCACGGCCACCGAACCCTTGCGCGCCAGGTAGGGGGCGAGGGCTTGCGGTGCGCGGATCCGCAGGCGCACGCCGTCCCCCTCCAGGGCGCGCGCCACCACCTCCCCCACCCCGTCCACGTGGCCGGTCACCAGGTGGCCGCCGAAGCGGCCTTGGGCGGGCATGGCCCGTTCGAGATTGACGCGCCGCCCGACCTCCACCGCTCCGAGCGTGGTCAGGGCCAGCGTCTCGGGGGAGAGGTCGGCCCAAAACAGGCGGCCGTCGAAGGCGGTGGCGGTCAGGCACACGCCGTCCACGGCGATGCTCTCGCCCACCCGCGCGCCGCTCAGATCCAGATCGCGGGCGTCCACGGCCAGGGCGAGCGCCGCGCCGCGGCGCTCCACCGCCACCACCTCGCCCACCGCTTCGACGATCCCCGTGAACATCAGGCAGCCTCCACGCGGGCGGTGAGCCGCAGATCGCGCCCCACCGGGCGGATCTCCTCCACGGCGAGTTCCAGCGCCTCCGCCAAGCGCGCCACGGAAAATTCCGCGAGCGGGCGGGCGCTCGAACCCAAGAGTTTTGGCGCCAGATAGACCACCAGTCGGTCCACCAGGCCGGCGCGCAACAGGGCGCCGAGCAGGCGCGGGCCCGCTTCCACCAGGACCTGGTTGCACTCGCGCTCCGCCAGGGCGGCGAGGAGCGCGACCAGATCCACCCGCCCCTCGGCGTCCGGCAACGGCAGGTGAAGGGTGCCCGGTGGCCAGGGACCCGCGGGCCCCGCGGTGGCCACCGCCACCGGCCCCGGGGCGGCGAAGAGCCGCGCGGTGGCCGGGGTCCGCGCGCGGCTGTCCACCACCACCCGCAGGGGTTGCCGGCGCGCCGCCCAGGCGGCCTCCGCTCGGCGGCAGGGGCAAATCGGCGGCGCGCACCCCCAAGTGGGGATCGTCGGCGAGCACGGTGCCGATACCGGTGAGCACCGCAGAACTCTCGGCGCGCAGGCGCTGGACGTCGCGCCGCGCCGCCTCCCCGGTGATCCAGCGCGCCTCGCCGCTGGCCATGGCGGTGCGACCGTCGAGGCTCGCCGCCACCTTGGCCACCACCAGGGGGCGGCCACCCTCGAGGCGGCGGAAAAAACCCGCGTTGAGGGCGCGGCACTGGCGCTCCAGCAGGGGGCCGCGCACCCGCACGCCGGCCGCCCGCAGGGTCGCGAGTCCACCGCCGGCCCGGGGGTGGGGATCGGCGGTGCCGTAGACCACCTCGGCGATGCCCGCCCGAATCAGCGCCCGGCTGCAGGGGCCAGTGCGCCCCTGGTGGTTGCAGGGTTCGAGGGTCACGTAGGCGGTCGCGCCCCGGGCCGCCTCCCCCGCCTGGCGCAGCGCCTCCACCTCGGCGTGGGCCTCTCCGGCGCGGCGGTGAAATCCCTCGCCGACGATTTGCGCCGCCGCGGGCGATCACGCAGCCCACCCGCGGATTGGGATCGCAACTGTAGCGACCGCGCTCGGCGAGCTGCAGGGCGCGCGCCATGCAGTGGTAGTCGAAGGGGCCAAATTCCGTCATCGCTCCCGGTCGCCCTGGACCGCGCCCTCCAGTCGATCCAGTTCGGCGCGGAATTCGCTGATGTCCTGGAAGCTGCGGTAGACGGAGGCAAAGCGCACGTAGGCCACCTGGTCCAGGTGGCGCAACTCTTCCATCACCAGCTCGCCGATGGTCCGGGAAGGCACCTCACGCTCGCCGGCGGTCTGCAGGCGGTGCTTGATGGCGGTGATGGCCGCCTCCACGGCCTCCACGCTCACCGGCCGCTTCTCGAGCGCCCGCTGCAGCCCCGAGCGGAGCTTGTGTTCGTCGAAGGGCTCGCGGGTGCCGTCGCGCTTGATCACCCGCGGCATCAAAAGCTCCGCCACCTCATAGGTGGTGAAGCGCTCCCGACAGGAAAGGCACTCGCGGCGCCGGCGCACCTGGCTGCCCTCCGCCACCAGGCGGGAATCGATCACCTTGGTGTCTTCGGCGCCACAGAAGGGGCAATACATGGCGAGGCCCGCGGGACGGGGCCCGCATTCTACCACAGCGCCTAGGGGCGGCCGCCGTAGACCGGAAAGCGCCGGCAGAGTTCCAGGGCGCGCTCCCGCACCCGGGCGATGGTCGACTCGGCGTCGCCCGCTTCCAGGGCGTCCAACACATCGCACAGGAGGCCGGCCAACTCGCGGCACTCCGCCTCGCCGAATCCGCGGGTGGTGATGGCCGGCGTGCCGATGCGCAGTCCCGAGGTGACGAAGGGCGAGCGGGGATCTCCGGGCACCGAGTTCTTGTTGACGGTGATGTGCGCGCGCCCGAGGGCCGCATCGGCGTCCTTGCCGGTGTAGGGCTTGCCGATCAGATCGATGAGCATCAGGTGGTTGTCGGTGCCGCCGGAGACGATCCGATAGCCGCGCGCAGCGATCACTTCCGCCATGGCCCGGGCGTTTTGCACCACCTGGCGCTGGTAGGTGCGAAACTCCGGGGTGAGCGCCTCGCGGAAAGCCACCGCCTTGGCGGCGATCACGTGCATCAGCGGCCCCCCTTGGGTGCCCGGAAAGACGGCGGAATTGAGCTTCTTGTAGAAGGCTTCGTCCTGCCCGCGGGCGAGGATGAGCCCCCCCCGCGGCCCGCGCAGGGTCTTGTGGGTGGTGCTCGTCACCACGTGGGCGTGGGGCAGGGGGCTCGGGTACTCGCCCGCCGCCACCAGTCCCGCCACATGGGCCATGTCGACCCAAAACCAGGCCCCCACTTCGTCGGCGATGCGCCGCATGCGCGCCCAGTCCACCCGGCGGGAATAGGCGGAAAAGCCGCCGATCAGGATCTTGGGGCGATGCTCGCGGGCGAGCCGCTCGAGCGCCTCGTAGTCGATGAGCCCGGTGGCGGGGTCCAAACCGTAAGGGACGATCCGGTAGAGCTTGCCCGAGAAATTGGCCGGGCTGCCGTGGGTGAGGTGGCCGCCCTCGGCGAGGCTCATCCCCATCACCACGTCGCCGGGCTCGGCCAGAGCGAGAAAGACCGCGGCGTTGGCCTGGGCCCCCGAGTGGGGCTGGACGTTGGCGTAGTCGCAGTCAAACAGCGCCATGGCGCGCTCGACGGCGAGCCGCTCCGCCTCGTCGACGTGCTCGCAACCACCGTAGTAGCGCCGCCCCGGGTAGCCCTCGGCGTACTTGTTGGTCAACACCGTCCCCTGGGCGGCCATCACCGCGGGGCTCGCGTAGTTCTCCGAGGCGATGAGCTCCAGGTGCTCTTCCTGGCGGCGCTCTTCGGCGCGGATCGCCTGCCAGAGCTCGGGATCGACGACTTCGAGGGTCCGCTGGCGGTCGTACATGGAGATTCCCGCGGGCTTGAGGGCGCGGCATTGTACACGATGGGCCCAAGGGGGGGTAGCGGCGCCACTCCGGGCGGCCGGTTGGGCTACAATCCCGCCCCCGCGATCGATTCTCGTCCGCCCATGAGCCAGTACGTCTTCACCATGCACCGGGTGTCCAAGGTGGTGCCCCCGAAGCGGGAAATCCTCGCCGACATTTCCCTCTCCTTCTTCCCGGGGGCCAAGATCGGCGTGCTCGGCCTCAACGGCGCCGGCAAGTCCACCCTGTTGCGGATCATGGCGGGGGTGGACACCGACTACCAGGGCGAGGCGCGACCCATGCCCGGCATCCGCATCGGCTACCTGCCCCAGGAGCCCTGGCTCGACCCCGCCAAGGACGTGCGGGGCAACGTCGAGGACGGGGTGCGCGAGGCGGTGGACGCGCTGCGCGAGCTGGAGCAGATCTACGCCGCCTACGCCGAGCCCGACGCCGACTTCGAGAAGTTGGCCCGCCGCCAGGAGGAGCTGGAGAACATCATCCAGGCCTGGGACGCCCACAACCTGGAGACTCAACTGGAGATCGCCGCCGACGCCCTGCGCCTGCCCCCCTGGGACGCCGACGTCACCCGGCTGTCGGGGGGCGAGCGGCGCCGGGTGGCGCTGTGCCGACTGCTCCTGTCGCGCCCCGACATGCTGCTGCTCGACGAGCCCACCAACCACCTGGACGCCGAGTCGGTGGCCTGGCTCGAAAAGTACCTGGAGGAATTTCCCGGCACGGTGGTGGCGGTGACCCACGACCGCTACTTCCTCGACAACGTGGCCGGCTGGATCCTGGAGCTGGACCGGGGGCGCGGCATCCCCTTCCAGGGCAACTACTCCGCCTGGCTCGAGGCCAAGGAAAAGCGCCTCGAGCAGGAAGCGCGGGAGCGCGCCGCCCACCTCAAGGCGATGAAGGAAGAGCTTCAGTGGGTGCGCCAGAATCCCAAGGGCCGCCAGGCCAAGAGCAAGGCGCGCCTCGCCCGCTTCGAGGAGCTCCAGTCGCGCGAATTCCAGGCCCGCAACGAGACCAACGAGATCTACATCCCGCCGGGCGAGCGGCTCGGCGACAAGGTGATCGAGTTCCACCAGGTCCGCAAGGGCTACGGCGACCGCCTGCTGATCGACGACCTCAGCTTCAGCGTGCCCCGGGGGGCCATCGTCGGCATCATCGGCGGCAACGGGGTGGGCAAGTCCACCCTGCTGCGGATGATCGTCGGGGAGGAAAAGCCCGATGCCGGCACCATCGAGATCGGCGAGACGGTGAAGCTCGCCTACGTGGAGCAGAGCCGCGACAAGCTCGACCCCGACAAGACCGTCTGGGAGGCGGTCTCCGACGGCTTGGACGTGCTGCGCGTTGGCAGCTACGAGATCCCCTCGCGGGCGTACCTGGGCCGCTTCAACTTCAAGGGCGCCGACCAGCAGAAGCGGGTCGGCGACCTGTCCGGGGGGGAGCGGGGACGCCTGCAGCTCGCCCTCACCCTCAAGCAGGGGGGCAACGTGCTGCTCCTCGACGAGCCCTCGAACGATCTCGACGTGGAGACCCTGCGCGCCCTGGAGGAGGCGCTGTTGGCCTTCCCCGGCTCGGCCCTGGTCATCTCCCACGACCGCTGGTTCCTCGACCGGGTGGCCACCCACATCCTCGCCTTCGAGGGCAATTCCGAGGTGGTCTTCCACGAGGGCAACTACAGCGACTACCACGCCGATCTGATCCGCCGCAAGGGCGAGGGGGCGCGGCCCGAGCGGATCCGCTACAAGCGCCTCAAGGGGAGCTGACCGTGGCGCTCTCCCTCCACATCGCCCGCTCCGCCGAGATCGGCGATTGGCTGGAATCCCTGGCGGCCCTGCGCATCCGCGTCTTCCGCGAGTTCCCCTACCTCTACGAGGGATCGGCGGACTACGAGGCCCGCTACCTCGGCACCTACGTGCGGGGAGCCACCAGCATGGCCGTGCTGGCCCTGGACGGCGAACGGGTGGTGGGCGCTTCCACCGGGATCGCCCTCGCCGAAGAAGAGCCCGACTTCCAGCGCCCCTTCCTGAACGCCGGAATCCCGGTGGATGAGGTCTTCTACTGCGCCGAGTCGGTGCTGTTGCCCGAATACCGGGGACAGGGCATCTACCGCCACTTCTTCGCCGCCCGGGAGGCGCACGCGCGCGCTCTCCCCGGGATGCGCCTCGCCGCCTTCTGCGCCGTGGAGCGGCCCGCCGACCACCCACGCCGCCCCGCCGACTGGCGCCCCCTGGACCCGGTCTGGGCGCGCTTCGGCTACCGGCGGGCGGAGCACCTGCGCACCACCTTCAGCTGGCGGGATCTGGACGAGGCCGAGGCCTCCCCCAAGCCGATGGTGTTCTACCTCAAACCCCTCCACCCCGAGGCGGCCTGCTAGAATCGCCCGCGGAGGACAGCCATGGAGCGAACGTTCGACACCCTGATCGTCGGCGCGGGCAGCGCGGGTTGCGTGCTCGCCAACCGCCTCTCGGCGGATCCGGCGCGGCGCGTGCTGCTCCTCGAGGCGGGCGGCGAGGACCGCTGGCTGTGGTTTCACATCCCGGTGGGCTACCTGTTCGCCATGGGCAACCCCCGCGCCGACTGGTGCTACCAGACCACCCCCCAGCCGGGCCTCAACGGCCGCGCTCTCCCCTACCCCCGCGGCAAGGTGCTCGGCGGGTCGAGCGCCATCAACGGCATGATCTACATGCGCGGCCAGCGCCAGGACTACGACGGCTGGGGGCTGCCGGGCTGGGACTGGGCGAGCGTCCTGCCGCTCTTTCGCAAGTCGGAGGACTACTTCGGCGGGGAGAGCGAATTCCACGGGGTGGGCGGCGAGCTCAGGGTGGAGCGCCAGCGGCTCTCCTGGGAGGTGCTCGAGCGCTGGCGAGAGGCCTGCATCCAGTACGGGATCCCGCCCCGGGACGACTTCAACACCGGCGACAACGAGGGAGTGGGCTACTTCCACGTCAACCAGCGGCGGGGGCTGCGCCTGTCGGCCAAGCGGGCGTTCCTCGACCCGGTGCGCTCTAGGCCCAACCTCGAGGTGCGCACCGGGGTGCTGGTGGACCGGCTGATCTGGCGGGACGGGCGGGTGGAAGGGGTCGAGTACCTGCGCCAGGGCCGGCGGGAGCGGGTCGCCGCGGGCCAGGTGATCCTCGCCGCCGGGGCCGTCGCCACGCCTTGCATCCTCCAGCGCAGCGGCATCGGCGACGAGGCGCGGCTGCGCGCGGCGGGGCTGCCCTGCCGGCTGCACCTGCCGGGGGTGGGGGCGGCGCTGCAGGACCACCTGCAGATCCGGGTGCAGTTTCGCATCGAGGGGGCGGTGACCCTCAACTGCCTCATGAAGAGCCTGCGCGGGCGGGCCAAGATGGCCCTCGAATACCTCCTGTGGCGCTCGGGGCCGCTCTCCATGGCGCCGAGCCAACTGGGCGCCTTTCTGCGCTCGGCGCCGGAGGTGGAGCGGCCGGATCTGGAATACCACGTCCAACCCATGAGCGCCGAACGGCTGGGCCGCGAGCTCCACCCCTTTCCGGGGATCACGGCGAGCATCTGCAACCTGCGCCCGACGAGCCGCGGCCGGGTGGACGCCGTGGGGCCCGATCCCCGGGACCCGCCGCGGATCGACCCCAACTACCTGGCCACCGAAGAGGACCGGCGGCTCGCCGTGCGGGCCATCGAAATCACCCGGGAGATCGCCCGCCAACCGGCGGTGGCGTCCCTACGCCCGGTGGAGATCAAGCCGGGGGCGGCCTGTGCCACCCCGGAAGCACTGGTGCGCGCCGCCGGCGACATCGCCACCACCATCTTCCACCCCACCTGCACCTGCCGCATGGGGCGCGACGACGACCCGGAGGCGGTCACCGGCCCCGATCTGCGCCTGCGCGGCTTCGCCAACCTGTTCGTGGCCGACGCCTCGGTGTTCCCCTCCATCCCGAGCGGCAACACCCACGCCCCCACGGTGATGGTGGCCGAAAAGCTCGCCCGCGACCTCAGCCGTTGAGTCTTTGGGCGGGCGCAAGGCGATCCAGGCCGTCGCGCATCACCAGCCGACGCTCGACGAGATGCTCGAGGGCCTGCTCGAGCGTCTTGCGGATCCGGGGGCCGAGCCGCTCGACTTCGCCGCAGTGGGTCACGTAGTGGCGCAGCAGGGTCTCCCGGTCCACCGGCGCATAGACGACCAAGAGGTGGAGAAGCGCCTGCTCCAACTGGGCGCGGGGTACCCGGCGGGGGTCGGGCAGGATCTGGCCGTTCCCGCCGCCGGCCGGGCGTCCCGCGGCGCCGCCGACAGCCGGGGCAAGGGGTGCGGCGGGGCAGTCCACCCCCGACTGCCCCGCAGAGTGCTCTTCGGCCAGCGCCAGGGGCGCGCTCTCGGTATCCTCGGCCTCCGGCGGTGCCGCGGGGCGCCGGCCCCAGGGTCGAATGCCTAGGGCCGCCGCCGCCTCCGCCACGGCCTCTAGGGCGGCCTGCCGGTCGGCGTAGAAGGACGAGGCCCGCACCCGCACGAAGCGCCACCCGGCCCGCTCCAGCTGCCGCTGGCGGGCGAGATCGGCCGCGTAGCGGTCGGCGCCGTGCCACTCGTCGCCGTCGCACTCCACGGCGAGGCGGGCGTGGTCGCCCTCCACCACCAGATCGATCCGGTAGGGCTCCTCCACCACCTGGGACCGCACCCGAAAGCCGCGCTGCAACAGGGCCAGGGCCACGTCGACCTCGAACCAGCTCTCGTAGGGGTAAGGCGGATTGAGCCCCGCCTCACGATCCCGCATCAGCGCCTCCTCCAAGCGCTTCTCCTCGGCGAGGACCTCAGGCGCCACCCCGGGATCGAAGAAGTGGCGCAGCAGTTGCGCGCGCAGGTCGTCGGGGTTGAGCTGTTCTAAGGTGACGCTGTGGAAGAGCCACACCTGGTCGCGGGCGCGGCTCATGGCCACGTTGTAGCGCCGCTGGTCGGCCGCGCTGCCCAGCGCCCGAAAGCGCTTGTTGGGTGCGATCACCATGGAGAGCAGGATCACGTCCCGCTCGTCGCCCTGGAAGCTGGCCGGAGTGCCGCAGCGCAGCCGCCGCTCGGCGAAGACGCGCTCGTCCAGGCGCTCGGCCAAGAGCCGCTCGATGTACTGCGCCTGGGCCTGACCCTGGAGGCTGATCACGCCGAAGGTCTTGCCCCGGTAGCGGGGATCCTTTACCAGCCGGCAGAGGGTCACGACGAGCGCCTCGGCCTCCGGCTCGTTGAGGAGATGGGACCGCTCGCCGCGGCAGTGGCCCTCTCTCACGAGCACCGACGTAAGCGGCGGAAGCCGGTCCGGCTCCGGCTGGCGCAACGGGATGAGTGGCGCCTCGGTGTAGCAGAGGCGGTTGCTGAAGGCGATGATCTCCGGCACGCAGCGGAAGTGTTGCCGCAGCACCACGCGGCCCGGGGCGATCCGGTCGGCGTGGTCGTAGAGGCTCGCGTCGGGACGGAACTCGCTCGCGTGGGGATGGTTGCGCAGGTGGCTGCGAATGAGGCCCTGGATCTTCTCCTCCGGCACGCCCACCGCCTCGGGACTGTTCTGCTTGTCGTCGCCCACCACCACCACGCGCCGGGCGAGGGCAAAGAGGAGGAGCGCCTCGAGGCTCGCCTGGGACGCCTCGTCGACGATCGCGGTGTCGAACTGCCCCACCTCGGAGCGCGCGCTCTGCCAAACCCGCCACAGGGGCAGGATCCAGGCGGCGATGGCCGAGGCACAGCGCTCCATGTAGCGGCGGACGTCGCGGCGGTGCTGGGCGGCGTGTTTGCCGGCGCCCTTGCCGAGCCGGCGCAGGGTGTTGCGCCAGGTCACCAGATCCTCTCGGACGCTCCCGCGGAATCGGGCGAGAAAGGCGGCCCAGGCCCGGCAGGCGACGAGCTCCGTAGTGGTGCGTGCGATCTCCTCCTCGATCTGCGCAAGGCGCCGCTCGAGCACCTGGGCCCGCTGGGGATCGGCGAGACAGCGGATCCGCGCCCGGGTCGCGGCGTGCAGCCAGGCGTCGCGCAGTCGGACAAAGTGCGCCTGCCCTTTCCCCTGGTCCGCAAACTCCCAAAGTCGCGTGCCGATTCCGGGACAGTCCGCCTCCAGGGCTGCGAGCAGTTCCTCGGCGCGCTCGAGGCGGCGGCGCTCGGCGAGGAGGGCAGCGCGCCCGTCGAGCGCCCGCTCCCAGGACTCGACAGACTGCTCCTGCACCGCCAACCCGAGCTCCGCCACCACCGGATGGGCGCCCTCGGCCGCGGCAGCGCCCGCGAGCCGCTCGGCGAGGCCCCGCAGCGCCGCGCGGGCGTCGCGGGCCCGCCGCTGCCGCGCGGCCTTCTCGAGGCGCCGCCGCGCCTCGAGGCGCCCTCCGGTGCTCGCCAAAGCCGCGCGCAGCTCGGCGCAGTCCCTGAGGCGCTCGCCCGCCCCCTCACCGAAAAAGGCCAGCACGGGCTCGAGAGCCTCGCCGCAGGAGGCGAGCCAGGCGCGCTTTCCTTCCCAGGTGGCGGGCGCCTCCACCCCGAGGTCGCGACACAGCCCGGCCAGCTCCTCCTCCAGGGCGAGCCGGTCGCGGAGCAGGCGGAGCGCCTCGAGGGTGCGGGGCGGTCGGCCGGCGACGCGGCAACTGCGCAGCAGATGGCGGGTGGTCCGCATGGGCGCCGGGCCCAGGGGTCCCAAGCCCCGCCACTTCCCCGCTTCCAGGTGTTGGATGCGGATGTCCAGATCCTTGACCAGCCGGGCCCTCTCGCACGTTTCGAGCCAAGTGACCTCTTCCAAAGCGGGATTCGCGGCCCGCTCCCGCGCACCGCGCAGCGCCGCGCAGAGGGCGATCCAGCGCTCGGCTTGGCCGCCCATCAGGTCGCCCACGGCCTTCGCGAAGGCGCCGCCGTGGTCTTCGAGGGGGGCGGCCAGCACCTCGAGGCGCGCCACCGCTTCCTCGAGCGCCTCGATCTCGGAAAGCGCCAGAGTCGCCAGGGGATCGGAATCCCACTGCGCCTCGAAAGCGGCCGCCTCCTGCAGCCAGCGGGCAAAGGTCGGCGCATCCGGCAGGTCGTCGGGCCCCAGGTCCTGGGCGAGCTCTCCTCGCCGGGGTGCCAGGTCGGGCAGCAACGCCGCCAGCTCGTCGAGTTCGCTGTCGGAAAGGGGAAAGGGAGCATCGGCGGCCACCGCCAACCCCCAGTCTAGGGTTTCCGCCTCCTCCGCCAACTGCCGGGCGATCTCCGCCGGCTTGCCCCGGTAGCGACCGGCGAGCTCGAGGGGATGGACCTCTGCTTCCCGCAGGGCCACCTGCTCATTTATCACCTCGGCCTGCTCCGCCTCCAAGGCGCCGAGCCGCTCCTCCAGGCGGCGCGCCTCACGCTCCAGCGCCTCGGGCGCGTCCCGGTCGGCGCGCTCCAAGATGCCGCCCAGACTCTCTTCGAGGATCCGCTGCTCCTCGCGGGATGCGCCCAGGGCGGCCACGCAGAGGGGGCGCAAGGATTCGGGCAACTTGTCCCGCAGCACCTCCAGGGCGCGCGGCGCGTGGGCGGTGATCAGGACGCGTTCGCCGCGGGCCAGCAGGTGGCAGATCAGGTTGGCGATGGTCTGACTCTTGCCGGTCCCCGGCGGGCCCTTGACCAGTACCAGCGGATGGCGGTCGAGGAGCTCGGCGATGCGCCGCTGTTCCTCGTTGGCCGGCAAGGGGAAGTAGCACCGCTGTACCTCGCGCGCGGACGCCTCCGCCGGGGCATCGGCCGCAGGCGAGTCGGCACCGACATCCCCGAGGAGCAACCGCCAGGCATCGCCGGCCTGCTCGAGGGCCTCGCGAGCGTCCCACAACTGCCCGCAGAGCTCGGCAAAGCCAGTCTCCCGGCGCTCCCAGAGGACGAAGGCGGGCGCAGCGCAGAGGTGAGGCTGGGTGCCCTCCACCATCGGCGGCTCCCACTGCTCTGGCTCGATCACCGCGTCGGGGGCGAGCTGATTGCCGATCAGGTTGAGGAATTCCGCCAGGGGGGCGACATTGCCGGGGTCGTCTTCAAGGGCCTCGCAGATCCGGTCGAGACGGCTTGGCTCAACCCGCGGGCGCAGCTCGGCAGGCAGCATGTCGAGCTCGAGGCGAAAGCGCCCGGCCGAAAGGAGCCGAATCTCGCCCCGCTCGGCGGCAAACTCGAGCTCCAGCGGCGCGACCAGGAGGTGGCGGCGGACCGCCGTGGCGCCCTCTTTCCCCCGTCCGGTGTCCTCCTCCTCACCTTCTTCTCCGACCCCTGGAGACCGCACCTCGCTCCACTGGAGCAAGCCCATGGCCAGCACGAGCTCATACCGCTCGGGAGCCTCCTCCAGGCGCCGGCGCGCCCTGTCCAGCCATCGCCACAGGTCCGCGTGGGACCGCCGGCGGCGCTCCTCCTCCGCCCAGGGGCGCCAGCGCTCGGCGAGCCAACGGGCGAGCGCCTCTTCGGCCTCGGCGCGGGGATAGGGTTCTACCGTTGCCTGGGTCGCGCCGGCCACGGCGGGGACCGCTTCCCGCCCTTCCCCTTCGAGCGCACCGCCTGCGGGCTCCCCGCCGCTCGCCCAGTCCGCACAGGGGTCGTCCGCGGATGTTTCCGGTTTGCCGCCCGCCTCCGCTTCCCTCGCCACCTCCTCTTCGCAGACCTCGGCGGCGTTCCCTTCCCCGGGGTGCGCGGGGGCATCCCGCAACGCCGGCTCCCGCTCGGGGTCGGCGAGATCGACGCCCGCGAGCCAGGGGGCGAGGCGATCGTCACCCAGCGAGGGGGGATGGGGCGGGGGCGGCTTGGCGACGGCGAGCCAGGGTTCGGGCTCGCCGCCGACGAAGGGCGAGCGCACCCCCGCCGCCTTCCGGGGCAACCGGTGCGCCCAGAGCACGTCGGCTCGTTCGTCGGCGTAGCGGGGTCGCGGCTTGCTGCGCAGCTCGTGAAAGCCGGCGAGAAAGCCGATCAGATCCGGTGCATCGTCCATGGCTCAGGCGACTCGACGCCATCCCCTGTGGCAACGGCGCGAGCATAGTCCCTCACCACCCGGCCGGGGAGAGTTGCCAACCTTGGCGTCACATCCCCGGGCGAGGGAGGCCTCGGCGAGGGCTGAAGATGACGGGTTTCTGGAGTTCGCGGAGGCAAAGCCTACGGATTCAAACCCCAGCGGGAGGACGAGAAACGAGAGGCCGGCGCGAGCGGGCACCGCGCCGGCAGGGGGTGAAAGCGGGGGCCACCCTCAGGGCTTCGGCAACGCCAAGGGCTTGCGAAAGCGGATGACTTGCCGGTTGCCGTCCCGATCCGCCACGGCGATCCAAGCCACGCCGTCGACGCCATCCTCGAGGACCACCTCCACCGGGTGGTGGATCTGGTGGTCCAGGCCTTCGACCGCCACTTCGATCAGGTCGTCCTTGGGATCGTAGTCCACCCCGATGAGCGGCACCCACTCCGACTCGATCTGATCGCCGAAGGCGAGACTTGCCACCTCGATCTCCACCAGGTTGGCGCCGAGGTGTTTGGTGAGATTGTCGAAGTAGGTCTTCCACTGGGCCTTGTCGAGGGTGTGTGCCATGGGCGTGCCTCCTTGTGGGCAAAAGCGGTGCGAGGGAACTCTTCTTCAATGTGCGGCCGCTTCATGCCGATTCAAGGGGCGCTCACTGGATCGGCTCGGTGCCGGCGATGGAGGTGCGGTGCATCACCCGTCCCGAATGGCGATCGTAGGGGATCACCCGGTGGAGGGCGCCGGGATTGAGCCAGACGACGAAGTCGCCCACTTTCCAATGGTGGCGGTAGGTGAAGGCCGGTTGGGCCGCCCACTCGAGGAGTCGGGTGAGCAGGGCCCGCCCCTCCGGCAGGCCCATCCCCACCACCTCTTCGGCGTGGGTGCCGACGAGCAGCGAGCGCCGCCCGTCGGCATGGGTCCACACCAGGGGATGCTCGCGACGCTTCTTGATCCCCTGCCAGGTGGCCGGGGTGACGTCGAAGGGCAGGGTGGGCCGGATGGCCGCGAACACGCTGTGCACCGCCCGCAACCCCTCGAGATCGCGCTTTTCCTCCTCGGGCAGGTTCTCCCAGGCGGCGAAGAGGTTGGCGAACTCGGTCTGACCGCCCTTGGCGGCCACGGCGCGGGCCGACAGGAGCGTCGCCCGGGGGGGCGGGATCTGCTCCATGACGCCGTCCATGTGCCAAAAATAGGTGCCGTAGACGTAGTCGGGGTTGTCGTTGAGGGTGGGGTCGAGGGTGATCTTGTAGATGCCAGGCGCCGTGGCGTCGGCGCCGGGCACCTCCTTGACGAAGTCGACCCGCTCCCCCAAGAGATCGGTGAAGGCGAGTTGCTCTTCGTCGGTGAGGTGGAGCTCGGGAAAGACCAGGACGATGCGCTCGGCGAGCAGGGCGTCGAGCTCGCGCACGAAGGCGGGATCGAGCACCTCGTCCTTGCCGGCGCGGATGCGCGCACCAATCTCCGGTTTGATGGGTTCGTAGTCGATGGCCATGGTCTCCTCCTCCCCCGGCACGCCCCCTTTCACGGATGGCGGGTGGGCGTGAGCCAGATCTCGTTGACGTTGACCCGCGGCGGCTGAGTGACGGCGTAGAGGACCGCCGCCGCCACGTCCTCCGCCTCCAAGTTGTGCTCGCGGTGCATGTGGCGGTCGAGAGCCGCGCGCCGCTGTGGATCGGGAATCGATTCGGCGACCTCGGTGACCGTGGTGCCCGGCTCGATGAGGGTGACGCGGATACCCGCGGCCCCGAGCTCCTTGCGCAGCGAAGAAGAAAGGGCGGTGAGGGCGTACTTGCTCGCCGCGTAGGAGGCCTGCCCCGCGCCTCCCGGGATCTTGGCGGCATTCGAAGAAATGTTGACGATGTGGCCGCCGTTACGCGCGCGCATGCCGGGGATGGCCGCCTGGGCGAGCACCATGGCGGTGAGCACGTTGAGTTCGAAGGTGGCGCGCCACTCCCGGGGGTCCTGGGTTTCCACGGTTCCCGGCCGGATGATGCCGGCGTTGTTGACCAGGATGTCGAGTTTGCCGCAGCGGCCTTCCGCGAAGGCGACGGCGGCGCGCGCCTGCTCTTCCACCGCCACGTCCGCCGGATGGGCGACGGCGCTCGGGCCGAGTTCGGCGCACAGCGCCGCCAGCCGCTCGGCGCGGCGCGCCACCAGCACCACGGTGGCGCCGGCGCCCGCCAGGGCCCGGGCCGTAGCGGCGCCGATTCCCGAGGACGCACCGGTGACGAGGGCCACCTGCCCGGCGAGCGGCCTTCCCCCTTGCCCGGCCTGCTCTGTACGCATATACGAACGCTTGTCCGGATTTCAAAAGTTTAGCACGCTCGGGGGGGATTTCAAGCGAGCTCGGCGGCCACCTCCTCGAGGACCTGAACGTGGTCGGCAAGCTTCGCCTCGATCCGCCGCCTGGGGCCGGCGATACCGATGGCGAGCCGGTGGCCGTGGATCTCCACCGGCGCGGCGAGCCCCCCCACCTCCTCGTGGTGCTCGCCGAGCGCCCGCTGGACGCCGCCTCGGGCCAGCGCGGCGAGAAGGGCGACGGGATCGGCGAGAGTGCGCTCGGTGAAGCGCTCGAGGGGAAGCTCGGCCACCAGGCGCCGGCGATCCTCCTCCGGAAGGCCGGCGAGGAGGGCTTTGCCCAGCGCGTCGGCGTGTAGCGGCAGCAGGTCGCCCGGGCGCGCCGAGTAGCGCAGGGGCTGGGTGCCCTCGCAGATCTCCAGCGCCACCGCCCACTGGCCCTGCAGGCGGGCCACCAGGGAGGTCTCCCCGGTGCGGTCGCGCAGGCGGCGCAGCGCCTCTTCGATGCGCAGTTTGATCGGGTTGTACTGATTGATCTGCTGGGCGAGGTCCAGCAGGCGCCGCGAGGGGTAATAGCGCCGCCCTCCGTCCAACACGAGCATGAACCCCTCCTGCACCAGAGTCTGGACGAGCTCGTGACAACTGCTCTTGGGCGCGGCGAGCCTTTCCGCCACTTCGGCCAAGGCGAGCGGGCGGCGGGCCTCGGCGAAGGCGCGCAGCAGGGCGAGGGTGCGACTGGCCGACTTGACCCGCTTGGGGGGGCCGTTTTTGGACACCGCGCTCTCTCCGGCAGGGACGGGGCGATTATCGGCCCCGGCGCCCGGGCGTCAAGGCGTCTTTACAGCGCCAGCCGCCGCAGCCGCAGGGCGTTGGCCACCACCGAGACCGAGGAGAAGCTCATGGCGGCGGCGGCGATGATGGGCGAGAGCAGGATGCCGAAGAAGGGATAGAGCACGCCGGCGGCGATGGGCACGCCGAGGGCGTTGTAGACGAAGGCGAAGAACAGGTTCTGCTCGATGTTGCGCATCGTCGCCCGGGACAGCCGCCGGGCGCGCACGATGCCGATCAGGTCGCCCTTGACCAGCGTCACCCCGGCCGATTCCATGGCGATGTCGGTGCCGGTGCCCATGGCGATGCCGACATGGGCGGTGGCGAGCGCCGGAGCGTCGTTGATGCCGTCGCCGGCCATGGCCACGATCCGCCCTTCGGCCTTGAGCTGCTTCACCACCTCGGCCTTCTGGTCCGGCAGCACCTCGGCCTCGACCCGGTCGATGCCGAGCCTGCGGGCCACGGCCTCGGCGGTGATGCGATTGTCGCCGGTAAGCATGACGATCTCCACCCCCTCCGCGTGCAGGGCCTCGATCGCCGCCGGGGTCGTCTCCTTGATTGGATCGGCGACGCCGATCAGGCCGACGGGGCGGCCATCGACGACGACGAACATCACGGTCTGACCCTCGCCGCGCAGGCTCGCCGCGCGCGGCTCCAGTTCGCCCGCTTGCACCCCCAGTTCCTGCAGCAGCCGGGCATTGCCGATGGCCACCTCGTGGCCCTCGACCCGCCCGGTCACCCCGCGTCCGGTGAGGGATTCGAAGTGTTCGGGCGTGGCCGGCTCCACCCCCCACTGCGCGCTGCCCTTGACGATCGCCTCGGCCAGGGGGTGTTCGCTGGCCCGCTCCAGGGCAGCACCCAGGCGCAGGATCTCCTGCTCATCGAAGCCCTCCGCCGGCTCCACGCTCACCAGCCGCGGTTTGCCTTCCGTGAGGGTGCCGGTCTTGTCCACCACCAGGGTATCGACCTTGCGCATCAGCTCGATCGCCTCGGCGTCCTTGAACAGCACGCCGAAGGAGGCCCCCTTGCCGGTGGCCACCATGATCGACATCGGCGTGGCCAGCCCCAGGGCGCAGGGACAGGCGATGATCAGCACCGCCACCGCGTTGATCAGTGCGTGGGCCAGCCGCGGCTCGGGACCGACCAGGGCCCAGACGACGAAGGTGAGCACCGCGATCAGCACCACCGCCGGGACGAACCACGCCGCCACCCGGTCGGCCAGCTTCTGGATCGGCGCGCGCGAGCGGGCGGCCTCGGCCACCATCTGCACGATGCGCGCGAGCAGGGTGTCGGCGCCCACCTTCTCCGCCCGGATCACCAGCGCCCCGGTGCCGTTGAGCGTGCCGCCGATCACCCTGTCGCCCGGCCCCTTCTCCACCGGGATGGGCTCGCCGGTGATCATCGATTCGTCCACCGTCGAGTGGCCTTCCTCCACCGTAGCCGTCCACCGGCACCTTCTCGCCGGGGCGCACCCGCAGGCGGTCGCCCACCTGGACCCGATCCAGGGGGATGTCCTCCTCCGTGCCGTCCTCCTTCAGGCGCCGCGCCGTCTTGGGGGCCAGCCCCAGCAGGGCCTTGATCGCGGCACTGGTCTGGCTGCGGGCCTTGAGCTCCAGCACCTGTCCCAGCAGCACCAGGGTGACGATCACCGCCGCCGCCTCGAAGTAGACGGCCACCTCGCCGTGCTCGTCGCGGAAGGCCGGGGGGAAGATCTGCGGCCACAGGGCGGCCACCACGCTGTAGGCATAGGCGACCCCCACGCCCAGCCCGATCAGCGTGAACATGTTGAGATGGCGGGCGACGACCGACTTTGCGGCGCGCACGAAGAAAGGCCAGCCGCCCCACAGCACCACCGGGGTGGCGAACAGCAGCTCGGCGAGGGACCGGACACGCGGCGGGGCCACGGCATGCAGATCGAGTCCGAAGAGCGGCCCCATCGCCAGCACCAGCACCGGCAGGGTGAGGATCAAGGAGACCCAGAAGCGTCGGGTCATGTCCTTCAGTTCCGGGTTTTCCTCCTCCTCGAGGGAGACGGTGCGCGGCTCCAGTGCCATGCCGCAAATGGGGCAGTGGCCGGGGTGGTCCTGAACCACCTCCGGGTGCATCGGGCAGACATACTCGGTGCGGCGGGTGGCGACGGTCACCTCCTGCTCCAGCGCCATGCCGCATTTCGGACAGTTGCCCGGACGCTCCGACTCCACCCCTGGGCACATGGCACAGAACCACTTTCCTTCGCCGACCGGCTGTGCCCTCCCCCGGTGGGCACCGCCTTCCTGGTGGCCGCAGGCGTGTTCCCTGCCCTCTCCTGCTTCCGGCTTCTGCAGATACTTCTCCGGGTCGGCGCGGAACTTCTCCAGGCAGCCGGCGCTGCAGAAGCGGTATTCGACCCCCTGGTGGGTCAGACGGTGGGGGCCGTCAGGCGCCACCCGCATGCCGCAGACGGGGTCCCGCACGCTCTGGGAGGTCATGGAACCACTCCACGCAGCCTCTGGATCGGTCCACTCTAGCAGACCCCCCGGAGGCGTCCAACACCCTTTGCGGTCCGGCCCGTTGGTTGTAACTTGCGCCTATCCCAAGGGCTCCGCAGGCCATGCTCCATCTGCCCACACTTCTCTCCAGCACCGCCCTGGTTTGCCTGACCCTGGGAGTGGCCGCGCTCTGGGTGGAGCGGCGCGCCCACGCCGGCGAAGGGCTCGACCTGGTGGGCGGGGCTCTCCTCGCCTTGGCCGCCACCCATGCCGTCTATCTGGTGGGCGGCGGCGCCACCCCGCCCCGGCCCTGGGCGGCGGTGGCCGGCAACGGCCTTTTCTCCGCGAGCCTCGCCCTGCTGCTGGCGGGAGTGCAGGCATTCCAGGAAGAGCGCCACCGCCCCCTTCCCCGCGCCTGGCTCTGGGCGCCGCCGCCGGCGGCGGCGCTGATCGCCGCCCTGCCTCTGGCCGCCGAGCCCTGGCGCGGCCTCGCCCTGTCGCTCCTGGGCGCAGTCCAGGCCGCGTGCCTCATCGCCCAGGTGGCTGGACCCCTGCGCCGGGGCGAAGGTGAGCAGGGTCGGCGGCTGTTGCTCGCCGCCAGCGTCCTGCTGCTCGGCCTCTTCGCCCTGCGGGCGGGCCTCGCCCTCGGCGGGGCAAGCGCGCAGCGGGCGGAGTGGCTCGCCGTCACCTTCCTCGGCGCGAGCGTCTTCGCCACCCTGAGCGCGGTGGGCTTTCTGGCCATGGAGATGGAGTGGGCGCTGGCGCGGCTGCGGGAAGAGGCCGCCCACGACCCCCTCACCGGGCTCGCCAACCGCCGCACCCTGGTGGAGACCCTGGTCCGGGAGGTGGCCCGCGCCCGGCGCAGCGGCTCTAGCCTGGCCATCCTGCTCATCGACCTGGACCACTTCAAGGCGGTCAACGACCGCTTCGGCCACCGAGTGGGCGACCGGGTGCTCAAGGAGGTGGCCGAACGGATCCGGGCGCGGCTGCGCGGCCAAGACCTCCTCGCCCGCTACGGAGGCGAGGAGTTCGTGGCGGTGTTGCCCGACACCGACCTGGCCGGTGCGGAAACGGTGGCGGAGGCGATCCGCCGCGCGCTGGCGGATGCTCCCCTGCAGGTACGGGGACTGCGGGTGACCGCCTCGCTGGGGGTGGCGGCCGCACCCGGGGAAGCCCCGGACCCCGCCGGCGAGCGGCTCCTGGCCGCCGCCGACCGCGCCCTCTACGCCGCCAAGCGGGCGGGCCGCAACCGGGTGGTCTGCTGGACGGAACCCTTGCCGAACCCCGAGAGCCCCGACCAGGCCCAACAAATTTGAGGCGGCGAAGGCAAAAACGCACACTGGATGACGCGTAGCCCGGAGGGAGCGAAGCGGAATCCGGGAAACCGCCCGACCCGAGACACCCTCTGGCGGCGAACCCCCCGATGGTGTATAAGCACACCTCGCGCCGTCGTTGCGGTCACCCTGCGGGTGAATGGCGAGTGTTCTCCGGCTCGGCCGGAGGGTAAAGGGATGTCGCCGGTCGCGGTGCGGCCGGAATGCGGTCGCCATGCAGGACGCGAGAACACTCGTGGAGTTTCTGGAAATCGTCCCCGATGCGGCCCTGGTGATCGACCGGCGGGGTCGCATCGTGCGCGCCAACGCCGCGTGCCACCGGCTGTTCGGCCACCCGCCGGGCACGCTGCCCGGAGCGCCGCTGGCGCGCCTGCTACCGCCTCGCGAGGGCCGCACCGCCCAACTCGACGAGGCGCTCCTCACCCTGGCCCTGGCCGACCACTACCGCCGCCGCTCCCTGCGCATCTCGGGCCGGCGCGCCGACGGCACCCTCATCCCCCTGGACGTGCGGGCGAGCGCGGTGCGGCTCCACGGCGCGCCCTGCGCCCTGGCGCTGGTGCGCGACGCCACCCCCTATTGGCGCAGCAAGGGCCGCATCCGCCGCGAACTGGAGCGGGAGCGGCGGCGCGCCCGCCTCGACCCCCTCACCGGACTTGCCAATCGCCGCGCCCTCCTCGAGGCCCTGGAGGAGGCCCTGGCAAGCCCTCGCCGCGCGGGGCGAGCCCTGCGCCCTCGCCCTCTTCGACCTCGACGACTTCAAGGCGGTCAACGACCGCGCGGGCCACGAGGCGGGGGATCGGCTGCTGTGCGCCCTGGCGGCGGTTCTGGCCAAAGGGACCCGTGCGGAAGATTGCGCGGCCCGCCTGGGTGGCGACGAGTTTGCCCTGCTGTTGCGCAACGCCGACGCAGAGATGGCCGTTGCCGCTGCGGAGCGCCTGCTCGCCGCCATGACGGCGAGTGGTCGCGCCCTCGGCCACCCCTGCGGCGTGTCCGCCGGGGTGGCCCCCTGCGCCGATCCGGCCCGGATCCCCCCCGTCGAGCGGGTGCTGGGCACCGCCGACGGCGCCCTCTACGCCGCCAAGCGCGCGGGCAAGGGACGGGTGCATCTCGCCACCCCCTAGCCTTGCGGGCGGCGCGCCCACTGGGCGAGCAAGAGGCGGCGCAGGCGGCCTGTAGAGGACGAGGGCCGCCAAGGGCACCGCGGAGAGCAGCAGGTAGAGCCCGCCATAGCCGACGGACGGGACCAGCAGGCCCAGCAGCCAGGGCCCGAAGCCGAGGCCGGTGTCGAGAAAGATGAAAAAGGTGGCGGTGGCCAGGGCCACCCGCTCCCGGGGCACGACGCGCACGGCCAGCGCCTGGGCGGCGGACATCAGGTTGCCGAACCCCAAGGCCACGGCCGCCGCGGCGGCGAGCAGTTGCCAGCCCTCCCGGGCGAACCCCAATGAGGCGAGACCGAGCGCCAGAAAGAGCAGGCAGGGATAGAACACCGGGTCCGGCCCCCGCCGGTCGAGGAGCTTGCCCACCGGCGGCCGCGTCAGCAACAGCACCCCGGCGTAGACCAGGTAGAAGTAGCCGGCGGCGGCGGTCAGGCCGCGCTCGGCGGCGTGGACGCCGAGAAAGGCGAGCACCCCCGAATAGCACAGGGCGGTGACCGCCACCAGGGCGCACGCCGGCACCGCCCGCCGCTCGAGGAGGGGGCCGATCCCGCGCTCCCCGCGCCGCTCCCGCCACGGGCAACCGCAACGGCAGCGCCACCGCCACCGCGACGAGGCTCAGCGCCGCGCAGAGGGCCGCCACGGCGGAAAAGCCCAGGCGCGCGACCAGCGCCACCCCGAGCCAGGGGCCGAGCGCCGTGCCCAGCGAGCTCGAGGTGGCGAAGTAGCCGATCCCCTCGCCGCTGCGCGCCACCGGCACCAGGTGGGCCACCGCCGTGGCCACCGCTGTGGCCGCCACGCCCACGCCGAAGCCGTGGAGGGCGCGCACCGCGGCGAACGAGGCCACATCGCCCACCGCCAGATAGGCGCTCGCCGCCAGGGCAGCGAGGAGGAGGCCGCCCACCAGGGACGCCTTGCGCCCGACCCGGTCCAGCCACCGGCCGGCGACGAGCCGTCCCCCCAGCCCGCCGACGATGAACAAGCCCGCCACCAGCCCGCCCTCGGCGGCGCTCGCGCCCAGTTCCGCCACGGCGTAGAGGCCGGCCACCACCATGAGCAGGTAGAAGACGGTGACGAGCAGGAAATTGAGCAGGCAGACCAGCAGGAAGTCGCGGGTCCAGAGGGGGGGTTGCGCCATGGCCGCCTCACTCCCCCGGGGGCGGCAGTTCCACCTCCGCGCCCACCGGCTCCATCAGCGCCGGATCCTTGCGCCGGGCGTCGTTGACCGCCGGCGACAGGGGGGCGAGGCGCAAGGGGAACTTGAGTGCAGGGCGGAACAGGGCATCGTCGGCGGCGACGGGATGGGCGTTGTCGAGCCAGCGGGCGAGCTCGTCGTCGGCGAGGAGCAGGGGCATGCGGGCGTGCCAGGGGGCGAAGGCGGGCGGCGCCGCCACGGTCACCACCGCGCAGGAGACGAAGGCCTCGGCGCCACGCCCCCAGCGGTCCCAGACGGCCGCCGCCGCCAGCACCCCCGAAGCGCGGCGCACCCGCCAGGGAACCCGCCGCCTCCCCTCGCGCCGCCACTCCAGAAAGCTCGACATGGGCACCACCCCCCGCTGGCGGCGGAAGGCCGCCGCGAAGGCGCGGCTTCGGGAGAGGGACTCGGCGCGGGCGTTGAAGGTGCTAAACCGGGTGCTGGGTTCCGGGGCCCAATGGGGCACGAACCACCAGCGCGCTTCCTCCGCCGTGCCGTCGTGGAGGAGCAAGACCTCTTCCGAGGGGGCGATGTTGGCGCGCGGCGGCGGCAGGGGGTGGTGGATGCCCAGAGCGTCGAGGAGTGCCGCCAGTCCGGGCAGGTCGGTGAGATTAAAGCGGCCGCACACGGACGGCGGCCTCAGGCGAGCAGCGCTTCCGGGGGCTGTTCGCAGCGCAGGGAGTAGCCCAGGAGCGCCTGGATCGGCTCGAGGCGGAAGGCGTCCTCCTCGCAGGCGAAACTGATGGAGACGCCGCTGCGCCCCGCCCGCCCGGTGCGGCCGATGCGGTGGACGTAGTCCTCGGGCTCTTCCGGCAAGGTGTAGTTGATCACGTGGCTCACCCCTTCGATGTGGATGCCGCGGCCGGCCACGTCGGTGGCCACCAACACCTTGAAGCGCCCCGCCTTGAAGTCCTCGAGGGTCTTGACTCGCCGGTTCTGGGCCACTTCGCCCGACAAGAGCCCCACGCTCAGTCCCCGCGCCCGCAGCTTTTCGGCCAGGCGGCGGCACTGATCGCGGCGGTTGGCGAAGACGATGGCGCTCTCCACCTCTTGTGCGGCGAGGATATTGGCCAACAGCTCGAATTTCTGGGCCTGGCTGACGAGATAGACCCGCTGCTCGACGGTGTCGGTGGCCACCTTTTCCGGTTCGATCTCGACCCGCACGGCGTCGCGGGTCCACTGTTCGGCCAGGCGGTCCACGTCGGCGGTGAAGGTGGCGGAGAAAAAGAGGGTCTGGCGGTGGGTCTTGGGGGGGGTGGCGCGGACGATGCGCCGCACCTGGGGGATGAACCCCATGTCGAGCATCCGGTCCGCCTCATCGATGACCAGGATCTCCACCCGGTCGAGGTGGACGTCGCCGCTGCCCAAGAAGTCGAGCAGTCGGCCCGGCGTGGCCACCAGGATGTCGCAGGGCGCGGCCAACAGGCGGCGCTTCTGGCGCTCGTAGTCCATACCCCCCACCAGGGTGTGGATGCCGAGCTCGGTGTGGCGGGCCAGCGCCCGGGCGTCCTCGGCGATCTGCAGCACCAGTTCCCGGGTGGGCGCGATCACCAGGGCGCGCGCCTCGCCGGCGTAGCGCGCCTCGGGCAGGGGGTGGTCGAGGAGGTCCTGGAGAATGGTGATGAGAAAGGCGGCGGTCTTGCCGGTGCCCGTCTGCGCTCGGCCCACCAGGTCGTGACCGCGCAGGCTGAAGGGCAGGGCGCGGGCCTGGATGGGGGTGAGGTGGGTGAAGCCGAGATCCTCCACCGCGCGGAGGATCTCCGATCTGAGCCCCATTTCGGCAAAGCGCACCGCGCCCCGCGGCTCCGGCCGGACGCCCGCGGCGTCTTCCCGCGGCGCGGTGCCGCCCGCCCCTTCCCCGTCGCCGGGGGCGGCTGCGTCCTCGTCCCGCTCGTCGGCGCTCGCCGCGGGGTTCTGGCCGCCGCCGGCCCGCCCGCGGCCGGCACTGCGCCGCCTGCGACGGGGCGCCGAGCGGGCGCTCTCGGGGGCGCCGTCGGCACCCGGCGCGGCGCCGTCCGGGGCGGCTGCTTCGTCCACCGTTCGATCGTTCATGGTCCGCAACTCGCGACTGCTGGCAGGATCGGGGAAGCGTGCCGGCTGCTCACCGGCGGGCGCAAGTGTAACACGGGCCGCCGGCGCCGGCCGCTCAGCGGCCCGTCTTCACCCGCTCGAGCTCCTTGCGGTAGAAGGCGTCCAGCGACTCCGAGTAGCCGATACCGGTGACGATCCGGGCGTGCTCGCGGCGCAACTGCCGCGGCGAGTCCACCCCGCAGCTGTGGGCGATCACCGCCACTTCCCGCACCAGCCGGCGGGCGTAGTTGGCCACCCGCTCGGCCTTGTCCAGGGGATCCAGGCCCCGCTGCAGCTCGGGGTCGTGGGTGGTCACCCCGGTGGGACAGGTGTTGCGGTTGCACTGCATGGCCTGGATGCACCCCAGGGCGAACATGAACCCCCGCGCCACGTTGACGAAGTCCGCCCCCGCGCACAGCGCCCAAGCCACATCCGCCGGCAGGAGCAGCTTGCCCGAGGCGATCACCCGGATGCGCTCCTTGAGCCCCGCCGCCGCCAGCTTGTCCACCACCAGGGGCAGACTTTCCCGGATCGACAACCCGGCGTGGTCCATGAGGGATTGGGGGGCCGCG
Source organism: Porticoccaceae bacterium (assembly GCA_026005035.1). GTDB lineage: Bacteria > Pseudomonadota > Gammaproteobacteria > Pseudomonadales > Porticoccaceae > BPKH01. Next base: position 154,137 of record BPKH01000004.1, on the reverse strand, counting down.
CCGGTGCCGCCGTCGCCGCTGTCCAGGGTGATGAAGTCGGGCGCCGCCTCGCTGCCGCGATGGAGGATCGCCAGGCAGAGATCGTCGAAAAACGCCAGGTCGCCGGCCACCATCTTGAAGCCCACCGGCTTGCCGGTCACCGCCCGCAACCAGGCGATGCGCTCGAGCAAATCGTCCAGGGAGCGGATGTCGGGGTGGCCGTTGGGGCTTAGGGAATCGCGCCCCGCCGGGATCCCGCGGATGCGGGCAATCTCCTCGGTCACCTTGATTCCCGGCAGAATGCCCCCCTTGCCCGGTTTGGCCCCCTGGGACAGCTTGAGTTCGAACATCTTGATCTGGGGCAGCGCCGCCAGCTCGCGCAGGCGCTCGAGATCGTAATTCCCTTGCGCGTCGCGGACGCCGTACTTGGCGGTGCCGATCTGGAACACCAGATCGCAGCCGCCCACCAGGTGATAGGGGGACAGCCCCCCCTCGCCGGTGTTGAGCCAAATGCCCGCCTTGCGCGCCCCCCGGGAGAGGGCCTCGATGGCCGGACGCGACAGGGCGCCGAAACTCATCGCCGAGATGTTGACGATGGCGCGGGTTTCAAAGGGGTGGGTGCAGTGGGGCCCGATCAGGACCGGCTCCGGCTCGCCGTCGCCGGCGAGGGAGGGGAAGGGCGCGGGGACGAAGATGATGGTGCCCGGGCGGGAGATGTCGAGGGTGGTGCCGAAGGGCAGGGTGGTGTCGATCCCCTTGGCCGCCCGGTATACCCAGCTGCGCTGGGCGCGGTTGAAGGGCAGCTCCTCGCGGTCCATGGCGAAGAAGTACTGGCGGAAAAACTCCCCCAGGTACTCGAAGAAGTAGCGAAACCGCCCGAGTACCGGAAAGTTGCGGCGGATGGTGTGGCGGGTCTGGTGGACGTCCTGCCAGTAGGCGACCACCACCCAGACGACGAGCGCCAAAAGGGCCGCCATCACCAGGGCGCTGAAGAGTTCGAGCGCCCACAACAGGAGGGGAACCTGCTCGCCCATGGCTTTTCCTACAATGGCTCCCTGGATTCGAGAGGTGGAAGATGGGCGCGGAACTCGCGGCACTGGCGCGCCTCGCCGCGCCCCTGTTCGCCGGCCAATTGGCCGTCGTCGGCCTGAGTATCACCGATCTCGTGCTCGCCGGCCACGCCGGGCGTGCCGACGTGGCCGGGGTGGTGCTCGGCGCCACCCTCTTCGAACTGCCCCTGATGTTCGTGGTCGGCGTTTTCGCCGCCGGCGCCGCCCTGGCCGGCCGCCTCCACGGTCGCGGCGACTTCGAGGGGCTCGCCGCCCACCTGCGCGACTGCCTGGGGCTCGCCCTGCCCACCGGAGCCGCGCTGTGCCTGCTGGTGCTGGCGCTGCGCGGGCTCCTCTTGCCCGCCCTGGAACTCGCCGACCCGGTGCGGGCCGTGGCCTCGGGGTATCTCCTGCCGATGGCGGCGACGGCCGCCCTGCTGCCGGCGCTGATCGCCCTGCGCACCACCCTGGAGGCGGCCGGCCATCCCCAGGTGGCCATGGCCCTCAACCTGGCGGGCTTTTTCGCCAACATCCCCTTGGATCTAGCCTTCATCCACGGCGCCGGCCCCCTGCCCGCCCTCGGGGGCGCGGGCTGCGGCTGGGCGACGCTCATCGTCGTGGCGGGCATCCTCGCCGGCCTCGGCCTCTGGGCCCACCGCCCGGCGACCCCGGCCCACCTGCACTTTCTCGCCCGCCCGGCGGCACCTCGCTGGCCGGCCCTGGGGCGCCTGCTCCTGCTCGGCACCCCCATGGGCGGCGCCATCCTCGCCGAGGCGGGGTTCTTCTACGCCATCCCCCTCCTCGCCGCCCCCCTCGGGACCCTGCCCCTCGCCGCTCACGCGGTGGCCCTCTCCCTGGATTTCGCGATGTTCATCGCCCCCCTCGCCCTCGGCCAGGCGGTGACCATCCGCACCGCGGCCGCCCTCGGGCGGGGCGCGGGCAACGAGGCCCGCCGGAGCGTGCGCGCGGGCCTGGCCGCGGCCCTGGGGCTGGGGCTTCTCCAGGCGCTGGCAGTGGCCGCGGCGCGGCGCCACGTGGCCGCCCTCTACGCCCCCGACGCCGAGGTGGCGGAACTGGCCGCGCGGTTGCTGGCGGTGGCGGGCCGCCTGGGCGCAATGGAGCCCATCGTCGCCGTCTGGTGGGCGATCCTCGCCGCCGTGGCGGCCGCCGCCTTCCTCAGTCTGGGATTCCTGGCCCGGCTGCTGCCCCGGGGCGGCGACCTCGGGTGACCCGGGGGCGACCGGCGAGATCGCAGTGGGTGGCGACGGATTCGAACCCGGCGGCGGTGAACAGACCGTGCACCGCCCGGCCCTGGTCGGCGCCGTGTTCCACGGCGAGCCAACCGCCGGGCAGGAGGTGGCGGGGGGCGCTGGCGACGATCTCGCGCAGGGCGGCGAGGCCGTCGGCGCCGGCCACCAGCGCCTCTGGGGGCTCGAAGCGCAGGTCGCCCTGAGCGAGGTGGGGATCCCCGGCGGCGACGTAGGGGGGATTGCTCACCACCAGGTGATAGGGTCCGGCCGCAGCCGCAAACCAGTCGCTTTCCCGAACTTCCACGCGTTCGAGGCCAAGCCGGGCGGCATTGCGGCGCGCCAGGGCCACCGCCGCGGGGGAGCAATCCACGGCGACGATCCGCCAGCCGGGCCGCTCCCGCGCCAGCGCCAGGGCCACGGCGCCGCTGCCGGTGCCCAGGTCCACCACCCGGGCGTCGGCGGGCAGGGGCAGCTCGAGGGCGACCTCGACCAGGCACTCGGTTTCCGGTCGGGGAATGAGCACCGCCGGCGAGACGCACAGCGACAAGGACCAGAACTCCCGCCGCCCGATCAGATAGGCCACCGGCTCCCCCCGCCGCCGCGCCGCCAACAGGGCGCGGTAGCGGGCACGCAGGGGCGGCGCCACCCGCCGCTCGGGAAAGGCGTAGAGGGCGCTGCGCTCCACCCCGAGCACGTGGCCGAGCAGCACCTCGGCGTCGCGGCGCGGGCTTTCCCCCGGCAGATCGGCCGCTTCGCGCAGCAGCTCGGCGACGGTGGCGCTCATCCGGCCAGGCGGGCCAACTCTGCCGCCTGGTGCTCCCGGGCGAGGGCTTCGAGGAGTTCATCCAGATCCCCCTCGAGCACCTCGGCGAGGCGATAGAGGGTGAGATTGATGCGGTGGTCAGTGACCCGCCCCTGGGGAAAATTGTAGGTGCGAATCCGCTCCGAGCGGTCGCCGCTGCCCACCAGCAGGCGCCGCACCTCGGCCCGCGCCGCCTCCTGCTCGGCGCGCTGCTTCGCCTGGAGCTTGGCCTTGAGCAACGCCAGGGCGCGGGAGCGGTTTTTGTGCTGGGAGCGCTCGTCCTGGCACTCGACGACGATGCCGCTCGGCAGGTGGGTGATGCGCACCGCCGAGTCGGTCTTGTTGACGTGCTGGCCGCCGGCCCCCGAGGCGCGAAAGGTGTCGATGCGCAACTCGCTCTTGTCGATCTCGACCTCGCCGACCTCGTCCGCCTCCGGCAGTACCGCCACGGTGCAGGCGGAGGTGTGGATCCGCCCCTGGGATTCGGTCACCGGCACCCGCTGCACCCGATGGGTCCCCGACTCGTACTTGAGGGCCCCGTAGACCCCGCTTCCCGAGATCCGGCTGATGATCTCCTTGTAGCCGCCCCGCTCCGCCGGATGGGCGCTCAACACCTCCACCCGCCAGCCGCGCCGCTCGGCGAAGCGGCTGTACATCCGAAACAGATCCCCGGCGAACAGCGCCGCCTCGTCGCCCCCCGTGCCGGCGCGGATCTCCAGGTAGGCGTCGCGCTCATCCTCCGGATTCCGGGGGACGAGGAGCCGCCCGAGGGTCTCCTCCAGCTCGGCGAGCCGCGCCTCGCCGGCGCGGACCTCCTCGGCCGCCAGGGCGGCCAGGTCCGGGTCCGGCTCCGCCAGCAGTTGTCGAGCCGCCGCCGTCTGTTCGGCCACCCGCCGATACTCGCGGTAGGCGGCCGCCAACGGCTCCAGCTCGGCGTATTCCCGAGAGAGGGCGCCGTACCGTTCGGGATCGGCGAGCACCCCCGGCTCGCCGAGCAGCCGGGTCAACTCCTCGAACCGCTCCGCCAGTTGCGCCACCCGTTCCGCCAGCCGCGGTCTCACCGCTCTTCCCCCCGCTGGCAGGGGTCGAGGCCGAAGAGTTCGTGGACCGCGCGCAGGTGCTCGTCCCGCCCGGCTTCCCCCAGCTGGCGCAGCCGCGCGGTGGGGGCGTGCATCAGCTTGTTGGTCAGCCCCCGCGCCAACTGGGCCACCACCTCTTCGGCGGGCACCCCCCGGCGCAGCGCCGCCAGGGCGCGGGCCAATTCGGCGTCGCGGATCTCTTCGACGGTGCGGCGAAAGGTGCGGATGGTGCCCACCACCCTGAGGCTCCCCATCTGGCGGCGCCACTGGGCCACCCCCTCGTCGAGGATCCGCTCGGCGGCGCGGGCCGCCTCTTGGCGCGAGCGCTGGCCCTCCTCCACCACCGCCCGCAGATCGTCCACCGCGTAGAGGTAGACGTCGGGCAGACGGCCCACCTCGGGCTCCACGTCCCGCGGCACCGCCAGGTCGACGATCAGCATGGGCCGGTGGCGGCGGCGGCGGATGGCCGATTCCACCGCCCCCTTGCCGAGAATGGGCAGCGGGCTCGCGGTGGAAAAGATCGCCACGTCGGCCTCCGGCAAAACCCGCGGCAGATCGGTCAGGGGGACCGCCCGGCCGCCGTGGGCCGAGGCGAGCTCGCGGGCGCGCTCCAGGGTGCGGTTGGCCACCGTGAGCCGGCGCACGCCGCGGGCGGCGAGGTGGCGGGCCAACAGGTCGGCGGTCTCCCCGGCGCCCACCAGGAGTGCCGAGATCGCGCCTAGGTCGCTGAAGATCTCCCCGGCCAGGCGGACGGCGGCGGAAGCCACCGAGACCGGGTTTTCGCCGATGGCGGTCTCGGTGCGCACCCTTTTGGCCACCGAGATGGCGTGGCGCAAAGAGAGCTCGAGCACCGGGCCGACGGTGCCGGCGTCGCGCGCCAGGGCGAAGGCGTCTTTGAACTGGCCGAAAATCTGCGGCTCGCCGAGGACCATGGAATCGAGGCCGCTGGCCACCCGCATCAGGTGGCGCGCTGCCGCCTCGTCGGCGTGGACGTAGAGGGCGGCGGCCAGTTGGCCGGAGGGCAGGCCAGACCGCTCGGCGAACCAGGGCAGGGGATCGACCGCGGACGCTTCGCTGGCCAGGTAGAGCTCGGTGCGATTGCAGGTGGACAGGAGCGCCGCCTCGGTGACGCCCGCCACCCGGTCGAGGAGATCGCGCAGGGCGTCGGGCACCGCCTCGGCGGCGACGGCCACGCGGTCGCGCAGGTCCAAGGAGGCGGTCTGGTGGTTGAGCCCCACTGCGGTCAGATGCATGCGTGCAACGTTTCCCCCCGCTGCGGAGGGCCGTGGCCAAGGCGGTTCATTATAGCCGACATAGCCGACCGGCCCTGGCCGCCGCCGCGGCTGCTAGAATGGCGTCTTTGTGCACCGCCGCCCGCCATGGAGCCGAGCCCGCGCCTTGTGCTGTTCGCCCTCGCCGCCCTGCTCGCCGGCTGCGCCGCCCTCCCCCCCGCGGCACCGCCGGCGGCCCCGGTCGAGGCGCCCCCCGATGCACCGCCCGACGCGGGAGGCGCCGCGCCGCGCTACCGCAATTTCCCCGCGGACACCCTCCACGAGTTGCTGCTCGCGGAATTCGCCGGCATGCGCGGGCAGGTGGAGCCCGCCCTGGAAATCTACGCCATCCAGGCCCACGAGACCCGCGACCCGGGGGTGATCCGGCGGGCCATCCAGATCGCCCGCCACCTGCGGCGCCATGACGTGGTGCTCGACCTGGCCGAACTCTGGGTGGCAGTGGACCCGGAGGAGCCCGACGCCCGCCGCCTGCTGGCCTTTCACCTGGCGGCGGCCGGGCGCGTGGTGGAGGCCTTCCCCCACGCCGAATTCCTGCGCGCCCACGGCGACCCCGCCTACCTGCGCTCCCTGGCGATCTTCGCCGCAGACGCGCCTCGGCGCGAACAGGAGCGGCTGCTCGCCCTCTACCGCGCACTCCTCGAGCGCCATCCGGAGGACCCCGGCGCCCTGCTCGGCGCGGCGGAACTGCTGCGGCTGCTCGACCGCCCTCGAGAGGCCCTGGGGCTGGCCGCGCGGGCGGTGGCGCGCGCGCCCGACGACGAAGGGGGGCAGCTGCTCCACGCCCAGCTGCTCTACGAGCTCGGGCGCAAAGGGCGCGCCCTGCGCGCCCTGCGCCGCGCCCTCGAGGTCATTCCCGACAGCAAGCCACTGCGCCTCCAGTACGCGCGCTACCTGGCGGACCGCGATCTGGCCGCCTCGCGGGAGCAGATGCGCATCCTCGCCGAACAGGACCCCGAGGATCCCGACGTCCTCTTTTCCCTGGCGCTGGTGGAGCGGGAGCTCGGCGACGCGGACGCCGCCCGCCGCATCCTGGAGCAGCTCGCCGCCGGTGGCCCGCGCGCCGCCGACGCCCACTTCCTCCTCGGCCGCATGGAAGAGGACGCCGGGCGGCCCGGGGAGGCCATCTACCACTACCGCCAGGTGACCTCCGGCGCCAACCTCCTCGCTGCGGCCCTGCGCGCCGCCTCGCTCTACGCCGAGCACCGCAACCTGGCCGCCGCGCGTGCCTATCTGGGAGAATTGCGCGCCATCTACCCGGCGCTGCGCGAATCGCTGTACCAGATCGAGGCGGAGATCCTCTCCCGCCACGGCCGGCCGGACGAGGCTCGCGCCCTCCTCGGCCGGGCCCTGGAGGAGTTTCCCGACAGCCCCGAGCTGCGCTATGCCCGGGCCATCGCCGCGGCCCTCGCCGAAGACCTCCCGGCGGCCGAGGCGGACCTGCGCTGGATCCTCGAGCGCCGTCCCGACGACGCCAACGCCCTCAACGCCCTGGGCTACACCCTCCTCGAACTCGCCCCCCAGCGCAGGGAGGAGGCGGTGGCGCTCATCGAGCGCGCCTACGCCCTCGATCCGGACAACCCGGCCATCGTCGACAGCCTCGGCTGGGCGCGCTTCCTCCAGGGGCGCGCGGCGGAGGCCGCCGAACTTTTGCGGCGCGCCTACGAGGCGCTGCCCGAAGCGGAGGTGGCGGCCCACCTGGGAGAGGTCCTCTGGGTGCTGGAACAACGCCAGGAGGCGCTCGCCGTCTGGCGCCGCGCCCTGGCCGAAGATCCCGGGGACCGCACCCTGCGCCGCACCCTCGAGCGCCTGGCGCCGGGTTTGCTTGAGGAGGCGCCCTCGCAGTGAAGGGGAAGCCGGCCGGCTGGTTCCTCTGGGGCCTGTTCGCCCTGCTCGGCGGCTGCGCCGCCCTCCCCCCCCTCCCCGCGCGCGCCCCTGCCGGACCCGGCTCGGCTCGCGGCCTTCGAGCTGGAGGGGCGGATCGCCTTCAGCGGCGCCGGCGAGCGCGGCTCCGCCACCCTGCAATGGCGCCAGGAGGGCGAGGCGTACCGGGTGCGCCTCCACGGCCCCTTCGGCGCCGGCGCGGCGGAGATCCGCGGCACCCCGCAGCGGGCCCGCCTCGAACGCCCCGGCGAAGCGCCCCTCACCGCGCCTGGCGGCGAAGCCCTCGCCCGGGCGCTCTTCGGCTTCCCCCTGCCGGTGGAGGCGCTGCCCTGGTGGGTGCGCGGGGTTCCGGCGCCCCACCGCCCCGCCCGCGTCGAGGCGGGCCCCGACGGTCGGCCCTTGTCCCTCGAGCAGGAGGGCTGGCGGATCGCCTACCTGGCCTGGGGGCGCTTCGGCGCCTGGCAGGTGCCCGTGCGGGTGCGCGGCGAGGGCCCCGACGGCGTGCAGTTCCGCCTGGTGGTCCACCGCTTCCGCCCCCTGGCGGAGGGGGAAGGCCGATGAGCGAGCTCACCCTGCCCGCGCCGGGCAAGCTGAACCTGTTCCTCCACGTCCTGGGGCGGCGGCCGGACGGCTACCACCGCCTGCAGACTCTCTTTCAACTGCTCGACTTCGGCGATCGGCTCACCTTTACCGTCACCGGCGACGGCCAGATCGCCGTGGAGCCGCCGCTGCCCGGCGTGCCCCTCGAGGCCAACCTCGCCTACCGGGCGGCCCGCCTGTTGGCGTCGCGGGCACCGCCGGGGGTGGGGGTGCGGATCCGCGTCGACAAGCGCCTGCCGATGGGAGGCGGGCTGGGCGGCGGCAGTTCGGACGCCGCCACCACCCTGCTCGCCCTCAATCGCCTGTGGGGGCTCGACCTCTCCCTGGAAGCGCTCGCCCGCCTGGGGCTGCGCCTCGGCGCCGACGTCCCCCTGTTCGTGCTGGGACACAGCGCCTGGGGCGAGGGGATCGGCGAGGTGCTCGCGCCGGTGCGCTTACCCGACGCCTGGTATCTGGTGGTGGACCCGGGGGTGGCCGTCTCCACCGCCCGGATCTTCGCCCACCGGGAATTGACAAGGGACGACGCCCCCATCACAATGTCGGCCTTCCTCGAGGGAGGCGGTCGGAACAGCTGCCAGCCGGTGGTGGAGGCCCTCTACCCGGAAGTGCGCCGGGCGCGCCTGTGGTTGGCCGCTTTTGGGGCGGCGCGGATGACCGGAACGGGCGCCTGTCTCTTCGCCCGCTTCGCCACTCGGGAAGAGGCCGAGGCGGTCCGGCGGCGGATTCCGGCACCGTGGCGCGGGTTCGTCGCCCGCGGCGTCGACCGCTCCCCCGCCCACGAGGCGCTGTTTCCAGGTTCCCAAAACTGGGGTGTCGCCAAGCGGTAAGGCAGCGGGTTTTGATCCCGCCATACGTAGGTTCGAATCCTACCACCCCAGCCAGACGCCAAACGCGCACGAGACCAAGTTCCAGGACTTCGCCGTGGCCAACTTGATGCTCTTCACGGGGAACGCCCACCCCGAGCTCGCCCGCGAGGTGGCCCGCATCCTCTGCCTTCCCCTCTCCAACGCCACCGTGGGCCGCTTCTCCGACGGCGAGATCAACGTCCAGATCCACGACAACGTGCGCGGCCGCGACGTGTTCATCGTCCAGCCCACCTGTCACCCCACCAACGACAACATCATGGAGCTTCTGCTGATGGCCGACGCCCTGCGCCGCGCCTCGGCGGGGCGGATCACCGCGGTGGTCCCCTACTTCGGCTACGCGCGCCAGGACCGGCGGGTGCGCTCCATCCGCGTGCCCATCAGCGCCAAGGTGGTGGCCGACATGTTCACCAAGGTGGGCATCAACCGCGTCCTGACGGTGGACCTGCACGCCGAACAGATCCAGGGGTTTTTCGACTGCACGGTGGACAACGTCTACGGCACGCCCCTGCTGTTGGCCGACATCGAACGCCAGGCCTACGAGAATCCCATCGTGGTCTCCCCAGACATCGGCGGGGTGGTGCGCGCCCGGGCCATGGCCAAGCAACTGGGCTGCGATCTGGCGATCATCGACAAGCGCCGGCCGGAGGCCAACAAGGCCGAAGTGATGAACGTCATCGGCGAGGTGGCGGGTCGCACCTGTCTGCTGGTGGACGACATCATCGACACCGCAGGCACCCTGTGCAGCGCCGCCGCCGCCCTCAAGGCCCACGGCGCCCGCCACGTGGTGGCCTACTGCACCCACCCCGTCCTGTCGGGCAAGGCCATTGAAAATCTCGAGCGCTCCGAACTGGACGGTCTCGTGGTGACCAACAGCATCCCCCTCCGGGAGGAAGCTCGCGCCTGCCGACGAATTCGGCAGCTGAGCCTCGCGCCCCTGCTCGCCGAAGCCATCCGGCGGGTGAGCAACGAGGAGTCGATCAGCGCCATGTTTCTCTAGCCTGGCGCTCCACGCCGCACGAGCGGCACCAGCCGACTGCCGCCGCCCTGGTCGCGGGGCGCGCAGTCCCATCCGAGGAGTCCGACCATGGTCGATTTCGTACTCAAAGCGCAAGTCCGCCACGACACGGGGAAAGGTGCGAGCCGCCGCCTGCGTCGCCTGGCCGGACAGGTGCCGGCGATCGTCTACGGCGGCGCCAAGTCGCCCGTAGCCATCAGCCTGCGCCACGACGACGTGCTCCACGCCCTGGAGCAGGAGGCCTTCTACAGCCACCTGATCACACTTGAGATCGAAGGGGTGGGCAGTGAGGAGGTGATCCTCAAGGACGTCCAGCGACACCCCGCCGAGCCGCGGATCCTCCACCTGGATTTCCAGCGGGTGGACCGCAGCCAGAAGATCCACGTCCGCGTCCCCATCCACTTCCTCAACGAGGACAAGGCCAAGGGGGTCAAGGCGGGCGGCATCGTCCAGCACGCGCTCACCGAGCTGGACGTCCAGTGCCTGCCCCAAGACCTGCCCGAGTTCATCGAGGTGGACCTCATCGATCTGGACCTGGGCGACGTGCTGCACATCTCGGACCTGAAACTGCCGCCGGGGGTGGAGAGCACCGACCTGCTCCAGGGTCCCGAGCACGACCTGCCGGTGGTCAGCATCGTCCGGCCGCGGGTGAGCGCCGAGGAGGAAGAGGGCGAGGGCGAGGCCCCCGCCGAGGAGTGACGGCGAGCCCGTGGGCATTCCCGTCGCCCTCATCGTCGGCCTCGGCAACCCCGGCCCCAAGTACGAGGGAACCCGGCACAACGCCGGTGCCGACTGGGTGGCCCGGCTGGCCGCATCCCGCGCCGCGGTGTTGCGGGAAGAGCGGAAGTTCCCCGGCCTCGCCGCCCGGGTGCGGGTGGGCGAGCGGGAGGTGCGCCTTCTCGTCCCCACCACGTACATGAACCGCAGCGGCCAGGCGGTGGCCGCCGTGGCCGGCTTCTACCGGATCCCCGCGGCGGCGATCCTCGTGGTCCACGACGATCTCGACCTGCCGCCGGGCGTCGCCCGCCTCAAACAGGGGGGCGGCCACGGGGGCCACAACGGCCTGCGGGACGTGATTCGGGCGCTGGGCAACGACTCCGGCTTCGGCCGACTGCGGCTCGGCATCGGCCACCCCGGCGGCCCCGAGCGGGTGGTGGACTACGTGCTCTCCCGCCCCTCGGCGGCGGATCGCCAGGCCATCGAGGGAGCCGGCGAGCGAGCTCTCGAGGTGCTGCCTTGGGTGGTGGAGGGCGACTGGCAGACCGCCATGCTGCGCCTCCACAGCCGCGAGTGACGGGGAGGAGCAACCATGGGATTCAAGTGCGGCATCGTCGGGCTGCCCAACGTCGGCAAGTCCACCCTGTTCAATGCCCTCACCCGCGCCGGCATCGAGGCGGAGAACTTTCCCTTCTGCACCATCGACCCCAACACCGGCATCGTCCCGGTTCCCGACCCCCGCCTCGAGCGCTTGGCGGCGATCGTCAAGCCCCAGAAGGTCGTCCCCGCGGCCATGGAGTTCGTCGACATCGCCGGGCTGGTGGCGGGCGCCTCCCGCGGCGAGGGGCTCGGCAACCGGTTTCTCGCCCACATCCGCGAGACCGACGCCATCGCCCACGTGGTGCGCTGCTTCGAAGATCCCAACGTGGTCCACGTCGCCGGCCGCGTCCGCCCCGCCGAGGACGTGGCGGTGATCAACACCGAACTCGCCCTGGCCGACCTGGAGACCTGTGAGCGGGCCCGCGAGCGGGCGGCCCGCCAGGCCAAGGGAGGCGACCGGGAGGCCCGCGAGCTCCTCGCCCTTCTCGAGCGGCTCATCGCCCACCTCGACCAGGCCCGGCCGGCGCGCAGCCTGCCCCTGGACGAGGCGGCACGGCGGCGTCTGCGAGAGCTTCACCTGCTGACCCTAAAGCCCACCTTGTACGTCGCCAACGTGGCCGAGGACGGTTTCGCCGACAACCCCCTGCTCGCGGACTCGAAGCCCTGGCCGCCGCCGAGGGGGCGGAGGTGCTGCCCATCTGCAACAAGATCGAGGCCGAGATCGCCGAACTGGACGAGGCCGACCGCGCCGCCTTCCTCGAGGCGCTGGGAATGGCCGAGCCCGGGCTCAACCGCCTCATTCGGGCAGGCTACCGGCTGCTCGGACTGCACACCTTTTTCACCGCCGGCCCCAAGGAGGTGCGGGCGTGGACGATCCCCGTGGGGGCCACCGCCCCCGAGGCCGCCGGCAAGATCCACAGCGACTTCGAAAAGGGCTTCATTCGCGCCGAAGTGATCGCCTACGAGGACTTCGTCGCCCACGGCGGCGAGCAGGGCGCTCGGGAAGCAGGCAAGTGGCGGCTCGAGGGGCGCGACTACGTGGTGCAAGACGGGGACGTGATCCACTTCCGCTTCAATGTCTAGGTTGCCGCAGGCCGCCGCGGCGAACCCGTGGGACCGGCATCCCCGGCCCGCTGCACCCCACCCGCGGATCGCGGCGCCGCACAGCTCTCCCCCGCGGGTCGGGGGAAGCGTAGCCCGGATGGAGCGAAGCGGAATCCGGGATGCACCGCCGGAAGATCGCGGCGGGCGAGGGCGGCGCTTCGCCCGGCCCATTCCGGCCCTGCGGTTGACAGCAACCCCCCGGAGGGGGAAAATTTTCGCTCCGCGTGGCTACGTAGCTCAGTTGGTGAGAGCACAGCACTCATAATGCTGGGGTCGGCAGTTCGAATCTGCCCGTAGCTACCAGTTTCGAAGGGCCCCGACGGGCCCTTTTTCGTGCGCTCCGCCCCCCGTCCCGAGCTCGAGCAGCGCGAGCAGCCGCGCGTCCCGCTGGTAGACGTCGGGGCGGGTGGTGACCACTCCGGCCTCGTTGGCGAGCGCCGTCCAATAGGCGATCACCAGGTGGACCGGGCGCGCCAAGGGGATCTCCGCAGTGCGCCCCGAGGCCAACAGTCGCGCGAAGCGCGCCCGCTCGGAATCGCCCGCCAGCAGGTGGCGGGCGAGCTCCACCGCCCCCTCCACGCGCACGCAGCCGGAGCTGTAAAAGCGCGCGCTGGTGGCGAAGAGATGGCGGTTGGGGGTGTCGTGAAGGTAGACGGCAAAGGGGTTGGGGAAGCGGATCGCCACCCGGCCGAGGGCGTTGTGGGGCCCTGGATCCTGGCGCAGCACGAGGGCGCCGGGGCGCCGCCAATCCACCGCGGCCGGGTCCACCTCGCGGCCCTCTCCATCGAACACCCGCAGCCGGTGTCGGGCCAAGTACCCGGGATCCCGCCGCACCGCGGGCAGGACGTCCCGGTAGAGAATGGTGGGCGGCACCGTCCAGGCGGGATTGACGGTGAGTCGGGTGATCCGGGAGACGAGCGGCGGCGTGGGGCGATCGGGCCGCCCGGCCTGGGCTCGCGCCAGGAAGCGCACCTCACCTCCTGCCACATAGCTCACCACCGCGCCGGCGATGTCCACCAACACCGCGGGCTCCCGCCAGTCGCGGGCAAACCAGCGCAACCTTTCCAAGTTGACCCTGAGCCGGGCGATCCGCTCTCCTGGGGACTCGTTGAGGGCGACCAGGGTCTTCGGCCCCACCACCCCGTCGTCCTCCAGGCCGTGGAGGCGTTGGAAGTTGGCCACCGCCTCGACCAGGGAGGCGTCGAAGTGCCCGGGATCGGCGGCCGTCGCAGGCAGAAGCCCCTCGGCGGCGAGCCGCGCCCGCAGGGCCGCCACCCTGGCGCCGCGATCACCCAGGCGCAGGGTCGGCCCAGGGGGCACGGCAGGCCAACGGGCGGGCCACTCGGCGCGGGCTTGCGCCAGGGCGCGGCGCAAATGGCGGTAGCTCGGCAAGGCGGGGCGGGCCGCCGCAAGGGCGGCGGGGAAGCCCTCGGCGAAGGCGCGGCGCGCCAGGGCGAGGAGCGCCTCGGGGTCGGGCTCGGCGCGCGTTCCCGGGGCGTACCAGACGAGGCCGTGACGGGCCGGATCCACCCGGCCCCAGGAGAGGTCGGCGAGGGCCGCCAGGAGAGCGCGGGTGGCCAGGCGCGCCGTGCAGGGGTCGCCGGGCGGCGCCGCCCGCAAGAGCCCCGCGCCGTACGCCTCGGGATCCAGGCCGTCGTCGGCGAGCCCCTCGAGGGCCGCGACGAGAGCCGCCAGCACCTCGCCGGCGCGCCATCGGGGCGGCGGACTCGCTCGTTCGAGCTGGCGCGCGGCCGCCTCCACCCGCGAATCCACGGGCAGAGCGGGGCAGGCCCAGGCCACCTCCGCGAGGCACAGCCCGATGAGCGCGAGGGCGCGCCCTACCACCGCGCGCCGCCCGCCGCTACAATCCCGGCGAGCCGGCGCGCCGCGGCGCCGACCTCCACGGGGAAGCAGGGATTTTGCGTCCGCCACAGAAAAAAACGACTCGCACCCGGCGCGGGGCGCTGCTCCTCGCCGCCCTCTCCGCCCTTGCGGGCGCGCCGGCGAGCGCCGCGGGCGACCTCCAGGCACTCCTCAAACCCCTCTCCCGCGCCGCCCCGGGGCTTTCCCGGGAGGTGTTGGCCAAGGCCCTCACCGCCGCCGACTGCGCCGTCGCCCAGGGCATTCCGCGCCCGGCGCGGCTGGCGGTGATCGACTACTCGCTGCCCTCCGACCGCCGCCGACTGTGGCTTTTTGATCTGGAGAAGCGCCGCCTCCTGCTCCACGAGCGGGTGGCCCATGGCCGCAACTCCGGAGATCGCTGGGTGGAGCGGGTCTCCAACGAACCCGGCAGCCTCCAGACCAGCGTCGGGCTCTTCCGCGCCGCCGAGCCCTACCGCGGCCGCCACGGTTACGCCCTGCGCCTCGACGGCCTCGAGCCCGGGATCAACGACCGCGCCCGGGAGCGCGCCATCGTCATCCACGGCGCCCCCTATGTGGATCCCGCCTGGATCGCCCGCTACGGCCGGATCGGACGCAGCCACGGCTGCCCGGCGGTGGCGCAGGGGGTGGTGCGGCAGGTGGTGGACGCCCTGGCGGGGGGCCAGCTGGTCTTCAGTTACTACCCGGACCCGGCCTGGCTCGGCGCCTCCCCCTTTCTCCACTGCCGCGAGCGCATGGCGGCGCTCCACCGCTCCCGGGAGGGGTGAGCGGGCGCCCCTCACAGCGCGCTCACCACCCGAGGCAGCCACTCGCAGGCACTGCCCTGCAACCAATCGAAATCGGCCGGAGGATCGTCGATCTCGCGGGTGATGAGAATCTTGCGCGCCGTCGGCCGGGCGAGGCGCGTGAGGCCGGCGGCGGGGTAGACGGAGAGGGAGGTGCCCACCACCAGCACCACGTCGGCCCCCGCCACCTCCCGGGCGGCGCGCTCGTAGTGGAGCACCATCTCCCCGAACCAGACCACGTGGGGGCGCAACTGGCCGCCCTTTTCGCAGCGGTCCCCCAGGTGGAGGTCCCCTTCCCAGGGATAGATCAGGTCGGGGTCGACGGTGGAGCGCGCCTTGAGAATCTCCCCATGGAGGTGAAGGACGCGGCTGGAGCCGGCCCGCTCGTGGAGATCGTCGATGTTCTGGGTGATGACGATCACCTCGTGCCGCCGCTCCAGCTCCGCCAGGGCGCGGTGGGCGGCATTGGGGATCGCAGCCCGCACCGCCCGGCGCCGCTCGTTGTAGAACTCGAGGACCCGCTTCGGGTGGCGCGCCCAGGCGGCGGGCGTGGCCAGCTCCTCCACCCGGTACCGGCGCCACAGCCCGCCGCCGTCGCGGAAGGTGGGCAGGCCGCTCTCGGCGCTGATCCCGGCCCCGGTGATGGCCACCACCCGGGCCACGGCTCAACCCCGCACGCGCATCAGGCCGAGCCCGTCTCCCACCGGCAGGAGGACCCAGTCGACCCGCTCGTCGGCCCGGCGCGCCTCGTTGAAGCGGCGGATCGCCGCGGTGGCGGGATCGCCCTGCGCCGCCTCGACCACGCGCCCGCCCCACAACAGATTGTCCACGGCGATCACCCCGCCCGGGCGGACGAGGGCCAGGCAGCGCTCGAAATAGGACTCGTAGTTCTCCTTGTCGGCGTCGATGAAGGCGAGGTCGAAAGCACCCCCCATGCCTCGCCGCAGCATTTCGTCGAGGCTATCCAGCGCCTGTCCCAGGTGGAGCTGTACCCGGGCTTCCACCCCCGCCTCGCGCCAATAACGGCGCGCCACCGCCGTCCAGCGCTCGGAGAGGTCACAGCAGTGGATCTGCCCTCCCTCGGGCAGGGCCAGGGCCATGGCCAGAGAGCTGTAGCCGGTGAAGGTGCCAATCTCGAGTATGCGTCGCGCCCCCATGAGCGCCACCAACCAGCCGAGCAGGGCGCCCTGTTCCGGGGCGATCTGCATCCCCGCCTCGGGCAGGCGCGCGGTCTCCTCCCGCAGGCGGGCGAGCAGAGGGTGTTCCCGGGTGCCGGTGGCGATCAGGTACTGGTGGAGCCGTTCGTCGAGTCCGAGGGTGCGCGGCGACATGGCGGAAGACCCAGTGCCTCGGCGCCACTATACCAGAGCCTTGAGGAGCGCCTCGAGGGCCGCGCCCTCGAGCCAGCGCGGCGCCGGCAAAGGCGCGGGCGGCCCTTCCGGCAAGGTGGAGAGGCGCTCTTCCTGCCAAGGCGGCAGGCCCAGAGCGGCGGGGAAGGTCTCCACCCGCAGCGCCCGCGGGGGTCCCGCCAGGGCCGCCGCCCGCTCCGACCACACCTCCGGAGGTTGCGCCGCCGGATCGCGCCCCTTGCCGGCGAGGGCGAAACCCCAATCGCCGCCGAAGGAGGCGACGGCGGCCCGGTGGGGTCGAACGATGGGAAAGTGACGGCGCGCTTCGCGGGCCAGGTGGAGGAAAAACCAGGGGGCCCCGACGAGGTCGCCGTGGAGGACGAGCAGGCCGTCGTCCGCCAGGGCGGCGCCGCCGGCCGCCAACACCTCCCGGTAGAGCACCCACTGGGCGCTGCCGTAGGCGTCCACCAGATCGACGAACACTAGGTCGAAAGCACGAGTCGCGCCGCACAGGTAGGCGAGCGCATCGGCCACCTCCACCTGCACCCGCGGGTCCTCCAGGGCGCCCTTCTGGAGATCTCCCAGGTGGATTCGACAGGCCTCCAACACCGCCCCGTCGAGCTCCACCAGCACCACTTCGGCCACCCGCGGATCGCGCAGCACCTCCCGCAAAGCCAGGCCGTCGCCGCCGCCGGCGATCATCACCCGGCGCGGTTCTGGATGGGCGAGCAGGGCGGGCAACACCAGGTGCTCGTGGTAGACGAACTCGTCCGCCTCGGCGAGCTGTAGCACCCCGTCCAAAAACAGAGCCCGGCCGCCCTCGACGAGGCGCGCCACGGCGATTTCTTGGAAGGGCGAGCGCTCGCGGTGGAGCCACTCAGCGATGCCGAGCAAGGCGCAGCGACCCGGCGCCGACGCTTCGCAACAGGCCGCGATCCAGTTCGCGCACCTCGATGTGCTCCACATCGAGCCTCTCCTTCAACTCTTCCAGCGCCTCCCAAGGGGCGCCCGAGCAGCTGAACACATCCACCGCGGCGTAGCCATATTCGGGCCAGGTATGGATGGCCAGATGGGACTCGGACAGCAACAGGATGCCGGTCACCCCGTGGGGGCTGAAGGCGTGGATCTTGCGGTCGAGCACGGTGAAGCGACCCCGCTCGGCCGCCGCCAACAGCGCTTGTTCCAGGCCCGCGGCATCGTCGAGGGTGCGGGGATCGCGCACCCAGAGTTCGGCGACGAGGTGTTTTCCCAAGGCGGCTCGCCCGGCCATTCCCAGATCCTCCCAAGAATGACGGGTGGTGCGCCGGTCGCCCGGCGCATTCAGGCTTCGCGCCCCCCGGCCCGAAGCCACCTCAGTGGGCATTGGCCCGATCGTGCCGGCGGGGCCAGGCCACACCGGCGCGATGAAGCTGGGGATTATAGCGACTTGGCGGAGCGGCGAAAGAGTTCGAGGATCGAGGAGAAATCGCGCCGCCCCCGCTCGGGATCGGCACCGCGGTGGAGGGCATAGAGGTTGCGGGCGAGCGCCCCCATGGGCACGGCGGAGCCGCGCTCGCGGGCGGCATCGAGCGCCAGGTTGAGATCCTTGAGCATCAGGTCCACGGCGAAGCCGCCCTGATAGCCGCGCGCCGCCGGCACCCCCTCCATGACGCCGGGATAGGGGTTGTACTTCTCCAGGGACCAGTTGTTGCCCGAGCTCGCCCGCATGATCTCGCTGAGCACCTTCGGGTCGAGGCCGTTGTCCACCCCCAGTTGCAGGGCTTCGGCAGTGCCGATCATGTGTATGGCCAACAACAGGTTGTTGCAGAGTTTGGCCGCGGCGCCGGCCCCGTGGCCGCCGGCGTGGAACACCCGACTGCCCATTGCGAGCAGCACCGGCCGCGCCCGCTCCACGTCGGCCGCCTCGCCGCCGCACATGAAGGCCAGGGTGCCCGCCGCGGCGGCGGCCACCCCGCCGGAGACGGGTGCGTCGAGAAAGGCCAGCCCCCGCTCGGTGGCGGCGCGGGCGAGCGCGCGGGAATCCTCCGGCGCCACGGTGGAGCAGTCGATGACGAGGCAGCCGGCGGGCACCGCGGACAGCAAATCGCGCTCGATCCACAGGTCGCGCACGATGGGGCCGGAGGGGAGCATGGTGATGGCGAATTCGGCCTCGGCCACCGCCTCCCGGGGATCGCCGACCACTTCGCAACCGGCCTCCTGGGCCCGTTGCCGGGCCGCCTCCACCAGGTCGAAGGCGCGCACCCGAAAGCCCTTGGCCGCCAGGTTGGCCGCCATGGGCCCGCCCATGTTGCCAAGCCCGATGAAACCTATCGTCGCCATGAAGACCCCCGTGTTTTGGTGCGCTTAGAGATCGGCGAGGGGATTGGGCCCGTCGCCCCAAGGCGCTGCGAAGTGCGCCGCAACCAGTTCCGGCGTCACCGCCCGCAGCTCGGCCGGCGCAAAGCGCGGCTTGCGGTCCTTGTCCACGAGGAGCGCGCGCACCCCTTCCGCGAAGTTGCCAAAGCGCATGCAGTTGATGGACAGGATGAGCTCGGCCATGAAGACCTCTTTCAAAGAGGCGTGGCGGGTGCGGCGCAGCTGCTCCCAGATCAGGTGGACGCTGGTGGGGCAACCGCTCGCCAGGGTGCGCGCCGCGCCCTGGAGCCAGGGATCGGGGCCGTCGTAGGCGGTGATGCGCTCCACCAGTTCCAGCAGAGAATCGGCGTCGGTGAGGGCCTGGATCTGGTCGTAGTGCTCGCGCACCACCGACGCGGGGCGCTCGCCCGCCTCCGCTTCGAGCACCCGCAAAAGGCGCGAGAGCTGTCCCGCGTGGCGGCCGGGATCCTCCTCCCAGGCGATGGCCGCGAGGCCGGCGACGAACGCCTCCCACTGATCGTGGCGGAGAAAGCGGTCGGCGAGCCCCACCCACAGGGCGTCGGCGGCGTTGAGCGGCGCACCGCTCAGGGCCAGGAAGAGCCCGGTGCGCCCCGGCATCCGATTGAGGAACCAGGAGCCGCCCACGTCCGGATAGAGACCGACGGTCACCTCGGGCATCGCCATCCGCGTCTGCGGCGTGACGATGCGGTGGCTCGCACCGACCATCAGGCCGAGTCCACCCCCCATCACCACGCCGTGGCCCCACACCGCGATCGGCTTGGGGTAGGTGTGGATCAGGTAGTCCAAGCGGTACTCGCGCTCGAAAAAGCGCGCCGCGTGGTCGTCGCCGGCGAGGGCCGACTGCCGCAGCCGCACCACGTCGCCGCCGGCGCAGAAGGCCCGCTCGCCGCTGCCGCGCAGCACCACGCAGGCCACCGCGGGATCTTC
The DNA here is from genome assembly GCA_026005035.1 of Porticoccaceae bacterium. Lineage (GTDB taxonomy): Bacteria > Pseudomonadota > Gammaproteobacteria > Pseudomonadales > Porticoccaceae > BPKH01. The sequence goes on along the minus strand of BPKH01000004.1, from coordinate 134,585 downwards.
CCGCCAGGCGGCGAGCTGGGCGAAGAGGGCCTCGGCCATCTCCAGGGTGAGGGCGTTGAGGGAGCGGGGCGCGTTGAGGGTGGCGATCCCCACCCGGCGGTCGTTGGCCGCGCCCAGGGTCTCGACGAGCAGGGGGTCTTCCGACATCGCCGCAGGCTCCGCTTTCAACGGTTCTTCCACTGGGGCTTGCGCTTCTCGACGAAGGCGGCGACCCCTTCCTTCTGGTCTTCCGTATCCCACAGGCGGACAAACAGTTCCCGCTCCAGGGGGAAGGCCGACTGCAGGGGCCGGTTGCGGGCCGCCATGATCAGCTGCTTGCAGTAGCGCACCGCCACGGGGCTCTGGCGGGCCGTCTGAGCGGCGAGCTCCCGGGCACGCGCCAGGGCCTGCCCCGTCTCCACCACCTCCTGGACCAGGCCGATCTCGAGCGCCTTGGCGGCGTCGAGGCGCTCGCCCAGGAGGATCATCCGCTTCGCCCAGCCCTCGCCCACCAGCCAGGGCAGCTGCTGGGTGCCGAGACCGCAGGGCAAAAGCCCCACCGAGGCCTCGGGCAGGGCGAGCTGGGCCTGGCGCTCGGCGATGCGCAGGTCGCAACAGAGCGCCGCCTCCAGTCCGCCGCCCATGGCGTAGCCGGTGATGGCGGCGATGGTCACGCCCGGAAAGGCGGCCAGGGCCTCGAAGGCCTCCCCGAAGGCGGCGGCGAAGGCGAAGGCGCGCCCCTTGTCGTCGTGGTTGAGCGCCTTGAGGTCGGCGCCGGCAGAGAAAAACTTCTCGCTGCGGCTCGCCAAAATCAGCGCGTAGACGTCGCGGTCGGCGGCGAGGGTTTCGAGGGTTTCCCGCAGCTCGGCGAGACTCTCCGGCGTCCAGGTGTTGGCCGGCGGGTTGTCGAGGGTGAGGATGGCCGTGTGTCCATCCCGTTCCAGCACAAGACTCATCGCAATACCTCCAGTGTGCCTTCCTGCAAGATCCGGCGGGAGACGATGACGCGCATGATCTCGTTGGTGCCCTCGAGGATCTGGTGGACCCGCGCGTCGCGGAAGAAGCGCTCGATGGGGTACTCCCTCAGGTAGCCGTAGCCGCCGTGGAGCTGGAGCGCCTGGTTGCAAACCGCAAAGCCGACGTCGGTGGCGAACCGCTTGGCCATGGCGCAGAAGGCGGTCTTCTCCGGATGGTCGGCGTCCAGCGCGCGGGCCGCCTTGTGGACGAGCCCTCGCGCGGCGACGAGCTCGGTGGCCATGTCGGCGAGCCGGAACTGGAGGGCCTGGAAGTCGGCCAGGGGTCGGCCGAACTGGCGCCGCTCCAAGAGGTAGCGGCGACTGGCCTCGAGGCAGGCCTGGGCGGCGCCCAGCGAACAGGCGGCGATGTTGATCCGCCCGCCGTCGAGGCCCTTCATGGCGATCTTGAAGCCCTCGCCCTCCTCGCCCAGGCGGTTGGCCACCGGCACCCGCACCTCGTCGAAGGTGACGGCCCGGGTGGGCTGCGAATTCCAGCCCATCTTGGGCTCGTTCTTGCCGTAGCCGATGCCCGGGGTGTCGGCCGGGATGGCCAGGGCGGTAATGCCGGCCGCCCCCGAATCGGCCGAACCGGTGCGCACCATGACCACCAAGAGGTCGGTGGCGCCGGCGCCGCTGATGAACATCTTGCTGCCGTTGACCACGTAGTGGTCCCCCTCGCGGCGGGCGCTGGTGGTGAGGGAGGCCGCGTCGGAGCCGGCATTGGGTTCGGTCAGACAGTAGGAAGCGAGCTTGCGCCCGCTGGTCAGGGCTTCTCCCCAGGCGGCGCGCAACTCGGGCCTTCCCCACGTGCAGACCATCCACGCGGCCATGTTGTGGATGGAGATGTAGGCCGCGGTGGAGGTGCAACCGGCGGCGAGCTCCTCGATGATGATGGCCGTGTCCAGTCGCGACAGGCCGAGTCCGCCGCACTCCTCCGGGGCGTAGAGGCCGCAGAAGCCGAGTTCGCCCGCGGCGGCGATCACCTCCCGCGGGAAGACCTTCTCTTCGTCCCAGCGCGCCGCGTGGGGTGCGAGCTCACCCTGGGCGAAACCGCGCGCCGCCTCGCGCAAGGCGAGCTGATCTTCGGTGAGATCGAGCTGCATGAACCCCCCTTGGCAGACGGATGCCGCCGGCCCCGGGCCAAAGGCCCGGGGGTTTGCTCACTTGAGTTTTTCGATCACGTCGCCGAACAGCTCTTCGTCCGGCGGCAGTACCTTGGGCACCGGCAGGGGCTTGGACACGTAGGTGATGTTCACCAGGTGCCGCCAGTAGATGTTCTCGGTGGTGATGTTGTTGCCCCAGGTGCCGCAGCCCAGGGAGAAGGTCTGGCGCATGCCGTTCCACAGATTGCCACTGTTGGACGGCGCCTGGGGCTGGTTGACCATCACCCGCGCGGTGCGAGTGCCCAGGGCGTATTTGAGGATGTTGTCCTCGTCGTTGGAGTAGATCCCGCAGGAGTGGCCCTTGCCCTGGTAGTCGTGGATCGCGTTGGTCAGGGCGATGGCCTCGTCGATGTCCCGCACCCGGTAGAAGGCCATGATGGCCGACAGCTTTTCCCCCGAATAGGGGTGGTCCGGACCCACGCCCGTCTCCGGCATGATGATGAACTTGCGGTCCTCGGGGATCGAAAAGCCGGCCATCTCGGCGATCACCTGGGGGCGCTTGACCACGCAGGCGGCGTTGAGGTGGCCGTCCTCCCACAGCACCGCGGCGATCTTCCGATACTCGTCGTGGTTGGCCAGATAGCCGCCCTCATCGATGAGCGCCTCGAGGAGTTGGTCGTAGACGGCGTCGAAGGCGAGCACCGAGTTGTCCGCCGAGCAGGAGGCGGCCAGGTCGAAGGTCTTGGAAATGCGGATCTTCTCCGCGGCGAAGCGGATGTCGGCGGTGTCGTCCACGGTGATCACCGCGTTTCCTGCGCCGACGCCGAGGGCCGGCTTGCCGCTCGAGTAGGCCGCCTTGACCATGGCCGGCCCGCCGGTGGCGAGGATCAGGTCGCACTGGCGCATCAGCTCCTGGGTCTTCTCCAGGGTGGGCTCCTCGATGGCGATCACCAGATCCTCCGGAGCGCCCAGCTTGTCCAGGGCGTCGCGCATCAGCTGCACGATCATGGCGTTGGTGCGCTTGGCGCGGGGGTGGGGCGCGATGATGATGGCATTGCGCCCCTTGACCGCATTGATCGCCTTGATCACCGGGGTGGCCTCGGGATTGGTGGAGGGGGTGAGGGCGCCGATCACCCCGGCCGGTTTGGCGATCTTGATGATATTGCGCTCCTCGTCCACCTCGATCACCCCCACCGACTTGTCGGGGAGGATGTCCATGAGGGCGGCACGGCACTTCGTGTAGATCTTGGTGAACTTGCCGTTGTAGTCGCCGAGCCGGGTCTCCTCCACGGTGTGCTGGGCGATCTTCTCGGCCACGCCCGGCCGGGAGACGGCCCACACCATGCCCCGGATCAACTCGTCGACCCGCTCCTGGCTGTACCCCTCGGCGACCGCTTGGGCCCTGCGCGCCCGCTCGATGAGCCGGTGGATGTCCTGGGCGGCATCGGTGGGGGCGATTTCGTCGATTTCGTTCACGATGGACATGCTTTCTCTCCTGCTGCACTGACGTGCCGCGCTGCGACTCGCCCGCGGGGGCGGCTGTTCAACAATTTGAAATGTTACACCCGCGGCTCGTTGCGGATAATAGAAATTCTTGCCACCATATGGACGATCTTGCGCCCTGGAGGCGCGCCGCGGGCGGGCAGTGTACCATGAGCCAACCTTCCGACTGGCCCCTGGACGAGCGCAGCCGCCGTGTGGTCTCGCCGGTGGTGATCCGGCGCCGCCTGGCCCGCCATCCCCTCGCACGGGATTGCTTCCCCCTGGCCTGCGGGTATTACGAGCGCGCCTACGGCCACCGGATGTCCCGCAGCCGCCACGACGACAACCTGCTCATCTACTGTTTCGCCGGGCGCGGCCTCCTGGAGGCGGAGGGGCGCCAGTTGCCCGTGGGGCCGGGGGACCTGGTGGTCCTGCCGCCGGGGGTGGGCCACTGCTATCGGGCCGCGGCAGAAGACCCCTGGTCCATCTACTGGTGCCACTTTTCCGGCGAGCGGGCGCGCGATTACCTGGCCCTGATCGCGCCGCCGGACCGCGCCAGCGTGGTGCCGATCGGCCTCGATCCCACCCTGAGGAGCCAATTTCAGGCCCTCCTCGAGGCCAGCTGCCAAGGGTTCGACCTGCTCGGCATGCTGCACGCCGCCAACATGCTCAAGCCGCTCCTCACCGGCCTCGCCGTCTCCCTGGAGCGCGCGCGCAGCCACCGGCGGCGGGACTTCGATCTGCGCGCCGTCCAGGCATTCATGCTCCAGAACCTGGACAAACGGCTCGACCTGGAAACCCTCGCCCGCCAGGCGGGGCTGTCCCGCTACCACTTCGCCCGCCGCTATCGCGAGGCCGCCGGCCAGCCGCCCATCCGCCACCTGATCCGCATGCGCATGGAATACGCCCGCTACCTGCTGGAAACCTCAGACAGCACCTTGGCCGAGGTGGCCGCCAAGGTGGGCCTCGACGATCCCCTCTACTTTTCCCGCCAGTTCAAACAGGTGTTCGGCGTCTCCCCCGCCGGCTACCGCAGCAGTCACCGCCGAGCGGCCGCGGCGGGGTAGAATCGGAACCTCTCCAGCGAGGCCCGCCGTGATCTTTCGCCAACTCTTCGAACCGCTTTCCTCCACCTACACCTATCTGCTCGGCTGTTCGCGAACGCGCCGCGCCCTGCTCATCGATCCGGTCTACCCCACCGTGGAGCGGGACCTGGCGGTGCTGGCCGAGCTCGGTCTGACCCTGGAATGCACCCTGGAGACCCACGTCCACGCCGACCACATCACCGGTGCCAGGGCGCTGCGGGAGGCGACCGGCTGCCGGGTGGGCTATCCCCGCTACTCGGGGGTGGCCTGCGCCGACTTCGACGTCGCCGACGGCGACCGGATCGAGGTGGGAGAGGAGGTGCGCTTGACCGCCCTCTACACCCCGGGGCACACCGACGACCACCTCTGTTACCTGTGGGAAGACCGGCTGTTCTCCGGGGACACCCTGCTCATCGACGGCTGCGGCCGCACCGACTTTCAAAACGGCGACGCCGCCACCCTCTACGACAGCATCCGCGAGCGCCTGTTCGCGCTTCCCGACGACACCCTGGTCTACCCGGGCCACGATTACCAGAAGCGACGGGTCTCCACCATCCGCCAGGAGAAAGACCGCAATCCGCGGGTCGGCGGCGACCGCTCGCGAGAAGCGTTCATCGCCCTCATGGCGGCACTGGACCTCCCCTATCCCCGCTTCATCGACCACGCCGTCCCGGGCAATCGGGCCTGCGGCCGCTGTCCAGAGGACCTGCCGGAGCAGCTGGCCGCCTACTGCCGGCAGATGTCCGAAAGCGTGCAGGGCTAGAGGTGCTGCTCGCGTTTCCAGCGGGGGTGGCGGTCGGACTCGCCCTCGGGCTCACCGGCGGCGGCGGTTCGGTGTTCGCCGTTCCCTTGCTGGTGTTCGGCCTGGGGCTGTCCCCGCAGCGAGCAGTGCCCCTCTCCCTCGCCGCGGTGGCCGCCGTGGCGGCGGTGGGCGCGTGGCGGGCGGCGGCGCGGGGCCTCGTGGAGCTGCGCGCCGGCGCGCTCTTGGCCCTCGGCGGCATGGCCACCGCCCCGGTCGGGGTCTGGCTGTCGCGGCAGGTGGCGCCCCACACCCTGCTGACCGCCTTTGCGCTGCTCTCCTGCTGGGTGGCGGTGCGGCTCTGGCGAAGCGCCGATGAAGGGGCGGTGGTGCGCGCCGATCCCGCCCCCGATGGGGAGGGAATCGCTCTGTGCCGCCTGGAGGGGGCGCGGCTTTCCCTCACCGCGCCCTGCGGTGCGGCGCTCTTGGCAGCCGGGCTCGCCACCGGGGTGCTCGCGGGCCTCTTCGGCATCGGCGGCGGCTTCCTGATCGTCCCGGCTTTGCGCTGGGTGACCCGATTGTCGATCCACCGGGCGGTGGCCACCTCCCTCCTGGTGATCGCCCTCGTGGGCGGCGCCGGCCTGGCGTCGGCCACCTCGACCCTCGGCGACGGCTTTCCGTGGGATCTGGCGCTCGCCTTCCTCGGCGGCGGGCTCGCCGGCCTCTGGGCCGGCCAACGACTGGCGCCGCTCCTGGCCGGCCCACGCCTGCAGCGCACCTTCAGCCTGGCCGTGCTGGCCATGGCCGTCGCCACCCTGGCGCAGCGCTGGTGAGCTCAGGAGAGGACGGGGCGACCCCGGTAGATGCGCACCGTCGCCTGGCGCGGCGCGGCCGTCCGGCCAGCCCGGCGCACCTCCCGGTACCAGTCCTCTCCCACCCGCGCGGCGAAGGATTCGATCAGGGCGCACAGGTGCGGATCCTCGAGCGCCATCAAGGCCGCGAGCCTGGCCAACAGCCCCTCTTCGGCCAGGGAAAAGGCCACGCCGTGGCGACCGCGGGCACGGCGCTTGATCTCGAGGAGCAGGTCCACCATCTCCTTGCTCCACAGGCCCGAATCCGACATCTTCCACCTCCCTTCGCAGAAGGACCGCGCCTTCACCTGGGATCGCTTCTGCAAAGGGCGCGCCAGCTCGATCCTGACCGGCCCGCCGGAAAGGACTACACTCGGAAGGCCCTCGGACCATTCCTCCACCCGGCAAGGAGAAGGCCATGAATTCCCAGCAACTGGCACGCATCTGGCAGGACGCCCGCCAAGTGATCGTCGACCCCGTCTCCCATTTCCGCGCCCTGGAGCGCAGCGGCGGCTTCGGCCCGCCGGTGCTCTTCGTGGCGGTCATGGCGCTTTGCGCGGCGGTGGTCGCCTTGCTCCTCGGAGCCCTCGGCCTCGCGCCGGGGCCGGGGGTCGCGGGCCTCGTCCTGATGCCGCTCTTCGCGGTGCTCGGCTCCTTCGTGGCGGCGGCCGTTTTGCTCCTGGTGTGGAAGCTGCTCGGCTCGCAGGAAAACTACGAGACCGCATACCGCTGCCTGGCTGCCACCACCGCCCTCTACCCCATCGCCGCCCTCCTGGCGATCATCCCCTACCTGGGCGGGCTCGTCGCCCTCGCTTGGGCCACCTGGCTGTTGGTGGTGGCCAGCGAAGAGGTCCACCGCATCCCGCGGCGCAAGGCGGCCATCGCCCTGGGCATCCTCGCCGCGCTCCTCGCCCTCGCGAACCTGGGCGCCGAGCGCGCGGCCCGGCACGCGGAAAAGCGGGCCGCCCAATTGGAGCGGGAGTTGGAGGAATGGCAGCGCCTGCCGCCGGAAGAAGCCGGCCGGCGGCTCGGCGAATTCCTCAAAGGCCTCGAGGAGGGCAGCGGCGCGGCCGAGCGCTGAGGGGAGGCCCCGCCTCAGCGAGCCCGGCGGTGGTGGATGTCCGCCACCGCCAGGGCGGTCATATTGAGGATCCCCCGCCCGGACACCGAGGGGATGAGGATATGAGCCGGCTTGGCGAGACCGAACAAAAACGGTCCCACCAGCCGCGCGTCGGTGAGGGAGCGGATGAGGCCGAGGGCGATGCTCGCCGCGTCCATGTTGGGCATCACCAGGACGTTGGCCTGCCCCTCGATGCGGTTTTCCTCGTAAATGGTGGCGCGCAGTTTGGCGTTGAAGGCGGACAGGGCGTGCATCTCGCCGTCGATCTGCACGTCGGGCAGCTCCGCCCGGAGCCTCGCCGCCGCCTCCTTCATCTTCAGGGCGGAGGGATCTTCGTAAGTGCCGAAGTTGGAGTGGGAAAGCAGGGCCACCTTGGGCTCGACGTCGAAGCCCCGGGCAAAGGCGATGGCGTCCTTGGCGATCTGCACCACCTGTTCCACGTCCGGGTCGACGTTGACGAAGGGGTCGGCCAGAAAGAGCGGCCCCGACTCCACCAAGAGGACGCACACCGAGGAGAGCAGGCCGCCGGGCCGGCTCGGCTCGAGAATGCCGGTGAGGATCTTGAGGTGTTCGTCGAAGCGGCCCACCTTGCCGCAGATCAGGCCGTCGGCTTCGCCCAGGTCCACGAGCAGCGCGCCCATGACCGTGGCGTTGGTGTGCACGGCGGTCTTGGCCGCCTCCACCGATACGCCGCTGCGCCCCACCTTGCGGTGGTAGTGGCGCCAGTACTTCTCCCCGACGTCGCCCTCTTCCACGTCGACGATCTCCACGTCCTCGCCGACCTGGATGCGCAGGCCGAGCTTTTCGATCTTGGCCTGGATCACCGCCGGGCGGCCGAGCAGAATGGGGCGCGCCACCCGCTCGTCCACCACCGCCTGCATGGCCAGCAGGACGTCTTCGTTTTCCCCTTCGGCGAAGGGCGATCCGCGCCGGGTGGCGGCGCGCCAACTCGATAGTCGGCTGCATGAACAGGCGGCTGCCGCTGACGTAGGAGTGGAGCCGCGTGCGGTAGGCGTCCAGGTCTTCGATGGGCCGCGTGGCCACGCCGGTGGCCATGGCGGCCTTGGCCACGGCGCTGGGCGCCTCCTCGCAGCAGCGCCCGGGCGATCGAAGGGCTTGGGGATGAGATAGTCGGGGCCGAACTTCAGGCTCCGGTCGCCCACGTAGGCCTTCGAGCCACCGCCGTCGGTGCACGTCCTCGCGGTGGGCGAGGGCGGCGAGGGCCTTGGCCGCGGCGATCTTCATCTCCATCGTTGATGGTGGTGGCCCGCACGTCGAGCGCGCCGCGGAAGATGAAGGGGAAACAAGCACGTTGTTGACCTGGTTGGGGTAGTCGCGACGGCCGGTGGCGATGATCACGTCGGGCCGCGCCGCCTTCGCGACCTCGGGCGGATCTCCGGGTCGGGGTTGGCCATGGCGAAGATGAGGGGGTTCGCGGGCCATCTTCTTGCACCATGTCGCGGGTCAGCACGCCGGCCCGGAGAGGCCCGAGAAAGAGGTCCGCGCCCTCGATGGCCTCGGCCAGAGTGCGCGCCTCGGTGTCCGCGGCATAGGCGGCCTTCCAGGGATTCATGTCCTCCGGTGCGCCCCTGGTGGATGACCCCCTGGGAGTCGAGCATGATCGACTGTTCTCTTGCGCAGCGCCCATGCTCACGAGAGATCCGACGCAGGCGATGGCCGCCGCGCCCGCACCGGATCACGAGTCTTCACGTCGCCGATTCCTTGCCCACCAGCTCGCAACGCCGTTGTAGCACCGCCGCGCCGAGATGATGGCCGTGCCGTGCTGGTCGTCGTGGAAGACCGGAATGCGCATCCGCTCCCGCAGCTTGCGCTCGATCTCGAAGCACTCCGGCGCCTTGATGTCCTCGAGATTGATGCCCCCGAAGGTGGGCTCGCAGGGCGGCGCGACCACCTCCACGAAGCGGTCGACGTCGGTCTCCGCCACCTCGATGTCGAAGACGTCGATGTCGGCGAATTTCTTGAAAAGCACCGCCTTGCCTTCCATCACCGGCTTGGCGGCCAGGGGGCCGATGTCGCCGAGGCCGAGCACGGCGGTGCCGTTGGTCACCACCGCCACCAGGTTGCCCCGAGCGGTGAGCTCGGCCACGGCGGCCGGATTCTGGGCGATCACCTCGCAGGGATAGGCCACCCCGGGGGAGTAGGCGCGGGACAGGTCCCGCTTGTTGGCCAACGGCTTGGTGGGGCGGATGGCGAGTTTGCCGGGGACGGGCTCGCGGTGGTAGCGCAGCGCGCTCTCCCGGAAAGAGTCATCGGTCATCGCAGAGTCCCTGCTCGGTGCGCGGAGGGTGGGCCATTCTACCCAAGCGCCTTGGATGCGGCCAAGGCGCTCCCGTTGGCGGCGCAACCGCCCTGGCCCATAATGCGAGGGGTGCAAAGGATGCCGAGCGATGCGAGAACGACGCAAACTACGGGCGGGGGAGCAGCGCAAAAAGCCCCTCTCTCCCGAGCAAACCCGAGCGATGAAGGAGCTCGAGAACTTCGGCTGGGAGGTCGTCTGGGTCCGTCAGCCCCTGTTTCAGGAAGCGCGGGTCGGGATGCGCGACCCGCGCACCGGGCGGCGGGCGGTGGTCCACGCCGACGGCCGGGTGGACCACCTTCCCGACGAGCCGACCCGCCGCGTCGACGACCCCCTCTGAGCCGGTTCAGGGAGCCCAGCGCAGGAACTGCTTGAAGCGCCGCTGGGCGTTGACCACCCACTGGGGCATGCCGCCACCCGAGCCGGCGCGCTCCAGCGCGGGATAGCGGGCGACCACCTGCTCAAGCAGGGGCACCTGGTCGGGCGTCACGTCGACGAAAAACAGGTGGCGGCCGGCCCGCAGCGCCGCCTGGAAGCGGTCGAAGCGGTGATTGCGCTCCTGAAAGCCGAGGAATCCCCCCTCCCAGGTACAAAAGCCGAGAGCGGCGACCGCCAGGTAGACGAAGGGGGTCCAGCCCACCGAGCGCCACCAGTCGAAGGCGGCGGTGAGGCCGAGGATGGCGGTGGAGACCACCACCCCCACCGCGAACCCCTGCAGTCCTCGCCAGATCACGTCGGTCTTCATGAAGTCGCTCACCGGGCGCAAGTGGTGTTCCTCAAGCTCCGCTTCCGCTTCGCTCAGGGTGTGGATCTGCTCTTCGGGAATGCCGGCGGCGATGAGCTCGCGCTCGACCTGCTCGAGCAGCTCGACATCGCCGCTCAAGAAATAAAACCTGCGCATCGCTGCCACCTCCTTTTTACTGTTTGCTGCCCAATTGCAGGCGCCGCTGGAAATGGGGGCGCGCCGGCGCCTCATCAACCCCTTGCTTCAAGCTAGTCCAGGACCCGCCGGGCTGCCACTCGCGCAAGGATGCGTGGCGTACAATCGCCTTCCGACGGCTGGACATAAGGCGGAACCATGGCGAGACGATGGGTACGGTGGCTGGCCGCCACGTGGTTGGCCAGCGCGGTGGCAGAGGCGGTGGAGACCCCGCGCCAACCGGACGAGATCGCCCCGGAGCCCCCGCCAGCGCGCCGCATGCCCCTCTCGCTGCCCTTGCCCGCCGCCGTCGAGCGTCCGGCCCTCGCCCTGGACGCCGTCGCCCACGGCGGGATCACCGTCCTCGGCGAGGTGATTCCCCCGGCGACGGCGCGGCGGCTGTCCTGGACGCCGGTGGAGACCTTCGACCTGATCGCCGCGCCCACTCCGGTGCTGGTGATCAACGGCGCCACCCCCGGTCCGACCCTGTGTCTCACCGGCGCCGTGCACGGGGACGAGATCAACGGGGTGGAGATCATCCGCCAAGTCTTTTTCGAGATCGACCCGCGCAAGCTGTCGGGCGTCCTGCTCGGGGTGCCCATCGTCAATCAGATGGGCTTTCGGCGCGCCTCCCGCTACCTGCCCGACCGGCGCGATCTCAACCGCTACTTCCCCGGCAACCCGCGGGGCAGTTCGGCCTCGCGCATCGCCTACTCCTTCTTTCAGGAGGTGATCGCCTACTGCGACGCGCTGGTGGACCTGCACACCGGCTCCTTTCACCGCACCAACATTCCCCAGCTGCGGGCCGACATGGACCATCCCGAAGTGGCACAGCTCGTCCACAGCTTCGGCGGCATGATCGTGCTCCACAGCAAGGGGGCACCCGGCACCCTCCGCCGCGCCGCCGTCGAGGCGGGGATACCCGCCGTGACCGTCGAAGCGGGGGAACCGATGCGCATTCAGGAAGAGGTGGTGGTGGACGGCGTGGCGAGGATCCGCGCGCTGATGACCAATTTGGGGATGTACCAGCGCCCGCGCTTCTGGTCGGAAGCGGAACCCGTCTACTACAACTCCCGCTGGGTACGCGCCGAGCAGGGGGGGTTTCTGATCAGCAAGGTGAAACTGGGCGACCGGGTCAAGCGGGGCGATCTGCTCGGCAACGTGGTCAACCCCATCGACAATCGCGTCCACCCGCTGGTTTCGCCCTACGAGGGACGGGTCATCGGCATGGCCCTCAACCAGGTGGTGATGCCGGGGTACGCCGCCTACCACATCGGCATCGAGGCCACGGAGGAGACACTGGAGCCCGCGGAGGGCAAACCGCCCCAGGGCGCCGAGGGCGCCTCGCCGCCGGCACTGCGCGACCTGCCCGAGCTGGACTGACCCTCGCCCGCGGGCGGCTGCGGGCACGAAAAAAGGGGCGAGTCGCCTCGCCCCTTCTCGGCCGCCCGCCGCCACTGCGGCGGGGGCGGATGCGCGCTGCCTCAGCCGATGACGCGCACGTCCTCCGCCTGCGGACCCTTTTGGCCCTGGGTCACGCGGAACTCCACCCGCTGGCCTTCCTCCAGCTTTTTGAAGCCCTCGGCGACGATCGCGCGGTAGTGCACGAAGACGTCGGGGCCGTTGTCCTGTTGGATGAAGCCGTAGCCCTTTTCAGAATTGAACCACTTTACGGTACCGATGGTAGACATATCTCAATAGACCTTTGTGAAGCCAGTGCAAACCGCCGCTTCGGGGCGGCGGCAGGAAGCGCGGGGAAGAACAGAAAGACCGTCAGGCGAAGGAGCTTCGTCGGCGGGCGCTGTCTTGTACCGCCCGACCAGCATAGAGGATCCCGGGGAAAAGTCAACGAATATTTTTCGCGCGCCCCGCCGCAGACCAGCGCGGATGCCCTTGGCCCGCACCACCGCCCGCCCTACACTTGAAGCCCCGCTCAATCGCAAGAGGAGTCACCATGGCGATCCAGACCCGATTGATCGAGTATCGGCACGGCGAGCAGGTGCTCGAAGGGTATCTCGCGTGGGACGACGCCCACGCCGGCCCCCGCCCGGCGGTGGCGGTCTCCCATGCCTGGTCGGGGCGCTCGGAGTTCGAGTGCGCCAAGGCGCGCGCCCTCGCCGAGCTCGGCTACGTGGGTTTCGCCCTGGACATGTTCGGCAAGGGGGTGCGCGGCAACTCGGTGGAAGAAAACCAGGCCCTCATCGCCCCCTTCCTCGAAGACCGCGGACTGCTCCAGGCCCGCATCCAGCGGGCCGTCGAGGTGTTGCGCGGGCAACCCGAGGTGGACCCGGCGCGGGTGGCGGCCATCGGCTTTTGCTTCGGCGGCCTGTGCGTGCTCGACCTCGCCCGCTCGGGCGCCGACGTGCGCGGCGTGGTGAGCTTCCACGGCCTGTTCATCCCGCCCGGCAACACCGCCGGGCGCAAGATCACCGCCAAGGTGTTGTGCCTGCACGGCTGGGACGATCCCATGGTCCCCCCGGACCAGGTGGTGGCCCTGGCCCGGGAGCTCACCGAGGCGGGGGCCGACTGGCAGATCCACGCCTACGGCAACACCCTCCACGCCTTCACCAACCCGGAGGCCAACGACCGGCAGCTGGGCACCGTCTACAACGCCGTGGCGGACGCCCGCTCCTGGACGGCGATGCAGAACTTCCTCGCCGAGGTGCTGGCCTAGGGCGCAGCACCTCAGGGGGCGGCGACGGCGAGCACCGCCGCCCCCGTAAAGCGCCCGGCGCGCAAGTCGTCGAGGGCCTCGTTGGCCCGCTCGAGGGGATAGAGCTGGACGTGGGTGGCGATGGGCACGGCGGCTGCCAAGGGCAGAAACTCCTCGCCGTCGCGGCGGGTGAGATTGGCCACCGACACCAGCTGCCGCTCTCCCCAAAGGATCTCGTAGGGGAAGGCGGGGATGTCGCTCATGTGGATGCCCGCACACACCACGCACCCCCCCTTGCGCACCGCGCGCAGGGCGGCCGGCACCAGCGCGCCCACAGGCGCAAAGAGGATGGCGCCGTCGAGGGACTCGGGCGGGGCGATGTCAGAGCCCCCCGCCCAGGCCGCCCCCAGGGAGCGGGCGAACGCCTGGGCGGCCTCGTCGCCGGGGCGGGTGAAGGCGAACACCCGCTGACCGCAGTGGCGCGCCAGCTGGATGAGAATGTGGGCGGCGGCGCCGAACCCGTACAGTCCGAGCCGTTCCGCGTCGCGCACCCTTCGCCAGGCGCGATAGCCGATGAGCCCCGCGCACAGGAGCGGGGCGACGTCCAGGTCGCCGTAATCGGCGGGCAGAGGGAAGGCGTACTCGGCCCGCGCCACGGCGTACTCGGCGAATCCCCCATCCCGCTGGTAGCCGGTGTACTGCGCTTGCTCGCAGAGGTTTTCGCGACCGCGCAGGCAGAAGTCGCACCGGCCACAACTGCCGCCCAGCCAGGGCACCCCCACCCGCTGGCCGGGGGTGAAACCTTGCACCCCGGGCCCCAGCTCCACCACCCGGCCGACGATCTGGTGGCCGGGGATCAAGGGCAGCTTCGGCCGGGTCAGGTCGCCGTCCACCACGTGCAGGTCGGTGCGACAGACGCCGCAGGCCGACACCGCCACCAGGATCTCCCCCTCCCCCGGGCGGGGCACGGGTAGCTCCCGCAGCACCAGCGGCCGGCCCTGGGCTTCGAGCACCATGGCGCGCATTGTGGCGCGCGCCGGTGGGCTACCCGGTCTCGTAGAGTCCGAGGACGCGGTCACAGTATTCCTGCGCTTCGCGAACGTTGAGGGTTCCCTCGTAGATGGCGCGGCCCACCACCACGCCGAGAATGCCCTCGCGGGCCACCGCGCACAAGGCCTCGATGTCGGCCAGGGTGCGCACGCCCCCCGAGGCGATCACCGGCAGGCGCGCCGCCCGCGCCAGCGCCACCGTGGCGTCGACGTTGACCCCCGAGAGCATGCCGTCCCGGCCGATGTCCGTGTACACCACCGCGGAGACGCCCACGTCGGCCAGCCGCCGGGCCAGCTCCGCGGCGGGCAGCTCGCTGACCTCGGCCCAGCCCTCCACCGCCACCCGCCCGTCGCGGGCGTCGATGCCGACCAAGACGTGACCCCGGTAGTGGAGGCAGGCCTCCTCCACCAGGGTGGGATTCTTGACCGCGGCGGTGCCGAGAATCACGTAGCGCACCCCCGCTTCCAGGTAGTACTCGATGGTGGCGAGATCGCGGATGCCACCCCCCACCTGGATGGGCAGCTCGGGAAACTCGTGGGCGATGGCCCGCACCACGTTGCCGTTGACCGGGCGACCGGCGAAGGCTCCCTCTAGATCCACCAGGTGCAAGCGCCGGGCGCACTGATCCTCGACCCAGTGGCGGGCCACGTCCACCGGATTGTCGGAGTAGACCGTGGCCTCCTCCATCCGCCCTTGGCGAAGGCGCACGCACTTGCCGCCCTTGAGATCGATGGCCGGAATGATCAGCATCCCCCTATTCCCCCCGCCACTGGATGAAATTCTTCAGGAGCTGCAAGCCCGCCCGCTGGCTCTTTTCCGGGTGAAATTGGACGGCGAAGAGGTTGCCCTGGGCGACGGCGGCCGGAAACTCCACGCCGTGGCGACAGGTGGCCGCCACCCACTCGGGTTCGGTCACCGCGTGGTAGCTGTGGACGAAGTAGAAGTATTCGTCCTGGTCGATGCCCCGCCACATGGGGTGGTCGCGGGTGCGGTGGACCCGGTTCCAGCCCATGTGCGGCACCTTGAGCCGCTCCCCCGGCGGAGCGCGGAAGCGCCGCACCTCCCCGGGCAGGATCCCGAGTCCCGCCACGCCGCCGTTCTCCTCGCTGTGGGCGAAGAGCGCCTGCAGCCCCAGGCAGATGCCGAGCACCGGCTTTTCGGCGATCGCCTTGCGCACCACCTCGCCGAAGCCGCCGGCCCGGATGCACGCCATGCAATCGCGGATGGCGCCCACCCCGGGGAACACCACCCGGTCGGCGGCCGCAATCTGTGCGGGATCGCCGGTGACCACCACCTCGGCTCGGGAGGCCACGGCCGCGAGCGCCTTGTGGACCGAGTGGAGGTTGCCCAGACCGCAGTCGATGACGGCAACGCGCAGGCGGAAGTCGGTCACAGGGCACCCTTGGTGGAAGGCATGGCGCCGGCCATGCGCGGATCCGGTTCGGCGGCCATGCGCAGGGCGCGACCGAAGGCTTTGAACAGGGTTTCCACCTGGTGGTGGGCGTTCTCACCCCGGAGGTTGTCCAGGTGCAGAGTGGCGCAAGCGTGGTTGGCGAATCCCTGAAAGAACTCGCGAACCAACTGGAGATCGAAGTTGCCCACCGCCTGGCGAGTGAAGGCGACGTTCATGACGAGCCCCGGCCGCCCGGAAAAGTCCACCACCACCCGCGACAGCGCCTCGTCCAAGGGCACGTAGGCGTGCCCGAAGCGGCGAATGCCCAGCTTGTCCCCCAGGGCGCGCGCCACCGCCTGGCCGAAGGTGATGCCGATGTCCTCCACCGTGTGGTGATCGTCGATGTGGGTGTCGCCGGCCGCCTCGATTTCGAGGTCGATCAGGCCGTGGCGCGCCACCTGGTCGAGCATGTGCTCGAGAAAGGGCACCCCGGTGGCGAACCGGGCCCGGCCGCTCCCGTCCAGGTCCACGCAGACGAGAATCTTCGTCTCCAGGGTCTCGCGCCTGACCGTCGCCTTGCGTGTCGTCATGGAATCCCCGGCGTGCGGGCCGCGGGCCCGCCCCCTGATCGGAAGGCGCTATTATAAGGATCCCTCGGGAGGGCTCCAAACCATGGCCAGGGGATTGGGCCGTGCCGCGGGCGGTGCGCGGCGGGCCGGAAGGCTGGGCGTTCTGCTGCTGCTCGCGGCGCTCCTCGCCTGGGGCACCGCGGTGGCGCTCCACGCCCACCCGCCCGGCAGCGACGCCCACTGCGAGCTGTGCTGGCTCCCCCACGGGGCGGCCGCCGCGCCGGCGAACCCGCCCGCACCGCCGCCCGTCGCCACCCCGGCGCCCCGCCCGCAGGAGGTCCGCGAGCGCGCCGCGCCGCGGCTCGCCCCTTACCACAGCCGCGCGCCGCCCTCCCCTCCGCAGCTCGCCTAGTTCCACCGGACGGCGCCCGCGGCGCCCGTCCGGCCGGTTCCCCATCGAGATGCGGAGGTTCCCCATGAACGCGCGCGCCCTGTTGCGCGGGCTCGGCGCAGCCTGCTTCGCCGCCACACTCAGCGCCCAGTCCGCACCCCTCTTGGAAGAGATCGTGGTCACCGCTTCGCCCCACCGCCGCCCCGCCGCCGCCTTTCCCGGCGCGTTGGATCTCCTCACCGGCGACGCCCTGCGCCGGGCGGCGTCCGCCACGCTGGGGGAGACCCTCGCCCAGCGGCCCGGCATCGCCAACGCATCCTTCGGCCCCGGCGTCGGTCGGCCGGTGGTGCGGGGCCTTGCCGGCAGCCGGGTGGAGATCTTGGAAAACGGACTGCCGCTGGCCGACGCCTCGGATACCAGCCCCGACCACGCCGTGGCCGGCGAGGCGCTCCTTCTCGACCGGATCGAGATCCTGCGCGGGCCCGCCACCCTGCGCTACGGCCCGGGTGCCATCGGCGGAGTGGTGCACCTGATCGACGGCCGCCTGCCCGACGCCGCGCCCGACCGGCCGCGCCTGGCCCTGGAAGCCCGCGGCGCCGACAACGGCGGCCGCCGCGCCCTCGGCGGTCGGCTCGACGCCGGGCGAGCTGGCTTTTCGCTCCACGCCGCCGGCCTCACGCGGGAGAGCGGCAACGTGGAGATTCCCGGCACCGCGAATGCCGACGGCGAGGGGCCGCGGGGACGCATTCCCAACAGCGATGCGGCCGCCGACCTGTGGCAGTTCGGGCTCGCCCACGAAGGCGACCGACTGGCGGCGGGGCTCGGCTTCTACCGCCTGGAGAGCGACTACGGCATCCCGCCGGGCGCCCACCTCCACGACCACCACGAAGAGGGCGAAGGGAAAGGGGAAAGCGCCGACCACGGCGCCGCGGAGAGCGCGCCGCTTGCGCGCATCGACCTGGTGCGGGAGGTAGCGAGCGGCCACTGGCGTTGGTTCGCACTGCCCGGCCCACTCGAGGAGTGGCGCCTCGACCTCGCGCGCAGCGACTACCGGCACCGGGAGGTGGAGCGCGCCCCGGACGAAATCGCCGTCGGCGCCCGCTATGCCCGCAGGGACGACCTCTTGCGCAGCGAGCTCCTCGGCCAATGGAACCGGTGGCGTTTCGCCCTCGGCTTGCAAGGGGCCGACACCCGCGTCGCGGCCGCCGGCGAAGAGGCCTTTTTGCCGTCCAACGAAGTGCGCCAACTCGGCCTGTTCGCCACCCTGGAGCGGGACTGGGCGCGGCACTCCCTCGCCCTGGGGGCGCGCTTCGACCGCCAGCGAGCGCGCCCCGAGGGCGGCGGCGACCGGGTCCACCGCCTGGTCAACGCCTCGGCTTCCTGGCTTTGGCGGTTGCGCGAAGACCAACAGTTGGGCCTCGTCCTGTCCCGGGCCGAGCGGGCCCCCACCCCGGAGGAGCTCTTCGCCGACGGGGTCCACGCCGCGACCCGAACCTATCAGGTGGGCGATCCTCGCCTCGACAGCGAACTGGCCCACGGCCTCGAGCTCACTTGGCGGCGGGAGGGAATGCTCTCCTGGAGCACAAGCCTCTACCACCGCCGCTTTGCGGGGTTCATCGTCCCCGCGGCGAGGGGGGCGCGGTTCGTCCCCGAGTGGCGGGAGGCGGGCCTGCGGGGCCTTGCCGCCTGCAGTGCCGATCCCGCCGCCTTCCACGACGACGAGGCCTTCGCCGAAGCGCAGCCCTGCTACGGCGTGCTCCAGGAAGACGTGCGCATGGACGGCCTCGAGGTGGAACTGGGCTGGCACCCGGGCGGACCCTTCTCCTGGCACCTCTGGGGCGATCTGGTGCGCGGGCGCTTCGACGAGGGCGGCGAGGTGCCCCGCCTGCCACCTGCCCGACTGGGCGGCCGCGTGGAAAGTGCCTTCGACGGCTGGGGGTGGGAACTCTCCTTCACCCACGCCTTCGACCAGGACCGGCCCGGGCGGGGCGAGGCGCCCACCGCCGGCTACAGCCGCATCGACCTGCACCTCGAACACCGCCGCGGGCCCTTCACCCTCTTCGCCGCGGTCACCAATCTCACCGACGAAGAGATCCGCCACGCCACCAGCTTCCTGCGGGATCTCGCCCCCGAGGCGGGCCGCACCCTGGAAGCCGGGGTGCGCCTCGAGCTCTGAGGCCATCCGGGGAGAAGGGGGGTCCACCGCTCCCCCGAGCGCCGTTACACTGGTTCTCTCGGCGGGAGGATTCGGCGATGAAAAGTGGCGTGCGCGTTCTGGGTTGGGCGGCGGCGGTGCTGCTCCTGGTGGCGGTCGGCGCCGCCGCCTGGCTGCGCTTCGCCGTCGATCCCGACGACTACCGGGCGGCCCTGGAGGGCGCCGCCCGGCGCGCCGGGGTGGAGCTGACCATCGGCGGTGCGCTCGAGCTCGACCTCGTGCCCGAGCTGGCGCTCGCCGCCCACCGGGTGTCCCTGAGCGCGCCGGCACTGGGAGTCGCGCCCTCGCGCGCGGAGGCGGTGCGCTTCCAGCTCGCCCTGTGGCCGCTCTTGCAGCGGCGGATCGAGATCCGCGCCCTGGAGCTCGAGGGCGCCGAACTCGCCCTCACCCGCCTCGAGTCCGCCGCGGCGGCACCCGCCGCGGGCGGGGGCGAAGTCGCCCTGGGGCGCGATTTCGCCCTCGCGGTGGGCCGGATTCTCGTCACCGACGGGCGGCTGGACATCGCCTCAGCCGACGGTTCCAGCCACCAACTGGAAGGAGTGCTCCTCGATATCCAGCGCCTGGGCGGACAGGGCCCCGCCCCCTTCCGCCTGCGGTTTTCGCTGCCTCGGCAGCCGCGCCCCCCTCGAGGTGGCGCTCGCCGGCGAGCTCGAGTGGCGCCAGGCGCAATCCCAGCTGTCCGCTTCCGGCGTCGAACTGCGCCTTGGGGGGTTGCTGCCAAATCCCGTGGAGGCCCGTTTGACCGGGCAGTGGGATCTCGCCGCCGCCCGGGGAAGGGTGGCCCTGGAACGGCTCGGGGCCGCCGGTCTCGCGGCGTCGGGACGCCTGGACGTGCTCTCCACCGCACCCGCGCCACGCTACTCCCTGACCCTCGAGGCGACCGGCGACCTCGCCCGCGCTCTCGCCCAGATCGTGCCGGAGACCCGCTTCGCCGACCCCCAAGCCGGCCGCCACTTCGGCCTCCAGCTGACCGCCGCCGGCACCGGGGAGACCCTGGACGTCGAGCGCCTGGCGGTGGAGCTCGACGACGCTCGCCTCGCGGCCTCGGGCCGGGTGCACTTCGGCCGGACCCCCTCCCTGGAGGTGGAGCTCCAGGGGGGAAGGCTCGATCTGGACCGCTACCGGCTCCTCGACGGCGACCCATCCGCCGAGCAGACCCAGGATGGTGCGCCACCCCTCACTCCCCTGGCCGCCCTCGCCGCCTTCGACGGCACCGCCCGAGTGCGCCTCTCCCTGGATGAGCTGCGGGTGGGCGCGCTGCCCCTTGCAGCGGTGGAGCTCATCGCCCACAAGCAGCGCGCCACCCTGTCGCTGGCGCCGCTGCGGTTTGCGGTCTTCGGCGGCACCCTGGAGGGCAGCGCCCGCGCCCAACTGGTCCCCGAGGAACCGGCGATCGATTTCCAACTGTCCGTGGAGGCCCTCGACCTGGCCCAAGCGGCGCGCCACTTCGCCGGCGCGGCGCGGCTCGAGGGGCGGCTGTCGGCCCAGGTGGCGGGGCGGACCGCGGGCCTCACCGGCGAAGCGCTGCTCGCCCATCTCGACGGCGCAGGCCAACTCGCCGCCCGCGAGCTCTACCTGCCCTCGCTCAACGTCGAGCGGGCCTATTGCGAAGCGGCCCGCCTCGCCGGCCTGGCGAGCGGAGGGCCCCAAAGCTGGCCGGCAGGCACCCGCCTCGCCGACCTGCAAGCCCCTTTTACCATCGACGGCGGGGTGGTCCACCTGGCCTCCTACCGCACCGGCACGGGCAACCTGATCCTCGCCGGCGACGGCAGAATCGACCTTCCCCGCGGCCGCTTCGACCTGCGCGCCGAGGCCCGCCTCTCCGGCGAGCGCACCAGCGACGAGGGCTGTGCCGTGGACCCACGCCTCGCCCGCCGCGCCCTGCTGTTGCGCTGCAAAGATCGTTTTGCAGAGGCCGGGCCGACGAGCTGCAAGCCGGACCCCGAGATGCTCGAGTCGCTGCTCAAGGGCGAGCTCCTGGAGCGGCTTTTGCCCAACGGAGAGGAAAGGGGGTCGCGGCGGTCTGGAGGACGCCCTGCGTGGCCTTCTGGGGCGCTGAACGGTGGCCGGGCAAGGGTTCGCGGCGCGCCTGCTCGCCTGGTACGACCGCCACGGCCGCCGGGACCTGCCCTGGCGACGCGCCGTCACCCCCTACCGGGTGTGGGTTTCGGAGATCATGCTCCAGCAGACCCGAGTGAGCACCGCCATCCCGTTTTTCGAGCGGTTCGTGGCGCGCTTTCCCGACGTGGCGAGCCTCGCCGCCGCCGACGAGGAAGAGGTGCTCGCCCACTGGGCCGGCCTTGGCTACTACGCCCGGGCGCGCAATCTCCACCGCGCCGCGCGGCGAATCCTCGCCGACCACGGCGGCGAGTTGCCGAGGGATCCGCAGGCCCTGCAGCGCCTACCCGGCATTGGGCGATCCACCGCCGGCGCCATTCTCTCCATCGCCTTCGAGCAGCCGGCGGCGATCCTCGACGGCAACGTCCGCCGGGTGCTGGCGCGCCACGCGGGGGTGGAAGGTTGGCCGGGCTCGACCGCGGTGGCCGAGCGCCTGTGGCGCCTGGCCGAGGAACGCCTGCCCGCCAGTCGCTGCGGCGACTACAGCCAAGCGCTCATGGACCTGGGTGCTGTGCTGTGCACCCGGGTGCGACCCGTCTGCGCGGCCTGTCCGGTTTCCGAAGACTGTCTCGCCCGACGCCAGGGACGGCAGACCGAACTGCCCGCGCCCCGCCCCGCCCGCACCCTGCCGGTGCGCCGGCGGCGATGGCTCTTGGTCCTCGACGCCGAGGGCCGCTTGCTCTTCGAACGCCGCCCACCCGAGGGGTTGTGGGGCGGACTCTGGGCCTTCCCCGAACTCGCCGCGGAAGTGCCCCCCACCCTGGGTGGCTGGCGGCTCCAGCCATTTCGGGAACTGCCGGCGCGACGCCACGCCTTCAGCCACTTCGTGCTCGAATACCACCCCCTGCTCTGCCGGGCCGAGCCCCAGGCAACCGCCGAACACCCCGGCCGCCGTTGGGCGGCGCTCGGGGAGCTACACCGGCTGCCGCTGCCCGCGCCCGTGCGCGCCCTGGCGGAAGCGCTTTTCAAGGGAGCTGAACTGGCCGACTGACGGGGAAAAGGACGCATCGGGACCGAGCGCAGGGATCCGCGGCCGCGGCGCGCGGGGCGGAGTGCGGGTTGTGGAAGGGTGCGGCCCGCTCTATAGTGGCCGCCGGCTGATGGCTCGGGGGATGCCGTGTCCCACACCGTGTTTTGCCGCCGCCACAAGCGCGAATTGCCCGGCCTCGACGCCCCTCCCTTCCCGGGACCCGAGGGGGAAGAGATCTACCGCACCGTCTCCCGGCAAGCCTGGGAGGAGTGGTTGGCCCACCAGACGCGCCTGATCAACGAGCGCCGCCTCAACCTCCGCGACGCCGCGGCGCGCCGCTACCTCGAGGAACAGAGGCGGCGCTTCCTCGCCGGTGAGCCCTGCGACGACGCCGGCCCGCCGCGCACCGACGGACCGGGCGCAGACGGCTGGCCCTAACCCGGATGCAGCGCAGCCCGGGTGGAGCGAAGCGAAACCCGGGAGAAGGACACCACCCCGACGAGGAGCTCAACCTCGCCCCGGAGTGCCAAAGGTGCTGGACTCCTACGTGCACTTGACGAATTGCCGGGCGGAGCGATTAAATACGCGCCTTCCCTTTCGCCCAGGTAGCTCAGTCGGTAGAGCAGGGGACTGAAAATCCCCGTGTCGGTGGTTCGATTCCGCCCCTGGGCACCACCTCCCGCCCGCGTCCTCACTCTATCCGCCGCGTCGGCGGGGCGGGGCAGCCAGGCCGCGTCGTCGTAGGAGAAGTCGCTGTCCAGCGTCGTGGGCGGCGCCTCCGGCTCGCCCACCAGGCGGGCGAAGCGGTGTGGCCCCGAAGGTGGCCGCGGCCCACATGCGCGGCGCCAGGGCGTCTCCCACCAGGCAGAACTGCGCCACCCCGCCCCTCCAGTTCCGGTTCCAGATCGGCCACCGCCTCCCGCCCGGTGGCGAGGAGCACCGCTTGGGCGGGCTCGCGGGGAAAGCGCGCCGGTGGCCAGGTCTTCCACCACCACCCCCCTGGCCTCGATGGCCCGCAGGCGATGGAGGATGCGAATCTGCCCGCCGGTGCGGCGGAACCGCTCGATCATGAAGTGCCCGTCCCGGGCCGCCATGGTGCGGCTCGACAGCGGCAGGGGGTTGGGGGTGAGGAATTCCACCTCGGCGCCCTGCAGGGCGAGCCGCTCCCCGATTCCCATGCCCGCGTGCAGCCCCTCGGCGTCGTAGACCAGAACCCGGCCGCGCGGCTC
This sequence comes from Porticoccaceae bacterium, assembly GCA_026005035.1. Lineage (GTDB taxonomy): Bacteria > Pseudomonadota > Gammaproteobacteria > Pseudomonadales > Porticoccaceae > BPKH01. Next base: position 111,386 of record BPKH01000004.1, on the reverse strand, counting down.
GCCGCCCCCTTCGAGAAACTCGTCGGGTCGCAACACCCAGGGAAGGTCCGCGCCGGGAATCCCCGCTTCGCCGTGAAAGCCACGCCCTTCCCGACTCCAACGGGCGCCGGTGGCGAGGATCACTGCATCGGGGCGCAGCCGCAACACGCCGGCAGCGTCGGCGCGGACGCCGGAGTGCACCTCCACGCCGAGCCGCTCGAGCTCCCGTTCCCACCAGGCCACGGCGCGCAGGTGGTCGGCGCGCCCCGGCAACTGCGCCCACAGGCGGCGGCGCCGCGCGGCCGGCGCCGTGGCCTGCGGGCCCCAGATCCGCTCGCGAAAGCTCACCGGGTTGATGGCGCAGCCGGCGGAGCCGTCGTGCAGCCCCTCCATGCACCAGTTGCAGGCGATGCAGGCGCGGCTTCCTCCTCCTTTCCCTCGCGGGCGTTGCCCACCAGATCGGGCTCGGCGATCAGCCCCCGCGCCGCCCCGACCAGATCGCAGACACCCTCGGCGAGGGCCCCCTCGGCTTCGGCCGCCGAGGTGATGCGGCCGAGCACGCTCATCACCGGGACGAACACCGGCGGCATGCCGAGGTGGTACTGCTGGGGCTCGGTGGCCACGTCCAGGTCCAAAAAGTCCACCAGGCCGAGCTCCACCAGGCGGGCGATCACCGCGCGCGCCTCCTCCACGCCGTACCCGCCGCAAGCAGTTCGTCGCAGTTGAGGCGCACCCCCACCGCCCCCCCTCCCCCGCCGCCGCTCTGGCCACCTCCAGCTGCTCGCGGAGAAAGCGCAGCCGATTCTCGAAACCGCCTCCGTACTCGTCGCGCCGGCGGTTGAAATAGGGGGAGAGAAACTGCTGGGCGAGCGCGCCGTGAGCGGCGTGGACCATCACCCCGTCGAAACCGGCCCGGCGCATGTGGGTCACCGACCGGCCCAGCGTCTCTGCGGGATGGGGGCTGGGTTGGAAGATGCGGGTGCGACCGTGGAGGGTGAGGGTGGCGACCACCAGGGCCACTCCGCCCTCCACCCGCGCCGCGAGGTAGTCCGGGAGGGCGCCGCTCCCACCGCCAAGGGCTCCGCGTAGGGGCCAGGTTAAAGCGGTTGGCGAGCTCCACCGGTCCCAGGCGGATCGGGGAGAACAAGAGCGGGTAGCACGAGGCGGCCGGCGCCATCTGCTGCTCCAGGTGGGAAGCCACCTTCATTGGAGCCGCCGCAGTGGCCGGGGTCAATGGGCGATGCCCGGAAAGGGCATTTTCCTCAGGATTGGGTCAGACGCATCAGGCCCTCTTGCACCGTGGTGGCCAACAGGCGTCCGTCCCGCTGGTAGATCTTGCCGATGTTGAGGCCGCGGCCGCGCCCCGACCAGTGGCTCTCGGCCCGGTAGTAGAGCCAGTCGTTGACATCGCCGAGATCGTGGAACCACATCCCGTGGTCGAGACTCAACATCTGGATCCGCTCGCGGAAAGGGTCGATGGCGTGGGGCAGCGAGGCGGCCGCCACCAGGCCGAAGTCGGAGGCGTAGGCGAGCAGCGTCCAACTGTGCAGGGGATCGACGGGCACCCTCGTGCGCAGGCGCAGCCAAGTCTCGAGCACCGGCGCCCGCCCCGCCGCCTCGAAGGGATCGAAGCCCCGGGGCCAGCGGATCTCCCATTCGGGGAACAGCCGCTCGGTGGTGAACTTGCCGGGATACTTGCGGGCCATCCGCGCCAGGTACTCCTCTTCGGTTTCCATCTCGTCGGGGGGCGTGCCAGGGGGCATCGGTTCCTGGTGGGAAAAGCCGGGCGCCTGGTCCATGAACGACAGGGAGGCGACGTAGATCGCCCGCCCCCGCTGGATGGCCACCACCCGGCGGGTGCTGGTGGTCCGCCCATCCCGCACCGGCTCCACCTCGAAGAGGATCGGGCGCTCGGGGTCGCCGGGCCGCAGGAAGTAGGCGTGGAAGGAGTGGAGCTCGCGACCGGGCGGCGCGGTGCGGGCCGCCGCGTTGACCGACTGAGCCATCACCTGGCCGCCAAAGATCCGCTCCAGGGAGGGCTTGGGCGTGGTGCCACGAAACAGGAAGTCGTCGAGGGCCTCGAGCCACAGGGCGGCGAGCAGGGGGGAAGAGGCGTTCATGGAACTTCTCCGGAGTCGTCCGGCAGGGTGCGCGCCGCGGTGCCGAGGAGCCTTTCGTACAGGGTCCGCCTGCGGCAGCGGAAGGCGACCGCGCCCCGCTCGCGCGCCGCCACGCGGCAGGCGGTCGGACGCCAAAACCCTTCCGCGGCCAATCGGTAAGCAGCAAACGGCTGGTCGCGCACCCAGAGATCCCAACGGGGCAGGAACAGGGCCGACAGGGCGAGGGCGAGAAACAGTGCCAACCAGCGGGCCAAGCCGCGTGGCCTCAGCCCTTGGGCGGACGGGGCGCCACCGGCGAATAGGGGAACTGGGCGACGTTGCCCCGCACCTCGGTGATCTTGCACACCCCTTCCTTCTCCACCTCGTCGATGCGGATCACCGCGTGGAGGGGGATGTAACTGCGCCGCACCGCCGAAAACTCGTTCTTGAGCCGCTCTTCGCCGGGATCGACAATCATCTGGGTGCGCTCACCGAAGACGAACTGCTCCACCTCCAAGAATCCCCAGAGGTCTCCCTGGGAGATCCGGCGGGCGTAGATCTCGTAGACCTGGCCCTGGTTGACGAAGATCACTTTGTAGATGGAATCCCTGGGCATCGGATGCGACCTCGGCGATGGTCTTGAGCGTACCACAGGACCGCCAGATTGGGGGCCGATGGACGTTTTTCAACCGCGGAGCGGGAAAAGTTATAATCGCGCTCCCTCGTCGAGCTCGGTCCAGCCATGGCCCAGCGGGCGGTCAAGAAAGTCCATCTGGTCACCCACGGCTGCCAGATGAACGAATACGACTCGAAGCGCCTCGCCGAACTCCTCGGCGAGACCCTCGAGCTCGTGCCCACCGACGATCCCGAAGAAGCCGACGTCCTGCTGCTCAATACCTGCGCCATCCGCGAAAAGGCGGAGGAAAAGGTCTACCACCAGCTGGGCCGCTGGAAGGCCATCAAAGCGCGCCGCCCGGAGGTGGTGATCGGGGTGGGCGGCTGCGTGGCCAGCCAGGAGGGGGCGGCCCTCGCCCGCCGCGCGCCCCACGTGGATCTCATCTTCGGTCCCCAGACGCTGCACCGGGTGCCCGAACTCATCGCCGAGCGGGCCCGCGCACCGGGCCCCGTGGTGGACGTGAGCTTCCCCGAGGTGGAAAAGTTCGACCGGCTCCCCCGCCCGGAGCCCGACGGAGGAACCGCCTTCGTGTCGGTCATGGAGGGCTGTTCGCGCTACTGCACCTTTTGCGTGGTGCCCTACACCCGGGGACCGGAGGTGAGCCGGCCGGTGGCCGACGTGCTGGCGGAGGTGGCGCACCTGGCACAGCGGGGCGTGCGCGAGGTGAACCTGCTCGGCCAGAACGTGGACGCCTATCGGGGCGAATTGCCCGGCGGGGGCGTGGCGGGGCTCGCCGAGCTGATCGCCTACGTGGCGGAGATCGAGGGGATCGAGCGGATCCGCTTCACCACCTCCCACCCCGCCGAATTCGACGACGATCTGGTGGCGGCCTTCGCCGAGGTGCCCAAGCTCGCCGCCCACCTCCACCTGCCGGTGCAGAGCGGCTCCGACCGCGTGCTCGCGGCCATGGAGCGGGGCTATACCGCCGCCCAATACTTGGAGTTGGTGGAGCGGATCCGCCGCGCCCGGCCGGGGATCAGCATCTCCTCCGACTTCATCGTCGGCTTTCCGGGGGAGAGCGAAGAAGACTTCGAGGCGACCCTGGCCCTGGTTGAAGCGGTGGGCTTCGACGCCTCCTTTTCGTTTCTGTTCAGCCCTCGCCCCGGCACGCCGGCGGCGCAACTGCCGGACGAAACCCCCCTGGAGGTCAAAAAGCGCCGCCTCGCCCTGCTCCAGCACCGCTTGGCCCAGAGTGCCCAGGAGATCTCCCGGCGGATGGTGGGCTCGGTGGAGCGGGTGCTGGTGACCGGGGTCTCCCGCCGGGATCCGGGGCAACTGCAAGGGCGCACCGAAAACAACCGGGTGGTCAACTTCCGCTGCGACGATCTCACCGCCATCGGCCGCTTCGCCCGGGTGGAGATCACCGAGGCCCTGCCCCACTCCCTGCGGGGGGTGCTGCGCGCGCTGGAAGATGGCCGCTAGTCCGTCTCCCCCCTTGCAGTGGGCCGGTCAACCGCTATCCTTGGCAGCGAGCGCAACCTTTCCGTGAGGCCCGTCGCCGAGTTGACGCGAACCCTGACCATTCGTCTCGAGCCGGACGACGCCAAGCGTCTGGCCAACCTGTGCGGACAGTTCGACGAGCACCTGCGCCAGATCGAGCGGCGCCTCAACATCCGCATCGCCAACCGCGGCAACCTCTTCTCCATCTCGGGGCCGGACCGCAACGCCGAAGCGGCGGGCAACCTGCTCCTCCACCTCTATCGCGAGGCGGCCGGGGAGGGCGGGTTGTCGGCGGACACCCTCCACCTCTTCCTCCAACAGTCGGATCTGGAGCTGCGCATGGAACAATCCGCGGCCACCGACGGCCAGCAGCGGGTCGAGGACCTCATCGTCATCCGCACCAAGAAGGGGCACGTGCGCCCCCGCGGGGCCAACCAGCAGCGCTACGTGCGCGCGGTCCAGACCCACGACGTCAACTTCGGCATCGGCCCGGCGGGCACCGGCAAGACCTACTTGGCGGTGGCCTGCGCCGTGGAGGCCCTGCTGCGCGACGAAGTGGACCGCATCGTCCTGGTGCGCCCGGCGGTGGAGGCGGGCGAGAAGCTGGGCTTTCTGCCCGGCGACCTGTCCCAGAAGGTGGACCCCTACCTGCGCCCCCTCTACGACGCCCTGTACGAAATGCTCGGGGTGGAGACCGTGGGCAAGCTGGTGGAGCGCAACGTGATCGAGATCGCGCCCCTCGCCTACATGCGCGGCCGAACCCTCAACAACGCCTTCATCATCCTCGACGAGAGCCAGAACACCACCCGCGAGCAGATGAAGATGTTCCTCACCCGCATCGGTTTCGGCTCCACCGTCGTCATCACCGGCGATCTCTCCCAGATCGACCTGCCGCGCGGCACGCCCTCGGGGCTGCGCCACGCCGTCGAGGTGCTGCGCGGCGTGGAGGAGATCAGCTTCACCTTCTTCGACTCGCGGGACGTGGTGCGCCACCCCCTGGTCCAGCGCATCGTGGACGCCTACGAGTCCCACGAGAGCGCCGAACGGGCGGGCCAGCCATGACCGCCACAGTCCACGTGGAAGACGCCTCCGGCTGTCCCGAGGTCCCCGACCCGCTCCGCTTCGCCCGCTGGGTGGAGGCGGCGTTGGACCGGCTGGGGGTGGGCGAGGTGGAGCTGGCCGTGCGCGTCGTCGGCAGCGAGGAGATGGCCGCCCTCAACGGCCGCTACCGCAACCGCCCCCGCCCCACCAACGTCCTCTCGTTTCCCGCCGAGCTGCCGCCGGAGATCACCCCCCGCTTTCTCGGCGACCTGGCGGTGTGCGCGCCGTTGGTGGCCGAAGAGGCCCGCGCCCAAGGGAAGGATCCCGACGCCCACTGGGCGCACCTGGTCGTCCACGGCACCCTGCACCTGCTCGGCTACGACCACCAGGACGAGGCCGAAGCGGCGCGCATGGAGGCGCTGGAAACCGAGATCCTCACCGCCCTGGGTTATTCCCCCCCCTATGGCGACGATTTCCTGGCATCCCCGTCTGCTGCGACCACCCACCATGAGTGACGACGACGCCAACGGCCAGGAGCCGAGATCCTGGCTCGAGCGACTCGCCCAGGCCTTCTCCAGCGAACCCCGCTCCCAGGAAGATCTGCTCCAGATCCTCCGCGTGGCGCGGGCCAACAAGCTGCTCGACGACGACGCCCTGCGCATCATCGAGGGCGCCTTGCGGGTGGCCGACCTCCAGGTCCGGGACATCATGGTGCCCCGCTCCCGGATGGTGGTGGTCCGCGTCGACGACAGCCTCGACGACGTGCTGGGGGTGGCCGTCGAATCGAACCACTCGCGATTTCCGGTGGTCGGCGAATCCCTGGACGACGTGCGTGGCATCCTCCTGGCCAAGGACCTGCTCAAGGTGGCCCTCGCTGGCAAGGAGAGCTTCTGCCTCGAACGCCTGCTGCGCCCCGCGACCATCGTGCCGGAAAGCAAGCGGCTCAACGTGCTGCTGCGGGAATTCCGCGAGCGCCGCTACCACATGGCGGTGGTGGTGGACGAGTACGGGAGCGTGGCGGGCCTGGTGACCATCGAAGACGTGCTCGAAGAGATCGTCGGGGAGATCGAAGACGAGACCGACGAGGAGGAGTTCGAGCCCATCCAGCGCCGCCCCGACGGCAGCGCCCTGGTCAGCGCGCTCACCCCCATCGAGGAATTCAACGAGGCCTTCGACGCCGGCTTCAGCGACGAGGAGTTCGACACCATCGGCGGCGTCCTCCTCAAGGCCTTCGGGGGCTTCCCCAAGGTGGGCGAGCAGATCACCCTGGACGGCTTCACCTTCACGGTGGCCGACGGCGACAGCCGGCAGATCCGGCTGGTCGAGGTCCGCCCGCCGGCGACTCGATGACCCTGCCGGGCAAGGGTTTCGCGCCCCTCGCCGCGGCGCTCGCCGGCGGCGCCTTGTTGCCCTTGGGGCTTGCGCCCTTCGGCTGGTGGCCCCTGGCTCTGGCCTCCACGGCGCTGTTGGCGTGGCTCCTCGAGGGATCTTCGGCCCGCACGGCGCTCGCGCGCGGCTTTTGCTACGGCGTCGGCCTGTTCGCCGCCGGGGTCCACTGGGTGTACGTCTCGATCCACCATTTCGGCGGCGAAGCGCCGTGGATCGCCTTTTTGCTCACCGCCGGACTCGTGGCGCTGCTCGCCGCCTGCTTCGCCCTCCCCTTCGGCGCCGTCCCCCTGGCGGGCCGGGGCGGGCGCTTTCGCCTCCTCGGCTTTCCCGCCCTGTGGCTCTTGGGGGAATGGCTGCGCAGCTGGTGGCTGACCGGCTTTCCCTGGCTCTACCTGGGCTACGCCTTCACCGACACACCCCTCGCCGGTTTCGCGCCCCTGGGCGGCGTCCTGGGGGTGGGGGGGCTCGCCGCCTGGGCGGCGGGCGCCCTGGTGCACCTGGGGCGCGGCGGCCGCTGGCGCCTCCTGCCCCTGGCGGCGGTTCTCGCCGCCTGGCCAGCGGGCGCCGCCCTGGAGCGGATCGACTGGACCCGAGCGGCGGGCCCGGCCCGCTCCGTGGCCCTGGTCCAGCCCGCTCTCCTGCCCCAACAGAAGTGGGACGAAGAGGGCCTCTACCAGAGTCTGGTGCGCCTCGCCGAACTGAGCGCCCCCCACTGGGGGGTCGACCTGCTGGTGTGGCCGGAAACGGCCATCCCGGCACCGCCCGACGAGGTGGCGCCCTTTTTGTCCCGCGTGGACGAGCTGGCCCGCGCCGCCGGCACCGCCCTGGTCACCGGCATCGTCCTCCGGGAAGGGGGGCGCTACTACAACGGGGTGGTGGTGCTGGGCGCGGGCGACGGCAGCTACCGCAAGCGCCACCTGGTGCCCTTCGGCGAGTATCTGCCCCTCGACCGCTGGCTGCGGGGCCTCATCCGCTTCTTCGACCGCCCCATGTCCGACTTCGCCGCCGGCCCGCCGCGACAAGCGCCCCTGGCGGCGGCCGGCAGCGCGCTCGCGGTGGCCATCTGCTACGAGATCGTCTTCCCCGACCTGGTGGCCCGGGACGCGGCGGCAGCGCAGGGGATCCTCACCCTGAGCAACGACGTCTGGTTCGGCGATTCCCTCGGGCCCCACCAGCACCTGCAAATGGCGCGGATGCGGGCGCTGGAACACCAAAAGCCGGTGGTGCGCGCCACCAACGACGGCATCACCGCCCTCATCGACGAGCGCGGTCGCGTCGTCGCCCGCCTGCCCCGCTTCGCGGCGGCGGCGCTGAAGGGGGAGTTCAGGCCGCGGGAGGGGGCGACTCCCTACGCCCGCTGGGGCTCCCGGCCCCTGGTGGTCCTCGCCCTGGTGCTCTTCGCCCTCTCGACCCGCCGCTGGTCTGCCCCCGGTAGGCGGGAGTTTGGAGCCCGGGTGGCGCATAGCCCGGATGGATCGTAGCGGAATCCGGGAACCCCCGACCCCCGGCGCCCCTCCTCCCGCTCCGGATTCGGGTGCTCAGCGCCTCCATCCGGGCTACGATTGCTCCGGCTCCAGCCAGAGTGCCAGGGGTGCTGGCCTCCCCCAGGCCCTGTACCCGCGGCGCGGCTCAACCCTATAATCCCGGCCTTCGAGCCACTCCCGGAAGTCCATGGAAGAGCACTACCACCCCGCCACCGTCGAGCGCGAAGCCCAGGCCTACTGGGAGGCGCACCGCTGCTTCCGGGCCGTGGAAGATCCCAGCCGGGAAAAATTCTACTGCCTGGCCATGTTCCCCTACCCGAGCGGCAAGCTCCACATGGGGCACGTGCGCAACTACACCATCGCCGACGTGATCGCTCGCTTCGAGCGGATGCGGGGCAAGAACGTTTTGCAACCGATGGGCTGGGACGCGTTCGGCTTGCCGGCGGAAAACGCCGCCATCCAGCACGGAGTGGCGCCCGCCGCCTGGACCTACGCCAACATCGAACACATGAAGGCCCAGCTCAAGGCCTTGGGCTTCGCCTATGACTGGGAGCGGGAGATCACCACCTGTCGTCCCGACTACTATCGCTGGGAGCAGTGGTTCTTTCTGCGCCTCTACGAAAAGGGGCTCGCCTACCGCAAGACGGCCCCCGTCAACTGGTGTCCCAACGACCGCACCGTGCTGGCCAACGAGCAGGTGGTGGAGGGGCGCTGCTGGCGCTGTGACACGCCGGTGGAGCGGCGCGAGATCCCCCAGTGGTTTTTGCGCATCACCGCCTACGCCGAGGAGCTCCTCGCCGACCTCGAGCAGCTGGACGGCTGGCCGGAACAGGTGCGCACCATGCAGCGCAACTGGATCGGCAAGAGCCGCGGCATCGAGATCGATTTCGCCCTCGCGCAACCGGTGGGCGGCTGCGACAAGCTCACCGTCTACACGACCCGGCCGGACACGCTCATGGGGGTCACCTATCTGACCGTCGCCGCGGAACACCCGGTGGCCCGGGCGCTGGCCGAGGGCGATGCGGAACTGGCCGCCTTCCTCGAGTCCTGCCGTCGCCAGTCGGTCAGCGAAGCGAGTCTCGCCACTCTCGAGAAGCGCGGCCGGGCTCTGGGGATCACCGCCCTCCACCCCCTGACCGGGGAGGAGGTCCCCGTCTGGGTGGGCAACTACGTACTCCTGGAGTACGGCTCGGGGGCGGTGATGGGCGTGCCCGCCCACGACCAGCGCGACTGGGAGTTTGCCCGGCGCTATGGCCTCCCCTGCAAGCAGGTGGTGGCGCCTGCCGACGGCTCGCCGGTCGACCTGGAGCGGGGCGCCTTCGTGGACAAGGGGGTGCTCGTCCACTCCGGCCCCTTCGACGGCCTGGACTTCGAGGATGCCTTCGCCGCCATCGCCCGCGCCCTCGAGGAACGCGGCGCCGGGCGGGTGACCATCCAGTACCGGCTGCGCGACTGGGGCGTGTCGCGCCAGCGCTACTGGGGCGCACCCATCCCGATGCTGTACCGGGCCGACGGCACGCCCGTGCCGGTGCCCGAGGAGGAGCTGCCGGTGGTGCTCCCCGAAGAGGTGTCCTTCGACGGCATCCACTCCCCCCTGAAAGCCGACCCCCATTGGCGCCGCGCCGAGCTGGGCGGCGAGCCGGTGGAGCGCGAGACCGACACCTTCGACACCTTCGTGGAGTCCTCCTGGTACTACGCGCGCTTCACCTGCCCCCACTACCAGGAGGGGATGGTGGATCGGGCCGCCGCCGATTACTGGCTGCCGGTGGACCAGTATGTGGGGGGCATCGAACACGCCATCCTCCACCTGCTCTACGCCCGCTTCTTTCACAAACTGATGCGGGACGAAGGGCTGGTGGCGGGGGACGAACCCTTCCGCCGCCTGCTGTGCCAGGGAATGGTGCTCAAAGACGGCGCCAAGATGTCCAAGTCCAAGGGCAACGTGGTGGATCCCGAAGCGCTCATCCAGCGCTACGGGGCCGACACGGTGCGTTTGTTCATCATGTTCGCCGCCCCCCCGGAGCAATCGCTGGAGTGGTCCGACGAAGGGGTGGCCGGCGCCCATCGCTTTCTCCGCCGCCTGTGGAAGGCGGTGGCGGCCCACCTGGCGGCCGGGCCGGTCCCTCCCCTGGACCCAACCGCCCTGGCCGAGCCGCAGCGCGCCCTGCGGCGCAAGACCCACGAAACCATCGCCAAGGTCACCGCCGATTACGCCGAGCGGCAGACCTTCAACACCGCCATCGCCGCGGTGATGGAGTTGGTCAACGAGCTGGGGCGGTTTGGCGACGATTCGCCCCAGGGGCGCGCCGTGGCCAGGGAAGCCCTGGAGACCGCGGTGCTCCTCCTCGCGCCCATCGTCCCCCACATCTGCCACCGCCTCTGGTTCGAGCTGGGCCACCGCCGTCCGGTGATCGATGCCCCCTGGCCGAGCGCCGACCCCGCGGCACTGGAGCGGGATCGGCTCACCCTCGTGGTCCAGGTCAACGGCAAGGTGCGCGGCCGCATCGAGGTGCCGGCCGACGCCGATCCGAGCGCCGTGGAAAAGGCGGCCCTGGCCGAACCCAACGTGGTGCGCTTCGTCGCCGGCAAGGAGATCCAGCGGGTGGTGGTGGTGCCGGGGAGACTGGTCAACGTCGTCGCCCGCTGAGGAGAATGCCATGACGACCTCTCGGCACTGGACCGCGCGCGCCGCCGTCCTCCTGTTGTGCGCCGCGATGGCCGGTTGCGGCTGGCAACTGCGCGGGCGCGTCGCCCTGCCCGCGGGGCTCGACGCCATCCGCGTGGAAAGCCGTGACCCCGACCCCAGCCTCGCCCGGGAACTGGAGCGCGCCCTGCAGGCGTCTGGGGTGAAGACCGGCCCCGACGCCCCCGTCCGCCTGCTGTTGCTGCGGCAACGCAGCCTGGTGCGGGTGGCGACGGTCACCGAACAGGCCCGGGTGGCCGAGCAACAGCTCACCGAAGAGGTGGAGTTCGCGGTGGTGGACGAGGCGGGCCGCGCGCTCTTGCCCCCCACCCGGGTCGCCGTCGAGCGGATCTTCGAGTACGACGAAGACAACGTGCTCGCCACCCAGGACGAGCGGGAGCTGATCCGCCGCGAAATGCGCCGCGATCTGGTTTCCCAGATCCTCAACCGCCTGCGGCGCCTGCCGGCGGCGGCCGAGGCCCATGCGGATCGACGCTGAGGCCCTGGCCGGCCAGCTGGGTAACCCTCTGGCGCCCGTCTGGTGCGTTTCGGGCGACGAACCCCTCCTCGTCCAGGAAGCCGCCGACCTCATCCGGGGCGCGGCGCGGGCGCAGGGCTTCACCGAGCGGGAACTGTTCCACGCCGAGGCCGCCTTCGACTGGGAGGCGGTGGCGGGGGAAGCGCGCGCCCCGTCCCTGTTCGCCGCGCGGCGGATCCTGGAGGTGCGGGCCGAATCGCTGCGCGCCCTGGAGCGGGGGAGCGACTTCCTCGCCGACCACTGCGCCTCGCCCCCCGAAGACCTGCTCCTCCTCCTGGTGGTGCCCCGCCTCGACGCCAAGGCGCGGCGCAGCCGCTGGTTGCGGGCGGTGGACCAGGCGGGCGCCTGGGTGGAGGTGCGCTCGGTCAAACCCCACCAACTGCCGCGGTGGATCGCCGGTCGGCTGCGGGCGGCCGGACTGCGCGCCAGCGAGGCGGCGGTGGCGGTGCTCGCCGAGCGGGTGGAGGGCAACCTCCTGGCCGCCGCCCAGGAGGTGGAGAAGCTCAGGCTCCTGGCCCCCGAAGGGGAGCTGGACGCCCGCACCCTGTCCGCGGTGGTGGCCGACAGCGCCCGCCACGACGTCTTCGCCCTGGCCGACCGCGTCCTCGCGGGCGACGCCGCGGCGGCGGGGCGCACCCTGCGCGGCCTGCGGGAAGAGGGCGCCGAGCCGCTGCTGGTATTGTGGTCCCTCGCCCGCGACCTGCGGGTGCTGCTGGAAGCCGCGGAAGCGCGCCGCGCCCGCCGCGGCGTGGAGGACGTCTTCCGCCGCCACCGGGTCTGGGACAGCCGGATCCCCCTCTTCCAGGCCGCCCTCCGGCGCAGCGCGCCTAAGGACCTGGCGCGGCTTCTCCAGCTTGCGGCCCTGGTGGATCGCACCGCCAAGGGGTTGGCAGAAGTGGACCCCTGGGAGGCGTTGAGCGCGCTGGTGCTCGCCCTGGCCGGCGCACCGCCCCTGGGGGAGGACGCCCTCGGCACCCTCCTCGCCGGCTGATCAGTGCAGGCGCAGGCGCCGCGCCGCGGGATCCGCGGGCGGCGGCGCGAGCCGTCCCGGCAGGGCAAGCCCCGCCGCGGCCATGGCCTCCGCCAAGCGCTCCAGCAGGGGCAGGATCACCCGGGCGGTGGCCGGGAAGGTGTAGCCCGCCAGCAGGCGGCGCACCTCGTCGCGCCGACCGCGCTGGAGGAGCGCCACCCAGGTGAGCAGGGCGCGCTCCTCCGCGGAAAGCTCGCGGTGGCACAGGGGGACTACTTCCAGTCCATAGTGGTTGCCCCACAGGAACTCGAACAAGGGCTCCACCACGGTCTCGGCCAGTGGCCCCAATCCCGCCGCCGCCAATCCGCCGCGCCAGTCGGGCAGGCGCGCCCGTCCGACCAAGGCGCGCTCCAGCACCCAGAGGCGCAAGGTCACCGCGAGGAGGCTCTCGCCGGTGCTGGCGCGGTCGAGTCGAAGATCCTCGTAGCCCAATTCCAAGCCCGCTTCTGCCATGGTTCCCACCCCAGGTAAGGAAAGACCGCCTTGACTATAGATGATAATGTTTATCATTAGCAATACATTCCCATCCAAAATCGCTGCTTGGGATACACTGGCCTTTGGTGCGACCACGGGGCGACGACCGGGCCCATGGCAGACGCGGCGGGCGATTTCTTGGCGCTGGGGATCTCGTTGGCGGTGGGACTTCTGGTGGGCAGCGAGCGCGGCTGGCACACCCGCCAACTCGACGAGGGGCTGCGGGTCGCCGGCATCCGCACCTTCACCCTGATCGCCCTCAGCGGCGGGGTGGTGGCGCTCCTGGCGCGCCGCCTCGAGCCCGCGCAGGGGATGGTGCTCCTCGCTTCCGCGGGGATCTCGCTCACCGCCTTGCTGGCCGTCGGCTACTACCGGGCCACGGCCGCCCACACCGACCTGAGCATCACCTCGGCGGTGGCCGCCCTCCTCACCTTCTGGCTCGGGGCGCTGCCCCCCTTCGGGCTCGGCCTGCCCGCCATGGCCACGGCGGTGGTGCTCGCCCTCCTGCTCCACCTCAAGGGCCAACTGCACCGCTGGTTGCGCCTGTTGGACGAGCGCGAGCTCCTGGGCACGCTGCAGTTTTTGATCGTCTCTCTGGTGATGCTGCCCCTCCTTCCCGACCGTCCCTACGGGCCCTGGGGGGCGCTCAACCCCCGCGACCTCTGGTCGCTGGTGGTGCTGATCTCCGGGCTGTCGCTGGTGGGGTACTTCGCCATGCGGCTCGCCGGGGCGCGGCGCGGCGTGTTGCTCACCGCCTTGACCGGCGGGCTCGTCTCCTCCACCTCGGTGACCTTCGCCCTGGCGCGCTTGCACGTCACCCTGGGGCGAGCCGATGTGCTCGCCGCCGGCATCTTGCTGTCGTGCGCCACCATGTTCCTGCGCATCGCCGCGGTGGTGGCGCTCCTGCGCGCCGAACTCCTCGGCGCCCTCGCCCCCTCCCTGGCGCTGGGGGCGCTGGGCCTTGGCCTACCCGCCTTCTACTTCTGGTATCGGCGCGCCCCCACCGCCGCGGCTCCCGAGGTGCCCCCGGTGCAAAACCCCTTTCAACTGATTCCGGCGCTCCAGTTCGGTGCCCTGCTGACCGCGGTGATGCTCCTCTCCCGGGCCCTCGGGGAATGGCTGGGCGACCTCGGTCTCTACCTGCTGGCGGCGGTCACCGGCATCGCCGACGTGGACGCCATCGTCCTCTCCCTGGCGAGCACCGACACCAGCGCGAGGACCGCGGTCACCGCCATCGCCCTGGCCGCGGCCGTCAACACGCTGATGAAAGGACTCTACGCGTACCTCGCCGGCGGGTCGGCCCTCGGAGTGCGGCTGCTGCCGGCGGCGGCGGGGGCGGCGCTGTTGACCCTGCTGCCCGTCCTCAGCGGCGCTTGATGCCGCCACCCAGCCAGGAGATCCGGTACAGATCGCGGCGCCGGTCGAGGTAATTGCGCACCGACCCCTCGTTTTGCAGCTCCACCAGCTTGTGCAGGTCGAGGTCGACGATCAGGGTCATCTCGGTATTGGGCGTGGTCTCGGCCATGATGGCGTCGTGGGGAAAGGCGAAGTCGGAGGGGGAATAGACGGCGCTCTGGGCGTACTGGATGTCGACGTTGTCCACTTTGGGCAGGTTGCCCGTGGAGCCGGCGATGACCACGTAGCACTCGTTCTCGATGGCCCGCGCCTGGGCACAGCGCTGCACCCTGAGAAAGCCGTTTTTGGTGTCGGTCCAGAAGGGCACGAAGAGGATGCGCACGTCCTCCTCCGACAACAGGCGGGCGAGCTCGGGGAACTCCACGTCGTAGCAGATCAAGATGCCGATCTTGCCGAAGTCGGTATCGAACGCCTTGAGGGTGTCCCCGCCCTTCATCAGCCAGTCCTTTTTTTCGTGGGGCGTGGGATGGATCTTGTACTGGCTGTCGATGGTCCCGTCGCGGCGGCACAGATAGGCGACGTTGTAGATCTCACCGTCCTCCACCACCGGCATGGAGCCGGCGATGACGTTGATGTTGTAGGAGACGGCAAAGCGCGAGATGGCGGCGAGGATCTCTTCGGTGTAACCCGCCAGGTGGGTGATGCACTCCACCGGATCGCTGGTGCCGGCAAGCCCCATCAGCGGGGCGTTGAAGAGCTCCGGGAAGAGGGCCGCGTCGCAGCGGTAGTCGGAGAGGGCGTCGACGAAGTATTCCACCTGCTGGAGAAACTCGTCCACGCCGCGGAACTCGCGCATCTGCCACTGGACGCAACCGACGCGGGCGATCCGCTTGCGGGCGCCGATCAGTTTGGGTTTGCTGGGGCTGTAGTAGAGGTTGTGCCACTGCAACAGGGTCGCGTAGCCCCGGGAGGCGCGGTCTTCGGGCAGATAGGCGGGCAAGACGCGCCGCACCTCGAAGTCGTTGGCCAGCTGAAAGGAGAGGGTGGGATCGTAGATCTCGCGCTTTTTGACCTTCTCGATGTACTCGTAGGGGGTCATCCGGTCGGCGTACTTCTGGTACTCCGGGATGCGCCCCCCGGCCACGATCCCCTTGAGGTTGAGGTTGCGGCACAACTCCTTGCGGGCCTCGTAGAGGCGCCGGCCGAGGCGCAGCCCCCGGTATTCGGGGGCGACGAAGATCTCGATGCCGTAGAGCATGTCGCCGTTGGGATCGTGGGCGGTGAGGTAGGCGTTGCCCACCACGTCCTCGTAGGTGTGCTCGTCGCCGAACTGGCTGTAGTCGACGATCACCGAAAAGGCGGCCGCCACCACCCGCCCGGCGTCCTCGATGCAGAACTGGCCTTCGGGAAACTTGGCGAGAAGCGCCAGGTACTCGCGCTTCTTCCACCCACCCCCCATGCCGGCGTAGATCCGGTCCATGATGGCCTTGACGTCCTCGTAGTCTTCGGGGGTGAGCTGGCGCAAGACGAGGCGGTGCTCGGGCTCGTGCTCGGGGCTTGTACGAGAGGGGGAGCGTTCACTCATGGCTTGCGGGCGCGGCTCGGTCGGTCGGTTGGAAAAGCGCCGAAGCTTGGCACATCCCGCCCCGGGCCGCAACGCCGCCGGCCTGGCGCGCGCGGCTCGAGCGGGCTATGCTCGCGGCGAAGGTAGTGAGGGAGGAACCAAGATGGGGGTGGGAAGCTTCGTGCTCGCGGGAGCGGCGGTGCTCGCCGCGGCCTACGGGGTCCTCCTCTACAACCGGCTCGTGGCGCTCAAGCACGGCGTCGATCAGGCGTGGGCCAACATCGGCGTGCTGCTCGCCCAACGGCACGACGAAATCCCCAAGTTGGTGGACACCTGCCGCGAGTACATGCGCTACGAACAGGAGACCCTGGAGCGCGTCGTCCGCGCCCGGCAGGCGGTGGAGACGGCGCGGCGGGCAGGCGACGTGGAGGAGCTCGGCAAGGCCGAGGACGCCCTGCGCAGCGGGCTCGAACGGCTCTTCGCCCTCGCCGAGGCCTATCCCGAACTCAAGGCGAGCGAGACCTTCCGGCAGCTCTCGTCCCGCATCAGCGAGCTCGAGAACGCCATCGCCGACCGCCGGGAGCTTTACAACGACGCGGTCAACCGCAACAACGTGCGCATCGAGCAGTTCCCCGACCTGCTCGTCGCCCGCCTCTTTGGCTTCGGGCCCAGGCAACTGCTGCGGTTCGGCGCCGAGCGGACGGCGGATCCCGACGTCTCTACCCTGTTCGCCCGCTGACGGGGGCCACCGGCTTGCCCGCCCGCTTCGCGGTCTCCACCGAGGGGGACGCTTGGATGCTCCTCGCCGCGGTGGCCGCGGCGGGCCTTTTGAGTCTTTGGCGAGCCCTGGTCGCCCTCCACCGGGCGCGGCTGATCGAGGACACGCCGAAAAGCCGCGTGCGCTCGGCGAGCCAAGGCTACGTGGAGTTGGAGGGGATCGCCACCGGCCGCGGCACCACCCACACCGCGCCGCTGTCGGGTCTACCCTGTCTCTGGTGGCGCTACCGGATCGAGCGCTTCCAAGGCGGCCACCGGCAGGCCCGCTGGCGCACCCTGGAAGAGGTGCAAAGCGAACTCCCCTTCTACCTCGACGACGGCACCGGGGTGGCGCGGATCGACCCCCGCGGCGCTGAGGTGAGCTGTCGCGCCCAGCAGGTCTGGTATGGGTCTGAACCCCTGCCGCCCACGGCCCGCCTCGCCCGCCCGCGCCGCGGACTGGCCCGCCTGTGGCCCCGGCTCGAACGGGGTCGCTACCGCTACACGGAGTGGCGGCTGATGGAGGGGGAGCCGCTCTACGTCCTGGGCCACTTCGTCACCGAGGACGGCGAGCGCACCTTGGCGATCGACCAGCTGGCCGCCCGGCTCCTGCGCCGCTGGAAGACCGATCAACCGACACTCCTCGCCCGCTTCGACCGGAACCGCGACGGCCGCATCGACGCCGCCGAGTGGGAGGAAGCGCGCGCCGCCGCCCGGCGCGCAGCCCGCAGAGCCCGCCTCGGCGCGGCGGGGCCGCATGTCCCGGAGCACCGGGTCCGCAAGCCGCCCCACGACCTGCCCTATCTGATTGGAGACCGCCCCCAAGTGGCCCTCGCCGGCGCCTATCGGCGCCGCGCCGCCCTCTACGCCGCGGGCTTTCTCGCCGCCTGCGCCCTGGCCGGCTGGCTCCTCAGCGAAACCCTGGCGACCTCCTAGGGAGCGGGAGCGCCGGCCGCCAAGTCGGCGACCTCCGCCAGACTGCGCGGCAGCGGAGCGAGTTGCGGCGCTTCGCGGGCGAGGCGGGAGGCCGCGGCCGCCGCCTCGGCGAGACCAGGGAACGCTCCCCAGGTGACCAGGCACACCGACCCCGCCGAACCCTGGACCCAGTGCACGCGAACGCCCTCGAGGCCCGAGTGGGCGCCCGCCAGGCGGGCGCAGGCGGCGGTGTCCCGCCCCACCCCCAGCTGCAGGGTGTAGGGGCCGGGCACTGGAGGGCGCGGCGGCGCGCCCTCCGCCGGTTCGCCCGCCACCTCCAGGGCGGCAGGTGGGACGGGGCGAACCTCCTGGAGGGCCGACGGCCGCGCGGCAGCCGCCGGGGACGGTTGCGGGCTGGCCGCCTCGGCCGGCAGGCGGAAGGCGTCGCGCACCTCGTCGTCGGCGGGCACGCCGCCGCGCAGCCGCCGCCTCTCGCAGATGCGGCCGCCGGCGCCGTCGGCGACGCACCGCCAGCCCACGGCGGCGGGAGCCTCGGACCGCCCCGGCCAGGCGCAGCCGGCCACCGCGTAGGCCAGCGCCAGTAGGGCTCCCGCCCTAGACCCCCACCCGCCCCAGGGCATCGGCGAGCTCGCGCAAGAGACCGGCGAGACGCGGGTGGCGGTCCTCGAACTCGAGCACCTTCTCGGCCACCTGGGCGCGCAGGGACTGCGCCGTCTCGGGACCAACCGCCTCGCCCTGGGCGAGGCGCACCAGATCGGTCATGAGGCGACTCAACAGGTCGCGCTCCTCGGGCTCATGGCGGAGGAGCTGTTCGAGTCGCTCGTGGAGGCGAGCGAGCTCCTCGCGCAGTTGTCGTTCTTCCACGGTGTTGCTCCGCAAGGGGCGCCGGCGAGGCGCGGTGGCGCAACGATAAAGCAAGGCGCCGGAACGCGAAAGAGCGGGGCCTCACCATTGGGCACGTTTTTTGCTCAATAACGGATCAGTCCGCGCTCCAGAATGGTGCGCGGACCACAAAAGAACCGAAAAAGTGCACGCTTCCCGGGGCACGGGGGAAGTCGTGCACGACGATGGTGCAAACCCGAGACAGAGGACGAACCATGGGACTTCACAAGCGCCAATTCTGGGGGCCGATGCTGCTTCTCGGCCTCTCTCCCTCCCTCGCCCTGGCGGGCGAGCCCGATTCCGGGGACACCGCCTGGCTCCTCACCGCCACCGCACTGGTGCTCTTCATGACCCTGCCGGGCCTTTCCCTGTTCTACGGCGGCCTGGTGCGCGCCAAAAACGTCTTGTCGGTGCTCATGCAGTGTTTCGCCATCGCCTGCGCGGTCTCGATTTTGTGGCTGGCGATCGGCTACAGCCTGGCCTTCGGCGAGGGCAACGCCTTCCTGGGCGATCTGTCGCGAGCCCTCTTCGCAGGCCTCGGCGAGCGCGCCCAGACGGGCACCCTGCCCGAGTCGGTGTTCGCCATGTTCCAGATGACCTTCGCCATCATCACCCCGGCGCTGATCGTCGGCGGCTTCGCCGAACGGGCGCGCTTTTCGGCGGTGCTCGCCTTCAGCGTGCTGTGGTCCCTCGCGGTCTACACCCCCGTGGCGCACTGGGTCTGGGGCGGGGGCTTCCTCGCCCGCCTCGGCCTTCTGGATTTCGCCGGGGGCGTGGTGGTCCACATCACCGCCGGCGTCGCCGCACTGGTGGCGGCCCTGGTGATCGGACCGCGGCGCGGCTTCCCCCACCAGGCGATGCCGCCCCACAACCTGACCATGACCGTCTGTGGCGCCGGCATGCTGTGGGTGGGCTGGTTCGGCTTCAACGCCGGCTCCGCCCTCGCAGCCAACGGCGACGCGGGCATGGCGCTGCTCGTCACCCACATCTCCGCCGCCGCCGGCTCCCTCGCCTGGATGGCCATGGAGTGGCTGCGCCACGGCAAGCCCTCGGTGCTCGGCATCGCGACCGGCATGGTGGCGGGTCTCGGCACCATCACCCCCGCGTCCGGCTACGTGGGACCGGGCGGCGCCCTGGTCATCGGCTTGGCGGCGGGCGTGGTCTGCTACTACGCCACCTGGATCCTGAAGCGGCGCTTCCGCGTCGACGATTCTCTCGACGTGTTTCCGGTGCACGGCGTAGGGGGGATGCTCGGCACCCTGCTCGCCGGGGTCTTCGCCTCCGACGCCCTCGGGCTCTTCTCCGGCCAGGGCTACGCCCAGGGGCAGGCGATGGGCTCCCAGGTGGCAGTACAGCTCTTCGGGATCGCCACCGCCGCCTTGTACACCGGGGCGGTCACCTACTTGTTGCTCAAGGCGGTGGACGCGGCCTTCGGCCTGCGGGTGAGCCCCGAAGAGGAGACCCAGGGCCTGGATATCGCGCTCCACGACGAACGGGGCTACGATCTCTGAGGAGACGGTGCGAACGTCGGCGAGAGGACGGACAAAGTGGCGGAGGAAGCGACCCGGGTGGTGCGCAGCTTTTGTCGGATCTGCACCGCCCAGTGCGGGATCCTGGCGGAGGTGCAGGGGGAACGGGTGGTGCGGGTGGTGGGCGATCGCGAGCACCCCCTGTCGCGCGGTTACACCTGCCCCAAGGGCCGGGCCCTACCGCGGCTCCACCATCACCCCGAGCGCTTGGAAAAGTTTTTCCTGCGGCGGGAAGGTGGCTGGACGGCCGTTTCCGCAGAGGCATGCCTCGACGACCTGGCGGAAAAGCTGCGCCGCATCGTCGAGCGCCACGGTCCCGCCGCGGTGGGCATCTATTTCGGCAGTGGCCTCGGCATGGACGCCGCGGGCTATCCACTGTGCGAACGACTCCGCAGCACGCTAGGCACCCCGGCCAAATTCAGCCCCCTGACCATCGACGGCACCGCCAAGGCGCTGGTGGCCGGACTGATGGGCGGCTTTCCGGGCCTGAGCGGCCGGCCCGACTACGAGGAGGCCCGCCTGGTGATCTACGCGGGCATCAACCCGGTGGTCTCCCACGGCCACGCCGTCGCCCTGCCCCTGCCCCCCTCCAAAACCATCCAGGCGGTGGCGCGGCGGGGAGCGGTGTGGGTGCTCGACCCCCGTGTCACCGAGACCGCCCGCTTCGCCACCGGCCACCTGCGACTGCGACCGGGCAGCGACTACGCGGTGTTCGCCTACCTGGTGCGCGCGCTCTTGGCAGAGGGCGCCGACTCCCCCGACCTGGCACGCGGCCAACGGGAGGCGCTCGCCCAGGCCGTCGCCCCCTACGACCGCAGGCGGGCGGCGGCCGTCGCCGGAGTGCCCGAAGCGGATTTGGCGGCGCTTTTGGCGGACGTCCGTCGCGCCGGCCGCCTGGCCGTGGAGACCGGCACCGGCGTGACCATGGCGGAGAGCGCCAACGTCACCCAGTGGCTGGCCTGGGCGCTCATGGCGGTCACCGACTCCCTCAACCGCCCGGGCGGCTACTGGTTTCATCCCGGTCTGCTGCGCCCGCTGGACCAGGGGGAACTGCCCATCCTCCCCCCCGAAGCCCTGTTCGGGCCCGGCCCACCCAGCCGGCCGGAGCTGCCGGGCTTTCTCGGCGAGTGGCCGGGAGCAGCCCTGGCCGACGAGATCGAGGCGGGCAACATTCGCGCCTTCCTCAACCTGGGCGGCAACCTGCTCACCGCCTTTCCCGACGCCACCGCCCTGGAACCGGCCCTGCGCAAGCTGGAAGTGCTGGCGACCCTGGAGATCCTTCCCAACGCCACCACCCGCCTCTCCACCCACCTGCTGCCCACCTGGGATCAGTTGGAGCGGCCCGACCTGAGCTGCTGGGACATGCTGAGCCCGAAGGTCTGCGCCCAGTACACCCCGGCGGTGGTGCGGCCCGTGGGGGAGCGCCGCGCCGCCTGGTGGATCCTCGCCGAGCTCATTCGCCGCCTGGGTGGCGAATTACCTCCGGGGCTGCCCGCGGACGACCGCGCCCCCGGTGCGGCGGAGGAGGCCCTGGCGCGGCTCGCCGGAGTGCAACCCACCGCCCTCGCCGAGCTGCGCGCCCGCGGATACGTGGAGGCGCCGCGGATCCTGCCCGCCCCCTGGGTGGAACGCCATCTGGCGCGCCTCGGGGGCTGGCGGCTGGCACCCGCCCAACTGGTGGCCCAACTGGAGGCGCTCCGCGTCCGGGAAGCCGGGGGGCCGCCGCCCCTGGCCCTCATTCCCCGCCGACAACAGCGCCACGTGAACGCCCAGCTGACCTTCCTGGGCGACCGCCCGGAGGTGTTGATCCATCCCCGGGATGCCGCCGCGCGCGGCATCGCCGACGGCGCTCCAGTGGAGGTGCGCTCGCCGCGGGGTGCCGTCCGCGCCCTGGCGCGCGTCGACGACGGGATCCGCCCGGGCGTGGTCTCGGTGCCCCACGGCTTCGAGGCGGCCAACGTCAACCACCTCACCGACGACGCCCTGGCCGATGCGGTCACGGGCATGGCCCGCTATTCGGGGCTGGCGGTGGAGGTGGTGCCGCACCCCTAGTCGGGATCGGCCGCCGCTCGCCGACTCTTGCGCGCTTCCAGGGCGGCGAGCTGCTCGGGGGTGGCCTCCCACTGGTGGCGCCTTTTCCACTCCCCATAGGGCATGCCGTAGACGATCTCGCGGGCGCGCTCTTCGTCGAGATCGAGGCCGCGGGCGCGGGCCTCCTCGGCGTACCAACGGGCGAGGCAATTGCGGCAAAAATCGGCGAGGAGCATGAGCTCGATGTTCTGCACCTCGGGCCGCTCCGCCAGGTGGCGAAGGAGGCGGCGGAAGACAGCCGCTTCGATCTCGAGGGTGGGATCGCTCACTTCACCTCCTCGCCCCGGGCCTGGCGGTCGGCGTGGTAGGAGGAGCGCACCAAGGGTCCCGAGGCCACCTGGCGGAAACCCAGCGCCCGCGCCCGCTCCGCGTATTCGGCGAACTCGTCCGGGTGCACGTAGCGCGCCACCGGCAGGTGGTCGCGGGAGGGCGCGAGATATTGGCCCACGGTGAGCATCTCGACCCCGTGTTCGCGCAGATCCTCGAACACCGCGTAGAGTTCTTCCTTGGTCTCCCCGAGCCCCACCATCAGCCCCGACTTCGTGGGGATGTCGGGATGGCGCTCCTTGAAGGCCTTGAGGAGGCGCAGCGACCAGCGGTAGTTGGCGCCGGGGCGGACCTGTTTGTAGAGCCTCGGCACCGTCTCCAAATTGTGGTTGAAGACGTCCGGCGGCGCGCCGGCGAGCGCCTCCAAGGCCACCTCCAGGCGACCGCGAAAATCGGGCACCAGAATTTCCACCACCAGGCCCGGGCAGTGCGCCCGCGCCTCGCGGATGCAGGCGGCAAAATGCGCCGCACCGCCGTCCCGCAGGTCGTCGCGGTCCACCGAGGTGATCACCACATAGCGCAGGCCGAGTTCGGCGATGGCCTGGGCCAGGTGGCGGGGCTCTTCGGGGTCCAGGGGCAGTGGCTTGCCGTGGCCCACGTCGCAAAAGGGGCAGCGGCGGGTACAGATTTCGCCCATGATCATGAAGGTGGCGGTGCCCCCGCCGAAACATTCGGGGAGATTGGGGCAGGAGGCCTCCTCGCACACCGTGGCCAGGCGATGGGCCCGCAGGATGCGCTTGATCTCCGCCACCCGGGCAGAGGAGGCGCCGAGCCGCACGCGCAGCCAGGAGGGCTTGCGCGGCACCTCTTCGGCCGGCACCACCTTGACCGGAATCTTCTCGACCTTGGCCGCACCGCGCAGTTTTTCGCCCGGTGCCGGTCGCCGCCGGGGTGGATGCGCCACAAGGGGGCCGGAGGGCTCTTTCATGAAACCGGTTCCTCGCAGGGGATGGGGGGCGGCGGTGCGCTCTCGATGCCGGCAAAGCCCAGCGCGCGGGCCAGGGATTCGGCCATCGACCGCTTGAGGCCGGCAAAGTCGGGGGCCGCGCCCGGCGGCAGCAGATCGGCCACCTGGGTCACTTCGAGCCCCCGCTGGCCGCAGGGATCGATGCGCCGAAAAGGGGTGAGGTCCATGTCCACGTTGAGGGCGAGGCCATGGTAACTGGCCCCCCGCCTCACCCGGATGCCCAGGGAGCCGATCTTGCGATGCCCCCCGCCCGGAACCGCGACGTAGACGCCGGGCGCCTCGCGGCGCGCATAGGCGGCGATGCCCACCGCCGCCAGAGCGTCGATCATGCAAGTCTCGAGGATCGTCACCCACTCGCGCACGCCCAGGTCGCGGCGGCGCAGGTCCACCAGCGGGTAGCCGACGATCTGTCCCGGACCGTGGTAGGTGACCTGCCCGCCCCGGTCCACCCGCAGCACCGGGATCTCCCCGGGAGCGAGGAGATGCTCTTCCCGCCCGGCCTGCCCGAGGGTGTAGACGGGGTCGTGCTCCACCCACCACAGCTCGTCGGGGGTCTCGGCGGTGCGCTGGTCGGTGAAGGCGCGCATGGCGGCGAAGACCGGCTCGTAGGACCTGCGTCCCAACTCCCGCACGATGAGGCAATCCATCAGAGCACCAACCGCACCTGGGGGCAGGCTTCCAATTCCCGCACGATCGCGCGCAGCTGGGCCTCGCCGGTGGCGGTGATGGTGAGCGACAGGGCGCGATAGCGGCCCGTGCGGCTTTCCCGCACCCGGATCCGCTCCGGATCGAATCCCGGTGCATGGCGAGCCATCACCGCCACCACGGCGGCGTCCAGCTCGGGGCTCGCCTCCCCCACCACCTTGATGGGCCAGGGGCAGGGGAAGCTGACCAGCGCCTCAACCATCTCCCTCCCCGAACAGGCCCATGAAGAACAGCACCAGGAAGTCCCACAGGCGGGAGAACAGACCTCCGCGGGCGACCTCCGCGCCGGCCACCAAGGGGGCTTCCCCCACTACCTGCTCGCCGCGGCGAAAGCGCACCGTCCCCACCTGTTGCCCCTTCGCGAAGGGCGCCTCGAGGCGGCCGGGGAGATCCACCTGCCGCTCGAGGGATTCGCGGCTGCCGCGCGGCACCGTGGCCAACACCTCGCCGCCGGCCACCAGGTCCACCCGATCGCGATCGCCGTACCAGACGCGCGCCTGGGGAACGACCACCTCCCCCGCCGCCACCAGGCGGGCCGTTTCGTAGAAGCGAAAGCCGTAGGCCAACAGCGCCTGGGCGTGGCGGGCGCGGGCCTCCTCGCTGGCCGCACCGAGCACCACGGCGATGAGCCGCATGCCGTCGCGCTCGGCCGAAGCCACCAGGCAGTAACCAGCCTCGCTGGTGTGACCCGTCTTGACCCCGTCCACGCTGGGATCGCGCCACAGGAGGCGGTTGCGGTTTGCTTGCCGGTGGCCGCTGTGCTCGAAGTACTTCTCGGCGTAGATCCGGTAGTGCTCGGGAAAGTCGTGGATCAGCGCCCGGGCCAGGAGCGCCATGTCGTAGGCGGTGGAGTAGTGGTTGGGATCGGGCAGCCCCGTGGAGTTGGTGAAATGGGTGTCGGCCAGTCCCAGGAGCTTCGCCTGCTGGTTCATCAGGTCGGCGAAGACCTCCTCGGAGCCGGCGATGTGCTCGGCCAGGGCGATGGAGGCGTCGTTGCCCGACATGATGATCACCCCCCGCAGGAGGTCGATCACCCGCACCTCTTCCCCCGGCAACAGGGACATCACCGAGCTGCCGCTCGCCCAGCCCCCGGTTCGCCAGGCGTGCTCGCTGACGCGCACCAGGTCGTCCTCCTTGAGCCGTCCCTCGGCGATCTCCTTGGACACCAGATAGCTGGTCATCATCTTGGTGAGACTCGCCGGGGGATGGCGCTCGCGGGCGTTGTGCTCGGCAATCACCGCGCCGGTGGCGGCGTCCATCAACAAATAGGCGCGGGCGTCCACCTCGGGGGGCGCCGGAACCAACATCTCGGCGCCGAGCCCGGGGGCCCAGGCGGCGCAAATCCACAGCAGAATGGCGACGAGACGCGGCGCTCCCGTCCTCATAGTGGCTGCTCCACGCTCGTGGGCCCGGGGAAACAAAATTCTACCACGGCGCAACTCCCTACTCGGTGAAGACGAAGGAAGAGAGGCCGGCCTTGCGGGCCAAGGCTTTCCGGGCCTCGGCCAGCGCCCCCGGATCCGCGAAGGGGCCCACCAGCACCTTGTACAGCCGTCGCCCCCCCTGCTCGGCGGTGCGCACCTCGCTGGGATACCCCGTGCGATGCACCCGCTCGCGGCGCCAGCGCTCGGCGGCGGCGGCGGTGGAGAAGGCGCCCACCTGGAGAAAGGTGCGCACCTGGGGCTCCTTGCGCAGCGGCGGGCGGGGGGCGCGGGGATCCCACGCGGCCGGATCGATGGCCACCACCTCCACCAGGGCCGTGCCGCTTTGGTCGATGCCCAGTTTGCGGGCCGCGGCCCAGGAGAGGTCGATGAGCCGCCCCCCCACGAAGGGGCCGCGGTCGTTGACCCGGACGATGGCGCGCCGGCCGTTTTCCAAGTTGGTCACCTCCACGTAACAGGGGATCGGCAGGGTTTTGTGGGCCGCGGTCATGGCGTACATGTCGTAGGGTTCGCCGCTAGAGGTGGTCTTGCCGTGGAAGGCGGTCCCGTACCAGGAGGCGATACCCCGCGCCCGGTAGTTGCGGTGGGTGGGGAGCACGTGGTAGGTCTTGCCGAACACCCGGTAGGGGCTCTGGTTGCCCCGGCGCGAATAGGGCTCGGGCCGCGGCTCCGCATCGGCGATGGCGTCGGGGTCGAGAGCGCGGCGGGGCGCGCCATCCTTGACCTGGCCGGCGCAGGCGGCGAGCAGCAGGGCCAGCGCCGCGGCCCATAGGCCGCGCAGCCGGACGAGCGGGAAGGGGCGCCCGGCCATCAGCCCACCCGCCGCCGGATCTCCTCGCTCAACTGGTGCACCGCCATCGCGTAGAGGTGGCTGTGGTTGTAGCGGGTGATGGCGTAGAAGTTGGCAAAGCCCAGCCAGTACTCGACCCCCTCTTCCCCCTCCAGGCGCAGCGGCATCGCCGCCATTTCCGCGGCCAGGCCCTCGGGGAGCGGCATGCCCGAGGCAGCGAGCTGCTCCAGGGTCAGCCTGGGGCGCTCGAGCCGGTTGAACGGCAGCGCCGGCTCCCGCACCGGCGCTGCCACCCGCACCGCCACCGGCTCGCCGGCCCGCCAGCCGTGGCCCGCTAGGTAGGCGGCGACGCTGGCCGCGGCGTCGGCGGGATTGCGCCACAGGTCGCGGTGCCCGTCGCCATCCTGGTCCACCGCGTAGACGCGGTAGCTGCTCGGCATGAACTGCGCAAGTCCCATGGCGCCGGCGTAGGAGCCCCGCGGCTCGGTTGGGTCCAAGCCCTCTTCCCGGGCGAGGAGGAGGAACGCCTCCAGCTCGCGGCGGAAAAAGGGGCTGCGCGGCGGGTAGTCGAAGGCCAGGGTCGCCAGGGCATCCAGCACCCGATGGCGGCCGGTGTTGCGACCGTAAAAGGTTTCCACCCCGAGGATTGCCACCACCACCGCCGGGTCCACCCCGTAGCGCGCCGAGACCTCTGCCAAGACGCGGCGGTGGCGGCGCCAGAACGCCGCCCCCTCGTCGATCCGCCGCTCGCCGAGGAAAATGCGGCGGTACTCCGCCCAATTCAGGGTCCGCTCGGCGGGCCGCGCCATGGCCTCGAGCACGGCGGGGCTCGGCCGCGCCCGGGCGAGGGTCGCCCGCACCTCTTCCTCGGAAAAGCCGCAACAGGCGGCCAGGCGCTTCGCGAAGGCGCGCGCGGCGGGATGGTCGGCATAGCCCGCCGCCACCGCCTGCGCGGCGAGGAGTGCGGCGCCGAGAAGCGCTCCCAGCCGTCGCCGACCCGTCACTTCAGCTTTCCTTCCGTTCGCCCGCGACCGCCATGAGGATACCAAAGCCCACGAAGAGGGTGAGCAGCGCGGTGCCGCCGTAGCTGAAAAACGGCAGGGGGACGCCCACCACCGGCAGGATCCCCGCCACCATCCCCAGGTTGACGAAGACGTAGACGAAAAAGGTCAGCGCCAGGCTCCCCGCGAGCAACCGGGCGAAGGTGCTGCGCGCCCCCAAGGCGATGGCCAGCCCGCGGAGCACCAAGAGCAGATAGAGGGCGATCAACGCCAGCACGCCCACGAGGCCGAACTCTTCGGCCAGGACCGCGACGATGAAATCGGTGTGACTTTCCGGCAGAAAATCGAGCTGCGACTGGGTCCCCCGCTGCCAACCCTTGCCGAACCACCCCCCCGAGCCGATGGCGGTGGTGGACTGGATGATGTTCCACCCGGCCCCCAGTTTGTCCCGCTGCGGATCGAGGAGGGTGAGAATCCGCGTCCGCTGGTAGTCGTGCAGCAGATAGAACCAGAACAGGGGCGCGGCGGCGAGGGCGAGGAGGCCGGCAGCGGCCAGGTAGCGCTTCTCCAGGCCGGCCAGGAAGAGGGCGAAAAACCCCGCGGCAAAGATGAGGATGGCGGTCCCCAGGTCCGGCTGCAGGCCCACCAGGACCGCCGGCACGGCGAGCAGGCCGGCCGCCGCCAGCACCTCCCACCAGCGGGGCGGCAGGGGGCGGGCGGCGAGAAAGGCGGCCACCACCAGCGGGTTGGCGATCTTGAGGAGCTCCGCCGGCTGGAAGCGCAGCGGCCCCAGGTCGAGCCACCGCCGCGCGCCCTTGGCCTCGACGCCGAACCAGGGCACCAACGCCAGCAAGACGAGCCCCGCCACGTACACGAGGGGTGCGAAGCGGCGCAGGGTGCGCACCTCCACCTGGGCCACGGCGAGCATCGCCGCGAATCCCAACGCCATGAACACCGCCTGGCGGCGCACATAACCCCACTCGTGCCCCGAAGCGCTCAGCAACACCAGAAGGCCGGCCGCGCAGGCGATCGCGAGCAGGGCCAAGAGCGGCAGGTCCACCACCAAACCGCGCCGCCGCCGGGCGCGGTAGAGGCCCGCGCCCGGCGGCTTCAGGGCGCGGACGTACTCAGCGCGCCGCTGCATCGCTCGCTCCTCCGTCGCCGTGGTACAGGGCCATGTAGCGGTCCAGGACCCGCCGCGCCACCGGCGCGGCGGCGCTCGACCCGTGCCCGCCGTTTTCCACGATCAAACCCAGCGCCACTTCCGGCCGCTCCGCCGGGGCGAAGGCGATGAACAGGGCGTGGTCGCGCCGGTGCTGGGCGACGCGCCGCTCGTCGTAGGTCTCCTCTTGGCCCAGGGAATAGACCTGGGCGGTGCCGGTCTTGCCGGCGATGGTGTAGGAAAGTCCGGCGGCGATCCCCTTGGCGGTGCCCCGCGGCCCGTGGACGACGTCCACCATGGCATCGAGCACCGCGTCCCAGTCTGCCTCCGGCGCCTCGATCCGTCCCGCGAGGAGGGGCAGCGCCAGGGGCTCCTCCCCCACCCGCAGCGCCAGGCGCGGCACCAGGCGCTCGCCGCGTCGGGCGAGCCGAGCCGCCATCACCGCCAATTGCAGGGGAGTCGCGAGCACGTACCCCTGGCCGATGCTGGCGTTGACGGTGTCCCCCGGGTACCAGGGCCGCCCCTTGGCGGCTCGCTTCCAGGCGCGATCGGGCATGATCCCGGCGCTCTCCCCCGGCAGGTCGATGCCGGTCGGTTCGCCGAGGCCGAAGGCGCGACCCCAGCGGGCCAAGCGCTCGATGCCGAGGCGGACCCCGGCGGTGTAGAAGTAGGTGTCGCAGGATTGGACGATGGCGTCGTGAACGTCCACCCACCCGTGACCGCCCTTGCGCCAATCCCGGTAGCGCCGGCTCGACCCCGGCAGGGTGAAATAGCCGGGGTCGTAGATCGCCGTGTCGAGCCCCATCGCTCCCTCGGCCAGGGCGGCGAGCGCAAACGCCGGCTTGACCGTCGAACCGGGGGGATACTGCCCCTGGATCGCGCGATGGAAGAGCGGGCGGCCGGGGGACTCGAGAAGGGCGCGGTAACTGGCGGCGTCGATCCCACTGACGAAGGGATTGGGGTCGAAGGAGGGCTTGCTGACCAGTGCCAAGACCGCCCCGGAGCGCACATCCAGCATGGCCAACGCTCCCCGGGCATCGCCCAGGGCCTCCCAGGCCGCCTCCTGCAGCCGCAGGTCCAGTCCCAACACCAGGTCGCGGCCGGCCGCGGGGGGAATCCGCTCCAGCACCCGCATCACCCGGCCGCGGGCGTTGGTCTCCACGTATTCGTAGCCCACCTCGCCCATCAGGGCGTCTTCGTAGTACTTCTCCAGGCCGGTCTTGCCCACCACGTAGGTGCCGCTGTAGCGCACCGGGTCTAGGGTCTCCAGCTCTCGCTCGTTGATCCGCCCGACGTAGCCGACCACGTGGGCCAACAGGGGGCCGTGGGGGTAGTGGCGGATCAGTTCCGCCGTCACCTCGACGCCGGGCAGTCGGTACTCCTCCACGGCGATCCGGCTGCGCTCTTCCTCGCTGAGGCTCACCCGCAAAGGCACCGGCTCGTAGGGTTTGCGCCGCCCCTTGAGGCGTTCGAAGCGGGCGAGTTCCTCGTCGCTGAGATCGACAAGCCGGTCGAGGCGCGCGAGCAGGCCAGACAGGTCTCCCGCCCGCTCGACCACCACCGATAGGGTGAAGCCGGGCCGATTGTCGGCCAGCAACTCGCCGTTGCGGTCGAAGATGAGCCCCCGGCTCGGCGGCAGGGGCAGGACGTGGACCCGGTTGGCCTCGGATTGGGTGGCGAAGTCCTGGTGGCGGATCACCTGCAACTGGTAGTAGCGGGCCGCCAGCAGGGCGCAGCCCAGGAGGACGAAGAGTCCACTGGCGAGCAGGCGGCGGGTCACTACCCGCCGGTCCCGCTCCGGATCCGGAAAAGGTGCCGGCTTCATGACAGGGCGCGGGGCGCGCGGCAAAGGGCCATTTTACCAGCCCCGCGGCGGCGCGCGGGGCGAGCCACCGCCCCCTCTCCGGGCCGCGACCGCTCCCGCCGCCCGGCCACCCCCTCGCCGCGGCAACCGTCCCTCAGCTCACAGCCGCCACTGCAGCGACAGGACACCCTCGATGCCGCGCTCCTCGTCGTAGACCTCGACGCCCCCCTGGCGAAGGGTGACCGAATCGTCGAGCAGGTTGCGCAGCTTGGCGTTCAGGATCAGGTGCTCTCCCCAGTAGAAGAAGTAGTTCAAGTCGAGGGAATGGAACGGCTCCTCGTAGGTGTCGGGCGTGCCCAGGCGCCCGGCGATGTAGAGTCGCTCGTCGAAGACGTTGTAGACCAGGGTCGCCGCGTGGCGCCCGTCCGGGGAGTCGAAACCCAGCTGGACGTTGGCCACGTAGTCGGAGGCGCCGGCGAGCCCCCGCTTGGGACTCGTCGGGGCGTCCGCCGCCGCCCCGGCGACGAGCTCGTGGTCCAACAGGGTCAGGTTGCCGGCAAAGAAGAAGGGATCCAGCCAGGTGTGGAGGCGGCCCAGGTTCCACAGCCACTCGATCTCCACCCCCGCCAGCTCAGCCGAGTCGGCGTTGACGATGCGCGAGGCGAACACCGCTTCGCCGGCGGGGACCTGGAAGAACTCGATGGGATCTTCGATCTCCTTGTAGAACAGGCTGGCGGTGAAGCTGTCACCGGAGTCGAAGAACCACTCGGCGCGCAGATCGTAATTTTTCACCCGGCTGGGCACCACGTCGGGGTTGCCGAAGACGAGGTGATCCGTCACCGGGTCGCGGAAGCTGGCGTCCGAGACCTCCCGCAGATCGGGCCGCACCGCCGTCTCGGAATAGCCGAGCCGCAACTGGAAGGTCTCGGCCCAGAAATCCTGCCCCAGGTAGACGAGAGAGACGGCGGGATACCAGTCGTCGTCGGCGAACACGCCGCGCGCCAGCACTTCCGGGTCGGTGGAGGTTTTCGGCCCCCGATATTCCAGGGGCGCGTAGGGCACGGTGGCCTGAATGTACTGTTCGCGGCGCGCGCCCACCACCAGCCGCCAGCGGTCTCGCCAGGTGACGTCCACCTGCGCGAACCAGGCCTCGGTGGTGAGGGCGGCGAGATAGGAGCGGGCGGTGGTGGGCGAGGCGATCACCGCGAAGCCGTAGCGGGGATCGAGGATCCGCTCGTCGGCGAGCAGCGCGTCCAGGGGCAGGTGGGCGATCTCGGCGGCGTCGGGGTCGGTGGTGCCGAGCTGGAAGTCGAGCTGTTCGTACTCGCGAGCCTTGCGCACGTAGTCCCAGCCGCCCGCCAACTCCCCCCGGAAATCGCCCGCCAGGAACGGCCAGGAAAGCTGCCAGCCGCGGCTGTCCACCTGGTCCTCGAGGTCGGTGAACCGGTAGTTGACCAGGCTCTGGGCCAGTTGCACGCTGGATGAGAGCACGGCACCGCTCACCGGGTCGTTTTCGGTCAGCGCCGTCACCCCCGTTTCCCCCGGCAGCTGGTTGTCCACGCGGCTGTCGGAGAGGTACCACTCGAAGCGCAGGCCGTCGAGCCAGGGCAGGGCTTCGTCGAGCGCGCTCGCCGGCAGCCAGGAATCGAGCAGGTGTCGGCTCTCCGGCCCCCACTGGTGGCGGCCGTGCGCCTGGTTCACCCACAGCTCCCGCTCTTCGTAGCGAATGCCGTAGTGGCGCCACCCCTGGCCGTCGGAGAAGTTGCGGTTGTCGGTGAAGAAATCGCGCAGGCTCGCCTGGTCCTCGGTGTTGCGCAGCCACAGGCTGGTCAGCTCGAGGCGCTGTTCGTCGCCGAAGCGGGCGCCCAAGCCCAGGTTGCCGGTCAGGTCCACGGTGCGGGTGCTGCGGGTGCGCACGCCGAAGACCTCCTCCGGGTTGGAGTACTCCCGCTCGATGCTCTCGCGGGTGTCGAACTGGTGGTCGTAGGAGGCGCCTCCCAGCAGGCCGATCTCGAGGCCACTGTCGAACACCTTGCGGTGGCCCAGGCTCAGCTGCCCGTCGAAGTTGGGATAGCGCTTTTCCTCGAAGCCGAGGTCGCGCTTGAAGGCGAGGGCGATTTCCCGGTTGAGCGCCCGGGCGTCCTCCAGAGAGGCGCCGGGGGTCGCGGCGGCGCAGAAACTCGTAGAGATTGGCCACCCCGATGTCGCCCTGGAAGGCGTCGAGGGCGGCGCGCACCCGCGGCGAGAGCGCCCGCTCGCCGTCGTCGTGCCCCCACCAATCGTCGCCGCCGCCCTCGTAGGTGAACCCCTTGCCGCTGGTCGCCTCGTTCTGGCTCACGCCCAATTCCAGGGAGAAGAGCGGCCCTTCCGGAATGCCTCGGGTGCGCACGTCGACGAGCCCGCCGGCGAAATGGGCCGGCAGGTCCACCGAGTAACTCTTTTGCACCGCCAGGCTTTGGACGATGTTGGTGGGGAAGATGTCGAGCGGCAGGACGTTGCGGGTCAGATCCGGGGAGGGCACCACGGCGCCGTTGAGCAGCGTGGTGGCGTAGCGTTCGCCCAGGCCGCGCACGTAGACGAACTTGTCCTCCACCAGGGAAACCCCCGGCACCCGCCGCAGCGCGGTGGCCACGGTGGAATCGCCGATGCGGCCGATCCACTCGGCGTCCATCAGATCGGTGACCGCCTGGTGATCCAGCCGCTCGAAGAAGACGTCCTGTACGCCGCTCTTCAGGCGCGCGGTGACGACCACCTCCTCCAGTTGCGCCGGTTCGAGGGTGGGCGCCGGGATCTCCTGGGCCGCCGCGGACAACACCTGCCACAGGGGGAAGGAAGACACCGCCACGGCCAACAACTTGCGCTTGCTCTTCATGATCTGCCGCCTTCACTGATCCGCCGGGGGACTCAAACGCCCCCGAGGGCCGGGGGCGTCCCCGGGGGCGTGAGGCTCTGCTGGTTCGTCACTGTGTGGTCAGCCACAGGGGGACGGCCCAGTTCTGGATGGAGAGGCCGAAGGTCCACCCCTGGGTCCAGTCCTGCTGCGGGCTGACCCCGCCGATGTAGTCAACCCCGCCCTGGGGCGCGATGCCGGGGTTGGCGCCACCCACCCGCAACTGCGCCGCGGGCAGCGAGTAATAGCCGTCGAGGAGGGCGAGGCCGTTGTCCACCCCTACGTCGGGGCTTTCGCCGGCCAGGGCCGTCTGGTAGTAGACGTTGCCCGCCTGGGTGGGCGCCCAGCTGGTGGTGTTGGCGTCGCTGTCGCTGTAGAGGTCCGCACAGGCGATGATCGAGGAGCGCAGGGTGGCCACCGCGATGGATTGGCGGCGGTGGCGCAAACAGTAGTTTTGTTGGTCGTGGGCGCCACTCGGATCGGGCTGATAGGCGGTGGTGACGATGGCGTTTTCGACCGTGGCGGCGATGTCCTCCCGGAGCATCAGGCCCGCCCCCGCTTCGTGGGTCGCACCCGCCGTGGTCAGGGAGGGGGTCACGATACAGGTGAGATTGCGCAGAATCGGCTGGCTGTGCAGGTTGCGCGGCACCTGGTCGGCGGCGAGCTGGGCGTTCCAGCCGCCGATGCCGTCCGCTTCCACGCAGTGGGCGCCGTCGCCGAGCTGCTGGATCACCAGGACGTTTTCGATGCGGCCGCGATAGCCCTCGTCGATGTCGATGCTGTCGTCGCGGACGTAGAGCGCCAGATAGTTCTTGACGTTCACCGCACCGCCGAAAAACTCGATCCCGTCGTCGTAGGTGCTGTAGGCCTCGACGTTTTCCACCACCGTGCCGGACCCCACGGCGCCGAAGGTGATGCCGTTGAGCTCGTTGTCCGGCGCGATCTCGGCACCGGTGTGCTTGACGATGACGTAGCGCAGCTCCCCAGAGCTGTCGCTGTTGTCGTTGCCGCCGTAGCTGGCCTCGGTGAGGCCCTCGGTGCCCTCCACGGTGACGTCGCAGGTGTTGTTTTCCAGCACGAGCCCCGTGCCGTCTTCCGCCAAGGTGCCCTGGTAGGCGCACTTGTTGGTGATGCCGAAGCCGTTGATGATCATGCCCCCCCAGAGACTGACGTCGTCCCAGGCGGCCTCGCCCCGCACGTCCCGCGCGCTGGTGAAGGTGATCGGCTTGGCCGCGGTGCCGCGGGCGATGATCTGGGAGCCCCGGTGGATCACCACGAAGTCGGAGGGATTTTCGAACGCCAGGGTGGCGCCGGCCTCGATGATGAGTTTCGGTCCCTCGCCGCCGCGCTTGTAGCGGAAGGTGGACTGGTCGCCCTTTTGGTTTTCCCCCACGAAGAGGCTGCCCCGGAAGATGTGCGCCCCGTCGTTGGGCAGGTCGGGGATGGTCAGGTCCACCCTGAGGGGATTGTTGAAATCGACGAAGTCGGTGCCGTAGACGCAGTGGACGCCGTCGAGAAAGCCTTGATGGCGCACCCCGTCCACCTCGTAGAAGGCACAGGGGTTGGTGGTGGATCCGGAATCGGATCCGGGGTTGTTGATCACCGTGTTGTTGGAATCGGTGACGTTGGTGGAGGGGGTGATTTTCACGTCCCCGCCGCCACAGCCGGCGAGAGCGGTGACGGAGACGGAAAGGGCGATGAGCTTCCTCTTCATGGCGCACTCCGAAGTTTTGCGTGGACGAATCGAGAGAGGCTCGGGAACCGATCGGCCGCCAGGGTAGAGGGAAACCATGACAAACCCCTGACCTGCCGATGACGAAATCCTGACGGCACCCCGGGTGCCCAGGTCCCCACGGCGATCACCGGCCGGCGGGGGGCCAGGCCTTCTCCTGCAGAGCGATCAGGGTGGCCGGCTCCAGGATCCCCGACGGGGCGAGACCCCGCGCGGCCTGGAAGCGGCGCACCGCCGCCGCCAGATAGGCGTCGTAGACTCCCCCCGCAATCAGCCCCTCCTCCACGAGGCCGAGGGTTTTGAGCCGTTCGGCGAGCCAGGCGACGAGCCGTGGATTGCGCGCGCCGGGTGCGAGGGGCCCGTCGTAGCCGGGGGGCGGCCGCCACAGCGCCAGCGCCGGACCGATCAC
Organism: Porticoccaceae bacterium; assembly: GCA_026005035.1. Taxonomy (GTDB): domain Bacteria; phylum Pseudomonadota; class Gammaproteobacteria; order Pseudomonadales; family Porticoccaceae; genus BPKH01. The sequence continues at coordinate 76,210 of BPKH01000004.1, read as the reverse complement.
CCGCCGGCGATAGCGCTCCCAAGGGAGGTGGTGCTCCCCCGCCGCGTCGGCCACCAGCAAGCCCGCCTCCCCCTTGGCGGCCACGAAGGCCCACCGCTCCCGCCGTCCCTGCCGCAGTCGCACCAGCGACGTCGGAGGCGGATCGGCGGCGGGCAGCTCGGCACATGCCCAGCCCTGCACCTCGGCTCGGCGGCACAGCGCCGTCGCCGTCGACGGCGCTGCCCCCAGGCCGCGCGCCTCGGCGAGCCGGGCGAGGGCGCTGGCCTCTTCCCCCCGCCACCAGATGCCGGCGGCGGGCGCCAGGGCGGCGAGGAGCACCAGGGCGGCGGCGACGCGACGGCGCCGACGGACCCGGTCGAGACCGGGCGGCAGCACCAGGGCCGGTCCCAAGTGGGACGCGGCGCGGGCCACCCAGCGCCGCCCCACCTGCCGCCGACCCACACGAGCGGCGAGGATCAGGGCCCGGCCGGCGAGTTGGTTGATGAGCCGGGGCACGCCACCGCTGCGTTGGGACAGGGCGGCGACGGCGCAGCGCGTGAACAGCGGGCGACGGCAGCCCGCCACCCCCAGGCGATGGCGCAGATAGGCGGCCACCTCCCGCCGCGACAGGGGCGCCAGGTGGACCCGCGCAGCCAGGCGCTGGCGAAGGGGGCACAGCGCCGGCCGGGCGAGAAGCCGCCAGAGCCGGGGTTGGCCCACCAGCAGCACCGAAAGCAATCTCGACCCCTCTGCCCCCAGGTCCACGAGGACGCGCAGCCACTCCAGCACCGCCGGCGCCAGGTCCTGCGCCTCGTCCACCACCAGCAGGACGCGCCGCCCGCCACACCTCGCCGCGCGAAAGGCGCCCTCCAGCGCCGCCAGGCGGGCCGTGCGGGAAGAGGCCGCGGCCGGCCCGCCCAGCGCGCCGAGGAGCGCGTCGACGATGCCTCCTTCGTCCACCCTCGGATCGGCAAGCCACAGGACTCGAAACTCGACCGGCAGACTCGCCACCAGAGCGCGGGCGAGGAGGGTCTTGCCCATCCCCGCCTCGCCGGTGAGCAGGCACAGCCCGCCCTCGCCGCAGAGCACTTCGCGCAGCCGGGCGAGGGCGAGACCGTGGCCCGCGGCGGGGTGGAAAAAGGCGGGGTCGGGGGCGAGGGCGAAGGGCGGGCGGGCGAGGCCGAATTGGCGCAGCCAATCGCTCACGGCGCCCCGGATCCCTCCGGCAGGGCGTCCAGCCGTTCCGGCAGGGCGACGCCCTCGGGGTCGTCGCCCCGCAGGGCGCGCAACACCCGATAGCGCTCCGCGGTGACTTGTCGCCTCTCGGCGGGGCCGTCCAGAATGGTGGGGCGGATGAACACCATCAGCACCGATTGCTGCCGGCTGCGACTGCGCGAACCGAACAGGCCACCTATCACCGGCAACCGTCCCAACAGGGGCACGCGGGCATCCCTGCCCTGGCGGGCGTGGTCGATGAGCCCCCCCAGGACCAGGAACTCCCCGTCGCCCACCAACACGTCGGTGGCGATCAGCCGCTTGGCCGTCACCTTGTCGGCGGTGCCGATCTGCTCCGGCGTGGCCTCCAACAGATTGGAGGTCTCCTGCTCGATGGCCAGCCGCACGGTGCGCCCCTCGGCGATCTGCGGGCGCACCTTGAGCTTGATGCCCACCTCCTCCCGCTGGATGGTCTGGAAGGGATTGCCCAGGACGTTGTTGGCGGTGGTGTAACTGCCGGTGATGAAGGGCACCTCCTGGCCCACGCTGATGGTCGCCTGCTCGTTGTCGAGGGTGACCACCGAGGGAGTGGAGAGGATCTGGGCGTCGCCGTCGCTCTCCAGCGCTTCCACCAAAAGGCCGATGCCGCGGCGCTCGCCGTCGACGTCGGCGCCACCGGCGGTGAGCCCGCCGCGCAGCGGCAATCGCGCCAAGTCCTCCGAGGTCAGCTCGTCCTCGAGGCCCAGGCCGAGCAGAGCCGGCAAAAGCTGGTTGAAGTTGATGATGGCGCCGCCCTCGCGGCCCGCCGCCGCCAACTGCACGGTGAGGTCGCGGGCCTGGTCCTCGGCGATTTCGGCCACCACCGCCTCGATCAGCACCTGGCGGCGCGGCACGTCGATTTCCTCCACCAGCCGGCGCAGGCGCGCCACGGTGGCGGGATCGCCGGCGATCAACAAGGCGTTGTTGCCAGCGTCCACCTCGATACCCACGCCCCCCGGCTGCCCCTCCTGCGGGGCCTGGCCGGCGAAGGGGGCAGAGGCCAAGAGTCCCTCCAGCAGGGGTTTGACCTCCTCGGCCCGGGCGTAGGCGAGGCGCAACACCGCCACCCCGCCCGCTTCGGCCGGCACGTCCAGGGCCCGCACCAGCTCCCGCAGGCGGGCGCGGGCCGCCGGGTCGCCGCTCGCCAGCAGCCGGTTGGCGCGGCTGTCCACCACCAGGGCGAAGTCGGGGCGGGCGTCGTGGAGGACCTTTTCCGCCACCTCCACCACCTGGGCGGGGGAGAGGTGGACCAGGGGGATCACCTCGATGCGCCCGCCCTCGGGGTTGTCCAGTTCGGCCACCACGCGCTTGAGCCGCGCCACCTGGGCGCGGGTGTCGGCCACTACCAGGTGGCGGGAGGCGTCGTGGGCCTGGAGCACCGCCCCCTTGCTGATCATCGGCCGCAGCGTGGGCAACAGCTCGGAGGGCACCAGATGGGGGGTGGGGATCACCTCGGTCACCAACTCCTGGGCGCCGCCGCTGACCTGGAATGCCTGGGGGAAGGGGGAGGATGCGCACCACCGGCCCGTCCTCCACTGCCTGGTAGCCGTGTACCTGGAGGGCGGCCGACACCACCGCAAAGAGTTCGTCGGCGGGGATCGGCCGGGGGGAAAAGAGGGTCACCTTGCCCTGCACCCGGGGATCGACCACGAAGGAGCGGCCGGTGACCTCGGCGAGGCTTTCGATGACCGCGCGGATGTCCGCCTCCCGGAAGTTGATCTCCACCGTCTCGGCGCCAGCGGCTGCCGACGCCCAGGCGCCGAGCGCCAACAACAGGACCCTCATCCCCTTGGCGATCACTCTCCACCTCCGCGCCAGCGATCGGCGAGCGCCGGCAGAGCGCTGCCGGGAATTTCCACTTCCTCTTCGCGGCCGCCGCGCACCACCCGCACGCGCAGTGCAGGCCGCGCGGCCAGGGCGGCGAGGGCGTCCGGGTCGGCGGCGAGGACGGCCACCGGCACCCCCTCCACCGCCACCACCCGCTCGCCCGCCGTCAGGGACGGGCTCGCCACCACTTGCGCCGCCCGAGGGGCATCCGGGGCCGCCCCGGGCAGCGCCAAGCGCCGCGCCACCCCCCCTTCGCGAACCACCGCGGCGCGGCCTTCCACCCGCTCGAGCAACAGATCGGGCGCGATGGGCTCCCCTTCCCGCACCACCGCGACCCGCCCGTCGGCCAGGGCGAAGGCGGCCACCCCGGGGTCGCCGGCGATCACCCCCAACAGCCGTCCGGAAAAGCGCGCTGGCACCGCGGCCGGCTGCACCCCCTCCCGGTAGAGCGCGAGGTCTCCGCGCTGGGGCGCGAGCGATGGGGGAAGGGGCGGCGCGGTGATGACCACCCAGGCCGCCCTCGCCAGCAGGGCGGCCACGACGGCCGACAGCGCCAGGACCGCCGGGGCGGGGCGCGCCGCCCTCATGCCCCCGCCCCCGTGCAGGGAAGCGGCCCCGCCAGGGGCAGCGCGCCCACCCCCGCGAGCTCGAGCCGCCCCGAAAGGCGCCCCGGCGTCAACCGCACCCAGCCCGTGCCGTCCCCCGCCACCCGGCCCTCTCCTTCCACGCCTTCGAACTCCAGGAGGAGGGGTCCCACCCCCGGGGGGCGCAGCTCGAGCCGGGCCCGCCAATTCCCCCGCGGCAGCAGACAGCCGTCCACCAGGGCGAGGGCGAAGGGTTCGGCGCGGCCACGCCAGTTGAGACCACCGCCCTCTCCCCGTCCCCAAAGCGCCGCCACCTCCAGTCCGCCGCTGCGCGGCCCCACCCGCCCGGCGAGCTCGCCCCCTGGCCAGCGCACCGCAAAGCACCACCGGTCGAGCCCGCGACGGGGGCACCAGTGCACCCGCAGCAGAGTCGGCCCCTCCCCGCCGAGCAGCAGGGCGCGCCCACCCAGGGGCGTGATCACCCCCAGGGGCACGAGGGGGCGGCCGGCCAGCTGGCTGGGCAGCCAGGGGTTGAGGGGGGCGGTGGCGAGCACGCCCGCCACGGCGATGGAGATCAGCAGGGCCACGGCCAGCTTGCGCCCCGGGTGCGGAAGGAGGCGATGATGCGACACGACCGTTACCGTTCCATGACGGAGCCGCCGAGCTCCACCCAGCCGGTCACCGTGGCGCCCTCCGCGTCGGCGTGGAGCGCGAAACCCGTCACCGGCACGGCGGCGCATTCCAGGGCGACGAGCCAGCGCAGGACCGCGTTGCCGGGACTGGGCGAAAGCCGCCAGCGCCCCGCCGGGGCCGCTTCCAGCCGCACCCCGAAGGCCGCCGCCCCGTCGGGCGTGGCCGGCGCCGGCCCCGGCGGGCAGGGGATGCCGGCGGCGGCCGCCACCCGCGCCAGCAGCCGCTCTTCCAGCCGCTCCCGTTGGCTGGCGAGTGGGAACAGGGCGGCGGCGAAGCCGAGAGCGAGCGCCACCGCCAGCGCCGTGGGGCGGAGGCGCCCCCTCACGGCTCCAACTCCCGCGCGAGGCGGAGGCTTGTTCCGCCTTCCGGCGCCGGGCGCGGCGCGAACCCGGCCAGCAATGCGCGTTCCGCCAAAGCGTCGCCGCCGCCGACCACTTCGGCCGCCAGGGTCTTCCCGTCCAGGGTGAGGGCGGCCAGGCGGCAGTCGGCGCAGGCGCGCAAGACCCGGCCGAGCGCCGCGAGTCCCTCCCCCAGGGGCCCGGCCACCGCCGCCGGAAGAAGGTCGGCGAGCTCGGCCTCCTGGCGGGCGAGGCGGCGGTTCTCGGCGGCCAGGTTGGCGAGCACCGCCAAGGCCAGGGCGGCGGCCAACAGCGCTCGAACGCCGAGCAGGCGGCGGGGCGCGATCCCCTCGGCGATGGCCAGCCCATCCCAGCGCGCCACCTCCTCGGGCGCACTCCAGGTCTCCACCGCCCAGCCCCGCTCCCGCGCCGCCTCGGGGACGGGCGCGCCCGGCGGCACCAAGACCACCACCGGGCGCTCGCCCCGGGCCCGCTCCAGGGCGGCAAAGACCAGCTCGGCGGGGCCGGCCAGGCCGGAGAAGCGATCGAAACGGGCGAGCCACCTGTCCTCGAGGCAGGTGCAGTGGAGGGCTTGGTCGCTCCAGGGCAGGAGGTAAAAGTCGGGGGCCAACAGCCGCCAGGGCACGCCCGCCAGCGCCTCCCGCCAGCCCTCGAGGGCGCTACGGCTCGCGCACAGCACCGGCACCGTGCCGTCGGGTCCTCGGGGACCGACGGCGAAGGCGAGCTCCTCGGGGGAGCCGAGCAGCCGCTCTTCCAGGAGCCAGGGCACCATGGCCAGGAGCTTGCGGCGGGGAACGGGGGGTGCGGGCAGGCGGTGGACGGCGAACGCCTCGCCGGGCAGCCACACCCCGACCGGCTCGTCCGGTGCGGTCCCGGCGCGCAGCGCTGCGAGGTGGACGAAGCGCAGCCCCTTCACCGCTCGCCCCCGGCGGTGCAGGAAGGGAAGGGCGGAACCTGCGCGTCCGGCGAGGCCGGCACCGACTCCCGGCCGCGCAGGAGCACCCGGGTGCGCCCGTCCTCGCCGCGGCGCAGCAGGGCGTGGTGGCGGAAGCGCCAGGAGCCGAACTCGAGCCACACCGTCAGTTCGAAGTAGCGGCTGGCGATCCCCACCAGGGTCGCGGGCAGCTCCTCTTCCAGTTGCCGGCGGGGCGCCCCGGTCTCCTCCGCCAGGGCGGCGTAGAAGGCCTCGCGGCTGAAAAAGGGTCGCCGCTGTGCCAGGCGCTCGGCCGCCGCGAGATCGAGGCGCGGGGTGAGGGCGGCGAGCACCAGGGCGGGGGCGGTGTTGACGTTGATCGCCACCCGCTCGTCGAGCACGTTCACCCAGGGCGCGAGCCGCACCACGTCCGCCGCGCCGAAGCCGCGCACCTCGACGAGTTCGGCCAGTTCCACCAGCGGCCGGTTGGCGGCGCGGTGGGGCGGGTCGGCGCCCAGGTACTCGCCGTCCTCGGCACCCTCCGCCGACAAGGGCCAGCCGTCGGCGTCGATCCAGTCCACCAGGGCGGCAAGCCGCGCCGGTGCGACATCGAGATCCAGCAGGGCGAAGAGCCGCATCACCACCCGGCGGGGCGTGGCGCGCAGCGCCTCGCCCTCCCCTTCCTCGTCCGCCCAGGCCTTGGCGCTGTAGAGGCCCAGGGCATTGAGGGGCACGCGGCCCTGGAGATCGGTGAGGCACGCCCACAACCGCCCCCCGGCCGCGGGCAGGGGCGGGGTGGGGATCGCCCAGCGCTCGCCCAGGTGATCCACGCCACCGGCCCGGACATCCTCCTCGAGGAGGCGCGCCGCCCAGGCTTCGGCGCCCAGGGCCGCAAGAAGCGCCTGGGTGGCGGCCATCTCCCGGGCGGTGCGATCCATCTCCAGGCGCTGCCGGTAAAAGAGCGTTGCCGCCACCGCCGCCGCAAAGGCGACGACGCCGAGCACCGCCACCAGCGCGAAACCGCCCTCCCGCCGCCCGCTCATCCCGCACTTCCCCCGGGTGCGCGGAACAGCCCCGGAAAGGATCCATCCACCCCGGGCACCACCAGCGTCCGCACATCGCCGTCGGCCCACTCCAGCACCAGCCGGATCAGGCGGGGCAGCCCCTCGGTGGGCGCCCCGCGGCCCGCCGGCGGCCAGTAGGGAAGCCAGCGCCCTAGCTCGTCCAGCTGCTCGACCCGCAGGGCGGCGATCCCCTCCGCCAGCACCCGCTCCCTGGGGGTGTTGCCCGCCGCGCCGTCGAGGCGCGCCCAGGTGGCGCGCACCAGGCGGCCTTCCACCACCCGGTAGGCGACGCGCAGGGGGGCGAGATCGGCCATGCCGCCGCGGGTGAACTCGAGGGCGTAGGGATCGGCGGGCACCCGGTAGGCGGGCACCACGCCCCCCAGGAGGTCCCGCACCGGCCGCGGGCGGAGGTGGAGGAGATCGTTCCCCAAGAGATTGAGCGCCCGCTCCCGCCCATCGGCCGGGGCGAAGCGCGCAGCCGCTCGTTCCGCCAGGGCGAGGACGGCGTCCAGGGCGCGGTGGGCGGCGACCCAGAGCAGGGCGGCCACGGCCAAGGCCACCAGCACCTCCACCAGGGTGTAGCCGTCGCCGCTTCTCATCCGCCCTCTCCCGCCCGGCAGTAGCCGTACAACAGGGCGGCCGCGCGCCCGCTGGGGGCGGTGACCCGAGCGCGCAGCTGGACGAGCCCATCCGCCGCTGCCAGCCGCTCCACCTCCCAGCGCCACCGGCCACCCGCCGCCTGCACCTCGCCGTCGGCCTCGCCCCCTTCCGGCGCCCGCGGGCCCCGGCCCGGCGGGCAGCGGAGCATGAGGCGCGCGACGGCGAGGCGCGTGCCCACCTGGCGCTCCACCAAAAGGGCGCGCGCCTCGGCATAGCGACTGCTGCCCTCCAACAGGGCGCCGCAGGCGAAGGCCACCACCAGGAGCGCCACCAACACCTCTACCAAGGTGAAGCCCCTCACCCTCATGGCGCCACCGCGCGACAGCGACCGTCCCCGTCGAAAGCGATGGGGAGGGTGCGCCCCTCCCCCAGGGACACCCGGATCCACTCGGGCTCCACCCGGCCATCGGGGAGGAAGCGCACCGCCGCCGTTCCCGCGCCCAGCTTGGGCCCCTGTTCCTCGCCGGGCAGGGGCCTCCAGCCACCGCGCCACCAGTAATCCGCCTCCCAGCGGCCGCCCGCCAGCCGGGCGCGGTAGGGCGCGCCGTCGAGGAGCGCCCGCTGCTCGAGCCCCTCCAGCCAGGCGCACAGCCGCTCCCCGCGGGCGGCCGCATCCTCGCCGGCAAGGCGCGAAAAGCCGAGAGTGGCCACGGCGGCCACCACCCCGAGGACGGCCAGGACCACCAGCACCTCCACCAGGGTCATCCCGATCTCACTCGGCCTCGAGACCGATGTCCGCATCCGCCCCCTCCCCGCCCGGCCGGCCGTCCGCCCCCAGACTGAACAGATCAAAGGGCCGGCCGTCGGCGCCCGGCGCTCGGTAGCGGTAGGGCCGCCCCCAGGGGTCCGGTGGCAGGGATTCCAGGTACGGGCCCCGCCAGGTGTCGAGCCCGGGCGGGGGACTCACCAGGGCGGCCAGACCCTCCTCGGTGCTGGGGTAGCGGTAGTTGTCCAGGCGGTACAGCTTGAGGGCGCTTTCCAGGGCGCGCAGGTCCTGGCGCGCCTTGACGGCGCGCGCCTGGTCGGGGCGGTCCATCACCGCCGGCACCACCAGGGCCGCCAACAGTCCCAGGATCACCAGCACCACCATGATCTCGATGAGGGTGAAGCCGCGCGCCCGCGGCGTCGCCTGGCCTTGCGCCATGGTCTTCTCCTAGAGCAGTTGGTTCATCCGCACGATGGGCACGAGCACCGCCCCGACGATCAGCATCACCACCCCGCCCATGGCCACCACCAGCGCCGGCTCGAGCACCTTGAGGAGGGTCTCGACGCCGTCCCGCAAGCGGCGCGCGTAGAGGTCCGCCACCGCGAGGAGCATCCGCGCAAGCTCGCCCGATGCCTCGCCGCTGCCCACCAGGTGGACGAGCAGGCCATCCCCCACCCCCTCGGCGGCCAGGGCCGCGGCCAGAGGTTGACCGCGGCGCACCCGCTCCGCCACCGCCAGCAAGCGCGCCCGCAGCTCCAGGTTGGCCACCCCCGCGGCGGCGATGGCCAGCGCCGCCAGGACGGGCACCCCCGCCCCCAGCAGGGTGCCCAGGGAGCGGCTCCAGTCGGCCAGGGCCGAGTGCAGCAACCAGCGGCCGAGCACCGGCGCGGCGAGGAGCGAGCGCTGCGCGCGCCGGCGCCGCTCGGGGGCCGCCAGCCACAGGGGCACCGCCAAGGCACTCGCCGCCGTGGCGACGAGCAGCCAGGGACCGGCCGCCGCGAGGGCGCGGCTCGCCGCCAGCACCCCGCGGGTGAGTGGGGGCAGCTCCACGCGGGCGCGCGCGAAGACCTCCGCCACCTGGGGCACCACCTGGGCGAGGAGCACCCAGGTGACCGCTCCGGCCACCAGCACCAGGATCGCCGGATAGAGCAGGCCCTTGAGGAGCACCCGGCGCTGCTCAGCGGCCACCTCCAGTTCCTCTGCCAGCCGCTCGAGCACCTCGGGCAGGTGTCCGGTCTCTTCCGCCACCTGCAGCGCCGCCACCACCCGCTCGGGGATCCGCCAGGGAGAGCGGCGCACCGCACCGGCGAACCCGTAGCCAGCGGCGAGCCCCTCCCGCCAGGCGGCGAGCGCCGCGCGCGGGCGAGCCCCCCCGCTCTGGGCACCGGCCAGGCGGAGCGCCTCGGCGAGGGGCAGCCCCGAGCGGGTGAGCAGGCCCAGCTGGCGCAGGGCCAGCGCCAATTCCGCGCGGCGCAGGGAGCGCGTCCCGAGGCCAAGTGCGGCGAGCCCGCTGGAGCCGCGCACGCGCACGGGAAAGAGGCCCTCGCGGGCCAGTTCGCGGGCCAGGCCGCGGGCCGAGTCCGCCTCCCGGGTGCCGCGCACCGGGCGGCCGGCGCCGTCGCAGGCGAGGTAGCGGAAAGTCGGCATCAGTCGACGGTTGCGCGCAGGACTTCCTCGATGCTGGTGACCCCGGCGGCGACCAGCCGGAAACCTTCCTGGCGCAGGCTGGGCAGGCGATCGCGCACCTGCCGCTCCAGCTCCGCCTCGCCTGCACCCTCGTGGATCAGGCGGCAGAGGGTCTCGTCGAGCTCCACCACTTCCACCAGGGCACAGCGCCCGGCGTAGCCGGTGTGGCTGCACTGGGGGCAGCCGGCGGCGCGAAAGGCGCCGCTGCCCGCAGGCAAGCCGGCCAGCTGCGCCTCGGCCGGCCCCAGGGTCTGTGGCCGCCGACAGTGGGGGCACAGGCGGCGCACCAGGCGCTGGGCGACGAGCCCGCGCAGGGTGGCGGCCAGCAGAAAGTCGGCCACCCCCAGGTCGCGCAGACGGGTCACCGCGCCCAGGGCGGTGTTGGTGTGCAGGGTGGACAACAGGAGGTGCCCGGTGAGGCTGGCCTGGACGGCGATCTGGGCGGTCTCGGGGTCGCGGATCTCGCCGATCAGGACCACGTCCGGATCCTGGCGGAGAATGGCGCGCAGGCCGCGGGCGAAGGTCATGCCGGCGCGGAGGTTGATCTGCGTCTGGCTCACCCCCGGCAGCTCGTATTCCACCGGATCCTCCACCGTCATGACGTTGAGCCGCTCCCGGTCGAGCTCGCCCAACAGGGCGTAGAGGGTGGTGGTCTTGCCCGAGCCGGTGGGGCCGGTGACCAGCACCATGCCGTGGGGTTGGGCGACGAGTCGCGCCAGGGCCGCCCGCTGGGCGGCGCCGAGGCCCAGCTGGTCGAGGGACGGCCGCACTGCGTGGGGGTCCAAGAGCCTGAGCACCACCCGCTCACCGCCACTGGCCGGCAGGGTGGAGACGCGCAGGTCGACACCGCGCCCGGCGAGCTGGACGCGCACGCGGCCATCCTGGGGATTGCGCTTCTCGGAGATGTCGAGTCCGGCCATCACCTTGATGCGCGCGGCGAGGAGGGGCACCAACTGGGGAGGGGGGGGTGAGGGCCGTGTGCAGCACCCCGTCGATGCGGTAGCGGATGCGGGCGGCGGCGCGGTGGGGCTCGATGTGGACGTCGGAGGCCCGCGCCCGCAGGGCCTCGGCGATCACCGCATTGAGGAACCGCACCACGGGGGCGTCGTCCTCGGCGAGCAGGTCGCCGCTCTCCTCCAGACGCGCCGCCGCGGCGTCGAGATCGAGGCTCCCCTCGGCCTCGAGGAGGAGGCTCGAGGTGCGCCCCCGCGCCGCCCCGTAGAGCTCTTCGAGGCGCGAGGCAAAGTCCTCGGCGGCGAGGGTCTCCAGGGGGCCGGCGCGGCCCAACGCGCGCTGGATTTCCCCCAGGGCGGCGGGATCGAAGTCGGGCCGCAGGCACAGCCGCGCCCGCGGGGGGTCCCAAAAGAGGCCGTGGCGCTTGGCGAACTCGTAGGGAACGAGCTCCATGGTGGCGTCCCGCGATCCAACGCCCCCTAGTTTGGGTCGCCGAGGTGACAGAACGATGACCGGGGGCTCAGCGGTGGTAGGGATGCCCCTCCAGCAGTGCGGCGGCGCGGTAGAGACTTTCCACCACCACCACTCGCGCCAGGCCGTGGGGCAGGGTCAGGGGGGAGAGGGACCAGCTTTCGTCGGCGCGCGCCAGGCACTGGGGGGCGAGCCCGTCGGGGCCGCCGATCAAAAAGCAGAGGTCTTGGCCGCCCTGCCGCCACTGGGCGAGGCGCGCGGCGAGTGTCTCGGTATCCCAAAGCTCGCCTCGCCGATCGAGGGCCACCACCCGCGCCCGGTCCCCGACGGCGGAGAGCAGCGCCGCGCCCTCCTCGGCCACCGCCCGCGCCACGCCGCTCTTGCCGCGGCGGCCGAGGGGAACGGTCACCAACTCGAGTCGCAGTCCCCGCGGGAAGCGGCGGGCGTAGTCGGCAAAGGCCTCCTCCACCCAGCGGGGTTGGCGCGGTCCCACGGCGATAAGGCGCAGGCGCACCGGCTCAACCGCGCGCCAGCGGGCGCACCGACCAGAGCTTTTCCAGTTCGTAGAAGGCGCGCGTTTCGGGCAGCATCACGTGGACCACCACATCACCCAGGTCCACCAGCACCCACTGGGCCGCATCCAGCCCCTCGATCCCCAGAGGGCGGATCCCCGCCGCGCGGCACCGCTCCAGCAGCCGATCCACCAAGGCCGCCACCTGGCGGGTGGAGGAGCCACTGGCCACCACCATGGCGTCCATGAGATCGGTGAGTTTCGAGACGTCGAGGACCACGATCTCCTGTCCCTTGGCGTCCTCGAGCGCCTCCACGGCCAGTTGGGCGAGGGGATGGGTCATGGGGGTGTGACCTCCGGGGATGGGTCTGCGCCGTACAGTCCGTGGGCCCGAATATAGTCGATCACCGGATCGGGCGTGAGATAGCGCACCGAGCGGCCGGCGGCCAGGCGGCGGCGCAGTTCCGTGGCCGACACCGGCAGCAAGGGGATGGCGGCGAGGTGGACGAGCCCGGCCGGGCGGCGGTGGAGGGCGTCGGCGGGCGCCCGCCGCGTGCCCAGCCAGGACGCCAGGGGGCCCGCGCGGGGCAGCGCCGCCCCCGGGCGCGCGGCCACCACCAGGTGGGCGAGCTCGGCGAGCTCGCGCCAGCGGTGCCAGGTGGCAAGCTCCGCGAAGGCGTCGAGCCCGAGGCACAGGCACAGGGGCTCTGCAGGGCCCAGCTCGGCGCGCAGCGACGCCAGGGTGTCGTAGGTGTAGGAGGGACCGGGGCGGTCGAGCTCCCGGCGGTCCACCGCCAACCGCGGCTCGCCCGCCACGGCCAGCGAGAGCATGGCGAGGCGGTGCCGGGCGGCGGCGTGCGGGCGCTCCCGGTGGGGCGGGTCCGCCGCGGGAACGAGCAGCATCCGCCTGAGGGGCACGAGCTCGAGGAGTTCGACGGCGAGCCGCAGGTGCCCGATGTGCACCGGGTCGAAGGTCCCGCCGAAAACCCCGATGGCCACCTAGGTGCGGATCTGGCCGTCGCCCAGGACCACCCATTTCTGGGTGGTCAGACCCTCGAGGCCGACCGGGCCGCGGGCGTGGAGTCGGTCGGTGGAGATGCCGATCTCCGCCCCGAGCCCGTACTCGAAGCCGTCGGCAAAGCGGGTCGAGGCGTTGACCATCACCGAGCTCGAATCCACTTCGCGCAGAAACCGCCAGGCCCGCTCCCAGTCCTCGGTGACGATCGCCTCGGTGTGTCCCGAGCCGTAGCGGGCGATGTGCTCGATGGCCTCGTCCAGGTCCTTCACCACCCGCACCGCCAGGATGGGTGCCAAGTACTCGGCGCGCCAGTCTTCCTCGCCAGCGGGCCGGCAGTCGACGAGTGCCCGGGTTCGGGGACAGCCGCGCAGTTCCACGCCAGCAGCGGCGAACGCTTCGGCGGCGGCGGGCAGGAAGGCCGCGGCCACCCCCTCCGCCACCAGCAGCGTCTCCATGGCGTTGCACACCCCGTAGCGTTGGGTCTTGGCGTTCAGGGCGATGGCCAGGGCCTTGTCCAGGTCGGCGCGGTCGTCCACGTAGACGTGGCAGTTGCCGTCCAGATGCTTGAGCACCGGCACCCGCGCCTCGGCGGCGATCCGCTCGATCAGGCCGCGACCGCCCCTGGGGACCACCAGGTCGATCCACTCGGGGCTCGAGACCAGCGCGCCCACCACCGCGCGGTCGGTGGTGTCCACCACCTGCACCGCCCCTTCCGGGAGCCCCGCGGCGGCCAGCCCCCGGGCAATGCAGGCGGCCAGTGCCTGGTTGGAGTGGAGGGCCTCGGAGCCGCCGCGCAGGATGGCCGCGTTGCCCGCTTTGAGGCACAGGCTCGCCGCATCCACAGTCACGTTGGGACGCGACTCGTAGACGATGGCCACCACGCCGATGGGCACCCGCATCCGGCCCACCCGGATCCCCGAGGGGCGCACCTGGAGGCGCTCGACCTCGCCCACCGGATCGGGCAGGGCGGCCACCTGGGAGAGCCCTTCGATCATGGCGTCGATCCGGGCGGGGGTGATCTCCAGGCGGTCGAGCAGCGCCTCCCCGAGCCCGGCGGCGCGCGCCGCCCCCAGGTCCCGCTCATTGGCGCGCAGGAGCTCCCGCCGCGCCGCGTCCAGGGCCTCGGCGGTGGCCAGGAGGGCGCGGTCCTTGACCTCCCGCCCACTGCGCGCCAGCAGCCGCTGCGCGCCGCGCGCCCGCCGCCCCAGCTCCCGCACGTACCCTACCGCGTCCATCACTACGCTTCGTCCCGAAGAAAGGGCGGCCATTATAGCGGCCCACCGCCGCCGCTGCTCGCCCCCTCCCGGTCGCGAGATTTCCCGGATTCCGCCGCGCCCCATCCGGCTTGCCAAACGGCCAGCTGCAGCGCCCGCGGGGGGATGCCACCAGCCGCCGCCTGTGCCATCCTTGCCGGGTGAGGCGACCCCGGCGAGGGATACGCAATGGTCTGGAACGCCCGCTTCACCGCGCTCGCCCTTTCCCTCGGGCTCGGCCTCGGATTCGCCGCGGCCGGGGAGGCCCGCACGGTCTACCGCTACGTGGATCCCTCGGGGACGGTCACCTTTGCCGACAGCCCGCCCTCCCACACGGCCGATTACGCGGTGATCGAACTGCCCGAGCCGCCCCCTCCGCCGGTGGAGGCGCCCGATCCCCTGGAGGCGATCCGGGCGGCCGCCGACCGCCTCGAGGAGGCGCGCCGCGCCCGCGAGGCGGAGCGCGCCCCGCCGCCCCCGCCCGAACCGCCGCCGGCCGAGCCGCCGCCCGAGGACCGCGGGCCCTCCTACGTCTCCCGCGAGTGGCTGCCCTATCCCCCCGCCTATCGCGGCGAGACTGCGCCGCCGGTGCGCTTCCGCGAGCCGGCCAGCGCCGCCGAGCGGCGCCGCGAGGAGCTGCGCATCCCCCTGAAGGCGCCCGGCTTCGGCCAGGGGAAGCCGCTCTCCGAGCGGGTCAAGCCCTACGAACCCCCGCCCGCCGACTGACCCGGCTCCAGGTTGGGTTGGGTGAGCCGGCGCGGATCGAGCAGGCGCTCGAGCACCTCGCGGGGCAGATCCGTCTCCTCCAGGGCGATCTCCAGCACCGGGCGGCGCTCGGCAAAGGCGCGGCGGGCGATCTCGGCGGCGCGCTCGTAGCCAATGAGCGGGTTCAAGGCGGTGGCGAGGATGGGGTTCTGGGCCAGGGTGGCCTCGATCCGCTCGCGGTTCACCCGAAAGCCGCTCACCGCCTTGTTGGCCAGGAGCCGCGCGCCGTTGGCCAGCAGGGTCACCCCCTGGAGCAGGTTGCGCGCCACCAGGGGGAGCATGACGTTGAGCTGGAAGTTGCTCGACTGGCCGGCGACGGCGAGGGCGGCGTCGAAGCCCAGCACCTGGACGCAGGCCATGGCCACCGCCTCGGGGATCACCGGGTTGACCTTGCCGGGCATGATGCTGCTGCCCGGCTGCAGGGCGGGCAATTCGATCTCGGCCAGGCCCGCCAGCGGGCCGCTGTTCATCCAGCGCAGATCGTTGCAGATCTTGAGCATCGCCACCGCCAGGCCGCGCAGTTGGGCGGAAAACTCGAGGGGCGCGTCGACGCTGGCGATGCCGAAGAAGGGGCAGGGATGGGCGGACAGCGGCAGGCCGGTGAGGGAGGCGAGCTCCGCCGCCACCTCGGCCCCGAAGCCGGGGAAACTGTTGACGCCGGTCCCCACGGCGGTGCCGCCGATGGGCAGCGCGTGGAGGCGCCTCGCCGCCTCGGCGAGGCGCGCGCCCGCGGCCTCCAGTTGGGCCACCCAGGCGGACAACTCCTGCCCGAAGGTGAGGGGCATGGCGTCCATCAGGTGGGTGCGGCCGGTCTTGACGACGTCGGCAAGCGCCTCCGCCCGCGCGGCGACGGTCTCCACCAGCCGCTGCCGGGCGGGTTCCAGGCGATCGCGCAGCTCCAGCGCGGCGGCCAGCTGGATCGCCGTGGGGACGACGTCGTTGCTGCTCTGGCAGAGGTTGACGTGATCGTTGGGGTGGACGTGGAGCCGCCCGCCGAGGTGCCGCTCCGCCAGGGTGGCGATCACCTCGTTGGCGTTCATGTTGCTGCTGGTGCCGGAACCGGTCTGGAAGACGTCCACCGGAAACTGGTCCAGGTGGTGCCCGGCCGCCACCGCCTCGGCCGCCCGGGCGATGGCCTCGGCGCGCTCGGGGTCGAGCAGCCCGCGCCGGCCGTTGACCCGTGCCGCCGCCTGCTTGATCAGGGCGAGGGCGCGCAGAAACGGCTCGGGCATGCGCTCGCCGCTCAAGGGGAAGTTCTCCACCGCCCGCTGCGTCTGGGCGCGCCACAGGGCGTCGGCGGGCACCCGCACCACTCCTAGGCTGTCTCGCTCTTCGCGCCAGTTCACACCTTCACCTCCCGCACCGTTTGGGCGACTCGCCGGCGGCCGCGCCGCCGCACGCTCAGGCTTCGCCGCTGGGGGCGGCGAATTCAGTCACCGCCCGCAACAGCCGCCGGCAGGTGATCTGCCCCACCAAGCGCCCCTCTTCCACCACCGGGCGGCGGCGGTGGCGGTTTTTGAGCATGTCGGCGGCGACGTCGACGATGTCGTCGCGGGGCGAGGCGGTGATCACCTCGGTGGTCATGAAGTCGCACACCTTGCCCACGGAGCCGCGGTTTTCGTACCGCGCGGCGAGAATGGCGCGCAGGCAGTCGAGCTCGGACAAGACCCCCACCAGCCGCCCGGCCTCGTCCACCACGCACACCCCCGAGAGGCGTTCGCGCACCATCAGGCGCACGGCGGCGAACAGGTCTTCGTCGGGGGAGACCCGGGGCGGGTCGGTCTGCATGTACTCTCTGACTTCCACCGAGGGCAACATCTGCACTTCTCCCGTGTTCCCATGTTCTCAACGGCCTCAAAGGCCGCTCACTCCCCCCAGCGGGGCACGAGTCGCTGCTCGACGCCCAACTGGTCGAGAATCCGCGCCACCACGAAGTCCACCAGGTCTTCGACGGTGCGCGGCCCGTGGTAAAAGCCGGGACTGGCGGGCAGCACCGTGGCCCCGAGCCGCGCCAGCGCCAGCTGGTTTTCCAGGTGGATGGCGGACACCGGGGTCTCCCGGGGCACCACGATCAGCCGGCGCTTCTCTTTGAGAACCACGTCGGCGGCCCGCTCGATCAGATCGCCGCTCAGGCCGCGGGCGATGGCGGCGATGGTCCCGCCGCTCGCCGGGCAGATGACCATCGCCGGCGGCGCCGCCGAGCCCGAGGCCACCGGCGCGAACCAGTCGCGCTCGCCGTAGGCGCGGATCTGGCCGGGCTCGGCGTCGAAATTGACGGTCAGGAACTCTTCCAGCTCGCCGGGCTCCTCGGGCAGCTCCAGCTCCGTCTCGGTGCGCACCACCACCCGGCCGGCGGCGGAGACCAGAAAGGCGACCTGCCAGCCCGCTTGGACCAGGCAGTCGAGCAGCCGCAGCCCGTAGGCGGCACCCGACGCCCCGGTGATCGCCAGCGTCACGGCGCGGTCGCGCTCGGCCATGGTCAGGCCTCCACTCGGGCGGCGTCGAGGGCCGCCAGGAGCCGGCGGTGAAAGCCCCCGAAGCCACCGTTGGACATCACCACCACGTGGGCGCCGCCGCGAGCGGCGGCGACGGTGGCGGCCACCAGGGCGTCGAGGTCGTCCAATACCTGGGTGCGACCCGACTCGGCGAGCGCTTCCAGATCCCAGGCAAGCCCCGGCGGCCGATACCAGAGCACCCGGTCGGCGGCGGCCGTGGCCTCTCGCAGCCGCTCCCGGTGCACGCCCAGTTTCATGGTGTTGGAGGCGGGTTCCAACACCGCCACGAGTCGCTCGCGCCCGACGCGGCGGCGCACCGCCTCCAGGGTGGCGGCGATGGCGGTGGGATGGTGGGCGAAGTCGTCGTAGACGGCGATGCCATCCCCCTGCCAGAGGCGTTCGAGCCGCCGCCGCACCCCCGCGAAGCGGCAAAGGGCGCGGCAGGCGTCGGCCGGGGCCACGCCCAGGTGGCCGACCGCGGCGATGGCGGCGAGCGCGTTGGCCACGTTGTGGCTGCCCGCCAGGGACCACTCCACCCGGCCCGCGCATTCGCCCTCGACCTCTACCCGAAAGCAGCCCCCGTCGGGGCGCTCGAGGACGGCGGCGAGGCCGTCTCCGCCGACGCGCTGCACCGGGGTCCAACAGCCGCGGGCCAAGACCGCGTCCAGATTGGCGTCGGCCTCCGGGCGGACGATCCGCCCGGAGGCCGGCACGGTGCGCACTAGGTGGTGAAACTGGACGATCAGCGCCTCCAGGTCGGGATAGATGTCGGCGTGGTCGTATTCGAGATTGTTGAGCACCAGGGTGCGGGGCCGGTAGTGCACGAACTTGGCCCGCTTGTCGAAAAAGGCGGTGTCGTACTCGTCGGCCTCCACCACGAAGGCCTGCCCCGCGCCGAGGCGCGCCGGCGCCGGCAGGTTGCGCGGCACGCCGCCGATCAGCCAGCCGGGGGCGTGGCCGCACTGGTCGAGGATCCAGGCCACCATGGCCGAGGTGGTGGTCTTGCCGTGAGTGCCGGCCACCGCCACCACCCAGCGCCCGCGCAGCACCGCCTCGGCCAACCACGCCGGCCCCGAACTGTAGGGCAAATCCCGATCGAGCACCGCCTCCACCGCGGGGTTGCCCCGCGACAGGGCGTTGCCCACCAACACCAGATCCGGAGCGGGCTCCAGGTGAGCGGGCTCGTAGCCCTCCCACACCTCGATGCCCGCCTCGGCCAACGCGGTGCTCATGGGGGGATAGGGGTTGCGGTCGCTACCGGTGACCCGGTGGCCGAGCTCCCGGGCGAGCAGCGCCACTCCGCCCATGAAGGTCCCGCAGATGCCGAGGATGTGAATGTGCATCGCGCCCTCCGCCGCTCGGGCTCGGCATTATCGCACCGCCCGCGGGGGCAGCGCCACGTCCCGGGTGCGCTATCATGGTCTGCCCTGGGGAAGGGAGTGGGCCATGGCGCCACGCAATCTGTTCTACGCCCAATCGGGCGGCGTCACCGCGGTGATCAACGCCACCGCCGCCGCGGTGATCGAGACCGCCCGCCGCCACCCCGAGGCGATCGGCAAGGTGCTCGCCGGTCGCAACGGCATCCTGGGCGCGCTGCGCGAAGAGCTCTACGAGGCGAGTGCACTCGCCGATGGGGATCTGGCCGCCCTCGCCCACACGCCCGGCGGCGCCTTCGGCTCCTGCCGCTACAAACTGGGCGAGCCCGGCAGCGACCCCCGCTACCAGCGGCTGCTGGAGGTGTTTCGCGCCCATGACATCGGTTACTTCCTCTACAACGGCGGCAACGACTCCGCCGACACCTGCCTGAAGGTGGCGCGCCTGGCCCGCGAGTGCGGCTGGCCGCTGGTGGCCGTGCACATCCCCAAGACCGTCGACAACGATCTGCCCGCCACCGACTGCTGCCCGGGATTCGGCTCGGTGGCCAAATACGTCGCCGTCTCCACGCGGGAGGCAGCGTTCGACGTGGCCTCCATGGCGGAGACCTCGACCCGCGTCTTCATCCTCGAGGTCATGGGCCGCCACGCCGGCTGGATCGCCGCGGCGACCGGCCTGGCGGCCGCCGAGCCGGGGGATGCGCCCCACCTGATCCTCTTTCCCGAGGTCCCCTTCGACGAGGCGCGCTTCCTGGCGCGCGTGGAGGCGGTGGTGGGCGAGCGGGGCTACTGCGTGGTGGTGGCCGCCGAGGGAACGAGCCGCGGCGACGGCTCTCCCCTGGTGGCCTCGGCGCGGGTGGACGCCTTTGGTCACCGCCAGCTGGGCGGGGTGGCGCCCACCCTCGCCGCCCTCGTGGAAGCGCGCCTCAACCTCAAAGTCCACTGGGCGGTGGCCGACTATCTGCAGCGCTCGGCCCGCCACCTGGCCTCGGCCACCGACCTCGAGCTCGCCCAAGCGGTGGGACGGGCCGCCGTGGAGTACGCCCTGGCCGGCCACGGCGGCGTGATGGTGGCCGTCGAGCGGCTCGCCGATCGGCCCTACCGCTGGTCGTTGGGAGCGGTCCCCCTCGAGGAGGTGGCCAACCGCGAGCGCAAGTTGCCCGCGGAATTCATCGCCGCGGACGGCTTCGGCATCACCGCGGCGGCGCGCGCCTACCTGGCGCCGCTCGTCGCCGGCGAGGCGCCGCCACCCTACCGGGACGGCTTGCCGGATTACCGGCGCCTCTCGCCGCCCCTGGCCGAGCGGCGGCTTGCGCCCTGGCGCGACGCCTAGCTCTGCAACAGGAAGGTGACCGGCCCGTCGTTGAGCAGGCTCACCTCCATGTGCGCCCCGAACCGGCCGCTGGCCACACGCGGCAGGAAGTGCCGGCAGTGGGCGGCGAAGGCCTCCACCAGCTCCCGCGCCCGTTCCGGGGGCGCCGCCGGCGAGAAACTGGGGCGCAATCCCTTGCGGGTGTCGGCGGCCAGGGTGAACTGGGAAACCACCAGCAATTCGCCGCCGACGGCGCGCAGGTCGAGGTTCATGCGCCCCTGACCATCGGGGAATATCCGGTAGCGCACCACCCGCTCGGCGAGCCGCGCCGCCTCGTCCGGTCCGTCCTCCCGCTCCACGGCGACGAACGCCAGAAGACCCGGGCCGATGCGCGCCACCACCTCCCCCGCCACCGCCACCTGGGCCCAGCGGACCCGCTGGAGGAGCGCGATCACGCCGCCACCTCCACGCGGTCGCCGCCGGCGCGCTGGGCGCGGCGCAGGGCCGCCTCGGCGAGGGCGACGAGGTCCTCGGCGGCAAGGGCCCGCTCGGCACCGGCGACGCCGAAGCTGGCCGAGAGCCCAATGGGGCGACCGGCGAAGACCACCTGCAGCCCCTTCAGCTCGCCCCGCAGCCGTTCCGCTACCGCCCGCGCACCCGCCCCGTCCTGGCCAGGCAGGAGGAGCAGGAAGTCGGCGTCGCCCCAGCGACCCGCCAGATCGCCGCCGCGCAGCCCCTGGCGCAGGAGCGTCGCCACCTGCAACAGCACCTCCTCCGCCAGTGCGGCGCCGCAGCGCGCGCGCAGCTCGGCGAAGTCGTCCAGGGCAAAGAAGACCAGGGCGCAGGGATGGCCCTCCCGCTCCCACTCGAAAAAGCGCGCCGCCGCCAGCTCGCCGAGCGCCCGATGGTGGATCAGCCCGGTGGCGGGATCGCGGAAGGCGGCCTCCTCGAGTGCCCGGACCCGCTCCGCGAGTCGCCGCCAGCGCCCCTCCAGGCGGTGCGCGTACCAGAGCGCCAGGGCGGCAATCCCCACGGTGGCGGTGAAAAAGCGCGCCTCCGCCAGGGGGGGTAGGGGCTCGGCGCCGGCCAGATAGGCGTCGCTCGCGAAGAGGAGCGCGAGCCCCGCAGCCAGCAGGGCAAAGCAACCGGCGGCGAGCCGCGTCCCCAGCACCACCAGAAAGCCGAACAGCATGCCGGGCAGGGCGAGCAACCGATCGACGGAGCCCCCCTGGGCCACGACGAACAGGAAGACCCCGCAGCCGATGGCGGCGTAGTACAGGGCCAGTGAAGAAGAGAAGCCCCACGCCCGGTGCACAGCGAGGCCCGCGGCCACCGCCGCCGCGAACAAGAGCAACGCGCCGGCGAACCGCGCGTCCCCGGCCGCCCAGTGGATGGCGGCAAACAGGCAGAGCAGGAGCGCGAAGAGGGCCATCGCCACCCCGGCGGTGGCGGCCTGCTCGGCGCCCAGCGCCTCCCGGCGCAGGGCCGCCCCTTCAGGCCGAGGAGCGCTCCGCACGGCGCCGTTCCGACTCCTTGAGGTATTTCTTGCGCAGCCGCACCGCCTGCGGGGTCACCTCCACCAGCTCGTCGGCCTCGATGAATTCGAGGGCCTGCTCGAGGGAGAGGCGCAGCGGGGGGGTGAGCAACAGGTTCTCGTCGCTGCCGGCGGCGCGGATGTTGGTGAGCTGCTTGGCGCGGGTGGGGTTGACCGGCAGGTCGTTGGCGCGGTTGTGGATGCCGACGATCTGCCCCTCGTAGACGGCTTCGCCGGGCGCCACGAACAGCCGCCCCCGCTCCTGGAGGTGGTAGAGGGCGTAGGCCAGGACCTTGCCGGAGGCGGTGGAGACCAGAACGCCGTTGGCGCGGCGCCGCCATTCGCCCGCCGGCGCCGGCCCGTAGCCGTCGAAACTGCTGGTGAGGATGCCGCTGCCGGCGGTCAGGGTCAGAAATTCCACCCGGAAGCCGAGCAAGCCCCGGGAGGGGACGCGGTACTCGAACCGCACCCGGCCGCGCCCGTCGGGCTGCATGTCCAACAACTCGCCGCGGCGGGCACCGAACGCCTCCATCACCGCGCCCTGGTGGGCCTCCTCCACGTCCACCACCACCCGCTCGAAGGGCTCGCAGAGCGCGCCGTCGATTCTGCGGCGGATCACCTCGGGACGGGAGACGGCGAGCTCGAAACCCTCCCGCCGCAACTCCTCGAGGAGCACGGCGAGCTGCAGCTCGCCGCGCCCGGCCACCTGGAAGCGGTCCGGGGCGTCGCCGGGCGCAACGCGAATCGCCACGTTGTGCAGGGCCTCCCGCTCGAGCCGCTGCCCGAGCTGGCGGGAGGTGAGAAACCGCCCCTCGCGCCCGGCGAAGGGGGAGTCGTTGACCAAAAGGGTCAGGTGCACCGTGGGCTCTTCCACCGCGAGCGGGGGCAGGGGCTCGATCCGCTTGGGATCGCACAGGGTATCGGAGATGGCGAGCTCGCCGAGCCCGGTGACGCAGAGAATGTCGCCGGCCCTGCCCTCCGCCACCGGCACCCGCTCGAGGCCGTGGAATCCCAGGACCTGGAGCACCCGGCCGCGCCGCTGGGAGCCATCGCGGGAGGTGACGACCACCGGATCGTTGGCGCGGATCCGCCCGCGCTCCACCCGTCCCACGCCGATCACCCCCACGTAACTGTCGTAATCGAGGGCGGCCACCTGCATGCGGAAGGGGCCCTCCACCTCCACCGCCGGGGACGGCACCTGCTGGACGATGGCCTCGAAGAGGGGGGTGAGGTCGGAGGCGAGCCGGTCCGGCTCCGTACCCGCCCTGCCGAGCAGGGCCGAGGCGTAGATCACCGGAAAGTCGAGCTGCGCCTCGCTCGCCCCCAGGCGATCGAAGAGCTCGAAGACCTGGTCCACCACCCAGTGGGGGCGCGCGCCGGGGCGGTCCACCTTGTTGACCACCACCAGGGGGCGCAGGCCCCGGGCGAACGCCTGGCGAGTGACGAAGCGGGTTTGCGGCATCGGCCCTTCCACCGCGTCCACCAGCAGGAGCACCGAGTCGACCATCGCCAACACCCGCTCCACCTCGCCGCCAAAGTCGGCGTGGCCGGGAGTGTCGACGACGTTGATCCGGTAGTCGCGCCAACTCAGGGCGGTGTTCTTGGCCAGGATGGTGATGCCCCGCTCCCGCTCCTGGTCGTGGGAGTCGAGCAAGCGCTCGCGCCCCTCGTCCCGCCGGTGGAGCGTCCCCGACTGGGCGAGGAGCTTGTCCACCAGGGTGGTCTTGCCGTGGTCCACGTGGGCCACGATGGCCACGTTGCGCAGCCGCGCCACCTCGGGCGCGGGCAGAGGCTCGGTCATGGGAGGCGGTCCGGACAGCGGGCGTCGACGGGCCGCCGATTATACCAGGCAGCCCCGGCGGTACCGGGGCGCGCCGCTCAACTTCCCGCGGGCCGGTACACGCCGACGCGGCGAAACCCTCGCTCCCGCAGGGCCTCCGCCTGCAACCGGCTCATCACCCCGCGATCGCAGTAGAGCAGGTAGGGCGATGCCGGATCCAGTTCGGCGAGGCGCCGCTCCAGCTCGAAGAAGGGGATGGCGAGCACCGGCGCGCTGCCCGCCGCCAGGGGCGAGCGGCGCGCCTCGTCGGGATGGCGGATGTCCACCACCGTGTCCCCGGGGCGGGGGACGGCGCAGATCTCCACCGCCTCCCCCTCCGCCGGGGCGGAGAGGGCGTCGATGCGCTCCTCGCGCCGCGCCGCCAGGGCGCGCTCGAGCACCTCCGGCGCTACCGCCGCCTCGGCGGCGAGCAGGCGCTCGCGGCGGGCGCGGGTGGTCGGCTTGACCGAGATCACGCCGCAGTATTCGGGCATGGCCGCCGAGAAGGGCTCCGTGCCGATGCGCCGGGCGAGGGCGATGATCTCGCCCTTGTCCATGGCCACCAGGGGCCGCAGGGTCAGCATCCCCGCCGCCTCGTCGATGGCCGACAGATTGGCCAGAGTCTGGCTCGACACCTGGGCGACGCTCTCGCCGGTCACCAGCGCGGGCAGCTCCAGCTCGCGCGCCACCCGCGCCGCGGCGCGGAGCATCAGGCGCTTGAGCACGACCCCCATGTAGGCGTCCTCGACCCGGGCGAGAATTTCCGCCACCACCTCCTCGAAGGGCACGGTGACGAAGCGCACCCGGTGGGAGGCGGCGAAGCGGCGCCAGAGGTAGTAGGAGACCTCCTTCACCCCCCGCTCGTGGGCCCGCCCGCCCAGGTTGAAAAAGCAGAAATGGGTGAGCAGGCCGCGGCGCATGCACAGGTAGCTGGCCACCGTGGAATCGAAGCCCCCCGACACCAGGGAGAGCACCCCCCCTTGGCTGCCCAGGGGAAAACCGCCGAGACCCGGTTGCTGGGCGTCCACCAGATGAAAGGCGTCGCGGAGGACCTCGATGCGCACTTCCACCTCGGGGTGGCTGAGGTCGACGCCCCGCGCACCGCCGAGGGCGAGAAGGGCCGCACCCACTTGGCGCTCCACGTCGACGGAGCGGAAGGGGTGCTCCCCCGAACGCTTGACGCGCACGGCGAAGGTGCGCCCCGCCAGCCGCGGGCCCCAGATTTCCGCCGTGCGGCGGGCGATCTCCTCGATGCCGGCGAGGGGAAAGCTGCGCACCCGGGAGAACTTGGCGATGCCCGGCGTCGAGGCGAGCACCTCCTCCACCGCGGGAGCGAGCTCGGCGCGCTCCTCGGGCAGCCACACGTCGAGCTTTTCCCAGTCGCCGGTGAGCGTCACCGCCGGGTCCACGGCGCGCAGCAGGCGGCGCAGGTTGTGGCGCAGCTGCCGGGTCAGGCGCCGCCGGACGGGCGTGCTCTTGATGGTGATCTCGGGGCAGAGCCGGACGATGTAGTGCATGCACCGCGCGCCGCTGCGGAAAGCGAGGCATTATACTTCCCACCGCACGGGCGTTTTTACCCCTCAGTAGCACCAATACGGTGCAAGCGGGACTGGAGATCGCCCCATAACGGTGCGGACCGGCCGCTCCGGGGTCGGGTTTGTCTCTCCTGCGCGCCGCGTGCACTGGCACGGTGCTTGCTTTAACATTCGCGCCGAATCGCACCGCGCCGGCCCGGCCCCCAGGACCGGTCCCGTACGAAACACCCTGCTGGAGGAAACCATGTCCGAACACACCCTCAAGCTCATCAAGGAGAGCGAAGCCCGCTGGGTCGATCTCCGCTTCACCGACACCAAGGGCAAGGAGCAACACGTCTCGATTCCCGCCGACCAGGTGGACGAAGATTTCTTCACCGAGGGCAAGGCCTTCGACGGCTCTTCCATCGCCGGCTGGAAGGGGATCAACGAGTCGGACATGATCCTCATGCCCGACGACAGCACCGCGGTGCTCGACCCCTTCACCGAGGAGCCCACGGTGATCGTGCGCTGCGACGTCTACGAACCCGCCACCATGCAGGGTTACGACCGCGACCCGCGCACCATCGCCAAGCGCGCCGAGGCCTACCTGGCCAGCACGGGCCTCGGGGACACCGCCTTTTTCGGCCCCGAACCGGAATTCTTCGTCTTCGACGACGTCAAGTGGGGCTGCAACATCGGCGGCGCCTTTTACAAGATCCATTCCGAAGAAGCGGCCTGGGCCTCCGAGCACGACTTCGAGGGCGGCAACCTGGGCCACCGCCCGCGCATCAAGGGCGGCTACTTCCCGGTGCCCCCCGTGGACTCGCTCCACGACCTGCGGGCCGCCATGTGCGACGCCATGCTCAAGATGGGTCTGAAGGTGGAGGTGCACCACCACGAGGTGGGCACCGCCGGCCAGTGCGAGATCGGCACCCGCTTCGGCACCCTGGTGCGCAAGGCCGACGAAGTGCAAATCCTCAAGTATTGCGTCCACAACGTCGCACACGCCTACGGAAAGACCGCCACCTTCATGCCCAAACCCCTGGTGGGCGACAACGGCAACGGCATGCACACCCACCAGTCCTTCTGGAAAGACGGCGTCAACCAGTTCGCCGGGGACGGCTACGCGGGGCTTTCCGAAACCGCTCTCTACTACATCGGCGGCATCATCAAACACGCCAAGGCCATCAACGCCTTCACCAACCCCACCACCAACTCCTACAAGCGGCTCATCCCCGGCTTCGAGGCGCCGGTGATGCTGGCCTACTCGGCCCGCAACCGGTCGGCCTCCATCCGCATCCCCTACGTGGCCAATCCCAAGGGACGGCGCATCGAGGTCCGCTTCCCCGACCCGGCGGCCAACCCCTACCTGGCCTTCGCCGCCATGCTGATGGCCGGCATCGACGGCATCCAGAACAAGATCCACCCCGGCGACCCGGCGGACAAGGACCTCTACGACCTGCCCCCGGAAGAGGCCCGCGCCATCCCGCAGGTGTGCGGCGCCCTTCGCGAAGCCCTCACCTGCCTGGACCGCGACCGCGAGTTTCTCACCCGCGGCGGCGTGTTCACCGACGAGATGATCGACGCCTACATCGCCCTCAAGATGGAAGAGGTCTACCGGGTGGAGCACACCACCCACCCCCTGGAGTTCGACCTCTACTACAGCGTCTGAGCCCTCGAAGGTTCCGCGACCACCCGCCGGGTCACCCCCGGCGGGTTTTTTTCGCCATAATGCACCAAGATGGTGCAAGACCGCGTCCCCGAACCGGCGACGGCCCATTCCCGCTTCGCCGCCCGCCGTGGCCCGCGATTTGCTAGCCATTGGGGCGCCAACCGCGAGCACCCCGCCGGGGCCTCGCAACTTGCGGAGGAATGACCATCGAAGCGACCAGCGCCCGCGTTCCCTTGGCACGCCTGATCCTGGAGCATCTGAGCACCGCCGTGCTGCTCCTCGATCGCCAACTGGCCATTCTCTACGCCAACCCGGCCGCCGAAGACCTGCTGGCCACCAGCGCCAAGCGCCTCCTGGGCACTCCCTTGGTGCGCGTGCTGCGCCGCACCGAGGCCGCCTGGGGGGCGCTGCACCGCGCGGCGCTCCACGGACGCCCCTTCACCGAGCGGCGGGCGGTCCTGGAGTTGCCCGACGGGAGCCAGATCCAGGTGGACCTCACGGTGACCCCCGTCCAGCAGGGGGCGGAGGCCTGTCTGCTGGTGGAGCTGCAAGCCCTCGATCGGATTCTGCGCATCAACCGCGAAGAGGCGCTGCTCGAAGCCCAGACCACTTCTCGGGATCTGGTCCGCGGCCTCGCCCACGAGATCAAAAACCCCCTGGGGGGCATCCGCGGCGCGGCCCAGTTGCTGGCCTCCGAACTCGGGGAGAAGCGGAGCGACCTGGCCGAGTACACCGACGTCATCGTCGCCGAGGTGGAGCGGCTCGCCCGCCTGGTGGACCGGATGCTCGGCCCCAGCCGGCCGGTGAACAGGACCTGGCTCAACATTCACGCGGTGACCGAACAGGTGGCGGCCCTCCTCGAGGCGGAGGCGGGCGGGCGGCTCGCGGTGGTGCGCGACTACGATCCCAGCCTTCCCGAACTGCGCGGCGACAAGGAACAGCTGATCCAGGCGGTGCTCAACATCGGCCGCAACGCCCTCGAGGCGCTGGCCGGCGCCGGCCAGGTGGGCGCGGGCGGGCGGATCACCTTCCGCACCCGGGTCCAACCCCACCTCACCATCGGCGGCAAACTCCATCGCCTGGTCTGCCGCTTGGAGGTGATTGACAATGGCCCCGGCATCCCGCCGGAGATCGCCGACCGGATCTTCTTCCCCATGATCAGCGGCCGGGCCGAGGGAACCGGCCTGGGGCTCGCCATCGCCCAATCGGTGGTGGCCCTCCACGGCGGCCTCATCGAGTGCGACAGTCGGCCCGGCTGCACCCGATTTACCCTCTATCTACCCTTCGACACGGACCATGAATGACGCCCAAGTCTGGATCGTCGACGACGACCACGCCATCCGCTGGGTGATGGAAAAGGCCCTCGGGCGGGCTGGCTTTCGCGTCGAGAGTTTCGCCGACGCCGGCAGCCTGCTCGATCGGTTGGAAGAGGCCCGCCCCGATGTGGTGGTGTCCGATATCCGCATGGCCGGTATCGACGGCCTCGACCTCTTGCGCACCCTCCACGAGGAACATCGCCACCTTCCGGTGATCATCACCACCGCCCATTCCGACCTGGACAGCGCGGTGTCGGCCTATCAGGGAGGGGCTTTCGAGTATCTGCCGAAGCCCTTCGACGTGGACGAACTGGTCGCGGTGGTGCGGCGGGCGGTGAGTTTCGCCCGCGAACAGGGAGGCCATCCGGCGGCTGCACAGCCGCCACCCGGTGCCGAGATCATCGGCGAGGCGCCGGCCATGCAGGAGGTGTTCCGCGCCATCGGGCGCCTGTCGCGATCGAACATCACCGTGTTGATCAACGGCGAGTCGGGCACCGGCAAGGAGCTGGTGGCCCGCGCCCTGCACCGCCACAGCCCCCGCGCCCAGGGGCCCTTCATCGCCCTGAACATGGCGGCCATCCCCCACGATCTCATCGAGTCTGAACTCTTCGGCCACGAAAAGGGTGCCTTCACCGGCGCCGCCCAACGGCGCGCGGGGCGCTTCGAGCAGGCCGACGGCGGCACCCTCTTCCTGGATGAGATCGGCGACATGCCGCCCGAAGCCCAAACCCGACTGCTGCGCGTGCTCGCCGAGGGCGAGTTCTACCGGGTGGGCGGCCACACGCCGGTGCGGGTCAACGTCCGGATCATCGCCGCCACCCACCAAAACCTGGAGGAGCTGGTGGCCCAGCACCGCTTCCGGGAAGACCTGTTCCACCGCCTTAACGTGATCCGCATTCACCTGCCGCCGCTGCGCGAGCGGCGAGAGGACATCCCCCGCCTCATCCGCCACTTCCTGGCCAAGGCGGCTTTGGACCTGGAGGTGGAGCCCAAGGTGGCCACCCCAGAGGTGGAGGCGTATCTGAGCGGCCTGGACTGGCCCGGCAACGTGCGCCAACTGGAAAACACCTGCCGCTGGCTGACGGTGATGGCCGCGGGGCGCGAGATCCTGTTGTCGGATCTCCCCCCCGAGCTCCTGCCCCGAGAAGAGCCCACCGCCGCTTCACGGGAGGCGCCCGCCGCGTGGGAGACCGCCCTCGCCGCCTGGGCACGCCGGGAATTGGCCGAGGGGCGCGGCCGCCTCCTGGACGCGGCCACTCCGACCTTCGAGCGCATCCTGCTGGAAGCGGCCCTCGAGAAGACCGGGGGCAAAAAGAAAGAGGCGGCGGAGCTGCTCGGCTGGGGACGCAACACCCTGACCCGCAAGCTGCGGGAACTGGGCCTCGCGGCGACGGGGGAGGAGGACTGAGGCTCAGGCGCTCGCCTGCCCCGCGCTCCCTGCGCCCTGCTGGGCACGGGCGTTGGCGAGCGCCTGGCGGTAGACCGCCTCGAAGTTGATGGGTGGCAACATCAAAGGCGGGAAGGTGCCGCGCACCACCAGGTTGTCCACCAGTTCCCGGGCGTAGGGGAAGAGGATCTGGGGGCACTGCACGTTGAGCACCGCCGCCAGCTGGTCGCCCTCGAGGCCGCGCACGAGAAAGATGCCCGCCTGCTCCACCTCCACCAGGTAGAGGGTCTCTTCGCCGTCCTTGACGGAGACCGTGAGGGCCAGGGCGACCTCGTAGTGGTCGCCCTCCAGTTTTTTGATCCGGGTGGCCAGCTCCTGCCCCACCTTGGGCTTCCACTGCCGGCGGAACCCCTCGGCGCCCTGGGGCACCTCGAAGGAGAGGTCCTTCAGGTAGATGCGGGCGAGGGAGAACTCCACCTGGGGTCTTCCGGCCGCGGCCTCGGGGGTTGGTTGCTCTTCTGCCATCGGATCGCTCTCCTGGGATCTCCCCTTGCAACTACTTTTTGACCAGCGGCAACCCCTGGGCGGTCCACTCGGCGATGCCGCCGGCGAGGCGCCGCACCTGGTAACCGCTCGCCCGGAGGCGCCTGCCCGCGCGGCCGGCGTGCTGGCCGAGCCGGTCGGCGAGGATGATAACCTTGTCCCGGTGCTTTTCCAATTCGCCCATCCGGCCGTCGAACTGGTCGTGGGGCAGGTGGACCGCCCCGGCGATGTGGCCGGCGTGGTATTCCTTGGCCGGTCGCAGATCCACGAGCACCGCCTGCCCCCGGTTGAGGAGCAGGGTGGCCTTGAGGCAGGAGATGGGCCGCCCGCTGCGCTCCCGCTCCACCCAGGCGTAGGCGTAGACGAGGCCGGCGAGCAGGCTCACCAGGGGCCATTCGCGGCCGAGAAACAGAAAAAAGTCCAAAGTTCGGCCCCCTACAGGTGCTCGACCCGCTCGATCTCGTACTCGACCTCTCCGGAGGGAGCCGCCACCCGCACCACCTCGCCCACCTCCTTGCCGATCAGCGCGCGGGCCAGGGGTGACTGGTAGGAGATCTTGGCCTCCTTCAGGTCCGCCTCGTCGTCGCCGACAATTTTGTAGGTGTGGCGGGTGTCCTCGGCGAGGTTCAGGATGGTGACGGTGCAGCCGAAGATCACCCGATCGGAAGGCGGGATGGCGCGCACGTCGATGATCTGGGCCCGGCTCAGCTTGGCCTCGATCTCCAGGATCCTGCCCTCGACGAAACTTTGCTGCTCTCGGGCGGCGTGGTATTCGGCGTTTTCCCGCAGGTCGCCGTGGGCGCGCGCCTCGGCGATGGCCCGCACGATGCGCGGCCGCTCCACCTTCTTGAGCCGCTCCAGTTCCTGGCGGAGCCGTTCGGCTCCCTCGGCGGTCATCGGAATCTTGTTCATCTCGCAACTTCACCGTGCAGTTCTTGGAGCTTGCGCACACGCAGTTCCCCCCGCTGCGCCAGGGCCTGGCAGACCGCCCGACCGCCGGCCAAGGTGGTGGTGTAGTAGACGTTGTTGGCCTCGGCGGTGGAGCGGATGGTGGAGGAGTCGGCGATGGCCGCCCGCCCCTCGGTGGTGTTGACGATGAGTTGGATCTTGCCGTTTTTGATCATGTCCACCACGTGGGGGCGGCCCTCCTTGACCTTGTTGACCACCTCCACCGGCAGGCCGGCGGCGGCGATGGCCCGGGCGGTACCCCGCGTCGCCACCAGGCGGAAGCCGAGCTGGTGGAGGGTGCGCGCCACTTCCACCACCCCTTCTTTGTCCCGGTCGCGCACGCTGAGGAACGCGGTGCCGCCGGTGGGAATCTCGTCGCCGGCCCCCAGTTGGGCCTTGGCGTAGGCTTCGGCGAAGGTGTCGCCGACCCCCATGACCTCTCCCGTGGACTTCATTTCCGGGCCGAGGATCGGGTCGATGCCGGGAAACTTGTTGAAGGGGAAGACCGCCTCCTTGACGCTGAAAAAGCGCGGCGCCACCTCCTCGGTGAAGCCCTGTTCGGCGAGCGTTTTGCCGACCATGCAGCGGGCCGCCACCTTGGCCAGAGACACGCCGATGCACTTGGAGACGAAGGGAACCGTGCGCGAAGCCCGCGGATTGACTTCGATCACGTAGACCACCCCATCCTGCCACGCCAATTGGACGTTCATCAAGCCCCGCACGCCCAGCTCCAGGGCCATCCGCCGCACCATGGCGCGCATCTCGTCCTGGACCTCGGGCGGCAGGCTGTAGGGCGGCAGGGAGCAGGCCGAATCGCCGGAGTGGATCCCCGCCTGTTCGATGTGCTCCATGATGGCGCCGATCACCACCTCCCGGCCGTCGCACACGGCGTCGATATCCACCTCGATGGCCGAGGAGAGAAAGTGGTCGAGGAGCACCGGGGAGTCCTCGCTCACCCGCACCGCCTCGCGCATGTAGCGCAGCAGCTCGTCCTCGCCGTAGACGATCTCCATGGCCCGCCCGCCGAGCACGTAGGAGGGGCGCACCACCAGGGGATAGCCGATTTCCCGGGCCTTCTCCACGGCCGCTTCCACCGAGCGCACGGTGGCGTTGGGCGGCTGGCGGAGGCCCAGCTTGGCGATCATCTGCTGGAAGCGCTCGCGGTCCTCGGCGCGATCGATGGCGTCGGGAGTGGTGCCGACGATGGGCACGCCGGCGCGCTCCAGAGCCCGGGCGAGCTTGAGGGGTGTCTGTCCGCCAAACTGGACGATCACCCCCTCGGGCTTTTCCACGTGGACGATCTCCAGGACGTCCTCCAACGTCACCGGCTCGAAGTAGAGGCGGTCGGAGGTGTCGTAGTCGGTGGAGACCGTCTCGGGATTGCAGTTGACCATGATGGTCTCATAGCCGTCCTCGCGCATGGCGAGGGCGGCGTGGACACAGCAGTAGTCGAACTCGATCCCCTGGCCGATCCGATTGGGCCCACCCCCAAGCACCAGGATCTTGCGCCGGTCGCTGGGCGCCGCCTCGCACTCCTCGTCGTAGGTGGAGTAGAGGTAAGCGGTGGTCGCGGCGAACTCGGCCGCACAGGTGTCCACCCGCTTGTACACCGGGCGGATGCCCAGGGCGTGGCGGTACAGGCGCACCGCCTCCTCGGTGGAGTCGAGCAGGTCGGCCAGGCGCCGGTCGGAGAACCCCTTGCGCTTCAGCCGCCGCAACTCCTCGGCGGACAGCTGCTCGAGGGTGCGGCCGGCCAGCGCCCGCTCCTCGGCCACCAGGTCTTCGATCTGGGCGAGGAACCAGGGGTCGATGTGGGTCAGCGCCGCCACCTCCTCCCGCGCCAGCCCCGCGCGGAAGGCGTCGGCCAGGTACCAGATGCGCTCCGGCCCCGGCTGTGCGAGCTCGGCGCGGATCGCCGCCAAGGCCTCCGGGTCCTCGGGCGCCACCCGCGGCTCCAATCCGCTCGCGCCCACCTCCAGGCCGCGCAGCGCCTTCTGGAGGGATTCCTGGAAAGAGCGGCCGATGGCCATCACCTCGCCCACCGACTTCATCTGGGTGGTGAGCTTGGGATTGGCCTGGGCGAACTTCTCGAAGGCGAAGCGCGGCACCTTGGTGACCACGTAGTCCAGGGTGGGCTCGAAGGAGGCGGGGGTGGCCCCGCCGGTGATCTCGTTGGCCAACTCGTCGAGGGTGTAGCCCACGGCGAGTTTGGCGGCCACCTTGGCGATGGGGAAACCGGTGGCCTTGGAGGCCAGCGCCGAGGAGCGCGACACCCGCGGGTTCATCTCGATCACCACCAGGCGGCCGTCGCGGGGATTGACCGCGAACTGCACGTTGGAGCCCCCCGTCTCGACGCCGATCTCCCTGAGTACCCGGATGGCCGCGTCGCGCATCCGTTGGTACTCCTTGTCGGTCAGCGTCTGGGCGGGGGCGACGGTGATCGAGTCGCCGGTGTGGATCCCCATGGGGTCGAGGTTCTCGATGGTGCAGACGACGATGCAGTTGTCGTTGCGGTCGCGCACCACCTCGAGCTCGAACTCCTTCCAACCGATCAGCGACTCGTCGATGAGCAGTTCGCGGGTGGGCGAGAGGTCGAGGCCCCGGCGGCAGATCTCCTCGAACTCTTCCCGGTTGTAGGCGATGCCGCCGCCCGAGCCGCCGAGGGTGAAGGAGGGCCGGATGATGCACGGAAAGCCGAACTGATCCGGCACCTGGAGCGCCTCTTCGAGGCTGTGCACGATCCGCGAGCGGGGGGTTTCGAGGCCGATGGCGCGCATCGCCTGGTCGAACCGCTCCCGGTCCTCTGCCTTGTCGATGGCTTCGGCGTCGGCGCCGATCATCTGCACCCCGAACTGCTCGAGGATGCCCCGGCGGGCGAGGTCCAGGGCGCAGTTCAGCGCCGTCTGGCCGCCCATGGTGGGCAGCAGCGCGTCCGGCCGCTCGCGCTCGATGATGGCCGCGACGGTGCGCCATTCCACCGGCTCGATGTAGGTGGCGTGGGCCATGGCCGGGTCGGTCATGATGGTGGCGGGGTTGGAGTTGACCAGGATCACCCGGTACCCCTCCTCCACCAGCGCCTTGCAGGCCTGGGCGCCGGAATAGTCGAACTCGCACGCCTGACCGATGACGATGGGGCCGGCGCCCAGGATCAGGATGCTCTCGATGTCGGTGCGTTTGGGCATGGCTCGTCCGCGGTTGCCAGAGCTCGGGGGGTTCAGGCGCGCCCCGCGCGCCGCGCCATCAGCGCCACGAAGTGGTCGAACAGCGCCGCAGCGTCGTGGGGACCAGGACTTGCCTCCGGATGGCCCTGGAAGCCGAAGGCGGGCCGCTCGACGTGGGCGATCCCCTGCAGGCTGCCATCGAACAGCGAGCGGTGGGTGGCGCGCAGGGTTTCCGGTAGGCTGGCCTCGTCCACCGCAAAGCCGTGGTTCTGGCTGGTGATCAGCACCGAGCCGTCGGCGAGGCTCTGCACCGGATGGTTGGCACCGTGGTGGCCGAACTTCATCTTCACGGTGCGAGCGCCTGCGGCCAGGGCCAAGAGCTGGTGGCCGAGGCAGATGCCGAACAGGGGCACCCCTTTCGCGAGTAAGATCTGAACGGCGGCGATGGCGTAGCCGCAGGCCTCGGGATCCCCGGGGCCGTTGGAGAGCAGCACGCCGTCGGGCCGGCGCGCCAGCACCTCGGCTGCGGGGGTCTCGGCGGGCACCACGGTGACCCGGCAACCGCGGTCCACCAGCATCCGCAGGATGTTGCGCTTGACCCCGAAATCGTAGACCACCACGTGGAAGCGCGCGTCGGACAGGGCGCGAAAGCCCCCTTCGGGCCGCCATCCCCCCTCCCGCCACTCATAGGGCTCGCGCACCGACACCACGCGGGCGAGGTCCATGCCCTTGAGGCCCGGAAATGCCCGCGCCTCCGCCAGCGCCCGCTCCTCGTCCACCTCCCCGGCCATCAGGCAGCCGTTCTGGGCGCCCTTTTCGCGCAGGATGCGGGTCAACCTGCGGGTGTCGATCTCGGCGATGCCCACCACCCCCTGGCGGCGCAGGTACTCGCCGAGATCGCCCCGCGCGCGGTGGTTGCTGACCACCGGCGACAGGTGGCGGATCACTAAACCGGCGGCGCGCACCCGATCCGATTCGGCATCCTCCGGGTTGACGCCCACGTTGCCGATGTGGGGGTAGGTGAGGGTGACGATCTGGCGCGCGTAGGAGGGGTCGGTGAGGATCTCCTGGTAGCCGGTCATGGAGGTGTTGAACACCACCTCCCCGGTGGCGATCCCCGAGGCGCCGATGGCCACGCCGCGAAACAGCGAGCCGTCCTCGAGGGCGAGCAGGGCGGGCCGGGGCGACTGGCAGCTCAACGGTGGACCTCCTGGTGCTGTGCTCCTGGGGCGGAGATGGGGTTGTCGGGGTTCAAAAAAAACGAGATGAATCGCCACTTCATCTCGTCTTGCGAATCGAACCCATTGATTCTTCCGGCGATTCGAGGTCTTCGGCGCACCCCGACCCGGACGTCGATTGTACGGGATGGCGAGCGTTCCTGTCCAGCGCCAAACGTGCGCCAGATCGCGGCGCCGCGCCGCGCGGGCGGGTAGAATGGGCGCTCCCTCGACCCCCCTTTGGATTGCGCGATGACGGCGAACGCCCTCCTCCTGGGCCTGGCGCTCGTGGCCCTGCTCGGCGTGGTGCTGGAAGAACAGCTCCATCTCAACAAGGCCAAGGTGACCCTCTTTTGCGGAACCCTCGCGTGGCTCGTGCTCTTCTTGCGCACCACCGGGCCGGAGCGCGCGGCGGTGGAGGCGAGTTTCGCCGAGAACCTGGCCGAGATCGCCACCCTTTGGCTCTTCCTGATGGCGGCCATGACCTTCGTGGCCTACCTCAACAAGAAGGGGCTCTTGGAGACAATCATCCACCGCCTGCTGCCCCGGCGGATGGGCGAGCGGCGCTTGCTGTTGCTCACCGGCGTGTTTTGTTTCGCCTTCTCCTCCCTCGCCGACAACATCACCGCCACCCTCTGCTCGGTGGCCCTGGTCCTCTCGCTACGCCTGCCGCCGGAGAAAACCTGGCGCTTCGCGGTGCTGGTGGTCTTCGCCGTCAACTCGGGGGGGGTGGCGCTGATCACCGGGGACGTCACCACCCTGATGATCTTCCTCGCCCACAAGGTGGCGATCCTCGACCTGTTCCTGCTCGCAGGCCCGGCGCTCCTCGGCGTGTTGACACTCGCCGCCCTGCTCTCGCGGGGTCTCGAGGGCACGGTGGAGATCGCCCCGGCGGAAAGCGCGGTGCGCGGCGTGGACGCGACCATCGCCGCGATCTTCCTCGCCACCATCGGCGGCACCATCCTGGCCAACGCGCTGTTCGAAATCCCGCCGGTGCTCTGCTTCCTCTTCGGCCTGTCGCTGATGTTCCTCGCCGCGCGCTTTTTCGGCGAGGAGCCCGACCAGGACCCCATCCTCGACTACGTGCGGCTCGTCGAGTTCGACACCCTGCTGTTCTTCCTCGGGGTGCTGCTCCTGGTGGGCATGCTGCGGGAGATCGGCACCCTGGACGCGGTCGCCCAACTCTACGCGGTGGTGCCCGCCACCGCGGCGAACTTCGCCATGGGGGTGCTGTCCGCCCTGGTGGACAACGTCCCCCTGACGGCGGCGCTGCTCAAGGCGGACGTGGCGATGGACCGCGGCGAGTGGCTGCTGCTGGCCTACGCGGTGGGGGTGGGGGGATCGCTCCTCGCCATCGGCTCGGCGGCGGGGATCGTGGCCATGGCCAAGGTGGAAGGGCTGAGTTTCGGCCGCTACCTGCGCTTTCTGCCCGCCCTGGCCGCCGCCTACGGGGTCGGCTTTGCCGCCACCTGGCTGCTGGCGAGCTTCATCCGCTGAGGGAGGAAAACCCCAGCACGTCGGCCATGGAGTACTTGCCGGGCGGGCGCTCGGCCAGCCACACCGCCGCCCGCACCGCACCCCGGGCAAAGGCCTGGCGGGACGAGGCGCGGTGGGTGAGCTCAATCCGCTCCCCCTCGGCGGCGAAGAGCACCGTGTGGTCGCCGACGATGTCGCCCCCCCGCACCGTGGCAAAGCCGATGGCGCCGGCGGGGCGCGGGCCGGTGATCCCCTGGCGGGCGTAGACGGCCACTTCCGACAGCGCCTGGCCGCGGCCGCGGGCCACCGCTTCGCCCAGAGCCAGGGCGGTGCCCGAAGGAGCGTCCACCTTGTGGCGGTGGTGGGCCTCCCAGATCTCCACGTCCACCTCGAGGCCGAGGATGCGCGCGGCGATTTCCGCGAGCCGCAGGCAGAGGTTGACTCCGGTGCTGAAGTTGGCCGCCTGACAGATCGCGGTGCGCGCCGCCGCCTCGTCCACCGCCGCCTGCTCCGCCGGGTCGAGGCCGGTGGTTCCGAGCACCAGCCTCAGACCCCGCTCTGCGCACAGGCGGGCGTGGGCTGCGGCTGCGGCCGGCGTGGTGAAGTCGATGAGCACGTCGCTGCGCGCCGCGGCGCCCGCCGGATCCTCTTCTACCGGCACCCCGGTGCGGCCGAGGCCGGCGAGCTCCCCGGCGTCCATGCCCAGGGCGCTCGACCCGGGCCGCTCGAGGGCGGCGACGAGCTCCGCCTCGGGATGGTCCGCCACCGCCTGGATCAGCGCCCGCCCCATCCGGCCGGCCGCCCCCGCCACCGCGATCCGCACCATGGTGCCCTCCTCTATCGACGCCCGGGGCGCCCGCCCCTCGCTAGCTCTTGAAGCTTTCGAAAAACCCCTTGACGCGCTCGAACCAGGAGGCCTTCTGGGGGGAGTGGTCGCGGCCGCTGCCCTCCAATTCGGCCTGGAACTGGCGCAAGAGCTCCTTTTGCCGGGGGGTGAGATTGACCGGGGTCTCCACCACCACCCTGCACAGCAGATCTCCCGGCGGCTCGCCCTTGAGGCCCGGCACCCCCTTGCCCCGCAGGCGGAACAGGCGCCCCGTTTGGGTCTCAGGGGGGACGCGGATCTTGACCTGGCCGGCCAGGGTGGGGACTTCCAGTTCGCCGCCCAGGGCGGCGTCGGCGAAGGTGATGGGCACCTCGCAGTAGAGGTTGCGCCCTTCCCGCTGGAAGATGGGATGATCGCGGACGAGGATCTGGATGTACAGATCGCCGGCCGGGCCGCCGCCCGGCCCCGCCTCCCCCTCGCCCGCCAGGCGGATGCGGTCGCCGCTGTCGACTCCAGGGGGGATGCGCACCGCGAGGGTGCGCGCTCGCTGCACCCGCCCCGCCCCCCGACAGGCGGGACAGGGCTCGGCGATCACCGTGCCGCGCCCGCCGCACGCCGGACAGGTCTGCTGGATCTGGAAGAAGCCCTGGGTGCGCCGCACCTGGCCCAGGCCGCCGCAGGTGGCACAGCGCACCGGGGCGCTGCCCGGCCGCGCGCCGCTGCCGCCGCAATGGTCGCAGGCGGCGGCGGTGGTGACTTGGATCTCCCGGGTGGCGCCGAAGACCGCCTCTTCCAGGTCGATCTCGAGGGTGTACTGGAGATCCGCACCGCGTCGGCGCCCACCCCGCCCCCGCGGTGCCCCGAAGATGTCGGCGAAGATGTCGCCGAAGATGTCGCCGAAGGCGTCGAAGCCGGCTCCCCCGCCGACGCCGCCCATGCCCGACACCCCCGCGTGTCCGTAACGGTCGTAGGCGGCGCGCTTTTCCGGGTCGGAGAGCACCTCGTAGGCCTCGTTGGCCTCCTTGAACTTCTCTTCGGCCTCGGGGTCGCCAGGGTTGCGGTCCGGGTGGTAGCGCATCGCCACCCGGCGATAGGCCTTTTTGATTTCGGCCTCAGAGGCCCCCCGGGGCACGCCGAGCACCTCGTAGTAATCCCGCTTGGCCATCTCCGTCGTCCGTCAAGGGCACGGCGGGGAGGCCGGGTCGCCCCAGCCTCCCCTGCATCGCCGTATCGCCGAGGGGTTATTGATCGCGCTTCTTGTCCACCTCTTCGAACTCGGCGTCCACCACATCGTCGCCGGCCGCACCATTCCCCTTGCCGGCTCCGGCGGCCTGCCCGGCATCGCCCTGGGCGGCCTGCTCACCGCTGTAGAGCTTCTGGGCGAGCTTGGCCGAGATCTCCGAGAGGCGCTGGGCGGCCGAATCGATGGCCGCCTTGTCGTCCCCCTTGACCGCCTGCTCCACCGCTTCGATGGCCCCTTCGAGCTCCGACTTTTCGGTGTCCGAAAGCTTCTCGCCCGCTTCCTTGAGAGACTTGCGGGCGGCGTGCACCAGCGCGTCGGCGGCGTTGCGCGCCTGCACCAGCTCCTCGAACTTGCGGTCCTCCTCGGCGTGGGCCTCCGCCTCGCGGATCATCCGCTGGATCTCCTCCTCGGTGAGTCCCGACGAGGCGCGGATGACGATGGACTGCTCCTTGCCGGTGGCCTTGTCCTTGGCCGACACGTTGAGGATGCCGTTGGCGTCGATGTTGAAGGTCACCTCGATCTGCGGCACCCCCCGCGGGGCAGGCGGGATGTCGGTCAGGTCGAAGCGGCCGAGCGACTTGTTCTCGCTCGCCTTTTTGCGCTCGCCCTGGAGGACGTGGATGGTCACCGCCGTCTGGTTGTCCTCGGCGGTGGAGAAGATCTGCGACTTCTTGGTGGGGATGGTGGTGTTCTTCTCGATGATCGGCGTCATCACCCCGCCCAGCGTCTCGATGCCCAGGGTGAGCGGCGTGACGTCCAGGAGCAGCACGTCCTTGACGTCGCCGGCGAGCACCGCCGCCTGGATCGCCGCACCAATGGCCACCGCCTCGTCCGGGTTGACGTCCTTGCGCGGCTCGCGGCCGAAGAATTCGGCCACGGTGCGCTGCACCAGGGGCATGCGGGTCTGCCCGCCCACCAGGATCACCTCGTCGATCTCCTTGGGCGACTTGCCGGCGTCGGCCAGCGCCTGCTTGACCGGCTCCATGGTTCGCTTGACCAGGTCTTCCACCAGGGATTCCAGCTTGGAGCGGGTGACCTTCATCACCAGGTGCTTGGGCCCGGTGGCATCGGCGGTGATGTAGGGCAGATTGATCTCCGTCTGCTGCGCCGAGGAGAGCTCGATCTTGGCCTTTTCCGCGGCCTCCTTGAGGCGCTGCATGGCCAGCGGATCGCCGGACAGGTCGATCCCCGTCTCCTTCTTGAACTCGGCCACCAGGTAGTTGATGAGCGCCAGGTCGAAGTCCTCGCCGCCGAGGAAGGTGTCGCCGTTGGTGGCCAGCACCTCGAACTGCTTTTCGCCGTCCACGTCGGCGATCTCGATGATCGAGATGTCAAAGGTGCCGCCCCCCAGGTCGTAGACCGCCACCACCTGGTCTCCCCGCTGCTTGTCCAGGCCGTAGGCGAGCGCCGCCGCGGTGGGCTCGTTGATGATCCGCTTGACCTCGAGCCCGGCGATGCGCCCGGCGTCCTTGGTGGCCTGGCGCTGGGAGTCGTTGAAGTAGGCGGGCACCGTGATCACCGCCTCGGTGACCGGCTCGCCGAGGTAGTCCTCGGCGGTCTTCTTCATTTTCTTGAGCACCTCGGCGGACACCTGCGGGGGCGCGAGCTTTTTGCCCTTCACCTCCACCCAGGCGTCGCCGTTGTCGGCCCGGATGATCTTGTAGGGCACCATCTGGATGTCCTTCTGGACCACCGGGTCGTCGTAGCGCCTGCCGATCAGCCGCTTGACGGCGAACAGGGTGTTCTTGGGATTGGTGATGGCCTGGCGCTTGGCCGCCTGGCCGACGAGGATTTCCCCGTCGTCGGTGTAGGCCACCACCGAGGGGGTGGTGCGGGCGCCCTCGGCGTTTTCGATCACCCGCGGCTTGCCCCCTTCCATCACCGCCACGCAGGAGTTGGTGGTGCCCAAGTCGATTCCGATGATTTTGCCCATGGTGGTGTTCTCCGCTGATTCGTGAATTCTCGCGCCGTCCCCGGGGAGCTATATTGCGCCCCCCGGGCGGATTTCAAGAGCCTTCCGCCGCCCCACCCCGCCCCTCGGGCGCTTGCGCCACGGCCACCAGCGCGGGCCGCAACAGGCGCCCGTTGAGCAGGTACCCCTTCTGGTAGACGTCGAGCACGGTGTTGGGCGGCACGTCGTCCCGCGGCACCACGGTCATCGCCTGATGGCGCTCGGGATCGAAGGGTGCCCCGCGCGGATCGATGGGCTCGATGTGGTGGCGCGCCAAGACGTCGAGAAAGCTCTTCAAGGTGAGGCGGACGCCTTCCGCCACCGCCCCGAATTCGTTGCCGTCGGCGTCGATGGCAGCCACCGCCCGCTCCAGGTTGTCCACCACCGCCAACAGCTCCGCCGCGAATTTCTCGAGGGCGTAGCGGCGCGCCTGCTCGGCGTCCCGCTCGGCGCGGCGGCGCACGTTCTGCATGTCGGCGTGGGCGCGCAAGAGCTCTTCCCGCAGGGCGGCCACCTCCCGGGCCAGCGCCTCGGCATCCTGGCCGGCCGCCGGGGCGGTGGACGGCTCTGGCGCGGCCGCCTCCCCCGCGGGGGCCGCCTGCTCGGGATTTTCGGCGGAATTGCCGACACCGTGATTTTCCTGGTCTTTGGCCACGACCCTTCCACTCCAGCTGTAGACACGTTGCCGATGATTGGGGCGCGCAGGGCTGTTTCAAGTCGCCCCACCCGTTTCCTTTTGGTCCGAGCGGCCCTAGAATCTCCGCCTTCTCCCCAACGCTGGGCTCTCGCCGGGAGGCGCATTCCGATGACCGCGTTCGGCACCCGCTTCATACCGGAAATGATCGTCTCCTGGTACGACGGAGAGCGCTGGAGCGAGCCGCAGTTCGCCCCTTCCGATCGGCTGGTCATCCACCCCGGCGCCCACGTCCTCCACTACGCCAGCACCTGTTTCGAGGGCCTGAAGGCCTTTCGCCACCCCGACGGCTCGGTGAAGATCTTCCGCCTCGACCGCAACCTGGCGCGCCTCGCCGAGAGCAGCCGCCTGCTCGCCCTGCCGCCGGTGGACGAGGCGCTCACCGGGCGGATGATCGTCGATCTGGTGGCCCGCTACCGGGAGCAGGTGCCCACCCCGCCCGGTTCGATGTACATCCGCCCGACCCACATCGGCACCGAGCCGGCCATCGGCAAGGCCGCCTCGCCCTCCCGTACCTCCTGCCTGTACGTGCTGCTCTCGCCGGTGGGCCGCTACTTTGCCGAAGATACCCCCGCCCTGCGCATCCTGGTGGAGGAGGAGATGTTGCGCTGCGCCCCCCACATGGGCATGGTCAAAAGCGGCGGCAACTACGCCTCGGCGCTCGGCCCCACCCTGCGCGCGGCGCGGGAGCACGGCGTGCAACAGGTGCTCTTCTGTCCCGGCGGCGACGTCCAGGAGACGGGTGCGGCCAACTTCCTGCTGATCGACGGCGACACC
Organism: Porticoccaceae bacterium; assembly: GCA_026005035.1. Classification (GTDB taxonomy): domain Bacteria; phylum Pseudomonadota; class Gammaproteobacteria; order Pseudomonadales; family Porticoccaceae; genus BPKH01. The sequence continues at coordinate 34,255 of BPKH01000004.1, read as the reverse complement.
CTGATCACCAAGGCCCTGGACTCCAGCTTCCTGCACGGGGTGACCCGCGATTCGATCCTCACCCTGGCCAGGGATCTCGGCCTCGCGGTGGAAGAGCGCGACCTGACCGTGGCGGAACTCTTGGAGCGGGCCGCCAAGCCCCACTGCGAGGCGGCCCTGTCGGGCACCGCCGCAGTGCTGACGGCGGTGGGCACCCTGGTCTACCGGGGCCGGGAGTACCCGGTGGGCCGCGGCACCGAAGGTCCGGTGACCGCCCGCCTGCGCCAAGCGCTCACCGACATCCAGACGGGACTCGCCGAAGACCGATACGGCTGGCTCACGCCGGTGTGACCCCTCCCAGGTGGCGCTCCCACAGCGCCTCCACCCGCTTGCGCCAGGGCGCCAAGGCCGCCGCTTCGGCTCCCGCCAGCACCGGCCCCGCGCCGTCCAGAGCGCGGCGGTGGAGGAGGCTGCGGTATTCCAAGAACGCGCCCTGCAGGTCGGCCACCTCCTCCGCGGGCAGGATGCCCAGAGCGCCCAGGGTGTCGAGGAGGCGCATGTTGTCGGTGAAGTCCACCAGCCGGGGCTCAGCATGGGCGTGGCGGAGCACCAGGTACTGGACCAGGAACTCGATGTCCACGAGCCCCCCCGGGTCCTGCTTGAGGTGGAATTCGCCCGCCGCCCGACGTCCCTCGTCGAGGCCCAAGTGGGCGCGCATCTTGGCGCGCATCTCCACCACCTCGCGGGCAAGCGTGCGCGGGTCGCGCGGCAGGCAGAGCACCTCCCGGCGCACCTCGGCAAAGGCGGCCGCGAGCCGCTCGCCCCCCGCCACCGGGCGGGCTCGCACCAGCGCCTGGTGCTCCCAGGTCCAGGCCTCCCGCAGCTGGTAGCGCCGGAAGGCCTCCAGACCGGTGACCAGGAGGCCGGCGTTGCCGTTCGGCCGCAGGCGGGTGTCCACCTCGTAGAGTTCGCCGCCGGCGGTGCGGATGGTGAGGAGGTGGATCATCCGCTGGGCGAGGCGCACGAAGTAGGAACCGTTGTCCAAGGGTTTGGGGCCGTCTGAGGAGCGCTGCGGATCGGCGTCGTGGAGAAAGACGAGATCCAGATCCGACTGGTGGCCGAGCTCGATCCCCCCCAGTTTCCCGTAGCCCACCACCAGGAACTGCGGTTCGTCCCCCCCGTCGCCCCGCCCCGGCCGGCCGTGGCGCGCTTCGATCCAGCGGCGCGCGCTCTCCAGCACCTGTTCGAGGATCACCTCGGCGAGCCAGGTGAGGTTGTCGGAGGCCTTCATCAGCGGCAGGGTCCCCTCCACCTCGCAGGCGGCGATGCGCAGGGCGTGGGCGCGGCGGAAGTAGCGCAAAGCCTCCATCAGCCCCTCCAGGTCGTCCGCCGGCAACGAGAGCAGCTGGCGGCGCAATTCCTGCCGCATCGCCGCCTTGTCCACCGCGGTGTAGAGGGTGCGGGGATCGAGGAGTTCGTCCAACAGCGCCGGGTGGCGGGCGATCTGTTCGGCGATCCAGCGGCTGGCGGCGCACAGCCGCACCAGTTGCTCGAGCGCCTTGGGGTTTTCGGCGAGAAGCAGGAGGTAGGCGCTGCGCTTGGCCACCGCCTCGACGAGCGGCAGGGTCCGCTCGAGGGCGGTGTCGGCGGCGGCGTGGGCCGCACAGCGGGCGAGGAGCGCCGGCATGAGCCGGTCGAGGCGCCCCCGCGCGGTCGCCGGCAGCCCCCGGGCGCCGGCCAGGGCGGCGAGGCGAGGGGCGAGCTCGCCGGACCGCCCGAACCCCAGTTCCGCGAGCGCCGCCGCCAGGCGCTCGGGGTCGGCGGCGAGCCGCCAGGCGTCGGTCGCCCCCGGGTCCACCTCCCCTCGCCCCTCTGCCTCCCCCGCCACCACTCCGGCGAACACCCGCCGCACCAGGGCGCGGTGCGCATCGAGGTGGGCACGAAACGTCGCCCAGTCGGGAAACCCCAGGGCCACGGCCACCTCCTCCCGCTCCTCGGGATCCTCCGGCAGTCGCTGGGTCTGCCGGTCGGCCCGCCCCTGGAGGACGTGTTCGGTGCGGCGCAGGAAGGCGTAGGCGCGCCACAGGCCCTCCGCCTCCTCGGCGGGCAGGAGCCCCTCGGCCGCGAGCAACTCGAGGATGCGGCGCAGGGAGGGGTCGCGGAAGCGCCGGTCGCGGCCGCCGCGGATCAGCTGGAAGGCCTGGGCCACGAACTCCACTTCGCGGATTCCCCCCGCGCCCCGCTTGATGTCGTCGCCGCTTCCGCGCGCTACCTCCCGCTCGATCCGCGCCTTCAGTTCGCGCAGGGATTCGATGGCCGAATAGTCGAGGTAGCGGCGGAAGGTGAAGGGCGCGAGAATCTCCTCGAGCCGCCGCCCCGCCTCGGGTTCGCCCGCCACCACCCGGGCCTTGACCATGGCGTAGCGCTCCCAGTCGCGGCCCTGGGTTTCGTAGTAGTGCTCGAGGGCGTCGAAGCTCGCCACCAGGGGACCGCTGTCCCCCCAGGGGCGCAGCCGCAGGTCGACCCGGAAGGCGAAGCCGTCGGCGGTGGGCGCATCGAGGGCGCGGATCAACCGCTGGCCGAGGCGGGTGAAGAACTCCTGGTTGGAAAGTTCCCGCCGGCCGCCGGCGGTGGTGCCCTCTTCGGGATAGGCGAAGATGAGGTCGACGTCGGAGGAGAGGTTGAGCTCGCCGGCGCCCAGCTTGCCCATGGCCACCACCACGAGCCGCTGGGGCCGCCCGCTTTCCCGCCCCAGGGGAACCCCGTACTCGGCCCGGGCAAGTCGCTCGAGCACTTCCAGGGCGCCGCGGATGGCGGCCTCGGCCAGGGCGGTGAGCTCGGCCATGGTCTCCTCCAGGGGAGCGAGGCCGGTGAAGGCGCGCCACACCAGGCGCACCATCTCCCGCCGCCGCAGGCGGCGCAGCGCGCGCCCCAGCGCCGCCTCGTCGGCGATCCCCGCCAGGTGCTGCGCCAGGCGGGTCTCGTAGGTGCCGGGCGGATAGGGGGCGAACAGGTCGCCCCCGTCGGCGAGTTCGCCGAGGAGCTCGGGCTCGGCCAGACAGGCCTCGTAAACGAAAGAACTCAACGCCCACAGGAAGTGCAGTTGGGCGGCGAAGGCGGGATCGGCCGCCGCCCGGCGGGCCAGGTCGGCACCGGCCGCGGGGTGGCGCTCGGCGAAGGCGGCGAGGCGCGCCGCGGCGCGCGTCGCAAGCCGCGGCGGCAGAGCGAGGGAGCGGGAGGCGGCCGCGGCTTCAGCCATGGTCGGCGGTCACCCGCAACACCTCGGCCACCGAGGTGAGCCCCGCCGCCACCACCGCCGCGCCCGCCAGGCGCAGCGAGCGCATGCCGCGCCGAGCCGCTTCCGCCCGCAGCCGGTGCACTTCCACCCCCGCGCCGATCAGCTGGCGCTCCGCGGCGTCCACCACCAGGATCTCGAAGATCCCGCGCCGCCCCAGGTAGCCGGTGTTGCGACACTCCAGGCAGCCGTCGGCCAGGGCGAAGTGCGCCGGCGGCGGCGGTCCGCCCTCGCCCACCAGTTGGCGCCAGGCGGCGGGGTCCGCAGGCGCTTCCCGCTTGCACGAAGGGCAGAGCAGGCGCACCAGGCGCTGGGCCATCACGCCGTTGAGGGTGGCGGCGATCAGGTGGTCGGGAATTCCCAGGTCGCGCAGCCGGCTCACCGCCGTGGGGGCGTCGTTGGTGTGCAGCGTGGAGAGCACCAGGTGGCCGGTGAGCGCCGCCTGGATCGCCATCTGGGCGGTCTCCCGGTCGCGGATCTCGCCCACCATGATGATGTCCGGATCCTGGCGCAACAGGGTGCGGATGCCGGCGGCGAAGTCGAGGCCGATGGCGGGGTGAACCTGGGTCTGGTTGAAGGCGTCCACCACCATCTCGATGGGATCTTCGACGGTGCTGACGTTCACCTCCTCCGTGGCCAGCTGGCGCAAGGTGGAATAGAGGGTGGTGGTCTTGCCCGAGCCGGTGGGCCCGGTGACGAGCACCAGGCCGTGGGGCCGCCCGACCATCGCCTGCCAGCGGGCGAGGTCGTCGCCGTCGAGGCCGAGCTCGCGGAAACTGCGCACCAGCACGTCGGGGTCGAAGATGCGGACCACCAGCTTTTCGCCGAAGGCGGTGGGCAGGCTGGAGAGGCGCAGCTCCACCTCCCTGCCCGCCGGCGAGCGGGTCTTGAGGCGCCCGTCCTGGGGCCGGCGCCGCTCGGCGACGTTCATCCCCGCCAGGATCTTCAGGCGACTGGTCATCGCCAGGGCGACCCCGGCGGGCAGTTCGTAGACCCGGTGGAGCACCCCGTCGATGCGAAAGCGCACCCGCCCCACCTCCCGGCGGGGCTCCAGGTGGATGTCGCTGGCGCGCTGCTCGAAGGCGTACTGGAGGAGCCAGTCCACCAGGCGGACGATGTGCTGGTCCTGGGCGTCCGGTTCCCCCACCCCGCGCAATTCCAGAAGGGCACCCACCTGGCCCGAGCGGGCGCGCTCCCCCTGCCCCTGGGCGCCGGCCCCGCGCACCGAGCGGGCCAGGGCGTAAAACTCCACCCTGTACTTGCCGAGTTCCGCCGGATCGGCGAAGACCACCCGCACCGGGCGGCGGGCCACCTGGCGGATGGCCGGCAACCACTCCCGGACGGCGAAGGGCTGGGCAGTGGCCACCACCACCTCTTCGTCGCTGGCCGCGACACAGAGAATGTCGTGGCGGCGCGCGAACTCGTAGGACATGATGGAAGTGACCGCCGCCAGATCCATCTTCAAAGGATCGATGTGCCAGAGGGGAAGGCCCGCCTTTTCGGCGAGCCAGGCGGCGAGCGCGGCGGCGTCGAGCACGCGCCCCGGACGGTGCCGGTCGGGCAATTCCTGGGCGGCGAGATAGGTGAGGGGATGCAGCGCGGCCTCCTCGGGCGAGCGCTCCCGAGCCAGCACGCGGCGGGCCTCGCCGCGCGCGATGCGCCCGTCGGCCACCAGGGCCTTGACGAGTCCCGGGAGATCGAGAAGCCGCGCCGCCTCCGCCATCGTCCACTCCCTGTGCCACTGGGGGCGATTGTAGGGGACGGCCCTCCGTTGGCAACCGCGACTTGCCCCGAGCGACCGGCACCGTACACTGACGCCATGGACGTCCTCGAACGGATCCGCCGGCTGGTGGCCATCAACACCATCAGCAGTCCCGACCCGCGCCTCGACCAGGGCAACCGCCCCTGCATCGAGCTCCTCGCCCAGTGGCTCGACGACCTCGGCTTTGCCGTAGAGGTGCAGCCGCTCGCCGACCCCCGCAAGGCCAACCTGGTGGCGCGCTACGGGAGCGGTCCGGGCGGGTTGGTGTTGGCCGGCCACAGCGACACGGTACCCTGCGACGAAGCGCTGTGGAGCAGCGACCCCTTCCGCGCCGAGGTCCGCGACGGGCGCATCTACGGTCTCGGCACCGCCGACATGAAGAGCTTTTTCGCCCTCGCCATCGCCGCCTTCGAGGCGGTGCGGAGGCGAGCCCTTTCGGGAACCCCTCTACCTGGTGGCCACCGCCGACGAGGAATCCTCCATGGCCGGCGCCCAGGCGCTGGTGGCCGCTGGCCCGCCGCTGGGCCGCCGCGCCCTGATCGGCGAGCCCACCGGTTTGAAACCGGTGTCCATGCACAAGGGAATCCTGGTGGCGCGGGTGGAGGTGGAGGGGCAAAGTGGCCACTCCAGCGACCCCGCCCTGGGGCGCAGCGCCCTGGACACCATGGCGCGAATCCTCGCCGAGCTCCTCGCCCTGCGCCGCGAGCTGGCAGAGTGCCAATCCTCCCCCGCCTTCGCCGTGCCCCACCCGACCCTCAACCTGGGAGCCATCCGCGGGGGCGACAACTTCAATCGGATCTGCGGCCATTGCCGACTCGACTTCGAGATCCGCCCCCTGCCCGGCACGGACGTCGACCAGTTGGCCGCCCTGCTGCGCGAGCGCTTGACCCCCCTCGGGGAACCAGAGGGGACCCGGGTGGTAGTGGACTGCCGCGGCATTCCCCCCTTTTCGGCAGAGGGGGAACTCCTCCACCTCTGCCGCCAACTGAGCGGGGCCGAGCCCACGGCGGTGGCCTTCGCCACCGAGGCGCCCTTTTTCTCCCGGCTCGGCCTCGACGTGACGGTGCTCGGCCCCGGCGAGATCGCCCAGGCCCACCAACCGGACGAGTACCTCGCCCTGGCGCAGATCCCGCCGGCGCTCAGCCTCCTCGAGCGACTCATCGCCCATTGCTGCCTCGCCCCGCGGCGCGAACCCCCGCACGGCCTATAATCGCCCCATCCGTCGGGGGAGCCGCCGTGGAAGCCTACGTCAAGTTTTTCCGCAATACCTGCCCGTACATCAACGCCCACCGCGGCGCCACCTTCGTGGTGGGCCTGAGCGGTGAGGCCGTCGAGGACCCCGCCATTCTCCACCTGGTTCAGGATCTGGCGCTCCTCCACTCCCTGGGCATTCGCCTGGTGTTGGTCCACGGCGCCCGCCCCCAGATCGACCGCGCCCTGGCCCAGGCCGGGATCGCCGCGCCCTTCCACGGCGGCCGCCGCCTGTGCGACGCGGCCGCCATGGCCTGCGTGCGGGAGGCGGTGGGGGGCGTGCGCCTGTGGCTGGAGAGCCAGCTCTCCATGGGGCTCGCCAACTCGCCCATGCACGGCGCCGCGCTGCGGGTGACCGGGGGCAATTTCGTGGCCGCCCGCCCCCTGGGCGTGCGGGACGGCGTCGACTTTCACTACGCGGGTGAGGTGCGCAAGGTGGACGCGGCCGGCATTCGGCGCCTCCTCGAAGGGGGGTTCGTGGTCCTGCTGTCCAGCGTCGGCCACTCCCTCACCGGCGAAACCTTCAACCTCAGCTATCCGGAGGTGGCCCAGGAGGTGGCGGTGGCCTTGGGGGCGGCCAAGCTGATCTTCTACGTGGACGGGCCGGGCGTGGTGGACGAGGCGGGCGCGCTCCTGCGCAGCCTGTCGGTGGCCGAAGCCCGCACCCTGGCCGGCGAGCGCGCCGATCCCGTCCTGGCCGCGGCGGCCGAGGCCTGCGCCCGAGGTGTGGCCCGCAGCCACCTGATCGGCTACCGCCGGGACGGCGCCCTCCTGGAAGAGCTCTTCACCCATGACGGCGCCGGGACCCTGGTGGTGGACGGTCCCCGGGAGCAGATCCGCCGGGCCACCGGCGACGATCTGCCGGCGCTCCTCGAGATCCTCGTCCCCCTGGAGGAGGAGGGGGTGCTGGTGCGCCGTCCCCGGGAGCGACTGGAGCGGGAGATCGACCACTTCTACCTGGTGGAGGACGCCGAGCGGATGGTGGTCGCCTGCATGGCCCTCTACCCCCTGGGCGACGGCGAGAGCGGCGAGCTCGCCTGCGTCGCCACCCACCCCGATCACCGCAATCGGGGTTACGCCTCGCGCCTCCTCGCCCACCTGGAGCAGGAAGCGCGCCGACAGGGGGTCCGGCGGTTGTTCGTGCTCACCACCCGGGCCTCCCACTGGTTCGTCGAGCACGGCTTCGCCCCCTCCCGGCGGGACGAACTGCCGGCCCCGCGCCGCGAGCTGTACAACCTGCAGCGCAACTCCCGGGTGCTGGTCAAGGCCCTGTGAGGGCGGAGGCGGTTTCTGTTACCCTACGCGGGCGGCGGCGCCCGCCGCCCGCATCAGTCCAACAGCCGAGGGAGAGCTCACCGTGAACTGGTTTTCGCGCAGCGCGCTCGCGTGCCTGACCGCCACCTTCGCCACCGTCGCCCTGGCCGCCGGCGACCCCGCCGCCGGCAAGGCCAAGGCCGCCGTCTGCGCGGCCTGCCACGGCGCCAACGGGATCAGCGCCGCCCCCATCTGGCCCAACCTGGCGGGGCAAAAGGAGGAGTACCTGGCCAAGCAGCTCAAGGCCTTCCGCGACGGCACCCGCAGCGAACCCAGCATGTCGCCCATGGCGGCCAACCTGTCCGACCAGGACATCGCCGATCTGGCCGCCTACTTCTCCTCCCTGAGCCCCTGCCCCTGAGGGGCTCAGGTGAGGGCGGCGAGCGCCGCCTCCAGGGCCTCCAGGTCCGGCAGCCAGCACTCCCGCCCGGCCAGGGAAAGGGCGGCCACGACCCCGCGCACGTCGGGCTTGCGGGCCCCTCTGCAGTCGGCTTCCCCCACCTGGAGGGGGGAGGGCAGTCCCTGGAGGCGGAGACCGTAGAAGCCGACGCCCGCCGCGGCCCCCACGGCGTTGACCACGGCCACCCGGCCCTCCCCGCTCAGATCCGGACGCGGCCGGCCGGCGAAGGCCTCGAAGGAGATGAGGGGGATGCGCAGGGTGCGCCAGTCGAAGGTGCCGTAACAGAACCCTTCGGCGGGCCCCGCCACGGTCCCGTGGGTGGTCACCTCGGCGACGGCGGTCACCGGTACGAGGAGGGTCGTTTCCGCCAGCGGCAGCGACAGGCAGGCCACCCGGTCGGGCAGGGGGGTCGGTTGCGGCGCACTCTGTTCCATCCTCAGACTCCTGGCAGTTCCGCGGCGGGGCAAGGGTAGCGGGCGGCGAAGGCGTCGGCCAATTCCTCGACGCCGCCCACCCGCTCGACGGGCAGGGCGGCGAGAATCGATTCGGGCATGCCTGGGGCGGCGGCGCTCGCCGGGCTCTGCACCCATAGCCGGCCGCCGGCGTCGACGATCCGCCGCGCTCCCTCGAGGCCGTCGCCGGCAAGGCCGCTCAGCACCACCATGCCGGCATTGGGCCCAAAACGGCCGGCCACCTGCGCGGCCACCTCGTCGATGCGCGGCCGCCACGGCGGCCGCCAGCCCTCTCCGCCCACCAGGCCGAGCAGCCCGTCTTCGCCGATGTCGAAGCGCTCGTCGGCGGAGGGCACCAGCAGGGTGCCGCCCCGCAGGGGCGCGCCGTAGCGCACCCCGCTCACCGGCCACCGGCAGGCGCGGCCGACGATGGCCACCAGGTGGGGGTGCTGCTCGGGCGCGAGGTGCTGCACGTAGACGAGCGCGCACCGGTCGGTGGGGGGAAGGCGCCGCAAAAAGCGCACCGCTGCCTCCACGCCCCCCGTGGAGGCGGCGAGCACCCACACCGCGAGCGGCCGCCCGACTGCGCGCGCCACGGACCGCCCTCAGGCTCGGGCACGACGGGAGGCGGCCAGCAGATCGCGCACCTCGCGCAACAGCACCTCCTCCTGGTAGGGTTTGCCGAGGTAGCGGTCGACGCCGGTGGCCAGCGCCCGCTCCCGGTGCTTCTCGCCCGTGCGCGAAGTGATCATGATGATGGGAAGCTCCTTGAGCCGCTGGGTGGAGCGCACTAGCCGGGCCACTTCGAAGCCGTCCATGCGCGGCATCTCGATATCGAGCAGCATCAGGTCCGGCGTCACCTCCTGGAGGACGCGCATCGCCTCCACCCCGTCCCGGGCGGTGAACACCTGAAACCCCTCCCGCTCCAGGAAGCGGCTGGTGACCTTGCGCACGGTGACCGAGTCGTCCACCACCAGGATGGTGGGCACCTGGGGCGCCCGCTCCTCGCGCTCGGCCCGCCCGGCCAGCTCCTCGGCGGTGAGGGGCGGCAGCACCTTGGCCGTCGCCTGGTCGCGCAGCAACCCCTGGAGGTCGAGGATCACCACCACCCGGCCGTCACCGAGCACGGTCGCCCCCGACAGCCCCGGCACCTGGCTGAACTGGGGGCCTAGGCCCTTGACCACCACCTCGCGGCTACCCGCCAGGGCGTCCACCTGGACGGCGTAGCGCCGCCCGTCCACCCGGGTGAGAACCAGGGGCACCTGGCCGAGAGCGGTGTCGAGAACCGGCCGCAACTCCTCGGAGAGCAGGGTCCCGAGGAAGCGCAGTTCGTACGCTTCCCCGGCGTAGTGGAAGCGCGCTTCGGGGTCGGCGTAGAGGCGCGCCACCTCCTCCACGGGCAGCCGGGTGACCCCCTCCACGGTGTTCAGGGCGAGGGCGTAGACGTCCTCGCCGAGCTGGATCATCAGCGCCCGGTTGACCGACACGGTGAACGGCAGGCGCACGGTGAACTCGGTGCCCGCACCCCGGCGGGTGGTCAGGGTCACCGCGCCGCCCAGCTGGCGCACCTCGCTGTCCACCACGTCCATCCCCACCCCGCGCCCGGAGGTCTGGGTCACGCTCCGCGCCGTGGAGAATCCCGGGTGGAAGATGAAGCGCACCAGCTCGTCGTCGGAGTAATCGCGCCCCTCGTCGAGCAGGCCTTGCGCGAACGCCCGCTCGCGCACGGCGTCCACGTCGATCCCCCGCCCGTCGTCGGCCACCCGGATGAGCACGTCGGCGCCGTCGCGGGCGAAGCTCACCGAAATGGTGCCCACCGGATCCTTGCCCAGGGCGCGGCGCTCTTCGGGGGATTCCAGGCCGTGGTCGATGGCGTTGCGCAGCATGTGCTCCAGGGGCGCGAGCATGCGCTCGAGAACCGAGCGGTCGAGCTCGCCCTCGACGTTGCCGAACTCCAGGCGCACCTCCTTGCCGAGCTCCGCCGAGACCTGGCGCACGACGCGGCGCAGGCGGGGCACCACGCGCGAGAAAGGCACCATGCGGGTGCGCATCAACCCCTCTTGGAGGTCGGTGTTGATGCGCGACTGCTGCAACAGCAACGCCTCGGCGTCGCGGGTCTTGTCCACCAGGGTGGCGCGCAGGTCGTTGAGGTCCGAGGCCGACTCCATCAGCGCGCGGGCCAGCTGCTGCAGCTGGGAATAGCGGTCCATCTCCAGGGGGTCGAAGCCTTCCAGGGACTCGGCGGCCTCGATCTGCTCCCGGCGGAAGAGGATCTGGGCCTCGGTTTCGATGGCCAGGCGCCGCACCTGATCCTGCATGCGCCGGACGGTGGCCTCCATCTCCTCGAGGCTGAAGAGAAACTCGTGGATGTTCTGCTCCACCTGGGAGCGGGCGATGCTCGTCTCGCCGGCGAGGTTGACCAGCTCGTCGAGCAGGCGGGCTGGGATCCGGACCACTTCCTGGTGGAGTTCCCCGTCCGCCGCAACCCCCTGGCGCAGGGGATCGAGACCCCGGTAGGTGCCGGTGAAGGGCAGGATCTCGGCCCCCTGCCACGCGGGCTGCGCGGACGCTTCGGCCGCGGGCTGTTCGAGGCGCTCGCCGAAGGTGCGCCGGACCTCGGCGAAGGCGCGCGCCAGGGCGTCGGCGCGCTCGAGCATCTCCCGCACCGCCTCCACTTCTCCGCGGGCCACCCGCCGCTCGCGGCCCTCCACCAGCCCTTCCAGTTCGTGGGCAGCGCGGCCGAGTTCGAGGAACCCGGCCATCCGGGCGCTGCCCTTGAAGGTGTGCAGCGCGCGCGCCGCCGCCTTCCCGTGGGCGGTCTCCTCCGGTGCGGCCTGCCAGGCCTCCAGGGACCGCTGGAGCTCGTCCAGCAGCTCGCCCCCTTCCGCGAAGAAGGCGGCCACCACCTCCGGTTCCACCTCCCCGGCGATCTGGGCGGCGGGGGAGTGCGCCGCGGCGTCGGCCGTTTCGGGCGCCCGGCGGGCGGCGCGGATCCGCTCCAGGGCGGCGGCGAGCCGGTCGGGAAGCGCGGCGAGTCCGTCGGGCGGCGCGGCGCCGGCGGGCAGCCGCCCGACGGCTTCCTCCACCTCGTGGCAGAAGGTGCCGAGACTTTCCAGACCCGCCATCCGCGCACCCCCCTTGAGGGTGTGCAGCGCCCGGTAGACGGCCCGCGCCGCCTCGCCGTCGCCGGCGCGACTGCGCCAGCGCTCGAGGAGGCGGTCCAGCTCGTCCAGCAGGTCTTCCGCCTCGGCCACGAACAGGCCGAGCACCTCCGGGTCCGCCTCGCGGGCCTCGTGGGCGAGTTCGTCCAGGGCGAGGGCCGGCAGCCGCAGGGGGGCCGCGAAAGTGAGCCGCGCCAGGTCTTCGAGCAGCCTTTCGTCCGGGGGCGGCGGCTCCTGGTGGGCGGCGGCCGCGTCGATGGCCGCGAGCAGCTGGTCGTGGGCGGCGAGGAGCCGCTCCACCCCCGAGTCGTCAGGCGCGGCGCTGTGGCCAGCGCGGCGGTAGACCGCGAGCAGGGTCTCCGCCAGGCGGGCGAGCCCGCTCAGGCGGGCTTCGCCGGCGGCCGCGGCCACCGCCTGCAAATCCTCCATCAGGACGCGCCGCTCGCCCTCGTCGATCTTGCCGGCCTCCCGCCACCGGGCGAGGAGCTGATCGGCGGCAAAGAGACCCGCGAGGCCGCGGGCTAGCAAGCGTTCCAGCGCGCCGTCCGCCGCCGCCCCCTCGGGCAGGCTCTCCCGCTCCCCTTGGAGGCGCTCCACCAGCGTTTCCAGGGTGGCGCCCTCGGGCGACCGACCCGCTTCCAGGGCCGCCAGCGCGTCGAGTCCCCAGGCGGCGCACTCGCCCAACAGGGCGAGCTGGGACGCGGTGGGGGGGCGGCCCTCGGTGACCAGGGCCTTGACCAGCCGCTCCAGGGGAACGGCCAGGCGGGCCATGGGCTCCACCTCGGCCATCTGGGCGCTGCCCTTGAGGGTGTGCAGCGCCGCCTGCAGCGCCGGAGGGGGCGGCTGGAAGAAGGGCGCCCGCTCCTGCTGGGCGTCCACCCAGCCGCGGAGCACCTCGAGGTGCCCGCGCGCCTCGGCGAGGAAAATGCGCGCCAGCTCGTCGTCGCCGCTTCCTTCCGCCGCGGCCCGCCCCTGGGCCAACGCCTCGGCGCGCCGTTGGAGGGCCGCCGCCCGCTCCAGCCGCGCCGGAGCGGGCGCGCGGGCGGCGCCGAAGTCTTCGGTCAGGGGGGCGAGCAGGTCGAGGGCCTCGGCCACCACCTCGTGGACGGCGGGCTCGGCGGCCACCCGCCCGTCGATGACCCGATTGAGCAGGTTTTCGACGCTCCAGGCCAGCTCGCCCACCTCCTCGGCCCCCACCATCCGGCCGCTCCCCTTCAGGGTATGGAAGGCGCGCCGGGTGGCGGTCAAGGCTTCCCGGTCGCCGCTCTCCCGCCAGCGGCGGTGGTCGTCCACGGCGCGGGCGAGGACTTCCCGCGCTTCCTCGACGAACACCTCCCGGATCTCGGGATCGACTTCGCGCTCCCGGGCGCCCCTCGCTTCGCTCATGGCTCCCCTCGCCTCTTCATTGCCCCATTGGGCGGCGGAAGGCCGCCGGCAGATCCGCCATCCGCTCCAAACCCTCCGGCCGCCAGCCGCCCAGATCCCCCGGCGAGAAGACGAGCAGGCCGCCGGGCTTGAGGCGTTCCGCCAGGCGCCGCGCCGCCACCCGCCGCCGCCAAGGGGTCAGGTGGACCAGGACGTTCTGACAGCTGATCAGGTCCATGGCGGGCAACAGGGCACCGCTCGCCTCCTCCAGGAGGTCGTGGCGGAGGAAGCGGACCCGCCGCCGGAGCGACTCGCGCACCCGCCACGCGCCCGCCCCGGCGGGCTCGAAAAAGGCCGCCAGGTCCGCCGCCTCGAGCCCCCGCCGCAGCGGCTCACGGTAGACGCCGGCGGCGGCGCGGGCGAGCGCCTCGCCGTCGATGTCGGTGCCCACCACCAGGAACTCCAACGGCTCGGGACGCCCCGCGGCCAGGCGCGCCGCCAAGATGGCCAGCGAGTAGGCTTCTTCGCCGCTCGCCGTGCCGGCGCTCCACAGCGAAAGGCGCTGCTCCCCCGCCCGCAGCCGCTCGGCCAGGTGCCTGCCCATGGCCGCGAAAACGGCGGGATGGCGGAAAAAGCGCGTCTCGCGGACCGCCAAGCGGGCCGCCAGGAGTTGCCACTCCCGGCGGCCAAAAGATGGCCTGTGGACCAGCCGGTGCAGGTACTCGGCAAAGCCGGCGCAGCCAGTGGCGGCGGCCCGTTCGGCCACCAGGGTCTCTACCTGGGGGCGACGGGCTTCCGGAAGGCGCAGGCCAGTGCCCCGCTCCAGCAGGGCCCGCCAGCTGCGGAATTGGCGCTCGCTCAAGCGCGGCGCGGTGCCCACGGCTTCACCCTGCCTCGTCGTGGTTCAGCGCTCCTCAACTCCTCCCGGCCCGCTGTCCGGCGCGCTCCTCTTCCTCGATGCTGAACTCGTCCAGGTCGACCCCGGCGATCTCCCGTTCCAACGCGCTCTGCGGGCCGGCGGCAGCCGCCGCCGGTGCCGCCTCTTCCACCTCCTCCTCGTCGAAGGTGACCTCCATCGCCTCTTCGGGCGACGCCTCCACCGCCTCCGCCGGCGCCGCGGCGGGTGCGCTGAGGGAGGCGGCGGGCGGCGCGACGGCGGACTCCCGGGACGGGGCCAGGGCCTCGGCCACCAGCCCCTCCGGCAGTTTGAAGCCGGCCACGAAGGCGCGCAGTTCGATGGCGTTTTCGGCGAGCTGGCCGATGGATTCGGCGGCCGCCTTCACGCCTCGGTTGGTCTGGGCGGTGATGTCCTGGATGACATTCATGGTGGCAGAGATCTGGGCCGCCGTGGTGGCCTGGTGGCTCGCCGCCGTGGAGATGTCCTGGATCAGTTCCGCCAGGGTGCGGGAGACGCTCTGGATCTCTTCGAGCGCTCGGCCGGCGTCGTGGGCGAGCTCCGCCCCCCGGACCACTTCGGCGGTGGTCTGCTCCATGGAGGCCACCGCCTCGTTGGTGTCGGTCTGGATCGCCTTGACGAGTCCTGCCACTTGCTTGGCGGCGTTGGCGGAGCGCTCGGCGAGCCGCTGCACCTCGTCGGCCACCACCGCGAAGCCGCGGCCGGCGTCGCCGGCCATAGCCGCCTGGATGGCGGCGTTGAGGGCGAGGATGTTGGTCTGGTCGGCGATGTCGGAGATGAGGGAGACGATGTCGCCGATCTCCTGGGAAGACTCGCCCAGGCGCTTGATGCGCTTGGAGGTGTCCTGAATCTGCTCGCGGATGGTGTCCATGCCCTGAATGTTGCGCTGCACCACCTCGGCGCCGTTGGTGGCGATCCGCACCGACCGCTCCGCCACCGCGGCGGACTCGGCGGCGTTGGCGGACACCTGGTCGATGGATACGGCCATCTCGTTGATGGCCGCCGACACGCCGGCGATCTCCTGGGCCTGGTGCTCGGAGGCCTCGGCGAGCTCCAGCGCCGTGCCCCGGGTTTCGGCCGCCGCCGCCGACACGCGCTCGGCGGTGTCCTGGATGCGCGCCACCAGTTCCCGCAGCTGGAGGATGGCGAAGTTGATGGCGTCGGCGATGGCGCCGGTGAAGTCCTCGGTCACCGTGGCCTCCACCGTCAGATCGCCGTCGCCGAGCCCCTCGATCTCGTCCAGGAGGCGCAGAATCGCCTGCTGGTTCTTCTCATTGGCCTCCGCGGTCTCCTTGAGGTTGCGGCGGGTGGCCTGGTAGGTGAGCACGCCCACCCCGGCCAGGGCGACGAGTGCCACCACCGCAAACAGCGCCGCCAGCCGCGAGGTGAAGAGCCGCTCCCCGGGCAGCGCGTTGATGGCGTCGGTGAGGGCGGCGCCGGCCGCCAGGAGGTTGGGCGAGAGGTCGAGGATGGCGTCCTGGGCGCGCCGTGCGCGGAACAGCGCCGGGGCGGCGTTGAAGATTTCCTGGATCGAGTTGCTGACGAACTCGAACTGGGTGGTGATGCGCTGCAGGCTCTTGAGCGCCTCGGGATCGGTGACGCGGCTGATGCCGAGGGCGGGATCGCCATTTTTCATCCCCTCGAGCACCCGGCCGAACAGATTGGCGTCGCGGTTGAACTGGTCGGCCGCCGCCTCCGCCTCTTCGGCCCCGGCGAGCATCTTCTCGATGTTGCGGCCGATCCGCTCGGCGCGCCAAGACTGGGCCTGGGCCACCGCCACCTGGTCGGCCGGGGCGTTGGCGTCGAGCAGGATCTCCACCACCCGGCTGTGCTCCTCCTGCAGCTGGGGCAGCCGCTCGTTGAGGGTGGCGACCACCTGGTGGAGGAAGAGGATGGTCTCCTTGTTTTCGAGGATCGTCTCCGCCTCGGCGAGCGCCTTGGCGAGGTTGCCGTCGAACTCGGCGAGCACCTCGGGAGGCAGCTCGGCGGCGTTTTCCTTCAGCCGCGCCCAGTCCCTCTTCATCTGGGCGACCACCGACGAGAGGGCCTCGAAGGCCTGCTCGTCGCCGTTGGTGGCGTCGCGCGCCAGACCGCTCAAGCGGTAGGACTGGGACCGCAGCTCCGCCACCAGGGCCAGGTTCTGCCGATCGCGGGCGCTGTCGATGGCCTCGATCACCAGGGTCACCGCGGCCAGACCCATGAACACCGCGAACGCCAGACCGAGCCACAGGGTCGGCTGGTTGAAATTGAGTTTGTTGGTCGCCTTGATCATCTCCCACTCCCGGCGGCAACGCCGCTTGGCTCGTTGTTGGTCTCTCGAAGGCGGAAGGCAGCGCCGCTAGGCAGCCACCCGCAAAAACTCCTCACTGGCAAAGAGGGCGTCGGGGCGAAAAAGCGGCACCCGCTGCCCGTCCAGCACGAAGGTGCCCGGCACGTAGGGCGACAGCGGCGGGGGTACGCCGGCGCGCTCTTCTCCGTAGCCGTCGACCCGGAAGTGGCGCATGCCGAGCACCTCGTCCACCACCAACCCGGCGGCGATGCCGCGCCGCTCCACCACCAGCAACCGCTGCCGCTTGGGCGGGGCGGTCAACCGCCCCCCCAGGAAACTGGCGAAGTCGATCACCGGCATCAGCTTGCCGCGCACGTTGGCCACCCCGCGGACCCAGGAGCGCACCCGGGGGAGGCGCGTGCAGTGGGGCACTTCGAGCACCTCGTCGAGCTCCTCGAGCAGCACCCCGACCAGCGCGCCCAGCACCCGAAAGCAGACCACGGTGCGCGTCTCGGCCACCTCCTCGCGGGCGGGCAACGGGCGCGCGGAGCGGCGGTAGCGGTCGGCGAGCTCGACGAGCTGGGCGAAGAGTTCCTCGGCCACGCCCCTTCTCCCGCCTCAGCCCACCACCTGCTGGATGGCGGAGACCAGCTCCCGCTCCGCCACCGGCTTGGTGAGGTAGGCGCGGGCTCCCTGGCGGGTGCCCCACAGGCGGTCGGTCTCCTGGCCCTTGGTGCTGACGATGATCACCGGGATGTGCGCGGTGTCCGGGGACTTGCAGATCTGGCGGGTGGCCTGGAAACCGTTCATGCCGGGCATGACGATGTCCATCAGCACCACGTCGGGGCGCTGGCTGCGCGCCGCCTGCACCCCCTTTTCGCCGTCGTCGGCGGTGATCACCTCGAAGCCGTGCTTGCGCAGCATGGTGGAGAGCTTCTTGAGCTCGGTGGGCGAGTCGTCGACGATGAGCACCTTCTTGGCCATGGAAACGTTCACCTCTCTGCGGTCACCAAACTGCTCCTCGAGCGCGCGAGCGTCACGGAGTGGGCACGGGGGCGTACTTCTCGAGGGCTGCGAACAATTCGTTTTTGCTGAACGGCTTGGTCAGGTAGTCGTCGGCCCCCACCAGCCTCCCCTTCGCCTTGTCGAACAGCCCGTCCTTGCTCGACAGCATGATCACGGGGATCTCTTTGAGCTCCGGATGGTGCTTGATCAGGCTGCAGGTCTGATAGCCGTCGAGGCGCGGCATCATGATGTCGACGAAGACGATCTGCGGCCGGCGCTCGGCGATCTTGGCCAAGGCGTCGAAGCCGTCGGCGGCGGTGATCACCTCGCATCCCGCCCGGGCGAGCAGGGTTTCCGCGGTCTTGCGGATGGTGTTGCTGTCGTCCACCACCAGGACGCGCAGCCCCTCGAACGCTGTGGTCATCGACGGTTCCCTGTGATGGTTGTCGTGCGCTTCGCCGCGCGCCGTTCTCCCCAGCGGCGTTTGTAGCACAATGCGCGGGCAGGATCCAGCGCCCTCGCTCCGCCACCTCGCCCACCGGCGAGTCGGCGGCAAGGCGAAGAACCGGCGGTTGTGCCGCCGCGCCCGCAGGCGGGATAATCGCCGCGTTTCCCCGCGGAGGAAAGCCATGGCCCGGGCCCTCGGCGTCGTCATGGACCCCATCGCCGCCATCGACTTCAAGAAGGACACCACCCTGGCTCTGCTCCTCGCCGCCCAGGCCCGCGGCTTTGACCTCTGGTACATGGAACAGGGGGATCTCTACCTGGAAGATGGCGAGCCGCGGGGGCGCATGCGCCCCCTCGAGGTGTTCGCCGACCCGGCGCGCTGGTTCGCCCTGGGGGATCCCGAGGAGCGCCCCCTCGCCGCACTGCCGGTGATCCTCATGCGCAAAGACCCGCCCTTCGACAGCGAGTACATCTACTCCACCTACCTCCTGGAGATGGCCGAAGAGCGGGGCAGCCTCGTGGTCAACCGCCCCCAGAGCCTGCGCGACTGCAACGAAAAGCTGTTCGCCGCCGACTTTCCCGACCTTGCGCCCCCGCACCTGGTGAGCCGCGATCCGGCGCGCCTGAAGGCTTTTTTCCAACGCCACCGGGACGTGGTCTACAAGCCCCTCGACGCCATGGGGGGCGCTTCGGTGTTCCATGTGCGGGAAGGGGACACCAACCTGAGCGTCATCCTCGAGGTGCTCACCCAACACGGGCGGCGCACCATCATGGCCCAGCGATACCTGCCCGCCATCCGCGACGGCGACAAGCGGATCCTGATGGTCGACGGCGAGGCGGTGCCCTGGTGCCTGGCGCGCATTCCGGCCGCCGGGGAAAGTCGCGGCAATCTGGCTGCGGGGGGCACCGGCGAGGTCCGTCCCCTCACGCCCCGCGACCGGGAGATCGCCGCCGCCGTGGGGCCGGTGCTGCGCGAGCGGGGTATTCTCTTCGCCGGCCTGGACGTGATCGGCGACCACCTCACCGAGATCAACGTGACGAGCCCCACCTGCGCCCGAGAGATCGAGCGCGCCACGGGGGTGGCGGTGGGCGAGTGGGTGGTCGACGCCATCGAGCGGCGCTTAGCCGCCGCCTCCCGGTGAGCTCCGCCTTTTTCGACCGCCAACCGCCGGCGCTGCCCTTCGCGGCGGCGCTGGCGGTGCACCTGTTCGCCCTGCTGGCCGTCGGCTTCGCCCTGGAACCGCAGCCCCCGCCGGCCGCCACGCTGGAGGTGACCCTCGCCCGTACCCCGGCGGACGCGCCTCCCGAGCAGGCGGACTACCTCGCCGCCATCGACCAACGGGGCAGCGGCGACGCCCGCCACCGCCGCCTCCTGCGCACCGACCAGGTGCCCAGCCTCGACGACGTCCGCTTCCGTGACGTCGACCCCCTGGCCCACCCCCAGCCCGCGCAAGCGGGCGCCGCCGCGGAGATCCCCCAAGTGGTGGCGGCGGCCGGGGGCGCGGCCAGCGCCCCCTCGCCCGCCGCCCCCCGGCCCGGGGAGGCCGCCGACAACCAGCCGCAACGGGTGCGCGAGATCGCCAGCCTGCGCGCCAAACTGGCGGAAAACCGCCAGCGCTTGAGCCGCCTGCCGCGCACCCTGGTGCTCACCGCGGCCAGCGCCCGCCGCGCCGACCACGCCGAATACCTGCGCCGCTGGGTGGAGTGGGTGGAGCGGGTGGGCAACGACAACTATCCGGAAGAGGCGCGCCGGCGGCACCTCTACGGGCAGCTTCGCCTCGCCGTGACCGTGGACCGCACCGGGGGCGTGGTGGGCGTGGAGATCCTGGAGAGCTCGGGCCAGCGGGTCCTCGACCAGGCGGCGATCCGCATCGTCCGCCTGGCTTCCCCCTTCGCGCCCATCCCCCCCTCCGTCGCCGAGGACCGCATCACCGTGATCCGCACCTGGCGCTTCGTTCCGGGCCACCGCCTGACCACCACCGCCGAGTGACGCCGCCTTGCAAAGGCGGCCTGCCGCCCCAATACTCCAGGTGCAACCCTTCAGGTGGAGGGGATGAACCATGTCGGCTCCCAAGTTCCACAGCCTGAAAGACCACTTCCTGGTGGCGATGCCGGGGCTGCGCGACCCCAACTTCCGCGACACCGTGGTCTACCTGTTCGAGCACGGACCGGAGGGGGCGATCGGGCTGATCATCAACCGCCCCACCGAGGTGCCCATGGCGCGGGTCTTCGCGGAGCTCAAGTTGCAGTGTCCCGAGGAGGTGGGCCGCCGCCCGGTGCTGCTCGGAGGACCCGTGCAACCGGAGCGGGGGTTCGTCATCCACCGGCCGGCGACGCGCCGCTTCGAGTCGACCCTGCAGGTCTCCGACGAGATCTGCATCACCGCCTCCCAAGACATCCTGGCGGCCATCGCCGGGCGGGAAGGGCCGGAGGCGAGCTACATCACCCTCGGCTACGCGGGTTGGGGGCCGGGACAGCTGGAGGCCGAAATCGCCGCCAACAGTTGGCTCGTCGTCCGGGCCGATCCCAGCATCGTCTTCGACGTCCCCTTCGAGCAGCGCCTGGCGGCCACCACCGCCAAGATCGGCGTGGATCTCGGCAAGCTGAGCCCGGTGGCGGGCCACGCCTGAGGTGGCGCGCCACCTCAGGGTGCTGGCCTTCGACTACGGCACGCGCCAGGTGGGCGTGGCCGTCGGCCAGACCCTCACCCAAACCGCCACCCCCGTGGCGGTGCTGCGCTTTGCCGCGGAGCGCCCCGACTGGCCGCGCCTCGAGGCCCTGGTGCGGGAGTGGCAACCCGACCTTTTAGTGGTCGGGTTGCCGCTCAACATGGACGGCAGCGAGGGGCCGGCTGCCGCGGCGGCGCGCCGCTTCGCGCGGCGGCTCGCGGGCCGCACCGGGGTGCCGGCGGCGATGGTGGACGAACGGCTCACCACCCGGGAGGCGCGCAGCCACCGCCCGGGCCGCGCCCCCGTGGACGGGCTCGCCGCCCAGCTGATCCTCGAGACCTGGCTCGCCGCCCCGGAGCGCGCGCTGCCCCCTTAAGGCTCAGGGGCGGGGCCGCTGCCCGAAGAGGGTGAAGGATTCGCGGGGGTCCTCGTCGACGCCCAGTTCGTCGCCGAAGCCGTTGCTGCGCGCCGCATCGCCCTGTTCCTGGAGCTTGATCAAGAGCCGCAGATCGTTCTTGGAGTCGGCGTGGGCGATGGCGTCCTCGTAGGTGATCTCCCCCGCCCGGTAGAGCTCGTAGAGGGCCTGGTCGAAGGTCTGCATCCCCTGCTCGGTGGAGCGCTTCATCAGTTCCTTGAGTTTGTGCACCTCCCCCTTGCGGATCAGATCCGCCGCCAGGGGGGTGTTGAGGAGAATCTCCACCGCGGCGCGGCGGCCGCTGCCGTCCGCCTTGGGCACCAGCTGCTGGGCGACGATGGCGCGCAGGTTCAGCGAGAGGTCGAGCCACACCTGCTGGTGCATGTCCGGGGGAAAGAAGTGGATGATCCGATCGATGGCCTGGTTGGCGTTGTTGGCGTGGAGGGTGGCCAACACCAGATGGCCGGTCTCGGCGAAGGTGATGGCGTGCTGCATCACCTCGCGGGTGCGGATCTCGCCGATGAGAATCACGTCGGGGGCCTGCCGCAGGGTGTTGCGCAGGGCCACCTCGAAGGACTCGGTGTCCACCCCCACCTCCCGCTGGGTGACGATGCACCCCTCGTGGCGGTGGACGAACTCGATGGGATCTTCGATGGAGATGATGTGGCCGCGGGAGTTGCGGTTGCGATGGCCGATCAGCGCCGCCAGGGAGGTGGACTTGCCGGTGCCGGTGGCGCCCACGAAGATGATGATGCCCCGCTTGTTCATCACGAGATCCTTGAGGATCAGGGGCAGGCCCAGCGACTCCACGGTGGGGATGCGGGTCTCGATCCGCCGCAGGACCATTCCCATGTCGTTGCGCTGGAAAAAGGCGCTCACCCGAAAGCGCCCCCCCTCCGGGGCGGAGATGGCGAAGTTGAGCTCCTTGCGGGCGCGGAACTCCTCCCGCTGGCGCTCGTCCATGATGCCTTCCACCAGCTGGCGGACTGCCTCGGAGGTGAGGGCCGTCTTGCCCACCGGCACCACCCGGCCGTGGATCTTGAGCGAGGGCGGCACGCCGACGGTGATGAACAGGTCCGAGGCCTCCTTTTCCACCATCAACTTGAGTAGGACCGACAGCTCAGGCACAGAAGCCTCCTCGACGTCGTCGTTCAGATCTCTTCGGGCACCTTGGCCCGCTCGCGGGCCACTTCCCGGGCCACCACCTTCTGGGTCACCAGTTTCTTCAGGCTCTGGTCGAGGGTCTGCATGCCGTGGGCGGCACCGGTCTGGATCATGGAGTACATCTGGGCCACTTTGTCTTCCCGGATCAGGTTGCGGATCGCCGGGGTGGCGATCATGATCTCGTGGGCCGCCACCCGCCCCCCGCCGATCCGCTTGAGCAACGTCTGCGAGATCACCGCCTGGAGCGATTCCGAGAGCATGGAGCGGACCATCGCCTTCTCGCCGGCGGGAAAGACGTCGATGATCCGGTCGATGGTCTTGGGCGCCGAGGAGGTGTGGAGGGTGGCGAACACCAAATGGCCCGTCTCGGCGGCGGTGAGGGCAAGCCGAATCGTCTCCAGGTCGCGCATCTCCCCCACCAGGATCACGTCCGGGTCTTCCCGCAGCGCCGAGCGCAGCGCCTCGGCGAAGCCGTGGGTGTCGCGGTGCACCTCCCGCTGGTTGACCAGGCACTTTTTGCTCTCGTGGACGAACTCGATGGGGTCCTCGATGGTCAGGATGTGCTGGTAGCGGTTTTGGTTGATGTAGTCGATCATCGCCGCCAGCGTGGTGCTCTTGCCCGAGCCAGTGGGCCCGGTGACCAGGACCAGCCCCCGCGGCAGCATGCACAGTTCCTTGAAGACGCCACCGAAGCCCAGCTCTTCGAGGGACAAGACGCGGCTCGGGATGGTGCGGAAGACGGCGCCGGCGCCACGGTGCTGGTTGAAGGCGTTGACCCGGAAGCGGGCCACACCCGGCACCTCGAAGGAGAAGTCCACCTCCAGGAATTCTTCGTAGTCCCGCCGCTGCTTGTCATTCATGATCTCGTAGATCAGACTGTGCACCTCCTTGTGCTCCAGCGGCGGCAGGTTGATGCGCCGGATGTCGCCGTCGATGCGGATCATCGGCGGCAGGCCCGCCGAGAGGTGTAGGTCACTCGCCCCCTGTTTGACGCTGAAGGCCAAAAGCTCGGTGATGTCCATCGTTCCTTGCGCTTCTCTTCTTCCCCGGGCGGTGCCCCGAGACGGGAGTATATGACGGATCCGGACCTCGCGGAGAACCTCGCCCGGGTGCGCGAGCGCATCGCCCGCGCCGCGCGCATGGCCGGCCGCGACCCCGGCGAAATCGCACTGGTCGCCGTCTCCAAGGGCCACCCCCCCGAGGCGATCCGCGCCGCCTGGCGGCTGGGCCTTCGCTCCTTCGGGGAGAACTACCTCCAGGAAGCGCAGGCGAAGATGGCCGCCCTCGCCGATCTGCCCCTGGAGTGGCACTTCCTCGGCCCCGTCCAGTCCAACAAGACCCGCGAGATCGCCGCCCGCTTCGCCTGGGTACACTCGGTGGACCGCTTCAAGGTGGCGCGCCGCCTCTCGGAACAGCGCCCGCCCCAGTTGCCTCCGCTGCAGATCTGCCTGCAGGTGAATTTGGACGACGAACCCTCCAAGTCGGGAGTGCGCTGCGCCGAGGTGGCCGATCTCGCCCTGGCCGTGGCCGAGCTGCCGCGCCTCGCCCTGCGCGGCCTGATGGCGATTCCGCGGCCGCGCTCCGATCCAGCCGCCCAGCGCGAACCCTTCTTCCGACTGCGCCGGCTGCTTGCTACCCTAAGGGCCCTCGACCCCCGACTGGCGCGGCTCGACACCCTCTCCATGGGCATGTCCGCCGACCTGGAGGCGGCCGTGGCCGAAGGGGCGACCCTGGTGCGGATCGGCACTGCCCTGTTCGGCCCTCGTCCAGGCGCCGCCGCGCCCCAACCATTGGGAGAACGCCCGTGACACCACCCCTCATCGCCTTCGTCGGCGGCGGCAACATGGCCGAAAGCCTCATCGGCGGACTGCTCGCCCGGGGGCACCCGGCCGAGCGCCTGCGCGTCGCCGACCCGGCGGCCGAGCGGCGCGAGCGCCTGGCCGCCCGAGGCGTGCCGGTGCAGGCGGACAACGAGCCCGTCCTCCCCGGTGCCGACTGGGTGGTGCTCGCCGTCAAGCCCCAGGTGGTGCCGGCGGTGGCGCGGCAGATCGCCCCGCGGCTCGAGTCCCACACGGCGCTCGTCTCCATCGCCGCCGGCGTGCCGACGGCGGCCTTCGCCCGCTGGTTCGGTCCCCGGCGGGCGCTGGTGCGGGCGATGCCCAACACCCCCGCCCTGGTGGGCGAGGGCGCCACGGCGCTCTTCGCCAACGACGCCGTCACCCCGGCCCAGCGGGACCAGGCCGAGGCGCTGTTCGCCGCGGTGGGCGCAACCTGCTGGGTGGAGGAGGAGGCGCACCTGGACGCGGTCACCGCCCTGTCCGGGTCGGGGCCGGCCTATTTCTTCCTCCTGGTGGAGGTCTTGGCGCAAGCGGGCGCGGACCTCGGCCTACCCGCCGCCGTGGCGCGCCAGCTGGCCGCCCAAACCCTCCAGGGGAGCGCTGCCCTGCTGAAGCGCGAAGGGGTGGAGCCGGCGGAACTGCGCCGCCGGGTGACCTCGCCCGGGGGAACCACCGAGCGAGCGCTGGCGGTGCTCGCCGAGGAAGGGTTCGCCGCCCTGGTGGGCCGGGCGGTGGCGGCGGCCCGGGAGCGGGCGCGGGAGCTCGCCGGGGAGATCGAGCCGTGAGCCCTCTCGCCGACGTGGGCCTGTTTCTCTTCCACAGCCTCGCCACCCTCTACCTGGTGGTGCTGCTCCTGCGCTTTGCCCTGCCCCTGGTGCGAGCCGATTTTCGCAACCCCGTCTGCCAGTTCGTCCACCGCGCCACCTGGCCACTCCTCGCGCCTCTGCGGCGCTTCGTGCCGGGGCTTGGACGGCTCGATCCGTCCCCCCTCCTCGCGGCGCTCTTCGTCGAGTGGCTCGCCATTCAGCTCGCCGCCAGCCTGGTCTACGACGCGGGCCTCCTGGACCCCCTGCGAGTGCTCCTGTGGGGCGCTCTCGGCCTTCTCTCCCTGGCTTTGAGTTGCTACTACTACGGGGTGCTCGCGGTGGTGATCCTGAGCTGGGTGGCCCCCCACAGCGGCCATCCCGCCGCCCGCCTCCTGTGGCGCCTGATGGAACCGGTGATGGCTCCCTTCCGCCGCATCCTGCCCCCCCTGGCCGGGGTCGACCTGTCGCCCATCCTCCTCTTCGTGGTGCTCAACATGTTCCGCATCCTGCTCGGCCACGCCGCCCGCGCGGCCCAGGTGCCCGCGGGGATCGTGCCCGGAATCTGATGCGCTACTGGCAGGCCACCGCCGAGGGAATCCTGGTGCACTGCCGCATCTCGCCGCGGGCCAAGGGCGATGCCCTGGGGGCTGTGCGGGAAGGGCGCCTGGAAGTGCGCGTCGCCGCACCCCCCGTGGAGGGGGCGGCCAACGAGCGGCTCCTGCGCCTCCTCGCCGCGGCGGCGGGGGTGGGGCGCGGCCGGATGGCCATCGTGCGGGGCGCCAAGGGGCGCCTCAAGACAGTCCTGATCCGCGGCCTCGACCGCCCGCCGCCGGGCTTTCCCGAACCGTGACCCCGCCCGTTCGCAAGCGCACCAAGATCATCGCCACCCTCGGCCCGGCGAGCGGCGAGGCGGCCACCATCGGCGCGCTCATCGACGCCGGCGTGGACGTCTTCCGCATCAACTTCTCCCACGGCTCCGCGGCGACCCAGCGCCGCCTCTGTGCCCTGGTGCGGGACGAAGCCGCCCGCCGGGGCGCCCAGGTGGCTGTGCTGGGCGACCTCCAGGGACCCAAGATCCGCATCGGCCGGATCGCCGGCGCGGGGATGAGCCTCGAGGCCGGCCAGTCGCTGGTGATCGATCCCTCCCTGGGGGAAGCGCCCGCCGAGGGGGATCGGGTGGGCACCAGCTACCCCGATCTGGCGCGGGATCTCAGGCCCGGGCAGCGGCTCCTCCTGGACGACGGGCGCATCGAGCTCGCCGTGGAGGAGATCGCGGGCGATCAGGTCCGCACCCGGGTGGTGACCGGCGGACTTCTGGGCTCGGGCAAGGGGATCAACCTGCGCGGAGGCGGGTTGTCGGCACCCGCCCTGACCGCCAAGGACCTCGCCGACCTCGCCCTGGCCGCCGAGCTGGATCTGGATTACCTCGCGGTCTCCTTTCCCCGCAGCGGCGACGACGTGCGCCGCGCCCGGACGCTGGCCCGAGAAGCGGGCTGCGAAGCGCGCATCGTCGCCAAGGTGGAGCGGGCCGAGGCAGTGGCCGACGACGGCGTGCTCGACGACCTGATCGAGGCCGCCGACGCGGTCATGGTGGCCCGCGGGGATCTGGGCGTGGAGATCGGCGACGCCGAGCTGATCGGCGTGCAGAAAAAGATCATTCGCCGCGCCCGGGAGCGCAACCGGCTGGTGATCACCGCCACCCAGATGATGGAGACCATGGTGGAACACCCGCTGCCCACCCGGGCCGAGGTGTTCGACGTGGCCAACGCCGTGCTGGACGGCACCGACGCGGTGATGCTGTCCGCGGAAACGGCGGTGGGCCGCCACCCGGTGCGGGTGGTCGAGGCGATGGTGCGGATCATCCTCGGCGCCGAACGGCACGCGGGCAGCCGACCCGACCCGCGACTGGCGCGCATCTTCCACCGCACCGACGAGGCGATCGCCATGGCCGCCATCTACACCGCCACCCACCTGGAGGCCACCGCGGCCATCCTCTGCCTCACCGAGAGCGGGTCCACACCGCTGTGGATGTCCCGGGTCCGCTCGGGCATCCCCATCTACGGGATCTCCCGCCATCCCAAGGCGCTCAGGGCCATGGCCCTCTACCGGGGGGTGATCCCCATGCCGCAACCGGCCACCGCCGCCACCGACCCGGCCGAGATCCTCCGCCTGGCCATGGAGGAGTTGAAGGAGCGGGGAGAATTGGCGGCCGGCGACCAGGTGTTGTGCACCTTCGGCACCGTCTTCGGGCGGCGGGGCGAGACCAACACCCTCAAGATCCTGCGCGTCGAGTGAGCGGGCCTCGCCGTCCGTGTAGAATCCGCGCCATGCCGAAATGCATCCCCAAGGACTCGGTCGGTATCGTCGCGCCGCAACTTTTGCGCTTCGAGGAGCCGCTCCCCCTCGCCTGCGGGCGGGTGTTGCCCGGCTTCGAGCTCATGGTGGAAACCTACGGGCGGCTCAACGAGGACGCCAGCAACGCCGTGCTCATCTGCCACGCGCTGTCCGGCAACCACCACGCGGCGGGCTACCACAGCGAGGAAGACCGCAAGCCGGGCTGGTGGGACCACTTCATCGGCCCCGGCAAACCCATCGACACCGAGCGGTTCTTCGTGGTCTGCCCCAACAACCTCGGCGGCTGCCACGGCAGCACCGGCCCGCGCTCCATAAACCCCGAGACCGGCCAACCCTGGGGCCCCGACTTCCCGCCCCTGCGGGTGCGCGACTGGGTGCACAGCCAGGCGCGGCTCGCCGACCGGCTGGGCATCCGCCGCTGGGCGGCGGTCATCGGCGGCAGCCTCGGCGGCATGAACGCCATGCGCTGGGCCCTGGAGTATCCCGAGCGGGTGGCCCACTGCGTGGTGATCGCCTCGGCCATGAAGCTGTCGGCGCAAAACATCGCCTTCAACGAACTGGCGCGCACGGCGATCCGCATGGACCCCGACTTCCGCGACGGCCACTACCTCAAGTACGGAGTCACGCCGCGCCGGGGATTGGGTCTCGCGCGGATGATCGGCCACGTCACCTATCTCTCCGATCGCCTGATGGGAGAGAAGTTCGGCCGCGAACTGCGCAGCGGCACCTTCGCCCGGGGCACCGACGAGCCGGTGGAGTTCCAGGTGGAGAGCTATCTGCGCTACCAGGGCAACGCCTTCGCCGAGAGCTTCGACGCCAACACCTATCTCCTCATCACCAAGATGCTCGACTACTTCGACCTGGCGCGGGAGTACGACCACGATCCGGTGGCCGCCTTTCGGCACGCCCGCTGCCGCTTCCTGGTGATCTCGTTTTCCTCCGACTGGCGCTTTTCCCCCCAGCGCTCCGAGGAGATCGTCGACGCTTTGGTCGCCGCCAACCGCGACGTGACCTACGCCTGCATCGAGTCGGATCTCGGACACGATGCCTTCCTGCTGCCCAACGCCCGCTACGAACGGGTGTTGCGCACCTACCTGGCGGACGCGGCGCGGCGCCTCGCGGAGGGCGGGCCGTGAAGTTGCGCATCGACCTGGAGATCCTCAAACAGTGGATCCGGCCGGAGAGTCGGGTGCTCGACCTGGGCTGCGGCGACGGCGCACTGCTCGCCAGCCTGACCGCGAGCCACCGCATCGAGGGCTACGGCATCGAGATCGACCCCGCCCAGATCCAGCGCTGCCTGGAGCGGGGGGTCAACGTCATCGAGGCGGACATCGACAAGGGGCTCGGCCGCTTCGCCACCGACTCCTTCGACACGGTGGTGATGACCTACAGCCTGCAGACCCTCAAGCGGCCGGACCGCACCATCGCCGAGATGCTGCGCATCGGCAAGGAGTGCATCGTCACCTTCCCCAATTTCGGCAACCTGCGCGCCCGCGCCTATCTGCTCTTCCGCGGCCGCATGCCGGTGACCCGCCAGCTGGCCTACCAGTGGTACGAGACCCCCAACATCCACTTCTGCACCATCGCCGACTTCGAGGATCTGTGCCGACGGCTGCGCGTCCGGGTCCTCGACCGCGTGGTGGTGGCGGAACGG
The DNA here is from genome assembly GCA_026005035.1 of Porticoccaceae bacterium. GTDB lineage: Bacteria > Pseudomonadota > Gammaproteobacteria > Pseudomonadales > Porticoccaceae > BPKH01. The sequence continues at coordinate 5,738 of BPKH01000004.1, read as the reverse complement.
CCGCCGGAGCGGTACCTCAAGAATTTGTGGCCTAATCTATTCGCCGAGACGGCCATTTATCACCTGAGCAAATGACCCTGGAGACCGCCATGAACGCCTTGAGCCGCGCCCTGCTTCTCGCCCTCCTCGCCGCGCCCTTCCCCCTCGCCGCCGAGGAGGTGGGCCGCAAGGTCTTCGGTGACTTCGAGGTGCACTACAACGCCTATCCCAGCGAGATTCTCGCCCCCGAGGTAGCCAGCCGCCACGGCATCGCGCGGGGCAAGGACAAGGGAATCGTCAGCATCGCGGTGGTGCCCCGGGGCGCGGCGGCGGGCACCACCGCCCGGGTGGAGGGCACCGTCACCGACCTGCTCCAGCGCCAGCAGGTGCTCGCCTTCGCCGAGGTGCGCGAGGGGGAGGCGGTCTACTATCTCGCGCCCTTCCGCTTCGACCCCGAGGACCCGCTCACCTTCGCCATCCGGGTGACGCCCTCTGGCGCCGGCGAGACCTTCGAATTCCGCTTCCGTCGCACCTTCTGAAGCCGTGACCCTGCGCGTGGTGCTGGCCAGCCACAACCGCGGCAAGCTGCGGGAGCTCGCCGCGCTTCTCGCCGATCTGCCCCTCGAGCTCGTCGGCCAGGGTGAGCTCGGCATCCCGCCGGCCGAGGAGACGGGGCTCTCCTTTGCCGACAACGCCCTCATCAAGGCGCGCCACGCCGCCCGCGCCTCGGGACTCGCCGCCCTGGCGGACGACTCGGGCCTCGCGGTGGACCACCTGGACGGCGCGCCCGGCGTCTTCTCCGCCCGCTTCGCCGGACCCGGCGCCGACGACGCCGCCAACGTCCGCAAGCTCCTCGACGCCCTCGCCGGCGTCCCCGCGGAGCGGCGCACCGCGCGCTTTCACTGCGCGGTGGCCTTCCTCCGCCACCCGGACGATCCCCACCCCATCCTCTGCGAGGGGGTGTGGGAGGGGCGCATCGCCGACCGGCCGGCCGGTTCCGGGGGGTTCGGCTACGACCCGGTGTTCTTCGTCCCAGATCTGGGCTGCACCGCCGCCGAGCTGCCCGCCGCCGTCAAGGGCCTCCACAGCCATCGCGCCCGGGCCCTGGCGGCGTTGCGGCAGCGCCTGGCCGAGACCCTGGGCTGAGCCGCCGCCGACCCGCCGTGCTCCAACTCCCCCCCCTCACCCTCTACGTGCACGTCCCCTGGTGCCTGCGCAAGTGCCCCTATTGTGACTTCAACTCCCACGAAGCAGCCGGAAGCCTTCCGGAAGAGGCCTTCGTCGCCGCCCTCGCAGAGGATCTCACGGAGGATCTGCCAGCGGTGGCGGGGCGCAAGCTGGTCGCCGCCTTTTTCGGCGGCGGCACGCCGAGCCTCCTCTCGCCCCGAACGGTGGCGTCGATCCTGGAGCTGGCCGAGCGGGCGGTGGGCTTTGCGCCCGGCGCCGAGATCACCCTGGAAGCCAACCCCGCGGCGGCCGACGCGGCGCGCTTCGCCGGCTACCGGGCGGCGGGCGTCAACCGCCTGTCCATCGGGGTGCAGAGCTTCAGCGACCGTGCGCTGGCCGCCATCGGGCGCCTCCACGGCGGGGGCGAGGCCCGCGCCGCCGTGCGCGCCGCCCGGCGGGCGGGCTTTGCCGAACTGAATCTCGACCTGATGTACGGACTGCCGGACCAGGGCCCCGCCGAGGCGCTGGCCGATCTGCGCCAGGCCCTGACCCTCGAGCCCACGCATCTTTCCTGGTACCAGCTGACCCTCGAGCCCAACACCCCCTTTTACAAGCGCCCGCCGCCGCTGCCCGACGAGGAAGCCGTCGCCGCCATGGAGTCGGCGGGACGCGAGCTGCTGGCCGAGGCGGGCTTTGCCCGCTACGAGGTGTCGGCCTACGCCCTCCCCGGCCACGCCTCGCGCCACAACCGCAACTACTGGGAGTTCGGCGACTACCTGGGGATCGGCCCCGGCGCCCACGGCAAGCTCAGCGATCCCCGCCGCGACCGCATCGAGCGCACCGCCCGCACGCGTCGGCCCGCCGACTACCTGCGCCCACGCCCCTCCCGGGTGGCGCGCCGCACCGCCGTGCCCCGCTCCGAGCGGCCCCTCGAATTCTTTTTGAACGCCCTGCGCCTGGTGGAGGGCGTGCCACGCGCATCCTTCGCCGCGCGCACCGGCCTTCCCTGGGCGGTGGTGGCCGCCCGCTGGGAGGCCCTGGCCGCCCGCGGCCTCCTGGAGCCGGCCGGCGAGCGCCTCGCCGCCACCCCCACCGGCTACGCCCACCTGGACGCCGTCCTCGCCGCCCTGGCCTCCCCCTAGGCGTCACCGGCCGGCCACAGAGCCTTCACCGACCGGTCACCGCTTTTTCCCGGAATCTTCACCGGCGCTCCCCACAATGGCCGCTCCGGTTCAACAGGGGAGATGTCCCGATGCCTTTCCCGAAGCGCGCACTCGCCGCCGCCCTGGCCGGCATTGGCCTCGGCGCCGACGCTTCCACCGTCGAAGAGGTGGTGGTGATCGCCAGGAGCGAAAGCTACGCCAACAACCTGGTCACCGAGGGGATGCTGAACCGCCTGAGTCCCCTGAGCAGCGTCGTCGATGCGGTGGACGACCTGCCGGGCGTGCTCGTCAACGAGGGCGACGCCTTCGGCGGCGACGATTGGTCCACCACCGTCTCCATGCGCGGCTTTCAGCTGAGCCTGGACGAGCAACAGATCGGCACCACCATCGACGGCCTGCCCAACGGCAATTCCAACTACGGCGGCGGCAGCAAGGCCAACCGCTTCATCGACGCGCCCAATCTGGCGGCGGTGGAGGTCTCCCAGGGCACCGCCGACATCGCCTCCCGCTCCCACGAGGCCCTGGGCGGCACCCTCAACTTCATCACCCGCGATCCCGCGGACCGCGAGGCCTTCACCGTCCAGTGGACCACGGGGGATTTCGGCGCCGAGAAGATCTACCTGCGCTACGACACCGGCGAATTCTCGGACGGCCACCGCGCCTGGCTCAGTGCGTCCACCGCCGCCGCCGACGCCTGGATCGACCGCTCCGGAGAGAGCCGGCGCGATCACCTGGCGGCGAAATGGGTCCGCGAGGGCGCCGTCCAGTGGACCGCCTACCTGGCCTACGACGACGTCCACGAGGACAACTATCAGCGGGTGACCCTCGCGGAATTCGAGGACAACTCCGACTGGGATCGCCTCACCGGCGAGTGGACCGGCATCCCCTGGATCGACCAGAGCTACCGCCGCGGCTGGTCGACCCTGCGGGCAAACGCGTTCGGCTACCTGCGCGCCCGCTTCGAGCCGACGGCGGCGCTCGCCGTGGATGGGGCGGTGTACGCCCACGAGATGGAGGGGCGCGGCGATTGGCTGCCACCCTATCTGGTGGACGTGACGGCGGAGGGCGCCGACCAGCCGCAAGGGGAGCTCAGCGCCCCAAACCCCGTGCGCGGCGGTGCGCCCCTGGGCCGCCTCTATTTCGTGGACGCCGCCGGCCGCGCCCTGGCGCCGCTGCCCGGCTGCGCGAGCTCCCTGACCTTCCCCTACGGCGGCGCGGGCGCCGAGTACGATCCCGCCTGCTACGCGCCGGGCGCGATCCCGGTGGCCTCCTACCGCCACACCCACTACGCCAAGGAACGCTACGGCCTCACCGGCGATTTGCACTGGGCGTTCACCGCCTTCCAGCTGCACCACGAGCTCAAGAGCGGCCTGTGGTACGAGGATTACCTGCGCCAGGAGCGCCGCGACTGGCACCGCCTCCTCGACGCCCGGGTCGGCTTCCACTTCGCCGACACCCCCTACTGGGTCCAGTACAGCAACCACTTCCCCGTCGAGAGCGCCCTGTGGTACCTGGAAGACCAGATCAGCTGGCGCGACCTCACCGCGCGGCTGGGCGCGCGCCGCTTCTGGGTGGACGTGGCGCGCGAGGATCGCTTCACCGGCACCCGGGTGGCGGTGGATTCGGACTCCGACTGGCTCGGGAGCGCGGGGCTCGTTTGGCGCACGCCCGTCGACGGGCTCGAGCTCTTTGTCGGCTACGCCGAAAATTTCGCCGCCATCAAGGACGAGGTGGTGGAAGCGGACGCCTCCGCCCTCGACCGGGTGGAGCCGGAAACCGCCGAGAACCTGGATTACGGGCTGCGCTACGGCGCCGACCGCTGGAACCTGACCCTCACCGCCTACGAGATCGACTTCGACAACCGGATCACCTTCATTCCCCCCGACTCCCCGGCGGGGATCGACTACCTGGTGGGCACCAACGGCGCCTGGGTCAACGTCGGCGGGATCCGCTCGGAGGGGCTCGAATTGGCACTCGCCTGGCAGCCCTGGGATCCCCTCTCCCTCTACCTCGCCTTCACCGACAACGACTCGGTCTACCAGGGTGCGGTGGGCTATCCGGTGGGGAACCGGGTGTTCGGCTCCGCCGAGGAAATGTGGGTGCTGTCCGCCGACTGGAACCGCGATCGCGTCCTCTTCGGCCTGTCGGCCAAGTACGTGGGCGAGCGCTGGCTCGACCCCGAAAACACCCAGCGGCTCGACGCCTACTGGGTGGTGGACGGCCACGCCGGCGTTCGCCTCGAGGCGCTCGCGGGACCGGTCCGCGACGCCGAATTGCGCCTGGTGGTCCACAATCTCCTGGACGCCGACTACATCGGCGGCGTGGCGGGCGGCTCGGGGGGCTGGCTCGGTGCGCCCCGCACGGCCACCCTGACCTTGAGCGCCACCTTTTGAGGAGCACGCCCCATGGATCGCAGAACCTTCTTGCGCGCCGGCGCCCTCCTCGTCGCCCACGCCGCCTGGCTCGCCTCCTTCCGGCAGGCGCTCGCCGATCCCGCCAGCCGCGCCCGCTTCCGCCACGGAGTCGCTTCCGGCGAGCCGGGGACGGAGAGCGTGCTCCTCTGGACCCGCGTCACCCCCGAAGCGCCGAGGCCGATCCCCGTGGACTGGGTCCTCGGCGACACCCCAGCCTGCGATCCGCCCCTGGCCGGTGGGCGGGTGTTGGCGGACCCCGAAAGAGACTATTGCGTCAAGGTGGAGGTGGGCGGCCTCGCACCGGGGCGGACCTACTACTACCGGTTCCGCTGTGGCCGGGTGAACTCCGAGACCGGCCGCACGCGCACGCTGCCCCTGGGGTCGGTCGAGGCGCTGCGCTTCGCCCTCCTGTCCTGCTCCAACTACCCCTTCGGCTACTTCAACGCCTATCGCGCGGTGGCCGCCGAGCCCGACCTGGCCTTCGCGCTGCACCTCGGCGATTTCATCTACGAGTACGGGCCCGACGGCTACGGCGCCGAGGTGGCCCGAGCCCTCGGGCGGATCCACGACCCCGCCCACGAGTGCCTGAGCCTCGCCGACTATCGACGACGCTACGCCCAGTACAAGGCGGACCCCGACGCCCGGCTGTTCCACGCCGCCCAGCCCCTGCTGCCCTTCTGGGACGACCACGAGAGTGCCAACGACGCCTGGCGGGGCGGCGCCGAAAACCATCAGCCCGGAGAGGGCGACTGGGCCGCCCGGCGAGCCGCGGCGGTGCGCGCCTTCCACGAGTGGCAGCCGGTGCGCGATCCCGCCCCGGGTGTCGATCCCCTGGCGCGCTGGCGGCGCTTCCGCTTCGGCGACCTGGCCGATCTGGTGGCCCTGGAGACCCGCTACACCGGCCGCAGCCGCCAGGTGGACTACGCCGATCACCTGGACGTCCTGCGCGGCCGCGCGGACCGGGACCGCTTCCTGCGCGAAGTGCTCTGGGCGCCCGGCCGCACCCTGCTCGGCG
>BPKH01000003.1 GCA_026005035.1 Porticoccaceae bacterium | reverse complement strand
GTGAGCCGCATCGCCCACGGGGTGCCCCTCGGGGGGGAGCTCGAATACGTGGACGCGGGCACCCTCGCCCACGCCTTCCGGGCCCGCAAGCCGCTCTCATGAAGGGGCCCCACCTGGTCCGGGAGAATGCCGCCCTGGCGGTGGCCGCGGCCCGGTGTCGGGCGGCGGGCCGGGTGGCGGTGGACACCGAGTTCGCCCGCAGCGACACCTTTTACCCCCGCCTGGCCCTGGTGCAGCTCGCGGGCGATGGGGAAATCTGGCTTGTGGACCCCTTGGCCGACTTGGACCTCGCGCCCCTGGCAGAGCTCCTTGCCGACCCCGGGGTGGAAAAGGTCTTTCACTCGGCCTCCGAGGATCTGGAGGTGCTCCGCCACGCCCTCGGGGTGGTGCCGGCGCCCCTGTTCGACACCCAGGTGGCGGCGGCCATCGCGGGCTTGGGGTTTTCCCGCGGCTATGGCGCGCTGGTGGCGGAGCTGCTCGGGGTTTCCCTGGACAAGGGGGAGACCCGCTCCGATTGGTTGCGGCGGCCGCTCAGCGCGGCCCAGTTGCGCTACGCCGCAGACGACGTGCGCTATCTGCTCGACCTGGCGGGCCTACTGGAAGAGCGCCTCGCCGAGGCGGGGCGCAGCCCTTGGCTCGCCGAGGAGATGGCAGCACTGGTGGCGGCGGCGCAGGAGCTGGATCCCCCCGCCGAGGCCTGGCGGCGGGTGCGCGGGGCAGAGCGGCTTACCGGTGTGGAACTGGCCCGCCTCCAGGCGCTCGCGGCCTGGCGCGAGGAGGAGGCGCGCCGCCTCGACCGCCCCCGGGGTCGGGTGGTGCCCGATCGGGTGCTGCTCGCCCTGGCGCGGGAGCGCCCCCGGGAGCGGCGGGCCCTGGCGGCCGTGGAGGGGATGACGCCGGGCATCCTGCGCCGCCACGGCGACGCCCTCCTCGCCCTGCTCCGCCGGGATCTGCCGCCCGTGGCGACGGTGCCGCCGCGGACCTTGGACGCCGCCGAGCGCGCCCGCTACGAGCGGCTGCGGGCGCGGCTCTCGGCGGTGGCCCAGTCCCTGGAGGTGGCGCCGGAACTCCTCGCCCGCCGCGCCGAGCTGGAGCGGTTGGCCGCCGGGGACGGGCTGTCGCCGCGCCTGGCGCGGGGCTGGCGCCACGTGGTGGTGGGCCGGGCGCTGCTCGCCGAATTGGCAGAGGGGGCCGAGGGAGCGGAAGATGGCGCGCCGCTGTGACGTTTACCGCAGTCCGCGGCGGGCGGGGCTCTATCTCTACGTGGACGCCGCCGAAGGCCTCGCCCGGGTGCCGGAGGCGCTGCTCGAGCGTTTCGGGACGCCGGTCAAAGTGCTCTCCTTCGAGCTCACTCCCGAACGGCGCTTGGCCCGGGTGGAGGCGGCGGCGGTGCTCGCGGCACTGGACGCCCAGGGCTATTTCCTCCAGCTGCCGCCCCAGCCCGGCAGGGAGTTTGGTGCGTGAAGCCCTTCTGGGAAAGCAAGACCCTCTCCGCGCTCACCCACGCGGAGTGGGAGGCGCTCTGCGACGGCTGCGGCCTCTGTTGCCTGGTCAAGCTGGAGGATGCCGAGACCGGCGAGGTCCACTACACCGACGTGGCCTGCCGCCTCCTCGACCTGGACAGCTGCCGGTGCCGAGACTATCCCCACCGGGCGAAGCGGGTACCCGACTGCCTCTCCCTCACCCCGGAGGTAGTGGCGGAATGCTCCTGGTTGCCGGCTACCTGCGCCTACCGCCTGCGCCGCGAGGGGCGCGCGCTGCCCTCCTGGCATCCCCTCGTCAGTGGGGACCCCGATGCGGTCCACCGGACGGGAATCTCGGTGCGCGGCCGCGTCCGCAGCGAGGAGGAGGTGAGCGAGGAAGCGCTGCTCGAGCGCGTGGTACACTGGGTCCCCCGTTGAGGCAGTGCGGTGTACGGCGCCGGCGAATATCCCTGGGGCATCGCCTTCTACCTGCTGGGCACGGCGCTTCTCGCCGCGCCCCTCTGGTGGGCCACCGCCCGCCTTCCCCGGCCGGGCGTGCGTCGCGCCCTGCGCCTGTTCGTCTTGGCGATCCTCCTCACCCCGGTACCCGCCCACCCCGGCCAGCCCTGGCTGGCGCCGGCCTGGGTGGTGGCGCTCTTCGAGGCGTTCCACCCGACCGCGCCGGAAGGGCCGGCGCGGGCTCTGGCCGCCCTTGTGGTGGCCGCGGTTGCTGCCCTGGGTCTCGCCGCCCTGCCGTGGCTCGCGCGGCGGATTCGACGTTTGCGCGGTGACGGACGGCACGGTTGAGTCCCGCTCGTCCCCGTCAGGGCACCGTTCGTCGCCAGAGCCTTGCGAGGCGGCGGAAAGGGCAGCGGCGGCCCACTAGACTCCTTGGTTCAAAAAGGGGTCGCAAGGGAGGGGGCTTGCAGTGTGAGCGTCTTCATCCCCACCACCGCGCCGAGGCGCAGCGGATGCTGCTGCGGCTTGCGGCCCTCGCGCTGCCCAGCGCCGCCCTGTTCGTCGCACCGATCCCCACCGCTCTGCGGGTGCCCCACTACCTGGCCCTCCACTCCACCCTGGAAATGTTGGCGGTGGCGGTGGCGGCCATGGTGTTTGCGGCCGGCTGGTCCAGCCGGCGGGAGGCGGGCGATCCCTCCGCCGTCTGGATCGCCTGCTGCTTTCTCGGCGCCGGGCTGTTCGACGCCTGGCACCTGCTCGCCTTTCCGGGCATGGCCGACTTTCTTCACCGCCAACGACCCGCAAAAGGCGATCGCCCTGTGGCTTGCCGGGCGCACCTTCGCCGCCGCGGGGCTGTTGGGCGGTGCGCTCCTGCCCCGGCGGGGGAGGGTGGAGGGCTGGCCGGAGGCGCTCCTCGCCGCCGTGCTGGCGGCGGCCTGCGGCGGACTCGCCGCGGTGCTCTTCGCCCCCGAGGGGCTGCCTCCCTTCTTCGCGCCGGGGACAGGTCTCACCCCCCTCAAGGTGGGCTTCGAGTACGCCCTGGCGGCGGCCTTCGCCCTGGCGGCGGTCCTCTACTCGCGGGAGCTCGGCCGCCCCCGCACCCGTCCGTCCGCGGGTCTAGCCGCGGCCTGCCTACTTTTTGCTGCGAGCGAACTGCCCTTCACCCTCTACCGGCAGGTGGACGAGCTCTGGGCGCTCCTCGGGCACGTCTACAAGGCGTTGGGGGCGCTTTTTCTCTACGAGGCGCTCTTCGTGGCGGCGGTGCGGGAGCCCCACCTGCGCCGCGCCCGTTCCGAGGCGCGCCTCAGCGCCCTCGTGGCGGCGTTGCCCGATCCCCTGTTGGAGCTGGACGCGCAGGGGCATTTGCGGGCGATCCACGGCGCCAAGGCGAGCCACTTCCCGGTTCCCCTGGACCAACTGCTGGGCCGGCCCCCGGAAGCGCTCCTGCCGCCGCAGGCCGCGGCCCAGGTGCGCGCCGCTCTGGAGCGGGCGCGGCGGGTGGGTGTGGAGCACATCCCCCCCCTGGCCCTGGCCGGGCCGCAGGGGGAGGAGTGGTTCGAGGTGTCCCTGGCGCGGCTTTCCGCCGACGGAGGGGCGGGATATCTGGCTCTCGTGCGGCGGCGCACCGCCGAGGTGGCGGCCCGGCGGACTGTCGAGATGCTTTCGACGGCTCTGCGCGAAAGTCCCGTGGGCGTGGTGCTCACCGATGAGGCGGGGCGGGTCCGCTACGTGAACGAGGCGTACCTGGGCCTCACCCGAGGCACGCGGGAGGCGCTGCTGGGGCGGGCCTTCGATTGGGGCGGGGCGGCGCCGGAGAGGATCGCCGAAGCCGGGCGCGCTCTTGCGGCGGGCGAAATTTTTCGGGGCGAGATGGCCGGCCGGCGCAGCGACGGAAGCCGCTTTTGGCAGCGGGTCCTGGCCTTTCCGGTGCGGGACGAGGAGGGGCGCCTGATCAGTATCGCCTCCTATCACGAGGACATCAGCGCAGAGCGCGCCCGCGAGGCGAAGATCCGCGAACTGTTGCGAACCGATCCCCTCACCGGCCTTCTCAACCGGCAGAGCCTGGCCGAGCGATTCGCCCCCCTGCGGGCGCGGGCCGAGGCCCAAGGGGCGATGCTGGCGGTGGTGAGCCTCGATGTGGACGATTTCCGGAGGATCAACGAAAGCCTGGGCCACGGCGCCGGCGACGACCTCCTCGTGGAACTGGCCACCGCCCTCCTGGCGGGGCTCGAGCCGGAGGAGGCGGCGGCGCGCCTCGGCGGCGACAACTTCGCGCTGCTTTTTCTCGCCGCCGATCAACGGTCCCTGGCCGGCCGCCTGGCGGGGCTCTTGGCGCGCGCGTCCCTTTCCCGGACCCTGGCGGGCAGACGGCTGACGGTCACCTGTTCGGCCGGGGTCGCCTGCTACCCCCGCGACGGCGGGGAATTCGAGGCGCTCCTGCGCCGCTCCGACGCCGCCCTCTACGCCGCCAAGCAGACCGGGCGCGGCCGCGCCCGCCTGTACACCGCGGAGCTTTCAGAACGGGTCGACCGCGCCCTCCTCCTGGTGGAAGAACTCAGGCGCGCCCTGCGGGAGCGGGCCTTCACCCTGGTCTTCCAGCCCCAATTCGATCTCCGATGCGGCCGGCTCGTCGCCGCTGAGGTGTTGCTGCGCTGGCACTCGCCCGAGCTCGGCCCGGTGTCGCCCGCCGAGTTCATTCCCCTGGCGGAGCAGGCGGGGCTCGCCGGGGAGCTCGACGCCGTGGTGCTCGAGCTCGCCGCCCGCCAGGTGCGCGCCTGGCGGGCCGAGGGGCTCGTGGTGCCCACCCTGGCGGTCAACCTCTCGCCCCGCCACTTCGAGGATCCCGCGAGCGCCGAGCGGCTCCTGGCGGCCCTGCGGGCGGGGGGAGGAGAACCCACCCAGTTCGAGCTGGAAGTGACCGAAGAGGTGGCCCTGGCCGACCTGGAGGCCGCCGCCGAGACCGCGAGGCGGCTGCGGCAGGCGGGCTTTCGGTTGGCGGTGGACGATTTCGGCAAGGGCTACTCCTCCCTCGCTTACCTGCAGCGGCTGGCTGTGGGCAAGCTGAAGATCGACCGCGCCTTCGTCCGCGAGCTGGACGGGGCGGATGGCGCCAACCGGGCCATCGTCGATGCGGTGGTGCGCATGGCCGAAGCCCTCGGCATGACCACCGTGGCGGAGGGGATCGAGCGGCCGGGGGAACTGCTGCTCCTCAGGCGCCTGGGCTGCCATCTGGGCCAGGGGTTTCTCCTCTGCCCGCCGCTTCCCGCCCGCCCCTCTGCCGCTCTGCTGGCCGAGCTGGGGGGGACTCGGGCGGCGGCGCGCCCGGCTTGAGGAGGTCCATCTGGCGGAGCAGGCGGCCCACCGCCGCCGGCAGGTATTTGCGGCGCGCGGTGATGGCGTAGAACGGCTCGAAGATCCCGGCGAGGGGCTCGTACACCGCAAGCCGCCCGGCGGCGATCTCGTCCACCACGACCACCGGCGGCACCACCGCCAGCGCCCCCGAGTCCCGCGCCAAGAGGCGCAGCATGGCCATGTCGTCGGCTTCGGCGATCACCTCGGGGCGGTACTGCCAGGTGGCGCACAGGGCGTCGAAGGCGCCCCGAAGGGCGCTGGCCGGCGCCGGCAGCACCCAGCGGGCGCCCTCGTAGCCGCGGGGAAAGGGGCCGCTCGGGCGCCCGTCCGGCGGGCCCACCACCGCCACCGGCTGGCGGGCCACCAGGCGCGCCAGCCAAAGCGGCTCGCCGTCCCCCGCCGGGTTGCGGTTGGCCAGGGCCAGGTCGAGTTCGTGGGCGGCGAGGCCGTCCAGCAGGCCGGTCATGGTGTGGGTGGAGAGGGTGAAGGTGACCGCGGGGTCGGCCAACAGGGGGGCGAGGAAGAGCTCCACGAAATTGCGCGACAGGGTGGTCAGCACCCCCACGTGGAGATGGGTGCGCTCGGCGGTGAAGCCGCGCGCCACCATCGCTTCCAGTTCCGCCCCGCGGGTGAAGATGTCGTCGGCGTAGGCGAGTACGCGCCGCCCTGCCTCGGTGAGCGCCAGGCGCCGCCCGATCCGCTCGAACAGGGCCACCCCCAGCTGGGCCTCCAGCCGGCGGATCTGGGTGGAGAGCGCCGACTGGGAGAGGTGGAGCGCCTCGGCGGCGCGGCTGAGGTTGCCCACCTCGGCCACGCGCCAGAAGTAGTAGAGATGGCGGTAGTTGAGTCTCATCCAAAAAATAGAACGTTTCTTAATAAAAAGAATATTTTATTTGATCGAGAAACGGGGGCATACTGGCGCCGCCCCATTCGACCGCGCCGCGCTTCGTGACTTCAGACTGGCTGTTGATCGCTCCCTCGGCCCTCGGCCTGGCCGCCTGGTGGGCCGGGCGGGAGGATCGGCGGGAAGGCTGTTCGCCCGTCCTCCTCGCCCTCTTGTTCGCCGCCTGGCTGCCCCTGGCGCTGGCGGTGTGGGTTCGGCCGGCGGGTGGCTCCTGGACCGCCGCCACCCCGCTGCGCCTGGCGATGCTGGGTCTGGTGTTGGCGGTGGGCTTTGCGCTGGTGGGCTTCTCCCGCCGCTATCTGGCCGGGGAGGCGCGCGCGTCCTACTATCGGCGCTGGTTGCTCGCCACCCTGGCGAGCGTCTCTTTGACCGTCCTCGCCGACCACCTGCTGCTGTTCTGGATCGGCTGGGCGGCCATCAGTCTGGCCATCCACCGTCTGCTCCTCTTCTACCCGGACCGTCCCCGGGCGGTGCTCGCCGCCCACAAGAAGTTTCTCTTCGCCCGCGCCGCCGAGGCGCTCCTCCTGTTCGCCTTCGCGCTCCTCTGGGCGGCCCACGGCGAGGTGGGCATCGAGGCGCTGGCAGCGCAATTCGCCGCCGGGAGCGCGCTGGGCGGCCCCGACCGGCTGGCGGCGCTCTTGCTCGCCGCGGCGGCGCTCATCAAGTGCGCCCAGCTGCCCCTGCACGGCTGGCTGATCCAGGTGGTGGAGTCGCCCACCCCGGTGTCGGCCCTCTTGCACGCCGGGGTGATCAATTTCGGCGGGTTTTTGCTGGTGCTCTTTGCCCCCTTGGTGCTGCAGGTGCCGGAAGCCCGCTGGCTGTTGCTCTTGGGGGGCGGTCTTTCCATGGCCTTGGCTGCACTGATCATGACCACCCGGATCAGCGTCAAGGTGCGCCTGGCCTGGTCCACCTGCGCCCAGATGGGTTTGATGCTGGTGGAGTGCGCCCTGGGGCTTTTGGAGCTCGCGCTCCTCCACCTCTTTGCCCACTCCGCCTACAAGGCCTACGCCTTCCTCGCCTCGGGAGAGGAGGTGCTCGAGGATCTGGCGCGCCGGGTCGCGCCGGCGGCCGTCCCCCGGGGCCTGGACTGGCTGTGGGGGGCGTTGGGCGCGCTCCTCTGCACCGGCGCGGCCGCCCATCTTTGGGGGCCGGCGCCGTGGTCGGTGTGGCTGCTGTTGGGACTCGCTCTCGCCCTCCTGGTGGCCGAGCGGGGCGGCGTGCGCCTGCGCCCGGCCCCCTGGGGGAGCTGGGCGTTGGCGGGCGGGCTGGTTCTCGCCTACGGGGTGGGCAAGGGGGCGGCCGCGGGGCTGGTGGAGATCCCGCCGCACTGGCGAAGCGCCCCCCTGTCCGCCGCCGATCTGTGGGTCGCAAGCCTCATCGCCGCCCTTGCCGCCACCGCCTGGGCGCTGCGCTACCGGGCCCACCACCCCTGGGTGGAGCGGCTCTCCACGGCCCTCTTCGCTGGGCTCAACCTCGACGAGTGGGCCACCCGCCTGACCCTGTACCTGTGGCCGGTGCGCCTGCCCACGGGCCACTCGGGGAAGCGGCACCGGATCCGCCTCCTGCAACGAAGCTCCACTGGAGATTGAGTCCTTGTCCCGTGCCCTGCACAGCGCCGAGCGGACCCTCGCCGATGCGAACCGCGCAGCCATTGGCCGCGCCCTGGAGCGGATCGCCCCCCAGTGGCCCCTGGACCGCCTGGTGGCGGCGAGCCCCTACTGGGGACTGCGCGATCTGCCCTTTGCCGAAGCGGCGGCCCGCCTGGCCGCCCTGGGGGGTATCCAGATGTTGCCCACGGGGGAAGGGGAGGGGTCGGCCCCCGAGGAGGCCCATTGGCACGGCGTCGCGGACCTGCTCGACGCTCACCGGGATCCCCACCGGATGGCCTGGTGTGACGAGATCGTCCACCAGGTGAGCCAGTTTTGTGCCGCCCACTACCAGAGCCAGCGGCCGCTCCTCCACCGCCACGGCGGCGAGCCCGCCGGCGGGCTCTACGGCCACTGGCTGGCGGTGACCCGGCGCGACCGCGGTATCGCCATCGTCATGGCCGAACCGGCGCTGCCGGAGCAGTTTCGCCGCCTGCCCGAGTGCCCCGAGACCCTCGTGGCCGAGGCCCTGGAGGAGCTGGCCATCGGTGAGGAACTGGTGGAGTGGTACGCCCATGGGCTTTTGCTCGACCTGTTGGGGTGGGCCTCCTATGTGGCTTACCGACATTGGCAAAGCAGGCTCGACGGGGTGGAAGAGGATGACCGGTTCGATCTGCTGGCCATTCGCATGGCCTGGGATCTGGCGATCTGGCGCCACCTGCGGGACGCGGATCCCCGGGAATTCCGGGCGCTCCAGAAGCTCTGGGGAGAGGAAAAGGAAGCCGTCGCCGCCCTGGTCGCGCGCCACCGCCGGGCGCAGGCTCGCTCTCTCAAGGCCCTGGTTGAGACCGAGTCGCGCTACTTCGCGCACCTTGCGGCGCGGCTCGAGGGAAGCCCCGCCCCGGGAACGGCGCCGCGCCTGTGCGCGGTGTTTTGCATCGACGTGCGCTCCGAGCCCCTGCGGCGCGCCCTGGAGGCCCAGGACCCGTCCATCGAGACCCGCGGCTTCGCGGGCTTTTTCGGTCTACCCATCCGCTGGCGTCCCCTGGGCGGAGCGTACCAGCGCCCCCAACTGCCGGGCCTTCTGGCCGCCGAGCTGGAAGTGGTGGAAGCGTTGCCGCCGGCGCGGCTGCGCCGCCGCCTGGCCGCCCTCAACCGCAGCGCCCGCTGGCGGACTTGGACCCGGGGGGCGCTTTCGGCCTTTCCCATGGTGGAGGCGGTGGGGCTCGGCTACGCGTTCAAGATCGCCCGCCGCCTGCTGGCCCCCCCGCCCCCCTCCCACCCGGTGGACGAGTTGGCGGCGGCGCCGGGATGGCGCTTCGAGCGTGCCGGCCAGTCCCTGTCCGCCGCCGAGCGGGCGGCCCTCGCCCGGCAGGTGCTGGACGCCTTGCAGCTGGAGGCGCCGCCGCCACTGGTGTTGCTCGTCGGCCACGCGAGCCGCTGCACCAACAATCTCCACGCCGCCGGCCTCGCCTGCGGCGCCTGCGGCGGCCAGAGCGGCGAGGTCAACGTGCGCGCCCTGGCGGCGCTTCTCAACGACCCGGAGGTGCGCGACCTGCTCGCCAAAGGGGGGCGCTGCCTCGGCGAGAGCCGCTTCGTCCCCGCCCTCCACGACACCGTCAGCGAAGAGGTGGCGATCCTCGACGGCGAGGTGCCGGTGGCAGTGCGGGACTGGTTGGCCGCGGCGAGTCGCGCGGCGCGGCGGGATCGCGTGCGCCGCCTCGAGCCGCACCTGGCGAGCCTGTCCGACCGGCAGCTCGCCCGGGAGTTCGCCCGGCGCGGCCGCGACTGGTCCGAAGTGCGCCCGGAGTGGGGTCTTGCGGGCAACGCCGCCTTCATCGCCGCGCCCCGCGCCTGGACCCGGGGTCTCGATCTCGAGGGACGAGTCTTCCTGCACGACTACGACGCCTCGCGCGACGCCGACTATCGGCTCCTCGAAACCCTGCTCACCGCCCCCCTGGTGGTCGCCCACTGGATCAACATGCAGTACAACGCCGCGGTCACCGATCCCCGCCGCCTGGGGAGCGGCAACAAGGTGTTGCACAACGCCGTGGGCGGGCACATCGGGGTCTTCGAGGGCAACGGTGGCGACTTGCGCGTCGGTCTGCCCCTCCAGTCGGTCCACGACGGGCACCGCTTCGTCCACCCGCCCCAGCGGCTCTTCGCCCTTGTCGCCGCGCCCGCCGAGGCGATCCGGGCGGTGGTGGCGCGCCACCGGGACCTCGCTCTGCTGGTGGAACACGAGTGGCTCTACCTGTTGCGCTGGGAGCGGGGGCGGGGGTTCGAGCGGATCTTCGCCGACCGGAGCGAGCCCTTCGAGCTCCGCGAGAGCGGCACCTCAGGAGGCCTCGAGACGGAGGTCTTCGACGCCTGCCGGTGCCCCCGCCACCCCGAGGGAGCGCGGCAGTCGAGCCCGGGTGGAGCGTCGCAGCGTAGCTTGGATGAAGCGTAGCCCGGATGGAGCGAAGCGGAATCCGAGGAGGGAACGCCCACCTCGCAACTGGCTTTGCCTCTTTCGCGCGTCCGGGATTTCGGCGCTGTGCGCCTCCATCCGGGCTACGCGCTGTGCGCCTGCCTCTGAGCTACGGGCTGGATCGGCTACCCACCTGAAGCCGGCCCACGCGCCTCAAGCAAGGCCACGGGCCGCGGTTGCCACGCAACCCGCAGGGGCGGTGCTCGCGATCTTCGCGTCGCAGAGGTGCCTTGCGAGGAGGGCCGATTGCGGCGGCGGCTGGATTTGTAGACAATCCACCCCCGCAAGCCATCCGCCCCGCAGCCATCGGAGTCCCATGGCCGACCCCAGTCTTCCGCGCGAAGTGGCGCGCCGGCGCACCTTTGCCATCATCTCCCACCCCGACGCCGGCAAGACCACCCTCACCGAACAGCTGTTGGCGCTCGCCGGGGTCATTCAGGAGGCGGGCGCCGTCAAGGGCCGCAAGGCGGCGCGCCACGCCACCTCCGACTGGATGAACCTGGAGCGGGAGCGGGGCATTTCGGTGACCTCTTCGGTGATGCAGTTTCGCTGGCGCGATCGGGTGGTCAACCTGCTCGACACGCCCGGCCACGAGGATTTCTCCGAGGACACCTACCGCACCCTGACCGCGGTGGACGCGGCGCTGATGGTGCTCGACGGGGCCAAGGGGGTGGAGGAGCGCACCCTCAAGCTGATGGAGGTGTGCCGACTGCGCGACACGCCCGTCCTCACCTTCGTCAACAAGCTCGACCGGGAGATCCGCGAGCCGCTGGAACTGATCGACGAGATCGAATCGGTCCTGGGCATGGCGGCATCGCCGATCAACTGGCCGGTGGGCATGGGGCGGCGGCTGAAGGCGCTCTACGACCTGAGGAGTGATCTCCTCCTGCCCTACCGCTCGGGCGCGGCGGCTGAGGCGCCCGCCCCCGTGACCGGCCTCGCCGGTCCCGCGGCGCAGGCGCTGCTCGGCGCGGCGGAGCATCAGGCGCTGCTCGCCGAGGTGGAGCTGTTGCGCGAGGCCGCCGCGACGTTCGACCTCGCCGCCTTCCGGCGCGGTGAATTGACGCCAGTGTTTTTCGGCACGGCCCTGCGCGGCTTCGGCGTGCGCGAGTTGCTCGACGCCTTCGTCGAGTGGGCGCCACCCCCGGGGCCGCGGCGGGCCGGCCCGCGCAGCGTCGCTCCCGAGGAGGAGCGGTTTACCGGCTTCGTGTTCAAGATCCAGGCCAACATGGATCCACGCCATCGCGATCGGGTGGCCTTCGTTCGGGTCTGTTCGGGGCGCTACCGCCCCGGCCTGCGCCTGGTGCAGGTGCGCACCGGGCGGGAGTTTCGCGTCGGCGACGCGGTCACCTTCTGCGCCCGCGCCCGCGGACAGGTGGAAGAGGCGGTCGCCGGCGACATCATCGGGCTGATCAACCACGGCACCATCCAGATCGGCGACACCTTCACCGAGGGGGAGCCGCTGCGCTTCGGCGGCATCCCCCACTTTGCGCCGGAGCTCTTCCGGCGGGTGCGGCTTGCGGATCCACTCCGCGCCAAACAGCTGCACAAGGGCCTCAAGCAGTTGGCCGAGGAGGGCTCCACCCAGGTCTTCTTTCCCCTCTCCGGCAACGATGTGATCCTGGGAGCGGTGGGGCCTTTGCAGTTCGACGTGGTGGCGGCGCGGCTGCGCGACGAGTACGGGGTGGAGGCGCGCTACGAGGCGGTGCCGGTGGTCACCGCCCGCTGGTTGGCGTGGGACGATCCGGCCCACCTGGAAGCGCTCAAGGCCCGCGCCGGCGAGCACCTGGCGCTGGACGGTTCGGGGCATCTGACCTACCTGGCGCCGAGCCGGGCGAATCTGTCGCTGGCAGAAGAGCGCCATCCCCGGGTGCGCTTCGAGGCCACTCGGGAGATCTGAGGCGGTGGTGGCCCTCCCGCCCATCACGCCGGGGCAGGTGCCGGTGGAGCACCGAGCGGGGCGGACGCGGTGGCTGCGCTGGCTGGGCCGATGTTTCCTGCGGCTTGCCGGCTTTCGCGTGGTGGGCACCTTCCCGGAGGTGCCGGGAGCGGTCCTCGCCGTCGGGCCCCACACCTCCAACCTCGACTTTCTGGTGGCCGCGGCGGCCCTGCTCGCCCTCGACGTCCGAGTGCGCTTTCTCGCCAAGCGGGAGCTGTTTCGCTTCCCGCTGGGCGCATGCCTGCGCGCCCTGGGCGGTGTTCCGGTGGACCGGGCGCGCCCGGAGGGGCTGGTGGAGGCGCTGGCGGAGCACCTGCGTCGCGAGGGACACTTCCTGCTCGCCATCACCCCCGAGGGCACCCGCAAGCCGGTGGCACGGCTCAAGACCGGCTACGCGCGCATCGCCCGGGCCGTGCCCTGTCCGGTGGTGCCGGTGCTCTTGGACTACGGGCGCCGGCAGCTGCTGGTGTTGCCGCCGCGACCCGCCGCCGATCCGGAAGCGGACGCGGCGGATCTCCACGCCCTGTTCGCCACCGTGCGGCCGGTCCGGCCGGCCAACTTCGCGCCCCCTGGGCCGAACGTGCCGGCGGAGCGGCGGCCGCCGGGCGATCCCCCCGCCCGCCTGAGGTGGGCCGCCTGCTCAGCGGCGACGCTTGAGGAGCAGGCTGTCGATGCCGTTTTGCGCCAGCACGGCGCGGGCCCGGGCGGACTCCTCGGGGGAGGCGAAGGGACCGATCAACACCCGGTGCCAGGTCTGGCCGTCGGCCGTGTTCACCTTCTCGATGGAGGCGCGCAGGTTGAGGAGCAGTAAGCGGGCGCGAACGGCGTCGGCGTCCGCAAGGCGGCGGAAGGAGCCCGCCTGGAGGACGTAGACCACCCCGCCGGCGCTCTCGCCGCCGCTGCCCGCGGAGGGGGGCGAAGGGGGCGCCGACTGCTGTGCCGCGGCCGCCGCCGATGGCAAGGGGTTGCGCTCCGGGGGCGGCGGCGCGCTCTCCGGCGCGGGGGGCCAGATTGGCCGGAAGGGTGGGGGGCGGCGGCGTGCCGTCCTCGTCGGGGACCACCACTTCGCTCTCCTCGAGGAGAGTGTAGAAGTCGAAGCGGGGGCGGGGCGCGGCGGACGGGGGCGGCTGCTCTTCCGCGCGACGGGCGGTTCCCGGAACCGGCGCCTCGGGGCGCAGCCAGAGCGCTGCGAGCAGGGCGCCGAGGAGCAGGCCGGCGGCGAACCACCAGGGACCGCTCCGGCCTCGCGGAGCGGAGGGTACGGCGCCCCGGCGGGGGCGGTGGCGGCGGGAAGCGGTTCGGGACATGGGAGCGGTCGCGCGGATCGGCCGACATTATATAGGTAACCTGCCCCTCAGCCCGTCTCCTGGGGGTCGACGTCCAGCGACCAGCGCAGGCCGGGCGGCGGCCGGCAGGACTCGAGGTCGTGGCACAGGGCGGCCAGGGTCGCGCCGAGGGCCCGGCGGGAGGCGCCGAGGACCGTGAGCACGAAGCGGGCGCGGCCCCGCACCCGTTCGGGGGTGCCAGGCAAAGGGCCAATCCAGCATCCCGCCGGCGGCGGCAGCATCCTCTCGCCCCGGGCGCGCACCTCGACGAGGAAGCGCTCCGCCGCCTCCGCGACGGGCGCTTCGGCGCGAAAGCAGGCGAGGGGGCGGAAGGGGGGCAGCCCCAGGCGGCGCCGCTGCGCCAACAGGTCACGGGCGAGGCCCGCGTAGTCGCCCTCCACCAGTCGCGCGAAAAAGGGGTGGTCGCAGTAGTGGCTCTGCAGGATCACCTCCCCCGGCGTCGCCCCGCGCCCCGCCCGGCCCGCCACCTGCAGGGCGAGCTGCGCCGTTCGCTCCGCGGCCCGGAAGTCGGGGCTCAGGAGGCCTCCGTCCACGTCGAGGAGCACCGCCAGGGTGACGCCGGGAAAGTGGTGGCCCTTGGCGAGCATCTGGGTGCCGAGCAACAGGCAGGGCTCGCCGCCGCGGATCCGCTCGAGGGCCTTTTCGAGTGTGCGGACGGTGCGGGTGCTGTCGCGATCCACCCGCACCACGGGCACGCCCGGGAAGAGGGCGGAGAGGGTTTCCGCCAGCCGCTCGGTGCCCTGGCCGGCGTAGCGCAGGTCGGCACTGCCACAGGCGGGGCAGGTGTGGGGGAGGGGTTCGCCGTGCTCGCAGTGGTGGCACAGCAGTCGGTTGCGTGAGCGGTGGGCCACCAGCCGCACCGAGCAGCGCGGGCAGTGGGCCTGCCAGCCGCAGTGGTGGCAGAGGAGGACGGGGGCGTAGCCGCGCCGGTTGAGGAAGACCAGCACCTGCCGACCCGCGTCCAGGTGGCGGCCGATGGCTTCCAGGGTGGGGGCGGCGAGTCCGCCGCGGAGGGGGCTGCCGCGCAGGTCCACCAGCTGCCAGCGGGGCGGCCGCGGCGCCGCGCGCTCGGTCAGGCGAACCATCCGGTAACGCCCCCGCTCCACGTTGTGGAGGGTTTCCAGGGAGGGCGTGGCGCTGCCCAGCACCACCGGCACGGCGGCGTTGCGGGCGCGCACCACGGCCAGGTCCCGGGCGTGGTAGCGGAAGCCCTCCTGCTGCTTGAAGGAGGGATCGTGCTCCTCGTCCACCACCACCATGCCCAGGTCCGGCAGGGGCACGAAGACCGCGCTGCGGGTGCCGATCAGGATCCGCGCCCGGCCCGAGGCGGCATCCCGCCAGGCCGCCAGGCGCTCTCCCTCCGGCAGACCGGAGTGGTACTGGGCGACGCAACCGCCGAAGCGGCGGCGAAAGCGCTCCACCGTCTGCGGGGTCAGGCCGATTTCCGGCACCAGCACCAGTGCCTGGCGGCCGCGCTCGAGGCAGCCTTGGATGGCGGCCAGGTAGACCTCGGTCTTGCCGGTGCCGGTGTCGCCGAAGAGAAGGGTCACCCGAAAGCCCTCCCCGTCCAAGGCCGCCAAGGCCGCCCGCTGCTCCGCCCGCAGGGGCGGCCCCTCGGCGGGTTTGGCGACGGGCGCGGCCACGACGGCTGGGGGGATACTCGCCACCGCGCGGACCAGTCCCTTGCGGGCGAGCTCCCGCAGCAAGGCCGGGGTAAAGCCCGCCGCGGCCAGCTCGCCCGCCGTGGCGCCGCCGCGCTCCGCGAGCCATTGGTGGAGAGCGCGCTGGCGGGGGGCCCGGGCCAACGCCTCCCCCTCCCCCTGGGCGCACCAGCGCTTCTGCACCTCGCGGGCGGGTTTGCCGCGGCGCAGGGGGCCCGGCAGGAGCCCAAACAGCACCTCCCCGACGGGGTGCTGGTAGTAGTCGGCCGCCCAGAGGGCGAGGGCCAGAATGGGGGCGGGCAGCAGGGGCTCGGGGTCGAGCACCGCCTCCACCGCCCGCAACCGCTCCACGGGCAGTTCGCTCGCCGCCTTGTGGGCCACCACGATCCCCAGACAGTGCCGGCGGCCGAAGGGCACCCGGACGCGGCAGCCGAGCGCCGGGAGGGGGTGGGCGGCGGGCGGGAGGTAATCGAACAACCGGCGCAGGGGGGTGGGCAGGGCGATGCTCAGGATCAAGGGCGCTCCTCTCCCCGGGGCACGGTTGCGTCGGGCGGGGTTTCTGATACCATGCGCGCTCCCGGCGGAGACGGCACGCGGTGCTCGGCGAGGCGCAGAAGGTAGCGGACCGGGCGGCGGCGTGCAAGGCAGCGAGAATCGACCATGAAAGCGGACATCCATCCCCCCTACGGCACCCTGAAGGCCACCTGCAGCTGTGGCAACGTGATCGAAGTGGGGTCGACGCGCGTCGGCCAGATCCACATCGACGTGTGCGCCAAGTGCCACCCCTTCTACACCGGCAAGCAGAAGATCGTCGACACCGGCGGTCGCATCGACCGCTTCAAGAAGCGCTTCGGCAACGCGCGCGGCGTCGCCACCGAGTAACCGCCGGGGCGCGCGCCCTCGGCCGCCTTTTTCTTCTCCTTCTAGTCTGCCGTTCGCCGGGCGGCTGGGCCGCGCCCCCCTGCGGGCTTGCCGCACTGCCGAGTGGCGCGCCCAAGGCGGCGGTGGTGACCCGGGTGGTGGACGGCGACACCCTGTGGATCGCGGCGAGCGAGCAGGTGCGCCTGCTCGGTGTCAACACCCCGGAGCTCGGCGCGAGTGGTGCCGAGGGCCGCCTTGCCCGCCAGGCCCGCCAACGGGTGGCAGCGCGCCTTGCCGGCGGCCGGGTGCTCCTGGTGGAAGGTCGCCGCCGGCGGGACGCCCACGGCCGGCTGCTGGCCCACGCCTTCGCGCCCGACGGCGCATCGCTGGCGGCCGAACTGGTGGGCGCCGGGCTCGGCTGGCACGTCGCCATTCCCCCCGACCTGGACCTCGCCCCCTGCCTGGCCGATTTGGAGCGCGCCGCGCGGCGGGAGAAAAGGGGGGTCTGGCGGCTGCCCGCGACGCCGGCCGGTGCTGTCCGGCGAGAAGGCTTCCAGCGCGTCGTCGGTCGGGTCGTGCGCGTATCCTTCGGGCGCAGCTGGTGGCTCTCCCTCGAGGGAGCGGTGGCGGTGCGCATCCCGCCCCAGTCTCAGCCGCTGTTCGAGCGCCGCCACCTGGGCCGCCTGGTGGGCCGGCGGGTGGAGGTGCGCGGGTGGCTCCATCCCAATCCCTCCCGCGGCCACGAACCCTGGCGGGTGGAGCTGCCGTCTCCCTACCACCTCCAGGTGTCGGCGGGCAAAAGTGGGGCCGCTGGACTAGACTGAACCCACCGCCGCCCCCAAGGAGTCTACCCATGCCCGCCGATTCCCGCCGCCGGCTGGTGGTCGTTCCCGGCTACCAGTACGGCGTCGCACTGGCCGTCTGCGCCGCGGTGGTGCTGGCTGTCAATTCCCTGTTGGCGCTGGTGGCCCTGGCCCCCACCACGTTGGCGGTACTGCCTCGATCGCCCACGTTCGTCACCCTCCTCGCCGTGGCGGAGCTCGCCGCCATCGCTTGGTTGTGGCGGCGCCTGTTGGTCCACACCCACCGGGTGGCGGGCCCCTGGTGTGCGTTGGAACGGGAGTTTGGGGCGCTGGGGGAGGGGGAGCTCGACAGGCGCCTTCAGCTGCGTGCGGGGGACTATTTCACCGTCCAGGCGGCGGCCATCAATCGCGGTCTCGACGGGCTGGAGGCGCGGATCCGCACGGTCAAGGAATTGGCCGCCCGCCTGAAGGAAGAGCCCAGCGCGACGAACATCGAGCGGTTGTGCGAGGCGCTGGACCGACTGCACACCAGCGAGGCTCCAGTCAGCACCGCCGACTCCTCGGACCAGACCACTCAGCGGGGCTTCACGCTCCTCGAACTCCTCGCCGTCGTGGCCATCGTCAGCATTCTGGTCCTCGTTTCCCTGCCGCTCTATCTCGACTACAGCACGCGCACGCGGGTGAGCGAAGGGCTCGCCCTGGCGGGCGATTTCAAGGCGCGGGTGGTGGAGAGCTACTACGGCGCGGGCGAGCTGCCGGAGAGCAACGAGGCGGCGGGACTCGCCGCGCCCGAAGACTACCGTACCGGCAGCGTGGAGGCCATTTCCCTGGGGGCCGGCGGGGTCATCACCATCGTTTACGATCTGCCCTTGTTGGGAGGGAACAACCTACTCATCCTCGAGCCCGTCTTCGGGGAGGCGGGGGTGGGGTGGATCTGCCGCGGCGCGGCGTCGGGGGGCGTGGCGTTCCGCTACCTGCCGGGCGAGTGCCGCTGAGCGCGCTCGAGGTCCAGGATCCGCCGCCACTGGGCCTCGCTCACCGGCTGCACCGATAGCCGGGGCTGGCGGAAGAGCACCATCTCGGCGAGTTGCGGGTCGGCGCGCAGCAAAGCGGCCGGCAGGATCTCGGGAAAGCGCTCTTCGAGGGCGATGTCCACGGCGTACCAGCGGGGCGAGTCGGGCCGCGCCCGGGGGTCGAAAAAGGGGGAGTCGGGGTCGAACTGGCTGGGATCCGGATAGGGCGACGACACCACCCGGCAGATGCCCGCCACACCCGGCACGCGGCAAGAGGAGTGGTAGAAGAACACCAAATCGCCCGCAGCCACCTCGTCGCGGAGGTAGTTGCGGGCTTGGTGGTTGCGGATGCCGTCCCAGCGGGCGCGTCCGTCGGGCTCGGCCGCCAGTTGGTCGATGCCGTACTCGCTGGGCTCGCTCTTGAAGAGCCAGCGGCGCGCCATCAGTGGTCGTGGCCGCCCTCGCCGTGGGCGTGGCCGTGGGCCAGCTCTTCGGCGGTGGCCGGGCGGACCTTTTCGATGGTCACCTCGAAGGTCAGCGACTTGCCGGCCAAGGGGTGGTTGCCGTCCACCGTGACCAGATCGCCTTCCACGTTGGTCACCACCACCGAAATGGGGCCGCGATTGGTCTGCGCCTCGAAGCGCATGCCCACTTCCACCTCGTGGTCGCCGAAGGCGGCGCGGGGCACGGCT
Organism: Porticoccaceae bacterium; assembly: GCA_026005035.1. Classification (GTDB taxonomy): domain Bacteria; phylum Pseudomonadota; class Gammaproteobacteria; order Pseudomonadales; family Porticoccaceae; genus BPKH01. The sequence continues at coordinate 302,007 of BPKH01000003.1, read as the reverse complement.
TCCACCAGCGCGTCGAGGTATTCCCCGTAGGCCTCTTCGGGGGGAATGGTGACGGTGAGGGACTCGCCCTCGCCGCGCCCCTCGAGGGCGCTTTCCAAGCCGGGGATGATATTGTTCGCCCCGTGCAGATAGCTCAACGGCTCGCGCCCCCGGGAGGAGTCGAGCTCCACCCCCTCTTCGTCGCGCACGGTGTAGTGAAAGGTGACCACGGTGTCTTGGGAAACGTTCATGAAAAGTGATACCAAGGGTTGAAAGAACGGCCATTATGGGTGAAAAGCGCCCCGGGCACAACCGCGGCTGTGGCGGCGGCGGGGCGGGGGCGCGAGCAACGCTTGGGCGACTTGTCCATGACCACCTTTTTGGCGACGCTACTTTTCACCTTCGCCGTGCTGTTCGGCGCGCTCCTTTTCTTTTGGCGGCGGGGTGCGCCCGTCTACCGAGTGGAGCGGGTCAACGTGGTGCGCCTGTTGGAGCTCGTCTTGGCGGGCAGGGCGCGGGAGCAGGACTGGCAGGTGTTCCTGGGGTGGCCCATCCGACACGACCCGGCTCTCGCCGAGGTGCAGCGGCGCTGCGCTGAGATCGCCGAGCGGGAGTGGATCGGCGGGCGGTATCTCTTCAGCGAGCGCGGTCTCGAGGAGCTCGGGCGCCTGCTCGCGGAACTGAAATCGCAAGGGGAGTGAACCGATGAACCAACCGTCCTCGGCGGTGCAATTCCTGCTCGCCAGCGCCTCCTTCGTGGTGGTGGTGGCCGGGCTCAAGGCGGCGCAACCGATGGTGGTGCCCTTTCTGGTGGCGGTGTTCATCGCCCTGATCTGCTCGCCGCCCCTGCTGTGGCTCAAGGGCAAGGGGGTGCCGGGCTGGGCGGCGGTGAGCCTGTTGCTGTTGGCGATCCTGGCGGCGGGTACCTTGGTGGCGGTGGTGGCGGGCAGCTCCATCGACGACTTCCGACGGGATCTCCCCGACTACCAGCGCCGATTACTGGCGCTGTTCCAGCAGTCGCTCGCCGCTCTGCGCAGCCGGGGGCTGGAGCTCGACCCCCGGGCGGTGCAGGAGGCCTTCAACCCGGGACTTGCCATGCAACTCGCCGGCGCGACCCTCACCTCCCTCGGCAACCTGATGGCCGACGCGCTGCTGATCCTGCTCACCGTCGCTTTCATCCTCGCCGAAGAGGTGGGCCTTGCGCGCAAACTCGCCGTGCTTCGAGGGGATTCGGATCCTCTGGTGGCGGCCCTCCAGGGCTTCGCCGCCAGCGTCAATCGCTACCTCGCCCTCAAGACCCTGACCAGCCTGCTGACCGGGGTGGCGCTCTACCTGTGGCTCGCCTTGTTGGGGGTGGACTACGCGGGCCTGTGGGGTTTGCTCGCCTTCTTGCTCAACTTCATCCCCACCGTCGGCTCCATTTTGGCGGCGATCCCGCCCGTGCTGCTCGCCCTGGTGCAACTGGGTCCTTGGCCCGCTCTGTGGACCGGCCTCGGCTATCTCGCGGTCAACATGGTGGTGGGCAACCTCTTGGAGCCGCGCCTGATGGGTCGGGGGCTCGACCTCTCCCCCCTGGTGGTCTTTTTGTCGTTGGTCTTTTGGGGGTGGGTACTCGGCCCCATGGGGATGCTGCTGTCGGTGCCCCTGACCATCCTCCTCAAGCTCGCTCTCGAGCAGCACCCCCAGACCCGCTGGCTGGGGGTGCTGCTGGGAGGACGGCTGCCCGATCCTCCCCCCGCCCGAGAGGGGGATCCGGCTATTGGAGGCGGAAGCTGATGGGCACCATTAGTTCCAGCCGCTCGACGCCGATCCCCTCGGGCATGGCGGGGAAGGGCGCGGCGTCGCGGATGGCGTCGAGGGCGGCCTCGTCGAGGAGCGGCTCGCCCGAGCCCTCCACCGTCTCCACCGCCAGCAGGCGGCCGTCCCGGTCGAGGGTGATGCGCGCCCGCACGCTGCCTTCGAGCCCCCGCTCCACTGCCCGGCGGGGGAATTTCACTTCCCGGTAGATCTTGCGAATCACCCGCGTGGCGTAGTCTTGCTGGGCGAGGATCGCCTCCACGGAGATCTCTGGCTCTTCCTCCTCTGCCGCTTCGGCGTCGGTCGAAGCGACGGCCGCCTCGGACACAGTGGGTGCTTCGCCCACCTCGACGGGGGCGGGTTGGGGGGCGGGCGGCGGTGCCGCCTCGGCGGTGCGGGCGACTTCCGCTTGGCGGCGCGCTTCTTCTTCGGCCTTGCGCCGCGCCTCCGCTTCCGCCTGGCGCCGGGCCTCTTCTTCGGCCTTGCGGCGCGCTTCCTCTTCGGCCTGGCGGCGCGCCTCCTCTTCGGCGGCGGCGAGCTCGGCGGCGGCGCGTTTGACCGGGGTGTCCCAGGCCTCGATGGCGGCGATCCGCGCTTCGCTCGGCTGCAGGGCCAGGAAGCGCGCGTAGGTAGCGGAACTGTCCACTTTGCCGAGGATGGCCTCTTTGAAGTCGGTGCTGGGCGGCACGGGGCCGATCCAGGCGGACAGGAACAGGTCGAACAGCCCCTTGGACTTGCCCTCCACGATGGGCACGCCGTCCACCGCCAGGCTGGTGCCGCGCGCGGGATCGTATTCGATCACCACCTGGTCACCCGGCTCCAGGTTGCCGCGGAAGGCCGAGAGCGCCTCGGAGAGCTCGGCGGCGGCCGCGGTCATCGCCTCTCGCGAACTGTTGATGGCGATGCTCTGGGTCCAGTTCTGTACCCAGCGCCGGCGCGTCATCTGACCCGTAAAGCGGATCTCCATGCGCTTTTTTTGGTCGGCGGCGAGAATGCGCTGGGGGTCGTTGTCGCGGGCTTCTAAAAAGAGGGTGCCGATGTAGAGTTCCGACCCCAGTTCGGAGTAGACGGCGCTGCCGTTGGGTTCCAAAGCGCGGGCGAGCGCGGGAAAGAACAGGGTGGTCACGAGGCCGAGGACCAGGGCGGCGAAAGCGGTGTGGGTGCGGTTCGCGTTCAAGGCAGAATCCCCCGTTCGGCGGTTTGTTGTGGGCTCTTTTCCGAACAACGGCGGTATTGTGTCGTTTCTGGCAAGCGGCATCAAGAAGGCTGCCCCGACCGGGCGAACGGTGCCGGCCTCACAGGGGCCGCAGCCGGTCCAGATCCCAGGCGGGCAGTTCGGGCGGTTGGTGCCGCTGCCGGCGCCGCTCGCGCCGCACCTCTTCGATGGTGTTCCACTGCAGAATCCGCCGGTAGCGGACCACGTTGCGCACGAACTGCACCGCCTCGCGCCCCCGGGCGTACCCGTGGCGGACGGTGGCGTTGAAGCGGCGCCGCTCGAGGAGGGGTAAGAAGGGCTCCACTTCTCGCCACAGGTGTGGGTCGCGTCCGGCTCGGTCGGCCAGGAGGCGCGCGTCTTCCAGGTGCCCGAGGCCGACGTTGTAGGCCGCCAGCGCGAAGAGGGTGCGGTCGGGCTCGGCGATGTCCTCGGGCAGTCGCCGGCGCAGGGCGAGAAAGTAGCGACCGCCCCCGCGAATGCTCTCAAGGGGATCGGTGCGATCGGCCACGCCGAGCTCGGCCGCCGTCTCCCGGGTGAGCATCATCATGCCGCGCACCCCGGTGGGTGAGACCGCCTCGGGGTTCCAGTGGGATTCCTGGTAGGCGATGGCCGCCAGTAGATGCCAGTCCATGTCCAATTCACCCGCCACGGTTTCGAAGATCGCCCGATAGCGGGGCAGCCGGGTTTGCAGGCGGCGCTTGAAGAGCAGCGAGCCCGCCACGGAGAACTGCTCGACGTCGCGGAAAAACAGGGCTTCGAGCCGCGCCAGGGTGCCATCCCTCTGTGCGCGGGTGAGGAAGCGGTTGGCGGCTTCCAACAGCGTCCCGTCGGCGTGGCGGGGAAAGGCCCAGGCGAGCGCCTGGGGGGCGGTAAGGTCGAAGGCCCGGGCGGTGCTCGGAAAACGGGTGCGATGAGCCTCGAAAGTGCTCGAGTCGACCACGGCGAAGTCCACCTCACCCCCCTCCACCATTTCCAAAAGCTCCACCATTTCGACGTCGGGCAGCGCTTGCCAGCGGAGGTCGGGAAGGCGTTGCGCCAGTTCTCGCAGCCGCTCTTCGTGGGAGCTGTCCGCCACCACCGCCAGGGAGTGGCCGAGCAGATCCTCCACCCGACGCGGGCGCGCGCTGCCGCGGCGGTACACCAGCACCTGAACCACCTCCCCGTAGGGGCGGGAAAAGCGCATCCGACGCTTGCGCGACTCGGTGACGGTGAGGGTGGCGCCGATGAAGTCCGCATTGGGACCGCCCAGCAGGTTGAAGAGCCCGACCAGCGTGTCGCTGGTGGTCACCGCAAGCTTTAGGCCCAGAGAGTCGGCGAACGCTTTGGCGAGCAGGTATTCGAAGCCGTTCGGTCCCTTAGCGTCTTCGAAATAGGTGATAGGGCCGGGCCGCGTGGCGAAGCGCAGCACGCCGCGTTCGAGGATCGTCTCCAGGTTGGTGGCCTGGCGACTGGGCCCGACGAGCGCGGCCAGGGTGAGCACGAGCCCCAGCTTGGCGGCGCGCCCGAGAAAGACGCGCAGGGCGTGCGATCTCGATCTCATAGAGCGTCGGGTTTGCAAAAGCGCCGGGACATTGTAGCCGCTGCCGGGCCTTGGGGCGGGCGTGGCGGTGGGGTAAGATGCTCGCCCCAGGGCATGGGAGCATCGAGATGAACAAGCCGCGCGATTTGGCGCCTGAGCGGGCGCTCGCCCGCGAGGTGGACGTGGAGGCGCGCCACGCCGCCATCCTGGGCCGCCCCCCGCGGCTCGAGCCCCTCGACGCCGCCCAGTTTTCCGAGGAGCAGACCGCCTTCGTGCGGGAGCTGTGGGAGGCCATGGGGATCGATCCCTTGCCCGAGCTGCCCGAATACTTCCGCACCATGCTGCGCTACCCGGAGTTGGTGCGCCGCCAGGCGGAGATGTCCACCACCCTCAATCGCGGCAAACTGCCCTTCCGCTTTCGCGAACTCATCATCCTGCGGGTGGCCTGGCTCTGCCAGGCGCCCTTCGAGTGGGCCCAGCACGTCAAGGCGGCCAAGCGCGCCGGGCTTTCCAGTGAAGAGATCGACCGGGTGACGCGCGGCTCCACGGACCCTGCCTGGGGGCCTGCGGAGCGGGCGATCCTGCGGGCGGTGGAAGAGCTGTTCGAAGACGCCTTGATTTCCGACGAGACCTTCGCCGAACTGGAACGCCATTTCACCATGGAGCAGCTGGTGGAGATCCCCTTCACGGTGGGCCTCTACCAGGCCACCGCCTACCTGCAAAACAGCTGGCGCTTTCGCCTGATGCCGGGCGCCGGCGGCCTCATCGACCGCTGAGAGACCGTTCCCGCGCGGCTCGCTCGCGAGGCAGCCGCGAAGCGAGAGGTGCCCACCTCGAGCTGGGCACTCGTTTCCCCTTGAAAAATCTCACATCCACCGCCACCTATTTCTACGAGTGCGGGCGATGGCCCGCTGTCGCCAGATCGCTGGAGAAAAGGAGGTGTGAGCCATGCCAATTTTCTTGCCCGGATTCGAAACGGATCTGTTCGCCGAATTCGAACAGATGCGCCGCCAACTCGACCGCCTGTTCGGCGATTGGGGGCTTTCCTCGGGGATACGCACCCTGGCGGCCGGCGGCTGGCCGGCGGTGAACGTGGGCGCCTCGCCGAAACAGGTGGACGTCTACCTGTTTGCGCCCGGACTCGATCCCGCCAAGCTCGACGTATCCATCCAACAGAACGTCTTGACCGTCGCCGGCGAGCGCACCACCGAAGTGCCCGAAAGCGCCCAGGTCTATCGCCGTGAGCGCTTCAGCGGCACCTTCCGGCGGAGCATTGTCCTGCCGGAGGACGTGGATCCCGACAAGGTGACGGCGGTCTATCGGGACGGGGTGTTGCGGATCACCGTGGAGCGTCGCGCCGAGGTGCAGCCGCGCCGCATCGAAGTGAAGTGAGACGTCTTGGGAACGCAGGAGGTGAAGCCATGAGCGAGACCCGACCCGTACAGAGCCCCGGCACCGCCTTGACGGCGGGCGCGGAAACCGAACTCGTGCTGCGCCCCCCCGTGGACATCTGGGAGGATGCCGAGCAGATCACCCTGGTGGCCGACCTGCCGGGGGTGGCCAAGGAGCGGCTCAATATCCAGCTGGACGGAGACGCCCTGACCATCGAGGGGCAGGTGGCCCTGGACACCCCCGAGGGGATGGAGGCCCTCTATGCCGACGTGCGCGCCACCCGCTACCGGCGGGCGTTCACCCTGAGTGGCGAACTCGACGCCGAGCGCATCGAGGCGGAGCTGCGCAACGGGGTGCTGAAAGTGCGGATTCCCAAGCGGGCCGAACTGCAACCGCGCCGCATCGAGGTCAAGGGGAGCTGAAAGGGCGCAAGCCGGGGGCAGCCGCCGCGGCAACGCGGGGGTTGCCCCCTCTTTTGTGCCCCGCCATGATGGTGCGTACGCAAGGAGAGAGCGGGTGGCCCACGGCGTCCTCCTCCACTGGGTGCTGATTCTGGCTGCAGGGGCCGGGATGGTGGCCGCAGTGCAGCGGCTGGGCTTTTCGCCCATCGTCGGCTACCTGGCAGCCGGTTTCCTGGTGGGCCCCAAGGGCTTCGGTTGGTTGCCGGACGGCCCCCTGCTGCGCATCCTGGCGGAGCTCGGGGTGGTGCTGCTCATGTTCACCATCGGCCTCGAGTTCTCTCTCTCCCGATTGCTCGCGGCGCGGCGCCTGGTGTTGGGGGTGGGCGGCATCCAGGTGGTGGCCACCGCCGCTCTCGTCGCCGCGGGAGCGCTGTTCGCCGGCTTCTCGCCGGCGCAAGCGGTCATGGTCGGCCTGGCGCTGGCCATGTCTTCCACCGCCATCGTCCTCAAGGCGCTCGGCGAGCAGCTCGAGCTCTCCGCCCCCCACGGCCGGCTGGCCGCCGGCGTCCTCCTGTTCCAGGATCTGGCCGCCGTGCCGGCGCTGGCGATCCTGCCGGTGTTGGCCGCCACGGGTGGCGGCGAGGAAGGAATCGCGGCCGCCCTGGCGGGCGCTCTCGCGGCGGCCGGCGCGGTGCTGGCCTTCCTCCTGTTGCTCGGCCGCTACGTGCTGCCCCCGGTCCTCCACTGGGTGGCCGAGACCCGCTCTTTGGAGCTCTTTCTCCTCACCGCCTTGTTGCTCGCCTTCGCCGCCGCGGCTCTCTCCGAGGGGGCGGGCCTGTCGCCGACTTTGGGTGCCTTCATGGCCGGCGCACTGCTCGGCGAAACACCCTTCCGACACCAGTTGGAGGCGGACATCCGGCCCTTCCGCGACACCATGCTGGGGCTCTTTTTCGCCACCGTGGGCCTCGGCTTTGATCCCGACGCCCTCGCCGGCTCCGCACCGGCGACCGCGGTCGTGGTGGCCGCCTTGCTAATCGTCAAACCCTTGCTGATCTACCCCCTCGCCCGCTGGGCCGGCCATTCGGCGGTGGACGCCTGGCGCGCCGGCATCGTCCTCGCTCAGGGCGGGGAGTTCGGCCTGTTGCTCTTGGCCAGTGCCGGCGCCCTCGGCCTGTTCAGCGGTGGCCAAGTGCAACCCCTGCTGGCGGGGGTTGCCGTTAGCATGGCGGTGGCCCCATTCCTGATCCGCGCCAACGGCGCCATCGGCGCGCGCCTGACCCATTTCGGCGGCGCGACGCGGGCCGATCCGGCGGCGGCCATCGCCGAGTGGAGCCGCGAGTACGAGGGGCACGTGATCCTGGCCGGCTACGGGCGCTTGGGCCAAAACGTGATGCAGGTGTTGCGGGCCGAGGGCGTCGACGCCCTCGCCCTGGATCTGGATCCCGAACGGGTCCGCCAGGCGGCCGCCGCCGGCGAGCCGGTGCTCTACGGGAATGCGGCGCAGCCGGACATCCTGCGGGCGGCGGGGATCGACCGGGCCCGGGCGCTGGCCATTACCATCGGGGAGGTGGAGATCGCCCGGCGCATCGCCGCCTTGGTGCGCGAGATGGGGGTCGACGTGCCGGTGCTCGCCCGCTCTCGGCGCGGCCGCGACGACGAGCTCCTCGCCGCCACGGGCGCCATCGTCTTCCCCGAGGGGCTGGAGACCAGCCTCGCCTTCGCGGGGCAGCTGCTGGTGCTGATCGACGTGCCGCCGCCGGAGGTGGAGCGGCGTCTGAACCTGATCCGCGCCGAGGACTACGCGCCGCTGCGGGCCTTTTTCCCAACGAGCAGCGAGGAGAAAGCCCGCGAACAGCGCCTCGACTATCCGCAGCAGATGCGCGCCGTGCTCCTGGCGGAAGGGCACTGGGCCGTCGGGCGCACCCTCGACGAACTCCATCTGGAATCGTTCGACGTGGAATTGGTGGATGTGCGCCGCGGCGCCCTCCGTTTGCCGGTGAAATCCCCGGAGACGGTGCTGCGCACTGGCGACGTGGTGGTGTTGCGCGGGCGCCGGGACGCCCTGGACGCCGCCGTCGCCAGGTTGATCGAAGGCGCCTGAGGGAGGTTGACCGTGGAACAGATCGCCCAACGAACCAGCCGGCCTCGTTCGGAAACGCGCACCTACTGGGCGGTGATGAGCCCTTACGAGCGCTTCGAACAGCTGGTGGCCCTCACCCTGGCGGGATTGGTGGCGGTGGTGATCCTGGCGGCCCTGGTCCAGTTGGTCCGCGAGGTGTTCGCGGGGTTGGTGTTGGGCGCCCTGGATCCTCTGGACCCGCGGGCGTTCCAGCAGGTGTTCGGGATGATCATGACGTTGCTCATCGCCATGGAGTTCAAGCACTCCATCGTCCGGGTCATCCACCGCCGCGCCCACATCATTCAGGTCAAGACGGTTTTGTTGATCGCACAGCTGGCGCTGGCGCGCAAATTCATCATCCTCGATCTCCAGGGAACGCGCGCCGCGGAAATCTTTGCGCTGGGCTTCGCCGTCTTGGTGCTCGGCGTGGCACACTGGCTCCTGCGCGAGCGGGATCGCGCCGAGCGGCTCGACGAGGCCCGGGGAAAGATCTCGCAGGGCACGCAAGTGCAGGACCGGCAGTCCCAGCGAAACGACAGGGGAGAAGAGTGATGCAGCAGAAGAGGGTGGGCTTTGCACGTTGGCGCAGGGCGGGGCTCGCTGTCGCCCTGGCGCTCGCCGCCGGGCAGTGGGTGGCCGCGGAGACCGTTCCCCCCTCGCCCTCGGTGCAGGAGCGGGTCGAGGCGCAAGCCCGTGCCCAGGAAGCGCAGCGGCGCCAGGCGCTGGACCAGGCCGCCGTCGAGGCGGTGGCGCTCCTCGAGGAGGGGCTGCGCCTATTGGGCAGGAGAGAGTTGCCGACTGCCGCCACGGCTTTGCAGAGGGCCGAGTCGCGCCTGTCCGAACTCGCCCGGCGGAGACCCGATCTCCTGCGCGCCCCCGTCGATCTGGACGTGGTGGTGCGTGACCTGATCGCCGATCCCGCGACGGTGCGCTCGACAGTGCGCGAGGCGGTGGCGCTCCTCGAGCGATCGCAAGTGCTGCGCGCCCGCCGCCTGCTGGCGGATCTGGGCAGCGAGGTCGAGTTTCGCACCACCTATCTGCCCGTGGCGCCCGCCCTGGCGGCGGTCCGCCGCGCCCGGGAAGCGCTCGAGGCGGGGGAGGTGGACGAGGCCGTGGCCGCCATTCAGCGCACCCTGGATGGTCGGGTGGTGGTGGAAGAGGTGGTGGCTTTGCCCCTTCTGCGCGCCCGCGAGCTCCTCGCCGACGCCCGCCGTCTCGCCGCCCGCGCTCCTTTGGACGAGGCGGACCGCCGCCGTCTGGAAGAGCTCCTCGCCGAGGTGCGCAAACAGATCGAGCTCGCCGAGGTGCTCGGCTACGGGCCGGAAGCGTCCTTCGCCGAGCTGCGGCGCGCCCTCCATGAACTGCCCGCGCGCGGCGAGTCGCGCCGCGCGGGTTGGCTGGAGAGGATCGAGCGGCTGCTCGGCGAACTCGTCCCCCAACGCTGAGCCGGTGGACGGCAGCGATCGCCGGTCTGCAGCCGAAGCGATCTGCCGCCAAAGAAAGTGGAGCGAACGAGGAAGGTATGAGGAGGTAAGAGATGGGCACCTTGCAGCAGTGGAAAGAGGGTTTGGAACGCACCTGGGATTCCCTGGTGGCGGGTTGGCAGCGGCTGATGCGCCGTGCGGCGGGGGCCATCACCCGCTTCGTTCCCGGCCGCCGAAAGCCCGACGAAGAGGCCGCCGAATTCGCGGCGCGCAGCGTCGGCTGGGGCGTTCTGCCGGCCGAAGCTGTTCGAGGCCGACGACCGGGTCGTGGTGCGCCTGGAGGCGCCGGGGATGGATCCCGAGGACTTCGACGTCGAGGTGGTGGACGACTGGCTGGTGATCCGCGGCGAGAAGCGCTTCGAGCGGGAAGAAACCCGCGGCAACTGGCGGGTGGCCGAGTGCGCCTACGGCAGCTTCGAGCGGGCGATTCCCCTGCCCGCGGCAGTGGATCCCGAGCGGGCCCGGGCCCAATACCGCAAGGGGGTGCTGCGGGTGGAGTTGCCCAAACGCCAAAGCGAGCGCCGCCGCCTCGTGCCGGTGAGGGTGCGATGAACGGCTTTGTTCACCGGCCCTGGAATCCCATTTGAGCGAGGACCTTTGATGAGAATCGCAGTGACCTTCGAGGGAGTTGAAACCCGGGCGCGCCAGCAGGTGCGCGAGCACCTGGCGCGCTTTGCGCGCGAGCAGATCGAGTCCAGATTGCCGGCCAACGCCGCCGGCGAGCTCGTCGCGCGGGTCAAGCGCCACGAGCGGGCGCCGACGCGCTACAGCGTCAGCCTGAGGCTGCGCTTGCCCCGCAAGCACCTGGTGGTGGCGCGGGGTGTGGCGGCGGAATTGGAGCCGGCGCTCCATCAGGCGGGCGATCGGTTGCGCGCGCGGCTCGAACAGCAGCTCGCGCGCATCCGCCACCAACACGAGTGGCGCCGTCGGGCCCGGCGCGCCCGGTTGCGGGAGCTCAAAGCGACCCTCAGTGCGGTGCCCGAAGCCGAGCGCAAGCCGCTGGCCGAATCCCTGGCCGCCGCCGCGGCGCGCGCCGAACGGACTTTCGCGCGGGAACTCGCCTTTCTCCGCGAGGCGGGCGATCTCGCCGGAGACTACCCCTCCGCCCGGGATCTGGTGGACGAGGCGGTGGCCCGGGTGCTGGCGGCGGGAAGAGTCCGCTCGGGCGATCCCTACCTGGAGTTGTTGCGGGAAGGATTTCGCATCCTCGACGGCGAGCTCGCCGCCTCTTCGCGGTTCGGCGAAATGGTGTCGTTGGAATCTCGGCCCGAACCGGACGCGGAGGACGAGGCCGAGGAAATGGTCCAGGAGGAATTCTGGGAGTTCTATCAGCCCGACGAGGCACTGCACGTCGAGGACATCCTCCCGGACGAGGAGGCGCCCGATCCGGAAGCGGTGGTGGAAGCGGGCGAACGGGATTTCTCCCTGGCGATGGTCGCCGAGCTGCCGCGCCGCTGGCGGCGCGTGCTGCTGCTGGCCGAACTCGATGAGCTGAGCACCGACCAGATCGCCACCGTGCTGGAGGAGGAGGCCGAGCGGGTCGCGGTGCTCCTGGAGCGCGCCCGAGCGTACCTCCACGAGCGGCTCGCCGAGGCGGGGCTGGCGGTGGTCGCGGAGCGCCCCCTGGCGGCGGCCCTCTCCCGGCGCCCATCCTGACCTTTCGTGGAGTCTATGGCCATGCGCAAGTTCGCTCTCCTGTGGTTGGCATTGGGGTTGAGTGTGGCCCTTCCCGTGATGGCCCTGGAGGCGCCGGGAAGCGCCGATCTGCGGGCCACCGGCAAGGCGTTCGCCGCGGTGGGGAGGGCCGTCTCGCCGGCGGTGGTGCTGGTGCGGGTGGAGGGCAAGGCGGCCGCGCCCGCTTCCCCCTTCGGTCCTTTCCCCTTCGACGACGAATTCTTGCGGCGCTTTTTCGGCGAGGAGTTCCCGGGCCTGCGGCCGCCCCAGTCCGCCCCCCGCGGCCGGGCGATCATCGGCCAGGGTTCGGGCTTCGCCTTCCGCAGCGAGCGCGGCCTCACCGGCGGCAAGACCTACATCCTCACCAACAACCACGTGGTGGAGAAGGGGGAGCGGATCCGGGTGCAGTTCCTCGACGGGCGGGAATTCGACGCCGAGGTCACCGGGCGCGATCCCCAGTCCGATGTGGCCGTGCTGGAGGTGGCGGAAAGCGGTCTGCCCACGGCGCGCCTGGGCGATTCGGAGAAACTGGAGGTGGGCGAGTGGGTGGTGGCCATCGGCAACCCCTTCGGTCTCAGCCACACCCTGACCGTGGGCGTGGTCAGCGCCAAGGGGCGCACCAGTGTGGGAATCAACGACTACGAGGACTTCATCCAGACCGACGCGGCCATCAACCCGGGGAACTCGGGTGGACCGCTGGTCAACCTCGACGGTGAGGTGGTGGGCATCAACACCGCCATCTTCACTCGCAGCGGCGGTTACATGGGCATCGGCTTCGCCATCCCCATCAACCTGGCGCGGGCGGTGGCCGACCAGTTGATCGAACACGGCGAGGTGGTGCGCGGCTATCTCGGGGTGGTGATCCAACCCTTGACCGCCGAGCTCGCCGAGGCCTTCGGGCTCGAGCCGCAAAGCGGCGTGCTGATCGCGGAAGTGGCCGAGGATTCGCCCGCCGCCAAGGCCGGCATCCGGGCGGGCGACGTGGTGGTCTCCTACCAGGGCCAGCCGGTGCGGGACGTCGGGGACTTCCGCAACCGGGTGGCGCTGACCCGTCCCGGCACGAAGGCGAGCCTCGAGATCTTGCGGGACGGCAAGCGCCAGCGGCTCGAGGTGACCATCGGCAAACTGACCCCCGACCGGGTGGCGGGCGCCCGAGGGGATGACGGGGAGAGCGCGAAGTTGGGGATCGTGGTGGATGAGATCACCCCCGAGCTCGCCCAGCGCCTGGGAGTCGAGCCCGGGGAGGGGGGTAGTGGTGACCGAGGTGGAACCCGGTTCCATCGCCGCCTTGGCGGGCATCGAAGTGGGGACCGTGATCCTCGAAGTGGATCGCGTCAAGGTCGACTCGGTGACCGCCTTCCAAAAGGCCATCGCCAAGGCCGCGCAAAAGCGCCGGGTGGTGCTGCTCGTGCGCCAGCGGGGCGTGCAGCGCTTCGTGGCCTTGAGTTGGTGAGCGAGCGCCCCCACTAAGGAGGAGTACCGGCGGCCCGCGGGCCCCTTCAACCCTGTGATCAGCGGAGAAAAATTCCTATGCGGATGGACAAACTGACCAGCAAGTTCCAGTTGGCCCTGGCGGACGCCCAGAGTCTCGCCGTGGGCCGCGACCACCAGTTCATCGAGCCGCTCCACCTCCTCCTCGCCATGCTCAACCAGGAGGGGGGCACGGTGCGGCCTCTCCTCACCAAGGCGGGCGTCAACGTCAGCAAACTGCGCTCCGATCTGGGCCGCGCCCTGGACCAGTTGCCCCAGGTGCAGGGGACGCCCGGTGAGGTCCACCTCTCCAACGACCTCGTCCGGCTGCTCAACGTCACCGACAAGCTCGCCCAGCAGCGCAGCGACAAGTACATCTCGAGCGAGCTCTTCCTCCTCGCCGCGGTGGAGGACAAGGGCAAGATCGGCCAGCTGTTGCGCGAGGCGGGCGCGAGCAAGGAGGCGATCGCCCGGGCCATCGACGAGATCCGCGGCGGCGAGTCGGTGGACGACCCCAACGCCGAAGAGAGCCGGCAGGCGCTCGAGCGCTTCACCATCGACCTCACCGAGCGCGCCGAACAGGGCAAACTGGACCCGGTCATCGGCCGCGACGACGAAATCCGCCGGGTGATTCAGGTGTTGCAGCGGCGCACCAAGAACAACCCAGTGCTGATCGGCGAGGCGGGGGTGGGCAAGACGGCCATCGTCGAGGGGCTCGCCCAGAGGATCGTCAACGGCGAGGTGCCGGAGGGACTCAAGCACAAGCGCCTGCTGGCCCTGGACATGGCGGCGTTGATCGCCGGCGCCAAGTACCGCGGCGAGTTCGAGGAGCGCCTCAAGGCGGTGCTCAACGACATCGCCAAGGCCGAGGGCAGCATCATCCTCTTTATCGACGAGATCCACACCATGGTCGGTGCGGGCAAGGCGGAAGGGGCCATGGATGCCGGCAACATGCTCAAACCGGCGCTGGCGCGGGGAGAGCTGCACTGCATCGGCGCCACCACCCTCGACGAGTACCGCCAGTACATCGAAAAGGACGCCGCCCTCGAGCGGCGCTTCCAGAAGGTGCTGGTGGACGAGCCCAGCGTGGAGGACACCATCGCCATCCTCCGCGGCCTCAAGGAGCGCTACGAGGTCCACCACGGGGTGGAGATCGCCGATTCGGCGATCATCGCCGCCGCCACGTTGTCCCACCGCTACATCACCGATCGCAAACTGCCCGACAAGGCGATCGATCTCATCGATGAGGCGGCTTCGCGGCTGCGCATGGAGATCGATTCCATGCCCGAGGAGCTCGACCGCCTCGACCGGCGCCTGATCCAGCTCAAGATCGAGCGGGAGGCCCTCAAGAAGGAAACCGACGAGGCGGCGCGCAAGCGCCTGGCCGACCTGGAACAGGAGATCGAGCGCCTCGAGCGGGAATTCGCCGAGCTCGAGGAGGAGTGGAAGGCCGAGAAGGCCGCCCTGGAGGGCGCCAAGCACATCAAGGAGGAGCTCGAGCGGGCGCGCCTCGAACTGGAGGCCGCGCGCCGGGCCGGAGACCTCGCCCGCATGTCGGAGCTCCAGTACGGCCGCATCCCTGAGCTCGAGCGCAAGCTGGAAGAGGCCAGTCGCGCCGAGGGGCGGGAGATGAAACTGTTGCGCAACAAGGTCACCGAAGAGGAGATCGCCGAGGTGGTCTCCCGCTGGACGGGCATCCCGGTGTCCAAGATGCTCGAGGGCGAGCGGGAAAAACTGTTGCGCATGGAAGAGGAGCTCCACAAGCGGGTGGTGGGGCAGGACGAGGCGATCCGCGCCGTGGCCAACGCCATCCGCCGGGCGCGCGCGGGGCTTTCCGATCCCAACCGGCCCAACGGCTCCTTCCTCTTCCTCGGCCCCACCGGGGTGGGCAAGACCGAGCTGTGCAAGGCGCTCGCCGAGTTTCTCTTCGACACCGAGCAGGCTCTGATCCGCCTCGACATGTCGGAGTTCATGGAAAAGCACTCGGTGGCCCGGCTCATCGGGGCGCCCCCCGGCTACGTGGGCTACGAGGAGGGCGGCTACCTCACCGAAGCGGTGCGCCGCCGTCCCTACGCGGTGATCCTGCTCGACGAGGTGGAAAAGGCCCACCCGGACGTGTTCAACGTGCTGTTGCAGGTGTTGGACGACGGGCGGCTCACCGACGGCCATGGTCGCACGGTGGATTTTCGCAACACGGTGGTGGTGATGACCTCCAACCTGGGCTCTCATCTGATCCAGGAGATGGCTCGCCTCAACGACTACGAGGCGATGAAGACGGCGGTGATGGAGGTGGTGGGGGAACACTTCCGCCCCGAATTCATCAACCGCCTGGACGAGATCGTGGTCTTCCACCCCCTGGAGAAGGAGCAGATCCGCCAGATCGCCCGCATCCAGTTCGAGTACCTGCGCCGCCGCCTGGCCGAGCGGGACTTCGAGTTGGCCATCACCGATGCCGCGCTGGACAAGATCGGCGAGGCCGGATTCGACCCGGTCTACGGAGCGCGGCCACTCAAGCGGGCGATCCAGCGCGAGATCGAAAATCCCCTGGCCCAACACATCATCGCCGGCCGCTTCAAGCCGGGCGACCGCATCCTGGTGGACGTGCAGGGCGACGAATTCGCCTTTATCGCAGAGCCCCAAGCGGAAGTGGTCGAGTGATCGCGCCGCGTTCCGCCCCCGCGGCGTGCCGCGGGGGCAGGCCTGATTTCGGGTGGAGGTGAGGGGCCGTGGAGTACAAGGACTACTACCAAATCCTAGGGGTGTCGCGGGACGCCACCCAGGATGAGATCAAGCGCGCCTACCGGCGGCTTGCCCGGAAATACCATCCGGACGTGAGCAAGGAGCCGGACGCCGAGGCGCGCTTCAAGGAGGTCAACGAGGCCTACGAGGTTCTCAAGGATCCCGAGAAGCGGGCCGCCTACGACCAACTCGGGGCCAATTGGCAGGCGGGCCAGGAATTCCGCCCGCCCCCCGGCTGGGACCAGGGCTTCGAATTCCACGGCGACTTCGGAGGGGGCGACTTCAGCGACTTCTTCGAGGCACTTTTCGGCCGCGGTGGCTTCGGCGGCTTCGGCCGGCGCGCACGCCGAGAATTTCACGCCCGCGGCCAGGACACCCACGCGCGGATCTTGATCGACCTCGAGGACGCCTACCACGGCGCCACGCGGACGGTGACCCTCAAACACACCGAGCTGGGCGACGACGGCCGCCCGCGGGTGGTGGAACGGACCCTGAACGTGCAGATCCCGAAGGGGATCCGCCAGGGCCAGCAGATCCGCCTGGCGGGCCAGGGCGCTCCCGGTATCGGGCGCGGCGAACCCGGCGACCTCTACCTGGAGGTGGCGTTCAAACCGCACCCCTTCTACAAGGTGGAAGGCAAGGACGTCTACCTGGACCTACCGGTGGCGCCCTGGGAAGCCGCCTTGGGCGCGGTGGTCAAGGTGCCGACGCCGGCCGGCCTGGTGGACCTGAAAATCCCGGCGGGTTCTCGGGGCGGACGCAAATTGCGCCTCAAGGGGCGGGGCATCCCGGCGCGGCAGCCGGGTGATTTCTACGTGGTGCTGCAGATCGCCCTGCCGCCCGCCGACGACGAGCGCAGCCGGGAGGCCTACCGGACCTTCGCGGCCGCTTTTCCCTCTTTTAACCCACGTTCCAGTCTTGGGGTGTAGCCGCCATGGCCCGAGAACTGCTTCCCCTGGCCAAGGGCCAGCTGTTGGACGAAGAACTCGAGTTGAGCTTGGGCGAGCTCTGTCGCGCCTGCCACATGGAGCTCGAGGAGCTGGAAGAGTGGCTCGCCGAGGGTGTGGTGGAACCCCTCCCGGGAGGCGGAAGGCGGTTTGCGGCGATCAGCGTGCGCCGCGTCCAGCGCGCGCGGCGGCTGCGCGACGACCTCGGCTTGAACGCCGCCGGGGCGGCGCTGGTCCTCGACCTGCTCGAGGAGATCGAGTGGCTGCGGCAGCGGTTGGCGCGGTTCGAAGGGTGATGGCGGGGTCCGCCGGGCAACTGGACCCGCGCCGCTGGCGGCGGCATGCCTGGCTCAATTGGCTCCAGTCCGTGCTTCTCCTCGCGTCCATGGGAGCCGTGGTGGGGCTTCTCGGCCACTGGTTGTGGGGCCCTGACGGCCTGGTGGTGTTCCTGTCCCTCGCCCTGGGAGGGCTCCTGTTGGGCCACGGCCTGTCGCCGCGGCTCGCCCTCGCGCTCTACGGGGCTCGCCCCCTGAGAGCGGAGGAGGCGCCCGGTCTGTATGCGCTGGTGGAAGAACTCTCGCGGCGGGCGGGGCTCGAGCGAATCCCTACGCTGTGGTGGGTGCCCAGTCCGCTGCTCAACGCCTTTGCCGTGGGAACGCGGCGTGACGCCGCCATCGGGCTCACCGACGGGCTCCTGCGCAACCTCGACGCACGCGAGCTGGCGGGCGTGCTCGCCCACGAGGTGAGCCACATCCGCGCCGACGATCTGTGGGTGATGGGCCTGGCCGATCTGATGAGCCGCACCGCCCACCTGCTGTCGCTGCTTGGCCAGCTGTTGTTGCTCTTCAACCTGCCCCTGTGGGCGACGGCGGGTGTCCATCTCCCGTGGGGAGCGCTGTTGCTCCTGGTGGCGGCGCCGTTGGTGGTGACGGCGGCACAATTGGCCCTGTCGCGCACTCGCGAGTTCGACGCCGACCTCAACGCGGCGGCACTCACCGGGGATCCCGAGGGACTGGCGAGCGCCCTGGCGCGGCTCGAAACCCTCCAGGGGGGATGGTTGGAGCGCCTCTTTTGGGGTCGCGGCCTGCCCCAGCCCTCTTGGTTGCGCACCCATCCCCCCACCGAAGAGCGGATCGCTCGGCTGCTGGCCCTTTCCCAGGAGGCCGAAGGGGCGCTTGCGGTGGCGGCACCCCTCGTCACCCGGCTCCCGGAGCCGGTGGTTCGGCGACCGCGGCTGCGCCTGACCGGACTTTGGTATTGAATGGCAAGTGGAGGAAGCGACGATGGCCGAGCAGACCGTCGACTGGATGAGCGCTATGGCGGGTCTTTCCTGGCGGGAACTCCAATGGCTCCTGCCCTACGCCGCCGGTGCGCTGCGGGTGGCGCTCATCCTGCTCATCGCCTGGGCGGCGAGCCGGATCCTCAAGCGCCTCATCCGCAAGGGTGGGGAGCGGATCAAGCGCCACAAGCGGGATCCGGAAGAGCTCAAGCGGGTCGACACTCTCGTGCGCATCGGCCGCTCCCTGGTGAGCATCCTGGTGTGGCTGGTGGCCGGGACCATCGCCCTCTCCGCCCTGGGATTTTCCATCGCGCCCATTCTGGCCACCGCAGGGGTGTCCGGCATCGCCGTGGGCTTTGCGGCCCAGAGCCTGGTGAAGGACTACTTCGCCGGTTTCATCATGCTCCTCGAGGGGCAGATCCGAGTGGGCGACGTGGTGGAAGTGGGGGGTGCCGCCGGCGTGGTGGAGGCCATGACCCTGCGCTACGTGCGCCTGCGCAATTTCGCCGGCGAGGTGATCTTCGTTCCCAACGGCACCATCGTCAACGTGATCAACAAGTCGCTCAATTTCGCCTATGCGGTGGTCGACGCCGGCGTGGCCTACCGCGAGGACGTGGACGAAGCGCTGGCGGTGATGCGCGAGACGGCGGCCGAGCTCGCCGCGGACCCCGAGTTCGGCCCGCGCATTTTGGAGCCCGCCGAGATCGTGGGTGTGGAGCAATGGGCGGACTCGGCGGTGATCCTGCGGCTGCGGATGAAGGTGGCGCCGGCCGAACAGTGGGCCGTGCGTCGCGAATATCTGCGCCGACTCAAACACGCCTTCGACGCCAGAGGTATCGAAATTCCCTTCCCCCACCTCACCCTCTATCCGGGCCAAGCCAAAGACGGCAGCGCCCCGCCGCTGTGGCTCAAGTGGGCGGATGAACAAAAATCGGCCAGTCTGCCTCGGGGAGAACGCGCATCGTGACCACTCTCCATCTGGTTTGCCCCCATTGCCTAGCCGTCAACCGCCTGCCCGCCGTGCGCCTTGGCGAAAAGCCCCACTGTGGGAAGTGCCACCGGTCGCTGTTCGAGGGTCGTCCGGTGGCGCTCGACGAAGGGGGATTGGCGCGCTTTCTGGAGCGCGACGAATTGCCGCTGCTCGTCGATTTCTGGGCCCCCTGGTGCGGGCCCTGCCGGGCGATGGAGCCCCACTTCGCGGCCGCGGCCGCCCGTCTGGAGCCTCGGGTGCGGCTCGCCAAGGTGGACGTGGACGCCAATCCGGTGCCGGCCTCGCGCCACGCCGTGCGCAGCGTGCCCACGTTGATCCTGTTCCGAGATGGACGGGAGGTCGCGCGGCTGAGTGGTGCCCTGGACAGCGCCCAGCTTGTGCGCTGGGTCGAAACCCAGCTCGCCGCTTGAGGTGACGGCGATGGCGCGCTCAGAGCTGCGGCAGGATGGAAACCGGCGAGAGCCGGACATCGAAATCAACAAGACCACACGGCAGCGCTTTTGGCAGGCCCCCCAGTTCCTGCTGATCCTCTATCTGTTGTTCGTCTTCCTCTCCTTTCAGTACTGGGAACGCGCCGCGGAGGTGCGCGCCCAGGAACTGCCCTACAGTGAATTCCTCGCCCGGCTGGAACGGGGAGAGGTGGACTCTCTGACCATCACCGAAGACGCCATCTTCGGCACTCTGAAGGAGTCCGACCCGGTCACCGGCAAGCCCCGCCGGTTCTACACCGTCCCCCTGTGGGACCAGGCGCTGGCCGAGCGGCTGGCCGCCCAGGGGGTCCGCTACCGGGTGCGGATCACCCGGGAGGGGTGGCTGCAGCAGTTTCTGTTCAATTGGGTGCTGCCCTTCGGGATCCTCTTTTTGTTTTGGGCCTGGATGGCGCGCCGCATGCAGGGATTGGGGCGCGGTTTTTTGAGCATCGGCAATCGGATCCGCGTCCATCCGGAGCAGGGTCCGAAGGTGACCTTCTCCGACATCGCCGGCTACGACGAGGTGAAACAGGAGCTGCGCGAGACGGTGGAATTCCTCAAGGATCCCGAGCGCATTCGAGCGCTGGGCGCGCGCAGTCCCAAAGGCGTGCTCCTGGTGGGTCCGCCGGGCACCGGCAAGACCCTCTTCGCCCGGGCCGTGGCCGGGGAGGCGGGGGTCCCCTTTTTTAATATCAGCGGCTCCGAGTTCATCGAAATGTTCGTCGGCGTGGGGGCCGCCCGGGTGCGGGAACTCTTCGAAGAGGCGCGCAAACAGGCCCCGTGCATCATCTTCATCGATGAGATCGATGCCATCGGCCGCTCCCGGGGCGCGGGCCCGGCCCTGGGGGGACACGACGAGCGGGAGCAGACCCTCAACCAGCTGCTCACCGAAATGGATGGCTTCGATCCCTCGGTGGGCGTGGTGGTGATGGCCGCCACCAACCGCCCCGAGATCCTCGATCAGGCACTGTTGCGATCCGGCCGCTTCGACCGGCGCATCCTGGTGGACAAGCCCGATCTGGCTACCCGCGAGGCCATTCTACGACTGTACGCGCAGCGGATGCGCCTGGCGGACGGCGTGGATCTTCGCCTCATCGCCCTGCGCACGCCCGGTTTCGTCGGTGCGGATCTGGAAAATCTCTGCAACGAGGCCGCCATTCACGCACTGCGCGCCAATCGCGACCGGATCACCATGGACGATTTCGAGGCCGCCATCGACCGGGTGGTCGCCGGGCCCGAGACGCGCAGCCGCGCCCTCACGGCGGAAGAGAAGCGGCGGGTGGCGATTCACGAGTCGGGCCACGCCTTGGTGGCGTTGCGGGTGCCCACCGGCCAGCGGGTCCACCGGGTCACCATCATCCCGCGCGCCGTGGGGGCGCTCGGCTTCACTCTCCAGCTGCCCGTGGAGGAGAAGTCCCTTTCCACGGTGGAGGAGCTTCAAGATCAGCTGGCCATCCTCCTCGGCGGCCGGGAAGCCGAGGCGTTGCTGCTGGGCTCCATTTCCACGGGGGCGGCCAACGATCTGGAGCGGGCGAGCGAGATCGCCCGCTCCATGGTGACGCGCCTCGGCATGAGCGAGCGCTTGGGCGCCGTGGTCTGGGAACGCCGCGAAGAGCTGCGCTTTCTCTCTTCGGCCCAGGCGCTGGAAGCGCGCGACTACAGCGAGGCCACCGCCCGGGCCATCGATGAGGAGGTGCGCCGATTGGTGGAGCGGGCGCGCTCCCGGGCGGCGGAGATCCTACAGCGGGAACGGGCGACTTTGGCAGTCTTGGCGGAGGAGCTGGAACGCCGCGAAACCTTGAGCGGCGAAGAGGTGGAAAAGATCGTCCAGACCGCCGCCGGAGAGAAATCTTGAAAAGAGCGATAATGTCCCATTATTCACCATGAGTTCACCCCAAGGAGAGGCTGCCATGGCAAGTCCCAAATCTTCCCCCAACGACCAGCCGTTTCTCACCGACATCAAGACCCTGCGCGAACGCGCGCGCAAGCACATCGAAGAAGGGGCGGTGACCCCCGGCTACCGCGCCGACCGCAAGGTGGTGGTCAAGCTGCTGAACGAGGCGCTGGCCACGGAGCTTGTCTGCATCCTGCGCTATAAGCGGCACTATTTCATGGCGGAGGGCATTTATGCCGACGCCGCCCGCGCCGAATTCCTCCAACACGCCAACGAGGAGCAGATGCACGCCGACCGCATCGCCGCGCGCATCGTCCAACTCGGCGGCGAGCCCGATTTCAACCCGGAGGGGCTGCTCACCCGCAGCCATGCCGAATACGCCGAAGGAAAGGACCTGATCGACATGATCAAGGAGGACCTGGTGGCGGAGCGAATCGCCATCGACAGTTACGGCGAGATGATCCGCTACGTGGGCGATCGGGATCCCACCACGAGGCGGCTGCTCGAGGACATCCTCGCCCAGGAGGAAGAGCATGCCGACGACCTGGCGAGCCTGCTCGTCAAACTCAAGGTCTGACTGGCGCCCACCGACACCAAAACAAAGCCGCCGCCCCGGCGGGGCGACGGCTTTTCGTTGGTCGGAGAAACAGGATTCGAACCTGCGACCCCTGCCTCCCGAAGGCAGTGCTCTACCAGACTGAGCTATTCTCCGATGGCCTATGGGAAACCCCGTGCGAAAAGGATTGCTCCCAAGAGAGCGGGCGCACCCTTTCCACGTCCTCTATTTTACGAATCTTTCGCCGCTTTGGGTCAAGGGCCTGCCGGCTTTTTCCCAACCCTTGCGGCGGCTGATCCCCGGGGTTTGGAATCTGCCGTCTATCATACCAGATCGGCGCCCACCGCGGCGGGCGACGCGCCCGCAGGTAGACGCCGGGGTTTCTTCGGCCGTTTCGCTCAGCGCGCACGGCAGCGGCTTGGGGGATTTAGAATGGGAATCCACCTGAGGAGCGGGAAGGTCCCATGGAGAAAGCAGAGCTCGAGCGGCTGCTCGCTGCCCTGCCGGAAGGAGAGGCGACACCGCGCCGCTACCCGGTCGCGCAGTGGAACCCCCCCCTGTCGGGAGAGATCGACATCCGCATCGCCGCTGACGGCCGCTGGTACCACGAGGGGGAGGAGATCCGCCGGGAGGGGCTGATACGGCTGTTCGCCGCCTTGCTGCGCCGGGAGGGCAGCGACTACTTCCTGGTGACCCCGGCGGAGAAGTGGCGCATTCGCGTCGACGACGTGCCCTTTCTGGTGGTCCGGATGGAGCCCCTGCGCGGCGAAAGCGGTCAGGCCCTCGTGTTTTGGAGCACTGTGGGCGACCGGGTGGTGGCTGGCCCCGAGCACCCCCTGCGGGTGGTGTGGGCGGGGGAGAGCGAGGTGCGCCCCTATCTTCTCGTCCGCGACGGGCTCGAGGGGCGGCTGGCGCGCCCCGTCTACTACCAGTTGGCGGAGCTCGCCGAGCCGGGACCCCCCGGCCGGGAAAGAGAGTTCGGCGTCTACAGTCAGGGGGTCTTTTTCCCTCTGACCTGAGGGGTTCTCCCCGGCGGCATCCGGTCTACATGTTGATGTAGTTGGGCCCACCGCCACCCTCGGGTGGCACCCACTCGATGTTCTGGCTCGGGTCCTTGATGTCACAGGTCTTGCAGTGGACGCAGTTTTGGGCGTTGATCTGGAAGCGCTTGCCGCCGTCGGGCGCGTCCACCACTTCGTAGACGCCCGCCGGACAGTAGCGCTGGGCCGGTTCCGCCCAGCGGGGCAGA
The DNA here is from genome assembly GCA_026005035.1 of Porticoccaceae bacterium. Taxonomy (GTDB): domain Bacteria; phylum Pseudomonadota; class Gammaproteobacteria; order Pseudomonadales; family Porticoccaceae; genus BPKH01. Next base: position 278,831 of record BPKH01000003.1, on the reverse strand, counting down.
TTCACCTCGATGGGGATGCGCGGGTCCTTGAGGATCAGGTGGCAGGGTTGATCCTCTTCGTGGTTGGTGTTGGACAGGAACACCGAGGATAGCTTGTCGAAGGTGAGTTTGCCGTCCGGTTTCGGATAGGCGATCTGCGGGCACTCGGTCGCCGGCTTCAGTTGGGCGTGGTCGGGGATCGGATCGCGCAGCGTCCAGGGCACCCGGCCGCGCATCAGGTTCAGATCGAAGAAGGCGTAGGCCGAGCCCCACACGTTGCCCCACTTGTGTTGGGCCGGCCCGAAATTGCGGCTCTCCCACAGTTCCTGATAGAGCCAAGACGCCCGAAAGGCCGCTTCGTAGTCCAGCTCGTCGCCGCTTTTTCCCGCAGCGATCGCCTGGGCCACCAGCTCGGCGGCAATGAGGCCTGACTTCATGGCCGCGTGGGAGCCCTTGATTTTGGCGAAATTGAGTGTTCCGGCGTCGTCGCCGATGAGCAGCCCTCCGGGGAACGACATCTTCGGCAGCGACTGCAGTCCGCCCTTGGTGATCGCCCGGGCACCGTAGCAGATCCGCTCGCCTCCCTCCAGGTGGCGGCGGATCACCGGGTGGGTCTTGTAGCGCTGAAATTCGTCGAAGGGGCTCACCCAGGGGTTGGAGTAGGACAGGTCGGTGATGAGCCCGACGGCCACCAGCTGGTCTTCCAGGTGATAGAGGAACCCGCCTCCGGCCGAGCCGCTCTCGTCCAAAGGCCAGCCGGCACTGTGCAGAACCAGTCCAGGCTGGTGTTTTTCTTTAGGAACTCTCCACAACTCCTTGATGCCAATTCCGTAGTGCTGGGGATCCCGCCCTTCGTCCAGGCGGAAGCGGGCGATCAGGCGCTTGCCGAGGTGCCCCCGGCACCCTTCCGCGAACAGGGTGTACTTGGCGTGCAGCTCCATGCCAGGGGTGTAATTGTCCTTGGGCTTGCCGTCTGCCCCGACCCCCATGTCCCCGGTCACGATCCCCTTGACGGAGCCGTCTTCGCGGTACACGACGTCGGCGGCGGGAAAGCCGGGGAAGATTTCCACGCCCAGCTCTTCCGCCTGGGCGGCGAGCCATTTGCAAAACTTGCCCAGGCTGATGACGAAATTGCCCTCGTTGTGCATGGTGCGGGGCACGAAGGGACCGGGCACGCGCCAGGCCTTGCTCGCCGAGCGCAGCACGTAGACCTCGTCGCGTTGCACCGGCGTCAGCAGGGGAGCGCTGCGCTCCCGCCAGTCGGGGAAGAGTTCGTCGAGCGCCCGTGGTTCGAAGACCGCACCGGAGAGGATGTGGGCCCCCACTTCGGAACCCTTTTCCAACACCACCACGGAGAGCTCGGGGTCGAGTTGCTTCAGCCGGCAGGCGGCAGCGAGCCCCGCCGGGCCGGCTCCCACCACGACCACGTCGTACTCCATGTATTCGCGTTCCACGGGCACCTCCAAACGGTCGACCGCCCCACGGGAGCCGCGATTGTAGCGGCTCCCCTGGAGCGGTGCCACCGCTGGGCCGGACTCAGTAGCGGAGGACGCCCCCGATGGAGGCGCGGGCGCGCAGGCGCTCTCGCTGGTCGGGTGCGTGCACGATCTCGACGGCACCCCCCGCGTGTAGCACGCGCAGCGCGAGTTCGGCGACGGCGTCGGTCAGTTCCGTCAGGGTTTCATGGCCGCACCATTCGCACGCCGCGGGCGCACCCCCATCGGAGTGAGTCTGGAGCGCCTCGCAGCGGGCGCACTGCCAACCTCGCGCCGAAAAGCCCTCGTCGACCACCAGGGTGGCCAGTCGGTACTCTTCTCCGGCGCGGAGGGTGTCCGCAAGGCCGGCGACCCCCTTGCCCCTGCCGAGCGCCTCTTCCCATTGGTCCAGGGCGGCGCGCTCTTCGGCGGCCTCCGCCTCCGCCAGGATAGGGCGGATCGCCTCGCGGACGGCGGTGGCGTCGGCGCTCATGGGCAGGCTGAGCGCACCGATGACCCGCTGCGCCACCCTGGGATCCAGCACCTTTTGCAGGTGTTCCGCCTCCTGGCGGTCGGGGCTTGCCAGCACGAGCCACTTCCAGCGGCCGGCCGCGGCCAGTTTTTGCACCGCCACAGCGGCCTGCGCCAAGTAGCGTCGATAGTGGGTTTCTTGCCACTGGTGGTGGTTGTGCTCCCCGTACCCCTGCCAGGTGTGGGCCTTGGTCATGGGCACGGGATCGGGATTGGCCACCACCAGATCGAGGGGAGCCACCTCCCCGAGGAGGGCGAAAAAGCAGCGCAATTCCTGGCGGTCGAACAGAATCACCCCGGTTCGGGGGCTTTCGTCCCGCAACACCAGCAGGGGCGTGAGCAGGGGACGCTCGCCGAACGCCACCCGATTGCCCACGGGGTAGGGAAGATGGAAGCGGTGCGAGAAAGCGTAGTCCACATGCCCCTTCTTGGGCAGTGCCCGGCCGGGGGCTGCGAACAGCGCCAACCCTCGTCCGCGGGGGCGCTCCAATTCCGCTTGCAATTGCGCGGTGACGTCCTTGACCAAGAGGTCGAAAGTGGTGCGCTGTTCGTGATCCCACTCCTCGGCCCGCTGGGCGGCGATCTCGTGGACGGCGTTTTTGAAAAGCGCAAGGGGATTGTTGGCCAGCGCTTCGGGGGTGGTGTCCAGGTACAGGCTGAGGACGCCCCGCTCCGCGCTGGCCGCTTTTAGGCGCGCGATGGCCTGGTCGTCCAGCAGGTCGTAACCGCGCTCGGCGAAATCGGTCGCCAGGCGCAGGTGGAGCAGATCGGGGTCCAGTCGTGACAGGTCCATGGGTCCTCCTTCGCAACCTCGGGGTGGGCCGCTTTCAGGGCCCTTCCATCAGTGGGGGCATCCGGTGGGGATTGCAAGGGCGGCGAGGATACGGGATCTGCGAGCGCGCCGCCAGTTTTTCTCACCGGCGACGGGGGGGATCGCGCTCGACCCGGTAGCGGGCGCGCTCTTCTTCAGGCAGTTGCTTCCAGCGCTCGACGAGTTTCTTTTTTTCTTTTTCGGGCAGGTTCTTGAATCGCTCCCGCGCTTCCAGGATGCGGCGGCGCTCCTCCGGCGTGAGCTCCTCCCAGTTGCGCGCAAGCCACAGGATGCGCGCGTCCGCTGCTCGCTGGGCGCTGGCGGGCGGTGTAAGCGCGGCCAGCGCGGGGCTGGCGAGGAGGATCGCGGCGGCCAAGAGCAAGGTGCGCACGGCGTCAGCTTCCGGCCAGTTCCTGAGTTTCGGCGAGCCAGTAGTAGAAACCGAGCTCCGTGGGTTCGGTGTGCTCGGCGGCCAGACGGTTTTCCAGTCGTTCGCCCGCGGGCACCAGAACCAGTAGGGCCAGGAGCAGAGAGGCGGCCAGTAGGCCGCCGAAGGGCAGCCAGCGGTGGCGCGAGGTGGGCTCGAGAGCGGTTTCCAGGGCGCGCCGGCGGGCGGCGATCAGGCGGGCGCGCTCGCCGAAGGTGAGGGTCTCTTCGGCGGCCAGCAGTTCCTCGCGCAGGTGCTTCTCCCATTCACGCATCTCGATGGTCATGAAGAATCTCCTGCAAGGTCTTGAGTGCACGAAAATAATGGGTTTTCACACTCCCTTCGGAGCAGCCCATGGCCCGCGCGGTGTCGGCGGTGGACAGGCCCTCCCAGCAGCGCAGCAGAAAGGCCTCCCGCTGGCGGCGGGGGAGGGCGCGCAGGGCGCGCTCCAACTCTTCGATGCCTTGGCGCCGTTCCAGGACGCGACAGGGGTCGCCGTCGCGGGGGTCGGCCACCGTCTGAAAGGGATCTTCTTCCTCTTCCACCTCACCCTGTCGTCGGGGCAGCCAGGCGGAGAAGCGATCGCGGACGGCGCGCCGGCGGAGCAGGTCGCGCAGCCGGTTGGTGAGGATGCGGAAGAAGAGCAGGCGCCATTCTTCTGCGCCCCTGTGGCGGTAGCGGCGCACCAAGAGGTACATGGCGTCCTGCACCGCGTCCAGAGCCTCCTCTTCGTCCCCCAGCACGGCGCGCGCCATCGCGAAGGCGCGGCGCTCGACCCCGGCCAAAAAGGCCGCCAGATCCCCCCGCTCAGTCAAGGGCCACCTGTCGTCGGACGCCGGGGTCGCCGCTCGAGCCGCCATGGTTCCTCCTCACCAGCGAGGATGGAGCACCGCATCCAGGACGTAAAGTCCGCCCAGCCAGAGGTACAGGTCGTCGTCCCAGCGGTGTTCCACCACGACGTGGCGGTGGGGGTGGGGTTTTCCTCTGTACCAGTGGTGGACGTGGTGGTGATGGTGCGCGACGTGATGGCGCCAATGGCGATGGCCGTGGTGCCAGTGGTGCTTGCCCGGTAAGCCGTCGCCCCGATGCCCGCGCCAATGGTGTGGGTGTGCGCCTTGCCAGTGGGTGCCCGCCCTTTCTTTGCTGCGAAAGACTTCCCCCTGGGGCGCGCCGCGGAAGTGAACCTGGGGCCGATCGCCGCGCTCGTGGGCCACGGCGGCGCCGCAGAGCGCGAAGGCGAGCAGGCAGGCGAGCAGCTTGTTCATCTCGAGACCTCCCGTCGGTCTTTGTAAGAAATAACGGGTGTCTCATCCTGCGGTTGACGTCAAATCGCGAGCTCGATCCACACCGGGCAGTGGTCGGAGGGGCGCTCGCTGCCCCGAATCGCCTGATCGATTCCGGCGCCGCGCAGGCGGGCGACGAGCGGCCGACTGACCAAAATCAGGTCGATGCGCAGGCCCCTTTTGGGTTTGCGTTCGAAGCCGCGGCTGCGGTAATCGAACCAGGAGTAGCGCTGCTCCCCCGGCTCGGGATGCAGGGCTTCATAGGCGTCCACCAGGCCGAACGCCATCAGGTGTTCCAGCCATTCCCGCTCCTCGGGCAAAAAGCCGCTCTTGCCCGTGCGCAGCCAGCGCTTGCGATTCTCCTCGCCGATGCCCACGTCCTTGTCCAGGGGTGCGACATTCAAGTCGCCCATCACCACCATTGCTTCTTGGGGGTCGTGGTGGGTGTCCAGGTGCTGGCGGAGGCGGTAAAAAAACTCCCGTTTGGCGGGAAACTTGACGGGATGGTGGCGGCCTTCCCCCTGGGGCACGTAGCAGTTGTAGACCACCAGCGGTCCGGTGGCGGTGGCGAAGGTCCCGCCCACCAGGCGGCACTGCGCCTCTTCGCCGTCATCGGGGAATCCGAGCTGGGTGGAGAGGGGAGGGGTCTGGTGGAGCAGGGCCACGCCGTAGTGGCCCTTTTGCCCGTGGTAGAGGGCCTGATAGCCCAGCGACTGCACCTCCTCGCGGGGAAAAGCGGCGTCTTCCACTTTGGTTTCCTGCAACCCCACCAGGGCGGGCCGGTGGGTCTCCAGGACCTTCGATAATTGGTGAAGTCTGGACCTCAATCCATTGACGTTGAAGGAAACAATCTTCAATTTACTTTCTCCCCGGCGAGCCGCAAAGGGGGGCTTTGTCCATGCTGGACGAGGCGGACTTGATCCACCAGGATGCGGGCCGCTTCGGCGAGCAGGGGATCCTCTGCGGGGTCGACGGCTTGCGGCGCCTCCTCGGGCGCACCACCGCTCGCCTCCGCGGCCGGCTCTTCGCCCTCCGGCTCCTCCTCGCCGGCCCGCCATTCCGCCAGGGTGGCGTAGGGGGCAAGTCCCTTGGCCTGCCGCCTGCGGTTTTCGATCTCCATCCGGGCGCGCTCGTAGGCTTCTCGTTCTGCGCGGCGCTCCTCGAGGTTGAGGGAGACCACCTGCCGGTCGCGCAACTGCTGTTCCAGCGCCAGTTCTTCCTGTAACGCCCGGTAATCGGGATCGTTCGCCACCCGCTCGGCATGGCGGCGCCGCAGCTCGGCGAGGAGGGGCGAGAGATCGCCATAGCGCTGGATGGGCACACTGTGGATCCGGTCCCAGGGCAGGGCGCGGTCTTCGGCGCTCTCGCCCACTTCTTCGGGGTCGTAGAGCGGCAGCAGCTCGATGTCGGGGATCACCCCGCGGTGCTGGGTACTGTCGCCCGATACCCGATAGAACTTCGACTCGGTCAACTTGAGCTGCCCTTCCCGCAGCGGCACCAGGGCCTGCACCGTGCCCTTGCCGAAGGTGCGCGCACCCACCACCAGTCCGCGGCCGTAGTCCTGAACGGCGCCGGCGAGGATCTCGGAGGCCGAGGCGCTGATCCGGTTGACGAGTACCAGAAGCGGGCCCCGGTAGCGCGGTTCGCGCCGCGAGCGGTAGCGCCTGGAGACCTGGTCGTCCGCCGTGCGCACCTGGACCACAGGCCCGGGCGGCAGGAAGAGGTCGGCCATGGTGGTGACCTCGTGCAGAGATCCACCTCCGTTGTCCCGCAGGTCGAGAATCAAGCCGTCGATTCCCAAGGCGGAGAGCCGGTCGAGCAGTACGGCGACGTCCCGGGTGGTGCTGCGAAAGTCGGGATCTCGGCGGTTGAAGGCCTCGAAGTCGATATAAAAAGCGGGCAGGTCGATGACCCCGATGCGCCAGGTGCGCTCGCCGTCCGGAAGCTCCAACAGGCGGGCCTTGGCCGCTTGTTCTTCGAGCCGCACCTCGTCCCGCACCAGGGTGAGCAGCTGGTGCTGGCCGGCCAGTTCCCCCTGGGCGGGCACGATCTCCAGCCGCACCGTGCTCCCCTTGGGGCCGCGGATCAGGTCCACCACGTCGTCCAGGCGCCAGCCCACCACGTCCTCCATCGGCCCTTCGCTTCCCTGGCCGACGGCGACGATCCGATCGCCCGGTTTCAAGATTCCCTGCCGCGCGGCGGGCCCTCCGGGGATGACGCGCACCACCTTGACGGTTTCGTCTTCCATCTGCAGGACGGCGCCAATCCCCTCGAGCTTGAGGGACATGCTGATGTTGAAGTTTTCCAGTTGATGGGGCGAGTAGTAGTTGGTGTGGGGGTCGTAGAGGGTGGCCACGGCGTTGAGGAAATACTGCGCCACGTCCTCAGCGGTGGCCTGCTCGAGAAGCTTGAGCTGGTTGCGATAGCGCTTGGCGAGAAGTTCGGGGATCTCCGCCTCGGGCTTGTCCACCAGCAGCAGGCGCAGCCACGCGTCTTTGACTCGCTTGCGCCAACGCTCGTCGAGTTCCTCTTCCGTGGCCGCATAAGCGCGCCTTTCCGCCTCGTAGTCGAGGACTTCCCGGGCCGCAAAGTCGAACTGCACGCCTCCTTCGAGCAGGGCGATGGTCTTTTCCAGCCGGGCCATGGCCCGCTCCCGGTAGCGGTTGAAGATGGCGAACGCCGGGTTCAGATCGCCCTGCTTGAGGGCATCGTCCAGGCGGTGGCGCCACCGCGCGCCGAATGCGGCGACGTCGCCGGCCAGCAAGTAGAGCTTGCCGGGGTCGAGGGTCTCGAGATAGTGGTCCAACAACTCGGCCGAGAAGCGGTCGTCCACGGCGCGCTTGGCGTAGTGGCGTGCCTCGAGCTTTTCTAGCATCTCCACGGCGGTTCGCGCCTGTCCCGCGGTGGGGGCGAGGGGCTCGATTCCCGCCCAGCAGGCCGCGGCCGCCAAAGCGGCGGCCAGTAAGCCCGTCAGAAGATGGCGCGCGAGGGACGACATGGCGAAAGACACCGGAAGCGACCGGAAAGTGTCTCGGCCTCTCGTTGGACAGCGAACTCTGGCCAAAATTCGGCAGCGCCCCTCACAACCAGCCCTTGCGCTTGAAATACCAGTAGGGGGCGATGCCGGTGAGCACCATCAAGCCCAAGGCCCAGGGGTAGCCGAAGAGCCAGCGGAGCTCCGGCATGTACTCGAAGTTCATGCCGTAGATGCTCGCCACCAGGGTGGGCGGCAGAAAGACCACGGCCGCGATGGAGAAGATCTTGATGATCTGGTTCTGTTCGATGTTGATGAATCCTTGGGTGGAGTCCATCAGGAAGTTGATCTTGTCGAACAGGAAGGCGGTGTGGGACATGAGCGTCTCCACGTCGCGCATGATTTCCCGCAGCGTCTCCGCCTCGTCGGGTTCGCAGCGCAAGTGCCGCAACAGGAAGGAGATGGTGCGCTGGGTGTCCATCAGGCACAGGCGGATCTTGCCGGTGGCGTCCTCGAGGCGCGCCAGTTTGCCGATGGCGTCTTCCAGCTCCGCCTCTTCGTCCTCGAGGACGAGGTAACTGACTTTCTCCAGCTGCCGGTGCAGATCCTCCAGGGTGTCGGCGTGGTTTTCGACCTTCTGTTCCAGTAGGGTGACCAACAGATCCTGGGGCGAGCTCGCCTCCACCTGGCCGCGACGGGCGCGCAGGCGCAGCAGGCGGAAATCGGCCAGGTCCCCCTCCCGGATGGTGATGAGCCGTTCGCTCTGGAGTATGCAGGCCACCGAGACCGTCTGGTGGCGGCCGTCGGAAAAGCCGAGAAAGAGCGAGTGGACGTGGAGCCCCACCTGGTCCACGAAATAGCGCGCCGAGGACTCGATCTCCTCCACCTCGTCCGATTCTGGCAGATCGGTTCGCAACAGACTCTCGAGCAGCGCGCGCTCGGATTCATCTGGTTCGTGGGCGTCGATCCACTGTGCCTTGAGGAGCTGCTCGGGCAGCTCGTCCCGGGTGCAGGGGATCTCGCGAATGAGCCCGTTTTCGATGCTGAACAACCGAATCATGGCCGCTTTCCCCCGGCTGGCCCTTTCAGCGAACCTCGTCGCGGCGCCGGAACGCCCAGACCCTGGCCGGCGGTAGGTTGCGCCAGATGTGGGCGATGCTCGCCGCCTCGAGGCCCAACCGGCGGCGAACCCGCTCCTTCAGGGGAGACGCCAGTCCGTAGCTGAATTGTACGAAGGGCGCTCCGGGTTCGAGCACGGCAAACGCCTGGGCGAGGAGCCGCAATTGGAACGCGGCCGGCATCGACAGCAGGGGAAGGCCGGAGATCACCGCTTTCACGGGCGGTTCGACGCCCGCCCCCGCCAACAGGGCGCCCAGAGCGAGGGCGTCCCCCTTGAGCACCCTGCAGGTGGGAAATCGCCGAGTGAGCAGGGCACAAAAATCGGCGTCCCGCTCCACCACCACGGGCGCCTCGCCCCGCTCCAGCAGGGCGCGGGTGATGGCTCCCGTTCCCCCGCCCAGTTCCACCACGGTGCCTGGTCCCGGGGGCACGGCGCGCGCCATGGCAGCCGCCAACGCGGGGCTGCTGGGGGCGACTGCAGCGATGCTCAGGGGGTCGCGAAGCCATTTGCGCAAGAACAGGAACGGCTCCTGCGGAAGGGCGAGCGCTCGGGCGATCGCGGTGGGGGTGGTGGCGTTTCGCCTGCGCCCGAGCTCCATTGCTTCCTCCCCAGCGGTCTGGTGCCGGCGCGGTGGCCGGAGGCTGCGCAAGGTATCGGATTCCCGGCCGGAACACAACGGGTTTGCCCTAGACGGGTGAAGATAGTGTCTGCTATCTTTGCGGCGAGTGCGCGGTGGGGGAGGGCAAACCATGGGAGAGGAAGCGCGCCGCCTGGTAGCGGAATTTTTTGCAGCTTTGGGCCGGGGCGAGCTTCCCGCGCACCTGATGGCAGAGGAGTTCAGCGCCTGGATTCTCACCTCGGGGGAAATGGAAGGGTCTCGCTTCGTCCTGGGGGTGCGACTGCTTGGCGAGATTTTCGGTGGCACCCTGACCTACGAGGTGGACAGCGTCACCGCCGAGGGCGACCGCATCGCGGCGGAAGTTCGCTCCCATGGCCGCTTCACCGACGGCGAGCCCTTCGCCAACGTGCACGTGTTCGTTCTCGAGCTGTGCGAGGGGAAGATCGCCCGGGTCAAGGAGTACATGGATCCGGGCCCGGTGCGAACCCAGATCGGACCGCGGCTCGCCGCGCGGCTCGAAGGGGGAGGGGGGGCGCGGTGAGCGCGGCGATCCCCGTGGTGGTGGCGGGGACCGGCCACGGCGGGCGGGTCCACGTGCCGGCCCTACGCCAGGCGGGCTTCGGCGTGGTCGGACTGGTGGGCCGCGATGCGGAACGGACCCGCCGCCGCGCCGAGCGATTGGGCATTCCGGCCGCCTTCACCGATCTGGACGAAGCCATAGCGCGCACGGGGGCCCGCGCTGCCACCGTCGCCACCCCACCCCACAGCCACGGTGATCTGGTGCGGATCGCCCTGGACCGGGGCTGTCATGTGTTGTGCGAGAAACCGTTCGCCCGCGACGCCGAAGAGGCGCGTTTTCTGCTGGACGCCGCAGAGCGCGCAGGCGTCGTGCACCTCGTCGGCCACCAGATGCGGCTTTCACCGCCGCGGGCGGCGGCGGCTCTGGCCTTGGCGCGGGGAGAGATCGGCGCGCCCAAATTGGTAACCCTGGTGCAACAGGTGGACCTGCTCCACCGTGGCATCCGCTGGCCTACTTGGTGGACCGATCCGGGGGCGGGGGGCGGCTGGTTGGGCGCCGCCGGCTCCCACGCCGTCGATCAAATTCGCCACTGGCTCGGCGAATTCCACACGGTGGCCGCTCTCCTGCCGCGAGTGGCGCTGGGTGAAGGCTGCGCCGAGGATTCCTTCGACATCCACTTCACCTTGCGCTGCGGGGCGAGCGGTGTCCTGCAACAGACCGCGGCCGCGCGGGGGCCCTGGACCTCGTTGATCCGCGTGGTGGGCAGCCGGGGCACCCTGGCGGTGGAGGAGGGGCAAGCCTGGATCGCCGATGAAGGGGGCCGGCGGGTGCTGGCGCCGCCGCCGGAACTGGCTCCGCCGGCACTTCCAGCGGCGGCGGGGGTAGAAGAGGCGCTCCTCGCGGCGGAGCTACCTCCGGCCATCCACCTCTGCGAGGGCTGGCGCAGGCTCATCGAGGGGCGCAACCCCCTGCCGGTGGCGCTAGCCACCTTCGCCGACGGCGTGGCCTGCATGGAGGTGCTGGACGCGGTGCGGCGCTCCGCCCGGGACGGCGGGGCGCGGGTGGTGGCGCCGCTTTAGAGCGCACCGCCCCGGGTGCGCTTAGCGGCGCTCTTCCGGTCGGAAGAGACCCCGCTGCCGCGCTTCGCCGAGCAGGCGATCGAGCGCCGCCGACAATTCGGGGTGGAAGGGGTAGAGCAGGCACCAGCCCGAAGGAGGCAGCCAGCACCAGGCCTCGTGGAAGGAGGCGTCTCCCCCCCGGCGGGGGCGCGAGTCCGCCGCTGGGGTGAGGAAAAACCAGTGGGTGCGGCAGCGCCACACCGCTCCCGCCCAGGTGAACGCGTAGGTCAGGCTGTCCTTCGGATCCCACAGGAGTTCGGTCGCAAGCCCGGTTTCCTCCCGGGTCTCGCGAATGGCCGCGGCGAGGGGCGTCTCTCCCGGCTCCACGGCTCCACCCGGCAAGCCCCAAAAAAAGTCGCCCGTCACCGGGTCGCGATAGGCCAGGGCCAGCAGGCGAGCCCCCTGGACGCAGATCGCCGCCGCTCGCACCCGCTGCACGGGGTCTGAGCGTGCGGTCTCGGCATCGCAAGCGTGGGTCGATTCCATGGCGGATGACAACGAGACCTGCCATTGGAAGCTAGCCTGATTTTCCCTCGCGGGTCGGATTCGCGAAAGGGCTTTTGCGTCGATTTAACATAATATACATTATGCGAAAAACAGAAAATAGCGGAGCCGGCCAGGCGGCCGGCGTGGGGATTCCTGTGCGAACCGAGACCGGCATCGGCACGAAAACACGGGCGACCAGACCCGTTTGACCAAGCGTACGTTTGGTACTACATTCACTGGCGCAGGACCCTGGGGGGCTCCTCCAAAAGCAAAACAAGGGAGATCGAATCATGTCCGCCAAAAATTTCCGCAGCCGTCGCCTTTCGGTCGCCGTCGCCCTCGCCGCCGGGACGCTCGCCCTCGACGCCTTTGGCCAGTCGCGGCTTACCCGCATCGAAGAGATCGTCGTCACCGCTCGGCGGGTTGAAGAGTCGGCCCAGGATGTGCCCATCTCCATGACCCTCTACACCCAAGAGGATCTCCACCGGCGCAACATTTCCATTCCCACGGATCTCGGCATCTACACACCGTCGCTCTCGGTCAACGAGCGCTTCGGGCCCGAGAAGGCCTCTTTCTCCATTCGGGGGTTCAATCAGGAGCTGTCCACCGCGCCCACCGTCGGGGTCTATTTCGCCGAGGTGGTCGGCGTTCGTGCCCAGGGGGGGACCACCTCCGGCAACACGGTGGGCGCCGGCGCCTTCACCGATTTGGAAAACGTCCAGATTCTCAAGGGGCCACAGGGGACGCTGTTCGGCCGCAACACCGACGGTGGTGCCGTCCTCCTCCAGCCCACCAAGCCAACCGAGGAGTTGGAAGGCTATCTCGAAGGCAGTGTGGGGAACTACGATCTGGAGCGCTATCTTGGCGTCCTGAACCTGCCCTTCTCCGAGTCCTTTCGGATGCGCTTCGTCGCCGACGTGCACAAGCGGGACGGCTACATGAAAAACCGCTCCCCGCAAGGCCCCGACTTCAACGACCGCAACTACGACTACTTGCGGGTGAGCGCCGTCTGGCAAGTCACGCCGGAGCTCGAGAACTACACCCTATTTCACGTCAGCGACTCCAATACGCACGGCTACGGCAATCGCTACGTTGCCTGTAATCGAGCTCTGCAACCGGTTGCGGGGCGCATCTCCTTAAACGGGATGATCGCTCTTGCCGCCTGTGAACAGATCGACCGCCAGGCGGCCCGCGGGGACGGCAAGCTGGAGGTGGAGATCGACTCGCCTGGGTCGAGCATTCGCCTGGATCAATGGCAGTTCATCAACCACACGACCTGGGAGGTCAGCGATCGACTCACCCTAAAAAACATCTTCAGTTACGGGGAATTCAAGGAAGATTCCCGCTTCAGCTTGTACGGGGGGGATCTCAGCGTGCCGGCCAGTGTGAGTTTCCTCGACTTTGGCGCCCCCTTTCCCTTTCCGGTGACTCCGGGCCGAGAGTTCCGGATCATCGAGCTGGATGGGATGCCCCGGGCACACAACGCGGCCCAGCAGACTTGGACGGAAGAGCTACAACTTCAGGGAAACGCACTCGGCGAGCGCCTGCGCTACGTGGCCGGGTTTTATCTCGAATTTTCCGAGCCCAATGGTTTCAGTTCCGGCCGGACCGCAAGGTTTACCTATTGCGACAGTCCGGCCGACCTGCGCTGCGACTTCACCACCATTCCCCTTGCCGGGAGCATTTCTGAAACCCACACCAAGTTCGACTTCGAAAACCACGGCGTTTTCGCCCAGGGGAGCTACGACCTGACCGAGCAGTGGACGCTCACCCTGGGGGCGCGCTACACCTTCGACAAGATCAAGGGATACAGCGAGAGCCTGCATCTGGCGGTCCCACCCCTTTCTGCCGGGCCCTTGATCGCCACCTGTCGCGACGTCTTTCGTTTCCCCAACCGGGTGGTGACGGGCGATCGCTCGGTCTGTGGCGTCACCTTAAAGGAGAAGTCCAACGAGCCCACTTGGTTGGTGGATCTCGAATACAAGCCCCAGGATGGGTTCCTGGGCTACCTCAAATACGCGCGCGGTTACCGGCAAGGGGGGATGAACTTCACCAATCCCGGCCTCGAGATTTGGAAGCCCGAGGAGGTGGACAGCTACGAGATCGGCGCCAAGTGGACCTTTGCGGGCGATCGGGTGAGCGGCCAGTTCAATGTGGCGGCCTTTTACAACGATTACACCGACCAGCAGGTATTTGGCGCCGCCGTCGCGGACCGAACCCGTTACCCGGGAATTTCGGGCGGCGCCGCCATCCTAAACGCCGGAGAGTCGGAAATCTCCGGGGTGGAGGTGGAGTCCGTGCTGCTCTTCCCAGGGGATATTCGCTTGTCCCTGAGTTACGCCTACCTCGACACCGAGATCAAAAAATTGGACACCTCTGGAATCGACCTCACCGGCACGCCTTTCCTGGCCGTGTTTCCCCTGGCGGTGGAAGGGGATCCCCTCAACCTCGCCCCCGACCACAAGCTCTCCGCCAACCTGAGCTGGCGGGTGCCCCTCGCCGAATCCCTGGGCGAGCTGGTGGTGGGGGCCACCTACACCTATGTGGACGAGCAGCTCGTCGACACCAACCTCCCCTCCCCCTGGGACTACATCGATTCCTACGACCTGCTCGATCTCAATCTCGACTGGCGGGGAATCGCCGGCAGCGCCTTCGATCTGGCGCTCTTTGCCACCAACGTCACCAACGAGAAGTATCCGGTGGCCACCGGGGGCGGCTGGAGCTCGTTCGGTATCGTCGACTATCTCTACGGACAACCGCGAATGTACGGCGCGCGGCTGCGCTACAACTTTGGCGGTCGCTGAGGGTTGGGAGATGCGTGACGGTGGTGATGGTAGCGGGGCCCCGTGGCCGCCCCCTCCCATTCCCAGAGGGGAGCGCGGCTTTTGGCACTGTACCTGGCGCGAGCCCGGAGACTGGCGGAAAGGGGCGCAGTTGCGCTACCACGGCGAGGGAATCGGCACCGATCCGCCGGACGGGACGCTGATCCTGGTGGTGCATTACGAGCCGGGCTGCGTGGTGGATGCCCACTACCACGGCGCCGACTACTGCTCCATCGTGGTGGAGGGCTCCCTCAAAGTCGCCGGCGTCGAGCATCGGGTGGGCAGCATGCGCTTCGTCCGCGCCGGGACCGTCTACGGCCCCCTGGTGGCCGGCCCGGAGGGAGCCACGGTGATCGATGTCTTCGCGGTGGGGAGCGATCCCCTCCGCGCCGCCAACACCTACGTGGGGCGTACCGACAAGGGAGTGTCCGAGGGACCAAAGGAGCAGTGAGCGCCGGGGAGAGGCGGGCAGGAGGAGCAATCCCCCTCAGGGACCACCGCTGCCCATCTCCTGAGCCGGGGCGCCGGCCAGCGTCCCGGGCGCCCCGGCCACCCGCGGGCCGAGGAGCGGTTCCAACGCCGCCAGAATGGCCACCGGGACAGCACTCGTGAAGTGGTGGGCCGCGGATTCCTCGCCGGGGACGTTGACGAGGATGGTGCCGAAGTAGCGCTCTCCCAGGAAAAAGGTGAAGATCGCGTTGCGGTTGACCACCTCCTCGGCGAGCAGGCGCCCCCCGGCGGCGAAGCTGCGCCGGCGGTGGTCACCCGTGCCCGTCTTGCCGCCGACCGCCAGGGGGCGCCCCTCGGCGTCGCGGTAGACGCCGGCCAGGCGCCGCGCCGTGCCCCGTTCCACCACCCCTTGCAGGGCAGCGCGCACGGTTCTCGCCACCTCGGGCGAAAGCACCCGCTGGGGTTTGGGTGCTGAGCGCACCAGCCGGGTTTCCCAGGGAGTGCCGGCGGCGAAGTGGAGGCGTTCGACGGTCACCACCGGCAGGCGCACCCCGTCGTTGAGCAAAATTCCGATCAGCTCCGCGAGGGCCGCGGGGCGATCGGCGGAGGCGCCGAGGGCTGTGGCATAGGAAGGGACCAGAGCGCGAAATGGATAGCCCAATGCCTGCCAGCGCCGGTGAATGGCGGCGAAGGCCTCCTCTTCCAACACGGTGCGGATCCGGCGCAGCCGCTTGGCGGGGCTGCGGCTGCGAAACAGCCAGCGATAGGCCTCCCGGCGCGCGCTCGCGCTCTCTTCCAGGAGTCGATCCCAGCCGATGTCGGGGGCGTCCACCAAGCGCCCCACGAGCCAAAGCTCCAACGGATGGAGGCCCGCCAGGTAGGCGCGGTCGTTGAGGGTGAAGCGATCCGCGCCGTACTGGCGCCACAGCCGCGCGGTTTCAGTCGCATCCGGCGCCGCTTCGCCCAAGCGCGCGGCGAGAAAGCGGGCGAGCTCCCCCTGCCCCGCCGCAGGGCGGACGCTCAAGTAAGCCGCGGCCAAGCGCCAGGGCACCGGGCGGATGCGGCTGGCGAGCAGGGTCAGCATCTCCTCCTGAGAGCGGCCCGCGTAGCGTTTCCAGAAGCGCCGGAGGTAGGTGCGGCTCTCGCGCTCGGCGAAGCGCTCCAGGTACTGCCGATGCAAAGGGGTATCTCCAGGCGCCACGAGGGTCTCCACCTGAGGAATCTCGTTGACGTGGAAGCGCACCACATCCCGCATGAGGCGCACGAACACCAGGTTCACGGAGCGCTCGAAGGCCTCCGCTACGGTCAAGACCCGGCGGTCGTCGCCGCGGTCGAAATTGCGGAAGCGGTGTAGGCCGCCGCCGGTGAAAAACCACTCGTGGGGACTGGCGGAGTAGCGCCGCTCCAGGGCCGCGGCGAGCACCTGCTCCAGGGAGGCGTCGGGCCGAGCGTTCAGGAAACGGCGGACGAAGTCGCGGATCGGATCGGTCGGCGTCGCCCGGAGCGCGCCCGCCCGAAAGCGGTGATAGGCGGTTTCCACGGCCTCCAAATAGCTGATCAGGGTGCGCAACTTGGCGGTCGAACCCAGGTCCAGCTTGGAGTTTTCGTTGAGGTCGAGGGGCTGATCGAGGTTGTCGGCTCGAACCCGCAGGGCGAAGCCCTGCGGCGTCTTCTCGTAGAGCACCACCGCCAAGCGGAGATCGTGCAGCCGGTCGGGACGCAGCAGGCGCTCGCCCAAGAGGCCCAGGGAGGCGGCGTTGGCGGGGTCGGCGAGCGCTTCGAGGAACTGTTCCACCTCCTCCTGGAGGCGGCCGTCGAGGGTGGTGTCCACGGTCAGATCGAGGCGATCCAACCGGTAGAGCCGGTCGACGTCCAGGAGCTCGAGCAGTTCCGCGCGCAGTCCCTCGGCTGCCTTGGAGGGTCTCTCCAGGGCGAGCCGCGCAGCCGGGGGCGAGGCGAATTCGAGCCGCTCGCGCAGCGCCGCCCCCGCGAGCTCGGGAGAGATCACGCCGCGCGCGGCGAGCAAGCGCAGGTGGCGGTCGACCAGCGCTTCCAGTTCGGCCCGCCCCGCCCGCAGATAGTGGGAAGGCCGGCGCTGGGCGAGGAGCAGGGCCAGGACGGCGCGGTAAGTTTTCGCCTTGGGGGCGAGCCAGGGGTCGCGGTCGGGGGCGGCGAGCCAGCGGTCGGCCTCGCGTGGATCGATGGCGAACCAGGCCCAAAGGCCGTCCCGCAGGCCCGCGACCTCGCCGTGGCCAGGCCGCGCGGCCAGGGGGGTGGAGTTGAGATAGTCCAGGACCAGCTCGCGCCGCCGCGCCCGGGTATCGGGCCCTTCTCGGTAGGCGCGCAGCGAGGCGGAGGCCATTTGGCGGAGCTTCTCCAGGGGGGAGTGGGTCACGCCCTGGGGGGAATGGCGAAACTTTTCCAGCTGGGTGGCGAGGGTGCTGCCGCCGGCTGCCGGCTCTCGGCCGGTGAGCGCGGCGAGCAGGTACTCACCGCTCACCCGCAGCAGGCGGTCCCACTCGACGGCCGGGTTGCGTCGGGGCCACTGGGGCGAGAGCAGCTCTCGGTTTTCCAAAAAGAGCAAGGTGTCGACGATGAGCGGGGGGATTTCCTCGTAGGCTCGCCACTGGTGGAGGGGATGGCGCGCGGCGAAGAGCAGCGCGCCCTCGCGGTCTCGCAGGGTGAGGCCGAAACGGGCCTTTTCGGCGTAGGGAGGGGCGAGCCCGAGGTGCACCGCCTCGAGGAGTTCCGGGGAGAAGCGGGCCTGGCGCGCCACCGCGAATCCGCGGGATTCCAGGTGGGCGAGAAAGCGCGGCAGGTCGGTGTAGCCGGCGCGCAGATCAAAAGGACCGGCGCGGGGATAGGCGATGGCCGTCGAAGGCCCCTCCTCCACCTCCCAGGTGAGGGTTTGCGCCAGGCGGGAAAAGAACACCGACTGGAGGTGGGAGGTCTCGAGCTCGTAGAGCACAGCGGCCGCACAGGCGACCAGGGCGAGAAGCACGAAGGGGCGCTTCATCACTGCCACCCGCCGGGGGGTGAGCGCCGAAGGGGCCTTCCATGATAGTGGGCAAGCCCCGCCCGGAAAAGGCGTCAGCGGGTGAGACTGGCGAGGGCCTCCAAGGCGAGACCCAGCTCCTGTTCCTCGCGCAGGCGCCTTTTCAGGGGTGCGGTGAACAGTTGGCGGGTGTGGCGCAGCACCTGGGTGGGCCGCTGCGCCAGCCCTTTCGCCAGTTCCCGCGCCCGGGGCAGAAGCTGCTCCGCCGGCAGCACCTCGGCCACGAAGCCGAGGCGCCTGGCCTCTTCGGCGCCGATCCGTTCGCCGGTGAGCAGGAAGTAGCGCGCCCGGTTCGGCCCGAGGAGCATCGGCCACACCCAGTGGACGCCGTCGCCGGGCACCACCCCCTGGGGAAAGTGAAACAGATCGGCGAATTCGGCGTGTTCGGCGGCCAGCACCACGTCGGCCAACACCGCCAGTTCGGTGTGCAGCAGGGCGGGACCGTTGACCGCGGCGATCACCGGCACCGGAATGGCCAGATACCGCTCCACGAGGGCGATCCCTTCGCGGATGATCCGCGGCCAGAGGGCGGCGAGATCGGGCTCGGGCGCCGGCTCCTCCGGGTCCCGTTCGGCGATGAAGGTGTTGCCGGTGCCGGTGAGGATCACCACCCGGTTGTCGGGATCGTCGGCCACGTCGGCGAAGGCGCGAGGCAGCTCCCCGTGGAGGCTTTCGGGCGCGGTGCCCCAGCGGGCCTGCCCGCCCCGGGTGTGCAAGCGCATCTCGAGCACGCCCTCAGCGGAGCGCTCGAAGCAGATGCCCCGATAGCGTGTCTGGTACTCTGCGAGGGACATGGCGCCTTTTCATCCTCCGCCGTGTCGAGCCACTGTACACTTTAGCCTCGAACCCACTCCGCGCTCGCGCTCGCCGGCAGCCATTCTTGTCCGCCGCGGCAGGCGGAGGTGGAGCCCCGGCGACGTCAGGGTGAGCCCTGCCTCGCGGCGAACCACGCCATGGCGTCGGCGACCGTCTCGCGCATCGGCCGGGGTTTCCAGCCGAGTTCGCGGCGAGCCTTGGCGGTGTCCATCGGGCCGAAGGCGTGCGCCAGGTAGACCGCGTCGGTGGTGAGCAGGAAGTCCCGCACCCCGAACAGGGGCAAAATCCGCTCCGCCAGCCAGGCCACCGCGTAGGCCAGGGAGCGCGGCACCATCCGCGGCGGGCGGTTGCCCAAGGCCTGTGCCGCCAGGGCGTAGAGCTCCCGGTTGTCGAGGTACTCATTGGCGATGATGTAGCGCTCGCCGATCCGCCCGCGGGTCTCGGCGAGCAGCGCCGCCTCGGCCACGTCCCGGATGTCCACCGTGGGTGCAGCACCCGCCAGCGCCCAGCGCACCTTGCCCGACCCCACTAGCCAGAGCATGCCGTTGTGGGGGGTGGGCTGGTAGTCCTCCGGACCGTAGGTGTTGGCAACACACAGGGCCACGCCGGGCAGGCCCCGCTCCCGGCAATATTGGAAAAAGCGGTTTTCCGCTTCCAAGCGGGCGCGGATGTAGGGAGAGGCGCGGTCGAGCCAGTTGAAGGGAATCTCCTCGTCGACCAGACCGCCCGGATTCTGTCCCAGGGTCCCCATGGTGCTGGTGAAGACGAATCGCTCCACCCCGGCCTCCAGGGCCGCCTCCATGGCGTGGACGAGGCCGGTGACGTTGTTGCGCCACAGGGGGGTGGGGGTCGGTCAACCAGAAGCGCGGATCCACCACGCTGTAGAAGACGGTGCCCACGCCGGACAGGGCACGGCGCAGGGATTCGGGGTCGAGGACATCGCCGCGGTGGATCTCCACGGGCAGATCCGCCAGCGCGTCGAGGCGGCTGGTGGGGCGCACCAGCACCCGCACCGTTCGCCCGCGCCGGCACAGCAGCCGCGCCGTGTGGCTGCCGACGAAACCGCTCGCGCCCGCCACCAGGGCGGGCTTCGGCGAACCGCTCTCTGGCACCATGATCCACTCCCCTCCTCCCGGTGGCCGACACAGACTACCGGAGCCGGCAGGCCCGGAAAAGCGCCCCTTGTCCCTCCCCGCTGCCCGCCCTAGACTGCGCTGCCGGATGACCGGGACGCGGCGATGGCGCGAATCGCCCTTTGGATGCTCTGTCTCCTCCCCCCACTCGCCTGGGGAGAGACCGCGCGGGTGGCGGTGGCGGCCAATTTCGCCGCCACTTTCGCGACCTTGGCGGACCGCTTCGCCGCCACAGGACACCACCGGGTGGTGGCCAGCCCGGGCGCCACCGGCAAGTTGGTGGCCCAGATTCTCCACGGTGCGCCCTTCGACCTGTTGCTCGCGGCGGACGAGGCTTCGGTGGATCTGTTGGTGGCCCGGGGGCGGGTGCGCCCGCAGGATCGCTACGTCTACGCGGAAGGGATTTTGGTGCTCTGGTCGGCCGATTCCCGCCGCTCTCCCTCCCCAGAGTTGCTGCAAGACCCGGCTCTCCAGCGGGTGGCCTTGCCCAATCCCCGCCATTCCCCCTACGGCCGCGCGGCGCTGGCGGCACTTGGGCGCCTCGCTCCGGGCCGCGGCGACCTCGAGCACCTCTACGGCGAAAGCGTCGCCCAGACGCTGGTGTTCGTCGAGCGGGGCGGCGCCCCAGTGGGCTTCGTTGCACTGGCGCAGGTGGGAGACGCGGGTGGGGTCGCGCGGGGCAGCGGCTACCTGGTGCCCGCCGCGTTCCACCCTCCTTTGCGCCAGACGGCGGCGCTCCTCGAGCGGGGGCGGCGCAACCCGGCGGCGCTCGCCTTTTGGGAGTTCCTGCGCGGCGCCGAGGCCCGCCGGGTGATCGAGGCCGCCGGCTATCGGCGCGGGGAGGCCGGATGAGTCTCGGGCCGGCAGAGTGGCAAGCGCTACTCCTCACGGCGCGGCTCGCCGCCGCGACCACCGCGGTGCTTCTGCTGCTCGCACCGCCCCTCGCCTGGTGGCTCGCGGTCACTCCCTCCCGCTGGCGGGGTCCGGTGGCCGCCCTGGTAGCGCTGCCGCTGGTGTTGCCGCCCACGGTGCTCGGCTTCTATCTGCTGCTGGCGCTGGGTCCGTCGGGGCCCCTGGGCGCCCTCACCCAGGCGCTGGGGCTCGGGACCCTGCCCTTCACCTTCACCGGGCTGGTGGTCGCCTCCGTCCTCTATTCCCTCCCCTTCGCCGTCCAACCCCTGGAAGCAGCCATGGCCCAGGTGGGCCGGCGCTCCTTGGAGGTGGCCGCCACTCTGCGCACCGGTCCTTTGGCTGCCTTTTTCTGGGTGGTGTTGCCCCAGGTGCGGCGCGCGCTGGTGGCCGCAGGAGTGCTCAGCTTCGCCCACACCGCCGGCGAATTCGGGGTGGTGTTGATGATCGGCGGCAACATCCCGGGGGAAACCCGCGTGGCCTCGGTGCTCCTCTACGATCTGGTGGAAGCCTTAGAGTACGAGCGGGCCCACGCCCTGGCACTAGCCCTGGTGCTCTTTTCCTTCGCCTGCCTGACCTACGTGTACAGTCGCAGGGAGGCCTGGGGCATCGGAGTTGCGGCGCTGGAGCGGCGATGAGCGGCCCGCGGGTGGCGTTGCGCTGGGTGCGGCCCGGCTTTCGCCTGGAGGTGGACCTCGCCCTGCCCGACCGCTGTCTGACCGCGCTCACCGGCCCATCGGGCTCCGGAAAGACCACCCTGTTGCGCTGCATCGCCGGTCTCGAGCGGGCCGACGGGCGGGTGGAATTCCGCGGCGACGTGTGGCAGGCCGAGGACCGCTTTCTGCCGCCCCATCGCCGCTCCGTGGGCTACGTCTTCCAGGAGGCGAGCCTCTTCGACCACTTGGACGTCGCCGGCAATCTCCGCTTCGCACTGAAGCGCGCCCGCCGCCGCCCACCTCTCTTGGACTTTGCGCAGGCGGTCGCCCTGTTCGAGCTCGCCCCCCTCCTCTCCCGCCGTCCTGCGACCCTCTCGGGGGGCGAGCGCCAGCGGGTGGCGCTCGCGCGCACCCTCCTGGTGGCCCCCGAGTGGCTGCTCATGGACGAGCCCCTCGCCTCCCTGGATGCCCAGCGGAAGCGGGACATCCTCCCCTTTCTGGAGCGCCTCCAAGCGCGCTTTGCGCTGCCGGTGCTCTACGTGAGCCACGACCTCGACGAGATCGCCCGCCTGGCCGACCACCTGGTGGTGCTCGACCGCGGCCAGGTGGTGGCCCAGGGGGCGCCCGCGGACCTGGCCGCCCGCCTGGATCTGGTCGGCGCCCTGGGGGAAGAGCCGGCCGGCTTGGTGGAGGGGCGGGTCGCGGACCGGGATGGGCGCTGGCACCTGCTGCGGGTGAACTTCGCCGGCGGGTCCCTGTGGGTGCGCGACGGCGGGCAGGCACTCGGCGAGCGGGTGCGCCTTCGGGTGTTGGCGCGAGACGTCAGTGTCGCCCTCTCTCCCGCCACCGACTCAAGCATTCTCAACCGCTTTCCGGCGCGGGTGGAGGCGTTCGCGGACGACGTTCACCCGGCGCTTGTGCTCTTGCGGCTGCGCGCCGGCCAGGAAGGCGAGGGTGCCCCCTTCCTGGCGCGCCTCACCCGCCGTTCTCTCCACGCCCTGGGGTTGCGGGCGGGGCGGACGGTTTGGGCGCAGGTGAAGTCGGCGGCGGTGTTGGAGTGAGGTCCGCGCGGGGGCCCCAGAGGATCGGCCCGTAGCGCAGCAGAAAGCCGCCCCAGGCCGCAATCCACGCCAGGCCCGCCCAGAGCAAGCCGACGCCCGCGGGCGTTGCCGCGCGCAACAGGGCGGCCGCGGCCACCAGGGCGTAGAGGAACGCGGTGGTGCCGTCGGCGGTCAACGGCCGGCCGGTGTGTCCCAGGCTCGCCCGGGTCATCACCGCCAGGGCCATCAGGCCGACGCCACCTGCCAGCCAGAGGTGCTCGGCGGCGGTGAAAAGCCCCCACACCGGCCGCAGTTCGGCCACGGCCAGGGCCAGGGCGCCCAGGGGCACGAACCCATAGGCGACGTGGAGCACGGTGAGGAGCGGCTCCTCCAGGGTGGCGAGGCCGCGCCAGCGGGCGAGCCGCCAGCCGTGGCAAGCGGCGGCGGCGAGTAGCCCCAGCGCGCTGGGAGCGCCGGGGACGCCCGCCGCCCAGATCCCCAGGGCGACCACGAGCACCGCGAGCGCCAGCCGGTCGAAGGGCGCCATGGGCGGGGCGGGCAGCGGCTTGCCCCGCCCGCTCAGCCAGTTGCGGGTGAAGGCCGGGACGATCCGCCCGCCGATGAAGGCCACCAGGAAGATCGCGCCTCCCAGGCCGAGGCGCACTCCCACCCCGCCGAGGGGGGTGCCTGCGCGGAGCAAGGCGGCGTGGAACAGGGCATCGCCGGCGAGCCAGGCGATCACTCCCCCCGCCACCGGCAGGTTGCGCCAGTTGCGGGCGCGGACCAGTTCGTTGAGGAGCCAGGCGGCGAGGGCCGGGGGAAAGGCCAGCTCCACCGCAGCGACCACGCCGGCGGGCAGGCGACCCCAGGCCAGGGTGGCGATCCGCCCGGCGAGCCAGAGCGCGGCCAACAAAGCGAGGGGGCCGCCGGCGAGGGGGCGGCGGCCGGTCCAATTGGGGACGGCGGTGAGGAGGAAGCCCGCGAAAGCGGCGCCCGTGAAGCCGAAGAGCGAGGCGTGGGCATGCCAGATCGGTGCGGGTGGCGTGCTCGGTAGGACGGGCGCGCCGGACAAGGCGAGGAGCCACAGCGCCATCGCCAAAGCGGTCCACAGGGCGGCGCCGAAAAAGAAGGGGCGAAAACCCAGGGAGAAAAAGGGAAGATCGCTCAGTCGGGGCACGCTCCGCTCTCCTCTGCTTGCAGACCTTCGAGCAGCCACTGGGCGAGGACCACCGCATGGTTGTGGCGCGAATCCCGCGCGTCGTATAGCAGCGTGATGGGACCGTCGCGAAGCGTTTCGCGCAACTGCTTGGCTGCCGCATTGGCGGCCAACTCCGCGCGGTAGCGCCGTGCGAATTCGGGGAAGCGTGCGGGATCGTGTCCGAACCAACGCCGCAGCGCCGGGCTCGGCGCCACCTGAGGCAGCCAGGCGTCCAGGGGCAAGCGCTCGCGAGCCACGCCGCGGGGCCAGAGGCGGTCGACGAGGATTTTCTTCCCCGAGGTCGGGGCGCCCGCCAGCAGCTCCCGCACGCGAACGAGGCGCACCCGTTCAGGGGCTGCGGGCGTCATCGCCCCCGCCCTCAAACCGGGGAAAGAGGACGTCGTTTTCGAGGGCCATGTGGGCCCTGAGATCGGCGATCAGAGCGCGGATTTCCCCCTCGACGGCGGATCGTTCGCCGGCCGAATCCGACCCGGCGAGCAGCCGTTCCAGCTCGGCGATGGCCGCCTCGTGTTCCCGGTGTTCCGCGCGCATCACGGTGATGGGTTGGCGAATCCACGGGGCTCCGCCGGCGCGGATCATGGGAAAGAGCACCTGCTCCTCTTTTTGCATGTGAGCGTCCAAATCGACGGCGAGTCGTTCCAGCGTGCGCCGCAACGGATCGGACAGCGTTCCGGCCGACCCCGCAGCAGTGAGAAGAGCGAGCTGCTCGCGATGGCGGCGGTGATAGTGCGCTTCGATGTATTCGGTCAATGCCGCCGGATCCTCCGGCGGCGGGACAGGTGTTGCCGACATGTCTTGCTCCTTCGAGTGGACGAGATCGGGCAGGTCGAGCTGGCGGGCCATGGCGGCGGCGATGCGCCGCGCGGCGGCGCACAACGCTTCGGCGCCGCTGGCGGAACAGTGGCGCCGCGCCGCCCGCCCAAAGAGGGTCAGCCAGCGATGGAAGTGGCTCGGCCGCAGTTGGAGTGGCCGGTGGACGGCCACCATGGGTCGGTGGTAGCGACCGGTGGAAAGTAGCACCGAAGACCAAAAGTCGACCACCCGTTGCAAGTGGATGTTCCAGTCGTCCACTGTGGCAAAGAGGGGGCCGAGTTCCGGGTCGGCGCGCGCTTCCCGGTAAAAATGATCCAACATCCGTTCGAGGTCGGCTTCGTCCAGCGCCAGCTGCGCCATCCGGGCGCGGGTCACGGCAGGTCGCACGGAGCGGACGGAGGAGCAGGATCTGCGCACCACAGCTCTCCTCTTGACTTCTCGCAGTCTCCGTCATCCAATACGTATTGTCAATACCGATTTGGATCGCCGTGCAGCTCACCGACTTCGCCGACTTCGGCATGCGCCTGTTGATGTGGCTTGCGGCGCGCCCCGAAGAAGCCCACTCCACCGCCGCCCTCGCTGAAGAGCTGGGGTTGTCCCGCGATCACCTGGCGAAAATCGTCAGCCACCTCGCCCGGGCGGGCTATCTCCACACCAGCCGGGGGACTGGGGGCGGGCTCCGCCTCGCTCGGGATCCCGGCGAGATCCGCCTCGGCGAACTGCTGCGCGTCCTGGATCGCGATCTACCCCTGGTGGCCTGTTTCGGCACCCGGCGCCCCTGCTCCCTGGAGCCCCACTGCCGCTTGCGACCGCACCTGGCCGAGGCGCGCGAGGCCTTCTATCGAGCTCTCGACCGCCACACCTTGGCGGAGGTGGCGCTGCCGGCGGCGGTGGCGGTGAGCCGCCGGTAGCGCCCCGGGGAGAACCCTAGGCGGGCGCGGAACGCCTGGGCGAAGGCGGAGGGACTCGCAAAGCCGCAGGCCTCGGCGATCCGGCCCACCGGCCAGGGGGACTCCTCGAGCAGCGATACCGCCTTCAACAGTCGCAGGCGCAGGCGGTATTCGCGCCAGCTGATGCCCGCCTCCGCCGCCAGGCGGCGGTGGAAGGTGCGCGTGCTCAGTCCGGCGCGGGAGCAGAGCTCGGCGGCGGTGGCATGGGGTTGCGCGGCGGCGAGCTCGAGGGCGCGGAGGAGGCGGGGGTCGCGCACCGGGGGCAAGAGCAGCGGGCGCTCGACGCCCAACTGCTCGGCGCAGAGGCCGGCGAGAGTGGCGAACAGGTTCCGCCCCAGGCGATCGAGGGGCCGCCCCAGGGGCCAGCGCGCCGCTTCTCGGAGAAGCTCGGCCAACAGCGGCGTGAGGGGAAAGAGCCGCACCCCGGCGGGCGCCTGGGCGACGGCGGAAGTCGGCAGGAAGACGGTCACCGAGGGCACTCGCGCGAGGCGCAGCCGGTGGCGGGTGCCGGCGGGAATCCAAGCGGCGAGGCGCGGCGGCACCAGGTGGCGGCCCTGGGCCGACTCCACCAACAGCGCTCCGCGGAAGGCGCAGGAGATCTGGTGGAGGTCGTGCCAGTGCCAGGGATGGTGGCGGGCCATTGCCGAGGTGAGGATGGCGCCGGGACGTGGTCTAGCGCCGGTCGGGTAGAGGCGCAGGAAATCCCCCTCCTCGGCCGCCGGGATCGCCACCGGTGAAAGCCAATCGTCCAAAGCCCCTTGGGCGCTTTGCTCCATCCCCCTTCCTTTGGCGCACCAGCGACAAAAGTTGTCCCACGATCGCCCGGCCGTCAAGGGTGGAGGCGCTATCCTCAGGGTGTCGCGACAATGGTTCGAGGAGAAGCGACCATGCGGATGTATGAACTGGACGGCAAGCGGCCGGTGATCGGCCGCAATTGCCTGATCGCCGACACCGTGACCCTCATCGGCGATGTGGTCATCGGCGACGATTGCTCCCTTTGGCCGGGGGTGGTGATCCGGGCCGACACCACTCCCATTCGCATCGGCAACAACGTCCACATCGAGGACAACTGCATCCTCCACACCGCGGCCCACATCGAAGACAACGTCATGATCGGCCACGGCTGCTGCATCGAGGGGTTCGTCGGCCACGACACCCTGATCGGCAACACCGCCACCCTGCTGCCCCTCAGTCGGGTGGGCGCCTTCTCCTGTGTCGCCGCGGGGAGTGTGGTGGCCGACGGCGCCGAGTTCCCCGAGTACAGCTTCCTGGTCGGCCAACCGGCGCGGCGCCATTCCGCCATCGATCCCGAAGACCCAAGCCATCGCCTGCGGCTCGCGCGCACCTATCTGGAGGGCCCCAGGGGGATGATCGCCATGGTGCGCCGTTACCGGGCCCAGGGTTTGTGGGCGATGGACGGCGAGTGAGGGGACGTCATGGCGGAGACCAAAGGACCCCTGAGCGGCATCCGGGTGGTCGACTGGACCCTTTGGCAACAGGGACCGGTGGCCGGTGCCATGCTCGGCGATCTGGGCGCCGAGGTGATCAAGATCGAGGAGCGGGGCCGGGGCGACGGCGGGCGGGCCATGTTCGCCTTTGCGGACGGCGCCTCGCCCTACTGGGAGATGAACAACCGCAACAAGAAGAGTTTTGCCGTCGACCTGAAAAAGCCCGAAGGGGTGGAGTTGGTCCGGCAGCTCGCCGACCGATCCGACGTCTTTTTGACCAATTTTCGCCCCGGGGTGGCCGAGCGGCTCGGCCTCGACGACGAGACCCTGCGCGCGCGCAATCCCCGGCTCGTCTATGCCGCGGCAAGCGCCTTCGGCCCTCGGGGCGCCGAGCGCAGCGCCCGCGCCTACGACCTCTTGGGGCAGGCGCGCTCGGGGTTTTTGCTGCGCACCGGCCACGAGGAGGAGCCCGACGTGCCCGACGCCGGGCTCGCCGACCAGATGGGGGCCATCCTGCTCGCCTACGGGGTGCTGGCCGCCCTCCTCGCCCGCGAGCGACTCGGCGTCGGCCAGCGCGTCGACAGCTCCCTCCTCGGCGCCATGCTCTGGCTGCGCGGCTTGCCGCTGGCCCTCGAGCTGATGAAACGGGACGGTGAGCGCGCCCGCTCGGACTTCGAGCGCCACCGAAAGGCGCCCCGCTACGACCGGCGCGACCCCGGCAACCCCCTCTGGAACACCTACCGGTGCGGCGACGGCAAGTGGTTGGCGCTGGCCATCCTCACCACCGATCCCCACTGGCCCACCTTTCTCGAGGCCCTCGGCAACCCCCCCGAACTGGCCGACAACCCCGCCTACGGCGACCACTGGGGGCGCTGCGCCCACGCCCGGGAGATCACCGCCATCTTGGATCGCATCTTCGCCACCGCACCGCGCGCCCACTGGCTCGCCCGCCTCAAAGCGAAGGGCGACCTGCCGGTGTGCGCCATCCACTCCACCGAAGAGGCGGCCCGCGATCCCCAGGCCTGGGCCAACGACTACCTGGTGGAGGTGGACCATCCCAACCACGGACGCCTCGCCCAGCCCGGCTTTGCGGTGGCGCTCTCCGCGACGCCGGCGCGGATCCACCGCCATGCCCCGGAATTGGGCGAGCACACCGAGATGGTGCTGCGCGAGGTGTTGGGGCTCGACTGGGAGGAGATCGACCGCCTGCGGTCGCGGGAGGTGATCTGACCCGGCTCAGCTTGGGCCTGCGCCCGCGGCCGACTCCCCGTCCCGCCGGCGGAACTGGTCGGGGTCGAGGAACTGGAGTTTGAGCACGGCCTGGCTCGGTCCCGGCACGATTCCGAGCACCAGCACGTTGAGGTGGTGGCCGTCCCCCACCAGGCCGGGGACGAAGGCGATCACCTCCCCGCCGCCCTCGGCCTCGAACAGGCGGATCTCTTCGCGGCGTGACAGGCGCGTCGCCAGCCCCCGCAGCAGGTCGGCCAGGGCCTGCCGAAAGAGAGGCAGGGTCAGGAAACCCACGAACTGGCTATGATCCAAGGCAAGTTTCAGCCGCACCGGCGGGAAGCGGCGGTCGCTGGCGGTGAGGGTGCCGAAGTCGACCGTGCGGCCCTCGCGAAGCTCCTTGTACAGGCGCCGGGCGCGGGCCTTGGGGGCGCGCAGCAGGGCCTGGTCGAGCCCCTGGACCGCCAGGGCGAGCAGGTGTTCGATGCGGATTTGCAAGGAGTCGGCCATGGTGGCGAGCGCTTTCCGAGTGGCGCAGTGTACCCGGCCTTCCCGGGGTGCGGGAAGTGGAGTTCCCACTCTGCTACGATCATGCGCTGCGCGCGGCGGTGTGGGGACCCATGAGATCGAGAGCGGAACTCCTCGCGGAAGAGGCCTTTGCGGCGGACGGTGCGCCCTGGGACGAGGCGGCGGCGAGGCGGGTGGCCGAGGCGTTCGGCCTCGAACTCACCCCCGCCCACTGGGAGCTCATCTTCCTGGTCCGCCGCTTTTACGAGGAGTACGGCTTTGCCCCTTCCATGCGGCCGCTGGTGAAGTACGCAGGAATCCACCTGGGTCCGGAAAAGGGGCGCAGCGCCTACCTGCTGCGCCTCTTGCCGGAGAGCCCCGCCCTTCTCCTGGCGCGCCTTGCCGGCCTGCCGCGTCCGCGCAGTTGTCTGTGAGCCGTCGTCTGTGAGGAGGTGCCCATGACCCTGGCCGACGAGTCCTGCACCCCCTGTCGCGGCGGAGAGCCGCCGCTTGCGGAAAGCGAGTGGCCGGCACTCCTCGCCGAACTGGCGGGTTGGCGCATCGAGCGGCGCGAGGGGATTCCCCGCCTGGTGCGAACCTTTTCCTTTCCCAATTGGCGCGCCTGCCTCCGGTTCGCCCAGGCGGTGGGCGAATTGGCGGAAGTCGAGGACCACCACCCCGAAATCGCCATCCGCTGGGGCGAGGTGGAGGTCTCCTGGTGGACCCACGCGGTCAAGGGTTTGCACCGCAACGACTTCGTCCTCGCCGCCCGCTGCGATCGGCTGGCGGGCACCGCCTAGGAGGTGATTCACTCCCCATGGAGGGTCGCCACCAGGGCGCGCTCGCCCCCGCGGTTGCGGTGTTCACACAGATAGATGCCCTGCCAGGTGCCGAGCACCAACCGTCCCTGCGCCACTGGCAGGGTGAGCGACACGCCGAGCAGGCTCGCTTTGAAGTGGGCCGGCATGTCGTCCGGCCCCTCCTCCCGGTGGGCAAACCAGGGAGCGCCATCGGGTGCGAGGCGCGCCAATCCCCGCTCCAGGTCGGCCCGCACGTCCGGCGAGGCGTTTTCGTTGACGCTGAGGGAGGCGGAGGTGTGCAGGAGCAGGAGGTGGAGCAACCCCACCCGCACCTGGGCGAGCTCCGGGAGCGCCTCCACCACCTCGCGAGTGATCAGGTGGCAGCCCCGGGGTCTCGGTTTCAGGGTGATGCGCCGCTGCCACCACATGGCCCGCCTCCCCCGCGCTCCCCGCACTGGCCGCGGTAGCGCAACAGGTGGTCCATGAGCACGATGGCCAGCATCGCCTCGGCGATGGGCACCGCGCGGATCCCCACGCAGGGGTCGTGGCGACCGGTGGTGACCACCTCCACCGGGTTGCCCTGGCGGTCGATGGAGCGGCCGGGAACGCGGATGCTGGAGGTGGGCTTGAGGGCGAGGTGGGCGACGATCTCCTGGCCGGTGGAGATCCCGCCCAGGATGCCGCCTGCGTTGTTGGAGAGGAACCCCTCCGGCGTGATCTCGTCGCGGTGTTTGCTGCCGCGCTGGCGGATGCTGGCGAAGCCGGCGCCGATCTCCACGCCCTTGACGGCGTTGATGCCCATGAAGGCGTGGGCCAGGTCGGCGTCCAGCTTGTCGAACACCGGCTCGCCGAGCCCCGGCGGCACCCCCCGAGCGCACACCGTCACCCGGGCGCCCACCGAGTCGCCCTCCTTGATGAGCGCCTGCATGAACGCCTCGAGCTCCGGGACGCGCTCCGGGTCGGCGCAGAAGAAGGGATTGCGGTCGACGGCATCCAGGTCCACGCAGTCGAGCTCGATGGGCCCGAGCTGGCTCAGGTACCCGTAGATCTCGATGTCTGCGTGTTCCTTCAAGTACTTGCGGGCGATGGCGCCGGCCGCCACCCGCATGGCCGTCTCCCGGGCGGAGGCGCGCCCGCCGCCGCGCCAATCGCGGATGCCGTATTTGCGCTCGTAGGTGAAATCGGCGTGGGCCGGGCGGAACAAATCCTTGATCTTTTCGTAGTCGCGGGAGCGCTGGTCGGTGTTTTCGATCAGCAGGCCGATGGGTGTGCCGGTGGTGCGCCCCTCGAAGACCCCCGACAGGATGCGCACCTGGTCGGCCTCCCGCCGCTGGGTGGTGTAGCGCGACTGGCCGGGCCGCCGGCGGTCCAGCTGCACCTGGATGTCGGCCTCCGACAGGGCGAGGCCCGGCGGGCAGCCGTCGACGATGGCCGCGAGCGCCGGCCCGTGGCTCTCGCCGCAGGTGGTGACCACGAACAGCTTGCCGATGGAATTGCCCGACACCTCGGTTTCCTCTGTGCGGGGGGCGGCATTTTACTGCAAAGCGTCCAGGTCCTCCCGCTGGAGGGCGAAGACCCCCTCGCCGCCGCGCTCGAACTCGACCCACACGAAGGGCAACTGGGGAAAGGCCGCCTCGAGGGCCGGCCGCGACCCGCCGACCTCCACCACCAAAAGCCCCCCCTCCTCCAGGTGGGCGGGCGCTTCGGCGAGGATGCGGCGCACCAGGGCGAGGCCGTCTTCGCCTCCGGCCAGGGCCAGGCGGGGCTCGTGGCGGAATTCCGGGGGCAGGTCGGCGAGCTCCCCCTCGCCCACGTAGGGGGGATTGCTGACGATCAGGTCGTAGCGCGCACCTTCCAAGGCGGCGAAGAGATCGGAGCGAACGAGGCGCACTCGATCGCCGAGGGCGTGGCGCTCGACGTTGAGTGCGGCCACCGCCAGGGCGTCCGGGCAGAGGTCCACCAGATCGACGCGGGCTTCCGGGAAGGCGTGGGCGCAGGCGATGCCGATGCAGCCGCTGCCCGTGCAGAGGTCCAGAATGGCGCGCGGTTCGCGCTTCAACCAGGGCGCGAAGCGCCGCTCCACCAGCTCGGCGATGGGCGAGCGGGGGATGATCACCCGGGGATCGACGGTGAAGGGCAGGCCGGCGAACCACGCTTCTCCGGTCAGATAGGCGGCTGGCACCCGTTCGCGCACCCGCCGGTCGATCAGCGCCCAGATGCGCAGGCGCTCGTCGCGGCTCAGGGGCGCGTCCAGAAGGCGGACGTCCCCCTCGGGGGGCAGGCCGAGGGCGTGGTGGACGAGCCACACCGCCTCGTCCCAGGGGTTATCGGTCCCCTGGCCGCAGTGGATGCCGGCCCGGCGGAAGGCCGCGAGCGCGTAGCGCAGCCAGTGGCGCGGGGTGAGCAGTTCGTCGACGGGGTGCACGGCGCTGATCCGCGTGTGGGCGGATTAGTGTAGCCGCTTTGGTAGAATGGCCGCGATCGCCTGCATCCAGGAGGGGACGGTGGACGAGATCGAGCTGCTCAGCGACGCCTTTCGCCGCATCATCGCCGGCATCGGCGAGGACGTGAACCGCGCCGGGCTGCTCGATACGCCAGAGCGTGCCGCCCGGGCTTTCCGCTTTTTGACGAGGGGTTACGAACAAAACCTAGATGAAATTGTAAACGACGCCCTCTTTCCCTCCGACGCCAGCGAGATGGTGATCGTCAAGGACATCGAGCTCTATTCCCTCTGCGAGCACCATCTGCTGCCCTTCATCGGCAAGTGTCACGTGGCCTACCTGCCCAACGGCAAGGTGCTCGGCCTTTCCAAGGTGGCGCGCATCGTCGACATGTACGCGCGGCGGCTGCAGATCCAGGAAAATCTGGTGATGCAGATTGCCACCGCCATCGAGCGGGTCACCGGCGCCGACGGCGTGGCGGTGGTCATCGAGGCCCGCCACCTGTGCATGATGATGCGCGGGGTGGAAAAGCAGAACTCGGTGATGGTCTCGTCGGCGATGCTCGGCGCCTTCCGCACCAATCAGGCCACCCGAACCGAATTCCTCTCCCTCATTCGCTGACGCCATCCGCAAGGGGGTGGCGTCTTCAAGGCAGCGCGGCGGCGAGGAACTGCGCGATGCGCTCCCCCACCTGCCGCCAACTGGGTTCCTCCAGGTGCAGGTGGTGGGGGCCGGTCACTGCCTCCACTCGCAAAGCGGAATTGGCATCGAACCAGCGGCGGTGGTGCTCCAAGTGGTCCGCGGCGAGAAGCGCCAGGGCGGGACAGCGGACGCCGGCGAGAAAGGCACGCGCCTGCGCCTCGGCGAGTTTGACCTCCGAAGCCCCCTTGAGGCGAGGGTCGGCGCGCCACCAGAATCCGCGGGCGCTGTGGGCGAGACCCCGCTCGGCGAGCAGTTCCGCCGCTTCGAGCGAAAGTCCCAGGCGCCCGCGACGGCGCGCCGCCACCGCGGCGTCGCGATCTGGGTAGAGCTGGGGCGCGGCGCCGAGCAGGCGGTGGTGGTCGTCGAAGGCGCGGCGCAGCTGTAGGGGGGCCTCCGGCGCCTCCACCGGGTCGGGCATCAGGGCGTCGATGAGTACCAGGGCCCAGACCCGTTCCGGGAAGGTGGCGGCGGTGAGGACGGCCACGGTGGCGCCCCGGGAGTGCCCCACCAGGGCGAAGCGCTCGCAGCCGAGGGCGCGGGCGACGGCGGCCACGTCCCCGGCGTCTTGCCAGATGTTGTAGGCCGCATCCGCCGATCGCCAGCCCGATCTGCCGTGGCCGGCGAGGTCGAGGGCGACCACCTGCCAACGCTGAGCCAGCAAGGGCGCGAGCCGGGCGAAGCTCGCGGCGTTGTCGAGCCAGCCGTGCAGGGCGATCACCGGCGGGCGGTTGGCCTCGCCCCACCGCTGATACGCAAAGGCAACACCCCGGGCGCGGATGCGCCCTTCCCGGCATGGAACCACGGATGGGGCTCAGTCGTCGCGCCGTTCGGGATCTTCGCCGCCCGCCGGCGGGGGTGTTGGCGCAGCCGGTGCCACCTCCCGGGGATCGGGGGCGGGCTCGGGCCAGTCGTCGAAGGGATAGGGCTTGCGCTCGCTGGCAAAGGTCAGGAAGCGCCAGGCCTGGGCGAGCCATTGGGCGAGTCCGTCGCCGAGGCGGCGGAGGTTTTCGTTTTCCCGCCCGGTGAACAGCGCCAGCAGGAACTGGAGGAAGGCGATGGCCAGCGCCACCCAGCGGGCGAGCCAGGTGAGCGCCGCAAAGAGCACCATGTAGGCGAAGCGCAGCCACAGGTCCGGATCGGCGAAACGGGGGCGATCAGAGTTCATGGTTGTACCTCACGCTGAAGTCCACGTCGTCACCCTTGCTCGACGACAGCACATCGCGCAGGACGTCCATCACCGCGCGCCGTTCGAACAGCGTACCATAGAGGGCACTGGTGAGCGGCATGTAGACGCCGAGCTCGTCCGCTTTCTGCTTGACCAGCCGGGTGGTGTTGACCCCTTCCGCCACCTGCCCCACCCGCGCCGTGGCCTCCTCCAGGGAAAGGCCCTGCCCGAGGGCGAGGCCGACGCGAAAGTTGCGCGACAGGGGCGAGGTGCAGGTGGCGATCAAGTCTCCCACCCCGGCGAGGCCGAGAAAGGTCATGGGATCGGCGCCGAGCCGCGCCGCGAAGCGGGTCATTTCCGCGAGACTGCGGGTGATGAGCACGCTTAAGGTGTTCTGGCCGACGCCGAGGGCGGCGGCGATGCCGGCGACGATGGCGAAGATGTTCTTGAGCGCACCGGCGAGTTCCACGCCGAAGCGATCGGGATTGGCGTAGACGCGAAAGCGAGGGCTCGCCAGCGCCCGCTGCACGGCGGCGCACAGGGCCGGGTTGCTGCTCGCGATCACGGTGGCGGTGATCTCGCCGGCGGCGATTTCCCGGGCCAGGTTGGGGCCACTCAGGGCGCCGATCCGCTCCTCGGGTAGGTACTCCTCGAGGATCTGGGAGGTGCGCTTGAAGGTGCCCTCTTCGATCCCCTTGGCGGTGCTGACCGCGAAGGCTCCTTCCCGCAGGCGGGGTGCCGCCTGCTCCACCAGGCGGCGGAAGGCCTTGCTCGGCACGGAAAAAAAGACGAGGGAGGCCTCGCCCAGGGCCTGTTCCAAGTCGGCGGTAATGGCCAGCGCGTCGGCGAGCCGGTAGCCGGGCAGATAGGCGGCGTTTTCCCGGGTCTCGAGACAGCGGCGGGCGCTTTCCCTGTCCCGCATCCAGAGGGTCGCCGGCACGCCGTTGCGGGCCGCCAGGTTGGCCAGCACGGTGCCGAAACTGCCGCCGCCGAGGACGGCCACCTTGTCGCTCGAACTCATCCTCTCTGCCCGGGTGAGACCGGCGGCGGCCGGCGACGGCGGCAATTAGAACGCGACCTTGAGCAAAAGTCTATTGAGTCGCTCGACGAACTCGGCCGGATCTTCCAGGGGTTCGCCGGCGGCGATCTGCGCCTGTCCCAGAATGACCGCCGCCAAGTCCTCCCGCTCTGCACCGGCGGCCCGGTTCACCGCTGCCACCAGGGGATGGCCGGGGTTCACTTCCAACACCGGCCGCGAGGGGGGCGGGGTGTGCCCCGCCGCCTCGACGAGGCGGCGCAGCTGGGCGCCCAGCGCCCCTTCCTCGAGCACCAGGCAGGCCGGCGAGTCCACCAGGCGCGAGCTCGCCCGCACGTCGGCCACCCGCCCGGCGAGGAGTTGGCGCAGGGTTGCGAGGAGCGGCTCCACGTCGGCGCGCGCACCCTCCCCCACCCCTTCGCCGAGCTCGAGTTCGCCCCGCGCGACGTTGCGCAGGCGCCGGCCCCGGTACTCGGTCAAATGGGCCATGAGCCACTCGTCGATGCGATCGGTGAGCAGCAGCACCTCCTGGTCGCGGCTGCGGAACGCTTCCAGGTAGGGGCTGCGCCTGGCCGCCGCCAGGTTGTCGGCGAGCAGGTAGTAGATGGGAGCGTCGGCCGGGGCGCGGGCGAGGTAGTCGTCCAGCGAGACCCGCGGCGCATCGGCGGCGTCGCGGGTGCTGTGGAAGCGGAGCAGGCGGGCGATCCGCTCGCGATTGGCGGGGTCTTCGGCGATGCCCTCCTTGAGCACTGAGCCGAAGTGCCGCCAGAACACGGCGTAGTCGTCGGGCCGATCGCTCGCCAGCCCTTCCAGGAGATCGAGCACCCGCCGAGTCAGGGCGGCGCGGATCGCCGCCACCGCCTGGGCGTCCTGGAGCAGCTCCCGGGAGACGTTCAGGGGCAGATCGGGCGTGTCCACGAGCCCCTCCACGAAGCGCAGATAGAGGGGCAGGAACTGCTCGGCGCGCTCCATTACCAGGGTCCGCTGGACGTACAGGCGAAGCCCCGGCACCCGGTCCCGCAGGTAGAGGTCGAAGCGCGGCGAGGCGGGCAAGTAGAGCAGGCTGGTGTACTCCACCTTACCCTCCACCCGGTGGTGCGCCCAGGCGAGGGGGTCCACCGGATCGCGGGTCAGATGGCGGTAGAAGCGCTTGTAGTCTTCGTCCGCAAGGGTTCCCTTGGGTTTGAGCCACAGGGCGGTGGCGTCGTTGACCTGCTCCCAACTGCCCGCCTCGCGCCCCGGCAGATAGATGGGAACGCCCAGGTGGTCGGCGTAGCGGCGGACGATGGCCACCAGGCGTTCGCGGTCGAGGAACTCCAGGGCATCGTCGCGCAGGTGTAGGGTCACGCGGGTGCCGCGCTCGTCGCGGGCGATGGTCTCCACGGTGAAGGCGTCGCGCCCCTCGCTGGCCCAGCGGACCCCCTCTTCGGGAGGAGCGTCGGCGCGGCGCGACTCCACCACCACCCGGTCGGCGACCATGAAGGCGGAATAGAACCCGACGCCGAACTGGCCGATCAGCTGGGCGTCGCGACGCCGGTCGCCGGTGAGGGAGCGGAGAAAGCGGCCGGTGCCCGAGCGGGCGATGGTGCCCAGGTTGTCGATCGCCTCCTGGCGGCTCATGCCGATACCGTTGTCGCTCACCGTGAGCGTGCGCGCCGCGCGGTCGTAGGAGATGCGGATGGCGGGCTCGGCGTCGGCGGCGAGAAGCTCCGGTCGATCCAGGGCCGCAAAGCGCAGGCGATCCCAGGCGTCGGCGGCGTTGGCCACGAGCTCGCGCAGGAAGACGGCGCGGTCGCTGTAGAGGGAGTGGATCACCAGATGGAGGATCTGGCGAGCGTCGGTTTGGAATTCGAAGCGCTCGGAAGCGACGGCAGCGGTCATCGCAGCCTCCTCCTTGCCGGGATGAGCAGAGCGGAGGATGGGTGCCGAATGGCCGTTTTCAAGGCGCCTTCAAAGCGCCAGGAGTCGGGAGAGGGGCGAGCGGCGCCCGCCCCTCCCCCACCGGGCGGTCACCAGCCGGTGACTTCCTTGAGGGCGTCGCCGATCTGCGCCAGGGAGCGGACGGTCTTCACCCCCGCCGCTTCCAGGGCGGCGAACTTCTCTTCGGCGGTGCCCTTGCCGCCGGAGATGATGGCGCCCGCGTGGCCCATGCGCTTGCCCTTGGGGGCGGTGACCCCGGCGATGTAGGCCACCACCGGCTTGCTGACGTGTTCTTTGATGAAGGCCGCGGCCTCCTCTTCCGCCGTGCCGCCGATCTCGCCGATGAGCACGATGGCCTCGGTGGCCGGATCCGCCTCGAAGAGGGCGAGGATGTCCACGAAGCTCGAGCCCGGGATGGGATCGCCGCCGATGCCCACACAGGTGGACTGGCCGAAACCGTAGTCGGTGGTCTGCTTGACCGCCTCGTAGGTGAGGGTTCCCGAGCGGGAGACGATGCCCACCTTGCCGGGCTTGTGGATGTAGCCGGGCATGATGCCGATCTTGCACTCGCCGGGCGTGATGACGCCGGGGCAGTTGGGGCCGATCAGGCGCACCCCCAGCTCGTCACACTTGACCTTGCAGACCAGCATGTCGAGGGTCGGCACTCCTTCGGTGATGCACACGATCAGCCGAATGCCGGCATCCGCCGCCTCGAGGATCGAATCCTTGCAGAAGGGCGCGGGCACGTAGATCACCGAGGCGTCTGCGCCGGTCTCCGCCACCGCCTCGCGCACGGTGTTGAACACCGGCAGGCCGAGGTGCTCCTGGCCGCCCTTGCCGGGGGTCACGCCCCCCACCATCCGGGTGCCGTACTCGATGGCCTGTTGCGAGTGGAAGGTGCCCTGACTGCCGGTGAAGCCCTGGCAGATCACCTTGGTGTCCTTGTCGACCAGAATCGCCATGATCTCAGTTCCCCGCTGCTTGGACCGCTTTCTGGGCGGCGTCGGTGAGACTTTCCGCCGCGATGATCTCGAGGCCGGACTCGCGCAAGAGCGCCCGCCCCCGCTCCGCGTTGGTGCCCTCGAGGCGCACCACCACCGGCACCTCGACGCCCACCTCCCGCACTGCGCCGATGATCCCCTCGGCGATCATGTCGCAGCGCACGATGCCGCCGAAGATGTTCACCAGCACCGCCTTGACGTTGGGATCGGAGAGGATCAGCTTGAAGGCGTGGACCACCCGCTCCTTGGTGGCGCTGCCGCCCACGTCCAGGAAGTTGGCGGGGAAGCCGCCGTGGAGGGCGATCATGTCCATGGTGGCCATGGCGAGACCGGCGCCGTTGACCATGCAGCCGATGTTGCCATCCAGCGCCACGTAACTGAGGCCGTAGCGGGCGGCCTCGGCCTCGCGCGGGTCTTCCTGGCTGGGGTCGTGCATGGCCGCCAGGTCCTCGTGGCGAAAGAGCGCGTTGTCCTCCACCGCCACCTTGGCGTCCAGGCAGTGGAGGTTCCCGTCCGTTTTGACCACCAGGGGGTTGATCTCGATAAGCGACAGATCCTTTTCGTGGAATAGGCGGGCAAGCCCTAGGAAGATGTCAGTGAACTGCCGCACCTGGTTTCCCCGCAACCCCAGGGCGAAGGCCAGCTGGCGGCCCTGGAAGGGTTGCGCGCCGGTGAGGGGATCGATGGTCGCCTTGACGATCTTCTCGGGGGTCTCGGCGGCCACCTTCTCGATCTCCACGCCCCCTTCGCTCGAGGCCATGAAGACCACCCGGCGGGAGGTTCGGTCCACCACCGCCCCCAGGTAGAGCTCGTCGGCGATGTCCGTGCACTCCTCCACCAGGATCTTGGCCACCGGCTGGCCGTTTTTGTCCGTCTGGTAGGTGACCAGGCGATTGCCCAACCAGTGGCGGGCGAAGGCCACCGCCTCCTCGACGCTGTCGACCAGTTTGACCCCGCCCGCCTTGCCACGCCCGCCGGCGTGGACCTGGGCCTTGACCACCCAGCGATTGCCGGGCAATCGCCGCACGGCTTCCGCCACCTCCTCGGGCGTGGCGCAGACCACCCCGCGGGAGACCGGCAGTCCGTACTGCGCGAACAGCTGCTTGCCTTGGTACTCGTGCAGGTTCATCTCGTCTTTCCGTCCTAGTTTCGTTGCGGGCGCGATCGCGCCCGGATGGTGAAGCGGCGAAGCTGCGCTTCGCCTCCAGCGCGGTGCGGGCGCCGCGGCCGTCGGGCCTGGGCGCTAGCGCCGGCGGTTGGGCACGTGGATCGCCGCGCCGTGGACCGCCAGGGCCGCCTCGTGGAGCGCCTCCGAATAGGTGGGGTGGGCGAAGACCATCAGGGCGAGGTCCTCGGCGGTGGCGCCGAACTCCATGGCGATGGCCGCCTGCTGGACCAGCTCGGCGGCGGCCGGCCCCACCACGTGGCAGCCCAACAGGCGGTCGGTTTCCGCGTGGGCCAGCAGCTTGACGAACCCTTGCGCGTCGTCGGCCGCCAGGGCTCGACCCGAGGCGGCGAAGGGGAAGATCCCCACTCGATAGGGTTCGCCCGATTGCCGGAGTTGTTCTTCGGTCTTGCCGACGCTGGCCACCTCGGGATGGGTATAGATGACGCTGGGGATCACGTCGTAGTTGACCTGGGCGGGATGGCCGGCGATCCGCTCCGCCACCATCACCCCCTCTTCCATCCCCTTGTGGGCGAGCATCGGGCCGCGGACCACGTCGCCGATGGCCCAAACGCCGGGCGCATTGGTGGCGCAGTGTTCGTCCACGTAGATGAAACCGCGCTCGTCGAGGGCCACGCCGCTGTCGGGGGCGAGCAGATCTTCGGTGTTGGGCCGCCGCCCGACGCAGACGATGAGCTTGTCGAACTTTTCGGCGTGCTCTTGCCCCTCGCGGTCCTGCCAGGTGACTTCCACCCGCCGGGAGCGACCTCGCCCGGTGACGGTGGCCCCGGTGACGCGACAGCCCAAGCGGATGTCGAGTCCCTGGCGGGTGAGGATCTTGTGGGTCTCGGCGGCCACTTGCTGGTCCAGGATGGCGAGGAACTCGTCCATCGCCTCGAGCAACACCACCTCGGCCCCCAGTCGGCCCCAAACGCTGCCGAGCTCCAAGCCGATGACGCCGGCACCGATGATCCCGAGGCGCTTGGGCACCTCGGTGAGCGCCAGCGCCCCGGTGGAGTCGAGAATCATCTCGTTGTCCACCGGGGCCACAGGGATTTCGATGGGTCGCGAACCAGAGGCGATCACCACGTTGCCCGCCTCGAGCATCCGCCGGTCCCCGTCGGGCGTGCGCACTTCCACCCGCCGCTCGGCGAGCACCCGGCCGCTGCCGGCGATGGCGGTCACGCCGTTGGCCTTGAAGAGTGTGGCCACGCCGCGGTTGAGTGTTTTGACGATCTCGTCCTTGCGGCGGATCATGGCCGGCACGTCGAGGGTGACCCCCTCCACGTGGATGCCGTGGGCGGCCAGGGAGGAGACCGTCTCGCGATACTTTTGCGAGCTGTCGAGGAGGGCCTTGGAGGGGATGCAGCCCACGTTGAGACAGGTACCTCCCAGGCGCAGCGCGCCCCCCTCGTCGCGCGTCCGCTCGACGCAGGCCACCGAAAGGCCCAGTTGGGCGGCTTTGATGGCGCAGACGTAACCTGCGGGTCCTGCACCGATCACCACCACGTCGTACTGATCTGTCATGTTAAATTCACCTTTTTCAATAGGTTGGCGATCAGATTTCGAGCAAAATCTTGGCAGGGTTTTCGATCATTTCCTTGATCGCCACCAGGAACTGCACAGCCTCGCGCCCGTCGATGAGGCGGTGGTCGTAGGACAGCGCCAGGTACATCATGGGGCGGATCACGATCTCGCCGTTTTCCACGACGGGTCGCTCTTTGATGGCGTGCATGCCGAGAATGGCCGTCTGCGGCGGATTGATGAGCGGCGTGGAGAGCAGCGAACCGTAGACGCCGCCGTTGGTGATGGTAAAGGTGCCGCCGGTCATCTCTTCGATGGTCAGCTTGTTCTGCCGCGCCTTGGTGGCGAACTCGTCGATCGCCCGCTCGATTTCGGCGATGCTCATCTGGTCGGCATCGCGCAGCACCGGCACCACCAGGCCGCGATCCGTGGCCACGGCGATGCCGATGTCCTGGTAGGCGTGGTAGACGATCTCGTTGCCGTCGATGGAAGCGTTGACCACCGGGAAGCGCTTGAGCGCCTCCACCGCGGCCTTGACGAAAAAGCCCATGAAACCCAGGCGGGTGCCCCCGTGCACCTCGGCGAAGCGGTCCTTGAACTGTCGCCTGAGGTCGATGATGCGGTGCATGTCCACCTCGTTGAAGGTGGTCAGCATCGCCGTGTTGCGCGTCACTTCCAGCAGCCGTTCGGCGATGCGGGCGCGGATGCGGCTCATGGGCACCCGTTTTTCCAGGCGCTCGCCGCCCCGCGGGCGGTCCAGGAAAGCGGGCGGCTCGGCCGCGGCGGCCGGCGGGGCGGGTTGCGGCGGCGGGGGCGATGCCGGCTGCGACTCGCCGGCGGGCGGCGGCGGGCGGAAGTGGAGCACGTCTTCCCGGGTGATGAGGCCGCCCCGCCCGGTGCCGGGCACGGCCGCGAGGTCGATGCCGCGCTCCTCGGCCAGGCGCCGCGCTGCCGGACTCGCCACCGGCGGGGTGCGCCCACTCTGCTTGGCATCTTCGTCCTTGGGCGCGGGCGCGGGAGGACGCTGTGCCGTCTCCCGCTCGCCACCAGCGGCAGACTGGGGGGCTGGCGCGAGGTCGGCGGCTCGCCGTGGCTCCTTCTTCGAGGATGCCGATCACCTCCGCGCTGAGCACCTTTTCCCCTTCGCCCTTGCGGATCTCGCGCAAGACGCCGTCGGCGGGCGCCACCACCTCCAACACCACCTTGTCGGTCTCGATGTCCACCAGCGGTTCGTCACGGCGGACCTGCTCCCCAGGACGCTTGTGCCAGGCCGCGACGGTGCCGTCCTGGACCGATTCCGGAAAGGTGGGGGCCTTGATCTCGATGCTCATCGGCAATTCCTTGTCACGTCAGAGAGAAAGCGCCTGGTCGAGGAACGCCTGCTGCTCCTCCAAGTGCACGGACATGTACCCCGAGGCGGGGGCGGCGGAACTGGGCCTGCCCACGTAGCGCAGGTTGAGCGCCGGATTGACCTCCTCGAGCACTTCCAGGAAGTGGTGGCGGCTCGTGAACCAGACGCCCTGGTTTTTGGGCTCTTCTTGGCACCAGATCACGTCCCGGACACCCGCGTAGGGGCGGATGGCCTCCAAGAGGCCGCGCCGGTCGAAGGGATAGAGCTGCTCGATGCGCACGATGGCGATCTCCTCGATGCCCCGGGCGAGCCGCTCTTCGTGGAGGTGGTAGTAGACCTTGCCCGTGCAGAGGATCAGGCGGCGCGCCCGCTCGGGCGCCACGAACGGGTCGCCGATCACCGTCTGGAAACTGCCCTGGGCCAACTCTTCGAGGGAGGAGGTGCAAAGCGGGTGGCGCAACAGCCACTTGGGGGTCATCACCACCAGCGGCCGGCGCATGGGGCGGATCACCTGCCGCCGCAGGAGGTGGAACATCTGCGCGGGGGTGGTCGGGTAGCAGACTTGGATGTTGTGCTCGGCGCACAGTTGCATGAAGCGCTCGAGGCGCGCCGAGGAGTGTTCGGGCCCCTGCCCCTCGTAGCCGTGGGGCAGAAAGAGCGTCAGCCCGCACAGCCGGCCCCACTTGTGCTCGCCGCTGGTGATGAACTGGTCGATCACCACTTGCGCACCGTTGGCGAAGTCGCCGAACTGGGCTTCCCAGATCACCAAGCCCTGGGGGGCGGTGGTGGCGTAGCCGTATTCGAAGGCGAGCACCCCCTCTTCCGAGAGCAGCGAATCGTAGATTTCCACCCGCGGCTGTCCCTCGTAGAGGTGCTGCAGGGGCATGTAGGTCTCGCCGTTCTTCTGGTTGTGGATCACCGCGTGGCGGTGGGAAAAGGTGCCGCGGGTGGAGTCCTGGCCGGTCATCCGCACCGGATAGCCCTGCTCGGCCAGGGTGGCGAAGGCGAGCAGTTCCGCCATCCCCCAGTTGATGGGCAGGGCTCCCCCCGCCATCTTGCGGCGGTCGTCGTAGATCTTCTCCACCAGGCGGTGCATGACGATCCCCTCGGGGACGCGCACCAGCTTGTAGGCCACCTCCTGGAGGCGCTTGAGGTCGAAGGTGGTATCGGCAGGGGTATCCCAGTCGTGCCCCAAATAGGGCGACCAGTCCACGAACAGCCGCCGGTCCGGCTCCACCACCAGCTCGCTGACCACGTATTCCCCGCGGTCGAGCCGCTCGCGGTACTCCCGGAGCATCTCCTCGAACCGCTCCGGCGAGATCACCCCCTCGGCGATCAGTTTCTCGGCGTAGAGGGTCAGGGTGGACTTGTGGTGGCGGATCCGCTCGTACATCAGCGGCTGGGTCACCGCCGGCTCGTCGGTCTCGTTGTGGCCCCGCCGGCGGTAGCAGACGAGGTCGATCACCACGTCCTTCTTGAACTGGTAGCGGTAATCCATCGCCAGGCGGGTGACGAACATCACCGCGTCGGGATCGTCGCCGTTGACGTGGAAGATGGGCGCCTGGACCATCTTGGCCACGTCGGTGCAGTATTCGGTGGAGCGCGCGTCCTCCCGGCGGCTGGTGGTGAAGCCGATCTGGTTGTTGAGCACGATGTGGACGGTACCGCCGGTGCGGAAGGCGCGGGTCTGGGACATCTGGAAGGTCTCCATCACCACGCCCTGCCCGGCGAAGGCGGCGTCCCCGTGGACGATGATCGGCACCACCGTGTCCCCGGCGGCGTCGTTGCGGCGGTCTTGGCGGGCGCGCGCCGAGCCCTCCACCACCGGGGCGACGATTTCCAGGTGGGAGGGGTTGAAGGCCAGCGCCAGGTGCACCTCGCCGCCGGGCGTGATGCGGTTGGAGGAGAAGCCCTGGTGGTACTTGACGTCCCCGGAGGTGGAGATGAGCCGCTTGCCGGCGAACTCGTCGAAGAGCTCCGCCGGATTTTTGCCCATGATGTTGACCAGGACGTTGAGCCGGCCCCGGTGGGCCATGCCCATCACCACCTCTTTGGCGCCGTACTCCCCGGCCCGGTCGATGAGCCCGTCGAGCATCGGGATCAGGCTTTCTCCCCCCTCCAGGCTGAATCTCTTGGTGCCTGGAAACTTGGAGTCGAGGTGCTTTTCCAAGCCTTCCGCGGCCACCAGCCGCTCGAGCACGTCCAGTCGCTCCTGGTCGGTGAACCGCGGCTGGCCGCGCACACTCTCGAGCCGCTGCCTGAGCCAGTGGGTCTCCTCGAAGGAGGTGACGTGCATCAGTTCGGCGCCGATGGTGCCGCAGTAGGTGGCCTCCAACGCCTCGACGATCTCCCGCAGGGTCGCTTCCTGCTTTCCAATGTAGAGGGTGCCCGCCTGGAAGGTGGTGTCCAGGTCGGCGGGGGTGAAGCCGTAG
This sequence comes from Porticoccaceae bacterium, assembly GCA_026005035.1. Taxonomy (GTDB): domain Bacteria; phylum Pseudomonadota; class Gammaproteobacteria; order Pseudomonadales; family Porticoccaceae; genus BPKH01. The sequence goes on along the minus strand of BPKH01000003.1, from coordinate 234,906 downwards.
AACTCCAGCTTGAGGTCGGGCGGCGGCTCGCGCTCCCAGAGGCCCAGGGGGTCGAGGTTGGCCTTCTGGTGGCCGTGGTTGCGGTAGGCCTCGATGAGCTTCTGGACGCGGACCTGTTTGCGCTCGTGCTCGATGTCCACGCCGCCCGAACCCGGCGGCGGAATGGGTCGGGCGCGCCGGCGGCCGAGCAGTTCGAAGTGGCGGCGGATGGTGCGGTGGGAATAGTCGCTGCCGGTGCCCGCCTCCACCCGCGGCAGGGCGTCGAAAAATGCCCGCCACTCCTGCGGCACGGCGTTGGCGTCGTGGAGGTAGGTCTCGTACAGGTCTTCGATGTAATCGGCGTTCCACCCGGAGTAGAAAGAACTCCGCAGGAACCGCTCCATCAGGGTGTCGCGCATCGCCGCTTTCCCCAGTGTCCGCCCCGGCCAGGGGGGAAGAAATGGCAATTACCGGGCCGATTCCTCAGGTGCCGCTCTTGAGGAGCAGCTGCCGGATCTTGCCGATGGCCGCGGTGGGGTTGAGGTTTTTGGGGCAGACGTCGACGCAGTTCATGATCCCCCGGCAGCGGAAGACGCTGAAGGGGTCTTCGAGCCCCGCCAGCCGCTCCTCGGTGTGGGTGTCCCGGCTGTCGGCCAGGAACCGGTAGGCCTGCAGCAGGCCCGCCGGGCCGACGAACTTGTCCGGGTTCCACCACCACGACGGACAAGCGGTGGAGCAGCAGGCGCACAGGATGCACTCGTAGAGGCCGTCCAGTTTGGCGCGCTCCTCGGGGGTTTGCAGCCGCTCGATGGGCGGGGGTGGTTCGTCGTTCATCAGCCACGGCTTGACCCGCTTGTACTGGGCGTAGAACTGGCTCATGTCCACCACCAGGTCGCGGATCACCGGCAGTCCCGGCAGGGGCCGCAGCACCAACTGGTTGTCCCGCACGCATTGGGAGAGCGGCGTGATGCAGGCGAGCCCGTTTTTCCCCGAGATGTTCATGCCGTCGGAGCCGCACACTCCTTCCCGGCAGGAGCGGCGGTAGGCCAGGGTCGGATCCTGGGCCTTGAGCATTTCCAGGACGTCCAAGACCATCAGGTCCTTGCCGCCGGTGTCCACCTCGTAATCCTGCATGTAGGGGGCGTCGTCCCGGTCGGGGTTGTAGCGATAGATGCTCACTTTCAGCATGGCTCTCCCCTCAGTAGGTGCGGGCCTTGGGCTGGAAGGGGGGGACCTGGCGCGGCGCGAAGTTCACCGGCCGCTTGCCCACCGTCTTGGTTTCCGGGTAGTAGAGCGAATGGCACAGCCAGTTCTCGTCGTCCCGCTCCGGGTAGTCCTCGCGGGCGTGGGCGCCGCGACTTTCGGTGCGAGCGTTGGCGGCGATGGCGGTGGCCTCGGCCACCTCGAGCAGGTTTTGCAGCTCCAGGGCCTCGATGCGGGCGGTGTTGAAGGTACGGCTCTTGTCCTCCAGCGACACCCGGGCGATGCGCTCGCGCAGCTCGGCGATCTTCTCGATGCCGCGCTCCATGAACTCGCCCTTGCGGAACACGCCGAAGTAGTTCTGCATGGTGGTCTGGAGCTCCTTGCGCAGATCGGCCACCCGCTCGCCGTCGGTGGACTCCTCGAGGCGGCGCAGCCGCTCGGTGGCTCGCTCCAGATCCGACTCGCCCGCGTCGCGCAGTTCGATGCCCTCGCGCAGCGCCTTTTCGATGTGCAACCCGGCCGCGCGCCCGAACACCACCAGGTCGAGCAGGGAATTGCCGCCCAACCGGTTGGCGCCGTGGACCGACACGCAGGCCACCTCGCCACAGGCGTAGAAGCCCTCGATGATCCGGTCCTGGCCGTCCACGTGGGTGAGGACCTGGCCGTGGATGTTGGTGGGTAGCCCGCCCATCATGTAGTGGCAGGTGGGCACCACCGGGATCGGCTCCCGCACCGGGTCGACGTGGGCGAAGGTCTTGGCGAGCTCGCAGATGCCGGGCAGGCGGCTGTGGAGCACCTCTTCCCCGAGGTGGTCGAGCTTGAGGAGCACGTAGTCGCCGTTCGGCCCGCAGCCGCGGCCTTCGAGGATTTCCAGAATCATGGCCCGGGCCACCACGTCCCGGCTGGCCAGGTCCTTGGCGTTGGGGGCGTAGCGCTCCATGAAGCGCTCGCCGTTCTTGTTGATGAGATAGCCCCCTTCGCCGCGACAACCCTCGGTCACCAGCACTCCGGCGCCGGCGATCCCGGTGGGGTGGAACTGCCACATTTCCATGTCCTGGACGGGAAAGCCGGCGCGCAGCGCCATCCCCACCCCGTCGCCGGTGTTGATGTGGGCGTTGGTGGTGGAGGCGTAGATCCGCCCCGCGCCGCCGGTGGCAAAGACCGTCGCCTTGGACTTGACGTAAACCACCTCGCCCGACTCGATTTCGATGGCCACCACGCCGACCACGGCGCCGTCCTGGTTCACCACCAGGTCGACGGCGAACCACTCGTTGAGAAAGACGGTGTCGTTCTTGAGGTTGTTCTGGAAGAGGGTGTGGAGCAGCGCATGTCCAGTGCGGTCGGCCGCGGCACAGGTGCGGGCGGCCTGGCCGCCCTCCCCGAAATTCTTGGACTGGCCGCCGAAGGGGCGCTGGTAGATACGGCCGTTTTCGAACCGGGAAAACGGCAGCCCCATGTGCTCCAGTTCGAAGACCGCCTCGGGACCCACCGAGCACATGTACTCGATGGCGTCCTGGTCGCCGATGTAGTCGGAGCCCTTGACGGTGTCGTACATGTGCCACTCCCAGCGGTCCTCCGGGTCGGCGCTGGCGATGGCGCAGGTGATCCCTCCCTGGGCGGAGACGGTGTGGGAGCGAGTGGGAAACACTTTGGAGATCACCGCCGTGCGGAAGCCCGACTGGGAAAGCTGGAGGGCGGCGCGCATTCCCGCGCCCCCTCCGCCGACGATCACCGCGTCGAAACTGAGAGTGCGAATCCGGCCCATGGTCAAACTCCCCAGAGAATGTCGATCGCCCACACCGCGAAGCCCAGGTTGACGAGAATCATGGCGATCTCCAGCGCCAGGCGCAGCGGCGTGGCCACGGGGCCCAAGAGGCGCTCGGTGACGTAGTCGGTGAGCACCGTCCACAGGCCGATCCAGGCGTGAATGGCGAGGGAGACCGCCGCCGCCAAAGTGAAGAGCTTCATCGGCAGGCCGGCGAACAGGCGCGCCCAGGCGGCGTAGTCGAGGTCGGGATGGAGGGCGAGGTAGCCCACCAGAAAGAGGGTGTAGGCCGCCAGGATGAGGGCCGTGAGGCGCTGCAGCAGCCAGTCGGACAGGCCGCTGCGGCTGAAGCTGGTGGCGTTCGTTACCATAGCCAGATCCCCGCAAGCACAGCCAAGACAGCGGTGGCGGCGAACACCCAGCGGGCGCCGCGCCGGCCACCTTCCAGAGATTCGCCCACGCCGAGGTCCATGACCAGGTGACGGATCCCGGCGGCGAAGTGATAGCCGAGGGCCACCAAGCTGCCCCACAGCAGGAACCTGGCGAAGGGACCGTCCAGGCACTCCCGCACCGCGGCGAAACCGGTCGGTGACGAGAGGCTCGTGTCCAAAAGCCACAGCAACCCCGCCGCCACGAAAAACAGGGCGACGCCGGAGATGCGGTGGAGAATCGAGGCGTAGGCGGTGATGGGCAATCGTATGGTGGCGATGTCCAGGTTGACGGGGCGTCTGTTGCTCACGGTCGAGTCCTCGCTTCCCGGGGGATCGCATCGACGATGCGGGTGTAGGCAAAAACCGGCACGGCTGCCGGCTTTCGGGTGCAGAAAGCGGCCCGATTATAGGAGTAGGGCGGAACGATTACAACGCGCGGGTACAACGCGCGGGCGCGCCCCATTGCGGTGCACGCCATGCCTCGTCGCGGCGTGGCTTGGACGACGGCGTTGACCAAATTGACAAGCGGGGGCGAGGGGCTATAGTTTGTCGCCTCGCGCCCGCGGGCGCCGTCCCTCTCATCTCATCGGCCCATCGAATCGTCTGGAGAACCCCATGAGCACCGACAAAGCGACGCTCCACATCGAAGGGAAGGAACCCATCGAGCTGCCGATCCGCAGGGCCACGTTGGGACCCGATGTGATCGAGGTCGCCCCGCTGCTCAAGCACGGCTACTTCACCTACGACCCCGGATACGCGACCACCGCCGCCTGCGAGAGCAAGATCACCTACATCGATGGCGAAAAGGGAATTTTGCTGCACCGCGGCTATCCCATCGAGCAACTCGCCGAGCACTCCGACTACCTGGAAGTCTGCTACTTGCTGCTCAACGGCGAACTGCCGACGCCGCAACAAAAAGCGGAATTCGAAGACATCATCCGCAACCACACCATGGTCAACCGCTCGGTGGAGACCTTCTTCGCCGGTTTCCGCTACGACGCCCATCCGATGGCGATGCTCTGCGGGGCGGTGGGGGCGATGTCCTCCTTCTACCACGACTCCACCGACATCGACAATCCGGAACACCGGATGATCACCGCCCATCGGCTCATCGCCAAGATGCCCACCCTGGCCGCCATGTGTTACAAGCACTACGTCGGCCAGCCCTACATGTACCCCAACAATCGCCTCAAGTACGCCGAAAATTTTCTCCACATGATGTTCAACACGCCTTGCGAGACCAAGGAAATCAATCCGGTGGTCGCCAAGGCGATGGATCTGCTCTTCTTGCTCCACGCCGACCACGAGCAGAACGCCTCCACCTCCACCGTGCGCCTCGCTGGCTCCACCGGCGCCAACCCCTACGCCTGCATCGCCGCCGGCATCGCCGCCCTCTGGGGGCCCGCCCACGGGGGCGCCAACCAGGCGGTACTGGAGATGCTCACGGAGATCGGCCACGAAAAGCACATCGACAAGTACATCAAAAAGGCCAAGGACAAAAACGACCCCTTCCGCCTGATGGGCTTCGGCCACCGGGTCTACAAGAATTTCGACCCCCGCGCCAAGATCATGAAGGAGACCTGCGACCGGGTCCTGGCGGAACTGGGCAAGGAGGACGACCCGCTCTTTCGCATCGCCAAGCGGCTCGAGGAAATCGCCCTGCAGGACGAGTACTTCATCGAGAAGAAGCTCTACCCCAACGTCGATTTTTACTCGGGGATCATCATGAAGGCGATCGGCATCCCCACCGAAATGTTCACCGCCATCTTCGCCACCGGCCGCACCGTGGGGTGGATCGCCCACTGGAACGAGATGCTCTCGGCCCCCTACCGGATCGGCCGGCCCCGCCAGCTCTACACCGGCCCCGCCAAGCGCGACTACCCGGTCAACCGCTGATCCCCTCCCCCGCCCCAACCCGGGCGGGGGCCGCCAAGTTCAGTGGGCCGGCGGGCAGAAGCGCGCCCGCCAGGGGGCGAAGGCCGCCTCCACTTGCTTGGGCTGTAGGCCAAATTCCGCCAGGGAGGGGTGAGCGTTGGCCGGTCGGGTGCGCCCCCGCGCCTCCCACCACTGCTCCATCGCCGCCACGAAGGCGTCGTCCAGCGGCTCGCCGAGCCACTGGTAGAGACGGCGCACCTGGCCGATAGGGTCTTCCTGAAAGGCGGCGAAGGAGATGTCGAAGCAGCGCTCTTCCCCCCCTTGGCGGCGGAAGGCGAGGGCCCGCCGCGCCCCTTCCGCCCAGTGGAGGAGGTTGATTTCGCCCACGTAGCGCCGATCCACCCGCGTGCTGGTGCGGGCCAACAGATCGGCGTAGAGGTGGCAGACGGAGGCCAGCACCTCGCGGGGATCGCGGTGGGTCATGACGAACCGGACCTGGGGATAGACCGCCACCAGCTCGGGCAGGAAGAGCAGGTGAAAGGGGGACTTCAGCCGCCAGGCCAAGGGCGTCTGCCGCCACTGGAGGAGCTTGAGCACCCGGCGGTGGTACGCGTAGGTGGAGGAGAGGTCCGCCTCCAACAGCCAGCGGGCGTAGGAGGGAACGCGGGCCAGTGCCTGGAAGATCTGGCTGCGGAAGTCGAGGGCCAGGAGTTCCAGGCACTCGGTGGGCGAGTCGGCCGTGGACCTCGGCAGATGTCCCTCGCTGCCGGTGGTGGGCGGTGTGAGCCGCGTTTCGGCGGCGCGCACCGCGGGCGGTGGAGTGGGCGCCATCGCCCAGGGCGACGGTCAGGGAGCGGGTGCGGCCGTCCAGGGCGAGGAGGAAGGAGAGCGCAGTGGAGCCGGTGCGCGGCAGGCCGGTGCCCACCAGCAGAGGCGGCAGGGAGACCTCTTCGATCTCCGGGTGGCGCCGGTACCAGGCCTCCACCTCGAGGCGCTGCACGAGGAGGCGCAGCAGCTGTTCGCGGATGCGCTCGGCGCCGGCGCGGCTGAGCTCCGCCTCCTCGCGCAGGGCGCGCACGAGCCGCTGCAGGCCCTCGAGAAAGCGCTCGTCGCCGAAGTCGGCGTGGCCCGTCCGGGCGCGCGCTTCGGCCAGCAGGTCGTCGACGGTGTCCCTCATCGCGATGCATCCCCCTCGGCGAGCCGGGCAAAGCCGCACAGGGCGCCCAGGGCGCTCTCTTGGCGACTGTCCTCCACCAGGTCTTCAAACTCCCGCAGAGCCACCGCGAACATCGGGTAGCGGCGCTCCCCCGCACTCTTGAGCTCGGCCACCACACCTTGCCAGCGCGCCACGAGCAGCTCTTCCGCCTGCAGCCAGCTCTGCAGGCGCCCTTCCAGTTCGTCGCGGTCCCGAGCGCCCTCCACGAGCACCGCCGCGAGGGCCCGCCAATCGCCCTCCAACTGGTCGATGAAGGATTCCCGGGCGAAGTCTTCCCAGCGGTTGGCGGCCGGCAGGGCGATGAGCTGTTCGGAGAACCAGCCGAGTTCCAAACATTCGTCCAGGCGGCGGTAGACCTCCCCCACCAGCTCCAGGTCTGCGCCAGTGCGCAGGGCCACGTCGGCCATGCCAAAGGCGAAGAAGAGATCGGCGGAGGCGTCGAGCAGCATCACCGCGTAAGGGGATAGGCCGACCCCCAAGAGCTCCGCATCCCCCTCCTCCAGCCGGTCGAGGTTTTCCGACAACAATGCCCCCAAGAGGGGCTTCAGGGAGGCCACCTCGGCGGCCACGTCCAGACAGCCCCGCCGGTTGCGAATCACCCATCGGGAGGCCCGGCGCCCGAGGCGCATCAGCCGCTCCAGCAGCTCCAGCTGGCGGCCGGCATCGAGGCGGTAGTCGAGCCCTTCGATCTCCCGCCAAACGCGCTCCAGCTCGAGCACCTCGCGCACCACGAGGAAGGCGCGCACCACCGCCGCGGCGTCTGCCCCGGTGGCGGCCATCAGGCGGTGGGCGTAGGCGATCCCCATGGTGTCCACGATCTGGTTGGCGAGCTCGGTGGCGAGCAACTCTCTGCGCAGCGCGTGGCGCTCGATCGCTTCCGGGTGCCGCTCCACCAGCAGGCGGGGAAAGGCCCGCGCGATCTCCTTGGCCACCGCCGCTTCGCGGTGTAGCTCGGTGGTGAGCAGCGCCTGCTTCAAGAGGATCTTCGCGTGGGACAGGAGCACCGCCAGCTCCGGGCGCGTCAGCCCGAGCCCCCCTTTTTCCCGCTCGGCCAGGGTCTCCTCGTCCGGCAGCACCTCTCGGCGCCGATCCAGGTGGCCGGCGGCCTCCCAGTCGGCCAGGCAATGGGCGAATTCCGACAGGTGGCTCCGCGAGCGCAGACGGGCCAGGCTGATGGCCTGGGTTTGGCGGTAAGAGTGGCCGAGCACCCGCTCTTCCACCTCCCGCTCCATGGCGGCGAGTAGACGGTTGCGCTGTTTGCGGGTCAACTCCTCCTCCGCCACCAGGCGGTCGAGGGCGATCTTGAGGTTCACTTCCTGGTCGGAACAGTCGACCCCACCGGAATTGTCGATGAAGTCGGCGTTGCAGGCCCCACCCGCCAGCGCGTACTCGATGCGTCCCCGCTGGGTCATGCCGAGGTTGCCCCCCTCGGCGAAGACGCGGCAGCGCAGCTCGGCGCCGTTGACTCGCACTCCGTCGTTGGCCCGATCGCCCACCTGCTCGTGGGACTCCCCCTCCCCCTTCACGTAGGTGCCGATGCCGCCGTTCCAGATCAGGTCCACCGGGCTTTTGAGCAGGCCCCGGATCAGCTGGTCGGGGGTCAGCCGATCCCCCTCGAGGGCGAGCGCCGAGCGCATTTCGGGGGTCACCTGGATCCACTTGGCGGAGCGCGAAAAGACCCCTCCCCCCCGGGAGATGAGCGCCGCATCGTAGTCGCACCAGTTGGAACCGGGCAGCAAAAAGAGCCGCCGGCGCTCCGCGTAGGCGACGGCCGGATCGGGATCGGGGTCGACGAAGATCCAGTCGCGGTTGAACGCCGCCAGCAGCCGGATGTGAGGTGACAGGAGCATGCCGTTGCCGAACACGTCCCCCGACATGTCGCCGATGCCCACCACGGTGATGGGCTCCTGCTGGACGTCGATGCCGAGCTCCCGGAAGTGGCGCTGCACCGCCACCCACGCGCCCTTGGCGGTGATGCCCATCTTCTTGTGGTCGTAGCCGTTGCTGCCGCCAGAGGCAAAGGCGTCTCCGAGCCAGTAGCCGCGCGCGCAGGCGATCTCGTTGGCCAGGTCCGAGAAGGTGGCGGTGCCCTTGTCGGCCGCCACCACCAGATAGGAATCGGGCTCGTCGAGACAGACCACCTCGGCCGGGGGAACTACCCGGCCGTCGACCAAGTTGTCGGTGAGATCGAGCAAGCCCTCGATGAACTGCCGGTAACAGGCCTGGCCCTCGCGCAGCCGCTCCTCTCCGCCTGCGGGGCTGCGGCGGGTGACGAAGCCGCCCTTGGCGCCCGCGGGCACGATGAGGGCGTTTTTCACCTGCTGGGCGCGCACCAGGCCAAGGATCTCGGTGCGGAAATCTTCCACCCGATCCGACCAGCGGATGCCGCCCCGGGCCACCTTGGCGGTGCGGATGTGGATCCCCTCGAAGCGCGGCGAATGGACGAACACCTCGTAGCGGAAGCGCGGCTCGGGCACGCTGAGCGTCCGTTCCGGCAGCAACTTGAGGGCGATGTAGGGGCGGGGAGTACCCCGTTCGTCGCGGCGGAAAAAGTTCGTCCGCACCGTCGCCCAGATCAGATCGAGGTAGGTGCGCAACACCTGGTCTTCGTTGAGGTTTGCCACCCCCTCGAGGGCTGCGAGGATGCGCTCGCGCAGCCGCTCGGCCCTGCCCGCGCGATCCCCGGGTGTTACCTGGCGCGGGTCGAAGCGCGCCTTGAACAGGGCGATGAGGTTGCGGGTGATCTCCACGTGGCGCGCCAGAGTGGCGGCGATGAAATCTTGGCCCAGGGAGAGGCCGAGCTGCTTCATATAGCGGGCGTAGCTGCGCAGCAGGGCGACGCTGCGCCAGTCGAGGCGTGCTCCCACCACCAGGCCGTTGAAGCGGTCGTCGTCGGCGAGGCCGTACCAGACCGCTTTGAACGCCTCGACGAAACTGTCCCGCACCGCCGGCACGTCGACCGGGGTGTCGAAGCGGTAGCGCAGGCTGAAGTCGTGGAGCCAGATGGGGTCGCCGCTCGCTGGAGAGATCCGGTAGGGATGTTCGCCGATCACCGTGAAACCAAGGTTTTCGAGCATCGGCACGATAGCCGACAGCGGCAGCTGAGTGCCGCCGTGAAAGAGCTTCAGTTGGATGCCCTCACCCTCGGGAGGCCGATAGGGGGCGATGGCGATCTGGCCGGGACGGAGGCCGTCGCACAGGGCGATGTCGTGGACCGCGGCGCGCGGGTCGAAGTGGGCTTGGTAGCTGACCGGGAAGGCGTCGCGGTAGCGCGCTGCCAGGGAAAGGCCGAGCTCGCCGCCCCAGTGCTCGAGGATGGCCGCCTTGAGGTCGTCGCGCCAATCGCGCGCCAGGGCGGCGATGGCCCGCTCCAGCTCCTCGACTTCCACCTGGGGCCGGGGGCCCGGTGCGAGACGCAACACGAAGTGGGTGCGGGCGAGGGCGGATTCCGAGAAATAGGTGGAAAACTGCGCTTCGCTGGCCCCGAAGGAAGCGCGCAGCAGCCCCTCGATCCGCTCGCGGATCTCGGTCCGGTAGCTGTCGCGGGGAACGAACACGATCGCGCTGGCGAAATGCCCGAAGGGGTCGAGGCGGGCGAACAGCCGCACCTGGCGGCGCTCCTTGATCTGCCAGATGCCGATCAGGGTGCGGTAGAGCGTCTCCTCGTCGGCGAGGAGCAGTTCCTCCCGGGGGTGGGTTTCGATGATCTGCAGCAGGGCCTTGCCGTCGTGGCTCTTGGGGTCGAGGCCGGAGCGCTCGAAGATGCGCACCAGTTTGCGGCGCACGAGGGGGATCTCGAACGGCGAGCGGGTGTAGACGGCGGAGGTGTAAAGGCCCAGGAAGCGGTGTTCGCCGCGGATCCGCCCCCGCTCGTCCACGTCCTTGACCAGGACGTAGTCGCAGTAGGCATCCCGATGGACTTCCGCCCGGTGGGTGGACTTGGCCAGCAGCGTGGTGGCCTTGCCGCGATGAAAGTCGCGCAACACCGCAGGCAAGGCGCTGACGCGCACCGGCGGGCGCACCCGGGGACGGTGGCGGAAGAGGCCGAGCGCCCGTTCCGGCTCCGGCACCAGGCGGTGGGGGCCGCGCCGTTCCAGGCGGCAGTGGCTGTAGGCCAGGAAGGTGAAGTGGTTGTCGCGAAGCCAGCCGAGAAAGGCCAGCTCCTCCTCGTCGGCGGCGCCGCTGGCAGCAAGTGCGCTTCGGGCCTCGTCCAGGCGCGCCAGGGAGGGATGGTAGTCGTCGTTGACCGCGGCCACGCAGGCCAACACCTCCCGCACTTCGGCGTTCATCTGCAGGTGTGCCTCGGGGGCCAGGTAGCGATCCACCTGGAAGAGCACCAGCGCCTCGGGGCGGCTTTCGGCCCCGGGCTCGTCCAGCAACCGCAGGAGACGCCCTGCGCTGTCGCGAACCGCGTGAAAGATGGCGCTGTAGCTCGCGTGCACCCGCAGCCCCCGGCGGTGGAGCGCCAGGTTCACCGAGTCGACGATGAACGCCATGTCCCGCTGCAGGATGAAGAGCTGGGTGTGGGGGTGCTCGAAGCCGTCCTCCTCCAGCGTGGGGTTGAAGGAGCGGACCTTGGGGCCGTCGAGGGGCGCCTCCTCGAGGAAGCGGTGGAGGGCGAGCACCAGTCCCGCCAGATCGGCGGTGGCCTCGCGGTCCAGTTCGCGGGCGGGGGCGAGGCGGAAAAAGCGCTCCGCGAAGTGCACCAGCGCGGCGGCCCGCTCGGGCGCGTGCTGCTCGAACCAGAGGCGCAGATTGTGCAGGAAGGCGGGATGGGAGTGCGGTTGGGATCTGGACATCGACCAAGGCCCGGAAAGCTCGCCGCCATGTTAGCAGAGCTCGCCGGCGCCCCGCGGGGTAAAAAAAACCCGCGCACGGGCGCGGGCTTCGGGTTTGGTGGAGCTAGCCGGGATCGAACCGGCGACCTCTACAATGCCATTGTAGCGCTCTCCCAGCTGAGCTATAGCCCCACGAATGCGAGGCGCGCATCTTACGAATCGCCCTCTTCCTTGTCAACCGCGCCCAAGAGCGCCCGGTAGCGCGCTTCCAGGCGGGCGAGGCGCTTCTTGCCGGGCACGCCGCAGGCCACCTCCAGGGCGTGGCGGATCCGCGCCCGGCTCATGTCGGAGCCGAGCAGGACCATGGCGTCCAGCACCGAAAAGGAGCTGGTGCTGCCGGTGATGGCCAGAAACAGCGGGGCGAGAAAGTCGCGCAGCTTGAGGTCCATGGCCGCCGCCAGTTCCGCCAGAGCGCCGTGCAGGGCGTCGCGCTCCCAGGGGCGCAACCCCTCCAGCCGCCACAGGGAAAACTGCAGCACCTCTTCGAGCTGCTCGGCACTCAGTGGCAAGGCCGCGAACTGTTCGCGGCGCAGCTCCGGAAAACCGCAGGTGAGAAAGGCGGTCAAGGGGGTAAAGTCGCTCAACAGCTCCATCCGGCTGTGCACGAAGGGCAACACCCGAAGGAGGTTGTCCCGGTTGAAGGCCCAGGCCTCGAGGCGAGCCGCCAGCGCCTCGTGGGTGAGTTCCTCGCGCAGCCAGAGTCCGTTGAGCCACTTCAGCTTTTCCACGTCGAAGACGGGCCCGCCCAGGGACACCCGGCGGATGTCGAACTGCTCGATCATCTCCTCGAGGGAGAACTTTTCCCGCCCGTCGGGCATCGACCACCCCATCCGCCCCAGGTAGTTGACGAGCGCCTCGGGCAGGAACCCCATCCGCTCGTAGAAGCGCAGGCTCGTCGGGTTGCGCCTCTTGCTCAGCTTGGATCTGTCCGGGTTGCGCAACAGCGGCAGGTGGCACAACACCGGCATCTCCCAGCCGAAGTACTCGTAGAGCAGCTTGTGCTTGGGCGCGGAGCTGATCCACTCCTCGCCGCGGATCACGTGGGTGATGCCCATGAGGTGGTCGTCCACCACGTTGGCCAAGTGGTAGGTGGGCCAGCCATCGGACTTGATGAGCACCTGGGCGTCCACCTGCCCCCAGTCGAGCTCGATGGTGCCGCGCAGCAGATCCTCCACCGGGCACGGCCCCTCCCCCTCGGGCACCACCAGGCGGATCACCCGGGGATAGCCGGCCCGCCGCCGCCGCTCCGCCTCTTCCGGCGGCAGCAGAAGTTCGCTCGGCTTGAGGGCCGCGAACCCCCCCCGCTCCCGCTTGGCGCGGCGCAGTTCCTCGAGCTCCTCCGGGGTGCGGTAACAGTAGAAGGCCAGGCCCCGCTCCACCAACTCCTCGGCATAGCGCAGATAGAGCTCGCGGCGCTCGCTCTGGCGGTAGGGTCCACAGGGGCCGCCCACGTCCGGACCCTCGTCCCAGTGCAGGCCGAGCCAGCGCAGCGAGGCCAAGATCGCCTCTTCCGCTTCGCGGGTGGAGCGGGCCCGGTCGGTGTCCTCGATGCGCAGGATGAATCGCCCGCCGTGGCTGCGCGCAAAGCAGAGGTTGAAGAGAGCCACGTAGGCGGTGCCCACGTGGGGATCGCCCGTGGGCGAGGGGGCCACTCGGGTGCGGACGGTCACGGCGCGCGCCTCCTGCCGGCTGCGGAATGGGGGCGCATTATAGGCAGCGCGCCGCGGTCGGTCGAACCGCCGCTATAATGCCCGCCATGCAGCCACCCACCCAGATCCCGGCGCACCGCTTCTGCGTGGCGCCGATGATGGACCGCACCGACCGCTTCTTCCGCTATCTGGTCCGGTTGTTGTCGCGGCGCACCTTTCTCTACACCGAAATGGTGGCGGCGCGTGCCCTCCTCCACGGCGATGCGCCCCGGTTGCTGCGCTTCGACCCCCGAGAGCGCCCCCTCGCCCTCCAGGTGGGCGGCAGCGTCCCCGAAGAGCTGGCCGCCTGTGCCCGTCTCGCCTGGTGCGCCGGGTACGACGAGATCAATCTCAACTGCGGCTGCCCGAGCCCCCGGGTGGCGAGCGGCGGCTTCGGTGCGGCGCTGATGCTCGACCCGGCGCTGGTGGCCGAGTGCGTCTCCGCCATGGCCGAAGCCAGTCCCCTGCCGGTGACCGTCAAGCACCGCCTGGGGGTGGACGAGCGGGACTCCTACGAGGCGCTGTGCGCCTTCGTGGCGCGGGTGGCCGAGGCCGGCTGTCGCACCTTCCTGGTCCACGCCCGCAAGGCCTGGCTGGCGGGCCTGAGCCCGCGGGAAAACCGGGAGATTCCGCCCCTGCGACCAGGGTGGGTGGAGCGCCTCAAGGCGGACTTTCCCCACCTGGAGATCGTGATCAACGGCGGCATCGCCGACCTCGAGCAGGCGGCGGCGCACCTGCGCCTCTTGGACGGGGTGATGGTGGGACGGGCCGCCTACGAGGATCCCTGGCTGTTGGCGGAGGTGGACGCGCGCCTGTTCGCCGAGCCCTCGCCGCCTCCGCAGCGGCACGCCGTGCTCGCCGAGTACTGGGCGTTCGCCCGGCGGGAAGTGGCCGCCGGCACGCCCCTGCCCCGCCTGGCCCGCCACCTCACCGGCCTGCTCAGGGGCCAACCCGGCGCGCGCCGGTGGCGGCGGCTGTGCGCCGAGGCGAGCCGAGTTCGCGACTGCGACGCCCTGTTCGCCGAGCTCCTCGCCGCGGCCGCCTAGGGGTTTCCCTCCAGGGACGAGATGAGATCGTAGAACTCGGTGGCCAACTCGGGCTTGAGGTTCACCAGCAGCCGGTGGGCGGCGAGCACCTCCTGGCGGGTGCGCTCGGCGTCCGGCTCGCCCGCCGGCAACTCGGTCAGGGGCAGGTCGGGCGCGGCGGGAATGCGCTCGAACAGCTCGGCGATGTCCATGGCGTCGAATACCCGCAACAGCCCCTCCTCGCCGCCCACCAGGCGGGTCTTGAGACCGTAGCGATCGCGGGTGAAGAGGGCGAGCCTCGCCAGCAGGCCCAGGGTGGTGCTGTCCACCCCCTCCGCTTCGCTCAGGTCCACGTAGACGGCGCGCGGCTTGGGGCCGGAAAAGATGCGCTGCAGGTAGTCGGAAATGGAGGCGCACAGGGTCAGGCGCACATCCCCGAGCAGCTTGACCAGGTACACGCCGTCTCGCTCTGCCACCAGGATGCGCCCGCGACTCACGGCATCTGCCCCCGCGCGATGGTCAGGATGGAGACGTCGTCGGCCACCTCCTTGAGCCCCTCGAGGCCAAGGGCCCGGCAGATTTCCTGGTGGTCGCCGTGGTGCCGGCGAAGTCGCGCCAGAAGCTCCGCTTCCCGCTCGCCGAGGGTGGCGCCCGGCAGGGTTTCCAGTAGGCCGTCCGAGACCACCACCAGACGGAACCGCTCCGGCAGGGCGATCTCGTAGGTCTCCCAGCGGGCCTCCTCAAAGAGCCCCACCACCTTGCCCCGCCCATGGAGGAAGCGCGCATCGCCGTCGACGACCATCACCGGCATGGGCACCTGGGCCGCCACCGCGTAGCGCAACAGGTGGCGCTCGGTGTCGATGGCGCCGCCGAAGAGGGTGATCTGCTTTTCGATGCCGGCGGCCAGGATCTGCCGGTTGAGGTGCTCGACGAACCCCTCGGGCGCCCGGGCCAGGGCCGCCCAATCCCGCTCCCGCACGTGGCGGCGGATGATCCGCTTGAGCAGGAAGCGCAACAGCACGGTCACGAACGCCGAAGAGGCGCCGTGCCCGGAGACGTCGGCGAGGAAAAAGAGGATGTAGCGGTCCAACACCAGGTGGTAGGCGACGAAGTCCCCCGACAGGTAGAGGGAGGGGAGGATGGTGTGGGTGACGGTGTAGCCGCGGTGGACGATGGGCTCCTGGGGCAACAGGCTCTTTTGGACCTGGCGGCCGGCGATCTGGTCCATGCGCAGGATGTTGAGGCTTTCGCTCAACTCCTTGTTGGCGCGCTCCAGGGCCCGGTTGTAGTTGCGGTTGTCGCGATAGAGGGCGGCGCGCCGCTCGACCCGCTCCACCGCCGCCAGGAGTTCCTCGGGGGAGACGGGCTCCACCAGCACGTCGGCCACCCCCCGGCGGACGAAGTCGAGCACCCGCTCGGCGTCGCCGTGCGGCAGGACCGGCAGAATGGCGGAGCAGTCGTACTCGTCGAGGGCGTCCATCGCCTTGAGCAGCCGTTCCCCCCCGTCCTCGGCGCGCGCCACCAAGAGCTGCCGGTCGCCGTCGAACGACGCGCCCAGCTCCGCCTCGGGGCGAGCCTCCACCTCCCAACCCGCCTCCGCCAACAGCTCGGCCCAGTCGAAAGGGACGCGGGGAAAATGGCCGAGCAGCAAGATTTGCCTCGGTTTCAATGCCGGCCGCGGGGCGCGGCCGGCGCGCCGCCGTTCACTGGTAATCGTAGTACCCCTCCTCGTCGAAATCGCTGCCAAAGGCGTCCTCCAGGCGCCCGTCGCTGACCAGCCAGGCGCGGCGCTGCAGGTAGACGTCGCGGATGAAGGTGTAGCGGTCGCCGCTCACCAACTGCTCGGCGTCGAGGAGTTCGGCCCGCGTGGCCACCGCGTCCAGGGCGTTGAGGGCGTAGCGCAGCTCGAGCTCGTCCACGTGGTTGACGGGGTTGGCGAACCAATCCACCACCCGCGCCGGGGCGTCCCGCAGGGTGCTGGCCCCCAACAGGGGCAGCACCAGATAGGGGCCTGGGCCTACCCCCCAGCGCCCCAGGGTTTGGCCGAAGTCTTCGCCTTCCGACTTGGGCAAACCCAGACTGGACGCCACGTCGAAGAAGCCGAGGATGCCGAGGGTGCTGTTGACGAGGAACCGGCCGCCGTCGTTCAGGGCTTGGCGCGGCTTGCCCTGGAGCAGGTCGTTCGCGACGTTGACCACCTCCCAGAGGTTGTCGAATGCCCGCGCAATCCCGCGCTCCACGGGGTCCGGCGCGAGGGCGCGGTAGCCCCGCGCCACCGGTTTCAACAGGTAGCGGTCCGCCGTTTCGTTGAAGGCGAACATCGCCCGGTTGTAGCGCTCGAGGGGGTCGTCGGTGCCGCCCGCCGCCTGAGCCCCACAGCACAGCCCGAGGGCGAGGAGGAGGGTGCGGGCACAACCCCTGGGCAGTCGCATCGTTCACCCCACCATGTCCCCGCCCGCGGCCTCAACCGGAGGCGGGTTGAAAGGCGTTCATTCTAAACGAAAGGGGTGCGCGGTTCAGCCACGCCCCACTGGGCGAGGCGGCAGAGCAGCTCCGCGGCGGCCCGCTCCGCCGCTGCGGGTGCCAGGTGCAACGCCTCCGCCAAAGGCGCCAGCAGCTCGCGCGCCGGCTTTCCGGTGGCGGCGAGTGCCTCGAGGAGCAGGGCGGCGCCGGGGTTGAGTTCGAAACAGCGCACCCGCGCCTCGCGGTCGCGAAAGACGAGGAGGCTCACGGCGCGCGGCGAAGGCCCCGTGGGCGGCGCGCCGCCGCCTGGGAGTTCGTGCACCGGATGGCGGTAGCGGCACAGGCGAGCCAGGGGGCCGAGGCGCCAGGAATGCTCGAGCAACCGGTCGGCCTCGGGGAGTGGGCCGCCCGCCTCGCCCGCGGCGAACTCGAGTTGCCACTTCTGCCACTCGAAGTCGGCGAGCTCGGCGAGCCAGGTGGGGGCTTCGCCGGCGTCCGCCTGGGCGGCGAGAAAGTGGGCGAACTCGCCGCCCAGGCGGTGGAAATAGGGAGTCGCGCAGCGGTGGCGGGCGAGAAACCGCGCCACCCACTCGCGAAATGGCCGCTCCCCCAGAGTGCCGGCCAGGGCCGGGAAGACGTCCCCCAGGAGGTTGGCCAGGTTGCCGAGGACGAGCGCCCGATAGAGCCGCAAGGCCGCGGGGTCCATCCCCTCGGGAGGGGATGTGGCCTCTGGGTCGCGGAGGTGGTCGGCGAGGGCGCGACAGCGCGCGGCGTCGTCTTCAGCCATGGCTCACCGCGGGGCGCGCAGCGAGGAGGGCGCGGATGCGGGCGAGCTCGCCCTCCAGGACCGCCAGGGGCGGAATGGCGAAGTCCCGCTCCAGGACCACCGGGCGGGGGCCGATCCGCTCGAGTACCGCAGCGAGGAGCGCCCAGACCGGGTCGGCGACCGCGCTGCCGTGGGTGTCCACGAGCCACTCGCCCCACCGCTGGTGGCCGGCGACGTGCAGGTAGGCGATCCGCTCCGCCGGCAGCCAGGCCAGCAGCGCCAGGGGATCGAAGCCGTGGTTGCAGGCGTTGACGTAGAGATTGTTGACGTCGAGCAAGAGATCGCAGTCGGCCTCGGCCACCAGTTCGGCCAGGAATTCCCCTTCCGCTACCTCCCGTGCCGGGGCGTCGTACCAGGTGGCGTTCTCTACCGCGATGCGCCGCCCGAGGACGTCCTGGGCGGCGCGGATCCGGTCGGCGACCCGGCGCCGACTGGCGGCGGTGAAGGGAATGGGCAGCAATTCGTAGAGGCGGCCGCCGGCGGCACAGAAGGCCAGGTGCTCACTGTAACAGGCCACCCGGAACTCGTCGAGAAAGCAGCGCAGATCGGCGAGCAGCCGGCGATCCAGGGGATCAGGCCCGCCCAGGGAGAGAGAGAGGCCGTGGGCGAACAGGGGGTGGTGCTCCGCCAAGGCCTCAAGCCGTTGCCGGCGCCAGCCGCCGACCCCGATCCAGTTCTCGGGCGCCAACTCCCAGAAATCGACCGCGGCGGGCTCGGAGCGGTCGACCAGTTCGCGCAACAGCGAGCGGCGCAGCCCGAGACCTGCGCCGCACCGCACAGTCTCGCCCGCGGGTCGATCAGGCTTCCTCTTCGCCACCCGCCTGGCCGCCGCAGCTGCCCTCCCCTTCGGTCTTGCCGCCGCAGCGCCCCTCGCCTTCTTCGGTCTTGCCGCCGCAGCGCCCCTCCCCTTCGGTCTTGCCGCCGCAGCCACCCTCGTGGGCATCGGCCAATTGGACGGTCGCCGGCGTCACCTCGCGCAGGGCGAAGGGGTCGTCGGCGGCCGCCGCCAGAGCGGGCGTGCCTGCCGCGAGGGCCGCCCAGGCGGCGAGGGTGGTCTTGGATACGCGTTGGGACATGGCCGTTCTCCTGTTGGTCGGGTTGGCGCCTGCCACTTTAGCCCCCGGCCGCCTCTCTTTCCAGCTTTTCGAGCAGGCGCGCCAAGCGCTTCGCGGAGACCGGGCAGGCGGTGCGAAGCTCCTGGGCGTATTCCGAAATGCGCAGCTCTTCGAGGAGGAAGGGCAGTTCCTCCAGCGCCCGCCGGCACTCGGCCGGCAAGCCGCCGCGGCGTTGGGCGAGGGCCCGCGCCCGCGCCTCGAGCTCGGCTAGCTGTGCCCGGAAGAGGCGGTCCCGCTCCGCCCGGCCGGGCAGTTTCTCTAGGCGGGCGGCCGCCGCTTCCACGTAGAGGGGATAGCGCTCGAGCCAGGCGCCCGGCGTATCGAACAGAAAGCCCGGACGGAACAACCACTCTAGTTCCCGGCGCAGGTCGGCGATCGCCTCGCTGTGGTGGGGTTCGAGGCGCAAGGCCGCCTCGCGCACCTCCTTCAGGCGCGGTAGCAGGCACTCGACGGCACCGGCCATCTGGCGGGCGAGGCCGGCGATGCGCGGGCGTCCTTGGGCCAAGGCGGCGTGAAAGGTCTGCCGGTCGCGGGGCAAGGGGCGCTCCGCGAGACAGGCCGCGTGGCACGCGGCGAGGAGAATCTCCTCTCGCAACCGGTCAGGCGCGGGTAATCCGGCGGCGGCCAGAGCGAGCTCGCGGCCAGCCAAAAGCTCCTTGCGCAAGGAGCGGGCGGCGGCGCCGAGCTTGAGGGCGATGAGGCGGGCGGCGCCGCGGCGGCTCGCCCGCTCGGCGTCGAGGGGATCGTCGAGGAGCCGCACCGAGACGCTGTCCCCGTCGTCCACCAGGGCTGGATAGGCCGCGACTTCGGCCCCGCCCCGGCGCAGGCAGCGCACCTCCTCCAGCTCGCCGAACTCCCAATCGCGAAGCCCAGCGCGCTCACCGCCCGCCTCGGCCGCCTCGGCGATGGCCCGCTGGACCCGCTGCCGATGACGCCGCTTGAGGGCCGCCAGGTCGCGGGAGAATTCGACGAGCTCCCCCCCTTCGTCCACCAGGCGGTAGCCCATCCGGTAGTAGTCGGCAAGCTGCTCTTCCCGGAAGGCGTCCGGGGGGATTTCGACCCCCAGGGCGCGCCGCAGGGCCCGGGCCAGGCATTCGGCCAGGGGCCGGTTGTCGGGCTCCAGTTCGTCGAGGGCGCGGTCGATGGCGTCGGGCACCGGCACCAACTGCTTGCGCAACTCCTTGGGCAGGGTCTTGGCGAGGGCGATGCACTTTTCCCGCAACAGGCCGGGCACCAACCACTCGAAGCGGTGCTCGGGGACGCGCGGAAGCAGGCCCAGGGGGATTTCCACCGCCACGCCGTCCTCTGGGTGGCCCGGTTCGAAGCGGTAGCGGAGCCGCCACTGGTGGCCGCCCCACTCCAGGGCCTTGGGAAACTGGGCTTCCACTTGGGGCTTGGCGGCGCGGGCGAGCAGGCGCTCGCGGTCGAGAAACAGGAGCCGGGGCCGGCGGGCCTCGGCCTCGACGCGCCAGCGCTCGAAGGCGGCGAGGTTGGCGATCGCCGCCGGCACGCGCTGGCGATAGAACTCGTACAGGGCTTCGTCCGAGGGCACCAGGTCGCTGCGCCGCAGCCGATCCTCGAGCTCCGAGAGCTCTTCGAGGACGGCGGCGTTGTGGGCGAAGAAGGCGCCCTTGCCGCGGTAGCCCCCCTCCACCAGGCAGCCCCGCACAAACACCTCGGCGGCGCGGGCGGAGTCGATCCGCTCGTAGGCCACCGGAATGCGATCGGCCACCGTCAGGCCGAACAGGGTCTGCCGCTCGTCGGCCACTACTTGCCCACGGCGGCGGTCGTAGCGCGGCTCGCCGTGGCTGCGCGAAAGGAGGTGCCCGGCCAGGGGCGGAATCCACTCGGGCTCGATGCGGGCCACCCAGTGGGCGTAGACCCTGCCCGTCTCCACGAACTCGGCGGCCATCACCCAGGGTGGGTTGCCGCGCGCCAGTCCCGAGCCAGGGAAGATGCGAAACCTGCGGCCCCGCGTGCCCAGGTATTCCCCCCGCCCTCCGGGCGCGCGGGTGCCCACCTGGGAGAGAAAGCCCGCCAGCAGCGCCCGGTGGAGCGCGGCGTAGTCGGGCGGCTCGCGGTTGTCCACCAGACCCGCCGCCCGCGCCTCCAGGTGGATCTGGTGGACCAGGTCGCGCCACTCGCGGACCCGGCGCGGGGAGAGGAAATGGGCCCGGCAGTACTCGTCGAACTGGCGCCGCGACAGCGCTTGGCGGCGCTCTTCCAGGTGTTCCCAGAGGTTGAGGATGGCGACGAAGTCGGAGTGGGGATCGTGGAAGCGGCGATGGACCTCCTCCGCCCTGGCGCGCGCTTCGGCCGGCCATTCCCGGGGGTCCTGGATGCTCAAAAAGGCGGCGATCACCAGCACCTGGCGGAGCGCGCCCAGGCGCGAGGCCTCCACCAGTGTACGCCCGAGGCGCGGGTCCAGGGAAAGGCGGGCGAGCACGCGCCCCGTGGCGGTGAGGCGGCCGCGCCGGTCCACCGCCTGAAGCTCCTGGAGGAGCGCGAAGCCGTCGCGCACCGCGCGGGGCTCGGGGGGATCGAGGAAGGGGAAGTCGGCCACCTCCCCCAACTCGAGATCGAGCATCCGCAACAGGACGGCCGCGAGGTTGGTGCGCAGGATCTCCGGGTCGGTGTGGGCCGGCCGGTCCTGGTAGTCCTCTTCGGCGTAGAGGCGCACGCAGATCCCCGGCCCCAGCCGCCCGCAGCGCCCGGCCCGCTGATCGGCGCTGGCCCTGGAGATGGGCTCCACCGGCAGGCGCTGCACCTTGGAGGTGGGACTGTAGCGGGAGATGCGGGCCAGGCCGGTGTCCACCACGCAGCGGATGCCGGGCACGGTGAGGGAGGTCTCGGCGACATTGGTGGCCAGCACCACTCGCCTCCGCCCCCCGGGGGCGAAGATCCGCGCCTGTTCGGCGAGCGACAGGCGACCGTAGAGGGGCAACACCTCCACCCCTGGGGCCAGGGTGCGGCGCAGGCGGGCGGAGGCCTCGCGGATCTCCCGCTCGCCGGGCAGAAAGACCAGCAGATCCCCCCGGGGCACCTCGGCCAGAAGTTCCTCCACCGCGGCCACCAGCGCCGTCTCCAGGTCTTCGTCTGCCGCCGGCGGGCGGTAGCGGATCTCCACCGGCCAGCTGCGCCCCTCCACGCGCACCACCGGGGCCTGCCCGAAGTGGGTGGAAAAGCGCTCCACGTCGATGGTGGCCGAGGTGATCAAAAGCTTGAGGTCGGGGCGTTCAGGCAGCAGGCGCTTCAGGTAGCCGAGCAGGAAGTCGACGTTGAGGCTGCGCTCGTGGGCCTCGTCCAGGATGAGGGCGTCGTAGCGCGACAACAGGGGATCGGAGCGGATTTCGGCGAGGAGGATCCCGTCGGTCATCACCTTGATGAGCGCCTCCGGCGGGCACTGGTCCACGAAGCGCACCTGGTAGCCCACCAGGGTGCCGAGGGGCGTGCCCAGCTCTTCGGCGAGACGGGCGGCCACGGTGCGGGCGGCGATGCGCCGCGGCTGGGTGTGGCCGATCCAGCCCCGACTGCCGTGGCCGAGTTCCAAGAGCATCTTGGGCAGCTGGGTGGTCTTGCCCGAGCCCGTCTCCCCGGCAATCACCACCACCTGGTGATCCGCGAGGCAGGAGAGGATCCGCTCCCGACAGGCGCTGACGGGCAGTTCCTCGGGATAGCGCAGGGGCGGCACGGCCGCTCGCCGGGCCGCCACCTTGGCCCGGGAAGCGGCCCACTCCTCGCGCAGGCGGCGCTCGAGGCGATCGTGGGGCAAGCCGGCGGCGCGGCGGCGCTCCAGGGTCTGCCAGCGCTTGAGCAGGTGGCGCCGGTCGGCCGCCAGGCACTCCTCCCAGAGCCGCTCGTCGCGGACGGCGTCGAGCTCGCGCGCCATCAGTGGACGAGGCGCTCCATCGCCCCTTCCAGGCCGGCCAGCGTGAGGGGAAACATCGCCCCTTCCACCAGCTGGCGCACCATGCCGATGGAGCGGGTCCGATCCCACTCCTCCTCGGGAACCGGGTTGAGCCATACCAGGTGGCGCCAGGTGGCGACCAGGCGCTTCAGCCACACGGCGCCCGGTTCGGCGTTGTGGTATTCGATGCACCCGCCCACGGCGGTGATCTCGTAGGGGGCCATGGAGGCGTCGCCCACCAGGATCACCCGGTAGTCGGGGCCGTAGCGGTGGAGCAGCTCGGCGGTGGACGTGCGCTCCTGGTGGCGCAGCCGATTGTCCTTCCACACGTATTCGTAGAGCATGTTGTGGAAGTAGAAGTGCTCCATGTGCTTGAACTCGCTGCGCGCCGCCGCGAAGAGCTCCTCGCAGACGCGCACGAAGGGCTTCCATCGAGCCGCCCACGTCGAAAAAGAGGAGCACCTTGACGGCGTTGCGCCGCTCGGGCACGACCTTCAGGTCGAGGAGCCCGCCGTTGTGTGCCGTGGCGCGGATGGTGCCGGGCAGATCGAGCTCGGTGGCCGCACCCTCGCGGGCGAAACGGCGCAGCCGGCGCAGCGCCAGCTTCAGATTGCGCCGCGACAGCCGCTGGTCGGCGTCCAGGTTGCGGAAATCGCGCCGCTCCCAGAGCTTGACCGCGCGTCGCTCGCGCCCCTCGCCGCCGACGCGGATCCCCTCCGGGTGGTAGCCACCGTGGCCGAAGGGTGAGGTGCCGCCGGTGCCGATCCACTTGTTGCCACCCTGGTGGCGGCCGCGCTGTTCGGCGAGGCGCTTGCGGAATTCGGCGAGCAGCCGTTCCAGGTCGCCCAAGCCTTGAATTTTCGCCCGCTCCTCCTCGCTCAGGCTGCGCAGGAACGACTGGCGCAGCCACTCTTCCGGGATCAGCACGGCGAGCGCGTCCTCGATTTCGGCGAGGGCCTCGAACTGCAGGGCGAACGCCCGATCGAAGCGATCGAAGTGGCGCTCGTCCTTGACCAGACAGGTGCGGGCCAGGAGGTAGAACGCCTCCCAGTCGGCGAAGGCCAGGTGCGCCCGCAGGGCTTCGAGCAGGGTCAGGTACTCCCTCAGGCTCACCGGCACGCCGGCGGCCCGCAACCGCTCGAAGAAGCTGATCAGCATCAGCGATTCGCCCGCCGGGCCATGAAGGCCAGCCGCTCGAGGAGGTGGACGTCCTGCTCGTTTTTGAGCAGCGCCCCGTAGAGGGGCGGGATCGCCTTGACGGGATCGCGGTTGCGCAGGATGTCCTCGGGAATCTGGTCGGAGAGCAACAGCTTCAGCCAGTCGATCAGCTCCGAGGTGGAGGGCTTTTTCTTCAGGCCCGGCACCTCGCGCACCTCGAAGAAGACGTCCAGCGCCTCCTCCACCAGTTGCCTTTGGATGCCCGGAAAGTGGACCTCGACGATGCGCGCCATGGTCTCCCGGTCGGGAAAGCGGATGTAGTGGAAAAAGCAGCGGCGCAAAAAGGCGTCGGGCAGTTCCTTTTCGTTGTTGCTGGTGATGATCACCACCGGCCGATGGCGCGCGCGCACCGTTTGCCCGGTCTCGTAGACGTAAAACTCCATCCGGTCGAGTTCCAACAGCAGGTCGTTGGGAAACTCGATGTCCGCCTTGTCGATCTCGTCGATCAGCAGCACCACCCGACGCTCCGACTCGAAGGCCTCCCAGAGTTTGCCCTTCTTGATGTAGTTGGCGATGTCGTGGACCCGCGGATCGCCGAGCTGGGAATCGCGCAGCCGCGAGACGGCGTCGTATTCGTAAAGTCCCTGTTGGGCCTTGGTGGTGGACTTGATGTGCCAGGTGATGAGCGGCAGGTCGAGGGCCCGGGCCACCTCTTCGGCGAGCAGCGTCTTGCCGGTACCGGGCTCTCCCTTGACCAGGAGCGGGCGCTCCAGGGTCACGGCGGCGTTGACGGCCATCTGCAGATCGGGGGTGGCGACGTAGCGTTCGGTTCCGGTGAACTGCATGGGGACTCCTCGGCAAAAGACAGGGCCCACCGCGCCGGGCGGTGGCGTCATTCTAGCAAAGCCCCCGGCGCCGGCCGGTACCAGGACAGGCGTGGGTAGAGGCGCACCACCTCGCCCACGATCAGCAGGGTGGGCGGGCGCGCGCCCGCCGCCCGCACCCGCTCGGGCAGGTCGGCGAGGGGTGCCACGATCACCTGCTGGTCGGCCAAGGTGCCGTGTTCCACCAGGGCGGCGGGCGTTTGTGGGTCCATGCCGTGGGCAATGAGCTCGCGGGCGATGATCTCGAGCCCGGCGAGGCCCATGTAGAACACCAGGGTCTGGCCCGGCGCCACCAGGGAGGGCCAGTCCAGATCGATCCTATCGCCCCGCCGGTGGCCGGCCACGAAGCGCACCGACTGGGCGTAGTCGCGGTGGGTCAGGGGGATGCCCGCGTAGGCGGCGCAACCGGTGGCGGCGGTGATCCCGGGCACCACCTGGAAGGGGATGCCGGCGGCCGCCAGATGCTCGATCTCCTCGCCGCCGCGGCCGAAGATGAAGGGGTCGCCCCCCTTCAGCCGCAGCACCCGCTTACCCTCCCGGGCAAGCTCCACCAGGATGCGGTTGATGTTCTCCTGGGTCACCGGGTGCTCCCCGGCGCGCTTGCCCACGTAGAACCGCTCCGCATCCCGCCGCACCAGGTCCAGCACCTGGGGGGAAACCAAGCGGTCGTAGAGGACCACGTCCGCCTTCTGCATCAGGCGCAGGGCGCGCAGAGTGAGCAGGTCCGGGTCGCCGGGGCCGGCGCCCACCAGATAGACCTCACCGCCGGCGGGCGGTGCGCCCTTCTCCAGGGCCTCGGCCAGGCGCGCGCGGGCGTCCTCTAGGTTGCCCGCCAGGGCGCGCTCCGCCACCGGCCCCTCGAGCACCTGCTCCCAGAAGGCGCGGCGCTCGGCTTCGCGGGAAAAGCGGGCGCGCACCCGATCGCGGAACTCGCGGGCGAGCCGCGCCAGGTCGCCGAGTCGCCCGGGCAGGAGCGCCTCGATCTGGGTGCGCAACGAGCGCGCGAGCACGGGCGCCGCGCCGCCGGTGCCGATGGCCACCTGCACCGGGTCTCGGTCGACGATGGCGGGAAAGTAGACGGTGCTCAGCTCGGGGTCGTCCACCACGTTGACGGGGATCCCGCGCTCGCCGGCGAGGCGCGCCACCCGGGCGTTCACCGCCGGCTCGCCGGTGGCGGCGACCGCCAGCACCACCCCTTCTAGGTCCTGCTCTGCGAACTCCCGGAGGCTCACCGCCACTCGCTCCCCCCCCGCCAGCGCGCGGGTCTCTTCGGCGAGCTCAAGCGCCACCAGCCGCACCCGCGCGCCGGCGGCGAGCAGCAGCCGCAGCTTGCGGGCGGCCACCCGCCCGCCGCCCACCAAGAGGCAGGTGCGATCGGCGAGGCGGTGGAAGAGCGGCAGGCTTTCCACGGACCGTCAGCGCAGGATCCGCTCCCGCCCTCCGAGGTAGGGGCGCAGGGCGTCGGGGATCGCCACCGAGCCGTCCCCCTGTTGAAAGTTTTCCACCAGGGCCACCAGGGTGCGGCCGACGGCGAGGCCGGAACCGTTCAGGGTGTGGACCAGTTCGGGGCGCCCGTGGGCGGGGTTGCGCCAGCGCACCTTCAGCCGCCGCGCCTGGAAGTCGCGGAAATTACTGCAGGAGGAGATCTCCCGGTAGCGCCCCTGGGAGGGAATCCAGACCTCGAGATCGTAGGTGCGGGCGGCGGCAAAGCCCAGGTCGCCGGCGCACAGGGCGACCCGCCGGTAGGGCAGCTCGAGCCGCTCGAGCACCGCCTCGGCGTCGCGGGTGAGGCTCTCCAGGGCGGCGGCCGACTCCTCGGGGGCGGCGAACTGGACGAGTTCGACCTTTTCGAACTGGTGCTGGCGGATCAGGCCCCGGGTGTCGGCGCCGCTCGCGCCCGCCTCGGCGCGGAAACAGGGGGTGTGGGAGACGTACTTGCGCGGCAGTTCCCCTTCCAGGATCTCCTCCCGGTGGAGGTTGGTCACCGGCACCTCGCCGGTGGGAATCAGGAACAGCTCCCGGGGGCCGGCCACCCGGAAGAGGTCCTCTTCGAATTTGGGCAGCTGCCCGGTGCCGACGAGCGCCGCCCGCCCCACCAGGTCGGGCACGTACA
This sequence comes from Porticoccaceae bacterium, assembly GCA_026005035.1. GTDB lineage: Bacteria > Pseudomonadota > Gammaproteobacteria > Pseudomonadales > Porticoccaceae > BPKH01. The sequence goes on along the minus strand of BPKH01000003.1, from coordinate 208,420 downwards.
CCTCCCGGTAGCCGTGCTCGGCGACGTGCAGGTCGAGCATGAACTGGACCAAGGCCCGCTGCAGGCGGGCCAGGTCGCCACTGAGCACCGCGAAGCGCGCCCCCGACATGCGCGCTGCCGCTTCCAGTTGCAGGCAGCCGGCGGCCTCGCCGAGCGCCACGTGGTCGCGGACCGGGAAGTCGAAGGCGCGCGGCTGTCCCACCCGGCGCAGTTCGACGTTGTGGGACTCGTCGGTGCCGTCCGGCACCTCCGGGTCGGGCAGGTTGGGTACCTCGAGGAGGTAGGCCTCGAATTCCGCCTGGACCTCGTCGAGGGCCGCTTCCGCCTCCTGGCAGGCGGCCTTCAGGGCTTCGCCCCGCTCCAGGAGGGGCGCGATGTCGCGGCCCTCGGCGCGGGCGGCGGCGATCTCTCGACCCACCCGGCGGGCGTGGGCGTTGCGCTCCTCCCGCAGCTGCTGGACGCGCCCCTGCAGCTCCCGACGCCGCTCCTCCAGCCGGCGAATGCGCGCCACGTCGAGGACGAAGCCGCGGCGGGCCAGTTGGCGGGCCACGGCCTCGGGATCGCTGCGGACCAGTTTGGGGTCGAGCACGGCGGGCAAGCCTCCTCTTTTCACAACAAGCGGGCCAGATGGACGGCGGCGGCCAAACTCAGAAGGCCGCCCAACACCGAGGCGGCGACGTAGCCCAGGGCGGGCGCGAGGCCGCCATTCTGCCACAGGGCGAGGGCATCCAGGGAAAAGGCCGAAAAGGTGGTGAAGCTGCCCAGAAAGCCCACCATCAAGAGTTCGCGCGTCGGGGGCGGCAGGGCGCCGCGCTCGATTACCAGGACGTAGAGCGCGCCCATGGCCGCACAGCCAAACAGGTTGGCGACCAACGTGCCCGCCGGGAAGCGGGCTCCGACCAGGGCGAAGCACAGGCCGTTCAAGCCGTAGCGGGCCAGGGCCCCGAGGGCGCCCCCGAGGGCGACGGCGAGCAGCGGGGTCACGACGATTCTCCGCCGCGCTTGCGGGGACTCATGCGATCCAGTTCCGCCAGGCGGCGCAACTTTTCCCCGATGGCCCGCTCGAGTCCCTGGTCGCTGGGAAAGTAGTAGCGCCGCCCGGCGAGCTCGGGCGGGAAGTAGCACTCGCCGGCGGCGTAGCCGCCCGGCTCGTCGTGGGCGTAGCGGTAGTCCGCCCCGTGGCCGAGCTCGCGCAGAAGACGGGTGGGCGCGTTGCGCAGGTGGACCGGCACCTCGTAGCTGGGCTGGCGGCGCACCTCCTCGCTGACTTCTTGGAAGGCGCGATAGACGGCATTGCTCTTGGGAGCGACCGCCAGGTAGAGCACCGCCTGGGCCAGAGCGAGCTCCCCTTCGGGAGAGCCCAAGCGCTCCTGCACCTCCCAGGCGGCCAGCGCCAGCTGCAGGGCGCGGGGATCGGCGTTGCCCACGTCCTCGCTGGCCATGCGCACCAGGCGACGGGCGATGTAGCGGGGGTCGCAGCCGCCGTCGAGCATCCGCGCCAGCCAGTAGAGCGCGGCATCCGGCGCCGAACCCCGCAGCGCCTTGTGGAGCGCGGAGATCTGGTCGTAGAAGACATCCCCTCCCTTGTCGAAGCGGCGGGTGTCGGCGGCCAGCACGTCCTCCACCACCGCGGCGTCGATGGTGCCCGCCACCGCCAGATCCGCGGCGATCTCCAACAGGTTGAGCGCCCTGCGGGCATCGCCGTCGGCGGCGGCCACGAGCCGCGCCAGGGCCGCCTCCTCCAGCACCAGGGTGCCAGCAAGACCCCGTTCGCGATCGGCCAGTGCCGCTTCCACCAGGCGCCGCAGCGCGGCCTCGGAAAGGGGCTTGAGCACCCAGACGCGCACCCGGGAGAGCAGGGCCGAGTTGAGCTCGAAGGAGGGATTTTCGGTGGTCGCGCCCACCAGGATCAGCGTGCCGTCCTCCACGTGGGGCAGGAGCGCGTCCTGCTGGGCCTTGTTGAAGCGGTGGATCTCGTCGATGAACAGCACGGTCCGCCTGCCCTGCTCCGCCTGGCGGGCGCGGGCGCGCTCCACGGCGGCGCGGATTTCCCGCACGCCCGCGAGCACCGCGGAGAGGGTCTCGAATTCGGCTTGGGCGCGACCGGCGGCGATCCGCGCCAGGGTGGTCTTGCCCGTTCCCGGCGGCCCCCAGAAGACCATCGAGTGCAAAAGCCCCTGCTCGATGGCCCGCCGCAGGGGTCGGCCCGGCGCGAGCAAGTGTTCCTGGCCGACGAACTCGTCCAGGTCGCGCGGGCGCATGCGGTCTGCGAGCGGTCGGTGGAGTTCAGGGTTCGCGGACGACATCCACTCCCTCCGGGGGCGAGAAGTGAAAGAGCGACTCTTCCAGGGGGCGGTTGAGAGCCACCTGGGAAAAGCGCACCGTCGTCCGGTTGCCGAGCCCGTCCTCGAGCTCCATCGCCGCGGGGCGCGCGCCGCGGAAGCAGAGCACGACCGCGCGATAGGAGGCCTCGGGCGACCGCGGTCGAAGCCGGTAACAGCGCGCCTCTCCCCGACGCTGCGCCTCCACCTGGTAGGCGGCGAGCGCCTCTTCCGACCCCAGGAGCAACAGCGCCGGGCTCTCCTCCAGGGCGTCCAGGCGGCGCACGGTCACCTGGGCCAGTTCCACGTCGTAGTACCACAGCCAGGTGCCATCCCCCACCAGAAGCTGCTCTCCCGGGGCGTCGGCGTGCCAGCGGATGCGCGCCGGGCGGGCGAGCCACAGCCGCCCGGAGAGGGATTCGAGGAGCGCCCCATCGGGGCCGACGGTGCGCTGGGTGAAGCCCGCCGCCAAGCTCTCGATGGCCTGGAGGCGGGCCGCAAGTTCGGCGGCGGCGTCGGCGCGTGCGCCTCCGGCCACCAGGGCGAACGCCAGGAACAGGAGGCGCGCCATCACCGCTCACCCCGCTGCGGGACCAAGACCTCCCGGCTGCCGTTGGCGTTCATGGGACTGACCACTCCCGCCGCTTCCATCGCCTCGATCAGCCGGGCGGCCCGGTTGTAGCCGATCCGCAACTTGCGCTGGACGGCGGAAATGGAGGCCTTGCGCGTCTCGAGCACGAAGGCCACCGCCTGGTCGTAGAGGTCGTCGCCTTCCGGGTCGTCCTCTCCGCCGCTGCCGCCGAGGCCCGGCACGGGAATGGCGCCGGCGCTCTCCTCGTCGGTGATCTCCTCCAGATACTGGGGCTGACCCCGCCGTTTCCAGTCGGCCACCACCCGGTGCACCTCGGCGTCGTCCACGAAGGCGCCGTGGACGCGGATCGGCACGCTGGTCCCGGCCGGCAGGTAGAGCATGTCGCCGTGGCCGAGCAGTTGTTCGGCACCACCCTGGTCGAGGATGGTGCGGGAGTCGACCTTGGAGGAGACCTGAAAGGCGATGCGCGAGGGAATGTTGGCCTTGATGAGGCCGGTGATCACGTCCACCGACGGGCGCTGGGTGGCGAGGATCAGGTGAATGCCAGCAGCCCGGGCCTTCTGGGCGATGCGGGCGATGAGCTGCTCCACCTTTTTGCCGACGATCATCATCATGTCGGCGAATTCGTCGATGACCACCACGATGTAGGGCAGTCGGCCGAGGGTCGGCGCGGCCTCCGGGTCGTCGCTGGGACGCGGGTCGACGAGGGGACGGCCGGCGCGCTGGGCCTCCTCCACCTTGCGGTTGTAGCCGGCGATGTTGCGCACCCCGAGGGCGGCCATCAGCTGATAGCGCCGCTCCATCTCCCCCACGCACCAGCGCAGGCCGCTGGCGGCGTCCTTCATGTCGGTGATCACCGGCGCGAGGAGGTGGGGGATGCCCTCGTAGACGGAGAGTTCGAGCATCTTGGGATCCACCAGGATCAACCGGACCTGTTCGGGCGTGGCCTTGTAGAGGAGGCTCAGGAGCATGGCGTTGATGCCCACCGACTTGCCCGATCCGGTGGTGCCGGCCACCAGCAGGTGGGGCATCTTGGCCAGGTCGGCGACCACCGGCTGGCCGGCGATGTCGCAGCCCAGCGCCAGGGTGAGCGGCGAGCGGGACTGCTCGTAGGCGGCGCTGGCGATCACTTCCGAAAGGCGCACGATGCGCCGCTGCTCGTTGGGAATCTCGATGCCCACCACCGATTTGCCGGGGATCACCTCCACCACCCGCACGCTGACCACCGCCAAGGAGCGCGCCAGGTCGCGCGCCAGGGCGGTGATCCGGCTCGCCTTGACGCCCGGAGCCGGCTGGATCTCGAAGCGGGTGATCACCGGCCCCGGCTGCACCGCCACCACCTCCACCGCGATGCCGAAATCTTGCAATTTCAGCTCCAGGAGGCGGGACATGGCTTCCAGCGATTCGCGGGAAAAGCCTTTCTGCTCCTCCTGGCGGGGGCTGTCCAGGAGGGACAGGGGCGGACGATCGCCGCTGGGCGGCGGTTCGTCCTCCAGCAACAGCGGCACCTGGCGCTCGGCCTCCAGGCGGGGACTGGGCGCCGGCGACAGGCGGCGGCTCGATCCTGGGCTCGGGGCGGGCGGCCCGCTTGCTGGCCGCCTGCGCACGCGCACCTCCCGCTGGCGCTGGGCGTCTCGCGCCGCCCGGCGCTCGCGCCAGCGCTGGGCCAGGGCCGCGACTGCGCGCAGCGACCCAGCGGCACCCCGGACACCGTGCGGCCGATGGCCTCGCTCAGGGCGAGCCAGGAGATGTCGGCGAACACCGTCAGGCCAAAGAGGAAGATGCCGCCGAGCACCAGGGTGCCCCCCACATGGCTGAACGCGCCGCCGACCGCCTCGGCCAAGGCGTCCCCCAGGCGCCCGCCGGCGCCGACCCCCGCGGGTAGTTCGGGGGCGCCGCCGTGGTGCATCGAGGCGAGTCCCGTGCCAGCGGCCACCACGAGGAAAAAGCCGAGGCTGCGCAGGGCGAAGGTGAGCCAATCGAAGGGCGCCGCCTCCCGCCGGTGGGCGCGCAACAGCCGCCAGGCCCGCCAGGCGATGAGGGGCGGCAGCAGGTGGGCGACGTAGCCCAGCAAAAAGAGGAGAATGTCCGCCAGCCACGCACCCGCCGGCCCGGCGAGGTTGCGCACGCCCTCACCCGCACCGGTGCGCGACCAACCCGGATCCTCGGCGGACCAGGTGGCGAGCGCAAGCCAAAGGTAGGCGCCGAACAGCAGCCAGCCGATGAGGGCGCCTTCCCGAAGGATCAGATGGCGCCGCCCGGGCGCGTCGCCCGGCCGTGCGCTCGCGTCGCGCCTGCTCAACCTCTGCACACCCCTCGCCGTCACGGCGCCATTGTACTACCGATGCCCCGCCGGGACGGCGATGCGGGGCGGCCCATTGCCCCCCTCTATGGGCGCCATAGGCCACGCCCGGTTTCGCCGGGGCGCGCCCTTCCGTATCATGCGCGCCTACCCTACTGGCCCCGAAGAAAGGATGCGACCCATGAGCGAACCCACCCACCGACGCCTGATCATTCTGGGCTCCGGCCCGGCCGGCTGGACGGCGGCCATCTACGCCGCCCGCGCCAACCTGGCGCCGATGGTCATCACCGGCATGCAGCCGGGCGGCCAGTTGACCACCACCACCGACGTGGAGAACTGGCCGGGCGGTCCGGAGGGATTGCAGGGACCGGATCTCATGGCCCAGATGCAGGCCCACGCCGAGCGGTTCGGCACCGAGGTGGTGGTCGACCACATCGAGAAGGCGGACCTCGGCAGTCGCCCCTTCCGCCTCGAGGGCAGCAACACCTACACCTGTGACGCCCTGATCATCGCCACCGGCGCCTCGGCCCGCTACCTCGGCCTGCCCTCCGAACAGGCCTATCTGGGGCGGGGAGTGAGCGCCTGCGCCACCTGCGACGGCTTTTTCTACCGCGGCCAGCGGGTGGCGGTGATCGGCGGCGGCAACACCGCGGTGGAAGAGGCCCTCTACCTCTCCAACATCTGCAGCAAGGTGATCCTCGTCCACCGCCGCGACGCCCTGCGGGCCGAAAAGATCCTCCAGGATCGCCTGTTCGCCAAGGCGAAAAACGGCAACGTCGAGATCCTCTGGAATCACACCCTCGAGGAGGTGCTCGGCGACGACCAGGGGGTCACCGGGATGCGCGTCAAGAGCACGGTGGACGGCACCACCCGGGAAATCGAGGTGGCGGGCATCTTCATCGCCATCGGCCACCAGCCCAACACCGCCCTCTTCGAAGGCCAGCTGGCGATGAAAAACGGCTACATCCAGGTCCGCTCGGGCACCGAGGGCAACGCCACCGCCACCTCGGTGCCCGGCGTGTTCGCTGCCGGCGACGTGGCCGATCACAGTCTACCGCCAGGCGATCACCTCGGCGGGTTCGGGCTGCATGGCCGCCCTGGACGCGGAGAAATACCTCGACGGCCTGATGTGATCCCGGCGGTCCTCGCACCCGGCGACCACCGCTTTCCGCCCCCCGAGGCGGCCCTTGCCGAGCCCGACGGCCTGTTGGCGGTGGGCGGCCGCCTCGACCTGCCCACCCTGCTCGCCGCCTACCGCGCCGGCATCTTTCCCTGGTTCGAGGACGACCGGCTCCCTCTCTGGTGGTCGCCGGCGCGGCGAGCGGTGCTGGTGCCCGGGCGCCACCACCTGTCCCGCTCCCTGCGCCGTCGCATCCGCAAGGGTCCCTGGCAGATCACCACCGATCGGCGCTTCGAGGCGGTGGTGGCCGCCTGTGCCGGGCCCCGGCGGGGCGTGCGGGGTACCTGGATCACTCCCGGGATGCGCCGCGCCTACGGCGAACTCCACCGCGCCGGCCACGCCCACTCCCTGGAGTGCTGGCTGGAGGGCGAGCTGGTGGGAGGGCTCTACGGGGTGCAGGTGGGCGGCGTCTTCTGCGGCGAGTCGATGTGGAGTGGGGTGCCCGACGCCTCCAAGGTGGCCTTCGTCGCCCTCTCCCAGACCCTGGCGGCCGCCGGCTTCGCCCTCATCGACTGCCAGCTGCCGAGCCCGCACCTGGAACGCCTGGGGGTGGAGACGATCTCCCGCCGGGAATTCCTGGCGGTGCTGGCCAAGGCGGGCCGGTGGAGCCTACACTGGCCTTCCAGTGAAGCCTTTGCCGAGGGCCTGGAACGGCTCGCCCAGCCATGACCCGCGACGTCACGCCCGATCTGCTGCGGCTGCGACTTTTGTCCACGAGCCCCCATCCCTGCAGCTACCTGCCCGGTCGAGTGGCGGTGACCCGCTTCGTCGACCCCGCCATGCCGGTGGACGTGGCCTTGCACAGCGAGTTGTCGCGCCTCGGCTTTCGCAGGAGCGGCCGCTTCTACTACGCCCCGGGCTGCCCCGGCTGCCGGGCTTGCCTGGCCTGTCGCATCGTGGTGGGCGAATTCCGCCTGACCCGCGCCTTCGCCCGCACCCTGCGCCGCGGGGGCGGCTTGGAGCGGCGGCTGGTGGCGCGCCTCGACGAGGAGGAACACTACCCCCTGTTCGAGGCCTACATCGCCGAGCGCCACCGGGACGGCGACATGTATCCCCCCTCCCGCGAGCAGTTCCGGGAGTTTCTGGCCGAGGGAGTGGACGGCACCCGCTACCTCGAGTTTCGCGAGGGAGGACGGCTTCTGGGCTGTGCCGTCATCGACTTTCTCGACGACGGCCTGTCGGCCGTCTACACCTACTTCGCGCCCGAGGCCGCCCGCCTGAGCCCGGGCACCCTGGCCATCCTCTGCCAGATCGAGCTCGCCCGCCAGCAGGGTCTGCCCTACGTCTATCTCGGCTACTGGATCCGGGAGTGCCGCAAGATGTCCTACAAGGCGCGCTTCGCGCCCCTGGAAATCCTCACCGCCGACGGCTGGTCGCGCCTGTCCGCCGCCGTTTTCTCTGAGTGATGCCGAGCGCCCTCCGGGTCGCGGGAGGATCCCGCGGCCCTCTCACCCGGATTCCGGCGCTCAGTGCCTGCATCCGGGCTACCAGGCGTTGGTCGGAGGGGTCCCGCAGCTCGGCAGCGGGGCGTAGCCCGGATGGAGCGGAGCGGAATCCGGGGAATGACTGGGCTTCTCGGCCGCAGGGCGCTGCGAGGGCGCCTTTCCTTCCCCCGGGAATTGATGCAAAATGCGCTCCCCCACGGCTGCGGGAGCCCCGGAGGCGATGCCGAGAGAAGACCACATCGAAATGGAAGGCGAGGTGATCGACACCTTGCCGAACACGATGTTCCGCGTGCGGCTGGAAAACGGCCACGTGATCACCGCCCACATCTCCGGCAAGATGCGCAAAAACTACATTCGCATCCTGACCGGGGACAAAGTCAAGGTGGAGCTCACCCCTTACGACTTGACCAAGGGCCGGATCGTCTATCGAGCCCGCTGACAGCGCCCCTTCCTCAGGAGGCCACCTCCTCCCCGCAGCGCAGCACGATGTCGTCGCCCTCGACGGTGACGCGCACCACGCCCCCCGCTGGCCAGTTCGCCGAAGAGCACCTCGTTGGCCAGGGGCTTTTTGACCTTCTCTTGGATGAGCCGCGCCATGGGGCGCGCCCCCATCTTGTCGTCGTAGCCGTGGCGGGCGAGCCACTCGCGGGCGGCCTCATCCACCTCCAGCACCACGCGCTTGTCGTCGAGTTGCGCCTGGAGTTCCACCAGGAACTTGTCCACCACCGTCTTGATCACCTCGAACGACAGGGGCCTGAACTGGATGATGGCGTCCAACCGGTTGCGAAACTCGGGTGAGAACATGCGCCGGATCACCTCCATGGCGTCGGTGGAGTGGTCCTGGCGGGTGAAGCCCATGCTCGGCCGGCTCGCCTGCTCCGCTCCGGCGTTGGTGGTCATGATCAGGATCACGTTGGTGAAGTCGGCCTTGCGCCCGTTGTTGTCGGTGAGGGTGCCGTGATCCATCACCTGCAGGAGCAGGTTGTAAACGTCGGGGTGGGCCTTCTCGATCTCGTCGAGGAGCACCACCGAATGGGGGTGGGTGCGGACCGCGTCGGTGAGCAGTCCTCCCTGATCGAAGCCCACGTAGCCGGGCGGCGCGCCGATCAGCCGGGACACGGTGTGGCGCTCCATGTACTCGGACATGTCGAAGCGGATCAGCTCGATGCCGAGCACCCGCGCCAGCTGGCGGGCGAGCTCCGTCTTGCCCACCCCGGTGGGGCCGGCGAACAGGAAGCTGCCGATGGGGTGGCGGCCGCTGCGCAGGCCCGCCCGGGCGAGCTTGATGGCGGTGGCGAGGGCCTCGATCCCCTCGTCCTGACCGAACACCACCATCTTGAGTTGCGCTTCCAAATTGCGCAGCTGCTCCTTGTCGGAGGCCGAAACGCTCTTCGGGGGGATGCGGGCGATCTTGGCCACCACTTGCTCGATTTCGGCGACCCCGATCACCTTCTTGCGCTTGCTGGGGGGCAAGAGCTGCTGGTAAGCCCCCGCCTCGTCGATGACGTCGATCGCCTTGTCGGGCAGGAAGCGGTCGGGAATGTGCTTGGCGGCCAGGCGCGCCGCCGCCTCCAGAGCGGCGTTGGAGAAGCGCAGGCCGTGGTGCTCTTCGAAGCGGGACTTGAGCCCCTTGAGGATGGCGTAGGTCTCCTCCACCGTCGGCTCGGGCACGTCGATCTTCTGGAAGCGGCGCGACAGGGCCCGATCCTTTTCGAAAATCCCGCGGTATTCCTGGTAGGTGGTGGAGCCGATGCAGCGGATCTTGCCCGAGGTGAGCAGGGGCTTGAGGAGGTTGGAGGCGTCCATCACGCCGCCGGACGCGGCACCGGCGCCGATGATGGTGTGGATCTCGTCGATGAAGAGGATGGCCCGCTCTTTGCGCTCTAGCTCCCGCAACACCCCTTTGAAGCGCTTTTCGAAGTCGCCCCGGTACTTGGTGCCGGCGAGCAGCGCCCCCAGGTCCAGGGAGTAGACCACGAACCCCTTGAGCACCTCCGGGACCTGCCCCTGCACGATCCGCCAGGCGAGCCCCTCGGCGATGGCCGTCTTGCCCACCCCGGATTCGCCCACCAGGAGAGGGTTGTTCTTGCGCCGGCGGGAGAGCACCTGACAGACCCGCTCCAGCTCCGCCTGCCGCCCCACCAGGGGGTCGATGTGCCCGGCCGCCGCCTGTTCGTTTAGGTTGGTGGCGAACTGCTCGAGGAGGCTCTCCTCCTGGCCCTCGCGCTCGCCGGCTTCCGCGCTGCCGCTGGGCGAACCGCTCGCCCTGCCCTCTTCCGACTGGTTGGCGAACTTGGAGATGCCGTGGGAGATGTAGTTGATGACATCGATGCGGGCGATGTTCTGCAGCCGCAGGAAGTAGACCGCCTGGCTCTCCTGCTCGCTGAAGATGGCCACCAGGACGTTTTCGCCCTTGACCTCTTTCTTGCCCGAGGACTGGACGTGGAACACGGCGCGCTGCAACACCCGGTTGAAACCCAGGGTGGGCTGGGTCTGGGTGGTGCGGTCGCCCTCGGGAATGAGGGGCGTGGTGGAGTCGATGAACTCGTTGAGGTCGCGCCGCAGGGTGTCCAGGTCCGCCCCGCACGCTTTGAGCACGTCGCGGGCGGAGCGGTTGTCGAGCAGCGCGAGGAGCAGGTGCTCCACGGTCATGTACTCGTGGCGGCGCGCCATGGCGTCGCGAAACGCCTGGTTGAGGGTCTCCTCCAATTCGCGGCTCAACATCTCACAGCTCCTACTCGCCGTCGTCGGCGGGTTCGGTCTCGCACAATAGAGGGTGTTCGTGGGCGCGGGCGTACTGGTTCACCTGGACCGCTTTCGTCTCGGCCACGTCCTTGGTGTAGACCCCGCACACCGCCCTTCCTTCGGTGTGCACTTTGAGCATCACCCGGACGGCCAGTTCCCGATCCATGTGGAAAAACTTCTCCAGCACGCCGACCACGAACTCCATCGGCGTGTAGTCGTCGTTGAGCATCACCACCTGGTATCGGGGGGGCCGCTTGAGTGCCGGTTTCTCCGCTTCGGCGACCGTTCCCTGACGGGGGTTGGCCGCGCCGGGGAGGTCGTCCCAATCACCGCTCCACCGCGTCATGGTGATCTCCGCAACCTCTTGCCCTCGTTTGCTCGCAAGCGAAGTTCATGCCGGAAGGGGAACCACCCGCAAGGGCATGCCTGGATCTAGATTACCGGCTTCCGTCGATCGGCGCTACACCGCAGCGAAGGTGCTCCGTCCCGGTACTCTGACTTGACTTGCCGGGCGCGAGGGTCTAAAGAGACACGCAAGGCCGGACGGCTGCGCGCCCGGAGGGCCAGTCCACGATAACGCCAACAGGTCGGCAGCGCAGGAGTGCAAGGCATGCCCAAGGGCATCGTCAAGTGGTTCAACAACGCCAAGGGCTACGGCTTCATTCTTCCCGAGGGGGGCGGAGGCGACGTGTTCGCCCACTTTTCCGCCATCGCCATGGACGGCTACAAGACCCTCAAGGCGGGCCAGGAGGTGACCTTCGAGATGGTGCGCGGCGAGAAGGGGTTGCATGCCACCCACATTGTCCCGGGCCCCCTCCCCCAGCGCCAGACCCGCCCCGCGCCGGCGGCGGATGCGTCCCTCAGGACGCCCCCCGCAGGCGGTCCGCGAACGCTTCGAGAACCCGGTTGAAAGTGGGGCTCGGGCGCATCTCTCGGCGCACGCGCTCCCGGTCGGGCCAGTAGTAGCCGCCGAGGTCCACCGGCCGCCCCTGGACGCCGTTGAGCTCCGCCACGATGGCGGCCTCCGCCTCCGCCAACGCCTCGGCCAGAGGGGCAAAGAGGGCGCGCAACTCGGGATCTTCCTGCTGTTCGGCCAGCGCCTGGGCCCAGTAGAGGGCCAGGTAGAAGTGGCTGCCGCGGGTGTCGAGCTCGCCCACTTTCCGCGACGGCGCCCTGCGGTTTTCCAGATAGCGCTCGTTGGCCTTGTCCAGCGCTCGGGCGAGCACCGCGGCCCGCGGGTTGCCGGCGACGCGGGCGTGGTGTTCCAGCGATTCCACCATGGCCAAAAACTCGCCCAAGGAATCCCAGCGCAGGTGGTTTTCGGCGAGGAACTGCTCCACGTGGCGGGGAGCGGAACCGCCGGCGCCGGTCTCAAAGAGGGCGCCGCCGCTCATCAGGGGGACGATGGAGAGCATCCGGGCGCTGGTGCCGAGCTCCAGGATGGGGAATAGGTCGGTCAGGTAATCCCGCAGCACGTTGCCCGTCACCGAGATGGTGTCCAGGCCGGCGCGCAACCGCTCGAGGGTGAAGCGGCAGGCCTCCTCCGGCGCCATGATGCGGATGTCGAGGCCGGAGGTGTCGTGGTCCTTGAGGTAGCGCTCCACCTTGATGATCAGCTGGGCGTCGTGGGGGCGGTTCTGGTCGAGCCAGAACACCGCCGAGGCGCCGGAGGCGCGGGCGCGGTTGACGGCGAGCTTCACCCAGTCTTGGACGACGGCGTCTTTGACCTTGCCCATCCGCCAGATGTCGCCCTTTTCCACGTGGTGCTCCATGAGCACCTTGCCGGTCGGATCGGTGACCACCACGGTGCCGTCGTAGGGGATCTCGAAGGTCTTGTTGTGGGAGCCGTACTCTTCGGCCTTGCGAGCCATGAGGCCGACGTTGGACACCGAACCCATGGTGGCGGGGTCGAACTGGCCGTTGCGTTTGCAGTCGTCGATGACCACCTGGTAGACGCCGGCATAGCTGCGGTCGGGGATCACCGCCTTGACGTCGTGGAGTTCGCCGTCGGGTCCCCACATCTTGCCCCCATCGCGGATCATCGCTGGCATGGAGGCGTCGATGATCACGTCGTTGGGGGCGTGGAGATTGGTGATCCCCTTGGCGGAATTGACCATCGCCAGCGGCGGCCGCACTCGGTGGAGGTTGTCGATCTCCTGGCGGATCGCCCGTTGCGTTTCCTCGGGCAGCTGGGGCAGTTTGGCGTACAGGTCGCCGATGCCGTTGTTGGGTTCGAAGCCGATCGCCTCGAGCTCCCGAGCGAATTTGCGCAGCACCGGGCGGTAGAAGACCTCCACGCAGTGGCCGAAGAGGATGGGGTCGGAGACCTTCATCATGGTGGCCTTGAGGTGCAGGGAAAAGAGCACCTCCTGGGCCTTGGCGTCCTCGATCTGTTCCTCGTAGAAAGCGCGCAACTCCCGGGCGCGCATGACCGCGGCGTCGATCACCTCGCCCACCGTGACCGGGGTTTTCTCACGCAACACCTCGTGGTCGCCGTCGGCGCTGTAGAGCTCGATCTTGACGTAGCCGGGCTGGGAACAGGTGACCGACTTTTCGGAACCGTAGAAATCCCCGGCGCTCATGTGGGCCACGTGGGTTTTGGAGTCGGCCCGCCACGCCCCCAGGCGGTGGGGATGTTTGCGCGCGAACGCCTTGACCGACGCCGGGGCCCGGCGGTCGGAGTTCCCCTCACGCAGCACCGGGTTGACCGCGCTGCCCTTGACCCGGTCGTAGCGCGCCTTGATCTCGCGCTGTTCGGCGGTTTGGGGATCTTCGGGATAGTCCGGCAGCGGGTAGCCCTGCGCCTTGAGCTCGCGGATGCAGGCCTCCAACTGCGGCTGGGAGGCACTGATGTTGGGCAGCTTGACGATGTTCGCCTCGGGGGTGTGGACGAGTTCGGCGAGCTCCGCGAGGTCGTCGGCGACCCGCTGCTCCGGCGCGAGTCGGTCGGGGAACTGAGCCAAAGTGCGCGCCGCCAGGGAAATGTCCCGCGTCTCCAGCACGACGCCCGCCGCCTTGGCGAAGGTCTGGAGGATCGGCAGCAGGGAAAAAGTGGCGAGAAACGGAGCTTCGTCGGTGAGGGTGTAGAGAATCTTGGCAGACATGGCATTTCCCGAACGGTTGGCGAACACGGGCACCCCTGCGGCGCCCGCCGCGCGCGGATCGCGGGTACGGTCGAGGACGAGCGAGGGGCTTGTCCGGAACTCCCTCAAGGGGAGGAGAAAGCCCCGCCGGGCTCGCGAAGCCTACCACAGTCGCGGGTACACTGTCAGGGCGCGTGCGGAAGGTTCGATGCCGGAATTGATCCTGTTCAACAAGCCCTACGGGGTGCTCAGCCAGTTCACCGACCGGGACGGCCATCCCGGCCTGGGGCGCTACCTGGAGGCGCCTGGGTTCTACCCGGCGGGTCGGCTCGACCGGGACTCCGAGGGGTTGCTGGTGCTCGTCGCCGACGGCGCCCTGCAGGCGCGGATCGCCGGCCCGCGCCGCCACCTGCCCAAGACCTACTGGGTGCAGGTGGAGGGCGTGCCCGAGGAAGATCAGCTCGCCCGCCTGGCGGCCGGCGTGGTGCTGCGCGACGGGCCGACCCGCCCGGCGCGGGTCCGCCCCCTCAAACCCCCGCCCCTCTGGCCCCGCGATCCCCCCGTCCGCGAGCGGCGGCACATCCCCACCAGTTGGCTGGAGATCGTGCTCCAGGAGGGGCGCAACCGCCAGGTGCGGCGCATGACCGCGGCGGTGGGCCTGCCGACCCTGCGCCTGGTGCGCGTGCGGGTCGGCCCCTGGCGCCTCGGCGGCCTCGCGCCCGGCGAACACCTGCGGCTCGCCTGGCCGGCGCGGGAACGGCGGTGAAGGGCGAGGTCCAGGCCCTGGTGGCCGCCGCCCGGACCCTCGCCGAGGCGACCCGGAGTCTTCCCTTCGGCCCCCCGGTGGCGGTGGTCTACCACCCCCTGGACTACGCCTGGCCGGTCCACCAAGCCTACCTGGAACGCTACGGTGCCCCGCCCAAGGAGGTGCTCCTCGTCGGCCTCAATCCGGGCCCCCACGGCATGGTGCAGACGGGGGTTCCCTTCGGCGATCCCCACTGGGTGCGCACCTGGCTCCGCCTTGCCGGCCCGGTGGGAAGACCTTCTCCGGAACATCCCCGCCGCCCGGTGCGCGGTTTCGCCAGCGCGCGGCGAGAGCTGAGCGGCGCGCGCCTATGGGGCTGGGCGCAGCAGCACTTCGGCACGCCCGAGGCGTTCTTCGCCCGTTTCTTCGTGGTCAACTACTGCCCCCTCGCCTTCTTCGACGCGGCGGGCCGCAACCTCACTCCCGACCGTTTGCCAGCCGAGCAGCGCCGACAGTTCGCGCCGGCCTGCGGCCGCCACCTGGGCGAGGTGGTCGACCTCCTCCAACCCCGCTGGGTGGTGGGCCTGGGCCGGGCGGCCACCCGGGCGGCGCGCGAAGCACTGGGGGACCGGCGGGTGGCGGTGGTGGGCGCCCTCCATCCGAGTCCGGCCTCGCCGGCGGCGAATCGGGGTTGGGCGGCGCACTTCACCGCCGTACTGCGCGCCGCAGGGGTGGCGCTGCCGGGCGCTTGAAGCCCCCGCCCGCGCCCCCCAGAATGTCGCCCCCGGACAGCGAGGACCCCTGCCATGGACGCAGCCGTTCGCCTCACCGTGGCCGCCGTGATCCCCCGCGACGGCCGCTTTCTCCTGGTGCGGGAGCGGGCGGAGGGGCGCTGGGTGCTCAACCAACCGGCGGGCCACGTGGAGCCCGGCGAATCGCTCCTCGAGGCGATGGTGCGGGAAGCGCTCGAGGAGACCGGCTGGCGGGTGGAGCCGCTGGCCCTGTTGGGCCTGACCAGCTATCGGCCCGGAGCGGGCTTTCCCACCTTCCACCGGGTGAGCTTCGCGGCGCGCCCGCTCGAGCAGTGCGCCGCGCCGAGCGCCGGGGAGGTGGAAGAGATCCTCTGGCTCACCCCTGCGGAGCTCGAGGCGCGCGCCGATCTGCGCAGCCCCATGGTGCTCGCAGATGTGAGAAAATATCTTGCAAACCTTCTCTATCCACTTGACATGATTGATGTATTGATTCGATGAACGCTGCCGAAAAAGGGCTCGTGGTGGTCGGCCTGTCGGGGGGCGTGGACTCCTCGGTGGCCGCCCTGCGCCTGCTCGCCGAGGGCTGGCGGGTCGAGGGGCTGTTCATGAAAAACTGGGAGGAGGACGACGGCACCGAGGCGTGCACCGCCCTTCGCGACCTGGCCGACGCCGAGGCGGTGTGCCGCAGGCTCGGCATCCGCCTGCACGTGGCCAACTTCGCCGCCGAGTACTGGGAGAGCGTCTTCGAGCACTTTCTCGCCGAACACCGCTCCGGCCGCACGCCCAATCCAGACGTCCTGTGCAACCGCGAGATCAAGTTCAAGGTGTTTCTCGACTACGCCCGCGAGCTGGGGGCGGAGTGGATCGCCACCGGCCACTACGCGCGGGTGCGGCAGCGGGCCGGGCACTGGGAACTCCTCTGCGGGGTCGATGCGGCCAAAGACCAAAGCTACTTTCTCCACGCCGTCTCCGAGCAAGCGCTGGCGCGGACGCTCTTCCCGCTGGGGGAGCTGCGCAAGGAGGAGGTGCGCCACATCGCCGCGCGGCACGGCCTGCCGGTGGCGAGCAAAAAGGACAGCACGGGGATCTGCTTCATCGGCGAGCGCCGTTTCCGGGAGTTCCTGGCGCGCTATCTGCCGCGCCAGCCCGGCCCCATCGAAACCCCCGAGGGAAGAGTGCTCGGCCGCCACGAAGGACTGGCCTACTACACCCTGGGCCAGCGCCGGGGGCTCGGCGTAGGGGGCGTGCGCGGCGCCGGCGACCGGCCCTGGTACGTGGCCGACAAAGATTTCGCCCGCAACGCCTTGATCGTGGTCCAGGGCGCCGACCACCCCTTCTTGTACAGCCGCGCCCTGCGCACCGAATCCTTCCACTGGATCAACGGGACGCCGGTGTTCGACCGGCCCCTGCTCGCCCGCACCCGCCACCGCCAGCCCCTCCAGGTCTGCCGGGCGGAGACGCTGCCGGACGGGCGGCTGCAGGTCACCTTCGAGCGGCCGCAGTGGGCGGTGACGCCCGGCCAATCGGTAGTGCTCTACGACGGCGAACGCTGTCTCGGCGGCGGGGTGATCGCCGAAGCGGTGCGGGATGTTTGAGCGCTTCACCCGCCCGCCGAGCGAAGACCAGCTGGTGGCGCTGGCGGGCCTCTTCCAAGCCTGCGCCCAGGTGGACAGCCTGGCCCGGCTGGGCGCGGGCAGCAGCCGCGCGCTGGAGACCGCGGTGCGCAGCCTCTTGGCCCGCAACCCCGAGTCAGCGCTCGCCGTCTACGGGGGTATCGAGTGCCTCGAGGGGGGCTTTGCCGCTTTGGAAGAGATCCTCCTCGACCCCGGAGCGGGCCAGCGGGGCCTGGTGCTCCACTACGTGCTCGGCGCCCTCCACCTGGGTCGCAAACTCGCCCGGGATCGGGCGATGCTGGAGCGGGTGGACCAGGGCTTGGGCCGGGTCGAGCGCCAGGTGGCGCTGTTCGGCCCCACCCATGCCAACGTGGTGGCGAACGTTGCCGACCTCTACCAGCAGACCCTCTCCACCTACCGCTTCCGGATCCAGGTGCAGGGCACCGCCGCCCATCTGCGCCAGCCGGGCATCGCCGACCGCATCCGCTGTCTGCTCTTCTCGGCGGTGCGCTCGGCCATCCTGTGGCGGCAGGTGGGCGGGCGGCGCAGTCAGCTGATTCTGGGCCGCAACCGCCTGCTGCCCCTGGCCAGGGAACTCCACGGCCGCGCCCGGCAAGCAGCGCTGGAGCGGGATTCCTGAAGTAGAATGCCCCCCTTTCCGCGCATCGGGAGCCGCCATGGAACTGTCGACCCTCACCGCCATCTCCCCCCTCGACGGCCGCTACGCCGCCCAGTGCGAACCGCTGCGCGCCCTGTTCAGCGAGTACGGATTGATCCGCGCCCGGGTGGCGGTGGAGGTGCGCTGGTTCGAATCCCTGGCGGACAACCCGGCGATCCCCGAGGTGGGGCCGCTGGAAGAGGGGGAGCGGTCCTTCCTGGCGGCGCTGGTGGACGCCTTCGACGCGGGACAGGCGCGGCGGGTCAAGGAGATCGAGCGGACCACCAACCACGACGTCAAGGCGGTGGAGTACTACCTCCGCGAGCGCTTCGCCGCCCGCCCCCGCCTCGCCCGCTGGGCGGAGTTCATCCACTTCGCCTGCACCTCGGAGGACGTCAACAACCTCGCCTACGCCCTGTTGCTGAAGGAGGCCCGGGAAGAGGTGCTGTTGCCGCAACTGGAGCGGTTGCGCGGCGCCCTCGCCGAGCGCGCCGTGCGCTGGGCCGACGTAGCGATGCTCTCTCGCACCCACGGCCAGCCCGCCTCCCCCACCACGGTGGGCAAGGAGTTTGCCAACGTGGCCTGGCGGCTCGGCCGCCAGCTCGAGCAGGTGGCCTGCGTGCCCCTGCTGGGCAAGATCAATGGCGCAGTGGGCAACTACAACGCCCACCTGGCGGCCTATCCGGAGGTGGACTGGGAGGGCCACGCCCGCGCCTTCGTGGAAGGGCTCGGCCTCACCTGGAACCCCTACACCACCCAGATCGAGCCCCACGACTACCTGGCGGAGCTGTTCGACGCCCTGGCGCGGGTCAATGTCGTACTCTTGGACTTCGCCCGCGACGTCTGGGGTTACGTCGCCCTGGGGTACTTCCGCCAGCGCGCCGTCCCCGGCGAGGTGGGATCGTCGACCATGCCCCACAAGGTCAACCCCATCGACTTCGAGAACGCCGAGGGCAATCTGGGGATCGCCGACGCGTTGCTGGGTCATCTCGCCCGCAAGTTGCCGGTCTCGCGCTGGCAGCGGGATCTGAGCGACTCCACCGCCCTGCGCAACCTGGGCGTGGCGCTCGGCCACTGCCTCATCGCCTACCGCGCCCTGGAGCGCGGCGTGGACAAGCTCGACCTGGATCGCGGCGCCCTGGCGCGCGACCTGGAAGACAACTGGGAGGTGTTGGCGGAGGCGATCCAGACGGTGATGCGCCGCCACGGGGTGCCGGAGGCCTACGAAAAGCTCAAGGCGCTCACCCGGGGACAGCGGGTGAGCGCCGAGGCGCTGCACGCCTTCATCGCCGAGCTGCCCATTCCCGAGGCAGCGCGCACCGCCCTCCTGGCCTTGACTCCCGCCGCCTACACCGGCAACGCCGCCGCGCAGGCGCGGCGCCTCGCCCCGTGAAGCTCCGCTTTCCCGAAGGGCTGGACGCCGCTTCCTTCCTGCGCCGCCACTGGCAGCGCGAGCCGCTCCTCTTGCGGGGCGCCCTGCCCGGTTTCGCCTCGCCCCTCACCCCCGAGGAGCTCGCGGGCCTCGCCTGCGAAGAAGAGGTGGAAGCGCGCGCGGTGGTGGGCGATCCCCTGGAGGCTTGCGAGGTCTACCCCGGACCCTTCCCCGAGTCTTTCTTCTCCGCCCTGCCCGAGCGCAACTGGACCCTGCTCGTCCACGGCGTCGACCTCTGGGTGCCGGAAGTGCGCGCGCTCTTCGCCGCTTTCGACTTTCTGCCCCCCTGGCGGTTCGACGACGTCATGGTCAGTTACGCGGCACCCGGGGGCGGAGTCGGACCCCACTTCGACCACTACGACGTCTTCTTGATCCAGGGGCTCGGCCGCCGCCGCTGGCGGCTGGGGCAGCGCTGCAGTCCGGACACGCCCCTGCGGCCCGACGCGCCGCTGCGCCTGCTCGCCCACTTCGAACCCGCCGCGGAACTGGTGGTGGAACCGGGCGACGTCCTCTACCTGCCGCCCGGCGTGGCCCACGAAGGGGTCGCCCTCGATCCCTGTATCACCCTGTCGGTGGGGTTTCGCGCGCCCACCGCCGGCGAGCTGTTGGACGATCTGGCCACCGAGGTGCTGAGCCGCGGCGGCGGGCCGCGCTACCGCGATCCGCTCCTCGAGCCGGCCATGGCCGACGAGCGCATCCATCCGGCCTTCGTGGACCAGGTGCGCGCCCTGTTGCGGGAGGTCTTGGACGACCCGGATCTCCTCGCCGAGTGGTTCGCCGCCTACATGACACGGCCCAAATATCCCCACCTCGAGGGGCTGCCGCCGCGCCGGGCGCGGGTGCGCACCGCCGCCGGCGAGCGGCTGTTCGTCGACGGCGATCCGCGCTAACGGCCGCGGAAGCTGGGCTTGCGCTTTTCGAAGAAGGCGCGGATGGCTTCGCGGCTGTCCTCGGTCTTGTAGAGGAGCTGCTGGATCGCCGATTCGAAGCGCATGGTGTCCAGATAGTCGGCGCGCATCGCCTGGTCGAGCACCTGTTTGGCGTATTTGAGCGGCAGGGGCGCCGCCTCCGCCAGGGATTCCGCCCAGGCCTGGGCCTCGTCGAACAAACGCTCTTCGGCCACCAGGCGGTTGGCCAGCCCCCAGGCCACGCAGTCCGCCGCGGGGATCTTGGCCGCCTCGGCGATCAGCTGGAAGGCCCGCTTCGGCCCCAGGGTGCGGGCCAGCTGCCAGCAGATGCCGCCGTCGGGAATGAGGCCCATGTTGGCGAAGGCCAAAAAGAGGTAGGACCCCTCGGCCATCAACACGAGGTCGCAGGCGAGGGTGATGGACGCCCCCACCCCGGCGCTCGCGCCGTGGACCGCCGCCATCACGGGTTTGGGGCAGCGCAGGATGGCGTCGTAGATGCGTCGGTAGTCCTCCTCGATCAGGTCGTACAGGCAGGGCGATTCGGTCACCTCCTTGAGATCGGGGCCGGCGGTGAAGCAGCGCCCGGCACCCCGCAGCACCACCACCCGGACCGTCTCGTCGGCGGCCGCTCGGCCGAGCGCCGCCACCAGGTCGTCCCGCAGGGGCTTGTGCATGGCGTTCATGGCGTCGGGGCGGTTCAGGGTCAGGGTGGCGACCCGCCCGACCACCGCGTAGTCGACGAAGGTCAGCGCCATCTCGGTGCTCCTCATTGGATTCCCCGCCCCGCCTCCGCCGCGGCCAGGGCGATGCTCGGCACGGCGAAGCGGGGTCCGTAGCGGTCGGCGAGCTCCGCGCAGCGGGTGGCAAAGCGGGCCGGACCGTAGCCGTTGACGAATTGGATGAAGCCCCCCGTCCAGGCGGGCGCGCCGATGCCCAAGAGGGAGCCGACGTTGCCCTCGGGGACCGAGCGCAACACCCCCTCCTCGAGACAGCGCAGGGTTTCCACCACCTGGCGGAAGAGCAGCCGGTCTTTGGCCTCCTCGGGCGCAATGGCGGCGCCGGGGCGGCGGTAGAGCTCGCGCAGCCGCGGCCACAGGCGAGCGCCCGCCTCGTCGTAGTCGTAAAAGCCACCGCCGTGCCCTCGGCCGCCGCGGCCGAACTCCGACACCCAGCGCGCGGCCACCTGGGCGACCGCCGCCAGGTCGGCCGGCGAACGGGCCTCGGCGGGAGGCTGGACGATGCGGCGGATCAACCGCTGGCCCACCTCGTCGTGAATGGCGAGGGGCCCTCGGGGCATCCCCACCAGGCGGCCCACGTTTTCGATGAAGGCGGGCTCGATCCCCTCCAGGAGCAGGCGGCAGCCCTCGTCCAGATAGGTGCAAAACACCCGCGTGGTGAAAAGCCCGGGCCGGGCCGAGATCAGGATGGGCAACTTGTCGAGCTGTCGCGCCAGGTCGAAGGCCGCGGCCACCGCCCTGGAATCGGTCTCCTCGGCGGCGCTCACCTCGACCAGGGCCATCTTTTCCGCTGGATAAAAGAAGTGGGCGCCCACCAGCCAGGAAGCGGCCCTACTGCCCTGCCCGATCAGCGACACCGGCAGAGAAGAGCTGTTGCTCAACAGCGGACGCTCGGGACCGAGGAGCGGCTCCAGCTCGGCGAGCACGGCGCGCTTGGCCTCGAGATCCTCGTCCACCGCCTCCACAAAGAGGTCGCAGGCGGCGAGGTCGGCCCCCTCGGCGGTGGAGGAGAGACGGGCGAGTAGGCGCCGCCGCGCCTCTTCGTCCCCCGCCCTGGCGAAGCCCTTGGCCAACAGCGCCTCCAAGTGGGCGCGGGCCTCGGTGCAGGCCTCCGCGCGCCGGTCGTGGAGCACCACCTCGACGCCGGCGCGGGCGCAGAGGGCGGCGATGGCCCGCCCCATGGTGCCGGCGCCCACCACCCCCACCCGGGCGAAGCGCCGCCGCTCGACGCCCGCCGGGCGGCTGGCGCCGCTGCGCACCCGGTTGTAGTGGAAGAAGTTGGCCGTGATCAAGTTTTTGGCTTCGGTGGTCATCAGGAGCTCGACGAGCCCCCGCGTCTCGATGCGCAGCGCCGTGTCGAAGTCCACGCAGTAGACGTCGTGGGCCACCGACAGGATCCGCGCCGGCGCCGGCAGGGTGTCGTGGTGGCGCGCGAAGTAGCGGGCGTTGGCCTGGTGGAGGAGGGTCACCGTGGCGGGGGAGGGCAGCAGCCGGTAGCCCTTGAGGTCCCAGGGCTTGACGCCGGCCCCGGGGTGGCGGCGGATCCATTCCCGGGCCGCGCTCACCAGCGCCTCGCGCGACTCCACCAGCTCATCCACCAGCCCCAGCTCGACTCCCTCCCGGGCGGTGAAGCGCCGACCCTCGAGGAGGAGCGGCAGCGCCCGCTCGAGTCCGATCTTGTGCAGGGTGCGGACGATGCCGCCGGCGCCGGGCAGAAGCCCCAGGGTCACCTCCGGAAAACCGAGCACCACCTTGGGATGGTCCCAGGCGATGCGGTGGTTGGCGATCAGGGCGAGCTCCAGGCCGCCGCCCAGGGCCGCGCCGTTGATGGCCGCCACCACGGGCACGGGCAGGCGCTCGATGCGCCGCATGCACTGTTTGAGGGCCTCGAAGGTGGCGAAGAGCTCCCCCTCCTGGCCCCGCTCGGCGGCGATGAGCTCCTTGAGGTCGCCGCCGGCGAAGAAGGTCTCCTTGGCGGAGGCGAGGATCACCCCGGCCAGGTCTTCCTCCGCCTCCAGGCGGTCGGCGAGCCAGGCCATGGCGGCGCGGAAATCGGCGTTCATGGCGTTGACCGGACCGGCCATGTCCATGGTGACGAGGACGATGCCGTCGTCGCCCTTTTCGTAGTGAAACCCGTTGAATGTCTCGCTCACGGTGTGCCTCCCGGCCGCATCCGACTAGAGCCGCTCGATGAGGGTGGCGATGCCCATGCCGCCGCCCACGCACAGCGCCACCAGGCCCCGCTTGAGGTGGCGCCGCTCCAACTCGTCGAGGAGAGTGCCCACCAGCATCGCCCCGGTGGCGCCCAGCGGGTGGCCCAGGGCGATGGCGCCGCCGTTGACGTTGACGATCTCGTGGTCCACGTGGAGCTCGTCCATGAAGCGCAGGACGATCGCGGCGAAGGCCTCGTTGACCTCGAACAGATCCACATCCTCCACCCGCAATCCCGCCTTGGCGAGGCACTTGCGCGCCGCGGGAGCGGGACCGGTGAGCATCAGTACCGGGTCGGTGGAGAGCACCGCGGTGGCGACGATGCGCGCGCGGGGCTCGAGCCCCAGCGCCCGCCCAGCCCGCTCGCTGCCGATCAACACCGCCGCCGCGCCGTCGACGATGCCCGAAGAGTTGCCCGCGGTGTGGACGTGGTCGATCCGCTCCAGGTGGGGGTAGCGGGCGAGCAGGATCTCGTCGTAGCCAAGCGCGCCCAGGGCGGCGAAGGCCGGCGGCAACGCGGCCAGCCCCTCGAGGGTGGTGTTCGGCTTGATGTACTCGTCGCGTTCCAGAATGACGAGCCCGTTGCGGTCCACCACCGGCACCACCGAGCGGTCGAAGTAGCCACTGTCCCGGGCGCGCGCCGCCCGCCGCTGCGACTCCAGGGCGTAGGCGTCCACGTCCTCCCGAGTCCAGCCGCCGAGGGTGGCGATGGCGTCGGCGCCCAATCCCTGGGGCACGAAGTGTTCCTGGATGGTCACCTCCGGGTCGTTGAGCCAGGCGCCGCCGTTGGAGAACATCTTCACTCGGGACATGCTCTCCACGCCGCCCGCCACCACCAGTTCTTCCCAGCCAGAGGCGACCTTCATGGCCGCCAGGTTGACCGCTTCGAGCCCCGAGGCGCAAAACCGATCCAGCTGGAATCCGGGCACGGAGAGATCCCAGCCGGCAAACTGCACCGCCGTCTTGGCGATACAGCTGCCCTGCTCGCCCACCGGAGTCACGCAGCCCAGGATCACGTCGTCCACCCGGGCCGTATCCAAATCGTGGCGGCGCTGCAGCTCGCGCAGCAGGCCGGCGGCCAGGGCGACGGGCTTGACCTCGTGGAGGGAGCCGTCGCTCCGCCCGCGGCCGCGGGGGGTGCGGATCGCGTCGTAGATGTATGCGGTTTCAGCCATGGTCTCATCCGAACCGTTGCCAGGTGCCGCCGGTGGCGGCCGAGCGCCCAATTATCAGACCGGCGCGGCCCGTTGCAAGGGCCCATTTCGACACTAAAATTGACATTTTCTGACAGATCCCGGCGCATCAGTGGCCACCACGTCCGTCCACATGCACTTCGTGCGGGCCATCCTGGCCCACCTGTCGCGGCGGGGCGTCGACGAGGCGGCGCTGCTGCACGCGGCCGGCATCCCGCCGGCGCTGGTGCACCACGCCGAGGCGCGCGTTTCGGCGCGCCGCTACGCCGACCTGCAGACCGCC
Source organism: Porticoccaceae bacterium (assembly GCA_026005035.1). Lineage (GTDB taxonomy): Bacteria > Pseudomonadota > Gammaproteobacteria > Pseudomonadales > Porticoccaceae > BPKH01. The sequence goes on along the minus strand of BPKH01000003.1, from coordinate 184,220 downwards.
GCCATTCTGGCCCTGGAGGACGAGCTGGTGGGCCACGGGCCGACGCCGGTCCCCGTGGGCAGCTTCGCCGCCATGTGCCACTGGGCGATCCACGCCCCGCACCTCGCCGGCGCGCTCCACCGCCTGGTCCGCTTCTACGGCTTTCTGGGCCGCGGGCTCGTTCCCCGACTGGAGCGGGATGAGCGCCGAGTGGTGCTGGCGGTCGAGGCGGTGGGCGGTGCCGCCGGCCCCTATGCCTACGAGCTCTTTCTGTTCGCCGCCCACCGGCTGCTGTGTTGGCTCGCTCGCGAGCGGGTGCCCTTGGTGGGAGTCGAGATGCCCTTTCCGGCCCCCCCTCACCAGCGGGAATACCGCAATCTGTTCTACGCCTTTCCCGTCCGCTTCGCCGCGCCCCGGGCGGCCCTTTCCTTCGCCGCCGACACCCTCGCCGCGCCGATCCGCCGCGAGCCCGCCGAGCTGCGCCGCCTCCTCCGCCACCCCCTGTACGAATTCATCGTCCAGGACCTGGACCGGACCTCTTGGGGCGCTCGGGTGATGGCCGAGCTCCACCGCGATCCGCAGCGCCTCAACACCCTGCCGGCAGTCGCCGCCCGCCTTGGAGTGGCGGCCCACACCCTGCGCCGCCGCTTGCTAGCCGAGGGCCACCGCTTCGCGGAACTGAAACGGCAGGCGCGGCGCGATCTCGCCATCCACCATCTCTCCACCGGCGACCGCACGGTGGAAGAGGTGGCCGCGGCCTCGGGCTTTTCGGAGGCCAGCGCCTTCATCCGCGCCTTTCGCCGCTGGACCGGTGTCACCCCGGCGCGCTACCGGCGGGCGCACTGAAGGCGCGGGCGGCGATCGGGGGCGAGGTGCAGGAGGTAGTCGGCGCGGCGCGGCAGGACGCGCAGGGCGTGGCGGGTGAGTCTCTCGAAGTGGGCGACGAAGTGCGCCACCTGGGCGGCGTCCATGGCCTTGGCCCCCGGTCGCGCCGCGGCGAGGGCGCGTTCCTGCTCGAGCCGCCAGCGCACCACCACCCCCCACGCGGGTGCGCGCAGAAAGATCAGACAGTCGAGGCGCGCAAAGAGGCGGCGGTAGGGGCCCGCCAACGCCCGGTTCACCGCCCGACGCCAGCACCCGTCCGGATCCCGGGTCCGCTCTAGGGCGTTGACCGGGCGCGCCAGCGCCGCGGGGGGCTCCGGGGGCACCCCCACGCACCAGCCCTCGAGGAGGATCACCACCGGCCGTCCGCGGTGAAGGCGCCAGTGGCGGCGGGGCAGGCGGTCGTCGGCCAACTTGTCGAACACCGGCAGCAGGAGGCAGGAATCCCCTTGGGCCCGTTCCAGAGCGGCGAAGGTCCGGCCGAGGAGGCGCAGATCATGGGTGCCCGGCACACCGCGCACGGCGAACAGGGGGTGAAGCCGCCGGGCGAGCCGGCGGCGAGCGGCCCGGGGCAGGTAGAAATCGTCCAAAGAGAGCACCACGGCCGGCAGGCGATGGCGCTCTTCGAGAAGGCGGGCGAGATGCGCGGCCAGGGTGGTCTTGCCCGACCCCGGAGCACCCGCGATGCCGACCACCAGGGGGCGAGAGCGGCCGGCAGCGCGCCGCGCGAGGGCGTCGGCGAGGGCCGCCGCGGTGGAGTTTGCCGCCTCAGTGCGGCCGGCCACCGCGCACCAGGTGGAGGGCCAAGGGCAGCATGAGGGCGAATCCCAGGGCGATTTCCCAGGCGCCGCCCTCCTCCCGCAGGTAGCGGTAGAAACCGGCCGCCACCAGCAGGGCACCGGCGGCGTCCAGGGCGATCAGTCGCCAGGGCAGTTTGGCTCGGCGGCGCGGCGCCGACATGACCTCCTCCTCACAACAGGTTGCGCAACCCCAGGGCCGCAGGATAGGGGCTGAGATACCAGGAATCGAGAATCCAGGGATCGGGCGCCTTGCGGAAGTGGTGGACGAACAGGGTGATGGGCACGATCAGCGGCACCTCGCCGGCCCCGTAGGCGGCGATCACCTGGGCGAGTTCCGCCCGGTCGTCGGCGCTCAGCCGGCGCTTGAGGTGCCCCTGGATGTGCTGCAGGACGTTGACGTGCTTGCCGCGGGTGGCGAGCACTCGCAACGTCGCCATGGCCTCGCGGAAATACCGCTCCGCCACCTCGGCCAGGTTGTCTTCCCGGGCACTGGCGGCGAGGCGCCCCAGGGCCCGCGCCCGCTGCGGGTGGTGGCTCATCAGGGTGAGCTTGAGGCGGGCGTGGAAGCGGGTGAGCGCCTCCACCGAGAGCTGCGGCGCCACCACCGTGCGCCAGTGGTGGTAGACGAACACCCGCTCGAGGAAATTCTCCCGCAGGCGCGCGTCGCCGAGCCGTCCTTCCTCTTCGGTGGGCAGCTCCGGGAACTGGCTGCGCACCCAGGCGGCGAAGATCCCCTCCCCCTTGGCCGCCGGCGCGCCGCCCCGTTCCCGATAGACCTTGACCCGCTCCATGCCGCAACTCGGCGAGGCGCGCTTGAAGATGAAACCGGACAACGCCGACAGCTCCGCCGACTGGCGCCGGGCGTAGGCCTCGAGCCGCTCGGTCACGTCGAGGTCGGGGTCGCGCACCCCGAGGGCTCGCACCCCGCGGGGGGTTTCCACCAGCCGGATGGTCGGCCGCGGAACCCCCAATCCGGCACCCACTTCCGGACAAAAGGGGCGAAACTCGAACCACTGGGCGAGGGTACCGGTGATGTAGGCATCGCGCTTGTGCCCGCCGTCGTGGCGCACCTCGTGGCCGAGCAGGCAGGCGCTGATGCCGACGGGGATCTTCTCTTGACTCATGGCGTTCCTGGCTCGCGGACGAAGCGGCCCATCAGGATGGCGTCCTCGCGCCCCTGCGCCCCGGGGTAATATCCGGCGCGGCGGCCGAGTTCCACCAGGCCAAAGCGCCGGTAGAGGCGAAGCGCCGGCAGGTTGCCGGCGCGCACTTCGAGAAAGAGGTTCCGCTCGGGTCCGATGGCGGAGAGCAAATGGCCGAGCAGCCGACCCCCCAGCCCCCGCCCCTGGCGAGCCGGCGCCACCACCAGGTTCAGGAGCTCCGCCTCGTCGCAGACCTCCCGCCAGACGATGGCACCCATCGATTCCCCCGCCTCCTCGGCCAGCCAGCACTGGTGCTGGCGGATGCTCTCCGCCCACAACCGCTCGGACCAGGGATGGGCGGTGGCCGCGGCTTCAAGCCGGGCGAGAGTCGCCGCGTCGCTGGCGCGGGCGCGCCGCAGTCTCGTCATCCGCCCTCCCCTGGGGCCAAGTGGGCGAGCGCCGCCCAGGTTTCGCGGCGCAGACTGCGATCCCGCTCCATGGCGTAGAGCGAGTGGGTGACGATCCCCTCGGCACCGCCCGGCAACGAAAAGCGCATGCCCACTCGGGGGCGCTCTGAAGAAGTGGCCACCAAAGCGGTGAGGGGACCCATCAGCAGGACGTGGGCAAAGGCCGCCCGCTCCCGGCGGGCGGCGAGGAAGCTGGCGAGCATCTCCCGCGCTCCCGCCAGGGAATCGTCAAGGCCGGGGCCCACCGGCCAGTCGAAGTACTCCGCCGGCGGCAGCTCGCCCGCCAAGACCCCCAGGCGGCGCAAGAGATTGCCCAGCATGCGCCGCTGTTCGGCGCTGGGGCGCTCCCCCGGGGGGAGAGAGCTGAGCACCAGCCACCCGGCCTCGGGCTGCCAGCAGCAGAGGCGAAAGGCCAGGGAGCGACGCGGTGTGGCGGAGGGAGTGCGGGGCGGCGCGGCCTCGTGCGCCGCCTGGGAAGGGGCTTCGCGTTCCGGGGCTGGGACCTCGTTGTCCTTGGCGGCGGGGTCGGCGGGGAAAACTGCCCCGGCAGTGGGGGGACGGCGCACCCGCAGGCGATAGCGCACCACCCCCAAAGCGTCGAGAATGGCCTCCCGCGCGCCCCTCCTCATGGCGCTCCGGCGGCGGTGCGGCGGCGCCACCACTCCCAGAGCCAGCCGACGGGGGCTGTGGCGGTGTAGAGGGCGGCGAGCGCCAACAGGACGGCGGGGGGATCGACGGTGATGGCCACCAGGAGCAACACCACCCCCAGGATCACCGGGAAGGGCACCCGACCGCGCAGATCGATCCCCTTGAGGCTGCGGTAGCGGAAGTTGCTCACCATGAGGATCCCCGCCAGCGCGGTGACCGCTGCGGCCCCTACCGTGGCGGCGAAATGGGGTGGCCAGTCGTGGCCGAGCCAGGCGAGCCCCGCCACCAGGGCGGCGGCGGTGGGACTCGGCAGGCCGATGAAGTGGCGGCGATCGGCGCTTCCCGCCTGGCTGTTGAAGCGCGCCAGGCGCAGGGCCGCGCAGGAAGCGTAGACGAAGGCGGCGGCCCAGCCCAACTTGCCGAGGTGGTGGAGCATCCAGCTGAAGGCGAGCACCGCGGGCGCCACGCCGAAGGAGACCATGTCGGACAGGCTGTCGTACTGGATGCCGAAGTCGCTCTGGGTGTGGGTCAGCCGCGCCACCTGGCCGTCGAGGCCGTCGAAGAACATGGCCACGAACACCGCCGCCCCGGCTTGGTGGTACTCGCCCTTCATGGCCGCGAGGATGGCGTAAAAGCCGGCGAACAGCGCCCCGGTGGTCAACAGGTTGGGTAGCAGGTAGATCCCCCGGCGGCGGGCCGCCGGGGAAGGATCGTCGCGCTCTTCCACACCGTTCTCCGAAGGGTGCACGCCTCCATTATAGGGCGGCCGCTCCCCGGAGCGGCGCCGCTCAGTTGCGGCTCTTGTCGATGAGCTTATTCTTCTCGATCCAGGGCATCATCGCCCGCAGGCGGGCACCCACTTCCTCGATGGGGTGGGCGGCCATGGCGCGCCGCCGGGCGGTCATCACCGGGTAGTTGAGCTGGCCTTCGAGGATGAATTCGCGGGCGTACTCGCCGCTTTGGATGCGCGCGAGGGCCTCGCGCATCGCCCGCCGGGATTCCTCGTTGATCACCCTAGGGCCGGTGACGTATTCGCCGTACTCGGCGTTGTTGGAGATGGAATAGTTCATGTTGCCGATCCCGCCCTCGTACATCAGGTCGACGATCAGCTTGAGCTCGTGGAGACACTCGAAGTAGGCCATCTCCGGCGGATAGCCCGCCTCCACCAGGGTTTCGAAGCCCGCCTTGACCAGCTCCACCACCCCGCCACAGAGCACCGTCTGCTCGCCGAACAGGTCGGTCTCGGTCTCGTCCTTGAAGGTGGTCTCGATGATTCCCGAGCGGCCGCCGCCGATGGCCGAGGCGTAGGAGAGGGCCGTGGCCAACGCCGTGCCGGAGACATCCTGCCAGACCGCCACCAGGTCGGGCACGCCGCCGCCGCGGACGAACTCGTTGCGCACCGTGTGGCCGGGCGCCTTGGGGGCGACCATGATCACGTCCAGATCGGCCCGCGGCACCACCTGGTTGTAGAGGATCGAAAAACCGTGGGCGAAGGCCAGGGTGGCGCCGGCGCGGATGTTGGGCTCGATCTCCTCGCGGTAGAGCCGCCCGTGGAATTCGTCCGGGGTGAGCACCATCACCAAATCGGCGCCCGCCACCGCCGCCGGCACCTCGGCCACGGCCAGTCCCGCCGCCACCGCCTTGGCGGCCGAGGCGGAGCCGGGGCGCAGCCCGACGGTGACGTCCACACCGGAGTCCTTGAGGTTGCAGGCGTGGGCATGGCCCTGGGAACCGTAGCCGATGACGGCCACCTTCTTGTTCTGGATGATCGACAGGTCGCAATCGCGGTCGTAATAGATCCTCATTTCCGTTCACCTTCTTCCGACAAGGGTTTCGCCATTCGGCCCCTCAGACCCGAAAGGCCCTCTCTCCCCGCGCCACGCCGCAGACCCCCGTGCGGACCACCTCGAGGATGTCCCCCGGGGGCAGGGCGGCGATGAAGGCGTCGAGCTTGGCGCTGTCGCCCGTCACCTGCACCGTGTAGGTGGAGGGAGTCACGTCGACGATCTGGCCGCGGAAAATGTCCACGGTCCGCTTCACCTCGGCGCGCTGGGCGCCCCCCGCGCGCACCTTGAGGAGCATCAGTTCCCGCTCCACGTGGTCGCCGTCGGTGAGGTCGACCACCTTGATCACGTCGATCAGCTTGTTGAGCTGCTTGGTGATCTGCTCGATCACCCGGTCGTCTCCCTGGGTAATGAGGGTCAGGCGGGACACCGTGGGGTCCTCCGTGGGGGCCACCGTCAGGCTGTCGATGTTGTAGCCCCGCTGGGAAAAAAGACCCACCACCCGGGAGAGGGCGCCGGGTTCGTTTTCCATCAAGACCGAAATGATGTGCCGCATCAGGTGCGCTCCGTCTTGCTGAGCCACATGTCGCGCATGGAGCCGTTGGGCGCCACGTGCATCGGGTAGACGTGCTCGTCGGGGTCGACGGGCACGTCCACGAACACGGTTCGATCCTTGAGGGCGAAGGCCTCGGCGAGCTTGTCCTCCAGCTCTTCGAAGCGCTCCACGCGCATGCCCACGTGGCCGTAGGCCTCGGCCAGCTTGACGAAGTCGGGCAGCGAATCCTCGTAGAGGATGTGGGAGTAGCGGCTGCCGTACTGCATGTCCTGCCACTGCTTGACCATGCCCAGGGCCTGGTTGTTGAGGCAGACGATCTTCACCGGCAGCTCGTGTTGGGTGAGGCTCGACAGCTCCTGGATGCACATCTGGATGCTGCCCTCGCCGGTGACCACGACGACGTCGGCGTCCGGATGGGCCATCTTCACCCCCATGGCCGCGGGGAGCCCAAAGCCCATGGTGCCGAGCCCCCCCGAATTGATCCACCGGCGCGGCTTGTCGAACAGGTAGTACTGTGCGGCGAACATCTGGTGCTGACCGACGTCGGAACAGACGAAGGCGTCGCCCCGGGTCACCTTGTAGAGCGCTTTGATCACATCCTGGGGCTTGATCAGGGTCCCCCGGCTCTCGCCGTAGCGGCGGGCGGTGTAGAGCCCATGGCGGGCCCGCCACTCGTCGATCTGGCGCCACCAGGCGGCCAGCGCCTCCGGGTCGGGCCGGCGCCCCGACTCCTTGATGAGCCGGATCATCTCCTCCAGCACCAGGTCGCAGGAGCCGACGATGGGGATGTGGGCGCGCACCGTCTTGGAGATCGAAGTGGGATCGATGTCCACGTGGATGATGGTGGCCTCGGGACAGAACTTGGACGGCGTGTTGGTCACCCGGTCGTCGAAGCGGGCCCCCACCGCGAGGATCAGATCGGCGTGGTGCATGGCGGTGTTGGCCTCGAAGGTGCCGTGCATGCCGAGCATGCCGAGGAACTGCCGGTCGGTGCCGGGAAAGCCGCCGAGGCCCATGAGAGTGTTGGTGACCGGGAAGTCGAGCAGCCGGGCGAGTTCGGTCAGCTGCGGGGCGGCGTCGCACAGGATCACCCCGCCGCCGCTGTAGATCACCGGGCGGCGCGCTTCCAGCATCGCCTTGACCGCCCGCCGGATCTGCCCGGAATGGCCCTTCAGGGTGGGCTGGTAGGAGCGCAGCCGCACCCGCTCGGGGGTAGTGGTAGGGCACCTTGTAGTTGGGGTCGGTGACGTTTTTGGGGATGTCGATCACCACCGGCCCCGGTCGGCCGGTAGTGGCGATGTGGAACGCCTTGGCGATGGTCTCGGCGATCTCCTCGGTGCGCTTGACCATGAAGCTGTGCTTCACGATGGGCCGGGAGATTCCGATCATGTCGGTCTCCTGGAAGGCGTCGTCGCCGATCTTGTCGAGTGGCACCTGGGCCGAGATCACCACCAGGGGGATGGAGTCCATGTAGGCGGTGGCGATGCCGGTGATGGCGTTGGTCGCCCCCGGCCCCGAGGTGACCAGCACCACCCCCGGCTTGCCGGTGGCGCGGGCATAGCCGTCGGCGGCGTGGACCGCCCCCTGCTCGTGGCGCACCAGGATGTGGGTGACCTTGTCTTGGCGAAAGATGGCGTCGTAGATGTGGAGCGCGGCGCCGCCGGGGTAGCCCCAGACGTGGCGCACGCCGGCATCGTGCAGTGCGCGGACGACGATGTCGCCGCCGGAGAGCATTTCCACTTGCGTTACCCTCGTCGGATGGAGACCCTTCGCCCGGGGGGCGCTCGGCCGACCATTGCGGGATTGCGAGGGCAACGCGGAGTCTGGCCCCAGGGGCCGGGTGGAGACTCCACCGGAGGCGCTGGTGGGCAACCTCCGACCGAATGGCCGGCGGGCGCGGTGACCGCCGCCGGGCAACCCTACCACCGGGCGGGCAGGCCCGGGGAGGCGCACACTGTACCATTCCGCGCCGGGCTGTCAACCGCTCCTCGGCATCCCCCGAGCTCGTTGGATCGGTCGTGGCGTTGCTCCCCGGATTTCGCTTCGCTCCATCCGGGCTATGCTCCGCCTTCCCCCCCTGCGGGCGCCTGCATGTAGACGTCCAGGCGGCGGATCCGCCCGGCCTCGTCGAACTCGTAGACCGACAGGGAGTGGAAGGGGGTGGTCTGCCCGTTGCGGGTGACCATCTCGTCGAGTTCGAGAAAGACGATCCCCGGCGCCTCGACGATCCGCTTGAAGACCGGCCGCCAGCCCTCCGAGGTGCGCGCCCAGTCGGTGAGAAAGGCCTCGTAGGCGGGCCAGTCGAGGGCGTCGTGAAAGGGCCCCACGCGCACGAAGCGCTCCGCGTCCAGGTAGGCGGCGAGTGGCTGCCAGTGGTTCGCCGAAAAGCCAGGTTCCCGCCCGCACGCGACGATCCGCTCCATGGTGTGGCAAAAATCCACCACCCTGGCGGCCAATCGCCCTCGGGGTGCTCTCACGTCGATCGCATCCATGGCCCCCTCCCGCGCCAACTTCGGCCTGCAAGCATGGCCGCTTCAGGCGTCGCGGGCAAGGGTCGGCCCCGCCCCGCCCGCCGCGGCCACCGCCTCGGCCAGGGGACTGGGTGAAGCGGCCGCCTCCCCTTCCCAGTAGTCCACCCCGAGCCTCCTCAAAACCTCGGCGCAGCGGCGCTCGGTCACCCCGACCACCGCCACTTTTGCGCCCGCCAGGTGGGCGGCGCGCACCCAGGCCTCCACCAGGGTGCACGCCACCGGCTCGGCCAGGGTCGCACTGCCCAGGCCGGGAATGGCGAGACTATCCACGGGAAGGGCGGCCAGCGCGGCGAACAACTCCGGGGTCACTGCGGCAGGCTCCACCGCCAGTCGCCAACCGCCCCGGGAGAGCACCTCCCGGAAGGAATGCGCCGGCCGCGCCAATTCGGCGAGCGCCGCTTCGCCCACCGCGAGCAGCAGGCGCGCGGCGAGCTCGGGCCGGCCGTCGGCGCAGGCTTCCAACCAGGCCGAAAGCTCCCCGTCGGCCGCGGCCGCGGGGCTCAAGGAGACGACGAAGCGGTCGATGCCGCACGCATCTTCCCCTTCGAGCCAGCGCGCCAGCTCGCCGAGGACCCAGCGGTCGAGGCGCGCCGCGAGACCGGACCGCTCGGCGGCGGCGCGCAGGGCGTCCGGCCCCAGCCAGGCCCCCTCGTGCCAGAGCCTGGGCTCCACCCACAACCGCGGCGGGGCTCCGTCCGCGAGGGGCAGGAGGGGGCGGCCGAAGAGGGCGAGCCCCGCGCCGTCGAGGGCTTCGCGAAGCCGCAGCGACCAGGTGAAACCGCCCTGCAGGCGGGCCAGGTGGGCGTCCTCGGCGGAGTAGGCCAGGACCCGGTTGCGCCCCGCTTCTTTGGCGGCGTAGCAGGCGGCGTCGGCCCGGCGGAGCACCTCCTGGGCGCCCGCCACCTGCCCGTCGATGGCCGCCACCCCGACGCTCATCGCCACCCGATAGGTCTCCCCGCCCCAGTCGAAGCGCAGCGCCTCGATCCGCCGGCGCGCCTTTTCCGCCACCGCCAGCGCTTCGGCCAGGCCGCAGTTTTCCATCAGCACCCCGAACTCGTCGCCGCCCAGGCGGGCCACCAGATCGCCGCGGCGAAAGGAGGCGCGCAGCTCGTCGGCCACCCGCTTCAGCAGGGCGTCGCCGGCCACGTGGCCGGCGGTGTCGTTGACCAGCTTGAATTGGTCCAGGTCGCAGTAGCCGAGGGCGTGGCGGGAACCGCTTTCGCGAGCTTCCCGCACCAGCCGCTCCAGGTGGCGCTCGAACTCGTAGCGGTTGGCGAGCCCCGTCAGTGGATCGTGGCGCGCCTGGTAGACGATCTGCTGGCGCAGATTGCGCTCCTCGGTGACGTCCTGGAGCACCACCACGTAGTCGTCGCCCCCCTCTTCCGCGCCGGCCACCCTCGCCACCGCCGCCTGGACCCAGAGGGGACCTCCGGCAGGGCGGCGAAGGCGCAGCTCGCCGCGGAATTCGCCGGTACGGGCAAGCCGCGCCGGGTCGACGCCCAGGACTTCACTGGCGGCGGTGCCGACGAGATCGGCGGCGCGGGCCTCAGTGGCAGCCAAGAGCGCCGGATTGGCGTAGCGGATCCTCCCCTCGGCGTCGGCGACGAGCACCATCACCGGGCTCGCTTCGATGGCCCGGAAGAGAACGCGCAGATCCCGTTCCGCGGCGGTGCGCTCGGCGATCTCCCGGCGCAGTTCCCGGGTGCGCTCGTCCACCTCGCGGGCGATGGCGCGATTCCGCTCTGCCAGGGCCAGGATCCAGCCGCTGAAGGACGCCACGAAGGCGAGCATGCCGGCGAGTAGCCAGCCGCCGCTGCCGCCGCCGGACGCCAAGGCGGCCGCGGCCGCCCACTCCAGCGTCCAGCTGCGGCCGGCGAAATCGAGCCGGTGGCGGGCGCGGGGCCCGCCGGGGGCGGCCGGTGCCCCGCCCTCCCAGAGGAGATCGGCGCCGTCGCGCACGCGCAGGTGGAGATCGGCGAGCCCCCCGGGCAGGCCCGCGCCGACGCCGCTCAGAAAATCGCCCAGGCGGATCACCAGGGCGACCACTCCCAAGACCTGTCCGCCACGCTCCACCGACAGGTAGACCACGGTCCCGGCCTGGTCGCCCGTCTCCTGAATAAGGCGGATCGGCGCCGTGGCGGCGGGCTCGCCCGTCTGCAGGGCCCGGCTCAGGGCGCGGTGGGCGAGGGGCTGGCTGGCCACGTCGTAGCCGAGGGCCCGCTCGTTGCCCGCGCGGGGCGCCACGTAGGCGACGGCGAAGTGGTAGGGCCGCGCCGGTGCCGGCACCAGCCGGTCGCCCGGCGTCCAGGCGCGGATGGGGGCGATCTGTGCTTCGAAGTCGGCCCGCACCGCGGCGGGGACGCGGGGAATCCATTCCAGGGCCTGGACGTGGGGATTGCGGGCGTAGAGGCTGGCGGCAAAGTGGTCGAACTCGGCGGCTGAAACCTCCACGCTGCTTTCGAAAAAGCGCTCCAGGGAATAGAGGGCGTCGAGACCCCGCTCGAGGGCCGCCGCCAGGGCCTGTTTGGCCGCTTCGAGCCGGGCGGCGAAGGTCTGGCCGGCGAGCTCCCGCTCCCGCTCCCGGTGGTAGAAGAAGACCGCCGCGACGGCGACGAGTAAGAGCGCCATGGCGGCCGCCACCGCCGGCTGGCGCTTCCCGCGACCACCGCCGAAGAGCGCCGCCAACAGGGGCACGCCGATCATCGCCCCAAGGGCGTCGCCCGCCCACCAGAAGGTGAAGCTTTCCGGCAGGGCGGCGGCCTCCACCCGGCCGAAGGCCCACAGGACCGCCAGGGCGAGGGTGGGGGCGGTGAGACAGCCCAAGGGGGCGATGGTCAGGGGAAACCAGGCCGACAGCCGGGGTGACCCCTCCTCGTCCCGGGAGGCAAAGCGTCGGGCTAGCCACGCCACGGCGCCGGCCTGGAGGGTGATGGCGGCGGCGAGGAGCACCGCCAACACCGGGCCATCCGCCCGTTCTGGAGTGACCCATAGATCCAGATAGAGCGCCAGCGCGCCGGCGAAGGTTCCGGCGAGAGCGGGTCGTCCCCACAGGAAGACGCCGCCGGCGGCAAGCCCCGCCGCCGGCCAGAAGGGGGCCGCGGCGGCCGGTCCCACCGCCAAGGTGAGAGCGAGCTCGCCCGCCCCCAGGTAACCGAGGGCCACCGCCGCAGCCACCAAGAGGCGGCGCAGGTTCGGATGGTCGGCGCTGGCGTCGATGACTCTCTCCAGGACGGCCCTCGGTTTTCCTAGCGTAGCCTGTTTGGCGATCAAGCGGAGAAGATCTCAACCTCCCGCCTCGCCCACAACCCGGCGCCAATAGGAGGAAGGCGCTGCCGACCCGCCCTTGACGCCGGGCGCTCCCAATCGAATACTGTTCATGTATACAGTAACTGGGCAGGTGCACCATGGCTGCCGCCTCCGCGCTCGACACCCTCTTGGCCCGGGGAGATCTGTGGCGGGGCGTTCGGCCGCCGCCGTGGCAGAGCGGTGTGCTCACCACCGGCCACCCGCCCCTGGACCGCCTGCTGGGGGGAGGCTGGCCGCGGGGCGCGCTGGTGGAGATCGGCATCGCCCCGGGCCACGGCGAGTGGCGGCTGGCGTCGCCGGCCCTGCGCGCCGCGGCGGCGGTGGTCCTCCTCGACCCTCCCGCCCTGCCCTTCGCACCCGCCCTGGCTGCGGAGCTGGACCTCGACCGACTGATTTTGGTGCGCACCGGGTCCCGAGCCGAATTCCTGGACGCCTTTCGCGAGCTGGCCGCCGCCCGGGATTGCGCCGCCCTGCTCGCGTGGACGCCCGCCGGAGATCTGGACTATCCCACGCTGCGCCAGTGCCAGCTGGCGGCCGGCGCCACGGCGGCGCTGCGCCTGCTGTTCCGCCCCCCCGCCGCCGCCCGCCGGCCCTCCCCCGCCCCCCTGCGCCTCGCCGCCCGCTGCGCAGTGGACGGCCTCGAGGTGTGGCTGTTGCGTCGCCGCGGCTTCGCGGTTCCGCCGCGGCCGCCGCGGGTGGTGTTGCCGAGGGAGGCGGGCCGGCGCACGTCGGCGGCCCCCCTTCCCGTCCGGAGGCTCGCTCCTTGAGCCGGTGCCCTTCCCTCTGGCTCGCCCTGCGGCTGCCCGATCTGCCCCTGGAACCAGCCGGAGCAGTGGAACCCATCGCCGTCGTCGAAGGGGGCAGCGTGGTCTGCGCCAACGCCCCGGCCCGGGCCGCCGGGGTGCGCGCCGGAAGCGATGCCGCCACCGCCCGCCTCCTCGGCTGCCGCCTGCGGGAGCGGGATCGCGCCGCCGAGGAGCGCCGGCTCCAGGCGCTGGCAGAGCGCCTCTCCTCCTTGACCCCTCACCTGGCGCCCCGCCGCTCCGGAGACGGCCGCCACCTCGGCTTGCTCCTCGAGATCTCCACCTGCCTGCGCCTCTTCGGCGGCGCCTCCGCCATCGCCGAGCGGGCGCGCCACCTCCTCGCGCCGCAGCGGGTACGCGCCGCCCTCGGCCCCACCGCCGGCGCCGCCTGGCTGTTCACCTTTGTCCGGGGAGGGGGGGAGAGCGACCCCGAGCGAGCTGCCGCCCGCCTCGACGCCCTGCCCCTCGACGCCCTGGCCGGCGACCATCCGGAGGCGGTGGCCGCCCTTCAGGAGATGGGCTTCGCCCGCTTGGGCGAGGTGCGCCGGCAATGGGCCACCACCGGACTCTCCAGCCTGGAGCGGCGCGTGGGGCGCACTTTCGCCGCCGATTTCGCCGCCCTCTATGACCCCGCCGGCGACCGGCTGCTGCCCGCCCCCGCGCCGTGCCTCGTCTCCGATCCCCCCTTTGCGGCGCGCTTTTCCTTCGAGGTGCCGGCGACGGGCACGGCGGCATTGCTTCCCCCCGCCGCCGCCCTCCTCGCCCAACTGCGCGACTTCCTGCGCCGCCGCGGCCTCAGCTGCCGCGCGCTGTGCTGGCGGCTCCTGGGTGCCGCGGCCGGCCAGCTGCTCGAGTTTCCCCTGCGGCGCCATCGCCCCGCCGCCGACCCCGACGGCTGGCTGCAGCTGACCCGGCTCGCCTGGGAACGGCGCCCCCTACCCTTTCCGGTGGCTGCCCTGGAACTCCACTGCCCGGAGACGGAAGCCTGGCGGTCCCAGGACGCCCTGGACCTGGCCGGCGGCGCTGGCGAGCTGGCGGTGGCGCTGGAGCGCCTGGCGGCGCGGCTGGGGGAAGGCGCCATCCACAAACTGGCGTGCCGCGACAGCCTCCTTCCCGAGCGCGCCCAGCAGCCGATCCCCCCCGATGCCCCCTCCCGGGAAGCGGCGCCTTCCCTCCACCGCCGGGGCCTGCGCCCCCGCTGGTTGCTGCCCAGCCCCCGCCCCCTCGCCGAACGGCAGGGGCTTCCCTGGTGGCGCGGCCCCCTCCTCCTCCTCGCCGGACCGGAGCGGATCTGCACCCACTGGTGGGAAGAAGAGGTGGCGCGGGACTACTACCTGGCCCTGCGCCGCGACCAGCTGCCGCTGTGGGTGTTCCGGGACCTGCACCAGGGTGGCTGGTATCTGCACGGACTGTTCGGCTAGCGCCATGGGCTACGCCCAGCTCTACACCACCACCAACTACAGTTTCCTCGTCGGCGCCTCCCATCCCCACGAGTTCGTGGAGCGGGCCGTTGCCCTGGGCTACGGCGCGCTCGCCGTCACCGATGACTGCTCCCTGGCGGGCGTCGTCAAGGCCCACGTGGCGGCCCGAGCGGCGGGCCTGCCGCTCCTGGTGGGCAGCGCCCTGCGCCTCGCCGAAGGGCCGCTGCTGCTCGCCTATGCACCCTGCCGGGCCGCCTACGCCGAGTTGTCCGGCCTCATCACCCTGGGCCGGCGCCGCGCCGCCAAGGGCGCCTTCCGCGTCCACCTGGCCGACCTGCGCTTCCGCCTGCGGCGCTGTCTCGCGGTGCTCGTCGCCGAGGGGGAGGAACCGCCGCCGGAGGTGCTCGACGCCCTGGTGCGCGCCTTCCGCGGCCGGCTCTGGTTCGGCCTCGACCTGCGCCTGCGCGCCGGGGACGAGGGGCTGTTGGCACAGTGGCGGGAGCTGGGAGCGCGCTTCGAGGTCCCCCTCGTGGCCTGCCCCCGGGCGCTGATGCACGATCCCGGCCGCCGCCCCCTGGCCGACGTGCTCTGCGCCATCCGCCACCGCCGCCCCCTGGCGGCCATGGGCAGCCTGCTGGAGCAGAACGGCGAGGCCCACCTCCAGCCCCTCGCCGAACTCGCCCGCCGCTACCCCCCCGAACTGCTGGCCGAGACCTGGGAGATCGCCCGCCGTTGCCGCTTTTCCCTGGATGAGCTGCGCTACGAGTATCCCCCCGAGCTGGTGCCGGCGGGCACAAGCCCCATCGACCACCTGCGCCGCCTGGTGGAAGAGGGCAAGGGGCGGCGCTGGCCCGGGGGCGCGCCGCCCGAGGTGGAGCGGCGCATCGCCGCGGAGCTCGAACTGATCGAGGCGCTGCGCTACGAACACTACTTCCTCACCGTCCACGACCTGGTAGCCTTCGCCAAAAGCCGCGGCATTCTCTGCCAGGGGCGCGGCTCGGCGGCCAATTCGGTGGTCTGCTACTGCCTCGGCATCACCGAGATCGGGCCGGAACAGATCGACCAGCTGTTCGAGCGCTTCATCTCCCGGGAGCGGGACGAGCCGCCGGACATCGACGTGGACTTCGAGCACCGCCGGCGGGAAGAGGTGATCCAGTACCTCTACCGCAAGTACGGCCGCGAGCGGGCGGCCCTGGCCGCCGCGGTGATCACCTACCGCCGCCGCAGCGCCGTGCGCGACGTGGGGATGGCCCTCGGCCTCGACCGGCAGCTGCTCGCCTCCCTCGCCGCCTCCCTGCCCTGGTGGGAAGGCCTGGAGTCGCTGCCCGCCCTCCTCGCCGAGCGAGGTCTCGATCCCGAGGCGCCCCTGCTCGCCCGCTTCGTGGCCCTGTGCCGGGAAATCCTCGGGTTTCCCCGCCACCTCTCCCAACACACCGGCGGTTTCGTGATCGCCGCCACCCGACTTTCCGACCTGGTGCCGGTGGAAAACGCCGCCATGCCGGAGCGCACCGTCATCCAGTGGGACAAGGAAGACCTCGAAGCCCTGGGCTTGCTCAAGGTGGACGTGCTGGGGCTCGGCATCCTCACCGCGTTGCGCCGCGCCCTGGAACTGGTCTCCTCCTACGAGCCGGCGATCCGCTCCCTGGCCGACATTCCCCGGGAGGATGCGGCCACCTACGAGATGCTCTGCCGGGCCGACGCCATGGGGGTGTTCCAGGTGGAGTCGCGGGCCCAGATGGCCATGCTGCCCCGCCTCCAGCCGCGCTGTTTCCACGACTTGGTGATCCAGGTGGCCATCGTCCGCCCCGGGCCCATCCTCGGGCAGATGGTCCACCCCTATCTGCGCCGCCGGGCCGGTCGCGAGCCGGTGGAGTACCCGAGCGAAGCGCTGCGGCGGGTGCTCGAGCCCACCCTGGGCGTGCCCATCTTCCAGGAGCAGGTGATGC
Source organism: Porticoccaceae bacterium (assembly GCA_026005035.1). Classification (GTDB taxonomy): domain Bacteria; phylum Pseudomonadota; class Gammaproteobacteria; order Pseudomonadales; family Porticoccaceae; genus BPKH01. The sequence continues at coordinate 167,955 of BPKH01000003.1, read as the reverse complement.
GCATCGCGATGATCGCCGCCGGCTTCACCGGCGGCGAGGCCGATGCCCTGCGCCGCGCCCTCACCCACTGGGGGCGGGACTCCCGCCTCGCCGCCTTCCGCGAGCGCTTCGTCTCTGGCCTGGTGGCGAGTGGCCACGAGCCGGCCTTCGCCGAGCGCCTGTTCGAGCAGGTCAAGGGGTTCGCCGGCTACGGCTTCCCGGAAAGCCACGCCGCGAGCTTCGCCCTGCTCGCCTACGCCTCGGCCTGGCTCAAGCGCCACCATCCCGCGGCCTTCTACTGCGCCCTGCTGGACAGCCAGCCCCTCGGCTTCTACTCCCCCGACCAGCTGCTCCGCGACGCCCGCCGCCACGGAGTGGCGGTGCTGCCGGTGGACGTGAGCCACAGCGCCGTGGCGTGCAGTCTGGTGGCGGTGACCGGGCAGGACGGCCGGGTGCGCCGCGCCATCCGCCTCGGCCTGGGCCAAGTCAAGGGGCTCGCCGAGGCCCGCGCCCGGGCCATCGTCGCCGCCCGCGCGGCGGGGCCCTTCACCTCGGTGGCCGATCTGGCCCGGCGCGCCGGGCTGAACCGGGGGGACCTGGCGCGGCTCGCCGCCGCCGACGCCCTGCGCAGCCTCGCCGGCGACCGCCAGCGGGCGCGCTGGGCCAGCGCGGCCGCCGCGGACACTCCCCTCCTGGCCGACGCAGCCCTGCCCTGCGAGCCCCTCGTCGCGCCGCCCCCGCTGGCCATCGCGGAGGTGGCTGCCGACTACCGTGCCCTCGGCTTCAGCCTGCGCCGCCACCCCCTCGCCCTGCTGCGCGACCGACCGCCCTTCGATCGCTGCGCGCCGGCCCGCAGCCTCGCTGAACTGCCCCACCGCGCTCTGGTCCAGGTGGCCGGCTGGGTCACCGCCCGCCAGCGGCCGAGCACCGCCCGCGGGGTGCTCTTCCTCACCCTGGAGGACGAGACCGGTTGCGCCAACGTGGTGGTCCGCCCGGCGGTGGAGCGGCGCTTTCGGCGCCCCCTCTTGACCGGGCGGCTGCTGCTGGTGAAGGGCGCGGTGGAGATCCTGCGCGAAGGGACGGCGGTGCCCGTGGTCCACGTCTTGGCCGGCTATCTCGAGGATCTGAGCGGGCACCTGCCGCCCCTTCCCGTTCCCTGCCGGGACTTCCACTGATTCCCGGCCCTCGCTCGTTCCCCGGATTCCGGCGCTTTGCGCCTCCATCCGGGCCACACCTGCGCGCCTCTGGGCGGGCCGCGACTCCGCGCCGTTCCCGGTGGGGCCTTGCATCCACCCGCCGAGCGGGTAACATTGCCTACCCGCGACAGGGCCGGCATAGCTCAGCTGGTAGAGCAGCGCATTCGTAATGCGAAGGTCGTAGGTTCGAATCCTATTGCCGGCACCAATTCTTCCTTGGCGGCGCAGCCGGACGTGCACTACCTTTGCGGTGACGACCCACCGCGGAGAGCGCATGTGGCGCAACGGGCAGGATCGCTATGGCGCCGTCGCCCGCGCTTTCCATCACGGAATGGCGGTGCTGTTTCTCGCCCAATACCTCCTCGGGCTCACCGCCGCGGCGCTGCCCCTTTCCCCGGACAAACTGGCGCTCTACGCCTGGCACAAATCGCTGGGCATCTTGCTCCTGCTGCTGGCCGGCGCGCGGCTCGCCTGGCGCTTGCGCGATCCGCCGCTCCCCCTTGGAGGGGGCGAGCGGGCGCCTGGCGGGGGCGGTCCACCGGGCGCTCTACCTCGGCATGTTCCTCCTCCCCCTCTCCGGTTGGGCGCTCTCTTCCACCTCGGGTGTTCCGGCGCGCATCTTCGGACTCTTTCCCCTTCCCCATCCGCTGCCCGCCGATCGCCTATGGGCCGAATGGTGGCGCGCGGTCCATCGAGCGCTGGCCTGGGCCTTCGCCCTGCTGGTGGGCTTCCATCTGGCGGCGGCCCTCCGCCACGGCTGGCGCCGGGACGGGATCCTCGGGCGCATGTTCGGTGGCGGTGCCGGGCGGCGGCGCTCCTGACCGCCCTGGCGCTCGCCGGCGCTGCCGCCGCGGGGGCCGAGCACTGGGTCATCGACGCCGAGCGCAGCGAGCTGAGTTTCGTCGCCCGCTACCAGGGGGAGCCTCTGCCGGGCAGCTTCCGCCGCTTCGAAGGCGAGTTGCGCACCGGTCCGCAGGGAGATCCGGCGGGGGGCCGCCTCTTCGTCCGGGTGCACATTGCCAGCCTCTTCCTCGACTCCGCAGAATTGGAAGAGGGTGCCAAGAGCGCGGAGTGGTTCGACGCGGCGCGCTTTCCGCTGGCCGAGTTCCGATCCGCGGAGATCCGCCGCCTGGCGCCCGGGCACTACCAAGCCCGGGGTCGGCTGCGCTTGAAGGGCGTCGAGCGGCCGCTCCTCTTGCCCTTCACCTGGCGCGCCTCCGGCGAGGGCGCCGTCCTGGCGGGCACCGCGCGCATCGACCGCACCGCCTTCGGCATCGGCAGCGGGGAATGGGCCGGGGGCGATCTCATCGCCCGGGAGGTGGTGGTGCGCTACCGGGCGGTGTTTGCTCGTGCGCCGTAGCGTCCTGTTCCAGCTCCTGCTCCTCGCCCTGTTGGCCGGCTGCGCGCCGCCCCATCGCGCCCCGCCGGCGCCCCTCCAGGAGGCCCTCCCCTGTCCGTCCGGACCGGAGATGCGAACCCTCGACCCCACCGCTTCGGAGCTCATTGCGCTGGTCCGGCGGGCGGGTCCCCTGGCCGAGTTGGGCCACGACCACGTGGTGGCCGCCGGCCGGCTCGAAGGCTGTCTGCATTGGCCCGAGGAGCCGGCGGACCGCTGGGTGCGCCTGCGCTTCCCCCTCGCCGCGGCGGCGGTGGACGAGCCGCGCCTGCGCGCGCGCTTCGGCGTGACCCGCACCGTAAGCCGCGCCGACGCCGACGCCACCCAGGCGAACCTGCTGCGCTGGCTGAACGCCGCCGCCCATCCGTGGGTGGAAGTGGAAGGGCGCCCCGCCGGAGAGGCGGTGGAACTGCACATCCGCCTGGCGGGGCGGGAGGCGCGGCTGCGCATCGCGCCCCGCATCCGGGAGGAAGGAGATGAACTGACCGCCGCGGGGCGGGCGATTCTGCGCCTGTCGGCCTTCGAACTCGCCCCCTTCACCGCCCTGGGGGGCTTGCTGCGGGTCGCGGACGAGGTGGAGATTCACTTCACCCTGCGCTTCGCGCCGCCGCCTCACTCCCACTCGATGGTGGCGGGCGGCTTGCCGGAGACGTCGTAGACCACCCGGGCGACGCCGGCCACTTCGTTCATGATCCGGTTGGCGACCCGCTCGAGGAAATCCGCCGGCAGGCGTGCGAAGCGCGCGGTCATGAAATCCACCGTCTCCACCGCCCGCAGGGCCACCACGTGCTCGTAGCGCCGGGCGTCGCCTGCCACCCCCACCGAGCGCACCGGCAAGAAGACCGCGAAGGCTTGGCTCACCTGGTGGTAGAGCTCCGCTCGGTGCAGTTCCTCGATGAAGATGGCGTCCACCTCTCGGAGGAGGTCGGCGTACTCCTTGCGCACCTCGCCGAGGATGCGCACGGCGAGGCCCGGGCCCGGGAAGGGGTGTCGGTAGACCATGTCGTAGGGCAAGCCCAGTTCCAGGCCGATCTTGCGCACCTCGTCCTTGAACAGCTCCCGCAAGGGTTCCACCAATCCCAAGTTCATCCGCTCCGGCAGGCCGCCCACGTTGTGGTGGGACTTGATCACCTGGGCCTTGCCGGTGGCCGCCGCCGCCGATTCGATCACGTCGGGATAGATGGTGCCCTGGGCGAGCCAGCGCACGCCGGCGAGCCGGGCCGCCTGTTCGTCGAACACCTCGACGAAGGTGGCGCCGATGATCTTGCGCTTGGCCTCGGGGTCGACCACCCCCGCGAGCCGGGCGAGGAAGCGCGCCTCGGCGTCCACCCGCACCACCCGCACCCCCATGTTGCGGGCGAACATGGCCATCACCTGGTCCGCCTCCCCCTTGCGCAACAGGCCGTTGTCCACGAAGACGCAGGTCAAGCGGTCGCCGATGGCGCGGTGCAGCAGTGCCGCCACCACCGAGGAATCCACACCGCCCGAGAGGCCCAACACCACGCCGTCTTCGCCCACCTGGGCGCGCACCCGCGCGATGGCGTCCTCGATGATGTTGGCGGGGGTCCAGAGCGCCTCGCAGCGGCACAGCTCCCGCACGAAGTGCTCGAAGATCCGCATCCCCTGGACGGTGTGGGTGACCTCGGGATGGAACTGCAGGCCGTAGAAGGGGTGCTCCCGGTGGCGAAAGGCGGCGATGGGACAGGTGTCGGTGGCGGCCAGGCGGACGAACCCGGGCGGCAGCGCCTCCACCCGATCGCCGTGGCTCATCCAGACGTCCAGGAGGGCGTCGCCGGTGACCGGGTCGACGTGGTCGCGGATGTCGTGGAAGAGCGGATCGTCGGCCAGCAACCGCACCTGGGCGTGGCCGAACTCCCGCTCCCGGGCGGCGTGGACGCGCCCGCCGAAATGGACCGCCATGGCCTGCATGCCGTAGCAGATGCCGAGCACGGGCACGCCCAGACGGAAGACCATCTCCGGCACCCGGGGTGCGTCGGGACCGGCAGTGACCGACTCCGGACCCCCGGATAGGATCACCCCCGCGGGCGCGAAGGCGGCGAGCTCTACCTCCGGCGCGTCCCAGGGCAGGATCTCGGAGTAGACCCCCACCTCCCGCACCCGGCGGGCGATCAACTGGGTGTACTGGGAGCCAAAATCGAGGATCAGGATCCTCTGGCGGTGGATGTCGGCGGCCATGGCGTCAGTGGCCGCCCACCGGATAGTTGGGGGCCTCCTTGGTGATGGCCACGTCGTGGACGTGGCTTTCGCCGATGCCGGCCCCGGTGATGCGCACGAATACCGGGCGGCGGCGCATCGTCTCGATGTCGGGGCAGCCGGTGTAGCCCATGGCCGCGCGCAGGCCGCCCATCATCTGGTGGATGATGTTGGCCACCGGCCCCTTGTAGGGCACCCGTCCCTCGATCCCCTCGGGAACGAGCTTCTCCACCCCCGCCGCCGCATCCTGGAAGTAGCGGTCGCCGGAGCCCTGGTTGCGCGCCATGGCCCCCAGGGATCCCATTCCCCGGTAGGCCTTGTAGGTCCGCCCCTGGTAGAGCTCGATCTCCCCCGGCGCCTCGTCGGTGCCGGCGAAGATGGAACCCATCATCACCGCGTGGGCGCCGGCGGCAATGGCCTTGGCGATGTCCCCGGAGTAGCGGATGCCGCCGTCGGCGATGATCGGCACGTCGGTGTCGGCGAGGGCCTCGGCGGCGCTGGCGATGGCGGAGACCTGGGGCACGCCCACTCCCGTGACGACGCGGGTGGTGCAAATCGATCCGGGCCCGATGCCCACCTTGACGGCGTCCGCGCCCGCCTCCACCAGGGCGAGTGCCCCTTCGCCGGTGGCCACGTTGCCGCCGATCACCTGCACCTCGGGATACTTGCGCTTGATGGCCCGCACCCGCTGCAAGACGTTGCGGGAATGGCCGTGGGCGGTGTCCACCACCAGGACGTCGACGCCGGCCGCCACCAGGGCGTCCACCCGGTCGTCGGTGTCGGGACCGGTCCCCACCGAGGCACCCACCCGCAGTTGGCCGTGCTCGTCCTTGCAGGCGTCCGGAAAGCGCTCGGCCAGGTCGATGTCCTTGACGGTGATCAGCCCGCGCAGTTCGAACTGCTCGCCCACCACCAGCACCTTTTCGATGCGGTGGCGATGCAGCAGCCGCTTGACCTCCTCCAGGTCGGTCCCCTCGGGAACGGTCACCAGCCGCTCCCGCGGGGTCATCACCTCCGCCACCTTCACCCCGGGATCGGAGACGAAGCGCACGTCCCGCCGGGTGACGATTCCGACGAGCTGCCCCTGGCGCATCACCGGCACCCCGGAGATGTTGTTGGTGCGGGTCAGTTCCCGCAGCTCACCCACCGTGGCCTCGGCGTCGATGACGATGGGATCGCGCACCACCCCGCTCTCGAACTTCTTGACCGCCCGGACCTGTAGGGCCTGCTCTTCGATGGTCATGCTCTTGTGGATGATGCCGATGCCGCCCGCCTGGGCGAGGGCGATGGCCAGCCGCGATTCGGTGACCGTGTCCATGGCCGCCGAGACCAAGGGAATGTTGAGGGGGATCCGGCGGGTCAGGCGGGTGCGCAGGGAGACGTCCACGGCCACCACCTCGGAGTAGCCGGGCACCAGCAGGACGTCGTCGAAGGTGAGGGCTTCGTAGGCGATGCGCGTCATGGAGCGGCAACCCGCGGCGAGGGGCGGCAATTATAACCCCTCTCGCTTGCCCGCAGGGCCGGGCGCACCGTCAGTGGCCGGCCATGGGGGCAAGGCCCCGCGGCGGCCGGGGAATGAGTGCCATCAGGGCCGCGGCCACCAGGAAGACGCCCACGGTGAGGGCGATCACCTCCAGGAAGGCCAGGGTGTGGGCCTCCCGCTCCACGAGCTGCTCCACCAGTGCCAGGGCGGACAGGGGCGGCAGGCCGAGCCGCTCCAGCACTCCTACCTGCTCGGGCACGGCGTTCAGCAAAGGAGCAAGCTCGCCGCGCATCACCTTGGCGCCGTCGTACCAGAGGGTGGTGGCCGCGGCCGTGCCCACCGCGGCGGCCAGGGTGCGCAGGAAGTTGAAGATGCCGGCCGCCGCCGCCACCTGATCGGGCCGGACGGTGGTCACCGACAGCGCCGTGAGCCCCATCATGAAAAACGGCATCCCTGCCCCCTGCAACAGCTGCGGCAGGGCGAAGGTCCAGAAGTCGGCCTCGCTCGTCCAGCGCAGCCGCAGCACGGTGGTGGCGGCGATCCAGCACAGGCCGAGGCCCACCGTCCAGCGCACGTCGAAGCGGTGCATGGCGGCGGCGGCGAAGGGGGCGGCGACCAGGGCGAGCATCCCCTGAAAGCTCATCACCAGCCCCGCATCCTCGGCGGTGTAGCCGACGAACTGCTGCAGCCACAGGGGCACCAGGACCACCGAACCGAAGAAAGCGCCGAAGCCCAGGGCGACCACCGTGGAGCTCACCGCCAATGTCCGGTCGCGCAGCAGGCGCAGGTCCACCACCGGGTGGGGCTCGTACCACTCCCAGATGAGAAAGGCGGCAAAGCCGATGCCCGCCACCAGCGCCAAGAGGACGATCCGCGTCGAGGCGAACCACTCGTGCTCGCGGCCGGTGTCGAGCAGGATTTGCAAAGCACCCACGGAGATCACCAACAGGGCGAGCCCCACCCGGTCGATGGGATCCCGGCGGCGCTCGGTCTCGAAGGGCGGCATCAGGGTGAGGAGCGGCACCAGACACAGGGCGATCACCGGCAAATTGATGAAAAAGATCCAGCGCCAGCTCAGCCAATCGCTGATCCACCCGCCCAGAATCGGCCCCAGGATGGGGGCGACGATGCTGGTCACCGCCCAGACCCCCATGGCGGTGGGCAGCCGCTCCCGGGGGAAGATGCGCACCAGGAGGGCCTGGGTGAGGGGGATGAGCGGACCGCCGAAAAAGCCCTGGAGGATCCGCGCCCCGATGAGCCAATCCAGAGAGGGGGCAACGCCGCACAGGAAGGAGGCGGCGCCGAAGCCCCACAGGCAGATCACCAACCAGCGCACCGTGCCGTAGCGCGCGGCAAGCCAGCCGGTGAGGGGAACGGTGATCGCCTCCACCACCGCGTAAGAGGTGATCACCCAGGTTCCTTGGCTCGCGGAGACCGCAAGCCCCCCGGCGATGTGGGGCACCGAGACGTTGGCGATGGTCAGATCGAGCAGGACGATGAAGTTGCTCAGGGCGAGCCCCACCGCCGCCGCGAACAGGGCCACGCCGGCAAGGGGCCGTGCGGCCTCAGTCACGGGTGTCCACCTCCACCCACATGGAGGCGCCCACCGGCAGCGGATGGGCGCGCAGCGCCTTGGGCTCGAGAGCGATCCGCACCGGGATCCGCTGCACCACCTTGACCCAGTTGCCGGTGGCGTTCTGCGGCGGGATCAGGGCGGTGACCGCCCCCGAGGCACCGCCGATTCCCACCACCCGACCGCGGTAGACCACCTCGTCCCCGTACAGATCGGAGATCAGCCGCGCCCGCTGGCCGGGGGCGATGCGCGCCAATTGGGTTTCGCGGAAGTTGGCGTCCACCCAGGCCGCGTGGAGGGGGGCGATCCGCATCAGGGGTGCGCCCGCCGCCACCTGCTGGCCCACCTGAACGGTGCGCTGCACCACCACGCCGGCAACGGGAGCGCGGATCACCGTGCGCGCGAGGGCGAGGCGGGCGGCGGCGAGGCGGGCGCGGGCGGCGCGCACCGCCGGATCCCGCTCCACGTCGCCCACCCCGGTGATCACCTCGTTGGCGGCCAGGGCCGCGGCGGCCGCCTCGCGGGCGGCGCCCGCCGCCGCCAGGCGGCGACGGGCCTCCTCCAGGGCCGCTTCGGCCACCGCGAAGTCGGCCCGGGCGCGCACCAGCTCCTCCTCCGCCACGGCGCCCTGTTCGGCCAACCGGCGGCGCCGTTCGTAGAGGTAGCGCGCCCGCTCCACCTCCGCCGCGGCGGCTGCGACCGCGGCCTCGGCCTGCTGGCGCTCGGCCGCCGCGGCCGCCAAGGCCGCCGCCAACCGCTTGCCCTCGGCCTCCGCCTGCCGGTAGCGCTGCCGGGCGGCGGCCAGCTGGGCGCGCGCCGCGTCCAGTTCGGCGCGCGCGTCGGCGTCGTCCAGCACCACCAGCACCTGGCCCCGGGCGACCCGGTCGGTATCCGACACCCGCACTTCCCGCACGGCGCCGGCGATGCGCGGCGTCACCACCACCACGTCGGCGCCGACATAGGCGTTGTCGGTGCGCACGAAGCCGAAGACGAAAAAGGCGTAGTAGAGGGCGAAGGCCAGCGCGGCGGCAAGGAGCAGCGCGGCGAAGCGGATCAGCAGGGCCCGGCGCTTGCCGTTGGCGAATGGGGGGGCGCCGGCGGCTGGCTCGGTTGCCATGGCGGTCTCCCTGGGGAAAGTGTCGGCCGCGCCGCCGAGGGCCTTCCCTGCCGGCGCGGCGCCATTATACGGCTCTCCTTCGGCGAAACGGCTACAATCGAGCGATGCAAGAGCCCCTCGCCCGCCGCGACGTCCTCACCGTCAGCGAGCTCAACCGCCGCGCCCGGCTACTGTTGGAAACCCACCTCAACCTGGTGTGGGTGCGCGGCGAGGTCTCCAATTTCAGCTGCCCCTCTTCCGGCCACTGGTATTTCACCCTCAAGGACGCCGCGGCCCAGGTGCGCTGCGCCATGTTCCGCAACCGCAACCAGCTTCTGCGCACCCGCCCCCGCGACGGCGATCAAGTGTTGGTGCGCGGCCGCGTCGGTTTGTACGAGGCGCGCGGCGACTACCAGCTGGTGGTGGAGCACCTGGAGGCGGCGGGCGCCGGCCTGCTGCAGCAGCGCTTCGAGGCCCTCAAGGAAAAACTGCGGGCGGAGGGGTTGTTCGACGCCGCCCACAAGGTCCCCCTCCCCTCCTGGCCGCGCGCCATCGGCTTGATCACCTCGCCCAGCGGCGCGGCGATCCGCGACGTGCTCCAGATCCTCGCCCGGCGCAGTCCCTGGATCGAGGTGGTGGTCTACCCGGTGCGGGTCCAGGGCGCCGAGGCCGCCGCCGAGATCGCCGCTGCCCTGGCGCGGGCCAATCGGGACGGACGCTGCGAGTTGATCCTTTTGGCACGGGGTGGGGGCTCCCTGGAGGACCTCTGGCCCTTCAACGAAGAGGTGGTGGCGCGGGCGATCTTCCAAAGCCGCCTGCCGGTGGTGAGCGCCGTGGGCCACGAGACCGACGTCACCATCGCCGACCTGGTGGCCGACCTGCGGGCCCCCACCCCCTCCGCGGCCGCCGAACTGGTGTCGCCGGACGGCGCCGCCCTGGCGGGACGCCTCGAGCACTTCCGCCGGCTGCTGACCCGGGGCGTCTTGCGCCACCTGGAACGGGCTCGCCAGCACCTCGCCCACCTGAACCGGCGGCTGCGCCATCCCGCCGACCTGATCGCCCAGCGGGCGCAACATCTGGACCACCTGGAGGTGCGTCTGCGCCGCGCCCTGGAGCGGGCGCTGGCCGAGCGCGGCCACCGCCTCGCCCTCCTCGCCGGGCGCCTCGCCGCCGCCCACCCGGAGCGCCGCCTGCCGCTGTTGCGGACCCGCCTCGCGGGACTCGAGCGGCGCCTCCACCAGGCCGCGGAGGGTCTCTTGGCCGAGCGGCGCGCTCGCCTGGCCCACCTCGCCGCCACCCTGCGAGCGGTGAGCCCCCTGGAGACGCTCCAGCGCGGCTACGCCATCGCCTTGGACGGCCGCGGCCGGGTGGTGCGCTCGGTGGCCCAGGTGGCGGTGGGGGACCCCCTGGAGGTGCGCCTCGCCGACGGCGCCCTCGGCTGCCGGGTCACCGCGCGGCGGCCGGCCGCCGATAACGAGGATCAGAAGGCGTAGTTGAGCCCCACCGCCAGGAGGGTGTCGGTGCGCACCGTGTCGGGCGGCACGTCGGTGTTGTGCTTGGCGGTGTAGGTCACCTTCAGCGACAGGTTGCCGTCCACGCGCACGGCGAGGCCCGCCACCCCCTCGAGATAGGTGTTGTCGCGCCCGGACTCCACGTCCATCTGCACCTCGAAGGTGGTGGTCTCACTCCACTGGTGGCGCAGCGCCGCGCTGGCGATGGCCAGCACTTCGTGGAGGCGGTCGCCGGTGCCCTGCTCCTCGCTCGTCCGCCAGCCCGGGCCCGCTTCCAACTCCAAGCGGGTGGCGCCGCCGGCCAGGGGGATCCAGCCGAAGCCGGCGCGCACCGTCGCCTGGTGTTCGTAGCCACTGAAACGGTTGCGCTCCAGGCGCGTCCCGGCGAATCCGTAGCGGTGCTCGTCCAACGGGTAGCGGCTGCGCTCCTTGAGGGCGTAGGATTCCGCGGTGCGGCTGCCATCCTCGCTGGCGCGCACCGCCTCCAGCCGCGCGCGGTGCTCGAAGCGGCCCCGCGCCAGCTCGAGCTCCAAGGCGGCGAGCAGCGATTCGGCGTCGCTGTTGCCGGAAACCTGGCTGTACGCCAGGTCGCCCTCGCCGCGCCAATCCTTCGCGGCCTGGGCGGGAAGCGCCAGGGCCGAGAGCAACAGCAAACCGAGGGCGTGCGCCTTGGGCATTTCCGTTCCTCCTCGTTTTCGGTGCGATTCAGCGGCCGCTCCTTTTGACGTGGCGCAGCAGCCGGCGCCGCTTGGCGATCTGGCGCGGCGTCAGCTCGTTGCGCCGGCCGGCGAAAGGGTTCTCCGCGGTGCGATACTCGATCCTCAAGGGGGTGCCGACGAGGCCCAGGGCCTCGCGGAAGCGCTTTTCCAGGTAGCGGGTGTAGTGGGCGGGCACCGCCTCGGTCTGGTTGCCGTGGATCACCACCACCGGCGGATTGCGCCCGCCCAGGTGGGCGTAGCGCAGCTTGATCCGCCGCCCGCGCACCGCCGGCGGGGGGTGGTCGGCCACCGCCTCGGCCAGGATGCGGCTCAGCCGATGGGTGGGGATTTCGGCGGTGGCGGCGGCGTAGGCCCGCTCCACCGCCGCGAAGAGATCCCCCACCCCGGTCCCGTGGAGGGCGGAGATGAAGCGCACCTCGGCGAAATCGGCAAAGCGCAGCCGCCGCTCGAGGGCGGCGCGCACCGCCGTTTTGTGGTCGGGGTCGAGGCCGTCCCATTTGTTCACCGCCACTACCAACGCCCGGCCGGCGTCGAGCACGTAGCCGAGCAGGTGCAGATCCTGGTCTACGATTCCCTCGCGGGCGTCGACCAGCAGGAGCACCACGTGGGCCTCGTCGATGGCCTGCAGGGTCTTGACGATGGAAAACTTCTCCACCGCCTCGCGCACGGCGCGGCGGCGGCGCACCCCGGCGGTGTCGATGAGGGTGTAGCGGCGGCCGTGGCGCTCGAAGTCCACGTAGATGCTGTCGCGGGTGGTGCCGGGCAGATCGTAGACCACCACCCGCTCCTCGCCGAGCAGGCGGTTGACCAGGGTGGACTTGCCCACGTTGGGCCGGCCCACCACCGCCACCCGGATGGGTGCCGGTGCGCCGTCCTCCTGCGGCTCGGTGGGCTGCGGCGCCTCTGCGGGCAGGTGCCCGCGCAGCGCGTCCAAAAGCCGCTGGACCCCCCGCCCGTGGGCCGCCGACACCGGCAGCACCGCGGCGCAGCCGAGGGCGTGGAACTCCGCCGCCGCCTGGTCCGGATCCAGGCCGTCCACCTTGTTGACCACCAGCAGAAAGGGCTTGCCCTGCGCCCGCAGCCGCTCGGCGATGGCCTGGTCGGCGGCGGTGAGCCCCGCCCGGGCGTCCACCAGAAAAAGCACCAGCTGCGCCTCCCGCACGGCGAGCCAGGCCTGGCCGGCCATCGCCCCCTCGAGGCCCTCCTCTTCTCCGGCGAGGCCGCCGGTGTCCACCACCGCAAAGCGCCGCCCCCGCCATTCGGCCTCGCCGTAGAGGCGGTCGCGGGTCAAGCCGGGGTAGTCGGCGACGAGCGCCGCCCGAGAGCGGGTGAGGCGGTTGAACAGGGTGGATTTGCCGACGTTGGGTCGGCCCACCAGGGCGACGATGGGCAGCATGGCAGAGGCGGTGGGAAAACCGCTCCCATTGTACCCAAAAGAGGAGGGTCCCTCCGGCTGCCGCTTCCCGCCCTTGCGTACGCCTGGGGCGAGGTCGGCGGGCGCCTCAGGATTGCGGGCGGCCGGCGACCAGCGCCTCGACCACCGAGGGGTCCGCCAGGGTGGAGGTGTCGCCGAAGTCCTCGGTCTCGCCGGCGGCGATCTTGCGCAGGATGCGGCGCATGATCTTGCCCGAGCGGGTCTTGGGCAGCGCCTGCGCCCACTGGATCACGTCGGGCTTGGCGATGGGGCCGATCTCCTCGGCGCACAACGCCACCAGTTCGGCGGCCAGTTCCGGCGTCGGCTCGACCCCCGCCATGGGGGTGACGAAGGCGTAGATGCCCTGCCCCTTGATGGGGTGGGGAAAGCCCACCACCGCGGCCTCGGCGACGCGCGGGTGGAGCACTAGGGCGCTCTCGATCTCGGCGGTGCCCAGGCGGTGGCCGGCGACGTTGAGCACGTCGTCGATGCGCCCGGTGATCCAGTAGTAGCCGTCCTCGTCGCGCCGCGCGCCGTCGCCGGTGGTGTAGTAGCCGGGGTGCTGGCGGAAGTAGGTGTCCACCAGGCGCTGGTGGTCGCCGTAGACGGTGCGCAGCTGCGACGGCCAGGAGGCCTTGATCACCAATTTGCCGCTGCCGGGGCCCTGGATCTCCCGCCCCTCGTCATCCAGCAGGGCGGGTACCACCCCGAAAAAGGGCAGCGTCGCCGAGCCCGGCTTGAGGGCCGTGGCGCCGGGCAAGGGAGTGATCATGTGGGCGCCGGTCTCGGTCTGCCACCAGGTGTCGACGATGGGACAGCGCCCCTTGCCCACCACCCGGTGGTACCACTCCCAGGCCTCGGGGTTGATGGGCTCGCCGACGGTGCCCAAAAGCCGCAGGGAATCGAGGGAGCAGCGCTCCACGTAGGCGTCGCCGGCGGCCATCAGGGAGCGGATGGCGGTGGGCGCGGTGTAGAACTGGTTGACCCGGTAGCGGTCGCACACCTGCCAGAAGCGGGAGGGATCGGGGTGGGTGGGCACGCCCTCGAAGAGCACCTGGGTGGCGCCGTTGCACAGGGGCCCGTAGACGATGTAGCTGTGGCCGGTGACCCAGCCCACGTCGGCGGTGCACCAGAAGACGTCGCCGTCCCGGTAGTCGAACACGTAGCGGAAACTCATGGCCGTCTGCAGGAGATACCCGGCCGTGGTGTGCAGCACCCCCTTGGGCCGCCCGGTGGAGCCCGAGGTGTAGAGGATGAACAGGGGGTCCTCGGCGGCCATGCTCTCGGCGGGGCAGTCGGGGGAGGCGGCCGCCACCGCCTCGTGGTACCAGAGGTCGCGCCCTTCCACCCAGTGGACGTGGCCGCCGGTGCGGCGCACCACGAAGAGGGTGTGGACGTTGGGACACTCGGCGAGGGCGCGGTCGGCGTTGGCCTTGAGGGGGATGTGGCGCCCGCCGCGCACGCCCTCGTCGGCGGTCACCACCACCCGGCAGTCGGCATCCAGGATCCGGTCGCGCAGGGCGTCGGGGGAAAAGCCCCCGAAGACCACCGAGTGGATCGCCCCGATCCGGGCACAGGCGAGCATGGCCACCACCGCCTCAGGGATCATCGGCAGGTAGATGCACACCCGGTCCCCCTTGGCCACCCCCCGCGCCCGCAGGGCGTTGGCGAAGCGGCAGACGCGTTCGTGGAGGTCCCGGTAGGTGACCGTGGCCGACACGGCGGGGTCGTCCCCCTCCCAATAGAAGGCCACCTGGTCGGCGCGTGCCGGCAGGTGGCGGTCGAGACAATTGACCGCGGCGTTGAGCCGGCCGCCGTCGAACCACCGGGCGCGGCCCTGCCGGAAGTCGGCCTCGCACAGCACCTCCCACTCCCGCTCCCAGACCAGGAAGGCGCGCGCCTGGTCCGACCAGAAGTCTTCCGGCTCCTCGATGGAGCGGCGGTACATCTCGCGGTAGGTGGGCTCGTCGATCCACGCCCGCCGCGCCCACTCGGCCGGCACCGGATAGACCTTGGTTTGGCTCATCGCTCCTATCCCCCTGGATGGCGTTCGCTCGCTCTATTCAGTCTCCTACCTGGACGGGGAGGTTGTCGATCAGACGGGCCGCCTGCGCGTACATGGCCCCCAGCACCACCAGCTCCCGCTCCCCGGGCGAAGGCGGCGCCAGGGTCTGGGCGCCCACCACCGCCAGATAGTCGGGGCGGAAGCCGGCCGCCGCGATCCGCTTCCGCCCCTCCTCCTCCAGAGCGGCGAAGTCCCGGCGCCCGCCGCGCAGCTGCTCGGCCAGCCAACAGAGGGTCTGGTAGAGCACCGGCGCGCGGCGGCGCTCATCGGGGGTCAAAAAGGCGTTGCGCGAGCTCAGGGCGAGCCCATCCGGTTCGCGCACGGTGGGAACTCCCACCACTTCGAGATCGTAGCAGAGGTCCTCCACCATGCGGCGGACCACCAAGAGTTGCTGGTAGTCCTTGGTGCCGAAATAGGCCACGTGGGGGCGCACGATGTTGAAGAGTTTGGCCACCACCGTGGCCACCCCGGCGAAGTGGCCCGGCCGGCTGGCGCCGCACAGCACCTCGGCGAGGGCGGTGGGAACCACCCGCGTCTGCTCCGCCAACCCGTTGGGATACATCTCTTCGTCGCGAGGACAAAAGAGCAGGTCGCAGCCGGCCTCGGCCAATTGCGCGGCGTCCGCCTCGAGGGTGCGCGGATAGCGGTCGAAGTCCTCGTTGGCGCCGAACTGCAGGGGGTTGACGTAGACGGAAGCCACCACCAGGTCGCACTCCGCCCGCGCCCGCGCCACCAGCGCCAAATGCCCGGCGTGGAGGTTGCCCATGGTGGGGACGAACCCGATCCGTCGCCCGGCGTTGCGCTCGGGGTCCAGGCGGCGGCGCACTTCCTCGATGCGCGTGGCCCTCTCCAAGGCGGCTCTCCGTCAGGGACCCGCCCCCTCGCCGAAGGGGTCGCGGGTCAGGTTCTCGAAGCGGGTGTACTTGCCGAAGAAGGCCAGGCGCACCGTGCCGATGGGGCCGTTGCGCTGCTTGCCGATGATCACCTCGGCGATCCCCTTGTCGGGCGAGTCCTCATGGTAAACCTCGTCCCGGTAAATGAACAGGATCACGTCGGCGTCCTGTTCGATGGCCCCCGACTCGCGCAGATCGGAATTGACGGGCCGCTTGTTGGGGCGCTGTTCGACGTTGCGCGACAGCTGGGAGAGGGCGATCAGGGGGCAGTTGAACTCCCGGGCGATCAGCTTCAGGTCGCGGGAGATCTGGGAGATCTCCTGGACGCGCCCCTCGGCGGGCACGCTCGCCGACATCAGCTGGAGGTAGTCCACCATCACCAGCGCCGGCCGGGCCAGCTCCGCGAGCACCGCCTCGTCCAGCTCCTCGCCGCGCTGGCGGCGCAGCTCCTCGCGCCGCTGGCGGACGAGTTCGCGCAGGCGGTTGCGCATCTCCAGCGGTGAGATCCCCGGGGTGTCGTCGATGTACAGGGGGCGGTCCTTGAGCCGGCTGACGGCGTTGTTCAGGCGCGGAAAATCCTCCTCGCCGAGCCGCCCGGTGCGCATCAGGGTCTGATCGATGCGCCCCAGGGAGGAGAGCATCCGCACCATCAGCTGGCTGGCCGGCATTTCCAGGCTGAAGACCACCACCGGCCGGTCCTGATGGAGCACGGCGTGTTCCACCAGGTTCATGGCGAAGGAGGTCTTGCCCATGGAGGGGCGGCCGGCGACGATGATCAGGTCCGCCGGCTGCCAGCCGGAGGTCTTGGCGTCCAGGTCGACAAAGCCGGAACTCAGGCCGGTGATGTCGGAGCCGCTGTGGAAGAGCCGGTCGATCCGCTCCACCGCGTCGCGCAGGAGCTTGTTGACGTGGAGAAAGCCCCCCTTGCGCGGGCGATTCTCCATGATCTCCTGCAGTCGCCTTTCCGCTTCCGCCAACAGCCGGTTGCTGTCCCAGCCGGCGGGACTCATCCCCCGGCGGGCGATCTCGGTGGTGGCGTTGATCAGCTGGCGGACGATGGACCGCTCCAGCACGATCTGCGCGTAGGCGAGCAGATTGGCCGCCGACGGGGTGTGCTCGACCAGCTGGAGCAGGTACTCCTCCCCGCCCACCTCCTCCAATCGGCCATCGGCCGAGAGGGCTTCGGCGACGGTGATGGCGTCGAAGGGGCGCTGTTCAGCGGCCAGGCGGGCGATGGCGCGGAACAAGGCGCGGTGTTCCGGAAGGTAAAAGTCCCGCTCCGAGACCACCGCCG
Source organism: Porticoccaceae bacterium (assembly GCA_026005035.1). GTDB lineage: Bacteria > Pseudomonadota > Gammaproteobacteria > Pseudomonadales > Porticoccaceae > BPKH01. Next base: position 151,122 of record BPKH01000003.1, on the reverse strand, counting down.
CCACCCCGTCGAAGGCGGCGTTGTCGATCAACAGGCCGCCCAGGACCGCCTGTTCCGCCTCCGGCGAATGGGGCAAGGCGGCCTCGGAGGCGGGAACTTTGCCGTTCATCGCGCCCGCCGGCAGCGCCCGAAGCCTTTCAGGCGGCGGCCTCCACCGCGACCACCACCGTCTGGACGACGTCGGCGTGCAGCTGGATTTCCACCTCGTATTCGCCCACCTCGCGCAGGGGACCCGCCGGCAGCTTGACCTCGCTCTTGTTCACCTCGACGCCGGCGGCGGTGAGGGCCTCGGCGATGTCGCGGCTGCCGATGGAGCCGAACAGGCGCCCCTCCTCGCCGACGTTGGCGGCGATGGTGACCCGCCCCACCGCGGCCAGGCGCGCCGCCCGCTCCTGGGCGGCGGCCAGCCGCTCGGCGGCGGCGCGCTCGATCTCCGCGCGCCGGCGCTCGAATTCGGCGATGTTCTCGGGAGTGGCGAAGATCGCCTTGCCCTGGGGGATCAGGTAGTTTCGCCCGTAGCCGGGACGCACCGCGACGCGATCGCCGATATCCCCCAGATTGGGCACCTTCTCGAGCAGGATCACTTCCATTGCAAAACCCTCTTGGCGTTGGCGCCGCCCCTCAGGCGCGACCGAGCAGGCGGCGGAAATTGACGAAGCTGTCCAAAAAGCCCACCAGGGCGAGCACCAAAGTCAAAGGCCCCACCAGCACCAGCGCCCCGTAGAAGAGGCACAGCCACCCCACCCCACCGTGGAGCGCAGCCACCGCGTGGTGCACCAGGCCGATGGCGGCGAGCAGCAGGGGAATCCCCGCCAGGCTGGCCCAGGGCGCGAATTCCGGACCGCTCAGGTGGGCGCCGGCGATGGCCGCCGCCAGTGTTGCGGCCACCGCGGGGTGGAGGCGCAGGGCGTGGATTTCCCGCCGGAACCCGCCCGGGTTGTACAACACCGCCTGACACCAGCGGGCCACCAGGAGCCCCACCAGGGCGTGCAGGGCGGCGAGCCAGGCGAGAAATCCCACCGCGAAGGAGACCCGCACTTCGGCGCCGACGGCACCAGCGGACAGGGCGAGCAAGAGCGGCAAAGGAGACACCCCGCCCATCTCGGCTCCGCCCAGTCGGCCGCGCACCCCTTCGGCCTCGGCGGCGAGGGCGGCCAGAGCCCGCCCCTCGACGGCGCCGAGCAGCGCCGTGGCGCAGGCGCTCGTTGCCAGCAGGGTGAGCAGCGCCGCCTGCCAGGAGCGGGTCCAGCGCAGCGCCCAGGCTCCCCCCACCACAGCGGCCAGGGCGGCCAGGGAGGCGCCCGAGGCCAACCACTCGGCGGCCAGCAGTCCGGTCACCAGGGGCGGCAGAGCTCCCCACAGGGCCACCAGCAGGCCGTCGGCGGAGGGGCGGCGCAGCGCCACCAACCCCACCACCGCCGGGGTGACCACCGGCAACAGGTTGCCCGCCAGCGCCACCGCCGAGGCGCGCAGGCGGCTGCCCATGACGAACTCGAGGAGGTTGCGCAAGCCGAAGCCGCTCATGGGACCGCCCCCGCCGGGGCGCTTATTTGTGGCGGTCGGTGTAGGGCAGCAGAGCCAGGAAGCGCGCCCGCTTGATGGCCGTGGCCAGCTGGCGCTGGAAGCGCGCCTTGGTGCCCGTCACCCGGCTCGGCACGATCTTGCCGGTTTCCGAGATGAACTGCTTGAGCAGTTCCACGTCCTTGTAGTCGATCTTGGGTGCGTCTTCGCCTGAAAAGCGGCAGAATTTTCTCCTGCGTCCGAACTTGGCCATGGCTCACTCCTCCCCGCTCGCTTCGCCCTGGGTGTCCGCCTGCGATTCGGCGGTCTCCGCCTCGCTGTTCTGGGCCTCCTCGGCCCGGCGGGCGGCGCGGGCTGCCTCGCGGCGCTCGCGGGCCTCCTTTTCGGCCCGCTCGGCCCGCTCCGCCTTCATGATGGGCGTCTCGCTGGTCTCCGGTCCGTCCATGCGGATCACCAGACTGCGCAGGATGGCGTCGTTGTAGCGAAAAGTGGCGGTGAGCTCGTCGAGGGCCTCTTGGCCGCACTCGACGTTCATCAGCACGTAGTGGGCCTTGTGCACCTTCTGGATGGGGTAGGCCAGCTGGCGCCGGCCCCAGTCTTCGAGGCGGTGGACCTTGCCGTTGCCCGATTCGACGACGCGCGTGTAGCGCTCGATCATGGCCGGGACCTGTTCGCTCTGGTCCGGGTGGACCAAAAAGACGATTTCGTAGTGACGCATTGCCGCTCCTTTCGGGTTGCAGCCACCCGCCCAGTGCGGTGTGGCAAGGAGTCCAGGGAAAACCCCGGGGTTCAAAGGCGCGCCATTTTAGGGGCAAAGGGCCAAGGGCGCAACGCGCCCGCCAAGCTGGCTCACCCTTCCCGGTCGCCGCGGCGGCGCTCGCCGCTTCCCGCCCCCTCGCGGCGGGTGCGCTTTCTCTTTTCCCGCAGTGCGTGCCACAGGCTGGGGATGTCGTGGGCGTCCCGCTCCAGCACCCAGACGAGGAGCAGCGCTTCCAGGGCGACCCACAGGTGCAGCCCGATCGCCAGACGGAAGAGCCAAGGAAAATCCCACAGACAGAGCAGGTAATAGGAGACCGCAAAGAGCGCCGCTGCAGCCTTGGCGGACCAGGTGTGGTAGCGCGGCAGGGAGCCGAACTTGAGGAGGCTCGCGGCGACCGGCACCAGGTAGGCGCTCGCGCCCAATGCCAGGAAGGGCAACTCGCGGCGGAAGATCTCGGGCCACAGCCACCAGAGGGCGACGCCCATGGCGAGGTAGACAGCGAGGTCGGCGAAGCTGTCCAGCTTGACGCCGAAGGGGCTGGTCTGCTGGAGGCGGCGTGCAAAGAAGCCGTCCAGGGCGTCGGTGGCGAGCGCCGCCGCGAGCAGCACCAGGTAAGCCTCCCGCGCCCCCGCCGCCGCCAGGGCGAGGAGGAGGGGAACCGCCGCCAGGCGGCTGCCGCTGAGCAGATTCGGCAACGTCAGGCGGGCGCCGGACACCGTCCCTCACCCCTTGCCAGCCGCTGGCGGACCCCCTCGTACAGGCAGATCCCCGCGGCCACCCCGACGTTGAGGCTTTCCACCGCGCCGGCCATGGGCAGCCGGACCAGGTGGTCGCACCCCTCGCGGGTCAGGCGGCGCAACCCCTCCCCCTCGGCCCCGAGCACCAGCGCCACGGGACCGGCGAGGTCCACCTCGAACAGCGAGCGCGGCGCGGCGGCGTCGAGTCCCACCACCCAAACCCCCTGCTCGCGGAGGGCGGCCAGGGTGCGCGCCAGGTTGGTGACCGCCACGAAGGGCACGGACTCGGCGGCGCCGCAGGCCACCTTGCGCACCGTCGGCGTCAGCCCGCAGGCGCGGTCCCGAGGGGCCACCACGGCGTCCGCGCCGGCGCCGTCGGCGGCGCGCAGGCAGGCGCCCAGGTTGTGGGGATCGGTGACGCCGTCGAGGACGAGCAGGAAGGGGCTGTGGTCGAGCTCCTCGAGCAGGCGGAGCAGGAAGTGCTCGTCTCGCACCGCCCCGGCCCGGCAGCGCACCGCCACGCCCTGGTGCCCCGGCCCCGCCAGCCGATCCAGCTCGGCGCGAGTGGCGCTCGCCACCGCCACGCCGAGGCGGCGGGCACGCTCGGCGAGCCGCCGGCGCCGCTCGTTGCCAGCTCCCGGGAGCACGCGCAGCTCGCGGATCCGCTCGGGCTCGGTCTTGAGCAGGGCGGCCACGGCGTGCACTCCGCCGAGCCACACTTCCTCGGCCACCGCCTACCTCCGCCGCGACCTGCCGCGCCGCGCGCCCTGGGCGCGCCCCTGTCCGCCGGAGCGGCGTCGGCGCCCCTTTCCGGCCGCCTCGGCCTCCTGCGGCGGCGCGCCGGGACGCGCGCCGGCCGCTTCCCCGCCGGTGGATGCCGCCCGGCGGCGCCGCGGCCGGGGCTCGGCCTGTGGCTCATCCACCAGCTCGAAGTCCACCTTGCGCTCCTCCAGGTCGACCCGCACCACGCGCACCCGCACGGGGTCGCCGAGGCGGTAGACGCGCCGCGTGCGCTCGCCCACCAGGCGGTGGTGAACCGCCTCGAAGTGGTAGTAGTCCTTGGGCAAGCTGGTGATGTGCACGAGCCCCTCGACGTAGAGATCGCGCAACTCCACGAACAGGCCGAAGCTCACCACCGCCGTCACCACTCCCTCGTACACCTCGCCCACCTTGTCGAGCAGGTACTCGCACTTCAGCCAGGTCTCCACGTCCCGGGTCGCCTCGTCGGCGCGCCGCTCGGTGTAGGAGGCGTGCTCGCCGGCGGCGGCCATCCAGGCGCGGTCGTAGGGGTAGCTGGTCTCCATGGGCAGGCGCGGGGCGCCCGACACCGGCTGCAGGTGGCGCAGGCGCCGGCCGCTGCGCAGCAGGGCGCGGATCGCCCGGTGGACCAAGAGGTCGGGGTAGCGGCGGATGGGCGAGGTGAAATGGGTGTACGCCGGGTAGTTGAGCCCGAAGTGGCCGGCGTTGTCGGCTCGGTACTCGGCGCGGCTCAGGGAGCGCAACATCACCGTCTGGATCACGTGGGCGTCGGGCCGGCCGGCGATCTTTTCCAGCACCTCCTGGTAGTCCGCCGGCGAGGGGGAATCGCCCCCGGCCAGACCCAATCCTAGCTCGGCGAGGAATTCCCGCAGCGCGGCGAGGCGCTCCTCCGAGGGACCCTCGTGGACCCGATAGAGGACCGGCAAGCGGCTGCGCTCCAGGAGCTCGGCGGCGCAGACGTTGGCCGCCAGCATGCACTCCTCGATGAGCCGGTGGGCGTCGGTGCGCTCCTCGGGGACGATCCGCTCGATCTTGCGGCTCTCGTCGAACAGAATCCGCGTCTCGGGGGTGTCGAAGTCGATGGCTCCCCGTGCCTCGCGGGCCTCCCGCAGCGCCCGGTAGAGGTCGAACAACCGGTCGACGTGGGCGACGATCCCCCGGAACTGCCTCCGCACGGGGCTTTGGGGATCCTCCCGCTGGGCGATCATCGCCGCCACCTGGGTGTAGGTGAGCCGCGCCCGGGAGTGGATGATCCCCTCGTAAAAGCGGTAGCCGGTGACCTTGCCGGCGCGGTTGATGGTCATCTCGCAGACCATGCACAGCCGATCGGTGGCCGGCTTCAGGGAGCAGAGCTCGTTGGATAGCTTCTCGGGCAGCATGGGCACCACCTGGCCCGGGAAGTAGACGGAGGTGCCCCGGTTGTAGGCCTCCCGATCCAGGGCCGACCCCGGGCGGACGTAGTGGGAGACGTCGGCGATGGCCACGTACAGGCGCCAGCCCCGGCCCTTGGCCTCGCAGAAGACGGCGTCGTCGAAGTCCTTGGCATCCTCGCCGTCGATGGTGACAAATGCCAGGTGGCGCAGGTCGACCCGGTGGCGCTTGTCCTCTTCCGTCACCTCTTCGGGCAGGCGGGCGACCTCGGCTTCCACCTCTTCGGGCCACTCGTGGGGAATGTTGAAGTTGTGCAGGGCGAGGATCACCTCCATTCCCGGGGCGCGGTGCTCACCCAACACCTGGACCACCCGGCCGAGGGGCGGGTTCTCCTTGGCCGGCTGGCGGACGATCTCGAGGAGCACCATCTGCCCGGGGCGGGCGCCGCCCCCCATGCCGGGGGGCACCAAGACGTCCTGGCTGATGCGCGGGTTGTCGGGGCGCACGAAGGTGACGCCGCTTTCTTCGAAGAGCCGGCCGACCACTCGCGCCGTGTTGCGGGCCAACACCTCGACGATGGAGCCCTCGGGCCGGCCGCGGCGATCGCGGCCGACGATGCGCACCAACACCTCGTCGCCGTCGAAGACCCGCCGCATCTGGCGCGGCGACAGGTAGATGTCCTCCTCGCCGCGAGGGGTGGCCACGAAGCCGTAGCCTTCCGGATGGCCCACCACGCGCCCGCGCACCAGGTTCATCTTGTCGGGCACGCCGTAGCCGTCGCGCCGGTTGACCACCAACTGGCCGTCGCGGACCATGGCGCGCAGCCGCCGGCGCAGCGCCTCGAGCCCCTCTTCCCCGGCGATCCCCAACGCCTCGGCGATCTCTTCGCGGGTCATGGGGCCCACCGAGTGTTCGAGGAGGGCGAGGATCGCCTCGCGGCTCGGGATGGGGTTTTCGTAGCGCGACCGCTCGCGCTCGGCGTGTGGATCTTGGAAGTCGCGTTGGCTCAAGATGGGCCTCCCCTTGCTGTGGGAGCGGCAGCGTAGCAGATTTCCCGCCGCAGATTGACAAAGCCGGGGCGCCGCCGTAAAGTGCGCGCCTCGACCGGCCCCCGGTCCACCCAAGCCCAGGTGGCGGAACTGGTAGACGCGCTAGATTCAGGTTCTAGTGCCGCGAGGCGTGGAGGTTCGAGTCCTCTCCTGGGCACCACATTCCAACCCCCTGCCCTTCCAATCGCCCTCGCCCGACCCCGGGCGAGGGCGCGGCGGGGGCGCCGGCGCGGCGAGGCGGTCCACACACCGGTGGGCAGCGCAGCGCCGACGGGCGCCCTTCCCCCGCCTACCAGGTGCCCACGTTCGGCATGGACGCCCAGGGCTCGCGGGGCGCCAGCGCCTCCCCTTTCTGGAGCAGCTCGATGGAAATCCCGTCGGGGGAGCGCACGAAGGCCATCCGCCCGTCCCGGGGCGGGCGGTTGATTACCACGCCCCCGGCCTGGAGGCGCTCGCAGGCGGCGTAGATGTCGTCCACGGCATAGGCCAGATGGCCGAAGTTGCGCCCGCCGGTGTAGACCTCCGGATCCCAGTTGTAGGTGAGCTCCACCATGGGTGCCTGTTCGCGGCGGGCCCGCTCCAGATCCTCGGGCGCGGCCAGGAACACCAGGGTGTAGCGGCCTTGGGGATTCTCGTGACGGCGCACTTCCACCAGGCCGAGCAGCTCGCAATAGAAGTGCAGCGAGGCGTCCAGGTCGGAGACCCTCACCATGGTGTGCAGGTAGCGCATCGCTTCTCCCTCCTCGGCAAAGCGAAAATTATACGGGTTTCCCGTACCGCTCCCGGCCGTTTTTCACTACCATGGAAGCGGCCATCCCCAGCGCGGAGAGCACCCCATGGCAAACCGAAATGACAACTCCCAAAAGGAAAAAGCGGACCCCCAAGAGATCGCCCGCAAAATCTGGCTCGCCGGCCTCGGCGCCTACGGGCAGACCCTCGAGAACCTGCATAGGGGCTACGACAAGATGAGCGCCGAGGCGCGCGAGCGCTTCGAGGCGCTGGTGGCCCGCGGCCAGGAGCTCGAGCGGGCGAGCCGCGAGCGGTTGGAGACGGCGGGCGAGACGGCGGTCAAGCGGCTCAAGGACAACCTGGACGCGGTGAGCGCTGGGCTCGGCCGCTGGCGGGCCGAACTGGGCGCCTTGGCCTCCAAGGCCGGCCACGGCGTCGAAGAGGTGGTGGCCGAAGTCCAGTCCCAGGCTGGCAAGCTGTTGGAGTCGGTGCAAAAACTCCTCTTCGCGCGGCCCGCCGAGCCGGCCGCCCGCAAGCGCGCCGGCGCCAAGAGCAGCACCGGTGAGGAAAGCGCCAAGGGGTCGAAAAAGGCGCCGGCCAAGGGCGCTGCCCCCACCCGCAAGTCGAGCGCCCGAGCCGGGGCGAGCACTTCTCCCCAAAAAGCGGCCACCAGGAAAACGACCCCTCGAAAAACCGCCGCCAAGCGGTCCGCGCCCGCCGCGCCGCCCCCCGAAGCGACCTCTCCGGCGGGCGAACCCCCCGCCCCTGCCCAGGGGGGCGAGACCTCTTAAAGGGCGGTCCCGGTTCGCCGCCGACCGCGACCTTACTCAGGCGGGCGCGGGGAGCGCTCGCCAGCGGTCGAGGAGCTCGCGGCTGGCGGGCATGGTGAGGCCCGCCCGCTCCCCGGCGGCCAGGCAGTCGGCGAGGATGCGCTGGTTTTGGGCGCGCACCTTGACGCCGTGGTGAAAGCGCATGAAGGCCATGTAATCGAGGGGGGCCGCGCCCTGGGCGGTGGCGGCAAAAAGCGCGGCCTGGCGCCGCTCGCCCATCGCCAGCGCAGCCAGCTTGCCCGGCCATCCGAACTGCGGCAGGCGCAGGATCTCCCGGTGGGCCCGGGCCGCCAGCGGCCAGCCGCTCGAGGCGATCACCTCCTCCACCGTGGCCGGCCAGCCCGCGAGATCGCAGGCCGCGACCTGGGTGCAAAACGCCGAGGTGAACATCCGGTAGAGGCGCACCGGCATCACCCGCACCGCGAGTCCGCCCTGGGCAAGCAGCGCCGCGAGCGCCTTGGCGGCCCGCCGCGGCCGCCCGGCGACGAGGAAGTCGGCGCCGCTCGGGCCCCTGCGGTACGCGAGGTCGGCCCGGTCGTGGGCCTCGCCCGCGCCTGCCGGACGGGGCGCGCCCGGTGCACCGGGCGCGTAGGCGAGCATGCCCATGGTGCCTTCGAGGAGCCGCTCCTCGGGCCAGCGGGCAGTGTCGCGGACGTGCTCGTAGAGGCCGAGCCCCACCCCGCAGACCAAAAGCCGCGCGCCGCTCGCCGCGAGATGCCGGCCGACCTCGGCCACCGTGGCGCTCCCTGCCGCCGTGCGGCAGGTGGCGCCGTCCAGGGTGAGAAGCACCAGTGAGTAGCGGCGGCCCGCGAGGGCCACGGGATCCTCCACCACCCCGTAGTCTCCCCAGGTCTCGACGCTGTCCCCGTCGATCCGGTAGAGGCGCTGCGGGCGCGCCAGCTGCGCGCGGCGGTGGGGGCGGACCAGGAAATCGACTTGCGCGCCGGCCCGCGCCAGGTGGTAACCCGCGGTCAGACCCAACGCCCCCGCCCCCACCACCAATACCCGATTTTCGCCCACGCTCCCCCCGGCACTCAGAACTCGACGGTCAGCTCGGCGCCGAAGGTGCGCGGCTCGCCGTAGCCGTTGATGTCGAAGCCGAAGGTATTGTACAGATTGACGCCGTTGACCCAGTAGCCCTCGTCGAAGAGATTCTTGACCCAGGCATAGGCGGAGATCCGCGTCCGCCCCGGGCCGGCCAGGTCCGAAAGCCCGACGCGGGCGTTGACGATCTCCGCCCCCTTCGACTCGTTGCGCTCGGGTTTGGGGGCGAGAAAGTTCATCTCGTCCCGATAACTCCAGTCGAGGCGCGCCCGCAAGAGGCCCAGCGCCAAGGGTTGCTCGTAGAGCAGAAAGGCGCTGTAGGTGTTGTTGGGCGTGTGGGGGAAGTAGGCGGTGTCGGACAAATCGGTCACTTCTCCCGTGACCGGATCGGGACGGCTCTTGTACTCCACGTACTTGGGCCGCTGGTGGCCGTAGTTGAGGCCGGCCTGCAGCCGATCGGTGAGCTGGGCGGCTAGCTCCAACTCCACTCCCCAGATCTCCACCTGCCCGGCGTTGACCTGCACGCTCACCAGGGTCTCGGGGTTGAACTGGTTGACCAGCTTGTCGTCGTAATCGCTGAAAAAGGCGGCGGCGTTGACCCGGAAGCGATCGGCGAAGGTGCCCTTGAGCCCCACTTCGTAGGAGGTCAGTTTTTCTTCGTCGAAGCCGCGGGTGAAGTCGCTCCACAACTGGTCGCGGACGTTGAAGCCCCCCGCCTGGTACCCGGTGGCGACCTTGGCGTAGGTCATCACGTCCGGGTTCCAGTGGTACGCCAGGGAGACCATGGGCGTGAAGTTGTCGAAACTCTTCTCCGCATCGGGAAAGCGGGTGTTGCGGCAAGAGGGCGCGCCCTGGGGCGTGGTGGTGCAGCTCGTGCCCGCGTAGCGCGGCGCCACCTGGGAGAACGTCTCGATGGGCGCCAGGCCCGACACGGTGGTGATGAACACCTTGCGCATCTCTTTCTGTTCGTCGGTATACCGCCCGCCGAGAGTCAATTCGAGCCGCTCGTTGAAGGCCCAGGTGAACTGTCCGTAAATGGCCCAGGATTCGTTGTCGAAATCGGCCACGTTGAGAGAATTGGGCCGCCCGAAGACATCGGTCTGGTTCCACAGATCGCCCTCTTCTTCGTACAAGTAGAGGCCGGTGGAAAACTGCAGGCGTTCGCCGAAGGCATCGCCCACCAGGCGAAACTCCTGGGAAAAGGACTCGAACTCCTGGAGGTCGCGGGGAAAGATCAAAGAGAAGGGCGAGCCGTCGCTGTCGAAGTAGCTGTACTCCTTCAGTTCCCGGGCGCCGGTGAGGGAGGAGAGGGTCAGGCGCTCGTCGATCTCCCAGCGCACCTCCAGGGCGTGGCCGTCCACCTCGCTGTCGAGCAGCACCGGGTCGTTGAGCTGGATCTCGTCGGGCCGGCGACTCTCCCGCTGGTCGAAGGGAGCGAGAAAGGCGGTAAAGCCGTTGGGGTTGACCGTCACCACCCAGGGCACCGAGGGCGTCTCGTCGATGCGGGTGCGGTCGTATCCGTAGCGCACCTCCAGACTGTCCACCGGCCGCCACAGCAGGTGGAGGAGGGCCACCTCCCGATCCTTGGTGCCGAGCTCGTCTTGCGGCGCGGCGGGAAAGACGTTGTCCTCGGTGCCGTCCCGCTCGATGAGGGCCCCCGAGGCGCGCAGGGCGAGCTCGCCGATGGGGGAGTCGGCGGCGGCGAGGGGCAGGTTCACCATGGCCCGCCAGTCGCGCAGGTCGTAGTTGCCGAGGGTGGCCTTGACGCGCCCCTCGAACTGGTCACTGGGCTTGCGGGTGACGTAGTTGACCGCGCCGCCGATGGTGTTGCGCCCGTAGAGGGTGCCCTGGGGACCGCGCAGGATCTCGATTCGCTCGAGCTCCAGGACGTCGAGCAGGCCGCCGGCGTTCTTGCCGATCAACACCCCGTCCAGGTAGACGCTGGTGGCGGGATCGAAAGTGATCAGCGTCTCGGCATTCTGGATGCCGCGAATGGCGTAGGTGAGGGTCGAGCGCCCCCACCAGGAGTGGGGCACCACGTTGGGCACCGAGTAGCCGAGGTCCCGACCGGTGCTCACCCCCATGTCGGCAAGGGTCTGGGCATCGAAGGCGGCAAGGGAGATCTGGGTCTCCTGGAGCGTGGCCTCGCGGTGCTCGGCGGTGACCACGATCTCTTCGAGCACCCGCCGCGAGCTCTCCTGAGCGAGGGCGGGAACGGTCGCGGCCAGGGCACAGGCCAGGGCCCCCAAGCGGCGCGCGGGGAATGGATTCGAGCGTTTCATGGCGAAGCACCCCTCTTGTTGGCGTTGTCGGACCGGGCGCCGCTCTTGTCCGGTCTCCACCGGCGACGGGCGCTCCCTCCCCTCTGGGCGGCGCTCGCCTCGAATATAGACCACAGCGTTGCATTGTCAATGGAGGAACGGGCGAGGACCGTGGTACCTTTGGCGCTCGAGCAGCCGGACGAGGAGATCTTCGCCATGCAATCACCCCTCTCTCCGTCAGCCCAGCGGGGGTGGACCCTGGCCCTGGGCGCGATCCTCCTGGCCGCGGGGCTCGCCGCCCTCGGCGCGCCCCTGGCGGCCGCCACCTTCCTCGAACAGGTGATCGGCTGGTTTTTGCTCCTCTCCGGCGTCCTCGGCCTGTTGCACGCCTGGCGAAGCGGGCGCTTCGCCGGCCTCTACCTCTACCCGGCCAGCGCCGGCGTGGCCGCGCTCATCGGTTTGCTCCTGGTGCTCTTTCCGGGTAGCGGCATTCTCTCCCTCACCCTGCTCACCGCCCTGGTGATGCTCCTGGCCGGCGCGTTCCTGCTCTACCTGGCCGCAGCGCTCCCGCCGGATCCCCGCCGAGCCTGGCTGCTCGCCTGCGGCGCGGCCGGCCTCGTGCTCGGCCTGGCTTTCCTGTTTCTATGGCCCCACGCGGCGGGCTGGTTGGTAGGGGTCCTGCTCGGTTTCGAGCTCGCCGTGGCGGGTGTGGCCCTCATCGCCCTGGCGCTTGCGCCGCGCTGAGGGCCTCGCGCACCTTCTCCACCGCCGCCGCGTCCGGATGGCCGTCGGCCACCAGGCCCCGGTCCGCCTGGAACGCGGCCAGGGCGCGGCGGGTGGCGGGGCCGATGACGCCGTCCGCTTCGCCCACGGGGTAGCCCAGGGCGGCGAGCCCCCGCTGCAGTTCCAGCACGGCCGAGCGCGGCAAGGGGGGCGCGGGCGGCGGCGGGCGGTGCAGCCCTTCCCCGCCGGCGATGCGGTCGGCCAGGAGGCCCACGGCCAGGGCGTAGAACTCCGAGCGGTTCCAGCCCAGGATCACCTCGAAGTTGTGGTAGACCAGGAAGGCCGGGCCGCGGTGGCCCGCCGGCACCAGCAGCCGGGCCGCCACCGCCAGCCGGGGAAGCGCCGAGCCGTCGGCGGCGCGCACCCCGCGCGCAGCCCACTCCTCGAGCCCGCGCCACTGGCCGTCGGCGAGCCGGTAGTCGAACCCCTCGGGAAGGCGCACCTCGCGACCCCAGCGCAGGCCCGCCCGCCATCCCAGGGCGGCGAGGAAGCGGGCCCCCGAGGCGAGGGCGTCCCGCTCGCTGCCCAAGAGATCGATCCGCCCATCGCCGTCGCCGTCCACCGCGTAGCGGAGATAGGTGGAGGGCATGAACTGGGTGTGCCCCAAGGCGCCCGCCCAGGAACCGCGCAGCCGCTCGGGGGAAAGGCCCTGGCGCGCGAGCAGCTCGAGCGCGGTGACGAATTCGCCGGCGAAGTACTCGCCCCGCCGCCCGTCGCAGGCGAGGGTGGCCAGGGCGTCCAGGGTGGGCATGGAGCCCAGATAGCCGCCGAAGTGGGTCTCGAGTCCCCACAGGGCGATCAGATACTGCCCGGGCACGCCGTAGCGGTGGGTGAGTCCGTCGAGGAAGCCGCGGTAGCGGGCGTACAGGTCGCGTCCCCGGCGCACCCGTTGCGGGGTCAGGCGCCGTTCCAGGTAAGCGGCGAAGGTCTGGACGAATTCCGGTTGCGACCGGTCCAACTCCACCACCCGCGGCTGGTGGCGCAGCTGCGGCAGCACCGCCGCCACCAGCTCGGCGTCCACCCCGGCTTCGCGCGCCCTGCGGCCGAGCCCTTCCAGGCAGGCGGCGAAGTCGTCGGCGCGGACCGCGCCGGCCAACAGGCAGCAAAGTAGGATCCCTGCGCGCGCGTCCATGGGACCGACCCCCACGAGAGGCCGCCATTGTCCCCCGCCGAAGGCGGCTCGACAATCGGGGCGGCGTGTCCTTGTGGCGGCGCCGCCGCCCCGCTACCCTCTCCCTCCCGCCACGCACCGGAGCAACCCCATGACGCCCGCCTGGGCCGCCGCGCGGGCGGCCGCCGAAGAGCTGATCCACCGCTATGCCGACGCCGTCCGGCGCCGAGACGCCGCTGCCGCCGCGGAGCTGTTTTTGGCCGACGGCGTCTTCGAGATCCACGACGAGCCGCCGGGGGGCGAGGCCCGCCTGCGCGCCCGGCTGTCGGGCCGAGCGGAGATTCAGACCTACGTGGAGCGATCCATCGCGGCAGGCCCGGTGGCGCCCTGCATCGCCAACTTCACGTTCGACCTCGCCCAAGGGGGCGACGAGGCCCGGGCTCGCTGCCTGATGACCGCCATCCTCTGGCCCGACGGGGCGAGGCTCGTCGGCGCCTACGACGACCGCTTGGCGCGCACCCCCGACGGCTGGCGCTTCGCCCGGCGTCGCTACGCCATTCTCGGCCGCTTTCCCTAGAGGTCGAGGGCGGCGACGCGCGCCGCCAGGCAGCGCGCCATGGCGCGCGCTCCAGTTGCGGCCAGGCGCTCGTTGAACACCTCGACGGCGATCGCCGGGCGCGCGCCACGGGCTGCGAGGGCGGCGCGCAGTGCGAGCCAATCCACCACCCCTTCCCCCGGTGGGAGTCGCCAGCCCATGGCGAAGGGCAGGTAGGCGCGCCCCTCCGGAGCGGGACCTTCCGGCGCGTCGCACAGCTGCAGGTAGACGAGCCGCTCCGGGGGCAGCGCCTCGAGGGCGCGCCAGTCGGGTCCCCCCGGCTGGTGGTGCCAGTGGAGCAGGTCGAGGGTGATCCCCACGGCACTGCCGGCGCGTTTGGCCAGCGCCGCCGCGGCGGACAAGGAGGGAACCGCCGTGCCGGGAATGAACTCCAGGGCGAGCACCGCCCCCGTCTCGGCGAGCGCTTCCGCAGCCGCCGCCAGTCCCTCGGTGGCGGCGGCGGCATCGAGCACCTCGACCACCGTCGCCGCGAGCACCACGGGCGCCGAGAGCGCCGCGGCGAGCTCAGCTAGCCCCCGCCCCGCCACCCGACCGGCCGCGGCGCCCGCCTCCCAGCCCACCAGCCCCTCCAGAGCCAGACAGGACAGGCCGCGGGCGCGGAGGGCGCGGCCGAGGGCCGCGGCGCCCATCGCCTGGGCCGCTCCCGGCGACAGCGCCACCCGGCGGAACCCGGCCTCCGCCGCGGCGTCCAGCAGCTCGTCCAGGAGGGGTCCTTCGGGGGTGCGGGTATGGGGCGCCAGGGTGGAAAGGCACAGGGCCACCTGGGGGGAAACGGCGGGCACGGCGAGCCTCCTCGCGCAAAGCCGCCATTATAGGCGGCTGGACGGACGCCCTCGGCGTGCCGACAATGGCGCAGTCCAGGTGGAGGAGAAGGCAGTGATGGACTTTCGCGGCAGGACGGTCATCGTCACCGGCGCCGGCGGCGGCATCGGCGAGGCCTACGCCCGCGGTTGCGCCGCCGCGGGCATGAACGTGGTGGTGGCCGACATCGACGAGGCGGCCGGCGGGCGGGTGGCCGAAGAGATCCGCCGCGCCGGCGGACGGGCCCTCTTCGTCGCCACCGACGTGGCCAGCGAGCGCTCGGCCCAGGCCTGCGTGGCGGCGGCCACGGCCGCCTTCGGCGAGATCGATTACCTGGTGAACAACGCCGCCATTTTCGGCGGCATGCGCGCCGAGAGCTACCTGACCGTGGACCTCGACTACCTGGAGCGGTTCATGCGGGTCAACATGCACGGCTGCCTCATCATGGCGCGCGCCGCGGTGCCGAGCATGGAGCGCAAGGGGGGCGGAGCCATCGTCAACCAGTCCTCCACCGCCGCCTGGATGGCGGCCGGCTACTACGGCGTGGCCAAACTCGCCGTCAACGGGATCACCCAGTCGCTGGCCCGCGAGCTGGGGCCGCGCAACATCCGCGTCAACGCCATCGCCCCCGGCCCCACCGACACCCCGGCCATGCGCCGGCAGGCGTCGGCCCCAGGTGGAGGCTTTGCTGCGGACCATGCCTCTCGCCCGCCTCGGCACGCCCGACGACCTGGTGGGAGCGCTGCTCTTTCTGCTCTCCGACGAGGCGCGCTGGATCACCGGCCACATCCTCAACGTGGACGGCGGCCAGCTGATGCGCCCCTGATCCTTGGCGGCGGCTCCGCATTCAGATAGTATCCACTATCATTTTGCGGAGGCGCAGCGGTGGAGGTGGAGGCCCTTCTCGAGCGGGCGCGCGCCCAAGCTGGCGTCGACGCACCCCTGGACGAGCACACCCTGGAGGGGTTGGCGGTGTTCGTGGACGCCGCCAACCGCGAGGCGGAACTGACGGCAGAGGGCGAGGAGCAGCTGGCCGGCCTGCTGGTGGCCGCCCTGGCCAACCGGCTGCAGGTGGAGAACTGGCTCGCTCGCCACCCGGAAGTGACGGCGCGGCCCGTCGAGCGACCGATGTTCGTCTTCGGCCTGCCGCGCACCGGCACCACCCTGACCATCAACCTGCTCCACCAGGACCCGGCGCGGCGCTGCCTGCTGCGCTTCGAGGCCCTCGCCTCGGTGCCGCCGCCGGAGCGGGCGCGCTTTCGCGAGGATCCTCGCTTCCTGGCCGAACAGGCGCGCATCGACGCCCAGGTGGCCCGCGACCCCCAGTGGGCGGCCATCCACCACGAGGACGCGGACAGCCCCGCCGAGTGCCAGCTGATCATGCTCCAGACCTTCTGCTCCCAGGTGCTTGAGGCGCTGGTCCACGTCCCCTCCTACCGCGCCTGGTACCTCGCCACCGACTACCGCCCCACCTTCGCCTACCACAAGCGCCTCCTGCAGCTCCTCCAGTGGCGCTTTCCGGGCCACTGGACCCTCAAGAATCCCTGGCATCCCCTCTTTCTCGAGGATCTCTTCGCCACCTATCCCGACGCCCAGTTGGTCATGAACCACCGCGACCCGGTGGCGGTGATGGGCTCCGCCTGCAGCCTCATCGAGCGGGTGCGCCTGCCCTACAGCGTGCGGGTGGACCGCCGCCAGATCGCCGAGACGCTCTTCGACACCTTTGCGCGGATGATCGAGCGCACCGAGGCCTTCCTGGCGCGCCATGGCGAGGGGGCCATCTACCACCTCCACTACGACGCGCTGATGGCCGATCCCCTGGGGCAAATGCGCCGCCTCTACGCCCACTTCGGCGAGCAGCTGAGCGACGAGGCGGCGGCCGCCATGCAGCGCCTGTTGGCCGCGCCCCCCCGCGCTCGCTTCGGCGCCCACCGCTATCGCTTGGAGGACTACGGGCTCACTGCCGAGGCGGTGCGGGAGCGCTTCCGCCCCTACTGCGAGCGCTTCGGCGTCGCTTGCTCCTGAGGACCGCCCAAGGGCGCCGGGCGGGCGGTCTGGATGCTGTCGCCGCCGTCCACCGCCACCACCTGCCCGGTGACGTGGGCGGCGAGTCGCGAAGCCAAAAACAGCACCACCCCTGCCACGTCGTCCACCTCGGCCACCCGGCCTAGAGGATTGGCGGCCGCCGCCGCGGCGAAGGCCGCCTCGGGCAGGGCCTCGGCCATCCGCTCGGTGCGGGTCATGCCGGGGGCCACCGCGTTGACCCGCACGCCGGCGGGCCCGAACTCGGCGGCCGCCTGAATCACCAGATTGATCACCGCCGCCTTGGCCAAGCCGTAGACCGCCGCTCCCGGGCGGGCGCGCAGCCCGGCCACCGAGACCACGTGGACGAGGCTACCCCCGCCGGCGGCGGCCAGCAGCCGCCCCGCCTGCTGGGTGAGGAAGAAGGCCGCGTCCAGGTTGAGGGCGAGGATGTCCCGGTAGGCGGTCTCGTCCACCTCCGCCAGGGGCGCGGCGCGGTGGCCGGCCTGGCCGCCGACGCTGTTGACCACCGCGGCGAGGGGGCCGAGGCGCGCGGTGGCCTCGGCAACCGCCGCTTCTACCGCGGCGGCGCCGCGCAGGTCGGCGACGATGGCCGTCGCCTCTCCCCCGGCGGCGCGGATGCGGACTGCCGTCTCCTCGGCCAGGGTGCCGTCCCGATCCACCACCGCCACCCGGCAGCCGGCGCGGGCGAGCAGCAAAGCGCAGCCCCGCCCGATGCCGGTGCCGCCCCCGGCCACCAGGGCGGCTTTGCCGGTGAGTCCCAAGAGCGCCTCCACCACGCGATCCTCCTTTGCCGTTCCCAGCGACCGACGCCCCGCCGCCAACTCCCCGGCGCAGGTGGAAGGCCGTTGCTATACTCAGCGGACGGACCGGCCGGCCAGGGATGATGCCACAGGATCCCCTGCGCGCCCTAGAACACCTCGCCCGGCGCCTGTGCGCGCTCTGGACGGCGGCCTTTGTCGCGGCGGCGTTGCTCGTCGCCCACCGCCACCTGGAAGACACCACTTCCCAGCTGCGCGCCGACGCCGTCCTCCTGCAGCAACACCTGGCCACTCGCCTGGCGGACCACCGCCAGTGGGTGCAACTTGCCGCGTCCGCCTTCGCGGGCGACGCACTCCTCGCCACCCTGGCGCGCCAGCTCCCCGAGGCGCGCGGGTTCGCCCTGGTGGATCGGAGCGGCGCGCCCCGGGCGGTGCGGGGCGTGCTGGCGGCCCTGCGCGATCTGCCGCCGGCGGGCCCCCTGCCCCGGGTGGGAGCCCCCGATTGCCAGCGGCTCCCCGACGACTGCCTGATCCCCTTGGTCTCCTCCCTGGAGGGGGGCGGCCGGCTGGTGGTCTACTTCGCCAGCCGGGATTTCGGGCGCTGGCTCGGCTTTGCCCCGACCTCCGATTATCCCCTCGCCGTCTTCGCCGCCACCGGCCAGGTGCTCTATTTCGCCCAACCCGAGGAGGCCCTCGTCCGCCCCCTGCCGCCCCCGCTGCTCCACGGCCAGCCCTCCTCCCTCTTCCCCCTGGTGGCGGAAAGTGCCGCCCGGGGCGGCGCCCTGCGCCTGGCACGCCCCCGCCATCCCGCCTCGGCGCGCGGGGCCCTGTTCGTCGCCCGGGAAGTGGCGGGCGCACGCCTCTTCGTCACCGCCGCTGTTCCGCTCCACGCCTTCGCGGCCGGCTACTTCGGCCGCATGGCGGGGCCCGCCCTGCTCTTTGGCGCGGTGCTCTTGGCGGGCTTTCTCTTCCACCGCCACGCCCGCCGCACCCTGCTAGCGCAGCTCGCTCGCATCGACGAGCTCGCCGCCTGGCAGCGGGCGGTGCTGGACGCCGCCGAATTCGCCATCCTGGCCCTGGACGCCGAACAGCGGGTGGTGGAGATGAACCCGGCCGCCGAGGCGCTCATCGGCTGCGCCCGCGCCGAGGCCCGCGGCCTTCCCCTGGAGACGCTCTTTGGGGAGGCACTGCCCAGGCCGGCGGCAGGCGCGCGCACCGAAGGGGAAGCGAGGCTGCGGCGGCGGGACGGCAGCGAGGTGGTCGTCTACTATGCCCTGGCCCCCCTGCGCGAGGCCCCTGCGGCGGGAACCGGCTGGCTGCTCCTCGCCGCCGACCGCTCCCAGGCCAAGCGGCTGGAAGCGTTGCTGGAAGCGCGGGAGCGGCTCTTTCGCACCCTCTTCGACGGCGTCGCCGAGGCGGTCTTCCTCGTGGAGGGGGAGCGCTTCGCCGACTGCAACGCCGCCGCCTGCGCCATGTTCCGCTGCCGCCGCGAGGAGCTGCTGGGCAAGACGCCGGTGGACTTCTCCCCGCCCCTGCAGCCCGACGGTACCCCCTCGGAGCTCGCCGCCCGGGAGCGACTCGCCGCGGCGCTCGCCGGCCGCCCTCAGCGCTTCGAGTGGCGCCACCGCCGCGCCGACGGCACCCTCTTTCTGGCCGAGGTGGCCCTCAATCGGGTGGTCCTCGCCGATCGCACCCTGGTGGTGGGATTCGTGCGCGACATCAGCGAAGTGCGCCTGCTGGCCGAACAGCTGGACTACCAGGCCCGCCACGACCGGCTCACCGGGCTGCCCAACCGGGCGGAATTCCTGCACCGCTTTGAATCGCTCGCCGGCGCACGACGGCGGCTCGCCTGCCTGTGGGTGGAACTCGTCAACCTGCCCGAAATCGAGCGCAGCCTGGGGAGCCGCGGCCGCGAGGAGCTGCTCCTTTTGGTGGCCGACCAGCTGCGCGGAGAAGCCGCCCAGGGGGACTTTCTCGCCCGGGTGGACGCCTCCGCCTTCGCCCTTCTGTGCGAATCCGCCCAGGCCGAGGCAGCGGCCCGCCGCCTGGTGGCGGCCCTGCGCCACCCCCTGCCCGTGCTGGGGCTCGAGCTCTCGGTGGCGGTGGCGGTGGGCATCGCCCGCTGTCCGGAGGACGCCGCGAGCGGAGAAGAGCTCCTCCGCCGCTCCGCCGTGGCCGCCGCCCGGGCGGCGGAGACGGCGGAGCGCGTTTTCACCTACGACCCGGAGCTGGAACCCGGCGGCGCGGAGCGGTTTCGCCTCGCAGGCGAGCTGGCCGGCGCCCTGGAGCGGGGCGAGATTCTCCTCCACTACCAGCCCCGCATCCACCTGGCCAGCGGCCGAGTGGCGGGCCTCGAGGCCCTCGCCCGCTGGCAGCACCCGCAACGGGGGCTGTTGATGCCCAGCGCCTTCATCGCCCTCGCCGAGGGGAGCGAGCTCGCCCACCCTTTCACCGCCGCGGTGATCGCCGCGGCCGGCCGGGACGCCGCCCACCTCTGGAGCAGAGGATGGCGCTTGCCGGTGGCGGTCAACCTGTCGGCACGCAACGTGGGAGACGAGGGGTGCAAGCGCGCCCTGGAGGAGGCCCTGGCACGCCACCGGCTGCCCGCCGAGGCGCTGGAAGTGGAGGTGACCGAGGCGATCTTCCTGCAGGACCTGCCGCGCGCCGCCGCTTTCATCGAGCACCTGGCCCGGCGCGGCATCCGCGTGGCCATCGACGATTTCGGCACCGGGTTTTCCTCCTTGGCCTATCTGCGCCGCTTGCCGGTGGCGGCCCTCAAGATCGACCGAGCCTTCGTCGCCGACCTCGACGACGACCCGCGCAGCGAGCGGATCGTCCAGGCGGCGATCCAACTCGCCCACGGCTTGGGGCTGGCCGCGGTGGCGGAGGGCGTGGAGCACGCAGCCCTCCTCGATCGGCTGGCGGCGCTCGGCTGCGACGAGGCGCAAGGGTACGCCATCTGCCGCCCCCTGCCCCTGGAAGCGCTGCAATCCTGGCTCGCAGCGCGGACGGAGGTGCTCTCTTAGCTAGCCGCCCGGGTCGAGTTCGAAACCGCCCTCCGAAGCGGGTCCCCGGGAGAGGCGCATCCGCGTGAGCAGGTTGGCCCGCGAGTCCACGTGCCGGAGTGCCTCCTCGCGGCTCACGCGGCCCGCCTGCCAGGCCGCGAAGACCGAATCCTCGAAGGTGATCATGCCGGCATCCCGCCCGTGGGCCATGGCGTCGCGCACCGCCTCGAGCTCGCCCTTGCGGATCAGATCCACCACGTAGGGGGTGGGCAGGAGCAGCTCGCAGGCCGGCAGGCGGCCGCCGTCGAGACCCTGCATCAGGCGCTGGGAGAAGATCCCGCACAGGTTGAGGGCGAGATCCTCGAGGACCGCGGCGCGGGCCTCCTCGGGAAAAAAGTTGACGATTCGCTCCAGCGCCTGGTAGGCGTTGTTGGCGTGCAGGGTGGAGAGGCACAGGTGGCCGGTGTCGGCGTAGGCGATGGCGGCGCGCATGGTCTCGGCGTCGCGGACCTCGCCGATCATGATCACGTCCGGCGCCTCGCGCATGGCATTTTTCAAGGCCGCGGCGTAGCTCTTGGTGTCGATGCCCACCTCCCGCTGGCTGATCACCGAGCGGCCGTGGGCGTGCAGGTACTCGATCGGATCCTCGATGGTGAGGATGTGGCCGGTGCAGGTCTGCGCCCGGTGCTGGATCATGGCGGCCAGGGTGGTGGACTTTCCCGAGCCGGTGGCCCCCACCACCAAAAAGAGCCCCCGCGGCTCCAGCACCAGCTCCTTGAGGCGCGCCGGCAGGTGGAGCTCCTCGAGGGTGGGGATGCGGGATTTGAGAAAGCGCACCACCGCCGCCAGCTGGCCGCGCTGGAAGTAGACGTTGAAGCGAAAGCGGCCGAGGTCGGGCACCGAGAGGGCGAAATTGCACTCCCACTCCGCCTCCAGCTCCCGCTGTTGCCGCTCGGTCATCACCCCGTAGAGGAGGCCCCTCACCGCCTCGGCGGTGAGGGGCGGTCCGGAGACCGGATGGACCCGGCCGTCGATCTTGACCTGGAGGGGCGCCCCGGTCACCAAGAAGAGATCCGACGCCCCGCGGCGCGCCATCGCCTCGAGCAGTTCGACCATGTCTTTCACGACCCCTTCCCCCGCGGAATTTCGCGCCGCATCCCGAGTGGGTATAGTAGCGCCACACACCGCCGAGGAGTGCGCCATGATCACCGGCCACAAGGTGCTCGTCACCGGCGCGAGCGGCAAGATCGCCTTCCCCATCGCCCGCGCCCTGGCGGCGGCGGGCAACGAGGTGTGGGGGCTCGCCCGCCTCGCCAGGACGGAAGATCGACAAAAGCTGGAGGCGGCGGGCGTCCGCCCGATCCCTTTCGACCTGGCCCGGGACGATCTCGCCCGCCTACCCGACGACTTCGACTACGTGTTCCACGCCGCCGTCGACCCCGGCCTCGGGGACTGGCGGCAGTGCGTGGAGATGAACGCCCAGCGCTCGGGGGATCTCTTCTGGCACTGCCGGGGGTCGCGCGGCTTCGTCTACTGCTCCACCGGGTCCATCTACGCCTACCAGGGGCCGCGGCCGCTGCGCGAGGACGATCCCCCCGGCATTCCCCTGCGGGCCAACTACAGCTTTTCCAAGGTGGCCGGGGAAGAGCTCCTCAGTTGGATTTCGCGCACCTTCGGCGTGCCCCTGACCATCATCCGCATCTGCTCCACCTACGGTCCCGAAGGGGGGGCGCCCGCCGACCGGCTGGAGGCGATCCTGGAGGGCCGGCCCATCCCCCTTCACCCCGACCGCCCCAACCGCTACAACCCCATCTACGAAGACGACTACGTCGCCCTCGGCATCCGCGCCCTGGAGGTGGCGGCGGTGCCCCCGGTGGTGGTCAACTGGGCGGGCAGCGAGACGGTGAGCATCGAGGCGTACTGCACCTATCTCGGCCAACTGGTGGGCCGCGAACCGGTGTTCGTCGAAGACCCCACGGCCCACCCGCCGCTGTGGCCCGACACCACCCGGATGCACCAGATTCTGGGGCGCACCCGCGTTCCCTGGCGGGAGGGGATGCGCCGCATGGTGCGGGCGCGCCATCCCGAAATTCCCCTACCGGAGGAGAAGCATGAGTGAGACTCGCTACGGCGCCCTGAAGGGCAAGGCCTCCGACCGCGTCCCCGAGATCCTGGCGGTGGGCGGAGCGCGCGTTTCCACCCTCTACCTCTCCCTCTCCGAGCGCCACCCCGAGGGACAGGACGCCGCCTACCTGCGCTGGCACACCCTCGACCACCGCCCGGAGCAGTTCCGCATCGCCGGCCTCCAGGCGGCGCTGCGGGTGGTGTCGACCCCCGAGTGCCGCGCCGCCCGGGCCGCCGAAGAGGCGCCCTTCGCCGCCGCCGACCACGCCATGGCCTACTTTTTCAGCGATCCCGCCGACCTCGAGCCGTTCGGCCGCCTGGCCACGGCGCTGCGCGACGCGGGGCGCATCCCTTACCTCTTGAAGCCGGCGAGCCGGGGGGCCTTCCGCATCGACTACGCCCACGCGGCGCCGCGCATCAAGGTGGGACGGGACGTGCTCCCCTGGTGGCCGGTGGTGGGCGCCTATCTGCTGCTGGAGCGGGGGGAAGGACCGGTGGCCGAACTGGTGGACCGCCCCGGCGTGGGCGGCCTGTACGCCGCCACCGCCTTTGCCCACGAGACCGCCGACACGCCGCCAGGGACGCGGCTTTACTTCTTGTTCTTGGACGAGGATCCGGTGGAGGTGGCCCAGGCCCTCAAGCCCGTCCTTGAGGCCCGGTGGCTTCGGGAGGGGATCCGGCCCCTGCTCGCCGCCCCCTTTTACGCGGTGATCCCCTACCAGTGGGATCGCTACCTGCCCTGAGCGGGGCGGGCGGCGCTCCGCCGCCCGCCGGCGTTCAATCGCGCAGATAGCGGTCGAGTTCCCGGTGCATGCCCATGATGATCTGCTCGGTGTACTCGGCGAGCCAGATCTGGCGCATGCCCCAGGAGTGCAACCCCTTGGTGATCCGCTTCAGGTTGCCGAGATCCTGGCGGGGGATCAGGTAGACCTGATTGGGATCCTCCGGGTCGGTGACGTGCTCCACCACCGCCCGACTGGGCTCCACCCCGGCGGGCAGCGTGCGGGTGGAAAAGATCTCGAAAGTGGAGCGGTTGGGGTCGGTGGGATGGGGGCGAACCCGGTAGATCATGGCGTTGCCCGCCTGGGGCAGGACCATGACGTTGGGGAAGATGAACAGCTCCCCGCCCCACATGTTGAGGATTTCCGGGGTCAGCTTGGGCATCGGCCGCCCCTTGGCGGCGGCATCTTCGTAGAGGAGCCGCACGTACTCGGCGCCCAGGCTCGAGCCCTCGGGAATCGGCTTGCCCTTGAGGGTACGCAGCAGATCCACGTCCTCCTGGAGCACCTGGGCGTCCATCCCGTCCACCAGCAGCTGGAGCCGGTCGGCCATGGCGTCCACCGGATCCTTGCCCCCCTTGACGAAGCGCTTCACGTTGCCCTGGTAGTTGGACGGCTTGCCGGCGTAGAAGCGGCCGTGGCCGTGGGGAAAGGTCTCGTAGGCGACGTTGAGGTGGTTGTACTCGGTGAACTCCCCCTCGATGCGCTCGCCGTAGATGAAGCGGGCGGCGTCCTCCTCCAGCTGGGGATGGGTGGCGGGGACGTGGTAGCCCTCGAAGAAGGCCTCCTGGGCCACCTTCCAGTTGGCCGGCACCTGGATCGACTTCCACCAGTAGTGGCGCATCTCCTTGAGGTTCAGGTCGTCGAGGAGCCAGCGGATGGGGGCGATGAACTCGTCGAAGGGCATGCACTGGGGATCGAAGTTGATGAACACGAAGCCGGCGTAGACCTCGCACTTCACCTCGCGCAACCGCACGTCCTCGGGGCAGAGCTTGCCCCCTTTGAACTCCTCACGGGAGAGGACGTAGTGGTTGTTGCCCTGGGTGTCCCAGCGCCAGCCGTGGAAGGGGCAGATGATGTTGCCGTGGGGGAAGGTGCCCGCCCCTTCCGCCAGGGCCGTGCCGCGGTGGGGGCAGAAATTGTGGTAGGCCTTGACGGTCTCTTCGTCCACCCGCACCAAAAACACCGAGGTGTCGCCGATCTCGTAGGTGGTGAAGTCGTTGGGCTTGGGGATTTCGTCCAGGCGGGCGGCGATCTGCCACACCCGCGGCCAGAGCTTTTCGAACTCGAGCCGCAGGAATTCGGGGTCGGTGTAGCGGCCGACTCGGATGCCGTGTTCGAGCACCTGCCAGCTGGGTGGCCAGTCGTCGCTCTTCGCCGGTTGCGGCCGGGGCGCGGTGCGTTGGGTGGCGCGGGACATGGGAACCTCCTCGGGGGCAGCGGAAGACAGTGCCACGACACTGTTGTGTAGCGATCCAGTTTACGATCCCCCCGCGGCGAGTCAACCGGATTGCGGGGTGGGGGTTTCGCCGACTCCGTTCATGCCCGGAATTCTCCCTCCCCTCTTCCCCACGCCCCCTGCATTCCCGGATTCCGCTTCGCTCCATCCGGGCTACGGGGAGCAACCGTCGCCCGCAGGAACGCGCGCGGCGCCCCATTCCGGGGCGCCCGAGTGGTTCAGCCGGAGCCGCCGGGCCGGTACTCGACGCCGAGGAAGAGCGTTCGCGGGGCGCCCGGAAAGTAGCGCGGACCGGTGAAGGTGGTGTAGTCGGCGCGGGTGGCGTAGCGCCGGTCGGTGAGGTTCACGACCCGCAGGGCGAAGGCCCAACGGTCGTCTAAGCGATAGCGAGCGCGCAGATGGAGGAGGTCGTGGCCCGGATAGTCGTGGGCGTTTTCCGGATCGGTGTAGTAGCGCCCCAGGTGCGCCCACTCCAGCTCCAAAAGCAGCCGGTCACCGTCGCGCCAACTGGCGATCAGACCGCCAAAGCTGCGCGGCGCGCCGTCGACGTCGTTGCCGTCGACATCGAGCCCGCTGCCCGGGGAACGGGCGTAGCGGTGGCGGGCCCAGGACCAGTGGAGATCGAGGCCGAAGTGAACGCCGGGCCGCCAGCGCAGGACCGCCTCCAGTCCCCGATGGCGGGTGCGGCCGCCGCTGCGCATGAACAGATCGCTGTCCCGGAAGATGACATTGCGCTTTTCCATGGCATAGCCGGCCAGGTCCCACGCCAGCGCCCCCCGCCGCCCGCGCAGGCCGATTTCGACGCTGTCGAGCCGCTCCGAATCTAGATCGGCCACCCGCTGGTCGCCCTGGAGGCGGTAGAGTTCCACCGCCTGGGGCGCGCGGAAACCGCGCGCCGCCACCAGGTGCAGGGCGTGGCCCGGCGCCAGCCGCCAGGAGAGGCCGAAGCGGGGGCTGAGGTTGGAAAAGAGATCGTCTCGATCGGCGGGCCGGGCGTAGCGGCATCCGCCGAAACCGCAGGGCGTGCCATCCTCGCGGGTGCGCCCCGGCGGCAAGTGGTTGCGGTAGTCATAGGAGAGCCACTCCTGGCGCACCCCCACCGCCAGATCGAATGCCTCCCCCGGGGGCCAATGCCACTGGGCGAAGGGGGCGAGCTGCAGGGCGAGCACGTCGTAGTCGTACTGGCGCCCCACCGGCAGGGTCTCGCGCAGGAAGGCCGAGCCCGCGGCGGGCTCGGCCTGGATCTGCTTGAGCCAGCCCTGCACCCACTCGGCGTCGACGCCGGCCACGAGGCGGCCGCCGCCCCAGGGCAGGTGGAAAGCCGACTGGATGCCGCCACCCCGGTGGCCGTTGCGCTCGAGGGGCGTGCCCGGCAGAAAGTGCATGAGAAAGTCCATCTCCCCGAGCCGCAGGTAGGGGGTGATCTGAAGCTCGGCGGCCCCCAGGGCGGCGCGACGCCGCCACCAGAAACGGGCCGCTTGGGCGTCCCGATAGGCGTCGGGATTGGGGTTGGCCCGCGCCAGGGGGCGGATCTTGTACGCCTCTTCCCCCACCGCGTAACCCGCCGTGGCCTGTTCCAGGCGGACCAGGGTCGCACCCCCCTCCCCGCCGGCCAGCCGCTGGCGGACACTGAACTTGGCCAAGTCCACGGTGGCGTCGGCGCGAAAGCCACCGTCCCGGGTGAGGGTGAGCAGGGCGTGGCCCTCCCGCCAGGGGTACGCCACCCCCAGGCGGCGGAAGTGCTCCGATCCCCACTCGGCGGACCAGCGCGCTTCGACCTCCCCAACCGAGGGGGTGAGGGCGTTGACCACCCCGTGCAGGGCGTTGGACCCGTAGAGCACCATGCCGGGCCCGGGAATCACCTCCACGCGGGCGGCCTGCTCCAGGTGCGCCTCGAACAGCTCGTTGACGTTGCAAAAGCCGGCCGGGCGCAGGGGGATGCCGTCTTCGGCCATCAGGAAGCCGCCGCAGGCGCCGGGGCCGGTGAGCACCGGCGAGCGGATCGCCGGCAGGTACTCCTGGCCGCTGTTTTGGCTCAGGTTGACCCCGGGCAGGCGGTTGAGGGCTTCGGCCGGGTGGGTGGGCGCCACCAGTTCCAGGGTTTCCCGGGTCAGGGCCGCCACGCTGCCCGGCACCTGGTGGCGAGGGGTCGGTTGGCGCAGGGCGGTGACCACCACCTCCTCGAAGTTCGGTTCCGCGCCCCAGGCGGCAACGCCCCACAGGGCGGCCAAAAGACTCCAGCGCAACGGCGTCCGCCGACCCCACAACGACACGATCCCCTCCGGTTTTTCCCGCGGTTGTGGAGCGCCATTCTAGCGGCTGTCGTCCCCACCGCGACTCCTACGCCCCCCTTTCCCACCGCCGTCCGCGACTTGCCGAGGCGGTGGCTGCGGTGGGATCATCCCCCTCCCCGCCCTCCGGGCGTAGCCAGAAGGAGAACTCCGTGCCCGAATCGCGCACCATCGCCATCCTCGGCGGCACCGGCGCCCTGGGAAGTGGTCTCGCCCGCCGCTGGGCGGTCGCCGGCCACCGGGTGTTGATCGGTTCCCGCCGGCGGGAAAAGGCGCAAGAGGCGGTCGAGGCGCTGCGCGCGCGCCTGCCCGCCACCTGCCCGCCACCCCAGGGGCTCGACAACGCAACCGCCGCGGCGGCGGCCGAAATCGCCGTGCTCACCGTGCCCTACGCCCACCAGCTCGCCACCCTGGAAGGGGTGCGGGAAGCCCTGCGGGGCAAGATCCTGGTGGACGTCACCGTGCCCCTGAAGCCGCCCAAGGTGGCGGTGGTCCACCTGCCGGAAGAGGGCTCGGCGGCGCTGCGCGCCCAGCACTTTTTGGGCCCCGAGGTGCGGGTGGTGTCGGCCTTTCAGAACGTCGCCGCCGACCTGCTGGCCAGCGATGGGCCCATCGACTGCGACGTGCTGGTGACCGGCGACGACCGGGAGGCCCGGGAACAGGTGTTAACACTGGTCCGCGACGCGGGACTGCGCGGTTTCCACGCCGGTCCCCTGGCCAACGCGGTGGCCGCCGAGGCGCTCACCCCAGTGCTCATCGCCATCAACCGCCAGTTCAAGTGCCACGCCGGCATCCGCATCACCGGCGTGCCCGACTCCTGACCGCCGGCGGTGAGCTCGCTGCGGCTGCTCATCCCCCGCAAGGCCCTCGGCGAGGCCAAGAGCAGACTCGCCGCCCACCTCGGCGACGAGCCGCGGCGCCGCTTGGTGGAAGCGCTCCTCGCGGGCGTCCTGGACGCCGCCCGGCGCTGCCCGGCGGTGGCCGAGATCTGGGTGCTCTCCCCCACCCGCCCGCCGTTGCCCGGCGGGGTGCGCTGGCTGCCCGACCGGGGGCGCGATCTCAACGACGCCCTCGCCCGGGCTCTGGGGCGACTGGTCCCAGACTCCCCCCTTCCCCTGGCGGTGGTGGCCGGCGACCTGCCCCTCCTCGCTCCCGCCGACCTCGCGGCCCTGGCCGCGGGGGTCGCCGCCGGAGCGGTGGTGCTCGCCCCCGACCGGCGGGGCGAGGGCACCAACGCCCTGGCGCTGCCCGCCGGCGTGTCGATGCGGCCGTGCTTCGGCCCCGGCAGCCTCTGGCTGCACCGCGCCGAGGCCGCCCGCCAGGGGCGAGGGGTGCGGCTCCTGCGACGGCCGGGCCTTGCCTTCGACCTCGACCGGGTGCAGGATCTGGCGGAGCTGATCGCCTTGCACCCTCACCCCTGGCGCACCGCCCTTGGCCCCGAGTGGACCGCCCGCCCATGAGCGAGACCGAAATCCGCCGCCTTTTGGAAACTCCCGCTGGAGGAGCTTCTCCGGGAAGCCTCGCGCCTCACCTGGGAGGGGCGCGACCAACGGGTCACCTATTCTCCCAAGGTGTTCATCCCCTTGACGCGCCTGTGCCGGGACGTGTGCCACTACTGCACCTTCGCCGCCACGCCGCGCCGGCTGCCCGCCCCCTACCTGAGCCCCGAGGAGGTCCTGGCCATCGCCCGCGAGGGCCGCCGGGCGGGCTGCCTGGAGGCGCTGTTCACCCTGGGGGATCGCCCCGAGGCGCGCTACCGCGCCGCCCGCGAGGCCCTCGCCGCGCTGGGCCAACCGAGCACCCTCGCCTACCTGCGGGAGATGGCCGACCTCGTCTGGCGGGAGACGGGGCTCTTGCCCCACCTCAACCCGGGCCTGATGTCCCCCGAGGAGCTCGCCATGCTGCGCGAGGTCTCGGTGTCCATGGGGATCATGCTCGAGACCACGGCGGAGCGCCTATCGGCGAAGGGCGGCCCCCACTACGGCTCACCGGACAAGGTGCCGGCGCGCCGGCTCGCCACCCTCGAGGCCGCCGGGCGGCTGCACATCCCCTTCACCACCGGGCTTTTGGTGGGGATCGGAGAAACCCGCCGGGAGCGGCTGGAAACCCTGCTCGCCATCCGCGAGCTGCACGCCCGCTACGGCCACATCCAGGAAGTGATCGTCCAGAACTTCCGCGCCAAACCGGGCACCCGGATGGCGCACCACCCGGAGCCCTCCCTGGAAGAGCAGCTGTGGACCATCGCCGCCGCCCGTCTGCTCTTGGGACCCGAGATGTCCATCCAGGCGCCGCCCAACCTTCGCCCCGAGGCCCTGGGGCGCCTCATCGAGGCCGGCGTCGACGACTGGGGCGGGATCTCCCCGGTCACCCCCGACCACGTCAACCCCGAGGCGCCCTGGCCCCACCTGGAGCGCCTCGCCCGGGAGACGGAAGCCGCCGGCAAGGTGTTGCGCCGCCGGCTGGCGGTGGGGCCGGCGTACGTCCTGGCCATGGAGCAGTGGATCGACGCGCGCTTCCACCCCCAGCTGCGCGAGCTCACCGACGCCGTGGGCCTGCCCCGGGAAGACGACTGGCGGGCCGGGGCGGCCACGCCGCCGCCCGCCGCCGAGCTCGCCCTGCTGCGCGCCGGCCCGCCGGCGGTGCTCGACTCCCTGGAGCGGGAACTGTTGGCCCGGGCACGGCGGGGCGACTTCACCGAGGCGGAGCTCGCCGAGCTCCTCTCCTGCCGCGACCGGCGGCTCGCCGCCATCGCCCGCGCCGCCGACGAGTTGCGCCGCGAGACCGTGGGCGAGGCAGTCACCTGGGTGGCCAACCGGAACATCAACTACACCAACGTCTGCAACTACCGCTGCGGCTTCTGCGCCTTCTCCAAGGGGAAGGTGGCCGAGGGGTTGCGCGACGCCCCCTACGACCTGCCCCTCGCGGAGATCGTCCACCGCGCCCGGGAGGCGCAAGCGCGGGGCGCCACCGAGGTCTGCCTGCAGGGCGGGATCCACCCGGCCTACACCGGCGAGACCTATCTCGCCATCTGCCGGGCCGTCCGCGAGGCCTGCCCCGAGCTCCACATCCACGCCTTCTCGCCCCTCGAAGTGTTCCACGGGGCAGAAACCCTTGGCATCTCGGTGGCCGAATTCCTCGCCGAACTGAAAGCCGCGGGGCTCAACACCCTGCCCGGCACCGCCGCCGAGGTGCTGGACGACGAGGTGCGGGCGGTGATCTGCCCCGACAAGCTCACCACCGCCCAGTGGCTCGAAGTGGTGGCCACCGCCCACCGCCTGGGCCTGCCCACCACCAGCACCCTGATGTTCGGCCACGTGGACGCGCCGCGCCACTGGGCGCGCCACCTGCTGCTCCTTCGCCGCCTGCAGGCGGAGACGGGAGGCCTGACCGAATTCGTGCCCCTGCCCTTCGTGGCCGCGGAAGCCCCCCTCTACAAGCGCGGCCGCACCCGCCCCGGCCCCACCTTCCGGGAATGCCTGCAGGTCCACGCGGTGGCGCGGCTCGCCCTCCACCCCCTGGTGGTCAACATCCAAGCCAGCTGGGTCAAACTGGGGCTCGACGGCGTGGTGGCTGCCCTCGCCTGCGGCGCCAACGACGTGGGCGGCACCCTGATGAACGAGTCCATCAGCCGGGCTGCCGGCGCCCGCCACGGCCAGGAACTGGCCGCCGCCCAGCGGGCGGAACTGGCCGCGCGGAGCGGCCGCCCCCTGATCCAGCGCACCACCCTCTACCGGCGGGTGGGTGAGGCGCGCCTGGCGGCGGTAGAGCTGGGTTGAGGGCCTAGACCCCGGCGGCGCAGGCCGCCCGGGAGGGCAAAAGCCGCGCCAGGATCGCCTGGATTTCGGCGTGGCGGGCGGCGATGGCGAGCTGCTCGTCGAGCATGTCGAGCAGCGTCTGGTCGGTGGTGAGGGGGTTTGCGAGCACCACCCGGAAGATGGTGATCACGTCGCCGCCGTGCTGGTAGGCCTCTACCCGGGTGCGGGAGACGAAGCTCTGCCCCGCCGCCCGCTGGGCCTTCTGCAGCAGCTTGGTGACCCGGTCCAGGTCGCGGTTGATGGCCTGGCGCTCCTCGGGGGAAGCCGCCCTGAGGCGGCGCTGCAGCTCCGCCGGCACGTAGCGGTAGCCGAGGATGTTCAGTTCGGGCTCGACGATGAGCTCGAAATCGGGGTGTGCCTCGATGGCCCGGGCGAAGTTGCGCGCCCGCTCGACCCCGAGGTCGATGAGCAACTCGTAGCCCTTGCGGCCGATGATGTGGAGGCCGGCGTGGACGAGCAGCGCCATCCCCGGCCGCGAGCCCTCCAGGGTGTGGCTGCCCAGGTCCTTGGAGCCCTTGCGGATGATGTACTCGGCGTGGTGTTCGATGGCCGCCACCCGCTGGGGGTCGCGGAACAGCACCATCCCCACCCCCATGGGCACGTAGAACTGCTTGTGGGCGTCGATGGTCACCGAGTCGGCGCGCTCGATCCCCTTGAGCCGCGGCCCGTGGGTGCGGGAAAAGAGGGTCGCCCCGCCCCAGGCGGCGTCCACGTGGTAGTGGCAGCCGAGTTCCGCCGCCACGTCGGCGAGCTCGTCCAGGGGGTCCACACTGCCCGTCTCGGTGGCCCCGGCGAGCCCGACCACGGCGAGGATCCCGTAACCCGCGTCGCGAAGCTCCAGGGCCCGCGCCAAGAGCTTTTCCGGAATCACCCGGTAGCGCTCGTCGGTCTCCACCTGGACCATCTGGTCGCGGCCGAGGCCCAGCAGGTCGGCGGCCTTACTCAGGGAGTAGTGGCTCCGCTTGGAGCCGAGCACCACGAGCCCCTTGAGCCCCCGCTCGGCCAGCGCCCCACCGAGCCCCTTTCGGGCCACCGCCTCGGCGCCCAGGTACTCGTTGCGGGCCACCCACAGGGCGGTGATGTTGGCCACGGTGCCCCCCGAACAGAACGCCCCGAGGGCGCGCCGCGGATCGTGCAGCGTCTCGGCGTAAAAGTCGCCGTCGCCGCCGTAGATCAGCTTGTGGACCATCCCCAGCACCTGCCGCTCCAGGGGGGTGAAGGCCTTGGAGGTCTCCACCTTCACCAGGTTCTGGTTGAGGGCGGTGACAATCTTGGAGAGGGGAAGCATGAAATAGGGCAGCGCCGAGGTCATGTGGCCCACAAATCCCGGCGCCGAGGTGCGCACGCTCTGCGCCACCAGGTGCTTGAGGATGAAGTCGGTGTAGGCCGAGACGTAGAAGGGATCGTCCGGGATGTCGGGGCTCGAAAAGGCGCGCTCGATCTCCGCCAGGTCCTTTTCCACGGCGACGATGTGCTCGTGGAGGAAGCCGTCGAGATTGCTCGAGATGTCGGCGTCGATCTTGGCCAGGGTGGCGCCGTTGGATTCCGGGATGGTGAAGATGCGGCGCAGGCTCTCCAGATTGGCCTCGGCGCGATATTCGATGCCCCGCTGCCAGGCGTGCTGTTCGATGGTGATGGGCCTCGGGCGTCGCTTCATGGTGGGATCGCCGGCGGGGGATTGGGAGGTGCCCTTGGAGTCCGGGGGCTGGATTGGCAGGTGGCCGATTCTAGCAAAATTCCGGCGGTGCGGCGGGGGGGTGCGGGCGGGCGGCCGACGAGCGGTGCGGAAATTGAGCCGAGCGCGCCGCCGTGGGAAAATGGCCGGCGCCGCGAGGAGCCTTGCCCGCGAGGACTGCCCGATGGAAACCGCCATCACCCTCGGAGAGTTCATCGTCAAGAACCAGGCCGCCCATCCGGAGGCCACCGGGGCGCTCACCTCGCTCTTTTCCTCGATCCGCGTCGCCGCCAAGGTGCTCCACCGGGAGATCAACCGCGCTGGGCTGGGCGACGTGCTGGGCGCCGCGGACGGCGTCAACGTCCAGGGCGAGGTCCAGCAGAAGCTCGACGTCATCGCCAACCGCAAGTTCATCCAGGCGCTCGCCGCCCGCGGGGTCACCTGCGGGATCGCCTCGGAGGAGGAAGACAGCCATATCACCCTGGACGAAAACCGCGACGCCCACTACGTGGTGCTTCTCGATCCCCTGGACGGCTCCTCCAACATCGACGTCAACGTCTCGGTGGGCAGCATCTTTTCCGTCTACCGGCGCCGCTCGCCGCCGGGTTCCCCGGTGACGCCGGAGGACTTCCTCCAGCCGGGGCG
This sequence comes from Porticoccaceae bacterium, assembly GCA_026005035.1. Lineage (GTDB taxonomy): Bacteria > Pseudomonadota > Gammaproteobacteria > Pseudomonadales > Porticoccaceae > BPKH01. Next base: position 118,153 of record BPKH01000003.1, on the reverse strand, counting down.
GGAGCAGGTGGCGGCCGGCTACGTCATCTACGGCTCGTCCACCATGCTCGTCTACACCACCGGCCAGGGGGTCAACGGCTTCACCTACGACCCCACCCTGGGCATGTTCTTCCTCTCCCATCCGGACATGCGCATGCCCGAAGAGGGGGCGATCTATTCGGTCAACGAGGGCTACGCGCGCCGCTTCCCCCCGGGGGTGAACCGGTTTCTCGATTGGTGCCGGGAGGAGGACGAGGCGAGCGGCCGGCCCTATTCGGCCCGCTACATCGGCTCGCTGGTATCCGATTTCCACCGCAACCTGATCAAGGGCGGCATCTACCTCTACCCCCCCACCAAGACCCACCCCGAGGGGAAACTGCGCCTCCTCTACGAGTGCAACCCCATCGCCTTCCTGGCCGAGCAGGCGGGCGGGCGGGCCGTGGCCGGGCCCGGCCAGCGGATTCTGGACATCGAGCCCGGCAAGCTCCACCAGCGCACCCCCTTCTACGTGGGCTCGCGGCGCACCGTGGAGCGGCTCGAGCGGTTCCTCGCCGAGGGCTGACTCAGGGCGCCGCCGGGCAGCCCGCTTCCAGGTGGGAAGGGGAAAGGGCCGCGCCGCCCGGCCAGCGGTAATCGCTCACCCCCAGAAAGCGCTCCCCCTCGCGGGCGATCGACTGAACCTTGCCGAGGGTGGTGGCGGCCGTTTCCACCCGATGCCCCATGGCCGCAAGGCGCGCCACGGTGTCGGGGCTGATCCCCTCCTCCACCTCCAGCACGTCGGGCAGCCACTGGTGGTGGATGCGCGGCGCAGCGGTGGCCTCCGCCAGGTTCATTCCGAAGTCCACCACGTTGGAGATCAGCTGCAGCACGGTGGTGATGATTCGGCTGCCCCCCGGGCTGCCGGTGGCGAGGATGGGTTCGCCGTCGCGCAGCAGGATGACCGGGGTCATGGAGGAAAGGGGGCGCTTGCCGCCGGCCACGGCGTTGGCCTCGCCGCCCACCAGTCCGTAGGCGTTGGGCACCCCGGGGGCGGCGGCGAAGTCGTCCATTTCGTTGTTGAGCAAAAAGCCCGCCCCCGCCACGCTGATCCCGCTGCCGTAGGAAAAGTTGAGGGTGTAGGTGTTGGAGACCACGTTGCCCGCCTCGTCCCAGACGGCGAAGTGGGTGGTGTCGGGGCTCTCCGGCGCAGGCTCGAGCCCCGGCGCGACGCTGCTCGAGGGGGTGGCCCGGGTGAGGTCGATGCCCGCGCGCAGCCGCGCCGCGTAGGCGGGGTCCAACAGGCGCGCCACCGGCACGGCGACGAAATCGGGGTCGCCCAGATAGCGGCTGCGGTCGGCGTAGGCGCGGCGCATCGCCTCGGCCAGACGGTGAAGGTGGTCGGCGCCGTTGTGGCCGAGGGCGCGCAGGTCCCAGCCGGCAAGGATGTTGAGCATCTGCAGGAGGTGTACCCCGCCCGAGGAGGGCGGCGGCATGGTCAGGATCCGGTAGCCGCGGTACTCCCCCTCCAGCACCGGCCGCTCCCGCACCCGGTAGGCGGCCAGGTCGGCGGCGGTGAGGATGCCCCCGGCGCGGGCCATTTCCGCGGCGATCAACCGGGCGGTGCGGCCCTGGTAGAAGTCCCGCCCGCCGCTCTTGGCGATCCGCTCCAGGGTGGCCGCCAGGTCCGGCTGGCGCCAGAGGGTCCCCGGGCGGGGGGGGCTCTCCTCGCGGCCCCAGGAAGTAGCGGCGGCTCGCCGGGTGGCGCGCCAGCCGCTCGGCGGCCCGACTCAGGGACCAGGCGAGCTGTTCGGAGACCAGAAAGCCGTCCCGGGCGAGGGCGATGGCCGGCGCCATGACCCGCGCCAGGGGCAGGCGGCCGTAGCGCCTCTGGGCGTGGATCAGGCCGGCGACGGTGCCCGGCACCGCCACCGCCAGGGCGCTGTCCCGCGACAGGGCGGGGTCGACGCGCCCCTCGGCATCGCGGAACAGGTCGCGGTGGGCCGCCGCCGGCGCGGTTTCCCGGTAGTCGAGGGCGACGGCGCGCCCGTCGGCGAGGCGCAGCACCATGAAGCCACCGCCGCCGAGGTTGCCCGCCTGGGGAAAGGTCACCGCCAGGGCGAAGCCGGTGGCCACGGCGGCGTCCACGGCGTTGCCGCCGGCGGCGAGGATCTCCGCCCCGGCGCGGGCGGCGAGGGCCTCCTGGGCCACCACCATGCCGCCCCGCCCCACCGTGGGATGGAAGCGGTCAGCGGCGGACAAAATGGGCTCCAGCGCCGTCGCCAGGCCGGGCAGCAAGGCGAGCCATAGGGCCCAGCGGGCGAACGGTCGCACAGGAATCACGACGGCCTCCGATCGCGCTTTCCGAGACCGCCATGGTATAACGGACCGAGTCGTCCGCGCGGGGTCAGGCCATGGGCCGGGAAGTCGAGTTCGCGCCGATCCGCGTCGAAGAGGTCGCCTGGGGCGCGGAGCAACCCGCCCTGCGGGCGATCCGCGAGGCGGTGTTCGTGGCCGAGCAGGGTTTCGCGGCGGCCGGCGAGTTCGACGCCGCCGACCCGCAGGCGCGCCACTGGCTGGCCTGGGTGGACGGCCGGCCGGCGGGCACGGTGCGGCTGGTCGGCGAGCGGGTGGGCAGGCTCGCCGTCCTGCCCCAGTACCGCCGCCAGGGCGTCGGCTCGGCCCTCTTGCGCGCCGCCATCGCCGCCGCCAAGGGAGCGGGCCTCACGCGGCTCGTCCTCCACGCCCAGCTGCCCGCGGTGGACTTCTACCGGCGCTTCGGCTTCGAGCCGCGGGGGGAGCCCTTCCCCGAGGATGGTGTCCCTCACCAGGCGATGGCCCTGGACCTCGGCGCCCACCAGCAGCGCACCGCCGCGGAGCGCCGGCGGGCGGCGGCCGCCCCGCGCCGCCTGGCGGGGGCGGAAGCCTGCCACGCCGCCCTGGTGGCGCTCGCCCAGGGGGCCTCGCGCCGCCTCACCATCCTCTCCCACCGCCTCGCCCCGCCCCTCTACGACAGCGCCGACCTGGCCGCCGCCGCCGAGGCGCTGGCCCTGCGCCATCCGGCGGCGCGGGTCGAAATCCTGGTGGCGGAAACCGAGGCCCTCGGCCGCGGCCACCACCGTCTGCTGGAGGCCGCCCAGCGGTGGCCGAGCCGCATCCAGATCCTGCGCCTGCCCCGCGACGAGGAGCCCGAGCGGCCCGAATTCGCCGTCGCCGACGAACGCGCCCTGTGGCTGCTGGAGGATCCGGAGCGCTTCCAGGGCCTGTTGCTGACCGACGCCCCGCGGCGGGCGCGCCTGCTGGCCGAGGCCTTCGCCCGCCTGTGGGAGCGGGGCGAGCCGGATCCGGCGCTGCGCCGCCTCTACCTCTGAGCGCCCGCCTTGGCCTTGCGCCGATAGGCGGAGAGCAGCGGTTCGGTGTAGCCGTTGGGCTGCTCGCGGCCGAGCAACACCAGATCCCGCGCGGCGCGGAAGGCGAAGCTTCCCTCCGGGTCGTCGGCCATGGGGCGATAGGCGGGATCGCCGGCGTTTTGCCGGTCCACCACCGCCGCCATCCGCTCCAGCGTCTCGAGCACCTGGTCGACGGTGCACAGGCCGTGGTGGAGCCAGTTGGCGATGTGCTGGCTGGAGATGCGCAGGGTGGCGCGGTCCTCCATGAGTCCCACCTCGTGGATGTCGGGCACCTTGGAGCAGCCGATCCCCTGGTCGATCCAGCGCACCACGTAGCCCAGGATCCCCTGGGCGTTGTTGTCCAGTTCCCGCTGGACGGCGTCGGGATCGGGCCGCTCGCCGAGCAGGGGGATTTCTAAGAGCGCCTCCCGCGGCGGCGGTTCCCGCCGGGCGAGCTCCGCCTGCACCGCCGCGACGTCCACCTCGTGGTAGTGGAGGGCGTGGAGGGTGGCCGCGGTGGGCGATGGCACCCAGGCGGTGGTGGCTCCCGCTCGGGGATGCTCTCCCTTGGTGGCGAGCATGTCGGCCATCCGGTCGGGCATGGGCCACATCCCCTTGCCGATCTGGGCCCGCCCCGCGAAGCCGCAGGCAAGCCCCACCGCCACGTTGCGCGCTTCGTAGGCGGCGATCCAGGGGCGCTTTTTGAGCTCGGCCTTGGGGGCGAAGGGGCCGGCCTCCATGCTGGTGTGGATCTCGTCCCCGGTGCGGTCGAGAAAGCCGGTGTTGATGAACACCACCCGCTCCCGGGCGGCGCGGATGCAAGCGGCGAGGTTCAGGGAGGTGCGCCGCTCCTCGTCCATGATGCCGAGCTTCAAGGTGTTGCGGGCGAGGCCCAGGCACTCCTCGATGCGCGCCAGCAAGCGGTCGGTGAAGGCCACTTCGGCGGGGCCGTGGAGCTTGGGCTTGACCAGGTAAATGCTCCCCTCGCGGGAGTTGCGGAACCGGCCCCGGCCAAGCAGATCGTGCAGGCCCGCGGCAGCGGTCACCAGCCCGTCGAGGATCCCCTCGGGGATCTCCCGCCCGGTGCGGTCGAGCACCGCCGGGGTGGTCATGTGCAGCCCCACGTTGCGCACGAAGAGGAGGCTGCGACCGGGCAGGGCGAAGGGCCGCCCGGCGGGGTCGAGGTATTCCCGGTCCGGATGCATCACCCGGGTGAAGGTGCGCCCGCCCTTCTCCACCTCGGCCGACAGGGTTCCCAACATCAGGCCGAGCCAGTTGCGGTAGACCAGCGTCTTGTCGGGCCCGTCCACCGCCGCCACCGAGTCCTCGCAGTCCATGATGGTGGTGAGCGCGGCTTCGAGGAGGATGTCGCGGATGCCGGCCCGGTCGCTCGCCCCCACCGGGTGCCGGCGGTCGAACTGGACCTCCACGTGCAGGCCGTGGTGGACGAGGAGGACCGCCTCGGGCGCCTCCGCTGCGCCGCGAAAGCCGGCGAAGGCGGCCGGATCGGCCAGGCCCGCCGCGCCGTCGGCGAAGGCGAGCTCGAGGCGGCCGTCGACCACCCGCCAGGCGACGGCGTCGCGGTGGGAGCGGCCGCCGGTGAGGGGGAAGTGGGCATCGAGAAAGGCCCGCCCGCGCTCGATCACCCGCGCACCGCGCACCGGGTTGTAGCCCTCGCCCGCTTCGGCGCCGCCGTCGCTGGGGATCGCGTCGGTGCCGTACAGGGCGTCGTAGAGACTGCCCCAGCGGGCGTTGGCGGCGTTGACCGCGAAGCGGGCGTTCATCACCGGCACCACCAGCTGCGGACCGGCGAGGCGCGCCACCTCCGGGTCGACCCCTTCGGTGGCGATGGCGAAGGGCTCGGGCTCCGGCTCCAGGTAGCCGATCTCCTCCAGAAAGCGGCGGTAGGCGGCGGCGTCAAAGGGTTCGTTGCGGTGCCCCAGGTGCCACTGGTCGATGGCCGCCTGGAGCTCGTCGCGGCGGCGCAACAGGCGCCGGTTTTCGGGGCCGAACTCCGCCACCAGGTCGCCGAGTGCGCGCCAAAACCGGTCGGGCGCGATCTCCGTCCCCGGCAGGAGCTCCCCTTCCACGAAATCGGCCAAGAGCGGGTGCACCCGCAGCTCGCCCCGCGGGCGGTAGAGAGACAGTTCCCGCGCCAAATCCTGTCGGCTCATCGCTCGGCTCCTCGGCTTTGTCGGAAAAGCTGAAATCCGCGGCGCAACCCGCGGCGGTGGCGGCATGGTAGGGGCCTGCCTCGAATCCCTCAAAGGAATCCAGCCAATTTCGACCATTCATGAGATCAATGGACGGCATCATTCCAGGAAGGGACGGGCGCGGCAGGCGCGATCGATCTCTTCCGCCACCTCGACGAGCACCCGGCGCAGCCAGCGGTGGGCGGGATTGTGCTGGAGGAGCGGCGACCAGGCCATCTTCAGCTCGATGGGGGGAATGGGAAAGGGCGGCTGGCGCACCGCCGTCTCGTAGCGGTTGCCCACCAGCTGCGCCGCCTTGGCCGGCACGGTGACGATCAGGTCGCTCTGGCTGGCAAGCAGCATCGCCGAGAGATAGTGGCGGGTGAAGACCACGATGGAGCGCCGCTTGCCCAGTTTTTCCAGCGCCTGATCCACCCAGCCCAGGTAGCGCGACTCGGAGACGTCCTTGATCCCGGTACCGCCGCCCCAACCGGTCTTGCTCACCCAGATGTGGTTGGCGTTCAGGTAAGCGTTGAAGGTGAAGTTGGCGAGCACCGGGTTGTGGCGGGCGAGCACGCAGGCGTAGGTGTCCTCCCACAGGGTCACCTGGTGGAAGGACTGGGGCAGGCTGTCGAAGCGGTTGATCACCAGGTCCACGTTGCCACGCTCCACGTCCTCGTAGCTCATGTCGCTCGGCGCCAGGATGTCGAGGGCGATGCCCGGCGCCTCCCGGCGCAACCGTTCGAGCAGCGAAGGGATGAGAGTCGCCTCGGTGTAGTCGGAGACCATGATCCGAAAGAGGCGGCGCGCCCGCGCCGGATCGAATTCGGCCCCCGACTGGAGGGCGCGCTCCATGGAGAGGAGCGCCTCGCGGATGAGCGGCTTGAGCTCCAGCGCCCGCTCCGTGGGGGTCATCCCCTCGCTGGTGCGCACCAGGAGGGGATCGTCGAAGAGCTCCCGCAGGCGGCGCAGGGCGTTGCTCATGGCCGGCTGGGAGAGGCCCACGCATTCCGCCGCCCGGCTGACGCTGCGCTCCCGGAGGAGGACGTCCAGGTACACGAGGAGGTTGAGATCGACCCGCTGTATATTCATCGGTGGAATGCCGGGAATCTAAACAATAAATTGGGCGAATCATGCCAGCTCCCCTATCCTTGCCGCAACTTTTATCGCGCCACCGCAACGGGGAGACGGAGATGCTCAAGTACGGCGAACAACTGGCCCACTTCCGGGCCATCAAGGAACGCATCGGAGCCAACTGGCGGGAGATCGAGCCGGAGTACGCCGCCCGCATGCGGTTGCAGAACCGCTTCCGCACCGGTCTCGACATCGCCCGCTACACGGCGCGGATCATGCGCGAGGACATGGCCGCCTACGACCGCGACCCCTCCCTCTACACCCAGTCCCTGGGCTGCTGGCACGGCTTCATCGCCCAGCAGAAGATGATCGCCGTCAAGCGCCGCTTCGGGTCCACCAAGCGCCGCTACGTCTACTTGTCCGGATGGATGATCGCCGCCCTGCGCTCGGAATTCGGCCCCTTGCCCGACCAGTCGATGCACGAAAAGACGGCTGTGCCGGCGCTCATCGAGGAGATCTACACCTTCCTGCGCCAGGCCGACGCCTGGGAACTCAACCACCTGTTTCGGGAACTGGACCAGGCGCGCGCCGCCGGCGACCAGGTGCGCGAGCGGGCCGTGCTCAACCGCATCGACAACTTCGAAAGCCACGTGGTGCCCATCATCGCCGACATCGATGCCGGCTTCGGCAACGCCGAGGCCACCTACCTGCTGGCCAAGAAGATGATCGAGGCGGGTGCCTGCTGCATCCAGATCGAAAATCAGGTCTCCGACGAAAAGCAGTGCGGCCACCAGGACGGCAAGGTGACCGTCCCACACCAGGAGTTTTTGGCCAAACTCAACGCCATCCGCTACGCCTTCCTGGAGCTCGGGGTGGAAGAGGGGCTGATCGTGGCCCGCACCGACTCCCTGGGCGCGGGCCTCACCAAGCAGATCGCCGTCACCCGCGAGCCGGGGGACCTGGGCGATCGCTACAACAGCTTCCTGGACGGCGAGTTCATCGAGTCGGCCGACCAGATCGAAAACGGCGACGTGGTGATCAAGGCGGAGGGCAAGCTCAAGAAACTCGCCCGCCTGCCCTCGGGCCTCTTCCAGTTCCGCCCGGGCAGCGGCGAAGACCGGGTGGTGCTCGACTGCATCGCCGCCCTCCAGCACGGCGCCGATCTGTTGTGGATCGAAACCGAAAAGCCCCACCTCGGCCAGATCAAGGGGATGATGGACCGCATCCGGGCGGTGGTGCCCCACGCCAAGCTGGTCTACAACAACTCGCCCTCCTTCAACTGGACGCTCAACTTCCGCCAGCAAGTGTTTGACGACTGGGCGAAAGAGGGCAGAGACCTGTCCGCCTACGACCGCGCCCGGCTGATGAGCGAGGAATACGACGACAGCCCCCTCGCGCGCGAGGCGGACGAGCGGATTCGCGCCTTCCAGGCGGCCGCATCCCGGGAGGCGGGGGTGTTCCACCACCTGATCACCCTGCCCACCTACCACACCGCGGCGCTCTCCACCGACGAGCTCGCCCGCGGCTACTTCGGCGACGAGGGGATGCTGGCCTACGTGGCCGGGGTCCAGCGGCGGGAGATCCGCGAGGGGATTCCCACCGTCAAGCACCAGGACATGGCCGGCACCTACATCGGCGACGACCACAAGGAGTACTTCTCGGGCGAGGCCGCCCTCAAGGCGGGGGGCGCGGCGAACACCATGAACCAGTTCGCCTGACCCGCAATAAGCCCGCCGGCAAGCCGGCGTGCGCCACTGCGCCACGGGCGGGGAGCGGCAAGTGCCGAGCCCCGCCCGTTGGTTTACCATGGCCGCCCGCTGCCGGGTGTGCCATGACCGCCGAGGAACTGCCCCTCTCCTACCGGGATCCCGCCGACCTCTTCGCCCGCCTGAGGTCGCTGCCCTACGCCGTCTGGTTCGACGGCGGCGGCAGCGGGCGTCATTGGCTCGCCGCCCTGCCCCGTTGGGTGGCCCGAGGAGACGCCGCCGGCCTCGAGGTAACGGAGGGCGGCGACACCGTGCGCCTGCTCGGCGACCCCTTCGCTCGCCTCGCCGAGCGGTGGGCGGCGGAGGCCCTGCCGCGCGATCCCGCGCGCCCCTTCCGCGGCGGCCTGGCCGGGTACGTCAGCTACGACCTGGGCGAGGCGCTCTTCGACATCGCCCGCGAGGGCGCCGCCCCCTGCCTCCACTTCGCCTGGTACGACTGGGTGCTGCTCGCGGAACCCGCGGCCCGCCGGGCGCGGATCCTCACCCACCCCCGCCTCTGCCCGGCGGTGCTCGCCGAAGTGCGCGCCGCTCTCGCCCGCCCGGCGCCGGCTCCCGCCCCCTTCCGCCTCGAAGCCCCCTTCCGGCCCGCCTGGCAGGCCGACCACTACCGAGCAGCCTTTCAACAGGTGGCGGCCTACATCGCCGCCGGCCACTGCTACCAGGTGAATCTCGCCTTTCCCCACCGCGCCCCGGCCCGCGGCGATCCCTGGGCAGCCTACCTGGCCCTGCGCGCCCGGGCGGAGGCACCCATGGGCGCCTTCCTCCACTGGGAGGATCGCGCCGTGCTCTGCCAGTCCCCCGAGCGGTTCCTGCGGGTGGAAGGCGGACGGGTCACCACCCGCCCCATCAAGGGCACCCGCCGCCGGGGCAACCATCCCGCAGAGGACGAGGCCCTGGCCGAAGAACTGCGCACAAGCCCCAAGGAGCGCGCCGAAAACCTGATGATCGTCGACCTCTTGCGCAACGACCTGGGGCGCAACTGCCTGCCCGGCTCCATCGCGGTACCGGAGTTGTTCGCCGTGGAGCGCCACCCCTACGTGCTCCACTTGGTGAGCACCGTGACCGGGCGGCTGCGCCCCGACCGAACCCCCTTGGATCTGCTGCGGGACGCCTTTCCGGGCGGGTCGGTCACCGGCGCCCCCAAGCGGCGGGCCATGGAGATCATCGCCGAGCTGGAGAACGCCCCGCGGGGCGTCTACTGCGGCAGCCTCTGCTGGCTCGGGGCCGACGGCGATTTCGACAGCAACATCGCCATCCGCACCCTGGAACTTTCCGGCGGGGAGCTTCGCTGCTGGGGTGGCGGCGGACTGGTGGCGGATTCCCAGTGGGAGGCCGAATACCGCGAGGCTCGCCACAAGGTGGCGGGCCTCATGGAGGCACTGGAGGCCGCCTTCAGCGGCTGAGGGAGCGTTCGCTCGCCGCCAGGAAGGCGTCCTTCAGCGCCTCGTAGCTGTCTACCGCCGGATACTGGGGGAACTCGGCCACCACCTTGGGAGGTGCGCGGAACAGGATCCCCGCGTCCGCCTCGGCGAGCATGGTGGTGTCGTTGTAGGAATCCCCAGCGGCGATCACCCGGTAGTAGATGCTCTTGAAGGCCACCACCGCCTGGCGCTTGGGGTTGGGCTGGCGCAGTCGATAGCCGGTGACTCGCCCGCGCTCGTCCACCTCGAGCCGGTGGCAAAGGAGGGTGGGAAAGCCGAGCTGGCGCATCAGCGGCTGGGAGAACTCGTAGAAGGTGTCGGAGAGAATCACCACCTGGAAGCGCTCCCGCAGCCAGTCGAGAAATTCCCCCGCCCCCGGCAAGGGCTGCAGGGTAGCGACCACCTCCTGGATCTGGGCGAGCCCCAGGCGGTGTTCGTCGAGCACCCGCAACCGGTGGCGCATCAGCTCGTCGTAGTCGGGCACGTCGCGGGTGGTCAGGCGCAGCGCCTCGATGCCGGTCTTCTCGGCAAAGGCCACCCAGATCTCCGGCACCAACACCCCTTCCAGATCGAGGCAGGCGATTTCCACCGAATTCCTCCCGCAGTCCGTCCCGGCGGGGGGGGCACTCTACCCGCAACCCCGACGGCGCGCAATCGTTCACCGGAAACCCCCATCGCGCTACCGATGGTACCCACCCTTGGCCCCGGATTCCGGCGCTGCGCGCCTTCATCCGGGCCACCACTCGCGCCAACCCGCAGCCCGGGTGGAACGTAGCGCGGATGGAGCGAAGCGGAATCCGGGAAACCCTCACCCCACCGCTTCGATTTCGCGCTCCCGCAGCTCCCGGATCCGGTCGCGCAACACGGCCGCCCGCTCGAATTCGAGATTGCGCGCGGCGGCGTACATCTCCTCTTCCAGGCGCGCGATGGTAGAGGCGATGTCCCTGAGCTCCACGGGTTCTTCGAAGACCTCCGCCACCCGCTCCCGGCGTCCCTTACCCTTGCGACCCTTGCCCTGCTGGTAGACCACCGCGCCTTCCATGATGTCGGCGACCCCCTTGACGATCCCCCGCGGGGTGATCCCGTGGGCGCGGTTATAGGCGAGCTGCTTGGCCCGGCGCCGCTCGGTTTCGGCGATGGCCCGCGCCATGGAACCGGTGACCGCGTCGGCGTAGAGAATGGCCCGCCCGCGCACGTTGCGCGCCGCCCGGCCGATGGTCTGGATCAACGACTGCTCGGAGCGCAAAAAACCCTCCTTGTCGGCATCCAAAATCGCCACCAGGGCCACCTCGGGCATGTCGAGCCCCTCTCGCAGCAGGTTGATTCCCACCAACACATCGAACTTGCCAAGGCGCAGATCGCGGATGATCTCCACCCGTTCCACGGTGTCGATGTCGGAGTGCAGATAGCGCACCCGCACCCCATGCTCCTGCAGGTAGTCGGTGAGGTCCTCGGCCATCCGCTTGGTGAGGGTGGTGACGAGCACCCGATCGCCGGCCGCCACGGTGCGGCGGATCTCGCCGAGCAGGTCGTCCACCTGGGTGGTGGCCGGCCGCACCTCCACCTCGGGGTCGACGAGCCCGGTGGGGCGCACCACCTGCTCCACCACCTGGCCGGAGCGCTCCAATTCGTATGGTCCGGGAGTGGCGGAGACGTAGATGGCCTGGGGCGCGATCCGCTCCCACTCGTCGAAGCGCAGCGGCCGGTTGTCCAGTGCGGAAGGCAGGCGAAAGCCGTATTCCACCAGGGTTTCCTTGCGCGAGCGGTCCCCCCGGTACATGCCGCCGAACTGGGGAATGGTGACGTGGGATTCGTCCACCACCATCAGCGCAGTCGGGCGGCAGGTAATCGAAGAGGGTCGGCGGCGGCTCCCCCGGCTGCCGCCCCGACAGGTAGCGGGAGTAGTTCTCGATGCCGGTGCAGTAGCCGAGCTCCCGGAGCATTTCCAGGTCGTAGCGGGTGCGCTCGGCCAGGCGCTGGGCCTCCACCAGCTTGCCCGCCCGCTCGAGCTCGGCGAGCCGCTCGCGCAGTTCCTCTTCGATTTTTTCGCAGGCATCGAGGATCACCTGGCGGGGCGTGACGTAGTGGCTGCTCGGGTAAATGGTGAACCGGGGCACCCGGCCCAGCAGTTCCCCGGTGAGAGGATCGAACAGGGAGAGGGTCTCGATCTCGTCGTCGAAGAGCTCCACCCGCAGCGCCCGCTCCTCCGAATCGGCGGGGAAGATGTCGATCACGTCCCCCCGCACCCGGTAGGTGCCGCGGCGGAAGTCCAGGTCGTTGCGGCTGTACTGCAGCTCCGCCAGGCGGCGCAGGATGGCGCGCTGATCGATGCGGTCGCCGCGCACCAGGTGGAGCACCATCTTCAGGTAGAGCTCGGGATCCCCCAGGCCGTAGATGGACGAGACCGTGGCCACCACGATCACGTCGCGCCGCTCCAGGAGCGCCTTGGTGGCCGACAGGCGCATCTGCTCGATGTGTTGGTTGATGGAGGCGTCCTTTTCGATGTAGGTGTCCGACGCCGGCACGTAGGCTTCCGGCTGGTAGTAGTCGTAGTAGGAGACGAAGTACTCCACCGCGTTTTCCGGGAAGAATTCCCGAAACTCCCCGTAGAGCTGCGCCGCCAGGGTCTTGTTGTGGGCGAGCACGATGGTGGGCCGCTGCACCCGGGCGATCACGTTGGCGATGGTGAAGGTCTTGCCCGAGCCCGTCACCCCGAGAAGCGTCTGGGCGGCAAGGCCCGCTTCCAGCCCGGCCACCAGGCGCTCGATGGCCTCCGGCTGATCGCCGGCCGGCGCGTAGTCGGCGCGAAGTCGGAATTCCGGCATTGGCCCATGCATCCTGCAAAGCGCTCATTATAGGCACGCCAAGTCTCGGTAGCCCGTAGCCCGGATGAAGCGAAGCGGAATCCGGGGACCACCCACCGCACTGGCCGCTCCCACCCTTGACCCCGGATTCCGGCGCTGCGCGCCTTCATCCGGGCTACCCCTGCGCCAACCCGCAGCCGGGTGGCGCCCGTAGCCCGGATGGAGCGAAGCGAAATCCGAGGGCCTCTCCCCCACCCAAACCGCGGTCTATACTCGGTGCCTGCCGCCAGCCAGGAGCACCACATGGCCGAAACGCCCGTCGCCGTCGACGCCCGCACCGTCCCGCCGCGTCGCGGATCGAATTACCCGGCCCCGTTCGCCGAGCGCGTCGCCGGCCGCAGCAAGCGCGCCCTCGGCGCCTTCTTCGGCCTCGGCCGCTTCGGCGTCAACCTGACCGTCCTCGAACCGGGTGCCCAGTCCGCCTTGCGGCACGCCCACGCCAAGCAAGAGGAGTTCATCTACGTGCTCGAAGGCCACCCCGTGCTGCGCACCGACTCTGGGGAATGGCCGCTCGCCCCGGGCATGTGCGCCGGCTTCCCGGCGGGCGGCGAGGCCCACCACCTGGTCAACCCCACCGACCGGCCCGTCGCCTACCTGGAAATCGGCGACCGCACCCCCGGCGACGAGGTGCGCTACCCCGACGACGACCTCGTGGCCCGCGACGAAGGCGGCCGCTGGCGCTTCTACCACAGGGACGGGCGGCCGTACTGAGGTCACAGGGAAACCAACCCCGCCATCGGCTCCCTCCCCTCCCCCCGGATTGCGGCGCTGCGCGCCTTCATCCGGGCTACGACCCTGCGCCCCCATCAGGCATTGCAGCAACGCACCCCGGCCGAGTACCTTCGGGCCGCCCGATACGAGCTCCCCGAGGTCCCGGTGTCCCCGATGTACTGAACCCGGACACCTCCTTGACGCCCCCTCAGCCTCTGGGTACCATTCCTCCGCTTCCAACCGTTCCGCCTTAGCTCAGTCGGTAGAGCAGCTGACTGTTAACCAGCGGGTCGCTGGTTCGAGCCCAGCAGGCGGAGCCAGATTTCAATCCGCCAACTCTGGCGGTTCTTAGTTAACGCGAGGCCCCGTCGGGATGACCCGGCGGGGTCTTTGCTTTTCTCCTTGATTCACGCGGACTTACGGCCCCGCGTACATCCCCCTTGATTCTCCGGTTCGAGATGAAGCGCGTGGGGTCCAAGCGCAACCCCCACGGTTGCAGGCGCAACCCACGCATATCCTCTTCGAACTCTCCGATTCTCCGTTTGACAGCCCGTCTTGTTTAACAGCCAGGTTGCAGGCGGGGTACCCACCCGACGTTTCGAACTCCCCTCCGGTAGGTAACCCAGCGAAGGCCGGCGCCGCGACCGGCGGCTCGGTGTGACGCCAACCACCAGACGGCGGGACGGCCGCGAAGCGGAGACCGTTGTGGGTGTCGCCAGGCCTGCCTGTGGGCAGGTCCGCAAGCGACCTGCATCGGTCCTTACCGCGGAGTGAGCCCCGCTTCCGCCGGCGACGCCCACGCAGATCCTCCCCCGCGGCTCCCGCGGAGGAGGAACCACATGCAGCAGTGCGACCCTCGCCTGATGACGCCCCGGGAGATCGTCTCGGAGCTCGCCTCCATCCTGGCCAGTGGCTACCTGCGCCACGTCAAGGCGCGGCGGTTCATGGACGAAGGCGGCCCGCTCCCGGCCGATGTGGCGCAACCCGAAGAATCTCAAGAGTTTACCGAGAATCGCCTTGATAGTTCGGGCCACCGAAGCCTTCATTCCACAAGGGGTTAGCGCCCCGAGAAGTCGCGGAGATCACCTGGCCGCGGCGTGGAAAAGAGAACGTCGAAAGGAGGTTTCGGATGAACACGGACACCTACAAGGAGATCATGAGCCTCTCCCGGATGACGGTCGGGGAGCTCCGGGAGAAGTACCTCGAGGTCTTCGGCGAAGAGACGCGCTCCCACCACAAGGACTTTCTGCGCAAGCGGATCGCCTGGCGGCTCCAGGCCCTCGCCGAAGGCGACCTCTCCGAGCGGGCCCGGCGGCGCGCCGAGGAACTGGCCGACGACGCCGACCTCAGAATCCGCGCTCCCCGCGCCCGGCACAAGTCCGGCTCGGCCGAGGAGCGGGACCGGAGCGTGCGCGGAAGGCTCCCGGCCTCACGCGACCGTCGGTTGCCCCTGCCCGGCACCCTGCTCGTAAGAGAGTACAAGGGTCAAAGCGTGGTGGTGAAGATGCTCGATGAAGGGTTCGAGTACGAGGGGCGGCGGTACAAGTCGCTCTCCGCCATCGCCCGCGAGGTCACGGGCACCAAGTAGAACGGCTTCCTCTTCTTCGGCCTCGCAGGCGACGGCACGCCCGCGAGCGGAACGGCCGAAAAACGTGGAAGGAGGATCGGATGAGTATGACCTTGAACGAAGGAAGCTACACCCAGGCGGAACAGGCCAGAGGAACGGGAGCCCCGCCCCAGCGCCGCGACGGCCTGGTCCGTTGTGCCATCTATACCCGCAAGTCCACCGACGAGGGACTCGACCAGGACTTCAACTCCCTCGACGCCCAACGGGAAAGCGCCGAAGCATACATCCTGAGCCACAAGCACGAGGGTTGGGTCTGCCTGCCGGAACGCTACGACGACGGCGGCTTCACCGGCGGCAACATGGAGCGTCCGGCGCTCAAACGGCTCCTGGCCGACATCGAAGTCGGTGAGATCGACTGCGTGGTCGTCTACAAGGTGGACCGCCTGAGCCGTTCCCTGCTCGACTTCGCCCGGATCATGGAGACCTTCGAAAAGCACGGTGTCAGCTTCGTATCGGTGACGCAGAAGTTCAACACGACCAACTCCATGGGGCGGCTCACCATGAACATCCTGCTCTCGTTCGCCCAGTTCGAGCGGGAGATCATCTCCGAGCGCACACGGGACAAGATGTCGGCCGCGCGCCGCAAGGGCAAGTGGATGGGCGGCGGCCTGGTCCTGGGCTACGACGTGGCCCCCCGGGGCGGCCGCCTGGTCGTCAACGAGGAAGAGGCCGCGCAGGTTCGTGCCATCTACGAGCTCTACCTCGAACACCGCTCGCTCATTCCCGTTGTCCGTGAGCTCGACCGCCGCGGGTGGAGGAACAAGCGCTGGATCACGAAGAAGGGAAACGAACGCGGGGGCGCACCTTTCACCAAGAACACACTCTTCCGCCTACTCACCAACGTCATCTACATCGGCAAGGTGAGCTACAAGGGGACGATCTACCCGGGCGAGCACGACGCTATCGTGGATGCGAAGGTCTGGAAACGCGTCCAGGAACTGCTGCGCCGGAACGGTCGGAACGGTGGGAAGGAGGTGCGGAACAAGTACGGGGCGCTGCTCAAGGGACTTCTCTACTGCGTGCCCTGCAACACGGCCATGGTGCACACCTACACGGCGAAGAAGAACGGCAGACGCTACCGGTACTATGTCTGTCTCAACGCCCAGCAGCGCGGCTGGGACGCCTGCCCCACGAAGTCGGTGAACGCCCATGACCTCGAGACGTTCGTGGTGGACCACATTCGCGGGCTGGGGAGCGACGGGGAGATCGTCGCCGAAACCATCCGCCAGGTCCGCGAGAAGAGCGAGAAGCGGATGATCGAGCTGGAACGCGAACGTCGCACCCTCGAGAGGAAACTCCGCCGGCTGCATGCGAAGCTCCGGGAACTGGCGACGAAGGCGGCCGCGCCTGGTTCGGACGTATCACTCACAGCGGACCGCCTGGCCGACCTGCAGGACCAGATCCGGAGCATCGAACAGCGCATGACCGCTATACGCGAGAAGGTCCTCTCGCTCGAACGCGAGACCGTCGACGAGAGTGACCTGGTCAAGGCGCTATCCATCTTCGACCCGGTTTGGGAATCCCTGAATTCGCGCGAGCGGCACCGGGTGATGCATCTCCTCATCGACCGCATCGCTTACGACGGGCGCGACGGCAGCGTGACGGTCAGCTTCCGGTCCTTAGGGCTAAAGGCGCTCTGCAACGAAGCCAACATGGTCTATGGAGGCGAGCATGAGGCGTAATCAGACGAGCGCGGTCACCGGGACCATCGAGGTCCGGTGGACCTTCATCCAGCGCATCCCGCCGCGCATCATCCGCGTGCCGGTCGTCCGCACCGTCTGGCGCTGGCGCTGGCGGACCCGCAGGCGCGACCCCCCTCGCGCAGACCTTCAGCTTCACCGAGAACCGGGTGATCTCCGCCATCGGGATCTACTTCACCCGCAAGGACGCCTCCATCCCGGTCACCGTCCAGATCCGGGGCGTGACCACGGGCCTGCCCAACGAGGTGGTCCTGGCCGAGAAGGTGGTCTCGCCCGACGAGGTCAACCTGGGCGCGGAGACCAAGGTTGTCTTCGACGACCCCTTCTACGCCGAGGCCAACACCAGCTACGCGGTGGTGCTCCTGACCAACAGCACCGAGTACCGCGTGCGCATCGCCACTTTGGGCCAGATGGGCCGGAACGGCGTCATCACCCGCCAGACCTACGCCGCGGGCGTGCTGCTGGAGAGCTCCAACGCCGAGACCTGGACGCCCCTCAACGGCTCCGACCTCACCATGAAGATCTACGGCTACGACTTCCAGCCCACCGGCGAGGTCCGCTTCCTGCCCGTCACCGGCGTGCAGTTCTCCGACCTCAACCTGGACGAGTACTCCTCCATCCCGGAAGGGACCGGCATCGTGTGGGAATACTCCACCGACGGCGGCGTCACCTGGGACGCCATCGTGCCGGCCGAGGAGGAACGCCTGCCGAACCTGGCCGCCGAGGTCCTGGTGCGGGCCGTCTTCGAGAGCTCCGCGGTCAACGACTCGCCGGCCCTCAACTACAAGGACGTGAACCTCGTCGGCTACCTCAACAACACCACCGGCGCCTACATCACGCGGGAGAACGAGCTGACCCAGGGCGTGGAGTCCACCAAGGTCTACACCCAGATGCACATCCCCAGCGGCACCACCGTCAACTGGTTCGCCTCCAACGACGGCGGCGCCACCTGGGGGCCGATGTCCATCGAGTCCACGCGGGAGATCGACCAGGAATGGACTGAGTACACCCTGACCCGGACCTTCTCCGACCCAACGGGAAACAAGGTCCGCTACAAGGCGGAGATGACCGGCAACAACCTGGTCTACCCGCGCATCCACACCCTCGGGGCGACGTTGAGCTGACGGAGGGAGCCGCATGATCGTCCGGCGACAAGGAGGCATGACCGAGTTCATCCCCTCGCCCCGTGAGAAGCGGGAGGGGCTGATCCGCGACCACGCGCTCGAGCTCCTCGCCAACCTGGACGCCCGGCTGCGCCGCATCGAAGAGGCGCTCGGCCTGCCGCAGGAAGGCGCGAGGGCCTTCGCCGGCGTCATGGCGCGCATCCGGCGCGAGGAACAGGAGACGCGGCTGATCAACCGGAAGCTGATGGACGCCGGGATAGAACACGGAGAGGAAGTACGACCATGAGCATCACCATCCAGAGCAACACGGACACCGTCCTGGAACTGCCCGGCCTGGCGGGCACCCTCGGGCCGGGGAAGACCGTGACCGTACCGGCCATGACCGAAGACCTCGTGCGGGCCGTGGACCTCGGGCTCCTGCTGGTCCCTTCCGGGGCCGAGCCGCCGCCCGGGCTGCCGCCGGTGCTGTTCGAGCACCGCTACCCGCACGTGCTGCCGCTTTCGGCCGACCGCGCCTACTACGTGCGGGTGCTCCGCGCACCCGGCGGCTTCCACGACGGGACCCGCCTCAGGGACTTCGTGGCCTACTACGGCGACGGGGACGGCATGAGCTGCGCCTTCTCCGACGACGGGCTCGCCTGGGACAACGAGAAGAAGGTCTCCGGCATCGCGGAGAGCGGCTACCACGTGGTCTGCGCCCTCGAGACCCCGGACCGCCTGCGCATCCTCTACTGGGACCAGGACGTCCCCGACCAGCCCTACAACATGGCCGGTCTGAGGACCGCCGTGTGCAATCCGAAGACCGACGCGGCCGCCTTCACGGAGGATGCGGCCTGCACCGGGAACCTGGTCACCGGGGGCGGCGATCCCGCCTGGAACCGGGGGCACTACGGGCCGTCCTTCCTCTGGTACAACCCGGAGCCCACGTCCATCCCCGGTAGACCATTCACCTGGCGCTACGCGCTCCTCTTCATCGCCACCACGGGCGGCAACGACAGCCTCGGGCTCGGGTACTCGGACGACGCGCTGGACTGGCGGCTGTACGGCGACGGGCCGGTTCTCTCCGGCCTGATCGATCCGCAGCCGTGGGAGGGCGCGAACGGCTATGTCTCCTCCTGCCACGTGGAGCGCCTGGAGGACGGCCGGTGGTGGATGCTCTACTCCGGCGGCCCGGCCGGGAACGCCGGCATCGGCTACGCCTGGTCCTGGGACCGCATCCACTGGACGAAGGCCGCTTTCAATCCCGTCTTCCGCGCCGGCGGCGGGCCCTTCCTCGAGCGCTGCTACACGCCCAGCCTCTTGCGGGACGCTGACGGCTCCCTGCTGCTCTACCGCTCGGGACGCGACGACTCCTCCTACCGCACCTTCGTCTCGCGCCTCAGGGCCCAGACCCTCGACTGGCAGGACCTGCTGGCCGCCGACCACCTGGGCCAGGGACTCGCCCCCCGGAGCGCCGTCCGGCGCGGCAGGGGTTTCCGAGGCCGAACGGGACGCCGCCATCCCCAACCCGGCCCTGGGCGACGAGTGGTTCAACACCGACCTCTCCGGCGGCGGGAAGTGGGAGAAGTTCACCGGGACCGAGTGGAAAAAGGCCTGATTGCTGTTCTTTTTCCCAGGTCTCCCGAACACCCGCCCCGGGCAAGGGACCGCGCAACCTCCGATGTTTCCGCCGGTTGCGGCCCGATGTACATAACACGTTGAAAACAAAGGGCTTATCTTCGGAGAAACCGGCGGAATCGCCTTGCTTTCTGTTCGGAAAGAAGCCTGTATGTGTGTGAACACGCGCCGGAACACCTTGCGGCGCAACGGCTTACAGAAGGCAAGGAGACGACGATGGACCTTCGGGAAATCAGTTTCGGAGTCGAGATCGAGACGGTCAAGCGCAGGCGCGAACGGGTGGCCCGGGCCATCCAGTCGGTGGTGGGCGGCGATGTGCGCCACGTGGGCAGCCCGGCCTGCTTCGACCCCTGGGAGGTCACCGACATCCGGGGGCGCGTCTGGAAGGTGGTGGCCGACGGCTCGCTCATCAACGTCCCCGGCCACCTGCGGGCCGAGGTGGTGAGCCCGGTCCTCGCCTACGAGGACATCCCCACTCTCCAGGAGGTCATTCGGGCGGTGCGCCGCTGCGGGGCCAAGGTGGACGAGAAGTGCGGCATCCACATCCACGTGGACGCCCGGCCCTCCGACGGGCGGACTCTCGCCAACCTCGCCAAGATCATCTACAAGCAGGAGGCGCTCATCCTCACGGCGCTCGGCGTCAACGAGAACCGGCTCCGCAACTACAGCAAGCCGGTGAGCGACGAGCTCATCAGGAAGATCGAGCGCAGCCGCCCGCGGACCAAGGACCAGCTCAACCGCATCTGGTACGGCTACCACAACCGACGGCCCCAGCACTTCGACTCGACCCGCTACTTCGGGGTGAACCTGCACAACGTCTGGTACCGGGGAACCGTGGAGTTCCGCTGGTTCGAGGGCACGCTCCACGCGGGCAAGGTCAAGGCCTACATCCAGATGGTCCTGGCCATCGCCGCCAAGGCCCTGAACGGCCGGGCGGCCTCCAGCCGCAAGCGGAGCCTCGACCCGCAGAGCGCCCGGTACGACTTCCGCGTCTTCCTCCTGCACCTCGGGCTCATCGGCGACGAGTTCAAGACCGCGCGCAAGCACCTGCTGGCGGTGCTGCCGGGCGACTCGGCCTTCAAGCGCGGCAGGCCGAAGCCCAAACCGAAGGACGAACCATCCGCCCCGAAGGACGGGACGCACGAGGAGGCCGGGCCACAAACCCGGCCTCCGGCGTTTTCGGGGGAAGGCGCCGCGCCGGACGAAGGAGGTGAAGCATGAGGATACTGATCAGGAACACCACGCTGGAAGGCGAGCCCATCGCGGGCGACGGCGAGGTGTTCGAGGGCAAGACCGTGCTCGACGTGGGTCCGGGCCATGAAGGGCGCGTCGCTCTTCTCCGACCACCGGGACGTCGAGAGCTACATCGACATGGTCCTGCGCAACGCCAAGATGCTGGCCGGCATCGAGCTGGCGGTCAAAGGGGAAACCATCGAGGAGAAGGCCGCGTCCTTCCTCGACGCCCTCGTGGCCGGCGGCCTGGCCGAGTTCCCGGACGACACCGCAAAGGAGGGAGACACGGCACGCCGGCACGTGCCCGGGGTGCGCGTTCCGGCGGCGGTGCTGGAGGGCATCCTGGCGGTGCGCCGCTGCGGCCTCACCAACATGCTGGACCGGCCGGTGGTGGCGGACCTGGCGGAGAAGCTCGGCTTCCCCGATGCCGCCCGCTGGATTGAGACCCATCCCAGGGACTACGCCGAGGGCGTGTTCCGGGGCTTCGAGGCCGAAGAAGGAGGTGGGCGCTGATGTGCGGGCTGGCGGGCGTCATCTTCGGGAAGAAGCGGCGGCGCGCCGAGGAACGTGACCACCTGGCGTGGCTCTTCACCCGGCTCCTGGTCCTGAGCGAGGGCCGGGGCCCCCACGCCACCGGCGTCGCCTGGCTCAACCGCGACGGCGAGCACCGGCTCTTCAAGCGACCCGTACCGGCCGGGCAGTTCGTCACCGACAAGGCGTTCCAGGAGGTCCTGGCCGGGATGGACAACCGGGCCACCCTCCTCGTCGGCCACACCCGCTGGCGCACCCGCGGCGACGAGCGCATCAACCGAAACAACCACCCCATCCGCGCGGGGGACGTCATCGGCACCCACAACGGCACCATCTACAACGCCGACCGCCTGTTCCGGAGGCTCCGGCTGAGGCGCTTCGCCGAGGTGGACAGCGAGCTCCTCTTCCGCCTGGCGGACCGTGCCTTCCGGGACGAGACGCCGGACCTCGAGCGCTTCAAGCGCGACCTGGCCCTGTGCCGGGGGCAGATCACCGCCGTGCTGGCCTCCCGCCGCCGGCCCGGGACGGTCCTGGTGCTCAAGGGGAACAAGCCGCTGGAACTGCGCATCCACCGGCGCCACCGGGCGGTACTCTACGCCTCGGATCCGGCCTTCCTCGACGCCGTGCTGGCCGACGAGCGCGGGTGGCGGCCGCTCCCGCTGGAGCCCATGACCATGCTCGTGTTCAGGCACGAGAGTCTCATGGAGTTCTCCAGGGAGTCGTTCACCTTCATCGCCCAGGGGAAACGGGGGAAGGCGCCGTGACAGAGAGCCGCATGAACCGAAGAGAATCACCCATGAACCCCAATGACAATTCGGCAGGAGAGCCGAATTGGACGTGCCGAAGGCACGCCCGAAGGGCGCGAGCTACCGACGGCGAGCGTCAACCCCCGAAGGAAAACACGACCGGGCTCCTGAGACTCTTCGTCTACGGGACCCTCAAGCGGGGCTGCTGGAACCACGAGCGGTTCTGCCGGGGCGTCCTCTCCGTGGAGGAGGCGGTCGTCCGGGGCCGCCTGTACGAGCTCCCTTCCGGCATCCCGGTCCTGGAGGTGCCCGAGGCGGACGCCCTGGCCCACGGCACCGCCGACCCGCTCGCCGACGCGGCCACACAGGCGCGCCTGGCCGCGGAGTTCGCCGCACGCGCCGCACACCCCGAGCTCGGGGAGAACAGCGCCCCGGGCGGCCGCTGGGGCCCCGTGTACGGCGAGCTCCTGACCTTCGACGATCCCGAGACCCGCCTCCCGGCCATCGACCACCTCGAGGGCTTCCTGCCCGGCGGACTTTGTCTCTACGAACGCGTTCTCGTTCCGGTAGGTATTGAACGAGGCATGTTCCCGGCCTGGCTGTACCACGGCGGTGCCCGGCTGTGGCATGCCATGCGGTATCTGCCGACCGGTATTTGGATGGATTGAGGACGACGTCGAGAAAATCGTTTGACAGCAACTGTCAGCAACTGTAAAATATGAGCTTGGTATGAGGTATGATTGGAGAACTATACCTTGCGGCCAGAGAGGTGCTTCCGATGGATGAGAAACCAGGCGCCGTCCTGACCATCGACGAGTTGTCTGCCTACCTAAAGATACCGAAGTCGACGCTCTACAAGCTCGTTCGGGAAGGCAAAGTCCCGTGCCAGAAGATTGGCCGCCATTGGCGCTTCCGGAAGGAAGCCATCGACCGCTGGTTGGAAGAGACGCACGGCGATACGAAAGACGGAGGAGATAGGTAATGGCGGAGCCCATGGCGGACCATGTCGTGTGCAAGAAGGGCGACGCTCCGGAAGTCTCTCGTCACCCGCTTCCAATCGTGGGATCAGCCGGGGGTTGGAAGAATGACCGTTAGCCGCATGGATGTATCTTGTGTAGATCTGTTCTGCGGCGCCGGAGGCTTGACGCACGGCTTCGTCCAAGAAGGACTTCGTGTCAACGCGGGCATAGACCTCGACCACGCGTGCCGTTACCCCTATTCGGCGAACAACGATGCGACGTTCATTCAACGAGACATCTCCGGCATGGAGGCGTCGGATGTCGCGAAACTCTTCACGCCGGGCACCATTTGGGTCCTGGCCGGATGTGCGCCTTGTCAGCCGTTTTCGACCTACAGCCAACGGTATGACACCAAAGCCGACCACAAATGGGGGCTGCTGTATGAATTCGCGCGAATTGCCGCGGGGGTGATGCCCGACATCGTCACCATGGAGAACGTTCCCGCAATAAGGAGACACGAGGTCTTCGACGACTTCGCGAAGACCCTCTTGGAGTTGGGTTACGAAGTATGGCACGACGTGGTCGACTGCGCAGCATATGGTGTCCCTCAGTCCCGAAAACGCATGGTTCTGCTCGCGTCTCTACACGGCCCGATCGAACTGATCGAACCTCTCCGTGATGAGAAAGGATACAAGACCGTCAGGCAGGCCATCGGGCGGTTACGCCCCATAGGAGCGGGAGAATCGGATCCGAGAGACAAACTGCACGTCGCTTCGAAACTCTCCGAGAAGAACCTCGCACGCATCAGAGCCTCAAAACCTGGGGGTACGTGGCGAGACTGGCCTCGCCATCTCGTGGCCAAGTGCCACAGGCTCGATACCGGACGCACCTACCCCAGCGTGTACGGACGAATGGAGTGGGACAAACCAGCGCCGACGATCACCACTCAATGTTACGGGTTCGGCAACGGGCGCTTCGGGCATCCAGAGCAGGATCGGGCGATCTCGCTACGTGAGGCTGCGATATTGCAGGGTTTCCCGAGAAGCTACAAGTTCGTCCCTCCCGGTGAGGAAGTCTGCTTCAAAACCGTGGGACGCCTGATTGGAAACGCCGTGCCCGTCGATCTGGGGCGTGCCATAGCCAAAAGCATCATTCGGCACATCGACCAGTGCGGAGTGGAGCCGAAAACGTCGATCGCGCGAGGACGCCATTCGACACGTGATCGACGTGAAGCGATTCGAGTGGGAGGGGCGATGTGAAGCGGGGTACGACAGGAAAGAAAACGAGGAATGACACGCCACCTCTCCCTTCTTCGGCGGCAGTGAGTCGCCGCATGTCGGCGACGGGACAGAGGGATACCCCACCGGAAAAAGAGATCAGAAAGCGTCTTTTCGCCAAGGGACTGAGATACCGAGTCGACTACCCGGTCCTGACCAAACCGCGGCGTAGAGGAGACATCGTGTTCCCTGGAATCAAGGTCGCCGTCTACGTAGATGGATGTTTCTGGCATGGGTGTCCAGTACACGGCACTTGGCCCAAGGCGAACGCCGATTTCTGGCGGGATAAGATCGAGACCAACCGGGCGCGTGATGCCGACACGGACAGAAGGCTACGAGAGAATGGCTGGTTGGTCATCCGCGTATGGGAGCACGAGCCGCCAGACGATGTGGTGGAACGGATCGTGAGAGCCGTGGAAGAGCGCAGGAAACGATTCACCAAACGACGTGGGATGCGAACGGATGGAGAGTAGAGACATGCCGACGGCACGCGAGGCTTCGGTCCAGAAAATGGTGACCGTGATTCCGGAGCCTGGACAGATGGTCGAGGTTCGCCGACGCCTCTGGAGTGTCACCGAAGTGAACGGTGGCGCTCTCGGGGAGGACTGTGGAACCTCCTTCATCGCCCAACACGTCGTGAGTCTCTCCTCGTTGGAAGACGATTCGCTGGGTGAGGACATCGAGGTCGTGTGGGAACTCGAACCCGGTGCGCGAGTCCTGGAGCGCGCCGGTCTTCCCGACCTCTCGGGCCTCGACGACGTGGAACGCCTCGAGGCCTTCTTGGATGCCGTTCGATGGGGAGCCAGCCGGCGCGCTTCACCTCCCCTCTGGGCCCCGTTCAGCGCGGCCTTTCCGCAAGCCCGTCTCGTTCTGGCACGCCTCGCACTCGGCAAGGCGCGATTCCCCTCTCCGCCCCCCGGCCCCACCGCATTGGGTAGCCGGCATTCCCTGACCGGGCTAGAACCGCCCCGTTGCGTTCCACCGGGAGAGCGAACCCAAGCAGGCCGCAAGGCTCTTGGGAGGCATCGTGGGTAAAGCCTCAGGGGTGCTCGTTTTGCTCGACGACATCGAGATCCTTTTCGACATCCACCTGAAGCAGGATCCTCCGCGTCTGCTTCGAGGATTGTCCGGGAACATGGCGGTCGCGGCCGCCTGGAGCAGACCCGTCGCGGGTGGTCTTCTGACCCGCGCCGTCCCAGACCACTCCGAGCGCAGGATGCCCAGAAGGCCTCTGCTGCCCGGCAGCAGCTCAGCACCTAGGTCGTCTCCGATTCGAAAAAGCTGACCGGGCCTCGATCTTTCAGCCCCCGTCTTGCCGAACGGATCGCCGAACATCGCCGCCCTCGCTTGAAAGGATCCCCCTAGCGCGGGGTGGCCGGCGGCGCAAGCCTGTGCCAATGCAAAGGAGAGCGGGCCCTGCGACGAAGTGGCGCCGCTTGCCAAGACGAACCTGCCCCCGTACCTTGAACCCCAAGCGGCAAGGAACGGCGGGGCGGTAACGCTCGTGCTGCAGAAGAAAAATCAGCGTATTCCCCTCCCCCTTCTCCTCTTGGCCCTGATCGGCCTCGGTTTTGCCCTGCGCACCGGCTGGGAAATGGCCCAGGCGCTCAAGGCCCGGAATTGGCCGCAGGCTCCGGGGGTCGTGCTCGAATCCCGCGTCGTACGGTTGGGTAACGCCGATTCCGAGCAGCCGGTGGTTCACTACCGCTACTCGGTGGCGGGGCGCACCTACTCGGGGCGGCGCATCACCTGGACGGAGGGCGGAGGCAACGCCCAGTGGGCGCGCTCGCTGGTGCGGCAGTATCCGCCGGGACGGCAAGTGCGGGTCTACTACGATCCGTCGGACCCGGCACGGGCCGTGCTGCGTCCCGAGGTGGACTCGCGCCTGGTGATCGGTTTTCTGCTGGGAGTGGTGTTCTTTCTGTTTAGTGCCGGACTCGCCTGGCTGACGGTCCGTTTTGGGCGCGCGGGCGAGGACGCGAAAGAGCCGCTCCTCTCCCCCGATGGCATAACTCAGGGGGTGCGGGGGATTCCCCTCTCCTTCGCCGTCTTTTTCAGTTTGTTGTGGACGTTGATGTGTATCCCCATCGCTTGGGATGCCTGGCAGGGCAGATTCCCCTGGTGGGGTTTCGCTGTGCCCCTCATCGGCCCGGTGGTGGTCTTCGGTGCGCGCTCGCTGGCCGAACGGCAAGCGGCGCGCGCCCGCGCCGCCGGAATCGAGCCGCCGGCCACTCTCGAAGAAGCGCTCGAGCGGGTTCATCGGGGAACGCCGGCGGACTCTCCTGTCGATTTTCCCAGCCGGCGGGCCGACCCGACCACGGCGCGGCGGGTGATCGTCCGCTTGTCCCTCCTCGCCAGCGCGGTGCCTGTGGGTGCCCTCTATTGGGCCTGGCGCGCTGGCTATCCCGAAACCGGCCGGCCCTTTGAGCTGTTCGCCGCGGTGATGGTGGCGGCGTTGCTGTTCATTCAGGTGGCCACGCGCAGATTGCTCGAACTCTACGTCGACACGCCCCGCCGCCCGTACCCTGCCGGCCAACGCCTCCAGGTGCGCGAGGGCGGCATCTGGCTGGTGATTCCCATCCTCTTGATTACCGCCGGTTTGTGGAGCTGGCATTGGATGGAGACCGAGCGGCTCCGACAGTCGCCCGAACCGCGAAGCCCGGCTGCCGGGGGCAGCGCCGCGGTCGCTTCGCCCCCCGTGCCCCAACCGGATCTATCGGGGTCCGCCGAACCGGCCGCCGACCTTCGGCCGGGTCCGTCCCTCTGCGCCGACCGGGTGGCGGCGGCGCTCCCCGCGCCGGATGCCGCGTCGGAAGATACCCTGCGGGATCTTCTCTTGTGCAAGATGCACCGACCCCACTACCAGCGCCTGCGCAGGGATCCCGAATTCGCCCGCCGAGTGCTGCGCCACCGCCACCAGCGCGATCTGTACCCCGAAGAGCAAGCGGTGCGGGCCCTGCTGCTTGCGCGGGCGGCGCGGCGCACCCCGCCCGAGGGCGCCCTCCTCCAGGTAGTGCCGGCCCTTCCCGAACCTCCCCGGGTGGACGGCCGCCTGGAAGAGAACGTCTGGTCAGCGGCGCTTCAATCGCCCCTGCCGGGGGCTCCGCACGGCCGCCGCAGTCGGCTGCTGCTCGGTTGGCACGGGGATCGGCTCTACGCGGCGGTCATCATCCCGGCCGCAGACTTGCCGCCGACGACTTCCGTTGGCAGTCGCGCTTCGTGGGCCCTGCTGCTACAGCCGGGTCTGTCGCCCTGGCTCGATTACCAGTATTTCTTCGTCTACGCTCAACGAGACGGCAGCGGCTACGCGGGCGACGGTTGTCGCGTGGCGAGCCAAGTGGTCTACGACGAGCCGCCGCCCCCCGGGGGTTGGTCCTCCCAAGAGCGCTGGAAGGCGGTGCGCTTCAACGAGTGCCACCTGTTTCCCGCGGAGGGGGGCGCAGCCCTCGACGCGGTCGCCCAGGCCCGAACCTTCGAAGCCAGCGTCTCTTTGGAGGATGCGGCCATCGATCCCCATCACCCCTTCACTCTCGACAGTTGGGTGGAGGTGGACTTCCACTATCTGGGCCACGACCAGCGAACGCTCGCACCCGTGTGGGTGGTCCTCGGTCCCTCCCGGTCCTTCGGCGGTAACTAGAGCCGGTCGGCCGCACGTCACCGTCGCGCCTGCCGGGACCGTTTTTGGCTTGGCGCCCGGACCTGGGGGGGAGGAGCTCCAGGGACGGAGGATTCGTCCGCCGGCCGATTGCTGGAGAGCGAATCCAGCTCCCGTCCGCAGGAAGCGCACTCGAGGGGTTTGCCCCCGGCGAGGAGATCCCGCAACCACAAGGGGTGGTGACCTGCCGGCGCCCCGGGCTGGATGGCCTCGAACAACGAAGCGCCACAATGGGGGCAGCGGGCGACGGCGCGGAGACGGCGACCCAGCCAGATGGCGATGGCAAAGGCCGCGATCGCCGGCCACGGGTCCCGCTGGAAGACGCCGAACAGAAGGAGTGGGATCGGAATCAGCATCAGGGCGGCCAGATACCGGTGCAGCCCCGCCAGGATGCGCCGGCGGTTCGACCCGGCGCTGGGTAGGGTGTGATAGCGCTTGGCGAGACGCTCCCGCCGCTCGAGGCCCACCTCCAGGGAGTGGCGGCCGACGGTGTTGAACCAGAGGACGGCACCGAGAAACATGGCCACCAGAAGGCCCAGCGTCCCGGTGACAGGATACCGATACCAGGGCAGGTCGACGACGGCCTGCTCGGGGTGTCGAGGGTCGTAGCGGAGCGGAACAGGCTCGCCGATTTCGTCGAAGCGGAACAGGTCGAAGACGGCGCGGGGGCGCACCAGGCTGTAGGCTCGTCCCGCCACCTGGTACTCGATCCGCGGCGGCGTCGAGTCGCCGCGGCCGGCACCACTGTA
This sequence comes from Porticoccaceae bacterium, assembly GCA_026005035.1. Lineage (GTDB taxonomy): Bacteria > Pseudomonadota > Gammaproteobacteria > Pseudomonadales > Porticoccaceae > BPKH01. The sequence goes on along the minus strand of BPKH01000003.1, from coordinate 89,563 downwards.
CTCCGCTCGGGTCAGCGCCACCACCGTGCCGGTGGTGGTTTCGGAAAAGCGCATCCCCTCCCGGTGCTCCCAGAAGCCCACACCCGCCACCAACAGCAAGCCCACTGCCGCCGCGCCGCGCAGGCGCCGCAGGATTCTCGCCACCCGCTCGGCCTGCGCACCCTTGACGCCATCGACAGCCACGGATGTTCCCCCCTCCTGCGCGTTTTCCGGCCTCACCCGCGAGACAAGCGCGTTGAGCTTTTTTAGCACAGGAGGGAAGTCTCGGAGCCCAGCCGAGCCCGTAGCCCGGATGGAGCTTGTAGCCCGGATGGAGCGAAGCGGAATCCGGGAAATCCCAAGCCAACTCCCCGCGCTCGCCCCTTACCCCGGATTGCGGCGCTGCGCGCCTCCATCCGGGCTACCACAACTCCAAACCAGAAGCTGGCGCTTTGGAAAAAAGGGGCTAGGCTTTCGGAAAGCGGTCCAGGAGGGATCGAAATGAGGCCGATGGGGCGCAAGTTGCAGCGATGGGCCGCCTGGTCGATCGCTTTGCTCGCCGCCGATGTCGCGGCGCTTTCCCTTGAGGAAGGACCCTATAAGCTGGGTCCCGAACTTCCCATCGGAGAGCGCCTGCCGGTGGCAGGCCCCTTGTATCGGGTGTACGCCGAACATCCCGACCGCTTCGATTTCGTGGGCAACGCCCACCAACCCCTCACCTTCGTGGCTCAGGTCTCGGGCTTCTGCCCCGGAAACCGGCGCGCCGAGTCGGTGACCCTTACGGTGTCGGGTGTGCGAGCCTCGACGCGGGTGGGCGGCGGCCGCGGCGAACTCTTCAGCAAGCGACTGGTGGTCAAGGTGCCCCAGGCGGCAGTGGCGGACTTCGACCCCGTCGCCGCCTGCAACGACGCTCTGCGGGCGCGCGCCGCGGGCACGACCCTCTCCCGCAAGGACTGGGTAAAGAGCGGCATCGCGTTGCGGATCCCCGCGCGGGTGCCAGCAGATGCCGTCCTCACCTGCCAGCACCCCACTCTTCCCGGATTCTTCGAGACGGCCGAGGCCAAGTTCGGCCTTTGGGTCCACTGTGTCGGGCACGCTGGCGGTAAGCCGGCCCCCAAAGAGGACGGCGATAACGACAAGCCTCCCCTTAAAAAAGCGGTGTTGCAGATTCCACCCACCAAGCCCGCCGAGTCCTGGATTCGCGGGGTGGAATGGCGGGTGGACAAGCCCGAGTACGAGGGTCCCTGCCCAGCGGAGCTCGTCTTCACCGGAGCGGTGCACACCACCCGGGCGGGTTTCGTGCGCTATCGCATCCGCAACGAACAGGGATCCGCGGGCCCCGAGCGCAAGCTCTACGCCAAGGGGCCGGGTGCGCATCCCCTGCCTCCCTTGCACCTCCAGGTGGAGGTGCCTTCCTCCACTACCCGCATCACCACGGGCGGACAGCAGGGTGAGGCGGTGCGGGAAGGCTGGCGGCGGCTTGAGATCACCGCCCCCGCAAACGCGGCAGCACCGGCAACGGCATACTTTCGCGTCCGCTGTCTCGGGGAACCGGTGCGCCGCCCGCCACGACCCGCCGAGTAATCTAGCCCGGATGGAGCGAAGCGGAATCCGGGGAATCCCAACCCGTTCGAAATCTCAACCCGTTCCCCGCTCTCACCTTTTCCCGGATTGCGGCGCTGCGCGCCTCCATCCGGGCTACGCCACGAGCCTCCGTAGCCCGGATGGAGCGAAGCGGAATCCGGGGAGACACCCACCACACCGACGCATCCACCCCGCTGGCCTTCTCCCTGGGTTATTTGACCAGCGCGCCCGAAGCTCATCCCTTTCCGTCAGATTGCCGCGGTGTATACGCCCCGGCGGGAATGAATCCTGCCAACGAGCCGGATAAAAAGGGAAGACCAGCGGCGAGACGGCGGAAATCGGACCCGATTCACAGCCAATGAACGGCAAAGCAGCGAGTCCTTCGCGGCCTACCGCGGCTGGTGTTGAGGGAGGGGGAGGGTATTCTTCCAAAATCTGGGAAGAAGCAGGAAGGCGCGCCCATGGCTGCGAGCGACTCGGTCAAGACAGCGGGCGAGGAGATTCCGGCGCGCGTCGATCTCTTCGTCATCGGCGCGGGCTCGGGTGGCGTGCGGGCGGCCCGGATCGCCGCCGAGGCCGGCGCGCGGGTGATGGTGGCGGAGGAATACCGCGTCGGCGGCACCTGCGTGATCCGCGGCTGCATCCCGAAGAAGCTGATGGCCTACGCCGCGCATTTCGCCGAGGATTTCGCGGACGCCCGCGGCTACGGCTGGTCGTTCGATTCCCCGCCCCGCTTCGACTGGGCGGCGCTGAAGGCCGCCGTCCAGCGCGAGGTGGACCGCCTGAACGGTCTCTACATCGAGACGCTGACGAAGGCCGGGGTCGTGATCGTCAGCGAACGCGCGCGGCTGAGGGACGCCCACAGGGTCGAGCTCGTCTCCTCCGGCCGGCTGGTCGAGGCGGACACCATCCTGATCGCCACCGGCGGCACGCCCGTGCGGCCGAAGCACCTGCCCGGCGGCGAATACGGGATCACCTCGAACGAGATCTTCCACCTGCCGCGCTTTCCCGGGCGGCTCGTGGTGGTGGGCGCGGGCTACATCGCCGTCGAATTCGCCTCGATCATGCACGGGCTGGGCGCCGCCGTCACCCTCGTCTACCGGCGCCGGCCGATCCTGCGCGGTTTCGACATGGACCTGAGGCTGCGCCTGCAGGAGGCGCTCGCCGCAAGAGGCATCGACATCGTGCTCGAGGACAATGTCGCATCCCTCGCCTGCCGCGCGGACGGCGCGCTCGACGTGACGCTCGACAGCGGCGCCCGGCTCATCGCCGACGAGGTGCTGTTCGCCATCGGCCGCCGCCCCAATACCACAGGTCTGGGGCTCGAGGCGGCGGGCGTGGAATGCGCTCCGGACGGAGCCATCGTCGTCGACGACGATTCGCGAACCAATGTGGAGTCGATCTGGGCGGTGGGGGATGTGACCAACCGCGTCAATCTCACCCCCGTGGCGATCCGGGAGGGCCACGCCTTCGCGCTGACACGCTTCCACGGCCGGCCGACCCGCGTCGACCACCGGGACGTGCCCAGCGCCGTGTTCTCGCTGCCGCCGCTGGCCACCGTCGGCATGAGCGAGGAGGACGCGCTGGACGAGCTCGGCGAGGTCGACGTCTACCAGAGCGGCTTCCGGCCGCTGCGCCACACACTCGCCGGGCGCGAGGAGCGCAGCTTCGTCAAGGTGATCGTCGATCCCGCGACCGACCGGGTGCTCGGCATGCACATGCTGGGCCCGGATGCGCCGGAGATCATCCAGGGTTTTGCCACCGCCATGAAGATGGGGCTGAAAAAGGCAGACCTCGATCGCACGACGGCGCTGCATCCCACGAGCGCCGAGGAGTTCGTGCTCCTGCGCGCCCCCGAGCACCGCCGGGCGTAGCTCGCAGCCACTGCCGATGCGCGGACGGCACGCCACCGGTGGAGGTCGGGAATGGGGGCGGGCGGCGCGATCCGGTAGGGCGGATCGTCGGCGTGCAGCTACCCCTCTCCGGCCTCGCCTGGGGTACGGGTAACCCTGTGGGAACGGCCGTGGACATGACCGGCGGCTGACGGCGACGGGTTACTGGCGGCTGGGACTATGGTCGTGAGGGGAGAAGCGTAGAAGTGTAGCCCGGATGAAGCGAAGCGGAATCCGGGAAACGCCCGCGGCACCCCCGGCCTTCCCTGCCTTTCAAGCGCTACGGAGCAGTGCCCGGACACCTCTCGTCGCAAACCGCTTCGCCGCCACGGCCGCGTTTGGGCGGCCTGGCCGAATCTCCGGTACCGGTCGGCGCTGCGATTTCCCCGTCCGCACTCAGAACGGGCCGACCACTGTTGTCCCGGTAGGAGGGCCGGCCGCGTTCATCCTTGTGCTCACGATATTCGCACTTCACCCGTCTGGTTCCCGCAGCGGCCGGCGGACATTTCTCCTCGACGCCACTCTTTGGATCGGCCTGCAACGCTATCAGCACCACACCCTCGCCGGGATTGGCAAGGCCGTCATGATCCTTGCACAGCCCGGGTGCGACGATGTCGCGGCCCACCCGATTGCCAGAATAGGGCCCCAGCATGTTGTCGTTGCAGCGGAAGGCCAAAAGGTCTCCTTTGTGATAATGGGCCTTCCAGGCGACAGCCGGGGTCGTGGACAGAATGCCCGCGGCCCCCACCGCCACGGCCAGCGACATCATCCGGCTACGCCGACGCCTCCTGATCGTCATGGGTGGCTCCTCTTCCCGCCCTGTTTTGATGGGTGCCGGCACCCGCTCTCGGGGCTCCGACTTCGGCAAAGATACACCGGCCTGCGGCAAAGAGAGATCCATCATGAGTCATGAGCCCGCATTTGCGGACGATGAGAACGAACCGCGATCCATCGGGCCGAGACCACAGCCGCCCTTCGCGGCGACGCAAACCAATCAACCCCGTAGCCCGGATGAAGCGAAGCGGAATCCGGGGCACCCCCGCCGGGCGACGGCTTTCCCCTCCCCGGATTGCGGCGCTGCGTGCCTTCCTCCGGGCGACCACTGCGACCTGGCGACCCGGATGTGCCCGCCCCGGCACAGTCTCGGAAAGCGCGCCGGAATCTGCCATAATCTGCGCCCCCCGGAGGGGTGACTGAGCGGTCGAAAGTGCCGGTCTCGAAAACCGGTGTACCGTCATGGTACCGAGGGTTCGAATCCCTCCCCCTCCGCCACCTCAGCCGACCTGCTCCCCCGCCTCTCGACGAGGTGGCGCCGCGCACCTCGTCAATCCGTGCCGAAACCCAGAAACGGCTCTCCGGTAAGCCGCGCCAGGCGCCGCACCCGGCGCACCAGGTCGCGCCGATCGGGGGCCACGAGGGGAGCGTCGGCCACCTCTCCGGCCAGCGCCCTGCCCTGGGCGGCCAGCAGCGCTAGGCGGTCCGGTCGCACGGTGTGTTCAGCTAGCACGGCGAACGCCTCGAACAGGCGGAGGGTCACCGCCACGTCGTCCCGGGCGAATTGACGCAGAGGCGCAAAGGCGGCCTTGAACAGCCCCGCCAGGTCCACGGAGCGGGCGAGGAGACGGGGCACGCCGTCGGCGTCGCAGTACACCGGGCCCGGCAGATCCCGGTCGATGACCCGGGCGAAGGCGGCCAGCAAGGCGTCGATGCAGCCGATGGCGGTGCCCGGGTCGTTGACCCCGGGGGAAAGGGCGCGGGCAGCCATCTGGCCGATCTGGGTGATGGGGTATTCGGGGTCTTGGAGATCGGTGCGCACCGGCCCCAAGGCGAAGTGGGCCAACAGCTCGCGCTCCGCGGCGGCCACCGCCGCCGCGTCCACCCCGTAGAGGTAGAGCAGGGGGCTTCCCGGCAGCACGAAGTCCCCGGGGCGCACGGCCACCAGGGCGCAGCCGCCTTGCAGGCGACACCAGTCCACCAGTTTTTCCCGGTCCACCCACTGGACGTAGCCCTCGCCGGCCGCGGCCAACACCACCCGCCGCCGACCGCGGGCGCAGCGCCGCCAAGCGGCGCCGCAGGCCAGGCGGGGCAAGGGGCCCGGGTCGGCCCAGGAGGCGAGCCCCGCCTGGAGCCGCTCCCCCAGCCGGCGGACGATCCGGTCCGCCTGCAGCTCGGTGGCCACGTGGTGGATGAAGAAGACGAAGCCGGCGATGGCGCCGAGGCCGAGCACCAACCCCGCCAACACGGCCAGGCGCCCGCCGCGGCCCAGGTCCAAGGCAGCGATCACCGCCACGGCGTAGACAAAGGCGGCGAGCAGGAGCCCCAAAGCCCACTTGCTCGGCGCGTCCCGGAGGAATTCCCCGACCACCTTGGGACCAAACTGCCCGGAGGTGAGGGTCACGGCCACCATGGTGATGGAAAAGGCCACGCCGCCGACGCTCGCCACGGCGCCCGCCACCACACCCAAGAGCTCCCGGGCGGTGGCGGCGGGAAAGCCCCAGCTCTCGGGAAGGAGGGCGGCGAGGGCGCGATCGGCGGTCAACAGGGCGGCGGCCAGGCAAAGCGCCGCCAGACAACAGGCCAGCGGGATGCCCCAGATGGAGGTGGCGAGCCGGTGGTAGAGAATGTGCAGCCTGGGCACGGCGCTCAGCCGCCCCCCCGACCGGGTGCCGGCGCCTCGCCCAGGTCGTCGAGGGCCTCCATGCGCGCCGCATTGCGGCGGATGGCGGAGAGCGTCGCGGCGGTCTCGCCGAGGCCCACCTCGGCGAGGATGTCCTCCCGCATGGCGGCGGTGAGATCGGCGAGTGCCGCCATCACCCGCTCCCCTTCCCGCCCGGACAGGCGCCCGTCGGCAAACCCCGCCTGCAACCGGCCGAGCACCTCTTCGAAGGCTTCCACCACGTGCTCGCTGCCCACCACCGCCAGCTTGTGGTTGAGCACCCGCAGCTCGTCGATGAGGTGGGGCTCGTGGTGCTCCACTTCGACGATCTTGGCCACCTTTTCGATGCAGGCCATGTAGATCTCGCTCTTGCGCTCGAGGACGATCACCCGCCCCTCCTTGCGCAGTTCCAGCTCCGTCTGCCGGTTGAGGAGCACCGCGGTGAGGTAGATGGTGGCCACCGCCCCCAAAAAGACGAGCACCATCTCCTGGGCGAAGGGCGCCGGTTCGCCGGCGAAGTAGATGGCGCGAAAGAACAGGTAGCCGAGGCCCGCCGCCAAGGTGGCGAGGGCGAGGTAGGCGAGGTCGCGCAGGCGGAAGGACATGGGGGCGCTCCGGCTCGGCCTATCCTGGCCCAGGCCGGTGCGCCTGTCCAGCCGCGCACCGCCCCAGAGGGCGGAGCACCGGGATGAGCTCCCCCCGCCACTCCAGGGCGTAGGCCCGCACCCGCACCGGCCGCGCGCCGTCTCCCAGGGCCAGCGCCAGGCGGTGGGCGGGAACGGGCGCGAACAACCCGAACCACCAGGCTTCGGGCCGCTCGCCCAGGGCGGGATCGAAGCGCGCGGCGATGGCGTCGCCGTCGAGCCGGAAGGCGGCCTTGCGCGGCCCCAGGGAGATTCCCTCGCCGCGGGCTTTGAGGAAGGCCTCCTTGAGGGTCCACAGCTCGAGAAAGCGGCCGGCCCGCCGTTCGGGCGGCAATTCGGCCAGGGCCGCCCGCTCGACGTCGGCGCAGTAGCGCCGCGCCAGCCGCTCGACGGCGATCCGCCGCGCCGTGCACTCCACGTCCACCCCAAGCCGCCCCTGGCGGGTCAGGGCGCAGACCACCAGGTGGCGGCAGTGGCTGAGATTGAAGGCCGGAGAAGCGCCACCCGGCCGGTCGAGAAAGGGTTTGCCGTGGGGACCCGCGGCGAAGCGCAGCTCGCCGGGGTCGAGATCCAGCGCCCGCCCCAGGGCGAGGCGCACCAGGGCGCGCGCGGCGAGGTCGGCGCGCTGGACCGCCGGGTCGGCCAGGCGGCGGTTGCGCTGCCGCTCGTCGGCGCTCAGGTAGCGGTGGCAGGCGGCGAGTCCGGCCTCGCCCAGCTCGCTGAGGTCGGCGAGCCAAAGCTGAATCTCGCCGCCCGCGAGTAGCTCAGTCACCGGGCTCGATCCGCCGCCAGGTGGTGCCCTCGCGGCTGTCCTCGAGGGCGATGCCGCGCCGGCGCAGTGCTTCCCGGATGGCGTCGGCCCGGGCGAAGTCGCGGGCCGCCTTGGCCTCGGCGCGTTCGGCGATGAGCGCCTCGATCTCGGCGCGACTGAGGCCACCGGCCTCCTCTCCCGCAAACCAGGCTTCGGGGTCCTGCTGCAACAGGCCGAGAATTTCGCCCAGGGCCAAGAGCTCGCCGGCCAGGCGCCGCGCTCGCTCCGTGTCGCCCGCGCGCCGGGCGGTGTTGAGCTCGCGGGCGAGGTCGAAGAGCACGGCCAGCGCCTCGGGCGTGTTGAAATCGTCGTCCATGGCGGCGCGGAAGCGCCGGTAGTAGAGGCTTTGGCCCAGCTGGCGGGGCTCCGCCGGCGCCGCTGCCAGGCCGCGCAGGGCGCCGTACAGGCGCTCTAGGGCGGCGCGCGCCTCCGCAAGCCCCGGCTCGGTGAAGTTGAGGGGGCTGCGGTAGTGGCTGGCGAGGAGGAAATAGCGCAGCACCTCGCCCGGGTGGCACGCGAGCACCTCGCGGATGGTGACGAAGTTGCCGAGCGACTTGGACATCTTTTCGTCCGCCACCCGCACGGCACCGACGTGCATCCACAGCTGGGCGAAGGGCTTGCGGGTGGCCGCCTCGCTCTGGGCAATCTCGTTTTCGTGGTGGGGAAAGATGAGGTCCGGCCCGCCGCCATGGATGTCGAAGCTGTCTCCCAGGTGGCAGGTGGACATGGCCGAGCACTCGATGTGCCAGCCCGGCCGCCCGTGGCCCCAGGGAGAGGGCCAGCCCGGCTCATCCTCGGGCACCCGCTTCCAGAGGGCGAAGTCGCGCGGATCCTCCTTCTGTTCGCCCACCTCCACCCGGGCGCCGGCCAGGAGTTCGTCGGGATTGCGGCCGCTCAGCTTGCCGTACTCGGGAAAGCGCTTGACCCGGAAGTAGACGTCGCCGTTGGCCGCCACGTAGGCGTAATGGTTGTCGACGAGGATCTGGATCATGTCGATCATGTCCTCGACGTGTTCGGTGGCCCGCGGCTCCACGTCGGGGGGCAGCACCCCGAGTGAGCGCTCGTCCTCCCGCTGGGCGGCGATCATCCGCTCGGTGAGGGCGGTGAAGGGCTCGCCCAGCTCGGCGGCGCGGCGCAGGATCTTGTCGTCCACGTCGGTGATGTTGCGCACATAGCGGACGCGGTAGCCGCGGTGGCGCAGGTAACGCACCACCACGTCGAAGGCCACCCACACCCGGGCATGGCCCACGTGGGCATAGTCGTAGACGGTGTTGCCGCACACGTACATGCCCACGGCACCCGGCTCGCGGGGCGAGAACGGCTCCTTGCGTCGGGTCAGGGTGTTGTAGACGAGAAGCGCCATGGCTAGGCACCCTCCCCCTGGCGGCGCGCCTCGGGGCGGCCGTCCTTGAGGTCGATGATCCGATTGAACACCCGCCTGCCCTCCGCCCGTGCACGGCTGTCCAGGCAGAAATAGCCGATCCGCTCGAACTGGTAGCGGGTGTCCAAATCGGCGTCGGCCAGCGCCGGCTCCCCGATACAGCCGGTGAGCACCCGCAGGGAGTGGGGGTTGAGGTCGGCGAGGAAGTCTCGCCCGCCCGCGCCGGGCTCGGGAACGGCGAACAGGCGATCGTAGAGGCGCACCTCGCAGGGCACGCCGTGGCTCGCCGACACCCAATGGATCACCCCCCGCGGCCGCACCGGCGGGGGCGGGTCGGCGCCGATGCTGTCGGGCACCACGCTGGCCCGCACCTCGACCACTCGTCCAGTGTCGTCGCGCACCACCTCTTCGGCGCGGATCACGCAGGCGTAGCGCAGCCGCACCCAGTCGCCGAGCACCAGCCGCTTGAACTGCTTGCGGGACAGGTTCGCGTCCTCGCGGAAGTCCTCCCGCTCGATGTAGATCTCCCGGGTCAGGGGAAGTCTGCCGGGGCGGGTAGTCGTCGCGCTGCGGATGGCCGGGGGCGGACAGCCAGATCACTTCCCCTTCCGGCAGGTCGACGAGCACCACCCGCAGCGGATCGAGGACGCACAGGGCGCGCACCGCCACCTCGTTGAGGTCTTCCCGGATGAAGTGCTCGAACTGGGCGAGATCCACCACGCCGTCGGTCTTGGCCACCGCCAGACTGGCGCAGAAGTTGCGGATGGCCCGGGGAGTGACGCCGCGGCGGCGCAGCCCCGCCAGGGTCGGCATGCGCGGATCGTCCCAGCCGTCCACGTGGCCGCCCTCCACCAGGGCCTTCAGTTTGCGTTTGCTGGTGACCGTGTAGTTGAGGTTGAGGCGGCCGAACTCGTACTGGCGGGGCCGGCTGGGCACCGGCAGGTTGTCCAGGAACCAGTCGTACAAGGGGCGGTGGTCTTCGAATTCCAGGGTGCAGAGAGAGTGGGTCACCCCCTCGATGGCGTCCCCCTGGCCGTGGGCGTAGTCGTAGGAGGGGTAGATGCTCCAGGCATTGCCGGTGCGGTGGTGGGGCACGCGCTTGACCCGGTACATCACTGGATCGCGCAGGTTGAGGTTGGGCGAGGCCATGTCGATCTTGGCGCGCAGGGTCATGCGCCCCTCCTCCACCTCGCCCCGGCGCATCTTTTCGAAGAGCGCGAGGCTTTCGGCCGCCGGCCGCTCCCGCCAAGGGCTCGGCCGCCCCGGCTCGGTGAGGGTGCCGCGATATTCCCGAATCTGCTCGGGAGAGAGTTCGCAGACGTAGGCCTTGCCGGCCTCGATCAGGTAGACCGCCCACTCGTAGAGCTGTTGGAAATAATCCGAGGCGAAGCGCACCGGCCCGGCCCAGGCGAACCCCAGCCAGCGGACGTCCTCCTGGATGGCGCGGACGTACTCCTCGCTTTCGGTTTCGGGGTTGGTGTCGTCGAAGCGCAGGTGGCAGCGGCCGCCGAACTCTTCAGCCAGCCCGAAGTTGAGGCAGATCGACTTGGCGTGGCCGATGTGCAGGTAGCCGTTGGGTTCTGGGGGAAAGCGGGTCACCACCTCCCGCACCCGGCCGCTTTCCAGATCGCGGCGGATGATCTGCTTGATGAAGTTGTCGCCGGATCGGATTTCCATGGACGAAGCCGAGGCGGGGGCCTGGAGGCGCGCCATTATAGCCGCGCCGGCCGGAGGGGCGGAACCGCTCAGGCCGGCGGCGACCGGTCCAGATCTCCCACCTCGAGCACCGGCGAGGCGTCGATGCCGTCGGCGTCCATCATGTGGGCGATCCGCTCCAGGGCGGAGAGCAGGTAGAGCTGCTCCCAGGGTTGCAGGGTGCCGAATTCCCGCGCGAACTTTTCCTGCAGCGCCTGGGGTGAACTGGCCAGCGCCCGGCGGCCGGTCTCGGTCAGCGACACGTAGACCTTGCGCCGGTCGCTCTCGCCCCGCACCCGCGCCAGAAGCCCCCGCTCCTCCAGGCGGGAGACGATGGTGGTGACCGTCCCCTGGCTGAGGGAGACGGCCCGGGCCAGCTCGCCCACCGTGCACTCCCCCCGCTGCTCCACGGCCCGCAACACCAGCAACTGGGGAGCGGTGAGTCCCGTGGTGCGGACCAGGCTGCGCGAGTGCAGGTCGGTGGCGCGGATGATCCGGCGGATGGCGGCGAGCACGCGGTCGGTGACGTCCATGGGCACTCTCGGGCAAACGCCCACAGTGTTCCACGAGTGGCGGCGCGAAGAAAGGAGAGCGCCCCATCCCTTGCTTTTACTTACATTTTGAGTACAATACTTTTTGTCGTCATCGCGTCCCGCAGATTCAGCATAAGTCCGATAAAAACCGGCATGTCATGATGATTAAAAACTTTTAGATCTAACTTTTTTAGATCAAACTTTACTGTGACCAGTTTCAGCCACCCCGAAGGAGAACCATGAAGATCTTCGAAGAGCTCGAATCCGAAGTGCGAAGTTACGCCCGCGCCTTCCCCCGCCTCTTCTGTCGCGCCAAAGGCGAGTGGATGTACGACCAGGAGGGCAACGCCTACCTCGACTTCCTCGCCGGCGCCGGAACCCTCAACTACGGCCACAACGACGAGCACTGCAAGGCGGCCCTGCTGGAATACCTGGCCGGCGACGGCCTCTGCCACGGACTCGATCTCCACACCGAAGCCAAGGCGGGCTTTCTGGAGTCGTTCCGCACCCGCATCCTCGAACCGCGCAAGCTGAACTACCTGGTGCAGTTCACCGGCCCGACCGGCACCAACGCCGTGGAGGCGGCGCTCAAGGTGGCGCGCAAGGTCACCGGCCGGAGCAACGTGATCGCCTTCACCAACGGCTTTCACGGCGTGAGCCTGGGGTCGCTGGCGGCCACCGGCAACAGCCACCACCGCGGCGGCGCGGGGATCCCCCTGGCGGGTGTGAGCCGCATGCCCTATGACGGCTACCTGGGCGACGGCATCGATACCACCGCCTACCTGGACAAGATGCTGTCCGACGCCTCCAGCGGCGTTGACCATCCCGCGGCGGTGATCGTGGAGACGGTCCAGGGCGAAGGGGGCATCAACGCCGCAAGCGCCCAGTGGTTGCGCAACCTGGCGGCGGTGTGCCGCAAGCACGAAGTGTTGCTCATCGTCGACGACATCCAGGCCGGGTGCGGCCGCACCGGGCGGTTTTTCAGCTTCGAGGAGGCGGGCATCGTCCCCGACATCGTCACCCTCTCCAAATCCCTGAGCGGCTTCGGACTGCCTTTGGCGGTGGTATTGCTGCGCCCCGAGCTGGACGAGTGGAAGCCGGGAGAGCACAACGGCACCTTCCGCGGCAACAACCTGGCCTTTGTCACCGCCCGCGCCGCCCTGGAGCACTACTGGGCCGACGACCGTTTCGCCGCCGAAGTGCGGCGCAAAGGCGACTACGTGGCCCAGCGCCTCGAGGCCATCGCCCGCGACCACGGCGAAGGGCGCTTCCGCGCCCGCGGGCGCGGCCTCTTCCGGGGCCTCGACTGCGTGAGCGGTGAGCTGGCCGGGCGCATCGCCCGCGCCGCCTTCCGCCGCGGCCTGATCATCGAGACGAGCGGTGCAGACGACCAGGTGATCAAGATCCTCTGTCCCCTCACCATCCGCGACGCCAACCTGGCGCGGGGTCTCGACATCCTCGAGGAGGCGGTGGCGGAAGTGGTCGCCGCCGAGGACACCCTGCCGGAGGAAACCGATTATTTTTCAGGTGGTTGGGAAGCGCCGCTCAAGTTGATTGTCAACCGCCGATGACCGCCTGAGGAGTCGCCCGTGATCGTACGCACCCTGGAAGAAGTCCGGCGCGGACCGCGCCACGTGGTGAGCGACGGCTGGGAGAGCACCCGGTTGCTGTTGCGCTCCGACGGGATGGGGTTTTCGTTCCACATCACCACCATCCACGCCGGCGCCGTCCTGCCGATGCACTACAAGCACCACCTGGAGTCGGTCTACTGCATTTCCGGCCGCGGAACCTTGGAAGATTGCGCCACCGGTCGGGTCTACCCCATCGGCCCCGGCACCCTCTACGCCCTCGACCGCCACGATCGCCACGTGCTGCGCGCCGAGGAGGAGATGGTGATGGCCTGCGTGTTCAACCCGCCCCTCCACGGGCGCGAGGTCCACAACGCCGAGGGCGCCTACGAACCCGTCGCGGAGGCGGTGGAATGAAGGCGCCGCGCAGCGTCGAAAAGATCGGCGGAACCTCCATGTCCCGCTACGAGGCAGTACGCGACAACATCGTCGCGCGCCCCGCCGACCCCTACGGGCGGATCTTCGTGGTCTCCGCCTATGGAGGTGTCACCGATCGCCTGTTGGAGGCAAAGAAAACAGGTCGCCCGGGCGTCTACGGGCTGTTCGCCGGGGCGCGGGACGAGGGCTGCTGGCGGGAAGCCCTCGACGGGGTCGGCGAGCTGTTCGCCGAGATCAACGCCCGCCTCTTCGCTGAGCCGGGCGCCCGCCAGCGCGCGGACGCCTTCATCGGCGAGCGCCTGGAGGCCGCCCGGCGCTGCCTGGAGGATCTGGAGCGGGTCTGCCAACACGGCCACTTCCACCTGGGCGCCCACCTGCAGACGGTCCGGGAGATGTTGGCGAGCCTCGGCGAGGCCCACAGCGCCTGGAATCTGGCCCAGCTGCTCAAAAGCGAGGGCTACGCGGCGCGCTTGCTCGACCTCACCGGCTGGGACGACGGCCGGGAACTGGATCTCGACGAGCGACTGCGGGGCGCCCTGGCCGAGGTGGATTGCCGCCGTGAGCTTCCCATCGCCACCGGCTACGCCCACACCCGCGAGGGGCTGATGGCCACCTTCGACCGTGGCTACAGCGAGATGACCTTCAGCCGCCTCGCCGTGCTCGGCGGCGCGGCGGAGGCGGTCATCCACAAGGAGTTCCACCTGAGCAGCGCCGATCCCCGCCTGGTGGGGCCGGAACGCGCGGTGCCCATCGGCCGCACCAATTACGACGTGGCCGACCAACTGGCCAACCTGGGCATGGAGGCCATCCACCCCAAGGCCGCGAAAGGGCTGCGCCAAGCGGGCATCCCGCTGCGCATCCGCAACACCTTCGAGCCGGACCACGAGGGCACCCTGGTGACCCGCGACTACGCCAGCGACCGCCCCTGCGTGGAGATCGTCGCCGGCCGTCGGGGGGTCTACGCCATCGAGTGTTTCGATCAGGACATGCTGGGGCAACTGGCCCGCTACGATCGCGAATTCCTGGCCCTGGTTGAGCGGTTCCGCGGCGAGATCGTCACCAAGGACGTCACCGCCAACAGCATCACCCACTACCTGGCCACCAACCTCAAGACCGCCAAGCGGATTCGCGCCGCCCTCGCCGAGCGCTTCCCCGACGCCCGCCTGCAGGTGCGACGGGTGGCGGTGGTGTCGGCCATCGGCAGCGACATGAAGGTGCCGGGGCTGCTCTCCCAGGCGGTCGCCGCCCTGGCCGAGGCGGACATCTCCATCCTCGCCGTCCACCAATCGATCCGCCAGGTGGACATGCAGTTCGTGGTGGACGAGGGGGACTACGAAGCGGCGATCCGCGCCCTGCACCGCCGGTTGGTGGAGGTCCACGACCACGGGCGCTCGATCCGCGCCGCCTGACGGGCCGGTCGGTGGTCGCCTCCTTTCTCGCCTTTCTGGCGTTGTTCGCCGGGGTGGGGCTCGCTTCGTCGCTGCGGGCGCGCTCCGGCAAGCTGGACTACTACCTGGCGAGCCGTTCGGTGTCCCCCTGGCTGGTGGGCCTGTCGGCGGTGGCCACCAACAACAGCGGCTACATGTTCATCGGGGTGATCGGCTACACCTGGGCCGCGGGGCTGGCCGCGGCCTGGCTGATGGTGGGCTGGATCCTCGGCGACCTGATGGCCTCGTTCTTCGTCCACCGGCGCCTCCGCGAAGCGGCCGGGCGCAGTCAACAGGCGAGCTTCGCCGGCCTGCTCGCCCACTGGCAGGATAGCCCCCTCGTGCGCTGGCAGCGCTTCGCCGGCGCGGTGGGCCTGATCTTCATGCTCGCCTATGCCGGCGCCCAGTTGCTCGCCGGCAGCAAGGCCCTGACGGTGCTGCTCGGCTGGCCGCCCTGGGCGGGTGCGGTGGGAGGCGCAGTCCTCGTCGCCCTCTACTGCCTGGCGGGCGGCATCCGCGCCTCTATCTGGACCGACGCCGCCCAATCCCTGGTGATGCTCGCCGCCATGGGGGTTTTGCTCGCCGCCGCCACCGCGGCGCTGGGAGGGCCGGCCGCGGTGGTGGAGCGGCTGGCGGCGGTGGAGGGATATCTCGACCCCTGGCCCGAGCAGCTCTTGATGCCGGGCCTGTTGGGCCTCTTGCTGTTCGTCGCCGGCTGGCTCGCCGCCGGCCTGTCGGTGATCGGCCAGCCCCACATCATGGTGCGCTTTATGACCCTCGACGAGCCCGGACACATCGGCCGGGCGCGCCTGTGGTATTACCTGTGGTTCGCCGCCTTCTACGCGATGGCCACGGGGGTGGGGTTGTTGTCGCGCCTCTATCTGCCCGAAGCGGCCCAGTTCGATGCCGAGCTCGCCCTGCCCCTCATGGCCCGCGACTTGCTGCCGCCGCTGCTCGCCGGCCTGATCCTGGCGGGCATCTTCGCCGCCACCCTCTCCACCGCCGACTCCCTCCTGTTGGGCTGTTCCGCGGCCATCACCCACGACCTGCTGCCCCGGGGGATCGAAAGGCCGGTGCTGCTGCGGGCGGTGACCCTGGCCGTCACCCTGGGGGCGCTGGCCTGGGCGCTGGCCAGCCGCCAGACGGTGTTCGCGCTGGTGATTCTCGCCTGGTCGGGCCTCGCCTGCACCTTCGGCCCGGTGCTTCTGATCCTCGCCCTGGGCGGGCGGATGGGCGAGGGCACGGCCATCGCCGTGTCGGCAGCGGGGCTCGCCGCGGCGGTCGGCTGGCGAGCGGCGGGCTTGGCCGAGGTGCTCTACGAGGGCCTGCCGGGGATGCTCGCCGCCCTCGCGGTCTATGCGCTGGCCCGCGCCGGAGGCCCCGAATGGAAGCGCAGCAGGGAATCGGGCGTCTCCACCAGCGACCGCTCCCGCTCGGCAAAGACGGCGAGGCGCGCAGCGAGGTCGCCGTCCGAGACCGCTTCGGCCAACTCCAGGTAATCGTGGAAGTGGCGGGCCTCGGCTCCCACCAGACCGCGGTAGTACTCCGCAAGCTCCCCGTCGAGGCGCGGCGCCAGGGCGGCGAAGCGCTCGCAGGAGCGCGCCTCGATGAAGGCGGAAACCACCAGCAGATCCACCAGTCTACCCGGCTCGCGATCTCGCACCAGCTCCCGTAGTCCCGCCGCGTAGCGACTCGCGCGCAACGGCCCGAACGCCCCGCCCCGGGCCTCGAGGAGGGCCACCACCTGGGCGAAGTGGACGAGCTCCTCGCGGGCGAGGCGGGTCATCCTGGCTACCAGTTGGGGTCGGTCGGGGTAGCGCTGGATCAGGGCGAGTGCCGTCGCCGCGGCCTTGCGCTCACAGTGGGCGTGGTCGAGGAGCAGCAAGAGCGGCACCTTCGCCGCCGCCTCGAGCCAGGCTTCGGGGGTGGCGCAGGGCAGAAATTCGCTCAGCCCGCTGGGTACCATCAGGCTCCTCCGCCGCGCGCGCCGAAGCGCCGCTCCAGGGCGGCGCGGTGTTCTCGGTCCACCGCCTGCACGGCGGGCCTGGCGGCCACCGCTTCGCGCCACCGGGCGGGCACGCCGAGAGCCTCCTCCAGGTCGAAGCCGAGCGCCTGTCGCGCCACCGGCGCGGACATACCCAGGCAGTAGTGGAGGTAGAGGTCGGCGGCGCTGAAGGCCTCCCCCACCACCCAGGGAGAAAAACGAGCGAGGCGGGCAATGCCGGCGGCATTTCGGGCGAGTTCCTGCCGCGAGCGCTCGGCCAGCGGCTCGGCGGGCGCGGGACCGCCGAGGCGCGCCGCCAGGAACGGGCGCAGGGGCAGGTCGAGGCCGAGCTCCACCAGATGGCAGAGGCGGCGCACACAGGCCCGCTCGTAGGGGGTTCCGGGAAAGAGGGAGGGCGTGGGAGCGAGCTCCTCCAGGTAACCGAGGATGGCGATGGTCTCGGTGAGAAAACCCTCGGGGGTGGCGAGAACCGGAATCCGCCCCAAGGGGCTTGTCGCCAAAAAGACCGGATCCTGGGAGGGCACGGCGCGCTCCGCGGCGAAGTCGAGTCCCTTCTCCAGCAGGGCCGCCTTGGCGATGGCGTAAAAGTTGCTCAAGGGATGGCCGAGCAGGCGTAGCACGATCCCCTCTCCCGTCTTCGGAGGCCCGCGATTTTAGGGTAGAATCCGCCGCTCGGGCCACCCGCCCGATCTCCCAGGAAGGGTTTCCTCGTGGGTCCACCCCGGTCACCCGCCGCGGTGGGCGCGTCCACCTTGTCTGCAGTTGAGGAATCAAGCCGTGCTCGAAGCCTATCGCCAACACGCCGCCGAACGCGCCGCGCTGGGTCTACCCCCCAAGCCCCTGACCGCCGAATGGACCGCCCAGTTGGTGGAGCTGTTGAAAGCGCCGCCTGCGGGCGAAGAGGCCTTTTTGCTCGACCTGATCGCAAACCGCGTACCCCCGGGGGTGGACGAGGCGGCTTACGTGAAGGCCGGTTTCCTCACCGCCCTGGCCAAGGGGGAGGCGAGCTCGCCGCTCATCGACCGGCGCAAGGCGGTCGAACTCCTCGGCGGCATGCTCGGCGGCTACAACGTGGCGAGCCTCGTGGAACTGCTGGACGACCCCGAGCTGGGGGTGCTCGCCGCCGAAGAGCTCAAGCACTGCCTGCTCGTCTTCGACGCCTTCCACGACGTGGAGGAGAAGGCGCGCCGCGGCAACCCCAACGCCCGCGCCGTGCTGCAATCCTGGGCCGACGCCGAATGGTTCCTCTCCCGCCCGGCGGTGCCCGAGTTGATCACCGCGGTGGCCTTCAAGGTGTCCGGCGAGACCAACACCGACGACCTCTCCCCCGCTCCCGACGCCTGGAGCCGGCCGGACATCCCCCTCCACGCCCGCGCCATGTACAAGATGCCCCGGGAGGGAATCGCGCCCGACGAGCCCGGTGCGGTGGGCCCCATCCGCCAGATCGAGGCGCTCAAGGCGCGCGGCCTGCCGGTGGCCTTCGTGGGCGACGTGGTGGGCACCGGCTCCTCCCGCAAATCGGCCACCAACTCGGTGCTCTGGTACTTCGGCGAGGATATTCCGGGGGTGCCCAACAAGCGCGCCGGCGGGATCTGCATCGGCGGCAAGGTTGCGCCGATCTTCTTCAACACCATGGAGGACTCTGGCGCTTTGGTCTTCGAGGCGCCGGTGGACCGCATCCAGTACGGCCAGGTGATCGACATCCACCCCTACGCCGGCCGGATCACCGACCACGAAAGCGGCGAGTTGCTGGCCGAGTTTCGCCTCAAGTCGGAGGTGCTCCTCGACGCGGTGCGCGCTGGCGGGCGGATCAACCTGATCATCGGCCGGGGACTCACGCGCAAGGCCCGGGAGGCGTTGGGCCTGCCCCCGAGTGACGTCTTCCGCACGCCGGAACAGCCCGCCGACAACGGCCGCGGCTACACCCTGGCGCAAAAGATCGTCGGCAAGGCCTGTGGCCTGCCGGGGGTGCGCCCCGGCACCTACTGCGAGCCGCAGATGACCACCGTCGGCTCCCAGGACACCACCGGACCGATGACCCGCGACGAACTGAAGGACCTCGCCTGCCTCGGCTTTTCGGCCGATCTGGTGATGCAGTCCTTCTGCCACACCGCGGCCTACCCCAAGCCGGTGGACATCGAAACCCAGCACACCCTGCCCGACTTCATTCGCAATCGCGGCGGCGTCTCCCTGCGCCCGGGGGACGGGATCATCCACTCCTGGCTCAACCGGATGCTGCTGCCCGACACCGTGGGCACCGGGGGCGATTCCCATACCCGCTTCCCCATGGGCATCTCCTTCCCCGCCGGCTCGGGCCTGGTGGCCTTCGCCGCGGCCACCGGCGTGATGCCCCTCGACATGCCCGAGTCGGTGCTAGTGCGCTTCAAGGGCACCATGCAGCCGGGCATCACCCTGCGCGATCTGGTCCACGCCATCCCCTATTTCGCCATCCGCGAGGGACTGCTCACCGTCGAGAAAAAGAACAAGAAGAACGTCTTCTCCGGGCGGATCCTGGAAATCGAAGGGCTCGAACACCTCACGGTGGAACAGGCCTTCGAGCTGTCCGATGCCTCCGCCGAGCGCTCCGCGGCGGCCTGCACCATTCGCCTGTCCCAGGAATCGATCGCCGACTACCTGCGCTCCAACATCACCCTGCTGCGCTGGATGATCGCCGAGGGCTACGGCGATGCGCGCACCCTGGAGCGGCGGGTGCGCAGGATGGAAGCCTGGCTCGAAAACCCGGTGCTGTTGGAGGCCGACCCGGACGCCGAGTACGCCGCCGTGCTGGAGATCGACCTCGACCAGATCCGCGAGCCCATCGTCTGCGCGCCCAACGACCCCGACGACGCGCGACTGCTCTCCGAGGTGGCCGGGGACGGCGTCGATGAGGTGTTTATTGGCTCGTGCATGACCAACATCGGCCACTTCCGCGCCGCCGGCAAGCTCCTCGAGCGCGCGCCTGCCCTCAAGACCCGCTTCTGGATTTGCCCACCCACCCGCATGGACGCCCACACCCTGATGGAAGAGGGTTACTACGCCATCTACGGCAAGGCCGGCGCGCGCATCGAGCTGCCCGGCTGCTCGCTGTGCATGGGCAACCAGGCGCGGGTGGCGCCCAACGCCACGGTGCTGTCCACCTCCACCCGCAACTTTCCCAACCGCCTCGGCGACGGCGCCCGGGTCTACTTGACCTCGGCGGAGCTCGCCACCGTCGGCGGCATCCTGGGGCGCCTGCCGACGGTGGAGGAATACCTGGAGTACGCCCGCACCATCGACTCCCTGGCGCCGGAGATCTACCGCTACATGCACTTCGACCAGATCGAGTCCTATCGCCGGGCCGCCGAAGAGGGCCGGCGCATCGCTGCCAACCTCCTGGTGGAAGTGGCCTGAGGCCGCCCCACCCCGCCCACTTCAGGGAAGGCGGGCGGGGTGGGCGGTGGCGGCGGCGCGCTCGTCCGCCTCGTCCACCTTTTTCTGCACCGGCGCCTTGGGCGCCACGAACACGAGCTTCCAGCCCTCCTTGGGCGCCGGGCGAGCGGCGTCGCTGTAGACCCAAAGCCGCCCCTGGGGACTGATGGCGAACAGCTTGATGGCCCGGCCGTCGTAGCGCCGCTCGAAATCTTCGAGGGTGAACTCCCGGGTCAGCTTGGTGGTGCGGATTTCCCAGTCCCGCGCCAGCATGCTCGACAGTTTCTGGATGGTGATCTCTCCGCCGAAGAGGCGCGGGCTGCGCAAGGGCTCGACGAGGCGGTGCTTTTCCGAGCTGTCCTGCTCCTCCGCGCTTCTCAGGGTGAACACCCGCCCCTTGCCGAATTCCGCCTGGTAGCGGTAGGCCGCCAGGGCGTTCAGGGCCGGCCGGCGGGACATGGCCAGCAACATCCCGAAGCCCACCAGGTCGAGGTGCTGGTCGGCGTGGGCGGAAACGGGGTTGCCGAAATAGACCTCGAGACCCGCCATGCGGGCTTCCTGGGCCTCGCTCCAGTTGGGGGTGGCGATCTTGACCCGGTAGCCGTTCTCCTTGAGGGCGCGGCCCACGGCGATGGCCACCGGATTGCCGCCGACGATGAGCACGCCGCGGTCTTCGGCGCGCAGTCCGAGCAGGGCGGCGAGGGGGGCGGCGGTGAGGCTCTGGAGCAGCACGGTGACGAGAATCACGAAGAAGGTCAGCGCCGTGAGCAGGCTGGCCTGCTCGTAGCCGAGGGCCTCGAGGCGGAAGGCAAAAAGCGCCGAGACCGCCGCGGCGACGATCCCCCGCGGGGCGATCCAGGAAAGCAGCGCTTTGTCGGCAAGGCCAAGTCCCGAGCCCAGGGTGGAGGCGTAGACCATGGCCGCCCGCGCCAGGAGGATCACCCCGATCACCAAAGGCGCGAGCCAGCCCAGCTCGAGCAGTTGGCCCAAGTCCACCCGCGCCGCCAGGACGATGAACAGCGCCGAGATCACCAGCACCGACAGGCTCTCCTTGAAGGAGAGGATCTCTTCCATGTAAAGCCCCGGGGTGTTGGCCAGCCACACCCCCATCACCGTGACCGCCAGCAACCCGGACTCGTGGGCGAAGTGGTTGGAGACCGCAAAGACCGTGAGCACCAAACCCAAGGTGAAGACGTTGTGGAGGTACTCCGGGAGCCAGTGACGGCGCAACAGCTGGCCGAGTAGGAGGGCTCCGGCGACGCCGCAGCCGGCTCCCACGGCGAGCTCCCGGGCGAGAAAACTCCAGAAGTGATGGCTGCCGCCGGCGATGATCACCTCGAACACCAACACCGCGAGCAGCGCACCAATGGGATCGATCAGGATCCCCTCCCAGCGGAGGATATTGGCCAGGTTCTGGCGCGGCTTGACCGTGCGCAGCAGGGGGATGATCACCGTCGGCCCCGTGACCACCACCAGCGCCCCGAACAGGAGCGCGATCTCCCAGGGCAGGTCGAGGACCCAGCGGGTTCCGGCGGCGATCAGCAACCAATTGAGGAGCGCCCCCCAGGTGACCAGATGGCTCACCACCGGGCCGTGCCCGCGCAGGTCGGACAGCCGCAGGGTGAGCGCCCCTTCGAAGAGCACCAGGGCCACCCCGAGGGATACCATGGGAAAGAGCAGGGAACCGAAGATGGCATCGGGCGCCAACCACCCCGTGACCGGCCCGGCCACGATGCCCGCCAGGAGCAAAAACAGGATCGAGGGTTGTTTCAGGCGCCAGGAGACCCACTGGCAAACCATCCCCACCATCAACACCAGGGCGACGGTCAAGCTGACGTCGGCGTCCATCTCCACCTCCGCAAACCGGGCCGCTATTGGACGAAGCCTCCACCGCCCTGTCAACGATGGGCGCGACCAGGCGGGACGCGTACAATCGCCGCCATGGATTTTTCGCGACGACCCTTGACCGCAAGTTCCCCGCCGGCAAGAAGCCTTCGCCGCGGCCTGGAGGTGCGCGGATGATCCGCCTGCTGCTCCTGGCAGCTCTCGGCTTTGCCCTGTGGCGCTTCCTCCAACGGCTGCGCGCTCTGCCCGCCGCCGAGCGCCGCCGACTGCTGTGGCGCTGGCTGCCACTGGCCGTTTTCGCCCTGGTACTCCTCGCCGCCGTCACCGGTCGCATCCACTGGATCGGCGCGGCCGCCGCGGCGCTGTGGCCTCTCGGCCGGCTGCTTCTCGATTGGCTGCCCCGCCTCGCCCCCTTGGCCGCCCTGGCGCGACGCCGGCTGCGCCCGTCCACGGTGCGCACCGCCGGACTCGAAATCACTTTCGACTTCGCCCGCGGCACCGCCTCCGGGCGGGTGCTGGCCGGCCCCCACGCCGGTGCCCCCCTCGAGGCCCTGGACCGGGAAGCGCTGGCCGAGCAGCTGGCCTGGTTCCGCGCCCGGGACCGCACCTCGGCACTGCTGCTCGGCGCCTACCTCGTCCAACGGGGGATCCTGGAGGGCGGGCAGCGACCCACCGAGGGTTCGTCGCTGACCGAGCAACAGGCGCGCGAGATCCTGGGCGTGGACCCCGGCGCGAGCCGGGAGGCGATCGTGGAGGCCCACCGCCGACTGATCCAAAAACTCCACCCCGACCGCGGGGGCAACGCCTACCTGGCGGCGCTGGTCAACGCCGCCCGGGACCGGTTGCTCGAGGGATCCTGAACTCCCACCGGGCGGCACTGCCAACCTAGCCCGCCCCGCCGGCCCCTCTCCACCGGGAAAACGGGAAGAAACCTCCCCGGTGCGTTCGAGCCTTGGAGGAAAGAGGGAAACGAGCAAGCGTCAGCGGGCCGCGAGGCGCAGCACCTGCCCGGCCCGCAGCCGGTGGGGATCGGCGAGGCCGTTCCAGCGCACCAGGTCCTCCTCGCTCACCGCGAAGCGCCGGGCGATGGACCACAGGGAATCCCCCGGCTGCACGCGGTACTCGCGCGGCCCCGCGGCGGGACCCAGACGCAACCGTTGGCCGGGGCGAATCAGGGGGTTTTGTGGATCGATCCCGTTGAGGGCGGCGAGGGCCTTCGGGCGCAAGTCGAAGCGGCGCGCGATGGACCACAGGGAGTCCCCCGCCGCCACCACGTACTCCCCGGCGCGAGCGGGGCTTTTCACCGCCGGGGCGGGGGAAGCGGTCCGGCGCCCTTGGGGCAGCCGCAGGGTATCGCCCGCCCGGATGAGATGGCTGCGCAGGCCGTTGAGGGCCATCAGCGTCTCCACCGTGGTGCCGTGGCGCGCGGCGATCACCGAGAGGGATTCGCCGGGCCGGACGCGGTGCAGGCGGTCCGGCTTCTGGCGGTCGAAGCGCTCGCCTGAACCGAGGCTCGCCAGCGCCTCCTCCAGCACCCCGCGGCCCTGCGGCACCCGCAGCCGATAGCCCCGGGGGACGTACTTGTCCCCTCGCCAGATGGGCTCCCGCAGCGCCGGATTGTGCTCGCGCAACTCGTCGAGGGAGACCCCCAAGCGCGCCGCCAGAGACTGGATGGGCACGTAGTGTTCCAGGCGAACCTCCTGGAGCTCGGGCGGTTGACTGCGCGGCAAGGGGCCGAAGAAGTGCTCGGCCTTGCGGTCAACCTCCAGGGCGGCGAGGAAGCAGGCGTAGAAGTTGCGCGAGGCGAAGCCGAAATTGGGCCCCTGGTAGCGCTCGACGATGGCCGCGATGTCCTTGCTGCCGACCGCTTCCACCGCCCGCGCCATGCCGCCGGCCCCGTAGTTGTAAGCGGTGATGGCCAGCGGCCAGGTGCCGAGGACCCGATAGTTGCGCTCCAACAGCCGCGCCGCCGCTTCGCTGGACACCCAGGGGTCGAGCCGTTCGTCCACCAGCTCGTCCACCCGCATGAAGTGGCGCGCGGTGCCCGGCATGAACTGCCACATGCCGGCGGCGGCGGCCCGGGAATAGGCGCGGGGGTTGAAGGAGGATTCCACGTGGGGGAGCACTTCCAGCTCTTCGGGCAGGCGGTGGCGGGCGAGCACCCGACGGATGTGGGGGCGCCACTGCCAGGAGCGCACGTACCCCTCCCGGAAGCGATCGGCGAGCCCGCGCTGGAAGCGGACGCGATCGGCGGCGGCCCGCAGGGTGGCGGTATCGGCCCGCTTCCCCCAGGCGGCGAGGACGCGGCGCTGGCGCTCGTCGAGCCCTTGCCGCTTCCCTTCTGCCAGGGCGAGCAGCGCCCGGCGCACGGCCGCCCGCGCCTCCTCCACCTGCCGCTGTTGCTCACTGGGAGAGGCGCTGGGGGAGAAGCGCAGGGTTTCGTAGATCACTTCGGGGTGTCGCTCGTCGTGCAGGTAGCCCTGCCGGCTGTCGACGGCGGTGTAGACCTGGATCCAAAAGCGAACCGCAGGCTCGAGGGCCGCCGGCCGCGGCAATTCGCCGGCAAAGATCTGCTGCCCTGCCACCCAACTGATCAGCGCAAGCCACCAGCGAACGCCTCGCGCCATGGTCACAGCGCCCTCCCGGCAAGATGGCGGAAGTGTAGCGCACCCCGGCGCGAGAACGCCAAACGCCCTTCCAGACGGCACGGGCGCGACCCCGAGACGAGACCGATCCCCGGATTCCGCTTCGCTCCATCCGGGCTGCCTGGGCAGGCCACGCCGTAGCCCGGATGAAGGCGCGCAGCGCCGAAATCCGGGACCCAGGGTGGACGGCGGTCGCGTCGGACAGGACCTGCGGCTGACGCCCCGGCGGGGCACTGCTAGAATGTTCGGCCCGTCCCCGTGGCACAGTTGGATAGCGCAGCCCCCTCCTAAGGGGCAGGTCGCA
This sequence comes from Porticoccaceae bacterium, assembly GCA_026005035.1. Classification (GTDB taxonomy): domain Bacteria; phylum Pseudomonadota; class Gammaproteobacteria; order Pseudomonadales; family Porticoccaceae; genus BPKH01. The sequence goes on along the minus strand of BPKH01000003.1, from coordinate 64,748 downwards.
GGTTCGAATCCTGCCGGGGACGCCAGTCCGCCTCAGGCGCTTTTTTCCGGCCCCTCCCAGCGATGATCCGGCGGCGTCTCCTCGAGCGTCAGGGGGCGCCGGTAGGCCAGGTCGCGCCGGTCGCGCAGCCCCTTGAGAAACCCCATGCCGCGGAAGTATTCGCTGTTCATGAAGGCGGCGTCGGCGGTCAGGCCCACCTCCACGGTGGCCCGCCGCAGGGCGATGCGCCAGCGCCCGTCGCGCCGCTCCAGGCGATCCAGGTAGCGGCCGGCGAGGAGCCGCGCGGTTCTGCCGTCCGGCGTTGAAAAAGAGACCGATGACATAGCTTTCCGCGTGGGCCACGTCGCCGTCGATCTCGCACCAGTGGGTGGTGATGTGGTGCATGTTTTGGATCGAACCGCGGGCGTGGACGTCGTTGGCCCACTTGGGGTACTCGGGGCCGGGAATGACGTGGGCGGCGCCGTGTTCGTCGATGCCGTCCTCGTGGTAGGAGCCGGCCAGCAGGGCTTCGTCGTGGCGGTCGCAGCCGCGGGCGTTGGCGGCGATGCAATCGTAGATGGCCTGGCGGTCCTCCAGATGGCGCAGGCGGCGCTCCAAGGCGGCCAGGCGAGCCTCGCGTTCTTCTGCGGACATCGGCGTTCCTCGCGCGAATATCGGGGTCAGTCTACCCCGATTCGCCCTGCCCGTTGCAGGTGTTAGGCTTCATCCCAGCAGAAATGGAGAACGGCGATGGATTTCGCCTGCGATCTGCCGCCAGAGCGGGAATGGGTGCTGGCGGAGCGCCCCGCCGAGCAGGGGGTGCGCGATGCGGTCAACGCCTGGCTGGCAGCGGACGACGCGAGCCTCGGCATGCGCTTTGGCGTGGAGGCCCTGGCAGAGGCCTGGGACGCCCACGAGGTGTGGATCGATCTGGCCTTCGCCGACGGGCGGATCTTCCAGCTGCGCGCCACCGCCCCGCCCCTGCCCGCTCGCGATCCCAGTGGGCGTGCCGCCGTGCGGGGCACGACGCCGGTGTGCTTCACCTGCGTCGAACCCTTTCGCCGCTGGACCCTGGTGGGCGAGGCGGCGCTCGTGGCCACCGACGCCGCGGCCCTCGCCCGCGGTGAAGGCCCGCCAGCGCGCGCCGCGGTGGCGGTCTCCTACGCCTTCGAGCTTCTGATGGAGGCTCCTCCTTGGGTCTCGGGAACCCTGCTCCCCGAGGCGCGGGCCGCTGCGGCGGCGGGCGACGGCGCCTTCCTGAGCCCACGCCACGAACAACTCTTCGTCGCCCGGGGCCGTCTGGTGCTGGCCGGGCAGTCCCTCGAATTCGCGGGGCGCGGGCTGCGTATCCGCCGCCAGGGGGTGCGGCGCTTCGCGGGCTTCCGCGGCCACTGCTGGCAGTCGGCGCTCTTTGCCGACGGCCGCGCCTTTGGCTACAACGCCTATCCCCCCAAGGCCGACGGCACACCCGGCTACAACGAGGGATTCGTGTGGGAGGGCGGCCGCCTCATGCCGGCGCGGGCGGTGGAGATTCCCTGGCTCGACGCCTTGCGGCCGGCGGGGGACGACGTCTCCTTCACCCTGGAAACGGCCGACGGCCGCCGACTTCGCATCCAGGGGGGAAACCTTCGTCAACACCCGCTCCCTGGGGGGCGTCCAGACGACGCTGCCCGACGACTTCCCAGTGGTGCAGCAGGCCCACGCCCGCTACGCCTGGGACGGGGTCGAGACGGTGGGGATGGTGGAGCGCTCGACCCCGGCGGGGAGGCTCAAAGGCTAGGCTCTTTCAGGCGGCTCCCTCGCGCCGATCGCCGGGGCGCAAGCGGAGATCCGGGGGAAAGTCCAGGGTGCCGTCGTCGAGGAGCACCCCGAAGCGCTCCCGACTGGCCGACGCCAGCACCACGATGGGCGGAATCAGTCGGTTGCTGCGCCGCACGAAGGCGACCTGCCAGCCGCGACGACCGAGCTCCGCGAGGGAACGGCGCTGCGCTTCGGTGAGCAGGCTGTCGAGATCGTCCGGTACCGGTGCCATGCCCAGGCGCCGCTCACCGCCGTGGTCCATCTTCCACGCCCTCCCATTGGCCGGTGACGCCAGTATCGCCCCTCTCGACGCCGTGCGAAACCGCGCCGGCGACGGGCGGCACCTCTGCGGCGACGAGTGGAAGGCTGGCAAAAGAAAAGGGGCCCGCAGGCCCCTTTCCCGGGCGATGGCGCGCCTTCAGAAGTCGCCCATGTCGGGCACGGAGGGCGAGCTCGCCTTCTCTTCCTTGGGCGCCTCGGTGATCATCACCTCGGTGGTGAGCATCACGCCGGCCACCGAGGCCGCGTTTTGCAGCGCGGTGCGGGTCACCTTGGCCGGGTCGATGATGCCCATCTCGAGCAGATCGCCGTACTGCTCCGTCTGGGCGTTGTAGCCGTAGCTGCCCTGGTTGGCGCGCACCTTCTCGAGCACCACGCTCGGCTCGACGCCGGCGTTGGCGACGATCTGCCGGAAGGGCGCTTCCATGGCGCGCAGGGCGATATTCAGGCCGGCCCGCTGATCCTCGTTGGCCAGCTCGAGATTGCGGGCGCGAATGGCATCGGCCACCCGGACCAGGGTCACCCCGCCGCCCGGCACGATCCCCTCTTCCACTGCGGCGCGGGTGGCGTGCAGAGCGTCATCCACCAGATCTTTTTTCTCCTTCATTTCCACCTCGGTGGCGGCGCCCACCTTGATCACCGCCACACCCGCGGCTAGCTTGCCCAGGCGCTCCTGGAGTTTCTCGCGGTCGTAGTCGGAGGTGGTCTTCTCGATCTCGGCCTTGATCTGCTTGACCCGGGCCTCGATGTCCTCCTTCTTGCCGGCACCACCGACGATGGTGGTGTTGTCCTTGGTGATCACCACCCGCGAGGCGCGGCCCAAGTGCTCCACGGTGGCCCCGTCGAGGGTCAGGCCCACTTCTTCGGACACCACGGTGCCGCCGGTGAGGATGGCGATGTCCTGGAGCATGGCCTTGCGCCGATCGCCAAAGCCGGGGGCCTTGACCGCGGCCACCTTGAGAATCCCGCGCAGGTTGTTGACCACCAGCGTGGCCAGGGCTTCACCCTCCACGTCCTCGGCGATCACCAAGAGGGGTTTGGACTCGCGGGCGACCTGCTCGAGCAGCTTGATCAGATCGCGCACGCTGCTGATCTTCTTGTCGTAGAGCAGGATGTAGGGATTCTCCAGCTCCACCTGCATCCGCTCTTGGTTGTTGATGAAGTAGGGCGAGAGGTAGCCGCGGTCGAACTGCATCCCCTCGACCACTTCGAGCTCGTTTTCGAGGGACTTGCCCTCTTCCACGGTGATCACCCCTTCCTTGCCCACGGCTTCCATGGCGCGGGCGATGATCGCGCCGATGTCTTCGTCCCAGTTGGCCGAGACGGTGGCCACTTGGCGGATGGACTTGTTGTCGCTACAGGGCTTGGCGATCTTCTCGAGCTCCTCGACCGCGGCCTTGACGGCGGCGTCGATGCCCCGCTTGAGGTCCATCGGGTTCATGCCGGCCGCGATGGCTTTGTGGCCCTCCCGCAGGATGGCGTGGGCGAGCACCGTCGCCGTGGTGGTGCCGTCACCGGCCACGTCGGCGGTCTTGGACGCCACCTCTTTGACCAATTGGGCGCCCATGTTCTCGAACTTGTCCTTGAGCTCGATCTCCTTGGCCACCGTGACGCCGTCCTTGGTCACCCGCGGCGCCCCGAAGCTCTTGTCCAACACCACATTGCGGCCCTTGGGGCCGAGCGTCGCCTTGACCGCGTCGGCCAAGATGGTCACGCCGCGCAACATCCGGTTGCGGGCTTCGGCGGAAAAGCTGAGTTCTTTGGCGCTCATGCTGCTTTCTCCTTGGCGTCGGTCTCTTCGATGACGGCCAGAATGTCCGATTCGCGCATCACCAGCAGGGTGTCGTCGCCCTGTTCGATTTCGGTGCCGGCGTACTTGGCGAACAGCACCCGGTCGCCCACTTTCACCCGCAGCGGACGCAGGGTCCCGTCGTCGAGCAGCGCGCCTTCCCCGACGGCGATCACTTCACCCTGGGTGGGCTTTTCCTTGGCGGTGTCCGGGATGATGATGCCGCCCTTGCTCTTCTGTTCGGCATCGATCCGGCGCACCACCACCCGATCGTAGAGGGGCTTGATGGTCATTGGTCTTCCTCCGTTGTCGCTTCGCGAAGGGTTCCCCTTCCCGGCCCCCTAAGTAGGTGCGAACCTGCGGCTTTCAAGGGCCCGAAGCTCGCCTTTCTAGATTGATTTGTTATTTTAAGGATGCTTTTTATTCCCGGTAGTCTAAAAAACCCTTGCCGGCACTTTCCTTGCGTGCCCCAGGGTGTGGTATAGGTTAGAAAAGTCGTATGGAGGTTCGAAAATGGTTGCGACGAGGGGTCCCGAGCTTGAGGTTTCGCTGGTCAACTACTTCCGCCACCGCCTGGCAGAGGCGAGCGGCGAGGTGCGCCCGCGACCCCAGGAGGACACGCTCTACTACCTCGCCAACCTTCTCGCGCAGTTCGGCGCCAGCGACCGCTTCTTCGCGCGCGCCGATGATGCCCGCCGCGAGCTCAAGCCCCTGGCCTTTTTGTACTTCGAGGCCCAGGAGGCGCGCGACGAACGCACCCGCTGCCTGATCCTGCGGCATTTGGGGGATCTCGCCCTCTTCCTCGGTGCCCTCCTGCCCCGCTTCTTCGCCCGCCGCGGCATCCGCAAGGAGTACTTCGTCGGCATGGGCGGCGGCGCCTACGATTACCTGGCCGAACACGCCGCAAGCCACCAACACGTCTACGCCGAGCTGGCGAGCCGCTTCGCCCGCTTCCTGGAACTGGTGGCCGCGGCCTGCGAGCGGGAGACCACTTTCGATGCCAGCGACGTCCTCGACCTCTACCAGCGCTGGGTCGAGTACGGCGACGAACTGGCGCTCCGCCAGCTGCGCGCTCTGGGGATCGAGCCCTTCGGCGGGCGGCGCCGCCACTGAGAGGCTAGCGCCCGAAGAGGTGGCGGGCGACGATGAGGCGCTGGATCTCGCTGGTGCCCTCGTAGATGGTGGTCACCCGCACGTCGCGGGCGAAGCGCTCCACCGGGTGATCCTTCAGGTAGCCGGCGCCGCCCAGCATCTGTTGGGCCACGTAACAGGCGCGCACCGCCCGCTCGGTGGCGAACAGCTTGGCCATGGAGGCTTCCCGGGCGTAGGGCTCGCGGCGCTCCTTGCGCCAGGCCGCCTGGAGGGTGAGCAGCCGCGCCGCCTCCAGCTCGGTATAGGAATCCACCATCATCCACTGCAGGCCCTGGAAGTCGGCGAGCCGACAGCCGAACTGGGTGCGCTCGAGCATGTAGTCGCGGGCGTAGTCGAGGGCGGCGAGCCCCACCCCCAGTGCCAGGGAGGCAATGCCGATGCGGCCGCCCGCCAGTTCGCCCACGGCGATCCGATAGCCCTCGTTCTCCTTGCCGAGAAGGTTCTCCGCCGGCACCCGACAGTTCTCGAACAACACCTCGGTGGTGGCCGAGCCCTTCTGACCCATCTTTTCTTCTTCTTTACCGATCACCAGCCCCGGCGTGCCCGCCTCCACCAGGAAGCATGAAATCCCCTTGCCTTTGGGCGCCTGCGGGTCCGTCACTCCCCAGACCACGAAGACGCCGGCGTAGGGGGCGCTGGTGATGTAGATCTTCCGGCCGTTGAGCACGTAGTGGTCGCCCTGGCGCTCGGCCCGCAGCCGCATGGCGGCGGGATCAGACCCCGCCTCGGCCTCGGTGAGGCAGAAGGCGCCGGCCGGCCATTCGCCACTCATCAGGGGGGGCAGAAAGCGACGCCGCTGCGCCTCGCTGCCGCAGGCCTGGATCACCTCCGCCACCATGTTGGTGACCGACACGGTGACCGCGGTGCTGGCGCACCCCCGGGCGAGCTCGGTGATGGCGAGACTAAAGGCCACAGCACCAGCCTCGGACCCCCCGTAGGCGGCCGAGACGTCGAGGCCCATGAAGCCGAGTTCCGCTAGCCGCTTGAGATTGGCCAAGAGCAGCGGCCGGTTGCGCGGCTCTTCCAGCGCCGCCGCCTGGGGTGCGAGCTCGGTCTCGGCGAATTTCCGAGCCGCGTCGCGGATCATGACCTGTTCGTCAGTGAGGGCGAAGTCCATGGCGTTTCGGGTCCTCGACGGGTGCCGGGCGCGCGGCGGGGGGCGGGATTATACATGGGCGCGGGCCGCGCCCCTCACCCCAGCTGCCGGCGGTACTCCCGCGGCGACATTCCGGTCCACTGGCGGAAAGCGCGGGTAAACGAGCGAGCCTCGGTGAAGCCCACGAGCTCGGAGACGCGTTCCACTGGCAGACCGTCTTTAACCAGATGGTGGATCGCCCGCTCGCGGCGCAGATCGTCCTTGATCTTCTGGTAGCTGGTCCCCTGCTGGCGCAGCCGCCGGTAGAGGGTGGGCACGCTCAGCCCGAGCCGTGCGGCCACCTCGCGCACCGGGGGAAAGGAGAGGGGCTCCTCCTCGCGACCGGCGAGCAGGCGCATGAGCCGCCTTTCCAGGCTGTCGTCCACGCCCGGTATGGTCATCACGTCGGCGGGCGCGTTGGCGGCGAAGCGCTCCAGCTCCTCCGGCTTGCGCACCAGGAGGCGTGCGAGGTACTCGGCTTCGAAGACCAGGGCGTCCTCGCCCCAACCGAAGGTCCGCCCGCCGGGGAACATCACCGCCAATTCGGCGTCGTGGGCGGGAGGTTCCGGATAGCTGAAACGCGTCTCGCGCAGCCGAATGGGCTCGCCCAGGTACCAACTGGGAAAGCGGTGCCAGATCACCAGCAAGAACTCGCGCAGGAAGTGGTCGGGGTCGCGCTCGGGAGAGCGATGGCGCACCGCCACCCGGGCGAGGCCGCCCTCCACCGCCAGGTGAAACGAGACGTCCTCGGCGAGCAGGCGGTAAAAGGAAAACGCCTTGGGCAGCAGTTCCCCGAGGGTGCGACAGCGGCACACCAGCTCGCACATGGTGCGAAACGCCCCCACCCGGCAGCGCGCCGCACTCATGCCCATGAACTCGTCGTCCAGAGCCAACTGGACGTTGCGGAACAGGCGCGCCGCCTGCTCGGTGTGCACCCGCCGCGCCGGATGGCGCAACAGGCCGGGGTTGATGCCCGAGCGCACGAGCAGCCGGCGCCGCTCGGTGGGATCGGTCACGCCGTGCAATGCGGCGCGCACATGGTGCATCGAGATGGTGGCCATGGGGGACCTTTTCCGTGAGCCTTGGGGGCGGGAAGGGGCGGTTCCGCCGCACTATATGATATTTTTGGTGAGTTTCGCTGAGCAAAAGCGCCCTTTCCTTTGCGGGCGGCGCGCGCTATGGTGGGCGCTCGCCGCCGCCCTGCCACCAGCCGGGAGAACGAAGCGATGAGCGAATTCCCCAAGAAGACCCTGGAGGACTGGACCCGGCTTGCCGAAAAAGAGCTGCGCGGCAAGCCCCTTGAAGGCCTCACCTGGCACACCCCCGAGGGGATCGCGGTCAAACCCCTCTACACCGCCGCCGATCTGGAGCGACTCGAACATCTCGATTCCCTGCCCGGCTTTCCGCCCTACGTGCGCGGTCCGCGGGCCACCATGTACGCCGCCAAGCCCTGGACGGTGCGCCAGTATGCGGGCTTTTCCACCGCCGAAGAGTCCAACGCCTTCTACAAGCGCAACCTCGCCGCCGGCCAGCAGGGCCTCTCGGTGGCCTTCGACCTCGCCACCCACCGCGGCTACGACTCGGACCACGAGCGAGTGGTGGGGGACGTGGGCAAGGCGGGCGTGGCGATCGACACCGTCGAAGATATGAAGATCCTCTTCGACGGCATCCCCCTAGACCAGGTCTCGGTCTCCATGACCATGAACGGCGCGGTGCTACCCATCATGGCCATGTACATCGTGGCTGCCGAGGAACAGGGGGTGGCGCAGGAAAAGCTCGCCGGGACCATCCAGAACGACATCCTCAAGGAGTTCATGGTCCGCAACACCTACATCTATCCCCCGGGGCCCTCGATGCGGATCGTGGCCGACGTGATCGCCTACACCGCCGAGCACATGCCCAAATTCAACCCTATCTCCATTTCCGGCTACCACATGCAGGAGGCGGGGGCGACCATCGTCCAAGAGCTCGCCTACACCATCGCCGATGGCCTGGAGTACGTGCGGGCCGCCATCGGCCGCGGCCTCGACGTGGACAAGTTCGCGCCGAGGCTCTCGTTCTTCTTCGCCATCGGCATGAACTTCTTCATGGAGGTCGCCAAGCTCCGCGCGGCGCGCATCCTCTGGGCGAGCTACATGAAAGACAAGTTCGCACCCAAGGATCCGCGCTCGCTGATGCTGCGCACCCACTGCCAGACCTCGGGGGTGAGCCTCACCGCCCGCGACCCCTACAACAACATCGTGCGCACCGCCTTCGAGGCCCTCGCCGCGGTGCTCGGCGGCACCCAGTCCCTGCACACCAACGCCTTCGACGAGGCCCTCGCCCTGCCCACCGACTTTTCGGCGCGGATCGCCCGCAACACCCAGCTGATTCTCCAGGAGGAGACTGGCATCACCAAGGTGGTGGACCCCCTCGCCGGCTCCTACTACGTGGAGGCGCTCACCGCAGACCTCGTCCGCGAAGCGCGGGTGCTGATCGACGAGGTGGAGGCCATGGGGGGCATGACCAAGGCGGTGGAGTCGGGCATGCCCAAGCTGCGCATCGAAGAGGCCGCCGCCCGCCGCCAGGCGCGCATCGACCGCGGCGAGGAGGTGATCGTCGGCGTCAATAAGTACGTTCTGGACGAAGAGCCCGAGGTGGAGGTGCTCGACATCGACAACACCAAGGTGCGGGAAGCGCAAATCCGTCGCCTGCAAGCGGTGCGCGCAAGCCGCGACGAGGCCCGCTGCCAGGCCGCCCTGGAGCGACTCACCGCCGGCGCCCGGGACGACGAGGCCAACCTCCTCGCCCTGAGCATCGAAGCGGCGCGGGCGCGGGCCACGGTGGGCGAGATCTCCTACGCCCTGGAAAAGGTCTTCGGCCGCCACGTCGCCGAGCAGCGCGCCATCAGTGGCGTCTACGGCTCCGCCTACCGGGGCGACGAGCGGTTCGAGCGGATCCAGCGCGCCGTGGAACGGTTCGCCGAAGCCCACGGCCGCCGGCCGCGGATCCTGGTGGCGAAGATGGGCCAGGACGGCCACGACCGGGGCGCCAAGGTGATCGCCACCGCCTTCGCCGATCTCGGCTTCGACGTCGACTTAAGCCCCATGTTCCAAACCCCGGCCGAAGTGGCCCGCCAGGCCATCGAAAACGACGTCCACGTGGTCGGGGTCTCCTCTCAGGCGGCCGGGCACAAGACGCTGGTCCCCCAGCTGATCGAGGAGCTCAAGCGCCAGGGCGCCGACGACATCCTGGTGGTGGTGGGCGGCGTGATCCCCCCCAAGGATTACGCAGCCCTCAAGCAAGTGGGGGTGGCCGCCATCTTCGGCCCCGGAACCAACATTCCCGCCGCCGCCGAAGAGGTGCTGCGCCTGTTGGACAAAGCGCCCGCCTGAAGGGAAAGACGGAGCTGCCATGCACGAGATCATCGAACAGTTGGAAGAAAAGCGCCGCCGCGCCCGGGAAGGGGGCGGTCCGGCGCGCATCGAGGCCCAGCACGCCAAAGGCAAGCTCACCGCCCGGGAACGGATCGAGGTGTTCCTCGATCCGGGCAGCTTCGAAGAGTGGGACATGTTTGTCGAGCACCGCTGCACCGATTTCGGCATGGATCGGGAACACTATCCCGGGGACGGGGTGGTCACCGGCTGCGGAACGGTCAACGGCCGGCTGGTGTTCGTCTTCAGCCAAGACTTCACGGTGTTCGGCGGCTCCCTGTCGGAAAGCCACGCCGAGAAGATCTGCAAGATCATGGACCACGCCATGCGGGTGGGCGCCCCGGTGGTGGGGCTCAACGACTCGGGCGGGGCGCGCATCCAAGAGGGCGTGGCGTCCCTGGCCGGCTACGCCGAGGTGTTCCAGCGCAACGTGCTCGCTTCCGGGGTCATTCCCCAGGTGTCACTCATCATGGGCCCTTGTGCCGGCGGCGCCGTCTACTCCCCGGCCATGACCGACTTCATCTTCATGGTCAAGGACACCTCCTACATGTTCGTCACCGGCCCCAACGTGGTCAAAACGGTGACCCACGAAGAGGTGACCGCCGAGGAACTGGGCGGTGCCCTCACCCACACCACCCGCTCGGGCGTCGCCGATCTGGCCTTCGAGAACGACGTCGAAGCGTTGCTGAGGCTCCGGGAGTTCATCGATTACCTGCCGGCCAACAACCGCGAAAAGCCGCCGGTGTGGCCCACCGACGACGATCCGGAGCGGATCGAGTTCTCCCTCGACACCCTGGTGCCGGACGATCCCAACAAGCCCTACGACATCAAGGAGCTCATCGTCAAGATCGCCGACGAGCACGAATTCTTCGAATTGCAGCCGGACTACGCGGCCAACATCGTCATCGGCTTTATCCGCCTTAACGGCTCCACCGTGGGCGTGGTGGCCAACCAGCCGATGGTGCTCGCCGGCTGCCTCGACATCGACTCGTCGCGCAAGGCCGCGCGCTTCGTCCGCTTCTGCGACGCCTTCAACATCCCCATCCTCACCCTGGTGGACGTCCCCGGCTTCATGCCCGGCACCGCCCAGGAGTACGGCGGGATCATCAAGCACGGCGCCAAGCTGCTCTACGCCTACGCGGAAGCCACCGTCCCCAAGGTCACGGTGATCACCCGCAAGGCCTACGGGGGCGCCTACGACGTGATGAGCTCCAAGCACCTGCGGGGCGACGTCAACTTCGCCTGGCCGTCGGCGGAGATCGCCGTGATGGGGCCCAAGGGCGCGGTGGAGATCATCTTCCGCAAGGATCTCGGCGATCCCGAGCGGATCGAACAGCGCACCCGGGAGTACCGGGAAAAGTTCGCCAACCCGTTCGTGGCCGCCCGCCGGGGTTTCATCGACGACATCATCATGCCCCACGAAACCCGCGCCCGGGTCTGCCGGTCCTTCGCCATGCTGCGCGACAAGAAGCTGGAAAACCCCTGGCGCAAACACGGCAACATCCCCCTGTAAAGCAACGCCGGGGATGCCCCCAACGATCGGGCCGTCACGAGGAAACCCTTAGGGAGTGACCATGTTCAAAAAGATCCTGGTGGCCAACCGCGGCGAGATCGCCTGCCGCATCTTCCGCACCGCGCGCCGCCTGGGCATCGGCACGGTGGCGGTCTACTCCGACGCCGACCGCGACGCGTTGCACGTGCGCCTGGCCGACGAGGCGGTCCACATCGGACCGCCCCCCTCCTCCGAGAGCTATCTGCGCATCGACCGGATCGTCGAGGCCTGCAAGGCGACCGGCGCCGAAGCGGTCCATCCCGGCTACGGCTTCCTGTCGGAAAATCCCGCCTTCCAGGAGGCGCTCGCCCAGGAGGGGATCGTCTTCATCGGGCCCGACCGCCGGGCCATCGAGGCGATGGGGGACAAGATCCGCTCCAAGCAGCTGGCCCGTGAAGCCGGGGTGAACACGGTGCCCGGCTACATTGGGGTCATCGAGGATCCCGACCAGGCGGTGGCCATCGCCCGGGAGATCGGCTATCCGGTGATGATCAAGGCCTCCGCCGGCGGCGGCGGCAAGGGGATGCGCCTTGCCTGGAACGACCAGGAGGTGCGCGAGGGGTTCGTCTCCGCCACCAACGAGGCGCGCTCCGCCTTCGGCGACGAGCGCGTCTTCCTCGAAAAGTTCATCGAGCAGCCGCGCCACATCGAGATCCAGATCATCGCCGACCACCACGGCAACATCTGCTACCTGGGGGAGCGGGAGTGCTCCATCCAGCGGCGCCACCAGAAGGTGATCGAAGAAGCGCCCTCCCCCTTCCTCACTCCCGAAAAGCGTCGCGAGATGGGGGAACAGGCGGTGGCCCTGGCGCGGGCGGTGGACTATCGCTCGGCGGGCACGGTGGAGTTTATCGTCGGCGGGACCACCGGCGAATTCTACTTCCTCGAGATGAACACCCGCCTGCAGGTGGAACATCCGGTCACCGAGATGGTCACCGGCCTCGACCTGGTGGAACTGATGATCCGCGTGGCGGCGGGCGAGCCGCTTCCCTTCACCCAGGACCAGGTGCGCCTGTCCGGGTGGGCCATCGAGAGCCGGGTCTACGCCGAAGACCCCCTGCGCAACTTCATGCCCTCCATCGGCCGCCTGGTGCGCTACCGCGAACCCCCGGTGAGCGAGCAGGTGCGGGTGGACAGCGGTGTCGAGGAAGGGGGCGAGGTGTCGATGTACTACGACCCGATGATCGCCAAGCTGATCACCCACGGCGACACCCGCGAGGAAGCCGCCCGGCGCATGGCGGACGCCCTCGACGCCTACTACATCCGCGGCGTCAACCACAACGTCGGCTTCCTCAACGCCCTGGTCTGCCACCCTCGCTTCCTGGAGGGCCGGCTCACCACCCACTTCATCGCCGAAGAGTTTCCGGACGGGTTCCAGCCCGAGGCCCTCGCCCACCCCGAGCCCGATCTGCCCCTGGCGGTGGCCGCCGCGGTCCACTACAACCGCGTCCGGCGCGCCGCCCAGATTTCGGGCCGGCAAGACGGCTTCGGCGGCTCCTTGCCCGACCGCTGGGTGTTGCTGTGCGGCGAGCGGCGCGCCGAGGCCCGGGTGGAACGGGTCGCCGACGGCTACCAGGTCCTGCTGGACGGCAAAACCTACCGCCTGGCGACCGACTGGAAGCGCACTGAGCCCCTCTTCCGGGCCCGCGTCGGGGGGCGCGAGTGGTGCTTCCAGGTGGAGCGGGAAGGGATCGCCTACCGGATCACCAGTCGCGGCTGCACCTTCCTGGTGCGGGTTTTCGATCCCACCACCGCCGACCTCTGGGCGCTGATGCCGGAAAAGCGCCCGCCCGACCTGTCCAAGTTCCTCCTCTCGCCGATGCCGGGACTTCTGGTCGCCCTGCGGGTGGAGGTGGGCCAACTGGTCAAGGCCGGCGAGGAACTGGCCGTGGTGGAGGCCATGAAGATGGAAAACAGTCTGCGGGCGGTGGCCGACGGGGTGGTCAAGGAAATCCTCGCCGAAGTGGGAGACAGCCTGCGGGTGGACCAGCCCATCATCGCCTTCGAGTGATGGACGCCGACGTCGACTCCCTCGCCCGGGAAATCCGGGCCGGCAACCGCCGGGCACTGGCGCGGGGCATCACCCTGGTGGAATCGACCCGCCCCGACCACCGCCAGGCGGCGGCCGAACTGCTGGAGCGCCTCGCGCCCCACGCCGGCGACTCGGTTCGCCTCGGCATCACCGGCGTGCCCGGAGTGGGCAAGTCCACCTTCATCGAATCCTTCGGCAACCTGGCCATCGACCGCGGCCACCGGGTGGCGGTGCTCGCCGTGGACCCCAGCTCCTCCCTGAGCGGCGGCTCCATCCTCGGCGACAAGACGCGCATGGAGCGGCTCGCCCGCCGGGAGGAAGCCTTCATCCGCCCCTCCCCCGCCGGGCGCACCCTGGGCGGCGTGGCGCGCCGCACCCGGGAGACGCTGCTTTTGTGCGAGGCGGCCGGGTACGACCTGATCATCGTCGAAACCGTGGGCGTGGGCCAGTCGGAAACGGTGGTGGCGGAGATGACCGACATGTTCATCCTGCTGCTCCTGCCCGGTGGCGGCGACGAGTTGCAGGGGATGAAGCGGGGCATCACCGAACTGGCCGACCTGATCCTGGTCAACAAGGCGGACGGCGAGCGGATCGCCGCCGCCAACCACACGGTGGCCGACTACCGCTCGGCGCTCCAGTTCCTGCCCCGGCGGCGCCGCTCCTGGGAACCCGAGGTGCTGGCTTGTTCGGCCCTCTCGCCGGAGGGCCTCGCGCCGGTCTGGGAGCGGGTCGAGCGGTTCGTCGCCGCCCTCAAGCAGAGCAGCGAGTGGCAGGAGGGGCGCGCCCGCCAAGCGGTGGACTGGCTGTGGCGGGAAGTGGCGGACCTGCTCCTCGCCGACCTGCGCGCCGACCCCCGCCTGGCGCCGCGGCTGCCCGCCCTGGAAGAAGCGGTGCGCCGGGGCGCCAAGCCGCCCACGGTGGCGGCCCAGGAAATCGTCCAACTCTACCGCATCCCCCCCGAGGAGGAGGCGCAATCGTGATCGGTCGACTGAACCACGTGGCCATCGCCGTTCCCGACCTGGCGGCCGCCGCGGCCAAGTACCGCGACACCCTGGGGGCCCGGGTCTCGCAACCGGTGGACCTCCCCGAACACGGCGTCACCACCGTGTTTGTCGAGCTTCCCAACACCAAGCTGGAGCTGCTCCATCCCCTGGGAGAAAACTCGCCCATCGCCAATTTCCTGGCCCGCAATCCCACCGGCGGCATCCACCACCTCTGTTTCGAGGTGGAGGACATCCTGGCCGCCCGGGATCGCCTGCTGGCCGCGGGCGCGCGGGTAGTGGGAAGCCCCGAGCCCAAGATCGGCGCCCACGGCAAGCCGGTCCTCTTCCTCCACCCCAAGGACTTCGACGGCACCCTGATCGAGCTCGAGCAGGTCTAGGCAGGCCCGCGGCGCCGCGCCAGCCAGGCGAGCGCATCGCGCAGGGCGCCGTCGAGGGCGCCACTCTCCCAGTGGAGCGCCCGCCGCGCCTTGCCGCAGTCGTAGCGACAGGGCGCCGAGGCGATCGCCAGGCCCACCCGGTTGAGCAGCGGATGGCGGCCCGTCAGCGCGCCCACCAGATCGCCCGCGGCACCCAGCCAGCGGGCAACAGCGGGAGGGAGGGAGCGGTGCGGTGGAGGAATCCCGGCGAGGCGGGCGGCCCGCTCCAGCAACGCCCGCCAGGAGAGGTTCTCTCCGCCCAACAGATAGCGTTCCCCGCGTCGCCCTCGTTCGGCGGCGCGCATCAGGCCCGCCGCCACGTCGCGCACGTCGGCGAAGTTGTTGCTCCCCACGGGCCAAAAGGGCAGGCGGCGGCGCAGGAGGAGCCAGAGGATGCGGGTCGAGCCGAGCCGGTGGTCGCCCGGACCCAGCAGATAGCAGGGATTGACCACCAGGGCGTCGACCCCCCGTGCCGCCCCATCCAGCACCATCGCCTCGGCGGCCGCCTTGGTCGCCACGTAGCCGCCGGGCAAGGGGACGCCGGGGTGGGCCTCGTCCACCGCTCCGCCCGCCGGGTCGTAGCCCAGGGTGAGGGCTGTGGAGCAATGCACCAGGCGGCCACCCCCCCGCTCCACCCCGGCGAGCACCGCTCGGGTCAACTCGACGTTGGCGGCGCGGAGCCGGCGGTTGGGCCTCGGCGCCGTGCCGGTGCGCGCCGCGCAGTGGAAGACGAGGCGGGCCCGCTCCGCGTGACGGCTGGCCTCTGCCGGGCGCCGGATCGCGAGCCAGGACACCGGCAGGCCGGCGAACAGATCGGGCAAGGGTCCCGCCCGGCGCAGGCAGTGGGGCCGAACGCCGGAAGCAAGGAGCGCGAGCACCAGATGGCGCCCCAAAAACCCGGTGGCGCCGGTGACCAGGACGAACCCTTCAGACATCGGCGGCCACTCGTTCCAGGAATTGCTCCAGCGCGAGCTCGCGGCTGAGCAGCCACCCCTGGGCGGCCTGGCAGCCGGCGCCGCGCACTACCTCCAGCTGGGCCTCCTCCTCCACCCCTTCCGCCACCACCGGCAGGCCCAGAGAGCGGGCGAGTGCCACCACCCCGTGGACGATGGCCCGGTCGGCGGCCCGGCGATGGCAGCCCTGGACGAAAGCGCGGTCAATCTTGATGAGGTCCACTTCCAGCCTGCCGAGATAAGTCAGGGAAGAAAAGCCGGCGCCGAAGTCGTCCAGGGCCACCGCTGCGCCGAGCGCGCGCAGGGCGGCGAGCTCCCGGCGGCCGGTTTCCGGATCGTCCATCAGCACCGACTCGGTGACCTCCACCTCCAGCTGCTCGGCCGCCAAGGCCCCCCGCTCGACGAACTCGACCAGGCGGTGCCGGAAGGCGCCGCTCTGCAGCTCGCCCGCGGAGACGTTCACCCCCACCCGCAGCCCCGGAGCCACCGCCCGAAGCCGCGGCAGATCGTCGGCCAACCGCTCGAGCACCAGCTGGTCCAGTTTTCCGGAAAGCCCCGCCCGCTCCACCGTGGCGATGAATTCCCCCGCTGCCACCGGGCCGCGCTCGGGGTGGTCGAGCCGGACCAGGGCCTCTGCCGCCACCAGCCGTCCGCTGGCCAGTTCGAAGCGCGGCTGGTAAACGAGGAAAAACCGCTTTTCCGCCAGGGCCGCGCGCACCTCCCGCTCCCATTCCAAACTGCGCTGCGCTTCTCGCTCCAGCGCCTGGCTGTGGAACACCACCGGACGCCCCTCCGCCTTGGCCTTGAACATGGCGCCGTCGGCGCGGCTCAAGAGCAGCTGGGCGTTGTCGCCGTCCCGCGGGTGGAGCGCGATCCCCACGCTGGCGGCAACGAAATGCGGCTGCCCGCCGAGGAGGAAGGGCTCCACCAGCACTCCGCGCAGGCGCTCGGCGGCGGCCAGGGCCTCCTGCGCATCGGCGGCGCTCGCGGCGACCCCGAACTCGTCGCCCCCCAGTCTCGCCAGGTACGCCCCCGCCGGCAGGGCCTCCTCGAGGCGGCGGGCGAGCTCCTGCAATAACTGGTCGCCCACGTCGTGGCCGAGGGCGTCGTTGATCAACTTGAAGCGGTCCAGATCCAACAGCAGGAGGGCGAAGGGCTCGCCCCCGCGGAGGCGCCGTTCCACCTCGCGGCGGAAGGCGGCGCGGTTGGGCAGCCCGGTGAGGGGATCGCTCCACGCCAACCGCTTGGCGCGCAGCCGCTGGCGGCGGGCCTCCACCAAACGCGACACCCGCCGCCCCACCACCGCCACATTGATCGGCTTGGAGAGATAATCGGTGGCGCCGACGGCGAAGGCGCGATGGACCGACTGCTCGTCCTCCAACAGGGTCACCATCAGGATCGGCACCTCGGCGCCTTCGGGCAGCTTGCGGATCTGCGCGCAGGCGGAAAAACCGTCGAGCTCGGGCATCAGGGCGTCGAGCACCACCAGGTCGGGCATCGAGCGCGCGCAATGGGCCACGGCGCTCTGCCCGTTCTCCACCGCCACCACCTCGTAGCCCCAGGCGCGCAGGGCTTCGGCGAGCAGCTGGCGGGCGGCGCGGTCGTCGTCGGCCACGAGCACCCGCCCCCGGCAGAGACCGCCGGAATCACCCGGCGCCCCCCCGACATCGCCGCCCCCGTGGGCGGCCAGCGCCTCGAGCAGCCGCTCGACGGCGCCCTGCAGGCGTTCCAGCAGTTCAGGGCCCTCCCTCAGATCGGCGCGCGCCCCCAGGGCTTCGAGCCGCGCGGCCAGCCGGTAGACCGGCCGGCTGCCCCAGTTGGCGGCACTCCCCTTGAGGGTGTGGGCGAGCTCGCGGACCCGCGCCGCGTCCCCGGCCGCCAGGGCGGTGGCGAGCTCCTGCACATAGCGGGGTGCGTCCTGGCAGAAGGCCCGCACCGCCGCCTCCAGCTCCCCGCCCAGCACTCCCTTGAGCGTTGCCATCTGGCGCGCGTCCAGGATCTCCTCCTCCCCTCGGACACCCGGCCGGGTGGCACAGACGGCCCGCTCCAGCACCTCGCGCAGCGCTGCGAGCGCCAACGGCTTGGCCAGGAAGTCGTCCATGCCGGCGGCCAGACAGCGTTCCCGCACGGCGAGGCTGTCGTTGGCGGTGAGGGCGATCACCGGCACCTTGGCTGCCGGCCCCGACAGGCGGCGGATGGCAGCGGCGGTCTCGTAGCCGTCCATCTCCGGCATGTGGCAGTCGAGAAGCACGGCGTCGAAGGCGTCCACGGCGAGGCGCGCCAGGGCCTCGCCGCCGCTGTGCACCAGCTCCGCCGCGCAACCCAGCCGCTCCAACATCCCCCGCGCCACCAGGCCGTTGGCCTGATCGTCTTCCACCACCAGGATCCGCAGGCCGAGGGAAGGGATTTCGCGATCCGCCCCCCCCGCGCCCCGGGCGGCGCTCGACAGGGCCTCGAGACGTCCCGACAAGAGCGGCTTTTCCACCACCGACACCTCGCCCGCAACACCGCCATCCCCCTGCTGCCAGGGGTTGACCAGCAAGGCGATGCGAGAAGAAGCCCCCCAGGCGGGGTGTTCGCGGACCAGGCGGAGGGTGTCGCCGCCGCGCCGGCCCAACAGGCCCTCGTCCACCAGGAGCCAAGAGAGGGCGCGCCCGGCGCCGGCCAGGTGGTTGAGGCAGTCGAACAGCCGCCCGCTGTCGCCGCAGGTTTCCACTTCCACCCCCTGGCGGCGCAGCCAGTCGGCGAGAAAGGCGCGGACGATGGCCGCATCGTCCACCACCACCACGAGCCCGCCCCCGAGGCCCGCCACGGCGGGGTAGGCCTCCCGCCAAAACAGCACCTCCACGGGCAGGGTGACGGTGAAGCGCGAGCCCTTGCCCGGTTCGCTCTCCACCTCGATGCGCCCGCCCATCAGCTGGACGAAGCGACGGCAGATGGCCAAGCCCAGCCCGGTGCCGCCGTGGCGGCGGGTGGTGGAGGCATCCTCCTGGGTGAAAGCCTCGAAGATCCGCTCGCGCGCCTCGGGGGCGATACCGATTCCCGTGTCTTGCACCTCGATCGCGAGTGCCGCGGCCGCCCCCTCCTCGCGCAGGTGGGCGACCACCGCCACTTCGCCCTGGTCGGTGAACTTGATGGCGTTGCCCACCAGGTTGACCAAGACCTGGCGCAGCCGCTCGCGATCGGCCACCACGCGGGCGTCCTTTCCTTCGAGGCGATAGCCGAGGTCGAGGCCCTTTTTGAGCGCCTGGGTGCCCAAAAGCCCCACCACCTCCTCGATGAGTTCCCGGAGGTCGAAGGCGGTGCGCTCGAGGCGCAGGCGGCCGGAGTCGGCGTGGACGTAGCAGAGGATGTCGTCGATCAGCGACAGCAGGTGGCGCGCCGACTGGCGGGCCGTCTCCACGTAGTGGCGCTGCTGGGCGGGGAGCTCGAGGGCGGCCAACAGGTCCAAAAGTCCCAGCACCGAGCTCAAGGGCGTGCGCAATTCGTGAGAGACGTTGGCGGCGAACTCCGCCTTGGCCCGCGCCGAGGAGAGGGCTTCGTCCCGGGCCAGTTCCAGTTCGGCGCTGCGCCGCTCCAGGGCCTCCATCATGGTGTTGAAGGAGCGCTGCATCTCCACCAGATCGCGCGGTCCGGGGAAGTCGGCGCGCAGCCGCAGCTCCCCTTGACCCGCGCGCACCATCACCTGGGAGAGGGCGCGCAGCGGTCCAGTAAGTCGCCGGGCAAGCCACACCAGCGAGAGTCCCAAGAGGGCGGCGGCCAGGGCGGAGACCAGCAGGTTGCGCAGCAACAAGCGCCGGCCCAGAGCCTCGAGGGAACGGGTGGAGACGGCGATGGCCACGCCGCCCAGGCGGCGCTCGTGCTCGGCGCCCTCCCCTTCGACCAGGATCCCCTCGTCCTCCAACTGGGTGTACACCGGAGCGGCGAAGATCAAAGTCCCCTCCGCACCCTCCGCCACCCAGCCCGCAGTTTCCGGAATGGCCGACACCTCCGCGGGCATGGCGCCGCCGCGGTGCAGCAGGCGGCCGTCTGCCAGATAGAGGGCCGCCCCCACCACGTCTGGATAGCGCAGCGCCGCCTCGATGACCGCATCGGCATCCTCCGGGCTG
Source organism: Porticoccaceae bacterium (assembly GCA_026005035.1). GTDB lineage: Bacteria > Pseudomonadota > Gammaproteobacteria > Pseudomonadales > Porticoccaceae > BPKH01. Next base: position 45,135 of record BPKH01000003.1, on the reverse strand, counting down.
CGGTAAAGGAGAGCCAGGCGGGCGTGGCGGGCGAGAGAGGCGGCGAGATGGGTGGACTGCTCCACCAGGCGCTCGCGGAACGACTCCCGGGCGGTGGCGGTGAGGACCAGGGAGGTGGCCACTGCCAAGAGGGCCATCCCGGCGAGAAAGACCGCGGCGATGCCGCGATGAAAGTCGAGCCGCGCAAAGAGCCCCCACCCTGCGCGAGCGGCGCCACGCTCGTCCTTTGCCTCCCTCCCCGCCATGGCACCCCCTGTCAGAACGGCGCGAGCAGCAGATCGATGCGCGCTCGCAGGGCGGGCGTCAACCCGATGCCGAGGTGGTTCCCCGTCCTTTCATTGTAGGCAACCTGAACCCGCTCCAGCGGCTCCACGTGGCCTTCGGGCAGCCGCCCCTCCTCCGCCGCCGCCAATATTTCCGCCAGGCGCCCGCCGACGCCCCGGTTGTCGGGATAGACCGCGTAGAGGGCGCCCCGGCGCACCAAGGCGGGGTTGGCGGAAAAGACCGCTAGCCGCTTTTCCCAGGCGACGTCGAGCACCAGGTCCACCAACGTCATATCCAGCAAGCCGTTGCCCGCCAGAAGCCACACGCCGTCGCCGGGGCGGGCGGCAGCGAGCGCCGTGCGCCACGCCTGGGCGGCGCCTTCCAAATCGGCCGCGGGCAGCGCCAGAAGGCGCCGCCCGCGCGCGGCGAGCCACTGCTCGGCGGTGCGCACCAGCTCCCCGTCTTCCCCCTCGGCGTAGACCACCAACACCCGGGAGACGCGCGGGAAAAAGGCCAGCAGGGGCTCCAGGTAGGCGCGCGCGCTCGGCCGCAAAAGCAAAGCCGCCCGGCAACAGCCCGGCACCGCCAGGTCGCGCCGGTTGGCCACAGCGGCGAACACCGGCCGCCCCGTCGCCGCGGCGGCGGCCACCGCGCGCCGCCCCAAGGCCACCACGGCGTCGGCCGGGGGAAGTTCCCCGCCGCCGTCGAGGGGGCGCACCACCAAAGCGGAACCGGGGTCGTGCGCGGCGAGCCCGGCGACGATCTCCCGGTACACCGTCTGGTAGGGTTCCCGCACCACGGGGTAGAGGAGGAGCAGCCGCTCGGCGGCGGCCAGGGGTGAAGCGAGCAGCCAGCAGAGGAGCCACGCCCGGTGGCACGCCCGGCATCCTTCCCTGAACCGCCGGTGGGCCATCTTCCCTCCTCACCCCTCAGCGCAGCCCAAGGCGCACCTCCAGGTGGAGGGAACGCCCCGCCAGGGGCAGGTCTTCGGGCAGGGCGGGCGCCGGCACGCCGAGGGGCGTGGGTTCGCGGAGATCCTCATCGAACAGATTGGCGGCGCGCACCGTGAATTCCACTCCGCGTTCGGAAAATTCCCCGCGCAGCGCCAAGTCGCAGCGCAGCCAGGCGCCGAGCGGTTTGCGGGGATCGCCCGGATCGCGCTCCCGCTCGCCCACCCAGAGCGCGGACAGGGTGGCACTCCAACCCGGCCGGAACCGCCAGGTGCCCTCCAGGTAGGCCTGAAGCCGCGGCGCATTGGCCGCCGTCTGGTTGGTGCGGGCGTTGGTGGACGACTGCCAGGCGAGGTTGCCGCGCAGGGCAAAGCCGCGCAGGGGGCGCCAGTCGAGCTCTCCCTCGAGGCCGTGCCCCGTCTGGCGCCCCGCATTGCGCGCGGTGGCCATCCCACCGCCGGGGTCGGGCACGAACAGCACAATGTCGTCCCAGCTGTAGCGGAAAGCATTCAGCCGCAGTTCCAGGTCGTGGCGCGGCCGGTAGTCGAGGGCGAGCTCGAGGCTCTCGAGCCGCTCGGGATCCAGTTCGGGATTGCCCAGGTTGGCGGGATTGTTGAAGGTGCGCGTCTCGCCGAAGGAGGGTGCGCGGAAGGCGCGGCCGTAGAGAAGCTTGGCGGAGAGCTCCCGGGCGACGGACCAAACGAGCGCCAGGCGGGGGTTGGTGGTGTCGCCGAAATCGGAGTAGCGGTCGTGGCGCACCCCAGCGGTGAGCTGCCAATCGGGGGCCAGATCCCAGACGTCCTGCAGGTAGAGGTAGCGGTTGCGCCGCCGGCCTTCGGCCAAAAAGACGAAGGGGGTGTCGGCGACGTCCACCAGCCGCTCGCTGGCGAGGCGCGGCAGGAGGTAGGCGCAACTGGCTTCGTCCAGGCAGTAGTTTTTTTCCTCCCGGGTGCGATACACCTCTCCCTCGTGAAAGCCCAGACCTAAGGCCAGGTCGTGGCCGGCGAGGCCCGTGTAGTGAAAGACCGCGCCCCCCCGCCAGTGCCGCTCCCAGACCTCCGGATTGCCGATCACCCCCTCCGGGAAAAAGCCCATTCCGGAGGGCCCGGTGGTCCCGGGTGGAAAGAGCAGGGCGTCCCGTTCGCTCTCCTGGGAGGTGGCGAGAAAGCTGCCGCTTGCGCGCAGCTCCAGGTCGGGCGCCAGGGCGCGCACCCAGTTCGCGGAGAGCTGCAGCCGATCGCTGGCGAAGGCGCCCCGGGGATCCAGCGCTTGGGCGATGCCGGCGCCGGTCTCCACCCCGCGCCGCCCCTGGTAGAGGGCCTTGAGCGCGAGCGACCCCCAACGGGCCGCGACCACCAGATCGAGGAGCGTCCGACCCCGCCGCACCTCCCCCGGCGCCTGCGAGGCGTTGGTCCCGGTGAGGGCATCGAGCAGGCTTTGGGCGTCCCGCGCCACGCGCCCGCCCTCGCCGTCGGTGCGCCAGGCGCGACCGCCCAGGTAGAACTCGCCCGTCCCCAAGGGTTCCCGCCAGTGGCCGAAGGCACCGCGGCTGTCGAAGGACCCCACCTCCACGCCCAGTTCGCGGGCCGGCGGGCCATTCGTTCCCTTGGTGATCACGTTGATCACCCCGGCGGAGGCGTCGGCGCCGTAGATGGCCGAACCGGGGCCGCGGATGATCTCGACCCGCTCGATGAGCTCGGCGGGAAAGCCGCCCCACACGAAGTTCTTGCCGCCGGTGAACAGCTGAGTCTGGGGAACCCCGTCCACCAGGATCAACACCTGGGGATTGAAGCCCGCGTAGATGCCGCGGAAGACGTAGATGGGGAAATATCCCTGATGGTTGTAGGAGACGTGCAGGCCCGGCACGGTGGCGAGCACCTCGTCGAGGTCCCGGGCGCCGAGGCGGCGGATCTGCTCCTCGTCGATCACCGTGGCCACCGCCGGTGCCTGAGCCAGCGGTTGGCGGAAGCCGGTGGCGATGCTCAGAAAATCTTCGCTCCCGTAAAGACCGAGTAGTTCCTCTTCCCCTTCCTCGGCCACTGCGCCCAGGGCCACCAAGAGGCCGAGCAGACAGCATAGCCTTCTCATCGGGACCACTCCCGGGGCGGCTTTCCCACGTAGCGGATGCAGTCGCAGGACAGCGGCAGAAACATCCCCTCCTCCTTTTCCAGGGCATCCAGGTAGCAGGGCAGGATACCGGCGCTGAAGGCCAACAACACCAGGCAGTAGCCCTCCTGGGGCGTGAAGCCGAGGTCGAGGAAGAGCGCCGCCACGTGGGCCACGATGTTGGGCTTGAGGCGCAGGCCGCAGTCGGCCAGCAGGCGGCGGATGCGGACCACCAGGCGCTGGTGGTCGGTCTCCTCAAGGCCCGCCCGATCGAGCTCGGCCAAGAAGACCGGGATGCGCTCGTCTTCGGAGATCACCGGCCGCCCGAATCCGGGCAGCGCGCGCTCCCGGCGCAGGCGGTCCCGGAGAAAGGCGAGCAGCGCCCGGTCGTCGGCGCGCCGGTCGGCGACTTCAGCCAAAAACTGCATTCCCCGATGGACGGGGCGGGCGCCGTAGACTTCGGCGTCGGACACCGCGGTGGCGGCGGCCACGGCCAGGGAGGCGGGCGCGCGCACCGTGCCCGCCAAGGCCGCCACCCGATTGTTCCACAGGCGGGGGTCGGGATAGCTCGCACACAAAAGCCAGACCCGCTCGAGGAGCCGCGCCGTGGCCTCCGGCACCTCCCGGCCGGTCACCCCGTAGATCAGAAGCGCCATCCAGGAGCGATCGCCAAAGTCGTCGAAGAGCGACCGCTCGCGGTAGCGGACCGCGCGCCCCGGAATCCACACCCCCTTGTCGGTGGGCCAGTGGCGCGCAAAGTAGGCGAGGCGCTCGCGGGGGTTCACAGCCGTTCCCCCAGGCGTTGGAGGAGCGCCCGGTAGTCGGCGGCGGGCAGATGTTCGAGGGCTTCGGCGAAGAAGGGGTAGCGGCGCCAGCCGAGGCGCTCCTGCTCGAGAGCCTGGGCCGCCGCACCCGGCAGGCGCAAAAACAGGTAGAGCATCTCGGCCGCCTCCGGTGGAAAGCCCAGGTCGGCGAAGGCCGCCGCCACCACCCCGGACAGGGCAAGGCCGCAGCCGGCGACGGCTTCCAAGTCCAGCCGGGCGGCCCACAACCAGCCAAGCCAACCCCCGGGCCGCAGCTTAGCGAAGGTCTCCAGGGCTTGGCACACGGGGGTGGAAGCGCGCTCGGTGCGCGGATCGAAGCCGGGCAGATGCTCCCAGTCCGACTCGTCCTCCCCCTCGTCGAGGCGCCGCGCCCGATCGCGCCAGGCGTCCAGATCGCGGCCGAGCTCGCCGAACAGCGCCACCGCCCGGGCCACTTCAGCGGCGCCGCCCAGCCGCCCCGCCCCCACCGCCAGTGCCGCCATCAATGCCGCCGCCCGGTGGGAGCGACCCACCGCCGCGTTCATGGCCGCCCGCACCGACGGGTCGCGGATGCCGGGATGGGCGAGGGCCACCGCCACCGCCTCCAACAAGCGGGCCGCCGCGGGCTCGGGCAATTCCTCCCTGAAGAGGAGGTAGAGGAATTCGGCCCAGCCGACGCGGGGCAGCAGTGCCCCGTAGACGTCGTAGCCGGCGAGCCGACAGCGGCGGGCGACGAAGGGATTGTCCTCCTCCGCCTCTTCGTGCCACAGGCGGGTGGTGATGGTCTCGGTCACGCTCGCGCTCTCCTCAGGGTGCGGCCGCGCATTTCCATGGGGGGGCAGGCGAGGGGGTCAACCCGCACGTCCAAGAGGGCGGGGCCGGGGCGCCGAGCCAGGGCCGCGAAATCGACCGCCTCCAGGTCTTCGGGCGCGCGGATGCGCAGGCCGGGAATGCCGAGTGCCTCGCCCCAGGCCGCAAAATCCACCTCGGGCAGTGCCCAGCCGTGGCTTTCCGCCCCCGTGAGCCGTTGACCGTGGCGCACCATGCCGAGGGCACCGTCGTGGAGGATCACGAAGAGCACCGGCAACCGCTCCTGAACGGCCACGGTGATCTCCTGCCCGCTCATCAGGAAGGCGCCGTCGCCGGTCAGGCAGACCACCGGTCGACCCCGCGCGCCGAGGGCGGTGCCCACCGCGCCGCCGATGGCCCAACCCATGGCCGCGAAGTCGAGCAGGGCGCGCAGGGAGCCGCCGGTGCCGCGCGGGCCCTTCCCCGGGGCGAGGAGGTAGTGGGTGGCCCAGGCCAGGGCGTTCCCGGCATCGGCCAAAAAAAGGCTGTCGGGAGGACAACGGCGGGCCAGTTCGGCCATCAACCACTCGGGCCGAAGGGGCGAGGTGCGCGCCGCCATCGCCGCCGGGTCCGCCATTTCGACGCGGTCCGCGCGCGCTGCGCCCCGACGGCGGGGCAGGAGTCCAAGGAGCTCCGCACAGACCGCTGCCGGGGTGCCGAGCACCTGCAAGCCGGCGGTGGGAGAGGCGGAAAAGTGCTCCGGGTCAGGAGAGAGGTGGATCAGACGCGGACCCGCGAGCAGCCTCTCGTCCCAGCCGTCGGCCGCCCATTCGGAGAGAGGCCCACCGGCGAACAACACCGCATCCACCTCGGGATCCACGAGCAACCGCCGCGCCGAGGGGTGGCCGGCAAAGCCCACCACCCCAGCGAAGCGCGGGTGGGCCGCGTCCACCGCGCAGCGACCGGCCGCGGTGGCCAGCAGAGGGGCATCGAGATGTTCGGCCAGCTTGGCCAGCGCATCCTCCTCCGCGGCCCAGGGCCCTCCGGCCACGAGCACCGGGCGTCGCGCCGCGGCCAGCCGCACCGCCAGTTGGCGCACGGCCTCGCCGTCGAAGAAGTGGACTGCGCTTCCGGGAGGCGCAGGCACCGGCTCCACCGGCGGCGCCGCGAGAACGTCGAACGGCAGGGAAAGGTGGACCGGCCCCCTTGGGTGGTGGAAGGCGCGCCGCACCGCCGCCGCCAGTTTCCAGGGCAACTGCGCGGGGTGGGAAACCAGACTGTTGTATCTCGTCAAGGGAGCGAACAGGGCGACGACGTCGATCCCGGTACAGGAGGATTCCTGGAAGGCCGTCCGCCCGAAGGTTGGAAGCGGCGTCTGCCCGGTGAGCACCAGGAGTGGCGAGCCGTTGGCGGCGGCGGAGGCCGCGCCGGTGGCGAGGTTGGTGGCCCCCGGGCCGGTGGTGGCAAAACAGACGCCGAGCCGCCCGGTTGCCTGATAATAGCTCTCCGCCATCCAGGCGGCACCCGATTCGTGGCGGGCCACCACCAGCCGCGGCCCCCCGCGGCGCTCCGCGCGGGCCAGGGCGTCGACCAGCGGCTCCACCGCGCCACCGGGAACGCCGAACAGGTATTCGACGCCCGCCGCCCCAAGCGCGGCCACGAGCCAGTCGGCCCCCGTCTGTGCAGCGCGCTCGAGCGGCTCCTCCCGCCGCCGCGCCCGATCGTCCATCACAGGCATCTTCCCGCAGGTGGCGTCCCGCTCCCTGTGCACCCAACTATGGACCCTCGCTTGCCAAATGGCCAGAAAAAAACCCGGCGCGAAGCCGGGTCGGCGAGCAGACGAGGGCGGGCTGCTTCAGAAGGCCAGCCGATCGCGATTGCGCTCGAGCAATTTCGGGCCGATTCCCTTCACCTCGAGCAGGTCCTCGGGGGTGGAGAAGGTACCGTGCTGCTCCCGGTACTCGACGATGGCCTGGGCCTTCGCCAGTCCCACCCCGACCAGTCCCGCCGCCAACTCCTCGGCGGTGGCGGTATTCACGTTCACCACCGGCTTCGGCGGCGGCGCGTCACTTTGCTGGGCGTGGAGGGGAAGGGCGGCGGAAAGCACAAGCCAAGCCAACAGGGCCGCCCAGCGTTGGCGCGGGCGCGCGAGCATAAGCGTCATGGCCGAATCTCCTTTTCAGCGTCGACGATGGAAACGTTGCCGCGGAAGAGTCCCTCTTCCGCTCGTCAACCTTCGCCCATCTCGGCGAGGATTGCAAGGGCCGCCGCCGCCGGATCCGGGGCCTCGGCGATGGGACGCCCCACCACCAAGTGGGTGGCGCCCGCGGCCAGAGCCGCCGCCGGTGCCATCACCCGCACCTGGTCGTCCGTGGCGGCCACCGGCCGAATGCCGGGGGTGACGCGCAGGAAATCCGGCCCCCGCCGCGCCGCCACCGCCGCCGCCTCCCAGGGCGAACAGACCACGCCGTGGAGTCCGCAGGCGGCGGCGAGGTCCGCGAGCCGCAAGACCTGGGCCTCGGGCTCGGCGTCGATCCCCACCTCCCGCAGCGCCGCGGCGTCCATGCTGGTGAGCACGGTGACCGCCACCAGGCGGGTGGGTGCACCGCTGCGGGCGAGCGCCGCGGCGGCCGCTTCCATCATCCGCCGGCCGCCCAGGGCGTGGAGGTCCACCATCCAGGCGCCCAGGTCGGCGGCCGCCGCCACGGCCCGGGCCACGGTTTGGGGAATATCGTGGAACTTGAGGTCCAAAAAGACCCGAAAGCCTCGCGCCACCAGGGCGCGCACCGCCTCCGGGCCGACGCGGGCGAAGAGCTCTTTGCCGACCTTCACCGCGCAGCGCGCTGGATCGAGGCGCTCGGCGAGAGCCAGCGCCGCGCCCAGATCGGAGCGGTCGAGGGCGACCACCAGGCGGGGATCGCGCTTCAAGGCCGCTCCGCTTCCGCCAGGGCGCGGCGCAGGCGGCGCACGGTCCCCTTGAGGCGCAGCAGCGAGGGCAACCCGGCCGCCATGCCCGCCAGCGCGCCAGCGGCGAAAGCGATCAGGAGGACGAGCCCCAGCCCCAGGGGAGGAAGGTCGAAGCCGACCAGGCGCACCTCCACGGGCTGCGGGTTGTCAAGCGCCACCCACCAGCCCAGAAAGGCGAAGGCCAGCGCCGCGATCCCCGCGATCATCCGCCGCACCATCTTCATGGCGCTCCTCCACGAAAAAACGGCAAGGGTCTGGCCCTTGCCGCTGGCCCGGCGCGCGTCAGTCCTCGCGCACCGGGCGGGCGTTGACCCGCTCCCGGAGATCCTTGCCCGGTTTGAAATGGGGCACGTACTTGCCGGGCAGCTCCACCCGCTCGCCGGTCTTCGGGTTGCGGCCGACGCGGGGCCCCCGGTAGTGCAGGGTAAAGCTGCCGAAGCCGCGGATCTCGATGCGCTGGTTGCGCACCAGCGCCTGGGTCATCCGCTCGAGAATCATCTTCACCGCGGCCTCGACGTCCCGCGCCGGCAGCTGTTCCTGCTGGCGGGCGATCCTCTCGATGAGCTCCGACTTGGTCATGGGGATCCCACCCGGCTGCCGGCCGAACGGGCCCGCGCCGAGGGCGCGGGCCCTGGCCCTCAGTTGTCCCGACCTTCCATCTGCGCGCGGATCAGATCGCCGATGGTGGTGGGCGCCACCTCCGGCTCCTGCTTCTTGAGCTCGCGCACCGCTTGCTTTTCTTCGTCGAGGTCCTTGGCCTTGATGGACAGGCCGAGCTGGCGATTCTTGCGGTCGACGGAGATGATCTTCACCTCCACCTCGTCGCCGGGCTTGAGGACGTTGCGCGCGTCTTCGACCCGGTCGCGGGAGATCTCCGAAGCCTTGAGCACGCCCTCCACCTGGTCGTCCAGGCTGACGATGGCCGCCTTGGGCTCCACCTCCTTGACCACGCCCTTGACCACCGCGCCGCGATCGTGGCGCGCCACGTAGGCGGAGAAGGGGTCGTCGGCGAGCTGCTTGACGCCGAGGGAGATCCGCTCCCGCTCGGGATCGATGGAGAGGATCACCGTCTCGAGCTCGTCCCCCTTGCGGAACCGGCGCACCACCTCCTCGCCGCTCTCGCTCCAGGAGAGGTCGGAGAGGTGGACCAGGCCGTCGATGCCCCCTTCCAGGCCGACGAACACCCCGAAGTCGGTGATCGACTTGATCACCCCGGTGACCCGGTCGCCCTTGGCGTACTTGCGGGCGAACTCCTCCCAGGGGTTGGGATGGCACTGCTTGATGCCGAGCGAGATGCGGCGGCGCTCCTCGTCGATGTCGAGGACCATCACCTCCACCTCGTCGCCGATGGCCACCACCCGCGAGGGATGGATGTTCTTGTTGGTCCAGTCCATCTCGGAGACGTGGACGAGCCCCTCGATGCCGTCTTCGATCTCCACGAAGGCGCCGTAGTCGGTGATGTTGGTGACCCGCCCCTTGACCTTGATGCCCTCGGGATAGCGCAGCTTGATGTCCTCCCAGGGATCGGCGCCCAGTTGCTTGAGACCCAGGGAAACCCGCATCCGCTCCCGGTCGAACTTGAGCACCTTGACTTCGATCTCCTGGCCCACTTCCACCACTTCGCTGGGATGGCGCACGCGCCGCCAGGCCATGTCGGTGATGTGCAGCAGGCCGTCGATGCCGCCCAGATCGACGAAGGCACCGTAGTCGGTGAGGTTTTTGACGATACCCTTGAGCACCATCCCTTCCTGGAGGCTTTCGAGGAGCGCCTCCCGCTCCGCCGAGTTGGCCTCCTCCATCACCGCGCGGCGCGAGACCACCACGTTGTTGCGCTTCGGATCGAGCTTGATGATCTTGAACTCGAGGGGTTTGTCCGCCAGGTGATCGGCTTCGCGGATGGGGCGGACGTCGACCAGGGAGCCTGGCAGGAAGGCCCGCAATCCCTCGATGTCCACCGTGTAGCCACCCTTCACCTTGCCGCTGATGACGCCGGTGACCGTCTCGTTGTTGGCAAAGGCCTTTTCGAGGCGCTGCCACACCTCCGCCCGGCGCGCCTTTTCCCGCGACAGGCGAGTGGCGCCGAAACCGTCTTCCACCGCCTCCAGGGCCACCTGCACCTCGTCGCCCACCTGCAGGTGGCACTCGCCGTTTTCGTCCAAAAACTGGGAGATGGGGATGACCCCCTCGGACTTGAGCCCCGTGTGCACGGTGACCCAATCCTTGTCGATGTCGATCACCACCCCGGTGACGATGGCGCCGGGGGTCATCTCGATGGTTTTCAGGCTCTCTTCGAACAGCTCCGCAAAACTTTCGCTCATGTAGGTTTTCCCGTTTCGGGCCGTGCCCTGGTCGCCACACCGCCAGCCGGTGTGGGTCGGTTGCCGTTCCGCCGCGGGGTCGATGCTGGCCAATCCCCGCGCCGGTTCTATCGCCGCGCCGCGCGGCCGCCCAAGCGGGCGGCCACGACTTCTTCCACCTCTTTCAGGACCGCGTCGATCGCCTTGCCGGTGGAATCGATCACCACCGCGTCCGGTGCGGGGACGAGGGGCGCCACGGCGCGCGTTGCGTCGCGCGCATCCCGTTCCCGGACGCGCTCGGCGAGGTCGGCAAGGCTAACAGATTCCCCTTTTTCCATCAACTGCTTATGCCGCCGCCGTGCGCGCTCCTCGGGACTTGCGGTGAGGTAGATCTTGACCGGGGCGTCGGGAAAGACCACCGTGCCCATGTCGCGCCCGTCGGCCACCAGGCCGGGCGGGCGGGCGAACGCCCGCTGGCGGGCGAGCAGCGCCCGGCGCACCTCGGGATAGGCAGCCACGCGGGAGGCCCCGTGGCCGATCTCCTCGCTGCGGATCGGCTCGGTCACCACCTCCCCTTCCAACACCACGTCGGGCGGCTCGCCGGCCCCCTTGGGTCGAAAGGCGACGTCCATGTGCTCCGCCAAGACCGCCAGGTCCTCGACGTTGTCCCAATCCACCCTGTGGTGGCGCGCCGCCAGGGCGAGCACCCGGTAGAGGGCGCCGCTGTCCAGATAGTGAAAGCCCAGGCGGGCGGCCAACTTCTGGGCGATGGTACCCTTGCCGGCACCGCTCGGCCCGTCGATGGCGATCACCGGCACCTCGGCCATCAGACCTCCTCCACCAGATCGAAACCGACGGCATTGGCCAACGCCACGAAGCCGGGGAACGACGTGGCCACGTTGCGGGTCTCCTCCACCTCCACGGGGCCATCCGCCACCAGTCCGGCCACCGCGAAGGCCATGGCGATGCGGTGGTCGCCGTGGCTCGCCACCCGACCTCCCCGCAGCCTGCCGCCTTTGATGACGATCCCGTCGGCGGTGGGGCGGGCATCGATGCCGAGGCTTGCGAGTCCCTCGGCCATCACCTGGATCCGATCGCTCTCCTTGACGCGCAGCTCGCCGGCCCCCGCGAGCACCGTGGTGCCCTCGGCGCAGGCGGCGGCCACGAACAGAACGGGAAACTCGTCGATGGCCAGGGGCACCCAGGCCTCGGGGATGGCGATGCCGCGCAGGCGGGCGTGGCGCACCCGCAAGTCGGCCACCGGCTCGCCACCGCAGGTGCGCGGCCGCACCAGTTCAATGTCCGCCCCCATGGCGCGCAGGATGTCGATCACCCCGGTGCGGGTGGGGTTGACGCCCACGTGCTCGAGGAGCAGATCGGAGCCGGGCACCAGGGTGGCCGCCACTAAAAAGAAGGCCGCGGAAGAGATGTCGGCGGGCACGTCGACGGCGGTGGCCCTCAGGCTCCCTCCCTCGTCGAGGACCACGGTGGCCCCCTCGCGGCGCACGGGCCAACCGAAACCGGCCAGCATGCGCTCCGTGTGGTCGCGGGTGGGAGCGGGTTCGGTCACTCGGGTCTGCCCGCGGGCGTAGAGCCCGGCGAGCAGCAGGGCCGACTTGACCTGGGCGCTGGCCACCGGCATGGCGTAGTCGATGCCGACGAGGCGCCGCCCGCCGTAGATGCGCAGCGGCGGGGTGCCCGCAGGGCTCGTCTCCACTTTCGCCCCCATGCGCGCCAGGGGTTCGGCCACCCGCCGCATGGGCCGGCGCGAGAGGGATTCGTCGCCGGTGAGCTCGCTGTCGAACCGCTGCCCGGCGAGAAGGCCGGCCAGCAGGCGCATGGAGGTGCCGGAATTGCCCAGGTAGAGGGGGTGGCCGGGCGCCTCGAGGCCGTGAAGTCCCACGCCGTGGATCCGCAAGCGGCCCTCTTCCGGCCCCTCGATGGGCACCCCGAGGCTGCGAAAGGCGGCCAGCGTCGCCAGGGCGTCCTCCCCTTCCAGAAAGCCGCTCACCTCGGTGACCCCCTCGGCCAGGGAGCCGAGCATCACCGCCCGGTGGGAGATGGACTTGTCCCCCGGCACCCGCACCCGCCCCTCCAGGGGATGGTCCACGGGCGCGCTGCGAAAGCGATTCGGATCTGCGTCCACGGAGTTCGCCTCCCCCCTTTTCCGTTCCAGCAGTCGGCCGTAGTGGTGGCGGGCTTCCCGGGCGCGGGTGAAAACCCGCAGCAGGGTTTCGCCGTCGGCGGCGATCAGGGCCTCGCGCAACCTCCCGAAGCGCTCGAGCAACCGGTCGAGCACCGCCAGGATCGCCTCCCGGTTGGCCAGACAGATGTCGTGCCACATCACCGGATCGCTCGCGGCGATGCGAGTGAAATCGCGAAAGCCGCCTGCGGCGTAGCGGAAGATCTCACGGTTTTGCCGCATTCCGGCGAGAGTGTCCACCAGGGCGTAGGCCAGCAGGTGGGGGAGATGGCTGGTAGCCGCGAGCACCTCGTCGTGCTCTTCCGGCGCCATTTCCGAGACCTCGGCCCCCACTCCCTGCCAGAGCGACCGCACGAGGGCCAAGTGGCCCGGGGCGGTGCTCGCCGTCGGGGTCAGGATCACCCGGTGGTCGACGAAGAGCGCCGCGTCGGCGGCCGCCACGCCGCTCTTTTCGGAGCCGGCGATGGGATGCCCCGGGACGAGCTGCGGCGGCACTTCGCCCCAGGCGGCCCGCGCCGCCGCCACCACGCTGCCCTTGACGCTGGCCACGTCGGTGATGGTCACCGCCGGATCCAGGTGGCGTGCGAGGTCGCGGAAGACCGCCTCCACCGCCAGGGTGGGCACGCACACCACCACCAGATCCCCCGCCCCCAGTTCGGCGAAGGCGCTTGGGGGATCCTCCACCACCCGGTGGACCACGCCGAGCGCCAGCGCCTGCTCCAGGGTGGCCGGGCGGCGGGAGACGCCGATCACCTCCCGCGCCAGTCCCCGCTGCCGCGCGGCCGCCGCCAGGCTGCCGCCGATGAGCCCGAGCCCGTGGATCAACAGGCGGCCCACCACCGGCGAGGCCCCCTGCGGGGACCCTTGCGAGCGCCCGTCCCTCACAGCACCGCGCGCGGGTAGGAGCCGAGGAACTTGAGATCGAGCGCCCGGCGGCGCACCTCGTCGAGGGCGGCGCGCACCGGCGGCTCGTCCACGTGCCCCTTGAAGTCGATGAAAAACAGATAGTTCCACTTGCCGGACGGCGAGGGGCGGGTCTCGATGCGGGTCATGTCGATGCCGTGGTCGCGCAGGGGCTCGAGGATGGCGTAGAGGGCGCCGGGTTCGTTGCGGGTCGCCACCAAGATGGAGGTCTTGTCGTCCCCGGAGGGGGGTAGCACCTCCCGCCCGATGACCAGGAAGCGGGTGGAATTGTCGGGGCGGTCCTCGATGCGCGCCCACAGGCGCACCAGGCCATAGAGCTCCATCGCCATCTCGCCGGCGATGGCCGCCGAGTTCCACTCCCCCTTGACCCGACGCGCCGCCTCGCCGTTGCTCGACACCGGGATCCGCTCGATGCCCGGATAGTTGGCGTCGAGCCACTTGCGGCACTGAGCCAGGGCCTGGGGATGGGCGTAGACCCGGCTGATGGCCTGGGGATCGGTGCGCGGCCCGACGAGGAAGTTGAGGTGGATGGGCAACTCCACCTCGCCGCAAATCTTCAGGCTCGATTCGATGAAGCCGTCCAGGGTGTGGTTGACCACTCCCTCCGAGGAGTTCTCCACCGGTACCACGCCGTAGTTGGCGGCCCCCGCCTCCACCTCCCGGAAGACCTCGTCGATGGCCACCATGGGCCGCGTCCGCACGGCGTGGCCGAAGTGCTTGATCACCGCCTCCTGGGTGTAGGTGCCCTCGGGTCCCAAAAAGGCGACGGTGATCGGCTGCTCCAGGGCGAGACAGGCGGACATGATCTCGCGGAAGATGCGCGCCACCGCCTCCCCCTCGAGAGGCCCGGGATTGCGCTCGAGCAGCCGGCGCAGCACCTGGGCTTCCCGCTCCGGGCGGTAGAAGTCGGCGTCGCCGCGCCGCGCCTTGGCCCTGGCCACCTCCACCGCCAGCCGCGCCCGCGCCGCCAGGCGCTCGAGGATCTCGAGATCGAGAGCGTCGATCCGCTCCCGCAGGGCGGCGAGCTCCGCCGCCGCGGCCTGGTCAGGTCCCGCCTTCATCCCCGCCGTCCTCCTCGATGCGCGCCACGCCCACCAACTTTTCGCCCTCGCGCAGGCGAATCAAGCGCACCCCTTGGGTGTTGCGTCCCAGGGAGGGCACCTCCGCCACCCGTGTGCGCACCAGGGTGCCGCGGTCGGAGATGAGCATGATCTCGTCGCCGGGCGACACCTGCAGCGCGCCCACCAGGGGGCCGTTGCGCTCGCTGGTCTGCATGGCGATGACCCCCTGGGTGCCCCGCCCCTTGCGGGGAAACTCGTCCACCGGCGTGCGCTTGCCGTAACCGTTGGCGCTCACGGTGAGGATCTCGCCCCCTTCCTCGGGGATGATCAGGGCGATCACCTCCTGCCCGCCGCCCAGGCTCATCCCCCGCACCCCCCGGGCCGCGCGCCCCATGGGCCTGACCTCGCCCTCGCTGAAGCGCACCGCCTTGCCAGAATCGGCCACCAGCATGACGTCGCAGTGACCGTCGGTCACCGCCACCCCCACCAGGTGGTCGCCCGGTTCGAGCTCCACCGCCCGCAGGCCGACGCTGCGCGGCCGGGCGAACTGGTCCAGGGAGGTCTTCTTGACGGTGCCGCGGGCCGTGGCCATGAAGGCGAAGTGGTCGGGCTCGAAGGAGCGGATCGGCAGCAGGGCGGTCACCCGCTCGCCCTCCTCCAAGGGCAGGAGGTTCACCAGCGGCCGCCCCCGGGAGTTGCGCCCCGCCACTGGGATCTGCCACACCTTGAGCCAGTAGACCTTGCCGACGCTGGTGAAGCACAACAGGGTGTCGTGGGTGTTGGCCACCACCAGGTGGGCGACGAAATCCTCGTCCTTGACGGCGGTGGCCGCCTTGCCCGTGCCGCCCCGCCGCTGCGCCTGGTAGGCGTCGAGGGGCTGGGCCTTGGCGTAGCCGCGGTGGGAGAGGGTCACCACCCGATCCTCGGGGGCGATCAGATCCTCCACGTCGAAGTCGTCGTCGTCGTCGACGATCTCGGTGCGGCGCGGGTCGCCGAATTCCGCTTTGAGGGCGGCGAGCTCCTCCCGGATCACGCGCTTGAGTTGCTCGGGGTCGGCGAGGATCTCCCGGTAGCGGGCGATCTCCTCGAGTTTCTCCCGGTACTCGGCGAGCAGCTTGTCGTGCTCCATGCCGGTGAGGCGGTGGAGGCGCAGGTCGAGGATCGCCTGGGCCTGGGCCGGAGAGAGCCGGTAGCCCTCGGGGCCGAGGCCGAAGGTCTCCTCCAGCCCCTCGGGGCGGCAGGCATCGGCGTCGACGCGGGCGAGGAATTCCGCCACCGCCGCCGCCGGCCAGGTACGCCCCAGGAGCGCTTCGCGGGCCTCCTGGGGAGTCGCCGAGGCCTTGATCAGGGCGATCACCTCGTCGATGTTGGCGATGGCCACCGCCAAGCCCTCGAGGACGTGACCGCGCTCTCTGGCCTTGCGCAGCAGGTAGAGGGTGCGGCGGGTGACCACCTCGCGGCGGTGGTCCAAAAACGCCTCGAGCAACTCCTTGAGGTCGAGGGTGCGCGGCTGTTCGTCCACCAGCGCCACCATATTGATGCCGAACACCGCCTCGAGCTGGGTCTGGGCGAAGAGGTTGTTCTGCACCACCTCCGCCACTTCACCCCGCTTCAGTTCGATGACGATGCGCAGCCCTTCCTTGTCGGACTCGTCGCGCAGCTCGGCGATCCCCTCCAGCTTCTTCTCCTTGACCAGTTCGGCGATCCGCTCGATCAGTCGCGCCTTGTTGAGCAGGTAGGGGATCTCGGTGACCACGATGCTCTCGCGACCGCTCTTGGGGTCGGTTTCGACGTGGGTCTTGGCGCGCACCCGGATACGACCCCGCCCGGTCCGGTAGGCCTGGACGATGCCCGCCCGGCCGCGGATGATGCCGCCAGTGGGAAAGTCGGGGCCAGGCAGAAAGGCGAGCAGGTCGTCGACCATCAGCTCGGGGTCGTCGAGGAGCGCCAGGCAGGCGTCCACCACCTCGCTCAGGTTGTGGGGCGGGATGTTGGTGGCCATGCCCACGGCGATGCCCGCCGAGCCGTTGACCAGGAGATTGGGCACCCGGGTGGGCAACACCGCCGGGATCTTCTCCTGGCCGTCGTAGTTGTCGACCCAGTCGACGGTCTCTTTGTCCAGATCGGCGAGCAACTCGTGGGCGATCCGGGACATGCGGATCTCGGTGTAGCGCATGGCCGCCGCCGGATCGCCGTCGATGGAGCCGAAGTTGCCCTGCCCGTCCACCAGCACGTAGCGCATGGAGAAGGGCTGAGCCATGCGCACGATGGTCTCGTAAACCGCCGCGTCCCCGTGGGGGTGGTACTTGCCGATCACGTCTCCCACCACCCGCGCCGATTTTTTGTAGGGCTTGTTCCAATCGTTTTTCAGTTCGTTCATGGCGAACAGGACGCGGCGGTGAACCGGCTTTAGGCCGTCCCGCACGTCGGGCAGGGCGCGCCCGACGATGACGCTCATGGCGTAGTCGAGGTAGGACTGCTTGAGCTCGTCCTCGACACTGACGGTGTGGATCTCTTTGGCGATCTGGCCCATGGAAGCGATGACTGCGCGACAGGAACCAAGGAAGGAACCGGCGATAGCCGGCACAAGAAAGCTATTTTAGCACATCGGGCGGGGCGGTCCGCGGGGTCGATCGGGTATACTGCCCGCGCTCCAGCCCTCGCCTAGGTCATGGAACGAGAAGCTGCAGATTGGTGCATCGCCGCCCGCTGGGTGATCCCGGTGGAACCCGCCCAGGCCGTCTACGAAGACTGCGCGGTGGTGGTGCGCGACGGCCGCATCCTCGCCCTCTGTCCCGCTTCGGAAGTGGACCGGCGCTTCCGCTGTGCACAGCGGGTGGAGCTCTCCCACCACCTGGTCACGCCGGGGCTCGTCAACGCCCACGGCCACGCGGCCATGACACTGCTGCGCGGGGTGGCCGACGACCTCGACCTCGACACCTGGCTCAGGCGCCACATCTGGCCGCTGGAGGCGCGCTTCGTCGACGCCGACTTCGTTCGCGACGGGACCCGCCTCGCCGCCGCCGAGATGATTCGCGGCGGCACCACCTGCTTCGCCGACCAATACTTCTTTCCCGAGGAAGTGGCGGCGGTGGCCCGGGAGGCGGGCCTGCGCGCCCAGGTGGGATTCCCGGTCATCGAGGTGGCCACGGCCTGGGCCCGCGACGGCGAGGCTTGCCTACACCGCGGGCTGGAACTTCACGACGCCCTGCGCGGCGATCCCCTGCTCAGCGTGGCCTTTGCCCCCCATGCCGTCCACACGGTGGCGGAGCCCCTGCTGGAGCGGATCGCGGTGTTGGCGGCGGAGGTGGACGGGCGCATCCACATCCACCTCCACGAAACCGCCGCCGAAGTGGCCGCCTGGGAGCGCCGCCGGGGCGAGCGCCCCCTCGCCACCCTAGACCGCCTGGGGCTGCTCGGCGAGACCACCCAGTGCGTCCACATGGTGGCTCTCGACGAGGCGGACCTGGAGCTGCTCGCCGAGCGACGCCCAGGTGTGGTGCATTGCCCGCGCTCCAATCTCAAGCTCGGCTCCGGGATCTGCCCGCTGCTCTCGCTCCTCGAGCGCAACCTGGCGGTGGGACTGGGCACCGACGGTGCGGCGAGCAACAACAGCCTCGACCTGCTCGCCGAGATGCAACTGGCCGCCCTGCTCGCAAAGGGCACGAGCGGCGACGCCGCGGCCCTCGACGCCCACCGAGCTCTGCGCCTCGCCACCCTGGACGGGGCGCGGGTGCTGGGACTCGCCGAGGAGACGGGATCCCTGGAGCCGGGCAAGAGCGCCGACCTCGCTGCCTTCGACCTCTCGGGCCTGGCCCAGCAGCCGCTGCACCATCCCCTCTCGGCGCTGGCCTACACCACCACCGCGAGCAGCCGGGCGAGCCATGTCTGGGTGGCCGGCCGGGCGCTGCTGGTCGACGGCGCGCTCACCACCCTGGACGAAGGCGAGATCGCGGCCAGCGCCCGCTTCTGGCGCCGGCGTCTGGCCACTGCGGAGGCAGAGTGGTGAACGCCCACGGCGATCCCAAGGAGCTCGCCAAGTTCGAGGCCCTGGCGAGCCGCTGGTGGGACCCGGAAGGAGAGTTCAAACCCCTCCACCGCCTCAATCCCCTGCGCGCCAACTGGATCGACCGCCGCGCGCCGGTGGCGGGCAAGCGGGTTCTGGACGTGGGCTGCGGCGGCGGCATCCTCGCCGAGGCCCTGGCCCAGCGGGGTGCGCGGGTCACCGGCATCGACCTCGCCGAGGGGCCGTTGGCGGTGGCCCAGCTGCACCTGCTGGAAAGCGGCCTGGCGGTGGAGTACCGGCGCATCGCCGCCGAAACCCTGGCGGCGGAACAGCCCGCCGGCTTCGATCTGGTCACCTGCATGGAGGTGCTCGAACACGCCCCCGAGCCGGCCCGCCTGGTGGCTGCCTGCGCCGCCCTGGTGGCCCCGGGGGGCGACCTGTTCTTCTCCACCCTCAACCGCAACCCCAAGGCCTGGCTGCTGGCCGTGGTGGGGGCGGAATACCTGCTCGGCCTCCTGCCCCGCGGCACCCATGACTACCGCAAGTTCATCCGCCCCTCGGAACTGGCCGCTTGGCTGCGCGCCGCCGGTTGCGAGGTGGTGGAGCTGGCGGGCATCACCTACAACCCCCTCACCGGCAACTTTCGCATCGACCCCCGGGACGTGGACGTGAACTATCTGGTACACGCCCGCAGGATTGCATAGGGCGGACATGGGACGACTGCGCGCAGTGCTCTTCGACTTGGACGGCACCCTGCTCGACACCGCACCCGACTTCGCTGACGCGGTGAACCGGGTGCGGGCGGAGCGGGGACTCGACCCCCTGCCCCTGGAACAGGTCCGCCCGGCGGTCACCCACGGCGCCCGGGGCCTCGTGGAGCGTTTGTTCGGCGTGCACCCCGAGGCGCCGGACTTCGAGCCGTTGCGGCGCGCCCTGCTCGCCCACTACGAGGCGCGCCTGGCCGTCCACACCCGCCTCTTCAGCGGTCTCGAGGAGGTGCTCGGCGAGTTGGCGCGCCGCGCCCTCCCCTGGGGCGTGGTCACCAACAAGCCCGAGCGCTTCACCCGCCCCCTCCTCGACCGCCTGGACTTCCCCGCGCGACCGGCCGCGGTGGTCTGCCCCGACCACGTCGCCCACCCCAAGCCCCACGCCGAACCGGTCGAGCTGGCCTGCCGCCAGCTCGGCGTCCCCCCGGGGGAGGCGCTGGTGGTGGGCGATCATCTGCGGGACATCGAGGCCGGGCGCGCCGCCGGCTGCCCCACCGCCTGCGCCGCCTGGGGTTACCTCGCGGCGGACGACGCCCCCGAGCAGTGGGGCGCGGAATACCTGCTGGCACGGCCCGCCGACCTCGGCCGCATCCTCTTTTCCTGACCACCGTCCCTTGGGAGTACGCGCGTGCCCTCATCCCTGCTCGAATACCGACCCGCCCCCGACCTCTTGGCCGACAAGGTGATCCTGGTCACCGGCGCCGGTGACGGCATCGGGCGCGCTGCCGCCCTGGCCTTCGCCCGCCACGGTGCCACCGTGGTCCTGGCGGGGCGCACGGTGGCCAAACTGGAAGCGGTCTACGACGAGATCACCGCGGCGGGCCTCCCCACCCCGACCATCTACCCGGTGGACCTGGCCGGTGCCGGCGAGGAGGACTACCGGGCGCTCGCCCACGCCCTGGACGCCCACTTCGGCCGCCTCGACGGCCTGCTCCACAACGCCGGGATCCTCGGCCAGCGCACGCCCCTCGCCCGCTATCCCCTGCGCCTGTGGGAAGAGGTGCTGCGGGTGAACCTCACCGCACCCTTCCTGATGACCCAAAAGCTGCTGCCCGTCCTGGAAAAGGCACCGGCGGCGAGCGTGGTCTTCACCTCCTCGGGGGTGGGCCGGCGGGGCAAGGCCTACTGGGGAGCCTACGCGGTGTCCAAGTTCGCCATCGAGGGCTTGACCCAGGTCTGGGCCGACGAAGTGGAGGGCGTAAGCCGCATCCGCGTTAACTGCATCAACCCCGGACCCACCCGCACCGCCATGCGCGCCGCCGCCTATCCGGCGGAGGACCCCAACCGGCTGCGCCCGCCCGAGGCGATCATGGGTGCCTACCTCTACCTGATGGGCGACGACAGCCGCCACGTCAACGGGCAGTCCCTGGACGCCCAGTAGCGCCTGCGCGCCGCACCGCCCCGCGGGCGCGCAACCGCGCCTCCTGGCGCCTGAGCCGCTCCCGCTCGGCGGCGGTGAGGCGCCAGTCGAAGCGGCTCTCATCCAGGCCGGCCAGCCGGCAGAGCTCCCGCACCGGTTCGGGGGGCAGCTCCACCCATTCGCCGGCGCGCACCCAGGAGGGGAGGATCACCCCGCCGTAGCGAATGCGCTTGAGGCGGCTCACTTCCAGCCCCTGGGACTCCCAGATGCGGCGCACCTCGCGGTTGCGGCCCTCCCGCAGCCCCACTCGGAACCAGCGGTTGGCCCGGTCTTGGGGGCCCACCGGCACGACCCACTCGAAGCGGGCCGGACCGTCCTCCAGTTCGACACCCTCGGCGAGCCGCGCCAGCACCTGCTCGGTGACCGACCCATGCACCCGCACCAGGTATTCGCGCTCCACCCCCCGACTCGGGTGCATGAGCCCATGGGCCAGCTCGCCGTGGGTGGTGAACAGCAACAGCCCCGCGCTGTTGACGTCGAGGCGGCCGACCATCACCCAGCGCCCGCGGCTCAGGAAGGGCAGGCGCTCGAACACCGTGGGGCGGCCATGGGGATCGGCGCGGGTGCACAGTTCCCCCTCCGACTTGTTGTAGAGCACCACCCGCGGACGGCGGGAAGCCCCGTCCCGGCGCAGGAGCCGACCGTCCACGGCGATTCGGTCGCGCGGGCCCACCCGCTCGCCCAAGACCGCCCGGCGCCCGTTGACGGTGACGCGGCCGGCGGCGATCCAGGCCTCCATCTCGCGCCGCGATCCGAGGCCGAGGGCGGCGAGCACCTTCTGCAGCTTTTCCGTGGCGCGGGGGTCGTCGTGCTTCACGAATCACTCCTGCGGCGGTGATCCGGCGCCACCGGCAGGGGCACCACCTGGGCAGACGGGGATGGCGGACCCTCCAGGGGCAGCTCCTCCTCGGCGAGGGTGCGGATCTCTTCGAGGGGAGGCAAATCGGCGAGGCTTCGCAGGTTGAAGTGGTCCAGAAAGGCGCGGGTGGTGGCGTAGAGGGCCGGCCGGCCGGGAATATCGCGGTGCCCCACCACGCGGATCCAGTCGCGTTCCATTAGGGTGCGGATGATCTCGCTCGACACCGCAACGCCGCGCACCCGCTCGATGTCGCCCCGGGTGACCGGCTGTCGGTAGGCGATCACCGCCAGGGTTTCGAGGAGCGCTCGCGAATAGCGCCGCGGCTTTTCTTCCCACAATCGCCCCACCCAGGGCGCGAGCTCCGCCCGCACCTGCAGGCGATAGCCCCCCGCCACCCGCACCAACTCCGCGCTGCGCCCGGCCCAGTCCGCCGCCAGGGCCTCCAGGGCCGCCTCCAGTTCGGCGCGCTCCGGCCGCTCGCCTTCCTCGAAGAGGCCGAGCAGGCGTTCCACGGAAAGGGGCTCCCCCGCCGCGAGCAGGGCGCCCTCCAGAATGCGCAACAACCGCGCGCGCTCCACGGCCGACCTCAGGCCGCGCGGGCGCGCACGTGGAGAAGCCCGCCCGGCTCGCCTTGGACGAGTTCCACCAGGGCTTCCTTGACCAGCTCCAAGAGAGCCAGGAAAGTGACCACCACCCCCGCCCGCCCCTCTCGGCGGGGGAAGAGTGCGGTGAAGGGCAGCAGGCGGCGCGCCTCAAGCGCAGCGAGGATGTCGCTCATCCGCTCCCGGGTGGAGAGCGGCTCGAGGTGCACGCGATGGGCACTGCGCAGCTCGGCGCGGCGGATCACGCCGGCGAAGGCCAACAGGAGTTCTCGCAACTCGACCACCGGTTCGGGTCTGCCGCCCCGGGGTGCGGGCGGTTCGGCGCGCGCCGGGAAGAGATCCCGCTCCATGCGTGGCAAGCTGTCAAGGGCTTCGGCGGCCTTTTTGTAGCGCTCGTACTCGAGCAGGCGCCGGACCAGCTCCGCCCGCGGATCCTCCTCTTCCTCTTCCGCCTCCGCCTGGCGGGGGAGGAGCATACGCGACTTGATCTCCGCGAGCAGCGCGGCCATCACCAGATACTCTGCGGCCAGCTCCAGGGAGAGGGCCCGCATCATCTCGATGTACTCCATGTACTGGCGGGTGATCTCGGCCACGTTGATCTCGAGGATGTCGAGGTTCTGCCGCCGGACCAGGTAGAGCAAGAGATCGAGCGGGCCCTCGAAGGCCTCGAGGATCACCTCCAGGGCGTCGGGCGGAATGTAGAGGTCCTTGGGCAGCTCGGTGATCGCCTTGCCGCGCACCACCGCCAGGGGCATCTCGCCCTGGACGGGCGCGGCGGGCGTTGTTGTGCGGCGATCGACCATCGGCAGGCTGCGCCCTTGCGAGCCGGATATTGTACCACCCCTGCGCGGGATCAGGAGGCAAAGGGCGCGGGGTCCCCCTTGCCGCGGCGCAATATGCGCGGGCTCGGGCCGGTGAGGTCGACCACCGTGGTGGGCTCGAGACCGCAGGGGCCGCCGTCGATCACCAGGTCCACTCGGTGCTCCAGTCGTCGGCGGATCTCCTCGGGATCGGTGAGTGGGTACTCCTCCCCGGGGAGGATGAGGGTCACACTCGCCAGGGGCTCGCCCAACACCTCGAGCAGCGCCTGGGTGATGCGGTGATCGGGGATGCGCAAGCCGATGGTCTTGCGCTTGGGATGCAGGAGTCGGCGCGGCACCTCCCGGGTTCCCTCGAGAATGAAGGTGTAAGGTCCGGGCGTGAACTGCTTGAGCAGTCGAAAGACAGTGTTGTCGACGCGGGCGTAGACGCCCAGTTCCGACAGGTCGCGACAGACGAGAGTGAAGTGGTGGTTGGAGTCGAGGCGGCGGATGGCGCGGATCCGCTCCATGGCCGCCTTGCCCCCCAGGTGGCAGCCCAAGGCGTAGGCCGAGTCGGTGGGATAGGCGATGACCCCGCCGGCGCGGACGATCTCCACCGCCTTGGCCACCAGTCGCCGCTGCGGATTGTCGGGGTGAATCTGAAAGTACTGGCTCATGGCGCCCCTCCGGGCGGCCCACTATAGCACCCGCCGGTGGTTCTGCCGAGGTCCGGAGTGGCCCGCGAGGTCGGGAACACCCGCGGCTCAAAGGCGGCGAAACGAAAGGCCGTAGGCCGGATGGAGCGAAGCGCGATCCGGGATCTCGCCCGCAACCGCCAACCACCCTCGGATGCCCCGGGGTGGTTGGCGAGTCCGGATGGGCAACTGGTATACTCCGGCTCCACCGCAGTGAGTTTGGCCGTGTCCCGCCGCAACACCCCCACAGCGCCGGGCGACCGCCGGGGAGGCAGCCCCTGGGTAGGGCTCGCCTGCAACGTCGTCCTGCCCGCCCTCATCCTCACCCGGGGGAGCGGCCCCGAAGCGCTCGGGCCCACCGGCGCCCTGCTCACCGCCCTCGCCTTTCCCCTGGCCTACGGAGTTCGCGAGGCCTTTGCCCGGCGCCGCCTGGACCCGCTGGCCGCGCTCGGCACGGCCAGCGTGCTGCTGACCGGCGGCATCAGCCTGCTCGGCCTGCCCCCCGAGGCGCTGGCGTGGAAGGAGGCCGCGCTGCCCGCCCTGTTCGGCTTGGCGGTGCTGGGATCGCTGCACACGCCCCTGGCCCCTGGTGCGCACCCTCTTTTACCAGGGCGGGCTGATCGACACCGAAGCCGTGGAGCGCGCCGTGCGCGAGCGGGGTGGGCACCACCACCTGGAGCGCGTGTTCGCAGGCGCCTCCTGGGGTGTGGCGGGCGCCTTCTTTCTCTCGGCGGCCCTGAACTTCCTGTTGGCCAGCACCCTGGTCACCGCGGACCCCGGCACCGACGTCTACAACGAGCAGCTGGGCAGGCTGACCGCCCTCTCCTTTCCGGCCATCGCCCTGCCCACCACCCTGGCCTTGGTCGGGGCCCTGTGGTTTCTGCTGCGCGGCCTGTCGCGTCTGAGCGGCCTTCCCCTGGAGGCCCTGGTGCGCAACCCGCGGCGGGAGGAGGAACCCTGATGTGGTACCTGGTGCTCTACCGCGCCCGCCCGCCGGGACCCGACGCCCCCCGCCGCGCCGCCCACCGAGCGCGCCTGGCGGCCCTGCGCGAGGACGGCCGCCTCCTGTTGGCGGGGCTCTTGCCGGCCATCGACGGCCCGGACGACGGCGAGGCGGGGCTCGCTGGATCGGCGCTGGTGGCGGAATTTCCGAGCCTCGAAGAGGCGCAGCGCTGGGCGGCGGAAGACCCCTGCCTGGCCGCCGGTTGCTTTGCCGAACCCCTGGTCCAACCTCTGACTCCGGTGGCGCCATGACCTCTCCGGCCCGAACCCTGCTTGCTGCCGCTCTCTTGACACTCGCCGTCGCGGGCAGCAGCGGGGCGAGCGAATCCCCCTCGGCCGAGTCCGCAACGGATCCCTCCCTCGCCGCCTGCCAGGCGGAGCTCGCCGAATTGCGCCAGGCGGCCGCCAACGCCCTCCTCCTCCAGCAGCAAAACGAGGAGCTCGTCAAGCAGAACCGCATGCTCCAGAGCGAGGTGGACGTGCTGCGCGCGGCGCGGGATCAGCTGGTGCGCGACGAGTCGCGCAAGTGGTTCCTCTACGGGGCCATCGCCGTCGCCCTGGGGGCGCTACTGGCAGCGCTGCTGCCGCGCCTGCGACCGCGACGCCGCTTCGGCGACTGGGGCTGAGGCCGCCGTGATCCGCCTGTCGGTCAACCTCAACAAGATCGCCCTGATTCGCAATTCGCGGGGCGGCAACGAGCCGTCGGTGACCGATTTCGCCCGCATCGCCATCGCGGCGGGAGCCCACGGCATCACCGTCCACCCCCGTCCCGATCAACGCCACATCCGCCCCTCGGACGTCTTCGAACTGGCGGGCCTGATCGAGGAGACGCCGGGGATCGAGTTCAACGTGGAGGGCAACCCCTTCGCCGGCGCCGAGGGCACCTATCCCGGCTTTCTCTACCTGGTGGAGGAGAGCCGCCCCCATCAGGCGACCCTGGTCCCCGACGCCCCTGGGCAACTCACCTCCGACCACGGCTTCGACCTGCGCCGCAGCGGCGCGCGTCTGGAACCGGTGGTGTGCCGCCTCAAGGAGAGGGGCATCCGCGTCAGCCTCTTTCTCGATCCCGACCTGGAGCAGATCCGCCTCGCCCGGGAAGTGGGCGCCGACCGGGTGGAGCTCTACACCGGGCCCTGGGCGGTGGCCTTCCCCGACCCCGCCCGCCGCGAAGCGCTCTTTCGCTGTTACGAGGAGGCGGCACAGGCGGCGGCGGAGGCGGGCCTCGGGGTCAACGCCGGACACGACCTCAATCTGCACAATCTCGAGCGTTTCCGCGCCCTTCCCCACCTGCTGGAGGTGTCCATCGGCCACGCCCTGACGGTGGACGCCCTGCGCTTGGGGATGGCTCGGGCGGTGCGCGCCTACCTGGAAGTGCTGGCGGGCGGCAAAGCGCCTTGACCGCCGTCAAGGGTACGGCCAGCGTCCTCTTGCTAGGCTTTCAAATCATTGCTCGGATCTCTGCCACCCATGCTCGCAGAAGACAAGCGCAGCCTGGCGCGGATCGGCCTCCTGGTGGGCGGCGGCCTGGTGCTTGCCGTCGTGCTCGCCCTGATCGCCACCACCCTCGGCTGAATCGCTGGCGGCTCGCGCGGCGCGCCTCTATCATGGCGACCCGCAGAGAGGACGCCCCGTGCAGAAAACCGCCGGCTCGATCCTATTGGTGCGCCACGCCGAGACGCCGGCCAACCGGCAGGGCCTGTGGCACGGCAGCACCGACACCCCCTTGACCGCCGAGGGCCCGCCGCCAGGCACAGCGCCTGGCCCGACACCTGGCGGCCACCGCGCGCCCTGCGGCGGTCTACGCCAGCCCGCTGGCGCGGGCGCGCGACACGGCTCGCGCGCTCGCCTCCGCCTGCGCGGTTCCGCTGTTGCTCGACCCGCGACTGGTGGAATTTTCGGTGGGTCAATGGGAGGGAGCGAGTTTCGTCGAGATCGCCCGCACCCTCGATCCCGAGCGGCGCCTCCTCCGCGACCCCCACTTTTCGCCGCCGGGGGGCGACAGCCAGCTGGCGGTCCGCGACCGCATGGTGGCCGCCCTCGAAGAGATTCGCGCCCGCCACGCCGGGGAGGCAATCGCGCTGGTCTCCCACGGCGTCGCCATCGCCGTCCTCCTCGCCCACCTCTGCCACGGCGACACCACCCGCTGGCGGGAATTTCACCATCACAACACCGGCTACACCCGCTTGTGCGCGGTCACACTCGAGCCCTTGGAACTCAACTGCACCGACCACCTGCGCTGAGCGCCGGCGGCGGGGACTTTCCAGGGTGCAATTCTCCGCGCGGGGACTTCGCCACGGCACCGGGCATCGCCCCACTGGCATGAGGAAGGAGATGGTGGGCGGTGCTGGGATTGAACCAGCGACCCCTGCCGTGTGAAGGCAGTGCTCTCCCGCTGAGCTAACCGCCCCCGAAGAGGACGGGCGCAAGAGTACTGCCTTCGCGCGCTTCGTTCAAGAGGGTGGAGAAATCCAGCACCTTTGGCAGTCTGGGTGAGGCCGGAGTAGTCGTAGCCCGGCCGCAGGCGCGCGGCGCCGGAATCCCGGGTTGCAGAGTGTGCATCGGCGGAGTGGTGGGTTTCTACAAAGTGTCTCTGGCAGAGCCAGGATGAAAAGCCCCCACTGCTCGCAAATAGCAGCGGGGGACTCGGGGTGTCCGCCCCCCGCGCGACTCCACCCGATCCCCTTGTGGGCGCCCAGAGGGGACTCTATATAACCGAAGGACAAATATATAACCGAAGGACAAATCGGAGTTTGGCGACCATGGAAAGGCACCGTTTGATCCGGGTCTTCCTATTGCTCGTACTGGCGCCCTTCGGCGCGTTCGCGACGGGTGCCGCCATCGAAGGAGCCGGGGAGCGCTACCGGTTCGAACCGGGCGACACGCCCCTCTACGAGGCGCCACTGGAGCGCTGTCCGGTAGGGGAATTCCTCCCCGAGCTCAAGATCGCGCGCGGCAGTTACGAGTGCGCGCGCTTCGCCGACCGGATGTGGATCCGTCCCCTGGAGCACGGCACGACGCTGTACCTGGTGCTGCCCGAGCCGCTGCCGGACGAGTTTTCGCTCGAATTCAGGGTTCACAGCTTCGAAGCCGGTGGGCCCCTCTTGCGCTTTGCGCTCCATCCGCTGGAAATCGCCACGCGCCTGCAGCGCGGCGACGCCTACGCAGCGGGCGACCAACAGCTCGCCGGCGGGGTGATCGAGTCGGCCCATCCGTCGCTTTTCGGCGCCAAGGACGCCGCCGCCGGAAGTCTCGACGGGCGGTGGGATTTCCAGCACCCGATCGCCCCGGGCCGAGATCACCGGATCGCCGTCCAGGTCCGGCGCGGCCAGGTGCGCTTTTTCGTGGACGGCGAGCGGGTGGGCCACAAGCCCTTTGCGCCCGAAAAGCCCCCGCAGGTCTTGACGCTCTATTTCCGCCGCGTGTTCGAGGCGCCCGAGCCCTTCG
Organism: Porticoccaceae bacterium; assembly: GCA_026005035.1. Taxonomy (GTDB): domain Bacteria; phylum Pseudomonadota; class Gammaproteobacteria; order Pseudomonadales; family Porticoccaceae; genus BPKH01. Next base: position 17,176 of record BPKH01000003.1, on the reverse strand, counting down.
CCGAGGCGCCAGTCTTGCTGGGCGAGTTGCGCCTGGCCACCTACAGTTCGGGGGAGACTGCGCCCGTGGCCGAGCGCGATCTGATCCGCGACCTCGAGGCGGTGGAGACGCCGGAGGGGCTCAAGGTGGTGCTCGCCGAGGCGGTGCTCTTCGATTTCGGCCAGTGGGCGCTCAAGCCCGAGGCCCGCGCGACCCTGGAGAAACTCGCCAAGTTGGCGCGCCAGCGCGGTGGGCAGGTGCGCGTGGAGGGGCACACCGACGACGTGGGCAACGAGGCCTTCAACCAGGTGCTCTCGGAGCTGCGCGCCCACGTGGTGGCGCTGGAGCTCGCGCGGCTCGGGATCGAGGCCGAGCGGCTCGAGGCGCGCGGTTTCGGCGAGTCGCGCCCGATCGCACCCAACGATTCGGACGCGAACCGGGCGCGAAACCGCAGGGTGGAAGTGATCCTGGCGCGGCCATGAGAGGGATGCGCGCACCGTTGCTGGCAGCAAGTCTCCTGCTTGCCTGCGCAGCCGAGGCCGACCCGGCGGCGCGCCTTTCCGCAGCGCTCAACGAGCCCACCGCCCTGCTCCAGGAAAGCCGCCGGGTGGTCCAGGAACTCAACGAGGGCCGCCATTTCGGACGCGAGCGCGCCATCGCCGAGGCCATCGCGCCGGCGTGGCGGCGATGCCCCGAAGAACCGGCGCTGTTCGAGGCATTGCAAACGCTTTTCGGCGCGACCGCGACGGCGGTGTACGTGCAGGACCGCACCTTGGCCCTGGCGCTCGCCGAGGCGCCGCTTTCGTGCCTGGCGAAGGGGCAGGACGCGGCCTGGGCGATGGTCGACTACTTGCCCCTCGATCCGGCCTGGCCGGAGTTGCCCACCGTGGTGACGCGCGTCCTGCCGGGACTGATCTCCGCGGCCGTCGAGCGGCCCGAGCGGCTCGAGGCGGTGGCCCGCCTGTGCCAACACGCATTGCGGGATTCGCGGCTCCCCTTGAACGGTGAGACTCTGGAGCGCCTGAAGCGCGCCTTTGTCGCCCGGGCGTGGGACAGCGCCCTGTCGGCCTTGCCCGATTGCCTCGGCGATTCGGCCGGCACCGAGTTGCGGCTCGCGGTGGCCGAAGCGCGCGCGCTCACCGTGCCGCCGGAGGCGAGCCCGCTGGCAGCGGACGCCGCAGCGGCTGCGGGTGACGGCGCTTCTGCAGCTGAGGGGTCGTGCGCTCACGCCCGGCCAGTATGGCCGGGTGGCCGCCCTGCTCGCCGAGGGGGGCGCCGTCGCCGACGCCGCTCTGGCGGTGTTGGCCGAGGCGGAGCGCCTGCCGCCCCTCGCTGCAGAAGCGCTCGAACAGGTGGCGCAACGGTTGGCCGGAGAGCAGTGTGGGCAGGCGGTGGCGATCCTGTCGCGCGCCGGCACCCAGGGAGCGCGCCTGCTCTGGCGCCATTTCCGGCACACACCGCCGCCGGATCTGGGCTGCCCCGACGCGCTCATGCGGGCGCTGCAGGACACGGCGTCATTGCTGAAAGAAGAGATCCTCGCCGCCTGGCGCGAGAGCCGGGAAACCGAGCTCGTGCCCCTGCTCGCCGCCGCCGGCGCCTTTCGGGAACTCGCGGCCGTGGCGCGCGAAGGGCCGCCGCAGACGGCGGCCGCGGCGGTGCGCGCGCTGGCCGAGCGGGTGGACGAACCCGCCGCGCGCGCCGTGCTGCGGGCGGTGGCGCTTTCGGACCGCCCGGTCGAGCTGCGTGCGCCGGCCTGGCGGGCGCTGCTTCAGGCCGGCGATGACGAAGTGACCTGGGCGCGGCTCGCCGCCGCGCTCGGCGCCGGCGGGGCGAGCCGCGAGGCGGCGCTGGCGCTGCTCGCCGGGATTCTCGAGCTCGAGCGGCCGCCGGTGGTGCTGGAGCGGCTGGCGGCGATCGCCGCCGACCCGGCGGCGGGCAAGGCGCTACGGCTGCGGGCCCTGGAGCAGCTCGCCTACAACGCGAGGCTTGCCGTTTGGGGATTGTCCGTAATCGACGAGGGCGAGAAGCGCGAGGCGCGACGCCGCGCCGAACGGCTGTGGGCGGAACTCGCGCGCTTCGAGAGGCGCATCCGACCGCTGCTCGCAGACAGCGATCGCGGACCTGCGCCGCGCGGCGGCGGAATATTTCACCGTCACCCCGGCGCGCAACACCGAGACCTTCCGCGCGCTGCTCGCGGCCCTCGACGATCCGAGCGATCACGTCCGGGATCAGGCGCCGGACGCGCTCGCGCGGGCGCGCGCGCCGGCCGGCACGTGCCTGCCCGCGGTGGAGCGCGCGCTCGCGGCCGCCCGCGACGAGCGGCTGCGCGAAGCGCTCGGCAGGCTGCGCGTGAACTTGCTGCGCGAAGATCCGGCGGCGTCGGATCGACTCGCCGCGCTCGTCCTGCATCGCTCGGGCACGGCCGCCGAACGGCGCTGGCTCGCCCGGCAGGGAGCGCTGCCGGAGCCCGCCGCCGAGGCTGCTTCTCGCGAGGCTTGCCGAGGCGCCCCTGTCCACTTGGGTGCCACGGGATTTCGCCTCGCTCAAACAGATGGTCGAGGCGGCGCTCGCCGAAGAAAAGGATCCGTCGCCTGCCGCCTTGCTGTCCGCGCTGGTGCCGGCCGATCGCCTCGGGGCATGGTATGTGGACCTCGCCCTGGAGCGGGCCCGCAACTGGCGCGAACGGCTGGCGCTGTTGCAGGCCGCCCCGACCCTGCCGGCGGCGCGCCGCGCGGAACTGGCCGCCCTGTTCGTGGCGGCGGTGCGCGAGGACGAGACCGACGCGGTGACGGCCGCTGCGGCCTTCGGCCGGCTCGGTTTCGACGGCGTGCGCGCGGTGGCTGATGCCTTTCGGGAGGATGCGCGCCTGCTGGCCCGCGCTGCGGGTTGGGTTCAGGAGGCGCGCGACAAGGCCCAGTGGGCCGCGTTGCGGGGTGGCGGTGGCCCGACCTTCCCGCCGATTCCCGCCGAGGCGCTGCCCTGGGCCGCCGAGCGGGTGCGCGCCTATCTCGCCGCGGGCGAGCCCGAGCTGCTCGGCCGCTTTCTCGACCTGATCCAGCTCTACGAGGCGGCGCATCCGTCTATCGAATTCAAGGCGGCGGCCTGGCAGGCGGGACTCACCCCGGCCCTGCTCGAGCGCATCCAGGAGCAGCCCTGGTGCCGCGCGGTGCGCGACCACGTCCACACGCTGCTCGGCCGCATGATCCCGCCGCGCTGCGGAGGGAGCGTCGCCATGGGGCTGATCCGCGCGCTCGTGGCGGCCGCCGCCCTCGGCCTGTCCCCCTTCGCCCGTGCGGAGGGCTGGCGGCCGCTGCCGGACGCGGCCTTCGGCGCCTTCGTCGATCCGGCGAGCCTGCAGGCGTTCCTGCGCGAACTGCCGGTGCCGGTGCGCGAGCAGGTGGGGCGCATCGTCGGGGCGTTTTCGGCGAGGCGAGGCGGTGGCGATCGCCTTCCTCGGCACGAGCAAGGCGCCGCTCGCGGCGCGCGTCGTGCGCGCGCAGCGCAGTGCGGAGGGGCTGGAGCTCGCGATCGCGCTCTCGCCGGGCAAAGCCGACCCGGACGCGCCCGTGCGCCCCTACTATCCGGTCGCCGTATGGCGCGGGCCTGCGCCCAAACCGCCCTTTGCGGTGCGTTTTGTCGACGGCACGGGCGGCGAGCGCGCGCGCATCGATGCGGTCCGGCCGCTCCTCGACCCTTTCTCCATGTGCGGCGACCGTCCCGCCTGCGCCGGGGATCCGCTGCTCGTGGGCCGGGTCGTGCGGCACCCCGTCGAGATGGAGGCGCAGCGGCACCGCATCCGCGTGGGCGAGAACGTGGTGCGCGTCCACACCACGCCTCCGCTCGTCCTCACGGCGTGGCTGGACGAGGGCGGGCACACGTCGGTGTGGGTGGAGCCGCCGCCATGGCTCGCCCCGGTGGCCTCCCGCTGCCTGCCGACGGACCTCTCGCCGGAGGCCGTCGCCCGCGCCCGCGACGCGGTCTCGCCGCCGGTCGGCCTCGAGGTGCTGACGCTGGGCGGGGCGCGCCCCTTCCGGCACGGGCGCGAGGTGCGGATCGCCGGCCCGCTCCCTTCCGGGCCGGTCTGGCTCGCGTGCGACCGCGAGCTTGCCGGCGGGCAGGAACGGCACCTGGCTCGTCGATCTGTATCCGGCCACTGTCCAGCTCGTGCCGCACGGCATCGAGGTGCTCGAGGTGGTCGAGACCTGGCACGATCTGCGCATCCGCTTCCGCGCCGTGCCGCCGGTCCGGCGCGATCCTGCCGGTCCGGCTCGAGGTGCTGGATCCGCCCCGGATCGACCCGGGCCCTGTGCTCGGCGCCTTTCTCTACCACGGGCTTCGACCGCGACCCGAACCAGGGCGCCTACGTCGTCCACCACGGCCCCTACGAGCGCGGCCGCCACGCGACCTGGCTTTCGGCGCAGGATGAGGCTGTCACCACCTTCGAGCTCTTCGCCCGCCTCGGCGTCTGCCGCGCCGAGTCGGCCGCGGCCGTGGCCGACGATGCCTGCAACACCACCCCGGCCGTCCAGCTCTTCTACGCGCACGAAGGCTTTCTGCGCTCGCTAGGGTTGGCCGCACCGCTCACCCTGCGCCTGCGCCTTGAATCGCCCCGCCGGCGGATCCGGAGCCGGCCGTTCACGGTCACGCTGGGCGATGAGCCGACGAGTCCCGCCTGGGAGCCAACCGCGCGACCCCTTCGTCAGGAGAGGAACCCATGAACCCGATCCGCCTGTCTGCTCTCGCTGCCATCTTCCTCGCCGTGGCGCCGTGCGCCGCGGCCCTGGAGCGTTTCGCCTATTGCGGCACGTTGCAAATCGCCGGCCTGCCCAAGGCCGAGCAGATTCCGGCACCGGTGCAGAACTTCCTGCTGCTGTTCCCGGTGGAAGGGCTGTACGTGGGGCCGACCGGCACCACGCCGATGGCCCCGCGCACCTGTGTCTACGTGATCCCGGGCGAGCCGCGGCAGGGTCACCATGATCCCGAGATCATCGTCTGGTCGGACGTGCCGCCGCCGATTGATTATCACGCGGACATCTACTCGAGCGCCGAGGGCATCTTCGGTCACCGCCAGGACGAGCCGTCGGACTACACGCCCAAGGGACTCGAGGAACGCACACGCGAGATGGAAGCCTACCTGGAGGCCGCGGCCGGCGAGCCGGTGCTGCTCGCGGCGCTCGAGGCGCTGCGAGCCGGGCGCAACCGGGCCGAGCTGGAGCGGGAGCTGCCCGTGCCGTTGCCGGAGGGCGCCGGCATGACCGTGACCATGCCGGTTCGCTACCGGCTGGACGAGATCCGGGTGCCCGAGACCCTGCCCGACGACATCGAGCGTCTGCGCCGTCTGGGCCGCGAACGCCGCCATCCGCACAGCCCCGACTGGCGGCCGATCCGCATTCCGGTGGAGGCGGTGCCGTGATGGCTGCGCGCCTGGGCACCGCCGTCGTCGTGATCGCTGCGCTCGCCATCGGTGGCCTCGCCAGCGCACAGGCGAGCGAGCCCTGTTGCGCAATCGCGGGGCCAATCGCCTGGGGCGAAGTGGCTTTTCTGGCCGAGGACGTTTTGGCGGTGCCGACGGCGGAGGTGGTGGAGGCCGATGCGGCGCAGCGCGCCGAGGAAGCGGCGCGGCGGCGCGAATGGCTTTCCCGCCCGCGGAAGGAGCGGCTCGATGAACTCGTCGAACGCGATCCGGACGAAGGCGAGGCGATGTACCGCTTCCGGCGCTGGGTCGCGGAGCGCTACCTGGAATTTCTCGACCGGTCGCCGGCACCGGAGGGCGGCACCCGCCGGCTGACCGGCCTCGGCGTCGCCCTGTTCCGCCTGCGCGACGGCGGCATCGAGCCGATGGCAAGAATTCCGCTGTGGCGAGGCGATGTGCCGGTGCACAGCCAGATCAGCCACCACGGCGGTCTCGGCGGTGCAAGCTGGACGCTGGAGATGGTCAATGCTTGGGCCGGCGCACACCCCGGCCCGCGCTGGACCGTGCTCTGGGCCTGGCCGGATCGTGGGTACGGCGGCGAACCGCTGGCCGCGTTGCTGCGCGCCGTCGACCCGCCCGAACCCGAGTTCCTCGGGGCGTTCTTGCCGCTCGACTGGCAGGACGCCGATTCCCTGATCGCGCTCGGGCGCCGGGACGGTGCGTGGTGGCTGCTGCGTGTGCGGCTGGATTCCGCGGGCACGCTGCTGGCCGAGGAACGGCTCGCCCGGGCGCCCTCGCCGTCCGTCACGGTGACCGTGGTGCCCGGAGGCTCGACGAGGCGATTCTGGCGCGCGGCTTCCTGCTCGAGCGGCTGTTCCTGGACGGTGGCCGGCACGAGCCGCTGCGCATCGACGGGCGGCCGGTTCGCGCCACGACCTGCGGCGCGCCGCTGGTGGCCTCCGGCCGGGTCTGGCTCAGCGAGGGTCCGGTGGGACGCCGGCTGCTCGCCCTGGGGATGAAGGGGAACCGCCTCGACCTGCTCGAGGCGCAGGAGCTGCCTTGGTCCATGGGCGAGCCCGAATGGTGCAGCCCGCTCGCCGCCGGGCCGGACGGGCTTCTGGTGCTGGCGCGCCGGGAGCTGCATCGGCGATCGCTGGGCGGCGGCGCATCCGGCGCGGCCACCACGCCGTGGCTGTCGCTGTACCGCCACCGGCTTGGAGCCGGCGCGTCGCCGCAGGCGCTGGGCTTGCCGCCGGTGGAAACGCAGCTGGGCGCGCGACCGGTCGCGCTGTCGCCGTCCGGTCGCTGGCTGGCGGTGCGGCACGACGCGCTCGCGGTGCGGCTCTGGCCGCTTTCACCGACCGTCCCGACGCGCTGAGCGCCCCGCCCGCCGACAGAGTCATGCGCTGGCCGTGGCCTGCGCCGGCCTGGTCGCGCTCGGCGTTTACGACCACTTCCAACGCAGCTGGACGATCACCCGCAACTTCCCGGTGGCGGGGCGGTTGCGGTGGCTGTTCTACCGCCTGCGGCCCTACCTGTATGCCTACATCGTCGAGGACGACCTGCACGGCACGCCGTATCCCTACGAGGCGCGCAACCTCATCCACGCCCGTGCGCGCGGGGAGGTGGACACCCACCCGTTCGGCACCGAGCGCGACCTCGAGGAAGCCACGCACCACTGGGTCAGCCATTCGATTGCACCGGCGGCCGAAGCCGAGCGGGATCCGCGCGTGACGGTCGGCTCCAGCCAGTGCACGAAGCCGTAATCCGCCTCGGTGCTGAACATCTCGGCGATGAGCTACGGCGCGTTGTCGGCCAACGCGGTGCGGGCGTTGAACCTCGGCGCCCGGCTCGGCGGCTTCTATCACGACACCGGCGAGGGGGGAATTTCGCCCCATCATCTCGAGCACGGCGGCGATCTGGTCTGGGAACTGGGCTCGGCCTACTTCGGCGCGCGCGACCGGCAGGGGCGGTTCGACCCGCGGCGCTTCGCCGACCAGGCGCAGCGGCCGCAGGTGCGGATGATCGAGATCAAGCTCAGCCAGGGCGCCAAGCCGGGCCACGGCGGCGTGCTGCCGGCGGCGAAGGTCACCGAGGAGATCGCGCGGATCCGCGGCGTGGCGCCGCACCGGGATTGCATATCGCCGCGGGCGCATGCGACGTTCTCCACGCCGCTGGAGATGCTGGAGTTCGCCGCCCGGCTGCGCGAGCTGTCCGGCGGCAAGCCGGTCGGCATCAAGCTGTGCGTGGGGCAGCCGCACGAGCCGTTCGCCATTTGCAAGGCGATGCTGGCCAGCGGCATTCTGCTCGACTTCATCGTCGTCGACGGCGCCGAGGGTGGAACGGGCGCCGCGCCGCTGGAGCTGTCCGACTGGGTCGGCATGCCGCTGACCGAGGGCCTGATCCTGATGCGCAACGCGCTGGTCGGCAGCGGCCTGAACGGGGAAGTGCGGCTGGCCGCCAGCGGCAAGATCTACTCCGGCATGGGGCTGGCGCGGAACCTGGCGATCGGGGCCGACTGGTGCAACGCGGCCCGCGCGTTCATGATGTCGGTCGGTTGCATCCAGGCGATGCGCTGTCACCTCGGCACGTGTCCGACCGGCGTGACTTCCCATCTGCCGGGTCGCGTGCGTGGCCTGGTGCCCGAGGTGCCGGGGCCGCGGGCCGCCCGCTCCCACCGCAAGACGGTCGAGGCACTGGCGGAGATCGTCGCCGCCACCGGCTTTTCGCATCCGCGTGAGCTCTAACCCCACCACATCATGCATCGCACGGGGCCGGAGAAGGCCTAGCCGGTGGACCGAATCCACTGTTTCCTGCCGCCGCGCGTTTTGCTCGAGGCGCCGGAGCAGACCGAGTACGCCGACTGGTGGAGGCAGGCGCGCGCCGACAGTTTCCGGCCGGACGAGCGCGCCGGCGCGGCGGCCTGAACCGCCCGAACGCACGCCCCGCCCGCCGTGCCTGACGGGGCGCGGCGCCGACCGCGGGTGGTGTCGACCCGACGGCGGGGGCGTGGCGGCGGTCGGCGGATCGATCGACGCCGCGTTCGACTGCAACCCGCCGGGACCGGCAATGAGTCGTGTCTATTGATCCGCCGGCGGCGGTTGATCCGAATGGCCGATTGCGGTCATCCCCGTCACTGAGGACCGCGTTCCGTCGCGCTGAGCTCACCGGCGACCGGTCGATCGCGCGGTGCGAGGGCCCGCGCGCACTTGGCGCCGTTTCGAGCAAAGCCGGGCAACACCTTGAAACGCGGGCGTTTGGGAGGATGCGCGATGGCTGTGCTAGGCATCGTCGATACGGCATCGAGGCGCGCAGGGTCCAGAGCCGTGTTGCGTTGGGTTTTGGGAACGGGTCTTGTCCTGTCGGCCGCGGCATGCGGCGGGGAGGCCGAAGAAGGCCGGCGGGGTGCGGTGAGCGCTGCCTTCCGCGCGCAGTGCCCCTTGGAGGCGCAGATGCTCGAACGAAGCCCTGCGGCGCCGGCGGCGGGGGTGCCCTTCCGGAGGGGGCGGTGTACTTTTTCGACAACCCCGGTGGCGAGGTGTATGTGAACGGCACGCGCTACTTCCGCTTCGGGCTTCGCATCGTCCCAGACGATAGGGGCAGAAAAAGGTGGGCAGAATCGCTGTGTTTGGAAGAAAACGCCGCTGGGGAGAGGAATGTTTGCAAGGTCTGTTTCTTACTACTATGGTAAGTGCGCATTATTGGGATGTTTCTTAGTGTAGCCCGCTTTGGATGAAAACCGCATATTACACATCTGTTTCACGTGTAAGTAGCGCCCTTGCGGGAGCGATGGTGGTGTTTTCTGTTGGAGCTCCGCAGGAAGTGCTAGCGCAAACCGCGCAATCCGGGGAAGTCGCGGTGTCTGCCCCAGCAAGCGTTGAAGCGGGGGAAACGGCAGGCACGCAAGACCATGCTGCCGTCGAGGGATCAGCCGTGGAGTGTTCGGACGGATCCGGCGGAGCACAAATTCGGCGGATGAATAAAGCAGAGCTTATTGATGCCATCGCAAAGGGCTCCAAACTTACCGCCGTCTCCGAAGGAAGCACCCCAAATGAAGTTGTGATCACCCTGGTTGCCGATGCCGAGGCCGCCCAAAAAGGCGGTAAAAACAGCGTTCGAAGCAACCCTCAGGGTGGCTACTGCGCTCGTATCGCGCACGACGATGTGCGGGACGCCATTCTCGAGATCCTAGAAGACGAGGCGTCGGTCGCGCGAGGAATCGAAAAGAAGGATATTTGGCGCGGAATGGTGAAAGCACTCGACGTCGGCGCCCGCAATGAACGCGTTGCTCCGCAAGCGCGAGCACAGCTCGCCGAGGCCGCGCAGGCCATCCAACGCGTGATCATCCACGAAGGAACGAAAGATCCGAACCAAAATTCGCAACAGCGCGTGATCATCCACGAGGGAACAAAAGATCCGCATCAAGCCCACACCATGCTGCCCTCGGAGCGGTAGCTGAGCACCTTGTCCGAGGAGGAGGTCGGGGCGCTTCTACGAGGAAAAGCTGGGTCCGGAGTGGCAGCGCGGCGCGCTTTTCGGAACGCCTTTTCCTATCGGGGCATGGAGGTCGCCGCCGGTGGGAACTCGATGCACCTGCTGATGAGCAAGCCGGGCGCCTGGCCGTTGATCACCTTGGCCCGTGTCCGCCGAGGACTACGCCTGGATGATCTTGCCGGTCACCGGGACGGAGGGCGAGATCCTGTACGATAAACCTTGACGTAGGGGAGGAGCCGTCATGGTCCGGGCGTTCGTTTTCCGCGGTCTTTTCGTTGCTCACAACCGTATCCCAGGCGGGGTTCCGCCAGTTCACCATCGAGTACCGGGTCGAGGGCAAGGCGGTGCGGGAAATGGGAGAAAAAGTCGTCTACCACATGGACCGCGATCGCTTCCGCCAGGATCTCGGTGAGGAGCTGCACACCTCCCTGATCCTCGAAAAACGGGGCGAGCGGCTGCGTACCACCATGATCGACCATCGGGAACAGACATATCTGCGCCACGAGCGAAACCTGGACGAGGACGAGCGGTTCTTTCTCTTCGGCTCCCTTTCGCAGCCGGACAATCCCTGCGGCGCCGATCCCAAGTACCGCTGCGAACCCCTCGGCGAGGGGGAGCTGCTCGGCTACGCCGTCCGCAAGTGGCGGGTGAGCGACGAAGACGGCAAAGCCACGGAGGCCTGGTACGCCCCCGACCTCGGCTACTTCCTCAAACTGGTCGCATCCGAAGAGGACCTGACCCTGACGGCGGTGCGAGTGGAAGACCGCCGGCCGCCGGCCGCTCTCTTCGCCCCTCCTCCCGACTACCGGGGACAGGATCTCGAGGCGCTGTTCGGCGCCTTTGGCGGAGCCGGATCCACGGAGGAAGAGGCGCCCGCCGCCCCAGCAGAGGGCGAAGCACCGCCGGCCGGCGCCGCCGACCAGATCCGCGACGCGCTGCGCGGCCTCTTCGGTCAATGAAAGGGCGCTTCGCCCCCACAGTGGGGGCGCGCCGGCGGACCGCTTTGCCCGCAAGGGGCGAGTCCGGGTAAGCTCGCGGCGTCCCCTGGGAGATCGTCCGATGCTCGCCCTCACCGGTTATCTCTTCCTCGCCCTCGTCCTCGCCGCTCTGGCAGCGCCCCTGCCCGTCGCCGTGGCGGCCACCGCCCTCTACGCACTGCTCTGCGCGGCCGGCGGACTAGCCAGCCCCGGCGCGCTGATTCTGCTCGCCCTGTTCACCCTGGTGCTGGGCGTCCTCTCTTGTCCCGCCCTGCGCCGGCGGCACCTGTCGGCCCGCGTTCTCGCCTGGTTCCGGAAAGTGGCCCCGCGCCTGTCGGACACCGAGCGGGAAGCTCTGGAAGCGGGCACGGTCTGGTGGGATCGGGAGCTCTTCTCCGGCCGCCCCGACTGGAAGGTGCTCCTGTCCGCGCCTGATCCCCAGCTGCGGGAAGACGAGCGGTCCTTTCTGGAAGGTCCGGTGGAGGAGCTGTGCGGGATGCTCTCGGAGTGGGACATCCAGCGCCGCGGCGACCTCCCGGAAGAGGTCTGGCAATTTCTCAAAGACGAGGGGTTTTTCGGCCTCGCCATCGAGAAGCGCTACGGTGGCCTCGAGTTCAGCGCTGCCGGCAACTCGGCGGTGGTGACCCGCATCGCCAGCGCCAACCTCACCGCTGCCGTCACGGTGATGGTGCCCAATTCCTTGGGCCCCGGAGAACTGCTGCGCGATTACGGTACCGAGGCGCAGCGGGCCCACTATCTCCCCCGCCTGGCCCGGGGCGAGGAGATCCCCTGCTTCGCCCTGACCAATCCCTACGCCGGTTCCGACGCCGCCAGCATTCCCGACACCGGGGTAGTCTGCTATGGAGAGTGGCAGGGGGAGCGGGTGCTGGGCCTGCGGCTCAATTGGGACAAGCGCTACATCACCCTGGCCCCGGTGGCGACCCTGATCGGCCTCGCCTTCCGCGCCCGGGACCCGGACCGCCTGCTCGGCGGCGAAGAGGATCTGGGCATCACCTGCGCCCTGGTCCCCGCCGATCTTCCCGGCGTGTGGATCGGCAACCGCCACTTTCCGGTGGGGGCGGTGTTCATGAACGGGCCGACCCGGGGTCGGGACGTGTTCATCCCCCTGGAACAGGTGATCGGCGGGCGGGAGGGGATCGGCCAGGGATGGAAGATGCTCATGCAGAGCCTCGCCGCCGGGCGGGCCATTTCCCTACCCGCCCTGGGCACTGCGGGCACCCAGTACGCGGCCAAGTACACCGGCCAATACGCCCGCATTCGGCGCCAATTCGGCATGCCCGTGGCCTTCTTCGAGGGGGTCGAGGAAGTGCTCGCGCGCCTCGCCGCCGAGGCCTACCGGGTGGACGCGGCCCGCCGCTTGACCCTGGCCGGCATCGAGCTGGGGGAGCGGCCATCGGTGCTGTCGGCCATTCTCAAGTACCACGCCACCGAGGCCAACCGCCGCTCGGTGGTGGACGCCATGGACGTCCACGGCGGCAAGGGGATCATCACCGGGCCCAACAACTATCTCGCCCAGTTCTATCAAACCCTGCCCATCGCCATCACCGTGGAGGGGGCGAACATCCTCACCCGCTCGCTGATCGTCTTCGGCCAGGGGGTGATCCGCAACCACCCCTACCTCCAGCAGGAGATCGCCGCCGCCGGCGCGCCACCCTCGGAGGAGAGCCTGCGCGCCTTCGACCGGGCCTTCTTCGGCCACATCGGCTTTTTTCTCTCCAACCTGACCCGCACCCTCCTCCTCGGGCTGACCGGCGCGCGCCTGGTGCGGGCGCCGGTAGTGGGGCGAACCGCCCACTACTACCGCCAACTCACCCGCATGTCGGCCGCCTTCGCGGCGGTGGCCGACACCCTCCTCGTCACCCTCGGAGGGCGCTTCAAATTCAAAGAGAAACTGTCCGGGCGGATGGCCGACGTGCTCATCCACCTCTACCTGGCCTCGGCGGTGCTCAAGCGCTACGAAGACGAGGGCCGGCCCCGGGAAGACCACCCGCTGGTGCACTGGGCCGTGCGCGACAGCCTGGTGCAGATTCAAGAGGGCCTGCTCGGCGTCCTGCGCAACCTGCCGATCCCCGGCCTGGGCGCGCTGCTGCGCTGGGTGATCTTTCCCTGGGGACGAGCCTATCGGCACCCCTCGGACCGCCTCGGGCGCTACGCGGCGCGCATCCTCTACACCCCCGGGCCTGCCCGGGACCGCCTCCTCGCAGCTCTCTACCGGCCCAAGGGGAACGATCCGCGGGCGGTCCTCGACCGCGCCTTCGCCGCCGTCCTGGCCACCGCCGCCGTGGAAAAAAGGGTCAAGCAGGCGACCCGCAGCGAGCTGAATCCGGCAAACGCCCGCGAGCTCACCGCCGAGGCCGTGGCCACCGGCGCCATCACAGCGGAGGAAGCCGAGGCGCTCCTGGAAGCCTGGCAGCTAGTGGGCGAGGTGATCCGGGTGGACGACTTTCCGCCCGGAGAGCGCTGGATTCCCTCAGGGGGCGGCGAGCAATAGCTCCACGCGCCCCTCGCCGATGAGGATCGCCTGGCGCACCTGAAGGTCTCCGAAGGTTCCCTGAAGGGCGGCCTGGGTGTGCCGATAGGGCAGCTCCTCAGCCGCTGGACTGACCGCCAGCCGATCGGGCCGGACGATGCCGTAATTCCGAGCACGCAGCGGCAAGGCGCGATTGAGGGCGACAAAGGTGTGCAGGCGGGCGCCGGGGGCGAGGTGAGACCGCAGCACGGCGAAGAGCGCCCGCACGCCGGCGAGATCCAGCCGGTGCAGGCAATCCCAGAGCAGGCAGCCGTCGAACCGCTCCCCCGCGGGCAGGGCGAGGGCCCTTCGGAGTTCCCCTTCCAGTCGGCCCTGCGGCCACTCCTCTTCGGGATCGCGGCGCGCCCGGTCGATGCGCTCGAGGGAGGGCGCGAGATCCACCACCCGCAGCCGGCAGGGAAACGAGGCCAGGTATGCAAGGGTGGCGCCGTTCGCGGGACCGCAGTCGAGCAGGCGCAGCGCTCCGCCTTCGGCGAGGCCTTCGGGGTCGACCAGTGGTCCCAGGAGGCGGGAGGGAAAGACCATCGCCTCCCGCGGCGCGGGTGCCAGTGCGCCCCCTGCGCCCGAGGCACCCCGGACCAAGGGGTCAGCCGCTCTTGGCAGCGCTCGGCGCCGCCTCCGGCTTGGCCGCCTTGACGGGCGCTGCCGCGGCGCCGAGGGGAAGCTCGGCGGCCTGGGCGAGCCGCGGCCCCATGTCGATGCTGCCGCGGAACTGGCCGCCGTCTTCCAGGATCACCCGGGGAGCGACGATGTTGCCGCGCACGTTCCCCGACTTGGAAATGATCACTTTTTCCTTGCCGGTGATGTCGCCGTCCACCATGCCGTCGATGCGCACCACCTTGGCCACGATGTTGGCGTGAATGCGGCCCGAGGGGCCGATGGTGAGCTCGTGCTCCTCGAGGGTGATGGTGCCCTCGACTTCCCCTTCGATGATGAGGTTCTCGTCGCTGATGATTTCCCCGAGGATTTTGATGGTCGAGCCGATCATGGCGGTGGTCCTCGCGATGGGCGCCGGCTTGGCGGGCGGCGGCGCTTCCGCCGCCGGGGTGCGCTCGGCCCCCGAACGGTTTTTCTTGCCTCTGTCGAACATGGCGGGCTCCCCTAGGGTGGTGGGCGTTAAGAGCCTCGAGCGAGCAGGCAATGCTAGCTCAAGGCGAGCTGCCCCCTCAACCCGTCAGTCGCCCACTCCCAGGCGGCCGCCCTTGCCGAGCCCCCCTTCCACCGTTTGGGCGCGATAGTTGCGCAGCGCCCGCACCATCTGGTTGTAGGCGTCCACGAAGGCGGCGGTGATCACCTTGCCCTCGGGGGTGTCGGTGAATCCCCCCACCCCGACCGCGGCACTGCCGAAGAGCCCGACGCCCAATTTGAGGTCGACGTTCTTGGCGTTGCCCGTGGCGGCGGCGATCTGCACCGAGGAACGGTTGTCCACCAGCAACAGGGTGGTGGCCGCCTCGTTGGTCTTCACGCCGCCGGCGATGGCACCCAGCACCCGCCCCTTGGTGCCGCCGATGAGCCCGCCCAGGGCCCCGCCCAGGCCGCTGGTGCCCTTCTCGGCGAACTGGATGCTCGGGCTGATGGTGTAGTCGGCGGCGACCATCTGCCCCTTGCCGAACCCGCTGCCCTCGCGCAGCTCGCCGGAGCGCTCGAGCTCCCGTTCCTGCATCAGGTTGCCCATCGCCTGGCCCCGCTCCACCACCACGAAGCAGTTGGACTGCTGGATCATGAGGCGGATCAGGGGAATGGTGGAGCCGAGCTGGGGGTAGCGGCTGCGATAGGTCGACCACCAATCGGTGGCCTGATCTTCCACCACCGCCACGGTGCCGTAGGGGCTGTCGCAGTGCTCCAGATCCGAGGCGGCGGCTTCCGATGCCCCGCCGGCGGCACCTCCGGTCACCCCCATGCCCGACACCGCTCCCTTGCGGGGCTCGCCGGCCTGGCCGGAAAGCCCCACACCCGAGAGCACAGTCGCGAGGACGAGCGCCAACCCGACTTTCACCTTCCCCTTGCGCAACGGATCCCTCGGCATCATCGTCCATTCCTCCCCTCAGTGGTTCGGCCGCCCCGCCCCCTCCCGAGCGGCTCGTCACGGGTCCCATTGGAGCACATCTCGCGCCCCGCCGAAAGCGCCCCAAAGCCCCGGCCGCCCGGAGGGGGTGAGAACGCCTCGGCCGAGTGTAGCCCGGATGGCACGAAGCGGAATCCGGGAACCCCCGCACCGGCGCCGAGCCCCCCGGATTTCGGCGCTTCGCGCCTTGATGCGGGCTACGGTCGCAGGTGCCTCGCGCGGTCGGAGAGAATATCCCTTGAGCAAAGGGGCGGCTTGTTCTTTACTGAGTCGCCCACACCCATCGAGGAAGACGTCATGACGGGGAAGGGGTTGCCCGGCGCCAGGCTCGCCCACCAACTGGCCCGCGCCGCCCGGCGGGACGAGGGGTATCGCGCGCGGCTTCTCGACGCCGCCGGCGACAAGGCGTCTCGCCTACTGCCCGAACTGGCCCGGGACGCCGCTGACCTGATCCGACTGGCCGCCTGCGCGGTGCGCGGCGAGGGTCCCCCGCTGCGCCGGGGCGATCTGGCCCTCGCCCTGTTCGCCCTCGCCTACCTGGCGATCCCCGCGGATGCCCTTCCCGACTGGCTGCCGGTGACCGGCCTGGTGGACGACGCCTGGGTCTTGGCCCAGGCCGCGGCCGCCCTGCGGCGCCAGCTGGCAGCCTTCCGCGCCTGGCAGGAAGCCGCGGCAGGCCGGTGAGACCACCCGCGCCGAACCACACCAAGGTGCGGGCCGTGGAGCGGCTCCATCGCCTGCTGATTCTCGGCCTGGGGGCGCTGCTCGCGGTGGAGCTCGCGGCAGCCCTCTTCGCCCACCAGTGGCTCAACGCCGCCCTGATCGCCGGCATCCTCGCCGTGAGCGCAAGCCCCGCGGTCCTCGACCGCCGCCTGGGGGTGCGCATCCCGGCGGAATTCCAGCTGCTGGCGGTGCTCTTCGCCTTCGCCAGCCTGTTTCTGGGGGAAGTGCACCACTATTACGAGCGGATCTGGTGGTGGGATCTGCTCCTCCACAGCCTCTCTGGTGTGCTGATGGGGATCCTCGGCTTCTTGCTGGTCAACCTGCTCAACGAAGACGACCGCATCGAGGTGGTGCTCACCCCCCGCTTCGTGGCCCTCTTCGCCTTCCTCTTCGCCGTGGGGGTGGGCAGCCTGTGGGAGATCTTCGAGTTCGCCATGGATCGCCTGGCGGGCACCCGGATGCAAAAGCCCATGGCCAGCGATCCCTCGGGCCTGACCGACACCATGTGGGATCTGATCGCCAACGCCCTGGCGGCGCTGGCGGTGAGCCTCCTGGGCTGGCGCTATCTGGCCGGCGGTCGCCCCACCTTCATCCAAAGGTGGATCGACAAATTCATCCACGACAACCCGCGACTCTTTCGCCACGCGCGGGCGGTGGCGCGGCGAGGGCGGCGGGCACTCGGCAGACGCCGATGAGGGGGGCGTGGTCGGAGAGGTTCCGCCAGGGCCCGGAGTCGAGGCAGGCGCAGGAGACCGGCTCCAGGCCCCGGTAGTAGATCCGGTCCATGGCCAAGAGGGGCAGCCACACCGGAAAAGTGCGGGCGTGGCGGCCGGTGAGCTCGGCGAACAGCTCGCGCACCTCCAGGTCCTCCTCGAAGTGCTCCTCGGCTTCGCGCCGCCAATCGTTGAAATCCCCGGCGATGAGCAGCGGTTCGTCGTGGGGCACGTGGGTCTCGATGCGCTCGATCAGGCGGT
>BPKH01000002.1:302500-470777 GCA_026005035.1 Porticoccaceae bacterium | reverse complement strand
TCTCCTCCTTCCAGATAGCCGGCGGCGACCAGTCGATCGAGCCCCTGCCGCTGCTCAGCCGTCATGGCGGCCATTGCCATGACACCGCTTTCGACGAGCTCCGGAGCCTCGCGAGCAGGAAAAATGCGCATTCTTTTCTCTTTGTTCACGGTTCCGCCCCCCTTGAAATTGCGCTCTCCGCCAAGCGCGTCAATGTCGAGCCGATGCGGGTATTGCCGCGCGGTGAGAGACCAAACAGCTCGCGCCCTCGGGGATCCAGGGCGGCCTGAATCTCTCTGGGCAAACAAAGGGCCCAGTTGACCTGCGGCCTGATGAAATCGGCCGTGTAGTAGGCGAACAGGAGTCGCCGGCGGCGATCGCGAGAACGATTGTGGCCGGAGGTGTGCCACAGTCGCCCCTCCATGGCGACGAAGGAACCCGCCGGCGCCCGAAAGGAAACGAGCCGCTCTTCGGCGTCCGGCGGAACCTCTGCAAAAGTCTGCCAGTGGTGGCTACCGGGCACGTAACGGGTGGCGCCGTTCTCTTCGTCGATGTCGTCGAGACACCAGATCACATTGATGGCCCAAGGGTGAATCCAGGGTGGAGGCACCACCAGGGCCTGGTCCGAGTGGAGGCGCATGGGCGCAGCACCCGGCAGCGCGTCGTGGGCCGTGAAGTTCGAGATCGCGAAGTGCTCGCCGAGCAGCGCGCGGACCGCCGCTAGGGCGTCTTCGCGCAAAAGCAGGGAAAGGAAGATCGGATCCAGTGCTGGCAGATTCACCAGGCGAATGCTCGCCGGGTTGGGATCCAGAGTGGCGATGTGGGTGGTCCCCAGAGAGGCCCGCGTCGCTTCCAGCGCTCGATCGAAGGCGGCGCGCACCGCTTCCAACTCATCCGGCTGGAGCGCGCCGGGAACGACGGCGAAGCCCTCTTCCTCCAAAAGGGGTCGCAACTCGACGGGATCTGCGGCCATGGCGTATCCTTCAAGCGATCCGAAAAATCAAGCCGGCGAGCGGCCATTGACCATACCGAACCCGGCGGTTCGGTAGCCGAGCAGGGTGAGCATCTCCTCGGTGGCGTACTGGCGCACCTCGGGGCGCAGGGAGAGATACCAGTTCTCCTGCTGGCGAACGAAGGTTCGGGTGTACCAGGCAAAGGCGGCGGCCCTCGTGCGGTCGGCCGTGACGTTGGCGCCGGTGCGGTGCCAGAGGCGACTTTCGAACACCACCAGGGAACCCGCCGGCGCTTCCATGGCCACGGTTTCCATTTCCTGCTCCTCGGGGCGGGCCGGTCGATTCCAGCGATGGCTGCCGGGTACCACCCGAGTGGCGCCGCTTTCCGCGGTGAACGCGTCGATGGCCCAGGCGGCGTTGAGTCCCACCGGGACCGCCGGCCAGGGTTCCGGCAAAAACGTCTGATCGGCGTGGAGCATCCCCGCGGGCGTTCCGGGCCCGCAGAGGTTGGCGGAAAAATTGCCGAGGAGCGCCGGCCAGCCCAAGACTGCTCGCACGAAAGCGAGGGCGACGGGGTGGACCACCAGATCCTCAAAGAGGGGATCGCGACTGAGCAGGTTCCAAACCCGTTGGCTACGGCCGCGAGCTTCGGGGGCGTCGAGCGGAAAGTCCTCCACCTCGCGGCCGCGGGCTCGGTCCTCGGCAGCCGCACGGTAGAGGGCATCCCGCACCCGCGACAACTGCTCGGCTTGCAGCACCCCAGGCACCACCGTGAACCCCTGCTCGGCAAGCTCGGCGAAGTGATGCTCCATCGCCCTCCCAAGCGCTGGTGCGTTGCTCCTCATGTTTTCAGCTCGTTCCCCTGCAGCAGTTGCTCGATCATAGCTGACCTATCGTCAATTTTCAAGAATGGGTCGGCGCGTCGGCGGCGAGCTGCTCCAGCACGCGCCCCAGCGTCTGGCGCAGATCCCAGGGAAGACTGCGCTCGGCGTCCGCTTCCACGCCCTCGATGGCCGCGGCGAGCTCCAGGTGCAGCTTTTGACCCGCCGCGCTGAGAAAGAGCCGGCCGCCCTCCTCGACCACCAGGCCGCGGGCGAGCAGGTCGGCCAATTCACCTCGCTGCGGCGCCCGTCCCTCGGCGGCCAGGACCGCGCGAAGCCGGCGCGCCGTCGGTCGGTCCAGGTGGGCGATGCGCGAGAGCAGAAAGTACTGGCCGACGCTCAGATCGTGGCTTGCCAACACCTGCTTCACCGGGGCGTAGAGGGCGCGGTAGGCGCGGCGCAACAGTTCGCCGAGAAAGGGACGGGCGGCGCCTTGCTCGGCCTCCGCAGGAGGATCAAGGCGCGCGAAGCGGCCGGCGTGGAAGAGCAAGGGCGGGCGCGGCCAGTGCTCGAAATGCTCCACCTCCCCCACGAAGATGAGGTGATCGCCGCCCTCGTAGCGGTGGACGGTACGGCAGATGAAGCGGGCGGCGCAGCCCGAGAGGAGGGGCAGGTCCCCCGGGCCGCGGGCGAGCTCGAGGCCCGCGAACTTGTCGGCGCCCCGCTGGGCGAAGCGCAGCGCGAGCGCGTCCTGGTCGGCAGCGAGCACGTGCACGGCGAAGTGGCTCGCCTGCTCGAAGGCGGGGCGGCTGCGGGCGGTTTTGGCCAAACTCCACAGGACCAGCGGGGGGTCCAGGGAGACCGAGTTGAAACTGTTGGCGGTGAGCCCCACGTCCTCACCGGCCGGCCCGCGGGCAGTCACCACCGTGACCCCGGTGGCGAAGGCGCCCAGGGCATCCCGGAACGCCCGCGTGGGGAAGGCTTGCGGGTGGTTCATCGCACCCGCTCCAACACCACCACGGGAATCCGGCGCTGGGTGCGGGCCTGGTAGGCCTCGTAGTTGGGCCACTGGGCCACCGCCGCCGCCCAGAGCTCTTCCCGCTCCGGGGATTCGGCGGTGCGCGCCAGTGCGGCAAAGCGCTCGTTGCGGATCTGCACCTCCACGCGGGGATCGGCGCACAGGTTGAGATACCAGGCGGGGTGCTGTGGGGCACCTCCCTTGGAGGCGATCACCACGTAGCGCTCCCCCACCTGGCAGAAGATGAGGGGCGTGGTGCGCGGCTGGCCGGTCTTGCGCCCCCGGGTGGTGAGGAGGAGCACCGTGGCGCCGTTCCACAGGTAGCCCACCTCGCCATCGGTCTCCCGGTAGCGGCGCACGTGCTCTTCGCCCAGCAGAGAAATATCGGTGCCGAAGGGAGACGTCTTCTGCTCACTGGCCATGGCGATCCCTCAGGCGTTGAAGCGCACGGGCACCGCGGAGTAGCCGCGCTGGTGGAGTCCCCCCAGGAGGCGCGGGGGCGGGGCGTCGGGATCCAGGGTCATGTGTGGGAAGCGCTCCAGGAGGCCGTTGATGGCCAGCACCATCTCCATCTTGGCCACCTCCATCCCCAGGCAGCGATGGGGGCCCATGCCAAAGCCGAGGTGGGATTGGCGCGGTCGGAAGGGGTCGTAGACGTCGGGATGGTCCCAGCGGCTGGGATCCCGGTTGGCGGTGGCGAGACACATGTCCACCCGGCAACCCGCCGGAATTCTCATCCCTTCCACCTCCACGTCCTCCATCACCAGGCGGGGGAAGGTGGGGTCGGTGGGCATCCAGCGGGCGCTCTCTTCCACCGCCGCTTCCACCAACGAGCGGTCCTCCCGGCAGGCCTCCCAGAGCCGGTAGTCGGACAGCAGGGCCACCAGGGTGATGCCCAGCTGGCGCCAGGTGGTGCCGCCGCCGGCGGTCATTACGAGCAAGCAGAAGGCGACGATCTCCTCGTCGGTGAGGGGGCGGGCGTCCTCTCCTGGCAGTTCCAGCGACCCCGTGACCAGGGCGGACATCACGTCATCGGTGGGCTCGGCGCGGCGCGCGTCGATGAGCTCCTGCAGCATGGTGCGCACCACGGCAAAGGAGCGGCCGATCTCCTCGGGCGAGAGGTTGCGCGCAAGGACCGTGGCCCTGAGCAGGTGGTAGCGGAAGTCGAGCGCCCGCTCGCCGCCGATGCCGATCCCCTCGGAGACCACGTGCACGGGCAGGCGCGCGCACAGCTCCAGGTTGAGGTCGGCCCGCTCGCGCCCGTGGAGATTGTCGAGGAGGGCGTCCACCGCTCCCTGGATCCAGCGCGGGCGCCAGAGACTGGCCACCACCGGGCGGATGAACTTCGGCTGCACGATGCCGCGGTAGGCGCGATGGCGCGCGCCGGTCATGCTGAGGATGTTTTCGCCCATCCGCCGCACCCCGGGGCTTTCCCGGTACACCGCCGAGGAGAACACCTCGTTTTCCCGCAGGGCGCGGTCGCAGGCGGCGAAACTCCACAGGGTGTAGTGGGGCCTTTGCACCTCGAAGATCTGGTGGCGCTCTGCCGGCAGACCGAGGAGCTCCGCGATGCTGCCCTCCATGACGGGCGCCTGCCGGGCGAGCGCGACCATGCGCGGCGTGAGGTCTTCGTAGACCTCGCCGCCCGCGGCCAGGGTTTCCCGGGCGACGTCGAACATTTCCGCGTAGCGGGGATCGTCTGCGAGCAATGCGTGGCGTGCGGTCATGGTGCCTCCTCAAATCTCGATGCGGTACAGGCGCGCCGCGCGCCGGCAGACGATCTCGTCGACGTCTTCGTCGGGAATGCCCGCGAAGTCGCGCTCGATGACCGCTAGGGAGTTGGGAAAGGTGGTCTCCGAGTGGGGGTAGTCGGAGGACCACATGATGTTGCGGCCTCCCGGCAGGTTGCGGTTGAGCACGCCCACCCGGTCGTGGATGAACGAAGCGTAGACGTTGCGATCCATGTAGTAGCTCGGATACTCGGTGAGGGGACTTTCGGTCCAGTAGCGCTGCCGCTCCCAGGTGCGGTCCATGTACTCGGCCATCCAGGCGAGCCAGCCCACCCCGCTTTCGACGATGGCCAGGCGCAACTTGGGAAACCGCTGGAAGACCGCACCGTAGATCAAGATCGCCACGGGTTCGGCCATGGCGGTCTTGCTCATCACCAGATCCGGCAGGAAATGGCGCTTGTCACCGAAGCGGGGCACCCGGCCGCCCAGGTGCATGGTGAGGGTGATGTCGAGGTCGCAGGCGGCCGCCCACAGGCGGTCGAACTCCGGGTCGGTGTAGGCGCGCGCCCCGTTCGGATTGCCCGTCAACCCCAAGGCCTGGGCGGTGAACCCTCCCTGCTTGGGCACGTCGGGGTCCATGGGGAAGGCGGGAATGTTCACCGCCGTGAAGCCCATGGCGGCGAGCTCCTCGAGCATGCGCACCGTCTCGTCCACGTCCCGCATGGGCACGTAGCCCACGGGCTTCAAGCGGCGCGGATCGGCGCTGGCGAAATCCCGCACCCAGCGGTTGTAGGCCGAGAAACTCTCGATGTAGAGCTCGGGGTTGGCGGTCCCCAGGGGGCCTCCACCGAAGAGCACGGCGGCGTCCATGCCGTCCCGATCCATGTCGGCCAGGCGCACCTCCGGCAGCCACACGGGCCGCATTTCGGAGCGCCTCCCCACCATTTTGTACTCCTTCCCCTCGCGGCCCGCCTGGTTGGAGATCATCATCAGGGGCCGGCGGCGACCCTCGAAGACGATCCAGTCGTGTTCTTCCCCCGCCTCGATGCGGGGCGCGAGCTCGGCCAAATGGGATGGCAGGTACTCGCGCCACATTTCGTAGGGCGGATCGATGTGGGCGTCGGCATCGACGATCTTGCGCTTGGCGGCGACCGCCCCCTTGCCGGCGGCGCGCGCGGTTTCGGTCACGGTGTTCACGATTTCCCTCCCCCCAATGGGGTGTAGCCAGCTTGGGACACCACGAGCACCCGCGGGTGCTCTCCAGCTTTTGTAGCACCTGGCTCACAAAAACGCAACTTATAGTTGCGTTAACAGATCGCCTCCAGGCGATCCAGACCCCAGTTCATTTTTGATTATTTCAAATAAGAACCGTATCTAATTGTATTAAAACGTTTTTAAACTGAACTCTGGTGTCTTCTCGATAGCATCCAAGATATTAATGGCAACTTTTAGTTGACCTTTTGGCCTGGAGGTTTTACGCTCAGAAAAGGACCGGAGGAGACCCATGGAACCACTGGCGGCGGAGCGAAGAACCCAGGGAGTCCAGCGGGGCGGCCGGGCGGCGCGGGTGGTGGCCAGCGTCGTCGCCGCCACCGCGGCGGAACTCACCCGGGTGGGCTACGGGGCGCTGCGCATCGAGGAGGTGGCGCGCCGCGCCGGCGTCAACAAGACCACCGTCTACCGGCGCTGGCCGACCAAGGCCGAACTGGTCTGCGCGGCGGCTCGCGCCCTGCTCGGGGAGATGGTCGCCCCGGACACCGGCTCGCTGCGCGGGGATCTGATCGCCTATCTGTGGCGAGCGGCCCAACGAGCTCGGGACCCCAAACTCCAAGGTCTGTTGGTGACCCTCAACAGCCGGCTCGATCCCGAACTGGAGGCCCTGGTGCAGGACCTGCGCAACCGCGCCCGGCAGATGCGCGTCGACCTGGTGCGCAGGGGGATCGAGCGGGGCGAGCTCCCCCGGGGCACCGATCCCGAGCTCGTCGCCGAGATCGTTTCGGCGCCCATTCTCCACCGGGTGCTGCACCTCGGCGAAGACGTGGACGAGGCGCACGTGGCGGCGGTGGTGGACCTGGTGCTCGCCGGTGCGGCCGCCTGCGCGGTGCGCCCCACCTGAAAGAAGGCGAACGAGAGGAGGGAGGAACGGGATGGTTCGAGTGACTTTCCGCGACAGCGACGGCAGCGTCCACGAAGTGGAGGCCGAGCCCGGCCGCAGCCTGATGGAAGCCGCCGTGGCCCAGGGCGTGGCGGGGATTCTCGCCGAATGCGGCGGCAACATGGCCTGCGGCACCTGTCACGTGCGGGTGGACCCGAGCTGGTACGAGCAGGTGGGACCTCCCGGGGAGGGGGAGCGAATGCTCCTGGAAGGGGTCGCCTTCGACCTCGCGCCGACGAGCCGCCTGTCCTGCCAGATCCGGGTCACCGCCGATCTGGAAGGCCTGGTGGTGGACCTGCCCTCCCGCCAACTCTGAGGAGTCCCCGGTGAACGAGTTCCCCTATGGAGGTTATGTGGGCGGCCGCTGGCTGCGCGGCGAGGGGCAAGAGATCCGGGTCGAGGATCCCTCCTCGGGCAGCGAACTCGCCCGCTTTCCAGGGCTCAGCCCGACCCAGATCGAATCCGCGGTGGCGGCCGCGCGCGAGGCCTTCGAGGAAAGCCCCTGGCCGCGCCTCGCGCCGCGGGAGCGGGTGGAGCGGGTGGGGGCCCTCGTTGCCGCCCTCCACCGCCGCGCGGACACCATCGCCGAGCGGATCGTGGCCGAGGCGGGCTGCCCCCGAACGAGCCACGCCATGGCCATGCAGGTAGAGGTACCCCTCGCCCACGCCCGCCAGATCGCCGAGCTCTACCTGCGCCTGCCCGAGGTGGAGGACAATCCCTTGCCCCTGGCCGAGCGGATCACGCCGACCGGTCAGCTGGTGCAGAGCCTGCGCCGCTATGCGCCGGTGGGGGTGGTGGCGGCCATCAGCGCCTACAACTTCCCCTTTTACACGGCCTTGTGGAAGGTGGTGCCGGCGCTTCTCACCGGCAACGCGGTGATCCTGCGGCCGAGCCCCCTGACCCCGCTCTCGGCCCTGCCCCTCGCCGAGGCGGCCGAGGAGGCGGAACTCCCGCCCGGGGTGTTCAACCTGGTGCTGGAGGCGGGAATCGAGGGAGGGGTGCTGCTGAGCTCCCACCCCGGCGTCGACATGATCGCCTTCACCGGCTCGAGCCGCGTCGGCGTCGAGATCGCCCGCCAGGCGGCGCCCACCATGAAGCGCCTGCAGCTCGAGCTCGGCGGCAAGTCGGCCCAGATCTTCCTGCCCGACGCCGTCGACCGGGTGGTCCCCGCCGCCGTGGGCGTCTGCCTCGCCCACGCCGGCCAAGGGTGCGCCCTGGGCACGCGCCTGTTGGTGCCCGAGGGAGCGATCCCCGAACTTCTGCCCGCCCTCGCCGCCGCCTTCTCCCAGATTCGGGTGGGCCCCGCCGACGATCCGGCCACCCAGATGGGACCGGTGATCAGTGCCGCCCAGGAAGCGCGCTGCGCCCACTTCGTCGCCGCCGCTCGCGAAGGGGGAGGCCAGGTGGTGGCGGGTGGAGCGCGGCCCGAGGGAGTGCCCGCCGGCGGGCACTACTTTGCGCCCACCCTGCTCCACCTTCCGGACAACCGAAACCCCGCCGCCCAGGAGGAGATCTTCGGCCCGGTGGTGGCCCTCATCGGCTACCGCGATCTCGACCACGCGGTGGCCATGGCCAACGATTCCCGCTACGGGCTCTCCGGCTACGTCCACGGCCGCGACGCCCGCACCGCCCTCGACATCGCCCTGCGGGTCAGAAGCGGTACCGTCAACGTCAACACGGGGCTCGCCAGCGCCCACGTCTCCTCGGGCGGCCAGCGAATGAGCGGCGTGGGCCGGGAGCGGGGTGTCGAGGGACTGCGCATCTATCAACAGCTCACCTGCATCAACTTGGGAGGATGACCATGGCCGGACTGCTCGCGGGAAAGGTGGCGATCGTCACCGGCGGAGGATCGGGCGTGGGCCGCGCGGCTTGCCTGCTCTTCGCCGCGCAGGGGGCGCGCGTGGCCGCGGCGGACATCGACCTGGACGCCGCCGAACAGACCGCGCAGGAGGTGGCGCGCCGGGGCGGCGAGGCCATCGCGGTGGCCTGCGACGTGGCCGACGCCGCGGCGGTGGAATCCCTGGTGGCCCGCACCGTGGAGGCCTTCGGACGGCTCGACGTGATGTACAACAACGCCGGCATCACCACCCGCGCCGGCCAACCCTTTCTCGAAGCGAGCGACGACGACCTGTACCGGCTCACGGCGGTCAACGTGGCCGGGGTGATCCACGGCTGCCAATCGGCAATCCGCCAGTTCCGCCGCCAGGGGGGCGGCGGCGCCATCGTGATCACCGGCTCGGTGGCCGGCCTGATCGGCTTCGGCGGGGTGGTCTACGGCGCGAGCAAGGGGGCGGTCACCAGTCTGGTGCGCACCCTGGCCCTGGAGGTGGCGCCGGAGGGGATCCGCGTGAACGCCGTCTGCCCCGCGGCGATGCCGACCCGCTTCGGCGGTGGCGCCCTCCTCGACTCCCCCGAGGCCCGCGCCCACACCGCTAGGTTGCATCCCCTGGGGCGGGTGGTGGAACCCGAGGAGTGCGCCGCCGCGGCGCTCTTCCTGGCCTCGGATCTGGCCTCGGCCATCACCGGGGTCAACCTGCCGGTGGACGGCGGTCTCTCCGCCGGCCGCCCCCTGGGGGCGCGCTGATGGCTCGGCCCACCCCGCCGGTGGCCAGGCTCGCGCTGCCGGTCCCCGCAACGCTCGAGCAGCTGTTCGATCCCGACTGGTTCAGCCGGGCCCTCGCCCACCTGGGTCGCGGCCCGGTGGCGGAATGCCAAGTGGTGGAAACGCGCGAGGCCATGGCCGCCAAGGTGCGGCTCCTGGTCCACTTCGCCGACGACGGTAGCCTCCCCCTCTGCGCCAAGGGCTTTTTCGCCGCCGGAATGGCGGGGGCCGCGGCGGTGACCCGGCGCGAAGGGCGCTTCTACGCGGACGTCGCGCCCCACTTGGAGCTCCACTTGCCCGCCTGCTACGCGGTGGTGAGCGACCCTGGCGGCGAGCGCTGCGTGCTCCTGCTCGCCGATCTCGCCGCCGCCGGCGCCCACTTCCCGACGGCTCTGGAGCCGCTCACCCCGGAACAAGTGGCCGAAACCCTCGGCCAACTGGCGCACCTTCACGCCACAACCGAGCTCCTCGCCAACAACCCTTGGCTCGGCGAGCGGCTGCCCGAGATCCTCGCCTCCCCCTATCCGGGCTGGAGCCGCACCCAGGCACTCATGCACGACGCGCGGCGGGGCGATCTGCCGGCGGACACCCTCGACGCCGAACGGCTGCGCCGAGCTCTCGAACGGCTCGCCGCCTGGGCAGCCGCGACGCCTCACAGCGTGCTCCACGGCGACGGCCATCCCGGCAATCTGTTTCGCTTCGGCGACGGGCGACTGGGCTTTCTGGACTGGCAGCTCGTGCACCGGGGACCCTGGGCACTCGACGTCGCCTACCACCTGAACGCCGCCCTGCCCGTCGAGGTGGCCGAGCGGGAAGAGCGCGCCCTCCTCGACCACTACCTGGCCGCCCTCGCCCGCCACGGCGGCCGGGCGCCGAGTTTCGCCACTGCCTGGGAGGACTACCGGCGCGCCTTGCCCTACGGGTTTTACCACTGGTGCATCACCCAGCGGGTGCGCCCCGAGGCGATCACCCACGAGACCTTTCGCCGCCTGGGTTGGGCGGTGACTCGCCACCAGAGCTATCGCCTGCTCGGCGCGTGACAGGCGGGCCAAACGGGAGGAATTGCCATGCCCCACAAGCGACTCGAAGACCTCGCCGACGGCGCAGAGCGTTGGCCCACTGTTGGCGGTGGAGGTTTCCGCAGCGAGCAGTGGGGCGACATGGAGGTCGGCTACACCGTCGTCCGCCACCCCCTCGACTGCACCGAACTCTATCGCCTCGGGGGGCTCCCGGGCGGCGTCTGTCCCTGCCCCCACTACGGCTTTCTCTTCGAGGGGCGCATGCGCGCTCGGTATCCAGGCAGCGACTGGCCGGACGAGGTGATCGAGGCGGGTGAAGCTTTTTTCATCCCCGCCGGCCACGTGCTCCTCTACGAGGCGCCGAGCCGAGTCTTCGAGCTCAACCCAGCCCACGCTCTCCAATCCTGCATGGCGGCCATGGAGCGCGCGGCCCGTTCGGGGCGCCTGAGCGGTCGGTCCTGATGCCCCCGAGTCACCGGGCCGTTCCGGACGCCGCGCCCGAGCGCTGGTACGCCTTGGGGGTGTTGTTTGGCGTCTCGGTCCTCAACACCGTGGACAAGTCGCTGGTGCCGGCCCTCGCCGCACCCTTGCAGCGGGAGTTCCAGCTGTCTGACGCCGAGTTCGGCCTGCTCGCGGGAACGATTTTTTCCACCGCCTACGCCCTGGCGGCCATCCCCCTTGGCCTACTCATCGATCGCGTGGAGCGGACCCGACTCCTCGCCGCCCTGCTTGGCCTGTGGAGCTTCTTCACCCTCCTCGGCGCCCGCGCGGGCAGCTTTTTCGAGTTGGCCCTGTGTCGCCTGGGAGTGGCCGCGGCTGAATCCGGCGGCAATCCCACATCCCTTGCCTTGATCGCCGACTATTTCCCCCCTCGCGAGCGGGGACGGGCGGTGGCGATCTTTAGCACCAACGCGGCCCTCGCTTCTTTATTCACCTTTTCCGCCGCCGGCCTGCTGGCGGAACGCTGGGGCTGGAGGGGGGTGTTCATGGCCGCGAGCATCCCAGGCTTTCTGCTCGCAATCCTCATCCTCGTGACCCTCCGCGACCCGGGGCGCAGACCGAACAGCTTCCAAACTCCGACTGACGACGCGCTCACCCCGGGGATTCGGTCCCTCCTTCGAACCCTCTCGGGGCAACCGAGGCTCCTTTGGATCCTGATCGGGGCGATCTTTGCCATCGCCGTCCAGGCTGGATGCGGAGCCTTCATCACCGCATTCTTCGTGCGGGTTCACGAATTCTCTCTCGCCCAAGCCGGCATCGCGAGCGGGTTGGTGCTTAGCTTTGGATTCGCCATCGGCACCGTAGCGGGCGGTTTCCTCACCGATCGAAAGCCCGAAAACCCTCAGCAGCGGGCAGCCGATCTCGCGGCCCGCACTGCCCTGCTGGCCACTCCCTTTGGCCTCGTGGCCTTCCTCGCGCCCAACCCTAGCGCAGCCCTGGCAATGCTCTTCACCTTTCAGCTTTTCGCCAGTTGCTATTACGGCCTCAGCCTGCGCCTCTTGCTCGATCTCTCCCCCCAATCCGTGCGCGGCGCCACGATGACCTACCTGACGTTGGTGCTGAATCTCGGCGGATACGGTTTGGGGCCCCTCATCACCGGGATCTTGAGTGACGCCGCCGCTGGACAGGTGGCGGAACCCCTGCGCGCCGGGCTAGCGGGCACCATGCTGATGCTGCCCCTGGCAGCCTACTGTTTCCGCTGCGCGAGTGCTCGCCTTGCCGTGGCAGCGCCGTGAACTCGGGCGACTCCAGGCGCTCCCCGGCGGCGCGGGGACCGACCACCCCCGCACGCCGGCGGACCGACCCACCGACTCCCTCAGAATTCCCAGCTGCCCCGCAAGCCCCAGGTTCGCGGCCAGGCGTGGATGGCGTAGTCCCCCAGACTCGAGCCGGAATAGGTGAGGTAGTAGCGTTCGTTGGTGAGGTTTTTACCGTACAGGGCGATCGACCAGCGGTCCCCCGGCGCACGCCAGGCGACCTGCAGGTTGACCAACCAGAAGCTGGGCTGTCGGTAGCGCTGTTTGCCCGCAAGCCGAGGACCCGCCAGCGGGCCGTACAGAGAGAGGTTCTGGTTCACGTAGGAACTGGTGTAGCGAGCGTTCCCGGAAAGTTCCAAGGTGCCGCCCAGGCAATTGACGGCGTAATCGGCGCCCAAGCTCGCCGTCCACTCGGGTGCGCGAGCCATCTGTTTCCCCGACCAGTCCTGGGGCTGGGGAGAGACGTTGCGCGGCCCGGCGGGATCGAGACCCACGCCGGTGGCGTTGGGGAAATCGGTGTACTCTCCGTGGACCCAGGCGAGGGCGGCACGCAAAGAGAGGTTCTCCACAGGCAACCACTGCAACTCCCCCTCGGCGCCGTACACCTCCGCTTCGGGAGCGTTGAAGATCTGCTGGATGACGCCCGTCCCGATGGGATTGGGCACCGTGAGCCCCACCTGGAGATCGCGGTAATCGTAGTAGAACGCGGCGACGCTCAGGCGATGGCTGGCACGGGCGCGCTTGTAGCCGACCTCCCAGGCGCGGATCTCTTCCTGGTCCACTGGGTTGTAGAGGCTAGGATCGGGCTGGCTGGCAGTGTAGTACGTTCCACTCCTGAAGCCTTCGGACCAGGAGAGGTAGAGGTTTTCGCCCTCGTTCAGCGAATAGCGAAGGGCCACTCGAGGGGTGAAGGCGTCGTAGCCATGATCCTTGTCCGCCGGCGGCACCGGGGGCCCGGTGAAGTTGTCCACCCGGTAAGCGCCGCGCCGCTCCTCGACGCTGTAGCGCGCGCCGAAGGTAACAAAGAGATCCGGCAGGAATTCCCAGGTGGCATCCAAGTATCCCGCCCAGGCTTCGGCCTCCGTCTCCACGTCGTAGGTGTACTGGAGCACATTGAACTGCCAGCTTTCGGTGTCGTCCTGGCGATAGTGGTCGCGGTAGTACATGCCCCCCAGAGTGATCTCCCAGCCCGCCAGCGCCGTGACATTGAAATCTACGCTCTGCTGCCAGGTATCCTGATCGATCTGCTCGCCGATGGAGCGTACGAGATCGAGTGTCGTGCCGTCGAAGTCGAAGTTGCTGACGAAATCGCGGTCGGCGTAGGCGCCGATGGCGCGCAGCGTACCGAGCGCCGTCTCCCAGCGCAGATCGTAGGAGAGCTCGTCCACTTCCGCGGTGTTGTCGCTCTCCACGTTCTGCGCGATGCGATCGATCTCGGCGGGCGAGCCGGGGATGAGCGGATAGGCAGAGAGGCGATAGGTGAGCCCGCGGGCGTCCAGATGGGAGACGTGGGCGTAGCGGAGGGAGAGCTCGAGATCATCCCCGGGGTGCCAGCGAAGCTTGGCGCGCAGGGTCTCGCTCTCGAGGGGAGCCACGGGATCGCCGTCGAAGGCATCCTTGAGATAGCCGTCCGCCTCCCGATAGCTGCCCGCGATGAGAAAGGCGAGCCCCTCTGCGAGGGGGCCAATGAGGCGGGCGGAAAGCGCGCGCTCGTCGAAGCGGGCCGCTTCCGCCTCTAGCGCTCCACCCCACTCTTCCTCGGGATCCAGGGTCTCTACCACGATGGCTCCCGCCGTGGCGTTGCGGCCGTAGAGGGTCCCCTGGGGCCCTTTTAGGATCTGGACGCTCTCGACGTGGGCGAGATCGGCGTTGATGGCGATCGCGTCGGGTTGGTAGACGCCGTCCACGTACACCGCCACGTTGTTCTCGAGACCATTGCCCAAGATGAGAGTGGAGATGCCGCGGATGGAGGGTTGGCTGAACGCGCCGGCACGGACCACCTGGGTGCCCGCCGCAAAGTTGGCGACATCTTCGAGTCGGTCCACACCGGCCTTGCGCAGTTCCTCGCCGCTTGCCACCGCCACCGTCAGGGGCACTTCCTCGAGGCGCTCGGCGCGACGCTGCGCGGTGACCACGATCTCCTCGAGGGCGGGGGAATCGGCGCTCAGCGCCGGCGACGAGCAGAGCGCCAGCAAGGTCGCCCAGGCGGCGGCGCGCTGTGTGACGGGGGAAGTGGAAGGGGCGGTGGCGCGGCGCGCCTCGGTTGCCGTGGAATGCATGGCGGTCACCTCCAAGGACGGTTGTCGTTTTAAACTGACGTTAGATCATCTTTTTAGGATAGTCAACTGTTTGTCAGTTCTTCTCAGTTCTCCGCGAAGGTGTCGCCCGCCCCCGGGACGGTATCTCCCACCAAGAGTGCTTGTCGCACCCGGCGGCGATGTAAGGCCTCATCGCCGCAGCGCCCAGCCAGGGACCAGACCCGCTTGAGGTAGAGCTGCAGATCGCACTCCCAGGTGTAACCCATAGCCCCGAAAACCTGCAGGCCGTTGCGGGCGGCGAGGCGCGCCGCCTGACCGGCGGCAAGTCGGGCATGGGAGACGGCAAGGGCACGCCGCGGTGCCTCCCGCGCCACGACCCAAGCGGCCCGATACACCACGGGGCGGGCGAACTGCAGGCGGACCGCGACGTCCGCCAACAGGTGTTTGACCGCCTGAAAGCTGCCCACCGGCCGTCCGAATTGGCAGCGCTGGCGGGCGTGTTCCACCGCTAGGTCGAGAATGCGCCGTGCGAGTCCGAGTTCATAGGCGGCAGCAAGGACGGCAGCACGGTCGAGGAGCTCCGCGGCGATGCGAGCCCCTTCCGCTCCGATACAGACCGGATCGATCGAGGGGGTGACGGCAAAGGCCCTCCGCCCCGGGTCGAAGGAAGTCCGCGGTTCACAGCGAAAAGATCCCGCAGTCAAGGCGAAGAGGGCGTCGCCCTCGGACAACAACACCAGGTGCGCGCGATCGGCGTCTTCCACGGCGAGATCGCCAGGGATTCCCACGGCGATGCGCGCCTCGCCGGACAAAAGCCGCGGCAGCCACCGCGCGCGTCCCTCCTCCCCCAGGGTCGGGAGCAAAAAGGGCGCGAGCCATGCGGCGTGGAGAGGACTCTCCGGCAAGGCGACGTAGCCCGCCTCCTCCACGACCCGGACGGCGCCCGCCTCGTCCAGGCCGAGGCCGCCCTGCTCCTCGGGGACGAGTATGCCCGGCAGGCCGAGTTCGGCGAGGGCACTCCACAATCGATCGTCACAGCCGCCGCCCTCCTCCCATATTCGTCGCAACCGATCGGCCGTCATTTCAGTTGCAAAGAATTCGCGAGCCGCATCGCGCAACAAGCACTCGTCTTCGCTGAACGTGAAGTCCATGGCAGCTCCCTCAACGCGGCAGTCCCAGGAGGCGCTCGGCGATAATGTTGCGTTGGATCTCGTTGGTCCCGGCGTAGATGGGCCCGGCCTGCGCGAAGAGAAACTCCTCCAGCCACCGGCCGCTATCCGCTTCCTTCGCCAACACTTCTTTGCCAGCGGGAAACTCCGCCGCGGGACCGAGAATGCGCAGTGCAGCATCGCACAGGAGGAGATCGAGCTCCGACCAGAAGATTTTGTTGGTGGAGGCTTCCGGGCCGATGACACCACCTCGATCCAATCGGCAGGCGGTGTGGTAAGTCGCAAGACAGTAGGCTTCGGCGTCCAACCAGGCCTGGACCACCGCGTCTTCCAAGTGAGGATCGCGGGCCAATTGGTCCCGCCGGCGGCGCCACAGTTCCACCAACCGCCGTGCGCGTTCCTGGAAGCGGGCGGGGGAGCGCAACAACAGCCCCCGTTCGAAGCCCGCGGTGGCCATGGCGACCTTCCACCCCTCCCCCTCCTCGCCGACCCGCTGGGAAACGGGCACCTTCACCTCGTCGAAAAAGATTTCCGCGAATCCCGCCCGTCCGTCGAGCTGCCGAATTGGCCGCACCCTAACCCCCGGTGAACGCAATGACACCAGGAGAAAGGTGAGACCCCGGTGCCGTTCCCCGAGAGAACCGGTGCGAAAGAGGCCGAAACACCAGTCCGCAAAAGCGGCGCGGGTCGACCAGGTCTTCTGGCCGCTGAGCACGTAGTGGTCACCATCCCTTACCGCTCGGCAGCGCAGCGCGGCCAGGTCCGAGCCCGCCTCGGGTTCGGACCAAGCCTGCGCCCATACCTCCTCCCCCTTTGCCATGGGCGGTAGAAAGCGCGCTTTCTGCTCGGGGGTGCCGTGCTCGAGTAGGGTGGGAGCCAGGAGGTGGAGTCCGTTGGCGTTGATGCGCACCGGGGCGCCGGCTCGATAGTATTCCTCCTCGAAAATGAGCCACTCCACCAGCGTGGCCCCTCGTCCCCCGTATTGGGCGGGCCAGGTCACCGCGCTCCACCGGGCTTCCGCCAAGCGCTGTTCCCAGAGCCGATGCGCCGCAAACCCCTCTGCCGTGTCGGGAGAAGGGAGTGGGTCCCGTGGCACGTGAGCCGCTAACCACGCCCGCGCCTCTTCTCTGAAGGCCTGTTCGGTCGCGGTGTACCTGAGATCCATCGCTCGCTCCCCCTGAAGTAACGAGGAGGGTGAGTGTAACCACCCTCGCCCGCTCCTACAATATGGAATTGACTCTTCATCATTTATGGTTGACAAGCCCTTAGAGTAGAGGGATCATCAGCACAATTCCACTTGGGGGTTGGGTGCTGCGCATGGGATCGAGAAAGTTGCGCTACGCGGTCATCGGGGCCGGTATGTCGGGGCTCCTTGCAGGCATCAAACTACTCGAACGGGGCGAGCGCGAGCTCGTCCTCTTCGAGAAGGGTCACACCGTTGGCGGTACCTGGCGGGAAAACACCTACCCCGGTCTTGCCTGCGACACCCCTGCCCACTCCTACACCTACTCCTTCGCGCCCAATCCCGACTGGAGCGCCTACTACGCGCCGGGGCCCGAAATCCAGGCGTACTTCGAAGAAATGGCCGATCGTTACGGAGTGCGCCCCTACATTCGCTTCCAGACCCCGGTGAAGGCGTGCACCTGGAATCCCCGCAAGATGCGCTGGCAGATCGACACCGAAACGGGTGAGCGCGAAGAAGCGGACGTGGTGATCGCGGCCACCGGGGTGCTCCACCATCCCCACATCCCGGACATCCCAGGGCTGGCCGACTTCCGCGGCCGATGGTGGCACAGCGCGCGGTGGGACCACTCGGTGGATCTCGGGGACAAACGGGTGGGGGTGATCGGTTCCGGCTCCACGGGGATCCAAATCGTCTCCGCTCTCGCCGGGCGAGTGCGGCACCTGGTCCATTTCCAGCGCACGCCCCAATGGATCATGCCTTGCACCAACCCCCCCTATACCGAGGAAGATAAACGATTGTTTCGGCAGGACCCCAGCCGCATCGAGTACGTCCGCAACGGACCCGAGGCGCGGGCCCGCCGGGAGCGATTTCTGGCGGCCATCGCCGACGCTTCCTCCCCGCAGCTCGCCGAACTCCAGCAGATCGTCGAACGCCATCTGGAAGAGAGCGTCCGGGACCCAATCCTTCGCGAGAAGCTGCGGCCCAACTACACGGTGGCCTGCAAGCGGTTGGTGTTTTCCTGGGACTATTATGAGAAGATCCAACAACCCGGGGTAACCATCGAAGTCGCCGGGATCGAGCGGGTCGAAGGGAGGGGAGTGCGTATGCGCGACGGCTCCTTCCATCCGCTAGACGTGCTGGTATTGGCCACTGGATTTCACGCCGACGCCTTCGTTCGCCCCATGCGCGTGATCGGTCGGGACGCCACCGATCTCGAGGAACTTTGGGCCGAACACCCCACCGCCTATTACGCGGTCACCATCCCCCGCATGCCAAACTTTTTTCTCCTCAACGGCCCCACCGGCCCGGTGGGCAATTTTTCGCTAATCGAGATCGCCGAGCGGCAGTGGAACTATCTCGACCAGCTGATGGAGTTGCTGCGCTCAGGGAAGGCTCGAGCCGTGGAGCCGACGGAAACCGCTCTCGCCGACTACGAGGCCCGTCGCACCGAAGCCGCCCGGCGAACGGTATTCGCCACCGGCTGCAAAAGCTGGTACCTCGACCGCAACGGAGTTCCCCAGGTGTGGCCCTGGAGTTACGAACACTTTCTCGAGGTGATGGCGCGCCCCCGCCTCGCCGACTATCGTCTCCTCGATGGCTGAGGGCGGCCGATGCGTCAGCCAAGGGCAGCGCGCATGCGTTCGGCCAGCCAGCTCCCTGCGGAGTTAAGCGTCGCCCGCGCTTCCGCTAGCTGGTCGGCAGCACTCAGATAGCCGTGGAGCATCCCCGCCTCGCAGTGCATCACCAGGGGGACGCCGGCGACCGCGAGGCGATGCGCGAAGGCCAGACCTTCGTCCCGTAACGGATCACACTGGGCGAGGCATAGAAAAGTGGGGGGCAATCCAGCGGGGTCCGCCACCCGCAGCGGCGAAATCCACGGGTCAGCGCGATCGGTTCCGGGGGGGCAATAGTGATCCCAAAACCAAGCCATGTCCGCTGCCGTGAGGAGATAGCCCTCGCCGAAGGAGTGGTAGGAATCGGTATCGCAAGCGTGATCCAGCACGGGATAGGCGAGCAACAGTCCGGCGAGACCGATTCCTGCCTCCCGGGCACGGATGGCACAGGCGGCCGCCAAGTTTCCCCCCGCGCTCTCGCCCACCAATGCCACCGCCGGCGATCGCTCATTTGCCCACAGGAGTGCGTCCCAGGCGTCTTCAAGCGCGGCGGGCCAGGGATGCTCCGGCGCCAAGCGGTAGTCGATGCTCACCACCTCGCAACCAGCCAGGACCGCAAGCCGACGGCAAAGGGCATCGCCCGTGTCGAGGTCCCCCAGGACCCAGCCGCCCGCATGGAAATAGAGTGCAACGCCCGGCCCCGCAGCGGGGGGGAGGTATCGCCTCATGCCTATCACACGCTCCCCAACGCACAGCTGTTCGTCGGCGACCAAGGCCAATTGGGGCGAAGTGGCAGGCGAAGACCTCGCCAGAAGACTGCTGCGCAATTGAGCACGCGCCTCCGCCGGGGTCAATTGGTGGTAGGGGGGGCGTCCGGCAGCGGCGTAGAGGCGCAAAATTTCCCGAAAATAGGGGTGTAGCTGGTTGAGCACTTTCAGGCTTCTCCTTTGCCCTCGTCCCCCCTGTTGCGCTGGCGCAACCGCTTCACGTCGCGCGTCAGAACCGCCGAGGTGCCGCTGTTGCGCGCAAGACATTGGGTGTGTTGGAACTCGTGGAGATCGAAGGCCATTTGCAGGGCCGCCGACTGACCCATGATATCGAGAGTCTGGTTGACCACCCTTTTGGCCATGATCAGGGAAAAGAGATCCTGTTCCGCGATGCGGCGAGCGAGCGCAAAGGCGAATTCGTGCAATTCCGCTGCCGGCACCACCTCGTTGACCATGCCGAGGCGGTGCGCCTCCCGGGCATCGATGCGATCCCCGGTGAAGAGGAGCTGCTTGGCCTTGCGGGCCCCGAGCTCCCAGGTGTGGCCGTGATACTCCACACCGGCGATTCCCATGACGATGGTGGGATCGCTGAACCAGGCATCGTCGGCGGCCACGATCAGATCGCAGGGCCAACAGAGCATGAGTCCCGCGGCGATACAGGCCCCCTGGACCGCCGCAATCGACGGCTTTGGGTTGTTTCGCCAGCGACGGCTGTACTCGAAATAGTGGGAAAGTTCCCAGAGATATTGAGCGGTGATGCCCTTTTCTTTCCAAGCGAAACAGGAAAACGGATCCTTTTG
Organism: Porticoccaceae bacterium; assembly: GCA_026005035.1. Classification (GTDB taxonomy): domain Bacteria; phylum Pseudomonadota; class Gammaproteobacteria; order Pseudomonadales; family Porticoccaceae; genus BPKH01. The sequence continues at coordinate 450,950 of BPKH01000002.1, read as the reverse complement.
ATCCTCTCTGACCGAAAGATCGTGCCCCGAAGAAAAATTTCGACCGTTTGCGGCGAGCAGAATCACCTTCACTTCATCGTCGCGAGCCGCCCAGCTCCAGCACTCGTCGAGTGCTTCGAGAAGCTCGGGATTTTGGGCGTTGTGAACCTCGGGGCGATTGAGGGTGATACAGGCTACGCTCTCTCGAACCTCGTAGAGCACGACTTCAGTCATCTTGCGTCTCCCCTGTCAGTCAAATGCTCGCGCCGCCATCGATCAGCAATTCGCTTCCGGTGATGGAGGCCGCTTCATCTGATAGAAGGTGGATCACCAGGCTCGACACCTCATCTCGGGTGACGAAGCGCCCGAGGGGGATGGAGCGGCGCACCGCCTCGAGGCGTTCCTCGTCGAGCCGACCATCCAAGAGCCCCGTGCCCACCACTGCTCCCGGGAGGACGGCGTTGACCCGGATCCCCTTGGCCGCAAGCTCCAAGGCGAGATGGCGCGTGAGCCCGCGAATGGCCCACTTGGAAGACCCGTAGACGCTGTAATCCACCCACCCTCGCACGGCCACTTGCGACGCGACATTGACGATCGATCCTCCGCCTCGCGCCTCCAACACCGGCACCGCGGCGCGAATTCCGAGCCAGGCACCAAAGACGTTCACTTCGTACACGGCGCGCAGGGAATCGAGCGTCTCTTCGAGAATGCTTCCGCGACTGAGAATGCCGGCATTGTTGACGAGGCCATCGAGCCCGCCAAAAACCTGGCAGGTCTCCTCGATGACACGCTTCCAGTCCTCCTCGCGGCGCACGTCGTGGGGAAAGAAGCGGACCTCCCGCCCTAGGGCTGCGGCGAGCTGCTCGCCGCGGGCGACGTCCACGTCGCTGAAGGCGACCCGCGCCCCTTCGGCGAGCAATCGGCGCACGTGATTCTCTCCCATCCCGCGTGCACCTCCGGTCACCAGAATCACTTTTCCAGCGAGCTTCATCGCGCGCCCTCTCCATTCCCTTCGTACGGACGAATCACCACCACCCTGGCGATCTTCCATTGTCCACCACGCTTGACCAGATCGAAGCGGTACTCGACGAACATGGCCAAGGACGGCGGGCGAAGCGCCCAATCCAGGACCAGGCCGTACGCGCGCGCCACCGCCCGGTCGGCGGCACCGGATTCCAGGTAGAGATTGGTGATGAAATGGCGATACTCGGTGGGTCCCTCCTTCAACTCGACATTCTTGGCCGCGAGCGCTTCCCGGCCCACCAAGGGCTCCGGCAGTCCTTCGAGGACGCCTTCTTCGAGAAACAGCTGGGACCAGGCTTCCCCCTGGTACTGATCGGTGAAAAAGGCGTAACGCGCGATCAGATCCTGGATGGCAAGCCGCTCTTCAGCGGCGAGGTCGATCATTTCATCTCCTCCCCATGGACGAAGCCTTCCCGAATGGCGATCTGGCGAGCGCGCTCTCGAAGCGCCTCCTTGCGTACCTTTCCCGAGGACACACGCGGCAGGTTGTCCACCAACTCCAGCCATTCCGGAAACTTCTGGCGCGCCAGGCCGGCTGCGGCGAGGAAGCGGCGCATCTCGGCGAGATCGAGCACAGCACCAGGACGCGGCACTACAAAGGCACAGCCCGTCTCACCGGTGCGACGATGGGGCATGGCGACCACCGCCACCTCCGCCACCGCGGAATGGCCCGCGAGCACGTCTTCCACCTCCTTGGGGCTGATGTTTTCTCCGGCGCGGATGATGATCTCTTTTTTTCGCCCCGCAATGACGAGGTACCTCCCCTCGACCCAACGGCCGAGGTCTCCGGTGCGGAAAAAGCCCTCTTCGTCGAAGGCGCCTTCGTTGTCGGCCGGATCCAGGTATCCAGAAAACTGCTCGGGCCCACGCGCTAGGATCTCGCCGATCTCCCCGTCGACGGTCACGACGCGCCCATCTTCGGCCAAGAGTTTCACCTCGATGGGCGGCAAGACGATGCCATCGGTCTCAGCCCCATAAGCGGCCTCTTCCGGGCCGCGAATGCCGAGGGTGACGGTCATGACTTCGGTCGACCCGTAGGCGCGGAAGAACAAACAATGGGGGAAAGCCCGCGCCACGCGGTGGATGAGGGAGGCGGGCACCGCCGTGCCTCCGCAGAAGAACAGGCGCAAACTCGCCAAGGCTTCGGGCTCACGGTCGGCCACCTCGAGCAACTCGCGCAGAAAGGGCGTGGCGCCTCCGCTGATGGTGCACCCCTCGTCGCGGATGAGGCGGAGCGCTTCGGCGGGTGCCCAGACGTCCAGTAAAACGGCCCGGGCGCCCGCGATCCAAGGGATGTCGAAGGCCCAGATCGCGCCGGTGACGTGAGTCACCGGCGAGGGCATGAAAATGACATCTGCCGGCCCGACGCCCCACGCCTCCACCATCTGGCGCGCCTTGTAGTCAAAGGCCTGATGGGTGTGTAACACCCCTTTGGCGCGCCCGGTGGTGCCGGAAGTAAACATTACCTGAAAGCACGAGGCCGGGTCCAACGGCACGGGATCCGCGGGCGGCGCGGCGATTGCTTCCTCAAAGACCGGATTTCCTCTCCCCGAGCCGCGCACCACCAGGAGTTCGCGCAGATTGGGCAGTTCTCGCTGCAAGGAAGAGGCCATCGCGAGGTGGTCGTAGCGGCGAAAGTGTTCCGGCAGGACCAATAGGCGCGCGCGCGTGCTCCCCAGCATGTGGCGCAATTCTGCCTCCCGGTAGATTGGCGGCAAGGGCACCGCCACGGCCCCCGCCAGCCGCAGCCCGAGGGCGACCACGTGGGCCTCCCACCAGTTGGGCAGCTGAAAGGCCACTGCGTCCCCGGGGCCCAACCCCCGCGAGCGGAGAAAACCGGCAAAGCGCCGCGCCATCTCCCACGCCTCTCCCCGGCTCAAGCGCTGTTCACCATCCACCACGAGCAGTCGATCCGGATCTTCGTCGACCCGCGCCTGCGCGGTGTCCACCAGGGTCTCTTTGCGCCATAAGCCAGCCTCGCGCCACTGGCGAGCCAAGTCCTCGTTCCAGCGCAGCAGGAATCCAGACGAATCACGGCGCAACATCCAAGGAGTCGGCTTGTGCACGGCGTCTTCCTCTGTCAGCGAGCGCGAGGCAGTTCCAGCAAGCGGTCGGCAATAATCTCCCGCTGGATTTCCGATGTCCCTCCGGCGATGGTATAGACCCAGCTCCACAGGTAGTCGTACGTCCAAGGTTGATTCTCTCGCCCGCCTTCGTAGTCGTACTCGAGAAACTCCCAGCCTAGCAACTCTGCCACCAGGTGACTCAAGGTCTTCGCGGTGGAAGTGACCATCAGTTTCATAATCGAGCCCTTGGGTCCCGGTGCCCCGGAAGAGGCGACCTCAGAGATCTGGTGCAGGGTCATGGCGCGAATGGCGAGCGTGTCGGCTTTGATCAGGGCGAGCCGGCCGGCGATATCGGCGTTCTCGATGGCCAACTCCCCACTCTCCAGACGCACGCGCCGAGCCAGGGAGATGGCCTGTCGAACCCGCTCGGCAAGTGCGAGCTGGTCACCGATGAAACCGGTGCCACGCTCGAAGGCAAGGGTCGAAAGAGCCGTCTTCCAGCCTTGACCCACCTCCCCGACAACATTGGCCAGGGGAATGCGCACCTCGTCGTAAAAAACTGTATTGACGTGTTCATCGCCTAACATGGTGCGTATGGGGTGGATAGAAATTCCCGGGCTCTTCATGTCGCAGATCACCCATGTGAGGCCGTGGTGGCGCTGCGATCCCGGTGTGGTGCGCACGAGCAATTCCTGATAGTCGGCAAAGCGCGCATCGGTCGTCCAGGTTTTGCACCCGTTGACCACCAGCTCATCTCCTTCGATGCGCCCCGCAGTCTTGAGGGCAGCGAGGTCGGAGCCGGCGTCAGGCTCCGAGAATCCCTGGCACCAGAGATGCTCTCCCGACAGGATGCGGGGCAGGTAATAGCGCTTCTGTGCTTCGGTCCCACAGGCCATGAGCGTGGGTCCTGCGTGCATGAGGCCGACGTAGGTAGTGTTGATGTAGTGGGGTGCGCCGGCACGTGCGCACTCTTCGTACCAGATCACCTGCTGGATCGCACTGAGACCGAGGCCACCGTATTCGCGCGGCCAGTTGATGCCGGCAAAGCCGTGCTCGTAGAGCTTGCGCTGCCATTCTCGGTCGAAGCGGGCCGCCGCTTCTCCATAGGGAGGCCGCGGCTCCTTGGGAACGTGACGGGTGAGCCAGGCGCGAGCCCGCGCGCGAAATTCCAGATCTTCGTCGGAAAGCTTCAGATCCATGGCGTTCAAGCGCTCTCTTGCAGCAGTGCCTCCCGCTCCCACGATCTACCGCCGGGAAGCCGGGCGAGTAGGTTTGCCCTCTTTAGCAGCAGATGGGCCGGATACTCTTCGGTCACGCCGAGACCGCCGTGGAGTTGAATGTTGAGGTCGGTGTTGTCCCGCGCTGCGCGACGCGCCAGGACTCTGGCCGCCGACACCTGGGTGGCGGCATCGCGGTGACCCTCGCGCAGGGCGCAGGCGGCATAGTAGAGCTGGCAGCGGGCAGCTTCCACTCGCACCGCCATGTCGGCGCAGGGGTGGCGAACGGCCTGGTAGGCGCCGATGGGCCGGCCAAAGGTGTGGCGCTGGCGGGCGTAGGCAACGATCATCTCCAGCGCCCTCTGTGCGATCCCCACCTCCATGCTCGCCAGGGCGAGTTCGGCCCGCAGGTAAAGATCGCAGCGTTCCTCCGCGAGTAGTCGAAGTTCGGCCCGCGGCACCAGGTAAAAGCTCACGGAACGGTCGAGACAAGTCCTCTCGCTCAGCTCTTTCCCCTTCAGTTCCCAAAGGGCCACGCGTTGGACTTCGATCCGCAGGGCCACAGTGGGAGGAGCCGACGCCACCAGCCGCGCCGTTTCTCCTTCGGTTGCCACCCACAACGCCACTCGATGCACGGCGGAAAGCAGCTCCGCGACGAGCGTGGGGGAGTGCCGGGCAACCTCCAGGGCGAGCATTTGCGGAAAGAGGTCGAAGGGCCCCGCCTCTCGACCGTGGGCCATGAAAAAGAGCGCCTCTTCTACGCAGGACAAACCTGCACCGCCCAGCTCTTCCGGAACCGCTAGGCCCAACCAGCCCTGGGCCGCGAAGGCCTCAAGAGCCTCGCTGTCCGAGGAGTGAAGGAGTCGTTGGAGAGGAAATTCGCCCGCCAGAAAGGCGGCCACCCCCTCGCTCACCGCGCGCTCGCCTTCGTCCAGATCGAGATACATCAGGATTTCCGAAAAAATTCACCGAGCGGGAATGGGGGTCGGCTGGTAGGCGAGGAGACGCCACTCTTCTCCTTCGCGAATCCAGACGGAAAGGGTGCGATTGTCGATGCGCTTTTCCACGCCGTTTACTAGCACATCGGCGCACAACCTCGCGAACAGCAGCGCCATGTCTCCTCTCACCAGCACCTCTTCTTCACTCACCTCGAGATGGCGGTAGACAATGCGACCCTCGCGCAATTTGGCAAGCAGCTTAGCCTTGTCATCCCAGACCGCGTTGGCGTGGCCGAAGCGCAACTCTTCGGACAAAAGGGGTGCGAGGGACTCGGCATCTCCGGCACGAAGGGCCGCGAGTCGCGCCTGCTCACGGGCGAGAACCTCGCCCGCAACACCCGCGCTCATCGCTCTCCTCCCATCACGACATTCGGTTGATTTTCTCTCAAGCAACGGACCCGATACTCAGAGGGATCGAACTTCGCCGTGAGGTTTCGATAGACGGCAAGGCGCCAGGGCGAATTCATTACTACCCTCCCTTTCCGATTTTTGTACCAGCTGGTGACTCGCGGATGGGACCATACGAGCTGGCGGTGTTCAGCGTCGACGCGGGCGTTGTAGGCCCAGAAAGGCTCCTCGCGCACCTCCACCTCATCCCAACCCTCCTCGATCATTTGTCGGAGCGCATCGCAGATGTAGCGAACCTGACATTCGCTGTGGAAGAAAGCGCTTCCGCCATGGGCGAGATTGGTATTGGGCCCATAGAGGATGAAGAAGTTGGGGGAAACCGGGCACAGTGATGCCGAGGTGGGCGCGCGGATCGTCGTCGCCCCACAGATCGCGAATCGCCTTGCCACCGCGCCCTCGAATGTCCATTGGTGCCAGGATGCGGTGGGCGTCAAAGCCCGTGGCCATGACGATCACGTCGGCCGGAATGGTGCGCCCGCCCACCACGAGCCCACCCTCCTCGATCCGCTCCACCGCGCCTTCGACCAGCTCGACGTTGGACCGGCACAACATGCGGTACCAGCCGTTATCGCGCAGCATGCGCTTACCGAAGGGGGGGTATTCGGGAATGACCCGCTCGAGCAGATCGAGCCGCTCTCCCAGTTCAGAGCGCGCGTAGGCGATCAGCTCCTCCCGCATCTTGGCATTGGCAGCGTTTAGGGAATGGTCGAGATCGGGCCAATTGGGGTCGATCCGAAGGGTATCGTAAAAGCCGTCGGAAGCCGCCCAAAACAGTTGAAAGCGGAACCAATCGAGGTAATAAGGGATGTGTCGGCTCGCCCACCGCACCGCCTCGGGTACGGCCTCGTGGTACATGGGGTGGCGAATAATCCAATGGCGAGAGCGCTGCACTACGGTCAGGGAAGAGACCTGCTCGACAATGGCCGGACCGATCTGGATCGCCGAGGCGCCCGTTCCCACCAACACGACCTTCTTGCCGGCCAGGTCGAGCCTCTCGGGCCAGCGCGCGGAGTGGAACAACGGCCCTCGAAAGCGCTCTATTCCCGGGATCTGCGGAATGCGGGGGCGGTTCAAGATTCCGACCGCGCTCACCAAAACCTTTGCCTCATAGGTGTGGGCGGCTCCATCCGCACCTCGGCTGGTGACTATCCAGCGAGCCCGAGCCTCATCATAACGGGCCGATACGACCTCCTCGTTGAAGCGAATTCGCTCGCGCACGCCGAATTGGCAAGCGATCCGCTTGAGGTAGGCAAGAATTTCCGACCCCTTACTGAAATAGTCGGGCCATTCGGGGTTCGGCAGAAGAGAAAAGGAGTAGAAGTGGCAGGGGGTGTCTACTCCCACGCCTGGATAACGGTTTTCGTACCAGGTCCCCCCCACCTCGTCATTTTTTTCCAAGATGGTAAAGGGGATACCCGCCTGTTTGAGGCGCACGGCCATCGCCAATCCGGAAAAGCCGGCCCCCACGATCAGCACGGGGCACTGTTCGCGATCCTCATCTGGCACCGGACGAGTCCAGCTAAAGGCGCGATAGTCGCGCCCTCCGAAACAGGTCTCCTCGTAGAAAATGGGCAGATACATTTCCGGGACGTCGGCACCGCAGGCGGTGTCGATCATCTCCTTGAGCTCTTCCCGGCTGGGCTCGCGATGCACCGCTCCACCTTTTCGGGCGAGCCGCTCGATAGCGGCGACCAGGTCGGTGCGAATCGCCTCTTGCAGCTCGCGGGGGATCGACTGTTGGTAATCCCAACCGCCGTGTACGTAGGGGCGAACTATTGGAAGATAGCTGCGATCTCCGGTCAGGTGCACGTAGCTCATCAACAGCGGCACGATGTGGGCGCCCGCGACCGCACGGCGGAGCGCCTCGGGATCGGCGGCCGCTTCCTGCAATTTCCGGTTGAGATCGAAGGGGATGGTCATGGTAGGTTTCCTCGACGTCAAACCGTGGCCACGGCGGTGACTGGAGAGCCCACCGCACCGGGAAGGCGCAGCGGAGGCGCGGTCAGTAAAAAGCGGCTGCGCCCGCGTTGGCGCAGCCAGTCGGCCAAATCACTGAGGTAAAAGAGCTCTCCCAGGGGAATGCCCAGCTTGAAAAGACAGAGGTGGTGCAGGGGATAGTGACTGCCGCGTCCGGCGGGTGGCTTCGGCGTCGGCAGGTATTCGACCGCCTCGTTGTCGGAGATGAGCGCCGCCACGCCCGATTCGTCGATCCAGCGCAACAGCTCGGGGTCCGAGCCGTCGAGGCCGGTGCAGAAGCGATGTTGCAGACCTTCAGGAGGATTGCCCGCACAGGCGAGTAATACCCGATCAAATCCAGTGCGCAGACAGAGGATGTCGCCCTCCTCCACCACCACCCGATCCCTCTCCATCACCTCCATCAGCTCTTGGAACCCAACCGGGCGGTGTTCGTCACCAAAGTGCGCATACAAGTCGACGAGCACGCCCCGCCCCTGCATGCCGTGCTTGGCCAATTGGTCCACGCCCAGGGGGCCCGCTCCATAGGGTGGCGGCAAGGAGCGATCGCCGTCGAGATAATCTTTGGGACCCCGCACCTCGCGACCGGCCCGATAACCGTTGTAGAACACGATCTCCTCTCGGCCATCCCCGTCGGCGTCGAACAGGGAGCCCATGTGGGCGAGGGCGTCCCACTGGGTGGAATACTGGGTGGAAAGAGTGACGCGATCGTCACAGACCACATCGGTTTGCCCCGGTACGACACGTTCCATGGGGTAACACATGGCGGGATCCTCCCCCCGCATCGAGTACTCGATGCGCGGTGGAAAGCGTCGCGGATTGAGGGCATTACCCCCGGGGCAATCGAGGGGTAAAGAAAGGCAGAAGGTGAGCCCTTCGACGACCTCGCGCACGCCTTCCAGCACCTTGCGGGGCGTGACCAGGTTGAGCCGTCCCAGGACGTCGTCCTCGCCGAAATCGCCCCAATTGGATCCCGCGGGACGTCGCACCCACCTGCGCTTACCTGTCATCGCAACGACCTTTCGAGCGTCCTTGGGGGACTCACTATAGAGAAACCGAAAACTGACGTCAACTCATTTATAAGTCTTTTCATCCCGAGCAAAGGGCCCGGTTTGCCCATTCCACCCCCACATTACCGACCGTGAATCATCTTTTCCGACTGGCCTGGGAGTGGCCCGGATCGCACCCGTGAGTGCTTCTGGGGGGCGTGCGACCCCCGATTCAGAGCGGAACGGCGGCGCCCGCTCGGGCCGCAGGGAACCCTCGTGTGGGTATCCCCTCCCGCCCTCCCTGTGCATCCCGGCGACTCGGGGGCTCGCAGATGGCGCGCCTAGCGACCTGGACGACTTGGGCGATCGAAGTGGGTCCCGGGGTCAGAAGACAAATTCCACTTCTATCCCCAGGGTTCTCGGCGGCGCGAAGGAAACCCCGCTTGCGAAAGAGGTTTCGAGCAGACTCTGGAGCACCCGTTCGTCGCTGAGGTTCCGCACCCAACAAGCCAAGCGCACGCCCTCCGCGCCGGGTGGTTGCCACTGGATGCGGGCATCAAGCTGCCAATAGGCGGGTTGGTGGACCTCCCCCGTGACCTCGAGGTCGTATCCCGAGTTGTAGTAAGCGTTGCCGTAGATTTCCCAGATGCCGAGTCGGTCCACGATCTGCCAGGTGGTGGAGAAAGTGGCAGTCAGGCGTGGCGCACGGATGAGTCGGTTGCCGGACGCATCATAATTGAAGCCGACATTGGGACCGGCAGGCGAAAAGGGAAAAGTGGGGCTCCCCAGCCAAGCCTGGGGGTCCCAGCGATAGGCCCCGGCCTCTGGAAATTCGTCGTATTCCGCATCAAGCCAAGCGATTCCCGCCGACAACTCAAGGCGCTCAGTCGCCTGCCAGGAAAGGTCGAGGTCGGCACCGACGGCACTCGCCCGGGCGGCATTCTGGTAGAGGTAGTCGGGGGCCACCCAGCGCGCCACCTGCAGGTCTCGGTAATCGTAGTGGAAGACGGCCACCGCCAAATTCAAACTATCGAAAGGTTTCCCTTTATAGCCACCTTCCACTGCCCACACCCGCTCGGGGTCGACTGGGGGCGCTTCGGGTGCGGCAACACTTAAAATTCCACTTTTAAATCCCTCGGCGTAGCTGAGATAGAAGTTGTGACGGTCGCCCGCAGCGAACCGCAAAGTGACCCGCGGCGTGAATTCGGTGAAGGTCGCTGGATTCCAGGGCGACGCCTCCTGAACCGCCGACAGGCGATCTCGGAAGTTGGCTGCCACCCGCTGCTTTTCATCACTGTAGCGCCCGCCAATGGTTCCGGTAAGGCGGGGTGAAAACTCGTAGGAGACTTCGGTCCAAGCGGCGACGATTTCCCGTTTCATCTCGCCCCAGGTGAAGCTGACCGGCGCCAATGTGGCGAGGCGTTCGTCGAAAAGGGGTGCCGGCCCTGGCTGAAGAGCGACGCGAAAGGTATTGGGCGCGAACCGATCTAAGCCGTCCAGGCGGAAAAGCCCCCCGGCCAGGCGCCAGGCTCCCCGCTGGTCACCTAGGAAATTGAGTTCCTGAACAAGGTATTCCTGCTCCAGGTGAACGGTGACATCGGAGTGGTGGAAGAAGGAATAGTCGACATCCACCTCCAGATGGTGGCGCTGCCGACTGTGACTCGCCAGGTACTCGATTGTGCCGAAGCGCGTCTCCTCAATACCCTTGAGGGAAATCCCCTTGCTTTCGGCATGGGTGTCCACCGGCCGACTGGTATCGCTTTCCTTCCAAGCGGGTGGGTCCACGGACAGACCGCCCAGCTCCGCCAAGACGTAGCCCACCGAACGGCCCCGCCAAGGGGTCCCCGCATAGGGAGCACTGTCTCGGCGGTCAGAGAGGTGCGCGGTGAGCAACAGAGATGCGCCGTCCCAAGGCTCGTGGCGAAGTTTGCCGCGCAACAGCAGAGACGACAGTCCAGCATCCCGGCCACCGCGCACCCGATCCCTGCGGAAGCCCTCGCGCTCAGCACGCAACAGAGCGAAGGTTGCCGCCCAGTCTTCCGCCAAGGGGCCTGTCCAGAAACCGCGCACCGAGCGTTCGTCGAAACTGCCTCCACCCACCACGAGGCGCCCTCTGGCTTCGGTGAGCTCTGGCTCCACGGTGGTGACCAAAATCGCCCCGCCAGTGGCGTTCTGGCCGTACAACGTTCCCTGGGGACCCTTGAGAACCTGGATCTGCGTCACATCGGGAAGATCCATGAGTTGGCCGATCTGGGACGGCTGGTAGACCCCATCCAGATAAACCGCCACGTTGGAGCTGTCGCCGGCGTCGGACCCCTGAGAGGTGATCCCCCGAATCGCCGGTTGCAGGAAACCTCCATTGAACGTGAGCTCGAGGCCGGGAACGAGCCTCTCGAGATCGGTGGTGGCGATAAGACCCACCTGTTCCAGCCGCGCTTCGGGCAACACAGTGACTGAAACGGGCACTTCCTCGAACCGCTCCGCCCGCCGCTGCGCCGTCACCACCACCTCTTCGATGGCAACAGACGCCCCCACCTCGGCTCGCACCTCGGTGCTCGATAGAGGAACGAGGCCGGCTGCGACCCCCAACTGAAGAGCGGCGAGCATGCGTGAAACCGAAACCCGGGCATACATCGGGATCCCCCTCCCCCCAGCGCGCCCACTTTTAACTGACTATAGGTCAACTATATTTCCTGATCAACATGTAAATATTGTTCATTTACATGATGTTATAATTTGTCTCCTAGACTATTAGATGGTTTATTATTGGTTTAGTAACCCAGAGCTCCGCGAGGTTGACCCGTGTTCTGCTCCATTCGCCCCCCGCACCTCGTATCCGGCGAAGCCTTGTACGACCACAATCAATCCCTGGGTTGGGCGCAGTTCGAAACCGCCGTCCGTGGCCTGGTTACCCTCTTGCGCGAGGAGTGGCGGCTCGGCCCCGGAGATCACCTGGCCCTTCTGGCAGGAAACCGAGTCGAGTACCCAGTGGCCTTCTTGGCAGGGATGTTGGCGGGCGCCTGGGTCACCCCCGTCAACACCCATCTCGCCGCACCGGAAATTGCCCACATCCTCGCGGACAGCGGCGCCCGGCTCGTGCTCTGCGACCGCGAACACCGGCACCTCCTTCCCTCGGGAGAAAAGCGGTTCACCGCCGATCTGAGCGAAGTGGTGGCCAGTGCACTGCGGGCGCCACCGGCGCACATCTCTCCAGGAGACCCGGCGGGCGGCCCCATGCTCTACACCAGCGGAACCACCGGAGTACCGAAGGGTGTGAAGCGGGCAAAACCGGCCGAGGTGGGTGCCATGTTCACCCGAATGCGCGAGTTCGGTCGCCTGCTCGGACTCGACGGGAGGGGACCGCACCTCGTCACCGGCCCGTTGTACCACGCGGCGCCTGGGCTCTTTTCCCTCTACGACCTGCTCAACGGTGCCCCGCTGGTGATCCTGCCAAAATGGGATGTTGAAGCCTTCGCCCGTTCCGTGGGCGAATTTGGCGTTCGCAGGACTCATTTGGTCCCCACCCAGTTCGTCCGCCTGCTGGAAGCTCGGGAGAGTGGTCGCCTCAGTGGCGAGCTCCCGGGCACACTCAGCCACGTGCTCCACGGGGCAGCGCCCGTGGCACCGACCATTAAGAAGCAGATGATCCAGTGGTGGGGACGCATCCTCACGGAATATTGGGGCGGTACCGAATCGGGGGTGATCACCTTATGCAACAGCGAGGAGTGGCTCGCCCGGCCCGGCACAGTGGGGCGACCCCTGCCCGACTACGAAGTGTTCGTCGGAGATGAACGAGGACTGCCAAGCGGCCTAAGCGAAGGTCCTCTCTACTGCCGACATCGGCGTTTGTCCCAGGTCTTCTCCTACCACAACGACCCAGAGAAGACTCGGCGTGCGCATCCCCGCCCCCACGTTTTCAGCCTGGGGGATGTCGGCCGAGTGGACGAGGCGGGCTTTGTGTTCTTGGCTGATCGGCAGTCCCACGTGATTCTGAGCGGTGGAGTGAATGTCTACCCCGCCGAGGTGGAGCGCGCACTGCTCGAACACCCCGCAGTCCGCGACGCAACGGTGTTCGGGATTCCCGACCCTGAGTGGGGGGAACAGGTGGCGGCGGTCGTGGAACCCAACGTCCGAGCCACCGAAGGCCTGGACGATGCATTGCGCGCTTTTCTGCGCACGCGCATCGCCTCCTTCAAAGTGCCGCGCCAAATTGGCTTCGCCAGTCCGCTGCCAAGACAACCGACGGGGAAAATCCGCACTGCGGATCTGCTCCGCTACCTTCACCGAGAACACCGGGACAAGCGCCGATATTGAGTCGGATCCCTCTGAGCCGATATCGTGAAGGCCCATGGGCCGGCCGAATCGTTCACTGCTGCGACGAGATAAGGAGCGACCATGCAGCCCTCCGGGACTCAACACGCGGGTGGTGCACTCTTCAGGGAGGAGCACCCAACGCCTTCCGCGTATTACGCCCTTGGCGTTCTCTTGATCGCCTACATCCTCTCTTTCATCGACCGAAACGTGATGGCAGTTCTGATCGGCCCCATCCGAGCGGACTTAGAAATCAGTGACTTTCAGTACAGCCTGTTGCACGGTTTTGCCTTTTCGATGTTCTACATCTTTCTTGGCATTCCTATCGCCAGGCTCGCCGACAAGACCAACCGCAAGTGGATCATCACCGCAGGGGTGGCCCTTTGGAGCCTGATGTGCATGCTTTGTGGTCTGGCGCGCAATCTGGTGACACTTTTCCTGGCCCGCGTGGGCGTGGGCGTCGGGGAGGCCGCGCTCACCCCGCCCGCCTTCAGCCTGCTCTCGGACCTTTTCCCGCCCTCCCACCAGGCGCGCGCCTTTGCCATCTATACGTTGGGGGTGACCCTGGGCGGCGGCCTCTCGGTGATCGTCGGCGGCTATGTCTACGCCTTTTTTTCCGCCGCTGGCGGCGCGGAGCTGCCGTTTCTGGGACAAGTGCGGCCCTGGCAAATGACCTTTATCGCGGTGGGCGCCCCCGGACTTCTGATCGCCGCCCTGCTCGCCCTGATTCGCGAACCCCCGAGGCGCTTCGACCGCGATCTAGTTCGGGTGTCCGATCAGGCCACGGTGGGCGAATTCTTGGCCCACTTGCGCCGCCATTGGCGGATCTATTTCGGCATCATGGGCGCCAACTCATTGCTCACCGTGATGACCTACGCCACCCTCGCCTGGTTCATCGAATTTCTCATTCGCACCTACGACGTTTCCCGGGCCAACGCGGCCCTGCAATTTGGCCTCCTCAACATGGTCGCGGGCAGCCTCGGCGCTCTCGCAATCGGGTGGGCGGTGCAACCACTCGTCCGCCGGGGCGTCGTCGACGCCCCGGCACGGATGCTCTTGTACGTAGCGATCGGCGTATTCATGCCGGCAGTGTTTGCACCTCTGAGTCCCACCCCCAGCCTCGCGGTGCTCCTCGCCTGCCCCGCCGTCTTTCTGCTCAACGGCTTTTATGGCCCCGGGGTCGCCGCTTTACAGCTCGTCACCCCAAACCGCATGAAGGCTCAGATCACGGCCCTATCTCTCTTTTTCGCCAATCTGTTCGGCTTGGCACTGGGGCCGAGCGCGGTGGCGGCCCTCACTGACTTCGTCTTCGGCCACGACGCGGCCTTGCGCTATTCCCTCGCGTTGCTGCCGGCCATACTCTGCCCCGCGGCGGCTTTACTGGCGTGGCTGGCGCTCGCTCCCTTCCGCCGCGCCCTCGGGCGCGCTTGAATGCGGATTGCCGAGGACGGCGAGGATGAGCTCGATCAGCGCATCGTTCAGTTTGTGCCGGGACTGGCGGGTCGCCGCGGTGATCCCGATGTCGTGCTGAGCCGCAAGAGAGCTCATGGCGGCGTGCACGACGATGGCAAGCTGGTGGGGATGGCGCAGAGACGGGTTCAATTGCGCGAATTTCTTGCCAAGGGCCTGCAGCAGGTCGCGGGTTGTCTCGACGCGGATATTGAGAAAACGCAAGTTCCCCTGGTCCGCCTCGAGGTTGCGGACGCGCAGTTCCACCCGGTGCTTGTCCCAGAGTTCATTGTAGGTCTCGACGAACCGACGCACCTGATGGGCCGCATTTTCTGCTGTCCACTCTTCCTTGAGAATCGCCCACAGGGGGTCGAGATCGAGGGCCGCCTCCTGAACGCAGGCAAAAAGGACATCTTCGATATCTTTGAAGTAGACGTAAAAGGTGGAGCTGGAAACCCCCGCTTCAGCGGCCACCTCGGAGACGGTGAGATCTTTGTACGAGCGGTGTTCGAGCATGGACAGGGTGACGTCCATGATCCGCTTGCGGGTCGCGCGCCCCTTGCGCCCCATTTTCTGGCCGTGCAGGTTGCGCGTCACCTGTTCCACGAATTGACTCTCCATCAAGATAGCCCACGGGCCTAGCTTACCCCGCGAACCGAGCGAGCGGCAATGGAGAATTTGGCGCGCCCGAGAGGATTCGAACCCCTGACCGACGGCTTAGAAGGCCGCTGCTCTATCCGGCTGAGCTACGGGCGCGGGAGCGTGAGGGAAGCAGGCGCGATTATATCAGGCCGCCGGCCGCAGGCCCGCCGGCGAGGGGCAGCCCGGCGAGCAGCAGATCCCCGCGGGGGCGGGCGATGCAGGGGAGGATGAAGCCCGCCGCCCGCTCGCGGCTCCACAGGGCATGAGGTTCGCGGCCGGCGTAGTCCACGGCCCCGGCCAGCAGGCGGCACTTGCACAGGCCGCACAGGCCGTTCCGGCAGGCGCTGCGCAGGACGAGGCCGGCGGCCGCCAGGGCGGAGAGCAGATCCCGCGTCGCCTCTAGTTCGACCTCCAGGACTCGGCCGCCCACCCAGCACCGCGCCGTCCACTCCATGGCGTTCAGGCCACCCCCAGGGCGCAGCCCAGCACCTCTCCCACGTCGCCGCGAATGACCAACTGGGCGATCTCGTCCAAGGGGGTCGGTTCGCGGTTGACGATGGCGAGCCGCGCCCCTGCCCGGGCGGCCCACAGGGGTAGCTCGGCGGCCGGGTATACGCTCAAGGAGGAGCCGAGCACCAAAAACAGGTCGGCCGCCAGGCTGGCCTCCCATGCCCGGGCGAAGGCGTCGGCCGGCAGGGGCTCGCCGAAGGAGACCGCGTCCACCTTCATCACCCCCCCGCAGGCGCCGCAGGCGGGCACCTCGCCACTTTGCCGAAACCGTTCGAGGAGCGCGGCAAAGGGTGTGCGCACGCCGCAGTCGAGACAGCGGGCGCGCTCGAGGTTGCCGTGGAGCTCCACCACTCGCTCGTCGGGCACCCCGGCAGCCTGGTGAAGGCGATCGACGTTCTGCGTGACCACCAGGTGCCCCTTGCCTGCGGCCACCAAGGCGGCCACCGCGCGGTGGCCGCGGTTGGGGCGGGCGTCGGCCCACAGGGGGGCCAGTTGCGCGTGGAGGGCGAAGGCCCGCCGCCTCGCCACAGCGCTCGCCCGGTACTCGGCAAAGGTGACCGGGGCGATCCGCCGCCAGAGTCCCTGGGGGCCACGAAAGTCGGGGATTCCGGAGGCGGTGCTGATCCCCGCCCCGGTGAAAATCACCGCGCGTCGCGCCGCCCCGAGCCACGCGGCCAGTGTGCTAATCTCGCGCTCCATTCGCTCGTTCCGCCACGGCGATGCCCAAGGATCTGCCAGTGCGCCTTTTCGCCGCCCTCCTCTGCGCTCTGTCGCTCGCCGCCTGCGGTCCGGGAGAGAGCAACGTGGAGCGGGGCAACCGGGAGGGCGTGCTCCACTTCGGCAACGGCACCGAACCTCAAGAGCTGGACCCCCACATCGTCACCGGCGTGCCGGAACACAATATCATCTCGGCGCTCCTCGAGGGGCTGGTGGCCAAGGATCCGCGCACCCTGGAGCCGGTGCCGGCGGTGGCCGAGCGCTGGGAGGTGAGTGCCGACGGCCTCACCTGGCGCTTCCACCTGCGCGAGGCGGCGCGCTGGTCCAACGGGGATCCGGTCACCGCCCACGACTTCGTCTGGTCCTGGCGCCGCGCGCTCCTGCCGGAACTCGGCAACCAGTACGCCTACATGCTCTTTCCCATCGCCGGCGCCGAGGCCTTCCACCGCGGCGAGCTGAAAGACTTTTCACAGGTGGGGGTGAAAGCTCTCGACGAGCACACCCTGGAGGTAAAGCTCCGCCATCCCACGCCCTACTTCCTGCAACTCCTCGACCACTACGCCACCTTTCCGGTGCACCGGCCCACCATCGAGCGCTTCGGCGCCCCGGGGGAGCGCGGCACCCCTTGGACCCGACCCGGCCACTACGTGGGCAACGGGCCCTTCGTGCTGGTCGGCTGGCGACTCAACAAGGTGATCGAGGTGCGCAAAAACCCCTACTACTGGGACGCCGATCGGGTGGCGCTCCAGGGCGTCGATTTCCGCCCCGTGGAGAATGTCTCCACGGAGGAGCGCATGTTCCGCGCCGGTCAGCTCCACATGACCCAGACGGTGCCCATTGACAAGCTGGCCTGGTACCGCGCCCACCACCCCGAAATGCTCCAGGTCTCCCCCTATCTGGGCACCTACTACTACCGGCTCAACGTCCGCCACCCGGTGCTGGCGGACGCACGGGTGCGCCGTGCCCTGGCGCTCGCCGTGGACCGGAAGGCCCTGGTGGACCACGTGACGCGGGGCGGCGAGGTGCCCGCCTTCAGTTTCACTCCCCCCGGGATCCCCGGCTACCGACCGCCCGCCGCGCTCCGCTACGATCCACAGGAGGCGCGGCGCCTGTTGGCGGAGGCGGGCTACCCCGAGGGGCAGGGCTTTCCCCGCCTGTCCCTCCTCTACAACACCTCCGAGGGGCACCAGAAGATCGCCGTGGCCCTGCAGCAGATGTGGAAGCGGGAGCTCGGCGTCGAGATCGCGCTCGACAACCAGGACTGGAAGGTGTTTTTGAACTCCGTCGCCCTCGGCCAGTACGAGATTGCCCGGGCGGGATGGATCGGCGACTACGTCGACCCTATGAGCTTCCTCGACCTGTGGGTGACCGACGGGGGCAACAACCAGACCGGTTGGAGCAACCCCCATTACGACGAGCTGGTCCTCCAACGAGCGGTGCGCACCTCCGACGCCACGGAGCGCTTCCGGCTGCTCGCCGCGGCCGAGCGCATCCTGCTCGAGGAGGCGCCCATTATTCCCCTCTACTTCTACACCAGCAAACGGCTCGTCCATCCCAGCGTGGTCGGGGTGTACCCCAACCTATTGGCCTACGTGTCGTGGAAGGACGTCCGCCTCCGGGCGACGGTTTCCTCCCCCCCGACCGGCCGCTAGAATGGCCCGAAGGGCAACCCCCGGGTATTGTTGGAGCTTCCGTCGATGGCGAATCTGATCACCCTGTCGCGACTCCTCATGCTCGTGGCGGTGATCCTCGCCCTCTACGCCGGGCCCGGCCCGCAATTGGTCGCCTTCTTCGTTCTGATCGCCCTCTTTCTCACCGACACCCTGGACGGGTACGTGGCCCGCCGGCGCGGGGAGGAAAGCCTGTTCGGCGCGGTGTTCGACATCGCCGCCGACCGGATCGTGGAGCTCTCCCTGTGGATCGTCTTCGCCCACTTGGGCGCCATCCCGGTTTGGATTCCCCTGGTATTCGTCGCCCGGGGCACCCTCACCGACGCCATCCGCGCCGTGCAGACGAGCGCTACCGGCACTGCCCCCTTCGCCGCTGTGCGCTCGCCCCTGGCCCGCTTCCTGGTGGCCGGCAAGTTCATGCGCACCGGGTATGCGGTGATCAAGGCGGTCACCTTCTGCACCCTGACCCTCTCCTTGCCCGCCGCAACCCTGCTCCCCGAGTCCTGGCAGATGCTCGCCGTGGTCCTTGCCCAGCTGGGCCTCGCCCTGGCGATCCTCTCGGTGGTGCTCTGCCTCGCGCGCGGCCTTCCGGTGATCGTCGAGTTCGCACTCGCCGAGGCGAAGCGGCCGTGATGCGCGGGGAGCGAGGCGCCACCCGCGGCGGGGGACGGCGGTGATCCGGTTCGTCTTGAGCCGCCTGTTGCAGGCGGTGCCGGTGTTGTTGCTGGTCGTCACCGCCACCTTCTTTCTGGTGCGGCTCGCACCCGGCGGGCCCTTCGACGCGGAACGGGCGGTCCCACCGGAAGTGCTGCGAGCGCTGGAGGCCACCTACCGCCTGGACCGCCCGATCTGGGAGCAATACCTGGCCTATCTGGGCGATCTCTTGCGGGGGGAGCTCGGGCCGTCCTACCGCTATCCCGGGCGCAGTGTCGAGGAGCTGATCGCCGCGGGTTTACCGGCCTCGGCGGAACTGGGATTTTGGGCGCTCTTGGTGGCGGTGGGGCTCGGCGTCGCGGCGGGGGTGGTGGCCGCCCTGCGCCCCAACAGCTGGCAGGATCACCTCCCCATGGCGGCGGCCATGGTGGGCATCTGCGTGCCCTCCTTCCTGCTCGGCCCGATTCTGGTGCTGGTGTTCGGCATCTGGCTGGAGTGGTTGCCGGTGTCGGGCTGGGGGGACCTGCCGGGCGACAAGATCCTTCCCTCGCTGACCCTTGGAGCAGGGTATGCCGCCTACATCGCGCGGCTGGCGCGCGGAGGCATGCTCGAGGTGCTTTCCGAGGACTACATTCGCACCGCTCGCGCCAAGGGACTGCCCGAAGCGGTGGTGATCGCCAAGCACGCCCTGCGGGGCGGCCTCGCCCCGGTGGTGGCCTTTTTGGGACCCGCCTTTGCCGGTCTGCTCACCGGCTCCTTCGTGGTGGAGACCATCTTCCAGATCCCCGGTCTCGGGCGCTTCTTCGTCCAGGCGGCCTTCAACCGCGACTACACCATGATCATGGGCACCACCATCTTCTACGCCACTCTCATCGTCGCCTTCAACCTCCTCTCCGACCTGGTGGCCGTGTGGCTCAATCCCCGGCTGCGCGACGCCTTCGGGGAGAGTTCCCGGTGAAGCTGCCGCCGCCCCCCCTCCCCGAAGCGGAGCGCGGCACCTCCCTGTGGGCCGATGCGGCGCGCCGCCTCGCCCGCAACCGGCTGGCGCTCGCCAGTCTCGCCGTACTGGCGTTTCTGGTGGTGGTGGCGATCCTCACTCCCTGGATCGCCCCTTACGGCTACGAGGAGCAGAATTTGGCCTTGGGGGCCACCCCGCCCTCCTGGGCGCACCCCTTCGGAACGGACATCTTCGGCCGCGATCTCCTCACGCGGGTGATGTGGGGAGGGCGAGTTTCTCTGGCCGTGGGCTTTCTGGCCACCGCGGTGGCCCTGACCATCGGCGTGCTCTACGGGACGGTGGCCGGGTTTTTCGGGGGGCGGGTGGACGCGGTGATGATGCGCCTCGTGGACATCCTCTACGCCCTGCCGTTCATGATTTTCATCATCCTGCTCACCGTCGTCTTCGGGCGCAGCATGCTGCTTTTGTTCTTGGCCATCGGCGCCGTGGAATGGCTCACCATGGCGCGCATCGTCCGCGCCCAGGTGCTCGCCCTGCGCCGGCGAGAATTCGTGGAGGCGGCGGTGGCCCTGGGACTCACACGCTGGCAGATCATCCGCCGCCACCTGATCCCCAACACCCTGGGGCCGGTGATCGTCTACGCCACCCTCACCATCCCGAGCGTGATGCTGCTCGAGGCGTTCCTGAGCTTTCTCGGTCTCGGGGTACAGCCACCCCGCAGCTCCTGGGGGCTACTCATCAACCACGGCGTGGAGACCATGGAGGAGTATCCCTGGCTTTTGATCTTTCCCGGCCTGACCTTGACGGTGACCCTGTTCGCCCTCAACTTTCTGGGCGATGGTCTACGCGACGCCCTGGATCCCCGCTCCGCCAAAGACTGAGGCGCACCCTCACGCCTCGGGCGACGCCTCCGCGGCCTCTTCCTGCGGGCGCGGCGCGGGGGCCGAGATCAACCCCTCGGCGCGAAGAATTTCCACCTTGGCCTCACCGTTGATGGGCCGGCGCTTGCGGTCGCGCACGGCGTAGCGGCCGTCGCGGCGCTGGAGAATGCGGTACTCGGCGGTTTTCTTGACGACTTTCATCGCTCCCTCTCGACTGGGCAACGGGCGGTCCGGCCGACGCCGGGGGCGCGAGGATAGCGCCGCGCCGTTTCGCCATCAAGCGGCCTCGGGTTAAGCTTCGCCCCGGCACATCGGGGAACCGTCCATGGCCCTGCTGGAAGTGGAAAACTTGTGCATCGCCTTTCACACCCGGCAGGGCGTGGTCAGGGCGGTGGACGGCGTCAGCTTCCACCTGGAGCCCGGCGAATCCCTGGGAATCGTGGGGGAATCCGGCTCCGGCAAGTCGGTGTTGTGCCTTTCCCTGCTCGGGCTTTTGCCGAGCCCGCCGGCGCGCATCGAGGGAGGCGCGGCCCGCTTTCGCGGCGAGGACCTGCTCGCCCTGCCGCAAAGGCGCCTGCGCGCCCTGCGCGGCGATCGCATCGCCATGGTCTTCCAGGACCCGATGACCTCGCTGAACCCCTTTCTCACCGTCGGCGAACAACTGATCGAACCCCTCCTCTACCACCGTGGCATGGACCGGCGGGCGGCCCGGGCGCGGGCCGTCGAGCTCCTCGGCGAAGTGGGCATCGCCGAGCCAGAACGGCGCTTTCACGCCTATCCCCACCAGTTCTCCGGCGGCATGCGGCAGCGGGTGATGATCGCCATGGCCCTCATCGCGGAGCCCGACCTGCTGATCTGCGACGAGCCGACAACCGCCCTGGACGTCACCGTCCAGGCACAGATCCTCGCCCTCCTCCGGGATCTGCGCGCCCGACGCGGGGTGGCGCTGATCTTCGTCACCCACGACCTGGCGGTGGCCGCCGAGGTCACCGACCGACTTCTCGTGATGCGCGACGGGCGAACGGAGGAACAGGGACCGACGCGCGCGGTGCTGGCCCGGCCCCGGGCCGCCTACACCCGCCAACTGCTGGCCGCGGTGCCGCGCAGCGCCAAGGCGCCCGCACCCCCGGACGCGCCGGCGGAGCCCCTCCTCGCCATCGCCGATCTGCGCGTGCGCTACCGGGATCGCACCGCCGGCAGGCGGCGCTGGGTGGAGGCCCTGCGGGGCGTGTCCCTGGAGGTCAAATCCCGCGAAATCGTCGGGCTGGTGGGCGAATCCGGCTCCGGCAAGTCCACGCTGGGGCGGGCGGTGCTCAACCTGGTGCCGGCCACCGGCAGCGTGCGCTTCGCCGGCACCGAGATCCTGGGCCTCGATGCGCGGCGGATGCGCCCCTTCCGCCGCCGCCTGCAGATGATCTTCCAGGATCCCTACGCCTCGCTAGACCCCCGCATGACGGTGTACGAAGCCCTGGCCGAACCGCTCCTCCTGCACGGGCTGGCCGACCGCAGGACGGTGGCCCGCGAGGTGCTCGCCCTCATGGACGACGTGGGCCTGGCCCGCCGCTGGGTGCGCAAGTACCCCCACGAATTCTCCGGCGGGCAGCGCCAGCGGATCGCCATCGCCCGCGCCCTGGCGGTCCGCCCGGAGTTGGTGGTAGCCGACGAACCGGTGTCGGCCCTGGACGTGACCATCCAGGCGCAGATCCTGGAACTGCTCCTCGACCTGGTGGCCCGCCGCGCCCTCACCTTGCTGTTCATCTCCCACGACCTGGGGGTGGTGCGCTATCTGGCCGACCGGATCGCCGTCCTGTACCGGGGCGAACTGGTGGAAGAGGGTCCGGCGGCGCAGGTGTGGAGCACCCCTCGGGCCGAGTACACCCGCCGCCTCTTGGCCGCTGTGCCCCACCTGCCGGAAGCGATTTGACCCCTCAGGCCGCCCCCGAGAGGCGCTGCGCCAGGGCGGGCAGGCGCGCCGCCGGCACCGCCGGGGAAAACAAAAAGCCCTGGACCTGGGGACAGCCGAGGGCGCGCAGCGCATCGAGCTGCCCCTCCCGCTCCACCCCTTCCGCCACTACCTCCATGCCGAGGGCCGTGCCCAGCGTCACCAGAGAAGAGACGATGGCCGCGCTCTCCCCGCCGCCCTCCAGCTCGGCGACGAAGGAGCGGTCGATCTTGATGGCGTCGAAGGGGAAACTCCGCAGCTGGGAGAGGGAGGCGTAGCCGGTGCCGAAGTCGTCCACGTGGATGGCCACTCCCAGCCGCCGCAACCGCGCCAGCGTGTCGAGCACCCGCGCCCCCTGCTCCAAGACGGCGTGTTCGGTGACCTCCAGGCAGAGGCGGTGCGGCGACACGGCGTGCCGTTCGAGCAGATCGCCCAGCCGATTCACCAGGGTGTCGGGCTCCTCGGCGAACCATTTGGCGGAAATGTTGACCGCAAGCCGCGGTGCGCAAGGGGGAGGCAGGTTGGGCAACAAGGCGGCGAACTCCTGGAGGGCGCGGTCCAGCACCCACCACCCCAGGGGCACCAGAAGCCCTGTCTCCTCCGCCGCGGCGATGAACGCCTCCGCCGCGCGCGCCTCTCCGTCGGCCGCCTGCCAGCGCAGCAAAGCCTCCAGGCCGATCAGCCGGCTCTCCCCGGTGGTCAGAATCGGCTGGTAGTGGAGGACGAACTCCCCCGCTTCGAAGGCTCGCCGCAAGCGGGCGTCCAGCTCCAGCCGCCGGCGGGTGGTGAGGTGCATGTCGCGATCGAACATCTCGATCCCCCGTCCGCCCCGCTTGGCGCGGTACATGGCGATGTCGGCCTGCCGGAGGAGATCTTCGGCGCTCTCGCCCTCACCGCCCCCCAGGGCGATGCCGAGGCTCGCGTCCAGATGGAGCTCGGCGCCCTGGGCGACGAAGGGAGCGGCGAAACTTTCCCGGATCCGCCGCGCGAAGGCCAGGGCGTCCTCGCCTTCCCGACAACCGCGCAGCAAAAAGGCGAACTCGTCGCCCCCCAAGCGCGCCAGGGTGTCGCCGGCGCGCAGGGTCTCCGCGAGGCGTGCGGCGACGGCGATCAAAAAAGCGTCCCCCACGGCGTGGCCGAGGCTGTCGTTGATCTGCTTGAAGCGGTCCAGATCGACGAAGATCACCGCGCAGCGCTCTTCGACCCGCCGCCGGGCGGCGGCCAGGGCCTGCCGGGTGCGGTCGAGAAAGAGTTGGCGGTTCGGCAGTCCGGTGAGCGGGTCGTGGAAGGCGTCGTGGAGGAGTTTCTCCTCTAGCTGCTTGCGCGCCGACAGATCGGTGAGGGAGCCCGCCGCCCGCCGCGCCCGTCCGCTCTCGTCGCACACCGCGACACCGCGAC
The DNA here is from genome assembly GCA_026005035.1 of Porticoccaceae bacterium. GTDB lineage: Bacteria > Pseudomonadota > Gammaproteobacteria > Pseudomonadales > Porticoccaceae > BPKH01. The sequence goes on along the minus strand of BPKH01000002.1, from coordinate 427,164 downwards.
AGAGCACCCACAGGTAGCTGCCGTCGGCCCCGCGCAAGCGGTATTCCATCTCCAGCCGCGGCAGGGCGCCGAGCAGGAGCGCTTCCACCAGGCGCGCCACCCGCGGGCGGTCGTCGGGGTGGACGCGGGCGAACCAGAACGCGGGCCGCTCTTGGTCGACGCCCTCGGCCAGTCCCAAGAGCTCGTAGAGTCGCCGGGAAATGTGGATCCGGTCGCGCAGCGCGTCGTAGTCCCAGATGGCGTCGTTGGCTCCGTCCACGGCGAGGGCGTAGCGCTCCTCGCTGGCGGCCAGGGCCCTGAGCACCCTCTGCCGCTCCCGCGCGTAGCGAATGGCGCGTTCCAGTAGGGAAGCGGTCAACTCCCCCTTGGGCAGCCAATCCTGGGCGCCGCGGCGCAGGGCTTCGAGGGCGGTCTCCTCCTCTGCGTGGTGGGTGAGCACCACCACCGCGGCGTCGCCGCCGGCCCTGAGCACCGCGTCGAGGCCCGCAAGCCCCCGGCAGTCGGGCAGATGGTAGTCGAGCAGCACCAGATCCCAGGAGCTTTTCTCCAGGGCGCGCAGGGCTTCGGCGAGGGTGGCCACGTGGGCCCAACGGCAGGAAAAGGTGCGGATCCGGCGGAGATCGCGCCCGAGGAGCTCGGCTTCGGCTGCGTCGTCCTCCACCAGGAGCACGCGGATCTCTTCCAACCTTCGCCCTCCCCTCAGACCCCGACGGCGCCCGGCTCCTTGGGCAGGGTGAACAGGATCGCGGTGCCCGCTCCCGGAGCGGAACGGCCGCGCAGCGTGCCTCCCAACTGGGCGACCAGATCCCGGCACAGCGCGAGCCCCAGACCGGCGCGGCCCGCCAAGGCCTCTTCGAGTCGTGCGGGATCCATCCCGCGGCCGTTGTCTTCCACAGTAAAGAGCCAATGGTCGCCGGCGTCAACGGCCTCGATGGAGACGCGCAGGGGAGCATCGCCCGCGGCCTTGAGAGCGTTGTCGAGCAGATTCTGGAAGATCCGCGCCAGGGTCTCGGGAGGCGCCCGCACCCGCGGCAGCTCGGCCACCTCCACGGTGGCGCCGCGCTCGCGGATCAGGGGCGCGAAGAGATCCACCACCTCCTGAACCAGGGCGCCGAGGTCCACGGGTTCGGCGAGAGCGGCCGCGGCCGAACTCACCCCGCTCCGGGCCGCCTCGGCCAGGATCGCCTCGAACCGCTCCGCCAGGCGCTGCCCGCTGGAGCGAGCGGCGGCGACCTTGCCGGCAATCTCGGGGGCCAGGGGTTCGCGGGCCAACTCCTCGAGCTGGCGGCGCAGGAGGTGGAGCGGGGCGCGCAGATCGTGGGCCAATCCGGCCGCGAGGGGAAGCCGCGCGGCGGGCGGGGACGCACGGCACCGGGCGGCGATGAGATCGACCAACCGGAGGAGATCCTCCGGCGCCCGAGTCAACCAGGCGGCCAGCCCCCAGCCGGCCACCTCAGGGGCGATGGTGCCGGGGCCGCGGTCGTCGTAGAGGGCGACGATCGCCTCGGGGTTGGCGGTGCGCACCTCGGCCACCAGCTGGGCAATGGCCCGCCACGGCAGATCCGCGGCGGCCAACAGCGCGTCCACCGCACCCGCGGCCAGATACCGCCCCAGGGCCACGGGATCCTCCGCCAAGCGCAGTTCGGCGCCCGGCACCGCTCCCCGGAGCAGGCGCGCAAGGAGTGCCCGCTCGCCGGGGCGGTGGGTGGCGACCAGGATGACCCGGCCCTTCCCGCTCATGGCTCCATCCAACCCCTCGCGAAACGGATTGGGGTATGCTGAGTGTGGCACGGGCAAGCGCTCGCCCTCGAAATCGCCGACGAAAGGTCTCGGCAAGCCGACGAAGAGCCCCTTCGACAGTCGCGAGGAACACGCCATGTCGCGCATCGCCGCCCGGGTGACCGCCGGTCTCGCCGCCCTGCTGCCGGTGGTGGCGACCCTCTACCTGCTCTACTGGATCGGCGCGTCCCTGGAGCGCGCCCTGCGTCCCGTGGTGGAATGGCTCGTCGGCCCCGACCGCTATCTCCCGGGGCTCGGCTTGGCGGCGTCCCTTCCCATCCTGTTTCTGATGGGGCTTGCGGTCGACACCTACGGGCTGCGCTACCTGGTGCGGCTGGGTGACCGGTTGCTCGAGCGCATCCCCCTGGTCAAGTCGATCCACGGGGCGCTCTCCGACCTGGTGCGGATGTTCGCACCGGGACGCTCGACCCAGCGGGGCGCCGTGGTGGCGGCAGAAGTGGCTCCTGGGGTGCGCTTGCTCGGCCTGGTCACCGCCCGGGAGACCGGCGCACGCCTCTTTCCCGCCCGCGATGGCCGGCCGGCCAAGGTGGGCGTCTACCTGCCCATGAGCTACCAGATCGGGGGCTTCACGGTGTACCTCGATCCGGAGCGGCTCGAGCCCCTCGATCTATCGGTGGAGGAGGCGTTGCGCATCGCTCTTACCGGGGGCGCGCCCGGGGGAGGCCGGGAGGAGCGCCCCCGGCAAGGGAAGGCCTGAGATGGCCTGCGCCGCGCTCTTCGCCACCTGCGCGGTGGATCTGCTCAGGCCCCAGGTGGCCGAAGCGGGCTGCCGCCTGGTGCGCGCCGCCGGCTGGCGGCTGGAAGTTCCGCCCCAGGGCTGCTGCGGCCAGGTGGCCTGGAACAACGGCGAGATCGAGGCGGCGCGGCGCATGGCGCGCCGCGTGATGGACCGATTCGGCGGCGCCGACCGGGTGGTGGTGCCCTCCGCCTCCTGCGCGGCCACCATGCGCCTCCACTATCCCACCCTCTTCGACGGCGCACCCCGGGCCCGCCAATTCGCCCAGCGGGTGCGGGAGCTGTCCGAATTCCTGGTGGAGGTGGAGGCGACTCCACCCGCTGCGCGCCGCCCCCGGCGGGTGGCCTGGCAAGAGGGCTGCAGCGCCCGCCGCGAGCTCCAGCTCGGTGGCGCCCCGCGCGCGCTGCTCGCCCGCGCCGGTCACCAGGTATTGGAAATCGCCGAGGCAGAGGTCTGTTGTGGGTTCGGCGGTACCTTCTGCGTCAAGTTTCCGGAGATCGCCGACCGCATGGCCGAGGACAAGGCCCGCCGGGTGCTCGAGGTGCACCCCGAAGTGCTTTCCGGCACCGATCTGCCCTGCCTGCTCCACGTCGGCGGGAAACTCTCCCGGCTCGCCGGCGGCGACGCCATCGAGGTCAGCCACCTGGCGGAACTCTTGGATCCAGGGGAGAGCCGTGGCTGATTCGCCCTTCCGCGCCCAGGCCCGCGCCGCCCTGGCGGACGAGCGCCTGCAGGCGGCGCTCGCCGCCGCCCGGCCGCGCTTCGTCGCCAAGCGGGCAGCCGCCTTCGCGGAACTGGACTTCGCCGCGCTGCGCGAGTGCGCCGCGCGGGCGCGCCAGCGCTCCCTCGACCACCTGGAACTGCTCCTCGCCGTCTTCGCCCGGCGCGTCGAGGAGGCGGGCGGGCACGTCCACTTTGCCGAAACCCCGGACGATCTCCGGAAAACCGTCGTGGCAATCGCCCGTCGCCACGGGGCACGGCTCGCCGCCAAGGGCAAGTCCATGGTGGCCGAGGAGGCAGACCTCAACGCCGCCCTCGCGAGCGCCGGCATCACCCCCGTGGAGACCGACCTCGGCGAATACATCATCCAGTTGGCGCGGGAACGGCCGAGCCACATCGTCTGCCCCGCCCTCCACAAAGACCGCCACCAGGTGGCTGCCCTCTTCCGGCGCCACCACCCCCTCGGCGAGCGGGAACTGGCGGAGGTGTCGGCCCTCGTCGAAGAGGCGCGGCAGGTGTTGCGCGGCCGCTTCCTGGAGGCGGATCTGGGGATCACCGGCGCCAATCTGCTGGTGGCCGAAACCGGCACCGCCGTGCTGTGCACCAACGAAGGCAACGGCGATCTGGTGGCGAGTCTGCCAGACGTCCACGTGGTGGTCGCCTCCCTCGACAAGGTGGTGGCCAACTGGGCGGACGCCGCGGCGGTGCTGCGCGTGCTCGCCCGCAGTGCCACCGGGCAGCCCATCACCACCTACACCAGCTGCTACGGACCCCGCCGCCCCGGGGACCGCGACGGACCGCGCCACTTCCACGTGGTGCTCCTCGACAACGGGCGAAGCGGCTTGCTGGGCGGCGAGTTCGAATCCATCCTGCGCTGCATCCGCTGCGCCGCCTGCCTCAACCACTGCCCGGTCTACCAGGCGGTGGGCGGCCACGCCTACGGCTCGGTCTACCCCGGCCCCATGGGCGCCGTGCTCACGCCCCTGCTGCGCGACGCGCCCGGGGACGCCGCACTGGCCGATGCGAGCACCCTGTGCGGCCGCTGCGAGGAGGTCTGCCCGGTGGCCATCCCCCTGCCCCAGTTGTTGCGCGGGTTGCGCGCGCGGGAGGCGCGCCGCCATCCCTGGCGGGGGGGGGCGACCATGGATCCGCGCCTTCGCCCTCCTCTCCAGCCGGCCGGGTCTCTACCGCCTGGCCATGGCCGCGGCTGCCCGCCTGGCGGCGCGCCTCGCCCGGGCGCCGCGGCTCGCCGCCCGCCTGCCGCTCGTGCGTCGCTGGGCGGCCTGGCGCGACCTGCCGCCGGCAACCGGCCGCAGTTTCGGCGAAGGTGGGGGGCGGCCGTGAAGTCCTTCCTCCAACGACTGGCGCGGCGGCGGGGGCGCACCCTGCCCGAGGGGGCGGCCCTCGAGCGGGCGTTCGCCGCGCTGATCGGCGCCACGCCGGCGAGCTCCGCTCCAGGACGTCCCTCGAAGTCCCTTGTGGAGCGCTTCCTGGCCGCCGCCGCGGCCAACCGGTTCGAGGTGAGCCGCGTCGCCGACTACGCCGCCGCCCTGGAAACGCTGCCCCGCCACCTCCCCGTCGTCCCGGGCCCCCAGCCGGCGGTGGCGGCCCTGCCCTGGGAGGAGAAGGGCTTCGCCCTCCGCACCGACGCCGTGGAGCCTGCGCTCGCCGTGGTGGAGGCAGCGTTCGGGGTAGCCGAGACCGGGACGGTGGCGGTGGCCAGCGACGCAGTGCCCTCGCGCCTCCTCTTCCTCGCCGAGGAAATTCTCTTCCTGCTGCCCGCCGAGCGGGTGGTGGAGGGGTTGGAAGCGCTCTGGGCGCTCGCCCGGCCGGGCCGGCAGCGCGCCTTGCACCTGATCAGCGGCCCTTCCCGGACGGCCGACGTGGAGCAGATCCTGACGATCGGCGCCCACGGTCCCCGGCGCGCGCGGCTGTGGCTGCGGGAGGCGCTGCACCCGCCCGGTGAAAGCGCAGGTGCAGGCCCAAATCGAGCAGGGTCTTGAGGATCGCCAGGAGCCAGAGGACGGCGGCCGGCGAGCCCCGGGCCGCGGCGAGAAAGCCGCCCCCCAGCACCACCGCGTGGAGTACCACCACCCGCCCGTAGGGGGCCATCATCTCGGCGCCGGGCCTGGCGGCGGCCGCTTCGCCCCGCAGCAGGTAGTGCACCAGAAAGGAAATGCCGTGGCTGGCGAACAGCAGGGCCACGCCGGACAGCAGCAGGGGCGGCGCCTGGCCGAGCAGGTGGACGGTGATCCGCGCGCAGATCTCCGGAAAGACGAACACGAAGGGTAGGGTGAGCTCGTCGAGGGCGAACCGCTCGGGGACCAGCGGAAAGAGGGCGTCCACGAAGACCCCGTGGACGCCGGTGAAGGCCCCGAAGTGGAAGAGGAAAAACGACGCCGTCGCCAAATTGGTGCCGAGGGCCCAGTGCTCCGGCCACCCCCGCCAAGAGGATGCGCAATAGGGAAAAGAAGCCGATGGCGAGGTTCTCCGCCCAGTAGAGGGTCACCACCTCGGCCGCGGTCCAGTGGCCCGCGCCCACCGCCCACAGGGGAAAGAGGTTGGCGAACACCAAGGCGAGCCGCGGCAGCCGTGGGCTCAAAGCCCCGACGACCACTTCCCAGGTCGCCGGCCCGATCACGACTCGACGCGCCGGCGCCCAGGGGGTGAGAGCAGGGCGAACAGAAGCGCCGACAACCCCGCCCAGAAGAGGTACAGGACGGTGAAGGCCGCCGCCGGCAGGTCCCAGTAGAGAAGGGCCTCCAGCCCTCGCTCGACCAGGCCCGCCCCGCTTGGCACCTCCCCCGCCGCGCGGCGCAACGCCCCCTCCCAGACCGTCAAGGGGCAGGGCCGGCCGGCGGCGGCAAGCCCCGCCACGGCGGCCATGAGCAAAAGCTGCACACCGCCCACCCGGCGATCCCGAGCCCACCGCCAACCCGCCATCGCCCCCACCGGCACCAGCACCGCGAAGCCGGCCACGGCGGCGTGGCAGAGGAGCACGGCATCGGCGGCCCAGGAGAGCACCCTTTCCCCCATCCTCGCTTCCGCCCTTGGCAGCGGCGTAACCCTTCGCGAATAATAGCCCCTCTCCCGGGGGAGGACGATCCGTGCACGATGCGCGAACCGTGGTGATCACCGGCGCCAATTCCGGGATCGGCTTCGAGACCGCGCGCCATTGCGCCAAGACCGGCTGGCGGGTGGTACTCGCCTGCCGCAATCCGGCCAAGGCCGAAGAGGCCGCGGCGCGGATCCGCGCCGAGTGTCCGGACGCCTGGCTCGCGCCGCGGGTCCTCGACGTCTCCGAGCCCGATTCGGTGGCGGCCTTCGCCCAGGCCCTCTCGGCGGACCCCGGGCGCCTCGACGTCCTGGTCAACAACGCCGGTGTGGCGCAGGTGCCCTTGGGTCGCAACTCGGCGGGCCACGAACTCCATCTGGCCACCAACTACCTGGGGGCTTTCGCCCTCACCGGCCTGTTGCTCCCCCTCATCGAGCCGCGCCCCGGCAACCGGATCGTCAATGTGGGCAGCCTCGCCCACCGCGTCGGCCGCCTGGACTTCGACGACCTGGACTGGCAACGGCGGCCCTACAACGACTGGCAGGCCTACGCTGCGAGCAAGCTGGCGCTCATCACCTTCACCCTGGAACTGGCGCGGCGCCTCGAGGCCGCGGGCAGCCCCCTCGTCGCCCTGGCGGCCCACCCGGGATTCGCCCGCACCAACATCCACCTCAACAGCCCCACCCTGCGCCGCCGCCACGAGGCGCGTTCCGGCTGGCTGCACCGGCACCTGGAAGGGCTGGTGCCGGACGCCGAGCGCGCCGCCCGGCCGGTGATCCACGCGATCACCGCCCCCGAGGTGCGCGGCGGCGACTACTTCGGGCCGGGGGGCCTCTTCGAGACCGGCATCGGCGGGCGGGTGCGGCCGGCGCGCATCAGCCGTCGCGCCCGCGATCCGGAGATGGCCAGGCGGCTCTGGGAACTGTCCGAAGCCCTCACCGGGGTGCGCTATCTGAGCGATCTTTGACGGCGCGGTCGCGCTCTCCGTCGAGGGCGGGCAGGCCATCGATGCTCGTGCGGTTGTGCTCGCGGCGGTAGCGGGCGAGGCCCTCCGGCCCTTGGTCGGCGGCCCAACGGGCGAGCGCCTCCCGCTCGCCGAGGTAGGAAAAGCGCGGCACGCCGTAGCCGCAGGAGTCGGCGATGCGGGTCAGCCATACCCGGATGAAGGCGCGATGGCCCGGGTCGTCGGGAAAATGGGCCGCCAGCGCGGGGTGGTCGTCATCCCCGGGGAGCACGACCTCGCCGCGGCCGTAGAGCCTGAGAATTCGCGGCGGCCCTTCGAAGGCGCAAAACATCATCGTGATCCGGCCGTTTTCCCGCAGGTGGGCGATGGTCTCCACCCCGCTGCCGGTGAGATCGCGCCACACCACCCGATCGGGGGCGAGAATCCGCAAGCTGTCTCCCCCCTTGGGCGAGAGGTTCACCCGGCCGTCGGCGGCGAGGGGCGCGGTGGCCACGAAGAAGAGCTTCTGGCGCTCGATCCAGGCGGCCAGCGCGGCATCGATTCCGGCGTAGGTTTGACCCATGGGCACCTTCCCTCCTGCATCTCTTGTACCATGGAAACCACCCGCTCTGAGCCCACCCGCCCCGATGCGCCACTCGATCCGCGCCTTACTCGCCCTCGGCCTGCTCTTCGGCGCCGCCGCCTGCACCACCCCCCCGGGCGAGCAGGTCGCGCCGCCGCCCGGTCGCGAACGGGCGCTGATCGCCTTCGGCGCCCGCTTGCCCCAGGACCGCCCCCATCCGATCTGGCAGGCGGTGGCCGCCCTCTCCCCCCGGGCGTTCGTCTTCTTGGGGGCCTCAGTCGAGCCCGCCCCCGGCCGGCGCGCCCTGCTCCCGGAGCCCGGAGAAATCGAGCGCGCCGCCGCCGCTCTCGCCGCGCACCCCGACTTCGCCCACTTCCGCCAGTTTGCCGCGGCCAAGGGTATCGCGATTTTCGCCCCGGGGAACGGCCGCGAGGCGGACGGCGACCCGCCCCGCCCCTCGGCAGCCCGGGAACCTTCGCCACGCTTTTTGAGATGGTCCCGGGGGGCGAGCGACGACCCGGCAGCGCCGGTCTCCTTCCAGAGCCACCGCCTCTCCCTGGCAGGAGTCGACGCTCAGCTGATCCTCCTCGACATCGAAAGCGCCGGCTCGCTCCTTCGGCGGCGGGAGCCCTCCGCCTGTCCGCCCGCCGGCCCCGCTCCCGCCGAGGATTCCGCCGCCGGCCTCCTGGACGAGGCGCAATGGCGCTGGCTCGAAGAGGAGCTGGGCAAAAGCGCCGACCTGCGCCTGATCGCCTCGGGCATCCAGGTCATCCCCTCAGACCCCTGTTCGGCCACCTGGGCCGATTTCCCCGCGGAACGCCGCCGCTTGTTGCAGCTCCTGCGCCGCACGGGCGCCCAGGGGGTGGTGCTTCTCTCCGCCGGCCGCCGCGGCGAGATCTCCCGCCTGCCCGCCTTCGTAATCGGCTACCCCCTGTACGAGGTCACGGCGAGTCCGCTCGACGCGGCGAGCGGCGAAGGGGCGTCCCCTCTCCACCGGCGCGCGGGCCCGGTTCACCGCGACCACTTCGGCATCGTCGCCGTGGAGCGGGTGGGCGCCGAGGTGGTCCTCGAGCTCGGCCTGGTAGGCGCGGACGGCGCCGTGCTCGCCGCCGAAGCGGTGCGCCTCGAGGAACTGACCTACTGGCCCCGATCCCGCGCCGCCACTTCCCGGAGCAGTTCCGCGAGGCGGTTGGAATAGCCCCACTCGTTGTCGTACCAGGCGTAGACCTTGACCTGGGTGCCGCCCACCACCAGCGTGGAGCCGGCGTCGACGATCGCCGAGCGGGGATCACCGCGAAAGTCGATGGAGACCAGGGGGCGCTCCTCGTAACCGAGGATGCCAGCGAGCTCCCCCTCGGCGGCCTCCCGCAGCAGGCGGTTCACCTCCTCGGCGGTGGTGGACCGCGCCACCTCGAACACGCAGTCGGTCAGGGACACCTTCTCCAGGGGCACCCGCACCGCCCGGCCGTCCAACCGCCCGGCGAGCTCGGGAAAGATGGCGCCGATGGCGCTGGCCGCCCCGGTGGTGGTGGGGATCAGGCTCTCGCCGGCGGCGCGGATCCGGCGCAGATCCTTGCCGGGCTTGTCGAGCACCACTTGGCTCGGGGTGAGGGCGTGGATGGTGGTGATGGAGCCGTGGCGAATGCCCAGGGCGCCGTGGATCACCTTGACCACCGGCGCCAGGCAATTGGTGGTGCAGGAGGCGGCGCTGAGCAGGCGGTGGCGCGCCGGATCGTAGGCGTGGTCGTTGACCCCCCGGACGATGTTCACCACCTCCGGATCCGACACCGGCGCGCTCACCAACACCCGTCGCACCCCTTGCTGCAGGTAGGCTTCGAGCAGCTCCCGGCGGCGCATCTTGCCCGAGCACTCGAGCACGTAATCGCACCCCGACCAGTCCGTCTCGGGGATGGTGGGGTGGCCGCTCACCGCCACCCGGCGCCCGGCCACCACCAGGGCATCCCCCTCGGCCCGGGCCTCGTGCCGCCAGCGGCCGTGGATGGAATCGAAGTTGAGCAGGTGGGCGAGGACGGCGGCATCGCCCCCCGGGTCGTTGATGCGCGCGATCTCCACCTCGGGGCACTCCCACAGGATGCGAGTGACCAGCCTGCCGATGCGGCCGAAGCCGTTGATTCCCACGCGCACACTCGCCATCGCAACCTCCTCGGCTTGTCGGCGGCGCGGTCTGCACCGCCCTGCAGTACACTGAACGTCGAGCGAGAGGGTATAGCACAGGACGCCACGACTTTGTTGCTCAATTGCGACCTCGCCGAAGGCGATCCCCGCTGCGCGCGGGAAGCGCGCCTCATGCCCCATTTGGACCTCGCCAACGTGGCCTGCGGGCTTCACGCCGGCGGGCCCCTTGCCATCGCCCGCACCCTGGAACTCGCCCGCCGCCACGGGGTGGCCGTGGGCGCCCATCCCGGTTACCACGACCCGGCCAACTTCGGGCGCGTCTCCCACCCCCACACCGCCGAGGAGCTGGCCGCCCTCCTCCACTACCAGCTCGGCGCCCTCGAGGCGCTGGCTGAGCGGGCGGGCGTGGCACTCTACCACCTCAAGCCCCACGGTGCCCTCTACCACGACATGGCGGCCGAACCGAAAATTTTCACCACCCTCCTCGAGGTGCTGGCCCGCCGGGGGGGACCCCGTTGCCTGGTGGTGCCGGCCACCCCCGACCCGGAGCGGCTCCTCCGGCTGGCGGCGCCCTTCGGGGTGCGCCTGCTCTTCGAGGCCTTCGCCGACCGCCGCTACGACGCCCGGGGCGGCCTCCTGCCCCGCCGGCAGCCGGGTGCTGTCCTCGATCGCGCGGCCATGGAGGAGCAGGTTGCGCGCCTGCTGGAAGAGGGCTGCGTGGAGACCGCCGCGGGCACCCTCCTGCCCCTCGCCGCCGACACCCTCTGCCTGCACGGCGACACCCCCGACGCGGAGGCGGCGGTGGCCAGGCTGCGGGCGCTGGTCGACGGAGTCCGCCGCCGCTGATGGAGATCCGCACCGCCGGCGAGAACGCCCTCATCGCCTACCTGGGTGAAGCCATCGACGAGGCGGTCCTGGGGCGCGTGCAACGGTTCGCCGCAGCCCTCGCCCCCCGCCTGGGCCGCGAGCTTACGGACCTGATCCCCGCCTACCACTCCCTCACCCTGGTCTACCATCCGCAGCGGATCCGCCGCAGCGCGCTGGTGCGCCTGCTGCGCGAGATCGACCTGGAGGATGCCCCCCCGCCCGCCGGTCGGCTCCACGAACTGCCCGTCTGGTACGGCGCCCCGGGCGCACCCGACCTGCCCAGGGTGGCGGAGCGGGCGGGCCTCTCGGAGGCGGAGGTGGTGGCCCTCCACAGCAACACCGCCTACCGGGTCTACGCCATCGGGTTCGCGCCCGGCTTCGCCTATCTCGGCCTCGTGGATCCGCGCCTGGCCACCCCCCGCCTGGCCACGCCCCGGCTGCGGGTGCCTGCCGGCGCGGTGGGCATCGCCGACCGCCAGACCGCGGTCTATCCCTTGCCCTCGCCGGGAGGGTGGAATCTGATCGGCCGCTGTCCGCTGCCACTTTTCGATCCCCGCCGCACGCCCCCCACCCCCTTTGCCGTGGGCGATCGGGTGCGCTTCCGGCCGATCGGCGAGGCAGAATTCCGCGCCCTGGGGGGGCGGCCTTGAGGGAGGCGGGACTCGCGGTGATCGCCGCCGGCCCCTGCACCCTAGTCCAGGACGGCGGGCGCTTCGGCCACTTCCGCGCCGGGGTGGCCGAGGGGGGGCCCGCCGACCGCCTCTCCTTTCTCTGGGCCAACCGGCTGTGCGGCAACCGCCTCGACGCCCAAGCCCTGGAGATCCTGGGCGGCGGATTGGTGGTGGAGGCGCGCGGCCGCCTGCAAGTGGCGGTGACGGGGGCGCCCGCGCCCCTCGCCCTGGACGATCGGCCCGTTCCCCTCTGGCAGAGCCTCGACCTGCCCCCCGGTGGGCGGCTGGCGGTGGGTGTGGCCCGGGCGGGCATGCGGCTGTATCTCGCGGTGCGGGGCGGCTTTCGCCTGCCGCAAGTGCTGGGCAGCGCCGCCACGGTGGTGCGCGAGGGTCTGGGCGGCCTGTCGGGTCGCCCCCTGCGCGCCGGCGACTTTCTGCCCGCCTCGGAGAGCGGCCCGGCCCCGGTTTTTTATCTGCCCCCCGAGCGGCGACCGCCCCTCTCCGCAGCCCCCCTGCGGGTGGTGGCGGGCTGGCAGTACCGGGACTTGCCGCGCACACTGAGGCGGGCCTTTTGCCGCGCCACCTTCCGCCTCTCACCCCAAGGAGACCGGCAGGGCTTGCGCCTCATCGGTGCGGCCCTCGAGGGGCGGGAGGCCCTGCCCCGGGCGATGATCTCCGAGGGCGCCCTGGCCGGCGCGGTGCAGATCCCGCCCGACGGCCTGCCGGTCATCCTCGGTCCCGACCACCAGACCATGGGCGGCTATCCCAAGATCGGCACCCTGGTGGCCTGCGACCTCTGGCGCCTCTACCAGCTGCGTCCCGGCACGCCGGTGCGCTTCGCACTCCTCTCCGCGGTGCGGGGCGCGGCCCTCACCCGGGCGGCGTTGCGCCGCTTCGAAGCCACCGAGCCGCTGCGGTTGCGCTGATACAATGGGCGGTGCCGAACCGCCCCCGACCATGAGACCCACCGCCGCCCACCTCGACCTCGAGGCCCTGCGCCACAACTTTCGCCTCGCCGCCCGCCTCGGCGGCGGCGGGCGCACCCTGGCGGTCATCAAGGCCGACGCCTACGGCCACGGCGCGGTGACCGTCGCCCGGGCCCTTGCGGATCTGGCGCCGGCGTTCGGGGTGGCCTGCCTGGAGGAGGCGGTGGCCCTGCGGGAAGCCGGCATCCGCACCCCGCTGCTCGTCCTCGGCGGCTTCCGGGACCGGGAAGAGCTGCGCGAGGCGGCCGCCCGCCGCCTGTGGCTGATGCTCGAAAGCGGCGAACAGGTGGAGGAACTGCTGGCCGCGGCCCCAGGGCTGCCCGGCGCCGTCGGGGTGTGGCTCGAGGTGGAAACGGGCATGCACCGGCTCGGCCTGCCCGCCGAGCAGCTCGCCTCCTGCTACCGGCGGCTGCGCGCCTGCCCGGCGGTGGCGGGGGAGGTGGTGGTGGCCACCCATCTGGCCTGCGCCGACGATCCGGAAGATCCCATGACGGCGCGCCAGCTGGCCCGCTTCCGGGCCGCCCTGGGGGGCCTGGATGCGCCCGCCAGCATCGCCAATTCGGCGGCGCTCCTCGCCTTTCCCGAAGCACGCGCCCACTGGAACCGGCCCGGCTACCTCCTCTACGGCAACTCGCCCTTCGCCAAGGCCCACCCGGCGGCGGCCGGACTGCGCCCCGTCCTCAGCCTGCGCTCGCGGATCATCGCCCTGCGCCGGGTGGCCCCGGGGGAAGCGGTGGGCTACGGCGCCAGCTGGCGCGCCCCCCGCCCGCTGCGGCTCGCCACCGTGCCGGTGGGCTACGCCGACGGCTACCCCCGCACCGCGCCCAGCGGCACGCCGGTGTGGGTGGCGGGCCGGCGCGCCCCCCTGGTGGGGCGGGTCTCCATGGACCTGATCACGGTGGACGTCACCGACGTCCCGGAAGCGGCCGTGGGCGCCGAGGTGGAACTGTGGGGCGCGCACCTGTCGGTCAACGAGGTGGCCGCCGCCGCCGGGACCATCGGCTACGAGCTGTTGGTGCGGCTGTCGCCCCGCGTGCCGCGGCTGCCCCTCCCGGCGCGCTCCTGAAGGCGAACGACGCCTGCGGCCTCAGGCGCCGAGGGCCGCCAAGTGGCGCCGGTAGCGCTCGGCCATCGCCGGTTCGAAGCAGCAGAAGATCACCCGCGGCAGGGGGCGGCCCCGCTCGGCGAGCCGGGCGAGGGCGTCGAGCACCGCCTCCACCGCCACCGGCACCGCCCGTTCCGGGGGATAGCCGTAGGCGCCGCAGCTGATGGCCGGAAAGGCGATGGAGGAGACGCCGAGGCGGTCGGCCTCCTCCAGGGCGCGGCGGTAACAGCTCGCCAACTGCTCCGCTTCGCCGTGGGTCCCACCCCGCCACACCGGCCCCACGGCGTGGATGATGTAGCGCGCCGGCAGGGCAAACCCCGGCGTGACCCGCACGTCCCCCGTGGGGCAGTGGCCGATGGCGCGACAGGCCGCCTGCAGCGCCTCGCGGCCGGCCGCGCGGTGGATGGCCCCGTCCACCCCGCCGCCGCCGGCGAGCCGCTCGTTGGCCGCGTTGACCACCGCGTCCACCGGCAGGCGGGTGATGTCCCCCTCCACCACCTCCAATCGGTCGAGCAGAGCGCGCTTGTCGGCCATCTCTTCAGTCCTCCAACCGGAAAGGTGTGAAATCGGTGTGGACGTCGTAGACATCGACCCCCTCGCGGCGCTTCAGAAAGCCCACCACGGCGTAGGTGAGGGGCGTGGCGAGCGCCTCGTAGGTGGTCTTGAAGAGGAAGTTGAAGGCGATCACCGCCCACAGGCTGTCCGCCGACCAGACGCCGGCGAAGGCCACGGGATACATGATCAGGCTGTCCACCCCCTGTCCGGCCACGGTGGAGCCGATGGTGCGCATCCAGAGGTAGCGCCCCTCGGTCCACACCTTCATTTTTGCCATCACGTAGGAGTTGACGAAATCTCCCGCCCAGTAGGCCAACATGGAGGCCGCCACCACCCGCCAGGTATTGTCGAACACCGTCTCCAGGGCCGGCTGCAGCGCGGTGTTGAAGGGTTCGTCGGGATCGGGCGGCAGGGCCAGGATCACCCGGGACATCAGGGTGGCAAAGGCGAGGGCGAAAAAGCCCGCCCAGATCACCCGCCGCGCCCGGGCATAGCCGTACACCTCGGTGAGCACGTCGCCGAAGATGTACCCGATGGGGAAAAACAGGTTGCCGGCCCCGAAGCTCACCGCCCCCACGAGCGGCAGGTCGAGCTCGCACACCTTGGCCGGGCCGATGAGGTTCGAGCACAACAGCACGGTGACGAACCCCACCGAGATCAGGTCGTAGTAGTGGAACCGCCGCCCGTGGAGGGCTTCGGCGGGGAGTCGGGCGATGACCACCGCTCAGCTCCGCGCCGGCGCGTACGCTTCCGCGTTGCGGCCGACGTGGGCCACGCTCTCGCCGCCGTCCACAAAAAGGATCTGGCCGGTGACGAATTCGTTCTCCAGCAGGTAGGCGAGCGCGCGGCCGAGCTCCGTCAACTTTCCCTGGCGCTTCAAGGGGATTCCCTCGACCCGCCAGGCGATGTAATCGGCCGAACGGTTGCTGCCCGGCAGGACCACGCCCGGGGCGATGCCGTTGACCCGGATGCGCGGTGCAAACTCCATGGCCGCCATGCGCGTCAACTCGGCGAGGGCCTTTTTTGCCGACAGGTAGGCGGCGTACTGGTACTGGTTGAAGGCGATCTTGTTGTCGAGGATGTTGACCACGTTGCCCCGCTCCACCCGCCGGGCGAAGGCACCCGTGAGAAGGAAGGGGGCGAAAAAGTTGACCCGGAACTCCCCCTCCAAGAGCCCGTAATCGGTCTCCGCCACGGAGGCGGCGCGGTAGGTGGAGGCGCAGTTGACCAGCACGCAAAGCCGCGGGAAGACCTCCACCACCCGGTCCACCAGCGCGGCCGGATCCGGGCCGGCGAGGTCGTGGGCGAAGCCGTGCGCCTCGACCCCGAGGGCGCGCAGACTGGCGACAGTCTCCTGGGCCGCCTCCGCCGAGCGATGGTAGTGCACCGCCACGTCGTAGCCGAGGCGGGCGAGGGTTTCGCAGAAGTGGCGGCCCACCCGAATGGCGCCGCCGGTGACGAGCGCTGCCGGTCGTTCGCCCATGCCGTTTCTCCCCGCAAGGACCGCACTATAGCAAGGGGATGGGCGGGCGCGAAACCTTGTTGCCGGTCAAGAGAAAGTGCGCCGCGGTTCGTTGCCCGCCCCACCCCCGGTTGCTAGAATCCGCCGGTCCTGCGGGGCAGATCCCCCGCCCGATCAGCCAGCCGCCAGGGGGTGACATGGCCAAGGAACGCTGCATCATCGTCGGCGCGAGCCACGCCGCCGCGCAACTCGCGCCCACCCTTCGCCAACACGGCTACGAGGGCTCCATCGCCGTGATCGGCGACGAATACTTCCTGCCCTACCACCGCCCGCCGCTGTCGAAGGATTTTCTCGCCGGCAAGAAGAGCATCGACGACATCCTGATCCGGCCGCCGGCGGTCTACCAGAAGAACAACATTCGCTTCGTCCTCGGCCTCACCGTCACCGGCATCGACCGGGCCAACAAGCACCTGCTGTTGGACGACGGGGAACAGATCCCCTACGACAAGCTGGTGCTCACCGTCGGCGCCCGGGTGCGGCGGCTGGAGGTGCCGGGGGTCGACAAAAAGGGGATCTTCTACCTGCGCACCCTCGCCGACGTGCAACAAATCAAGGCCTACGCCGGCAAGGCCCGCCACGCGGTGATCGTCGGCGGCGGCTACATCGGTCTGGAGACGGCCGCCTCACTGCGCAAGCTGGGGATGGAGGTGGTGGTCCTGGAGGCGCTTCCCCGGGTGCTGGCACGGGTCACCGCCCCGGAGGTGTCGGCCTTCTACACCCGCGTGCACGCCGAAGAGGGGGTGCGGATCGTCACCGACGCCCAGGTGGCCGAATTCCTCGGCGACGGCGAAGTTCGGGAAGTGGCGCTGGCAGACGGGCGGACCTTTCCCGCCGACTTGGTGATCATCGGCATCGGCATCATCCCCAACACCGAAATGGCGGCCGAAGCCGGGCTCGAGGTGGACAACGGGATCGTGGTGGACGAGTTCGCCCGCACCTCCGACCCCGACATCCTGGCCGCGGGGGACTGCACCTGCCACTTCAATCCCATCTACGGCCGGCGCGTTCGCCTCGAATCTGTACAAAACGCCGTGGATCAGGCTACCATCGCCGCCCTGACCCTCTGCGGGCAACCCAGGCCCTACCGGGCACTGCCCTGGTTCTGGTCCGACCAGTACGACTTGAAGCTCCAGATCGCGGGCCTGTCCCAGGGCTACGATCAGGTGGTGATCCGCGGCGACATCGAGCGCGGCCGCAGTTTCGCCGCCTTTTATCTGAAAGAGGGCAAGCTGCTCGCGGTGGACGCGGTGAATCGACCCCAGGAGTTCATGCTCGGCAAGCGGCTGATCGCCGAGGGCGTGGAGGTCGATCCCAGCCTGTTGCGCCAGGAAAACTTCGCCCTGAAGGGCCTGTTGGCCCGCTGACACAACGGAGAGCATCATGCCCACGGTCGTATACGTCAAACCGGACGGAACCCGCCAGGAAGTGCATCTGGAAAGCGGCACCACGGTGATGCAGGGGGCCGTCGACAACATGGTGGAAGGGATCCTCGGGGATTGCGGTGGCTGTTGCAGCTGCGCCACCTGCCACGTGTACGTGGACGAGGCCTGGGTGGACAAGGTCGGCAAGCCCGACGACGTCGAGCGGGACATGCTCGAGTTCGTGATCAACCCCAAGGAGACAAGCCGCCTCTCCTGCCAGATCGTGGTGAGCGACGAGCTGGACGGTCTGGTAGTCCACCTGCCCGAATCGCAGTACTGAGCGCGCGGCTCGGAGCCGCTCCGGGCCGCGGTCGATGGCCGGCAAGACCCTCGCCGACTGGCAGCACGAGCACGATTTCACCCTGGTGGAAACCCACGGAGAGCGCCGCACCCGCCTGGTGCTGGCGCTCACCGTGGCGGCCATGGTGTTGGAGATCGCCGCCGGCACTCTGTTTGGCTCCCTTGCCCTGCTGGCCGACGGCTGGCACATGGGTACCCACGCGGCGGCCTTCCTCATCACCCTGTTCGCCTACCGCTACGCCCGGCGCCACGCCGACAACCCCCGCTTCAGCTTCGGCACCGGCAAGGTCAATGCCCTGGGCGGATTCGCCTCGGCGGTAGCGCTCGCAGTGGTGGCGCTGTTCATGGTCGCGGAAGCGGTGGCGCGCCTCGTGGATCCCCGACCCATCCGCTTCGACGAAGCCCTCGCGGTGGCCTTTCTGGGACTCGCGGTGAACGTGGCGAGCGCGCTGCTCCTCCAGGGGGGGCACGGTCGCGAACGACTGCACCACACCCTCCACGGCCACGACCACAATCTGCGCGCCGCCTACTTCCACGTGCTGGCCGACGCCCTCACCTCGGTGCTGGCCATCGTCGCCCTCACCCTGGGACGTTGGTCCGGCTGGCACTGGCTCGACCCCTCGATGGGCCTCGTCGGCGGCGCAGTGATCGCCCGCTGGTCCTGGGGGCTGGTGCGCGACACGGCGCCGATCCTGATCGGGGCCGACGCCGCCGAGGACCTGCGCCGAGCCATCGCCGAAGCCATCGAGGCGGACGGTGACAACCGCATCTACGACATGCACCTCTGGCAGGTGGCGCCCGGCCGCTACGCGGCCATCGTCGCCCTGCTCACCCACCATCCCCGGCCGGTGGAACACTACCGCGCCCTCCTCGACCACCTGCCCTGGCTCGCCCACCTGACGGTAGAGGTGAGCCGTTGCGAGGAACCGTCCTGCGAGATCCACCGCCGCTAGGGGCGCAGATGGCCCGCGGCCCTTGAATTCGCGGCAGGGTGGCGCCACCATTGGCCGCAAAGCCGGCGCACAAGCCGCAAGGGGGAAATCTTGGCGACCAAATGGGCCGCGGGCAGCGGGTTCGCCGGGCGCCTCGCGACCCTGGCGGGGGCTCTCTTCGCCCTGGAGAGCCTCCTCATGCTGCTCCTTGCGCGCTTGCCCCTAGACCTTCCCCCGTGGGGAGCGGCCCTCCTCGACGCCTTCCTCCTCGTCCTGCTCGCGCTTCCCCTCTTTTATCTCTTGCTGGTGCGACCGCTCGCCCGCCAAAACCGCCGCCTCGCCCGCACCGAGCGGGAACTGCGCGCCCTTCAGGCGGAGATGGAAGCCAAGGTGGCCGCCCGCACCGTGGAGCTCGATCGGGCGTTGGCCCGCCAACGCGCCCACGCCGAGCGGCTTGCCCGCTTCACCGACGCCGCCCAGCTGCTCTTCGCCAGCCGCGACCAGGCCGAGATCGGCCGGGTGGTGGCCGGCTACCTGGGCGGCATCCTGCCCGCCGCCCAGGGGGCGCTCTACGCGCACCGCACCTCCCGGGACGCCCTGGAACGGGTGTCCAGTTGGCGCGACGAGCAGGCGCCCTTTCCCGAGACCTTGCCCGCCGGCCGCTGTTTCGCCCTGCGCCGCGGCCAGCTCCACCACGGCGGCACCGCCCCCGGCAAGATCGGCTGCGGCGAAGCGGCCTGCCAGGCGCCCCACGCCCTGTGCATCCCGCTCACCCGCCGAAGAGACGGTGCTCGGCCTGGTGGTGATCCGCCTGCCGGAAGACCCGGTGAGCGGCGCGCGCGACGAGCCGGACAGCTGCCGACCGCCGCCTCCTCCTCGACGCCTTCCGGGAGACGCTGGCAGTGGCTCTGGCGGGGATCCAGCTGCGCGAGGCGCTGCGCAACCAGGCGCTGCGCGACCCCCCTGACGGGCCTCTACAACCGCCGCTTCGCCGACGAGGCGCTGGCCCTGGGAGTGGCCGCCGCCGCCCGGCGCGGCGAGCCCTACGCCGTCGCCCTGCTCGACCTCGACCACTTCAAGGCCCTCAACGACACTCACGGCCACCGCGCCGGCGACCAGGCGCTGGCCGCGGTCGCCGCCGAATTTCGCCGTACCCTGCGCCGTTCTGACGTGGTCTGCCGCTACGGCGGCGAAGAGTTTCTGGTGCTGATGCCGGGCACTTCCCTCGCCCAGGCGGTGGAGGTGGTGGACAGACTGCGCGCGGCGGTGGAGCGGCTGCTCTTGGATCTGCCCGACGGGCGGCGCCTGCAGATCACCCTTTCCGCCGGGGTGGCCGCCCACCCCGAGCAGGGCGCGGACCCGGACAACCTGGTCCGCTGGGCCGACACCGCCCTCTACGCGGCCAAACGGGCCGGACGCAACCGGGTGGTGAGCGCCGCCCTGGTCGCCGCCGAGGAGTTCGCCCCAACCCAAGCCCCACAGGAGGAGTCAACGTGACCGCCACGCCCTTCGCTTCCCCCCCGCACCTGGCGGGTCGCCCAGTGGGCGGCCGGCCGCATCGGCCGCGCCGCCCTGCGCGCCGTCATCGCCCACCCCCGCTTGGAGCTGGTGGCGCTTCGCGTCCACAGCCCAGACAAAGTGGGGCGCGACGCCGGCGAACTGGCCGGCGTCGTCCCGGTGGGGGTCGCCGCAACCGCCTCCCTGGAGGAGGTGCTGGCGGCGCGCCCCCGACTGCGTGCTCTACACGCCGGAGGGCTACGACGTCGAGACACTGGCCCACCTCCTCGAGGCGGGGGTGAACGTGGTCACCACCCGGGGGGAGTTCCACCACCCGCCCCTGATGGCGCCCCAGCTGCGCGAGCGGCTGGAGGAGGCCGCCCAAAAGGGCCGCGCCTCCCTCTTCGCCACCGGCTCGAGCCCCGGTTTCATCACCCAGGTGCTCCCGGCGGCCCTGCTCTGCCTCGAGCGGCGTTTCGAAGCGCTGACCATCGACGAGTTCGCCGACATCCCCGCCTCCACTTCGCCCCAGATGATCACCGAGGTGATGGGCTTCGGCGGGCCGGTCCCCGAGGCCTTCGATCGGCGCATCCTGGACCACGTGGCGGTGGGCTTTGCCCAGTCCCTGGCCAGTTTGGCGAGCGCCGTGGGCCTCGCCGTGGAGGGGGTGGAAAGCGAGGGCGAATTCGCCCGCGCCACCCAGCCGATCCCCCTGCCGGGAGGAGCGGTGATCGAGCCCGGCACCCTGGCCGGCCAGCGGATCACCGTGACTCTGCGCAGCAACGGCGGCGCGATCCTGCGCTTTCGCGCCAACTGGTATTGCGGCCGCCACCTGGACCGCAACTGGGAGCTCGCCGACAACGGCTGGCGCGTCCAGGTGGCGGGGGGACGCACCCCTGGACCTGCGCATCGGCTTTCCCCATCCAGGGGACCCCCAGCGGTGGGCCGACCAGATGTCGAACCTCACCGCCCACCCGGCGGTCAACGCCGTGCCCTGGGTGTGCGAGGCGCCGCCCGGCATCCTCGGCACCGCCGACCTGCCGAGCCTCCTGCCCTGGTTCGGCGCCTGAGGGCGCGCCGGGGGCGGTGGTACAATCGCCGCCCCCGGAAAAGCGGCCAGGCGCGGTGTTTCTCCTCGATCCCACCCCCTACGAAGCACAGCTCGCCGCCAAGGAGGCGCGGCTTAAAGCACTGCTCGCCCCCTTCGCGCCGCCGCTCCCCGAGGTCTACCCCTCGCCCCCCCCTCCACTATCGAATGCGCGCCGAGTTCCGCGTCCTGTGGCGGGAGGGGCGACTCCACTACGCCATGGTGCCCCCCGGAGAGCGCCGCCCGGCCCCCATCGACGCCTTTCCCATCGGCGCGCCGGCCCTGGTGGCGGCCATGGAACCCCTGCGCTGCGCCCTCGAGGCCGACCCCATCCTCCACCGCCGACTCCACGGCGTGGAATTTCTCACCGCCACCACGGGCGAGGTCCTCGCCACGTTGATCTATCACCGCCCGCTGGACGACGCCTGGCGCGCCGCCGCCGAAGTGGCGGCGGCGCGCCTGGGGCTCTTCCTGATCGGCCGCAGCCGCAAGCAAAAGGTGGTGCTCGTGCGGGACTGGGTGGAGGAGCAGTTTGCGGTGGCGGACCGCCTCTACCGCTACCGCCACTACGAGGGGCTCTTCACCCAGCCCAACGCCGCCGTCAACCAGCGGATGCTCGCCTGGGCCCGGGAGGCCGCACTGGGGGCGGGCGGCGACTTGCTGGAGCTCTACTGCGGGATCGGCAACTTTACCGCCGTCCTGGCCGGCCAGTTCCGCCGGATGCTCGCCACCGAAGTGGTCAAGGCGGCGGTGGCCGCGGCCCACTTCAACCTGGCGCGCAACGGCGCCACCAACGCCGACGTGGTGCGCCTCTCCGCCGCCGAGATGGCCGACGCCCTCGACGGCGTGCGACCCTTCCGCCGCCTCGCCCACCTGACCCTCGGGGAATACGCCTTTTCCACCCTGCTGGTGGATCCTCCCCGCTCGGGGCTCGACCCGCGAAGCCGCCAATTGGCCACCCGCTTCGAGCGGATTCTGTACATCTCCTGCAATCCGCAAACCCTGGCCCGCGATCTGGAGGAGCTGGCCGCCACCCACCGGATCGCCCGCCTCGCCCTCTTCGACCAGTTTCCCCACACGCCCCACATCGAGTGCGGGGTCCTCCTGGTGCGAAGCGCTCAGTCGAGCCGGTAGACCTCCCGGCGCAGGGCGTCGCGCAGCCGGCGGGCGGCCGCCTCCACCGCCTCGCGGTGGCGCGCCTCGACGGCCAACCGCTCCCGGGTCAGGCGGCGCTGCTCGGCGGGCGGCAGCGCCCGCCAGGCGTCCAGGATGGGAAGGTGCGCAGTGGCCGCGGCGACGAGATAAAAGGCTTCGTACTGGGCGCGGAAGCGCTCCGCATCAGGCAGCTGGCCGGCGACCGCGCAGATGCGCAAGCAGCCCTCGGTGAGGGTCATGCGCTCGGCGAGGAGCGCCTCGGCGAGCAGGTAGAGCGCCTTGCGCGGCTCTACCAGCTCGCCCCGCCCGGCCGCGGCAGGCGCCTCGGCCCCGACCACCCCACCGATGCCGAAGCACCGCCGCAACCATTGGCGGAACGCTCTCACGCCTCAGGACTCCTCGGCTCGATCGCCGCCGTCGGCCAGCCGGGGGGCGTCGGCGAACTCCGCCTCCTCGCGCAACGCGGCGGGAAGTTCGCGGCGCACCCGTGCGCCCATTTGCCGCAGCGCATCGACCCGACGCACCAGATTGCCGCGGCCGTCCACCAGGCGGTTGCGGGCCGTCTGCCAGGCCTTGAGGGAGCGGTCCAGATGCTGGCCCACCTCGTCCAAGGCCTCCACGAAGCGCACGAACTGATCGTACAAAGCCCCCGCCTGCTCGGCGATGCGCCGCGCGTTGCGGTGCTGGTCTTCGTGGCGCCAGATATTGGCCACCGTGCGCAGGGTGGCAAGCAGCGTGCTCGGCCCGGTGAGGATCACCCCCTGGTCGTAGGCCTCGGTAAAGAGCGCCGGATCGCGCTCCACCGCCGCCAGGAAGGCCGCCTCCACGGGCACGAAGATGAACACGAAGTCGAGGGTGTTGATGCCCGGGAGGTCTTCGTAGGCCTTGCGGCTCAATCCCTTGACGTGAGCGCGCAGCGCCTCCACGTGGGCCTTGAGGTAGCGCTCCCGCTCCTCCTCGCCCTCGGCGCGCACGAAGCGCTCGTAGTGGACCAGGGAGACCTTGGCGTCCACCACGATGTCGCGGCCTTCGGGCAGGCGGATCACCACGTCGGGGCGGCGCCGCTCGCCCTCGCTCCCCGCCAACGAAAGCTGGGTTTCGTACTCGCGACCGCGCGTGAGACCGGCGTCTTCGAGGAGGCGCTCGAGCACCACCTCGCCCCAGTTGCCCCGCAGCTTGCTGTCCCCCTTGAGCGCCCGGGCGAGCTCCACGGCATCCTCGCCGATGCGCGCCGCCTGGGCTTTGAGTTCTTGAATCTGCCCCACCAGGCGATTGCGCTCGGCGCTCTCCGCCCGGTACGCCTCTTCCACCTGGCGGCGGAAGTCGACGATCTCGCGCTTGAGAGGATCCACGGTGGCGGCCAGCACTTCGCGGCTGGTGTTGGCGAAGCGGTTCTGCTTCTCTTCGAAGATGCGGTTGGCCAGATTCTCGAATTCCCGGGCGAGCGTTTCCCGGGCCTCCTGAAGGAGCGCCAGCTCCTCGCGATGGCGCTCCCGCTCCGCCGCCAATGTGGCCTCCAGGGCGGCCTGGCGGGCGGCCAGCTGCTCGGCGCGGGAGGCCTCCCGCGCCGCGGCCTCGCCCAGGCGATCCCGCTCTTCCGCCAGCACGCGCAGTCGCGCGGTGGCCGCCGCCTGGGCACGCCCCGCCCAAGCGAAGGCGATGAGCGCGCCCAGGGCGGCGCCGGCGAGGGCGCTGCCGGCGATCCAGGGCCAAGAGAGGGCGGCCAGTTCCATCGGTCCATTCTACCCCAGCCCCCCGCGGCCCTGGTGTACACTCCGCGCGCTGTCCAAGAATGGCCACCCAATGGAGCCTGCCCCCGCAATCCTGGTCTTCGACTCGGGCGTCGGCGGCCTGAGCATCCTGGCCGAGCTGAGGCGCCTGCTGCCCGGGGCCCGGTACATCTACGGCTGCGACAACGCCGCCTTTCCCTACGGGTGCAAGGACGAGGCCTTCCTGGTGGCGCGAGTGGAGACGGTGCTCGGCCGCCTGGTGGAGGAGACCGACCCCGCCGTGGTGGTGGTGGCCTGCAACACCGCCAGCACCGTCGCCCTGCCCCGGATCCGCGCCCGCGTGCCCGTGCCCGTGGTGGGAGTGGTGCCTGCCATCAAGCCGGCCGCCCAGCGCTCCGCGAGTCGGGTGGTCGGCCTCTTGGCCACCCCGGCCACCGTCGCTCGCCGCTACACCCAGTGGCTGATCGAGACCTACGCCGCCGATTGCACGGTGCACCGCCTGGGCAGCACCGAGTTGGTGGCGCTGGCCGAGGCCTTTGTCCGCGGCCGACCGGTGGACGAGGCGGTGGTGGCGGAGGCGATCGCCCCCCTCTTCGCCGATCCCCGACTGGACACCGTGGTCCTCGGCTGCACCCATTTCCCCCTGCTGCGGGCGGCGCTCGAGGCGGCAGCACCAAGGCCCGTGGCCTGGATCGATTCTGGAGAGGCCATCGCCCGGCGGGTGGCCTCCTTCACCGGCCCCCTACCCGGGACGCCCTCGGCCTTCCGCTGCCTGCTCACCGGTGACGGAGAGGAAGTGGCGACCCTGGTCGAGGGACTGCGCCGCCAGGGGGCGGCGAGTGTGGACTGGCTCCCACCGTGACCGAGCCGCCGCCCCTCTTTGACCTCACCCCCCTGCGCGAACACCTCGCGCGGGGCGGCACAGTGGTCACTGCCACTCGCCGCCTGGCGCGGGCGGTGCGCTCCGCCTGGCACGCCGACTGCGTGCGCCGCGGCCTGGACGTCTGGAGCGAGCCGGAGATTTTGCCCCTGGAGAGCTGGATCGAGCGGCGCTGGCTGGAGCTGGTGGACCGGGCCTTTCCCCCGGCTCTGGCGGGCCTGCCCGCCACCCCCCACCAGGAGCGCCACCTCTGGCGGCAAGTGGTGGCGGAAGAGGCACTCGACCCGGCAGCGATGGCGGAGTTGGCCCGAGAGGGGTGGGCGCTCGCCCGCGACTGGCGCCTCGCCCCCGAGGTCCTCGCCGCCCTCCACCACGAGGGGGCGAAAAAACTCGCCCGCTGGGGCACAACCTTCCGCCGCGCCCTCGCCGATGCGGGGCTGATGGAAGCAGGCAGCCGCGCCGAACTGGTGCTTGCCGGCTATCGACAGGGGCTGCTGCCGCCCGCGCCGCCCATCCGCTTGGTGGGCTTCACCACCCTCACCCCCCTGGCGCGGGCGGTGCTCGAGGCGGCCACCGGCGATCTCGAAGCACTGCGTCCACCCCCGCGCCGGGGTTCGGTGCACCGCTTCCAGGCTCCCACCACCGCCGCCGAATTGGGCCACGCCGCCCGGTGGGCGGTGGAGCGGGCGGCGCGGGAAGGGGTGCGGGTGGGCGTGGTGATTCCCCGCCTCACCCAATTGCACGACGCGGTGGAGCGGATCTTCCTCGACCACTTCCACCCCGCGGCGGTGTTGCCCGACGCCCCGCCCCGCCCCGCCTCCTTCGACATCTCCGCCTCTCGGCCCCTGGCGCGGGTGGCGCCGGTCGGCAGCGCCCTAGCGTTGCTCGACCTGCTGCGCCCCGAACTTCCCTCGAGCGCGCTGGCCGACCGCCTGAATGACCCTTGGTGGGGTGACGCCGAGCGAGAGTGGGAGGAGCGCAGCCGCGTGCTCGGCGAACTGCGGCGCCTCGAGGCGCCCCGCCTGCATCCCTTGCGGGTGGCGCGACTCGCCGCGCAGCTTGCCGGCGATGCCCCCTCCCCCCTGGCGCGCCGCCTTCTGAGCGCCGCCAGCGCGGCCCGCCCCCAGCGCCGCCGGCGCCGCTACGGCGAGTGGGCCACGGTATTCGCCCGCGCCCTCGACGCCCTAGGCTGGCCGGGCTCCCGCACCCTCTGGAGCGCCGAGTACCAGGCCCTGGAGACCTGGCGCGCCCTGCTCGCCGACCTCGCCAAACTGGACCGGGTGAGCCCGCCCGCCACCCTCGAGGAAGCCCTCGCCACCCTCTCGGAACTGGCTTGGCAGACCCCCTTCCATCCGGAAGCGCCCGCCGTGCCGGTATGGGTCCTGGGGACCCTGGAGGCCGTCGGGCTCAGCTTCGACCACCTTTGGGTGGCCAACCTGGAGGACCGCGACTGGCCCGCCCCGACCGCACCTCACCCCCTGCTGCCCGCCGAACTGCAACGGCGCCTCGGCATGCCCCGCGCCGATCCCATCAAGGAGCTGGCCATCGCCGGCGACCTCCTGGCGGGGTTCGCCGCCGCGGCGCCGGAAGTAGTCTTGAGCCACGCCCGCCGGGAGGGCGACCTGGACCTACGCCCGGCCCGCTTGCTGATGGAGTTCCCGCCCCTCGACGTCTCCTGCCGGGAGACGGCAGACCGCCACCCCTGGTGGAACCCGGTGGCGGCGAGCCGGTCGCTGGAGGTGGTGGCGAACGGCAAAGGCCCACCCCTGGCGGGCGAGCGGCTGCCCGCCGGCACCCGCTTCCTCGAAGATCAGGCGCGCTGCCCCTTCGTGGCCTTCGCCCGCCACCGGCTGGCCGCCGAGCCGCCCGCCGTGCCGCGAAGCGGGTTGCCGCGGACTCTGCGCGGAGTGGTCATGCACCGGGCCCTGGATCGCCTCTGGGGCGCCCTGGGTGACCACAAAGCGCTCTGCGCCCTTTACCCGCAGGAGCTCCGCCAGCGCATCGAGCAAGCAGTGGCGGAGGCCTTTGCCGAGCTCTTCCGGCGCAACCGCCCCTGGCCTCGCGCCGGCGACTTCGGCGCCACACTGCTGGCGCTGGAGCGGGCACGGCTCGTCCGCCTCCTCGAGCAGTGGCTCGCCCAAGAGGCGAAGCGCCCCCCCTTCGCGGTGGCGGCCCGCGAGCTTCCGCTCCGCTGGCGGCTCGAACCCTTTTACTTGGAGGTGCGCCTCGACCGGATCGACCGCCTCGCCGACGGCAACCGACTGGTGATCGACTACAAGTCCAGCGATGCCCCCCTGCCGACCCGGGAAGGACCCCTCTGGAACCTTCAGCTGGCCGTCTACGCCTGCGCCCTGGCCGACCAGGAGGCGCCGCCGGCGGGCCTCTTCTACGCCAGGGTCCACCCCCGCCACCTGGGGTTCGCGGGCCTCGCCCGCCGCGAGCTGAATCTGTCCCCCGTTGCCAAGGGGAGCCAGGCTCAGTTCGTGGAGGATTGGGAAGGTCTCCTTGCCGCCTGGCGCCGTTCCCTCGCGGTTCTGGCGGCAGAGATCGCCCGCGGCGAGGCGGTGGTGGAGGCGCGCCATCCCGAGGGCGTGGGCGCCGAGTGGTGGGCGTTGAGCCGCTGGCCGGAATTCGAACGGCTCTCCGAATTGGTGGTCGAGGGAGGCGATGGGCAATGACCCCCCCCGATGCCGCCGAGCGCGACCGCGCCCTGGACATCACCTCCTCCTTTGCCGTCAGCGCCCCGGCGGGATCCGGCAAGACGAGCCTACTGGTGCGGCGCTTCCTGCGGCTGCTCGCCACCTGCGAGCAGCCCGAACAGCTTCTCGCCATCACCTTCACCCGCAAGGCCGCCGGCGAAATGCGCGAGCGGGTGCTCGCCGCCCTCGACGCCGCCCAGGGTCCGGCGCCTTCCGAAGCCCACGAGCGCGCCCAATGGGAGGATGCTCGGCGCGTCCTGGAGCGGGATCGGGCCCTCGGCTGGCGACTGCTGGCGGCGCCGAGCCGGCTACGCATCCTCACCATCGACGGCCTGTGCCGGCAGCTCGCGCGGCTCGGCGGCGCCGACACCGGCCTGGGCGACCTGCCCGAGCCGAGCGAGGCACCCGCCCTGCTCTACCGGGAGGCGGCCGCCTCGCTGCTCGACCGCCTGGAGGTGGACGACGCCTTGCGGGAGCCGCTCGCGGTGCTCCTCGAACAGCTGGATTGCGACCGCGACGCCCTGGAGCGGCTGCTGGCGGAGCTCCTGGCGCAGCGCGACCAGTGGCTGCCCCTGCTCCTTTCGGAACACAACGCCCGCTCCCAGCTCGAGGCAACCCTGCGCGGGCTGGTGAGCGAAAACCTCGCCGCCGCCGCTTCCGCCCTTGCGCCCTGGAGGCATTCCCTGCCGCCACTGGCCGCCTATGCCGCGGGCAACCTGGCCGCCGACTCGCCCTTCGCGGTCCTCCGCGACCTCGACGACCTTCCCCCCGCCGAACCCGAGGCCCTCGACCAGTGGCGAGCGCTCGCCCGGCTGCTCACCACCCAGCAGGAGGAGTGGCGCAGTCCCAAGGGGGTGAACGCGAGTCTCGGCTTTCCCGCACCGAGCTCCGCCCCCGACCCGCGACTCGCCGAGCGCAGGCGGGAAGAGATGCGCGCCCTGCTCGCCGAACTCAGGGAGCGGCCCGAGGTCCTCGAGCGGCTCGCGGACCTCCAGCACCTCCCCCCCACTACCTATGAGGAGCGCCAGTGGCGGGTCCTGGAAGCCCTCACCCGAGTGTTGCCACTGGCGGCGGCGGAGCTCTCGGTACTGTTTCGCCGGCGGGGCACCTGCGACTTCGTGGAAGTGGCCCTCGCCGCCCTCACCGCCCTGGGAGAGGGCGAGGCCGCCTCCGATCTCGCCCTGCGCCTGGACGCGCAGGTACGCCACATCCTGGTGGACGAGTTTCAGGACACCTCCTCTCTGCAGTACGAACTGCTAGCGCGGCTCACCCGCGACTGGACGAGCGGTGACGGCCGCACCCTCTTCCTCGTCGGGGACGCCATGCAGTCCCTGTACGGCTTCCGCAACGCCAACGTCGGCCTGTTCCTGAAGGCCCGCCAGCACCCCCTGGGCGCGGTGAAACTCGAACCCCTGGACCTCACCGCCAACTTTCGCGCCGACCCCTTGCTCGTGGCGTGGACCAACGCCGTCTTCACGCGGGTCTTTCCCGCCGCCGACCGGATCGATCGCGGCGCGGTCCGCTACCTTCACGCCGCCGCCACCCGCCCTGGTGCACGGGGCACGAGAATCACCGTCGAATCGCTGCCGCCCGACGCCGACCCCCAGACCGAGGCGTGGCGGGTCGCGGAACTGGTGAGGGAGGCCCGCGCCTGTGACCCCGAAGGCTCCATCGCCGTGCTGGTGCGGGCTCGCGGCCACCTGGGCGCCGTTCCCGCCACGCTGGACCGCCTGGGCATCCCCTGGCGGGCCGAAGACGTCGATCCCCTGGCAAGCCGCATGCCAGTGTTGGACCTCCACTCTCTCACCTGCGCCCTGATCGACCCCGCCGACCGGATGGCCTGGCTCGCCCTGCTGCGCGCGCCCTGGTGCGGCCTCACCCTGCCGGACCTGTACCTCCTGACGGGGGCCGAGACGGCGACGCCCCCGCCACCGGTCTGGGCGCGCCTGTTCGATCCGGCGGTGCGGGCGCAGCTCTCGGCCGACGGGCGCCGGCGCGCCGACCGGGTCGCCGCCATCCTCGAGGCGGCCTGGAAGCGGCGCGGCCGGGTTCCCCTGCGGCGCCTGGTGGAGGGAACCTGGCTCGCCCTGGGCGGCCCCGCCGCCCTGCTGGACACCGCCGAGGCGCGCTGGTGCCAGGGATACCTGGACCTGCTGGAAAGCCACGCCGACGGCCCCAGGTTGCGCGATCGGCAGGCCTTCGAGTCGGCGCTCGCGGCCCTCTACGCGCCCGCCGCCAGCGACCGCCCCGACGCGGTACAGCTGATGACCGTGCACAAGGCCAAGGGGCTCGAGTTCGACACCGTGATCCTCCTGGGGCTCGACCGCGCTCCGCCGAGCCCCGAGCGGCGCCTCCTCCACTGGCAGGAGCGGATCGACGCCGCCGGGCGCCCCAGCCTACTGCTCTCTCCCCTCTCGCCCGCGGCGGAAGCGGAAGCCGACCGCCTGGTGGATTACCTCAAACGAGAGGCGAAAGCGCGCACCCGCCTGGAGGACCAGCGGGTGCTGTACGTCGCCTGCACCCGCGCCCGGCGCCGGCTCCACCTCCTCTACCGCGCGCCAGCCAAGGACCGCCCCCGGGAGGGGTCGTTGCTGGCGCTGTTGTGGCCGGCCCTCGACGCCAGCCGCGCCGCCGGCGCCGAACACCTCGAGCACAACCTGCCGCCCGCCGCCGCTCCGCCGGTGAAGCGCCTCGCCCATCTGGCCCGCTTTTCCACCGCCTGGCGCAACCCAGTGGCGGAGCTGCGCCGCGAACCACCCGCGGTCCCCCCACCCCCCGCGAGCGGCGGGGAAGGGAACGGGAGCGAGGCCGCCGACACCCAACTTGCCGCCCTGGGCACCGTCCTCCACCGCACCCTGCGGCGCATCGCCGAGGAGGGCCCGGAGGCCTGGAACAGGGCGCGGATCGCGCGGCAAAGGCGTGCCTGGGAGGTGGAACTGGCCGCCCTGGGCGCGATCGAGGTGGAAGCGCTCGCCGAGCGCCTGGCGGAGGCGGTGCGGCGCACCCTGGCAGACCCCCGGGGACGCTGGCTCCTCGATCCCGGCCACGCCGAGGGGGCCTGCGAGTTGGCCCTCGCCCACCGCGAGGGCGAGCGGGTGCAGCTGTCGGTGGTGGACCGCACCTTCGTGGCCGACGGCGTCCGCTGGGTGGTGGACTACAAGAGCACCCTGCCCGCGCCCGGAGAGGACCCCGCCGCTTTCGCCGCCCGCGAAGCGGCCCGCCATCTCCCCCAGCTCGCGCGCTATCGCGCGATCCTCACCCGCCGCGATCCCTCCCTGCCGGTGCGCACCGCCCTCTACTTTCCCCTCTTGCCCCTCTGGTGGCCCGTGGAGGCGCCATAGCCCGCTCCTATGGCGGCCATAGGGGAAAGAGCGCCCTGGGGGTGAGCCATTGCGGTAAAATTTGTTTTTCTCCGGTGCACAGGGCGCTGGAAGACGATTTGCGGTGGAGGGCGATGATTCGTCAGCTGTTGGAAAACCTAAACGTCACCTCACAGGAACCCTTGATTCCGCCGGCCCGGCTCAAGGCCGAACTGCCCATCACGGAGCGGGCGGCGGAAACGGTGGTGCGCGGGCGGCAAGCGATCCAGGAGATCCTGGACGGGCGCGACAAGCGCCTCTTCGCAGTGGTGGGCCCTTGTTCCATCCACGACGTGGCGGCCGCCCGGGAGTATGCGGAACGGCTCAAAAAACTGGCCGACGAACTGGCCGACACGGTCCTCGTCGTGATGCGGGTCTACTTCGAAAAACCGCGCACCACCACCGGCTGGAAGGGATTGATCAACGACCCCTACCTCAACGACTCGTTCCGCATCGAGGACGGACTGCGCATCGCGCGCCGACTGCTCCTCGACATCAACGAATTGGGGCTGCCCGCCGCCACGGAAGCCCTCGACCCCATCACCCCCCAGTACCTGCACGACCTAATCAGCTGGACCGCCATCGGCGCCCGCACCACCGAATCCCAAACCCACCGGGAAATGGCGAGCGGCCTGTCGACCGCGGTGGGCTTTAAAAATGGCACCGACGGCAGCCTGACGGTGGCCATCAACGCCATCAAGTCGGCTGCCCACCCCCACCGCTTCCTGGGCATCAACGGCGAGGGCCTGGTGTCGGTGATCGCCACCCGCGGCAACCGGTACGCCCACGTGGTGCTGCGCGGGGGCGACGGCAAGCCCAACTACGATTCGGTGAGCGTGGCTTTGTGCGAGCGGGAACTGCAAAAGGCGGGGATCGAGCCGCGGATCGTGGTGGACTGCAGCCACGCCAACTCCAACAAAAACCATGAGCTCCAGCCCCTGGTGCTGGAGAACGTGGCCAACCAGATCGCCGAGGGCAACAGGTCGATCTGCGGGGTGATGCTGGAAAGCCACCTCCACGCCGGCAACCAGAAGATCCCCGAAGATCTCTCGCAGCTGCGCTACGGGGTCTCCATCACCGATGCGTGCATCGACTGGGAGACCACCGAGACCTGCCTGCGCCAACTGCGCGAGCGGGTCCGCGAGGTGCTGCCCCGCCGCTGAGCGCCGCCGGCGTCGCGGCCGCGGTGCCGGCGATCAGTCGGCGGCGGGCGCCGCCTCGTCCCCGCTTGGCTTCTCTTCCACCGGCACGAAGGTGCCCAGGCCACAGGTGGCGCCGCGCATGAACCCGCCGCCCACCTGGTGGAGCACCGTGATGGTGTCCAGGTCACAAAGCTCGGACAGGCTCGTTTTGTAGAGGATGGGGTCGTTGCGGTTGAGGCCGGGACAGCGCCGCGGCAGGGTGTTGAGGTAATCGGGGCCGCCGGCCATTTCGAAGCGGATGTGCTGGTCATCCAGCACCCGCACCGACGAGATCCGACTGAGGGGAATACAACGCTTTTCGGCGCCGCCCTGGGCGCCGTCCTCGGCGGCCGACAGTCCCAGGGGCAAGCCGATGAGCGCGGCGAGCGCCGTACGTCCCACGAGATGAGCGATCTTCACGGTGCCTCCTCCCATCGTGACGTCAAAAATTGGACCGCCGCAAGGAATGGGGGTTCCCCGCGGCGCGCGGCGAGTGGGCCAGGCGCAACAGCCGGTAGTGCTCCAGCACCTTGGCCACGTAGGCGCGCGTCTCGGCGTAGGGGGGGACGCGGCCGCCGTGGGCATCCACGGCGCCCTCCCCGGCGTTGTAGGCGGCGAGGGCCAGATCGAGCCGACCGCCGTAACGGGCCAAGAGGTCGCGCAGATAGCGGGCGCCCCCGCGCAGATTCTGCTCGGGCGCGAAGGGATCGGCGACGCCGTAGCGGCGCGCCGTGGCGGGCATGAGCTGCATGAGTCCCATGGCGCCGGCGCGGGACACCGCCCGGGGTTGGTAGGCCGACTCCACGCCGATCACCGCGTGCAGGAGCTCCACCGGCATGCCGCTCTCCAAGGAGGCGCGCACCACCGCCTGGTGCCAAGCGGCGCGGCGCCTGGCGAGCTCCCCGGGGGTCAGTCCGGGCGCTTCCCGCCACCCCTTGGTGCGGGGGCGGTAGACCTGGTAGTCGGGACCGAGTTTGCGGTCGGTGAAGGTGACGTTGCCGAAGCGATCCACGTGCCGGTAGATGGTCGGTTCGGCCGCCGCGCCCGCCGCGGCCAGCGCCAGGAGTGCCGCGCCCCACCTTTGCCGCGCCGCCATCCCCCGCCCCCTGCCGGCGTCGCAGCTCTCAGTAGTAGGCGTGGCTGCGGTCGGCGTGGTCGGTGACGTCCCGCACCCCCGCGAGCTCTGGAATCCGCTCCCGGAGGGTTCGCTCCACCCCTTCCTTCAGGGTGAGATCCACCATGCCGCAACCCTGGCAGCCGCCCCCGAAGCGCAACACCGCCACGCCGTCCTCCACCGCCTCGAGGGTGACCATGCCGCCGTGGGCGGCCAGTTGGGGATTGATCTCGGTCTGCAGGTAGTAGTTGATCTTGTCTTCCAAGGGACTGTCGTCGCGCACCTTCGGCAGGCGCGAGTTGGGGGCGCGGATGGTCAGCTGGCCGCCGAAGCGGTCGGGGGAGAAGTCCACCCGCGCGTCCTCCAGAAAGGGCAGGCTGCGCCGCTCGATGAACACCCGAAACCGCCCCAGGTCCTTGACCAGGTCGTCCTCCTGCTCCTCGCCGGGTCGGCAGTAGGCGATGCAGGTTTCCGCCCGCGGCGTGCCGGGGTCGGCGACGAACATGCGAATGGCGATCCCCTCGCACTCTTGCTTGGCCAGCAGATCCGCCAGGTAGTCCACCGCCCCGGCAGTGAATTCGATGCTCTCGAGCAGCGCGCGCTCATCCCGCCGTTCCGCCGCCGTTTCTTCCCGTTGCTCGCGCAGGTCTGCCATGGCGCTCAAATCCGAGTGAAACACTCGCCTATGGTAGCAGCGGCACGCGGCGGGCACCAGCGGCGGCGCTTGGCAGACACCGCCCGGGGCTTAATATCGAAAATTTTCGATATTTTTTGTCGGCTGTGCTACCATGCACGGCCCTCGTGGGTTTGAAACGCCATGTCCGCCACAGACCGAGCCGACCGTATCCGCGCCCTCGAGCGCGAGGCGCAGTCCCGGATCCTCATCCTGGACGGGGCCATGGGCACCATGATCCAGCGCCAGGGCCTCGGCGAGGCGGACTTCCGCGGCGAGCGCTTCGCCGACCACCCGCGGGACCTCAAGGGCAACAACGACCTCCTGGTGCTCACCCGGCCCGACCTGATCCGCGCCATCCACCGCGCCTACCTCGAGGCCGGGGCCGACATCCTGTGCACCAACACCTTCAACGCCACCCCCGTCTCCCAGGCGGAGTACGGCACCGAGGCCTGGGTGGAGGAGCTCAACCGCCAGGGGGCGGCGCTCGCCCGGGCCGAGGCGGACGCTTGGGCCGCGGCCGGCAAGGGGCAGCGCTGGGTGGCCGGCGTCCTCGGCCCCACCTCGCGGACCTGCTCCATCTCCCCGGACGTCAACGACCCGGCGGCGCGCAACGTCACCTTCGACGAGCTGCGCGAGGGCTACAAGCTCGCCGCCCGGGCGCTGGTGGCGGGTGGCTGCGACCTCCTGCTGGTGGAGACGGTGTTCGACACCCTGAACGCCAAGGCGGCCCTGTTCGCCCTCGAAGAGGTGTTCGACGAGCTGGGTGAGCGGCTGCCGGTGATGGTTTCCGGCACCATCACCGACCTGAGCGGACGCACCCTCTCGGGTCAGACGCCGGAGGCCTTCTGGAACTCCCTCGCCCATGGCCGCCCCTTCGCCATCGGCCTCAACTGCGCCCTCGGGGCCAAACAGTTGCGGCCCCATGTGGAAGCGCTCGCCCGGGTAGCGGACACCCGCGTGAGCGCCCACCCCAACGCCGGCCTGCCCAACGCCTTCGGCGAGTACGAAGAAACCCCCGAGGAGATGGCCGCCACCATCCGGGACTACGCCCTGCGCGGCCTGGTGAACCTGGTGGGGGGCTGCTGCGGCACCACGCCGGCGCACATCCGCGCCATCGCCGAGGCGGTGGCCGGGCTGCCCCCCCGCGCGATCCCCGAGCGCCCGCCGGCCTGCCGCCTGGCGGGACTCGAGCCCCTGGACATCCGCGAAGATTCGCTGTTCGTCAACGTGGGCGAGCGCTGCAACGTCACCGGCTCGGCGCGCTTCAAACGGCTCGTGCTCGCCGGCGACTACGCGGCCGCCCTCGAGGTGGCCCGCCAACAGGTGGAAAACGGCGCCCAGATCCTCGACGTCAACATGGACGAGGCGCTCCTCGACTCCCAGCAGGCCATGCGCACCTTCCTGCGCCTGTTGGCCAGCGAGCCCGACATCGCCCGCGTGCCGGTGATGATCGATTCCTCCCGCTGGTCGGTGATCGAGGCGGGACTCAAGGAGGTGCAGGGCCGCCCGGTGGTCAACTCGCTGAGCCTCAAGGAGGGGGAGGAGACTTTTGTCCGCCAGGCGGAACTGTGCCGGCGCTACGGGGCTGCGGTCGTCGTGATGGCCTTCGACGAGCGCGGCCAAGCGGACACCTTCGAGCGACGCATCCAGGTCTGCGAGCGCGCCTACCGGATCCTGGTGGAGCGCGTCGGCTTCGCGCCCCAGGACATCATCTTCGATCCCAACGTCTTCGCCATCGCCACCGGCATCCCGGAGCACGACCGCTACGCGGTCGACTTCATCCGCGCCTGCGCCTGGATCAAGGAGCATCTGCCCGGGGCCCTGGTGTCGGGCGGGATCAGCAACGTCTCCTTTTCCTTCCGCGGCAATGACCGGGTGCGTGAAGCCATCCACTCGGTGTTCCTCTACCACGCCATTCGCGCCGGACTCGACATGGGCATCGTCAACGCCGGGCAGCTGGCCGTCTACGACGAACTGCCCGAGGAGTTGCGCGAGGCGGTGGAGGACGTGGTCTTGGCCCGCCGGCCAGATGCCACCGAGCGGCTGCTGGCCCTCGCCGAGCGCTATCGCGGAGAAGGGCGCGAAACGGAGGGGCGCGAGGACCTCGCCTGGCGCGACTGGCCGGTGGAAAAGCGCCTGGAGCACGCGCTGGTCAAGGGAATCACCGCCTACATCGAACAGGACGTCGAAGAGGCCCGCCGCAAGGCCGCCCACCCCCTCGAGGTGATCGAGGGGCCGTTGATGGACGGGATGAATGTGGTGGGAGACCTGTTCGGGGCCGGCAAGATGTTTCTGCCCCAGGTGGTGAAGTCGGCGCGGGTGATGAAGCAGGCGGTGGCCTATCTACAGCCCTTCATCGAGGCCGAAAAGCGCCCCGGCGACCGCGCCGCGGGCAAGATTCTCCTCGCCACCGTCAAGGGCGACGTGCACGACATCGGCAAGAACATCGTCGGCGTGGTCTTGCAGTGCAACAACTTCGAGGTGATCGACCTGGGCGTGATGGTGCCGGCCGAAAAGATCCTCGACACCGCCGAGCGGGAAGGAGTGGACATGGTGGGCCTGTCGGGGCTCATCACCCCGTCCCTCGACGAGATGGAACAGGTGGCCGGGGAGATGGAGCGGCGCGGGTTTGCGATCCCTCTGCTGATCGGCGGCGCCACCACCTCCAAGGCCCACACCGCGGTCAAGATCGCGCCCCGCTACCGGCGCGCACCGGTGATCTACGTGCCCGACGCCTCTCGGGCGGTGGGGGTGGCCTCGCGCCTCGCCCATCCGGAGGAGCGCCAGCGGCTCGCCGCCGAAGTGGAGGCGGAGTACGAACGCGTCCGCGCGCGGCGGGCCAACACCCAGGCGCGCGGCCGCACCCTGCCCTATGCAGAGGCCGTGCGGCGCGGTTTCGACGGCGACTGGGAGAGTTACCACCCCCCTGTGCCGCGCCGCCTCGGGGTGACCGTCCTCAGCCCCTATCCCCTGGAAGAGCTGTTGGCGACCATCGACTGGACGCCCTTTTTTATCGCCTGGGACCTGTCCGGCAAGTATCCAGCCATTCTCGAGGACCCGGTGGTCGGCGAGGCGGCGCGCAACCTGTTCGCCGACGCCCAGGAGATGCTCCGCCGCATCATCGCCGAGGGTCTTTTGGAGGCGCGCGCGGTCTTCGGGCTTTGGCCCGCCAATCGCGTGGGCGGCGACGACATCGCCGTCTACGCCGATGAAAACCGCCAACGGGTACTGGCGACCCTCCACCAGATCCGCCAGCAGACCCTCAAACCGGGCGCTGGAGAGATCTGCTGGTCCCTGGCCGACTTCATCGCTCCGAGGGAGAGCGGAGTGGCCGATTACGTGGGGGCCTTCGCCGTCTGCGTCGCCGGTGCCGAAGCGCTGGCAGAGCGGTTCGAGCGGCAGGGGGACGACTACGGCGCCATCCTGGTCAAGGCGCTGGCCGACCGGCTCGCCGAGTCGCTGGCCGAGCGCCTCCACCACCGGGTGCGCACCGAATTTTGGGGGTACGCGCCCGACGAGCGGCTGAGCAACGAGGAGCTCATCGCCGAGCGCTACCGCGGCATCCGCCCGGCCCCCGGCTATCCCGCCTGCCCGGACCACACCGAAAAGCGCACCATACTGCGCCTCCTGGACGCCGAACGGCGCATCGGGCTTCTGCTCACCGACAGCTGCGCCATGTTGCCTGCCGCCGCGGTGAGCGGCCTTTACTTCTCCCACCCCGGCAGCCGCTACTTCAACGTCGGCAAGATCCAGCGGGATCAGCTAGAATCCCTGGCGGAGCGCAAGGGGATGACCGTGGCCGAATTGGAGCGGTGGCTCTCCCCGGTACTGGGGTACGAAGTCGATGCAAGAACCTGACCGTCAGGAGGAGAAAGCGAACGCCGCCGAGCGGTCGACCGAAGAGGCGCCGCGCCCCGGCTTTTGGGCCGTGGTGCAGAGCACCCTGGCGGCGGCCATCGGCGTGCAGAGCAGCCGCAACCGGGAGCGGGACTTCCAGCACGGCAACATCGCCGCCTTCGTGACGGCGGGGATCATCTTCACCGCTCTCTTTATCGCCGCCGTGGTCACCGTGGTGAAGCTGGTCCTGGCCGCGGCGGGGGTGTGAAGTCGCCCGGCGGGGGCGGACTTTTCCCCTACAGCCTACAGGTTGGCAAGCCAGAACAGCACGCCCGCCAGGACGATGGCGATCATCGCCACCGCGGCGATGGCGTCCGCCGTGGAATCGTCGCGAATCGCGCGCATGGGTCCCTCTCCTCTCCAAGGCGGGCGCATTCTAGCAGGGCCGCGCGCCGCTTCCCACCGTTTTCCGGGTTCCGCCGGGGACAGCCGCCCACGCCCCTTATTCCCGGAACCGAATTGGTTATGAAAAAAGATTCATGAACGCAATCGGCGCCATGGCGTATCATTTTTCTACCTAGCGCAGGGTTTGACCCATGTACCGCTACGACGAATTCGATCGCCGCCTGGTGCGCGAACGGGTGGCCCAGTTCCGCGACCAGACGGCGCGCTACCTGGCCGGAGAACTGACCGACGAAGAGTTCCTGCCGCTGCGCCTGCAAAACGGGCTCTACATCCAGCGGCTCGCGCCCATGCTGCGCATCAGCGTCCCCTACGGGGTGCTCTCCTCTGAAAAACTCCGCAAACTGGCCCACATCGCCCGGGAATACGACAAGGGCTACGTCCATTTCACCACGCGCCAGAACATCCAGCTCAACTGGCCGGAACTGGAGGAGGTGCCGGACATCCTCGCCGAGTTGGCCGAGGTGGACATGCACTGCATCCAGACGAGCGGCAACTGCGTGCGCAACATCACCACGGACCACTTGGCGGGCATCGCCCCGGACGAAGTGGAAGACCCGCGCCCCTGGTGCGAGCTGGTGCGGCAGTGGGCAGCCCTCCATCCGGAGTTCGCCTTCCTGCCCCGCAAGTTCAAAATCGCGCTAACCGGCTCTCCCGCCGACCGTGCGGTTTCACTGGTGAACGACATCGGCCTGCGGCTGGTGCGCAACGAGGAGGGCGAACTGGGCTTCGCCGTCTATGTTGGGGGGGGGCTGGGACGCACGCCCATGGTGGGCAGTCTGATCCGCCCCTTCCTGCCCTGGCCCCACCTGCTCACCTACCTCAACTCCATCCTGCGGGTCTACAACCGCTACGGAAAGCGGGACAACAAGTGGAAGGCGCGCATCAAGATCCTGGTCAAGGCCTGGGGCCCCGAAACCTTTGCCGCCCGGGTGGAGGAGGACTTCGAACACTTCCGCGACGGCCCCCTCACCCTCACGGAGGAAGAGGTGGCGCGGGTGCGCGCCTTCTTCACCCCGCCGCCCTACGAGGCGGTCGATCCTGCGGCCGCTGCCCGCGAGCTCGAGGAGCGGGCCCTCGCCGACGTCGCCTTCCAGCGCTGGCGCAGACGCAACGTCCTCGCCCACCGAGTGCCCGGCTACGCGGCCGTGACCGTCTGCCTCAAACGCCCCGGCGTCCCGCCGGGCGATGTGGCCGACTGGCAACTCGAGGCGATCGCCGATCTCGCCGACCGCTTCGGCTTCGGCGAGGTGCGCTCCACCCACGAACAGAACCTCCTCTTGCCGGACGTACGCCAAACTGACCTGTGGGCGCTGTGGCGCGAGCTCGACCGCTTGGGCTTCGCCTCGCCCACCGTGGGCACCCTGGCGGACATCATCTGCTGCCCCGGAGGGGACTACTGCTCCCTGGCCAACGCCAAGTCGATCCCCGTGGCGGAGGCGATCCAGCGGCGCTTCGAGGACCTCGACTACCTCTACGACCTGGGCGACCTGCGCCTGAATATCTCCGGTTGCATGAACGCCTGCGGCCACCACCACGTGGGCAACATCGGCATCCTCGGAGTCGACAAAAAAGGAGAGGAGTTCTATCAGGTCCTGCTCGGCGGGCGGGCGGACGGACAAGCCTCCCTGGCCGCGGTGCTCGGCCCCTCTTTCAGCCGCGAAGAGGTGCCGGAGGTGGTGGAAAAAATCCTCGAGGTCTACCTGGAACGGCGCTTCGAGGGCGAATCGTTCTCCGACACCTTCGCCAGGATCGGCATCGAACCCTTCAAGGAGCGGGTCTATGGCTAGGATCATCCGAGGCGGCGAGGTGGTCGAAGACCCCTGGATCCTGGTGGAGGAAAGTCCACCCGATCCGGTCGCGGTACCGCGACCGGCGATGCTACCCTTGTCCGCCTGGCTCTCCCTGCCGCCCGAGGTGCGCGGCCAGGGAGACACCGCGCCCTGGCTCGCCAGCGGCGAGGAGTTCGAGGAGGCGGTGGACGCGCTCCTCCAGGCGCCGCTCATCGCCCTGCACTTCCCGGTCTTCCGGGACGGCCGCCACTTTTCCACCGCATTTCTGCTGCGCAAGCGCTACGGCTACCGCGGCGAGCTCCGCGCCGTGGGCCACGTGATCCGGGACCAACTCTTTTACCTCACCCGCTGCGGCTTCGACAGCGTGCAGCTGCGCGAGGGCATGGACCCCGAAGCGGCGTTGGCCTCCCTGGCCGATTTTTCCCTGGTCTACCAGCCCGCCGCCGACGACCGCGCCCCGCTTCTGCGGCGGCGCAGTTGAGCACCGCCGGTTAGTTCACCCACAATTCGCCGAAGCGGGCGCGGGGGATGGCCGTGGGCGAGGGGATCTTCACTTCGTTTTTTTACATCTTCACGGGCGCCGCCGCGGCCGCCACCTGCGCCATGTTCGGCCGCCAACCCCTGCTCGTGGCCTACATCGCCCTCGGGGTGCTGTTCGGCCCCCACGGACTGGGATTGATCCAGGACGTGGCCCCGATGGCCGATATCGCCACCGTGGGCATCATCTTCCTGCTCTTCCTCCTCGGCCTCGACATGCAGCCCCAGGCGCTGGCCGCGGTGTTTCGCGAGGCGGCACCCGTGACCCTGGCGAGCTCGCTCTTGTTCGGCCTGCTCGGCTACCTCGCCGCGTTGCCCTTCGGCTTCGGCCACCTGGAAAGCCTGGTGGTCGGCGCGGCGATGATGTTTTCCAGCACCATCATCGGCATCAAGCTGCTGCCCACCACCGTGCTCCACCATCGCCACGCCGGCGAGCTGATGGTGGGCCTTTTGCTGATGCAGGACTTCATCGCCATCTTCGTGTTGATGCTGCTGCTCGCCGGCGAGGGCGGCAGCGTCGATCTCTGGCGGATCGCCCGGACCCTGGTGGCGGCCCCCTTGTTGGTGGGTTTTTGCGCGCTCGCCGTGCGCTTCGCCCTGCTGCCTTTGTTCGCCCGTTTCGACCGGGTGTCGGAGTACGTGTTTCTGCTGGCGATCGGCTGGTGTCTGGGAGTCTCGGAGCTCGCCGCGCTGCTCGGCCTGTCCCACGAAATCGGCGCCTTCCTGGCCGGGATCACCATCGCCACGAGCCCCTTTGCCCAATACATCGCCCTCTCCCTCAAACCCCTGCGCGATTTCTTTCTCATCCTCTTCTTCTTTTCCATCGGGGCGCGCTTCGACCTCGCGCTCCTGCCTCAGGTGCTCGCGCCCGCCCTGCTGCTCGGCGTCGGCATGCTCCTCGTCAAGCCGGTGACCTTCTACCTGTTGCTGCGCAAGCAGAGCGAGCACCGCCGGCTCGCCTGGGACCTGGGTTTCCGGCTGGGTCAGATCAGCGAGTTTTCGCTGCTCATCGCCTTCGTTGCCGAGGCCAACGGGCTGATCGGAGCAGCGGCCTCTCTGCTCATCCAGGCGGCCACGCTGCTCACCTTCCTGGTGTCGAGCTATATCGTGGTGTTCAATTTTCCAAACCCCATCGCCCCCTCGGAACGGCTACGGCGGGACTAGGGGGAGAGGGGCGCCAACAGCTGCCGCGCACGCCCCAAGAGGCTCCCTGCCCAGCGACCCCCCTCGGCGCGAAAGCGAACGCCCACCAAGCGGGCCTCTTCCATGCGCCGGAGCAGGTATTCATCGCTGGTGGACAACCCATCCACGAGCCCGAGTTCGAGCGCCTCCACGGCAAGCCAAGTCTCGCCGCTGGCGATGCGCTCCACGTCCAGCCGGGGACGGTGGGCGCGCAGGTGCTCGATGAAGCGCCGGTGCACGGCGTTGAGTTGTTCGGCGAGCTTGAGGCGGCCGGCGTCGCTGTTCTCGCCGAAGAGAGTGAGAGTGCGCTTGTGCCGGCCGGCGGTAAAAACCTCGAAATCGATCTGGTGGCGTTCGAGGAAGCGGTGAAAGTTGGGAATCTGCGCCACCACCCCCACCGAACCGACCCAGGCGAAAGGCGCTGCCAGAATCCGGTCGGCCACGCAGGCCATCAGATAGCCTCCGCTCGCCGCCACCTGGTCGACGCACACCGTAAGCGGGATCCCGGCACGGCGCAGCCGCCCCAGCTGGCTGGCGGCAAAGCCATAGCCTTCCACCGCCCCGCCGGCGCTCTCCAGGCGCAACACCACTTCGTCCTCCGCGGTGGCACTGCCCAGGACGGCGGTGATCTCCTCGCGCAGCTGGTGCACCCGGCTCGCCCGGAGATCGCCGTGGAAGTCGAGCACGAACACCCGCCTGCGGGGCGGCAGCCGCCCGCCCCCGCGGCGCGCCCGCCAACGCTCCCGCGCCGTGCGGGTGGCATCGGCCACCTGGCGCTGGCGCTTTTCGATCTCGCGGTCGAGCAAGCGCACCTCGAGGCGCCCGACCCCGCCACGCGGCCGCCTCCGGGCGCAGGCGAGCAAGAGGGCGGCAAGGGCCGCCACCGTGGCCGCTTTGGCGACAAAGAGCAGGTATTCCCCCACCGCCAGCCCCTCAGTCGCACTCGCCGCCGCGGCGGCGCACGAACTCCCGGATCAGCCGCCCCGACAGGGCAAAAGCCCCCGGGATGGTGTTCGGCAGCCGATCGTAGCGGTACCAACGGGCCTCGGCGATTTCCCGCCCGTCCACCACCACCTCTCCGCCCGCGTACTCGGCGAAAAAACCGAGCATCAACTGGCCCGGAAAGGGCCACGGCTGGCTCGCGTAGTACTCGAGTCGCCCCACCTCAACACCCACCTCCTCGGCCACCTCGCGCCGCACCGCATCCTCGGCGGTCTCGCCCGGCTCCACGAATCCGGCCACCACGCTGAAGCGGGGCACCGACCAGGCCGCGTTGCGCGCGAGCAGGCATTCGTCTCCGCGGTGGATCAGGGCCATCACGCAGGGCGAGAGGCGGGGATAAAAGGTGGCGTTGCAGCGACTGCAGGCGGTGGCGCGCTCGCCGGGAACGGGATGGGTGGGCCCGCCGCAGTAGCCGCAATAGCGATGGCCGCGATACCAGTCGTTGAGCTGTAGGGCGCGACCGAGGAGGCGAAATAGCGGCTCCGGCAGCACTTCGAGCAAGGCGCGCAAGTCCGCCACCCGGCCCGCCAGGCTGGGCAGCAGCTCTGGGGGCGCTTCGGCGGCGAATACCTGCCTACCGCCAAACCGGCCCACGAAATGGAGCCCCTCGTCCACCAAGCCCAGGGACCTGAGCGCCCCCAGGTCCCAGGTGTAAGCTCCTTCGCGCGGCGGCAGCAGCAACTTTCCGCCGCTGATCAGGACCACCTCCCCTTCCAGACCCTGATGGCCATCGGGATCCCCGATCTCCAGCCGCGCGTCGGAAGTCAAGCCGCCTCCAGTTCCGCCAGGTTGTCGGCGGCGAGGTCTAACGCATAGTCCCCGCCCTGCCCGCGGCCCTCTTCGCGCAGGTGAAACTCGAGGGCCGCCACCGAATCGGCGAAGGTCGCCAGGACCTCGGCCCGGCGTTGCTCGTCCAGCGAAAAGAGTCGTTCGCGCACGAACCTTCCGCAGCGGCGCGCCACCTCCGCCACCCGCGCATCTCCCACCACCCAGGCGGCGCCGCCGATGGTGGCAAAGGTCTCCGCCAGCACCGGAGCCGTCTCGGGTCCCGCCAAGCCGGTGGCCACCTCGTCCAACTTTTCCTTGGAATCCTCCAGGAGCGCCAGACACTGCTGCCAGACGGCGTGGACGCTGGTGTCGTACAGCCGCCCCGCCACCACTTCGTCGACGGGGCGGCGGTCCAGGTGGCTCTCCTTGCCCGCAAGCAATACCCCCCCTTCGCGCACCTCCGCCAACAGGCACTCGAGGTAGAGAAGGCTGTGGGCGACCTCCCGCATCCAGGCGGCCTCGGGCCGCCACTGCTCGCCGCTCACCCCGTCGAGGGCGCGGCGGTGGCTCAGGAACCGCTCGGCCGCCTGGGAAAGGCCCAGCGCCGCACAGCGCTCGGCGACTTGCTCGGCGATGCGCACGAACTCGAGGACCTCTTCCCGGGCCAGCGGCTCGTCGCCATCGGCCTGCTCAAGAATGGTGTGGAGAGCGGCGGCGAGCTGCGCCAATTCGTCGAGGGACGCATCGTTGCCGACCCCGCCGCCCACCACCACCGCCCGCGCCGCCTCCACGTCGAGATCGCAGTAGTCGAAGTGGGGGGCGCCCACCCAATGGAGGAGCTCCTCCTCGGCCGCGCTGCGCCGCCGGCGCAGCGCGAGCAGGATGCCGTAGGCGCGCCACAGGCCGAGGGGAAAAGCCCGACTCTCCTCCGCCCCATCGAGAAGCGCCTTGAGTTGGCGCTCCACCGCCGCCAGCAGGCGCAGCCGTACCGGATTGAGCGCCAATTCCCCCCCGGCGAACCCCTGCACCGCGGCCCCCACCAAGCGCCAGTAGCGATTTTCGGGCGGTGCGGGAAAGAGTTGCGCCAATTTGGCCGCCACCTTGCCGAGTATTGCGAGGCCCTTGGGGCGATCTCCGTTGCGCAGCAGTTCCAAAAGCCCCACCTGGTACAAGCTCTTCAGCTTGCGCAGCGCCGCCCGCCCCTCGGCGGAAAGCTCGCAGCTTGCGCGGAATCGGGCGCTGGGCGGCCAATTGTGGTCGCGCACCAGCTGGAACTCGTAGAGCGGCGGTTTGCCCTGCAGCCGCCGCAAGGCCGCAAGCTCGGGCAAGAACAGGAAGGGGGACGCCACCGGCAGGCGGTGGAGCTCGCCGAATAGGCGCGGAAAGAGCTCCAGGAGGCCGGCAAGCTCCGCCTGCCGCTTCGCCGGGCGCTCCCCATGGGCGGTGAGGTGTTGCACCGCGCGCACCAGCTCTTCGGCAAGCTCCACCGCCCCTGGCTGGTGGAGCGTCCAACAAATGGCGGACAGCCGGTCCATCTGTTCGACGAAGGCCTCCGCCTCGAATGGCTCGTTGAAGAGCAGGGCGGCGATTTCCTGGATCAGCTCGCCGCTGAGGGCGCGCAATTCGGCGGCGGTGTCGGCGGTGATG
Organism: Porticoccaceae bacterium; assembly: GCA_026005035.1. GTDB lineage: Bacteria > Pseudomonadota > Gammaproteobacteria > Pseudomonadales > Porticoccaceae > BPKH01. The sequence goes on along the minus strand of BPKH01000002.1, from coordinate 382,226 downwards.
GCGACCATGGTCGATTCCTTCCCGGCGAAGTCCCCGCGGGTCCTTGCTTTCTGCGGCCGGTGCGGCTAGGGTTGCTGCGCCCGTCGGCCCGGCCCGCACGGGTTTCCAATGGTACACCAAACGGCGGGTTTCTCCCCCGTCCGGCTTCCGGAGTCAGGCCATGCGCTATCCGCTTGCACGGGCCCTCGCCGACAACTTTCTGGGCCATGCCCCTGGCTGGTACAAGGCAGCCATCGTCGCCTTCCTGGCGCTCAATCCCTTGCTGTTGCTTTTCGCCGGCCCCATCGCCACCGGCTGGGCGTTCCTCGCCGAATTCATCTTCACCCTTGCCATGGCGCTCAAGTGCTATCCCCTGCAACCCGGTGGCCTGCTGGCACTCGAATCGGTGCTGTTGGGGCTCACCACGCCGGAGACGGTGTACCAGGAATCGGTGGCCAACTTCGAGGTGATCCTGCTGCTCATGTTCATGGTGGCGGGCATCTATTTCATGCGCGAACTGCTGCTGTTCACCTTCACCCGCCTGTTGATGGCCATCGAATCCAAACGCCTCTTGTCGCTCACCTTCGTGCTGGTGGGCGCAGCCCTGTCCGCCTTCCTCGACGCCCTCACCGTCACCGCCGTGCTGATCGCCGTCTGCACCGGCTTTTACTCCGTCTACCACAAGGTCGCCTCCGGCAAGAAGATCCACGCCGCCGAGCCCCACGACCACACCCGGGACGACGGCGTGCACGAGTTCCACCGGGAAGATTTGGATCAGTTCCGCGCCTTCCTGCGCAGCCTGGTGATGCACGGGGCGGTGGGCACGGCCCTCGGCGGCGTCATGACCCTGGTGGGCGAACCCCAAAACCTTCTGATCGCCGAAAAGGCGGGCTGGAATTTCGCCGAGTTCTTCCGGGAAATGGCCCACGTGACCGTGCCCGTCTTCGCCTGCGGGGTGTTGACCACCCTGCTCTTGGAGACCACTGGCCGATTCGGCTACGGAGCCCAGCTGCCGAGCGCGGTGCGGGCGGTGCTCTTGGACTACGGCGCCATGGAGAGCGCGCGGCGCACCGACCGCGACCGGGCGGCTCTCCTGGTCCAGGGGTTGGGTGCCGTCGTGCTGGTGCTGGGTCTCGCCTTCCACGTGGCCGCCGTGGGCCTGGTGGGCCTGCTCATCATCGTGCTGCTGACCGCCCTCAACGGCATCACCGAGGAGCACCGGATCGGCCGCGCCTTCGAAGAGGCCCTGCCCTTCACGGCACTCCTGGTGGTCTTTTTCACCATCGTCTCGGTGATCCACGACCAGCATCTGTTCACGCCGGTGATCGACGCGGTGCTGGCCATGGAACGGCACCTACAGCCGGTGATGTTCTTCCTCGCCAACGGCGTGCTCTCCACCATCAGCGACAACGTGTTCGTGGCCACGGTGTACATCAGCGAGGTGCGCTCGGCGCTCGACGCGGGCCTCATCGACCGGCAACATTTCGACCACCTGGCGGTAGCCATCAATACCGGAACCAACCTGCCCAGCGTGGCCACCCCCAACGGCCAGGCGGCCTTTCTGTTCCTGCTCACCTCCGCCCTCGCGCCCCTCATCCGCCTCTCCTACGGGCGCATGGTGTGGATGGCACTGCCCTACACGCTCGTGTTGTCGGGAGTGGGCGCGCTCGCCATCTGGTTCTGGTCCTGAGCTTCGGCTTCCAGGTCCCACAAGGGCTCGCATCCCTCCTCGGCCATGCGCGCGAGGAGCGCGCGATGGGCCGCCCGCTCGGCGGCACTGGCGGCGATCACCGGCAGGGGCGGGCGATCGGGCGGCAGCCGCCGGATCGCCTCCGCCCCCAACACCACTCCCGCCCCCGGAGCAGCGTCCAGCGCGAGCCCCACCTGGCCGCCCGTCATGGCCAGGTACACGTCGGCGAGGATTTCCGCATCCAGCAGAGCGCCGTGCAACTCCCGGCGGGAATTGTCGATTCCGTAACGCTTGCAGAGGGCGTCGAGGCTGTTCTTCTGGCCCGGGTGGAGCTGTCGGGCCAGGGCCAGGGTGTCGAGCACCTCACAGTAGTCCTCGATCCGCCCATACCCCTCTCCCAGTCGGGCGAGCTCGTGATTCAGAAAGCCGACGTCGAAGGGGGCATTGTGGATGACCAGTTGGGCACCCCGGACGAAGTCGAGAAATTCGTCCACCACCTGGTCGAAGGTGGGCTTGTCGGCGAGAAATTCGGCGGTGATCCCGTGCACCTCGAGGGCGCCGGCGTCGATGGCCCGGCCGGGGTTGAGGTAGCGGTGGAAATGGTTGCCGGTATGCCTGCGATCCACCAGCTCCACGCAACCGATCTCCACGATGCGATGGTCGAGGTTCACCTCGAGACCCGTGGTCTCGGTGTCCAGCACCACCTGCCTCATGATGCCCCCAGCTCGTCGATGGCGCGGTTGGCCAGCCGGTCGGCCAGCTCGTTGCCCTCCTCTCCGCTGTGTCCCCGCACCCAACGCCAGGTGATGCGGTGGCGGGCCGCTTCCTGATCGAGTCGGCGCCACAGGTCGGCGTTCTTGACCGGTTTGCGGTCCGCCTTGCGCCAATTGCGGGCCTTCCAGCCGGGCAGCCAGCGGGTGACTCCTAAGCGCAGGTATTCGGAATCGGTCACCAGCTCCACCTCGCAGGGCTCCTTGAGGGCGGCGAGGGCCTCGATGGCGGCGCGCAGTTCCATCCGGTTGTTGGTGGTCTGCGGCTCCGCCCCGTAGAGGTGCCGCTCCCGGCCCCGGTAGCGCAGCACCGCACCCCAGCCGCCCGGGCCCGGATTGCCTCTACAGGCCCCGTCGGTGTAGATCTCGACCCGCTTCCCACTGGCCAACGGCGGGACTCCCTCCATTGCGGCAAGAAGGGACCCATTGTACCGCGCGCTTCGGCCGCTCGAACCAAGGGGGCGCCACCCGCACGGGGCGCAGCCGCATCTTGCGGGCGGCCACCGCATAGAATCCCCCCAGGGGCAGGTGGGCCGGCAGCCGATCGCAGAAAGCCCAAGCGGCGAGGAGGCGGGACGAACGGCAGGGGGGACGGAAGGCGCCGTAGAGCAAACCCTCGGGTGCAAAGCCGAGCAGCCGCAACCAGTCGCAGACCCGACCGGCGGTGAGCATGCGCCGCACGAGGCGCGCCCGCCGCGAGGGAAGCAGGTGCACAAGGCCGAAGAGGCTCAGGGGATTGAACCCCACCACCAACAAGTGACCCGATCCCTGCACCACCCGAGCCGCTTCCTTGAGGGCCTCGTGGGGGTATTCGGCGCAGTCGAGGACGTGGTGCAAGACCACGAGCTCCACGGTTTCCGCAGGCAACGGAAGGGCGTCCGGGTGGCAGAGGGCGCCGACCTCCTCCCCGCAAAACTCGGCCAGGACGAACTTGTGCAATTGGGGGGCACGGTGGATGTGGAAGGGACTCGGCAGGCCCTTGACCAGGGCTGCGCGGAAGCCGGCCGTGCCCGCCAGGAGATGATCCACCGCCCGTTGCTCGGCCTCGAGGAGGTAGCGGCCCGCGGCGCTCTGCCACCAACGGGTGGGAAAAACCGGCGGCTGGTTCGGCTGCATTCCCGGGGCGGTCGACGTCCCGACCATGGAAACTCTCCCCTGTGCCGACTGCAAGGGCCCTTTTCTCGGCAACCGGGCCACTTTATCATGACCACCGGCTCGCAGAAGGGCGAGGCCATGTCGTTTTTTGTGCAACCGCTGCCGGCTTTCGCCGACAACTATCTGTGGCTCGTCGCCGCCGGACAGGACGCCCTGGTGGTCGACCCCGGGGATGCCGGACCGGTGGCCGCGGCGCTCGAGCGGCACGGGCTGCGGCTTGCCGCCATTCTGGTGACCCACCACCATCTCGACCACACGGGCGGCGTGGCCGAACTGGCGGCGCGTTGGCATTGCCCCGTCTACGGTCCCCCCTCCCCAAAAATTCCCTCGATCACCGATTCCCTGCGCGAGGGCGACCGGATCGCCATCCCCGGCGGCACCCTCCAGGTGCTCGAGGTGCCGGGCCACACCCTCGACCACATCGCCTTTTGGGGGCCCGATTTCGCCGGCGCGCCGCGATTGTTCTGCGGCGACACGCTGTTCGCGGCGGGCTGCGGTCGGCTGTTCGAGGGAAGTCCGCAACAGATGTGGCAATCGCTCGACAAACTCGCGGCTCTCCCCGATGCCACCCTGGTCCACTGTGCCCACGAATACACGCTGGCCAATTTGCGCTTCGCGCGCGCCGTGGAACCCGACAATGGGGACATCGCCGAGCGGCTGGCACAGGCCGAGGGTCTGCGCCGTCGGGGTTTGCCCACAGTCCCCTCCACCTTGGAACTAGAGCGGCGCACCAATCCATTTTTGCGTTGGCACGTTCCGGCCGTGCAGGCGGCCGCCCAGCGCTTTCTGGGACGGCCACCGCGGGATGCCGTCGAGGTGTTTGCGGCGATCCGACAGTGGAAGGATCAGTTCCGGTGAGGATCCGGCGGGCGGCGAAGTGGCCGTTATTGGTCCTGGTGGTGGGCAGCGGCTGCACGACCCCTACCTCCCCCGAGCGGCCGCCGGTGGCCGCGACGCCGCCTGTGGCTTCGGCGCAAGCCGAGGCGCCCTCCAGCATCCCGGCGAGCAGCAAAGCCTCCCCGCTCCACCCCACAACCGCGCCGCGCGCCGAGGCCGGCGCATCCGCCGACCTGTGGGCCGCACTGCGCGCCGAACTGACCTTTTCCCAAGAGATTCCCGACCGCCTCGTCGCCCCCCAGCTGAACCGCTACGCCGCCGACCAGCGCCTCTTCGAGAGCCGCGAAGAGGAACTGGCGCTCTTTTTGCCCCTGGTGTTCCAAGAAGTGCGCGCCGCCGAGCTGCCGGCCGAACTCGCCCTCCTGCCGTTGGTGGAGAGCGCCTACGACCCCCGCGCCCTCTCGCCCGGGGGGGCGGCGGGACTCTGGCAGATCCGCCCGACCACCGCGTCCCACCTGGATCTGGACCGAACCCCCTGGTATGACGGGCGGCGCGACGTGCTCGAATCCACCCGCGCGGCGCTCAACTACCTGGTGGACCTCCACCGCCGCTTCGAGGGAGATTGGCTTTTGGCCCTGGCCGCCTACAACGCCGGTCCCAACACCGTGGCCCGCGCCGTCGCCCGCAATCGGGCCCAAGGCTTGCCCACCGACTTCTGGTCGCTTTCCCTCAATCCCACCACCACCCGCCACGTCTCCCGCCTGGTCGCCTTGGGCAAGGTGGTGGCTTCACCCGATCGCTACGGCGTGGCCCTGCCCAGTCTGCCCGCCACGCCACCTGTGCGCTTGGTGGACGTCGAGACGCCCGTCTCGCTGAGCCAGGTAGCGGAGTGGACCGGATTGCCCATGGAATTGATCGAGACGCTCAATCCGGGCTTCGTGCGCCCCGCGCTGCCGCCCGCCCGCGGCCGCGACCTGCTCCTCCCCACCTCGGTGGCCGATGCCCTCGCCGACCACCTGGCGACCCTGGCAGCTGAAGAGGCCGAGCTGGCCCGCTATCGCACCCGCCCCGGCGACAGTCTGTGGCGGATCGCTCGCGCCCACGGCACCACGGTGGAAACGATCGCCCGCCTGAACGACCTCGACCCCGCCGCGCCTCTCGCGGTGGGCATCTTTCTGCGCGTTCCCAAAAACGCCACGCCGCCCCCCGGTTCGCCCGCACTTCGCACTGCGGCGGAGGAAACCTAGGGGTGGATCGCCCGCCGCTGCGCCGTCGCTCGGGGGCGGGTGGTCCAGGTGCTGCGGGGGCGCTCCGCCGACGCCGGGAGGCACCCCATTGGACCTCACTGCTGTGACTCGACCACTTCCGCGCGGCGCTCGATGCGGGCGCGGCTCACCAGGTCGGCCACCAGGGCGCGCAATTCGCCTTCCCCCCACGAGCGCTCCAAGGAGCGACGCAGCGAGCGCCGTTCCGCCTCGCTCAAGCGGGCCGGGTCACCGGGGCGCACGGCGCGCAGCGCGTACACGGCCACGGTGCCATCGGCGAGTGTCGCGCGGCCATAGACGGGCAAAGGGGTGTCCGCCGGCACCGCGAAGATGGCCTCCCGCAGCGGCTGCGGCACCCCGCCGCCGTCGAAGCGGCCGACGCCCTCGGCGCGCACCACCTCGGCGCCCGCAGAAGTGGCCACCTCGACGAGGGCAGCGCCAGACGACAGCTGGGCCACCAGCGAAGCGGCGCGCTCCGCCAGCCACCGGCGGCGTTTTTCCTCCTCGAGAAGGGTGCGGACGCGCTCTTCCACCTCGGCGAGTTCCGGCACGCGGGACGGGGTGCGCTCGACGACCCGAATCACCGCGTAGCGGTCGGAGCCAAGCTCCAACACCTCGCTCGGCAGGCCCTCTTCCAGCACCTCGGGGGAAAAGGCCGCCCTCCGCACCGCGGGATGTGCGGCTATCCCCTCTCCCCCTCGGCGGGAGAAGGGTTCCGAGCGCTTGAGAGGCAGGTCGAGCGCCTCGGCCACCGAGGCCAGGGAGTCGGCGCTGAAACTCTCTTCCCTGAGCCGCTCCAGGAGCGTGGGCAGCTTTTCGCGGGCCTTGGCGAGCCGCACCCGCCGCTCCACCTCCTCCCGTGGCGGCGGCGAAGCGGCTTCCACCCGTTGGACCTGAATGAAGTGCACCCCCGAAGGAAGCTCCACTGGCCCGATCACCTCCCCCGGCGCGGCCCCACTCAGGGCCTCGGCGAACCCCGGAGGCAGCGTCTCCTCGGTGAAGGTGCCGAGTTCGCCCCCCTGAGTCCGGCTGCCGAAGTCGTCGCTGTACTTGCGGGCGAGCGCCGCAAAGGGTTCCCCCACCGCGAGCCCCTGGCGCACCGCCTCCACCCGCTCCTGCCGGTCCGGCGCGGCAGGGTCGATCTGGATGTGGGCGAGCTGCCATACCCGGCGCTGGGCGGCGCGTTCCCGAGCCTCCGCCAGGGCGCGCTCCACCTCCTGCTCGGTCACCTCAACGCGGGCGGCCAGGAGCTCTGGGGAGAGCTCCACGTACTCGACCACCACCTGTTCGGGAATGCGGAACTCCTCCCGATGGGAGCCAAAGTAGGCCTCCACCTCCTCCGCAGTGACCTCCACTTGCCCAGCCTGAGCGGGTCGCAGCACAAAGTATTCCACCGTTCGCTCTTCCAAGAGCAACCCCGCCAGCCGGGCGAAGGCCGGTTCGGTCAGGAAGGCGGTGTGCACCACTCCACCTGTGAGCTGCACCACCGCTAGCTCCTCTTCTACCCGCCGGCGGTAGTCCGACGGCGTAAAGCCAAGACGGCCGAGGTGATAGCGGTACAGATCGGGACTGAAACGGCCTCCCTCCCGAAAGAGCTCCGAGCGGGCCACCATCTCCTGGAAAGTGCGGTCGGCCACCGCGATGCCGCCGCGGCGGGCGGCCACCGCCAGCGCCTTCTCTTCGATCAAGCGGTCGAGGACGCGGTCGCGCAGCAGGGCGTCGTCGAGCTGGGAGGAATCGAGTCCTTCGAGCTGCTCCAACAGGCGCCGGCGTTGGAATTCCAGCGCCCGATCCAACTCGAGGCGGGTGATCTTCTCGCCGTCCACCGTGGCCACGGCCTCCACGGCCGCGCCCGTGAAAAAGAGCGCCTCTACCCCGAAAAACGCGAAGGGAATGGCGAGCAACCCGACGAGGACCATGGCGGTCACCCCCCGCAGGTTATCGCGCATCTTTTGCAGCATCGCCCCGTCCCCTAGAGGTCTTCAGGCCGAAAAAAGGGCGCATGGAGATGCGCCCTGGGAAAGTTTCGCGCCCTTTCGGGTCAGTTGACCGCGTCCCGCAATCCTTTGCCGGGCTTGAAGGTGGGAACGTTGCTTTCGGGAATGCGGATCTGCTGTCCCGTCTGCGGATTGCGGCCGGTGCGGGCGGGGCGATGCTTCACGGAAAAGGTGCCAAATCCCACCAGGGTGACCGGGTCACCCCGCTTCAACGACTGCGCGATGGCCTCCAAGGCCGCCTCCAACGCGCGCGCGGCCGCCGCCTTCGAAAGGTCAGCCCCCTCTGCGATGGCTTCGATCAGTTCGGTCTTGTTCACATGGCACCCCTTTTGTTCGGTTGGTGGTCTGGTGTTCTCGCCGCGAGCCGCCGGCGGGCGCCGGCGGCGGTCCCGGCTTTATAGCAACGCCCCCGGATGGGGTCAAGGTGCGGCCGCCTCAGTGGGCGCTCAAGCGGCTGTCTTTCCCCTCCTCGGGCACAGCGCCCCCGCCGGGCAGCTCGCGCTCGTAGGCCTCGTCGCTGAGGGGCTGGGGCAGGTGCTCCAGGGCGATCTGAAGGACCTCGTCGATCCATTTGACAGGGCGAATATCCAAGGCCTTGACGATGTTTTCCGGAATCTCCTTGAGGTCCCGCTCGTTGTCCTTGGGGATGATCACCGTCTTGATACCGCCGCGGTGGGCGGCCAGCAGCTTCTCCTTCAGGCCGCCGATCCGCAATACCTGGCCGCGCAAAGTGATCTCGCCGGTCATGGCGACGTCGGCCCGCACGGGGATGCCGGTGAGCACCGACACCATGGCCGTGCAGATGGCGATCCCGGCACTGGGGCCATCCTTGGGGATGGCCCCCTCGGGCAGGTGGATGTGCAGGTCGTAGCGGCTGTGGTAGCTCTTCGGGATGCCGAGCTGCTGGGAGCGCGCCCGCACCACGGTGCGCGCCGCCTGGATCGATTCCTGCATCACCTTTTCCAACAGGCCGGTGCACAAAATTTCCCCTTTGCCCGGCACGGCGGCGGCTTCGATGGTCAACAGCTCACCGCCCACCGAGGTCCAGGCCAGTCCAGTCACCTGGCCCACCTGGTTGTCCTCCTCGGCCTTGCCGAAGTCGAAGCGGCGCACGCCGAGGAGGTCCTCCAGCACCTCACTGGTGACCTCGAAGGTCTCCCGACGATCGCCTTCTTTGACGTGCCGGATCAGCACCTTGCGGCAGATCTTGGCGATCTCCCGCTCGAGACCGCGCACCCCGGCTTCGCGGGTGTAGTGGCGGATCACGTCGCGCACCACCGCCTCGTCCATGCGGACCTCGTCTTCCCCCAAGCCATTGGCGCGGATCTGTTTGGGCAGGAGGTACTTGAGAGCGATGTTGACTTTCTCGTCCTCGGTATAGCCCGGGATCCGGATCACCTCCATCCGGTCGAGCAGCGGCTCGGGGATGTTGAGGCTGTTGGCGGTGCAGACGAACATCACCTCCGAGAGGTCGTAGTCCACCTCCAGGTAGTGGTCGTTGAAGGTGCTGTTTTGCTCGGGATCGAGCACCTCGAGGAGCGCCGCCGCCGGGTCGCCCCGGTAGTCCATCCCGATCTTGTCCACCTCGTCGAGCAAAAACAGGGGGTTTTTGACGCCCACCTTGGCCATTTTTTGAATGATCTTTCCCGGCAGGGCGCCGATGTAGGTGCGCCGGTGGCCGCGGATCTCCGCCTCGTCGCGCACGCCTCCTAAGGACATGCGGACGAACTTACGCCCCGTCGCCCGGGCGATGGATTCTCCCAGGGAGGTCTTCCCGACCCCCGGGGGCCCCACCAGGCACAGGACCGGTCCTTTGATCTTGCGGACGCGCTTCTGGACCGCAAGGAATTCCAAAATCCGCTCTTTGACCTCGTCGAGGCCGTAGTGATCCTCGTTGAGAACCTGCTCGGCGTGGGGAATGTCGTGGCGCACCTTGGTGCGCTTTTTCCACGGCACGCTGAGCATCCAGTCGATGTAGCTGCGCACCACCGACGCCTCGGCGGACATCGGCGACATCATCTTGAGTTTGCGCAGCTCGCCCAGGGCCTTGTCCCGCGCCGCCTTGGGCATGCCGGCCGCCTTGATGCGCTTTTCCAGCTCCTGGATTTCGTTGATGCCTTCCTCGCTTTCCCCCAGTTCGCGCTGGATCGCCTTGATCTGCTCGTTGAGGTAATACTCCCGCTGGCTCTTCTCCATCTGCTGCTTGACGCGGCCGCGGATCCGCTTCTCGATCTGAATCACCTCGATCTCGGTGTTCAGATAGCCGAGCAAGAGCTCCGCCCGCTCCTGGAGGCTCGCGGTTTCCAGGACCCGCTGCTTTTTCTCCAGGGGGATGGCCATGTGGGCGGTGATGGTGTCCACCAGGCGGTCCAGCTCGCGGATGCCCGCCAGGGTGCTGACCACCTCGGCCGGCACCTTCTTGGAGAGGTTGACGTACTGCTCGAACTGGCCGAGAAGGGTGCGGCTGAAGACCTCCGCCTCCACCTCGGAGACCCCCGTCTCCTCCAGGTGCAGGTAGCGGGCCTCGAGATAGCCGCGCTGGTCGCTGAGGTCGACCACCTGCACGCGATCGCAGCCCTCCACCAGCACCTTGACGGTGCCGTCGGGCAGTTTGAGCAGCTGGAGGATGTTGGCCACGGTGCCCACGTCGTAGATCCCCTTGCGGCCCGGATCGTCTTCGGCCGGATCCCGCTGGGCCACCAGGAGCACCTGCCGGCCGCCGGACATGGCCGCCTCCAGGGCGAGAATGGACTTCTCGCGCCCCACGAAGAGGGGAACCACCATCTGGGGGAAGACCACCACGTCGCGCAGGGGCAGGAGGGGAAGCGTGGCTTGGGCGTGGATTTCTCTCGACATTGCTACCTCGGTCGAATGAACTGGCGGGAGGCCGCCGCGGCGGCCCGCTGATCGTCGACTACTATATGGGGGTCGTTCGGGGAATCACAAGCGCGCCCCCGTCGCGGGGGCGGCGGACAGACCGAGCGGCTCAGTCACTCTTCGCTGGCCGCCTTGGGTTGCTCGTTGTTCTGGTAAACGAGAAGGGGCTCCGATTCGCCGCGGATCACGGCGCCGTCGATCACCACCTTGGCCACCTCTGGGCGGGACGGAATGTCGTACATGATGTCCAACAGGACGTTTTCCAGGATGGAACGCAGGCCGCGCGCCCCCGTCTTGCGCTCCAGGGCGCGGTCTGCGATCGCCTCCAGGGCATCGCGCCGGATGTCGAGCTCGACCCCCTCCATCTCGAACAGGGCGGCGTACTGCTTCACCAGGGCGTTCTTGGGCTCCACGAGGATGTTGATGAGCGCCTCGCGGTCCAACTCCTCCAAGGTGGCGATGACCGGCAGACGGCCTACGAATTCGGGAATCAACCCGTAGCGCACCAGGTCTTCCGGTTCCACCTGGGCGAGCAATTCACCCAGATTGCGCCGGTCTTTGCTCTTCACCTCCGCGCCGAAACCGATACCGCCCTTTTCGGCGCGCTGCTGGATCACCTTCTCCAGCCCCGAGAAGGCGCCGCCGCAGATGAAGAGGATATTGGTGGTGTCCACCTGCAGGAATTCCTGCTGGGGATGCTTGCGCCCTCCCTGCGGGGGCACCGATGCGATGGTGCCTTCGATGAGCTTGAGCAGCGCCTGCTGAACCCCTTCTCCGGAGACGTCCCGAGTGATGGACGGATTGTCCGATTTGCGAGAGATCTTGTCGATCTCATCGATGTAGACGATCCCCCGCTGCGCCTTCTCCACGTCGTAGTCGCACTTCTGGAGAAGTTTTTGGATGATGTTTTCCACGTCTTCGCCCACATAGCCCGCCTCCGTCAGGGTGGTGGCGTCGGCGATGGCGAAGGGCACGTCGAGGATCCGGGCCAGGGTTTCCGCGAGCAGGGTCTTGCCGCTTCCGGTGGGGCCGATGAGGAGAATGTTGCTCTTGCCGAGCTCCACGTCGAGGTGGCTGGGGGCGCCCTGGAGCCGCTTGTAGTGGTTGTACACGGCCACCGAGAGCACCTTCTTGGCGCGCTCCTGGCCGATCACGTACTGGTCGAGGATCTTTTTGATCTCCGCCGGAGTGGGCAACTTCTGGCCACGCCCCTTGCCGGAAGTCTCCTCCACCTCTTCGGAGATGATATCGTTACAGAGGTCGACGCATTCGTCGCAAATGAAGACCGACGGGCCGGCGATGAGCTTGCGGACCTCGTGCTGGCTCTTTCCGCAGAAAGAACAGTAGAGCAGTTTGCCTTCGTCCCCGGACTTGCCGCTCATCGGAGCACCTCGGGTAAACCCATCCAAAACGAGCCTTTGTGGGAGGGATGCCTGCAGGCTAACCCACTCAGGGGCGCTTGTCCAGCACGTGGTCGACGATGCCGTAGGCCTTGGCCTGCTCGGCATCCATGAAAAAGTCCCGCTCCGTGTCCCGGGCGATGGTTTCGTAGCTCTGGCCGGTGTGCTGGGCGAGCAGGCGGTTGAGGCGCTCGCGGATCTTGATGATCTCCTGGGCGTGGATGTAGACGTCGCTCGCTTGACCGTGGGCGCCGCCGCTCGGCTGGTGGATCATCACCCGGGAATTGGGCAGACAGTAGCGTTTTCCGGGTGCCCCCGCCGCCAGCAGGAAGGCACCCATGCTGGCCGCCTGGCCGATACACATGGTGCTGACGTCGGGCTTGATGAACTGCATGGTGTCGTAGATCGACATCCCCGCGGTCACCGAACCGCCCGGGGAGTTGATGTAGAGATGGATGTCCTTGTCGGGGTTTTCGGCCTCCAGGAAGAGGAGTTGCGCGACCACCAGGTTGGCGGTGTAGTCCTCCACGGGCCCCACGAGGAAGACGACCCGCTCCTTGAGGAGCCGCGAGTAGATGTCGTAGGCGCGCTCCCCCCGGGCGGTCTGTTCCACCACCATGGGGACCAAGCCCACCCCTACGGTCTCGGGCACTGTGCTCATGGCCTTGCTCCGCTCGCCCGTTGGTCCATTGTAGCCCGCTCTCCCTCAGGCATCCGCCGGTTGCTCCCGTTCCGCTTCCCCTTGCGGCGCTTGCGCCCCGCCCGCTTCCGGCCGCGGCTCGGGGCGCACCGCCTCTTCGTAGGAACAGGGCACCTCGGTCACCTGCGCGCGCTCCAGCACGTAGTCGACCACCTGATCCTCGAGGACGGCCGCCCGCACCCCCTCGAGCAGACGGGGATTCTGGTAGTAGAAGCGCACCACCTCCTCCGGCTCCTCGTAGGTGGCGGCGATCTCCTCCACCTCTCGCCGCACCCGCTCGGGGTCGACGCGCAAATCCGCCCGCTCTACCAAGGCGGCGACGATGAGGCCGAGCGCCACCCGGCGCTCCGCCTCGGCGCGGAAGGGATCGTCGGGGATGTCGCCTTCCACCAGGCGCCCACCCTGCCCTTCGAGCCGCTCCAGGAAGCGGCGCTTCAGGAGCCGCACCTCTTCGGCCACCAGGCGCTTGGGCAGTTCCACCTCGTGCAGGGCGAGCAGCTGTTCCATCACCCGCGCCTTGAGCTTGGCCCGCAGCGCCGTGCGCAGCTCCCGCTCCATGTTGGCCCGGACCTCCTCGCGAAACTTCGCCTCGCCCCCCTCTTCGATGCCGAAGCGCGCGAAAAAGTCGTCGTCGAGCTCGGGCAGGACCCGCTCGCGCACCTCCCGCACGCGCACCTCGAACTGCGCGGCCTGCCCGCGCAGCTCCTCCCGGGGATAGTCCTCGGGAAAGGTGACGTCGATGGTGCGCCTCTCACCTGCCCGCGCCCCCACCAGGCCCTCTTCGAAGGCGGGCAACAACTGGCCGCTGCCGAGGACGACCTCGACCCCTTCGGCGGCGCCTCCCTCCAGGGCCTCGTCGCCCCGCCGGCCGTTGTAGTCCACCAGCAGTTGATCGCCGGCCTGAGCCGGGCGGTCCACGGCTTCCCAAGAGGCGTGCTGCTCGCGCAAAAGCTCCACCATGCGCGCGACGTCCGCCTCGGTCACCTCCGCCACCGGCCGTGACACTTGAAGCCGGCTCAGATCCGCGAGCGCCACCTCGGGATAGACCTCGAAGACGGCGACGTAGCGCAGACCTTCCCCTGGCCGATCGGTGACCGACTCGATGGTGGGCGCCCCGGCGGGGCGCAGCTTTTCCTGGAGCAGCGCCTCCTGGAAGGTGCGCCCGATCAGCTCGCCCACCACTTCCTCGCGAATGCCCTTGCCGAAGCGTTGGCGCAGGATCTTGAGCGGCACCTTGCCGGGCCGAAACCCCGGCAGGCGCAGCGTGGGGGCCGCCTTGCGCAGCCGCGCCTCCACCTCGCCGTCCACCTGGTCGGCGGGCACGCCGACGATCATGCGCCGCTCCAAGCCCGAGACGATCTCGATGGCTACCTGCATCAATGTGACCTCAACGCTGGCTGGCAAGTCGGGAACTTTGGTGCGAAAGGAGAGACTCGAACTCTCACGGGTTTCCCCACTGGAACCTAAATCCAGCGCGTCTACCAGTTCCGCCACTTTCGCGCCACCGGCAAGATGCCGGAAAAGGGCAGCGATTTTGCCACAGGGGGGCTAACCGGGCAACCGCGCTCAGAAGCGCGGGCTTGCCACCAGACAAACCGCTTTCTCCTCTCCCAGGTTTTCCACCCGGCAGGGGAGCGCCGGGCAGGGAACGAGGGCAGCCTCCTCCGGCTCGAGGCGCAAACCACCCACCTCCACCGCCCCCACCGCCGCCAGCACCAACCGGTAGCCGTCTCCTTCCAAGCGGTGGGCGGCGCGGGCTTCCAGAGTCCAGCGCTCGGCGGCGAAGTCGCGAAACTCCGCCACCTGCTCGCGCCGCACCCCGCCTTCGTCCTCGAGCAGCTCGAGCGGCGGGAGGGGATCGGCATCCAATTCCATGATCGCCACCGCCTCGGCGGTGTCCCAGTGGGACTGGGTGAGCACTTTCTGGCTGAAACTGAGAATCAGGCGCTCGTAGACGGGAGTCTGAAATTCCACCACGCGCACCCCATGTTGCAGGGCATGGGGCACGCGCCGCGCGATGCGCACCACGCTCCCGACGTCGAGGGGCCAAAGGCGGGTGAAAGCCTCCATGCGGCGTCGCAACCGGGCCTCTCGCCGGCGCAAGGGGGCGGGCAAGGCCTCCAGCCACTGTCGCTGGAGCGCGGGGGAGACGGGCGCGGCGGGATCGATCCCCGCGCATCGGCGCCGCTCGTCCAATCGCTGGTCGATCTCCCGGCGGGCCACCTCGTACGCCAGGACCGCCTCGAGATAGGCACGGCGAAAGGATTCGTCATCGGCCCAGCGCCGCCGCAGGCGGGGATCGAATCCACAGCGGATCGCACCGATCCCCTCCGGCCAGGCCGTGCGGTCCACTCCCACCACGAAGTAGACCTCCTCCTTTTCCCGGTGGAGCTCGAAGTACAGATCGCCCCACACCGGCTGGGGATGGGGATCCAGCACTTTGAGCAGAACGGGATCGGCCTCCCCGCCCAACAACTGCGCCCTGCCCAAGGCCAACAGGTGCGACAGGGGCGCTGCGCGGGCCCCGTCGGTCACCGTCGATTCCCCGCGCCGCTCGATCCCCGTGTACCACAGCTCCCGGCCCCAAGGCTTGGGAATCTCCACCGCCCCCAGGCGCCAGGGCGCCGCCAGGTCCACAACGGGGGACGCCACCGCCGCGGCCAGTTCCGCCAGGGGGCGGCCCGTGGGTAGCCAATGCTGCGCTGCTTCGCGGCGCTGCGTGACCACCATCCGCAATCCTTCCCAAGCCGCCGCCAGGGCCACCAATGGTCGGCCGGGGAGGTGGTCCGCCCGGTGTTCAAACTCGACCACCCCGCGTCCACCCCCAAACCCCGGTTGCGCGAGCGGAGCAGGCCCTCTCCCCCTGTCGGCGTCCATGGCCTTGCGGTTGACCCCGTCCGCTTTCTTCCTTCTATAATAGGCTGGCCTTCCTACCGACGGGAGTTCACCCCGATGATCACAAAAAACGCTCTGACCATCTTCGCCTCCATCGCCGTGTTGTCCTTCTCCCTGGCCGCCTGTGGCAAAAAAGAAGAGGAAGCGGCTCCATCCACAGAACAGATGGAATCGCACATGGAGTCGATGCAAGAAGAGATGCACGAATCGGCCGAGCAGGCGGCTGAGGCCGCCGGTGACGCGGCCGAAGAAGCGCAAAGCACCCTGGGCGACCTCTACGACTCGGCGAAGGAGGCCACCGGTGAAGCGGCCGACACCGCCTCCGACTGGGCCGACAAGGCCGCCCACGAAGCGGGCGACGCTGCCGAGGCGGTCAAGGATTGGGCGGGCGAAGCGGCCGAAGAAGCCGGCGATGCCACCGAGGCCGTGGAAGAGGCGGTCGAGGGCGAATCTCAGCAATAAACCATTCGCCGGCCGCAATGAGGCGCAAGGGGAAATCCCCCTTGCGCCGCCGCCCTTCACTCTGCGCGACGGGGTGACCCTGGGCGTTCAGACCCGGTTAAAGACCGGCACCAGGGCGCCGGTGACCGCGTCGGCCTCGTCGCTCGCCAGAAAGAGAATCACCCGCGCCAGTTGCTCCGGCGTCACCCAGCGCGCGAAGTCGGCGTCGGGCATGGCCTGGCGGTTCTGGGGCGTGTCGATGATGCTCGGGAGCACCGCGTTGACCCGGACACCGCGATCCTTCAGTTCCGCCGCCAAGGATTCGACGAAACGGGCCACGCCGGCCTTGGCTGCGGCGTAGGGCCCGAGCCCCAGGTCGCCCTTCAGTGCCGGCCCGGCGCTGACGCAGACCACAGAACCGCCTTGGGCCAGCAAGTGGGGAAGGGCCGCCTTGGTCGCGGTCACCGCCGTTTTGAGATTGATGCGGAACATCCGATCCCAGCTCTCCAGGTCGCCCTCTTCGAAGGTTTCCCAGCAAAAGCCGCCGGCGATGTTGAGCAGGACGTCGAGCCGGCCGTAGGTGGCCACCACCTTCTCCAAGGCGGACCGGGCGGCGGCGGGGTCGGTGATGTCTACACCTCCCAACAGCAAAGCCCCAGGGGGCGGCTCCAGGCCGGACGGGGGCTCGGGCGCCAAGTCCAAAAGCGCCACCCGGGCCCCGCGGGCCGCTGCCTCCCGCCCCACGCCCCATCCCAAATTGCCGAAGCCACCGGTCACCACCACCACCCGATCCGCCAGGGGGGAACTCATGGACGCCTCCTCGTTGGTTGGCAGAAGTTGACGACTCGTCCGGCCGGGCCGGCCGCGAGTGCAGGAGTCTACCCGCTGCGCCAGAAATCGCCAACGGCGTCCAACCCGTGCTGGCCATGGGGTAGAATCCGGCGCACGGGCGCCCCGGGGCGCATGGACACGCGGAGCAGGCCATGAAACTCGCCAGACCCGATCTCCTCAAAACCCGCGCGTACATCGACGGCCAGTGGGTGGACGCCGACGGCGGCGGCACCCTGGAGGTGCGCAATCCGGCCACGGGCGAGGTGATCGCCAGGGTGCCCGACATGGGGGCAGCCGAGACGCGCCGCGCCATCGAGGCCGCCGCCCGCGCCTGGCCCGCGTGGCGGGCGCGAACGGTCAAGGAGCGAGCCGCCATTCTGCGCCGCTGGTACGAGCTGATGATGGCCCACCAGGAGGATCTGGCGACCATCCTCACCGCCGAGCAGGGCAAGACGCTGGCCGAAGCGCGGGGAGAGATCGCCTATGGCGCCGCCTATGTGGAGTGGTTCGCGGAGGAAGCCAAACGGGTCTACGGCGACATCATCCCGCCGCCCTCTCCGGACAAGCGCATCCTGGTGCTCAAGGAACCGGTGGGGGTGGTGGCCTCTATCACCCCCTGGAACTTCCCCAACGCGATGATCGCCCGCAAGGTGGCGCCGGCCCTGGCGGCCGGGTGCACCTTCGTCGCCAAGCCGGCCAAGGAAACCCCCCTTTCGGCGCTGGCCATGGCGGCCCTGGGGGAAGAGGCCGGCATCCCGCCGGGAGTGTTCAACGTGGTGTGCGGCGCCTCTTCCGCCGCCATCGGCGCCGAGCTGACCGGAAACCCCCTGGTGCGCAAGCTGACCTTCACCGGTTCCACGGCGGTGGGCAAAAAACTGCTCGCTCAATGCGCGGGAACGGTGAAAAAGACTTCCATGGAATTGGGCGGCAACGCGCCCTTCATCGTCTTCGATGACGCCGATCTGGATGCCGCCGTGGCCGGCGCCATGGCTTCCAAGTACCGCAACGCCGGCCAAACCTGTGTCTGCACCAACCGCATTCTCGCCCAGGAAGGGATCGCCGAGGCGTTCGCGGAGCGGTTGGCCGCCGAAGTGGCCAAGTTCCGGCTGGGTAACGGCCTCGATCCCGAGACCACCATGGGACCTCTGGTCAACCGCCAAGCCGTGGCCGACGTGGACGCCCTGGTGCAAGACGCCCTGGCCAAGGGCGCCCGCCTGGTGATCGGCGGCGGTCCAGCGCCGCTGGGCGAGTGCTTTTACCAGCCGACGGTGCTGTTGGGCGCCACGCCGCAGATGCGCCTCTTCCGGGAAGAGATCTTCGGACCCGTGGCGCCGATTTTCACCTTCCGCACCGAAGAGGAAGCCGTGCGGCTCGCCAACGACACCGAGTTCGGCCTGGCGGCGTATTTCTACACGCGGGACCTGGGGCGGATTTGGCGGGTGGCCGAGGGGCTCGAATACGGCATCGTCGGCATCAATGAAGGACTCATCTCCAATGAGATGGCGCCCTTCGGCGGCATCAAGGAGTCGGGCATCGGACGCGAAGGGTCCAAGTACGGAATGGACGACTACCTGGAGATCAAATACCTGTGCCTCGGCGGCATTCGCTGAGCGGCTTCAGGCGGAAGAAAGGCGATTGCGGGCCGCACGTGCGGCCACCGAATCGAAAGGCCCGATCCGCAACAGCGGCTCGGGTTCGTGGTTGCTTTCTGCCGGAAAATGGCGGCTTTCGAACAGAGGCTCCTCCACGAGGGGGACCTCGAGTCTCCGAGCCACGCCCTCGAATAGCGCCCGGGAGGCCGCGTTACCGGGACTCACGGTGGTCTCCAGCCAACGCACTCCGGTGCCGGCCAAGCGCTCGAGCAGAAAATGGACCATCCGCGCGGCGAGACCCTGGCCCCGCGCCTGGGGCGCAACTCCCACCTGCCAGAGGAACCAGGCCTCCGGCCGCCGCGGCGGGCGAAACCCGGTGACGAACCCCTCGATCTCGCCGAGCCGTTCCGCCACGACACAGGTGTCGGCGAACTCCCGGCACAGTAGCAAGTAGAGGTAACAGGAGTTGCGGTCGAGCGTTCCCGCCTCCCCCACCAGGCGCCAGACGGCGAGGCCGTCTTCCACCGTGGGGTGGCGCAATTGCAAGGCGCTGTCTGCCATTGAGCCCTTCGCTTCACCCCACGGATCCTGGGGGTGGGAAGTTGGGGTGGCCGATGGGTCTCGAACCCACGACCTCAGGAGCCACAATCCTGTGCTCTACCAGCTGAGCTACGGCCACCGTTGCGTGGAGCGCACATCCCGGGCGAGGCGCCACCCCGACCCGAGCGTTTGGTCGGGGATGAGGGATTCGAACCCCCGACTTCCTGCTCCCAAAGCAGGCGCGCTACCAGACTGCGCCAATCCCCGAAGATTGGCTGGCGTCGCGGCGCAAAAACTCCCGCGGCGGCGCGCATCATAGCGCCCCCACCGGACGCGGTCAACGCACTGTCCGGGTTCAGTCCATCGGAGACACCGAGGCCTCCCCGTCGAGCTGGATCGCCCGAATCGGAGACGGGCTGCGGGCCACGAGCTGCTCGAGATAATCCGCCGCACAGCGGCTGCTCACCCGGCTGTACCCTCCCCAGGCTCCAGCGCGAAGCGCTGTCCCAGGCGGTGAAGGGCTAGACCTCTCCCGGGCAACGGGTTTCCCGGGCAACGGGTTCACGTGCAGCACGTCAAGCTGCAGCAGCGCTCCGCGGGCTACCCTGGAGCCCGAGAGGTGTGCTCCGGGCCCAAGGCCCCCATGCCCGCGCCCGCCGCGACACCTCGGCGCCTGCGGCAGGCGCTCACGCCACGGGCCTCAGGCTGCCCAGGATGGGCCCCACGGTGCTGTCCGACGCCACAACGCCGTGAGCCCGCAGCAGCCTGCCCAGCTCTGCCTTGCCCCAGACGGGAAACTCGTCCGTAGGCGCCGCACGGCACCGGCCAGCCGCCCCTCCCGGTGCCGCCTGCGAAGAAGTTCCCCGGATTCCGCTTCGCTCCATTCGGGCCAAGGGTCGCGCAACTCCTGGCCCAGGTGCAGGGGCGCAGCGCCGAAAACCGGGGTTGCAGAGTGGGAATCGCCGGTGTGTTGGAAATTCCTCGGATTTCGCCCCATTCCCACCAACTGCGCTCCGTCCGGCCCACGGGTGACACCACTCGTCGCCCCCATGCAGGCGCGCACCACCGCAATCCGGAGTTTGGGTGGGGGCAGAATTCCCGAATTCCGCACTGCTTCCGGGGGTTCCAGGTCCTAGCGGATCCCCCTTCAGTCGCTGTGGACTGCGCAATTGCGCAAGATCCTGTCTGCCGGGCGGGCACAACGGCGCTTCAGCGCATTCCCTTCAGGTCGAGGTATCGCCAGGCCAGCATCGCCGCCAAGAGCGCGAGCCATCCCGCCACCGTGAAGGCGAGCGCCTGCCCCCACTCCCAGAGCACACCGCCCAACAGACTACCCGCCGCTCCGCCGGCGCCGAAACTCACCGACGAGTAGAGCGCCTGCCCGCGCCCACGACACTCGGGCGGAAAAAAACGCCGCAAGTATTCCATGGACAGGGCGTGGCAGACGCCGAAGCTGAAGGCGTGCAGACATTGGGCCGCAATCAACAGGGCGGCGTGCCCTGGGAAGGCACCGATCAGCCACCAGCGCACGGCGGCGAGGAACAAACTCCCGCAGAAGAGCTCCCTCAACCCCCAGCTCGTCAACAACCGGTGCATGACCAGAAAGAGCGCGATTTCCGAAAGAACGCTTAGCGCCCACAGGGCGCCGATTTGCGACCGGCTGTAGCCGGCTTCTTCCAGGTGCAGACTGAAAAAGCTGTAGTAGACCCCATGGGAAGCTTGGAGGAGGAAGGAGACCAATAGAAAGGCCCACACCGGATGAGCGCGCAGCGACGCCGCGAAAGCGGTGCCGCGCGCCACTCGTCCACCACCGTCCGGATCGCGCACGGCGAGGGTGCTCAGCCAGATCAGGGCCAACACCGCGAAGCCGAGATGGCGGAAGTCCTCGAGCCGCAGCTCGAACCACCATCCTCCCCCCACCACCGCGACGATGAAGCCCACCGACCCCCACAGCCGCACCAGGCCGTAGCGCTGCGCCCGGCTGCCCAGGTGCTCCAGGGTGAGGGCCTCGAACTGGGGCATGATGGCGTTCCAGAAAAAGCTGTAGGCGGCGATGACGGCCAACAGCCCCCAAAAGCCTTCAGCCAGGAAGATCCCGGCAAAGGAGGCCATGCCGAGAAAAGCACCCCAGCGGATCACGGCCAACCGCTTGCCGCTGCGATCGGCCAGCCAGCCCCAGAGATTGGGCGAGAGGATCCGGGTTCCCATCTGGACGGCGAGCATCAGCCCGATTTCCCCGGGCGCAAAGCCGCGATGGGCGAGGAAGAGTGCCCAGAAGGGATGGGTGAGCCCCAGCAGGCCATAGTACCAAAAATAAAAGGCGGCAAGCCGCGTGTAGGGAAAGGCGGAGTCGGCCAAGGGCTGTGCGGTCGAGCGGGCGGGCCGCTTAGTGTAAAACGCCCGCCCGAAGCGGCCCAACACCCTTGCAACAACCTCCCCCTGGCCTAAAATCCCCCCCTTTATCCGCCCACGGAGCCCATTGCCCATGACCTTGCGCGAGCTGCTTGCCGAGCGGATCCGACAGGCGATGACGGCGGCGGGATTGGGGCCAGAATTCGAGCCCCAGGTGGCACCGGCCGGCCGTCCCGATTTCGGCGACTACCAGGCCAATTGCGCCCTGGCGGCGGCGCGTGCTCTCGGTACCCGGCCGCGCGCCCTCGCCGAGGAGATCGTCGCCCGCCTGGATCTGGACGGCATCGCCGCCCGGGTGGAGGTGGCCGGGCCGGGATTCATCAACATCTGGCTCGACAACGCCTTTTTGGGGCGGGCGGCGGAGATCCAACGCCACCAGCTGGCCCTGCCCCGGAGGATCCATCCCAACCCCGAGACGGTGGTGATCGACTACTCCTCCCCCAACCTGGCCAAGGAAATGCACGTCGGCCACCTGCGCAGCACCATTCTCGGGGACGCCCAGGCGCGCATCTTGGAATACCTGGGCCACCGTGTGATCCGGCAAAACCACATGGGCGACTGGGGCACCCAGTTCGGCATGCTCATCGCCGAACTGGAGGAACATCTCGGGAAAGGAGAGACCCCGGAGCTGGCGCTTTCCGACCTCGAACGCTTTTATCAGCGCGCCAAGCGCCACTTCGACGAAGATCCCGCCTTCGCCGAGCGGGCTCGCGGCTACGTCGTCCGCCTCCAGTCGGGCGATCCCCATTGCCGCACCCTCTGGGAGCGCTTCATCGCCGTCTCCATCGCCCACGCGGAGGAGATCTACCGCCTGCTCAACGTCACCCTCACCCCCGCCGACATTCGCCCAGAAAGCGCCTACAACGAGGAGCTGCCGGAGGTGGTGGCGGAGCTGGAAAGGCTGGGATTGGCGGTAGAAGACCAGGGCGCCAAGGTGGTGTTCCTCGAAGAACTGGCCGACCGGGAGGGACGGCCCAGCCCGGTGATCGTCCAGAAGTCGGACGGAGGCTACCTCTACGCCACCACCGATCTGGCGGCCGTGCGCTACCGGGTCCGCGAGCTGGGCGCCCAGCGCATCCTCTATTTCATCGACGCCCGCCAATCCCTCCACATGCGCCAGGTCTTCCTGGTGGCGCGCAGAGCGGGCTTCGCGCCCCCCGAGGTGAGCCTGGAACACCACGCCTTCGGCACCCTCCTCGGCCCCGACGGCAAACCCTTCAAGACCCGCAGCGGCGGCACCGTGAAGCTCGCCGAACTGCTCCGCGAGGCGATCCAGCGGGCGGAGCGGCTGGTGGCGGAAAAAAAACCCCGACCTCGGGCCGGAAGAGCGAGCCGAGGTGGCGCGCAAAGTGGGGATCGGGGCCATCAAGTACGCGGATCTCTCCAAGACGCGCACCCACGACTACCGGTTCGACTGGGACGCCATGTTGAGCTTCGAGGGCAACACGGCGCCTTACCTGCAATACGCCTACACCCGAATCCGCAGCCTCTTCCGTCGGGCTGGCCGGGACCCCGGCCGGGAAAGCGGCCCGATCCTGCCCGAGGTGCCGGAAGAACGCCAGCTGGCGCTCGGGGTGGTGCGCTTCGAAGAGGTGCTCGAGCAGGTGGCTCGGGAGGCTTTTCCCCACCTGCTGTGCCATCACCTCTACGCCCTGGCGGGGGCGTTCATGACCTTCTACGAGCGCTGCCCGATCCTCCACGAAGGCGTGGAGGAGACCGTGCGCGACAGTCGCCTGGCCCTGGCGGACGCCGTCGGTGCCACCCTCGCCAAAGGGCTCGAGCTGCTCGGCATCGAGGTCATGGAGCGGATGTGACCTGCTGGCACGGCCAAAGGGCGTCTGGCACCATGGCGCCATGACCGCCATCCCCTTCGACAACAGCTACGCGCGACTGCCGGAGCGATTCTACCGCCGCCAGGCGCCCACCCCGGTGACGGCCCCGCGCCTCGTCGTCCTCAACGTGCCCCTCGCCGAGGCGCTCGGGATCGATCCCGATTGGCTCGCTTCGGAAGAAGGTGTGGCGGTCCTGGCCGGCAACCGCCTGCCCGAGGGGGCAGAACCCATCGCCACGGCCTACGGGGGGCACCAGTTTGGCCACTGGAACCCGTACCTTGGGGACGGACGAGCCATTCTCCTGGGGGAGGTGATCTCCCCGGCCGGGGAGCGCTTCGACCTGCAGCTCAAGGGTGCAGGACCCACGCCATTCTCTCGCATGGGCGACGGCCGGGCCCCCCTGGGGCCGGTGCTGCGCGAATATCTGGTCAGTGAAGCCATGGCCGCGCTCGGCATTCCCACCACCCGCAGCCTGGCCGTGGTGCTGACGGGAGAAGTGGTCTATCGAGAGCGCCCCTTGCCCGGGGCCATCCTCTGCCGAGTGGCGCGCAGCCACATTCGCATCGGGCACTTTCAGTACTTTTTCGCCCGGCGCGACCTGGAGGCGCTGGATCTTCTGCTCGACCACGTGATCGATCGCCACTACCCGGAGCTCCGCCAGGCGGACAACCCCGCCCTCGCGCTCCTCGAAGCGGTGGTCGCGCGGCAGGCGGCGCTGGTGGCGCGCTGGGAAGGTGTCGGCTTCGTCCACGGCGTCATGAACACCGACAACATGCTGGTCTGCGGCGACACCATCGACTACGGACCCTGCGCCTTCCTGGACGCATACGATCCGGCCGCCTGCTTCAGCTCCATCGACCACGCGGGTCGCTACGCCTTCCACAACCAGCCGGCCATCGCCCATTGGAACCTTGCCTGTTTCGCTCAAGCGCTGCTGCCGCTCATCGACGAGGACGAGTCGCGAGCGGTTGCCCTGGCCCAGGAGCACATCGACGCCTTCCCCGAGCGCTATCGGGCGGAGCGGGAAGGCGTCTTCCACCGCAAACTGGGCTTCGCCGCCGCCGACGAACAAACCCGCGCCTTCGTGACCGCCCTCCTGGATCGGATGGCGGCCGAAGGGCTCGATTACACCTGCACCTTTCGGGCCTTGGCCTGGGAGGCCGCGGGCGGACGCGCGCCGTCCCACTTCTCGCTTCCCCGGCACTGGCAAGCCCTGGTGGAGGAATGGCGCGCCCTTCGCGGCGCGGCGGAGGGGGATCTGCTCGCCGTCAACCCCGCCCGCATCCCCCGCAACCATCAGATCCAACGGGTCATCGAGGCGGCCGAGCGGGGCGATTTCACCCCCTTTTTCGCCCTCGCCCAGGCCCTCGCCGAGCCGTGGACAGAGCAGCCCAAGTGGAGCTCCTTCGACCTTCCCCCCGCGCCGGACGAGCGAGTTCGAGTCACCTTCTGCGGTACCTAGAACGATTCGAACACCTGTTCGCGCTCCACCCGTAAGGGGACCCCCAGTTCCCGCAACAACGCCACCAGTCGCTCGCCCTCTTCGCGGTTGAGAAAGGCGCCGATGCGGCAGTGGCGGCCGTCGCGATCGTAGAGCTCGACGCGCAGGGGATCTTCCGGGTGGCCGAGGCAAAACACCTGTCCCCGCAGGTTGGCCCGAGGGAAGTGCAGCCGGCGGTGGACAGCCAGGCCTCGCCATTCCAGCACCACCTCCCGCTCGTCCAGCCACAATCGCTCGCGGCGGGCCAACTTGCGCTGGGTCACCCAGAGCGCCGCCGCCAGACAGGCGATCTCGAGCCCGAAAAAAGGAAGGACGGGCCAGGCGCCGAGCAGCGCAAACCCCCAGGCGATCGCCCACAGCCACAGGCAAGCCGCCCCCAGAAACCAAAGGTTGAGGGACCAGTCGAGGGAGCGGTTGGGCGCGATTTCGAGACAGAACCGCTCCCCTTCTTGGCGAAGGTGCACCATGGACGCTTTAGCCTCCGCCCGTCGCGGACGGCTTCCGCCCAGTTCCGGCCGAATCGCTATACTGGCGGTGATCGCGAGGGGATGGCCGCATGATCTTCATCTTCGAAGTGCTGTTGGACGGCGTCAGCGCCGAAGAATACGCCCAGCGGTGGATCGAAGCGAGCCGCATCATCCAACGCAGCCCCGGCGCTCAAGGGACCCGCCTGCACCGCGATCTCAACGACCCCAATCGCCTGCTCGCCATCGCCCGCTGGCGCAGCGCCGAAGAGCGGCGCAGCCGAGAACCCTACCACGTCGAGGTGGTCAAACGCACCCTGGGCGCCCTCGCACCCCGCTGCCGGATCCGCATAGTGGGGGAATTCTCCGATCCGGAGTGGGAAGTGCTGCCCGAAGGGGCTGGCCTCAATTGACCACGTACCCCCTCCCCTCGAGGCAAGCCGCCAGCGCGCGGCGGTAATTGGCCCGGCCCACGCCGAGCTCGCGGGCCTGCAGCCGCTGCTCCTCGGCCGCAACCTGCCGGCTCACCCGCTCGCCCTCGCGCTCCGCGAGGCCGCCGAGGAGGGCGCCGACGATTGCCCCGATGGCCGCCCCCCGGGCGGGCTCGTCGTCGGTGATCTCCCCCAGGGCCGCGCCGGCGATGGCGCCTCCCACCAGCCCCCGTCCGGCGGCACCGCGATGGGGGTTTTCTGGAACGGGAACCCGCACCAACCGGGGTTGATCGTATCCCACCGCCAGGGGATCGAAGCCGGACGCCTCCACCGCCCAACGATGGCAGTGATAGCGGTCATCCGCCATCTGTTGTTCGCTTTGTCCACGCGCCGGGTAGACGAAAATCCGCTCTCCGGCACGAGCCAATGGTGCCGCAAGCAGCGCGCCGATGACGAAAAGTGCCACTTTGGTGTTCATCGCACGCTGTACCCCCTTCCTTCCAAGCAGGCCACCAGGGCACGGCGGTAGTCGCGCGCCCGCGCGACGTTCTGCCGTTCCAGGGTGGGATCGTAGTCCGCCTGATCCACCGCCCACAGATGGCAGTCGTAGTAATCGCGATCTCGTTCCTCGGGAGACTGCCCCCGGGCCGGATAGGCGTAGACCTCGCCGCTTCCCCACTCTCCTTCCGCGGCCGCGGCGAGCGCCTCGTCGGCACCCTCCGGCGCCTCCACCACCACGTATTCGCGACCGCGCGGATCCCACAAGAAGAAAGTGGAATTGAAGTAGAAATAGCGATGAGGCCCGAGGACGAAGGAGACGTACCCCGGTGGCAGCCAGGGCACGCGAACCCCGATGGGCGGTGGCACCACTTCGTAGTAGGCGCTGGGGCGCACGAAAAAAAGACCGCCAAAGTAGAAGTAGTCCCGCCCGTGGTAGTGGATCCGGTGGTGGCGCGGAGGCAGGTGATAGACCCGCATTCCCGGACGAAACCGGTGAACGTGATGCACCACCCGGTGCTTGGACGGATGGTGCAAATGCCGGCCAGGGGGGTGGCGTTCTTTGGCTCGGAACACCTCTCCGTCGCGGCCGGCGGCGAGCGGCGCGGCGAACAGCAGTGCCCACGCGAGTGTGGCTCCCAACGTCTTTGCGGCGCGCACGACGACAATCCTCCTCTTTGTTTTTTCTATCAACGCAAAGGAGCATCGATCGTTGACCCCACCGCCCGCCCCGATCAGGCTGGATATTACGAAACGAAACATCCGTACCGCTTCGCCGCCCTTTTCGTTTCCTTTCTTCACACCTTTGCTATAATCCGGTGTCGCTGCTCAATGCGACCTCCCGGTGTCTTCTGCCGCCGGGCTTTTTCCCATTTTGTTTTGCCATTACCCGAGGGAGAGATCATGAAGAAACCGCTGCTCACGGCCCTTTTGCTTCTCGGTTCAGCCGCGGCGCTGGCCGGACCCCGTTCGTTCGTCCCAGGCGAAAGCGGCACCACCCCGGACGGCCGCGCCTACGAAAAAAAGTACGTCAATTGCTCGGGCAGGGCGGACCAGCGGGAAGTGGTCTTTTTCGAAGACGTCAAAAAGTGGTGCCTGCCGGACGAATCCTACTGCAGCCGGGATCTTATCCGCGCGGCCAAAAAAGCCTGCAAACGCTAATCGCAGTTGTGTGAGCCGCCAGCGTCTCACGCGGGCGCGCTTGCCGAGAGCGGTTTAACCTTAACGAAGAGGGGATCGCGTAGGCGATCCCCTCTTTGCTGTCTTTTTTCGGCCGCCTGGCGAACGCCGGGCGGCCGTTTTTGCCAGCGCTTTCTCAGAGCAACTGTTCCAGTTCTGGCAGGGCTTTGAAGAGGTCGGCCACCAAGCCGTAGTCGGCCACCTGGAAGATGGGGGCCTCCTCGTCCTTGTTGATGGCCACGATCACCTTGCTGTCCTTCATGCCCGCCAAGTGCTGGATGGCCCCAGAGATGCCCACCGCAATGTACAGCTCCGGCGCGACGATCTTGCCCGTCTGGCCCACCTGCAGATCGTTGGGCGCAAATCCGGCGTCCACCGCCGCCCGCGAGGCCCCCACCGCGGCGCCCAATTTGTCGGCGATCCGGTAGAGCATCTCGAAATTCTCGGCACTGCCCATGCCGCGACCCCCGGAGATCACAACCCGCGCCGCGGTAAGCTCGGGGCGGTCGCTCTTCACCCGCTGCTCCTCCACAAAGTCCGACAGCCCCGCCTCGTGCACCGCGGACACCGCTTCCACCGGCGCCGCCGCCTCCCCATCCGGCGCGGCGTCAAACGCCGTGGTGCGCACCGTCATCACCACCCGCGGATCCCGCGTCCGCACCGTGGCGATCACGTTGCCGGCATAGATCGGCCGCTTGAAGGTGTCGGGCGCCAACACCTCGATCACGTCGGAAATCGGCTGCACGTCCAACAGCGCCCCCACCCGCGGCAGGAGATTCTTGCCAAAGGTGGTGGCCGCCGCCACCAGATGGTCGTACCCCGACCCCAGCTCGGCGACGAGCGGCGCCAGGTTCTCCGCCAAGCCGTGGGCGTAGGCCGGATGGTCGGCCACCAGCACCTTCGCCACCCCCGCCACCCGGGAGGCCTCCTCCGCCACCCCGCCGACGTTCTCCCCGGCCACCAGGAGGTGCACCTCTCCCCCCAGCCGGCCGGCCGCCGTCACCGCATGGCGCGTGGCCTTGGCCAGACGCCCCCCGTCGTGCTCCGCTACCACCAACACGCTCATCCGATCACCTTCGCTTCGTTGCGCAACTTGTCCACCAACTCGGCCACATCGGCCACCTTGATCCCCCCTTTGCGCGCCGGCGGCGGCTCCACCCCGAGAAGCTCCGTGCGCCGCGCCACGTCCACCCCGAGCTCCGCCGGACGGGTCACCTCGATGGGCTTCTTCTTGGCCTTCATGATGTTGGGTAGCGAGGCATAGCGCGGCTCGTTGAGGCGCAGATCCGTGGTCACCACCGCCGGCAGGCGCAACGAGACCGTCTGCAGGCCGCCGTCCACCTCCCGCGTCACCCGCACCCGGTCCCCTTCCACCACCACCTCGGAGGCAAAGGTCCCCTGGCCCCAACCCAACAGCGCCGCCAACAGCTGACCGGTCTGGTTGTTGTCCCCGTCGATCGACTGCTTGCCGAGAATCACCAGCCCCGGCTGCTCCCGCTCACACACCGCCTTGAGCACCTTGGCCACCGCCAGCGGCTCCAGATCGGCCTCCGCCTCCACCAGAATTCCCCGGTCCGCCCCCAGCGCCAGCGCCGTGCGCAACTGCTCCTGCGCCTGGGTCGGACCCACCGAAACCACCACCACTTCGTCGGCCACCCCCCGCTCCTTCAGCCGCACCGCCTCCTCCACGGCGATCTCGCAGAAGGGATTGATGGCCATCTTCACATTGGCCAGATCCACCCCACTGCCATCCGGCTTCGGGCGCACCTTGACGTTGTAGTCCACCACCCGCTTCACAGCGACGAGTACTTTCATGGCTCGGTCCCCTTCGGGTAATCCTGAGAACGGCCCGGCGAGGCGGCGCTCGGCAAGCGCGAATGTGCCCCTTGCGCCGCGGCGTGCCTGAGAGAAGCCTGCAGTTTATGGACCCCCCCAAAGGCTGTCAACGGCTCGCCCCAACATCGAGTTGCCTACGATTTTTTTGAAAACTTTGAACAGCATCACATAAGTTGCTGTCACCCAGACGATAATTGAGTCAAAGAAAAGGGGGCATCAGGTGATTTTTTCCAGCGAGGACTTGCGCGTCTACGTAGTGCGGGACACCCTGCGCTATCTGGACGACTGGACCCGGAGCGCCGAGAACCTCCTGGTGGGCACGGCCATCCAGGAGTCGGGACTGGGATTTTCCCTGCGCGAAGGGCATCGGTACGGCTTGTACCATCTCTCGCCGGCCGAGCACCGCGCCGTCTGGGACCACTATCTGGTCGCCGATCCCGAACTGGCGAGCCGGGTGCGCGGTCTCGCCGGTCAGCGATCCTTCGTGGAAAACCCCCACCGCGAGCTCGTGACCAACCTCCGCTACGCCACCGCCATCGCCTGGTGCATCTACCGGCGGGCGGGCGCGCCGCTCCCCCCACCCGAGGACCTGGAAGGACTGGCGCTCTACTGGCACCGCCACTTCCGGCGCCGGCCCTCGGGCACGCCCGCCCAGTTCGTGCGCAATTACCGCGAACTCGCCCGTCCCCGCACGGCGGGCGCCGCCTGAGTGGGTCAATCGACCGCCACGAGAGGGATCCTGCCAGGGCCAGCCGAGCTCACCCGGGCCTCGTCGTACTCGTAGGCTGCACGGGGCCCCGAGCGGGTCGCGCGCAGAGCGGCAAAGTCGAACAATTGGGTGTCGGCCAAGTGGCTGGGAGAGACGTGTTTGAGCGCGCGAAAGATGTTTACCACCCGGCCCGGATCGGTTCTCTCCCATTCCGCCAACATCCGCTTGATCGCCGCCCGCTGCAGGTTTTCCTGGGAACCGCACAGGTTGCACGGGATCACCGGAAGCGCTCGATGAACGGCGTAGCGGGCCAGATCCCGCTCCCGACAGTAGGCGAGGGGCCGGATGATCACGTTGCGGCCGTCGTCGGACAACAGTTTGGGCGGCATGGCCTTGAGCCGCCCCCCGTAGAAGAGATTGAGGAAAAGGGTTTCGACGATGTCGTCCAAATGGTGCCCCAGGGCAATCTTGGTGGCGCCGATGCGCTCCGCGAAGGCGTAGAGCGTGCCCCGCCGCAACCGCGAACAGAGCCCGCAGGTGGTCTGCCCCTCGGGAATCTTGCTGCGCACGATGCTGTAGGTGTCCTTGTCGAGCACGTAATAGGGCACCCCCAGGGATTCGAAGTGGGCTGGCAGCACGTCGGCGGGGAATCCCGGCTGTTTCTGGTCGAGGTTGACCGCCACCACGCGGAAGCGGACGGGAGCCGTCCGCTCCAGGTTGAGCAGGATGTCGAGCATGGCCAGAGAGTCTTTGCCGCCGCTGATGCAGGCCATGACCAGGTCGCCCTCCTCGATCATCGCGTAATCGGCGATGGCCTTGCCCACCAATCGGCGCAGCTTTTTGGCGAGCTTGTTGAAGGCGAGGCGTTGGCGTGGGTGCACTGCTGGTTCGGCCATGTTCTCCGCCTCAGGGTGCCGATTGAACCAGTTGGCTGGAAGGCCAGACGTTGAGCCTGCCGTCGGCGAACCACTCCACTTGGCCGCGGTGCCCCAGGATGTACAGCGCCTTTAGATCCACGGCGTAGTGGGCGAGGAATTTGGCAAACCGCCCCTCGTCGGCGGCAAAACCGGGCGCCAGTTCCCGAAAGCGCCGGCTGGCCCGCAGGCGCCTACCCTCGAGGCGCACACCCCCGGCGTTCACGAAGCGGGCCACCACCTGCCCGAGCTGTTCGCGCAGCGCGCCTCCGGTGAAAGCCCGCTCGGCCAGGTTGGGGCAGTCCAGGGTGGTGCAATTGAGACCGAACAGCAGCCGCTCGTCGCCGAGGGCGCCGATTTTCCGCTGCAGGTCGTCCAAGGAGTAGCGACGGCCGGCCACCTCTATGCGCGGTTTGGCGCGGGCCGCCGCAGAGAGCCCCCGGCGAAAGGACGCCTCGCGGAGCGCTGGATATTCCTCCCACACGGCGAGCACCGAGAGGGCGTTGTAGAGGTTCAGCCAGGCCGCTTCCCGCTCGCCGGCGGGCAGGGTGTCGGGATCGAGGCGGGCCAAACGGGCCGCGTAGGCGCGCACCGCCTTCACCTCGTCACCGGTCAGCGCTCCATAGGCAAAGCGCACCACGCCGAGCTCTTCGTCGAGATGGGCGTGGCGACCGAGCAGCGCATCCCAGTCGCCGTGCTCGACCGCAGCGGCCGCCCCCGCCGCGGCCAGCAGCAGGCAGACCGCGAGCGCCTCAACCGAGCGGACGAATGCCCACCGCACGCTTGAGTTCCTCATAGAAGGGCGCGGCGCGCTCGCGGGCCCGCTCGGCGCCGCGGCGCAGGATCCGCTCGATCTCCTCGGGGGCGGCCAGCAGATCGAAATACCGCTCGCGCGCGGGTGCGAGTTCCCTGTCGATCAGCTCGAACAGCTGCCGCTTCGCTTCTCCCCAGGCGATGCCCTCCCGGAAGGCCTGGCGCATCCGCTCCGTCTCCTCGGCGCTCGCGAACGCCTGCCAGATCTGGAAGACCGTCGACGTGTCGGGATCCTTAGGCTGCCCGGGCTCAAGGAGGTTGGTGCGAATTTTGTTGACGTACTTGCGCAGCTGCTCGCGCGGCGCGAAAAGCGGAATGGTGTTGTCGTAACTCTTGCTCATCTTGCGCCCGTCGAGCCCCTTGAGCACCGCCACGGACTCGTCCACCACCGCCTCGGGAAGGGTGAAGTGGGGGCCGTACAAGTGGTTGAAGCGTTGGGCGAGGTCCCGCGCCATCTCCAGATGCTGGAGCTGATCCCGCCCCACCGGCACCCGGGTGGCGTTGAACAGGAGAATGTCCGCAGCCATGAGCACCGGATAACAAAAGAGGCCCATGGTGACCGCGTGGTCGGGATCCAACCCCTCGTCGCGATTTTTTTGAACGGCGTCCTTGTAGGCGTGGGCGCGGTTGAGCAGACCCTTGGCACAGACGCAGTGGAGCAACCACGCCAACTGGGGAATCTCGGGTATGTCGGACTGGCGGTAAAAGAACACCCTCTGCGGATCCAGCCCACAGGCAAGCCAGGCGGCCGCCACCTCGAGGGTGGCGCGCTGTACCCGCTCTGGATCCTGGCATTTGATGAGCGCGTGGAGATCCGCCAGAAAAAAAAAGTGCTCGGCGTCGCTCGCCTCGCGACTGCTGGCGATCGCCGGCCGGATCGCGCCCACGTAATTGCCCAGGTGGGGCGTTCCGGTGGTGGTGATCCCGGTCAGTACCCGTTCCTCGGCCATGGCACCCTCCACCTGAGGGGCGCCTATGTTACCGGAAAGCAGGTCTGCGGGTCACTGCACCACGGGCGCTGACGGGTTGTTGAAAAAGCGCGCCAACACCTCCTTGAGGGTGTGGGCGTCCGCCGTGCCGGCCAGTTCGCGCGCCGAGTGCATGGCAAAGGTGGGCACACCCACGTCGAGTGTGGCCACCCCCAGCTCCGCCGCGGTGAGGGGTCCGATGGTGCTCCCGCAGGGCATGTCGTTGCGCGAGGCAAAGAGTTGCACGGGCACGCCTGCGCGCGCCGCGAAGTCGCGAAACAGCGCCGCAGTGAGCGCGTTGGTGGCGTACCGCTGGCGCGCGTTGACCTTGATCACCGGCCCGCCGTTGAGCCGCGGGGCATGGCCATCGTCGTGGCGGTCCGGGAAATTGGGGTGCCGGCCGTGGGCGTTGTCGGTGGAAACGAGCAGGGAGCGCGCCAGCGCCCGTTGCCTGGTCTGCTCGTCGGGCAGCAGACGGCGCAGCACATCGCCCAGGAAGGGGCCCTGGGCGCCGCACCAAGAGGTGCTGCCCACCTCTTCGTGATCGTTGCACACCAAAATGCAACTGTGCTCGCCGTCCGCCTCGAGGAGCGCCGCGAGCCCGGCGTAGCAACTCAGTTGGTTGTCGAGCCTGGCGGCGGCGATAAACTCCCCGCGCAGTCCCACCACCGCCGGCGGTTGGGTGTCGTAGCAATAGAGCTCCCAGTCCAGGATCGGACCGGGGATGCGGAACTCCTCCGCCAGCAGGGTGCGCAGGTCCCACGGGGCATCCCTGGCGAGGCCGAGCACGGGAAGGATGTCGTTCTGCGGATTGATCGAGCGGTTCTCGTTGGCCGATCGGTCGAGGTGGATGGCAAGGCTCGGGATGACCGCCACGGGCCGACGGAAATCCACCAGCTGTTGCGCGAGGCTCCCGTTCGCGGCGCGCCACACCACGCGCCCGGCCAAGGAGAGATCGCGATCGAACCAGGGATTGAGCAGCGCGCCGCCGTAGACCTCCACCGCCAGCTGGAGATAGCCGTGGCGAACGAGCTCGGGGTTGGGCTTGACCACCAGGCAAGGGCTGTCGGTGTGCGCCCCCACGAGGCGCAGCCCGCCCTCTGCGGGGGCGCGCCGGCCGACCACGAAGGCCACCAGCGAGCTGCCGTTGCGCACCACGTAATGGCGCGCCCCAGGCGCAAGTCGCCACTCTTCCCCCTCTTCCAGCCTAGCGAACCCTTGGCCTTCGAGCCGCTCCGCCATCGCCGCGACGCAATGAAAAGGACTCGGCGCGGCTTGCAAAAAGCGCAGCAAGTCTTCGTTGAACTGAGCGCGATCCCTTTCCAAGTTCACCGTTCGTGCCCCTGGCTCGATGGCTGGAAGGAACGCAGGCGGGCGATCAGGCTCGAGGTGTCCCACCGGCCCCCGCCCAGATTTTGGATCTCGGCGTAGAACTGGTCCACCAGTGCCGTCACCGGCAGCGGGATGCGGCGGCGGCGCCCTTCCTCCAGGGCGATGCCCAGATCTTTGCGCATCCAGTCCACCGCGAATCCGTGCCCGAACTCGCCGCGAATCATGGTGGCGTGGCGGTGATCCATCTGCCAGGATTGGGCGGCCCCTTTGGAGATCACTTCCACCACGGCAAAGGGGTCGAGCCCCACGCGTTCGGCAAAGAGCAATCCCTCGGCCAGCCCTTGGAGCAACCCTGCGATGCAGATCTGGTTGACCATCTTGCACAACTGTCCGCTGCCCACCGGCCCCAACCGGCGCACGGTGGGTGCGTAAGCAGAAAGGAGCGCGGCCACGGCGGGAAAGAGCTCGGGGGCGCAGCCGCACATGGCGGTGAGTGTCCCGCGCTCTGCCCCCTGCTGGCCGCCCGAAACCGGGGCATCGACGTAGGCCACCTCCCGCTCTGCACAGCGTTCCGCCATTTCCTCCGCCAGCGTGGCAGAGGTGGTGGTGTGGTCCACCACCAAAAGACCAGCACGCGCCCCGGCCAAAACGCCTTCCGGACCGGTTACCACTTGGCGCACGTCGTCGTCGCCGCCCACGCACAAGATGGCGAAATCGGCCTCCCGGACCGCCGCGGCGGGACTGGCCGCCACCTCCCCGCCGTAGCGCCGGCGCCAGCGTTCGGCCTTGGCCGCGGTGCGGTTGTAGACCGCCACCCGATGGCCGGCCCGCACCAAATGCCCGGCCATGGGAAATCCCATGGTGCCCAGTCCGATGAAGGCGACCACACTCACACCACACCTCCCGCCGCCAGGCCCGCAAGGAGCACGCCGAGCAGAATCCGATACCAGACGAAGGGCATCATGCCGACTCGCTCCACCCACTTGAGGAAGCAACCGATGGCCAGCCACGCCGCCAAAGCACTCGCCCCCGCGGCCAACGCCAATTGTCCCCAAGGGGGTGCAGGAGAAGCCAGGAGTTCGCGCACTTCATAAAGCCCGCTCAAGGCGATGACGGGAATCGCCAACAGAAACGAAAAGCGCGCCGCCGCCTCCCGTTCGAAACCCAGAAACAGCGCCGCGGTGATGGTGATCCCGGAACGGGAGGTGCCGGGCACCAAGGCCAGCGCCTGTGCGGCGCCGATGAGCAAGGCGTCGCGCAAGCCCAGGGTATCGAGCCGGCGGCGCCGACCGCCCAGGCGGTCGGCCGCGCCCAACAGAATGCCAAAAAAGAGGGTGGTGGCGGCAATCACCGCCACGCTGCGCAATCGCGCCTCCACCAGCTCGCCGAGGGCGAGCGCTGCGAGGCCCGCCGGCACGGTGGCCAAGACGAGACAAGCGAACAGACGGCGCTGCTGGAACGCCTCGCCGGCGCCGGCGCGCCCCACCAGGGCGCCGGCCATGGCCGCCAGTTCGGAGCGGAAGTGGACCAGCACCGCCGCCAGCGACCCCAGATGGGCGGCCACATCGAACGCCAACCCCTGGTCGGGAAGCCCAAAAAGCGCCGCGGGCAAGATCAGATGGGCGGA
This sequence comes from Porticoccaceae bacterium, assembly GCA_026005035.1. Classification (GTDB taxonomy): domain Bacteria; phylum Pseudomonadota; class Gammaproteobacteria; order Pseudomonadales; family Porticoccaceae; genus BPKH01. Next base: position 346,741 of record BPKH01000002.1, on the reverse strand, counting down.
ACTGGAGACCGGCAAAAACTCGGTCAGCCCCTGGATCAAGGCGAGGAGCAGGATCTGCGGGATGCTCGGCTCCGCCGCCACGCCTCAGCCTCCCGCGCCGACAGGGCGCTTGTGCCAGGCGGTTTCCGTGCGCAGATAGACGAGGTCGGCCGCCTCTGCGGAAACCCCCTCGCCGCGTTCGAGCCTGCCCAGGGCGAGGCGGGCCAGGGTGGCGGCATCGGGCCAGAGATCGGGCAAGGCAATGACGCCGGCAGGCAGCTGGCAAAGGCTCAGGCCTTCTCCCACGCCCATGGCCAGATCAGGCGGCAACTCGGCCGAGAGCTCCGCCGGCGTCGCGATCCGGTCGGCCGCCAACGGTAGAGGTGGTTCCCCCGGCGCGACCCGGTACACCCCCGCGTACACCTCGCCCATGCGCGCGTCCAAAACCGCGAGCACCTTGCCCGCCACGCCCTGCTCGTCCGCCGCTCTGGCCGCCAGCACTTCCAGCGCGGACAGGCCGACGAGCGGCAGGTCCCAGGCGAACGCCATTGCCTGCACGATTCCAAAACCGATGCGCAAACCCGTGAAGGAGCCGGGACCTCGACTGTAGGCCAGCGCGTCCAGACGGCCCAGAGCGAGCCCCCCTTCCGCCAACAACTGCTCGATCAGGGCCAGGGCCGTGCGGGCGTGATCGCGCTGCGCGCGCACGCGGCGCTGGCGCACTTCGCCACCCGCGGCCAGGGCCACGGAGCAGTGGGGCCCCGAGGTTTCAACGGCGAGCAGGGAGAAAGTCATGGCGATGCCCACAACGAAAGCCGCCCCGCCGCGGGGCGGGGCGGCGCTTCGACGACGGGGGAATCAGCTCTCGTCGCCCCCGGTGACTTCCGCCGTCGGCCGCGCGTTCTCCGCCGGCACCGCTCGTCTGCGGCGGCCGCCCGCGCGAGCGCTGCGACGCCGCACGTCCGCCTTCGGAGCGCCCTTCGCCGGGCGGCCGGGCCGGCGCTTGCCGGAGCGAATCTCCTCGATCATTTTCTCCGCGCGCCGGCGCGCCTCCGCGAGCCGCGCCTCGACCTTGCGCCGCACCTGGCGGAGCTTGACGGCGTCTTTCTTTCGGCGCTCCTTCAACCACCGCTTCTCGAAACGGGCGCGCACCTTCTCCAGGTCGGCGTGCGCCTTGGCGACGAGTTTTTCCTCAGCGGCAGCAATGGTGGCCTGGGCCTTCCGCTCGGCTTCCGCGATCTGCTGGCGGATTGCGGCGATCCGCCTTTCGAGCTTTTCCGCACCGAGCGTTCCGCGCAGGCGAGCCAACTCTTCCCGCAATTCGCGCACTCGATCTTCAGCCCGCGCGAGTGCATTGCGGGTCGCCGCGCTTGCCTTTTGCGCCAGGCGCTGGCGGAGCTCCGCCACCCGTTCCCGGGCCCTGGCGAGTTTCTGCTCGACGCCCGAGATCGCCCTTTCGACTTGCTGCACCGCTTTTTCTTTCTGGGCGAGGTCCTGTTCGACCGTCTGACCCGCGGTGCGATTTCGCCCTCGGTTGGCGCTCCGCCGCCCGCTGCTCGTACGCGTCGTCCTCTTAGTCGCTTTTGTCGCCATTGCTATTCTCCCGCCGTTGGGAATGTGCACGCGCGTCCTGGTCTGATTTTAACCACAATTTGCGACGCGAAGCAAAGCGGCGCAGAGGGCGGGGACGGAAGGCGAAAAATTTTTAGGCGAGCAGCGCTTCTTCCAGTCGGCGCTGCACCTCTTCTAGCGTGCCCATGCCATTCACGGTGACGAAGCGCGGTCCCTTTCCGGAGCCCGATGCCATGCTGCGGTAAAATTCCACCAGCGGCTCCGTTTGCCGGTGGTACACCTCCAAGCGCTTGCGGACTGTTTCTTCCCGGTCGTCTTCGCGCTGAACCAGCGGCTCGCCGGTGAGATCGTCCACGCCCTCGCGGCGAGGCGGATTGTATTTGACGTGGTACACCCGGCCCGAAGGCGGATGGACGCGCCGGCCACTCAGCCGCTCGACGATCTCGTCGTCGTCCACCGCGATCTCGACCACCGTGTCGATGGGCACGCCCGCTTCGAGCAGGGCCTCGGCCTGGGGGATGGTGCGCGGAAAGCCGTCCAGGAGAAAGCCACGACGACAATCGGGTTGAGCGATCCGCTCCTTGACGAGTTGGATGATGATCTCGTCCGGGACGAGGGCACCTTCCGCCATGATCTTTTCGACGCGCTTGCCAAGCTCGGTGCCCGCCTTGACCGCTGCGCGCAACATGTCGCCGGTGGAAATCTGCGGAATCCCGAGCTTCTCGGCGATGAATTGGGCCTGGGTACCCTTCCCCGCTCCGGGCGGTCCGAGAAGGATGATGTTCATTGCGTGGTACATCCCGATGGGGTCCTGCTCAGGGGCGGCCAACCATACACCGAAGGGGATGCGCTTCACAACCCGCCGCCCCCGCCTTCGCTCTCCTTGGCCTGCCGCCACAGGAGATCGAGCTCGCCCGCGTCGATGGGCGCGGTCCGCTCCCCGCGTGCGGCCAGTTTCTCTTCCACGGCACGCGCCCGGCGTGCGAATTTTTCGGCGCTGCGCCGCAGGGCGGTCTCGGCGTCCACACCCAGGTGGCGCGCCAGGTTGACCACGGCGAACAGCAAATCTCCAAGTTCTTCGCCGGCTCGTCGCGCATCGCCGCGCTCCACCTCGGCGCGCAGCTCCCCGAGTTCCTCGCACACCTTGTCGAACACGCCTTGGGCGCTGTTCCAATCGAGCCCCAACTCCGCCGCCCGCTGCTGCAGTTTCTGCGCACGCAGCAGAGCCGGCGCCGCGGCGGGAACACCGTCGAACACCGAAGGATTACCCCGCGCCCGCCGCTCCCGGGCTTTGCTTTCCCGCCAGCTCGCGGCGAGCTCCGCCATTTCATGCTCGCCCGCGCCGCGACTCGCCAGGGTGCCATCGGGAAACACGTGGGGATGGCGGGTGATGAGTTTGCGCACCAATCGGTCGACAATGCCCGAGAAGTCGAACAGACCGCGCTCAGAACCGATTTGCGCGTGGAAGACCACCTGCAACAACAAATCGCCGAGCTCCTCGGGCAACTGTCGCCAATCGGCTCGCTCGATGGCGTCGATCACCTCGTAGGTCTCCTCGAGGAGGTAGGGAACGAGGCTCGCGAAATCCTGGGCGCGGTCCCAGGGACAACCGGTTTGCGGATCGCGCAGCCGGGCCATCACCTCCAACAGGGCTTCGACCTCGTAACCTTCGTCAGCCATGCCGTTTCCCCTTAGGTTCCATCGCCGGCCACCCGCGCCACCGAGACGACGTTGGGGATCCGCTCCAGGCGCCCCAACAGCGCTCGCAGGGTGTTCAAGTCGGGCAGTTCCACCGTCAGGTGCGTGCTCACCAGCCCGTTCTCGCCGCCGGCGGAGCGCAGCGAGGCGATGGACAGGCCCATGCGGCTCACCGCCGCGGTGAGATCGCTGAGCAGGCCGCGCCGATCGTGGGCGACCACGGCGATGGACACCGCGTAGACCTCTTCGGGCGCCCCACCCCAACTCACCTCAATGATCCGCTCGGGGTGGCTTTGCCGCAGGCGCAGCAGATTGCCGCAATCGGTGCGGTGCACGCTCACCCCTCGCCCCGCGGTCACAAAACCGCAGATCTCTTCGCCCGGCAAGGGGTTGCAGCAGCTGGCGACGCGCGTCAGCAGGTTGCCGGTGCCGTAGATGTAAAACGGCGATCGGCGGTAACGCACTGCCGGCACCGAGCGGCGGCGAAGCCCGCGGTCGTCGAGCTCGGTGCCGCGCCGCGGCCGCAGGGCGGACAACAGCTGCTCGATGGAAAGATCCCCGGTGGCGAGAGCGGCGCACAGTTCCTCCACGCTTTTGCGGTGCAGCGTGCGGGCGAGTTCCGCCAAGTCCACTCCGGCCACTCCCAGGCGGCGAAACTCGCGCTCCAGCAGGCGTCGTCCGGCGGCGGCGTTTTCGGCCGAATCCCGCTTGCGAAACCAGGCCTGAATCTTGGCTCGGGCGCGGGCGGTGACCACGTAGCCGGCGGCGGGATCGAGCCAGTCGCGGCTCGGGGCTTCCTGCCGGCCGGTCAGGATTTCCACCTGGTCGGCGGTCTTGAGCGGGGTGTTGAGGGGCACCATCCGCCCGTTGACCCGCGCGCCGCGACAGCGATGGCCCACTTCGGTGTGGATGCGATAGGCGAAGTCGATCGGCGTCGCGCCCGGCGGCAGATCCACAACGTGCCCGTCGCGGGTGAAGACGTAGATGCGGTCGGCCTCGGCTTCCGGCCGGAACCAGTCGGCGAGCGGGCCCGAACCGATCTCTTCGTGCCATTCCAACACCTGTCGCAACCAGGCGAGCTTGGCCTCGTAGGCCTGCGACTTGCCGGGGGCGTCGGCGCCCTTGTAGTGCCAGTGCGCACAGATGCCCAGTTCCGCTTCGCGGTGCATCTCGTGGGTGCGAATTTGGATTTCCACGACGCGGTTGCGGGGGCCGATCACCGCCGTGTGGAGAGAGCGGTAGCCGTTGTCCTTGGGATTGGCGATGTAGTCGTCGAACTCGTCGGGCACGTGGCGGAAGAGGCCGTGCACCAGGCCGAGCACCGCGTAGCATTCCGCCACCGTGGATACCGCGATGCGCACCGCGCTGACGTCGTACACCTCGGAAAAGGCAATGCCCTTGCGGCGCATTTTTTTCCAGATGCTGTAGATGTGCTTGGCGCGGCCAGTCACCTCGCCCTCGATGCCCGCGGCGGCGAGCTCCGCCTTGACCAATTCCACCACCTCGGCGACGTACCGCTCGCGATCGGCCCGCCGCTCGGCGAGCAACCGGGCGATGCGCCGGTACTCCAGGGGTTCGAGATGGCGAAAGGCCAGATCCTCGAGCTCCCACTTGATCTGGCCGATCCCGAGGCGATGGGCGAGTGGCGCGTAGACGTCGAAGATCTCCCGCGCCACGCGCACCCGTTTCGCTTCGGGAAAATCCTTCAGGTTGCGCACGACACAGGTCCTCTCCGCCAGCTTGATCAGCGCCACCCGCACGTCGTCGATGATCGACACCAACATGCGCCGAACCTTGGCGGCCTGCTCTTCGCGATCGCCGCCGAAGGGGCGCCCGGTGTCGTTGCGCGCCTGCGAGATGACCGCCATCTGCAGCACGGAGCGAATGAGCGCGGTCACCTCTGCGCCAAATTCCGGCTCCAGCGCGGCGAGGTCGAAAAACGCCTCGCGCACCGCGCGGTAGAGCATCGCCGCCGGCAGGGCAGCGTCGTCGAGGCCCAAACCGGCGAGAATTTCCACCATCTCGATGCCGGTCAGAAAGGCGCTCGGCCGTTGCGGGGGGATGTCGCCGCAGGCGCGCAGTTCCCGCTCGCGCTCGCGGGTGAGTGACGCGGCCCGCGCCAGCACCGCCTTGCGCGGCGCCGGCAGAGCCAACCGCTCGCTCAGCCGGTCGAGCCAGCCCTCGAGGTCGAACCCCGCCTCGTCGGCCAGGTGGTGGACTTCGCGGATCTTCACCAAGGGTGGGCCCTCAATCGGCGAACAGGCCCGCCGATAGATAGCGGTCGCCGCGATCGCAGACGATGGCGACGATCCGCGCGCCGGGTGCTTCCCGGGCGATACGCAGGGCGCCGGCAACCGCCCCACCACTGGAAACGCCCGCCAGGATGCCCTCTCGGCGCGCCAGAGCGCGCATGGTCTCCTCGGCCTCCTCTTGGGTCACGTCGAGGATTCGGTCCACCACCGCGGGGTCGAAGATGCCCGGTCGATAGGCCTCCGGCCAGCGGCGGATGCCCGGGATGCAGGCGCCGTCCGCCGGCTGCAGCCCAATCACTTGGATGCGGGGATCGCGCCGCTTCAGGAAGCGCCCCACGCCCACGATGGTCCCGGTGGTGCCCATGGCCGAGACGAAGTGGGTCAGCCGCCCCCCGGTCTGACGCCAGATTTCCGGCCCCGTCCCCCGCTCGTGGGCGAGGGGATTGTCGGGATTGTTGAATTGGTCGAGGACCACCCCTCGGCCCTCCTCCGCCAGCTGCTGGGCCAGATCCCGCGCGCCCTCCATCCCCGCCTCGGCGGGGACCAGGATCAGCTCCGCACCGTAGGCGCGCATGGCGGCCTTGCGCTCTTCGGTGGCGCTTTCGGGCATGATCAACACCATCCGGTAGCCGCGCATGGCGGCGGCCATGGCCAGGGCAATGCCCGTGTTGCCGCTGGTGGCCTCGATGAGGGTATCGCCCGGCCGGATCGCACCGCGCGCTTCGGCCCCGGCGATCATGGCCAGCGCCGGGCGATCTTTGACCGAGCCGGCGGGGTTGTTGCCTTCCAGTTTGACCCAAACCTCGCTGCCGGTGCCCTCCGCAAGGCGCGCGAGGCGCACGAGCGGCGTCCCACCGACGGTGTGTTCCAGGGTCGAAAAAGCCTCCATCTCGACCATCCTGCTTCCCGTCTCCGGCAGGGGGGCATTCTGCCACAGGGACTCAAGCGCCGCCCCGCAAGGCCCGATAGAGTTCCCTGCTCACCAGCGGCCTGGTTCCGAGCAGCGGGGCGAGCGCCTGGCGCAAGAGGCGCTTGGCGGCCCGCCGCACTTCGCTTTCGCGAAAGTCCATGGCCGCAATGGCCAGCAGGTGGCGACCGGGGAACGCGCTTTCGGTTCGGAAGGCGGCCACCAGACCCCGCTGGGGTTCGAAGCGGTACCAGCCCTCGGCCACCAGCGCCCGCCCCTCGGCGTCCACCTCCAGGGAAAATCCGTATCCCAGCTGCTCGAGCAGGCAAAACTCGAAGGATCGCAGCAGCGCCTCCCGATCGGCGGTGGGGTCCTCCAGGGCGCGGAGAAAGTGGTGATAGCGGTCGAACAGCGGCGGGTACGACTGCCCCTCGCGCACCGTTCGCACGAGCAGTTCGTTGGCGTAGAGGCCGAGGAAGAGGGGCTCGCCGGCCAACGGGCGCACCTCGAGGATCTCCGCCGAGCGCAGGGTCTTCAATTCACCCCGACCGCCGAAGGCGAACTCGAAGAGGCAAAAGGGCTCGAGCGCCCGCCCGCGCCGACGGCGCACCCCCTTGGCCAGCAGCGCGGCGCGCCCGGCCTCCCGGCAGAAAACGGTCAGGAGGGTGCTGGTCTCGCGCCAGGGACGCGCGTGCAGGACGTAGCCGAGGTCAATCGCGCTCATCGTAGCCGAGGGCGCGCAGGGCGCGCTCGTCGTCCGCCCAGTCCTCGCGCACCTTGACCCACAGGTGGAGCATCACCCGCGCGCCCAGCAGGCGCTCCAGGTCGAGCCGGGCTTGCTGGCCGATCTTTTTCAGCCGTTCCCCACCTTCGCCGATCACGATCGCCTTTTGACTCGGCCGCTCCACCGCGATCAGGGCGTGGATGTGCACGACCCCGCCCCGCTCCCGCCACTGTTCGATCTCCACCGCCGTGGCGTAGGGCAACTCGTCACCCAGCTGGCGCACCAGCTTCTCGCGAACCCGCTCCGCGGCCAGGAAGCGCAGGCTGCGGTCGGTCAGTTGGTCGGGGGGGAACAGAAAGGGCCCTTGGGGCAGCCAGCCCGCCAAGATGTCCACCAAGCGATCCAGGTTGAACCCTTTGAGTGCGGCCACCGGCACCAGTTCCGCCTGGGGAAAGCGCTCGGCGAGCCACTGGAAATGGGGCAGCAGCCGCTCCCGCGGCCGCACCAGATCCACCTTGTTGACCGCGATGACCACCGGGCGGGGGCGCGCGAAGACCTGCTCCGCCACCCATTGGTCGGTGTCCGTCCAGTGGTCCCGGTCCACCACCAGTACCACCGCGTCCACGTCGTTCAAGGCCCTCTGGGCGGTCTCGTTGAGCTGCCGGTTGAGGGCGCGGAGGCGCCGCGGGCGGTGCATGCCCGGGGTGTCCACGAACACCAGCTGGTCCCGGCCGCGGGTCAACACGCCGCGCAGCCGATGGCGGGTGGTCTGGGGCTTGCGGGAGGTGATGCTCAGCTTGAGGCCCAGCAAGTGGTTGAGGAGCGTCGATTTGCCCACGTTGGGCCGCCCCACCAGCGCCACCAAGCCGCAGCGGGGTGCGCGCCTCGTCGCTCACGCCCCACCGCCCTCCAAGTGGGCGAGCGCCAGCGCCGCGGCCCGCTGTTCGGCCGCCTTGCGACTGCGGTCGGAAGCAATGAAGGGCGCCTCTCGGCCGTCGATGCGGCAGGCGACGGTGAAGGTGCGCCGGTGATCGGGGCCGGCGGCGTCCACGATCTCGTACCTGGGCAGCGGCGCCCCGCGGGCCTGCAGAAATTCCTGCAGGCGGGTTTTGGGATCCTTGCCCTCGGTGGGCGGCACGGCCGCCAGGCGCTCTTCGAACCAGCGCACCACGCAGGAGCGCGCGGACTCGATGCCTCCGTCCAGATAGATCGCCGCCAGCAGGGCTTCGAGAGCGCCGGCGAGGATGGAGGGCCGCACCTCCCCTGGCGCCCTGCGCTCGCCCGACCCCAGCCGGAGGTGCTCGGCCAGGCCCAACTCCCGCGCCACCGCGGCGAGGGTCTCCTCGCGAACCAGCGCCGCGCGCCAGTAGCTCAGTTGCCCTTCGCTGGCCTCGGGGTGGCGCTCGTAGAGCGCCTCGGCCACCAGCAGGTCGAGCACGGCGTCGCCGAGGAATTCCAACCGCTCGTTGTCGGGCGAGCCGAAACTGCGATGGGTGAGCGCCAAATCGCGCAGCAGGGGGTCGCGGAAGCGATATCCCAGACGCTCCTCCAACGGCCCGCTCACCCCGCGCATTTCCTTCATTCTTCCGCCGTGCTGTAGCGGTTGGTGAAATGGACGACTGCGTCCACGTTGCCGATCAAGGGGACGCGGCGCTCGTATTCCACCACCACCGTCACGTCGCGCGCGTCGCGCTCGATGCGCGCATCGCGGGGCGACAGGTCGCGCACCCCGTTGACCGTGAAATAGCGCTCGAGGGCCCTGCGGATCTGGGCATCCGACATCTCCTCCAGCTCTTCGTCGGCCAGCGCTTCCACCGAAGCCTTGACGAACCAGTTGTCCACGTAGAGGGGACCGATGCGGAAAGCCACCACCAGTACCGCCGCGGCACCCACCAAGAGGAAGAGGAGCCCCAGCGTGGAAATGCCTCGATTCGCCATGTCCCACCCCTCCCGCCGTCAGGGAATCGGCCCGACCCGAGCAAAGGAAGGCAGGCTGAACAAGCTTTCCCAATGCATCCAGATGAAGAAAGCCCGCCCCACGATGTTCTCTTCCGGAACCGCCCCCCACACCCGGCTGTCGCTGCTGTTGTCTCGATTATCACCCATCACGAAGTAGTGCCCCTCGGGCACCTGGTACTCGAAAAAGCGCCCCAGCGGCCCGGGGACGCGGCGCTTGCGTATCAGGTGCAGATGCCCGCCCAGCCTTTCTTCGGCGATCAGATATCCGTATCCAGCGCCGCGCAGGTCCGGCAGCTCCCGTTGTGGGACGGGTTCGCCGTTGATGAAAAGCTGGTTGTCGATGATCCGCACCTGGTCGCCGGGCAACCCCACCACCCGCTTGATGAAGTACCGGTCGTCTCCGGGCGGGAAGAAGACCATCACGTCGCCCCGCTCGGGCTTGCCGACGTCGAGGATCTTGGTGCGCACAACCGGCAACCGCAAGCCGTAAGAAAATTTGTCCACGAGGATGAAATCGCCGATCTCGAGAGTCGGCACCATGGAGGCCGAGGGAATCTGGAAGGGCTCGACGACGAACGACCGCAACGCCAACACCAGGGCGAGGACGGGGAAAAAGGGCGCGGTGTACTCGACGTAAAATGGCGCCGGCGCGTCGCCGCGGCGGGGCTTGAGCACCCAGCGGTCGAGCAGCCACATGGCCCCGGTGAGGGCGGTCAGCACCACCAAGATCAGGGGAAAATCGAGCTCCATGTCCGCTCAGCCTTCTGTGCGCAGCACGGCCAAAAAAGCGGCCTGGGGTATCTCCACGTTGCCCACCTGCTTCATTCGCTTTTTGCCCGCCTTTTGCTTTTCCAACAGCTTTTTCTTGCGGGTGACGTCTCCGCCGTAACACTTTGCGGTGACGTTCTTGCGCAGCGCCTTCACCGTGGAGCGGGCGATGATCTGGCCGCCGATGGCCGCCTGGATGGCCACGTCGAAGAGTTGTCGCGGAATCACTTCCTTGAGCTTCTCCACCAGTTGGCGCCCCCGGGCGTGGGCCTGGTCGCGGTGGACGATGACCGCCAGGGCGTCCACTCGCTGGCCGTTGATCAACACGTCGAGGCGCACCAAGGGCGCTTTTTGAAAGCGCGCGAAGCCGTAATCCAGGGAAGCAAAACCGCGGCTGACCGATTTGAGGCGGTCGAAAAAGTCCATCACCACCTCGGCCATCGGTAGCTCGTAGGTCAGCGACACCTGTCCGCCCACGAACTGCATGTCCTTTTGCACCCCGCGCCGCTCGATGCACAGATTGATCACGTCGCCCAGGTGCTCGCGCGGCACCAGAATGTTGGCCTCGGCGATGGGTTCGCGCATCTCGCGGATGGTGGCCGGATCTGGCAAGTGGGAAGGGTTGGAGACGTGGAGGACCTCGCCGTCGTTCTTGACTACCTCGTAGACCACCGTGGGTGCGGTGGTGATCAGATCGAGCCCGTACTCCCGCTCTAGCCGCTCCTGGACGATTTCCATGTGCAGCATGCCGAGGAAACCGCAGCGAAAGCCGAAACCCAGGGCATCGGAAGTCTCCGGCTCATAAAACAGCGAGGCATCGTTGAGGGTCAGCTTCGCCAAGGCCTCCCGGAAATCCTCGAAGTCGTCCGAGTTGACGGGAAAGAGCCCGGCGTACACCTGCGGTTTGACCCGCTGGAAGCCGGGCAGCGCCGGCGTGTCGGGAGCCGAGGCGGCGACAAAGGTGTCCCCCACCGGCGCGCCCTGAATGTCCTTGATGCCCGCCACGACGAAGCCCACCTCCCCCGCCCTGAGCACCTCCCGATCCTGCCGCTTGGGGGTGAATACGCCGACCCGGTCGACGACGTGGGGTTTGCCCACGCTCTTGGCCAAAATTTTGTCCTTGACCCGCAACTCGCCGTTGACGATGCGCACCAGGCTCACCACGCCCAAATAATTGTCGAACCAGGAATCGATGATCAGCGCTTGCAGGGGTGCATCCACCTCGCCGCGGGGCGGCGGGATGCGCGCCACCACCTGCTCGAGGATTTCCGCCACGCCCTCCCCCGTCTTGGCACTGCAGCACAGCGCCTCGGAGGCGTCGAGGCCGATGATCTCCTCGATCTGGGTGCGCACACGCTGGGGATCGGCCTGGGGAAGATCGATCTTGTTGAGCACCGGCACCACCTCGAGGCCCTGGGCGATGGCGGTGTAACAGTTGGCCACCGACTGTGCCTCGACTCCCTGGGCGGCGTCCACCACCAGCAACGCCCCCTCGCAGGCCGCCAGGGAGCGCGAGACCTCGTAGGCGAAGTCCACGTGACCCGGCGTGTCGATCAGGTTGAGCTGATAGGTGCGGCCGTCTCGGGCCCGATACTCCAGCGTCACGCTTTGCGCCTTGATGGTGATGCCCCGCTCGCGCTCGATGTCCATGGAGTCGAGCACCTGCTCGGCCATCTCCCGCTCGCTCAGCCCGCCGCACAGTTGGATGAAGCGGTCGGCCAACGTCGACTTGCCGTGGTCGATGTGGGCAATGATGGAAAAGTTGCGGATGTGGCTGAGATCGGACACGTCGGGGGAAACGCCGGAATCGCGGGCCGCCGCGAAGTCTATCCGATTTGACCACCGGAGACCACGCGGTGCCGCCGGCCCGCCCCGCAAGCGCCGGCGCGCGGTTTCACTCGGCGAGCAGGACGGGGCGCGCCGCCGGGTTCAGGGCGAGGCGGGCCGCCACGCGGCGCGCCGCCCAGGCGCCCGCCGCGAATCCGACCAGGGCGAACAGAGCGGCCCACCCTTCCGAGGCAAGGGCCAGATGGCCGCCGGCGGCGCCGAGGAGCCCACCCAGGAGTGGCACGCCGTAGAGCGTGAGGGCGCTTTTGACCAACAGATCCTCGGCCACCCCGATCACCACCCGATCGCCGGGGGAGAGCGGCGAGGGGAAGTCCGGCGGGACCGCCACGGGTATGCGCGTGGCGCCGGCGAGAGACCGCCCCAGCAGATGGTGACCGCAACCCGGCCGCGCCCCGCAGGAGCCGCAGGCCCCGGCGGGGGCGGTCTCCACCAGCACCCGCCCCGGCTCCACGGCCACCACCGTGCCCCGCTCGCGGATCACGGCCGCACCCCCGCCACCCGGACGGTGGCGGCCACGCGCTCCAGCGTGCGGGCGGGGACCTCCCCAACCACGCCGACGGGGATTTCGCCGCCCACCTCGGCAAACCACACGCCGGTGGCGCCCCGACGGAGGAACAGCGGTCGGGGGCCGGTGGGAAGCGGAGCGCCGATCACCACCGAGAAAAAGGCCAAGCCGTCGCCGAAGAGCAGGGCGAGCTCCCGCTCGGCCTCTCGCCGGCCCAGCAGGCGGAAGCCCGGCGGCAGCCACCCCACCAGCTGCTCGTCCTCCGCCAAAGCCCCACAGGGCTCTTCCGCGGCGCGCTCCTCGGCCAGCGCCGCAATCTCCTCGGGCGCCAGACCGTACTGGATCTCGGCGAACTGGAACCGCTCGAGCACCTTGCCTTCCGCGTCCACCACCAGGGCCTGGAGCAGGAGGCCAGTCTCGCGATCGAGTGCCAGAACCTGGCCGTAGCGATAGGGGTCCTCGGGAATGGCGTGGAGAATGCGCACCGGCCGACCCGCCACCCGGTCCTCTCCCTTGACCCACAGGCGGTAGTGGCGCTCCACCTCGGCGCCGGCCAAGTGGGTGGCGGCGAGCAGCTGATCCGCCGCCCGCCGGCAGGCCAGGGAATTCACCCGCAGCCATTCCCGGGGCGTCCCGTTGAGGTGGACGATCTTTTGGTATTCGCGGCCGTCCCGCACTGCGTGGACGATTGCCAATGAGGCGAGCGCTCCGGCGTATTCGTGGGTGAAGACGCCGCGGTAATCGAGGGTGCGGTTGGCTTGGGCCATCCGCGCGAGCAGCTGCCTGGGCGAATCCGCCTGCGCCCAGACAGTGGCGGGCGCTGCCAGGCTCAAGCAGAGAAACAGAAACAGAAGGACAAGGGAGCGCGCCTGGGTCATCCGCCCGCCTTCAGTGCGCGGCTTCCCGGGGCAGGCGCGCCAAGGGCAAGGGGCCCTGGACCGCCGCCGCGCCAGCAGCGAGGGCGGCGTGGCGGTGGATCAACCAGGTGGCCGCCTCGATGCTCTGGCGCACCGCTTCGGGATCGGGCACAGCGGCGGGCGGTGCCGCGCGCACGGGACCGGGGGTGCGCTCCACGCTGGCCAGCCGCGCCGGCAGCACCGGCATCGCCCCCCCGGCCGGCCATTGGAAGCGGGGTGCGCCGGCGGCGGAAGAGGCCACCTGGGGATCCGCCCGGTGTCCATCCCGCCAGTGCAGGGCGGCGAAGACCGTCACCGCGGCCACCGACGCCGCCACCGCCGCGCGCCCCAGGGCCGCTAGGGGAACGCCCCAAGTGCGCCGCGGCGCGGGCGCGCCCTCGAGGGCGTCGCGCACCCGTTGGGAGAGATCCACCACCCGCGGAGGCAATTCGCGGCGCAGCGCCGCGCGGGCCAGTTGGTAACGCCGCCACCGCGCCCGCAGTTCCGGATCCTCGTCCAGAGAGTCGAGCAGGCGGCGCACCTCGAACTCACTCGCCTCGCCGTCCATCAAGGCCGACAGGGACTCCCTCGCGCCCTCGGATCTTTCCACCATTCGGGAATCTCCCACGTTGGAACCAGCGGCGGGCCCACGGCCCAGTCTATATTTCAGACCACGGCGGCACAAGGGAGTTCCTTCACCGCACCCCCTCCCCCGTCAGCCGGCGCACTTCCCGGTCGATCGCCTCCCGGGCGCGGAAAATGCGCGAGCGCACCGTCCCCACGGGGCAGCCCATGGCCTTGGCGATCTCCTCGTAGCTCAACCCCTCGAATTCGCGCAAGGTCAGCGCCGTGCGCAGCTCTTCCGGCAGGGCATCGATGGCGCGCAACACCAGTTCCTCGAGCTCGTCCCGAAGAAAGAGGTTCTCCGGGCTGTCCACGTCCCGGAGCGAATCTCCGGCGTCGAGCTGCTCGGCACTCTCTACCTCCACGTCGTCCGCCGGGGGGCGCCGACTGCGCGCCACCAGGTGGTTCTTGGCGGTGTTGACGGCGATCCGGTAGAGCCAGGTGTAAAACCGGCTCTCTCCCCGAAAGTTGCCGAGGGCGCGGTAGGCCTTGACGAAGGTGTCCTGGACCACGTCGGCGATCTCCTCCGGGTCCTGGAAATAGCGGGCCACGAGGGCCTGGAGTCGGTACTGGTACTTGAGCACCAGCAGGTCGAAGGCGCGCTTGTCGCCCCGCCGCGCCCGGGCGACCAGCTGCTCGTCAGAGTCGGACGCCCTCTCGGCGGCCATCGAGATCTCCCCTCGTCCTGGGTCGCTGCGGGCCGGCGCGCCGCGGCCCTTGGGCGGATGCGGCGGCCTATACTATCATGCTCCGCTCCCGGTCCCCGGCAGAGGGTGGGGGCGATGAGCGAGTACCACCGCTACGACGTGCTGGTCGTGGGCAGCGGCGCCGCCGGCGCCAGCTGCGCCATCCGCCTGGCCGAACGGGGCTATCGGGTGGCGGTGTTGAGCAAGAGCTCGCTCCATTCCGGCTCCACTTGGCTGGCCCAGGGAGGGGTGGCCGCGGTCTTCGACAGCGAAGACAGCATCGAAGCCCACATCCGCGACACCCTGGCCGCCGGCGCCGGCCTGTGCCACGAAGAGGTGGTGCGCTTCACCGTGGAGCACGGGCCGGCGGTGATCCAGTGGCTGGTGGAGCGGGGCATGAATTTCACCCGCGATCCCGCCACGGGGGAATTCCACCTCACCCGCGAAGGCGGCCACAGCCACCGGCGGGTGCTGCACAGCGCCGACGCCACGGGCAAAGCGGTGGCCGAGACGCTCACCGACCGGCTGCTGGCGCAGCCGACGGTGCGCGCGTTCGAAGACCACGTGATCGTCGACCTGATCACCCAGGCGGACTGCAACAGCCGCAAGATCCGCTGCACCGGCGCCTACGTCCTCAACCGCCGGGCCGATCGGGTGGACGTCTTCCTGGCCAAGGCAGTGGTGCTGGCGACGGGGGGCGCAAGCCGCGTCTACCTCTATTCCAGCAACCCCGTGGAAGCGAGCGGCGACGGCATCGCCGTCGCTTGGCGCCAGGGCTGCCGCGTGGCCAACATGGAATTCAACCAGTTCCACCCCACCTGCCTCTACCACCCCCAGGCGCGCTCGCTCCTGCTCACCGAGGCGCTGCGCGGCGAGGGCGCGGTGCTCAGGTTGCCCTCCGGGGAGCGCTTCATGGACCGCTTCCACCCCGCGGCGGAACTCGCGCCCCGGGACATCGTGGCCAGGGCCATCGACCACGAGATGAAACGGCTCGGGGTCGACTTCGTCTACCTCGACATCACCCACAAGCCGGCGGAATTCGTCAAGAGCCACTTTCCCAACGTCTACGAGCAGTGCCTCAAGTACGGCTTCGACATCACCCGCGAGCCGGTGCCGGTGGTGCCCGCCGCCCACTACACCTGTGGCGGCATCCTCACCGATCTCCACGGCCGCACCGACCTCAAGAACCTCTACGCCATCGGCGAGACGGCCTGGACCGGCTTGCACGGCGCCAATCGGATGGCCAGCAACTCGCTGCTCGAGTGCCTGGTATTCGCATGGTCGGCGGCCGAACACATCGATCGGGTCATCGACACTATTCCCGAACCCGCCGAGCCGGCTCCCTGGGACGAAAGCCGCGTCACCTATTCGGACGAAGACGTGGTGATCTCCCACAACTGGGACGAACTGCGCCGCTTCATGTGGGATTACGTGGGCATCGTGCGGACCCGCAAGCGCCTCGAGCGCGCCGAACACCGCATCCGCCTGCTGCAGCGGGAAATCCAGGAGTACTACAGCAACTACAAGGTTAGCCGGGACCTCTTGGAACTGCGCAACCTCGCCCTAGTGGCCGAGCTGATCATCCGCTCGGCCATGGAGCGCAAGGAGAGCCGGGGGTTGCACTACACCCTGGACTACCCCGACACCTCACCCATCGCGCGGGACACCATCCTGGTGCCGATGAACTTCGCCGGACAGGAGGTGATCGTCCGCTGCGACCCCCCGAGCGGCCACTTGTAGGCGCCGCCAGGCCTCGCTATCCCCCCCGGCGGGGGTGCAGGGCAGACACAGGCGCTCGCCTTCTTCCAGGTGGAGTTCCACCACCAAGAGGCGGCGCGAGACGAACGCAAAGCGCAAGCGGACCGCTTCCTCCCGCCCGTCGCGGACCAGGCGCACGCCGCGCGCCGACCAGCGCAGACGCCAGCGGGCCCATCGTCCGAGGCGCCCCACCGCGCTCGCCCAGGCGAGGGCGAACCAACCGAGGAGGAGCCAGCGCGCCCCAGCCGGCGCCAGGGGCGCGAGGAGGAGGGCCGCGGCGAGGGCCGCGCCCACCAGGTTGAGGGGCGCGGTGAGGCCCGCCCCGGGCGCGATTTCAAAGGCGAATTCGCTCGCGCGTCCCGCGGATGACGGCGACGATTCGGGCAAGGTCCGGGTCCTCGGGCTCTTCTCGGTCCAGCAGCCAGCGAAACAGGTCCTGGTCCTCGCAGGCGAGGAGGCGGTGGAAGCGCGCTTGGTCCTCCCCCGACAGCTGGGGATAGATCTGCTCGACGAAGGGCAAAAGCAGCAGGTCGAGCTCGAGCATGCCCCGCCGACTGGCCCATTTGAGGCGATTGATGTCCATGGGCGACGGCCCGCCGCAAGAGGCGCTCCATTGTAGTGGCCTTCACCCGCAAACCCAACGGCCGGTGTAGAATGGCCGCGCCGCCGAGGAGGATCCAATGTCGTCGCCCTACGACTTTCTCGCCACCCCCCCGCCGGATGTGGAGTCGCTGGCGGAGCGGGCCACCGCGCCCGCGGTGGTCCCCCTGGCGAGCTGGGGGGCGGTGGCGGTGACCGGTCCCGACGCCGAGCGGCTGCTCCAGGGCCAGCTCACCTGCGACCTGCGGGAACTGGACGCCGCGTCCGGCCTGAAGGGGGCGCTGTGCGACCCCAAGGGCAGGGTGATCGCCAACCTCTACTGTCTGCGCGAAGGGGCGGAGACGGTGTTGCTCGTTTGCCACCGGAGCTTGGTGGCACCCACGCTCGCCACCTTGGGCAAGTACGCCCCCCTCTACCGCGGCCGGGTCACCCTGGCCGACGCCAGTTCGAGCCGCGCCCTGCTCGGTCTCTTGCAAATGGAGAGCCCCACCCCGGCGGTGAACCTCGCTGCCCAACTGGCGGTGGTCGCGGTCGCCGCGACCGGCGCGCCCGCCCTCTGGCGCCAACTGACCGCATCGGCCGCCCCCCGCCGCGGAGCGGCTCTTCGAATACGCCCTGATCCAGGCGGGAGAGGCGGTGCTGACGGCGGCCACCTCCGGGCTCTTCGTCCCCCAGATGCTCAATTATCAGGCGACGGGGGCGGTGAGTTTCCGCAAGGGCTGTTACACCGGGCAAGAAGTGGTGGCCCGCCTCCAGTACCGCGGCAAGCCCAAGCGGTGGCTCCACCATCTGCGCCTGCCCGGCTCCGCCCCGCCCCCGCCGGGGGCGGAACTCACTTCCCCAGAGGGCGAAGCCGCCACCGTGGTGGCGGCGGTGGCGGACGGGGATCGGCTCGAGCTGCTCGCGGTGGCCTCGCAGAGCGCCTTGGCGTCCGGCCGCCTGCTCCTCGACGGTCGCGAGACAGTCTTTGCCGAAATCCCCCTTCCCTACGGCGATGCCCTGGAACGTTCTTGACGAGCGCTGGCTGTGGGCCCTGGGCCTGCTGTCGCTCGCGGTCTTCGCCGCCAGTGCGCTGGCGCTCCCCTGGGTCGCCGCCGCCATCCCCCAGGACTATTTCCGGCCCCGGCGGCGCCGGGCGGCGCCCTGGCGGAATCGCCATCCGCTGTTGCGGTTCCTGTTCCTCCTGCTGAAAAACCTCCTGGGACTCGTGCTGCTCGCCGGGGGCGTCTTGATGCTCTTTCTCCCCGGCCAGGGCCTTTTGACCCTGCTCGCCGGGCTCATCCTCCTGGATTACCCCGGCAAGTTCGCCCTCGAGCGCTGGCTGGTCTCCCACCGGCCGGTGCTCACCGCCCTCAACTGGCTGCGACGGCGGCGGGGAGCGCCCCCTCTGGTGGTGGACTAGAGGCGCTCCTCGGCGAAGGTCAGCTCCCGCCCGTTGAGGCTCAGCTGCCAGCGCCGGCCGGTGGCACTCACCCGCAATTCCAGGCGCGCCGCGAGCAGGCTCGCCACCGCTTCCCCCACCCAGGGTGGCAGGAGGTGGACCTCCGGCCGCCCCCGCGCGGGCAGCTCGCGCACCGTCCGACGCCACCAACTGCGCGCCGCATTGCCCTGCCAGGTGTAGACCGCAACGCGCTCGGCGCGCTGCAATGCGCGGCGCAACCGAGCGCCGCTCGGCGCGCCCACCTCCACCCAAAGGCGAATCCCTGCCGCCGGCGCGGGCAGCCACAGAGCGGGCTCGTCGCGGCGGCAGAGTTCGTCCCCGGTGCGCACGCCGGCCTCGCCGTGGGCCGCCAAGGCCAGCAGCCTGGCCGAGAAGCGGCGGTCGCTCTCCGAGGGGTGGCGGGCCAAACAGAGGTGCAGGGGCCCGGGCAGTCCTGGCCGCTCCAGCACCACCCGATGGGGCTTCACCTCAGTCGCACTCCGGATCGGGCCGGTAGGGACGACCCGCACGCCGAGGGGACCACCCCTGGCGGGGTTGGGGGCGGCAGGCGTGGAGTTGGATCCGCAGGATGCTGTCCGCGTCCGCTCGATGGTCGAACGCCGCGCTGGCGAAATCGGCCTTGGCTGGCGGAAGTGCTCCGGAAACGCCGAGCCCCTCGGCGGCGAAGCGCCCGTAACGGCGGTCCACCTCGCCGTCCCCGTCGCGATCGTGGTGGAGGCGCACCGCGTATCGCCCCGCCGGCAAGTTGATCACCCGCAGCCGCACCCTGGCTGCGACGGCGCGGGCCTCCTGGAGGGTGACGGGCCCCTTCCAGGCGGCAAAGGCGGCGGGGTCGTCGTACACCCAAAGGCGCACCCGCCCCTCGGGGGAATCGATGCCCGCCACCTCCACCACCAGGTCAGCCGCGGCCGCCCAAGAGGCGATCCCCCAGAGGAAGAATCCCTTCCAGAGGTTCATGCTGAATCCCCTCCGGCGGGGGGTAGGCGCCAGTCGACCGGCGCCTGTCCGGTGGCCAGCAGGTATTCGTTGGCGCGGGAAAAGTGGCGGCAGCCGAAAAAGCCGCGGTGCGCCGAGAGGGGCGACGGATGGGGGGCGGTCAGCACCAGGTGGCGCCGCCGGTCGATGAAGGAGCCCTTCTGGGCCGCCTCCCTGCCCCAGAGCAAAAACACCAGGTGCTCCCGCTCCTCGGCCAGGATCCGCACCGCCGCATCCGTGAACCGCTCCCAGCCGCGGCCGCGGTGGGAGCCCGGCCGACCCCGCTCCACGGTGAGGGTGGCGTTGAGGAGCAAAACGCCCTGCCGCGCCCACGAAAGCAGACAGCCGTGCGACGCGGGGGGAATGCCGAGATCGCTCTCCAACTCCCGGTAGACGTTGGCCAGTGAAGGGGGGATTTCCACTCCCGGCGGCACCGAAAAGCACAAGCCATGGGCCTGGCCGGGGCCGTGGTAGGGGTCCTGGCCGAGGATGACCACCTTGACCCGATCGAAAGGGGTGGCATCGAAGGCCCGAAACCACCACCGCGGCGGCGGATAGATCTCCTTTCCCCGCGCCCGCTCGGTGGCTAGAAAGCGCCGCAACTCGGCCATGTAGGGCTCGCGGAACTCCCCTTCCAACCGGCGCAGCCAGTTGGCCTCCAGGCGGATCGGGCGCGGCGCCTGCGCTTCCACGGTCACTCCCGGTGGGGGGCCTCCGGGCGCAGGTGGGGAAAGAGCAGCACATCGCGGATGGAGGGCGAGTCGGTGAGCAACATCACCAGCCGATCGACGCCGAGGCCGGCGCCCGCAGTGGGGGGCAGGCCGTATTCCAGGGCGCGGATGTAGTCGGCGTCGTAGTACATCGCCTCTTCGTCGCCCGCGGCCCGCGCCGCCGCCTGCTGGCGGAACCGCTCGGCCTGGTCCTCCGGGTCGTTGAGCTCGGAGAACCCGTTGGCGATCTCCCGCCCACCGACGAACAACTCGAAGCGATCGGCGTAAAAGGGGTCGTCGTCGGAGCGGCGGGCCAAGGGAGAGACTTCGGCGGGATAGCGGGTGATGAACGTGGGCTCCTCCAAGCGGTGCTCGACGGTCTTTTCGAAGATCTCCAGTTGAATTTTGCCCAAACCCCAGCCGTCTTGCAGGGGGATGTCCAGATGGGCGGCGAGCTCCCGCGCCCCCTCCTCGTCGGCCAGGGCGGCCGGCGGGATGTCGGGGTTGTAGCGCAGGATCGCCTCCGTCAGGGTCATGCGCCGAAAGGGCTGCGCGAAATCGTAGACCGACTCCGCAAGCACCTCGCCGCGGGCGTTGCGCACCCGGTTGTACACGCGCGTCGTGCCCAACACCTCCCCCACCAACGACCGGAGCATCTGTTCGAGTAGGTCCATCAGGTCCCGGTAGTCGGCGTAGGCCTGATAGAACTCGAGCATGGTGAATTCGGGGTTGTGGCGCGTGGAGAGCCCTTCGTTGCGGAAGTTGCGGTTGAGCTCGTAGACCCGCTCGAAACCGCCCACCACCAGCCGCTTCAGGTAGAGCTCGGGCGCGACCCGCAGGAACATGTCCACGTCGAGGGCGTTGTGGTGGGTGCGGAAGGGGCGCGCCGCCGCCCCCCCGGGGATCAATTGGAGCATGGGGGTTTCCACCTCCAAAAACCCCCGCTCGTCGAGGAAGCGGCGCAGGAAGGCCACCACCCGGCTGCGGGTGCGAAACACCTCCCGCACTTCCGGATTGGCGATCAGGTCGAGGTAGCGGCGGCGATAGCGCAGCTCCTGATCGGCGAGGCCGTGGAACTTGTCGGGCAGGGGGCGCAGGGACTTGGTGAGCAGCCGCCACTCTTCCATGGCCACGTACAGTTCGCCCATCCCCGACTTGTGGAGGCGGCCGCGCACCCCCAGGATGTCGCCGAGATCCAGGGATTTGGCGAAGGGACGCGCCGCCTTGGTGACGTAGAGCTGGATGCGCCCGGTCTCGTCGAGGAGCTCGAGAAAGGCGCCGCGGTTGCGCACCAGCCTGCCCGCCACCGCCACCTCCAGTCCCAGCGCTTCCAGCTCTTCCCGCGAGCGGCCGCCGTAGCGCGCCTTGAGCTCGGCGGCGTGGCTGTCGGGGCGGAAGTCGTTGGGAAAGACGACGCCCCCGGACTCGCGCAGGGCCGCCAGTTTGGCGCGCCGCTCGGCGACCAGTCGGTTTTCTTCCTGCCGTTCGCTCATGGCCACCCCTCGTCGGCCGGGATCCCCCGGCATCACAGCCCCGCTTTGAGCGAGGCCTCGATGAACCGGTCGAGATCCCCGTCCAGCACGCTCTGGCAATCGGTGGTCTGCACTCCGGTGCGCAGATCCTTGATCCGCTGGTCGTCCAGCACGTAGGAGCGGATCTGGCTGCCCCAGCCGATGTCCGCCTTGCTCTCCTCGAGTTTGCGGTTGGCCTCGGCGCGCTTTTGCATTTCCAGCTCGTAGAGTTTGGCGCGCAGCATCTTCCAGGCCCGCTCCCGGTTTTGATGCTGGGAGCGCTCGCTCTGGCACTGCACCACGATGCCGGTGGCCAAGTGGGTCAACCGCACCGCCGAGTCGGTCTTGTTGACGTGCTGTCCACCGGCCCCGGAGGCGCGATAGGTGTCCTCGCGCACGTCGGCCTTGCTGACTTCGATCTGGATCTCGTCGTCGATCTCCGGCGAGACGAACACCGCGGCAAAGGAGGTGTGGCGGCGGTTGCCAGCGTCGAAGGGCGATTTGCGCACCAGCCGATGGACGCCGGTCTCGGTGCGCAACCACCCGTAGGCGTAGGGACCCTGGACGTGGACGGTGGCGCTTTTGATGCCGGCCACCTCGCCCGCCGAGCACTCCACCAGCTCGGTCTTGAAGCCCTTGCGATCGGCCCAGCGCAGGTACATGCGCAACAGCATCTCCGCCCAGTCCTGGGCCTCGGTTCCGCCGGAGCCCGCCTGAATGTCGAGGAAGGCGTTGCGCTCGTCCATCTCCCCCGAGAACATGCGGCGGAATTCGAGCTCCGCCAAGCGGGTCGAGAGCCGCTCCACATCCGCCCGCACCGCTTCGAGGGTCTCCTCGTCGCCCTCCTCCGCGGCCAGCAGGGCGAGCTCCCGGGCTTCCTGGGCTCCCCGCGCCAGCCGCTCGAGGCTTTCCACCACCTCCTGCAGCTGGGCCCGTTCGCGCCCCAGGGCTTGGGCGCGCTCCGGGTCGTTCCAGACGGCGGGATCCGCGAGTTCCCGCTCCAGTTCGATCAGGCGGTCGCGCTTGGCCTCGTAGTCAAAGATACCCCCTGAGGGCGCCGGTCCGTTCCTCGACGTCGTCGAGGGCGTGCAAAATGGGGTTGAGCTCCATTTCACCTCCTCACAGGGCAAAGGCAGTCGCCCGGGGGGGCGACCAAAGGGTGGCGATTGTAACGAATCCCGGAGTGTGGCTCCAAGGCGCCGTCAGGGCAGGTTCACCGCCGGGATGAGACCCCTGCGGCGCGCCTCCCGCGCCGCTGCGCCAAAGAGCAGCCGATAGGCGATCGCCCACAGAAGGAGCACTCCGGCGACCCAGAGCAGGCTTTCGCCGGGGTCGCGAGGCAGCGTGCCGAGCTGGTAGACCACCACCGCCAGGCCATAGGCCACAGCGGTGTTCCACGCCGCGGCGAAAAACGCCCAGAACCCCCCCGCCTCTTTGTAGATGGCGCCCAAAGTGGCCACACAGGGCATGTAGAGGAGCACGAAGACCAGGTAGGCAAAGGCCCCGAGGGCGCCATCGAAGAGCCCCGCCATCACGGCGAAGGTGTCGGCGTGGACCTGTTGCGCCTCGGCCACCGCTTCCCGGTCCGAGAGATCTCCAAAGCCGAGCCCCAGAGGATCGAGCAACGCCTCCCGGAGCCCGGCGAGGTTTTCTGGCACGGTGGCCAGGCTCTCGGCCAACAGCTGCCCGATGGGAGCTGCCTCGGCGGGGTCGGGTTCGTTGCCCCGGGCCATGGCGGTGTAGAGGGCATCCAGGGTGCCCACCACCACCTCCTTGGCGAACACTCCGCTGAACAAGCCCACCGCGGCCGGCCAGTTCTCTTCCTTCACGCCAATGGGCTCGAACACCGGCACGATGGCCATGCCGATTCGCGACAACACCGACCGCTCGGTGTTTTCGTTGCCAAAGCTGCCGTCCACCCCCAGGGAGTTGACCGTGTTGAGCACCACCACCACCAGGACGATGGCCTTGCCGGCGCGCACCATGAAGCCGTGCAAGCGGTGCCAGGTTTCCAACAGGGTGCTGCGCAGGGTCGGCCAGTGGTAGTTGGGCAACTCGAGCAGGAAGGGCGCGGCCTGCCCGTTGGCGAGGCGGTGGCGCAACAGGAAGCAAGTGGCCACCGCCACCGCCAGCCCCAACAGGTACAACAGGAAGACGACGTTCTGCCCGTTGCGCGGGAAAAACACCGCCGCGAACAGCACGTAGACCGTCAGGCGCGCGCCGCAGGACATGAAGGGGGCCATCAGAATGGTGGCCAGGCGATCGCCGCTGCGCTCCAGTGTGCGGGCCGCCATCACCGCCGGCACGTTGCAGCCGAATCCCACCACCAACGGTACGAAGGCGCGCCCCGGCAGGCCCACCGCGCGCATCAACCGGTCCACCACGAAGGCCGCTCGCGCCATGTACCCCGACCCCTCGAGGAACGTTTGGAAGAGAAAGAGGGCGCCGATCACCGGCAGGAAGCTGGCCACCAATTGGATGCCGCCGCCGACGCCGTCGGCCAGCAACACCACCAACCAGTCCGGCGTGCCCAGTCCCTCCAGGAAGCGCCTGGGCGACTCGACGAACAAGGCGCCCGCCACCCCGTCGAACAGATCGATGAATGCGCCGCCGACATTGATGGAAAAGAGAAACATGAGGTAGATGGCCCCCAAAAACAGGGGGAAAGCCAACCAGCGATGGAGGAAGACGGCGTCCAGGTATTCGGTGAGGGTGCGCCGCCGGGGTTCGCGGCGACAACAGCCCGCCACCACCTGGGCGATCCAGCGGTAGCGCCCCTCGGCGATGGCCGTCCCGGGATCGACGCCCGCCCGCTCCAGATGGCAGGCGAGCTCCGCCACCCGCTCCCGCACCGGCGCGGGACAGGCGGCGAGCACGGCCGGGTCCCCTTCCAGGGCGGCGCAGGCCCGCAGGCGGTTGGCCGCCCCCAACGCCCGTTGCACCGCGGCCACCGCCGCCTCCAAATCGGGACCGAGATCGACACAGCGCCCGCCACCGGGCTCCCCGTGGGCGCCCAGGTGGTTGACCACCACGTCGAGAAGCGCGCCGGTTCCCTCGCCGCGGCTCGCCACCAGGGGAACCACCGGTACCCCCAAGGCTTCCGCCAGGGCACAGGGGTCCACGTGCAGGCCGTTGCGGTGGGCCACGTCCACCATGTTGAGCGCCACCACCACCGGCAGCCCAGCGTCGATGAGCTGGGTGGTCAGATAGAGCCCCCGCTCCAGGCAGGAAGCGTCCACCACGTCGATCACCAGGTCCACCGGCTCGGTGAGGAGGAAATCCTGGGCGATTCGCTGGTCGACGGAGTCGTGGCCGTGGGAGATCTGCAGGCTGTAGGTGCCCGGCAGGTCGACGAGCAGCAGGTCGACGCCGCCGTGGCGGACCTCGCCCGTTTTCTTTTCCACCGTCACGCCGGGCCAGTTGCCCACCTTCTGGCGCGCCCCCGTCAGGGCGTTGAATAGGGTGGACTTGCCGCTGTTGGGGTTGCCGATGAGCGCGACGGTGAAGGGGCGCCCGCTTCGCTTGCGACTCACAACCGCTCCACCTCCATCGCGCCGGCATCGCTGCGGCGCAGACCCAGCTGAAAATCCCGGACCCGGATCGCCACAGGGTCACCGAGCGGCGCCACCCGCTCCACCTCGAACTCGGTGCCGGGGATGAGCCCCAAGCTCAAAAGCCGCGCCCGCAGCTGTGGATCGAGGGCGCCGAGATCTACCACTCGGGCGCGATCCCCCGGTCTGAGATCACGGAATCGCATGGCCGCCTTTGCGCCTCTTAATGCAAATCATTATCAATTTTAGCCTCTTGTTTTGGGAAAGGAAACGGCCCGCTCAGAGAAACCGCTCGATCAGCAGCTGCAGCCGCTCGCGCCCCTGCCAGGCATCGAGGGTGAGGCGATAGGCCACCGCGAGCCGGTCCGGGAGGGATTCCTTGAGGTGATCCGGAGCGTTGAAGGCGATGGCCTCCAGCTGGCGCTGGCCGCAGCCGAGCAGCAGTTTCAGGTGGCGCTCGCCCACCACTCGTCCGGCCACCACCGCGAACTCCCCCACGAACAGGGGTTCCGGGAAGTGGTGCCCCCAGGGTCCGCCGTCGCGCACCTGGCGCGCCACCTCCACGGTGAGCTCCGCCTCGGACAGCTCCCCGTCGACCCAGATCACCTCCTCCAGATCCTCCGCCGCCAGGCGCTCCCGGACCACCCCGTCGAACGCGCGGCTGAAGGCGTCGAAATGCGCCTCGGCGAGGGCGAGCCCGGCGGCCATGGCGTGCCCCCCGAAGCGGTTGAGCAGGCCCGGATGGCGGCTGGCCACGGCGTCCAGGGCGTCGCGCACGTGCAGGCCGGGAATGGAGCGGGCCGAGCCCTTCAACATTCCCCCCTCGCCGCGGGCGAAGGCGATCACCGGGCGGTGGAAGCGCTCCTTGAGCCGCGAGGCGACCAGTCCCACCACCCCCTGGTGCCACCCGGGATCGAACAGGCACAGTCCCCAGGGCAGATCCGCCGTGCCGCGGGCGAGGGCCTCCACGGCGGCCAACGCCTCCCGCTGCATATCCGCCTCGATCAGCCGGCGGTCGGCGTTGAGCTGATCCAGCAGCTGGGCAAGGGCCCCCGCCTCGTCGGGGTCCTCGGCGAGCAGACAGCGGATCCCCAGGGTCATGTCGTCCAGCCGCCCGGCGGCGTTGAGGCGGGGGCCTGCGGCAAAGGCCAGATCGGCGGCCACCGCGCGGGCGGGATCGCGCCCGGCCACCTCCAAGAGGGCGCGCACCCCCGCCCGCCCGTCCCCGGAGCGGATGCGCAACAGCCCCTGGTGGACCAGGGCGCGGTTGCAGCGATCGAGGGGCACCACGTCGGCCACCGTGCCCAGGGCCACCAGGTCCAGCAGTGCGGCCAGGTTGGGTTCGCTGCGCCCGCCGCATGCGAACCAGCCCCGCTCCCGCAGGTGGGCGCGCAGCGCCGCGAGCAGGAAAAAGGCCACCCCCACCCCCGCCAAGTGCTTGCCGGGAAAGGGACAGCCGGGCTGGTTGGGGTTGACGATGGCATCGGCCGCCGGCAGTTCGGCACCGGGCAGGTGATGGTCGGTGACCACCACCTGGATGCCCGCATCCCGCGCCGCCCGTACCCCCGCCACGCTGGAGATCCCGTTGTCCACGGTGAGGATCAAGTGGGGCTCGCGCTGGCGGGCGAGGGCGACGATCTCCGGGGTCAGCCCGTAGCCGTACTCGAAGCGGTTGGGAACCAAAAAATCCACCTGCCGCGCCCCCAGGGCGCGCAACCCCAGCACCACCAGGGCGGTGCTGGTGGCGCCGTCGGCGTCGAAGTCCCCGACGATCAGTAACCGGCGATCTTCGGCGAGGGCCCGTTCCAGCAGTTCGACGGCACCGCGCAGGCCGCGCAGGGAGTCGGGTCGCGGCAGCTCCGCGAGGCGTCTGCCCAACTCCTCCCGCGAGCGGACGCCGCGCGCCAGGTAGACGCGGCGCAAGACAGGCGCCAGGTCCGGAGGGAAATCGCCCCCCTCGCAGACGGGCTCCCTAAGCCGTACCCGCAAGGCCCCTTCCCAGTGCACGCCGCAGGACGAGATAACCCGCGATGCCCGACAAGAGAGAGCCGGCGAGGATGCCCAGCCGCTCGTCGAACATCTCGCCCACCCGGGTCTGCTCGAAGGCCAACGCCCCGATGAACAGGCTCATGGTGAAGCCGATCCCGCACAGGATGGCAGCGCCGTACAGGGCGAGATCGCTCATGCCCGTGGGGCGTGGCACGGCCCCCGAGCGCAGCAGCAGCCAGCAGGGCAGAAAGACTCCGATCTGTTTGCCCAGGAACAAACCGGCCGCGATGCCCAGAGAGACGGGGTGCAACACCTGCTCGAGGCCCACCCCCCGCAGGTCGAGGCCGGCGTTGGCAAACGCAAAGAGCGGCACCACGAAGAGCGCCACCACCGGTTGGAGATCGTGTTCCAGCGTCTCCAGGGGCGACTCTGCGGGGGCTCGCCGACTGCGCAGGGGGATGAACATCGCCAGCAGGACGCCGGAAAGGGTGGCGTGGACCCCCGACTTGAGGAGCGCCGCCCACATGATCACCCCGACCACCAGATAGGCGCTCTTGGAAGTGACGCCGCGCCGGTTGAGGACGAACAGAACCGGCAGGCAACAGGCGACCACCGCGAGGGCGAGCAACGAGACGTTGTGCGCGTAAAAAATGGCGATGATGATCACCGCCCCCACGTCGTCGAAGATGGCCAGTGAAGTCAAAAAGACTCGAACGGAAGCCGGGACCTGGGGCCCCAAAAGTCGCAACACGCCGAGGGCGAAGGCGATGTCGGTGGCGGCGGGGATGGCCCACCCCTGGAGCGCCAGCGGGTTGTCGTGGTTGAACGCCACGTAGAGGAGCGCCGGCATCGCCATCCCTCCCACGGCACCGCTTAGGGGCAGCAGCAGATTGCGCCGCTCGGCCAGCTCTCCCACCAGAAACTCGCGCTTGAGCTCCAGCCCGACGAGAAAGAAAAAGAGCACCATCAGCCCGTCGTTGATCCACAACAGGAGGGGCTTTTCGATGCCTGCCTCGCCCACGCGCACCACCACGGGGACGTCGAGCAGCAGCCGGTACCAGGAGGCCAGGGGGGAATTGGCCGCCGCGATCGCCGCCGCCGCGGCCGCGAGCAGCAGCACCGGACCTGCCAGGCCGCTGCGCAGGAACTCTTGGACCGCTGAAGGGGACTCGCCGGACGGCGGGGCGGTGCGCTCCATCAGCCCCTCCCCTGACTCAGCGCGGCGGCGATGTGGCGGCGCAGGGCCTCCAGGTCGGCGGGAAGCACCTCGTAGCGCTCCGGGCGCGCGTGCAGATCGGCGAGATGAGAGGGCAAGGGCGGATCGGCAGGGTAACCGGCGCGGCGGACCGCTTCCGGGAACTTGGCCGGATGGGCGGTGGCCAAGGCCACCATGGGGAGGGCCGGATCTCGGCGCCAGCGGCGCGCTGCGGCCACGCCGACGGCGCTGTGGGGATCGAGCAGGTAGCCGCTCGTGCGGTACTCCTCGGCGATCGTCGCCACCGTCCCCTCGTCGTCGACCCGCTCGCTGGCAAACCAGGTCCGCGCTCCCGCCAGGGCCTCTTCGGAGAGCGAAAAGCGCCCGGTGGTGCGGAACCTTTCCATGAGCTCGGCCACGGCGGAGCCCTCGCGGCCGTACAGATCGAACAGTAGGCGCTCGAAATTGCTCGACACCATGATGTCCATCGACGGCGAGAGGCTGGGCACCAGGGGGCGGCGGCTGTGGTCGTTGGCGGTCAGGCAGCGGTGGAGGATATCGTTGGCGTTGGTGGCGACCAGGAGGCGCGCCACCGGAAGCCCCATGCGCGCCGCCAGGTAGCCGGCATAGACGTCGCCGAAGTTTCCGGTGGGCACCGCGAAGGCACACTGCCGGGCCGGCGCGCCGAGGGCCAGGGCGGCCCAGAAGTAGTAGACGATCTGGGCCATGATGCGCGCCCAGTTGATCGAATTGACCGCCACCAGTAGGCGACCCTCCGGCAGAAAGACGCGGTCCGCGAAGCAGGCCTTCAC
The DNA here is from genome assembly GCA_026005035.1 of Porticoccaceae bacterium. GTDB lineage: Bacteria > Pseudomonadota > Gammaproteobacteria > Pseudomonadales > Porticoccaceae > BPKH01. Next base: position 317,781 of record BPKH01000002.1, on the reverse strand, counting down.
CAGGTTCTGGCAGTCGTCGAAATCGCCCTCGACGGCGATGTTGTGGACGTTGTCCGCGAGCACCGTGGTCATCTGGCGGCGCTGCACCTCCGAAACCCTGCCGTGGGGGTGGAGGATGAAGATATCGACGTTGGCGCAGCGCCGGCAGCCCTCGATGGCGGCCGAGCCGGTGTCCCCGGAGGTCGCCCCCAGGACCACCGCCCGCTGGCCGCGCCGCGCGAGCAGCAAATCGAGTAGCTGTCCGAGGAATTGCAGGGCGAAGTCCTTGAAGGCGAGGGTCGGGCCGTGGAACAGCTCCAACAACCACTCGTTGTGCCCCAGCTGCACCAGGGGAGCCACGGCGCGATGGGCGAACCCCGCGTAGGCGCGCTCCACCAGGGCGCGCAACTCGGCGTCGGAGAGGGCGCCGCCCACGAAGGGGGCCATCACCTCCACCGCAAGCGCCCGGTAGTCGCGCCCCTGCAGTTCCCGCAACTGCTCGGCGTCGAAGTGGGGCAGCCGTTCCGGCACGAACAGCCCGCCGTCGGGGGCCAGGCCCGTCAACACCACCTCTTCGAAGCCCAGGGGCTCGGCGCCCCCGCGGGTGCTCACGTAGCGCATGCTCACCCGTCCAAAGTCTCGACTCGGATGCGGGCGACCTCGCCCACCACCGCGGGCAGCGCCTCGATCTCGCGAACGGCGCCCATCAACGTCGCCTCCCGCGCCTGGTTGGTGAGCAGGATCAGGGGAACGTGGCTCGCCCCTTCCCGGGGCCGCTTCTGGATGATGGCCTCGATGCTGATGCCGCGGTCACTCATGATGCTGGCCACCTGGGACAACACGCCGGGCTTGTCCACCACCTCGAGCCGCAGGTAGTAGGCGGTCTCCACCTCCTCGATGGACAGGATCGGCCGGCCGTTGACCCCCTCTTCGGCGAAGGCGAGATAGGGCACCCGGGCTTCCGGGGGCACGTTGAGGGCACGCGCCACGTCGATGATGTCCGCCACCACCGCCGAGGCGGTGGGCTCGTCACCCGCTCCGGCGCCGTAGAAGAGGGTGGGCCCCACCGCGTCGCCCTTCACCATGACCGCGTTCATCACCCCGTCCACCTCGGCGATGAGGCAGTTTTCGGGAATCAGCGTGGGATGGACCCGCAACTCCACGCCCCGTTCCCCTTGCCGGGCGATGGCCAGGTGTTTGATCCGAAAGCCGAGCTCCCGGGCGTAGGCGACGTCCTCGAGGGAAAGGCGTCCAATCCCCTCGGTGTAGACGCGGTCGAACGCCAAGGGGACCCCGAAGGCCAAGGCGGCGAGGATCACCAGCTTGTGGGCGGCGTCGATTCCCTCCACGTCGAAGGTGGGGTCGGCCTCGGCGTATCCCCGCGCCCGGGCCTCCGCCAGCGCCTCCGCGAAGGATTTGCCCTCCTCCGCCATGGCCGTGAGGATGTAGTTGGTGGTGCCGTTGATGATGCCCGCCAACCACTCGATGTGATTGGCTCCGAGCCCCTCGCGCAGGGTCTTGACGATGGGGATGCCCCCGGCTACCGCGCCCTCGAAGGCCACCATGACTCCGCTCGCCCGGGCGGTGGCGAAGATCTCGTTGCCGTGCTCGGCGATGAGCGCCTTGTTGGCGGTGACCACGTGCTTGCCGTGCCGAATGGCCTCGAGCACCAGCTCCCGCGCCGTGGTGGTGCCGCCGATGAGCTCCACCAGCACGTCCACCTCGGGATTGCGCGCCACCTCGAAGACGTCTCGGGTCACCGCCACGCCGCGGGTGTCGGCTGCCGGGTTGTCGCGGCGCGCGCCCACCTGGACGATGCGGATGTCGGCCCCGGCGCGGGCGTTGATGAGCGCGGTGTTGCGCGTCAGCACCTTGAAAGTGCCGCTGCCCACCGTGCCGAGTCCACAGATCCCGATTCGTACGGTCTTCAAGGAAAATCACCGGGAAAAGCGCGGGCGCCAACGATACTGGCGCCCTGTTCGGCCTGTCAACGGCGCCCCTGGGCGGCCACGATCTCGAGCAACTCCGCCGCGGGGCGATAGCCGGGAATGGAGGTGCCGTCGGCGAGGTAGAGGGCGGGCGTGCCCTGGACGCCCAGCCGCTCGCCCAGTCGGTAGTGGCGAGCGACGGGATTGTCGGCGCAGACCCGAACCGGCACCGCCTTGCCCGCCTTGAGGGCGGTGAGGGCCGCGCGACGATCCTCGCTGCACCAAGCGGTGGCCAAGCGGTCGGCGCTGGGAGTCCCGGGACCGGTGCGCGGGAACGCCAGGTAGCGGACCTCCACGCCGGCCTCGTTGAGGGCGGGCACCTCCTGGTGGAAGCGCCGACAGTATCCGCAGTCGACATCGGTGAAGACCCAAAGCACCGCGCGCCGGCCGGCGCGGGCGGGAAAGACGATCGCCTCGTCGGGTGCGAGCTCGGCGAGTAGGCGGCGCCGCTCGACCTTGCGCGCCTCCTCGGTGAGGTTGGCGAGCCCCTCGGGACGGCTTTCGTACAGTTCTCCGTTGATCAGGTAGCGGCCGTCCGCGGTGGCGAAGAGAAACAAGCCCCCCTCCAATTCCACCTGGTAGAGGCCGGGAATCGGGCTTTCCCGCACCGCCCCGTGCTCGACTCCCGGCAGAGCGCGGGTCAAGGACTCGGCGATGGCTCGGCTTGCCTCTTCGGGGACTTCGGCGAGAAGGGGTTGGGTCAGCGAGAGCAGGAGTGGGCCGGCGGCGGCAAGGGTGCGCAATGGAATCATGGGCGAGGTCGGCGACATGGGAGTGAGGGGCAGTCTACCCTCTCGGGTGGTGTTTTTCATGCAGTTCCCGCAGCCGCGCGCGGGCCACATGGGTGTAGATCTGGGTGGTGGAGAGGTCGCTGTGGCCGAGCAGGAGTTGCACCACCCGCAGGTCGGCGCCGTGGTTGAGCAGGTGGGTGGCGAAGGCGTGGCGCAGCGTGTGGGGCGACAAGGGGCGCTCGATGCCCGCCCGGCGCGCCCACTTGCGCAACCGATACCAGAAGGCCTGGCGCGTGAGGGGTCGGCCACCGGCGCCGGGGAAGAGCGCCTCGCTCGCGGTGGCGCTCGGCAACTGCGGCCGACCGGCGCGCAAATAGCGCAGGAGCCAGCGCTGCGCCGGCTCGCCCAGGGGGACGAGCCGCTCCTTGCCCCCCTTTCCCTGCACCCGCACCACCCCTTGGCGCAGATTGACCTGCGCCAGCGCGAGACCCACCAGCTCGGAAACCCGCAAGCCCGTGGCGTAGAGGAGTTCGAGCATCGCCTTGTCCCGCAACCCGAGGGGCGTGGCGGGATCGGGGGCAGCGAGCAGGCGATCCACCTCGTGCTCGGACAGACCGCGCGGCAACGGCCGGCCCACTCGGGGGCTCGCCACCGCCGCCGTGGGATCGGCGGCGATGCGCCCCTCGCTCACCAGATGGCGATAAAACCCCCGCAGGCAGGTGAGCGCCCGAGCGGTGGAGCGGGGGCTGTAGCGGCGCCGAAAACGCCAGGCGAGGTAGTCCTGGAGATCGCCGCCGTCGGCCTGTTCGACGCCACGCCCCCGGCTCGCCAGCCAACGCTCCCAGGCCGCGAGATCCCGTCGATAGGCGGCGAGGGTGTTCTCCGCCAATCCCTTTTCCAACCACAACAGGTCCAGGTAGCGCGCGATGGCCGGCGCTTCGTCCCGGGTCTCCTTCGCCACCGCCATCCCCGCCGGCGGCCGGAAGGACTGTCCTCAGCCCAGTTTTTCCTTGATCCGCGCCGCCTTCCCGGACCGCTGGCGCAGGTAGTAGAGCTTGGCCTTGCGCACGTCTCCCCGGCGCTTGACGGCGATGCTCTCGATGAGCGGACTGTAGGTCTGGAAGGTGCGCTCCACTCCGACCCCGCTCGACACCTTGCGGACGATGAAAGAGGAATTGAGGCCGCGGTTGCGCTTGGCGATCACCACGCCCTCGAAGGCCTGGAGCCGTTCGCGGTTCCCCTCCTTGACGCGGACCTGCACCACCACCGTGTCTCCCGGCCCAAAGGGGGGAATCTCCTTGCCGGCCATCTGCTCCCGCTCCAGCTGGGCGATGATCGGGTGCTTGTTGCTCATGGCGTTCGCTCCTCGCGTTGTCTTCGTGGTGCGGCCTACAGGGCCGCTTCGAGTAGCACCGCGCGGAGAGGACAGCGACGCCGTCTTCCGCCGGTTTCCCAAGAGGGGGGCGCTACCGACGCCCCCTCACTTCCTCGCCGGCAGACTCGCTGCCGGACCCTGCGCTCCCTCCCTCGCGCAACAGGTCGGGACGGCGCCGCCGGGTGCGCTCCAGGGCCTGCTCGCGACGCCAGCGGCGAATCCGCTCGTGGTCGCCCGAAAGCAGGACCTCTGGAACCCGCAGCCCCTCGTACACCTCGGGGCGGGTGTAGTGGGGGCAATCCAACAGGCCCTCGGCAAAAGAGTCCTGCGCGGCCGATTCGGCGTGGCCCAGGGCGCCCGGCAGACAGCGGACCAACACGTCCACCAGGACCATCGCCGGCAGCTCTCCGCCGCTCAGCACATAATCGCCGATGGACCACTCCTCGTCCACCTCGAGCTCGATGAGCCTCTCGTCCACGCCTTCGTACCGACCGGCCAGGAACACGAGGCCGTCCTGTTCGAGCAGTCGCTTGGCGTCGCCCTGGCGGAAAACGCGCCCCTGAGGCGAAAGGTAGATCACCTTCACCGCCCGGCAGCCCTCCCCTGCCAGCCAGGCGCGAGCCGCCTGGATGGCGCGGCGCGCGGGCTCCACCCTCATGACCATGCCGGGCCCACCGCCGTAGGGTCGATCGTCCACCGTGCGGTGCCGATCGGTGGCGTAGTCCCGGGGGTTGAAGGTGCGAAACCGCCACAGCCCCCGCTCCAGGGCCCGGCCCACCACCCCGGTGCGGGCGATCCCCTCGCACAGCTCGGGGAAGAGGGTCACGACGGCCACTTTCACGGGCGCTCTTCCAACCCTCGCCCCCTCAGAACTCGGGGTCCCACTCCACCAGCAATCGCCCACCTTCCAGATCGACGTCCAGGACGTGGGCCGCCACAAAGGGCACCAGCCGCTCCCGACCGTCGATGCTGTCGGGTGTGGGCGCCACCACGACCACGTCGTTGGCGCCCGTTTCCAGCCGCCCGGCCACCCGCCCGAGCAGCCATTCCCGACCGGACCAGCGGCTGACCACCGCCATGCCCATCAGTTGGTGCCAGTAGACCTCTCCGGGTGCAGGCGGCGGGAAGGTCGCCGGCGAGACGTGGATCTCGCGCCCGCCCAATGCCTGGGCCGCATCGCGGTCTTCCACGCCTTCCAGGCTCACCAGAAAACCCGGCACCACGGCCCGGTATTGCCGCGGCCGAATCGGCCGCCAGCCGTCCGCGAACTGGACCCACCACGGCTGGTACCGGAAGAGGTTCTCTTCCGGGTCGGTGTAGGAACGCACCTTGACCCACCCCCTCACCCCGTGGGCGGCGAGGATGCGCCCCCCCGCCAACAGGTCCGCCGGCTTTTCCGCCTGCGGGTGCGGGCGGCCGTCCCGGGACACCGCACCTCAGCCCGCTTGGCGACGGGCCTCTTTGACCAGATGGGCGACCCGCTCGGACATTTGGGCGCCGCGGGCCAGCCAGTAGTCGACCCGGTCCAGATCGATCCGCAGCCGCTCGGCGTTGCCGCGGGCGATGGGGTTGAAAAACCCGACCCGCTCGATGAAGCGCCCGTCGCGCGGGCTGCGGCTATCCGTCACCGTCAGGTGATAAAAGGGCCGCTTTTTGGCCCCGCCCCTTGCCAATCGAATGGTTACCATGCCTCGCTCTGCTCGCTAGTCGAACTTCGAAACCGGACGTGGAGCGCCCGACACCACCGCCGAGCGCCCGGGAAAGGGGCGGCATTCTACGGCAAAACGGGGGGTGGGGAAAGGGTGCTCAAAAGCGCGGCAGCCCCCCGGAGAGGCCGCCGGGCAGGCCGCGCGCCAGGTTGGCGAGGCCCTTGCCCTTGAACTTCTTCATCATTTTCGCCATCTGCTTGTGCTGTTTGAGCAGGCGGTTGAGATCCTGGATGGTGGTGCCGGAACCGCGGGTGATCCGGCGCTTGCGGGAGCCGTTCAGGATGTCCGGGTTGCGCCGCTCCCGCGGGGTCATCGAATTGATGATCGCCTCCATCTTGCGGAACTCTTTGGCCATGGCGTCGGGATTGGCCACCTTGGCGAGATTGCCACCGCCCGGCAGCTTCTCCAACAGCGCCGCCATGCCGCCCAGTTTCTGCATCTCGCGCAGCTGTTCGCGCAGATCCTCCAGGTCGAACCCCTTGCCCTTGGCCACCTTCTTGGCGAGCTTTTCCGCCTTGGCGCGATCGACCTTGCGCTCCACCTCTTCGATGAGGGTGAGGACGTCCCCCATGCCGAGAATGCGGGAGGCAATGCGGTCGGGGTGGAAGGGTTCGAGGGCGTCCGTCTTCTCGCCGGCGCCGAGAAATTTGATCGGCTTGCCGGTCACCTGGCGGACGGAAAGCGCGGCTCCCCCCCGGGCGTCGCCGTCCACCTTGGTCAGCACCACGCCGGTCAGAGGCAGCGCCTCGCCGAAGGCCCGCGCCGCGTTCACCGCGTCCTGGCCCATCATGGCGTCCACCACGAACAGGGTCTCGACCGGCGACAGGGCCTGGTGCAGGGCACGCACCTCATCCATGAGCGCCTCGTCGACGTGCAACCGGCCGGCCGTGTCCACGATGAGGACGTCCACCAGTTGCCGACGCGCCACCGCCAGCGCCTCGCGGGCGATGGCCAAGGGGTCCTCTCCCTCGCTGCTCGGGTGCCACAACGCACCCACCTCTTCGGCCAGGAGGGCAAGCTGCCGGATGGCGGCGGGGCGGCGGACGTCGGTGCTCACCACCATCACCCGCTTGCGCTCCCGCTCACGCAGGTAGCGGGCCAACTTGGCCGCCGTGGTGGTCTTGCCGGCCCCTTGCAGCCCCGCGAGCAGGAGCACCGCTGGGGGGGGAACGTCGAGGCGCAGCCCCACTCCGGCCTCGCCCATGACGCGGGTCAGCTCTTCCCGCACCACTTTCAAAAACTGCTGGCCGGGACTCAGATGCGGCGCGACCTCCAGTCCGACCGCGCGCTCCCGTACGCGCTCCACGAAGTCGCGCACCACCGGCAGTGCGACGTCCGCTTCCAGCAAGGCCATGCGCACCTCGCGGAGCGACTCGCGGATGTTGTCTTCGCTCAACACCGCCTTGCCGGTCAGCTTGCGCAGAGTCTGGGAAAGGCGCTCGCCGAGGTTTTCGAACATGGCAACTCGCGGGATCTAGAGGGAGGCGCTAGTATAGCCCGCAGGATGCGGGAACGGCAGGCGTCTTTGCCGGTGCGCCGAACTGTGACAAACTGGCGCGACGCTCGGGCCGGTTCCGTCGGAGAAGATGAATCCCACCATTCCGGCACTCAGCGCAGCGTTCCTCTACCTGGTCGCCACGCTGCTCCACCTCGCCGAAGGCCGGCGCGGCGCGCTCTTGCCCCGGCCCCTGGTGACGGTCGGCCTCCCCGCCCTACTGCTGCACGGGGTGGCGTCCTACGCGCTGCTGGCGACACCCTCCGGCGTGAACCTCGCCCTGTGGCCGGCGACGGTGTTGATCCTCTTCGCCGTCAACCTCATCGTCCTGGCGAGCGGCCTGCGCAAGCCGGTCCTCGTGCTCTGCGCTTTCTCTATCCGGCGAGCGCCCTGCTCCTCGTCCTCGGTTCCCTCTTCCCCGCCGGCGCTACAAAGGAGGAGCATCTCTCGCCCCTGCTGGGCCTGCACGTGGCGATCTCGCTGACCGCTTACGGCCTGTTCACCATCGCCACCGTCCAAGCGGTGTTGATCGCCTTCCAGCACCGCCGCCTCCACGAACACCAACCCCTCGGCGGGCTCTTGCGGGGGCTGCCGCCCCTGCAGACGATGGAGGCGCTGCTGTTCGAGTTCATCGGGGCCGGCTTCGTCCTCCTTTCGCTCGCGCTCCTCACGGGCTTTTTGTTCGTCCGCGACCTGTGGGGACAGCAGCTGGTCCACAAGACCTTTTTCGCCATTCTCGGCTGGACCGTCTACGCCATCCTGCTGCTCGGCCGCGTGCGCTTCGGCTGGCGGGGCCCCACCGCCATCCGCTTCGCCATCGGCGGCTTCGCCTTTCTCGCCCTGGCCTATTGGGGCAGCAAGCTGGCGCTCGAAGTGATCTTGCAGTGAGTGTCCCGCTCGTGGACCCAGCCACGCCCACCCGCCGCTCCACGTCCCGAGTTTCGGGAGGAGGTCGTCTTTGGAAGACGCGCCCAGTTGGGTTCTGATCTCTCTCCTCGTCCTCTTGCTCGCCGTCTCGGCTTTCTTTTCCGGCTCGGAGACGGGGATGATGTCCATCAACCGCTACCGACTCCGGCACCTCGCCAAGCACCACGAGAGCGCCCGCCGCGTGCAACGGCTGTTGGAGCGCACCGACCGGCTGATCGGGGTAATCCTCATCGGCAACAACCTGGCGAACAATTTCGCGGCCATCGTCGCGGCCACCTTGGCGGTGAAGCTCTACGGCAGCGGCGCCGAGTACGCGGCGGGGGTACTGCTCACCCTGGCGATGCTGATCTTCGCCGAGGTGACCCCCAAAACCATCGCCGCAACCCACCCCGAAAAAATCGCCCTCCCCGCCAGTTGGGTGCTGACCCCCCTCTTGCGGATCCTCTACCCGGTGGTCTGGTGCGTAAACCACGTCTCCAACGCCCTGGTCCGCCTCTTGGGCTTCAATCCCCTCGCCCGCCCGCGGGATAGCCTTTCCAAGGAGGAGCTGCGCACCGTGGTGGACGAATCCGCTGCGGAGGAGATCGCCGCCGATCACCAAGGGATGTTGATCAACATTCTGGATCTGGAAAAGGTGACCGTGAACGACATCATGGTCCCGCGCCACGAGATCGTCGGACTCGACCTCGAGCAAGACATCGAAACGCTGGTGGACCAGATCGCCGACATGAACTACACGCGCGTGCCCGTCTACCGCGGCGACATCGATCACGTGGAAGGCATCCTCCACATGCGCCGGGTCAACCGCCTGCTCCGCCAGGGCGCTCGCTCCCTCACCAAAGAGGCGATCAAGCGGTTCTCCCGCGAACCCTACTTCGTCCCCGAAAACACTCCTTTGCACGTGCAACTGGTCAATTTCCAGAAGAACAAGCGGCGCATTGCGCTGGTGGTGAACGAATACGGAGAGGTGGTGGGACTCGTCACCCTGGAAGACATCCTCGAAGAAATCGTCGGCGAGTTCACGACCAACAAGGCAAGCGAGGTCGAACTCATTTCCGCCGAGGCGGACGGCTCCTTCGTCATCCAAGGCACCATGCCAATCCGAGAAATCAACAAAGTGACCGGCTGGGAGCTGCCCACGGGGGGACCGCGCACCCTCAACGGCCTGGTGCTCGAGGTCTTGGAAGCGATTCCCGAGGGCAACGTCTGCTTTCGCCTGGGCCGCTACGCTTTCGAAACCCTCTCTTGGTCGAATAACCGGGTCGAGGCGGTGCGCGCCTGGCCGATCGAGGCGGGGGAAAGGGCACAGAAGTAGGGAAAACGCGGCGCGTCAGAGACTGCCGCGCGACTCGGCCCGTGCCCGACAGGCCGCCAAGATCCGGCGGCGCGCCGCGGCGTCGAGCTCGCGCCAGCGGGCGATCTCCTCGCGGGTGCGCAGGCAACCGACGCAAACGTCGCGCTCGTCCAGCCGGCAGACTCTGCGGCAGGGGGAGGGTGGGTCTTGCTCAATCACTCCTCAGCACCTCCTCCACCGGCGCACGCCCGACGGGTGGCGTAAAACCGCAAACTTTTTCCAAGAATCGCAAGAGGATCCGGTAGGTCAAACCCCAGACCAGTTCGTTTTCCCAGCAGAAAGCCGGGGCTCGATAGGCGCGCCCTTCGCTCGCGATTCGCACGAGGCGATGGCGCGCCTCGTCGAGCAGCGCTTCCAGCGGAACTTCAAAGATCGCAGCGATTTCCGACGGTTCCGGCCGCAGGACGATAGGCGGAGACACGGCCCCCACGAAAGGAAAAACGCTCACCCCGTAGATAGAGGTTTCCGGCTCCAGGGAACCGAGCAGGTCCACCGCCTGGGGCGATAAGCCGATCTCCTCCTCCGCTTCCCGCAAGGCCGTCTGGATCAAAGAGTCGTCGGCCGACTCCCACATCCCTCCGGGAAAAGCCACCTGTCCGCCGTGTTTACCCAGCCGCTCGGCGCGGCGCACGAAGAGCAGGCGGGGCGTATCAGCGGCCACCACCGGCAGCAGGACCGCCGCTACAGGATTGGGCGGCGAGGTGACCAGGGAAGTGGCCGGCTCGGCGAGGCCGGCTCTCATCCGCTCGAACCACGGGCCCGTTCCCACCCCTTTGCTATACTGCTCCAATCCGATTCCTCCTCGACCTCGTACGCGTCGCCACTCCCGCGGACAACCCGGTCATGAACTTCTGCAGCGCCTGCGGCGCGCCCCTGCAACTGTCCACCCCGCCCGGCGACGATCGGCCTCGCCACGTCTGTCCCGCCTGCAACAGGGTACATTACCAAAATCCACGCATCATCACCGGCACGCTGCCGGTCTATCGCGACCGCGTTCTCCTGTGCAAGCGGGCCATCGAACCGAGGCGCGGGTACTGGACTCTTCCGGCCGGCTTTCTCGAGATGGGCGAGAGCCTCGCCGAGGGGGCGATCCGGGAGACCTGGGAGGAAGCGGGGGCCGAGGTCGACATCGAAGGGCTTTACGCCGTGTACGACATCGTGTCCATCGGACAGGTGTACGTATTCTTTCGCGCGGCCCTCCGCCGCCCGCAATGGAAGCCGGGCGCCGAAAGCGCCGAGGTGCGGCTCTTCGCGGCCGCCGAAGTCCCCTGGAAAAGGTTGGCCTTTCCCGTGATCCACGTGGTGCTCTCCCAATACTGGACCGATCGCGAACGGGGCGAATTTCCCCTCCACAACCAGCGAATCGACGAGAGCCACTGGTCGCTCGTCCAGGCTTGAGCCGCATCCATGAGAGGTAAGAGCTGGGATCGCATTGAACGGATCGGCAACTGTCTGCCCCATCCCACTTTGCTGTTCGTCTGGCTTTGTGCACTCGTTCCGCTGGGCTCTTGGCTCGCTGCCAGGTTTGACTTCCGAGCGGTCCACCCCGTCAGTGGAGAAACCATCCGGGCCTTCAACCTGCTCTCCCATGCGGGGCTCGAGCGAGCCCTCGCAAACGCGGTGGCCAACTTCACCGGATTCGCGCCCGTGGGCACCGTGTTGGTGGCCCTCATGGGCATCGGGGTCGCCGAACACAGCGGCCTACTGCGCGCCCTGCTGCGCGCCGTGGTGCTGCGCGCGCCTCCCAAGTTGCTGAGCTTCACCGTGGCCCTGGCCGGGGTCCTCTCCAGTCTCGCGGCGGATGCCGGATACGTGGTGGTGGTGCCCCTGGCCGGCATGCTCTTTGCGGCCGCCGGCCGCAGTCCCGTGGTCGGGATCGCGGTCGCTTTCGCCGCCGTTTCCGGGGGCTTCTCGGCCAACCTCGTGCTCGGCCCGGTGGACGCCATCTTGGCGGGCATTTCCACCGAAGCGGCGAGGATCATCGATCCCTCGTACCAGGTGAGCGTGGCGGGCAACTACTATTTCATGGTCGCCTCCACGTTGCTGGTGGCGGCACTTTGCGCCCTGGTGACCGAGTTCTGGGTTGCGCCTCGCTTGGAGGTTGGTCGATCCGCCTCCACGGTCGGCGCTCGATCCCCTCGACGAGAGAGAGCGCGCGGGTCTCCAATGGGCGCTCGCGCTCACCCTCGGCTTCGCGCTGGTCGTTGCCCTGGGCCTCGTGCCCCAAAACGGCGTTTTGCGCGACGCCGCCAGCGGCAGTGTGCTCGACGGCCCCTTCATGCGCGGCATCGTGGTGGTCGTCGCCCTTTGGGCGGCGCTGTGTGGCGCGTTTTACGGATGGGGCAGTGGAAGGTACCGCCACGCCGAACAGATCATCGAGGGCATGGAATCCGGCTTGTCGGCCATGGGCAGTTATCTGGTCTTGATGTTTTTCGCCGCTCAGTTTGTCAATTTTTTTTCCTGGAGCGGGCTCGGCGCCATCCTGGCAATTCGCGGGGCGAGTTTCCTCCAGATGCTCTCCCTACCACCTTTACTCCTCTTGATCGCCTTCACCATTTTTTCGGGCGTCTGCAACCTGTTCATCGGCAGCGCTTCGGCGAAATGGGCCCTGCTCGCGCCGATTTTCGTGCCCATGTTCCACTTGCTCGGACTCGCCCCGGAAGCGAGCCAAGTCGCTTATCGAATCGGCGACAGCACAACCAACATCGTCACGCCGCTCATGCCCTACTTTCCCCTGGTGGTGGCGTTTTTGCGACGCCACGACGAGCGTGCAGGCGTGGGAACGCTGCTCGCCATCATGGTTCCCTATTCGCTCACCCTCCTCTTGGGCTGGTCGGCGTTCCTGTCCCTCTGGTTGTGGAGCGGACTCCCCCTGGGTCCGGGAAGCGCCGCGTTTTTGCGATGACTCGCGCGCAAATACAAATAAAAAACGCCCACTTTTGGGTGGGCGTTTTGTGGTTTATGAGCCTGGCGATGACCTACTCTCGCATGGGGAGGCCCCACACTACCATCGGCGATGCGCCGTTTCACTTCTGAGTTCGGGATGGGATCAGGTGGTTCCGACGCTCTATGGTCGCCAGGCAAAGGGGTTTGTCGACGTGGGTCTTATGCGGTTGGCTGCCCCGTTTCGACAAATTGGGGTGGTGTTGTTGGGAAGTTGGGTGGGGGCGGAGCTTTGGTGTCGATCCTGGGTTGGGGATCGCTTCTGTTATATGGTCAAGCCGCACGGGCCATTAGTACGGGTTAGCTCAACGCCTCGCGGCGCTTACACACCCCGCCTATCGACGTCCTGGTCTTGGACGGCCCTTTAGGGGACTCGAGGTCCCGGGGAGATCTCATCTTGGAGGGGGCTTCCCGCTTAGATGCTTTCAGCGGTTATCCCGTCCGAACATAGCTACCCGGCAGTGCCACTGGCGTGACAACCGGAACACCAGAGGTTCGTCCACTCCGGTCCTCTCGTACTAGGAGCAGCTCTCCTCAAATCTCCAACGCCCACGGCAGATAGGGACCGAACTGTCTCACGACGTTCTGAACCCAGCTCGCGTACCACTTTAAATGGCGAACAGCCATACCCTTGGGACCGGCTTCAGCCCCAGGATGTGATGAGCCGACATCGAGGTGCCAAACCTCCCCGTCGATGTGAACTCTTGGGGGAGATCAGCCTGTTATCCCCGGAGTACCTTTTATCCGTTGAGCGATGGCCCTTCCATACAGAACCACCGGATCACTAAGACCTGCTTTCGCACCTGCTCGACTTGTCAGTCTCGCAGTCAAGCACCCTTCTGCCTTTGCACTCAGAGCATGATTTCCGACCATGCCGAGGGTACCTTCGTGCTCCTCCGTTACGCTTTGGGAGGAGACCGCCCCAGTCAAACTACCCACCAGACACTGTCCTCGATCCGGATCACGGACCTGAGTTAGAACCTCGAACATACCAGGGTGGTATTTCAAGGGCGGCTCCACCGGAACTGGCGTCCCGGCTTCACAGCCTCCCACCTATCCTACACAGGTATGCTCAAAGTTCAGTGCCAAGCTGTAGTAAAGGTTCACGGGGTCTTTCCGTCTAGCCGCGGGTACACTGCATCTTCACAGCGAGTTCAATTTCACTGAGTCTCGGGTGGAGACAGCGCCGCCATCGTTACGCCATTCGTGCAGGTCGGAACTTACCCGACAAGGAATTTCGCTACCTTAGGACCGTTATAGTTACGGCCGCCGTTTACCGGGGCTTCGATCAGGAGCTTCGCCCCCGAGGGGGCTAACCCCATCAATTAACCTTCCGGCACCGGGCAGGCGTCACACCCTATACGTCCTCTTGCGAGTTTGCAGAGTGCTGTGTTTTTGATAAACAGTCGCAGCGGCCTGGTCACTTCGACTCCCCTCGGCTTACGGAGCAAGTCCTTCACCAAAGGGAGCGCACCTTCTCCCGAAGTTACGGTGCCATTTTGCCTAGTTCCTTCACCCGAGTTCTCTCAAGCGCCTTGGTATGCTCTACCCGACCACCTGTGTCGGTTTGGGGTACGGTCTCTCGTTGCCTGAAGCTTAGAAGCTTTTCTCGGAAGCATGGCATCAACCACTTCGCCCAATAGTGGGCTCGTCGTCAGCTCTCGGCCTCGGACTCCCGGATTTGCCTAAGAGTCCAGCCTACCGCCTTAAACGCGGACAACCAACGCCGCGCTGGCCTAGCCTTCTTCGTCCCTCCATCGCAGCAACGAGAGGTACAGGAATATTAACCTGTTTCCCATCGACTACGCCTTTCGGCCTCGCCTTAGGGACCGACTCACCCTGCCCCGATTAGCGTTGGACAGGAACCCTTGGTCTTCCGGCGAACGGGTTTTTCACCCGTTTTGTCGTTACTCATGTCAGCATTCGCACTTCCGATACCTCCAGCAGGCCTCTCGACCCACCTTCGCAGGCTTACGGAACGCTCCCCTACCGCGCGCCTCTCGGCACGCCCGCAGCTTCGGTTTCCAGTTTGAGCCCCGTTGAATTTTCCGCGCGGGCCGACTCGACTAGTGAGCTATTACGCTTTCTTTAAAGGATGGCTGCTTCTAAGCCAACCTCCTAGCTGTCTTAGCCTTCCCACATCGTTTCCCACTTAACTGGAATTGGGGACCTTAGCTGGCGGTCTGGGTTGTTTCCCTCTCGACGACGGACGTTAGCACCCGCCGTCTGTCTCCCGTGATCGCACTCACCGGTATTCGGAGTTTGCATCGGTTTGGTAACCCGGGGTGGGCCCCTAGCCGAAACAGTGCTCTACCCCCGGTGGTGATTCACGAGGCGCTACCTCAATAGCTTTCGGGGAGAACCAGCTATCTCCAGGCTTGATTAGCCTTTCACTCCTATCCACAGGTCATCCCCTACCTTTTCAACGGTAGTGGGTTCGGTCCTCCAGTGCCCGTTACGGCACCTTCAACCTGCCCATGGATAGATCGCCTGGTTTCGGGTCTATTCCCAGCGACTCAACGCCCTATTCAGACTCGGTTTCCCTGCGCCTACCCTACTCGGTTAAGCTCGCCACTGAGAATAACTCGCTGACCCATTATACAAAAGGTACGCCGTCACCCTCGCGGGCTCCGACTGCTTGTACGCACGCGGTTTCAGGTTCTATTTCACTCCCCTCTCCGGGGTTCTTTTCGCCTTTCCCTCACGGTACTGGTCCACTATCGGTCAGCTGGGAGTATTTAGCCTTGGAGGATGGTCCCCCCATCTTCAGTCAGGATTCC
>BPKH01000002.1:0-297500 GCA_026005035.1 Porticoccaceae bacterium | reverse complement strand
GCCCAACTGCGCCACGAGCCCGTCGTAGCGGCCCCCAGCGCAGACCGTCCCCTGGGCCCCAAGGGCGTCCGTGGTCCACTCGAAGACGGTGCGCGTGTAGTAGTCCAGTCCCCGCACCAGCCGCTCGTTGACGCGGAAGGGCACCCCCAGCTCGTCGAGCAGGGTGCAAAGCGCCTCGAAGTGGGCGCGGTCTTCGGCGTCGAGAAAGTCGAGAAGTCGGGGCGCTCCCGCCAAGAGCGCCTGTGTCCCGGGATCTTTGCTGTCGAGGATCCGCAAGGGGTTGGTAGAGAGGCGGCGGCGACTGTCGGGGTCGAGGCGCTCGGCGCGCTCCCCAAGCCAGGCGACGAGCGTCTCTCGGTAGCGGGCGCGGTCCGCCGCTCCGCCCAGGGTGTTGATCTCCAGGCGCACCCGATCGGCGATGCCGAGGGCGCGCCACAGCCGCGCGGTAAGGGCCAACAACTCGGCATCGATGTCGGGGCCCGCCAGCCCGAACACCTCGGCGCCGATCTGGTGGAATTGGCGCAAGCGCCCCTTTTGCGGGCGCTCGTGGCGAAACATGGGCCCGCGGTACCACAGGCGCTGGACCTGGTTGAGCAGCCCCCCCTCCTCGCAGGCGCGCACCACTCCGGCGGTTCCCTCGGGCCGCAGGGTGAGGCTGTCGCCGTTGCGATCCAGAAAGGTGTACATCTCCTTTTCGACGATGTCCGTGACCTCGCCGATGGAGCGCCGAAAGAGCTCGGTGTGCTCGACAATGGGGGTGCGGATTTCGCGAAAGCCGTAGCGCTCGAAGAGGGCCCGCGCCTCGTCCTCGACGCGCTGCCAGAGAGGCGCGCGATCGGGCAAGAGGTCGTGCATGCCGCGCACGGAGCGGATCTTTTCCATGACTCAGCAGGCCGTCCCGCCGCTCTTGGCGATGAGCGCCTCCCGCTGCCGAGCGCGCTCGCGCAGCTTGGCGCGAATGCGCTCTTCGAGGCGATCCACCAGGTCATCTTGGGGCAGCTTGCCGCTGATTTTGCCGTCCACGTAGAGCAGGTTGTTGGGCGTACCGCCGGTGAGCCCGATGTCCGCCACCTTGGCCTCGCCGGGTCCGTTCACCACACAGCCGATGATGGAGACGTCCAGGGGCTCGGTGACGTCGGCCAGGCGCTCTTCGAGGGCGTTGACGGTGGCGATCACGTCGAAATTCTGCCGCGAGCAACTGGGACAGGCGATGAAATTGATCCCCCGGCTGCGCAGGCCGAGGGAGCGCAGGATGTCCCAGCCCACGCGCACCTCTTCCGCCGGGTCGGCGGCGAGGGACACGCGGATGGTGTCGCCGATCCCTTCCATGAGCAGCACACCCAGGCCGATGGCCGACTTCACCGCCCCCGAGCGCGGACCACCAGCCTCGGTGATGCCCAGGTGTAGAGGGTTGTCGATCAGCTCGGCGATCCGCCGATACGCTTCCACCGTCATGTAGACATCCGAGGCCTTCAGGCTGACCTTGAAGTCGTAAAAGTCGAGCCGGTGCAGGATTTCCACGTGGCGCAGCGCCGATTCCACCAGGGCGGCGGCCGTGGGCTCACCGTATTTGCGCTGCAGCGATTTTTCGAGGGAGCCGGCGTTGACGCCGATGCGAATGGGCACACCGCGCTCGCGGCACTTTTCCACCACCGCCCGCACCCGCTCCTCGCGCCCGATATTGCCGGGGTTGATGCGCAGGCAGTCGACGCCGTGCTCGAGAACGGCCAGGGCGATGCGGTAATCGAAGTGGATGTCCGCAACCAGGGGCACGGGGCTGTGGCGGCGGATCTGGGCGAAGGCCTCGGCAGCCTCCATGGTGGGCACCGACACCCGGACGATGTCCGCACCCGCCTCCGCCAGGCGGCGCACCTGCGCCAGCGTCGCCGCCACGTCGGTGGTGGCCGTGTTGGTCATGCTCTGGACGCTGATGGGCGCGCCTCCCCCGACGGCCACGTTGCCGACCTGGATCCGCCGCGAAGGCCGGCGGTGCACGGGGATCTCGCGCGTCCTCATGGCCCGACCGCAAGCGCCTCGTCACCCGCCGCTTCCCCGTCCCCCGGCGGACCACTCTCGCCGCCGAATCGCACCGTCACGCCGGCGGGATCGCCCAGCAGGATCCGGAATGGGGGTTCCCCGGCGAGCTCCAGGCGGCCGCCGGCAGAGGCCATTTCGGCGGCGAGCATGCGGCCGCGCCCGTCGACCACTTCGACCCAGCTCGGGGAGTCGAAGCGAAGCTCGAGGCGCGGGTCCCGGACCACCGTCCGCTCCGAGCTCGCAGGGGTTCGCGCACCCTTGCCCCTGCCGCCGGAATCGGTGAAAAGGGCGGCAAACACCAGGGAGCTTGCCCCGCAGAGGAGGGCGGCGAGGAGCGCCACCGCCCGCGGGCGCGGAGGGCGGCCGGGTGGCGGCGGGGCCGGCGTTGGCCGCTCGCCGCACGCGGCGAGGTAGTCCGCCACCAGCGGCTCGGCGTCCAGGCCGACCAGGGCCGCGTAGCGGCGCAGCCAGCCCACGACGAACACCGGCCGCGGCAGTCGGTCCCAGGCGTCGGCTTCGAGAGCCGCCAGCTGGGTGGCGCCCAAGCCGAGCTCCCGGCACACCGCTTCCGCTGACAGCGCGCGGCGTGCGCGCGCGACCTGCAGGCGGCCTCCGGGACCTTGGCGGGAGGGCTCTTCAGGTGCCGAGGGGATCGCCATATTGTTCTCGGTAGCGACGCGCCTCCAAAGAGGCGGGGAACAGTTTGGTCAGGGCCAGTCCCTTGCTCGCCAACAGATCGCGATCGCCCAGTCGATCGGCGATCCGAACCCACAGCCACAAACTGCGCGGTACGGGCGAAGCGCGGCGGTCGAAGGCTTCCAAGTAGCGGCGCGCCCGCGCAACCTCTCCCGCCTCGAAATGGTACTCGGCCAGTTCCAGATAGGGAAGGGCGAAGGCGGGGCGCAGGGCAATCGCCTTCTCCCAGGCGGCGCGCGCCTCTTCGCGGCGGCCGAGGCGGGCCGCCACCACGCCGAGACCGTGAAACACCTGGGGACGGCCGGAGTAGCCGAGATCTTCGCTGGCGCGCTTGTACTGGCGGTAGGCTTCTTCGAGCTTTCCGCGCTCGTAGAGAAAGACGGCGTAGTTGTTGCGCGCGCTAGTGAAGTCCGGCCTCGCCGCCAGGGCGCGCCGGAAGTGTTCGTCCGCCAGTTCGTATTCGGTGTCGGCGACCAACAGCAAGGCCATTCCGTGATTGGCCTCGGCGGAGCGCGGATCGAGGTCGATGGCCCGCAGCAGGTGACGGCGCGCCGCCTCGCGATTGCCCTCTTTGAGATACGCCAACCCGAGGCGCACGTGGTTGTCGACCACCTCGGAGCGGGGGGCTCCGCTCGGCAGGCCAGCGCAGCCTGCCAGGAGCAGAACGAGCAGAAGTCCCGGCAGCGCCGCCCTACCCACCCAGCGATCCGCCGAGCAGGCGGACGGGACGAGGCGCGGCGAGCTCCTCCGCGAATCTGCGCTCATGGCGTGCCTTTCGTCGCGTCCGATCGAGGAAGCGCCCCGCGAGTTGGCCGCAGGCGGCGGCGATGTCGTCCCCCCCGCGGGGTGCGCACGGTGACGGTGTACCCTTCCCGAAGGAGCAGGGTGCGGAAGCGCTCCAACGCCTCGTCGGACACCCGCCGGTAATGGCTGCCCGGGAAGGGGTTGAAGGGAATCAGGTTGATCTTGCACGGCAGTTCGCGCAGCAGGGCGGCCAGCTGACGAGCGTGCCCGGGGTGGTCGTTGACGTCCTCGATGAGGGTGTATTCCACCGTGATGCGGCGGTGTTGATCGGGCATCTTGGCCAGATAGCGCCGGGCCGCGGCGATCAACTCGCTCAGAGGGTATTTGCGGTTGAGGGGCACGAGTCGATCGCGCAGGGGGTCGTTGGGCGCGTGGAGGGAGATGGCCAGCGAGACGTCCACTCGATCGCCCAGGGCGTCGATCTGCGGCACCAGGCCGGCCGTGCTCAGGGTGACCCGCCGCTTGGACAGACCGTACGCCCAGTCGTGGAGCATCAGGCTGAGCGCGTCCACCACGTTTTCAAAATTCAGCAGGGGCTCGCCCATGCCCATCAAGACCACGTTGGTGACCGGGCGGTCGGGCCGAGGGCCGAACTTCCCGAAGGCATCCAGGGCGAGCCACAGCTGGCCGACGATCTCCGCCGCGCTCAGATTGCGGTTGAAGCCCTGTTTTCCGGTGGCGCAAAAGCTGCAGTCGAGGGCGCAGCCCACCTGGGAGGAGACGCACAGGGTGCCCCGCCCGTCGTCCGGGATCCAGACCATTTCCACCGCCTCGCCGTCGTCGAGGCGCACCAGCCATTTGCGCGTGCCGTCGGCGGAGATCTGTTCCGCTTCGCGGCGAGGCGGGCGCACCTCGGCCACCTGGGCGAGGCGAGCGCGCAGCGGCTTGGAGAGGTCGGTCATGCGCTGGAAGTCGGTGACGCCCCGCTGATGGATCCACTGCATCACCTGGCGCGCGCGGTAACGGGGCTCGCCCAGGTCGGCGAAGAATCGCTCCAGTTTCTCCTGGGGCAGTCCGAGGAGATTCACCGGCGCTTTGCAGCGCGGAGTGGCGGAGGTGGGGTTTCCTGGGACTGCCATGGGGGCACCCGCGCCGGCCGGCGTCTCAGCGGGAGTAGATCTCCCGCTCCTCGAAAAAGTACGCGATTTCCCGCTCGGCGGCAGCGGCCGAATCGGAGCCGTGCACAGCGTTGGCGTCGATGGTCTCGGCGAAATCAGCGCGGATGGTGCCCGGTAGAGCTTCCTGGGGGTTGGTGGCCCCCATCAGCTCCCGATTGCGCTGGATGGCGTTTTCCCCCCTCCAGCACCTGGACCACCACCGGACCCGAGGTCATGAACGCCACCAGGTCCCGGAAGAAAGGCCGCTCCCGGTGTTCGGCGTAGAAGCCCTCCGCCTGTTCGCGGGTGAGCTTGAGCATCTTGAGGGCGACGACCTTGAGGCCCGCCTTTTCAAATCGGCTGATGATCTCGCCGATGACGTTTTTCGCCACCGCGTCGGGTTTGATGATGGAAAGCGTGCGCTCCACGGTCATGCTCGATCTCCGCTGCGCGGCCCCGGATGGGGCCGGGCCGATGGGGGCGGCCATTCTACTCTTCCGCTGGAGCGGGTGACAAGGAAGGGGCGCCCTCGGCCGCGGCCTGCCGGGCGAGTTCGCGGATGCGCTCCACCAGGGCGCGCAGCCCGTTGCCGCGGGTGGGGCTCAAATGCCGGATCAGGTCCAGGCGGCGGAAGTACGCCTCGATGTCGAAGGCGAGAATCTCATCCGGAGTGCGGCCGTTGAACGCCGCCAACACCAGCGCCAAAAGCCCCTTGACGATCAGCGCGTCGCTGTCGGCCTCGAACCAGAGCCGATCGCCCTCGCGGCGGGCGTGGAGCCAGACCTGGCTCTGGCAGCCGTGCACCCGGTGCGCTTCGTCCCGCAATGCCGGGTCGAGGGGCGGGAGGGCCCGCCCCAGCTCGATGAGATAGCGGTACTTGTCTTCCCAGTCGTCGAAGAAGTCGAAGGTCTCGAGGATCTCTTCGACGCCGGGCGCGTTGGGCTGGGCGGGACGGTTCACAGGGAGCACCTCGGATCTCAGAAAAAGAGCCCCGTCTCGAGCTTGGCCTCGTCGGACATCCGGTCCCGACTCCAGGGCGGATCGAACACCAGGTTCACCACCACCTCTTTCACGTTGGGCACGAGTCCCACCCGCCGCTCCACGTCTCCCACCAGCACCGGCCCCATCCCGCAGCCGGGGGCGGTGAGGGTCATGTCGATGGTCACCCGCCCCCGCTCCTGGTCCACCTCCAGCCGGTAAACGAGGCCGAGGGCGCGGATGTTCACCGGGATTTCCGGGTCGTAGATGGTCTCCAGCGCCTGCCACACCTGCTCCTCGTGGATCCGACCGTCGCCCGGATCGTCGAAGTGGAGCTCGAGGCCGGGCAGCCCCAAACAGGGGGCATCCACCGCGTCGACGCGCCACAGGTTGCCCCGCCACAGTACCGTGTAGTTGCCGCCCAGGGCCTGGGTGAGGGTGACGAATTCGCCGGCCGGGAGGGTCGCCGCTTCGCCGGTGGGGACGCGGCGCACGGGGCAGTCCCGCGCCACCGCAACCATGCGCTGCTCGGCCATACCCGTCAGCCCTCCTCGACCTCGCCGAAGCGGACGCTCTCCCCGCAACCGCAAACGTCGCGCGCATTGGGGTTGTGGAACTCCAATTTCCAGTTGAGGCCGTCGCGCCGATAGTCGATTTTAGTGCCGTTGAGCATCGCCAAGTCGCGGGCGGGCACGCACAGCAGCACGTCGCCCGCACCCTCGGCCACCAGGTCGTCCGCACCGGGCGCGTCCACTTCTTCCAGTTCGTAGACGTAGCCGGTGCAGCCCGCCCTGCGCAGGTAGAGGCGCAGCCCCTTGCGCCCACTGCGCGCGAGCTGGGCGCGCAGGTGCTCCGCGGCCGCCGCCGTCAGGGTGATCTGGGGCCTGGCCGCAGTGTGCGGATCGAAAGTCTTGACCGCCATGGAAGGGCCCTCCCTAGAGCAACAAGTCGCACGCCTTGGCCAGCGCGGCGAACAGCCGATCCACCTCCTCGCGGGTGTTGTACAGCGCAAAGGAGGCGCGCACCGTTCCGGGAATGCCGAACCGGGCCATCAGGGGCTGCGCGCAGTGGTGGCCGGCGCGGACGGCGACGCCCAGCTGATCCAGCACGGTGCCCACGTCCGCCGGGTGGGCGTCGCCGAGGAGAAAACTGAAGATGCCGGCCGCCTGGCGAGGCTCCCCCACCGGGCGCAGGGCGGGCAGTTCGGCGGCGCGCTCGCGGGTATAGGCGAGCAGATCCGCCTCGTGGGCCACCACCGCCTCGCGGTCCAGGCCCTCCAGGTAGCGCAGCGCCGCCGCCAACCCCACGGCGCCGGCGATGTGGGGGGTACCGGCCTCGAATTTGTAGGGCAGGCGGTTCCAAGTGCTGCCGGCGAAGGAGACGGTCTCGATCATTTCCCCGCCCCCCTGGTAGGGAGGCATGGCCTCGAGGAGTTCGCGCTTTCCCCACAGCACTCCGATTCCGGTGGGGCCGTACACCTTGTGGCCGGAAAAGGCGTAGAAATCGCATCCCAAGGCCGCGACGTCCACGGGGAAGTGGGCCGCACCCTGGGCGCCGTCCACCAGCACCAAAGCCCCCACCCCCTTGGCCAGCCGCGCCATTTCGGGCACCGGATTGACCGTCCCCAGGGCGTTGGACACCTGGGTCACCGCCACCAGCTTGACCCGCTCGTCAAGCAGGCGCTCGTAGGCGGCGAGGTCCACTTCGCCGCGCTCGGTCACCGGCACGGGCACCAGCTCGGCGCCGGTCCGCGCGCAGATCAGCTGCCAGGGGACGATGTTCGAGTGGTGCTCCATCTCGGTGGCGAGAATGCGATCGCCCGGGCGGAGGTGGGCACCGCCCCAGCTCGCCGCCACCAGGTTGATCGCCTCGGTGGTGCCGCGCGTCCAGATCACCTGCTCTACGCTCGGGCTGCGCAGAAAGCGGGCGACCTGGGCGCGCGCCTCCTCGAAGGCGGCGGTGGCCTCGTCGCTCAGGAGATGGGCCGCGCGGTGGACGTTGGCGTTGTGCAGTCGGTAGTAATCCGCCACGGCATCGATCACCACCCGCGGCTTCTGGCTGGTGGCGGCGTTGTCCAGGTAGGCGAGGGGGCGGTCGCCGACGCGCCGGGCGAGGATCGGAAAATCCTCCCGCACCGCCTGGGGATCGAAGGCCGCCGGGCGAAGGGGGTGGGGCGCGCTCATGTCAGGTGCCTCGCCAATTGGGGATCCACCGCCAGCCGCGCCAGCAGGCGGGCGCGTAGGCGCTGGCGCAGTTCCTGCAGGGGAAAGCGCTCGAGCACCTCGTTGGCGAAGGCGAAGCCGAGCAGCACCCGCGCTTCCGCCTCGGGGACTCCCCGGGAACGGAGGTAGAACAGTTGCCGTTCGTCCCACTGGGCCACCGTGGCGCCGTGGGAACACTGGACGTCGTCGTTGTAGATTTCGAGCTCGGGCTTGACGTCCACTTCGGCCTCGTCGTTGCCCAGAATGTTGCGGTCCACCAGGTGGGCGACGCTGCCGCGGGCGCCCGGATGGATGTGGATCCGCCCGTTGAAGACGGCCCGCGCCCGGTCGGCCGCGATGCCGCGAAAGGCCTGCTCGCTGGCGGCGTTGGGCGAGCGGTGCTCGACGCAGGTGTGGTAGTCGAACACCTCGCGCCGGCGCGGGAGGTAGAGCCCCGTCAGCTCGCAGGAAGCGCCTTCCCCCTCGAGGGCCACGTGCAGCTCGACGCGGGTCAATTGGCCCCCGAGGGCGGCGTGGAAGCCCTCCAGGCGCGCACCGGCAGCGAGCCGCGCCGCCGCGAGGCCGATGGCGAGGGCCTGCTCGCCCTCCAAGTGGACCCGGCAATGGCGGAGGCAGGCACCCTCCCCCAGCTCGAACTCGCTCACGCCGTTGGTGAACAGCCTCTCTCCGGCCCCGCCGGTGGCGAAATGCTCCACCACCGTGGCCCGCGCGCCGGCGCCGAGAACCACTTGCAGCCGCTGGGCCACCGAGGCGGGCGAAGGCTGCGGCGTGCCCAACCACAGCAGATGGATGGGCTCGGCGAGCTCGAGCCCGTCGCGCACCCAGAGCACCGCGCCGTCCTCGAGCCACCACTGGTTGAGGGCAGTGAAGACCCGCTCCCCGGGGGGTGCGAGGCGCCCGAGGGATTGCGCGAGCCGCGCACCGGCCACCTCGTCGAGATCGCTCAGGGGCGAGAGGACGACCCCCTCCGGCAGGGGCGTCGCGCGGGAAAGGGCCGCGCAGAAGCGCCCGTTGACGAACACCAGCCGCGGCCCGGCGGCGAGGCCGAGCTCGGCCGCCTCCGCCCACCGCGCGAGCGGGCCCGCCTCGGCGGGCGGCGCGGTGTAATTCCCTTCCAGCAAGGGGCGCAGACTGGTGTAGCGCCAGGCCTCGTCGCGGATGGTGGGCAGTCGCGCCCGGCGCGCCTCCTCGGCGCCCCGGGCGCGGACGGAGGCCAACCAGGGGGCCGCGGGCGGCGCCTGGCGGGCCAGCGCGGTGGCCAGGTAGTCGGCCATCAGGCCACCTCCTCCTCGAGCCAACCGTAGCCACGCTCCTCCAATTCGAGGGCCAATTCGGCGCCCCCGGAGCGGACGATGCGCCCCCCCGACAAGACGTGGACCCGATCGGGTCGGACGTACTCCAGGAGTCGCTGGTAGTGGGTGATGAGCACGAAGGAGCGGTCCGGCGACCGCAGGGCGTTGACCCCGTCGGCGACCACCTGCAGGGCGTCGATGTCGAGCCCCGAATCGATCTCGTCGAGAATGCACAAGCGGGGCTCGAGCAGCATCATCTGGAGGATCTCGTTGCGCTTTTTCTCCCCCCCCGAGAAGCCCTCGTTGACCCCCCGCTTGAGGAAGCCGGGATCGAGGCGCAGCGCCGCACAGGCCTCCCGGGCGCGCCGCAGCAGCGCCGCCGAGTCGAGCGGCGGCTCGCCGCGGTACTCGCGCACCGCGTCCACCGCCGCCTTGAGAAATTCCAGGTTGCTCAGGCCCGGGATCTCCACCGGGTACTGGAAGGCCAGAAAGAGCCCTTCCCGGGCGCGGGTCTCCACGTCCATGGCCAACAGATCCCGGCCGCGGAAGCGCACGCTTCCCCGCGTGACCTGGTAGCCGTCGCGCCCGGCG
Source organism: Porticoccaceae bacterium (assembly GCA_026005035.1). GTDB lineage: Bacteria > Pseudomonadota > Gammaproteobacteria > Pseudomonadales > Porticoccaceae > BPKH01. The sequence continues at coordinate 287,783 of BPKH01000002.1, read as the reverse complement.
AGGACGTACCCCAGGGTGCTCTTGCCGGAGCCGTTGGGCCCCATGATGGCGTGGACCTCGCCCGCGCCCACCTCCAGGTCGAGGCCCTTGAGGATGGGCCGCTCCTGATCGGCGATGCGGACTTCGAGATCGTGGATGGAAAGCATGGTCGGTCTCCCGTTCGGCATGGGCGGGCGTCAGCCCACGGCACCCTCGAGGCTCACCTCGAGCAATTTGCCCGCCTCGACGGCGAACTCCATCGGCAACTGGCGGAACACCTCGCGACAGAAGCCGTTGACGATCATCGACACCGCCTTTTCGGTGTCGATGCCGCGGCTGCGGCAGAGAAAGAGCTGGTCGTCGCTCACCTTGGAGGTACTCGCCTCGTGCTCGACCACCGCCGAGGCGTTGCGGCTTTCGATGTAGGGGAAGGTGTGGGCGCCGCAGCGGTCGCCGATCAGGAGGGAGTCGCACTGGGTGTAGTTGCGCGCCCCGGCGGCGGTGGCGGCAATGTGCACCTTCCCTCGGTAGGTGTTGGAGCTCCTGCCGGCGCTGATCCCCTTGGAAATGATGGTCGAGCGGCTGCCCCGCCCCAGGTGGATCATCTTGGTGCCGGTGTCCGCCTGCTGGCAGTGGTTGGTGAGGGCCACCGAATAGAATTCGCCCACGCTCCCCTCCCCCTTGAGCACGCAGCTCGGGTACTTCCAGGTGATGGCCGAACCGGTCTCCACCTGGGTCCAGGAGATGCGGGCGTGGTCGTGGACGAGGCCGCGCTTGGTGACGAAATTGTAGATCCCGCCCCGTCCCTCTTCATCGCCCGGGTACCAGTTTTGCACCGTGGAGTACTTGATCTGGGCCCCGGGCAGGGCCACCAGCTCGACCACCGCAGCGTGCAACTGGTGCTCGTCCCGCATCGGCGCGGTGCAGCCCTCCAGATAGCTGACGTAGCTGCCCTCGTCGGCGACGATCAAGGTGCGCTCGAACTGGCCGGTGCGCGACTCGTTGATGCGGAAATAGGTGGAGAGCTCCATCGGACAGCGCACCCCCTTGGGCACGTAGACGAAAGAGCCGTCGCTGAACACCGCGCTGTTGAGGGCGGCAAAGAAGTTGTCGCGCGGCGGCACCACGCTGCCCAGGTAGCGGCGCACCAGCTCGGGGTACTCCCGCACCGCTTCGGAAATGGAGCAGAAGATCACCCCCGCCTCGGCCAGTTTTTCGCGGAAGGAGGTGGCCACCGAGACGGAATCAAACACCGCGTCCACCGCCACCCCGGCGAGGGCCGCCTGCTCGTGGAGGGGGATGCCCAGTTTCTCGTAGGTGCGCAACAGCTCCGGGTCCACCTCGTCGAGGCTCTTGGGCCGCTTGGCGAGACTCTTCGGCGCCGAGTAGTAGGAGAGCGCCTGGTAGTCGATAGGCTCGTAGCGCAGGTGCGCCCAGTGGGGCTCCTCCATCTTGAGCCAAGCGCGATAGGCCTCGAGGCGCCAGGCCAGAAGCCAATCCGGCTCCTCCTTGCGCTGGGAAATGGTGCGGATCACCTCCTCGTTCAATCCGGGCGGCAGGGTGTCCGACTCGATGGGGGTGACGAACCCCGCCGCATACTCCCGGCGAACCAGACCCGCGATGCTCTCTTTCGACATGGCCTTCACTCTCCTGGGGCGGCCGCAGCCGCCACCTTGCCTCTGCGCAGCGCCGCCAGGGCGCGCGCGATCGCCGCGACGGCCGCCTCCACTTCCTCCTCCGTGGTGTAGCGGCCGAGGCTGATGCGGATGGAACTGTGGGCGAGCTCCTCGGGGACGCCCATCGCCCGCAGCACGTGGGATGGCTCGAGGCTCGCCGAAGTGCAGGCCGAACCGGTGGAGACGGCGAGATCCTTGAGCGCCACCAGCAGCGTTTCGCCCTCCACATCCGCGAAGCTGAAATTGCAGATATTGGGCAGGCGCTGCGTCCGGCTGCCGTTGAGACGCACCCCGTCGAGGGCCACGAGCCCCTCCACCAACCGCTCGGCCAAGCGCCCGATGCGCTGTTGCTCCGCCGCGCCCTCGGCGGCGGCGATGGCGAAGGCTTCCCCCATCCCCACGATCTGGTGGACGGGCAGGGTGCCGGCGCGCAGTCCCCGCTCTTGCCCGCCCCCATGGAGCAAAGGCTCGAGGGGCAAGGGCGGGCGGCGGCGCACGTAGAGCGCGCCGATCCCCTTGGGCCCGTAAATCTTGTGGGCGCTCAGTGACATCAGATCGACGGGCAGCTTGCGCAGATCGATGGGGAGCTTGCCGGCACTCTGGGCCGCATCGCTGTGAAAGGGCACCCCACGTTCCCGGCACAGGGCGCCGATGGCGGCGATGTCGTTGACGGCGCCGGTCTCGTTGTTGACGTGCATCACCGAGACCAGCACCGTGTCGGGCCGCAGGGCCTCGGCCACCGCCTCGGGCGCCACCGTGCCATCCGCCCGGGGCGGGACGTAGGTCACCTCGAATCCTTGCTTTTCCAGCCAGCGGCAGGGATCGAGCACCGCTTTGTGCTCCACGGCGCTGACCACCAGGTGGCGGCCGACCGAGCGCCGCGCCCAGGCGCAGCCCTTGAGCGCCAGGTTGTTGGCCTCGGTGGCCCCGGACGTCCAGACGATCTCCCGGGGGTCGGCGCCGATGAGCGCCGCCACCTGCTGGCGCGCCTCCTCCACCGCCGCCTCCGCCCGCCAACCATAGCTGTGGGCCCGGGAGGCCGGATTGCCGAATTCCCCGTCCCGGGTGAGAAAGCCGCTCATCTTCTCGGCGACGCGCGGGTCGACCGGCGTGGTGGCGGCGTAATCCAGATAGATGGGCCGACCCATGGCGCTACACCCTCGAACTGCCGATGAGCGCGCCCCGCCCAGCGGCGGAGCGCGCCCGCTGCCGCTCACACACCGCCTGCACGTGGGCGTCCGCCACCAGCTGCGCCAGGGTGATGCCGGCGAGAAAGCCGTGGATCTGGCGGCTCAGGTCCTCCCACAGGTGGTGGGTGAGGCAGACCTCGCCGCTCCAGCAGTCCCCCTGGCCATTGCAGTGGGTGGCGTCGACGCTCTCGTTGACGGCGTCGATGATGTCGGCGACGCTGATCTCCTCCGGCTCGCGCCCCAGCCGATAACCGCCCCCCGGACCGCGCACGCTCTGCACCAGACCGCTCTGCCGCAACCGGGCGAACAGCTGCTCCAGGTAGGAAAGCGAGATCTGCTGGCGCGCGGCGACGTCGGCCAGGCTGACCGGCCGGTTCGATGCGTGGAGCGCCAGGTCCAACATCGCCGTGACGGCGTAGCGGCCCCGGGTAGTCAGTCGCATGGCGAGGAAACCCTCGGCTGAAACCAGGCAGAGTGAATTTTGTAAAAACTTAGCAAATTAGTCAACTATTATCGAGCGATCAGTGTCGCCCTTCATCACCTCGGGAGCGGGCAGCCTCTTGGGTGGCGGTCAACACCCCGCGCAGCAGGGCGAGCTCTTTCTCGTCGCAGCGGGCGCGGAGAAAAATTCGCCGCAGCCTCGCCATCGTCTGGCGGGGGTTTTCGGGATCGAGGTAGCCGATCGTCACCAGGGTCTCCTCGAGGTGCTGGAAGAACCGCTCCAGGTCGGCGTGGCGCGCCGCTGGCACCTCGCGCGCAGAGCTTGCAAGGCCTCGGCCACCCTGTGCTTCCAGCCACGCCATGCGCACCTCGTAGCAGAGCACTTGCACGGCCATGGCCAGGTTGAGAGAGGGGTATTGGGGATCCGCGGGAATGTGCAGGTGGTGGGTGCAGCGCTGCAACTCCTCGTTGGTCAGGCCTCGGTCTTCGCGCCCGAAGACCAGGGCGACGGGATGGTGGCGCGCTTCGGCCACCGCCAGCCGACCGCCCTCGCGGGGGTCGATGAGCGGCCACGGAATGCGCCGTTCTCGCGCGCTGGTGCCAATGACCAGACCACAATCGTTCACGGCCTGGGTCAACTCTTCCACCACTTTCGCCCGCTGCAAAAGATCCAGCGCTCCGGCCGCCTGGATGGCAGCCTGACGAGAGGGGAACTCCGCCGGCGCCACCAGCCACAACTCGCCCACGCCCATGGTCTTGGCGGCCCGCGCCGCAGCGCCGATGTTGCCGGGGTGCTTGGTCTCCACCAGCACCACCCGAACGCGTTGGAGGAGGTCGATGGCCATGGGCGGCACCCGGATCCAGGGCGGCGGATTGTACCAACACCCTCGACAAAGCACCGCCGAGCGCCCGTTTGACCCCCGGCCCTCCTCCGACTACCCTGAAAAGAGATCCCTCGGGCGGCGACGCCCACAGAGCAATCTCACCCGCGGAATCGGGCAGCGCTGCCCGCTTCGTTTTCCGTTTCGGAAACGATGTGCGCAATCCCAGAAAACCCACCCCAAGCGAGCCGGAGGTTGCCGAAGAGATGTTGCAGTCGCCAGACCTCTATCCGACCCGAACGGGCGGCCCCGAACGAATACTGCCGCGGCGCGAGCCGGTGGTATGGGAGGGGCTCGCCCCGCCTCAACCCTGGCGCCTCTCTCCGGATCAAGTCGCCAGCTACGCCGAGCGCGGCTACCTGGTATTTCCCGGCCTGCTCGAAGACCTGGTGGAGCCCCTGTGGCGCGAGATCGAGCGGCTCGCCCGCACCCTGGGCACCCGCCCCGAGCGAATCGCCGAACCGGACAGCGACGAGCTGCGCACCCTCTTCGATCCCGACCGGTTCAGCGACCTCATCGACGCGGTGAGCCGCGACCCGCGGATCCTCCACCCGGTCCGCCAGCTGCTGGGATCCGAAGTGCACCTGATGCAGTCGCGCGTCAACGTGAAACCGGCACTGGTAGGCAAGGCCTTTCCCTGGCACTCCGACTTCGAGACCTGGCATTGCGAGGACGGCCTGCCCGCCATGCGCACCTTGACCGCCTGGATCATGCTCACGGAAAACCATGCCTTCAACGGCCCCCTCTATGTGCTGCCGGGCTCCCACCGCCTCTTCGTCTCCTGCGGCGGGCGCACCCGCCCGGACAACCAAAAGACCTCCCTGCGCAGACAGGAATTGGGGGTGCCCTCGCCGACGGTGATGGGGGAGCTATTGGAACGCTTCCCCCTCGACGCCGTACAGGGGCCGCCGGGCACACTGGTCTTTCACGAATGCAATCTGTTGCACGGCTCGCCCGACAACCTGAGCGGCGATCCGCGCACCCTGTTGATGTTCGTCTACAACAGCGTGGAAAACCGTCCCGGCGCCCCCTACAGCGGCCTGCCGCCGCGGCCGCCCTTTTTGTGCCGGCGACAGGACCCGGCCCTGGAACCCCTAGTAGCGCCGGTCCGGCCGTGAATGCCCGAGGGGCGGCCCTCTGCTAGAATACGCCGCCCTTCGGAGCCATTCGTCGCCATGGAGCCACTGGTCAACATCGCGCTGCGCGCCGCCCGCAGCGCGGGCGACAAGATCGTCCGCGCCGCCGAGAGGATGGACCGGATCCGGGTCGACGAAAAAAGCGCCAACGACTTCGTGTCCGATGTGGACCGGCTGGCGGAGCGGGAAATCGTCGACTGCCTGCGCCGTTACTATCCCGGCCACCGCTTTCTCTGCGAGGAAAGCGGGGAAAGCGGCAACCCGCGGGCGGACCACCTGTGGGTGATCGACCCCCTGGACGGCACCACCAACTTCCTGCGCGGCATCCCCCACTACGCGGTCTCCATCGCCTGCCTGGTGCGCGGGCGCATCGAGCACGCGGTGATCTACGATCCGGTCAAGGGGGAAGAGTTCACCGCCAGCCGCGGCCGCGGCGCCTACCTCAACGGCCGCCGCCTGCGGGTGAGCGGCCGCAACGGCAAGCGGGGGGCGCTGTTCGCCACCGGCATCCCCTTTGCCGGCCGAGCCGCCGAACACCTGGAGGAGTACCTGCAGGTGCTCGCCGCCCTGGTGAACGGCTCCTCCGGCATTCGCCGCCTCGGCGCCGCCTCTCTGGATCTGGCCTATGTGGCCGCCGGCCGCTTCGACGCCTTCTGGGAGATGTACTTAAAGCCTTGGGACATCGCCGCCGGCGTCCTCTTGGTGCGGGAGGCCGGGGGCCTGGTGAGCGACTTCCGCGGCGGCGAGCGGTTCCTGGAATGCGGCCACGTGGTCGCCGCCACGCCGCGCCTGTTCAAGCCCACCCTCCAGGTGATCGAGCGCCATCTGGGGCATGTCCAAGGCTGAACCGTCACACCCCTGTCAAGGGAGGCCGCTACCCTGCCGCTGCTCCTTGCGGAGGGTCGTGCCGTGCTGGACGTGGAAGCCTTTCTCGAGTCGCGCTACCCCGATTTTTGGCATCGCCGTCCCCACCTGGCCCGGCCCCTGGCGCGCGCCCTGCGGCTTCTCTTTCACGAGCGGGAATTCCGCCAGTTCGAGGCCCAATGGCCCCATCTGACCGGCTTTGACTTCGTCGAGCAGGTCCTGGATCACTTCCAGTTCCGCTACGCGGTGCGGGACGACGAGCGGGAGCGGATCCCGGCCCGCGGGCGGGTCGTGGTGGTGGCCAACCACCCCATCGGCTCCCTGGACGGCCTCGCTCTCCTCCGCCTGGTGCGCTCCGTGCGCCGGGACGTAAAGGTGGTGGCCAACGAGGTGCTGTCCACCATCGCCCCCCTGGTCCCCCTGCTGCTGCCAGTGGACAACCTGGGCGGGCACACCGAGCGGCGGCGCTTGGAGGCGATCCGCCGCCATCTGGAAGGAGACGGCGCGCTGATTCTCTTTCCCGCGGGAGAGGTGTCGCGCCTCGGCTTCAAGGGCATTCGCGACGGGCGCTGGCGGAGCGGCTTTTTGCGCCTGGCGGCGAGCGTCGACGCTCCCATCGTGCCCGTGCACGTGGACGGGCGCAATTCCGCCCTCTTCTACGCCCTTTCCTTCCTCGCCCGCCCCCTGTCCACCCTCTGGCTGGTGCGGGAGATGTTCAAACAGGCGAAAAACTGCGTGGACGTCCGCATCGGCGAACCCATCCGCCCGGCGACTCTCGCGTCGACCGGACTGTCGCTGGCCGAGCAGGCGGAACTCTTCCGCCGCCACGTCTACCGGATCGGCCGCGACCGGCCCGGCATCCTGCCGAGCGAGGCGGCCATCGCCCACCCCGAGGACCGCGCCCTGTTGCGCGAGGAACTGAGCGACTGCCCGGTCCTCGGCCACACCCCGGACGGCATGCGGATCTACCTGTTCCACCACCGCCCCGACTCGGCGGTGATGCGCGAGGTCGGCCGGCTGCGGGAAATCGCCTTTCGCGCCGTGGGGGAGGGCACGGGGCAGCGGCGTGACCTCGACCGCTTCGACCCCCACTGCGAGCACCTGCTGCTCTGGGATGAAAAAGCCCTGGAGATCGTCGGCGCCTACCGCCTGCGCGACGCCGGCCGGGCCGAGGCGGGCGATCTCTACACCGCCACCCTATTCCACTTGGAACCGGGCCTCGAAGCCCGCCTTCCCCAGGCGCTCGAACTCGGGCGCAGCTTCGTCCAACCCCGCTACTGGGGCCGGCGCAGCCTCGACTATCTGTGGCACGGCTTGGGCGCCTACCTGCGCGCCAATCCCCGCTTCCGCTACCTCTTCGGGCCGGTGAGCCTGAGCGGCAAGCTGCCTCGGGCGGCGCTGGAGCTGTTGGTACACTTTTACGAGGTCCACTTTCCCCCACCCGAGCCCTTGGCCAGAGCGCATTTGCCCTTTTCCATCCCGCCGGAGCGCAGGCAAGCCCTCGCCCTCCAGTTCCCGGGGCGCAATTACCGCGAAGAATTCGTGCGCCTGAAGGAGGCGCTCGCCCCCATGGGACTGACCGTGCCGACCCTCTACAAGCAGTACACCGAGGTCAGCGAACCCGGCGGCGCCTCCTTCGCCGCCTTCAACGTCGATCCGGCCTTCAGCCACTGCGTCGACGGCCTGATCCTGGTCGACCTCCACCGCCTCGAGGAAAGTCGCCGCCGGCGCTATCTCAAAGTCCCCTGAGGGCCGCGACAGCCCCGCGCCGCGGGGTGTAGAATCGGCCGGCCACGACGGAGACGGCCGAGCCGATGGGCGGCGACGAGGAGGAAAAAACCCTGTTCGGGTTCGAGGAGGTCCCGGCGCGGGAAAAGGCCCGCCGGGTGGCCGGCGTCTTCCACTCGGTGGCCGCCCGCTACGACCTGATGAACGACCTGATGTCGGGCGGCGTGCACCGCCTGTGGAAACAGTTCGCGGTGGAGCAGGCGGCGGTGCGGCCCGGACAGCGGGTGCTGGATCTGGCCGCCGGCACCGGCGACCTGGCGGCGCGCCTCGCCCCGCGGGTGGGCCCCCAGGGGCTCGTGGTGCTCGCCGACATCAACGAGTCGATGCTGAGAATCGGCCGCGACCGCCTGCTCGATCGGGGGCTCGCCCAAAACCTGCGCTTTGTCCTGGCGGATGCCGAGGCGTTGCCCTTCGCCAGCGACACCTTCGACTGCGTGACCATCGGCTTCGGCCTGCGCAACGTAACCCATAAAGAGCGGGCACTCCAGTCGATCCTGCGGGTGCTCAAGCCGGGCGGCCGCCTGGTGGTGCTCGAGTTCTCCCACCCCACAAGCCCCGCCCTCAAGCGGCTCTACGACCTCTACTCCTTCGCGGTCCTGCCGCGCCTCGGGCGCTGGGTGGCCGGCGACGAGGCCAGCTACCGCTACCTGGCCGAATCGATCCGGGTCCACCCCGACCAGGAGGCCCTCAAGGCCCTGATGGAGGAGGCGGGCTTCGTGGAGGTCCACTACGACAACCTCACCGGGGGCGTGGTGGCCCTGCACCGGGGCTTCAAGCCGTGAGCTTGCCGGTTCCGGATCCCCTCCGCCTGGTCGAGGCCGCCCTCGACCGCCTTTTGGCGCTGGATCCGGGGACCCGACACCGACTCGGCGCCCTCGCCGGGCGGCGCATCGCGGTGCGCTGCACCCAACCCCAGTGGCGGTTTTTGTGCGCCTTCACCCCCGACGGCCGGATCCGCCTGGAGCGCGGCGAGGCGGGGCGGGCCGACCTGGAGCTGCGCGGCAGCGCCGTGGCCCTGGCCGCCCTGCCGGCCCGGCTCGCCGCCGGCGGCGCGCTCGCCGGCAGCGGCGTGCGGGTGGCGGGCAACGCCGAACTGTTGGGGTCCCTGGCGCGCATTCTCGCCGACCTCGACCTGGACTGGGAGATGCCCCTCGCAGCGGCGGTGGGCGACGTCGGCGCTCACCTCCTGGGCGAGGCGGTGCGAACCGCGGGGCTCGGCGTCGCCGGCGCCCTGGCGCGGGCCCTGGCGGGCTCGGCGGAGTACCTGCGCGAAGAGTCGGGGCTGGCCGTGGCGCGCGCCGAGGCGGAAACCTGGCAGACCGAGGTGCGCAGGCTGGCGGCCGACGTGGAGCGCCTCGCCGCCCGGGTCGCACTGCTGGAGCGGGCGCGCCGGGAGGCGCGGGCGGTGCCGGGCCGACCATGAGGCGAGTGCGGCGCCTCCTGCGCATCCTCGCCGTCGCCGCGCGCTACCGCCTCGACACCTTCCTGCGCCAAGCGGCGGCGCCCCGCCCCCTGCGGGCGCTCTTCGCCCTGCTCGCGCTGCTGCCGGAACCTCGCCTGCCCAGGGGGGAGCGGCTGCGCCGCGCCCTCGAGGAGTTGGGGCCGATCTTCGTCAAATTCGGCCAGATGCTCTCCACGCGCCCCGACCTGATTCCCGAAGACGTGGTAGGGGAGCTGAGCCGGCTCCAGGACCAGGTGCCACCCTTTCCGGTGGAGGCGTTCGCGGCGGTGGTGGAGGGCGCTCTGGGCCGCCCCTTGGCGGAGCTGTTCGCGCGCTTCGACCGAGAGCCGCTGGCCTCGGCCTCGGTGGCCCAGGTGCACGCCGCCGTCCTGCCCGACGGTCGCGAGGTGGTCGTCAAGGTGATCCGGCCGGGAATTCGCGCCCTCATCGAGCTGGACACCGCGCTGCTCTTGACACTCGCCCGCTTCCTGGAGCGCATCTCTCCCCTGGCCCGGCGCCTCCACCCGGTGGACGTGGCCCGGGATTGGCGCTTCACCCTGCTCGACGAGCTGGACCTGCGCCGCGAGGCGGCCAACACCAGCACTCTGCGGCGCAACTTTGAGGGCTCGGAGCTGCTGTATGTGCCGGAGGTGATCTGGGAGTACACCGCCGAACAGGTCCTCACCCTCGAGCGGATCCGCGCCGTCCCGGTCACCGATCTGGCAGCCCTGGCGCGCCACCAGGTGGACCTCAGAGTGCTTGCCGAGCGGGGGGTGGAGATCTTTTTCACCCAGGTGTTCGAGCACAATTTCTTTCACGCCGACATGCACCCGGGGAACATCTTCGTCGACTGCCGGGACCCGGCCCGCCCCTCCTACGTGGCCGTGGACTGCGCCATCATCGGCAGCCTCACCGACGAGGACCGGCACTACCTGGCGCGCAACCTGCTGGCCATCTTCCGGCGCGACTATCGACAGGTGGCGGAACTGCACGTCCTGTCCGGTTGGGTGCCGCCGCAGACGCGGGTGGCCGACTTCGAGGCGGCCATCCGCACCGTCTGCGAGCCCATCTTCGCCCGCCCCCTGGGCGAGATCGCCTTCGCCCGCATCCTGGTCAACCTCTTCCGCACCGCCCAGCGGTTCGAGATGGAGGTCCAACCGGGGCTGGTGCTCTTGCAGAAGACCCTGATCCACATCGAAGGCCTGGGCCGCCAGCTCTATCCCCAGCTCGACCTGTGGGCCACGGCCCAGCCGTTCCTGGAACGATGGATGCGCAGCCGCACCGCTCCCAGGGCGCTGCTCGGGCGCCTGGAGCGGCACGGTCCCGACTGGCTGGAACGGCTGCCCCGCGTCCCCGAGCTATTGTTCGCCGCCCTCCAACAGAGCGCACACCCCCCCCGGCCGCGGCGTTCTCGGCGGCGCTCCCCCTCCCTCGCCGGCGCCTCGCTGCTCGGCTTCGGAGCGGGACTCGCCGCCGCCCGCTGGCCCCTCGTCGACCCCCTGAGCGCGGCGTTCGCCGCCGCCGGCCTGCTCCTGCTCCTCGTGCGCCGGTGACCGGCCGCAACCTCCACGGAACTGGCATAATGGTTCGATGAACGGCGCGTTTCTCGACCAGATCCGCTGGGGGCCCGACGGCCTGGTGCCCGCCATCGCCCAGGATGCCAGCAGCGGGCAGGTGCTGATGATGGCCTGGATGAACCGCGCCGCCCTCGCCGAGACGCTGGCGAGTGGGCGGGCGGTCTACTGGTCCCGCTCCCGCCGCACCCTCTGGCCCAAGGGGGAGACCTCGGGACACGTCCAGCGGGTGGTGGAGGTGCGCCTCGATTGCGACGGCGATGCGCTCCTGTTGAAGGTCGAACAAATCGGCGGCATCGCCTGCCACACCGGTCGCGCTTCCTGTTTTTACCGGCGCTGGGAGGACGGTGCCTGGGAGGAAGTGGAACCGGTCCTGCGCGACCCCCGGGAACTGTACGGAGACCCAACCCCGTGAGCGACGCCCTGATCCGCCTGGCGGAGGTGCTGGAGGCGCGCAAGGCGGCCGATCCCGGCCAGTCCTACGTCGCCCGCCTGCACCGCGACGGACTCGACCGAATCCTCAAGAAGGTGGGCGAAGAGGCGGCGGAAACCCTCCTCGCCGCCAAAGACGCCGCGGCCGGTGGCCCCCTGGAGGCAGTGGTTCGGGAGACCGCCGACCTCTGGTTTCACACCCTGGTGATGCTTTCCCACCTGGGGAGCGGACCCGAGGCGGTGCTGGCCGAACTGGAGCGCCGGTTCGGCACCTCGGGACTGGAGGAAAAGGCGGCGCGCAGCGCCGCCGCCAACGGAGACTGAACGATGGGGCTCGGCGGCATCAGCATCTGGCAATTGTTGATCATCCTATTAATCGTGGTGCTGCTCTTCGGCACCCGCAAACTCAAGACCCTGGGCAGCGATCTGGGCGCGGCCATCAAGGGCTTCAAGAAGGCCTTGAGCGACGACGGTGACGGGCCTTCGGCCAAGGAATCCGAGGCGGCGCCCAAGCCTCAATCCCCGCCTGGGGACGATTCCACCCCGCGCTGAGCGGACCGTGTTCGACATCGGGTTCGCCGAGCTTGTAGTGGTGGCCGTGGTGGCCCTGCTGGTGGTGGGGCCGGAGCGGATGCCCGAGACGGTGCGCACCCTGGCCTTGTGGCTCGGCCGGCTGCGCCGCGCCGCGGCGCGCGCGGTGCGGGAATTGGAGCGGGAAGTGGGGGTGGACGAGATCCGCCAACAACTCCACAACGAGGAGGTCCTGCGCCGCCTGGGCGAGGATCCCAGCCGGGCCGCGGTGCGGCGCGCGCCGCCGCACGCCGAAGGGCAGCCGGAGGGCGGCGAGCGACCCGCGGAGGGGGAACGGCGGTGACCGTGCCCCCCGAGGACCGGGAGCAACCCCTCGTCGCCCACCTGATCGAGCTGCGCGACCGACTGCTGCGCAGCCTGCTCGCGGTGCTGGCCTGCTTCGCCCTGCTCTTTCCCTGGAGCAACGAGCTCTACGCCCTGGCCGCTCGCCCCCTGCTCGCCCTCCTGCCCGAGGGGAGCTCGATGATCGCCACCGACGTCGCCTCCCCCTTTTTCGCACCCTTCAAACTGACTCTGCTCGCCGCCCTGCTCCTCGCCCTGCCCTATCTGTTCTGGCAGGTTTGGGCCTTCGTCGCCCCCGGGCTCTACCGCCACGAGCGCAGTCTCCTCTGGCCGTTGATGGCAGCCAGCGTGCTCCTGTTTTACGCGGGGATGGCCTTCGCCTACTTCGTGGTCTTCCCGATCCTGTTCCAATTTTTCACCACCGTCGGCCCCGAACAGGTGCGGGTGATGACCGACATCAGCGCCTATTTGGACTTCGTGTTGAAGCTCTTTTTCGCCTTCGGGGTCGCCTTTCAGGTGCCGGTGGCGGTGATCCTGCTGTGTCGGGCCGGGGTGGTGGAACCGAGCCGGCTCGCCGCCAAGCGCCCCTACGTGGTGGTCGGCTGCTTCGTGGCCGGCATGCTGCTCACCCCGCCCGACGTCTTCTCCCAAACACTGCTCGCGGTGCCCATGTGGCTTCTCTTCGAGGCGGGGCTCGCCGTGGGCCGGCGGGTGGCGCCCAAGGAGCAGCAGTCGGTCAGCTGAGGTGGGCGTCCAGGTAGTCCTCCACCTCGCGCAGGATGCGGCCCTTGAAAAGGCTCGCCAGGGCGCCGAAGGCGAGTTCCAGCTCGAGGCGCTCTTCGCCGCAGGAGACCCGCGCCTCCAGTCCCGGATGCCGATAGGTGAGGGAGTCGTCCTCCCACTGGTAGCGGCCTCCGTGGCGCGCCACCAGCTGCGCGGCGAGCCGCTCCACCTCCCGCTCCAACGCCTCCCGGCCGAGGTGGTGTCCGCGCACGATCCGGACCCGGCTCATTTCCCCTCCCATTGATCCCCGCGCCCGCCGATTATAGCCCGCCTTCCCGGACCCTTCGGGGCGGGCTAGAATCCCCGCCATGTCCGATTCCCAACCCACCGCCCCCGCCGGCTTGCTGCGCCGGCTCGCCGCCCTCTGTTACGACACCCTGTTGCTCTTCGGAGTCGCTTTCGCCTACGGAGTGGTGGTGTGGGCGCTGCGCACCCTGGCCGGCCAGGACACCCTGGAACCGCTGCGCGGCCCGGCCGCGGTGCTCGAGCTCGCCGGCCTCGCCCTCGTCCTCGCCGGCTACTACGTCCTCTGCTGGGTGCGGCGCGGTCAGACCCTCGGGATGAAGGCGTGGCGGCTGCGCGTGGAGCGCGTCGACGGGCACCTGCTGGATGCGCGCACCGCCTGGCGGCGGGCGCTCCTCGCCCTGGTGTCGGCCCTGCCGGTGGGCTTGGGTTACTGGTGGGCGTGGTTCGATGCCGAAGGCCGCACCTGGCACGATCGCTGGACCGCCACGCGCGTGGTGAAGCTGCCCTCGCCCTCCGCCGCCCTTGGTGAGCGGCCCACCCCATCCTAGAATGACGAGCGTCGCCAAGCCGAGGAGAAGGTCCATGGAATATCGCGCGCTCGCTCTCGACGTCACCAGCCACGCGGTGGACTGCCTGGTGGCGGTGGTCCCCTCCGGACCGATGCCCGCCCCCCTGGCGGCGCTCGACCGCGCCACCGAGGGCCTGGTGGAGGCGGCCCGCGCCGCGGGCGAGCTCGCGCGCTTTTTGGGTTGGAGCCACAACCTGCGCCCGCCGGGGATCGCCGCCAAGCGGCTCTTCCTGGTGAGCACCGGCGACAAGGAGGCGCTCACCCGCGACCAGTGGCGCAAACTCGCCGCCGCCATCGCCGAGCGGGTCACGGGCCGCGGGATCGAGTCCGCGGCGGTGATCCTGGAGGGGGTGGCGGTAGAGGACAGCGACCGCACCGACTGTGCGGCGCGGCTCGCCGAGGCGGTGGTGACCGGCAGCTACCGCTTCGCGGAGTGCAAATCGAAGGCGAGCGAAGACGAAGACAACCGGCCGAGCCTTGCGCGGCTCGATCTGGTCTGCGCGCCGGAAGAGGTGGCGAGCCTCCAAGCGGCCTTGGATCGCGGGCAGGCCATCGGCGAAGGGATCAACTTCACCCGCCGCCTCGGAGATCTGCCGCCCAACATCTGCACTCCCGCCTACCTGGCCGGCGCCGCCCAAAGCCTCGCGGAATCGTCGCCGCGCCTGACCGCACGGGTGCTGGAAGAGCCCGAGATGCGCGAGCTCGGCATGGGCGCCCTGCTCGCCGTCACCGCCGGCACCGCCACCCCGCCCCGGCTGATCGTCCTGGAATACCGCGGCGCTGCAGAGAGCGACCCGCCCATCGCCCTGGTGGGCAAGGGGGTCACCTTCGACAGCGGCGGGATCTGCCTCAAGCCGAGCGCGAACCTGGACGAGATGAAGTACGACATGTGCGGCGCCGCCGGCGTCCTGGGCACCTTGCTGGCGGCCGACCGCCTGCGACTGCCCCTCAACCTGGTGGGCATCGTGCCGGCGGTGGAAAACATGCCCTCGGGCAACGCCACCCGTCCCGGCGACATCGTCACCGCCATGGACGGCACCACCATCGAGATCCTCAACACCGACGCCGAGGGCCGCCTGATTCTCTGCGACGCCCTCACCTACGCCGGCCGGTATCGGCCGAGCGCAGTAATTGACGTGGCCACCCTCACCGGCGCCTGCGTGGTCGCCCTGGGGCACCACCGCTCGGGGCTGTTCAGCAACGACGAGGCCCTGGCCGTCGAACTCTTCGAGGCCGGCGAGCGCAGCGGCGACAAGGTCTGGCGCCTGCCCCTCGGTGAGGAATACGACGAACAGCTCAAAAGCCCCTTCGCCGACCTGGCCAACGTGGGCGGCAAGGGGGCGGGAAGCGTCACCGCCGCCTGTTTCCTGGGCCGCTTCGCCAAGGACTACCGCTGGGCCCACCTGGACATCGCCGGCACCGCCTGGAAATCGGGCGAGAAGAAGGGCGCCACCGGCCGCCCCGTGGGGCTGCTCGCGGAATTCCTCCTCAACCGCAGCCGCTGAGCGCCCCACCGGCGGTTGGTGCACCCGCGGGGTGTCCTTATAATCTGCCCCTTTCACGGGAACCGGCCGAACCATGGAAAAGACTTTCGATCCTCGCCAGATCGAGCAGAAGTGGTACCGCTTCTGGGAGGAGGGAGGCTTTTTCCAGCCCCGTGGCAACGGCCGGCCCTACTGCATCATGATCCCGCCGCCCAACGTCACGGGCAGCCTGCACATGGGGCACGCCTTCCAGGACACCCTGATGGACTGCCTGATCCGCTACCACCGAATGCTCGGCCACCGAACCCTCTGGCAGGTGGGCACCGACCACGCCGGCATCGCCACCCAGATGGTGGTGGAGCGCCAGCTGCTCGCCGAGGGCTTGAGCCGCCACGAGCTGGGACGAGAGCGCTTCCTCGAGCGGGTGTGGCAGTGGAAAGCGCAGTCCGGCGGGACCATCACCCGGCAGCTGCGCCGCCTGGGCGCCTCGGTGGACTGGAGCCGGGAGCGCTTCACCATGGACGAGGGCCTGTCCAACGCCGTGCGCGAGGTGTTCGTCCGCCTCTACGACGAGGGCCTCATCTACCGCGGCAAGCGCCTGGTCAACTGGGATCCCACCCTCAACACCGCCATTTCCGACCTGGAGGTGGTGAGCGAAGAGGAGCCGGGCTTCCTTTGGCACCTGCGCTACCCCCTGGCCGACGGCGAAGGGTACCTCGTGGTCGCCACCACCCGCCCCGAAACCCTGCTCGGGGACACCGCGGTGGCCGTGCACCCCGAGGACGAGCGCTACCGCCACCTGGTGGGCCGGCGCGTCCGCCTGCCCCTGACCGGCCGCGAAGTGCCCGTGGTGGCCGACCCCCACGTGGATCCCCAATTCGGCACCGGCTGCGTCAAGATCACGCCCGCCCACGATTTCAATGACTACGAGGTGGGCCAGCGGCACGGTCTGGCGATGATCAACATCTTCGACGCCACGGCCCGCATCCTGCCCGAATTCCAGGTCTTCGACGCCGCCGGCCGCCCCCTGCCCGGAGAGCTGGCGCCGGCGGGGCTCGCCGGGCTCCCGCGGGAGGAGGCGCGGCGGCAGGTGGTGGAACGGATCAAAGCCCTGGGGCTTCTGGAACAAGTCGAGGGCCATCGGCTGCGGGTCCCTCGCGGAGACCGCTCCGGCGACGTGGTGGAACCCTGGCTTACCGACCAGTGGTTCGTGCGGGTGGCCCCCCTGGCGGGACCCGCCATCGCCGCCGTGGAGGAAGGGCGCATCCGCTTCGTGCCCCGCCAGTACGAAAACCTCTACTTCGCCTGGATGCGGGAGCTCAAGGACTGGTGCATCTCCCGCCAACTCTGGTGGGGTCACCGGATTCCCGCCTGGTACGACCCGGAGGGCAACGTCTACGTGGCGCGCAGCGAAGCCGAAGCCCGCGCCAAGTACGGCTTGCCCGGCGATCTGCCCCTGCGCCAGGACGAGGACGTGCTCGACACCTGGTTCAGCTCGGCCCTCTGGACCTTCTCCACCCTCGGCTGGCCGGAAGACACCGAGGAGCTGCGCACCTTTCACCCCACCGACGTCCTGGTGACCGGCTTCGACATCATCTTCTTCTGGGTCGCCCGGATGATCATGATGACCCTCCACTTCGTGAAGGATCCGGACGGCACCCCCCAGGTGCCCTTCCGCACCGTCTACGTGCACGGGCTGGTGCGCGACTCCCACGGCCAGAAGATGTCGAAGTCCAAGGGCAACGTGCTCGACCCCATCGATCTGATCGACGGCATCGAGCTCGACGCCCTGGTGGCCAAGCGCACCTCCGGCCTGATGCAACCGCAGCTCGCCGAGCGCATCGCCCGGCAGACCCGCGCCGAGTTCCCCCAGGGCATCGCCGCCTATGGCGCGGACGCCCTGCGCTTCACCTTCTGCTCCCTGGCCTCCACCGGGCGGGACATCAAATTCGATCTGGGGCGCATCGAGGGGTTCCGCAATTTCTGCAACAAAATCTGGAACGCCGCCCGCTACGTGCTCATGGCCAGCGAGGGCGCCGAACTGGAGGGCCCGGCGGAGCTGGGCGTGGCCGAGCGCTGGATTCAAAGCCGCCTCAACCGCACCACCGAGGCGGTGATCCAAGCCCTCGAATCCTTCCGCTTCGACCTGGCCGCCCAGCACCTCTACGACTTCGTCTGGCATGAGTACTGCGACTGGTACCTGGAGCTGTCCAAACCCGCCCTGCGGGAGGGCGAGGCGACGGCGGAGCGGCGGCGCGGCACGCAGCGCACCCTCCTCGAGGTGCTGGAGGCCATTCTGCGCCTGCTTCACCCCATGATGCCCTTCATCACCGAAGAGATCTGGCAACGGGTGGCCCCCCGCCTCGGAAAGGAGGGGCCCACCATCATGATCGAACCCTACCCCCAAGCCCAGCCCGAACGGTTGGACGAGTCCGCGGAAGCCGAGGTGAACTGGCTGAAACAGGTGGTGGTGGGCATCCGCACCGTCCGCGCTGAATTGAACGTGCCGCCAGGCACGCAAATCGCCATCTTGTTGCGGGGCGGCGAGGAACTGGACCGGACCCGGGTGGCGGCCCACCGGCACTACCTGGAACGGCTCGCCAACCTCTCTTCCCTGGAATGGCTGTCCGAAGCGACGGCGCCGCCGGAGAGCGCCACCGCACTGGTGGGGGAACTGGAAATCCTCCTGCCCCTGGCGGGTGCCATCGACCGAGAGGCAGAACTGAGCCGCCTCGGCAAGGAGATCGACAAACTGCGCCGCGAAGCGGAGCGGTCCCGGGGCAAATTGGCCAACGAGGCCTTCGTCGCCAAAGCACCCCCCGCGGTGGTGGAAAAAGAGCGCGCCAAACTCGCCGAGCTGGACGCCGCGCTCAAGCGCCTGGAGGAGCGGCGCACCGCCATCGCCGCTCTCTAGCCGCGAAAAGGGAACCTTCTGGGGGCGTGCGCGATTCGGGTACGGGCGCCGGGCCGTTCCCGGGCGCCACCGCAACTGACGCGCTCTCGAGGCGATTCACCCCAGGGCGTCTTCCTTGCTCACCCGCGGCCTGCTCTCCCGGGTGCCGCGCATCAGGCGGGTCTGCTCCTCCGGAAGCCCGTAGTGCTTGAGGACCACGTAGTCCTCGTGCACCTCCACCAGCTCGCCCACGAAGGGCATGTCGCCGAAGGGATCGGGCACCCGGTAGCTGACCAGGTCGCCAGGCTTGAAGGTGGCGGGATCGAAATTGAAGTCGAACGGACAGCGGGTTTCGCTTTCGGTCACCCATTCTTTCATGGCGTCTACCCCCGAAGTCGGTGCCTCCATTATAGGCCCCATCGCCCCACCCCTCGCCCCCGGCACCCAGGGGGAGAGCCCCTGCAAAAAGCGAGCGAAGGCCTCGAAGGGCAGCGGCGGGCAGAGCAAAAAGCCCTGTACGCTCTGGACGCCCATCGCGGCGAGGGCTTGCAGCTGGTCTGGACGCTCCACCCCTTCGGCGACCACGGCGAGCTCGAGTCCTCGCGCCAGGGCCGCGATCGCTTCCACCACCGCACGGCGGCGCCCCTCGGGACTGCCCAGGCCGACCACGAAGCTGCGGTCGATTTTGAGTTCGTCCACCGGCAGGCGGGCGAGGTAGTTCAGGGCCGAATAGCCGGTGCCGAAGTCGTCCACCGCGAGGCGAACGCCCAGTTCCCGCAGGTCGCCGAAGAGGGCCTCGATGACCTGATCCTGGCGCAGCAGAGTGTTTTCGGTGATTTCCAACACCAACTCGCCCGGCGCGAGCCCATGGCGGCGCATCGCGGCCTCCACGTCGGTGAGCAGGGCGCTGGAAAATTGCCGCGGGGCCACGTTCACCGCCACGCTGGGCAACGCCAACCCCCGTGTCCGCAGGGCGGCGAATTGCCCGCACACCACCTCCAGGGCGACCCGCCCCAGCTCGCTCACCAGCCCCAACGCCTCCACCCGGGCGATGAGCTCGCCGGTGGGCAGAGACCCCACGTCGGGGTGGTGCCAGCGCACCAGGGCCTCGGCACCCACCACGCGGCCGTCCCCCAGGCGGATCTTAGGCTGGAAGTAGAAATCGAGCTCCCCCGCCTCGATGGCCCGCCGCAGATCGGTCTCCACGCGCAGGTCCACCGCACCGCGACGGCGGTCGCGGACGGGGGGAAAGCCAAGGGCGTTGGGCCCGGCACGCTTGGCGGCGAACATGGCCGCTTCGGCGAGGCGCGCGAGCTCCCTGGGATCTTCCCCATCCTCCGGCGCGAGGGCGAGACCCGCGCTCGCGGTGACCACCAGGGTCTGAAAGTCGGCCGTGAGCGGGGCCGCCACCTGCTCCAACAGCTGCCTGGCCATCCGCTGCGCCTCCTGCCGCCCCTGGGGGCACCGGTAGCAGACGGCGAACTGGCCGCCGCTGAGCCGAAAGAGCGCCGGCCGGTCGGCGTTGGGTTCCGCCGCCAGGCGCAAGGCGGCGGGCTGCGCCGCCACCGCCCGCTCGAGCCGGGCGGCGATCTCCAGCAACACCTGATCCCCGACGCCGTGGCCGAGGGTATCGTTGATCCTCTTGAAGTCGTCCAGATCCAATAGCGCCAGGGCGAGGCGCTCACCGCTCGCCAAGGCCGCCGCCACCAGGGGTGGCAGTTGCTCGAGAAAGGCCTGGCGATTGGGTAGATCGGTGAGTGTGTCGCGATAGGCCAACAGCGCCAGCTCCTCCTGCGCCCGGCACACTTTGACCAGCGCGCGGCGGAGTTCGGCGTTGCGCCGGCGCAACTGTTGCGCATGCCGCTCCAGGTGGGCGGTGAGCAAACGGGCGTCGAGTCGGCTCCTGGCACTTTCCCGCTCCAGCGCCGCCAGAGCCGCGTCCAGGGCTCGGGCCAGGGTGCGCACCTCGCGACAGCCGCCCACCGGCAGCCCGCGATCGAATCTCCTCCCCGCCAGCGCCTCCGCTACGGCGGGCAACGCTTCCAAGGGGCCGAGGGCGCGGCGCAACCACAGCCACAAAGCGAGCAACAGCCCACCCGCGGCGAGCCCGAGGGGGAAGAGCAACCCCGCCAGACGGTGGAGCAGGCCGCGGAACACCACCGGGGGCGCCACCCCCACCCGCAGGTGGCCCACCAGGAGGCGATCGGCCCGCGCCCACCGCCCACTGACCTCGGCCGAGCCTCCCTCTAGGACCTGCCGGGGAGCGTAGAGGGGAACAGCGAACTCGAGCCACCGCCGGTCCCAGAAGTGCACCCGCCGCTGCTGGGGCACGGGCCCGAGCGCCCCGGGCGCGAGCACCCTCGCCGGCAGCGACGCACCGTCTTGCGCCCGCGCGTAGATGAGCTCATCGCCGCCGTGCACCACCACGTACCCCCAGTTGCGGTGCGGCGTGAGGAGTTCCGCGAGCAGCGCGCGATCGCGGCGGGCCACCGCGAAGCCCAACAGGCGATGATTGGCCCGCGCCTCCACCTCTGCGGCGAGGGCGTCGAGTTCCTGGCGGTAGAGGTCGTAGAGGAGAAAACCGCCCAGCGCGGCGACGAAGCCGAGGGCGAGCAGGGTGCAGCCGAGGGCGAGGCGAGCCGCGAGCGGTGCAGACCGGACCATCGACACGGACTCCGCAGGAGGGGACCGTGCCGACCCTGGCGCCACCACTCCCGCCTGCGCCCCCCTCAAGGCGCGGGCCGCACGCCCGGGGCGGGCGGCTCGTCCTATTGTGCCACCGGCCTAGCGTAGAACGCGACGGCGAGCGGCGAGAGGCTTCGCGCGTCGCGAGGGGTTTTAGGCTGCTTCGCCGGATCCCTTCCGGAGGCGCTGCAAGGGCACGAGGCAGAACGCCTGCATGCGGTCCCTGAGCTGGGACCCGGTCCGCTCCAGGAGCGCTTGGGTCTCGGCACCGCGCGCCACCAGTTCGTCGAAGGTCCGCCGCGCCGCGGTCCAGCGCGCATTCAACCCGTCGTAGGCCAGGCCGTAGACGCCGAGCTGGGCGTACACCAGCTTTCTCGCCAGCGCCCCCAGGCGTCGGGCAGCCGCAGGCACCGGCGGTAGCTTGCCCCTGGTGGGGGAAGCGGCCGCCTTCGCGCCGTTCTCCGAGGACGCCTGCTCCCGGCGGGCTGCTGCCCGCGCTGCCGGGCGGCGCTGGGCCGCCGGCGGCGTCGGTGCGGGGGATTCCTCGGCGCCAGATTGGGGGGCTGCCACTGCAGGCTCGCCGTTCTTTACCGACTCGTTCATGGTCGTTCCTCCGCGAGGACGGTGGGTTCGCTCGAAGAATAGAAGCAAGCCGTGCGCCAACCCTGGCGCACCCTTCCCCAAGCGGTGCCGAAGTTAGCAGGAATGGATGACCGCTCGGTGACCGAACGCCGGCCCGGGGCGAACTTCAAACGCGGCGGAAACTGGCGGTGAGGGAGGGATTCGAACCCTCGATAGGGGTGAACCTATACACGCTTTCCAGGCGTGCTCCTTCGACCACTCGGACACCTCACCGGACGAGGACCCCCGGCCGACCGCCGGGGGCTCGAAACTGTACACAAGGGGGCAGCCGAACGCAACGTCAGGCCCCGGCTTACGCCCTTCGACACGCCGCGATCTCGGGAGAGCCCAGCCGGGGTCCCGGAGGAGGTCGGCTGTGGGCTGCTGCGGCCGTGACGGATGGAGCGCGCCGGTCGGGGCCGGTGCGGGCAGGCGGCTGACCAATCCGGATGAACGGGCGGCGACCGGTCGTCTGGCGGCTTTTCCCGGATTTCGCTTCGATCGGGATACGCTCCTGTTCCCGGATTTCGCTGCGCTCCAGCCGGGGAAGGCCGTGGATGCCAGGCGTGGAGTCGGTGCTTCCCGGATTCCACTTCGCTCGGGCTACACCCCTGTTCCCGGATTCCGCTGCGCTCCATCCAGGCTGCGCGCCTGGGTCAGGGCCACGAAGCCACGTGGGGGCGGTGATCTCGGTGCGGCGGGGCGCCCCGCTCCATCGCCGGCCGGCCCAGGTAGACGAAGCCCAAGATGCGCTCCCCTTCGCCGAGCCCCAGGCCCCGCCAGACCCGCGGGTCGTGGGCCGGCGCGCCGGTCCGCCAGATGGCCCCCAGTCCCAGGGCGAAGGCGGCGTTGAGCAGGTTTTGGAGCGCCGCGCCCCCGGCCAGGAGCTGTTCCACTTCGGGCACCTTGGGATCCGGGCGGTGGACGGCGATGGCCACCAACAGGAGCGGAGCGCGCAGGGGAAGGCTTTGCAGCCGCGCCGCTTCGCTCTCCGTCAGCGCTTCTCCCCTTGCCCTCGCCGCCTCCAGGAACAGCGCGCCCAGCCGCTCCCGCCCTTCCCCGCGGATTTCGAGGAAGCGGAAAGGCTTGAGCTGGCGGTGGTCGGCGGCGCGAAAGGCCGCGCGATAGAGGATGTCGAGCTCCTCCCGGGTGGGCTCGGGGGGCGCGAGCTGGGGGCAGGAGGTGCGGTTCAAGAGCATTTCGATGGCGTCCACGAGCGCCTCCCTCGCCGTCACTGGCGCGCCAAGCGCCGCCAACCGGGGTCGCGCGGCACCGTGGCCCGCCAGGGATTGATGTCGAGCCCACCGCGCCGGGTGAAGCGGGCCTCCACGAACAACCAGTTGGGCGCCAGGAAGGCGTGGAGCTCGGCGAAGATCTGCTCCACGCAGTGCTCGTGGAAGGCGCGGTGGAGGCGAAAGGAAACCAGGTAGCGCAACAGCGCGGCGGGGTCGAGGCGCCGTCCGCCGTAGCCAACGATCACCGTGGCCCAGTCGGGCTGCCCGGTGATGGGGCAGTTGCTCTTGAACAGGTGGCTGTGGAGCCACTCCTCTTCCACCGTGCCCTCCCCCAGGGCGAGGAGTGCCGGATCGGGTCGATAGCGCTCGCAGGAGACGGCGAGATCGTCCAGGCAGATCCCCGGCGGGACGGCGATGCCCCGTTCGGCCACCGCCGCCAGGGAGTGCAGCCTCACCTCCACTGGAGCGCCGAAAGCCCGTTGGAGGTCGGCCGCGAGGCAGGCGCGCACCGCCTCCTCGCTCTCAAAGCGCCACTGGTTGAGGGAGTTGAGGTAGAGCTTGAAGGACTTGGATTCCACCAGGCAGGGCGAGCTGCAATCGACCAGGAACTCGCCCACCGCCGCCTGTGGCTTGCCCGCGGAGTCGAGCCACGACAGTTCCCAGGCCGTCCAGCGATCGGCCCCGCACATCGCCGCCGGCAGGAGGGCGAGTTCCTGCCGGCCCCGGGCGCGGGGCAAGGCGACCAGGAGCTCGGGGTCGTAGCGCTCGGGATAGACGGTGGGCGCTCCCAGGCGCGGCTTGTCCGCCATCAGCTGCGCAACCCCTTGCTGGTGCGAAGGAGATAGAGGGAATAGGCGTAGAGCGCCACCACGAACACCCCCACCAGAGCGAAGGCAACCCCCACCGGCACGTCGCTCACACCCAGCACGCCGTAGCGGAAGGTGTTGATCATGTAAAGGATCGGGTTGAGGTGGGAGAGGGTGCGCCAGAAGTCGGGCAACAACTCCACCGAATAGAAGACGCCGCCCAGATAGGTCAGGGGAGTGAGGACGAAGGTGGGGATGATGGAGATGTCGTCAAAGGAGCGGGCGAAGACGGCGTTGATGAACCCGGCGAGTGAGAACAGCACCGCCGTCAACAACACCATGGCGAGCACGATCCCCGCGTGGGACAGGCTGAGGCGGGCAAAGAACAGCGACAAAACGGTGGCAATGGCGCCCACCGCCAGCCCCCGCGCCACCCCCCCGGCAACGAAGCCGGTGAGGATGATCCAGTTGGGCACCGGCGAGACGAGGAGCTCTTCCACGCTGCGGCCGAACTTGGCGCCGTAGAAGGAGGAGACCACGTTGCCGTAGGTGTTGGTGATGATCGACATCATGATCAGCCCAGGGGCCACGAATTCGATGTAGCTCACCCCCGCCATGGGGCCGATGCGCGGTCCGATGAGGGCGCCGAAGATGAGAAAGTAGAGGGTGATGGTGATCGCCGGCGGCAGCAGGGTCTGCGGCCAAATGCGCAGGAAACGGCGCACCTCCCGCAGGAGGATGGTGACGAACGCCACCCATTTCTCGCGGGGGGTCAAGCCGCCACCTCCGCCGTCGCGGCGCCGTTGCCCACCAACATCACGAACAGCTCTTCGAGGCGGTTGGCGCGGTTGCGCATGCTCACCACCTCCACCCCTTGGCGGCTCAGCTTGGCGAATAGCTCGTTGAGGGAATAACGCCGGTCCACCTCCACCTCGATGGTGTGATCGTCCCGCAAGCGACCGCGGAAGGGGCTCAGATCCGGCAGGGTGGCCAGGGGTTCGCGGGTGTCGAGGATGAATACCTCTTGGGGCAGCTTCTGGATGAGCGCGCGCACGCTGGTGTTTTCCACGATCCGCCCGCGATCGATGATCGCCACGTGGCGGCAGAGGCTCTCCGCCTCTTCCAGGTAGTGAGTGGTGAGAATGATGGTGGTCCCCCGGGCGTTGATCTCGCGCAGGAACTGCCAGAGGGAGCGCCGCAGCTCGATGTCCACGCCGGCGGTGGGCTCGTCCAGGATCAAGAGCTTGGGCTCGTGCACCAGCGCCCGGGCGATCATCAGCCGCCGCTTCATCCCCCCCGAAAGCATCCGCGACTGCTCGGCGCGCTTGTCCCACAGGTCGAGGGCCTTCAGGTAGTGCTCCGCTCGGCGGCGCGCCAGGGCCCGGGGCAAGCCGTAGTAGCCCGCCTGGGTGACCAGGATGTCGAAGGGCTTTTCGAAGTGGTTGAAGTTGAACTCCTGGGGGACGACGCCGATCTCCTTTTTGGCCGCGGAGAATTGGGTGTCGATATCCTTGCCGAACACCTCCACCTTGCCCGCCGTCTTGCGCACCAGGGAGCAGAGGATGCCGATGGTGGTCGACTTGCCGGCGCCGTTGGGCCCGAGCAGGGCGAAGAAGTCCCCCCGGCGCACCTCCAGGTCGATGCCCTTGAGCGCCTCGAAGCCGTTGTCGTAGGTCTTGCGCAGACCGCGGATGGAGAGCGCGATTTCGGCCATGGCCCTGTACCCGGGAGGGAGGCGCGCCGAGGGGATCCGGCGACGCGCCCCCACCCCGTCAAAAAACGAAAAAGCGCAACCCGCCGTTGCGCTTTTCGGAATTGGAGCGGGAAACCGGTCTCGAACCGGCGACCTCAACCTTGGCAAGGTTGCGCTCTACCAACTGAGCTATTCCCGCCTGGCTTCGTGTGGCGTCCCGTAGGGGAGTCGAACCCCTGTTACCGCCGTGAAAGGGCGGTGTCCTAGGCCTCTAGACGAACGGGACGGGTCGCTACCGCCGGGCGGTCGGGTCGCCCCGCCGCCCACCTCACCGGTTCCACCGGCGAAGTGGCGCGCATTGTAGGAGGGGGCAGAAAGCCTGTCAAGCGCCCTCCTCCGGCACGAAGGCGAGGGACACCGAGTTGACGCAGTAGCGGCGGCCGGTGGGCGGCGGGCCGTCGTCGAAGACGTGTCCCAGGTGGCTTCCACAGCGGCTGCAGGTGATTTCGGTGCGCACCATGCCGTGGCTCAGGTCGAGGCTTTCTTCGATGTGTTCGGGCACGGCCGGCGCGAAAAAACTGGGCCAACCGCAACCGGCGTCGAACTTGGCGCCGCTTTCGAAGAGCAGCGCGCCGCAGCAGACGCAGTGGTAGCGCCCCGGCCTCGTCTCCCGCTCCAGGGCGCCAGAATAGGGCCGTTCGGTCCCCTTTTGCCGGCACACCCAGTACTGCTCGGGCGTCAGCCGCGAACGCCAGTAGCTGTCCGGCTTGTTTTTAAAATCCTCGCTCACGTTTCTCCCCGTTCGAGACCTTGGCCAACCCCACAGTTCGGTTAGAATAGCGCACTTTCCCGCTCCGGGGCCTTGTGTCCCTGCCGCCATGCAACACTTTCAGAAATCGCGCAAACTCGAAGGCGTCTGCTACGACATCCGCGGGCCGGTCCTCGACGAAGCCAACCGGATGGAAGAGGAAGGCCACCGGATTCTCAAGCTCAACATCGGCAATCCGGCGCCCTTCGGCTTCAACGCCCCGGACGAGATCCTCCAAGACGTGATCCACAATCTGGCGGCCGCCCAGGGTTACTCCCACTCCAAGGGGATCTTCGCGGCGCGCAAGGCGATCATGCAGCGCACCCAGGTGCAGGGCATCCCCAATGTCGAGATCGACGACATCTTCCTCGGCAACGGGGCGAGCGAGCTGATCGTCTTCGCCATGCAGGCGCTGCTCAACGACGGGGACGAGGTCCTCATCCCCGCCCCCGACTACCCCCTGTGGACCGCGGCGGTGCGCCTCTCCGGCGGCCGCCCGGTCCACTACCGGTGCGTGGAGGAGGCCGGCTGGCAGCCTGATCTGGACGACATCGGCCGCAAGATCAGCGAGCGCACCCGCGGCATCGTGGTGATCAATCCCAACAACCCCACCGGGGCGGTCTACACCCTGGAGGTGTTGGAGGGCATCGTCGACCTCGCCCGCCGCCACGACCTGGTGGTGTTCGCCGACGAGATCTACGACCGGATCCTCTACGACGGTGCGGAACACATCCCCATGGGCCGCCTCGCCACCGACGTGCTGTGCGTCACCGTCAACGGGTTGTCCAAGACCTACCGCCTGGCGGGCTTCCGCTCCGGCTGGCTGGTGGTGAGCGGCGCCAAACACCGCGCCCGCGGGTACATTCAGGGGATCGAGATGCTCTGCTCGATGCGCCTGTGCGCCAACGTGCCCGCCATGTACGCCATCCAGACCGCCCTCGGCGGCTACCAGAGCATCGAAGACCTGATCCGCCCCGGCGGGCGGCTCTACGAGCAGCGGGAGACCGCCCACCGCCTGCTCACCGCCATCCCCGGCGTCTCCTGTTTCAAGCCCCAGGGGGCCCTCTACCTCTTTCCGCGGCTCGACCCGAACTTGTACCCCATCGCCGACGACGAGCAGTTCTGCCTCGATCTGCTCCGCCAGGAAAAGCTGCTCATCGCCAACGGCTCGGCGTTCAACCTCGAGGACAACCAGCACTTCCGGCTGGTCTTTTTGCCCTGGGAAGAGGATCTGGTGGACGCCATCGGCCGGCTGCGGCGCTTCCTCGAGCGCTACCGGGCCGGTCTGGAGCTGGCGCGGGCGGCGCCTTGAGCGCTATCCGAGCTCGAACTCCCGCCGCAACGGATAGGCGCGCCGCAAGCGGTCGAAGTGGGCGGCGAGATCGCCGCCCGGCCGCGCCCCGCGGCGCAAAGCGGCGTCGTCCTTGGCCGGATCGTAGCGCGCCAGCAGGCGATCGGCCAGGGTCGCCGCCGGCTCCAGGGGGACGGCCGCCGGCGCCGGACCCGCCAGACGCTCGGCCAGCTCCGCCAGGCTCGGCGCAGGTGGCGGCGCGATCTGCAGATGGCGGCACAGGGCATCCCGGATGGCGAAACTGCCCCGCAGCCGCCCTTCCAGGCTGTAGCCGGCGATGTGGGGCGTGCCGAGCTCCACCCGCTCGAGGAGTTCCCGGCCAATGGCCGGCTCCCCCGGCCAGACGTCGAGGACCGCCCGCAGCCGGCCGCAGCGCAAAGCGTCGAGGAGCGCCTCCTCTTCGACCACCTCCCCCCTGCCCGCGTTGAGCAGGAGGGTGCCGGGACGCAACCGGGCCAACACCCCAGCGGAGAACATGCGCCAGGTGGGATGGGGGCCGTCGCGGGTCAGGGGCGTGTGCAGGCAGAGGATCTCCGCCTCCAGGGCGTGGGCGAAATCCACCAGATCCGGCTGCGAGGCGGGGGCGAGAAAGGGGTCGTAGCAGACCACTCGGGCGCCGAGGCGCACCAGCTCCCGGTACACTCGCCCGCCCACCTGGCCGCACCCCACCACCGCCACCCGGCGGCCCCATAGCTCGCCCACCGTTCGCGCCAGGGCGCACAACACATAGTTGGCCACCGCCTGGGCGTTGCACCCGGGGGCGTGGGCGAAGGCGATGCCGGCCGCGGCGAGCCAGCGCACATCGACGTGGTCGGTGCCGGCGGTGGCCGAACCGACGAAGCGCACCGGGGTGCCCTCGAGGAGCGCCCGGTCCACCCGCGTCACCGAGCGCACCAGGAGCACGTCCGCCTCTTCCGCCAGCCGTCGATCGATGGCCCGCCCGGGCGCGGTGCGCAGAGCGCCGAGGGGCGCGAACAGTTCCCGCAACCCGAGGAGCGCCTCGTCGGCGAGGATCCTAAGGGTGCCGGACACCGAGCGCCTCCTCCCGATAGCGCCCAGGGTCCAAGGCGCCGCGGGTGCCGTAGAAGGCCTCAAGGGCGCGAACGAACCGCGCGGCGCGGGCCGGAAGCCCCTCGCGACACCAGTCACGCGCCCGCTGGGCGAGCGCGGCCAGAAAGCTCGCCGAAGGCCGCTCCACCCCGCTGTCCAGGTTGTCGCTGCTCGGCGCGAAGTGCGCCCCCGCCGCCTCGGCGAAGATCCACTCCAGGGCCTGGGGCGCCACCTCCACGCGCTCGAAGGCGGCCTGCTGTCGCGCGTCCCGTCCCTCCGGGGCGTACCAATAGCCGAAGTCCACCCGGCGCCGGCGCGCCGGGCCGGCGATGCACCAGTGAGCCACCTCGTGGAGGGCGCTGGCGAAAAAGTCTTCGCGATAGTGGAGCAGATGCCAGCGCCGGCCATGGGCTGCGGGCAGGTAGAGGGGCTCGGGGGCACCCCCCACCAGCAGGGTCTGGTGGCTGGCGGCGAACTCCCGGGCGAAGAGGCGCTCGAGATCGGCCGCGCGGTGCTCGCCGGGGCTCCCCCTCACGGCCAGCCGGAACCCTCTTCGGGGTGGCATTCGACCCGGGAGAGGCGCGCCGCGTAGTCGGCAGACAGGTGCGTTCGACCCGCCAACAGGTGCTCCAGATACCAGCGCGGCGGGCGCAGCCCCTCGGCCACCCGCTCGGGATGCGCCACGTAGATCCAGGCCTCCACCGGCCCCGCCGCGGTCTCCACCCTGCAGAGGTGGCGCAGGTATTCCACCGGCGTGCCCTCGAACCGATCCAGGCGCAGGATCGCGGCGGGATCGGCGAGCCGGTAAAGCACCCCCTCCACCCGCTCCCCCGGCGCCGGCACCACGTTGGCGCATCCCCAGTGGGGATGGCGTGTGGCGCGCTTGTTGAAGCGCAGCCCCATGTCGGGCAACCAGGCGCTGCGGGCGTCCGCAAAGGGCACCCCGCGGGCGCCCAGGCGCGCCGGGTTCATGTTGGAACCGTAGGCGAAATAATGGTCCACGGACACCTCCTCGGCGGCGCCCATTATCGCCGCGGCGGACCGCGCGCTCAACGCCGTCGCGCCCGCTCTCCCACCCACCCTGTAAGCGGGGGCGACCCCCTCCCTCACTCTCCGGGGGCCGGAAGCTCGCGGCGAGCGACGAGGTTACAGGTGGCGGTGCGCTCGTCGTAGAGGATCGCCACCCGCCCGGCCAGCACCTCCCGGCGCAGGGCGGCGACCTTTGCGGCGAAGCTCAATTCCCGCTCGCCGTAATCGGTCCCCTCCCGCAGCACCGCCGCTTCGAGGAGCGCCTGGAGAGCGGCGGGGGACAACCGTTCGGGGGGGATTTCCATCAGCCGAGCAGATTGGCGCGGATGCGTTCGATCTCGGCGCTGCCGAGCCGGAGGGCGCGGCGGGCGTACTGCTCGACGTCGCCGTACTCGCGGGCGATCTCCTCGAAGGCGCAGGCCAGATAGGCGGGCGCCACGTCGTAGAGGGGCCGCACCGCCTCGGCGTCCCCCGCCTCGCCCAGCTGGCCGAACACCTGACCCGCCGCCCGCCCGAGATCGATCCGCGCGGTGTACAACTCGCGGCTCGCCAGGTAATCGGCCAGCACCCAATCTTCGGGCACGCCGAGCAGGCTGAGGATGAGCGCGCAGGCGACACCGGTGCGATCCTTGCCGCCGCTGCAGTGGATGAGAAGGGGCACGGCGCCGTCGTCCGCCAAGCGGGTCAACAGCGAGGCGAGGCTGGCCTGGGCCAGGGGTTCGGAGACCATGCGGCGGTAGATGTCCGCCATCACCGCCCGCGCCACCTGGGGATCGCGCCCCAACCCTTCGACCGCCAGCCGCTCCCGGGAAGTGGGCACCTCGTCGCCGATCAGCGGCAGGTGGAGCCGCTCTACCGGTACCCCCTCGGGCCAACGGCTGGGCATCCGTTCCCGCTCGCGGGCGCGGCGCAGGTCGCACAGGGTGCGGATGCCGAGCGCCGCCACCCGCGCCCGATCCGCCGCCGAGAGGCGGTGCAGGCCGTCGGAGCGGTAGAGGACGGCGCGCCGCACAGCGCCCCCAAAGCGGCTGGGATAGCCGCCGAAATCGCGGAAATTGAACGCCCCTTCGAGGGGGATGTGGCGGTCTTGCCAAACGTTCAAGGCAGAAGGGTCCGGTGGGGCGCGGAGGGCGCCCTATAATACCGCAACCGAACCGGCCCGCCAGGAGGGAGCCCCGTGAAGAGTCGCTTGGTGGTGAGCGTGACCGCCCGGGATCGACCGGGCATTGTCGAGCGCCTGGCGGCCACCATCCGCAGCCACGGCGGCAACTGGCTCGAGTCCGCCCTGGCGCGGCTCGGCGGCCGGTTCGCCGGCGTCGTCCTCGCCGAGGTGGCGGAGGCGGAGCGGGAAGCGCTGATTTCCGCCCTCACCGCCCTGCCCGACCTGGAGGTTTCGGTGCGCCCGGACGACGGGGACGGGCCCCCGGCGGGCCGGCGGGTGGAGTTTTCCCTGGTGGGCAACGACCGCCCGGGCATCGTCGACGAGCTGGCGCGCAGCCTGGCCTCCCGGGGCATCAGCTTCGAGGAGCTGCAGAGTCGCACCGAGAGCGCGCCCATGAGCGGCGAGCGCCTCTTCCGCGCCCGCGCCCGGGTGGTCCTGCCGGAGCCCCTGGCGGAGGAGGATCTGCGCCGGCTGCTGGAGGCGCTGTCCGACGACCTGATGGTGGAATTTCCCGAGGATTGACCGCGGTGGGCGAAGCGTACCGGGCGCGGCGGCGCTTTTTCGATTCCCTGCTGACCATCTACGGGCGCAAGCCCGTGCTGGAAGCGCTGCGGCACCCGGAGGTCGAAATCTGGCGCCTCCACCTGGCCGAGGACCTGAAGCCGACGGCCATCCTCGACGAGATCCTCGCCCTCGCCCGCCGGCGCGGGGTGGAGATCGCCCGCCATTCGCGCCGCCGGCTCGCCCACATCTCCGGCGACGGCCGCCAAGACCAAGGGGTGGCCGCCGATCTCCGCCTCCCGGGCTACGGCACCAGCGAGGCCTTTCTGGAGCGGGCCGCCGACCGCCCCTTCCGCCTCCTCGCCCTGGACGGGGTGACCAACCCGCAGAACCTGGGCATGATCATCCGCTCGGTGGCGGCAAGCCCCCTCGACGGCCTGTTGCTGCCGCGGCGCGGCTGCGCTCCCCTGTGTCCACTGGCGGTCAAGGCGAGCGCCGGCGCCCTCTTCCGGGCGCGCATCCTGCGCTGCGAGCGACTGGCCCCGGCACTTGCCGACTTCGCCGCCGCCGGCGCCGAGATCTGCGTGCTGGCGAGCGACGCCGAGCAGTCCATCGCCGACCATCGGCCGGGGCCGCGCACCCTGTACGTGCTGGGCAGCGAAACCGCCGGCGTCTCCCCGGAAGTGTCGCGGCTCGCCGCCGGCCGCCTGCGCATTCCCATGGCCAACGGGGTGGAGTCCCTCAACGTGGCGGTCACCGCCGCGCTGGTGGCCTTCCGCGACCTCCTCGCACCCGCCTGAAGCCGGCGGCGGCGAGCTTGCCGCCCACCACGGTGAGACACGCGAGGGCGATCAGGGAGGCGACGAACAAGAGCACCGCCGCCAACTTCGCCCCGAGGGAGTCGAGAGGAATCCCCCACAGGCACACGGCGCCCACCAGAAAGGCGCCACAGGCGGCCAGGGCGGTGGCAAAGGGCCAGGCGGCGCGCCGGGCCGCCCTGCGCTCCCTCGTCAAGGGTTTGCCTCCAGACGCTTCAGGAGTTCGAGAAAGGCATCCTCGTCGATCACCCGCACACCCAGCTCCCGGGCCCGGGCCAGCTTGCTGCCCGCGCCGGGGCCGGCCACCACGCAGTCGGTATGGCGGGAAACGCTGTCGGTCACCTTGGCGCCGAGGCGGGCGAGCCGCGCCTTGGCCTCGGCCCGGGTCATGCTCGCCAGGGTGCCGGTGAGCACCCAGGTCTGTCCCTCGAGGGGCGCACCGGCGGGTCGGGCGGGCACCTCTTCCCAGCGGACTCCGGCCCGCCTGAGCCCTTCGATCACCTCGAGGTTGCGCGGATCGGAGAAAAACTGCCGCACGAAGTGGGCGACCACCGGTCCCACCCCTTCCACCCGCTGCAAGGTCTCCTCGTCGGCGGCGGCGATCGCCTCCAGGGAGCCGAAGTGGCGCGCCAAGGCCTCGGCGGTCACCTGCCCCACTTCGCGGATGCCGAGGGCGTAGAGAAACCGCGGCAGGGTGGTGCGGCGGGAGCGGTCGATGGCGGCCACCAGGTTGGCGGCCGATTTCGGCCCCATGCGCGGCAACTCGGCCAGGGTGGCGGCATCGAGATGGTAGAGATCGACCACCGAGCGCACGAGCCCCCGATCCACCAGCAGGTCCACCAATTTCTCCCCCAGCCCCTCGATGTCCATGGCCTCGCGGGAAGCGAAGTGGAGAATGGCCCGCTTGCGCTGGGCCGGGCAGATGAGCCCGCCGCTGCAGCGCAGGATCACCCCGTCCCGGTCCGCTTCCACCGGCGAGCCGCACACCGGGCAGCGGTCGGGAAAGACGATGGGCCGGGCGTCGGGGGGGCGCCGTTCCACCACCACCTTGACGATCTGCGGGATCACGTCGCCCGCGCGACGCACGATCACCACATCGCCGATCATGAGGCCCAGGCGGGCGATCTCGTCGCGGTTGTGGAGCGTGGCCGAAGAGACCGTCACGCCGCCCACGAACACCGGTTCCAGTTTGGCCACCGGGGTCACCGCACCCGTGCGCCCCACCTGGAACTCCACGTCGAGCAGGCGGGTGGTGGCCTCCTGGGCGGGAAACTTGCGGGCGATGGCCCAGCGGGGGGCGCGGGCCACGTAACCGAGCTGCTCCTGCAGGGCCAAGCTGTCCACCTTGTAGACCACCCCGTCGATGTCGTAGTCGAGCTGCTCCCGCCGCCCTTCCATCTCCCGGTAGTAGGCCACGCAGTCGGCCAAGCCCTTGGCCACCCGCACCAGGGGGTTGACCGGAAAGCCGAGGTCGACGAGGCGGGCGAGCAGCTGGCTTTGGCGTTCCGGCAACTGCAAGCCCTCCACCACCCCCACCCCGTAGGCGAAAAAGCGCAAGCCGCGGCCGGCAGTGATCTTGGGGTCCAGTTGGCGCAGACTGCCGGCCGCGGCGTTGCGCGGATTGACGAAGGTCTTCTCGCCGCGCGCCAGGGCCTCGCGATTGAGGGCGAGAAAAGCCGCCTTGGGCATGTAGATCTCGCCGCGCACCTCGAGGAGCGACGGGGGGCGCTCACCGCGCAGAGCCAGGGGAATGGCGCGAATGGTGCGCACATTGGCGGTCACGTCCTCGCCCACGTGCCCGTCCCCGCGGGTGGCCCCCACCGCGAGCACGCCGTCGCGGTAGACCAGGTTGACGGCCACGCCGTCGATCTTCGGCTCACAGCAGTACTCCACCGCCGCGACGCCGAGCCGCTCCCGCACCCGGCGATCGAAGGCGGCCAGCTCCTCGTCGCTGAAGGCGTTGTCGAGGGAATACATGGGGCTTAGGTGGGCCATCTCGGCGAACTGCGGCGCGGGAGGTGCTCCCACCCGTTGGGTGGGCGAATCGGGGCGGCGCAGATGGGGAAACTGCGCCTCGAGCTCCATCAGGCGGCGCAGCATCTGGTCGTACTCGGCGTCGCTGATCTCGGGATCGTCGAGCACGTAGTAGCGGTAATTGTGGTAGTGCAGCAGCTCGGTAAGCCGCTCGATCTCCCGCCTGGCCTCGACCTCGTCCACGCCCGCCTCAGTGGGTCAAGGTGAAGGAGCGCCGCGTGAACTCGATGATCTGCTGGCGGTAGTGCTCCTCGGTTTGCGGAGTGAGCGCGCTACGGGTCTCGTCCAACACCACACCCCCCAGGACTTGACCCAAACTGCGGGCGGTGCGCACCAGCTCCCTGTAGGCCTTCATCGGATCGGCGAGGCCCTGGAGGGGCATGATGAAGGTCACACCCGGGGTTTCAAAGTGATCCATGGCCGCCAGGTCGAAGGTACCGGGGTTCAAGCAGTTGGCCACGCTGAACAACACCGGACCCCTCCCTTCCGGTTGTTCGTGGCGGTGAAAGATCTGCCGCGCGCCGAAGCGCAGGTCGTGGGCCAGGAATGCCTCCAACAGGGCGTTGCCCTGGAACCGCCCCCCGTCCCGCGCCATGACGTGGAGCACCACCACGTCTTCGGGAACGGTCTGTCGCTCCTCGCACCGCTCCGCCCGGGGGGGCGGCGACTCTTCCTCCCAAAAGGGGCGCCGCCCGCCCCCCTGGGGCGCCTTCTCGGTGGGGTCGTCGGCGGGGGGCTCCGCCCCCACCGACGTCGCCCGCTGCCCCGGCGCCGGCCGGGGTTTTTCCTCACGGGGCGCCTCCGCCCGGGAGGCACCGGGCCGGTCGGCGCCCACTGGCTCCTCTTCCTCCTCCTCGGACGCGCGGAGCGCGGGCTCGCCCGGACGGCGCGGCGGGGTGAAGTGCACCACCGTCCCTCCGCCGCCGCCCTGATCACCGCTCGCGGCCAAGTGGCGGCGCTCCACTCCCTGCCGGCGCCGCCGGATCTCTTCCTGTAACGCCAACGCCTCCCTTTCGTCCCGCGAGACGATGCGCACCTGGCCGGTGGGCAATTCGCTCGGCAGCTCGTCGATCGATTCGTCGTCGAAGACGGCGTTGCGCCGGGCTTCCACCAGGCTTTCCCGCCGCGTCCTCCGCACTCGGCGCAGCCCGTCCAAGAGAATGCCGGCGATCACCACGAGGCCCAGGACGAGCAAGATTTCGCGCGTGCCAAGCTCCATGTGGTCCCCTCGGGCTTCGCCCCCTGGCGGCCATTGTAGAAGATGAGCCGCACTCTGCAAGGGCGCCTCAAGCCTCGGCGAGCTCGAGTGCCCGCTCCACGTCCACGCTCACCAGCCGCGACACCCCCGGCTCCTGCATGGTCACGCCGAGCAGTTGGTCGGCGATCTCCATGGAGAGTTTGTTGTGGGTGATGTAGACGAACTGCACCTGACCGGACATCTCCTTGAGGAGCGCCGCGAAGCGGCCGACGTTGGCGTCGTCCAAGGGGGCGTCCACCTCGTCCAACAGGCA
This sequence comes from Porticoccaceae bacterium, assembly GCA_026005035.1. GTDB lineage: Bacteria > Pseudomonadota > Gammaproteobacteria > Pseudomonadales > Porticoccaceae > BPKH01. The sequence goes on along the minus strand of BPKH01000002.1, from coordinate 252,230 downwards.
AAAGGGCGCCGGATTGAGGCGAAAGATGGCGAACACCAACGCGATGGCGGTGAGCGCCTTCTCGCCCCCCGAGAGCAGGTGGATGGTGGTGTTGCGCTTGCCCGGCGGGCGGGCCATGAGCGCGACGCCGGCCTCGAGGAGGTCGTCGCCCACCAGCTCCAGATAGGCGTGACCGCCGCCGAAGACCTTGGGAAAGAGCTCGCCGAGGGAGGCGTTGACCGCCTCGAAGGTCTCGCGGAAGCGGCTGCGCGTCTCCCGGTCGATTTTGCGGATGGCGCTTTCCAGGGTGGCGAGGGCCTCGCGCAGCTCGGCGTCCTGGGCGTCCAGATAGCGCTTGCGCTCCGCTTCCTGCTGGTATTCCTCGATGGCCGCCAGGTTGATCGGCCCGAGCCGCTGGATCCGCTCGCCGAGGGCTTTAAGCTCTGCCTCCCAGGCGGTGGCGTCCGCGTCCTCCGGCAACTCGGCGAGGAGCGCATCCAAATCGGCGCCGGCAGCGGCCAGCTCCTCGGCGATGGTGTGAGCGCGGGTTTCCAGTTCGCGCTCCGCAAGCCGCCGCGACTCAAGCTGGCTGCGCCGCTCGGCGATGATCTGTTCCAGCTCGGCGCGCTCGGCCTCCCGCTCCCGCAGGGCCGCCTCGAGGGTTTCCACCGCCCGGCGCGCGGCCGCCAGCCGGTCCTCGGCGGCGAGGCGCGCCTCGAGTTGTCGCTCGAGCTCGGCGCTCAGGGCGGCGTCTCCGGACTCGTCCAGATCCGGCGAGGCGCCCATCTCAGCCAGGCGCTCCGCCAGCTGGGCGCGTTGCGCTTCCAGGCGGGCGATTCCCTCGTGGATGGCGGCCAACTGGGTGGCGGCGGAGCGCTCGCGCATGGCCAGTTCGTGGCAGCGATCGCGGGCGTGGCGGGCTTCCTGGCGGCTGCGGTCCAGGCGGCTGCGCAGCGCGTCCCGCTCCCCGAGCAGCTGTTCCCGCGCCCGCTGGTCGGCCGCCATGCGCTCAAGGGCAGCATCGAGGCGCGCTCGCGCCTCCGCGAGCCGCCGCTCCTCTTCCCGCTGCTGCCCGGCCGCCTCGGCGAGCTCGCCGTCGAGCCGGCGCCGGCGCTCCTCCACCTGCTCGATGCGCGCCGCCAGGGCGCCGATCCGCGAGCTCAGCTGGGCGTGGCGCCGCTCCGCTTCCGCCAGGCGGCGCGCCAAGGCGTCGCGCTGCCCCTCGAGCAGGCGGCGGCGCTCGGCCACCTGGGCGCGCCGCTCCTCCACGCGGGCGAGCATCGCCGCCAACCGCTCCAGTTCCCCTTGCAGGGCCGCCAATTCGCGCCGGCGCGCCAACACGCCGGCGGCCGGATCCTGGCGGCGGGCCACCAGCGCCCAACCGGGTCCGAGCCACACCCCGTCGCGGGTGACCACGGACTCTCCGGGGCGCAGCCGCGACAGGAGAGTGCGGGCTTGGGCGAGATCCTCCGCGGGGTACACCCCGGCGAGCAGAGCGCCACCCGGCCCCTTGACCCGAGCGCCGAGCGCTTCCCCGGTGGACGGCGCGGACGCGCCCTCCGCCACCAGCGCGAGCTCGCCCCGCTCCAGCCCGGCCAGGGCGTCCAGGTGGGCCTCCAGGTCGGCGACACATCGGGCGCGCAGGCGGTGGCCGAGGACCACCTCCACGGCGGCCTCCCAACCCGGCTCCACTTCGAGCCGCTCGGCCAATGCGGGGGCGTCCGCCAATCCGGCCAGGGGAGTGGCCCCCTCGTCTCGGGCCAGGGCGGCCTGTTGCAAGGCTTCCAGCGAGGCGCGGCGCCCCTTGGCAGTCTGCAGCTGCTCGCGCAGGGCGGCCGCCTCGGCCTCCAGGCCGGCGCCCTCCTCGCGGACGGCCGCCATCTGGGCGGTGGCCGCTTCCAGGCCGGCGCGCAGCTCGGCCTGTTCCGCCTCCAGTTCGGCGAGCGCGGCGCGGGTGGTGGCGAGCTCCTCACGGGCGGGCCCGGCGTCGAGCCCGGCGTGCTCCGCCTCCCGTGCCCGGATCTGCGCGGCGAGTCGCCGCAGGTTTTCCTCCAGATGCTGAATGCGCGACTGCTCCACCTCCGCCTCCCGGCGCGCCGCGCCGCTGGCGGCGTTGAACGCCTCCCAGCGCTCCTGCCAGTCGGCCATGGCGGCCTCGGCCGCCTCCTGGGCGCGGGCCAATTCCTGTTCCCGCTCGCGGAAAGTCTCCAGCCGGGGCCGCAATTCGGCCAGCTCCGCCTCCCAGCGCGCGGCGCGCTGCCGGTCCTCGGCCAGCTGCCGCTCAGCGTCCCCGAGGGCGCGCTCGGCGCGCCGCTGCTCCTCCACCAGTTCGCGGCGGCGGCGGCGGCGGTGCTCCAGGGCCTGTTCCAGGCGCACGATCTCGGCTCCACGGGCGTAGAAGTCGCCCTGCGCGGACTCCAGCTCCCGCCCCCGCTCGGCCAGCTCGCCGCGCAGCCGCTCGATGGCCGCATCGCAGGCCGCCCTCCGCGCCGCCAGTTCCTCCAGCTCCACCTCCAGGGCGCGGCGCCCCCGCCGCTCTGCCGCCAACTGCTCGTCCAATTGGCGATGGCGCAGCGCCTTGAGGCGGGCCGCCAGGGCGCGCTCCTCGCGGCGCAACTCGGTGTAGCGCTCCGCCGTGCGAGCCTGGCGGGACAGCCGTTCGAGCTGGCGCCCCATCTCCTCCCGCAGGTCGGCCAGCCGTTCCAGGTTTTCTTGGGTGCGGCGCATGCGCTGCTCGGTGTCCCGCCGCCGCTCCTTGTAGCGGGAGATGCCCCGCCGCCTCTTCCAGGTAGGTTCTGAGCTCTTCGGGGCGCGCCTCGATGAGCCGCGAAATCATTCCCTGCTCGATGATGGCGTAGGAGCGGGGACCGAGGCCGGTGCCCAAAAACAGGTCGGTGATGTCCTTGCGCCGACACCGCTGGCCGTTGAGGTAGTAGCTGGACTGGCCGTCCCGGGTGACCTTGCGGCGGATCGACAATTCGGCGAAGCGGGCGTACTCGCCCCCCAAGCTGCCGTCGGAATTGTCGAAGATGAGCTCGATGGACGCCTGCGCCACCGGCTTGCGGGTGGCGGAACCGTTGAAGATCACGTCGCTGAGGGCCTCGCCCCGCAGGTGGCGGGCGGAGCTCTCGCCCATCACCCACCGCACCGCGTCGATGAGGTTGGACTTGCCGCACCCATTGGGTCCGACGATGGCCGACAGGTTGGTGGGAAAGTGCACCGTGGTGGGGTCGACGAACGACTTGAAGCCCGCCAGTTTGATCGTTTTCAGGCGCATCTCGACGCTCTCGGTGGGGCCTTGCGGCCGGCTCGATTGTACCTTCCCGACCCCCTGCCGCCACTCAAGAGCCGAGGGGCGGCGCGATCACCAGTTCCACCGGCTGCTCCGCACCGCCCACGTCCAAGGGCGGCGAGACGGCCTCCAGATCGCCTTCGGACCGCTCGGCGCGCCCGCTCCGGGACAGCCGCGCCACCACCTGCACGCGCCGCGCGCTGCTCAGATCGCGCCCCGGCGCCAGCGCCATGGCGTCGGAGAGGGTCACCTCGGCGGGCAGATCGGCGGCGGTGAGGCGCACCACGGCGAGGGGCATTCCCGGCGCCTCCGGAGAGCGGGCGAAGACGAACACGGTGCTGTCGGGCGGCACCCGGAGGCTATCGGCCAGCGCCACCCGTACCCGCAGCCGCGCCCCTGCGCCGTCCGCCGCGGGCGCCTCGCCGAGGCGCTCCCGCGCCGCCGCGACCCCGGCGCGCAGCGCCTCCGCGGCGGGATGGTCGGCGGGCAGTTGCGCCAAAGCCGCCTCCCAGTGGCGGGCGGCGGCGGCGTAGTCGCCGCGTTCGAAGGCGGCGATGCCGGCCAATCCCAGGGCGGTGCGATTGTCGGGCGCAATCGACAGCGCCCGCTCCGCCGCCGCCGCCACCTCGGGCGTCGGCCGCCCGCCGGCGGCGAAAAAGAGGAGCTGGGCGTACTCGGCCAAGAGCTCGCCGTCCTGGGGCGCCAGCGCCGCGGCGCGCCGATAGTGTTCCGCGGCCGCCCGCCAGTCCTTGCGCTCCGCGGCCAGCTTGCCGAGCAACAGCGGGTAGGTGGGATCGCGGGGATGGGCCGCCGCGAGCTCCGCCAACAGCGCCTGCAAGCGGCGGTCGAGGCGGGCCAAGGCGGGGGCGTCCTCCGCCCCGCGGGCCGCCCACTCGGCCCGCTGGACCAACAGGCGGGCGGCCTCCACTTCCCGCCAGGCGCCGAGGGCGCCGTACAGCGCCGCGGCCAAGAGGGGAACCGCGCAGGCGGTGGCGATCAGCCCCCGCCGCCCCCAGGAGGTGGTGCGAACCACCCCTTCGCCGCCACTGCCCGCCTCGGCGAGCAACTGGCGCTCGCTCTCCGCCTCGAGCTCGGCCGCCTCGGCGGCGGCGAGTTCGCCACGCTCCACCGCCTCGCGCAGCTGGCGGCGCCGCTCCTGGTGGAGCGCCCGCAGGGCGGCCAAGCGACCGCCCTCCGCCCCGACCTCGACGCCGAACAGCAGCGGCCAGAGGACGCAGGCGGCGGCGGCACTGGCCAACAACCCGAGCGCGATCCAGAGCGTCACGGTGGTCCTTCCCCTTGTTCGTCGAGAAGTTGCGCCAGGCGCTCGCGCTCTTCCAGCGACAGGGCCGCGGGCCCCGCGGGGCGCGCCCGCCGCGCCACCGCCCAGACCGCCATCCCCCCCAGGGCAAGGAGCGCCAGGGGGCCGAGCCACAGCGCGAAGGTGCGCGCATCCACCGGCGGGCGGTAGCGAACGAAATCGCCGTAGCGGGCCACCAGATAGGCGACGATCTCCTCGTCGCTCGCCCCCTCCTGCATGAGCCGGCGCACCTGGGCGCGCAGGTCGGCGGCGATGAGTGCGTCGGAGTCGGCGAGACTTTGATTTTGGCACTTGGGACAGCGCAGCTCGGCGAGCAGCTCCCGATAGCGCACCTCCGTCGCCGGGTCCGCAAAGGGCGCCGGCTCGATGGCCGCGGCGGCGGCGAGCGCCACGCCCCAGAGGATCGCCGCGAGAATCTGCTTCACCGCGCCTCCTCGCGCAGCCGCTGGTAGAGAGGTTCCAGTTCCGCCCAAACCGCCGCGTCGAGCACCCCCACGTGGCGCGCCCGAATCACCCCCCGCGCATCGATCAGGTAAGTCTCGGGCGCGCCGTACACGCCCAGATCCACCCCATAGGTGCCCAACGGGTCGATGAAGGTGAGCGCGTAGGGATTGCCCAGGCGCTCTAGCCAAACGCGGGCGGCGTCGGGGCGATCCTTGTAGTTCATGCCCAGGATGCGCACACCGCGCCGGGCCAATTCCATGAGGAAGGGGTGTTCGGTCCGACAGGCGCTGCACCAGGTGGCCCAGACGTTGAGCAGGGTGACCTCGCCGGTGAACACCGCCTCCGTGATCTGGCGCTGGGGGTCGGCCAGATCGGGCAAGGCGAAAGCGGGCACGGGACGCCCCACCAGGGCCGAGGGCAGGGCCTCCGGGTCACGCCCGAGCCCCAGGTACAACAGCGCCGCGAGGGCGAGAAATGCCAACGCCGGGGCAAACCAGACGAGCCGCTTCATCGACCCGCCCCCGAGAGCGCTTCCCGGGCGCTCCGCTCCATTCGAGCCGCGGTCCGGGCGCGCGCCCGCCGCTCGGACAGCGCCAGCACCATGCCGACCGCCGCCAGCAACGCCCCGCCCCAGATCCAGCGCACCAGGGGCTTGACCTGGATGCGCAGCGCCCAGGCGCCGCCCTCCAGCTCCTCGCCCAAGGAGACGTAGAGGTCGCGCCAGAGCCCGGGATCGATGGCCGCCTCGGTCATCACCTGGCCGCGCACGGGGTAGCGGCGCTTTTCCGGCTCGAGGCGCGCCACCGGGCGGCCATCGCGGGCGACCTCGAGTTCGCCCGCCACGCCGTGAAAATTGGGTCCCTCGATTCCCCGCACTCCTTGGAAGCGGAAACTGTAACCGGCCACCTCCACCGCCTCCCCCGGCGCCATGCGCACGTCCCGTTCCACGCCGAAGGAACTCACGGCGCCGGCGCCGAGGAGGGCGCACGCGACGCCCAGGTGCGCAAGCTGCATGCCCCAATAGCCGCGCCGCAGGCGCCGCAACCCGGCGAGCCGGCCCTGGGAGTGGGCGCTCTTTTCCCACAGATCGCGGCCGATGGCAAAGGCGACCCAGAGAAATCCGGCGGTGGCCGCCAAGGCGGCGGGCGCGGGCCTTCCACCCCACCACCAGGGCAGGGCGACGCCACCTGCCAGGGCCGCGAGCGCCGGGAGGGACAGGCGCGGGCGTAGCCAATCCCAGCTGGTTTTCTTCCACCGCGCCAGCCCCCCAGGCGCCATGAGGAAAACGGTGGCCAAGGCGAGCGGCACGAAGAAGAAATTGAAGTAGGGAGGACCGACGGAGATGCGCCCCCAGCCCGCCGCTTCGGCCAAGAGGGGGTAGAGCGTGCCGAGCAGAATGGTGGCCGCGGCCACGGTGAGCAGGAGATTGTTGGCCAGCAAAAACCACTCGCGGGAGAGGAAGCCGAAGCTCGCCTCGCCGCGCAGGGAGCCCGCCCGCAGGCCGTAAAGCACCAGGGAGGCGCCCACCACCAGCACCAGAAAAGCGAGCACGAAGGCGCCCCGGGCCGGGTCGGCGGCAAAGGCGTGGACCGAGGTGAGCACTCCCGAGCGGACCAGGAAAGTTCCGAGAAGACTGAGGGCGAAGGTGAAGATGGCCAAGAGCAACGTCCAGCTGCGAAACAACCCGCGGTTTTCGGTGACCGCCAGGCTGTGCACCAGGGCCGTTCCCACCAGCCAGGGCATGAAAGAGGCGTTCTCTACCGGATCCCAGAACCACCATCCCCCCCAGCCCAGCTCGTAGTAGGCCCACCAGCTGCCGAGGGCGATCCCCAGGGTGAGGAACACCCAGGCAAGCCCCGCCCAGCGCCGGGCCGCGCGGGCCCAGGCGGCGTCACAGCCCCCCGCCAAGAGGGCGGCGATGGCGAAGGCGAAGGGCACGCCGAAGCCCACGTAGCCCATGTAGAGCATGGGTGGGTGGAGGATCAGGCCGATGTCTTGCAACAGCGGGTTGAGGTCGGCCCCGTCCGCGGCGGGCAGGGGCAACAGTCGGGCGAAGGGGTTGGAGGTGAGCAACAGAAAGAGGTGGAAGCCCACGGCGACCAGGGACAAGACGCCCAGGACGCGGGCTTGCTCCACGAGGGAGCGGGCCGGCGCCACGGCCACCGCCAACAGCCAGCCGTCGAGGATCAACAGCCACAACAGCAGCGAACCCTCGTGGGCCCCCCAGACGGCGCTCAGCTTGTAATACCAGGGGAGGGCCGAATTGGAGTTGGCGGCGACGTAGGCGACGCTGAAGTCGTCACTCAAAAAGGCGCCCGCCAGACAACAAAAAGCGAAGGCGGTGAAGGCGAACTGGGCGCCGGCCAAAGGCCGCGCCGCCGCCATCCACAGAAGCTCGCCGCGCGCCGCCCCCCAGAGGGCGAGCACGCCGGCGGCGAGGGCCAGGGCGAGCCCGACGGCCAGGGCGAAGTGCCCGAGTTCGGGAATCATGGGGTGCCCGCCTCGCCCATCTCTTGCGCCCGCTTCAGGGCCTCCGCCACTTCCGGGGGGGTGTAGTTCTCGTCGTGCTTGGCCAGCACCTGATCGGCGACCAAGGTGCCGTCCTCGGCGAGTGCCCCCGCCGCCACCGCGGCCTCTCCCTCGGCGAACAGGTCGGGGAGAATGCCGCGGTAGACCACCGGCACGCTGGCCGCCCCGTCGGTGAGGGCGAAGCGCACCTCGAGCCCCTCGCCGCCGCGCTCGACGCTGCCTGGCACCACCAGCCCGCCGACCCGGATGCGGGCCCCGGCCGGTGCCTCTCCCGCCACCACCTGGGCGGGGGCGTAAAAGAGGTTCAGATTCTGGCGCAGAGCGTAGGCCAACAGGCCCACGGCCACCGTCGCCCCGGCCACCAAGAGGACCACCGCCAAGAGGCGCTGACGTCGCACGGGATGCATCAGGCTTCTCCTTCCGGTTCCGTGGGGGAAAGCGGGGGCGGCGCGGCGCGGCGCACCTGATCGAGGATCGCCCGGCTGCGCAGGAGGGGTGCCGCCACCAGCCAGGCGAACACGGCCATGCTTGCCGCGTAGGCACCCCAGACGAACCAGCCGTGCCCTCCCATGGCAAGGAATTCGCCCCAGCTCTCGAAGCGGTACACGGCCCTCACCCCCTCTCGCCGAGCGCCAGTTCCCGCACCCAGCGCGTGCGTCGCTCTCCGGCGAGGATCTCGGCGCGCACGTGGAGTACGAGAAGCAGCGCGTAGAACAGGTAGAAGCCGGCGATGCACACCAGGAGGGGATGGAGCATCGCCGGATGCATGGTGGTGGTGCCGGTCAATTTGATCGTCGCCGGCTGGTGCAGGGTGTACCACCAGTCCACCGACTTGTAGATGATCGGCACGTTCACCGTGCCCACCAGGGCCAACACCGCCGCCGCCCGGTCCGCCCGTTCGCCGCGGTAGGCCTGGCCGAGGGCGATCACCCCCAGATAGAGGAAGAACAGGATCAGCATGGAGGTGATGCGCGCATCCCACACCCAGTAGGTCCCCCAGGTGGGCTTGCCCCACAGGGCGCCGGTGAGCAGCGCCACGAAGGTGAACGCCGCGCCGACCCGGGCGGCGGCGCGCAGGGTCATGTGGGCGAGCTTGACGCGCCAGACGAGTCCCACCGCCCCCGCCAAAGCCATCAGGTAGTAGCCGGCCAACGCCAGAAAAGAGACCGGCACGTGCAGGTAGGCGATGCGAAAACTGTGGCCCTGGCGGGCGTCCGGCGGCGCGAAAGCCAGTCCCCAGACGAGGCCGACCATCGAGACCCCCGCCGCCGCCACGGCGAGCCAGGGCAAGGCACGGCCGCTCAGCCGGTAGAATTCCCGCGGCGAACCTAGCCGGTGCAGCCACTGCGGCCAGCTAGCCATCCAGCGCCACCCGCAACGCCCCGGCCGCCGCCGGTGGAGCCAGGGTGAGGAAGAGCGCAGCCAGGGCCCCCAGCACGGCGAGCGCCCCGCTCGGGTCGAGCCCCTCCACCGCCTGTCGCACGGCGGCCGCTCCGAAGATCAACACGGGCATGTACAAGGGCATCGCGATGAGGGACAACAACAGGCCGCCGCGGGGGGCGGCGACGGTGAGCGCAGCGCCCACCGCGCCCAGTGCGCTCAAGCTGGCGGTGCCGAACGCGAGCCCCAACAGGAGCGGCGCGAACCCCACCGCCGGCAGATGGAGCGCGAGGCCCACCACGGGGGCCGCCATCACCAGGGGCAACCCGGCCACCAACCAGTGGGCGAATATCTTCGCCAGGACCAGGAGCCAAAGCGGTTGGGGGGATGATACCACCTGTTCGAGGCTGCCGTCCCGGTAATCGGCGGCGAAGAGCCCGTCGAGCGCCAAGAGCGCGGCGAGGAGCGCCATCATCCAGATGGCGCCGGGCGCGAAGCGGGCCAAGGTCTCGGGCTCGGGGGCGAGCCCCAGGGGCACCAGGGTGGCTGCCATGGCGAAAAACAACACCGGCTGCACCGCCTCGGCGGCATGCCGCCGCGCGAGGGCGAGGTCGCGCCGGAAGAGGGCCGCAAAGGGCCCCGGCAGGGGGTCAGCGGGGCGCATGGCGCGCAAGCTCGAGAATCTCCAGTTGGGGCAGGTCCAGGGTCTGGTGGCTGGTGATCACCACCGCGCCTCCGCCGTCGCGGTGGGCGGCCAGTGCGGCGCGGAACGCCGCCACCCCATCGACATCCACGGCGGTGAAAGGTTCATCCAGGATCCACAAAGCCGCGGGCACCAGCCACAACCGCGCCAGGGCCACCCGCCGCCGTTGCCCCGCCGACAACGCCCGGCAGGGCACGTCGCCGAGCCCTTCGAGCCCCGCTCTGGCGAGGGCCTCGGCGATGGAGGTCCGGGCCGCCCCCCGCAGGCCGAGAAACCAGGTGAGATTTTCCCGAGGGGTGAGCGCCTCTTTCACCGCCGAATCGTGGCCCAGGTAGAGCATCTCGGCCAAATAGGCCCGCCGCGCCCGGCGAATGTCGCGCCCCCGCCAACAGACCCGGCCGGCAGAGGGGGTGAGCAGGCCGGCCAAAATGCGCAACAGGGTGGTCTTGCCGGCGCCGTTGGCCCCCCGGATCTCCAGGGCCGCACCGGGCGCGAGGCAAAAGCCCACTCCGGTGAAGAGGGGCCGATCGTCGCGCGCGAAGGCAAGGCCGGCGCATTCCAGCAAGGCGGACGACAAATGGGGCCTCTCGCGAGGAAGAGGCCCCATTATGCCGCATCGGGCGCTTTGGATGAGAGCGGCGGGACCGCGCGGCCCCGCGATCGGCGGCGCGCGCCGCCTTCAAGCAGTGTCGTCGAGGTCGAAGTCGTAATCCTGGATCAGCTTGGCCAACCGGCGTTCCTCGAGCTTTTCCTCGAGTCGGCGGCGGGCCAGCAGGTCGGACACGGGAGCGGGCTCGTCCGCCTCCCCCGCGTCGTCCTGCTCTTCGAGATCCAGGCTGTCCAGATCGTCGTCTTTCACGGTGTTCACCTCGCTTGCGCCTGCGCTTACGGCCCGGCGATTCCCGGGCTGGCGCAAACTTAGCCGCGAACCCAACCGGAGTCAAACCCTTTTTGTCTTTTTATTTCAACAGGTTGCGCAGATTCTCTAATTGACCACCAACAGATCCCCCGCGACGTGCCCCAGCAACCGCTCCGCGGTGTTGCCAACGAACAGGCCGCTAAGACCCCGCCGGGCCAGGGTGCCGATGGCCAACAGGCCGTGGGCTTCGGCCTCCTGCTCGAGCACCTCGACCACCCGCCCCACCACCACCGCCTGGGCCGCCGGGGCCACCCCGAGCCGCTCGAGGAGCCGGCTTTGCCGCTCGCGAGCCACTTCCAGCGAACGCTGGCGGAAGCGGGCCACGAGCTCGCCGTCCAGGACGCGAAAGCCGGGGATGGCGAACAGGGGATCGGGCACGACGCTGACCACGCGCAGCGGCAGCGACAGCGTCTGCGCCAGGATCTGGGCTTCGTCGAGGATGCGGCCGTTGAGCGCCACGTGCTCTTCGTCCAGTGCGTCCACCGCTGCGACCACCGCCCGGCACTCGCGGGCCGCGCGATCGAGGAGCAGGATCGGACAGGGCGCGTCGCGCAGCAGGTGCCAGTCGTCGGGGCGGTGGAGAAAATCGCCCAGTGCGTGGTGCTCGCTTCGCGCCATCACCACGAGCACGGCGCCCAGTTCCCGAACCCGGCGCTCCACCGCCCGGTAGGGCGCCGGCGCCCACTCCACCGCCCGCTCGATGCCCTCCGCCCCCGGCAAGGCCGCCAAGCGGGCCTCGTGTTCGGCCAACAGCTGGTCCTTGAGCGCATCGAAATTGTCGAAGCCGATGTAGCGGTTGAGCTCTTCCAGTTCACTGGCCACGGGGCAGAAGAGGAAGAGCTGCCCTCCCAGGGCCTCGGCGATCCGCCGGGCGCGCTCGAGCACCCGTTCCGCCGCCGGCCAGTAGTCCACCACCGCAAGGATCCATTTCATCGGCCCGCCTCCCCCCGTGGGCACCCCTTGACGGACGTCATGGGTGCCAGATGCGCGTCGCGTTAGGGTCGGACAACCCGGGAGAACAAATCAAGTGGCCGAGCAGGCAACCCCGCACCCACGCGCCCAGCGCGGCCTTCCCGCCTCCTCCGCAGAGGCGAACACCCCGGTGCGCGCCGGCTTTTACGCCCTGTTTGGGCACGGGCACGGGGTTGCGCCACTTCGCCAACTGCACGCGCTGCGCGACCGCCTGCCGCCCGACACGCCGGTAGTGCAGTGGCGCCTGTGCGGCAGGCCCCTGGCCTGCCTCGGGCGAGCGGGCCTGACCGAATTCCTGTTCCGGCTCGCCGAGGCGCTCCCCTGTCCCCAAGGCCTCGGCGAGCGCTGGTTGGATCTGACCGCCGGCGAAGTGGATCTCGGCGTCGCCGCACTGTTGCGCGGCCTTGGGTTCGGCCGCCTGCGCATCGCCCCGGAGCCGGGCGATCCCGCCGCCCTCGCCCGCGCCTTGGCGGCGGTGCGCGAGGTGGGCATCGCCGGCGGAGTGATCTTGCACCTCCCGGCGCTCCACCTCGCGAGCACCGCCGACAAGCCTTGCGAGGACTGGTTCGCCGACCTGCGAGTGGAAGGGGTCGACCTGGACGCCCCCTTGACCCCCCGCGATCTCGACCGGCTCGCCGCCCTGGCCCGCCGGGGATTCGCGCCCCTGGCCGGCGACGCCTTGCGGCGCGCCGATCATCCCGACTTCGCCCTGCTGCGCGCCGGCCGCCTCGCCCGGGGACCCTGGGGATTCCACGAGCGCACGGTCTCCTGCTGGGTGGCGCTCGGTCCCGACGGCGACGCCTTGCCGGCCCCTTCCGATCCCCTTTTTGCCCTGCTCTGCCGCCTGGCGCGGGGCGCATGGGTTCCCCTCCCCCGGTCCCTGACCCTCGCCTGGCAGGAGGCTGGCTTCGGCCGTGCGTCGGGAAACGGCGTTCGCCTCACCGCCGCGGGCCGCGCGGCGCTGCCCTCCCTGGCCCTCGCGCTGTGCCACACCCGCCTCGCGGGACCGGCGTTGTAGAAGTCCGGCCGGCCACTATAATGCCGTTGAGCGGCCGGGAGTCTTTGCCCCATGGAAGCGCGGTGCCCCCACAACCGAGCGGCGGTGAGTTGCGGCGACTGCCGGATGAACGCCCTGTGCCTGCCGATCGCCCTGGAAAGCCACGAGATCGACCGCCTCGACCGCATCGTCGAGCGCGGCCGCCCCCTCCAGAAGGGGGAGTACGTCTACCACGCCGGCGATCCCTTCCGCTCCGTCTACGCCGTGCGCTCGGGGGCCATCAAGGGTTACGCCGTCGACGACGACGGCACCGAACAGGTGACCGGTTTCTACCTGCCCGGGGAGATCTTCGGCATCGACGCCATCGGCCACGCGGTCCACCGCAACTCGGCGGTGGCCTTGGAGACCTCGGCCATCTGCGAGATCCCCTTCGCCCGCCTGGAGGAACTGAGCAGCCAGATCCCCTCCCTCCAGCGCCACTTCTTCGCCCTGATGAGCCGCGAGATCAGCAACGATCAGCAACTCATCGCCCTGCTGTCCAAAAACAGCGCCGAAGAGCGGGTGGCGACGTTGCTGGTTAGCTTCTCGGCGCGCCACGCCCGCCGCAAGTTGTCCGCCACCCGCTTTCGGCTGCCCATGTCGCGGGCCGACATCGGCAACTACCTAGGGCTCACCGTGGAGACGGTGAGCCGGGTGTTCAGCCGCCTGCAGAGACAGGGGATCCTGGCGGTGGACAAGCGCGAGGTGGAGATCCTCGACAGCGACCGCTTAAAGGCGCTCGCCAACGCCTGACGGCCCCGCACCTGCCCCCTCAGGAGGGGAGCAGGTGGGTGACCGCCGCGCGCTCTTCGAGGAGTTCCTGTTCGGTGGCGAGCATCCGCTCGCGGGAGAACTCGTTGCACTCGAGCCCGCGGACGATCTCCCACTCGCCGTCGCGGCAGGTGCAGGGGAAGGAGTAGATGAGCCCTTCCTGGACCCGTAGGCGCCGTCGGACATAGACCGCCATGCTGGTCCCAGTCCCCCTCCGGCGTGCCGCGCACCCAGGTGCGCATGTGGTCGATGGCCGCATTGGCCGCCGAGGCCGCCGACGAGGCCCCCCGGGCCTTGATGATCGCCGCGCCGCGCTGCTGGACTTCGGGGATGAAGGTCTGTTCGTACCAGTCGCGCGGCACCAGTTCCAGCGCCGGCCGGCCGGCCACCTGGGCGTGGTGCAGGTCCGGGTACTGGGTCGAGGAGTGGTTGCCCCAGATGATCACCCGGCGCACGTCGGCCACCGCCGCCTGCGCTTTGCGCGCCAGCATCGACACGGCCCGGTTGTGGTCCAGGCGGGTCATGGCCGTGAAGCGGCGGGGGTCGATGTCGGGCGCGTTGCGCTGGGCGATGAGGGCGTTGGTGTTGGCGGGATTGCCCACCACCAGCACGCGCACGTCCCGGGCGGCCTGTTCGTTGATGGCCCGACCCTGGACGGAAAAGATCGCCGCATTGGCCTCCAGCAGGTCTTTGCGCTCCATGCCGGGGCCCCGCGGCCGCGCGCCCACCAGCAGGGCGAAGTTGGCATCCCGGAAAGCGACCGCGGGATCGTCGGTGAGCACCATGTCGGCGAGCAGCGGAAAGGCGCAGTCTTCGAGCTCCATGGCCACGCCCCGCAGCGCCTCCATGGCGGGGGGAATCTCGAGCATCTGCAGTATCACCGGCTGATCGGGGCCGAGCATTTCCCCGGCGGCGATGCGAAAGAGGAGCGAATAGCTGATCTGGCCGGCGGCGCCGGTGACGGTGACGCGGACGGGTGCTTTCACGGTCGTTCTCCAGGTCGCGTTCTTGGGGGGTTGAAGGCGCCCGGGATTATACGGGATGCGGCGCCGATTTCACGCCGCGCCCTGGGCGCGGTAGCGCTCCGCCAGGGCGGCGTAGAGCCGCTCGGGGAACGCGGGATCGTCTCCGTCCAGGGCGCAGGCGAGCTCGAGCAGGTGGGCGTTGTCCTCGCGGCCGCCCCACTCCTTCCGGTAGCGGCCCTCGGCGTAGCCGTGGTCCTGGCGGAAGCGGTTGAGGACGTTCTTGGCCACGTAGCGGCGGTGCAGTTCGGAAAACTCGAGCCCCACCGCCCGCGCCAACGCCGCGAACAGGGGCAGATCGAAGGTCCGCTCCACCAGGGCGCGGCCGGCGAAGCGCTCCAGCAGATCGGGGAACTCGCCGGCCGGCGGGTCGCGCAGCGCTTCGGCCAGCTCGCGCGCCAGGCGGGGGGCGTCGTAGCCCGCGAGGAGCAGCATGGACAGCCCGAAGTGCCAGATGTCCACCAGTTCCAGGACGAGGTGTTCCCGATCCGCCTCCTGCCGCTTCCACCATTTCCAACCGTACTGGTCGAGCAGTTCCGCGCACTCGATCCAGACGGCGCGGTACCAGGGAAACGCTTGACTGCGCCAGTCGGGGTGGACGCTCCGGTTGATCTCCTCCTGGAGCGCCAGCATGGAAGCGAGGGCGGTCTCCACGGTCAGGCCCGGACGAACAGGTTGGCCATCTTCTCCTCGCCGATGGTGGTTTCGGGGCCGTGTCCGGGCACCACCACGGCGTCGTCGTCCAAGGTGTAGAGGCGATCGCGAATCGAGTGGACGATCTGTTCGAAACTGCCCCCGGGCAGATCGGTGCGGCCAATGGAGCGCTTGAAGAGGGTGTCCCCGGCGAGCAGCAACTTCGCTTCCTCGAACCAGAAACTCGCCGACCCCGGCGTGTGCCCGGGAGTGTGGAGAACCACCCCGCCACAGCAGCCGAGATCGGCCTCGTCGACCAGAAACTGGTCGGGATCGGGTAGCCGGACCGGCGGCAGGCCGAACATGGCGCACTGCTGGTCGAGGCTGCGCCACAGGAACAGGTCGTCACGGTGCAGATAGGCGGGCGCACCGGTGGCCGCCCGGATGTGCCCCGCAGCGAGGATGTGGTCCAAGTGGGCGTGGGTGTGGAGGATGGCCGCCACCGCAAGGCCCATCCGCGCCACCTCGGCGAGGATCCGCTCGGGATCGCCGCCGGGGTCCACCACGAGAGCCCGACCGGTCAGGAGATCGCCCACGATGGTGCAGTTGCACTGCAGCGGCCCCACGGGAAAAGACTTGCGCACCAGGCGCGCGCCCTCGCTGGTCATGGGTTCACCTCCTCTTTTTTTCGCGGCGCGCTCGGCGGTCCCGCTGGCGAGCCGCCCAATTGGACACCGAACAGGCGCTCGAAGTTCGCGCAGGTGGCCCGCGCCACCTCCTCGAGATCGAGCCCCTTGATGCGCGCCACCTCGGCGGCCACCTCCACCACGTAGGCAGGCTCGTTGGGCTTGCCCCGATGGGGCACCGGCGCCAGGTAGGGACTGTCGGTTTCCACCAGGATCCGATCCAGCGGCGCCCGAGCCACCACCTCCCGCAGGGCGGCTGCATTGCGGAAGGTGATGATCCCCGAAAAGGAGAGGTAAAAGCCGAGATCCAAAGCCGAGCGCGCCATCTCCCAGGTTTCGGTGAAGCAATGCAACACCCCGCCGGTGGGAGGCGCGTAGTGGCGCAGAAGCTCCAGCGTCTCCCGGCGCGCCTCCCGGGTGTGGACCACCACCGGCAGGCCGGAAAGGCGCGCCGCCTCCAGGTGGCGGGCGAAGTTTTCCCGCTGCCACTCGGCCCAGTCGGTTCCGTAGTGGTGGTCGAGCCCGGTCTCGCCGACGGCCACCACCCCGGGGCTTTGCGCCAAATCCGCGAGCGTCTCCGGTTCGGGCAAGGGAGGCAGCACCTCCTGCAGGGGGTGGACGCCGACGGCGGCGAAGACGCCGTGCTCGCGAGCGGCGAGGTTTACCATGGCGCGGGAGGATTCCAGGTCCACGCCCACCGCCAAAAACCCCACCACGCCCCGCGCCCGCGCCCGGGCCAGCACTTGCTCGAGGGGCGCGCCGTCGCGGGGGCGAAAGCGGTCGGGATGGCAGTGGGAGTCCACCAGCACGGCGTTCACAGCGTCAGGGTGGGTCGCTCGGCGTTCAACCGGCCGGCCAGCAGCCGTTCGATCTTGCTCACCAGATCGGCGTGGTCGGGGGAGAGCCGGATCCCGAACCCGGTCTTGCGCGGTCCCGAGGCGCCCTGGGGGGTGATCCAGACCACCTTGCCGCTCACCGGGTACTTTTCCGGGTCCTCCGGCAGGCTCACCACCGCGAACACCTCGTCGCCCAGCCGCGGCAGGCGGCGGGTCTCCACGAACAGGCCGCCGTTGACGACGAACGGCATGTAGGCGGCGTAGAGCGCATCGAGATTGTCGAAGGCGAGGTTGATGATGGCGTGTTTGAGGCCCTTCATGGACGCGATCTCCGCGGCACAGCGGCGGGCTACTCCGCGCAGTCTACCATCTCTCGCCAGCGCAACAGAATCGCCTCCCAGAGCAACTCCCGATTGAGGGAAACGGCGGCCACTTGGCGCCGTGCTGCTGCCAGCGCGGCGAAGAACGCGGCCAAGGCGGGAAAGGGTCGCCTGGCGGAGGCGCGCCGCCGCGCCACGGCCAACGCCCGGTATTGGAACCATTCGAGACTTCCCTGGAGATCCAGGGCGGCAAGCTCCCGCGCCGCCTCGGCAAGGCCCATCGCGCCCGCCTCGAAGCGCTCGAGAACCTGTTGGAACCGGGCCAGTTGGGTACCCGCTTCCCCCTTCCAAGAGCGCCCCGCGCCCGCAGGGGGCGCCCCCCGGCGGCGGCCAGCGCCTGCTCCACCGCGGCGGGATCTCCCCCCTCGCCCAAAAGCCAAGCGCGCGCCACTTCCAGGGATGGCACGGGAAAGTGGAGGGCCGGGCAACGGCTGCGCACGGTGGCCGGCAAGCGGGCGGGATGGTGGGCGAGCAACAGGAGGTGGACGCCGGCGGGGGGCTCCTCCAGGGTCTTGAGCAGGGCGTTGGCGGCGGCGTCGGTCATCGCCTCGGCGGGTTCAAGGACCGCCACCCGCCGCCCCCCCAGGGAGGGGCTGAGCTGGGCGAACTCGCCCAACTCGCGGACGGCGTCGATGCGAATGGGACTGTCGGGCTTTTCCGGCCCCAGGTGCAGAAAATCGGGATGGGTGCCGGCAGCCCAGAGCAGGCAGGCGCGACAGGTGCCACAGGCGCCGCCCGGCGCGGGTGAGCGGCCACAGCAACCACGCCGCCAGGGCGCGGGCGAAGTGTCCCTTGCCGGTGCCCGCGGGGCCGCCGAGCAGCAGGCCGTGGGGCACGCGGTCCCGCGCCAACCACCGGGCCACCTGCCGCCACTGGGCCTCCTGCCAGGGAAAGGGCGCGCTCACCCGAGTTCCCCGGAAAAGTGCTCCGCCAACGCCCGCTCGACCGCCGCGCGCACGGCTTCCGGCGGCGCCGCGGCGTCGATCACCGCGTACCGCTCGGGGCGACGGCGCGCCCGCTCCAGGTAGGCGGCGCGCACCCGCCGGTAGAAGTCGGCGGCTTCCCGTTCGAAGCGATCGGGCGCGGAGCGGTTGCGGGCGCGGCGGAGGCCGGCGGCGGGATCCAGGTCCAACACCAGGGTGAGATCGGGCTCGAGGCCCTGCTGGACGAGCCGCTCGAGGAGCGCCACCGGCCCCTCGCCGAGCCCCCGCCCGGCCCCCTGGTAGGCGTAGGTGGCGTCGGTGAAGCGGTCGCACAACACCCAAACCCCCTGCGCCAGGGTTGGGCGGATGACCCGCTCCAGGTGCTGGGCGCGGGCCGCAAACACCAGCAGCAGCTCGGCCATGGGCACCGGCGGCTCTTCGCGGGTGTCCAATAACAGTGTCCGGATCGCCTCGCCGAGGCGGGTGCCCCCCGGCTCGCGGGTGACGCGCACCGGCGCGCCGCGGCTTTCCAGCCAGGCGCGCACCCAGTTCATACAGGTGGTCTTACCGGCCCCCTCGCCCCCCTCGACGGTGATGAAGCGGCCCTTCATCGGGCCGCCTCCGGCGGCGGGGCGGAGCGATAATCGGCGGGGCGCTCATCGATCTGGTAGCGCCGCACCAGGCGGCGGTGCTCCTCCAGGGTGCGCGCGAAGGCGTGGGAACCGTCCCCCCGGGCGACGAAGTAGAGCTCGTCGCCGGCGGCGGGATGGAGCACGGCGTGGATCGCGGCCCGCCCCGGATTGGCGATGGGGGTGGGCGGCAGGCCCGCCACCCGGTAGGTGTTGTAGGGATGGTCGGCGCGCAGGTGGGCGCGGGTGAGGTTGCCGTCGAAGGCTTCCCCCAGGCCGTAGATGACCGTGGGATCGGTCTGCAAGCGCATGCCACGGGCCAGGCGGCGCAGGAAGACCCCGGCGATGCGCGGTCGCTCCGCCGCGACACCGGTCTCCTTTTCGACGATGGAGGCGAGGATCAGTGCCTGGTAGCGATCGGCGAGCGGCAGATCGGGGGCGCGCCGGCGCCACTCCTCGTCCAGCACCGCCACCATCCGCCGCCGGGCCGCGCCCATCAGCGCCAGCGCCGACTCGCCGCGGCTGTACAGATAGGTGTCCGGGAAAAACCAGCCTTCCACGCTCTCCCCTTGGGGCGGCGGCAGGGCTTGCTCGAGCGCCTCGAGGGTCAGCGGCAGGTCGGCCAGGTAGGAAGCGGCGTTGAGGCGCGCGAGCCACTCCCGAACCGTCAGGCCCTCGGGGAAGGTGATCCGGTGGCGCACCACCTCGCCACGCACCACCATGGCCACCAGGTCCGCCACCCTGCCCCCCGCGGGCAAGTGGTAGTGGCCCGCTTGAATCCGGTCGAGACGCGCTAGCCGCGCGTGGACCACCAGCGGCCAGGGGTCGGCCAGCACCCCTTCGCTGTGGAGGCGACGGGCCAACGCGCCCAGGCCCTCTCCGCGGCGCACCTCGAGCTCGAGGCCCGCTTCCGGCACCCGCAGGGGCGAGGCGAGACCGCTTTCCAGCCAGAAGCGGGCGGAAGCCAGGGTCCCGGCCAGGCAGCTGGCCACCACCACCAGCACGGGAATCAGGCGCGAAAACACGGATACGCCTCCTCCAACCAGGCGCGGACTCGAGCCGTGTGGGGTCCCGGAGCATAGCTCGCCACCCCCCCCCACTTCCGCAACCGGCACCACGCCGATCACCGCGTTGCAGGCAAAGACCTCCTCCGCCTTCGCCAGGTCGTCCAGGGTCAGGCCGCGCTCCTCCGCGGACTCCCCCCGTTCCGGCAGCAGCCGCTCCAGCAGCAGGCGGCGCATCACCCCCGCCACGCCGCAGCGGTCGACAGGCGGCGTCCACCAGCGCCGGTGGCAGCGCAGGAACAGGTTGTGGCCGGCCGTCTCCACCACCCGCCCCGCCACGTCCAGCTGGAGGGCGACGCGTCCCGGCGGCACGGCGGCCGCGGCCAACACCTGGTCGAGGCGGTTGAGGTGCTTGATCCCGGCGAGCGGCGGGTGGTGCGGCAGCCGATGGGGACTCACGGCGAGCCGCAGTGGCTCCGGCCTGCCCGGCGCTGGGAAGTACTGAGCGAACACGCGGGGGGCGACGACACCAGGCGCGTAGCCCCGCGACCCCTCGCCCGCGGTCACCGTGAGCTTGACCACCCCCGCCGGCGGACAGCGCTCGAGGAGGGCCCGCAGGGAGCACTCCACCGCCTCATCGGGACAGGGAATCCCCAACCGCGCGAGCCCTTCGCGCATTCTCGCCCGATGGAGCGGCCAGAGGGGCAAGCGGCCCTCGGCCAGGCGCATGGTCTCGAAGACCCCGTGGCCGTAGGCGAGCCCGCGGTCGCCGATGGAAAGACAATGGCCGGGCCGACCGTCAACGACGCTGGGAGTGTTCACGGCGACGTCCCGACGAGAAAGGGCCGCACTGTCGCCGGCGGCAGTGCGGCCCTCGCGGCGCTGGACGCGTCCGTCGCGCGGTCAGCCGTTGAGATGGCTGGTGATGTAGTCGATGGCCTGCTGGACCGTGGTGATCTTTTCGGCCTCTTCGTCGGGGATCTCGGTGTCGAATTCTTCCTCGAGAGCCATGATCAACTCCACGGTGTCGAGGGAGTCGGCACCCAAATCGTCCACGAAGGAGGACTCGGGCTTGACGTCTTCCTCTTTCACCCCCAGTTGTTCGGCAACCATTTTGATCACGCGCTCTTCGATGCTGCTCATTGTTCGAATGCTCCTGTGGCTTGAGGTTGTCTTGCTCACCCCGCGGCCCCAGCGGGACCGGCCGGGGCGCCGGCTGAACTCGCCGCGTCCGCCGTCCGAGCGGGGCGCATTTTACCCCAAATGGGGGAACGGCAAACCGAGTGCGTCACTTGAGGTCAGCGGCTAGGCCATGTACAGCCCTCCATTGACGTGAATCGTCTCTCCGGTGATGTACGCTCCGCCATCACCGACCAGAAAGCACACCACCTCGGCGATCTCTTCGGCGCGCCCGAAGCGCTCGAGGGGAATTCGGGAAAGGAGAGCCTGCCGCTGCTCCGCGGGCAGCTTGGCGGTCATGTCGGTCTCCACGAAGCCGGGCGCCACCGTGTTGACGGTGATGTTGCGGCTGCCCAGCTCTCGCGCCAGAGCGCGGGTGAACCCCTCGAGTCCCGCCTTGGCGGCGGCGTAATTGCTCTGGCCGACGTTGCCCATGGCGCCCACCACCGAGCCGATGTTGACGATCCGCCCCCAGCGGGCGCGGGCCATGCCCCGAACCGCGTGGCGGCAGAGGCGGTAGACCGAGTTGAGGTTGGTGTCGACCACCTCCTGCCACTCCTCGTCCTTCATCCGCAGCAACAGGTTGTCGCGGGTAATGCCGGCGTTGTTGACGAGGATCGTCGGCGCCCCGAAGCGCTCGCCGACGGCTTCGAAAAGTGCCGCCACGGCGTCCGCGGAGCGCACGTCGAGCACCATGCCCACCCCTTCGACACCCCGCGTGGCAAATCGTTCGGTGATCGATTCGGCGCCCTCGGGGGTGGTGGCGGTGGCGACCACGCTCGCGCCCCGCTCCCCCAAGGCATCGGCGATGGCCGCACCAATGCCGCGGCTTCCGCCGGTGACCAGCGCGATCTTTCCCGCCAGACTCATTCGTTGCCCTCCCCCAGGGTTTCACAGACGGCGCCCAGCGCCTCCTCCAAGGCCGCAGGCTCGTCGGCGGCATAGGCGGCCAGGGACCGGTCGATGCGCCGGACGAGCCCCTGCAATACCCGTCCCGGCCCGCACTCCACCAGGATCTCCACCCCTCGCTCGGCGAGGGCGCGCACGCAATCCACCCAGAGGACCGGGCGGTGGATCTGCTCGATCACCAGCTCCTTGATGGCCTCGGGATCGGCCTCCGGCGCGGCGTGGACATTGTGGATCACGGGGATGCGGGGGGCCCGGAAGGGCGTGGCGCGCACCTCTCTGGCGAGCCGTTCGGCGGCCGGCCGCATCAGGGAGGTGTGGAAGGGGGCGCTCACCGGCAGCGGCACCGCCCGCCGCGCCCCGGCGGCACGCAGCGCCTCGAGGGCCCGGGCCACGGCGGGCGCGTGGCCGGCGATCACCACCTGACCCGGTGAGTTGTAGTTCACCGCCGCCACCACCTGGTCCCCGGCCACCTCGGCGCAGACGCGCTCCACCTCCTCTTCGGCCACTCCCATCACCGCGGCCATGGCTCCTTCGCCGGGAGGCACCGCCTCCTGCATGTAGGCGCCGCGCAGCCGAACCAGCTGGACCGCCGCGGGGAAATCCACCACTTCCGCGGCCACCAGGGCCGACCATTCCCCCAGACTATGGCCGGCGAGCCAAGCCGGCCGCGCCCCGCCCCGCTCGTTCCACACCCGCCAGACGGCGGTGCTCGCCGCAAGCAACATCGGCTGGGTGCGCTCGGTGAGGGCCAGCGCCTCCTCGGGGCCCTCTTGGACCAGGCGCCAGAGGTCATAGCCCAACACCTCGGAGGCCTCGGCGAAGGTCTGCTCCACCACCGGGTAGCGGGCGGCCAGCTCCGCCAGCATCCCCACCCGCTGCGAACCCTGGCCGGGGAAGACGAAAGCCAAATTGTCTTTGTTGTCCACCGCTTTTTTCTCCACGCGCCCTTGGAATCTCAGGCGGCGAGCGCCTCGTGGATCCGCTCCGGGAGCTTGCGCTCCACTTCGGCGAGGGCGACGCCGATGGCGTTGCACAGGCCCGCGCGGCTGGCGTTGCCGCGGCTCTTGACCACGGTGCGGCGCAGGCCGAGCAGACTGCCGCCGTTGTACTTGGCGGGGTCGAGGCGCGACAAGAGTGCCGCCAGCGCCGGCCGCGCCACCCAGGCACCGAGGCGGGCCCGCGGTGTGCGGGCGAGGTGACTGCGCAGCATCCCACCCACCAGCTGGGCCACCCCTTCCGCCGCCTTGATGGCCACGTTGCCCGCAAAGCCGTCGCAGACCACCACGTCCACCCGCCCCGAGAAGATGCCGTCTCCCTCCACGAAGCCACAATAGTTGATGCGCGCATCCGCCTCCAGGAGCGCCGCCGCCTCGCGCACCACCGCGTCGCCCTTTTCCGCCTCGCTCCCCACGTTGAGAAGGCCCACCCGCGGCGACGGCACGCCGGAGGTAGCCGCCGCGAGTGCACTGCCCATGCGGGCGAACTGCCACAACAGCTCCGCGTCGCAATCCAGGTTGGCGCCCATGTCTAGGAGGTGGGCCCGCCCCGCCGCGGTGGGCAGGGCCGTGCAGAGAGCGGGGCGCTCGATGCCCGGGAAGGTGCCGATCAGTTTGACCCCGATCAGCAACAGCGCGCCGGTGTTGCCGCCACTGACACAGCCGTCCACGCGCTCCTCGGCGAGGGCCTCGAGGGCCCGCCACAGGGAACTGTTGCGGCCGTTGCGCAAGGCCCGCGCCGGCCTTTCCCCCATCGCCACCACGTCGGGCGCCGCTTCCACCGCCAAACGTTCCCGCAGGGGGTGAGGAACTCCCCGAAGGAGGGGTTCGAGGACGTCGGGCCGCCCGTGGAGCTCGCAAAAGAGCGACGGCCACCGCTCCAGGGCGTCCACTACCGCGCCCACGGCCACGGCGGGACCCCCATCGCCCCCCATAGCATCGACGGCGAGTCGAACGCTGGGCGCCACCGGCGGTGGGGTTTATTCGTCTTCGCTGTCGACGACTTTGCGGCCGCGGTAGAAACCGTCGGCAGTGACGTGATGGCGGCGATGCTTCTCGCCGCTGACCGGATCCACCGACAAGGTGGGCCCTGTCAGGGCGTCGTGGGACCGGCGCATGCCGCGCTTGGATCGAGTCTTGCGGTTTTGCTGAACGGCCATGGTTCTCTCCGCTTGTCGGCCCTCACCCGGAGAGCCGCGTCAGTCTTTTCCTCCCTTGAGGGCGCGCAGCGCGGCAAAGGGATTGCCGGGCCGGCCACCACCCGTGGAGTAGCGCCCGCTGGCGGCGCACTCCGCCCTGTCGTGGAAAGGCACGATGGGCAGCGCGAGCAAAAACTCGTCCTCCAGCCACTCGTAGAGGTCGCCCGCTTCTCCCTCCACCACCCAGGCGTCGAGGCGGCGGGGCAGCTGGGCGGCCCGCGCCTCGTCGCCCACCACCCCCACCCGGCACTCGCCGGACAGGGCCAGCCGCACCGGCTCCAGGCAGCGCTGGCAGACCAGGGTCACCTCCAGGGAAAAGCGCCCTTCCACCAGGGTGCGCTGCTGGTCGTCGCGGCGGAACAGCAACTCCACACTGGAGTCGCTCGCCTCGAGGACCGCGGCCGCGAGCCGGTGGAGATCCGCCAGGGCGACGTGCCCCACCAGGCGGGCCTCCTGGCTCGCCAGCCTGCGGGGATCGACAAACCTCGGCAGCCTGGGCGTCGCGCTGGGTGCTGGCATAGGCGCGCAATTCTATGCCCGGGCCAGTCGCCTGTCAAAAAGCCCATCCGGCGGCGGAACCTGCCCCCTGATCGCATCCGGAGAGCCCACAGACGCCGAAGCGAGCTGGCGAAGAGTCCTGACGGGCGTAGCCCGGATGGAGCTTAGCGGAATCCGGGAAACGCCACCGGCCACAGATTCTCCGCATCGGGGGATTCCGGCGCTGCGCGCCTTCATCCGGGCTACGCACCTTCCGGCGATCCGCTGCCCGCCGCGATCCGCGCACTGCGCCCTCGGGTGCAGCGCTGGGAGCAGGTCGACCACCTCTTCCGCCCCCATCCGCCAACCCTGCAGCCTACCCCGGCCGAGCACCTTGGGGCCGCCGGATAGAAGGTCCCCGAGGTCTCGCCATCTCCGATGTGCCGAACCCGGAAAACCCCTGGCCCTCGCCGCCGCTTCCCCCTACACTGGCGCGACTCTCCGGAAACCGGTTTCGGCCCCGCGGCAACCGCCATGCGCCCGCTGCTGCTCGCCTCCTCCTCGCCCCACCGCCGCGCGCTCCTCGCTCGCCTCGGCGTGCCCTTCACCTGGGCGTCTCCCCAAGTGGACGAAACGCCCCTGCCCGGCGAGGCGGTGGCGCACTACTGCGCGCGCCTCGCCCGGGCCAAGGCCCAGGCGCTCGCCGACCGCCATCCCGACCACCTGATCCTCGGTGCCGATCAGGCCGCGGCCTGGGAGGGGACGATGCTGCGCAAGCCGGGCGACCGCGCCACTGCCCGCGCCCAGTTGCACCGCCTGGCCGGGCACACCCTGACCTTCGTCACCGCGGTGGCCCTCTACGATGCGGGCAGCGGCAGACTCCTCGAGGCGTCGACCGAGGTGGAGGTGGAGTTCCGCTCCCTGGGCGACGAAGAGATCGAGCGCTACCTGGCGCGGGAAGAGGTGTTCGACTGCGTCGGGGCCTTTCGCGTGGAGGGGCTCGGCATCGCCCTCTTTTCCCGGGTGACGAGCGACGACCCCACGGCGCTCATCGGCCTGCCTTTGATTCGGGTGGCGGAGCTTTTGCGCCGGATGGGCGTGCCGGTGCCCTGAGTTCGCCCCCTCCCAGCAGGTCGCGCAGCTCGGCGAAGCGCTCGAGGATGCCGATGGGGCGCCAAGGGAGGAGCTGTTCCGCCGGATGGGCGCCCCAGGAAACGCCGAGTCGGGGCATTCCGGCGCGCCGCGCCATCTCCATGTCGAAGGTGGTGTCGCCCACCATCAGGGCCCGCTCGGGGGGCAACTCGAAGAGCGCGAGGAGCTCTTGGAGCATGCGCGGATGGGGCTTGGAGCGAGTTTCGTCGGCACAGCGGGTGGCGTGGAAAAACCCGTCCATGCCCAGCCTGGCAAGCACCCGGTCGAGCCCCCGGCGGCTCTTGCCCGTGGCCACCGCCAGTCGATATCCGTCGGCGCGCAGCGCCTCCAGGGTTTCCAGCACCGTGTCGAAAAAGGGGGGCGGCTCGGCGTCGAGGCGCACGTAGTGGCGGGCGTAGCTCTCCTGCAGGGCGGCCAGGCGCTCTTCGGCAGCCCCGGGAAAGAGGCGCGCCAGCGCCTCCGGCAGCCCCAAGCCGACGATGGCCCGCCCCTCGGCCTCGCTGGGCACGGGCAGACCCACCTCTTCGGCGGCGATCTGCAGGCAGGTGACGATCCGCTCCAGGGAATCGGACAGGGTGCCGTCCCAGTCGAACACCAACAACGCCACCTCGCTCACGGCGACAGCACCTCCCGCAGATCGGCGGGCAGGGGCGATTCCACCTCCAGCCGGCCCCCCTCCCCGGGCAACTCGAAGGCCAGCCGCGCGGCGTGCAGGAACAGCCGCCGCAGTCCGCGCTCGCGCCAGGCGCGGTTCACCGCGGCGCGACCGTACTTTTCATCCCCCAGGATGGGGCAGCCGGCGATCCGGCAATGGACGCGGATCTGATGGGTGCGACCGGTCTCCAGTTGCGCCTCCACCAGGGTGGCCTCCGGCAAGCGGCGGCGCACCCGGAAGCGGGTGAGCGCCGCCTTGCCGGCGCGGCTCGGGCGCACCCTCCGCTCCCCCTCGCCCACCAGGATCCGCTCCAAGGGGGCGCTCACCTCCTCGAGCCCCCGCGGCCAGCTGCCCTCCACCAGCGCCAGGTAGACCTTTTCCACCCGCCGCTCCCGCAGCTCCCGCTGGAGGTGGCGCAGCGCTGCGCGGCGCCTCGCCACCAGCAGGCAACCCGAGGTCTCGCGGTCGAGGCGGTGGACCAGTTCGAGCCCGGGCTCGTCGCGGGCGGCGCGCAGCGCCTCGATGAGCCCCAAGGACACGCCGCTGCCGCCGTGAACGGCGAGGCCGGCCGGCTTGTCCACCACCAAGAGATCGCGGTCCTCGTAGAGCACGGCCTCTTCCAACAGGCGCCGCAGGGCGCGGCCAGGGGCCGCGGCAGGTGGGCGCTCGGCCAGCCGCAGAGGCGGCACCCGCACCTGATCGCCCACCTGCAACCGGTAATCGGGGCGAATCCGCCCCCGGTTGACGCGCACCTCGCCGCGCCGCAGGATCCGATAGATGTGGGAGCGCGGCACGCCCTTGAGGCGCGCCGCCAGAAAATTGTCCACCCGCTGGCCGGCGCTCTCCTCTTCCACGGTGAAAAAGCGAACCTGCGCGGATGCTTGGCCCTCGCTCATGCCCTGTCTGCCCTGTCGCCGCCGCCATTCTATCAGTCCGCTTCGAGCGGTGGGCCTATCTCATTGAACGACAAAGTAAACTCTGGTAGACTTGCACTGCGGCCCGAGCGCCTGAAAGCTGGGCGCTCGCCCGTCGGCAACGGATTCGCGGCCCCCGCCACCTGCCGGGGGTCAAGTGGACAGCCACCCGACAACAGAATTGCCCGACAGGATCACAGAAGGTTTCCCGATCGACGAAGCCATCGAGACTGCCCGCGCCCCGCGCCGCCACAGCGTGTGGCAGGCGTACCGCGCCCGCCGCGACGGCCTGTCCCGGCGAGCGCCCCTTGCGGCAGACGGGCTTCGCGAAGCCGACCCACGCAGTCGAGAGCCACGCCACGACCAGGACGCGGAGAGACGAGCCAAACCCCATCCGAGCCGGACGAGCGCAACCGGCGCGCCCTGAGAGCGCGCCCGGCGGTTGTCACTGCGCAACCGATCCTTCCTGACCCGCGGGCCGTTCTGTTGTCCCCCACGAGGGCCAACAGATGAAAAGAATGTTGATCAACGCCACCCAGCCGGAGGAGCTGCGGGTGGCGCTGGTGGACGGCCAGCGCCTGTACGACCTGGATATCGAAAGCCGCTCCCACGTCCAAAAGAAAGCCAACATCTACAAGGGCCGCATCGCCCGCATCGAACCCAGCCTCGAGGCCGCCTTCGTCGATTACGGCGCCGAGCGGCACGGATTTCTGCCCTTCAAGGAGATCGCCCCCGAGTACTACACCACCACCGAGGTCTCCGGCAAACCCCGCATCCAGGACCTGGTCAAGGAGGGCACGGAGGTCATCGTCCAGGTGGACAAGGAGGAGCGCGGCAACAAGGGCGCCGCCCTCACCACCTACATCAGCCTGGCCGGCCGCTACCTGGTGCTGATGCCCAACAACCCCCGGGCCGGCGGCATCTCGCGGCGCATTGAAGGGGAGGAGCGCGCCGAACTGCGCGAGGCCATGCGCCAACTGGAGATTCCCAAGGGGATGGGCGTCATCGTGCGCACCGCCGGCATCGGCCGCAGCGCCGAAGAGCTGCAGTGGGACCTCGACTACCTGCTGCAACTGTGGAACACCATCAAAGCGGAAGCGGACAAAACCAAGGCGCCTCATTTCCTCTTCCAGGAAAGCAACGTCATCATCCGCGCCATTCGGGATTACCTGCGGCCGGACATCGACGAGGTGATCGTCGACACTCCCGAGGCCTACAACCTGGCGGTCGCCTTCATCCGCCAGGTGATGCCCTCTTTTGCCGACCGGGTGCGCTTCTACGACGATCCCATCCCGCTCTTCAACCGCTACCAGATCGAGCACCAGATCGAGACCGCCTTCCAGCGGGAGGTCAAGCTGCCCTCGGGTGGCTCCATCGTCATCGACGTCACCGAGGCGCTGGTGGCCATCGACATCAATTCGGCGCGGGCCACCAAGGGGGGCGACATCGAAGAGACCGCCACCCAGACCAACCTCGAGGCCGCCGAGGAGATCGCCCGCCAGCTGCGGTTGCGGGACGTGGGGGGGCTCATCGTCATCGACTTCATCGACATGGCCAACCCCAAGAACCAGCGGGAAGTGGAAAACCGCATGCGCCAGGCCCTGGAGCTGGACCGGGCGCGGGTGCAGGTGGGCAAGATCTCCCGCTTCGGGCTTCTGGAGATGTCCCGCCAGCGGCTGCGCCCCTCCCTGGAGGAGACCACCTTCAAGGTCTGCCCCCGCTGCGAGGGTCAGGGCACCATCCGCGGCACCCGCTCCCTGGCGCTGGCCATCCTCCGCCTGGTGGAGGAGGAAGCGCAGAAGGAGAGCACCGCCGAAGTGCGCGCCGTGGTGCCCGTGCCGGTGGCCACCTACCTGCTCAACGAAAAGCGATCGGAGATCGCCAATATCGAAAAGCGCAGCCGGGTGCGGGTGCTGGTGGTGCCCAATCCGCACCTGGAAACGCCCCATTACGAAGTCCAGCGCCTGCGCCAACAGGATGAAGTGGAGCGGGTCGCGAGTTACCTGATCGCCGAAGGATTCCAGGCCGAAGACCTCACCGAACGGCTGCTGCCCGAGGCCCTCAAGCCCATCGAGAAACCGGCGGTCCAGCAACTGGCACCGGCCCAGCCGGCCCCGCCGGAGCGGTCGAAGCCCACGCCGCCCAGCCCGCCCCCGGCAGCCGCAGCGCCGAACGAGAAGCCGCCGGCCTCGGCGCCCGAGGTGCAACCCGCCCCCACCCCTGAGGTTGGCCGCCCGCCAGCCCCCACACCCCTGGCGCCACCGAGCTCGGCGGCGCGCAAGGCCGGCTTCTTCAAGCGCCTGCTGGCCTTCCTGGCGGGCAGCGAAGAGAGCACCCCGCCGGCGGCGCCCGAGCCTCCCGCCGCGGCCCAACCGGAATCCACCCCTGCGCCTTCCCGCGGCCGGCGCCGCTCCGGTGGCGGGCGCCGCCGCAGCCGCAAAGACAACGAGGAGCGCCCGGCCGAGGCGGCCGCCGAGTCCGCAACGCCGGCCGCCGCCTCCACCGGCACCCGCGCCGAAGCCGTGGCTTCCCTACCCGCCACGGGCGAAGCCCGTCCCACCGGCGGCCGGCGGCGGCGCTCCCGCGGTGGCCGGCGCAAGGCACAACAAGCGGAAGCGGGCGCCGACGGCGCCGCCAGCGCGGGCGCTGCCGAACCGGCCCCCAGCGCCCCCGCGGCCGAGGAAAGTGCGGCGGAGGCCCTACCGCAACGGCCGCGCGGTGAGCGGCGCGGTCCCTGGCGGCAGCGCGAACGCCAACCGGTGCCGGCGGAGCTCCTCGAGCGGGTGCGCGACATTCCCGCCAAGGTCACTTTGCCTCCCGCCCTGGCGGCCGAGGAAGCGGCCCAGGAGAGCGCTCCCCACGCCCACGAGAGCGCCGCCGCGGCCGCCGCCGAAGCGCCCGTCGCCACTCCATCGGCGGCGCCAGCCGCCGTCGAGGAGGTCGGCGCCGCGCCGGCCGAGGTCACCGCGGAGGCGCCGCACCCGCCCGCTGCGAGCACCGGCGAAGTGGACGGCGAGGGAGGTGGGGCACCCGCGGCCGAGCCGGCCGCCGCCGAAGACCGGCCGGCGGCGGATCTCCCCCCCGAACCCGAACGGCCGGCCGCCGAGCGGACCACCGCGGGGGCTACCGAGGTGGGCACAGTTCCGGAACCGACCGCCGCGGCACCCGCCGAAGTGGCGCCCGAGGCCGAACCAGCCGCCCCGCCGAGCGGCGCCTCGGCGCCTTCCTACTCGCGGCCGCCCAACGATCCGCGGGTGTCGCCCCGGAAGGTGACCGTGGAAGTGGTCACCCTGCGGCCGCAAATCCCCCTGAGCCCGCCCCTCGACATCACCAAACCGCCCCCGGTGGAAGTGGTATCTTCCCCCTTCCAGCGGGCGGCCAACGATCCTCGGGTCGCGCCCCGGCGCCGCACTCCCGAGTCCAAAGCCGCCACCTGAGGCGCCGGCCCCCGCGGGGGCCGGCGCCGTCGGATTGCCTTCGGAGGGGTGGCTGAGCGGTTGAAAGCACCGGTCTTGAAAACCGGCGATGCGCGAGCATCCGTGGGTTCGAATCCCACCCCCTCCGCCACTTTTTATGGAGAGCCCGGTGAGGATCGGGGCAAGGTCCAGTGCGTGCTCCCACTGTCTGCCCGGTTGCGCCCCGACCTGCCGTTGCACACCCCGAAGCCTGCCAAGGCATCGGCCCCCAGCCCCGTCGGGCAGGATCCTGGCATTCTTCCCCCGCGCCATCTAGGCTTGGATAAAAACCCGTGGGGAGGCCTTCCTGTGCTGCGGTTGTTGCTCGCCCTGACCCTGCTCGCCACCGCCACCGCGCGGGCCGAGAACTCCTTCTGCGCGGTCCTGCTAGGCAACACCATCCTCTGCAATGACGGCAGTTCTTACATCGTCATCGGCGACCACATTTTTGGCAACGATGGGCGTGTCTGGACCCGGATGGGCAACTTTATCCACGGAAGCGATGGTCGCACCTGGACCGAGATGGGAAACTTTCTCCACAGCGACGACGGACGCACCTGGACCCGCATCGGCAACACCGTCATCGACGATCGCGGCAACAGCTGGACCCTGTTCGGGGGCGGAATCCGGTGGCATGAGGACGAGCCGTCCGCCAGCGACGCTGGGCGCTTCCGGCCCCCGATCGACAGCGACCATCGCGGCAATCACTGGAACCGATCCCGAGATAGGATCGGGGGGGATAGGCGCGACCCGTTCCCCTTCGACGGTATAGAGGATGAGGCCTGGTGGCCCCTCGACTGAGATCGCCGCTGCACCCTGTCCCTTCGCCCGCCCACTGGGGGCGCTCGCTGCCTTCCCGTTTTGTGGCGGTCTTCTCTTCCATGGCCGCGATACCCTTGGCCCGACGTTCCGGCCGCCGAACGGTGATCAACACCGGGAACCCGTTCGCCCCTCGCGTGCCAAGGATTGCCCGGCGACCGGCCCCTGCCTTGGGGCGGAACGGCGCACGACCGACCCCTCGGCGAAGTCCCGGAGCGGCGGGGTTCACGGCTTGGTGCAAGAGAAGGTGGGTGCGACGAGGAAGCGCCGCCGCTGGGGCGCGGAAGACACAACATGACCGAGCGCGCCCTGGTGATCGGCGCCTCGGGAGACATCGGTGGCGCGCTGGCGGATGAGTTCGCGCGCCGGGGCCTGATCCTCACCCGCCTTTCGCGCCGTGACAACGGACTCGATGTCACCAATCCCGCCTCGGTCGATCGGGTGTTGGGCCGCCTCGACGGGCCGTTCGCGCGGGTGGTGGTCGCAACCGGCATCCTCGCCCCGCCCGGCAATCGACCCGAGAAGAGCCTCGCCGAGATCGACGCCGCCGCCATGGCGCGGGTTTCGCCGTCAATGCCACCGGCCCCGCGCTCGTCCTGCGGCACCTGTCCCGCCTTCTGCCGCGCGCTGCGCCCGTCGTGGCGGCGGTGCTGACCGCGTGGGTGGGTTCCATCGGCGACAACCGCTTGGGCGGCTGGTATTCCTACCGCGCCGCGAAGGCGGCGGCCAACCAGATCGTGCGCACCGCCGCCCTCGAGCTCGCCCGCACCCACCGCCAGGCGGCACTGGTGGCCCTGCATCCCGGCACGGTGGACACCCCCTTCACCGCCGCCTATCGCGAGTACCAAAAGCTCGCAGTTGAAATTCTCCGGATTGGAGACAACCAAAGCCTTCACCGCCGCCTATCGCGAGTACCAAAAGCTCGCCCCCGCCGAGGCCGGACGGGGGCTCGCCGAGGTGATGGTGGGGCTCGGCCCCGCGCAGTGGGGCGGTTTTTTCGACCACCGCGGCGAGGTAGTGCTCTGGTAGCGCCACGCCTCGTCCTCGTCCTGGGCGATCAGCTCACGGAGACCATCGCTGCGCTCGCCGTCGCCGACCGGGCCCGCGCTCTGGTGGTGATGGCCGAGGTGGCAGCCGAGGCGACCTACGTGCGCCTCCATCCGCAAAAGATCGCGCTCGTCTTTGCCGCCATGCGCAAGTTCGCCGCGCGGCTTGCGGCGCGCGGCTGGCGCGTGGCCTACACCCGGCTCGACGACCCCCAGTAGCAGGCTGGCAGCCTGCGATGGTGGCCGGCGAGCCGGTGCTGTTCCATTCTCTGCTCTCGGCCGCGCTCAGCCTCGGACTGCTCACGCCGCTCGAGGTCTGCCGCGCCACCGAGGCCGAGTGGTGCGCGGGGCGCGCACCCCTCCATGCCGTCGAGGGCTTCATCCGCCAAATCATCGGTTGGCGCGAATTCGTCCGCGGGGTGTGGTCGCTCGAGGGCCCTGACCACCTGCACCGCAACGCCTTGGCTCAGGCGCAGGCTGCCGGCCTGCTACCGGGGCGCGGCGGGGATGCGCTGCATCGCCGAGGTGGTGGGCCAGACGCGCCGGGGCGCCGACGCTCACCACATCCAGCGGCTAATGGTGACCGGCAATTTCGCGCTTCTGGCGGGGATCGATCCGGGCGGGTGCAGGTGTGGCCTCTCTCGGTATCTGCCGACGCCTTCGAGCGGATCGAGGCGCCCAACACGCTCGGCATGAGCCAGTTCGCCGACGGCGGCATCCTGGCGTCGAAGCCCTATATCTCTTCCGGTGGCTATATCGATCGAGTGTCGGACTACTGCAGCGGTTGCGCCTATGACGTGAAGGCGAAGGCGGGCGCGCACGCCTGGCCCCCGATCTGCTCTACTGGCATTTCCTGGACCACCACCGCGAGCGGTGTGCCCAACATCCGCGCCTGGGAGCGATCCGGCGTGGCTGGGAGCGACGCGATCCAGCCACCCACGCGCGGATCCTCGCCGCGGCGAAGGCGTTCCTCGCGCGCATGGAGCCGGGCGAGGAGTTCTGAGCCCCAGCCGGCAAGGGCCGCGAGAACGACTGCCCCGTCGCCGGCCGCATCCCCGGGGTTTTCCCGCGATGGTGCACCCCACCCCTCGCCGACCAGGTCGGCAGGATCAGTTGAGCCGCCAAAGGGCCCAATTGAGGACCACCGCGAAGCTCACCCAGCCCAGATAGGGCACGAGAAGCCAGCCCGCGAGACGATCGACCTGGAAGGCGGTCACCACGAGCGCGGCGATGCTGAGCCAGAGCGCGCTGATGACGACCAGCGCCGCGCCAAGTGCATGGGCCCCGAAGAAGGTCGGCATCCAGAGCGCATTGAGCGCGATCTGCAAGGCCCAGAGGCCGAGTGCGAACCCCGCCAAGGCCACTCCCCGCCCGGCCTGGGCGGCAAGCCGCGCGCCGCAGGCGGCGATCATCAGGTACAGCACCGTCCACACCGGGCCAAAAAGCCAGTCTGGTGGTAGAAAGTCGGGGGCTTCGAGCGACCGGTACCAGGGTCCGCCCCCTGGAAAGATCATCCCGCTCGCGGCGGCGGCGACCACGGCGAGGAGGAAGGGGAGGAACAAAAGCAGAAACGGCATCACCCAGTCTCCAATGGGGTCGAGGGGTTGCTGCCCAATTGCAACAGTGCGCGGGGCAGCAGGATCAAAAGCGCCAGGGACAAAAGCTTGAGCAGACAAGGCACCAGGGCGTAGGCGGTGTTGAGCGCGGCAAGGGCGCCGGCGTCGTTGGCCCGGCCGGGATCAAAGCCGGCAAGGCCGAGAACCGGCAGCATCACCGCCGCGGCGAGCGCAAACGACGCCTTGCCCAGAAAGCTCCATATTCCGAAGACTAGGCCCGCCGGCAGCCCCGCCCGCGCCAGCGCGCTAGCCAGCATCCCCGTCAGGATCACCCCATCGGCGCCCAGGGCCATACCAGAGGCGGCGGCGATGAGCGCAAACGACCAGACCGCGCCGAAAGGCAGTGCCCAGGCCCAGATGAAGCTGGCAACGGCGAGGATCATGGCAGAGGCCAACACCGGGCGCGGGCCGAAGCGCGCGGCAAGCCGTGCCCAGAGAGGGGCGCTGAGCCCGCCTGCGGCAAAGAAGACCAACAGGAACACGCCAGCGAGCTCGGCAAGGCCAAGCCGATGGTCCACGAAAAAGGCGAACAGCGTGGACGTGACCGCCACCGGTAGGCCGTTGACGAAGCCGAGGGCCAGCAACCAGCCTGCACCCGACCGCAGGAGCGTGCGCAGGCAGAGCGGCGCAGTGGCTGCAGCGGGCCTCTGCCACAGCGTTTTCGAAGCCACCGCCGCGATCAGGGCGAGCGCCGCGGCGGCAAGGGCGTAGGCGGGGTATCCACCCACCTGGGCAAAGGCCTGCCCGAGGACTTGCGGTCCCATCGCCCCGAGGGCGACGCCCGCGAGGATCCCCATTTCGCGCGCACCGGCAAGCCTAAGCTGGGCAGCCGGCGCGCCAGAGCCGGCAAGGCTCGAGCTTTGTCCGTAAAGCAGCACCGCACCCAGGGAGTAGGCGGTAAAGGTCAGCGCGAGCCCCGCGGCTAGCGACGTCGCGCCCCCGTAGCGCGGCGTCACGGCAAAAACCCAGACGACCCCGAGGGCTAGACCGCCAAGGGCCAGGGTGGCCATTCTCGCCCGATGGGCGGCGAAGTGGTCGGTGAGCCGGCCGAGGAGCGGATCCTGGACCACGTCCACGAGGCGGATGAGACCAAGGAGCGCGCCGATCTGGCCTAGGGAAAACCCAAGCTCCACGCTGGCAAATTGCGGCAGGTGAATGTAGAGTGGTACGCCGACAGCGGTGAGTGCGGCGGCGAGCAGCGCCACCCGCGCGGCCGGAACGCCGCCCTGCGTCTCATCCACAGCCGCCCGCGTCATCGGCTTCTCCCAGGCCAAAGCCTCATATAGACGTAGACGGCCACGAGCGCCGGTTGAATGCGCAGAAACAGGCCGTAGAACCGCTTGAATAGCTGGCGGCTGCAGGGGCGCCCGCCCAGGCGGGCAAGCCGGCGCAGCCGCGACAGCGTGGCCATCAGGGCAGGGAAGGCTGCCGGACCCGAAACCACCTCGCCCAAGGCCGTCTCGATGGGAGAGCGCGCCGGTGCCTGCGCGCGACTCACACTCCTCGGCAACGCCGCGTCAGTCCGCTCGACGTCGACGAAGGCGATGCGCTCGGCACCCGGCTGGCGGCGCCAGAAACTGATTTCGGACCGGCACAGCGGACAAGCCCCGTCGAAAAAGGCGGCCGGTTCAGGGTCTTGGCCCTCGGCCTGTGGTGCCAATGGGACGCGCATCGTTCAGTTCTCGCCCACACCGCGACCGAAAAGCGCGTGGAAGAGCGGCAGCGGCAAAAAGTGGCTCAGCGTGAAGAGCCAGGAGAAGGGCGCCGGAAAGCTCGTCGAGAAGCGCCCGCTGCGGATGGCGCCGACCACCCGCATGGCGGCTTCCTCGGGTTCCATGATCTGCGGCATGGCGAAATCGTTCTTCGCCGTCAACCGCGTGCGGATGAAGCCGGGATTGACCCGCTGGACGCGCACCCCCGTTCCGCGCAGGTCGGCGCGCAGGTTCTCGGCCAGATGCATCAGCGCCGCTTTCGACGCGCCATAGCCGATCGCCCCCGGCAGGCCGCGGAACCCGGCAAGCGAGCCGATCAGCACCACCCGCCCTTCCCCGCGCTCGGCCATGTCCGGCGCGAGGCGGGAGAGCACGCGCAGCGCGCCGGTGAAGTTGACCTCGGCCATCGCCTCGGCCGCGCCGGGGCGCCAGGCGCGCGCGCTCATCGGCTCATAGGCGCCCGCCGCGTAGATCACGCCGAAAGGCGCGCCCACCGCCGCACAGGCGGCGGCAACCGAGGCGTCGTCGGTCACATCCATCGGCAGCGCCGTGATGCGCGGCACCTCACCGGCCAGCGCCTCGAGGCGCCCGGCGCTGCGGGCCGAAGCCGTGACCGTTGCGCCCGCCGCCGCGAGCTCCACGGCGAGCGCGCGTCCGAGGCCCTCGGAGGCGCCGATCACCCACCAGTGCCGGCCGGTGACGGGATCACTCCGCAACGATCGGCGCCTCCTGCCGGGGGGTCTGCGCCGGGCGCATGGTGGCGATGAGCTCGGCCACCTTGATGCCGAACTTGCGCATGACGGACCTGTTTAGGATCGTTCCGTCCTCCGTGAGGTAGAGCCAGTCCACCACGTCGAGCACATGGCCACCGGCGCTCTCGGGCAGGCGCAGCCGGTAGCGCAGCATCACCGTGGCGCCCGACTGACGGCCGCGCGCCTCGCCGACGATGTCGGGCGCGGTGCCGATGATCTCGCCGTCGTTGCCCACGCGCAGCGTCCATTCGCGCCGTTGTTGCGTGCCGCTGGAGTAGCGGAACGCCTCGGTCAGACGCCCTGCGGCGCCGTCCCAGCTGCCTTCCATCTCGGCCACGAAGCGCTGGCTCACCCGGCCCGTCGGGCCGAAGATCACGCCCTCGGCCACGATCGGGCCCGCAAGATGGGTGCGGATGTCGAAGACGGGCGTGGTCGCGGAATAGTCCTCGGGCCGCTGGGCCTCGAAGCCCATCAGCCGCGGCCAGGCGTAGAGGCCCGCGCCGATCAGCGCCAGGAGAAAGAGGATGGTCATCACGTATCTCCTCATGCGCGCGGCCTCGGCGGCGCGTCCCATCGGTTCGCTGCCGGCTCAGCCATGGGCGAGCTCCACCTGCAGCACATTGGTGCGCCCGATCGCGAAGGCGGCCGCACAGCTTTCCAGGTAGTAGAGCCAGCCGCGCAGGAAGGGTGTGCCAAAGCCCAGCCGCTCAAGCCGGGGCCGGGCCGCGAGCATCCGATCGCGCCAGAGCCGGAGCGTGCGCGCGTAGTCCTGCCCGAAGGCGAAGACGTCGCGCACCTCAAGCCCTGCCCGCGCCGCCTCGCGGCGGATCACGCCTTCGCTGAGCAGCATGCCCCCCGGAAACACATGACGGCGGATGTAGTCGGAGCTTGCCCGGTAGGCGGGAAAGTTCGCATCGGGCACGGTGATGGCCTGCACCATCGCCCTCCCGCCCTCGGCGAGCCGCGCCTTGAGGGTGGCGAAATAGGCCGGCCAGTAGCGTTCGCCCACCGCCTCGATCATCTCGATCGAGACGACGTTGTCGTAGCGGCCCCGGGTGTGGCGGTAGTCCTGTAGGAGAATCTCGGCGCGCCCGTCGAGGCGGGCATCGGCCCAGGCCTTCTGGGCAGGCGAGATGGTGATGCCGGTCACCTGCCTGCCCTGATCGGCAGCCGCCTCGGCAAAGCCGCCCCAGCCGCAGCCGATCTCCAGCACCCGTTCGCCGGGAGCGAGGCGCTCGAGGATGCGCGCGTATTTGCGCGCCTGCGCCGCCTCGAGGTCATCGCCCTCGGCGAAGAGGGCCGAGGAATAGGCCATCGAGCGGTCGAGCCAGTGGACATAGAACTCGTTGCCCACGTCATAATGAGCGCGGATGTTGCGCGCCGCACCGCGCGGGCTGTTGGCATTGAGCACCCGGTCGGCGAGGCGGAAGGCGAGCGCCACCGGCCAGGCGGGCCGGGCGCGCGAGCCGATGGCGCGAAGATTGCGCGCCGCCACCGTCACCACCGCCTCCACCGACGGGCTGTCCCACAACCCGCGCACGAAGGCCTCGCCGAAGCCCACGTCGCCGCGCAACGCCACCATCCGCGCGGCGGCCCAGTCCTTCAACTCCAGCACCGCCTCGGGGCCTCCCGCGCCGAAGCGGTGGCGGTGCCCCTCGGGGGTGACAAGCTCGAGACTGCCCTCGCGGATGGCCTCGCAGGCGGAGAGGAAGCGACGCTTGAACGCCTGGTCGAGAACACTCATCGGCTGATCTCCGTTGTCGGCGGCAGGGGTCGGGGGCGGAAGGGCGCGCCCTTCAGCCAGAGCCTGAGCGCCTGCCAGTGGATGAGAGCGAGCGTGCGGATGGGCGCCAGCGGCTGGCGGGCGAGCGCGCGCAGGATGTGGCGGTTTGTCATCGGCGCGAGACGGCCCGCGAGGCTTGCCGCCAACCCCCCCGCCGGGGAGCGGTGGATGATGCGGATGGCGAGGCGGCTCGTGCCGAGGGCGAAGCGAAACGCGTACTCTCCCGCCACCTCTTGGAAGGGCGAGACGTGGAAGATCTTGCGGGCTTTGACCTCGTCCGCAGGACCGAGCTCAGGATAGCCCGGGAGGTGACAGAAATAGGCGTGGCGGTCGCCGTAGGTGTTGTTGACCTCGGCGATCACGGCGCGCGGGCGGGCCGAGGGGCCAAGAAAGAACCAGAAGCTCACCGGGTTGAAGCCCCCGCCGAGAAGCCTCGGCGCGGTCAGCAGGCGCAAAGGGGCGGTCTGCGCTTCGGGGAATCCCATCCGGCGCGCCGCATCGCGCGCCCAAGCCGGACCCTGAAGGGGCGCAGAGCCGTAGTCGCGGTCGCACACCGCGGCCAGGTTCCAACGGTTGCGGCTGAAGAGCGCAGGGGCCTCGAGCCGAGCCTCGGGGTCGATCAGCACGTAATCCACCGCGTGGGCGAAGCGGTGGTGAGGGGGGGCCCAGGCGGGCGTGCACCGTCCGACCCTGCATCCAGAGGACTGCGGCCATCAGCCGAGCTCCGGAGGAGCGCCGTGGCGGCGGGCCGCGAGCGCGGCGAGAAGTGCGCGGGTCACGCGGCGGGCCGAGGCGATCCCATCTTCGTGGAAGCCGTTGCGCGCCCAGGCGCCGGCGAACCAGGTGCCGTTTCGCCCCTGGATCGCGGACAGTTGGCGTTGGGCTGCCAGGGCGGCGGCGTCGAAGACGGGGTGGCGAAAGACATGCTCGTCATAGATGGTTTCCTGGCGCGGCTCGCGCACCGGGTTGAGGGTGACGAACAGCGGGTCTTCTCCGGGGATGTTTTGCAACCGGTTCATCCAGTAGCTCACCGCGATCCGGCGACACTCCGCACGCCGCTCGCCCTGGTAAACCCAGGACGACCAGACCGCGCGCCGCCGGGGCATCAGCGTCTCGTCGGAGTGCAGCACCGCGCGGTTGTCCCGAAAGCGGATCGCCCCGAGTAGCCGGCGCTCGGCCGCCGTGGGGAGCTCGAGCAGGGAGAGCGCGGCGTCGGCGTGGACGGCGAGGATCACCTCGTCGACCTCCACTGACCCACCATCCTGAAGGTGCACGGTCGCGCGCCCTGCCTGCCGGCAAACTCGGTGCACCGGGCAAGCGGTGCGAATCTCGACCCCCGCGGCGCGAAGCCGCGCCTCGATGCGGCGCACGTACTCGCGCGATCCCCCCGCGACGGTGAACCACTGGTGCTGTCCGCGGGTACTCAACAGCGCATGGTTGCGCAGGAAGCGCACCAGCGCGCGGGCCGGAAAGGTGCCCATCTCGGCCTCTGGGGTGGACCAGATGGCGCCGGTCAGGGGGCGCAGGTAGCGCTCGCGAAACCAGGCGCCGACGCCGAGCCCATCGAGGAGTTCGTCGAGGGTCATCCCCTCGGGCGCGGCCTCGACCGCCGCCTCGGCGCGGGCGTTGAAGCGAAGGATGTCGGCGAGCATGCGCAGAAAGCGCGGGTCGAGCACCCGGCGGCGCTGGGCGAAGAGACTGCCAGGAGCGCGCAGCGCGTATTCGAAGCGGCCGCCGTCGAGGCTCACCCCGAAGCTCATGTCGCTTCTCTCGACGGGCACCTCGAGCTCGGCAAAGAGGCGCGCCAGATGAGGATAGGTGGCGTAGTTAAAAACGATGAAGCCGGTGTCCACAGGCCGATCTCCGCGCCGCCCGGCGAGCACGGTGCGCGCGTGGCCGCCGAGCTGGGGAGCGGCCTCGATCAGCGTCACCCGTGAGTAGGGGGCGAGATCGAGGGCGGCAGCAAGCCCCGTAATCCCGCCGCCGACGACGGCGATCCGTGGGGATTGCGAAGAGCGGACAGCGACGGTCATGGGCGATGTGGTCTGTGTTCCGATTTCTTCGAACTTTTTACGGCGCCGGCCGCCCCTTGGATCAACCGCCGGGGACATTGGCCCCGCTCATGGACCCTTCCGCGCGCCGGTGCGAGGCGCCCGGCGCGGGCACGAGAAGGCTACGGACTGCTACCATCGCCGCCAGGGCGCTCTCCGCCGCGGGGCTCCCGAAATGGGAGCGCCAACCCTCGGCGCCGCCCGTAGCGACAAGAGAGCCTCCCATGGCAATTGGGACAAAGCGAGCGACGGGGATGCCATCCGGCGACGAGCCTCACGCGGGACTGGACGAGCAGACGCGCTGGCTGCTCGCGGTGCGCGATCGGCGCGACCGCCAAGCCTTTGCGCGGCTCTTCGACTTTTACGGCCCTCGCCTTCGGGCGATGCTTGCCCGGCTCGGCTGCACAGGTGCGGCCGTCGACGACGTGATCCAAGACGCCTTGTTGCGCGTATGGCAGAAGGCAGGTCAATTCGATCCCGCGCAGGCCTCAGCCTCGGCTTGGATCTTCCGGATCGCGCGCAACCGGTACATCGACATCGTGCGCCGCGATACCCGGCCCATGCCCGATGCGCTCGCGGTCGAGCCGCCGCCTGAACCCGATCCGGGTGAGGTCCTCGCCCTGCAAGCGGAGGGCGCGCGACTGCGCGCGGCCCTTGCCGAACTGCCGAAGGAGCAGCGCCGCATGGTCGAGATGGCCTATCTGGGCGAGCTGAGCCACCGGGAAATCGCGGAGGAGACGGGTCTGCCCCTCGGCACCGTGAAATCTCGCATCCGCCTCGCACTGGAGCGGCTGAGGTACCACCTGAAAGAGCACAAACCGCCATGACCATTCGCCATCACCTTCCCGCCCGCCTGATTCGTGCCTATGCCGCCGGCAGCCTGCCGAAGAGCTTTGCCACGGTGGTGGCCGCCCACATCTCGCTCTGCGACGAATGCCGCGCCCAGCTCGCCGCCGAGGAGTTCGCAGCCGGCGCCGTTCTCGACTCCCTTCCCCCCCTCTACGAACCTGGCGACGAGCGGCTGCGCGAAGCGCTGCTCGCCCGCCTCGACGGCGCCCCCCATCTTCCCGACGAGGCGCCGCCTGCGCCCATGGGCATCTTTCCGGGCCCGGTCGTGCAGGCGCTCGGCGGCAGGCCGCCGCGCTGGCGGCGGCTCGGCGGGGGCATTCGGCAGGAGATCCTCGCGCGGGATGCGCGGGGCTCGGTGCGGCTTCTCCACATTCCGCCGGGCACGGCGGTGCCGGAACATTCCCACAGCGGGCTGGAACTGACCTTGGTCCTCGCAGGCAGCTTCGGCGACGCGACCGGCCACTACGGCGCAGGCGACGTGGAGGTGGCCGACGAGGGCCTCGCCCACGCGCCCGTCGCCGGCCCTGGGGCACCCTGCATCTGCCTTGCCGCCACCGACGCGCCCTTGCGCTTCCGCCCCCTGATTCCGCGCCTTTTGCAACCCCTGATGCGGATCTGAGGGCACCGCCCTTGAGCGCACCAGCTCCTGCCATCCACTGGTTTCGCCGCGACCTTCGGCTCGCCGACAACCCTGCCCTTGCGCAAGCGGCGCGGGCAGGAAAGGTGCTCGCGGTGTTCATCGTCGACCCCGACCAGCCGGGCGAGATCGCCCCCGGCGCAGCCGGACGGGCTTGGCTCCACCGCGCCCTCGCCGCGCTCGACGATAGGCTCCGTGGAGCGCTCAACTGCTACCGCGGCCGCCCCCAGGAGCTGCTTCCGGCGCTCGCCGCCCGTTGGGGAGCGCGCTTGGTCACCTGGGGCAGGCTGCCCGATCCGTCCCTTGCCGGCCGCGACGAGGCCGTGGCCGAGGCGCTGCGCACCGCCGGCTGCGAAGTGCACGCCGAAAACGGCTTTCTGCTGTGGGAGCCCGAAGCGACGCGCAAGCCCGACGGCACCCCCTACCGGGTCTTCACCCCCTTCTACCAGAAGGGCTGTCTCGCCGTGGCGCCGCCCCGCCGGCCGCAGCCGGCCCCGCGCTTCGAGGCGCTGCGCGACCGCGAAGCGCTGCCCCTCGCGGCGCTCGGCCTGTGGCCCGCGCACCCCTGGGCCGAGCGGGTGATGGCCCACTGGCAGGTCGGTGAGCGAGCCGCCGAGGCGCGCCTCGCGCGCTTTGTGGCCGAGAAACTCGCCGCCTATCCCGCGCGCCGCGACCTGCCGGGCGAGGACGGCACCTCGCGGCTTTCCCCCCATCTGCACTTCGGGGAGCTTTCCCCCAACGCCGCCTGGCACGCGGCCACGGGCACAGGCGCCGATGAGTTCCGCACCGAACTGGCCTGGCGCGAGTTCTCGTGGAGCCTGCTCGTGCACAATCCCGATCTCGCCGAGCGTCCCCTCCGGCCGGAGTTCGATCGTTTCCCCTGGCGCGACGACGAGGCGAGCTTCGCCGCCTGGAGGCGTGGCCGCACCGGCATTCCCCTCGTCGACGCCGGCATGCGCGAGCTGTGGCAGACGGGGTGGATGCACAACCGCGTGCGCATGGTCACCGCCTCGTTTCTGGTCAAGAACCTGCTGATCGACTGGCGCGCCGGCGAGCGCTGGTTCCGGGACTGCCTGGTGGACGCCGACCCGGCCAACAACGCCGCCGGCTGGCAGTGGGTGGCGGGCTGTGGCGCCGACGCGGCGCCCTATTTCCGCATCTTCAACCCGGTGCTGCAGGGGGAGAAGTTCGACCCTGCCGGCACCTACGTGCGCCGCTTCGTGCCCGAGATCGCGCGGCTCCCGGACCGCTGGCTGCACCGCCCCTGGGAGGCGCCGGGCGAGGTCCTCGAGGCCGCCGGGGTGCGGATCGGGCGCGATTACCCGGCGCCCATCGTCGATCTGGCCGTAAGCCGCCGCCGCGCCCTGGCCGCGTACGATCGGGTAAAGAGAAAAACCTGAGCGCAGGACCCGGCACAACCTTCGCCCGCCACCCGCACAGCGGATCCGAGCACCCGTACCGGCGCCGCCTGCCCTGTCCCATCCTCGTCGCGCGGCACCCCTAGCCGAGCTCTGCGGGCAGCAGGCGCGCGAAGAGTTCTTCCAAAAAGGCGT
The DNA here is from genome assembly GCA_026005035.1 of Porticoccaceae bacterium. Lineage (GTDB taxonomy): Bacteria > Pseudomonadota > Gammaproteobacteria > Pseudomonadales > Porticoccaceae > BPKH01. The sequence continues at coordinate 209,018 of BPKH01000002.1, read as the reverse complement.
GCATCTGCTCCGGACCTGACAGGGCCCGGAGCACCTCCTCGCCCTTGGGCTGGCTGCCGTGGGCCACGGCATTGCGCAGCCGCCGCAGGCGGTCGTAGTCGCGGTAGAGCTCGCTGCGGGGGGAGCGCTCGCGCTCGCGATCTTCGAACGCCTGGCGGATCCGCTCCCGGTGTTCCATGTTGTCGGGATCCAGTCTCTCGCCGGATTCCCGCTGCAGGCGGGTGATGAACGCCTCCCAGGCGGTGAGGATCGCCTCCAGATAGCGGCCGCAGGCGAGATACTCGAGCGCGAGCTCCCGCTGGCGGAGGTAGAAGTTGTCCTGCTTCGCCCAGCCGAGGCGCCGCTCCAATTCGCCGCGAAAGAGCTCGAACACCGGGTCTTCGCTGCGCTCGGAAAGGAGCCCGAGGACCTCGCGCAGCTTGGAACGCGCCTGTCCGAGGCGGTTGACCATCTCGAAAAAGGCCGCCTGGCGCAGCAAAGCGCCGATCTCTTCGCCCAACAGCTTGTGGAAGACCCCGTAGTCGCGGGTCCTGCCGTAGACGCTCAGGGCCTCCAGCCAGTCGGCGATGCCGAGCAGGCCCGCCAGATCGTACACCGGCGCCTGCCGGGTGTCGGGGTCGAAGGCGCCGTACCAGATGTGGCTCACCTGGGCGCCGCGCACCCGCCGCAGATGCAAGGCGGCGAGCAGGGCGAGCAGGGGCAGATGGCGAAAGCCGTGGGTGATGTCGAGCTCCACCCGATCCGCGGGCCCGATCTCCTCGGCCAGATCGCGCAAGAGCCCCACCTGTTCCTCGGGGGTGCGGCAGTAGGAGATGACGCGAAGCCGCACCGCACAGTCCAGGCGACGGGAGAGCAGCGGCGCCAGCCGGTCCAGTAGGCTCTGCTCCACCGCCTGGCGCTCCACCGCCTCCACCAGGGCGAGCCGCTCCTCTTCGGCCTCCGCGCCGAGATCGACGTCGCCCTCGAACAGATGGTCCCACATGCTGCCGGCGGTGCCGAGCACCACCAGCCGGTCGGGGTGCTGGCGCTCCAGCAACGTCCAGCCGAAAAAAGGCCACCGGCGGGGATTTGGACCCGTCGCCAAAGTCGTAGCAGGTGGTCCGGTAGCCGCCCTCCCCCTTCGGCGAGCGGCCCAGAAAGGTGATCAGGGTGCTGGCCATCCTTCGTCCCCCAAGCAGCGAGCGGATCGGCACACCTTCCCAAGCGCGCAGGCGCCGCGCGTTCGCGAAGGCGCAGCGTCGATAGCTTAATCCACCGAGAAGTTGAAGCTCACCAACACCCAGGGCCCGGGACCGCGCACCACGGTGACCTCAGCGTGCCCTTGATCCCCGGACAGGCTGCGGGCAAGGGCGCCCAGGGCCCCGTCGTCCAGGTGGGCCACCTCCGCGGCGGGAATCGCCAGGCTCTCCGCGGCCAGTCCCGCCCAGCGCCAGGGCAGGTGGTAGGCGCGCAATTCGCCGAGGCGCACCAGGCAGCTGTCGAGGAGCACCGCCCCCTCGGGAAGGGGCAGGTCGGCGAAACACGGCGCGCTGCCCGCCGTGCGCTCACCGCCCCCTCTCTCCTCGCCCTCGGCCACTCCGCCCGTTCCCTGTTCTGCCAGTCCCTGCTTTGTGCCGCCCGGTTCCGGACCGAGGCGCTTCCCCGCCGCTTCGCCCCAGGGCGAACCTGGCCGCACCCTCAACGCCCGGCCAGGCGGGCGGTGGGAATCCGCACCGTCTTCCAATAGTGGCGCCGCCAGTAGGGCTCGCGCAGGCTGGATATGGTGACGCCCGCGCTTTTCGAAGCGTGCAGGAAGCGATCGTCGCCCAGGTAGATGCCCACGTGGTTACCCCACAGCCCCATCTTGAAAAACACCAGATCGCCGGGACGCCGCGCCTCCGGGGGTACGGGCCTGCCGGCAAGGGACTGGTCCCAGGTGTTGCGCGGCAACACCACCCCGAAGGCATCGCGGTAGACCCGTTGGACCAGGCCCGAGCAGTCGACGCCGCGTTGCGAGCTGCCCCCCAGCCGGTAGGGAACGCCCTTCCACCGCTCGTACTGGGCGTAGAGGAGGCTCTCCACCGCCCGCTCGGGCGCCGCCGGCGACCCCGGCGTGGCGCAGCCGGTCACGCCGGCGACCAGCGCGACCAGTACGGGCCAGTGCCAAGGCGCCGGAAAAGCGCGGAAACGAGAGGCCGCGCGGAGTGGCATTGCACGCATGGTCGGTGGCGCTCGCGTTGCGCGGGAAGCGACCTCCTTCCTAGTGCTTCCAGTATAGCGCCCGTGCACCTAGGCCGCAGGGAGGGGAGAGGCTCGGCGCGCCCGTGCGCTTCTGCCCGCCCTGGCCCAATGCCGAGGCGCGACCCCGGCGGTGCCGCCGGGGCCGTGCCCGCCATCCCGGGCGTTGCGCCCTCACTCGCCCTGACCCTTGGAGAAGGCCTCTTCGCCGTCGAAGGTGCAGAGGTGCTCCGTCTTGATGAAGTCGATCCCCGCTTCGGCCAGTCGTCCCAACAGGCCGACGATGGCGGCGTGGCTCACGGGGCCTTCCGCCTTGAAGCGGCACCGCCAGTGGTCGGTGCAGAAGGTCTCCGGCAACCCCTCCGGCCAGACTTTCACGCCGCGGTTGGTGATGAGCCGCAAGCGCAGATCGTCCCGCTCTTGAGCCTGCAGGCGCGCCGCCAGGTCGTCCGGCTTGGCATCGGGGTCGAAGACGAACACGTCCACCCCGATCGTCTCCCTCTTGGCGCGGGGCTGCGGCTTGAGGGCCGGCGGCCGGAACGGCCCGCTGGCCGCGTAGCGCACCGGCTTGAGATGTTGCGGTTCCTGGCCCAACCGGGCGATGACCGCATCGGCGAACTCTCGGGTGCCCACCTTCTCCTTGCTCACCTCGGGGTCGTAGATGTCGTAGGTGTGGATGCCATCCTCGATGGTGCGCAACCAGGCGTTGTGTACCCGCTCGGCGACGTCCGACTGGCCGATGTGGACGAGCATCATCACCGCGCCCAGGAGCAGGCCGGAGGGGTTGGCGACGTTCTGCCCGGCCCGCCGCGGTGCCGAGCCGTGGATCGCCTCGAACATCGCCCCGTGCTCGCCGATGTTCGCCGAGCCGGCAAGTCCCACGGATCCCGCGATCTGGGCGGCCACGTCGCTCAAGATGTCGCCGTAGAGGTTCGGCAGCACCACCACGTCGAACACCTCCGGCGTATCGGCGAGCTTCGCCGCGCCGATGTCCACGATCCAGTGCTCCGCCTCGATGTCCGGATATTCCGCGGCCACCTCGTCGAACACCTTGTGGAACAGGCCGTCGGTCATCTTCATGATGTTGTCTTTGGTGAAGCAAGTGACCTTCTTGCGGCCGTTCATCCGCGCGTACTCGAAGGCGTAGCGGACGATCTTCTCGCTGCCCGGGCGGGTGATGAGCTTCAGGCACTGGTACACCTGATCCGTCTGCCGGTGTTCGATGCCAGCGTACAGGTCCTCCTCGTTTTCCCGCACGATGACGACGTCCATCCCCGGATGCTTCGTTTTGACGAACGGGGCGTAGGCCCTACAGGGACGGACGTTGGCGTACAGACCGAGCGTCTTGCGCACCGTCACGTTCAGACTCTTGAAGCCGCCCCCCTGCGGAGTGGTGATCGGCGCCTTGAGGAACACCTTCGTGCGCCGCAGAGACTCCCAGGCTTCGGGGGCGATCCCGGCGCTGTATCCCTTGAGATACGCCTGCTCGCCGATCTCGATCTCCTCGATCTCGAGGGCCGCTCCCGCGGCCTCCAGAATGCGCAAGGTGGCGTCCATGATCTCGGGGCCGATGCCGTCGCCGCGGGCAACCGTGATGGGAACCTTCTTCACCATTCCTTGAGACCTCCTCAGCAAAACGGGCCGATGGTAGCACAGGAAGCTGGCGACTCTAGGTGGATCCGGCCCCTCCCCGGAGGAAACGCCGGCGCACAGACCCCAACCGGGAGTCCCGCCCCCTTCATGCCATGGGAGGGGAGATGCAAAGCCCGGGCGCCAGGTGAAGCGCGGCGCAGCCGCGCCACTCAGGAATCGCAGCGGGGGGTTCGGCCCGCCGCGCGGGCCTCCTCGTAGAGGGCGAGTGCTTGCGGCAGGTGGCGTTCCAGTTCCCGCATGCGCGTCTCCGGCGCCGGGTGGGTGGAGAGAAACTCCACCGGTCGCGGCCCCGCTTCCCGGGCCATGTTCCGCCACAGGGCCAGGCTCTCCCGGGGATCGAAGCCGGCGCGCGCCATGTAGGTGAGCCCCAAGATGTCCGCCTCCGACTCGTCGGCCCGCGAATAGGGCAACGTCAGGAGGAGATCGGCGCCCATCCCGATCAGATCGGGATGGACCCCGGTTCCAGCCGCCACCACCGACACCCCGAGCTGGGTGACCAGCTGCTGGGAGACCCGCGCCGCCGCATGGCGGGCCATCACGTGGGCCACCTCGTGGCCGATCACCGCCGCCAGCTGATGTTGATTCTCCGCCGCTTTGAACAGCCCCTTGAAGACCCCGATCTTGCCCCCCGGCAGGGCGAAGGCGTTCACCTCGTCGGCGTCGAACACCTCCACTTCCCACCGATAGGGCGCCGACACCTGCGCGGTGATCGCCTCGACCACGCAGCGCACCCGCTCGCGCAACTTCGGATCTTTGCTCACCGGGACCTCCTGGCGCATCTGGTCGAAGGCCTGGACCCCCATCTGGGCGAGCTCGGCATCCGAAATCAAAATCAACTGACTGCGCCCCGTGGGCGAAGTGGCGCAGCCCGCCAGACTCGCCAACAACACCATCAGTGCGGCGATGCGCTTGGTCACCCTGCCCCCTCCCCGTTCACCTTCGGCCAATAAGATACCCTCGTCCCGGGCGCGAAGCAGCCTTCTCGAGCACCACCCCTCTGCAAACACCGCGGGCCGTCCCCCGCTACCCACTTTCGAGCTCGCCGGGAATTGACCTCGGAAGTTCGAGGCCAGTCGTTGAGCCCTGCGCGGTTTCCGAACTAGGATAGCTCGGGCGTTTTTCCCGCGCGTCACTACCAAGAGCTCAAGGAGAGAGCTTCCGTGAGAAAAGCATGGGGTAAACGGCAGGCAGGGTTTGGAGAGCTCGCTCTCGCAGACCACGCTGTAGACGTTGCTTGTGTTTTCCTCACGCTCCTCGCCCTGCCCTCCATGCGCCGCCCGTTGACGGAGGCACAGGGGGCTCCCCTCACGGCACAACAGCTTGCTCGCCTTGCCGTCATCGCCTTCCTCCACGACTTCGGCAAATGCAACTTTGGCTTTCAAGCCAAGGCCGACCCTGAAGCCCGCGAAACCGCCGGGCACGTCCTGGAAGCGCTGGCGCTGCTGTGGGAGCTGCAAGACGTCTGGCCGCCGCAGTGGACGCGGCTCATCACCGACATCGCGGGCTGGTTCCGGGACGAGGAGCAGGCGCTCCAGATGCTCGTGGCCAGCCTCTCCCACCATGGCCGGCCGGTGTCTTGGAACGACTACGGAGGTCGCGGCGGCGACACGGCCGCGCGATGGTGGCGCCCCACCGCCGACTACGATCCACTCGGCGCGCTGGATGAACTGGCGCGCGCCGCGCGGCAAGCCTTTCCCGACGCCTTCACAGACGATGTTCCACCCATCGATGCCACGCCCGAGTTTCAGCAACGCTCTGCGGGCCTGGTGATGCTGGCCGACTGGATCGGGTCGGACACTCAGTTCTTTCCTTACCGACACGGCGACGAAGCGCGCCAGGTCTTTGCCCGCAAGGCCGCAGAGCGCGCCCTGCGCGCGATCGGGCTCGTGACACCCGAGCCGCGGACAGTCAAACCTTTCGATCAGATCTTCCCCTTCCAGCCCACGGCACTGCAGAAAACACTCGCAGAGACGCTGGCGCCCAGCGACGAAACCCGGCTGCTCCTCGCGGAATCGGACACCGGCTCGGGCAAGACCGAAGCGGCGCTCGCCTGGTTCTTTCGCCTCTATGCCGAGGGCAAAGTCGATGGTCTGTACTTTGCGCTGCCCACGCGCGTCGCCGCGCGCGAGCTCTACGAGCGCGCGCGCCGCGCGGTGGATGCGGCCTTCGAATCCGATGCCCGCCCCGGGCCGGTGCTCCTTGCCGCCCCGGGATATGTGAAGGTCGATGGGGCACCCGTGCTGCCTGCCCCACAAGGCACGATTTGGGACGACAGCGAACCAGACCACAAGCGCGAACGGCTGTGGTCCGCCGAGCGGCCCAAGCGGTTTCTGGCCGCGCCGATTGCCGTGGGCACCATCGACCAGGCACTGCTCTCGGTGCTGCAAGTCAAGCACAGCCTGCTGCGCTCGGTGTGCCTGGACCGCCACCTGCTGGTGGTGGATGAAGTCCATGCCTCCGACCCCTACATGCGCGAAGTCCTGCGCGCCCTCCTCCAAGGCCATGTCGGGCGCGGCGGCTGGGCGCTGTTGCTGTCGGCCACCTTGGGCGAATCGGCCGCAGCGAAGTACTTCGAACGCGACATGGCGTCGTTGGCAGAGGCCATCGCGCGCCCCTATCCGCTCCTTTCTTCCCGAAACCGCGCCTGGCCCATGCCGGCGGCGCGCGAGCGGCAGATCGCGGTGGAACTGTCCCCCACGCTCACCGACGACGAAGCGCTGATTCCGCCGCTCATCGCCGCCTTGCAAGCCGGCGCGCGGGTGCTCATCGTCTGCAACACGGTGGCGCGCGCCAATGCGCTCTTTCGGCGCGTGGAGAGCGCGCTCGAAGCCGACCACCCGGAACTGCTGCCCGCCCTGTTCGCCCTCGACGGCGTGCGCTGCCCCCACCACGGCCGCTTTGCCCGGGAAGACCGCGAACGGCTCGATGCGGCCGTCACCGCACAGTTCGGTAAAGGCTCGCCCGACGGGGCCAGGCTCATCATCGGAACGCAGACACTGGAGCAAAGCCTCGACATCGACGCCGACTGGCTCGTCACCGACCTCGCCCCGATGGACGTGCTGATCCAGCGGCTGGGCAGGCTCCACCGCCATGCGGGGCGTGCGCGCCCGCCCGGGTTCGAAGCACCACGGGCGCTCGTGCGCGTGCCAGACAAGGAACTCTCCAGTTACCTCGACAAGAACCGGATGCTGCGCGCCCCGGCCGGCCTGGGCCGCGTCTATGCCGACGGCCGGGTGCTGGCCTGCACCTGGGCGGAGCTGCGCCGCGATCCGCTGCTCGTGCTGCCAAAGCAAGCACGCGAGCGCATCGAGCGCACCACCCATCCCGAAGCGTTCCAAGCGCTGGACGATGCCTGGCAGAAACATGGGCGGGAAATCGAAGGGCTGGAACTGGGGGAGCTGCGCCAAGCCCTGCGCTCCGTGCTCGATGACAAACCCTTCGGCGAACTCCACTACCCGGACCAGGGCGAGCGCGTGCTCACGCGGCTCGGGGATCCCACGTACGATATTCCCCTCGAGACACCGATGCGCTCGCCATTCGGCGCCGACATTGGCCGTGTTGCCATCCCCGCACGCTGGCTGGAGGGCGCCACCGTACCGGAATCGGTGCGCGCCGAACCGACCCCGGACGGCTTTCGGTTTGCGATCGGCCATCAACGTTTCCGCTACACCCGGCTTGGCCTGGAGAAAGACGATGCATGACCTTCTTCACGACCCTCTGATCGGGGTGCGCACCGCGCAGGGCGAGCGCCGCGTGAACCTTCCCGAGCTCCTCGCCCTGCTTTCCGCAGAAGCCATCGAGGGTTACACCGGCCTGCGCGCTCATCAGGCCGACCCCTGGCATGTCTTCCTCGTGCAACTGGCCGCCAGCATCCAGGCGCGCCGGCCGACCGACGACCTTCCCGATGATCCCGCCTACTGGCGCGAAGGCCTGCTCGACCTCGCCGAAGGCATTCCCGAGGCCTGGCAACTCGTGGTGGAGGACGTCACCAAGCCGGCGTTTTTGCAGCACCCCTGGCGGAGTTGGGAGGAAGAGTCACCCGATTACGGCGTCAAGACGAGCCGCGGCAAGACCGTGTTCGACCCCAAAGCCAGCCGGCCGGACGAACTCGATGTACTGGTTACTGCCAGGAACCACGACGTCAAAATGGCCCGTGTGGAGCCGGGGGAGGCCGAAGCGTGGCTCTACGCCCTGCTCCTGCTGCAGACCACGAGCGGTGTTTTGGGGCAGGGCAACTACGGCATCGTGCGGATGAACGGCGGCTTTGCCAGCCGCGCCATCGTCTCCTGGGTGAGTTCGCGCGCATGGGGCGCGCGGTTTCGGGAAGAAACCAAAATCGTCTGCGGCCTGCGCGCCGAGACGATAAGGGCCTTCGATTATGCCCCGCGGGGCGTAGTGCTGACCTGGCTCAGGCCCTGGCAGCGAAGCGACCCATCAGTATGACATCAAGGATCTCGAACCCTGGTTCATCGAAGCCTGCCGCGCGGTGCGCCTGGTGCGCGATGCAATGGGCCGGATGATCGCGCTGGGTGCGACCAGCAAGGCACGGCAGATCGGCCCCAAGACCCTGGAAAGCGGCGATGTCGGCGACCCCTGGACGCCGATCAGCTCGCCGGAGCGTTCAGCACTCAACCTAAAGCCGAAGGTTTCACCCCAGAACGCCTGTGTAAGCTGCTCTTCGAACAAGGCTTCGAACTCACGCCATTGCAAAAGCCCCGGCCGGGCCATGGCCATGCCTGGTTCCTCGCCTCCTGCCTGGTGCGCGGGGAAGGCACCACGGAAGGCTACCACCGTGCAGAAATCCCCGTGCCGCCCAAAGCCCGCATGGCCTTGCTCAGTAAACAAAGCCGCGACAGCCTCGGCCATCTGGCGGAAAAACAACTGGCGGATGCCAGGGCCGTGCAAAACGCCTTATCCACGGCGCTCGCCCTTCTGGCCGAAGGCGGCCCCGAAAAGCCGGATTTCGAGCGCGTCAAGAGCGCTCGCGCAGCCGCCCGCCGCGCGTTTCAGCGGCGATGGGAAGCCGATTTCTTTCCCGGCGCTGTGGCGCGGCGCCGATGAAGCCCACGACGCCGTGCGCCGCGATTGGCAGCAGAAGCCTCGTGGATGTCGCGCAAGACCTGCTCGATCGGGCTCAGGAGCGCCTGCCGCTGCCCACCAACCGGCGCTGGCGGGCGCTCACCAAAGCGCAAGGGATCTTTCACGGAATGCTGCGCAAACACGACTTCCCGCAGCCGCGCCGCAGCCCAGCGCCGTCCGATGTTCTCGAAGAGGAGACCCCCGCATGACCCCATCCCCCCACACCGACACACCGCAAGACACGCTCGCCACCCGCATCGGCCGCCTGGCGAGCGTCATCGGCCACACCCATTACCCGGCGGGCGACCGCGCGGCGCTGCGCCGCTGGGCGCCTGGGCAAACGCCGCCACTGGCCTTCTACCGGCTATGGTTGCGCCATCTCCGGGATGAGCTACCGAACGAATCGCAAACCGAAGCCTGGATGACACTCGCCTGGGGCCTGGCTGTCTGTGGTGCCGATTCCCACGACCCCAAGCGCCCCTTGGGGCAAGCGCTGGCGGAAAGCCTTTTTTCAGAGGGGCGACTGGAGCAACTGCTCTCGGCACCCGAAGGCGTGCGCACCCATCTGTTCATGCGCGCGGTGCGCTTTCTTGCCGCCAAAGGCGAGCGCTTCGATTGGTGTGATGCCGCGCAGTTTCTGCTCACGCACGACTCAGACAAGCGCGAGCGAATCCACCGCCGCATTGCGGCCACGTTCTACCGCCATCTTCCCCAAGACACCCAAGCCAAGGAGTGAACCCATGTTCCTGCAAATCCACACCCTCACCGCCTACCCCGCCAGCCTCTTGAACCGAGATGACGCCAACCTCGCCAAGCGCATTCCCTTCGGCAACGCCGTGCGGCTGCGCGTCTCTTCGCAGTGCCTCAAGCGCCATTGGCGGGAGGATCTGGTCGAGCAGCTCCCCGATTTACCCGACGCCCAGCGCACGCGCTCGTTTTTCACCCGAACCGTCCTGCCGAAGGCCGTGGCCGCCGGCGTTCCCGAAGCGCAAGCCCAGGCCCTCATCGAGCCGCTGGCCAAAGCAGTGATCGACGGTGGCGTCAAGGAAGGTGGCGATCTGCATCAACCCGTTCTGTTCGGCCTGCGCGAAGCCGACTACTTCGCCGAGCTTTTGCGCTGGGCCGCCGAACAGAGCGATCCGGTGAAGGCGCTGACCGAACGGCTCAAGTCGAAGGAGGAGAAAGAAAACATCAAAGCCATGGGCAAGGCGGCCGCGGGGCTCACCGGGGCGCTCTTTGGCCGCATGGTCACCTCGGACCTGCTCGCGCGCGTGGACGCGCCGGTGCATGTGGCGCATGCCTTCACCGTCCATGCCGCCCAGACCGAGATGGACTACTTCACCGTGGTCGATGACCTCAACCGCGACGACGAAACCGGCGCCGCGCACGCCAACCAGACCGAACTCGGCGCCGGCCTCTATTACGGCTACGTGGCCGTGGACGTGCCGCTGTTGCTCTCCAACCTCACCGGCTGCAAACCCAAAGACTGGAAGGCACAAGACCCCACGACCGCCCGCCGCATTCTCGAGGCCTTGATCCGGAGCATCCTGCGGCAAAGCCCCGGCGCCAAGAAGGGCAGCACCGCGCCCTATGCCTGGGCCGATGTCTTGTACCTGGAAACCGGCACCGCGCAGCCGCGCGCGCTTGCCAATGCCTATCTCGACGCGCTCAAAGCCGACGGCAAGACCGATCTGCGCCAGGCGGCGCTCGAGCGGCTCGCCGCCTATGTGAAGTCCCTCGACGAGATGTATGGCGGCCCCACAGCCGACGATGGGCGCTTCCTCGCCACCTCCCTCGACCAGCCGCCGCACCTGCCGCCCAAACAACCGGTGCCGCAGGCCGTGGATGCCGCACTCGATGCGGTCTTCGGCTCGGGACGCTGAGGCAGCCCCGCCATGGAAGTCTTGATCCTGCGCTTCGATGCGCCGCTGATGAGCTTCGGCAGTGTGGTAGTAGACCAGAACAACCCCACCTGGCGTTTTCCGGGCCGCTCCATGCTCGCGGGGCTCTTGGGCAACGCCCTGGGCTGGGACCACCGCGACACCGCGAAACTGCAGGCCTTGCAAGACCGGCTGCGCTTTGCCGCGCGTTGGGATGCGGAGCCCGAACCTCTGACGGAGTACCAGACGGTCGATCTCGGCCAATCCTTCCTCGTCGATACCGGCTGGACCACCCGCGGGCGCGTCGAAAGACGCGCTGGTGATGTAGCAAACCAGATTCGGAAAAAAGGACACTACACCCACCAACGCTGGCGCGACCACTGGGCCAATGGCGTGGCCACCGTGGCGCTCGCCCTCGATGGCGACGGCGCGCCGACCCTCGACGATCTGGAAGCCGCGCTTCGCCGCCCGGCGCGCCCGCTGTTCCTGGGCCGCAAGCCCTGCCTGCCCGCGGCGCCCATTCTCTGGGGCCGCCGCATGGCCGAGGGCGTGAAAGCCGCGCTCGCCGCCGAACCGCTGGCCGAGATTGGTCCCCGCCGCCGGCCCGCGCACATCACCGCCCTGTGGCCGCTGGACGAGGGCGCGGGGGCCGGCACCGAAGAGCGCTACGACCGGCGTGATTGGGCCAACAACATCCACCGCGGGTCCGAGCGCTACGCCGTGGGTATGCTGGAGGTGACCAAATGAACCCTCTTTACCTCGTGCGCATTCCCGTCGACCCGCCGCGCCTGATGCGTTTTGCCCACGCGCACGGCATCACCCAGGAAGACGAAACCTGGGGCTACACCCTGCACGCCTGGTTTGCGGCGCTGTTCGGCGAACTGGCACCCAAGCCATTTCGCCACCTGGAACGTCGCCGGGAAGTGCTCGCCTACGCCAAAGCCGACGCCTCGGAGTTGCTCGAACATGCCCAGACCTACGCCTCGCCTCCGGCCTGGCAAGCGCTCGACGCGGCAGCGATGGCGAGCAAACCGATGCCCAGCGAGTGGCGCACAGGAAAGCGCCTGCACATCGAAGTGCTCGCGTGCCCGGTCTCACGCAAGGACGACGACGAAAAAGACGTCTACCTTCGTGCTCTGGACCGTCTGGGCGATGGCACCCCACCGCGCGGCGAGGTTTATCGAGAGTGGTTCACCCGCCAGTGGCAAGGGGCTGTGCAGTTGGAGCAGGTGGAGCTCCTTGGCATGGATGCGCAATCGCGGCTGTTGCGGCGCGACCGCGGCAACGGCAATCGGCTGAAGGTCATCAAACGGCCGTGGGCGCTCTTTGGCGCCGAGGCCGTGATCCTCGACCCCGCCCGCTTCGCCGAGCGACTCGCGCGCGGCATCGGCCGCCACCGGGCGTTCGGTTTCGGCATGGTCTTGCTCGCCCCGCCGCGATGAGCTCCTCATCCGGTCCGCTCATCGGACGGCTCGGGCTGGCGGCGTCGCGCATTCCCCATGTCGACCGGCATGGTCTGCTGTGGCTCGAGTACGGCCGCCTGTCGGTGGAAGACGGGACGTTGCGTTTCGTCGCCGCCAAGAGCGAAACGCTCGATGCCGGCGACTACGCCATTCCCTATCAAGCCGTATCGATGATTCTGCTCGGGCCCGGCACCAGCCTCACGCAAGACGTGCTGCGCCTGTGCGCCCGCCATGGCACGCTGATCGCCGCCGTCGGCGAAGGCGGCGTAAAAAGCTACACCGCGCCCCCCATGGGCCAGGGCCGCTCGGAGGTCGCGCGGGCCCATGCCGAGCGGTGGGCCGATCCCCGCCGCCGGCTCGACACCGCCCGCAGGCTCTACGCCTGGCGATTCGGTCGCGTGCTGCCGCACCGCGACATCGAAACCCTGCGGGGCATCGAAGGCGCGCGCATCAAGGAAAGCTACAGGCTTCTCGCGCAGCGCTTCGGGATCCGCTGGCAGGGGCGCCGGTACGACCGCAACAACCCCACAGCGGCAGATCTTCCCAACCAAGCCATCAACCACGCGGCCACCTTCGTCGAGGCCGCCGCTGATATTGCGGTGGCCGCCGTGGGGGCGTTACCCCCGCTTGGGCTTCATCCACGAGGATTCGAGCAATGCCTTCACGCTCGACATTGCCGACCTTTGGCGGGTGGACCTCACCGTGCCGCTTGCCTTTGGTGCGGTGCGCGCCGTCCTCGACGGAAAAGCCGACAGCCTGGAACGGGAAGTGCGCCGCCGCGCGGCGGCAGCTTTCCGGCGCGACAAGCTCATTCCGAAAATGATCGAGCGCATCAAGGAGTTGTTCGATGTCGATGACCGTGGTGGTGACGCGTAATGTCTCGGGGCGCGTGCGCGGATTTCTCGCCTCTGTGATGGTGGAAATCGCCCCCGGCGTCTACAGCGCGCCGCGCATCTCTCCCGCGGTACGCGATCGGGTTTGGAAGGTCCTCGTGGACTGGTTTCCCAGCGAACCGGGGGCCGCCATCGTCATGGTCTGGCAGGAACGCGAAATGCCAGGCGGTCAGGCTGTGCGCGTTCTAGGTAGTCCGCCGATCGATCTCGTCGAGGTGGACGGCTTGATTCTGGGCAGACGGGCCTTGCGCGGCGTGGAAAGCAACTCTAGCAAGAAATCTGCCACTGATCTTTAAAAACTAGGTTTTCTTTTTGCTGACAGATTGTTAGCATCTAGGGTCTCCCCCGCGCACGCGGGGATCGACCCGCACGATGCGACCTAGCGGCGAGTGGCTGCGGTCTCCCCCGCGCACGCGGGGATCGACCTGTCAAGCACGCATCCGCAGTCGCACGCAGTCTCCCCCGCGCACGCGGGGATCGACCTGTCATGCCCGCCGCGTCTGCGCACGCATGCGAGTCTCCCCCGCGCACGCGGGGATCGACCCGCGCCGACCCGCTCGAGTGCCCGGACGGTCTCCCCCGCGCACGCGGGGATCGACCTGTACGCGCGCCGGCTGATGGCGCAGGCAGTCTCCCCCGCGCACGCGGGGATCGACCGCTCGCAGCCGCCCGACGAAGATCGACGGTCTCCCCCGCGCACGCGGGGATCGACCCCATGTCCGCAGCGGTGTACTAATCACAGCGTCTCCCCCGCGCACGCGGGGATCGACCTTCAGTCCGAGCAGGTGCAGACGAGCGTCGTCTCCCCCGCGCACGCGGGGATCGACCCGCGGGCACCAGCCTGCGTCGCCCGCGAGTCTCCCCCGCGCACGCGGGGATCGACCTGCCGGCACCCGAGCGCCTCGGCAGCGCGCGGTGTCTCCCCCGCGCACGCGGGGATCGACCGCGCCGAGCGACATGGCCGACCGGGCACGGTCTCCCCCGCGCACGCGGGGATCGACCTTCCGCCCAGCGAGAGGGGAGCCGTCGTCTCCCCCGCGCACGCGGGGATCGACCTGTGCCGGCATTCTCATGCCGGTCATGCGGTCTCCCCCGCGCACGCGGGGATCGACCCGGCTGCCGGGCGCTCGCACCGCGTCGACGTCTCCCCCGCGCACGCGGGGATCGACCCTGCACGCGCATATTGACGCAGCTGGGCGACGTCTCCCCCGCGCACGCGGGGATCGACCTCGACCGACGGCCTCGCGCCGGCGCGGTCTCCCCCGCGCACGCGGGGATCGACCCCGCCGGCGTGCCAGCTCGCGATGCTTGCCGAGTCTCCCCCGCGCACGCGGGGATCGACCCGACCTGCACGCTCGGCGCCACGCCAGCGCGTCTCCCCCGCGCACGCGGGGATCGACCCATCCGGCACCGGCGCGCTGGAAGCCGATCGTCTCCCCCGCGCACGCGGGGATCGACCTGTCGGGCCCTTCGTCGGAACGACTACCTGGTCTCCCCCGCGCACGCGGGGATCGACCGCAGGCCCTGCTGAAGCTCTGCTACGATGTCTCCCCCGCGCACGCGGGGATCGACCGATCCCAGTCTCGCAGCGATGCGACTCGGGTCTCCCCCGCGCACGCGGGGATCGACCCATGCCGCGCGCGAGCCGTGCACGCTCGGGTCTCCCCCGCGCACGCGGGGATCGACCTCGCTGCCGACGACGTCATCGCGCGAGCGTGTCTCCCCCGCGCACGCGGGGATCGACCCTCAGGGCATCGCGCCTGCGTGCGCGCTCGAGTCTCCCCCGCGCACGCGGGGATCGACCCCGACTCACGAGGCGCTCGACTCCGGCCGCCGTCTCCCCCGCGCACGCGGGGATCGACCCGTGCCACGACGAGCAGCCGCGCTGGAGCTGTCTCCCCCGCGCACGCGGGGATCGACCTCGGCCGCGAGTGCAGCGAGACGACGAGCGTCTCCCCCGCGCACGCGGGGATCGACCCTGCTGCAAACGGCATGTGGCGACCAGCCGCGTCTCCCCCGCGCACGCGGGGATCGACCCATGGTCAGCGACTTCGCGGCACGCATCCGGGTCTCCCCCGCGCACGCGGGGATCGACCCTTGACGCTCGCCGCGACGCCCAGCTGGCGTCTCCCCCGCGCACGCGGGGATCGACCCCGATCGTGGGCCCGGCTCAGGCCCGCGCGTCTCCCCCGCGCACGCGGGGATCGACCCGCCGTCACGTCGAGCGCTGACCGCATCGGTCTCCCCCGCGCACGCGGGGATCGACCCGCCCATCGACGCCCGGCCGGCTGCGAGCTGTCTCCCCCGCGCACGCGGGGATCGACCCCACTCGCGGCGCATCAGAGTCCGCACAAGGGTCTCCCCCGCGCACGCGGGGATCGACCCTTCACGGTTCACTGGTGGCGACCGATGCCGCGTCTCCCCCGCGCACGCGGGGATCGACCCACATGGTCAGCAGCGCGCGGCCGATCGGTCTCCCCCGCGCACGCGGGGATCGACCGCGCCACTCGAGGACGACTGCCCGTGCCTAGAGCCGTCTCCCCCGCGCACGCGGGGATCGACCGCGCGCGCTTCCGACGGCCAGCGTCGGTGCGTCTCCCCCGCGCACGCGGGGATCGACCGCTGCCGGCGCGTCAGGACGACCAGTCCGTCTCCCCCGCGCACGCGGGGATCGACCCCAGACGGCAGCCACGCGCAGACCAGCGCGCAGTCTCCCCCGCGCACGCGGGGATCGACCCTGGCAAGATCGCCCTGGCGATCAGCTACGGTCGTCTCCCCCGCGCACGCGGGGATCGACCCCATCGCCGCACGGCGCCGCCAGCGCGACCGAGTCTCCCCCGCGCACGCGGGGATCGACCGGCGCGACAGCGCATGCGGCGGCCGAATGCGGTCTCCCCCGCGCACGCGGGGATCGACCGCCGCCGCGACGGTCGCCGGTTCGGAGCAGTCTCCCCCGCGCACGCGGGGATCGACCTGCGCGATGCCGCCGCGATGGCCCAGGATTGCGTCTCCCCCGCGCACGCGGGGATCGACCCTGCGCTCGCTCGGCCGTCCGCGTCGCTTGCGGTCTCCCCCGCGCACGCGGGGATCGACCCTCGTACGGTCAGCACGAGCGCAGCCCGAGTCTCCCCCGCGCACGCGGGGATCGACCCCGCGATCACGTGCTGCGAGCTGCCGCGACGGTCTCCCCCGCGCACGCGGGGATCGACCCGTGCGCTGATGGCACCTGCCGCGGCGTCGTCTCCCCCGCGCACGCGGGGATCGACCTCGTGTCTGGCGCTGTTCCTGCGGCGATACGTCTCCCCCGCGCACGCGGGGATCGACCACAGGCGAATCGGCCGACTCGGCCTGCAGTCTCCCCCGCGCACGCGGGGATCGACCTCGGACTGGCAGCCGCGCGCGAGCGCTGGTCTCCCCCGCGCACGCGGGGATCGACCTGGACGGCTGCCCGTGCTGCCGGGCCGGTCGGTCTCCCCCGCGCACGCGGGGATCGACCCTGACTGGCTGCCCGAGCGCGCGTGAGGCGTCTCCCCCGCGCACGCGGGGATCGACCGTCATCGCGACGTCGCTGCGAGCGCTGCGCGGTCTCCCCCGCGCACGCGGGGATCGACCCGCGCTCACTGTCTGACGGCACGCCGCAGGGTCTCCCCCGCGCACGCGGGGATCGACCCGTCGTGCAGTGCCGACGGCCCCACAGCGTCTCCCCCGCGCACGCGGGGATCGACCGCTCGAGCAGTTGAGGCCCAGGGCTCATCGTCTCCCCCGCGCACGCGGGGATCGACCTGGTCTGGCACGCCGCTGTGCGCTCCTGGTCTCCCCCGCGCACGCGGGGATCGACCTTGCCGTCTTCGTGCGACGCGGTCCGGCGTCGTCTCCCCCGCGCACGCGGGGATCGACCGCATGAGTCCGCGAAGCGCCAGCGGAAGGAGTCTCCCCCGCGCACGCGGGGATCGACCCGGCCATCGCCTCCAGATCTGTCCGCGCGTCTCCCCCGCGCACGCGGGGATCGACCCGTAGCATGACCGCAGCGCGCTCTGTGCTATCGTCTCCCCCGCGCACGCGGGGATCGACCCCGCAGACGCGTCGAAACCGCCGTGCTGCGTGTCTCCCCCGCGCACGCGGGGATCGACCCGGCTCGCGATGCGCTCGCGATGCCGCCAGCGTCTCCCCCGCGCACGCGGGGATCGACCCCCGATCGACCTTTGACCATAGCACTACCACGTCTCCCCCGCGCACGCGGGGATCGACCACAGGACTTAAGGCGTCTGCTCGTGCTATGGTCTCCCCCGCGCACGCGGGGATCGACCCGGCACGCCGCGGGACAGCGTCGAGAGCGACGGTCTCCCCCGCGCACGCGGGGATCGACCTCCGGGCCGCTCGAGATCGAAGCGGGCGGAGTCTCCCCCGCGCACGCGGGGATCGACCTCTGCGCCCAACGTGCCCAGGCCGCGCCGGCCGTCTCCCCCGCGCACGCGGGGATCGACCTCGTCCACGGCGCACGCTTGCAGGCCAGGCGCGGCGTCTCCCCCGCGCACGCGGGGATCGACCCTGCACACGACCTCGGCTGTCGCAAGCCTTCCGCAGTCTCCCCCGCGCACGCGGGGATCGACCTCGATTGCATGGCCTGGCCGCTTGGAGTATACGTCTCCCCCGCGCACGCGGGGATCGACCTTGCGGTGCATGGCCTGGCCGCTTGGAGATCGTCTCCCCCGCGCACGCGGGGATCGACCCTTTTAGTGTTGGCTTCGAGACTTGTGGTTCGGTCTCCCCCGCGCACGCGGGGATCGACCTTTCGGGCTATACGTCCACGCTCCAGAGTACGAGTCTCCCCCGCGCACGCGGGGATCGACCTCTCGTATCCTCGGCAGATATAACCGGCGATCGCGTCTCCCCCGCGCACGCGGGGATCGACCCCTGCTGTCCGCCATCTGCTCGCGAGCAACAAAGTCTCCCCCGCGCACGCGGGGATCGACCCGTGCTCGTCCGCCATCCAGAAAGGGTCATGGAGTCTCCCCCGCGCACGCGCGGGGATCGACCTGATGCGGTTCTGGCGTCACTAAGGAGTAGATAAGTCTCCCCCGCGCACGCGGGGATCGACCCCCCGACCACGTCAGGGCATTCTGATCTGTTCCGTCTCCCCCGCGCACGCGGGGATCGACCTAATGGTGAACTTCATTTGATCGCCACCAAATCGTCTCCCCCGCGCACGCGGGGATCGACCCAATACGAGATGACGACAGGTTGGGACATCACGGTCTCCCCCGCGCACGCGGGGATCGACCGCGGGCATCGATCGCCGCAAGCGCGCGCTCTACGTCTCCCCCGCGCACGCGGGGATCGACCCCGTCATTAGGTTAGGCCCTCAACTTTGATCCGGTCTCCCCCGCGCACGCGGGGATCGACCCTCGCTGGGGTGGTCGAAGCTGCTGCACGTGGGAGTCTCCCCCGCGCACGCGGGGATCGACCCCGACCAAGGTGTCGACAGCGTACACAAATACAGTCTCCCCCGCGCACGCGGGGATCGACCCAATACGAGATGACGACAGGTTGGGACATCACGGTCTCCCCCGCGCACGCGGGGATCGACCGCGGGCATCGATCGCCGCAAGCGCGCGCTCTACGTCTCCCCCGCGCACGCGGGGATCGACCCCGGCATTAGGTTAGGCCCTCAACTTCGATCCGGTCTCCCCCGCGCACGCGGGGATCGACCCTGCTCGCGCAAATAACTCGCCGATCTGGAAAGAGTCTCCCCCGCGCACGCGGGGATCGACCTTTCGCGCCCTTCCAGTCGCCAGAAATGGCGGCGTCTCCCCCGCGCACGCGGGATCGACCTCAAAACCGCTCGATCAAACCGTAGCCCGGATGGAGGCGCGCAGCGCCGGAACCCGGGAGGAACGCGCGAAGGATGGATTTCCCGGATTCCGCTTCGCTCCATCCGGGCTACCGGTCCGCCAACCGGTCCGGGAAGGGAAACGCGCAGAAAGACGACACCCTTCTCTAGGCCAGTCGCACATGGCGTCACTGCTCATCTCGTTGTTGCTGGCTGCACTGAGCGCCCTCCCCGCCCTGTTTTTGGGAAAAATTCAGTAGCGAGGGCGTGGTTTTCACGGCCACGACAGGGCTTGTGTTGTGGCCCTTGGTCGCGTTTTTCCGTTGACTCGTGAACCCCACTTTCCGGTAGGTGACCGACCGGAATCCCTTTAGAACGGCTCGCCTGCCGGGGCCCGTGGGTGAAGTCCACTGAAATTGAATTTTCCGGGCCACAGTCCAAGAAGGCGCGGACCCATCGGGGAACGTTTGCGGAGGTCGTAACTGAAGCTTCAAAGGAAGTTTCAGCCGCTGCGCAAGCGATGGAGCAGACGTCGCCAGGCCAGCGCACAGCGGTGGCGGAAACGCCGCAATCGATCGCCGGCGAACCGTTCGCCGGGCCGTTCCCGGTATTGCGTGAGTTGACAAGGGCCGAAGCGCAGGTGTTCGGCCGGCCGGTCGGCGGTGTAGTAGTAGAGGGCGATGGATTTGCGAAAGATCCCCTCCGGACAGCGCAGGGGATCGGGGTGGCCGTGGAAAGAGGTGTCGGTGGTCTCGAACAACAAAGCATTGCCCAGACGCGGGGCGAGGGAATAGAGGCGCCGGCTAAGCGTCTCGTCCCACAGTTCCACGTGACCGCCCCATTCGTCCGGCCAATCCTCGTTGAGGTAGATGAGCAAATTGAGCCGCCGATATAGGCCAAGGCCAGGGTGCCAGTTGAAGTCGGTGTGTAGTTTTAGATAGCCCCCTGCACCAATGGCGTGCACCCCGCCGCCACGCAACTCGGGGTCGGCGCGCAAGCCGGCGATGCCGCTGATTTCCTCAAGGATGGCGAGAAACGGCGGCGCGTTGAGTCCCGCCACGAGGCTGGCCACGGTGGGCGGCAGGCGCGCGGCGTCGGACAGCCGATGCTTGCGGTGAGAGCCGTAGAAGTTGGGCTCGGCGGGCAGGCTCGCCAGATGCAGGTCGATTTCCCGCGCCGCGGCCTGCAGCCAGCCGGGATCGAACAACGCGCCGACGTTGGCGTATCCGTAGGGCCGCGCCGTGCGAAAGTGGCCGGCCAGCGCGGCGATGGTCTGTCGATCAGCGACGAGAAACTCCATTGCTATTCTCGGATTGGACCCACTGACGGAAATCGCCGCCTCAAGGCCTGCGGCCGCCTTCCCCGGTAAGGGGCACGAAAGCCACGTCGAGGACTTCGCGAACATCCAGCGAGCCGTCCTGCCCCTTGCGGACCAGGGTGAGCACCTGGCGGCTCCAGGGACGACCGATGGGGAGGACCATCCGGCCGCCAACTTTGAGTTGCTCGACGAGGGCGGGGGGGATCCTAGGCGCAGCTGCAGCCACCAGGATGCCGTCGTAGGGGGCGTGCTCCGGCCAGCCCCGGGAGCCGTCGCCGTGGCGGACGTGGACGTTGTGGTAGCCGAGCTCCGCCAGGCGGTGGGCGGCGCTGCGGGCGAGCTCGGGGACGATTTCGACCGTGTACACCTCGCGCACCAGATGGGCGAGGACCGCCGCCTGGTAGCCGGAGCCGGTGCCCACTTCGAGCACCACCTGCTCCTCCTCGGGCTCGAGGAGATCGGTCATCAGGGCGACGATGAAGGGCTGGGAGATGGTCTGGCCGTGGCCGATGGGCAGGGGGCCGTTGCGCCAGGCGAAGGCCACCTGCTCCCGGGGCACGAAGAGGTGTCGAGGCACCTTGGCCAGGGCGTCGAGCACCCGCGGGCTCAGTTCGGGTCGGCCGGTGAGATGGCCGGTAAGGCGCGCCTCGGCTCGGATCTCTCCGAGCAGCCGGGCGACCTCGGCGCGGCGCGAGGGGTCCACGGTCAGCAACCCCCACCCGGCCCTCGGGGGGGCTTTTTGGTCTCATCGCGCCGCGGCGATTGCGCGATTGCCCAGTCCATGGACCGAGTGTAACGAGTGGGCCAATCTTTCGGAAGATTGCGGCGTGGCTTCGGAGCGGTTGCGATGGGCTGGGTTTTCCCGGATTCCACTTCGCTCCATCCGGGCTACGCGGTTTTTTCAGCATAGCCGAAGCCCGGATGGGGGCGCGCAGCGCCGCAATCCGGGGTGGAAAACCCCGCTCAGGTGGATCTCAGGTGAGATCGGCGGCGAGGCTTTCGCGCACGGGCTCTGGCAGGCGCTCCACAGTGGCCTGGTATTCCGGGTGGTCGACGCCGCAGGCGATGGGCGCCCCGGCCTTCACCGCCCGCACCATCTCCGGGGTGAGCTGGAAGCGCAGGAAGTGGACGCTCGAGGTCTTCTGCTCGTTTTCCCGCTCCAAGTCCTCGTCGGCGATGGCGTAGACGCGGGGCAGGTCGTCCACCTGCACCCAGACCCGATCTTCGATCCCCTTCAGGCGCACCAAGGCGCGCCGGCGCTCCTCGATGTCGGGGTATTCGATCATCAGGGTGGCCTTCCAGTTGTCGCCATCGGGGATCAACGGATTGTAGGCGGCGAGCTCCTCTTCGATTCCCTCCGCTTCGAAGATCCGCTCGGCGCGCAGCATCTCCTGAATCTGGTACTGGATGGTGAGGCGGTCCTCGAACAGAAGCCGCAGGTGGTCGCCGAGGGGGACTTCGCGGTTGCGCTTGTGGGCCATGACGCGGCGCCGGAACTCGTCGCGCTGCTCGGCGTAGGCCTCGAGGCTCAACAGGTCGGCGCGAGTGAGGGGTTCCATGGCGTTCCTCCTAGATGCCATAGGCGCGGCGCAACAGGCTCATGGGGTGCTCGGGCAAGACCGAACCCGCCACGTGGGCAATCTGGGTGGCCGCCATGGGGCAGTCGCTGGCGAAGTGGTCGGGCTTGCGCTCGGCCACCTGGCGCGCCACGGGGCGGGCGATGCGCACCGAGGCGTCGTGGCTTTCGGTGCGCACGGCGTAGGTGCCGTCGTGCCCCGAGCACCGCTCGATGGGGAAGACCTCGGTGCCGGGCACGAGCTTGAGCACGTCGCGGGTCTTCAGGCCGATGTTCTGCACCCGCAGGTGGCAGGCCACCTGGTAGCTTACGTCGCCCAGGGGATTTTTGAAGTCGGTCTTCAAAAGGCCCGCCTTGTGGCGCAGCCACAAGTACTCGAAGGGATCGAAGGTGCGCTCGGCGACCTTCTTCACGTCGGGGTCATCCGGCAGCAAAAGCGGCAGCTCCTGCTTGAACATGAGCACACAGGAGGGAATGGGGGCGACCACGTCATAGCCCTGGTCCACCAGGGCGGCGAGGGCGGGCACGTTGATCCGCGCCGCGCGGGCCACCGAATCCAGATCGCCCTGCTCGAATTTGGGCATGCCGCAACAGGCCTCCCGGTCGGGCAGGTGAACGGCGATACCGTTGTGTTGGAAGACCCGCACCAGGTCCTCCACCACCTGGGGGCTGTTGTAGTTGCCGTAACAGGTGACGAACAGGGCCACTTTGCCGCGGGTCGCGTCGGTGGCCACCGGCTCCACCGCCTCGGCTACGCGGCGCGCCCGCTTGCGGCCGGTGTCGGCATGGAACTTCGGCAGCGGCGCGTCGGGATGGACGCCGAGCACGCCGGCGAGGACCTTGCGCAGGGGGCGACTCTCATTGGCGGCGTTGACCAGGGGTGCCACCAAGGGCCGGGCGAAGGTCTTGCCGAGCAGGTCGGTGCTCGACAGCAGCCGATCGCGCAGCCGCGCCTGCCCTTTGCGGAATTTGACCGCCTTGGCGCGCAACATCAGGTGGGGGAAGTCGACGTTCCACTCGTGGGGGGGAACGTAGGGACACTTGGTCATGAAGCACAGGTCGCACAGGTAGCACTCGTCCACCACCTTGACGAAGTCGCTCTTGGCCACCCCGTCGATCTCCATGGTCTCCGATTCGTCCACCAGGTCGAACAGGGTGGGAAAGGCGTTGCATAGGTTCACGCACCGCCGACAGCCGTGGCAGATATCGAATACCCGCTCGAGTTCTCGCTCGAGGGCGGCTTCGTCCCAGAACGACTCGCTCTGCCAGTCGATGGGGTGGCGGGTGGGGGCTTCCAGGCTTCCTTCGCGCATGGTTCACCTCGATCGGGGGCGCGCGCCGCGGGCGCGCGGAGCCCATCGGGCCGCAAGGGGCCCGATGGGAGGTGTGATGGAAAAGGAGCGCTCAGCTATCCAGAGTGTCGAGCGCCTTCTGGAAGCGGTTGGCGTGGCTGCGCTCCGCCTTGGCGAGGGTTTCGAACCAGTCGGCGATCTCGTCGAAGCCCTCTTCCCGGGCGGTCTTGGCCATGCCGGGGTACATGTCGGTGTACTCGTGGGTTTCGCCGGCGATGGCCGCCTTGAGGTTGTCCCGGGTGCTGCCGATGGGCAGACCGGTGGCGGGGTCGCCCACCTGTTCCAGGTACTCCAGGTGGCCGTGGGCGTGGCCGGTTTCGCCCTCGGCGGTGGACCGGAACACCGCCGCCACGTCGTTGTAGCCCTCGATGTCCGCCTTGGCGGCAAAGTACAGGTAGCGACGGTTGGCCTGAGACTCGCCGGCAAAGGCGTATTTCAGGTTTTCTTCTGTCTTGGTTCCCTTGAGGCTCTTCATGGCTCCGCTCCTCCGCTGGGTTGGGTCGCTCGTAGCATAGTACCGCAGCGGAAAAATGGAAATTAATAATCGCAATTATTTAGATAGCTGTACGCTATCAAGGCCAGATCTCGATGGGGGTTCCGTCGGGAACCAGTCTCCAGATCTCGTCCATGTGCCGGTTGAGGACGGCGATGCAGCCGTCGGTCCAGTCGTCCTTTTGCAGCCACTGTTCGGCCCACTCGTCGGAGGGCACCCATTCGGGTAGGCCGTGGATCATGATGTCGCCTCCGGCGGGCTTGCGCCGGTCGTTGGCCCACAAGAGGTCCAACTCGTTGGGATAGGAGATGTGGATGGCGCGATAGAACTTGCTTTGGGGATTGCGCCAGTCGAGCACGTAGCGGCCCTCGGGGGTGCGCCCGTCCCCTTCTTCCACCTTGTGGCCGCGGGGATTTTTGCCAAGGGCCACCGGGTATTCCCGCAGCACCTCGCCGTCGCGCAGCAAATAGAGCTTGCGCTCCGATTTTTTGACGAGCACCAGATCGGGGGTGGGGGGCGGATCGGCCAGGGCGGTCCCGGCCAGGGCGGTCCCGGGCAGGGCGAAGCAAAGAGCACTCAAGAAGATGCACCACCAGCCCGCAAGTCCCTTCTCCGCGCGCACCGCTTGTTCTCCACGATCCGGCACTCCGACGGGCACGGCAACCTTAACCACAGGCGCCCGGGCTGGCAAGGGGGGCGGGCGCTTCGCCGGGCTGGCGCAGCCAAACGCCCACGGGCCGCCCGGGTGTCTCGGCCAGGGCGCGCACCGCGGCGGCCAGGGCGCGCCGGCCCGTGGCACAGAAGAATACGGCCCGCGCGGCCTGCCGCGGGGCAGCAGTGACGGCGCCCGGCACCGGATCGGCGGCCCGCTCCGGCGGCGAGCGCACGTCCACCAGGACGTCCTCCGGCGTCAACTCGGGCGTGCCGAGAATGGCCACCGTCTCCGCCGGTTCCGGTTCGGGGGCGGCGCGAAAGTCCAGGAGGGAGGTGCGGGTGTGCCACAGATCCACCACCAAGAGCCGCCCGGCGAGGGACGCCGCGGGGTCCACCGCCAGCTTGATCGCTTCCT
Organism: Porticoccaceae bacterium; assembly: GCA_026005035.1. Classification (GTDB taxonomy): domain Bacteria; phylum Pseudomonadota; class Gammaproteobacteria; order Pseudomonadales; family Porticoccaceae; genus BPKH01. The sequence goes on along the minus strand of BPKH01000002.1, from coordinate 184,195 downwards.
GGGCCATGAGGAGGCCCAGGGCGCCCACCGCGGGGCCCAACACGCCGGCGCCGGCGCAATCGGGGGCGTCGGCGGGCGGCAGGGGAAAGAGCGCCCGAAAACTGGGCGCGCCGCCACAGAAGACGCCCAGGTGGCCGTGGCTCCCGGCAATGCTCGCCGCCACCAGGGGGCGACCCAGGGCGCGGCAGTGGTCGGAGAGCAGATAGGTGGCGGCGAAGTTGTCGGCGCAGTCGAGCACCAGGTCGTGGGCGGCCACCAGCGCGCGGACGTTGCCGGGGGCGAGGCGCTCGGGGCGCTCCACCACCCGCACCTCGGGGTTGAGGGCGCGCAGGTGGCGCGCGCAGGCGACCACCTTGGGCGACCCCAGGTCGACTTCGGTGAAGAGCACCTGGCGGTGGAGGTTGGAGAGTTCCACGCGGTCGTGGTCCACCAGGGTGATCTGCCCGACGCCGGCGCCGGCGAGCCAGGCGGCGGCGGGCAGGCCGAGCCCGCCAACCCCCACCACGAGCACGCGGGAGGCGGCCAGGCGGCGCTGTCCCTCCGGGCCGATTTGCGGAAGGGCCAGCTGGCGGTCGTAGCGCCCCGCCACGCTCACCCCCCTTGTACGGGAGCGAGGATCTCCACCACCGCGCCGGCGGCGAGCTGCCAGTGGGTGCGGGCGTCGCGGGGCACGAACGCCCCGTCCACCGCCGTCGCCACCCCCCCGGGATCGAAGCCCAGTTCGGCCACCAGCTCGGCCAAAGTGCGGGCCTGGGTCTCGCGGGTTTCTCCGTTGACGGTGAGGGTCAACACGCTGCCTCCTCGAAGACGGCAAAGGGTCGGCACAACCGCTCGAGAGCACCTCGCCAATCGGGCGCCTGGGTCACCGCCCGCACCACTGCAACACTGCCCACGCCGGTGGCGAGGACACCGGGCAGGCGCGCCTCGTCGATGCCGCCGATGGCGACCAGGGGATAGCGGGGGGCGAGCAGCTCCACCCATTCCCGCAACCGCTCGACCCCCAGGGGCGCAAAGCGCATCTCCTTGGTGGTGGTGGGATACACCGGCCCCAAGGCCATGTAAGACGGCGCCAGGGCGTGGGAGCGGGCGATCTCGTACCAGGCGTGGTTGCTGGTACCAAGGCGCAGGCCGGCGCGGGCGATGGCCGCGAGATCGGCGCCGTCGAGGTCCTCTTGCCCCAGGTGGACGCCGTAGGCCCCCGCGTTGATGGCGAGCCGCCAGTGGTCGTTGACGAACAGTCGCGCACCCCGGCGCCGGGCCGCATCCGCCGCCCGGCGGACGGCCGCCTCCAGGGCGGTCGGGGGGGCGTCCTTGATGCGCAGCTGGACGGTGCGCACGCCCCCTTCCAGCACCCGCTCCACCCACTCCGGCGAGTCCACCACCGGGTAGAGCCCCAGGCGTTCTACTTCGCAGCGGGGAAACTGGGGTGCCCGAAACCGGTCGGGGCGCTCGCGCAGTAGTTCCGGCAGGTGGGCGATCCCCCAGGGGCCCACGCCGTGGGCCACCGCCCCCGGACCGCCCGCCAGGGGAACGGCCGCGGCCAGGCCGGCGCTCACCGCCATCTTGGCCAACACCACGGCGTCGAGGAGCCGTTCGCCCCGGGCCAGGGCCGCCGCCACCGCCGCCGACAGGGTGCAGCCGGTGCCGTGGTCGTGGGGAGTGGCGATGCGCGGACTGCGCAGCCAGTAAGCACCCTCCTCGGCGAGGAGGTAATCGCACGCAAAGTCCTCTCCCAGATGCCCCCCCGTGACCAGCACGGCCCGCGCGCCCCGGGCGCGTATCCGCTCGGCCGCCTCCTCCATGGCGGCGAAGTCGGCCACTTCCGCCATGCCAGCAAGGCGCCCCGCCTCCTGGCAGTTGGGGGTCACCAGGGCGAGCTGGGGCAGGAGGGCCTCCAGGGCGCGCAGCCCGGCGTCGTCTAACAGCCGCCCGCCGCGGCTCGCCGCCAGCACCGGGTCGAGCACCACCGGCACCTCCAGCGCGGCAAGCCCCCGCGCCACGGCCTCGACCGTCTCGGCGCCGGCCAACATGCCCACCTTGACCGCGCCCGGCGGGTAGTCGCGGGCGAGCAGCTCCATCTCCCGGGCCAGGTGGGCGGCCGGGGTGGGCAGCATCTGGACCACGCCGCGCCGGGTCTGGGTGGTGAGCGCGGTGACCAGGGCGCAGCCGTGCACCCCGAAGTCGGCGAAGGTGGCGAGATCCGCCTGGATGCCCGCGCCGCCGCTGGCGTCGGACCCAGCGATGGTCCAGGCGACGGGGCGCCCCTCAGCCACGGCCCTCTCCGTGCCAGAAGGGGGTGCCCGCCACCGGGGTGGAGGGGGAGGCGGTCTGGCGCTCGGGCATGATGCCGGCCTCGAATGCTTCCCGCCCGGCGGCGACGGCGTGCCGGAAGGCGCGGGCCATGGCCACCGGATCGCCCGCCCGGGCCACGGCGGTGTTGAGCAGCACCGCAGTGGCGCCGAGCTCCATCGCCATGGCCGCGTGGGAGGGCCGGCCGAGGCCGGCGTCCACCACCAGCGGCACGTCGGGCAACCGCTCCCGCAGGGTGGCCAGAGCGTAGGGATTGAGCAGTCCCCGGCCGGTGCCGATGGGCGCACCCCAGGGCATCAGCACCTGGCAGCCCACTTCCAGGAGGCGCTTGCAGAACACCAGGTCGTCGGTGCAGTAGGGAAAGACCGCAAAGCCCGCCTCGACCAGCTCCGCCGCCGCCTCCACGGTGCCCCAGGGGTCGGGCTGGAGGTTGTAATCGTCGCCGATCACCTCGAGCTTGATCCAGTTCGTTTCGAAGAGCTCCCGGGCCATGTGTGCCAGGGCCACCGCCTCTCGGGCGCTGTGACAACCGGCGGTGTTGGGCAGCAGCCGGCGGCCGAGCCCCTTGACGTAGTCCCAGAAACTGCGCCCGCCCCCGCTGCCCGGAGCCTGGCGGCGCAGGGCCACGGTGATCACTTCCGCGCCGCTCGCCTCCACCGCCCGGCCCATCACCTCCAGGGAGGGGTAGAGGGCGGTGCCGAGCAGCAGGCGGCTGTGCAGGGTCACCCCGTAGGCGGTCCAACCGTCGTTCATCGAACGCTCTCCAGTTGTGGCGCCTCTTCCCGCCGCACCGGCGGCGCCGGCGGCCGCTCGGCCAGGGCGGCGAGGGCGCTCTCGACGAGCGCCGGCCCCAACAGATAACCGTGGCGGTAGAGGCCGTTGGCGCGCAGCAGGCCCGGCTCGGCGGCGACGCGCGGCAGGTGATCGGCGAAGGCCGGCCGGCAGTGGGCAGCGAGCTCCAGGATCTCCGCCTCGCCGAAACCGGGGTGGAGGCTGTAGAGGGCGGAGAGAAGCTCCAGCGCCGAGCGCACTGTCACCCCGGCCAGAGACTCGCTTTCCAATTCGGTGGCGCCGATCACGTAGTGGCGATCGGGTCGGGGCGCCACGTAGAGCTGGTAGCGCGGGTGCAGCAGGCGCACCGGGCGGCTGAGGGCCACTTCCGGAGCGCGCACCCGCGCCACCTCGCCGCGCACCCCCCGGAGAGCGGGCCAGTCGCCCTTGGCGCCGAAACCGCGGCAGTCCACCGCGAGCGCACAGGACAGGGGTCCGCGGTCGGTCTCCACTCGCCCGGGAAAGACGGCCCGCACCTCGGCGGCGAGCCACTGCCCGCCGTGGACGGCGATGGCCTCGGCCAGGGCGGCAAAGAGCGCCCGGTTGTCGAGCCACCCCTCCCGGGGCAGCCAGAGGCCCCCGTCGAAGCGGCCGAGCTCGGGCTCGAGGTCGGCGAGACCCGCCCGGTCGAGGGATTGAGCCAGCTCCTCGCCGCCGGCGATGCGCGCCAACCGCTCGGCGAACCAGCTGAGTTCGGCGCGGTCCGCCGGGTGGGCCACCACCAGGCTGCCGGTGAAGCCGGCCGGTACCACTCGCCCGGCGTCGGCGGCGAGCTCCGCCAGCCACTGCCGCCACTGTTCCAGGGCGGCGAGTCCCGGCGCGAGCACCTCGGGACCGCTGGTGACCGCCTCGCTCGCCGGGGCGAGCATGGCCGCGGCCACCCAGGCGGCGGAGGCGCCGCCGGCCGGATCCCGGTCGACGAGCAACACGCGGCGGCCGCCGCGCAGCAGCCGCCAGGCGAGCAGCCGGCCGGCGATCCCGCCCCCCGCCACCACCACCTCGGCGCACTTCACGGCGCGTCGGGCTCCTCCCGCCAGATCTCCCCGCCGCCGGCGACGAACTCGGCGGCCTTCTGCTCGAGCCCCTTGGCCACCTCGGCGGCGTCGCGGATCTCCTGGGAGATCTGCATGGAGCAGAACTTGGGACCGCACATGGAGCAGAAGTGGGCCAGCTTGGCGGCGGGTTCGGGCAGGGTGGCGTCGTGGTAGGCGCGAGCCGTCTCCGGGTCCGAGCGAGAGATTGAACTGGTCCTCCCAGCGGAACTCGAAGCGCGCTTTGGAGAGCGCGTCGTCCCGCAGCTGCGCCGCCGGATGGCCCTTGGCCAGGTCGGCGGCGTGGGCGGCGATCTTGTAGGCGATGAGTCCCTGCTTGACGTCCTCCCTGCTCGGGCAGGCCCAGGTGCTCCTTGGGGGTGACGTAGCAGAGCATGGCGGTGCCGTACCAGCCGATCATGCGCCGCGCCGATGGCGGAGGCGATGTGGTCGTAGCCCGGGGCGATGTCGGTCACCAGGGGCCCGAGGGTGTAGAAGGGCGCCTCGTGGCAGATGCTCGAGCTGCGGTCCACGTTCTCCCGGACGAGCTGCATGGGCACGTGGCCGGGGCCCTCGATCATCACCTGCACGTCGTACTCGCCAGGCGATCGGGTGAGCTCGCCGAGCGTCTTGAGCTCGGCGAACTGCGCCTCGTCGTTGGCGTCGGCGATGGAGCCCGGGCGCAGGCCGTCGCCCAGGGAGACGGCCACGTCGTAGGCGCGCAGGATCTCGCAGATCTCCTCGAAGTGGGTGTAGAGGAAGTTTTCCCGGTGGTGGGCCAGGCACCACTTGGCGATGATCGAGCCGCCCCGGGAGACGATCCCCGTGACGCGCTCTGCGGTCAGCGGGCACGTAGGCGAGGCGCACGCCCGCGTGGATGGTGAAGTAGTCGACGCCCTGCTCGGCCTGCTCGATGAGGGTGTCGCGGAAGATCTCCCAGGTGAGCTCCTCGGCTTGCCGCCCACCTTTTCGAGCGCCTGGTAGATGGGCACCGTGCCGATGGGCACCGGCGAGTTGCGCAGGATCCACTCGCGCGTCTCGTGGATGTTGCGCCCGGTGGAGAGGTCCATCACCGTGTCGGCCCCCCAGCGGATCGGCCCAGAGCAGCTTGCTCGACCTCCTCTTCGATGGAGGAGGAGACGGCGGAGTTGCCGATGTTGGCGTTGACCTTCACCAGGAAATTGCGGCCGATGATCATCGGCTCGCTCTCCGGGTGGTTGACGTTGGCCGGGATGATGGCGCGCCCCGCCGCCACCTCGTCGCGCACGAACTCGGGGGTGATCTCCTCCGGGATGCGCGCCCCGAAGGGCTCGCCCCGCTGGCGCCGGCCGCCCCGCCGGCGCGCCTCGGCGAGGCCCATGTTTTCGCGGATGGCCACGTACTCCATCTCGGGGGTGACGATGCCGGCGCGGGCGTATGCCATCTGGGTCACGGCGCGCCCGGGCAGCGCCCGCCGCGGCCGGTGCCGCACCGCCAGGGCGAGCTTGGGATCCACCGCGCGCGCCGCCGCCGAGCTCGGCTCGGGCAAGAGCTCAGTGTCGCCGCGCTCGACGATCCAGGGCTCGCGCAGTCGCGGCAGGCCGCGTCGCAGGTCGATCTCCACCGCGGGATCGGTGTAGGGGCCCGAGGTGTCGTAGACCCGCACCGGGGGGTTGGGCTCGCGCCGGGTGGTGCCGTCGGCGCGCGCCACCAGGGTGTCAGACAAGGAGATCTCGCGCATGCCGACCCGCAGGTCGGGGCGCGAGCCCGTCACGTAGACCTTGCGCGATGCGGGAAAGGGTTCGCGGACGGCAGGATCGAGGATCCCGCTGCTCGCCAGGATGGATTTGCTCTCGTCTCGCCCCATGATCGGCCTCCTCGCGCCCAGTGGTGGCGGGGCCCGCCCCGAGAGGCCCAGAGGAGACGCCCGCCGGCCGGGTGCCGGCGGCCCGGGACGACGCCCGGAAAGTGGCAAGAAACGCGGCTGCGGTTCTTGTTCCCTGCGCAGGCATTACCCTGATCAGGTTCCACGGGTCTCATCTCAGCCTTCTCGCGAAGGCACCCCGACAAGAATGTACGGCCAAGCCTAGGACAGGGGCTGCGCCTTTGCAAGGGCCGCGGCGGCGGCGCCGGCGCGACTGCAAAACGGTCGCAGCCGGGAGGAAGGCCGTAGCCCGGATGCAGCCCGTAGCCCGGATGGAGGGGCGAAGCACCGAAATCCGGGGCCAGGATCAGTCCCGGAGGGAGGCGGAGGCTTCTCCTTCCCCGGATTCCGCTTCGCTTCATCCGGGCTACGAGCTAGAAGAACCCCAGTAGGCCCGACAGCACGAGCGCCACCCCCGCCGTCCGCGCGGGGGAGAAACCGCGCAGGCCGGCGCCGGCAAGCACCCCCGCCGCCACCAGCGCCGCAGTGCCGCACCACAGCCCCACCCCCCAGGCGAGGCTGCCGCCGGCACCCGCCGCGGCGTGGAGCAACCCGTGGAGCCCCCCGAGGAACAGCGCGGCGAGCGCCATCGCCCGCCCACTCGGTCGGCGCACGGCGAGGAGAGCCGCGCCGGCGGCCAGCGCCCCGGCGCTGACCGCCCACTCCAGGGGCGTGCGCGCAAACAGCCCGCCGCTTGCCACCCCCGGCCCCCAGACCGAATAGGAAGGCCGCGGCGACGGCGATCCCGCCGGCGGTGCGGGCGGCCAAGAAGCCGATGACCACCGCCACCAGCAGGTGATCGATCCCCCCGGCCGGATGCACAAAGCCCCCGGCGAACCCACTGCCCGACGCGGGGTGAGCCAGCGCCACCGCGGGCAGCAAGGCGGCGGCTGCAAGGAACCCAATTCGCACTACCCTCTTCTCCACCGCTCTCGACCGGCCCAGTATGGCCCCCGCCAAAGTGGCCGGCAAGGGAGGTGACCCCGAGGCCGCCGCGGCGCTATAGTGACCTCCCCCCGCAGAGGATCCTCGCCATGTCGGAACACGTCTACAAGGTGGTCGAGCTGGTGGGCTCATCCACCGAGAGCTCCGACGACGCCGTGCGCAACGCCATCGCCCGCGCCGGGCGCACCCTCCACCAACTGCGCTGGGCGGAAGTGGTGCAGGTGCGCGCTCACTTGGAGGAAGGGCGGATCGCCCACTGGCAGGCGGTCGTCAAGGTGGGCTTTACCCTCGAAGAACCTTGAGTCCTTGAACGGGGCCGAGACGGCCCCCATCGAGACAGCCCGCTTTCCCGAACTTCCCAAGGTTTGCAGAGGAGAGATCCATGGCGCAGCTCCCACCCTCCCTGGCCACGCTGGAATTCCGTGGCACGCGCTACCGCTACCACACCCCGAACGCCCTGGCCGGCGAGTACGACCTGGCCCGCCTGCCCTTTTCCATCCGCATCCTCTTGGAAAACGCCCTGCGCCACGCGGGCGAGCCGTTCGTCTCCGAGGAGGACATCCGGGCGCTCGCCGGCTGGGATCCCAGGAAAGTGCCCGAGGCGGAGATCGCCTTCGTCCCGGCCCGGGTGCTCCTCCAGGACTTCACCGGGGTGCCGGCGGTGGTGGACCTGGCCGCCATGCGCGAGCCATGGCCGAGCTGGGCGGCGACCCAAGCGGCATCAATCCCCTCTCCCCGCCGACCTGGTCATCGACCACTCCGTGCAGGTGGACGGTTCGGCACCGACGGACGCCTTCGCCTACAACGCCGAGGAGGTCAGCGCAACCGCGAGCGCTACCAGTTCCTCAAGTGGGGCCAGCAAGGCCTTCGACAACTTCGAAGGTGGTGCCGCCCGGCACCGGCATCTGTCCACCAGGTGAACCTGGAGTACCTGGCCAGGTGCGTGCTGACCGAGAGACCGGACGGCCCCTTCGTCTACCCCGACACCCTCGTGGGCACCGACTCCCACACCACCATGATCAACGGGCTCGGGCATCTCGGCTGGGGCGTGGGCGGCATCGAGGCCGAGGCCGGCATGCTCGGCCAGCCCGATCTACATGCTGATCCCCGAGGTGGTGGGCGTGCGCTCTACCGGCGAGCTGCGGAGGGGTCACGGCCACCGACCTCGTCCTCACCGTCACCGAGCTCCTGCGCAAGCACGGGGTGGTGGGCAAGTTCGTCGAGTTCTTCGGCCCCGGGCTCGCAGCCCTCGCGCTGGCCGACCGGGCCACCATCGCCAACATGGCCCCGGAATACGGGGCCACCTGCGGCTTCTTCCCGGTGGACGACGAAGACCCTCGACTACCTGCGGCTCACGGGCCGCGACGAGCACCAGGTGGACCGTGGAGGCCTACGCAAGGCAGGGGCTCTTCCGCAGCCTACGGCGGGACCGGAGCCCGGTACAGCGAGGTGCTGGAGCTCGACCTCTCCACGGTGGAGCCCTCCCTGGCGGGCCCAAGCGGCCCCAGGACCGGATCGCCCTGCGCGGGTAAGGCCAGAGGCTTCCGCAACACCCTCGCCGGAGGTGAGGGCCGACCTGCCCGAGAGAGCCGAACGGCGCCGGGCTCCCGGGGAGGGCGGGCCGACGCGGCGGTGGGCAGCCCGCGCCGCCGCCGGCGCCGTGGTGAACCTGACCAGGGCGAGGACCTTCGGCTCACCCACGGGGCCGTGGTGATCGCCGCCATCACCAGCTGCACCAACACCTCCAACCCCGAGGTGCTGGTCCGGCCGGGCTCGTGGCCGAAGCGGGCCGCGGAAGGGGCTCAGGACCCGGCCCTGGGTGAAGACGCAGCCTGGCCCCCGGTTCCAAGGTGGTCACCGACTACCTGGAGGCCGCCGGGCTCCTGCCCTACCTGGAGGCCCTGCGGTTCCACCTGGTGGGCTACGGCTGCACCACCTGCATCGGCAACTCGGGCCCTCTGCCCGAGACCATCGAGGCGGCCATCGAGCGGGAACTCTGGTGGTGGCCGCGGTCCTCTCCGGCAACCGCAACTTCGAAGGGCGGATCAACCCAGCGTGAAGGCCGAACTACCTGGCGACGCCGCCCCTGGTGGTGGCCTACGCCCTGGCGGGCACGCGTGGACATCGACCTGACCGAGGAGCCCCTCGGCACGACCCCAACGGCCAGCCGGTCTACCTCCAGGACCTCTGGCCGACCGCGCGGAGGTGGAGGAGATCGATCCGGCCCACCTGGGCCCGGAGCTCTACCGGCAGGCTACGCCGAGGTCTACCGCGGTCCGGAACGCTGGCACGGCATCCAGGTGCCCGGCTCGGGACCGCTTACGACTGGGACCCAGGTCCACCTACATCCAAGCCCCCTTCTTCCCGCATGGAGCGCAGCCCGACCCGCCGTGGCGGCATCCAGGGCGCCCGGTGCCTGGTCCGTGTGGGCGATTCCGTGACCACCGACCACATCTCCCCGGCCGGGGCCATCGGTCCGACAGCCCCGGCGGGCCAGTACCTCATGAGCCAGGGGGTGCAAGCCCGAGGACTTCAACTCCTACGGGTCCCGCCGCGGCAACCACGAGGTGATGATGCGGGGCACCTTCGCCAACGTGCGCATCAAAACCGCTGCGCCCGGGACCGAGGGCGGGACCACCCACCTTCCCACCGGCGAGGTGGCTGCGCATCTACGACGCGGCCATGCGCTACCGGGCCGAGGGCACCCCCCTCGTGGTGCTGGCCGGCAAGGAGTACGGCACCGGCTCTAGCCGCGACTGGGCCGCCAAGGGCACCAGCTCCTGGGGTGGCAAGGCGGTGATCGCCGAGAGCTTCGAGCGGATCCACCGCTCCAACCTGGTGGGGATGGGGGTCTGCCCCTGGAGTTCCGCCGGGCGAGTCGGGGAGAGCCTGGGCCTCACGGCAGCGAGGTCTTCGACATCCCGGCGGTGGCCGAGCCCGCGCCAGCGGCTCGAGGTGCGGGCGCGCCGTCCCGACGGCGGGGAACGGAGAAGGCCTTCGAGGTGCCGTGGTCCGGATCGACACCCCCGACGAGATGGAGTACTACCGGCACGGCGGCATCCTGCACACCGTGCTGCGCCGCCTCCTGGGGGCGGCCTGAGGGCCGCCCCGGGGGTTCAGCCCATCGGGTAGGGGATCTCGGCGGCCACGGCATCGAGCCGCGCAAGCGTCTCTTCGTCCAGGACCAGCTCCGCGGCGGCCAGGGAGGCGTCCAGCTGGTCCGGGTGGGTGGCGCCGACGATGGAGCTGGCCACGAAATCGTGGGCCAAGGTCCAGGCCACCGCCAGGGTGGCCGGCTCCACCCCGAGATCTGCGGCGATGGCCCCATAGCGGCGGGCGGCCTCCAGGGCGCGCTCGTTGCAGAAGCGCTCCACCATCGCCTGCTGGCGGGGGCCCGCCTCCCGGTAACGGGAGAAGCGGGCGCCGGGGGGAAAGCCCGCGGCGTACTTGCCCGTGAGCACGCCGCCGGCGAGGGGGGAATAGGCCAACAGGCTCACCTGCTCGCGGCGGCAGACCTCGGCGAGACCGTCGAGAAAGCGGCGGTGGTTGAGGCTGAAGTTGTTCTGGATCGTCTCGTAGCGGGGCAGTCCCGCCCGCTCCGCCGCCCAGAGGCTCTTCATCAAGCCCCAGGCGGTCTCGTTGCTCACCCCGATGACTCGCACCTTGCCCGCCGTGATCAGCGCTTCCAGGGCGCGCAGGGGCTCCTCCGGGGGCAGGTCGGGGTCGGGCCAGTGGACCTGGTAGAGGTCCACGTAGTCGGTCTTCAGGCGCTTGAGGCTGCCCTCCAGGGCGCGCACGATCTGGTGGCGGTCGAGAGCCGTCTTGCCGCCCCGCAGGGGAGCCGCGAACCAGGTGTGGCTGGGGCCGGTGACCTTGGTGGCCAGGATCACCGCATCCCGCGGCTTGGTGGCCAGCCACTTGCCGAGAATCTCCTCGGTGCGCCCCTGCCAGCGGGCGTCGGGGGGCACGGGGTAGATCTCGGCGGTATCGAAAAAGTCCACCCCCGCATCGAACGCCTTGTCGAGAATCGCCAGCGCCGTGGCCTCGTCGGCCATGCTGCCGAAGGTCATGGTGCCCATACAGATCTCGGAGACCACCAGGGCGCTGCGGCCCAGTCTGCGCTTTTTCACGTTTCCTCCTCCTCTCGCCGCTCAGCGCCGCTCGAGGCGGTAAAGCCTGCCCGAGTCGGCGCCCAACCAGATGCCGCCCTCGCCATCCACCGCCAAAGAGCGGATCCGCTCGCCCAGTTCCCCCAGGTGGCGCCGCTCGGCCACCACCCGCCCGCCCCCGTCGAGGCGCAGCTCCGCCAGGTGGCGGCCAGCGAGGGCGCCTACCAGGAGGGCGCCGGCGAGCTCCGGATGGCGGGCGCCGCGGTAGACGAGCAGGCTCGAGGGCGCGATGGAGGGGATCCACCAGTGGCGGGGCGAGACCATGCCGGGGCGCTCGGTGCCCTCCCCCACCGGAATGGGTGCGTGGTATTCCATGCCGTAGGAGACCCCCGGCCAGCCGTAATTGCCCCCCCGCTCCACCAGGTTGAGCTCGTCTCCGCCGCGCGGCCCGTGCTCCACCAACCACAGGCGGCCGGTGGCCGGGTCGAAGGCGATTCCCTGGGGGTTGCGGTGGCCCAGGCTCCAGATCTCGGGCCGCGCTCCGGCCACCCCCAGGAATGGATTGTCGGGCGGCACCGAACCGTCCAGGGCGAGGCGCAGCACCTTGCCCGCGTGGTCGCCGAGATCCTGGGCGGCACCACGGTCGCCCCGGTCGCCGTGGGTCAAATAGAGGTGGCCTTCCCCGTCGAAGGCCAGCCGGCCGCCGAAATGGCGAGGATCGCGGGAGGCGTGGTTGGAGACGAAGAGCTCCTCCCACTCGACGAGCCGGTTCTCCGCGAGCCGCGCCCGCGAGAGCGCCAACACCGCCCCCCGCCGGTGGGGCTTGGCGTAACTGAAGTAAAGCCGTCCCGTGGCCGCGAAATCGGGGGCGAGGGCGACGTCCAAAAGCCCCCCCTGGCCGAAGGCGGCCACTCTCGGCACCCCGGCGATCTCCACCACCGTGCCGCGCTCCAGATCGATCAGGCGCAGGGTGCCGGCGCGATCGCTGACCAGGAGCCGCCGGGGGGCGATGAAGGCCATCCCCCAGGGAATGCCGAGCCCTTCCTGGACCAGCCGGGCGTGGTAGTCGTCCACCTCGGTCACCGGCACGGCGGGGGGACTCGCCCCGCACCCCGCCGCCACGAGCGCCCAGAGCAAGAGCGCCGCCGTCCCGCGGGCGGCGGTGGGCGGCGGGGCCTGAGACACGGCGCGGCGGATCAAGGCGCGGCCAGGCGGCCGTAGCGGCCGCGGTGGAAGAGCAGCGGCTCGCCCTCGCCGATCTGGAAATCGAGGATCTCGCCCAGGAAGATCACGTGGTCGCCCGCCGGGTAGCGGCCCGCCACCCGGCAGACGAAGCGGGCCAGGTATTCGGAAAGCAGCGGGATCCCCGCCGGACCGCGCTCCAGGGCGAGACCGGCGAATTTGTCCGCGCCCTTGCGGGCGAAGGTGGCCGAGAGCGCCTCCTGGTCGGCGCGCAGGACGTGGACGGCGAAGTGGCTCGCCTCTTCAAACCCTGCGAAGCAGTCGGAGGCGTTGCCGAGACACCAGGACAAAAGCGGCGGATCCAGGGAGACCGAACTGAAGCTGTTGGCGGTCAGCCCCCAGTCGGTGCCGGCCGCGTCGCGGGTGGTGATCACCGTCACCCCCGTGGCGAAAGCGCCAAAGGCATCGCGCAGGGCGCGCGCATCGACCGCGTTCGACGACATCTCCTCCCCCCTTGCCGGTCCAATTCGGCCGCGCCGCTCGGCGCCCGTCAATAAAACTCCGAATAGGGATAGAACTCCACCTCGTCGCCCGGCTGGAGCGCCACCCCCGCCGGGCGGCGCACCAGCCCGTCCCCGGCGCAGACCGCCGAGAGCACGCCGCTGCCCTGGTTGGGATGGAGCTCCACCCCGTCCGCGGTGCGCCGGCCGCGCAGGAACTCTTCGCGGCTGCCGGCGGGCGCCGCTCCCAGACAGATCTCCCGGCTGGGCCGCGGCGCCCAATCCTCGGCCCCCTGCATGCTGAACAGGAAGGGGCGCAGGAACAGACAGGCGGTGACGAACACCGACACCGGGTTGCCGGGCAGCCCCAGGAAGGGCGCCCCGTCCACCTGGCCGAAGGCGAAGGGCTTGCCGGGCTTGACGGCGATTTTCCAAAACTCCAGGCTGCCGAGCTCGGCGAGCACCGAGCGCACGTGGTCTTCCTCCCCCACCGACATGCCGCCGGTGGCCACGATCACGTCCGCCTCCTCGCCGGCCTCGGCGAGCACCGCCGCCAGGTCGGCGCGGGAATCGCGGACGATGCCGTAGTCGAACACTTCCACCCCCCAGCTGCCGAGCAGGCCCCGCAGGGTGGCGCGGTTGCTGTCGTAGATGCGCCCGGGCCGCAGCCGCTCCCCCGGTTCCACCAGCTCGTCACCGGTGGCGATGAGCGCCACCCGCAGGGGCTGGAAGACGGTCAGCGCCGCCTGTCCCAGGGAGGCGGCAAGGCCCAGCTCCTGGGGGCGCAAGCGGCGGCCGGCGGGCAACACGCAGCGGCCGGCGCAAAAGTCCTCGCCGCGGGGGCGGACGTTGGCGCCCGCGACCACCTCGCCGGGGTCGATGGCCACCACCCCCGACTCGAACCGGCAGTGCTCTTGAAGGGCCACGGTGTCGGCGCCCTCGGGCAGGAGGGCGCCGGTGAAGATGCGCGCCGCGGTGCCGGGCTCCAGGGGCCGGGGCACGGCGCCGGCGGGGATCCGCTGGGCCACCGGCAGGCGGAAGCCGAGCCGCTTTGCGTCGGCGAAAGAAAAGGCGTAGCCGTCCATGGCGCTGGTGGGCGCCGGCGGCAGGTCGAACTCGGCCACCAGATCCTCCGCCAGCACCCGGCCCAGGGCGGCGGGCAGCGCCACCCGGAGCCGGCCGACGTTGTGGTGCAGCCCGGCGCCGGCGTGGCGCAGGCGGGCCACCGCTTCTTCGCGACTGATCACCGCGACTCCCCCCTGCGCAGGTGCTGGACGAAGTTGCAGGGCGCGGTGCGGGCGTCCAATTGGGGCGCCAGGATCCGCTCCCAGGCCAACCGGCAGGCGCCGGTGGAGCCCGGCAGGCAGAAAATGGCGGTGCGGTTGGCGAGCCCCGCCACCGCCCGCGACTGCAGGGTGGCGGTGCCGATCTCGGCCAGCGACAGGTGGCGGAAGAGCTCCCCGAAGCCCTCCACCACCTTGTCGAAGAGGGGCAGCAGCGCCTCCGGGGTGCTGTCGCGACCCGAAAAGCCGGTGCCGCCAGTGACCAGCACCACCTGGACGGCCGGGTCGGCGATCCACTGGGAGACCACCGCCCGGATCCGGTAGACGTCGTCGGGCACGAGCTCGCGCGCCGCCAGGCGGTGCCCGGCCGCCGCCAAGGCCTGCGCCAGATAGTCGCCGGAGGTGTCCTCGGCCCGGGTGCGGGTGTCCGAGACGGTCAGCACCGCGACGTCCAGGGGCTCGAATTCGGCCGCCTTGCTCATTGGGTTGCCTCCTCGCAGGGCGCCGGCGCCCGCACTTTCCCCCAGAGCGGAGCCGGGGGTGGGGAAAGGCCGGCGCTCGGTGCGCCCATCGTAGCGTTGCCCAGCTCCCCGCACCAGGGGGAACGGCCTCGGTCAAACCGGATCCAGTGGCCGTCCCCCCTGAATCACAACCCGGATGTAGGCGCGAAGCGCCGCGATCCGGAACGAGGGGAGCGCCGGCGGCCAGGCGGATTCAGGGGATCGCGGGGATTCCCGGATTCCGCTCCGCTCCATCCGGGCTACGCTTTATTCGAGCTGCGCTTCTTTGGGGGTTCCCGGATTCCGCTCCGCTCCATCCGGGCTACGAGTTCCTCCGCCCAGACGAGATCCCCCGGCAGGTCGAGATCGGCAAAGGGATCGTCCCCCTCCGCCGGCCAGGGCACCCGCAGCGCACCCAGGGCGCCGAGAACACCCCTGAGACTGCCGTCGCCGGCGGCGAGCCGGTCGGCCACGGAGCGAGCAGCGGAGCGGTGCCAGAGGGAGAAGGCCCACTGGGGCTGTCCGCCCCGCTCGGCGCAGGCCGCCGGTCGGCCGGCGGCGCGGGCCGCGGCGAGGAGGCGCGCACCGAGGTCGGCGGGCAGAAAGGGCGCGTCGCAGGGCACCGCCAAGAGCCACTCGCCTTCCCCGGAGCGGGCCTCCAGGTGGGCGAGGGCCGCATCCACGCCGGCCAGGGGGCCGGGGCGACCGGGCAGCCGGTCCCACACCGGGGTCACCGGCAGGGGCAGCTCGGGCCACGGCGTGCCGGCCGGGCCGGGATTGATCAGCAGGCGGCCCACCTGCGGGGCCAGCCGCTCGGCGACCCAGGCGAGCAGGGGCTTGCCGGCGAGCAAGGCGGCGGGCTTGTCGCCGCCCAGCCGCCGGCCGAGACCCCCGGCGAGCACCACCCCCACGAGGGGGGAGCTCACCACGGCTCCTCCCAGCGGGCCGCCGCCCGGCGGTCCTCGTCGTGTAGGTCGAGCCAGCGGCTGCCCCGATCGGTGTCGGTGCGCTTCCAGAAGGTGGCGCGAGTCTTCAGGTAATCCATCAGCAAGGCGGCGGCGGCGAAGGCGGGGGCGCGGTGGTGGGCGGCCACGCCCACGAGCACGATCCGCTCGCCGGGGGCGAGGCGGCCCACCCGGTGGATCACCACGACGGCGCACAGCGGCCAGCGCCGGCACGCCTCCTCCACCACCTCGCCGAGGAGCCGTTCGGTCATGCCGGGGTAGTGCTGGAGAAAGAGCCCCTCCACCCTGCCCTCCAGATCGCGGTCGAACTCCCGAACCAGGCCGGTGAAGGTCACCACCGCCCCGGCGCCGCTCGCGGCCAGCCAGGCGTGTTCCGCTGCCAGATCGAAGTCGGCCTCCTGGATGCGGATGCGCACGGCCGCCGCCACGTCCCTCAGCCTCCGGTGACCGGGGGGAGAAAGGCCACCTCGTCGCCGGCGGCCACCTTCGCCGAGCGGCTCACCACCCGCTGGTTGACCGCCACCAGCACCTCCGGCGCGGCGAGCTCCCGGCCGAGCGCGGGATCGCGGGCGGCCACCCGGGCGATCAGATCGGCCACCGTGGCGATCCCCTCGGCGGGCAGCCGCCAGGGCTCGATCCCCGCCCGGTCGGACAGGCGGCCGAAAAAGAGCACCCGGATCACGACTCGGCCCGCCAGTCGCCGGAGGCGCCGCCGGTCTTTTCGAGGAGACGCACCTCGCCGATCACCACGCCCTTGTCGATCCCCTTGACCATGTCGTAGGCGGTCAGCGCACCCACCGCGGCGCCGGTGAGGGCTTCCATTTCCACCCCGGTGCGGGCGGTGGTGCGGCAGAAGACGGCGATCAACAGCTCTTCCGCCTCCCGGTCGAACTCCACGTCCACTGACACCTTGGCGAGCGGCAGGGGGTGGCACAGGGGGATCAGCTCGGCGCAGCGCTTCGCCCCCTGGATGGCGGCGATGCGGACGGCGGCGTAGAGGTCCCCCTTGGGCAGCCCGGGGCCCGCCAGCGCCTCGGCCACCGCCGGCGTCAGGCGCACCCGGGCGAGGGCGATGGCGGTGCGCGCCGTCTCCGGCTTGTCGGAGACATCCACCATCTGGACTTGCCCCGCCCCGTCGAGATGGGAAAAGGTGGCCATGCCGCACAACCCCGAGAGATGGACTGATGGTAGCACAGGGCGCTTGGCGCGCCGGCGGCGCGGTTCAGCCCCAGCGCGCCCGCCAGGCCTGCCACATGAGCACCGCCCACAGGCGGTGGGTCCAGTCTCGCCGCCCGCTCAGGTGCTCGTCCCACAGACGGCGCACCGGGGCGGGATCGACGAGCCCATTCCGGGCGAGCTCGGCCGGCTCGAGGAGCGCTTCCGCCCAGGGGCGAAGCGGCCCCCGCAGCCATTCCCCCACCGGCACGCTAAATCCCATCTTGGGCCGCTCCACCAGGGCGGGCGGCAGGTGGCGGCGGAGGATGCGGCGCAGCAACCACTTGCCGCGCCCGGTGCGGATCTTGAAGGCGGTGGGCACCCGGGCGGCAACCGCCAGGACCTCCGGGTCCAGAAAGGGGGCGCGGGTCTCCAGGCTCACCCCCATGGCGGCGCGGTCCACCTTGCACAAGAGATCATCCGGCAGATAGGTGCGCAGGTCCTGGAACATCATCCACCCCGCCGGATCGCCCGCGAAACAGGAGGGCACCGGATCGGCAAGCAAGGGCGGCGGCTCGGCGGCGCCCACCAGAAATTCCCCCCCTTCCGGCCAGACGGCGGTGAGATCCACGTACAGATCGCCGAAGGAGCGCGCCCGGCGCAGGCAGTCCGCCACCCTCAGGACTTTCTCTCCGGGACGGGCGAAGGCGAGCCGCGCGGGGGCGAAGCGCCACAGGCGATCCCAAGTTTCCTCGCCGACGGCGGCGAGGAGCCGCCCGCACCAGGCGCGCGCCCCGGCCGGCAACCAGGCGATCCGCCGCCAAAGCCAGGGCCCCGCCAAGTAGCGGTTGTAACCGCCGAAGAGTTCGTCGCCGCCGTCGCCGGAGAGGGCCACGGTCACCTGGGCACGGGCCGCCCGGCAGACCAGATGGGTGGGAATCTGGGAGGAATCGGCAAAGGGCTCGTCGTAGAGCTCCGGCAGGCGGGGAATCACCTCCCGCGCCTCGGCCTCGGTGACCACCAGGGTCTGGTGCTCGGCGCCCAGGTGGCGCGCCACCGCCTCGGCGTGGCGGGATTCGTCGAAGGCGGGGTTTTCGAAACCGATGGTGAAGGTGCGCACCGGCACGGACGAGCTGCGGCGCAGCAGGGCGACCAACAGGGAGCTGTCGATGCCCCCCGAGAGAAAGGCCCCCAGGGGCACGTCGGCGAGGCGCTGGCGGGCGACGGCGCGGGCGAGCGCCGCCTCCACCGCCTGCTCCGCCTCCACCGGGTCGGCGAAGCGCTCCTTGCAGGCGCCCTCGAAGAGTTCGGCGAGGGACCAGTAGCGGCGGATGGCGAGTCGCCCCCACCGCTCGCCCGGGCGCAGGGGCTCGCGCCGCGGCGGCGGAGGGCTCTGCGCCACCTCCAACAGGCAGCCCGGCTCCAGTTTGAAAACGGACGGATAAATGGTGCGCGGCGCGGGCACGTAGGCGAAGGTGAAAAACTGGCCGAGCGCCTGGCGGCAGATTTCGCCGGCAAACTCGGAGTGGCGGCGCAGGGCCTTGAGCTCGGAGGCGAACACCAGATCCCGCCCCGCCCAACCCCAGTAGAGGGGCTTTTCGCCCATCCGATCCCGGGCCAGGAAGAGCCGCCGCTCCCACCGGTCCCAGAGGGCGAGGGCGAACATGCCGAAGGCGCGCTCGAGAGCCCGGTCGATGCCCCAGCATTCGATGGCTGCAAGCAGCGTCTCGGTGTCGGCGTGGCCCCGCCAGGGGGGTGCTGCCCCCGCCCGCTCCAGCTCGCGGCGCAACTCCAGGTGGTTGTAGATCTCCCCGTTGTGCACCAACACGTAGCGGCCGCTCGCAGAGACCATGGGCTGGGCGCCCGCCGCCGAGAGATCGAGGACGGCGAGCCGCCGGTGGCCGAGGGCCACCGGGCCCTCCGCCCACACCCCGGCGCCGTCCGGGCCGCGATGAGCGAGGGTCTCGGCCATGGCCGCGGCGAGTTCGGCGAGGGAACGCCCCTCCCCCGATGGCGCCAAAACGCCGGCCAAACCGCACACGGCTACCGCTCCCCCTCTCCGCCGCCGCCCACCAGGGCGGCCAGTTCCCGGGCAAAGCGCTCCGGAGCGAAGTGCGCCCGCACCCGCTCCCGAGCGGCCCGCCCGAGGCGCTCGGCGCGGGCGGGGTCGCGGCATAAGGCCACCATTGCCCGCGCCACCGCAGCCGCGTCGCCCACGGGCACCAAAAACCCGGTCTCGCCGTCCACCAGAATCTCCTCCGGACCGCCGCAGCGGGTGGCGATCACCGGCAACCCCAGCGCCTGGGCCTCCAGCGCGGTGCGCGAAAAGGACTCCGAGCGGGACAAGACCAGCGCCCCCGAGGACCCCGCCAGGGCGCGCCGCGGGTCGGGGGCAAAGCCGTGAAAGCGCACCGCATCGCCGAGGCCGAGCTCTCTCGCGCGCCGCTCCAGGGCGGCGCGATAGGCCCGGTTCTTGGCCAGTCCCAGGTCGCCCCCCCACAGCTCGAGGCGCAGCTCGGGCACCTCCCGGCGGGCGATGTCCAGCGCCTCGAGGGCCGTCTCCTGCCCCTTTCCCGGGATGTAGTGGGCCACCAGCGCGAAGGTGCGACTCTCCGCCGCCAGTGCGGCGGGGGCCGAGAGGTATTCGCTTCCCACCGGGTCGTAGAGCAGGCGGGCGGACAAGCCGCGGGGAAGTCGGCCGCGCACCGCTTCCGAGACGGCCACGAAGCCGTCGGCGCAGCGCGCCATGAGGCGCAGCCACAGCTGCCCCGCAGCGCCGAAGCGCCGCGGGTCGATGCGCACCCACACCAGGATGCGGCCGCGGAAGCCGAGCCGGCGCGCCACCCACGCCTGAACCAGGTAGAAATCGTTGACCAGGAGCACCTCCGCCCCGCCGCGCCGCAGCAGCCGCGCCAGGCCCGCCCCGGCGCGGACGAGATCGGGCAGGTAGCCGAGCAGATCCACCAGATTGCGGCGCAGGGGGCGGATGGGCAGCCGCTCGACCCGGGCGAACTCCGCCAGGTGGGCGGCGGGCAGCCGCGCCGCCGCGGGGGCGGCCAGCACCACCCGGCCGGGCAAGGCCCGCGCGATCTCCCGCGCCGACACGAAGCCCCCGGTCACCCCGACGGAGCCGTCGAGCAGCCAAATTTTGGGCTGCTCACCGTCCATGGCGACCTCTCGCCTGCCGTGCCACCTCCTCGATGAGCGCCAGCCACTGGGGACCGGTGTGGCGGATGTCGTAGCGCGCGATGGCCGGGTGGCACTCGGCGGCGCTGCGCCGGGCGGGGGGGTGGGAGAGCAGATCGCCCAGGGTGGCGCACCAGCGCTCCAGGGCGTGCGGGGCGTCGATCCGGGGCATCAAAATGCCGTGGGGGAGGGCTTTGGGCAGCTCGAGGGCGGCGAGCTCGTCGAGGGTGCCCTCGGAAAGGACGGTCCGCGGTCCCCAGGGACAGTCGGCGGCCACCACCGGCACGCCGCTCGCCACCGCCTCGATGACCGCATTGGGCAGGCCCTCCTGGCGCGAGGGGAAGGCCAACACCCGTCCCAGGCGCGCATAGCGGTGGGGCATGGGTCGATGGCCGGCGAGCACCACCACCGCATCGGAGCCCGGCTCGCCCACCGAAAGCCCCAGGCGGCGGGCGCGGGCCGTGAGGGCGGCGCGCTCCTCCCCCTCGCCGATGAGCAGAAGGCGCACCCGCGGCCGGCTCGCCCGCAGGGCGGCCACTACTTGCAACAGGAAATCGAAGCCCTTGGCGGGGTGCAGCCGGCCGTAGGTGACGATGGTCTCGCCCTCCCGCAACTCCTCGAACTCGGCTTCGACGGGGGCGTCCCGAGCCGCAAGCAGCGAATCGGCGTCGACGGAGCCCTCGATGGCGAGCAGGCGCTCGCCGAGCCAGGGGTGGGCTCGGCCGATCTCCAGGGCGACGCCCCGGGAAGCGGCCACCACCCGCGCCGCGCGCCGGTAGGCGTAGGGGTCGTAGACCCGGGTCATCAGAAACCGATCCACCGCTCCCAGACCCGCCTCGTGCCGCTTGGAACCCCGCTCCGAGAGGACGGTGCGCTCCGGGTATCCGGCGAGGGCGTTGAGCAAATTGGCCCCGGTCAAAAAGCTGATCGCCACCTGGTGCTCCCCCTTGAGCTCGCGCAGCCTCGCGCGCATGGCCGCCCAACGCCGCGCCTTGGCGAGAACTCCCGGCCCGGCCGCCATCCCCTCGCCCAGCACCCGGTAGCCACAGCCCTCGGGGCGCATGGCCGGATTGTCGGCCATCACCGCCACGGTGACGGGGAGGTGGTCCGCGAGGTAACGGGCGAGCCGCAAAAAATCCGCGGCCGCTCCACCCAGGGTCAGGTCGGGGATCACCATCAAGACGCGCATTTTCGAGGCCCTCACAGCCTTACAGCCTTTCCTCCACCCACCGCCAGGCGGCACGACTCGCCGCCCGGTTGGCGGCCACATCCTCTGCGATCCGCACAGGATCCACGACCGCCAGTTCTTCCACCGCCGCCGCCAGGATTTCCGGCGCGGCCTGCGGCGGCAAGAGCCGCGAACTGTTGGGCAGCATCCGGTGCACCGTGGCCAGTTTCGGCTCGATCTCCAGGATCGCCGCCGGGCGCCCCAGGACGGCGGCGCAGATGGCGCCGTGGGCTCGGGCCGAGACGATCACGTGGTGCGCCGCGATGCCTTCGGCGAATTCCCAAAGCCCCATCCGCTCCGGCCGCCAGTGCCACTGGGGCAGGGAAGAAAAAGCGGCGAGCACCTTTTGGTCCCGCTCCGGTTCCAGCGACACCAGGGTCAGGTCGCAACGCTCGGCGAGCCGGGCCACCGCCGGCGCGATTGCGGCCGCCAGGTCGCGGCCGTCGGGCAGCAGCCAGTCGCGCAGGCACAACGCCACCCGCAACCGCTTGCTCCGGGAAACGGGGGGTGCCGCTTCGCCCCCCTGCCACCACTCTTCAGAGAGGAACGCCAGGTCCGAACCCAGGCGCACCGGCGGCGCCACCCCCAAGGCGCGAAGGTTGTCCGCGCTTTGGGGGTCGCGCAGCCACAGGGCGGTGAAGTCGGCGAGCACCGGTAAATCCTCGAGCAGGCGGCGCGAACCTGGATCGTAGCGGCCCACTCCGATGCCAAGCCCCACCCGCCGCTCGCCGCTCAGCCGTGGGCGTCCCAAAACCCCCCGCAGGCGCGCCCAGGGGCCGTGGCGCCCGTAGTCGAAAAAGGTACCGCCCCCGCCGTGGACCAGCAGCCGGTGGCGGCTGCGCGCGCCGAAGCGGACGATCTCCACCGGCTCGCCGAGCAGCCTCGCGAAATAGTCTCCCGAGCGGTCGGTGCGCACGGCCAGGGAGGCGCGGGGAAAGCGCCGCCGCAACAGGCGGTGGGCGATGGACAGCAAGAGGTCGTCCCCGAAGTTGCCAAAGCCGTAGTAGCCGAGGAAGACGATGTCGGCGGGAGCGGCCATCTCAGCCCGCCCCCCCCGCGCGCGGCCCACCCGGCTTCCCTGCGGCCAGATCCAGTGCCCTTTCATCGACCATCCCGCAGTCGTCGCAAGGAGGCGAGAATCTGCCGGGTGACGGCGGGCGCGGCGAGGGCTTCGGCAAGCGATTCCGGCGGCGTCGGCAGCGCCTCGCCCGCCTCCTTCCTCGCCGCGAGCCTGCCGAGCAGATCGGCCAGGGTCGCCACGTCTCCGGGCTCCACCGCCCAGCCCGCCCCCGCCCGGCACAGCCGCCAGGTCTCGCTGTCCCGCGGGGTAATGGCCAGCATAGGGCGGCCTGCGGCCAAACAGTCCACCACTTTCGACAACAGGAACGCACCGCTCAACGGGTGACTGGCCGGCGGCTCGATGACCAGCAACAGATCCGCCTCGGCCTGGATTCGCGTTGCCTCGGTGCTCGTCACCACCCCGTGCCAGCGGCAGCAGGGCGCGCTTTCGATCGCGCGCCGGTAGTGTGCTTCGGCTGTTCCGTAGAAGTCGACGGCCAAGCGATCGGCCAAGCGGGAAGTGCGCTTCAGCAGGAGGTCGATGGCGGCGAACAGGGTCGCGGGATTGCGCTCCCCATAGAGACTGCCGGCGTAGACGATGCGCAGCCGCCCGGCGGACTCTTTCCGCCGGGCAGCGCTCGCCGCTAGGGGGCTTGCGCGCGCGGGCATCATGTTGGGGGCGAGGAGGAACTTGTGGGCGTGCTGGGGGTAGCGCTTGGCGTAAAAGGCAAGCTGCCGTTCGGTAGTAAAGGATACGGCGTCGGCGTCGGCAAAACAGGCACCCTCCAGGCGAAGGTCCCAGGAGGCGGTCAGCCGCCTGGGGCGCCGGTAGGGGTTGCCCACCCAGGGGTCGCTCAGGTGCATGAGCCAGGGCAGGTCGAGGCGGCGCTTGACGGCCCGCCCGAGGAGCGCCGCCGAGAGGGGAAAGGAGCGCGAATAGATCACCTCCACGCCCCGCGCCCGGGCCAGGCGGGCAAGCGCCGCGGCCTTGGCGGGCAGCCAGAAATACTCGTCCGGCAAGCGCAGCCAGGAGAGGTAGCGATGGCTCAACAGCCGATGGAGAAAGCGGTGGGCGGGCAGGGCGAGCTCGATCCGCTCGAATCCCGCCCGGTCGATGGCCAGGGTGGGATCGAACCATTCCCAACCCGCCACCACCGGGGTGGTGGCGAGGAGCACCCGCACGTCCGACTCCAGGTGGGTGAGGAAGCGGTACACCTGGAGCGCCTCCGGGCTGTTCTTGGGCGGCGCCGACGGGGCGATGAGCAGTACGTTCATGGGCTCAACCTACCTTTTCTTCGCCTGGATTCGTGGGTCCGCCCGCGGCCACCGCCACCGCCCAGGCGATGGGCCCGTGCAGGGCGAGCTGGTAAAGCCCCCACAGCAGGGCGAACTGGGGCCCGAGCTCGCGCAGATCCGCGGCGTTCACCAAAAGGAGCAATGCCGCCACGAACCCCGCCGAGGCCGCCGCCTGCACCGCAAACCAGGCGCGGATGCGCCGCGCGACGCGAAACGCCGAGATCAGGACGGTGGCGCTGAAGGCGGGGATCATGGCCAGCCCCAGCCAGCGGGCGAGCTCGCCCGCCGCCTGCCAGCGATCGCCGAAGGCCCAGGCGAACAGGGCAGGCCCCCACAGGACCACCGGCGCCATGGCCGCGGCGCCGATGAGGGCGAAGGAGGCTCCCACCCGCAGCGCCAGGGCGGGCAGCTTGTCGGGGGCGGTTTCCGCCGCCTCCACCAGGCGGTGGAAGACCACCGGCGCCGCCCCCAGGGCAAGGGTGCTCAGGGCGATGGCGAGGATCGACTGGGCCAGCACCCACTGGCCCGCGGCCGCCACCCCGAGGCGCCAGGCCACCCACCAATTGAGGGCCGCGGGGATCACCAGGGGCATAAGCTGGGCCAGATTGCCGTAGAGGGCGAAGTCGCCGTGGCTTTCCAGGGCGGTGCGGACCGCGCCCAGGGGCGGTAAGCGGCGGGCCCCCCGCCACAGTGCACACACCCGCCCGTCCCGGTGCAGGGCCCACACCTGGGCCAGCTTGCCGGCCAGGTCGCCCACCATCATCACCGCCACGCTGGGCACCCAGGTCGCGCCCAGAACCAGGGTGCCCGCGCGGGCGATCAGGGCATCTCCCGCGCGGCCGCGGGCGAGCGCCGCGAAGGCGCCGGCGGCGGTGCCCGCGGAGAGACTCGTCGACTGCAGGGCATAGGCGAAGATCAACGGCGGCCACAGGGCGAGGGCCGCCGCGGGCAGCTGGAGTTGGGGCGGAAAGAAGCCCAAGGCGGCGGCGGTGGCGAGGAGGAGTGCCGCCAGGAGGGCGAGCCCCGCCCCCAAGGCCACCGCCGCCGCGACGAGCGGCGCGCACCGCTCCATCCCCCGCTCCCGCGCGAGGGCCATGGGTATCCCGAGAAGGCCGCCGGAGACGAAAAGCGCCGTGAGGCTCGCGACCAGCCCGTACTGGCCGTAGCTCTCGGGGGGAAAGAGGCGCGCCATCAGGGGTGTGGTCACCAGGGCGAGAGCCACCCCGAAGCCGTTGGCGCCCACGTTGAGGCCGATATGGCGAAGCCAGCTCAACCGGCCGGCCCTCCCGGCTGGCGGCCGGCCTGGGCCAGCACCTGTTCCCGCCAGCATCCGAAGCAGTTGGCCTGCCAGTCCTGACGTTCCAGGAGCGCGGTCAACTCGGCGAGGGTGTAGTGGTTGACCCAGCCGTTGCGCCGGCGGGTCACCGGACAGGAGAGAAAATCGAGGGCCGCGTAGGAAAAGGCCACCCGGTCGACGAAACGGGCAAGCCAGCCAAAGAGTCGCCCGAGATCGCGGACGTACTCCAGGACGCCGCTGAACACCGCCCAGTCATAGGAGCCGGGGGGATCGGGCAGGCGAGCGGCATTCAAGTCCACCACCCAGGTCTCCGGCGAGCGCGGGAAGAGGTCGGCCGGCTGGTAGAGGCAACCCGAGGGCAGCCAGCGAGGCAAGGCGAGGAGCCCTGCGCCGAACTCGATCACCCGCGCCCCCGGGGGAATGGGTTGAGCGAGCAGGCGGGTGCGCTCTTCCCAGTCGGGCGCAAAGTCCTCTTCCCGCGACCAACGCTGCGGGTCGTGCGCCACCGCCGACGCGTAGGCCAGGGGATGGCGCAGCAGCGCCTTGGCGTGGGCAGCGGCGCGCTTGCCGTGGCCGAGCAGGCGCGCAGCGCGCCAACCCCAGCGCCCGCTCACGGCCGCCCCTCCGCGCCGGTGCGCCGTCCTTGCCGCGGATCGAGGAAAGCGGGCGCGCCCCCCTTCTCGGGGGGGAGTAGAATTTGAGCTTCCAGCCCTTGCGGAGAGCGATCCATGGCCATCGATCCCGCCCGCCCCGTGCCCCCCGTGTTTCCCCGCCTGGTGGGCCCCGAACAGGTGCCCGCCCACGTGCCGCCAAAGCTCGTGCGCGCCGCCGGCATCACCACCGGCGAAGCCTTTCTCGCCGCACCCCACGCCTACATGGCCGCACTCCACGAGACCATGCCGCCGGTGTGGTACGACGTGAACCCCTACTGCAACGCCTGGCAGCTGATCAAACACCAAGACGCCCTCTACATGCTGCGCCATCACGAAATTTTCTCCAACGAGGGCGCAACCCCCTTTCCCCGCGATCCGGACGACTACTTCTACTTCCTGCCCATCGAGGTGGACCCCCCCTTGCACCGCAAATACCGGGGGATTCTGGAGCCGATCTTTTCGCCCACCGGGGTGTTGGCGCTGGAGGCGAAGATCCGCTCCCTGGCGCGCGAGCTCATCGACCGGGTGCGCGACCAGGGCGGCTGCGAGTTTACCACCGACTTCGGGCGGCCCTTGCCGGTGTCGGTCTTCCTGGACCTGATGGGCTTGCCCCAGGAGATGCGCGACACCTTCGTCTCCTGGGCGGTGGACCTGCTCCACTCCCAGGACCGCGAGGTGATGGGCCGCGCCATGGCGGCGATTACCACCTATCTGAAAGAGGCCATCGAGGAGAAGCGCCGGCGCCCGGACGAGCGGGTGATCAGCCGCATCGCCCAGGCGCGGATCGACGGCCGGCCGCTGTCGCCGCCGGAGGTGTTCGGCTACGTCTGCTTTCTGTTCATCGGCGGCCTGGACACCGTCTTCGCCACCCTCAACCACATCTGGCTGTGGCTCGCCGAGCACCCGGAGCGGCGCCGGGAGATCCTCGCCGAGCCCGAGAACATCGACAACCAGGTGGAAGAGCTGTTGCGGGTCTTCTCGGTGACCTTTTCCGGGCGGATGGTGGTCCGGGAAGTGGAGATCCGCGGCGTGCGGATGCTCCCCGGCGATCGGGTCACCGCGGTGCTGCCCGCCTGCAACCTGGACCCGGAGGTCTTCCCGGACCCCCTGCGGGTGGACTTCCACCGCCCCCGCAAGCCCATTCTCACCTTCGCCGCCGGCCCCCACACCTGCCTGGGCGCGCACCTGGCGCGCCTCGAGGTGAAGGTGGCGCTCCAGGAGTGGCTGGCGCGGATCCCCGACTTCAGCCTGCGGCCGGGCACCCGGATCGTCTACCGCCCCGGCGGGGTGGTGGGGCCGGAGCGGCTGCCGCTTCAGTGGTGAGGGCGAAGGCGCGGGCGCTGCGGGCGCGCACCACCTCCCCCACTAGAATCAGGGCCGGCGACTCGAGCCGCGCCCGGGCGAGCTCCTCCTCCAGCGTTCCCAGGGTGGCGATCAGGATGCGCTCCTCGGGGCGGCTCGCCCGGGCGATCACCGCCACCGGGGTCTCCGGCCGCCGGCCGCGGGCCATCAGGGCGCGCGCCAGCTCTGCCGCCACCGACAGGCCCATGTAGAAGGCCACCGTCTGCTCGGGGTGGCAGGCGAGCTCCCAGGGCAGGGCGAGGGCGCCTTCCCTGCGGTGGGCGGTGAGGAAGGTGACCCCGGCCGCCCAGTCCCGGTGGGTGAGGGGGATGCCCGCCGCAGCCGCGCAGGCGGTGGCCGCGGTCACCCCGGGCACCACCTGCCAGGGGATGCCGGCCGCCACCAGGCAGTCGAGCTCCTCGCCGCCGCGGCCGAAGACGAGGGGATCGCCCCCCTTCAGGCGCACCACGGTGAGCCCCTGGCGGGCTAGGCGCACCAGCAGGCGGCCGATGGCCTCCTGGGAGGCCGCGTGGCGCCCCTTGCGCTTGCCGACGAAAAAGCGCGCCGCCTGGGGTGGGGCGAGCTCGAGGAGCGCCGGGTCCACCAGGCTGTCGTAGACCACCGCCTCGGCCCGCGCCAGGGCCCGCGCGCCCTTGACGGTGATCAGCTCAGGATCGCCGGGGCCCGCCCCCACCAGGATCACCTCCCCCACCGCCCGTCGCGCGCGCGCGGCGAGGGACACCACCCGCCCCCCGCCATCGCTCATGGCGCCACCACCACGCACTCGCCCACCAGGCTCACCCGCCACACCGGCACCGCCACCTGCGGATCCTCCAGGCAGCGGCCGGTGCGCAGGCTGAAGTGCTGCTTGTAGAGCGGGGAGGCGACGGCGAGCTCGTCGCCGATCTTGCACAGGATGCCGCGGGAGAGCACGTTGGCCCTGCCGATGGGATCGAAGTTGCCGAGGGCGTAGAGGGGGGGGGCCTCGCCCGGCAGGTAGAAGATCGCCACCTGCTGTCCGGCCACCCGCGCGCACACGCCCCCGCCGGGGACCAGATCGTCCAGGGTGCAGACCACCTCGCCGGGAAAGGCCGGCAGAGGGGCCGCCTCGGAGGATTTCGCTTCCATCATCGCCGCACTCCTCTCGGGTTCAGGCCGACTCCAGCGCCGTGCGCTCTTCTTCCCGCGCCGGGCGGATCTGGCCGCGCTCGGTGACGAAGACCACCCGTTCGTCCCGCCCATCGGGGTCGTTGACGAACTGCCGAAAGCGCTTGAGCTTTTCCGGGTCCTCCAGCGTCGCCTTCCACTCGCACCGGTAGCTGTCGATCACCCGCGCCATCTGGGCTTCCAGCTCGGCGCCGATGCCCAGCTTGTCCTCCACCACCACTTCCCGCAGGTAGTCGATGCCCCCTTCCAGGTTGTCGAGCCACACCGAGGTGCGCTGCAGTCGGTCGGCAGTGCGGACGTAGAACATCAGGAAGCGGTCGATGGTGCGGATCAGGGTTTCGTCGTCGAGGTCGGTGGCCAAGAGGTCGGCGTGGCGCGGCTTCATGCCGCCGTTGCCGCACACGTACAGATTCCAACCCTTGTCGGTGGCAATCACCCCAAAGTCCTTGGACTGCACCTCGGCGCACTCGCGGGTGCAGCCCGACACCGCCGCCTTGATCTTGTGGGGTGCGCGCAGCCCCTTGTAGCGGTTCTCCAGGCGGATCGCCATGCCCACACTATCCTGCACCCCATAGCGGCACCAGGTGGAGCCGACACAGGATTTCACCGTGCGCAACGCCTTGCCGTAGGCGTGGCCGGTCTCGAAGCCGGCGTCGATGAGCTCGCGCCAGATGTGGGGCAGCTGGGCCAGGGTGGCGCCGAACAGGTCGATCCGCTGCCCGCCGGTGATCTTGGTGTAGAGGTTGTACTTCTTGGCCACCCGGCCGATGGCGATCAGCTTGTCCGGAGTGATCTCTCCGCCCGGAATGCGCGGCACCACCGAGTAGGTGCCGTCCTTTTGCAGGTTGGCCAGGAAGGCGTCGTTGGTGTCCTGGAGGGGCGCGTGGGACTTGGCCAGCGGGTGCTCGTTCCACAGCGAGGCGAGGATCGAGGCCACCGCCGGCTTGCAGAGGTCGCAGCCCACACGGCCGCGGCCGTGGCGCGCGAGGAGCTCGTCGAAGGTGCGGATCTCCTCCACCTGGACGATGTGGAAGAGCTCCTGGCGGGTGAAGGGGAAG
Source organism: Porticoccaceae bacterium (assembly GCA_026005035.1). Taxonomy (GTDB): domain Bacteria; phylum Pseudomonadota; class Gammaproteobacteria; order Pseudomonadales; family Porticoccaceae; genus BPKH01. The sequence goes on along the minus strand of BPKH01000002.1, from coordinate 155,196 downwards.
TGCTCGCACAGCCCCCGCGCCACCGCCACCCCGCGGGCCGCGAGCTCGTGGTCCACCAGGGACTTGAGCAGGGGCGCGCAGCCGCCGCAGCCGGTGCTCGCCCGGGTGGCGCCCTTGACGTCGGCCAGGCTCAAGGCGCCGCCGTCGATGGCGGCGAGAATCGCCCCCTTGGTGACGTTGTGGCAGGAGCAGATGGTGGCGCCCTCGGGAAGCGCCGCCGGCCCCAGAGCGGGCGCCGGTGAAGCCGCGGGGAAGATCAGCGACTCGGGCTCGGCGGGCAGTTCGAGGCCGTTCAGGTAGTACTGGTGGAGCGCGCTGTAGTCGGAGGTGTCCCCCACCAGCACCGCGCCCAGGAGCTTCTTGCCGTCGGGGCTCAGGTTGATCCGCTTGTAGACCTCCCGGCGCTCGTCGGTGTAGGACAGGCAGATCGCCCCCGGGGTCTTGCCGTGGGAGTCGCCGATGGAGCCCACCTCGACGCCGAGGAGCTTGAGCTTGGTGCTCAGGTCGGCGCCGGTGAAGTGCTGCTTGTCGGCGGTGAATTGGCTCGCCGCCACCTCCGCCATGCGATAACCCGGCCCCACCAGGCCGAACACCGTCCCCCCGAAGGAGGCGCACTCGCCGATGGCGAAGATGTCCGGGTCGCTGGTCAGGCAGCGGTGGTCGATGACCGCGCCGCCCCGGGGCCCGATCTCCAGCCCGCACGCCCGCGCCAACTGGTCCTGGGGGCGAATGCCGGCGGAAAAGACGATCAGGTCGGTCTCCAGGGAGGTCTCGTCGGCGAACTCCATCACCAGCCGGCGCTTGCGGCCGTCGCCGATCCGGGTGGTGGCCTTTTCCGTATGGACCACCACGCCCAGGGCCTCCACCTTGCGCCTGAGCATGCGGCTGCCCGGGGGATCGAGCTGCACCCCCATGAGCCCGGGCGCGAACTCCACCACGTGGGTCTCGAGGCCCAGATTGCGCAGGGCGTTGGCGCACTCCAGCCCGAGCAGGCCGCCGCCCACCACCACCCCCACCCGGGAGCGGTCCGCCTCGGCGCGGATGCGCCCCAGGTCGTCGATGGTCCGATAGGTCAAGCAGGCGTCCCCATCCGCCCCCGGGATCGGCGGCACGAAGGGATAGGAACCGGTGGCGAGCACCAGCTTGTCGTAGGCGAACACCCGCCCCGCCGCGGTCACCACCCGCTTGGCGGCCCGGTCGATCGCCACCACCGGATCGCCGAAGTGGGCCTCCACCCCGCACGCGGCGTAGTGCTCCCGGGTGGTGAGGGCCAGCTCCTCGGGGCGCTTGCCGGCGAAATAGTCCGACAGATGGACGCGATCGTAGGCGGGCCGCGGCTCGGCGCCGATCACCACGACGGCCGCCTCCGCCCCCGTGGCGAGGAGCCGCTCCACGAAGTGGTGGCCCACCATGCCATTGCCCACCACGACCACCTTGCACTTTGCCATCGCTCACCTCGCTCGTCCGTTCCGTCCCGACAAGGCAAGGGCGCCCCGCCGCCAGTGCGGCCGGGGCGCCCTTGCCCTTCGGTCCAACCTCGTTGCACCCTTGTTCCAGCAAACCCCGTGCCAGCCCTGACGGCCCTGCGCCCGCCCGCTTGCCGCCGGCGCGCGCCCGAGGGATCCCGCCCCCTGCCCCACGCCGGTGCCGCACCAGACCGGAACGCCTCCCGACGGCGCAGGGCTCAGGGATTCGGGGAGGCCGCCGCGAGGAGGGCGCGCAGCTCGGGCAGGCAGGAGCCACAGTTGGTGCCGCAGCGCAGCTGCTCACCCAGCGCTTCCGGGGTGCGGCAGCCGCCGGCGACGGCCGCGCGGATCGCCCGCTCCCCCACCTCGAAGCAGGTACACACGAGTCGCCCGGGGTCGGTCCCCACGCGACCGGAGAGGACCCGCCAGTCGACCTCGGGGAGGGCGAGGAGCGACTCGAGGGCGGCCGACTCCGGCAGTTCGCCGGGCTTCGGTGCCGCGAAGGCGACCAGGGCGAGTCGGCCGGCGCGGCGGATCGCGAGGCGATAATGGCCCGCCGCCGGATGGCGATAGACCAGGGGTGAATCCTCCGCCACGCCCTCCGCCAGCGCCTCCAGCCAGGCCTCCGCCGGCACCGCCGCGGGGGCCAGGGCGGCACCGAGGAGGCGGAATCCGCCCACCAGGGGACCGCGCACCCAGAAGTCCAGCTGCGGCTCGGGAAGCGGCTCACGACTGGCGACCAGCACCCACCAGGCCGCCGGCTCGCGGCGCAGCCGCACGGGCACGAACTTGCTCTCCGGCTGGCCGGAGAAGGGGTCGGTGACCGCCGCGACGAGCGCGTTCACCCGCGCCGTGGGCGCGGTGGGACCGCTCCAGTGCATGGGGGCGAAGAGCTCCCCCGGACGCACGCCGCCGTCCAGGCGCACGGGCAGCAGCGCGCTGCCCGTGGCGCTTTCCAGGCGCACCAGATCCCCCTCCCGCAACCCCTGGCGCGCCGCGTCCTCGGGGTGGATCGACAGCTCGGGGCGGTCGCGGTGGCGCAACAGGCGCGGTGCCCTGCCCGTGCGGGTCATGGTGTGCCACTGGTCGCGCAGGCGCCCGGTGTTGAGCACCCAGGGGAAGCGGTGGTCGAGCCGCTGGCAGGGCCCGGTCGGCGCCACCGGGTGGAAGCGCGCCCGCCCGTCGGGGGTGGGAAAGCGCCCGTCGGCGAAGAGCCGCCGCGTGCCCTGGGGTGTTGCCCGGGTCACCGGCCACTGCACCGGTGCGAGGGCGTCGTAGGCGGCGCGGTCCAGGTCGGCCAATCCTTCCAGGTTGAAAACCCGCTCCCCGCCGTTTTCGAAGGCGCTCAGGGCGGCGTGCTCGCGGAAGATCTCCGCCGGATGGCGCCAGTCGAAGGCGCGGCCGTGGCCCAGGCGGCGGGCCACCTGCGCCAGCATCCACCAGTCGGGGCGGGCCTCGCCGGGGGGCGGTACGGCGCCGCGGCAGCGGGAGATGGTCCGCTCGGAGTTGGTCACCGTGCCGTTCTTCTCCCCCCAGGCCGCGGCGGGCAGCAGGATGTGGGCGAGCCGCGCAGTGTCGGTATCGGCCACGCAGTCGGACACCACCACCAGGGGGCAAGCGGCGAGCGCCTCCCGCACCCGGTCCGCCTCCGGCAGGCTCACCGCCGGATTGGTGGCCAGGATCCACAGCGCGCGGATCTTTCCGGCGCGCACCGCTTCGAAGAGCTCCACGGCCTTGAGCCCCGGCCGCTCGGCGACGCGCGCAGCGCCCCAGAAGCGCCCCACCCGGTCGACGTTCTCGGGGGCGAAATCCATGTGCGCGGCGAGCTGGGTGGCGAGTCCCCCCACCTCGCGCCCGCCCATGGCGTTGGGCTGGCCGGTGATGGAAAAGGGGGTCGCCCCCGGCCGGCCGATGCGGCCGGTGAGCAGGTGGCAGTTGATGATCAGGCTCGCCCGGTCGGCGCCGCTCCCGGACTGGTTGATTCCCTGGGAATAGAGGGTCACCGTGCGCTCGCGGGCGGCGAACCAGGAAAAAAAGGTGTCGAGCGCCTCGGCGGGCACCCCCAACCGCTCGTGGAGCCGCGCCAGGTCCAGGCCCGCGAGCGCCGCCAGCGCCGCTTCGAAACCGGTGGTGTGCTCGGCCACGAACCTCCGGTCCCAGGCGTCGCTCTCCACCAGGTGGCGGAACAGGCCGGCGAACAGAAAGGCGTCGGTGCCGGCGCGGATCTGCAGGTGGAGATCGGCCAGCTCACAGGTGGCAGTGCGGCGCGGATCCACCACCACGATCCGCATCTCGGGGCGGGCCGCGCGGGCGGCGGCAAGGCGCTGGTAGACGACCGGGTGGTTCCAGGCGGTGTTGGAGCCGACGATCACCACCAGGTCGGCGAGCTCCAGGTCTTCGTAGCAGCCCGGCACCAAGTCCTCGCCGAAGGCGCGCTGGTGGGCCACGGTGGCCGAGGCCATGCACAGGCGGGAATTGGTGTCGACGTTGGCGGTGCCGAGAAAGCCTTTGGCGAGCTTGTTGGCCGCGTAGTAGTCCTCGGTGAGCAGTTGCCCCGAGAGGTAGAAGGCGACGCTGTCCGGCCCGTGCTCGGCGAGGGCGCGGCCAAAGCCCTGGGCCACCGCGTCCAGGGCCTCCTCCCAGCTCACCTCCCGCCCGGGCACCCGGGGGGCGAGCAGCCGGCCGGCAAGCTCCGTGGTCTCGGCGAGGCTTTTGCCCTTGACGCACAGCCGCCCGCGGTTGGCGGGGTGGGCGGGATCGCCGGACACGGCCGCCACCCGCGCGCCCTCGCCGCGGGCCAGGACCCCACAGCCCACGCCGCAGTAGGGGCAAGTGGTGGCAACGGTCGCTGCCATGTCTCCTCCTCAGGCGGCGATGCCAAAGAGCAGCGCCTCGCCCGCGGCCCCGGCCGGCTCCCCCGAGGCGAGGAGCGCCTCGCAGCGCGCAGCGCCACTGAGGTCGCCGAGGAAGATGGCCGCGGCCAAGCGCCCCCCCTGGAAGGCGAGGCGCCGGTAGACGCCCCGGGCGGGATCGCAAACGCACAGGTCGGAGACCGCTTCCCCCGCCCCTGGGGGCGTGCCGACGCTGAAGAGATCGATCCCGGCGATCTTGAGCCGGGTCGCCTCGGCCCGCGGCCGGAAGGGCGCCACGGCCCGCCCGGCGAGGCGCGCGGCCAACACCTCCGCCTGGCGGTAGACGGGGGCCACCAGGCCGAAGGTCTGCCCGTCCAGCTCGCAGCACTCGCCCAGGGCGTAGACGCCGGAAGCCGCCGTGGCCAGGAAGCCGTCCACGCGCACCCCGCGCCCGCAGGGAAGCCCCGCCGAGCGCGCCAGCTCGGCGGCCGGCTCGATGCCCGTCGCCCACACCACCCAGCGGGCGGGGAGCCGAGCGCCATCGGCGAGCTCCACCGCCGCCGCCCGCCCGCCGCGCCCGGCGATGCGCAGGGGCGTGCCCGTGCGGAAGGCGATGCCCCGCTCGGCGAGGCGCGAGCGGAGGAGTTCCCCCGCGGGGGCATCGAGCTGCCGGTTCATGGGATGGGGACGGCGGTGCACCACCGTCACCGCCGCCCCCAGGGCGGCGAGGCCCGCAGCCGCTTCCAAGCCGAGGAGTCCGCCGCCCACGACCACCGCGGGGGCGCCGCCGGCCACCCCGGCGCGCAGGGCGTCCAGGTCCTCCAGGGTGCGGAAGGCCAGCACCCCGGCGGCCGCGGCGCCGGGGATCTCCGGCCGGCGGGTTCGCGCCCCGGTGGCCAGCACCAAGCGGTCCCAGGAGAGCCGGCGGCCGTCCGCCAGGGACAGGGTGCGCCTGGCGAGGTCGAGGGCCACCGCCCGCGCGCCGGCCAGACACTCCACCCGGTCGAGTTGGCGGGGGGTCAGGAGGGCCAGGTCGCTGCGCTGGCACTGGCCGGCGAGCAGGGAGGAGAGCAGGACCCGGTTGTAGCAGAGCGCCGGCTCCTCTCCCACCAGGGTGATCCGCCAGGGGGCGTCCAGTTCGAGGAGGCGGGCGACGAGCCGCGCCGCGGCCATTCCCGCCCCCACCACCACCAGGCGGCCCATCTCAGGCGGCCTCCTCCGCCGGCGCCGCCGCCTCCGCCTCACCGTGCCGCCGCCCGGCGTAGAGGAAGCGCAGCACCCGCTGGCGCAGCCGGTGGTAGCGGGGGTCCTCGGCCAGGGCCAGGCGGTCGCGCGGCCGCGGCAGCTCCACCCGGAGGATCTCCCCCACGGTGGCCGCGGGGCCATTGGTCATCAGGACGATCCGGTCCGACAACAACACCGCCTCGTCCACGTCGTGGGTGATGAGGATCACCGTGTTGTTGAGGCGGGCCTGGATCTCCATGAGCGAGTCCTGCAGGTGGGCCCGGGTGAGGGCGTCCAGGGCGCCGAAGGGCTCGTCCATGAGCAACACCTTGGGCTCCATGGCGAGCGCCCGGGCGATGCCCACCCGCTGCTTCATGCCCCCCGAGATTTCGTGGGGCATCTGGTTGCGGGCGTGGGCCATCTGCACCAGCTCCAGGTGGTGCAGCGCCCACTGCCGCCGCCAGGCCCTGCTCCTGCGGCCGCCGAAGACCGAATCCACCGCCAAGAGGACGTTGTCGAACACCGACAACCAGGGCAGGAGGGCGTGGTTTTGGAAGACCACCGCCCGATCGGGGCCCGGTTCGTCCACCTCGCGGCCGTCGAGGATCACGCCCCCCTCGGTGGGCCTGAGGAGGCCCGCCACGATGTTGAGCACCGTCGACTTGCCGCAACCCGAGTGGCCGATCAGGCTGACGAACTCGCCCTTGTCGACCTTGAGATCGACGCCCTGGAGCGCCCGAAAGGGTCCGCGCTCGGTGGGGAATTCGATGCCGACTCCGCTGATTTCCAGATAGGCTCCCATGACATTTCTCCCGTGGTTGGCGTGGTCGATCCGACCCCGCTCCTCAGCGCACCGCCGCGCCCTTGTCCCAGCTGGCGAAGCGCTGCAGGGCGAGCATCCCGCGATCCAGGCCGAGTCCGATGAGGCCGATGGCGAGCACCGCCACCAGGATCCGCGCCAGGGAATCGGAGCTGCCGTTTTGGAACTCGTCCCAGATGAACTTGCCGAGACCCGGGTTCTGGGCGAGCATCTCGGCGGCGATGAGCACCATCCAGCCGGTGGCCAGGGAGAGCCTCAGGCCGGTGAAGACCATCGGCACCGCCGCCGGCAGCACGATGCGCCGCAGCCGGGTCAAGGGGGAGAGGCGCAACACCCGCCCCACGTTGGCCAGATCCCGGTCGACGCCGGCGACCCCCACCGCGGTGTTGATCACCGTCGGCCACAGGCAGCAGAGGGCCACCGTGAAGGCGGAGTTGAGAAAGGCCTTTTCGAACAGGGGATCGGCGCTCGTGTAGACGGCGCTCACCACCAGGGTCACCAGGGGCAGCCAAGCCAGCGGGGAGACCGGCTTGAACACCTGGATGAGGGGGTTGAGCGCCCGGTAGGCCGTCTCCGACAGGCCGCACAGCACCCCGAGGGGTAGCGCCACCAGGGTGGCCACCGCGAAGCCGAAGGCCACGGTGAGCAGGCTGCGGCCGATCTGGTCGACGAAGGTGGGCTTGCCGGTGTAGGGGCGCAGGCGGGGCACGTAGTCGGGGTCGACCGCCTGGCGGGCGGCATTGCGCGCCTCCTGGCGGCGGTAGAAATCCGCCTCCCGCCTCCGCTCCCGGCGGTGTTCGGCCCACAGATTCCCGGCCTGCTCCCAGACCTGAAGCGGACCGGGAAAGCGGCCGAGGGAGGTGTCGATGGTGGCGGATGCGCCCTGCCACAACAGCGCGAACACCAGCAAGCCGGCGGCGGGCGGGGCGAGGCGGCGCAGGCGGCGGGCGAGCTCGGAGCCGAGGGCGGCGAGCCGGCGCGACGCGGTGGCGGGCGCGACGGGAAATGCACTGTCCATGGCTGCCTCCTTCACAGGACTTCGTCCTTCAGGCCGATGGCCAGGCGGCGCAGGTAGTCGTTGGGCCTGCGGCCGTCGTAGGGAATGCCGTCGATGAACTCCGCTTGGGGCGGGCGAAAGCCGGTTTCCCGCGCGAAATCGGGAAAGTCGTCCGCGCTCATCGCGCCCCCGGCGATCAGCGCCTCGGCGGCGCGCCGGTAGAGGTCGGGACGGTAGACCTTGCGCGCCACCTCCAAGTACCAGGCGTCGGGTTTGGGCTCGGGGATCTGCCCCCAGCGGCGCATCTGGGTGAGGTACCAGATGGCATCCGAGTAGTAGGGGTAGGTGGCGTGGTAGCGGAAGAAGACGTTGAAGTCGGGCACCGGGCGAACGTCGCCCTTCTCGTACTCGAAGCTGCCGGTCATCGAGTTGGCGATCACCTCCTCGTCGGCCCCCACGTATTCCGGGCGGGCCAGGATGCGCACCGCCTCGCGGCGGTTGGCCGGATCGTCGAGCCACTTGGCGGCGCGCAGCAACGCCTTGACCAGGCGCACGGTGGTGTTCGGATAGCGCTCGGCGAAATCGCGCCGCAGGCCGAACACCTTCTCGGGGTTGTTCTTCCAGATCTCGTAGTCGGTGATCACCGGCACCCCGATCCCCTTGAACACCGCCTGCTGGTTCCAGGGCTCGCCCACGCAGTAACCGTGGATGGTTCCCGCCTCGAGGGTGGCCGGCATCTGGGGCGGCGGGGTCACCGAGAGGAGCACGTCGGCGCCGATGGTGCCCGAGACCTCCCCCTTGTGGGGCGCGTAGTAGCCGGGGTGGAGCCCGCCGGCGGCGAGCCAGTAGCGCAGCTCGTAGTTGTGGGTGGAGACCGGAAAGACCATCCCCATCCGGAACGGCCGCCCCTCGGCCTTGAAGTGCTCCACCACGGGCTTGAGCGCCTGGGCGCCGATGGGGTGCTGGGGGCGTCCATCGGGCCCTGCGGGCACGTGGGGCTTCATCATCGCCCACACCTCGTTGGCGACGGTGATCGCGTTGCCGTTGAGGTCGAGGCTCAAGGGCACGATGATCTCGGCCTCGGTGCCGAAGCCGATGGTGGCGGCCAGCGGCTGGCCGGCGAGCATCTGGGCGCCGTCCAGGCGGCCGTCGATCACCCCGTCGAGGAGGACCTTCCAGTTCGCCTGGGCCTCGAGGGTCACGTAGAGCCCCTCGTCCTCGAAGAAGCCCTTCTCGTAGGCGATGGCGAGGGGCGCCATGTCGGTGAGCTTGATGAATCCGAGCCGGAGTTCGTCCTTTTCCGGCCAGCCCACCTCGGCCCCGCGCGCCGCGGCGAGGGTGGCAGCGCAGAGGGCAAAGAGGCCGAGCCATTTGGCGCGGGCTGCAAATGGTTTGCGCATCGCGGTTCTCCCTGAGCTGGCGATCGAAAAAAAGCCCACGCGCCGTTTCCGCCGCGTGGGCAACATCACCCAAGAGTGGAGGACTTCACCGAGGCCGACCGGCGGGGGAATGCCGCGCGGCCTCGCCCTGTTCAAAGCAGGAACCGTGCCAGAATCGGCAATCCCTAGGTGGCCTCCACCTGGGGGCCGCGGAGTGGGACCTCGAGCCCCAACCGGGCGGCCACTTCGCGGTAGAGATCGGGGCGGTAGCAGCGCTCGACAAGGAGCGCCGCGTCGGCGGCCGGCAGCGCGCGGCCCAACAGCCGTCCACACTGGTGCACGAGCCAGGCGGCGTGCTCCCGCCAGGGGCAAGCGACGTGGTCGCGGCCGAACAGGTGGAAGTGGGGTCGCGCCTCCACCGCCGCGCCGGAAAACCGCACCAGCCGGCCGGTGAGGGGGGGCCGGACGGCCTCCACCGGTAGTTCCAGGCACGCGGCGAGGCGGGGCGCGAAGCGCGCCCGATAGGCCTCGTCGGCAAGGCGCAGGCAGGCCTCGAGGAGAGCGAGGCGCAAGCGGAAGTGGCTGGCGGGATGGGCGCGGTGCCACGCCTCGGTCACCGCCAACACCTTTTCGGGGGCCCGCGGCCACCGGTCGCAGCCGAAGGCGGCGATGGCGCCCACCCCCTCGACGACCGCCAGGCTGTTCCACGGCTCGCCGACGCAGTAGCCGTCGATCACCCCGCGGCTGAGGCTATCGACCATCTGCTGGGGCGGCAGCACCAGGATGCGCGCGTCCCGCTCGGGATCGAGGCCGCCCGCGGCGAGCCAGGCCCGCAGCAGGAAGCTGTGGCTGGAAAAGAGATGGACAGTGGCGAAGATGGGCGGGCCGGCCAGGCGCCCTTCCCGCACCAGGCGCGCAAACCCCCGGGCGGTGTCGGCGAAGGAGGCGCCCGGCGCCACCTGGGCGGCCTCCGCCAGCGCGCGCCGCAGGGTGATGGCGTTGCCGTTCTGGCCCAGGGCGAGCCCGGTGAGGAGGTCGGCGCGCGGCCCGCCGACCCCAAAGCTGGTCATCAACAGAAGTGGGGCCAGGAACTGCGCGGCGTCCAGCTGCCCCACCACCAGCCGATCCCGGAGGTTCGCCCAGGAGACCTCGCGGACGAGCTCCACCTCGAGGCCGTGGCGGGCGAAGAGCCCCTCCTCCTCTGCCACCCAGAGGGGAGCGCTGTCGGCGAGGCGCAGGTAGCCCACCCGCAGGGTGCGCTTTTCGGGGACGCCACTCACGGCCCCTTCCCTCCCCGCTCCGGGGGCGCCAGGGCGTCCACGACCGCCCGGGCCACCTCGGCGAGGCGCTGGTTGCGGTCCATGGCCAGGCGGGTCAGCAAGCGGTGCGCCTCGGCCTCGCTCAGCCCGTGGCGGGCCATGACGAGCCCCTTGGCCCGCTCCACCAACTTGCGGGTCTCGAGCTCGGCGCGGGTGTCGGAGAGCTCCTGGCGCAGGCCGCGCAGGGCGCGGAACTGCGCCAGCGCCAGGTCGATGATCGGCCGCACCCGCTCGGGATCGATCCGGCCCACCATGTAGGTGCACACGCCCGCGCGCAGTGCCTGCTCGATCCAGGAGGGGTCGTCCCGCTCGGCGAACATCACCACGGGGCGGGGGTTGTGCCGGTCCACCACCGCCAGGCTCTCGAGGACGTCCCGCTCCGGGGAGGCGAGATCGATGAGCACCACGTCGGGCCGCTCCCGCTCGATGTGGGCGAGCAGGCCCGCCGCCGAGGGGATCGCCGCCACCACGGCGTAGCCGGCGTCCGCGAGCCGCTCCTCGAGCAGGCCCGCCCGCACCGGGTCGTCGTCGACCACCAGCACCCGCAGGGGCGCGGTCAGCGCGCGGTCGGCACTCATCTTCGGCCCCTCCCGCCGCCCGCCGCGCCGGTCGCGCGCCGGCCGCCGGCGGTCCCCCTCAAAAATTCGCCTGGGCCGTGAACCACAGCTTGTCGGTGTCGGTCGCGAAGGCGTCGGCATCGTAGGCGGCGTACTTGAGCTCCAAGGTGAGGCGGCGGTGGAGCGGCCAGGTGATCACCCAGTCCACCTCCGAACCGTAGTCCTCGCCCCCGCGGTCGGCGGCGAAGTGGTGCAGGTAAAGGCCCACCTTGACCGGCCCCACCGCGGCGCTGGCGCCCCCGTAGAGGTCCTCGAGGCCGTCCGCCGGGGTGACCAGGAACTGGTCGGCCCAGCCCTGGAACTTGTGCAGGGTGGCGAGGGGGGTGACGAAGGCCCGCTCCCCCCCGTCCGAGCCGAGCCGCTCGTACCCCGCCACCAGGGTGACCGGTGCGGCGCCGTAGCGGGCTTCGAGGAACAGGTAGGGGGCGGCATAGTGGTCGGGGTTGTCGGCGTGGTCGGTCTGGCGGGCCGCCGCCGCGGACAGCGCCAGGGGGCCGAACTGGACGTCGTAGGCGAGCCCCCAGGTGAGGGTGGAGAGGGCCTCCGCCTCGTCGAAGTCGAGGGCGTAGAGGAAAGCCGACAGGGTGCCCACCGGCAGCGCGGCGCTGCCCAGGAGGGCGTGGCTTGCCCCCTCGAACCGCTCCGGCTGGGCGCTCTTGCCCTCGCCGGCGAAGATCCGGTTGACCCGGGCGAGGAAGGCGTAGTCGAGGGCCAAGGCCCCCTCCTGGTACTGCAGTCTGAGCGCGTCGTAGGTCTGCTCGTTCTGCCGCCAGCCGACGTTGCCAAGGAAACGGTGAGCGCCGTGGGTGATCCGCTGGCGCCCCAGGGTGGCGGTCCATGGGCCTTCCGCGTAGCCCAGCCAGGCCTGGTTGAGTTCAGTGCCGGGAGGATCGGCCACCACCGCCGCCTCGCCGAAGTGGGGATTGTCGAGAAGCAGCGAATCGTAGCGATCGGGCCCCGGTGTTGCGAGGTCGTCCACCTCCAGTTGGCCGGTAAAGCCGCGGACGGTGGCGCTCGTCAGGGTGAGGCGGCTGCGCAGGGTCGAGGCCCGAGCGTCCCGCCGCGGACCCTCCTGATCGACCCGTTCGAAGCGGTAGCGGAAATCGAGCGCCGCCTCGCCGCCGCGCAGCCACGCCGCCGCCTCGTCGAGGGGCGAAGCGGCGGCGAGGGCGCCGAGGGACAAGAGCAGACTGCTGCCGAGTGCGCGAGCGGTTTTCGCCATCAAGTCGTTCTCCTTACCAGACGGCCGACGAAAAAACCCGCCGCTCCGGGGAGGGCGGGCACCGTTGCCCGGTGGGCGCGGCCGGTGCGCCCCCGGTTCGGTCTTTCAACTTTCGTGCCAGCAAGCGGGCGCCGGCCGGCGGGGCGCCATGGTAGCATTGCATCCCCCTCTCGGTGACGCCTCGTGGACAGGGCTGAAGCGCCTCTCAACGCCCGCCTGGCGGCCTTCGGCTGGCTGCGGCTGCCGCCCCTCCTGGCGGCCGCCGGCGGCGTCGCCTGGCTGTACCACCGGGGCGCCGGGCTCGACTGGCCGCTGCTCGCCCTCAACCTCGCCCTGCTGGCGGCAGCGGTGGCCCTCGCCTGGGTACGCGCCCGCTGGGCGGCGGCTCTCGGCGAAGGGGAACTCGCCTGTCACCTGGCGGCGGACCTGCTGCTGTGGGCGGGCCTCATGTACCAGGTGGGCGGAGCGGGCAACCCCTTCGCCGCCTACCTCTTGGTGCCGGTGGCCTTCGCCGCCGTGGCCGTGGGGCGCGCCAGGGCGGCCCTCCTCACCGCCCTGGCGGTGGGCCTATATGGCTGGCTCCTCGCCCACCACGTGCCCCTGCCCCTGCTCGCTCCCGGTGCGACCCACGGCGGCGGCATCCACCCCCATCTGTGGGGGATGGCCCTCAATTTTGCGGCGAGCAGCATCCTGGTGGTGGTCTTCGTCGGGGGGCTCGCCCATACCGCCGCCCGCCAGCGGCGCGCCCTCGAGCGGCTGGAGCGGGCCCGCTTAGAAGACGAACAGCTGCTCGCGGTGGCCGCGGTGGCGGCGGGGGCGGCCCACGAACTGGCCACCCCCATCAACACCCTGGCCCTGCTGGTGGAGGAGTTGCGGGCGCGCCCCGGCACGGGCGAAGACCCGGACCTGACGCTGATGGCCGAGCAGGTGGAGCGCTGTCGCGGCGTCCTCGCCGAGCTGGCCCGCACGGCGCGCCAAGCCACGGCGGGGGCACCCCGGCGGACTCCAGCGCGAGCCTTTTTCGCCGAACTGGTGGAGCAGTGGCGCCGCCGCCGCCCGGAAGTTCCCCTCGAGCTGGGCCTTTCCGGCCCGCAAGAAGCCGAGCTGTGCTGCCACCCGACCCTGGTCTCCTCCCTCCACTGGCTGCTGGACAACGCCGCCGAGGCGAGCCCGGCGGGCATCGAGGTCTCGGCCCGCTGGGACGGCGAGGGAGCGGAACTGGTCATCCGCGACCAGGGCCCGGGGCCGGCGGCGCGCGTCCCCGGGGCGGCTCCGGTGGCCAGTGCCAAGCGCGGTGGGCTCGGCCTCGGCCTCTTTCTCGCCCGGCGCATCCTCGCCCACCACGGCGCCCGCCTCACCTGGGGACCGGCGCCGGGCGGCGGCACCCTGACCCGCGTCTACCTGCCCGCGGTGCCCGCCCATGGCCCCTGAGCCGCGCTACCTGGTGGTGGACGACGACCCCGCCTTCGCCGCCACCCTCTGCCGCGCCCTCGGCCGCCTGGGCGAGCCCGCCGTCGCCGCCGGCGACGGCGGCGCGGCGCTCACACTCGCCGCCCGCCACCCGGTGGAGCGGGTGGTGCTCGACCTGAAACTGGGAGCGGAGTCGGGCCTGGCACTCATCGAGCCGCTGCTGGCGCGCCGGCCGGCGGCGCGCATCCTGGTGCTCACCGGCTACTCGAGCATCCCCACCGCCGTCCAGGCGATCCGCCTCGGCGCCCACGACTACCTGTGCAAACCCGTTTCCGCTCGGGACCTGGTGGCCGCCGCCGAGGCCGACCGGCCGCTGTCGCCACCGCCCGCCGATCCCCCCTCCCCCGAGCGGCTCGCCTGGGAACACATCCAGCGGGTGCTCGCCGCCCACGGCGGCAACATCTCGGCCACCGCCCGAGCGCTCGGCATGCACCGCCGCACCTTGCAGCGCAAACTGGCGAAGAGGCCGGTGCGGCGCTAGGCGCGCTCGAAGACGTAGGTGCCTGGCGCCGGCGCGAGTACCGGGTGGCGGCGGTCCCCCAGGGTGCGGCGGGCCCGCACCCGGCGCCCGGAGCGGGGCGCCGCCCAGTCCACCCAGGCCTCCCACCAGGAGCCCGGCCGGCGTTGGGCGGCGGCGAGCCAGTCGTCCGGGTCGGGGGGCGGCGGCGGGCCGGTCATGTACCAGGCCTTGGGGTTGCCGGGGGGATTGACCAGGGCCGCCACGTGCCCCGCGCTGGACAACACGAAGGTGCTTCTTCCCCCGAGGAGCTGGGTGGTGCGGTAGCAGCCCTTCCAGGGGGTCAGGTGGTCGGTGACCGCCCCCACCACGAAGGCATCCTGGGTGAGGGCGCCGAGGTCCACGGGGACGCCCAGGACCTGGAAACCGCCCGGGTGGGCCAGCAGGTTGTCGTCGAAGATCGCCAGATAATCCCGGTGAAGCCCGGCGGGCAGATTGGTGCTGTCGCGGTTCCACGCCAGGATGTCGAAGGCGGGGGGCGGATTGCCCATCAGGTAGTTGTTGACCCAGTAATCCCAGATGAGATCCCGCGGCCGCAGCAGGGTGAAGACCATGGCCAGGTCGTCGCCGGCCAGCACCCCGAGGGTCTTGGAGCTCGCCTTGGAGATGCCGAGCAGGAAGTCGGACTTGAGGATCCCGATGAGTGCCGGATAGGAGAAATCGAGCAGGGTGACGGCGAAGGTGAGGGAGGCGAGCCGTTCGCCCTCGCCGCGATGGCCAAGCCAAGAGGCGAAGGCCGACAGGGTGATGCCGCCGGCGCAGAACCCGAGGCCGTGCAGTCGCGGCGAGCGGCCGACGGCGCTCGCGGCGTCAAGTGCCCGCTCGAGGGCCGTCACGTAGTCCTCGAGCCGCCAGTGGCCCTGCTCGGGAGTGGGGTTTTTCCAGCTCACCACGAACACCTGGAAACCCTGCTCGAGCAGGAATTCGACGAAGCTGCGGCCCGGCGCCAGATCCAGGAAGTAGAAGCGGTTGATCTGGGGCGGGACGATGAACACGGGCACCTGGTGCACCGTTCCGGTGCGCGGCGCGTATTGGATCAGCTCCAGGAACTCGCTGCGGTAGACCACGCCGCCCGGGGTGACTGCCAGGTCCCGCCCCACCTGGAAAGCCCCGGGGTCCACCTGGGAAGGAAACCCGCGGTTGCGCAAAAGATCCTGGGCCAGGTGGACGACCCCCGCGAGCAGGCTGCGGCCGCGGGTTTCCCACGCCCGGCGCAACGCCGCCGGATTGCCGAGCAGAGTGTTGGTGGGCGCGGCCAGGGCGGTGAGGTGGTCCACCAAAAGGCGCGCTTTTTCCCGCCGCAGGGGATCCTCGTCGTCCACCGCGAGGAGCCCCTCCAGGGCGCGGCTTCCCGCCAGGTAGGCCTGGGCCAGGCGCCGGTAGAAGGGGTGCTCGCGAAAGGCGGGATCGGCGAAGCGCCGGTCGCGCCCGGGATCGAGTTCCGATTCGCCGCGCAGGATCCGCAACCCCTCCCGCAAGAGCCGCTCGCCCTCCCGGCGCAGCGCCGCCGGGCGCACGTAGTGGAAGAGCGCGGCGGCGAAATCCCGCGGCTCGTAATGGTGGGCGCGGTTGGCGACGGCGGGCGGTTCGCCAGCTTGGGCGGGTGGCGCACGGCGCTCGGCCGCCCGCCCCGGCATCGCCGTCCGCCCCCGCGTCTTTTTGGCCACCATCACTGCCTCCCCCGGCACCCCGTCGCTGTCTCGATCCCGCCGCTCTTCCGGGCGGGGGCCTGTCGTCTACAGGGTAGCAACGGCGCTCGCCGCCGGCACCGGTCCGCGCCGGGCGAGCGGAGCCGTCAATACATGTGCTGGCCGCCGTTGATGGAGAGGGTGAGCCCGGTGATGAAGCTCGACTCCTCGGCGGCCAAGAAAACCACCGCCCGCGCCACTTCCCAGGGCTGGCCGAAGCGCCCCACCGGAATCTTGGCCTTGATCTTCTCGAGGATGTGGCTCGGCACGCTCATCAGCATGTCCGTCTCGATGGCCCCGGGGGCGATGGCGTTGACGGTGATTCCATACTTGGCGCTCTCCAAGGCGAGGGCCTTGTTGAAGCCGTGGATCCCCGACTTGGCGGCGCAGTAGTTGACCTGGCCGTACTCCCCCGCCTGGCCGTTGACCGAGCCGATGTTGATGATCCGCCCGTAGCGCCGGGCGCGCATCCCCTCGATGACGTTGCGGCAGGTGTTGAACACCCCGCCCAGGTCGGTGCGGATCACGTCCTCCCACATCTGTGGGGTCATCTTGTGGAGCACCGCGTCGCGGGTGATGCCGGCGTTGTTCACGAGCACCTCGATGGGGCCGTGTTCCCGCTCGATCCGCTGGATGTTCTCGCGCACCGCCTCGAAGTCGGCGACGTCGAACTTGTACACCGGAATGCCGGTTTCGGCGTGGAACTCCGCGGCCGCCCGGTCGCATCCGCCGTAGTTGGCCACCACCCGATAGCCGGCATCGCGCAGGGCGATGCTGATGGCCCGCCCGATGCCGCGCGTTCCCCCGGTCACCAGGGCCACCCGGGACACCGGCCTTCCCACGGTCTGGTCATTCATCGCTACGTCCTCTCTGTGTTCACGACCTGCCTGTCGATGGCCGCAAGGGCCGATTCCATGCTAGCGCCCGCCCCGCGGCGGAAGCCAATTCCGCACCGCACCCGTTTCCGGTCGACCCAACGCCCCTGCGCCCTCGTTTCCCCAGGGAACACCGGGCGGGGTCGGCGCGCCTTTTGCCTATACTAGCCCGGGCGGTTCGCCGCGAGACCGCCTGCCGACCACGGAGTGTTGCCATGACGCGGGAAGCCCAGGTCCTCTCCCTCGTGCAAACCGCCGGCCGGGCGTCGGTCGGCGCGCTCTTCACCAGCATCGCCAAGGCCCATCCCGACCGCACCGCCCTGGTGGACGGCCCCCGCTCCCTCACCTACGCCGAGCTCGAACGGCGAAGCAATCGCCTTGCCAACGGCCTGCTCGCCCAGGGAATCCGGCCGGGAGAGCGCATCGCCGTGCTGTCCCGCAACCGCCTCGAGTACTTCGAGTGGCTGCTGGCCGCGGCCAAGTCGGGAACCATCCTGGCCGCGCTCAACTGGCGCCTGTCCGCTGCCGAGCTCGCCCACTGCGTGAACCTGGTGGCGCCCCGGGCGCTGGTGGTCGCCGGGGAGCTGGCGGCGGCCGGGCAAGCGGCGGCCGCGGACGTTCCCCGCCTCATTCTCGAGGAGGACCATGAACGGCTGATGACCGGCGCCCCCGACACCCCGCCGGAGCTGGCGGTCGACCCCGAGGAGGGGCTGGTGATCCTCTACACCAGCGGCACCACGGGTCTGCCCAAGGGGGCGCTGATCAGCCACCGAGCGCTGATCGCCCGCGGCCTGGTCTACCACTACGTGATGCAGGTGCCCGACCGCAACCACTTCGTCGCCTGGACGCCCTTCTACCACATGGTGGCCATCGACCACGGCCTGGCCACCCTGCTGGCAGGGGGCACCCTGTGGTGCGTCGACGGCTTCGACATGGACGCCCTCTGCCCCCTGATCGAGCGGCTGCCCATGGCCTGGTTCGTCCTGGTCCCCGGAATGGTGGGGGCGTTCAACGAAGAGGTTCGCCGGCGCGGACTGGAACCGCGTGGGATCGGGGTGATCGGCGCCATGCCCGACCTGATCCCCCCGGAAGAGATCGCCGAGGCGACGCGCCTTCTGCGCGCGCCCTTTCTCAACACCTTCGGCTCCACCGAGACGGGACTGCCCCCGGGCACCGGCGGGCGGATTCCGGTGGGGGAGGTGCCGACCCGCCTGTCCAAGACGCAAACCCCGTTCTGCGACCTCATCCTGGTGGACCCCGAGGGCAACGAGGTGCCGGTGGGGGAACCGGGGGAGGCGGCGGTGGCCGGTCCCACCCTGTTCAGCGGTTACTGGCAGGCCGACGAGGTCAACCGGCGCGATTTCCGCGGCGGGCGCTTCCACATGGGGGACGTGCTCAGGCGCAACCCGGACGGCACCCTGGACTACGTCGATCGGGTCAAATACCTGATCAAATCGGGCGGCGAAAACATCTACCCGGCGGAGGTGGAGGCGGTGCTCGCCGCCGACCCCCGCATCGCCACCGCGGTGGTGGTGCGCGCCCCCGACCCGCGCTGGGGCGAGGTGCCGGTGGCGTTCGTCGTCCGCCGCGACCCCGCCCTGAGCGAAGAGGAGGTGATCGCCCTGTGCCGGGACAGACTCGCCTCCTACAAGAGGCCCAAGCGGGTCTTGTTCGTCGCGCCGGAGGAGATCCCCCGCTCCACCACCGGCAAGATCCAGCGCCACCTGCTCGAGGCGCGCCTCACGGGCGGTGGTGGCGGCGGATGAACGCCTTGAGGGCGGGGGCGATCTCGGCCCGGAAGCGCGAGCCGCTGAAGATGCCGTAGTGCCCCACCCCCTCCTGGAGTCGGTACTCCTTGAGCTCGTCGGGCAGATTGGGACAGAAATCCAGCGCCGCCCGGCACTGGCCCGGCGCCACCATGTTGTCCTTGGCGCCCTCCAGGGCGAAGAGGGGTACGTCGACGATGGCCCCGCAGTCCACCGTCTGGCCGCGGAATTTGAGCAAGCCCTTGGGCAGCGTCTGGTCGATGAAGACGTTCTCCAACGTCTCCAGGTAGAACTCGGCGGTGCAGTCGAGCACGCTGAAGTACTCGTCGTAGAAGTCGCGGAACTTGTCCGCCGCGGCGTAATCGCCCCGGTAGACGGCGCGCAGGAACTCCACGTGGCTTTCCAGGTGGGAGCGCAGGCTCAGGGTCATGAACCCGCCGAGCTGCAGCCACCCCGGGTAGACCAACCGCCCCCGGCCGGGATAGCGATTGGGCACCCGGTAGATGGCGAAGGTGGAGACCAGGCGGCTGTTGACCAGTCCGGAAATGTGGCTGAGCAGATTGGGATTGACGCGGATGTCCATGGGACTGGCCATGAAGGCGAGGCTGCGCGGCCGGCAAGGGCTGTCGGCGGCGGCGAGCACCGCGGTGGCGGCGAGCGCCGGCACCCCCGCCTGGCAGAGGGCCACCACGTGGGTTCCGGGCCCCAGGTGCTCGAGGAATTCCACCACGTATTCGATGTACTCCTCGAAGCCGAAGCGGCCCTCCGCCAACGGCACCATGCGGGCGTCGGTCCAGTCGGTGACGAACACCTCGTGGTCGGGCAGGAAGGCGGCGAAGGTTTCCCGGGAGAGGGTGGCGTGGTGCCCCGAGAGCGCCGCCACGAACAACACCCGCGGCGCCCGCGCGGGCAGGCCGGTGCGCGCGAAGCGCATCAGCTTGCAGAAGGGCTTCTCCAGGGCCACCGCCTCCTGCACCGGGTGGCGGCGGCGCCCCACCACCACGTCGGGAAAGTTCCAACCCCGCTTGGGGTAGTGGCGCAGCAGCCGCACGGTGGTCTCGAGCAGCCCGCTCTGCAGCCGCCCCACGGGCGTGTCGCGCAGCGGCCAGAGGTCGCTTTCGGTCCAGGTCTTGACCGCGCCGAGGGCGACCGCCGAGGCGTTGAGACTGCGATTGACCAGGTCGACGATCTGGTAGCGCATGGGCATTCTCCCACTGCCGGGACGGGTGCGTCTTGCTCAGCATAGCCGAGCGATCGATGACGGATCCAGGACGGCGGCTGCAAGATCCGCGCCCGGCTAGCGCCGAGCGCGGAAAAATTCCCGCAACAGCGCCCCGCAGTCTTCCGCCAACACCCCCTCGCGCCAGCGCACCCGGTGGTTGAAGTGGGGCAGGTCGAGCAGGTTGAGCCGGCTCACCACCGCCCCGGCGCGGGGCTCCCGGGCGCCGAACACCAGCTCGGCGACGCGGGCGTGGATGAGGGCCCCCACGCACATGGTGCAGGGCTCGATGGTCACGTACATCACCGTCCCCGGCAGGCGGTAATTGGCGAGCCGCGCCGCGGCGTCGCGCAGCGCCGCCACCTCGGCGTGGTGGGTGGGATCGCAGTGGCCGATGGGGCCGTTGGCGCCGCGCCCCACCACCACGCCGTCGCGCACCAACACCGCCCCCACCGGCACCTCCCCCCGCCGGCCGGCCGCCCGCGCCAGCTCGAGCGCCTCGGCCATGTAGTGGGCATCGCTTGTCACGCCCCTCCCCCTTTCCTACACTGCGCCCACTTCCACGGATCGCTTCCCATGACCTACTGCGTCGGCATCCAGGTGGCCGAAGGCCTGTTGATGATGGCCGACACCCGCACCAACGCCGGCATCGATCGGATCGCCACCTTCCCCAAATTGCACGCTTTCGTCCAGCCCGGCGAGCGGGTGGTGTTTGTGGCCAGCGCCGGCAACCTGGGCACGGCCCAGCGGGTGGTCTTCCTGCTCGGGCGCCAGATCGCCGCCGACGAGCCGGACGGGATCCACCGCTGTCCCACCCTCTTCGACGTGGCCGAACGGGTGGGCGACCTGCTGGCGCGCACCGTGCGCCGCTACCGGGAGGCCAACCCGGACAGCACCGTCAACTTCGCCTGCGATCTCCTCCTCGCCGGACAGATCGCCGGGGGGGAACCGGCCCTCTACCAGATCTACCCGGAGGGCAATTTCATCGCCGCGACGCCCGACACCCCTTACCTCCAGATCGGCGAGTCCAAGTACGGCAAGCCGATCCTGGACCGGATCATCCGCCCCGACACCCCCCTCACCCAGGCGGTGAAGTGCGCCCTCATCTCCTTCGATTCCACCATGCAGTCCAACCTTTCGGTGGGCATGCCCCTCGACATGGTGGCCTACCGGAAAGACAGCCTGGAGGTGCGCATCGAGCGCATCGCCGCCGATGACCCCTATATGCGCAAGCTGCAGAAGGCCTGGGGAGGCGGCCTGCGGTCGCTCTTTGCGCAGCTGCCCTGAGTCAGAGCACCGCGAAGTCGGAAAGCTCCGGCGCCGGATCCACCGCCCGCCACTCCACCGCCTCCACCCGGGCGCGGGGCGAGCCGCGCCAGACCGCGGCCTTGCCCGCCTCCACCGCCTCGGCGGGGCCCACCAGCAGCACCTCCACCCGGCCGTCGGGCAGGTTTTTGGCGTAGCCGCGCAGGCCCAACGCGCGGCAGGCCTGCTGCACGTGGCGGCGGTACCAAACCCCCTGGACCCGCCCCGAGACGAGGCCCAAAAGAGCGATCACGGCGCGCCCTCCCCGGCGCGGAAGCGCGCCAGCGCCGCCTCCAGGGAGGCCTCGGTCTGCGCCCCGGCAAGCTCCAAGAGCCGCCTGCCCGAAGGGTCGGTGAAGCGGGTGTGGGGCAGGCCCCGGGGCACCGGCCAGCCGAGCCGCGGGCCGGGGTCCTCGGCGAGGGTGGGGAATTCAATCCCGAGCTGCCGCTCCAGCCGAGCGAGCGCTTCACCCTGGGCACCGTCGAAGTTGACGCCGTAGAGGACCACCTCGCCGGCGTGGCGCCGGGCGAAGGCGTTGAGGGCGGGGATCTCCTCCCGGCAGGGCTCGCACCACTCCGCCCAGTAGTTGACCACCACCACCTGCCCTTCCGCCGCGCCGGGGAAGGGCGAGGGCCGGGAGCACGCCGCGAGGGCGAGCGCGATGGCCAGGAAAAACCCCGCTCTCATCGCCCGCTCGGCTCCTCGAACAGCTCCGCCAAAGTCACCTCGAGCACCTCCCGCGACCGCGCCGCAGCGCTCTCCAGCAGTCGGTCGAGCCGCCCCATCCAGGGGGCGCCCGCCAGGCGCTCGCGAGTCGCGGCGGCGGGGCGGCGGGTGAAATTCTCCCCCAACAGTCCCACCAGTTGCCAGAGGGTGACCCGGTGGAGATCGCGCAGGAGCACGTAGCGGTTGTCGGCGGTGAGCTCCAGGTAGCGGTGGCGCAGCAGCAATTCCCGAAGCCGCTGCCACTGCTCCTGCTGCACGCCGGCCGCCAGCACATCCCGGTCGCCAAGGGCGCGGCCGCGCCCCTGACGCTCCCAGCAGAGGTGGCAGACCAGCACCGCCGCCACCAGCATGGGCAGGCGATAGCCCTGGACGGTGCCGAAGGTCTCCAGGGCGCGGGTGAGTTCGGCGCACCCCAGGACGATCATCCACCCCAGGTGGAGCCACAGCAGAAACAGGGGCACCATGGCGAAGGCCCCGTAGATGTTGTGAAAGCTGCCGTGGGCGACGATGGCGCCGAAGAGGATGCGCGCCGCCTCGAACAGCACCGCCGCCACCAGCCCGCCCACCGCCGCGGCGCGCCGGTCCACCCGGGCGTTGGGCACCGCCACGAACAGCAGCGTAAAGGCCACCCAGGTCAACAGCCACGGCAGGTAGCGCAGGGCGAAGGCCGCGATGCCCAGGGCGTCGCGGTCGCCCAGGACCGCTTCCAGGGAGGACAGATAGGCGTGGAGGAAGAGTCCGACTCCCAACAGCAAGGGCCCGAAGCTCAGGATGCCCCAATAGACCAAAAAACCGCCCAGGCCCCGGCGGCTGCGCGCCACGCCCCAGATCCGGTTGAAGGTGCCCTCGATGGTGGCCAGCAACCCGTAGGAGGTGACGATCAGCATCACCACCCCCACCACCGACAGCCGCCGCGCCTTGGCGGTGAACTCGAGCAGGTAGCGCCGCACCTCCACGCCGCTCTCCGGCAACAGGTGGTGGAAGATCAGGTCGTTGACCTGCTGTTCGAAGACCGCGAAGGCGGGCACCAGGGAGAGCATCGAGTAGACCAGGGTGAGCAGCGGCACCACTGCGAACAGGCTCACGTAGGTGAGGGCGGCGGCACTCTGCCGGCAACCGTCGCGCTCGAACCGCTCCCACAGGTAGGCGGCAAAGCGGCGCGCGCGCTGGAAGGCGGCGCTCGCCCTGGCCAGGGCGGGATGCTCCATTTAGACTACGCCTTGCCGATCGAGTCGAGGATTCTGCGGCATGGTGACGCTCTACCACAATCCCCGCTGTTCCAAATCGCGCGCGGCGCTGGCCCTGCTGCGGGAGCGGGGCATCGAGCCCGAGGTGGTGCTCTACCTGGAGACCCCGCCCGACGAAGAGACCCTCACCCAACTGCTCGCCAAGTTGGGAATGGCGCCGCGGGAGCTCCTGCGCAAGGGCGAGCCGGAATACCGCGAACTCGGCCTCGCCGACCCCGGCCTTTCCGACGAAGAGATCGTGCGCTGCATGGTCCGGCATCCCCGCCTGATCGAACGGCCCATCGCTGTCGCCGGCGACCGGGCGGTGGTGGGACGTCCCCCGGAGCGGGTGTTGGAGATTCTCGATGACTGACCAACCCTACGTGCTGGTGCTCTACTACAGCCGCCACGGCAGCGTGGCGGCGATGGCCGAGGAGGTGGCCGTCGGCGTCGAGGCGAGCGGCATGGCTGCCCGCCTGCGCACCGTGCCGCCGGTGTCGGCCACCTGCGAGACGCGGGATCCCCCGGTGCCGGAAAGCGGCCACCCCTATTGCACCCTCGAGGAGCTAGCCGGAGCGAGCGGTCTCGCCCTGGGCAGTCCCACCCGCTTCGGCAACATGGCCGCCCCCCTCAAATACTTTCTCGACGGCACCTCGGGGCTGTGGCTCGACGGCAGCCTCGAGGGCAAGCCGGCCTGCGTCTTCACCTCCACGGCAAGCCTCCACGGCGGCCAGGAGAGCACGCTCCTGTCGATGATGCTGCCCCTCCTCCACCACGGCATGGTGCTGGTGGGGCTGCCCTACTCGGTGCCCGAACTGGCCACCACCGCGAGCGGCGGCACCCCCTACGGCGCGAGCCACTGGGCCGGCCAGGAAGGGCGGCCGCTCAGCGAAGAAGAGCGCCGCCTGTGCCGCGCCCTCGGGCGGCGTCTCGGCACCCTGGCCCGCCGGCTCGCCAGCTGATGCCCGGGCCCACCCCCCACCTCGCCGCCAAGCTGCGCTGGGCGCGCCGCGCGACCTGGGCGAGCCTCCTCCTCCTCGGCGGCGCCGTCGCCGCGGCGGGGATCACCGCCAGAATCTCCCCGGTGTTGTGGACTGCGGCCCTCTTGCCCCTCCTGCTGCTCGTTCCCGGGACGGCCCGGGAAAGTGCCCGCAGCCTGGTGTTCCTGAGCTTCGTGAGCCTTTTGTACTTCGTCCCCCTGGTGGCCGAAGTGGGCGAGCCCGACGCCGCCCTGCCGGAGTGGCTCGCCCTCTTCGCCGCCTGCTCCCTCTTCCTGTCCGCCACTCTCCACGCCCGCTGGGTGCAGCGCCGGCGGGCGGGATCGGGCGCCCACTGAGGAGGCGGCGTGGCCGCCCGGCAACTGCTCCGCCGCCTCGCCCGCCTCCTGGGAGGCCTGTGGCGGGGCCTGCGCCTCGCGGTGAACCTGTTGTTCCTGCTCCTGGCCGCCGCGTTGCTTTTCGGCTGGTGGGGCGACCGGCTGCGGCCGCTGCCCGCCCAGGCGCCGCTGCACCTGGCCATCGAGGGACAGCTCGTCGAGGAGCGCACCCTGCCCGACCCCTTGGCCCTGCTCGGTGCGGCCGACCCCGCCTCGGCCGAGACGGTGGTTCGGGAGGTGGTCGAGGCCGTGGACGCCGCCCGGGAGGACCCGCGCATCACCGGCCTCGTCCTGGACCTGGACCGCTTCGCCGGCGCGCCCCTCGCCCGCCTGGCGGAGGTGGGCCAGGCCCTGGCCCGCTTCCGCGCGAGCGGCAAGCCCCTGTGGGCCTACGGCGGCACCTATTCCCAGGCGGGGTACTACCTGGCGAGCTTCGCCGAGCGCATCGCCACCGACCCCATGGGCGGCGTGCTGATCACCGGCTTCGGCACCTACGGGCTCTACCTGGGAGAAGCCCTCGAGCGGCTCAGGGTGCGCATCCACAGCTTCCAGGCGGGGCGCTACAAGAGCGCTGTGGAGCCCTTCACCCGCGACGGCATGTCGGCCGAGGCGCGGGAGAACGCCACCGCCTGGGTGACCGCCCTGTGGCGGGAATACACCGCCACCGTGGAAGCCAACCGCCGCCTTCCCCCGGGCACCCTCGACCGGCTGGCCCGGGAAGCCGCCCAGGGGCTGGCCGCCCACGGCGGGGATCTGGCGGCCTGGGCCCGCGCCGAGGGACTGGTGGACGCGGTGGAGCCCCGCGCCGCCTTCGAGGCCGCCGCGGCACGGCGCTTCGGCGAGCGGGACGGCCGCCCCCGCTGGGTGGAGTTGTCCCACTACCTGGCCCACCAGCGGCGCGGCGCCGCGGGCGAGGCGGCGACGGGGGAGGCGCCGCCGGGGAAAACGGGGCGCATCGGGCTGATCGTGGCCGCCGGACCCATTCTCGAAGGGGAACAACCGCCGGGCACCATCGGCGCCGAGACCTTGGCCGCCTTGCTGCGCCGGGCGCGGGAGGACGAGACCCTCGCCGCGCTGGTACTGCGGATCGACTCGCCGGGCGGCTCGGCCCTGGCCGCCGAGGTGGTGCGCCGGGAGTTGGCGGCGGTGCGAGAGAAAATGCCGGTGGTGGTCTCCATGGGGGCGCTCGCCGCCTCCGGCGGCTACTGGCTGGCCACCGCCGCCGACGAGATCTGGGCGAGTCCCACCACCCTCACCGGCTCCATCGGCGTCTTCGGGATCCTGCCCACCCTAGAGGAGAGCCTCGCCGCCCTGGGGATCCACAGCGACGGCGTGGGCACCGGCCCGCTGGCTGGCTTCCCCGACCTGACGCGCCCCCTTTCCCCCGCGGCCAGGGCGCTGCTCGACCTCCAGGTGCAGCACCTCTACCGCCGCTTCTTGGCGCTCGTGGCCGAGGCCCGCGGCCTGCCCCTGGAACGGGTCGCGGAGGTGGCCGAGGGGCGGGTCTGGACGGGGCGCGAGGCGGCTGACCTGGGCCTGGTGGACGGGGTGGGCGGCCTGCGCGAGGCCGTCGCCGCGGCCGCGGCCCGTGCGGGCCTCGCCCGCTTCCAGCTCGTTCCCCTGGCGCGGCCGAGCCATTGGGCCGAGCGACTCCTGGCACTGTGGCGGGGCGGCGCCGCGACGGCGGGGCTCTTCCCCGCGCCGCTCGCGCACTGGTCGACCGCCCTCCGGAGAGGCGGTCAGCCCCTCCTCTACTGTTTGCCCTGCGCCGCCCTCTGAGCCAGCAGGGCGCGCAAAAAGGGCACCGTGAGGCGGCGCTGGTGGCGGAGCGCTTCCAGATCGAGCCAATCGAGCAGAGCGAGCAAATCGACCAGGTGGCGGGAATGGCGGCGCAGCAGCCAGTCGGCCGCCTCCTCGGACAGCTCGAGCCCCCGCCGGCGGGCGCGGAAGCACAGCACGGCGCGCTTGGCCTCGTCGCCGTAGGCCGGCAGGTGGAACACCAACCCGGCGGCGAGCCGCGATGCCAGGTCGGGCAGGCCCAGCGGCAGCGCCCGCGGCGGCCGATCGGCGGTGACCACCAGCAGGCCGCCCCGGCGCTGGAGCCCGTTGTGGAGGGCGAACAGAGCGCGCTCCCAGGCGCCGTCGCCGGCCGCCAACTGGAGGTCGTCCAGGGCCACCACCGCCAGGGCCTCCAACCCCTCGGTGAGGGCCGCCGGGTCGCAGCCGCCGAGCTCCGCCAGCGGCAGCCACTGGTGGCCGCCGCGCGCTTCGTGGCAGGTCGCCTGGGCGAGGTGGCTGGCGCCCGCGCCGGCCTTCCCCCACAGGTAGACGAGTCCGCCGCCGGCGAGACCCCCGCACAGAGCGGCGACCGCCTGGCCGCGCACCGCATCGGTGACCAGAAAGTTGGCAAAGGTGGCCTCTTCGCGCAGCGCCACCGCCAGGGGCAGCTGGCCGGTCACCGCGGCGCGCCCCGCCAATACAGGCGCAAGGGGGAGGCGGTGGCGTCGGCGACCGCCAGGCGGCCGTCCGCTGCCAGCTCGGCGAGCAGCGCCTCCCGCGCGCCGTCTATCCGCAGCTCGAGCCAGCAACGGTCTCCCTCCACCGCCCGCAGCCGGTGGCCGCGCACCGTGGTCAGGCGGGCGAGGAGCGCGGTCAGTTCCCGCCAGCTCGCATAGTCGGCGACCCCCGCCACCTCCACTTCGACGATCTGCTCGGCGCTGGGGACGTAGGCGTAGCGCGCCCCCAACTCGTCGGCCACGGCGTCCACCACCGCGGCGACGCCGGCGGCGAGGTCGGCCACCTCGCGCACCGCGATCTCCCCCGCCTCCTCGCCGCTGCCGACCCGCCAGGCGAGGCGCCACTGCTCGGCGCCGCTGCGGTAGGCGCGCAGGAGGAGCCAGTGGCCGGCGCCGTAGCGGTCGGCCGCCCGGGCCGCGGCCTCGCCGTCCAGGGCCCAGGCCCCCTCAGGGGGCAGCAACCACTGTTCCTCCAGGTCGAAAAGGGGGGTCAGGAAGGGCACGCCGCGGCGCTCGAATCCCTCCCGCAGGAGGCGCCAGAGCGCAGGCTCGGCATCCGGAGTGGCGAACGTCGGTTGCGACGCCGCATCGCCCACCACCAGCCAGGCCACCAGCGCGGGGCGACCGTGGAGCGGCCAGAGGGGCAGGCGGGCGCGCCGCATGGCCGCTTCCACGGCGGCGCCGTTGTAGACCACCTCGAGGGCCTGGCCGCCGTCGGGCAAGGTGGCGTACCCGACCCGCAGCGCGAGGCGCGGCGCCTCCGCCAGCAGCTTTTGCACGTCGGCGCGCTCGAGCACGGCGCGCTGCCCGGCGAGCCGCACCAGCACCTCGGCCAGCCCCTCGCGCAGGGCCCGCTCCCGCTCGGCGGGACCGTAATCGGCCACCGCCACCCGCGCCCGAAAGGGCTCCTCGGCGGCGTGGCACAACGCCGCGCCGAGGAGCAGGGCGCACAGCAGGAGACAGAAGCGCAGGGCGTGACGCGGCATGGGCGCATTGTAGCAGCGGCGCGGGGGAGAGACCGCGTTCGGGTATAATCCCTCGGCCGCGCCAATCCACCCGGCACCGCGAGGAAGCAGGAGTCCATGGAACGCGACGCACCCCCCTCCAGACCGCTCACCTACCGGGACGCCGGTGTCGACATCGACGCCGCCAACGCCCTGGTGGAACGCATCAAGAACATCGCCCGCAACGCCCGCCGGCCCGAGGTGCTCTCCGGCATCGGCGGCTTCGGCGCCCTGTGCAAACTGCCCTCCGGTTACCGCCAGCCGATCCTGGTGAGCACCACCGACGGGGTGGGCACCAAGCTCAAGCTGGCCGCTGCCCTGGGGCGGCACGAGGCGGTGGGCGTCGACCTGGTGGCCATGTGCGCCAACGACCTGGTGGTGTGCGGTGCCGAACCCCTGTTCTTTTTGGACTATTTCGCCACCGGCCGCCTGGAAGTCGAGGTGGCGGCCCAGGTGGTGAAGGGCATCGCCCAGGGCTGTCGGCAGGCCGGCTGCGCACTGGTGGGCGGCGAGACGGCGGAAATGCCGGGGCTGTACCAAGAAGGGGAATACGACCTGGCCGGCTTCTGCGTGGGGGTGGTGGAAGAGCAGGAGCTCGTGGACGGCAAGGAGGTGCGGGTTGGGGATGTGCTCCTCGGCGTCGCCTCGAGCGGCCCCCACGCCAACGGCTTTTCCCTCATCCGCCGGATCCTCGAAGAGCGGGGCGTTGACCCGGCCCGCGAGCCCTTCGGCGAGGGCATCCTCGCCGACGCACTGCTCGCCCCGACGCGCATCTACGTGCGCGCGCTGCTCGCCCTCTTCAAGCAGTCCGAGGTCCACGCCGCCGCCCACATCACCGGCGGCGGCCTGGTGGAAAATCTGCCCCGCGTGCTACCCCCGGGGGTGGTGGCGCACATCGACGCGAAAGCCATCCGGGTCCCGGAAATCTTCCGCTGGCTCGAGGAACAAGGGGGCGTGCCCGAAGCGGAGATGTGGCGGACCTTCAACTGCGGCGTGGGGATGGTGGTCTGCGTCCCCGAAGGGGAGGTGGACAGCGCCCTGGCCATCCTCCGCCAGGAAGGAGAGCAGGCCGCGGTCATCGGCCGTATCGAGCGCGCCGCGGAGGGGGGCGCACCGCGGGTGGAGATCGCCCGATGAGCGCTTCGCCGCGCCGCCTGGTGATCCTCATCTCGGGGCGCGGCAGCAACATGCAGGCGCTGGCCGAGGCCTGCCGGGCCGGCCGGATCCCCGCCCAGGTGGCCGCGGTGGTCAGCAATCGCCCCGACGTCGAGGGGCTCCACCGCGCGGCCGCCCTCGGCATTCCCACCGCGGTGGTCGACCACACCGCCTTCCCCAGTCGGGAGGCCTTCGACGCCGCACTCCTGGAAGAAGTCCAGAACCACGAGCCCGACCTGGTGGCCCTGGCCGGCTTCATGCGGATCCTCACGGCGGCGTTCGTCTCCCCGTTGCTGGGCCGCATCCTCAACATCCACCCCTCCCTGCTGCCCAAATATCCCGGCCTCGACACCCATCGGCGCGCCCTCGAAGCGGGGGACCGGGAGGCCGGCGCCACCGTCCACTTCGTCACCGAGGCCCTCGACGGCGGCCCGCCCATCCTGCGGGTGCGCGTGCCCATCCACCCGGACGACACCCCCGAGAGCCTCGCCGCGCGAGTGCTCGCCTGGGAGCACCCCCTGTACGTGGAGGCGGTGCGCCTGGTGGCGGCCGGGCGGGTGCGCTGGACTCCGGGCGGGGTGATGTTCGACGGCGCGCCCCTGCCCCGGGAGGGCCTCGAGTTCACCGGCACCCCCCTTTGAGGATTCCCCGCGGCCGTGCCATGCTAGGCGCATCGCACCGGGAAGCGACGCCATGAACACCATCGGCCAACCGGGAAGCGCAGCCAGAGGGCGCCTCCTGAGTCTCGCCGCCGCCCTGGCGATCCTCGCGGCCATCGCCTACTGGCTGCTGGCCCCGTCGCCCGAACCCCCGCCTCCCCCAGCCGCGGCCGCGCCACCGCCCGCGGCGACACCGCCGCCGCTGCCCGAATCCGTGCGCGAGGCGCCCGACATCCCGCCACCACCCCCCGGGGAGGGCGCGGAGGAGGCGGAAGCTCAGCACGAGGCGCCGCCGCTGCCCCCCCTGGCCGAGAGCGACCCCTGGGCGCGGGAGCTCCTCGCCCCGCTGGTGGCCGACTCGCCCCTCGCCCCCGCGCTCTCCGGCGAGGGGATCCTCCAGCGGGCCGCGGCGGCGGTGGAAGTGCTGGCCCGGGGCGGGATCTCCTACAAGGCGCTGCCCCTAAAGCCGCCCCGCGAGCCGTTCCGGGTCCGCCGGGAGGAGGACCGGCTCTACCTGGATCCGGCCAATTACGCCCGCTACGAACCCCTGGTGGACGCCCTCACGGCGCTGCCGCCGGAGGCGGTTGCCGGCGCCTTCCACCGCCTGCGGCCCCTCTTCGAAGAGGCCTTCGCCGAACTGGGACAGCCGGCGGAAGTGGCGGACAACGCCCTGGTGGCGGCCATCGACCAGTTGCTCGCCGCCCCCGAGGTGGAAGAGCCGGTGACCCTGGTGCGCGAGACGGTCACCTACCAGTTCGCCGACCCCGCCCTCGAGGCCCTGCCGCCCGCGCAGAAGTTCATGATCCGCATCGGTCCCGACAACCGCCGCCGGCTCGCCCGTTGGCTTGGGGAGGTGCGCGCCGCACTCCTCGCCGGAAACGACTGACGCCATGGCGCGCCTCTCGGTGGCCCTCGCCGCGTGCGCCCTGCTCGCCGCCGCCGGGGTGCAAGGCGGCGAACCGCGGCCCTGGTACGACGAGGGCCACGGCTACGTAACCGAGCAAGCCCAAGACCTGGCCCGCTGGATGGATTCTTTTTTCGGAGACCTGCGCGCCGACGAGGAGGCGCCCCGCTCGATTCTGCGCCTGCGCCTGGAAGAGGAGTGGGACGAGCGCGACGGGTTCGGCGCCGATATCAAGGGGCGCGGCAAGTTCTACCTGCCCAACCTCGACAAGCGGGTGAGCCTGCTGTTGGACGAGGACGACACCGGCGAGACCGAAACCGAGGACCTGCTCCTGGAGGACGAAGAAAATCTGGACGACCTCTCCCTCCAGTTGGAGGCGATCCGGGAAGAGCGCCACCGCCTGGACCTGCGGGTGGGCTTGCGCTCCTCGGGCTACCCGAAGACCTCCGCCCGCTACCGCTACCGCCACCCCTTCCGCGCCGACCTGTGGGGGACGGCAAGTCAAGAGCTCTTCTACCTCACCGACGACGGCTTCGCCTCGGAGACGCGCCTGGAACTGGATCACCTGCTCGCCGCCGACCGGCTGCTGCAGTGGCACAACCGCCTCTACTGGGTGGAGGACAAGCCGGGCGTGAAGTGGGCCACCAGCCTGGCCCTGCAGCGCCGTTTGGGGGGCGACCGCGCCCTGTCCGCCTTCGCCTCGGCGGTGGGGCGCACCGAGCCGACCAACCTGGTGCGCGACTACGCCGTCGGCCTGCGCTTTCGGCGCAAGCTCTTCAGGCCCTGGCTGTTCGGCGAGATCAAGCCCTACTACCGCTGGTCCAAGGCGGAGTCCGGCATCGCCCGGGAAAACGCCCTGGTGGTCTTGTTGCGGCTCGAGGTGGTGTTCAGCAAAGACGGCGAAAAAGGGGCTCCGCCGGCGGAGGAAGCCGAAGAACTCTGATGGTGGCGCTCGCCTGGCTCAAGCTCGCCCACATCGCCCTGGCAGCCGCCTCGGTGGGCTTTTTTGCCCTGCGCGCCCGCTGGGCGATGGTCGACCGCTCGCGCCTCTCCCGCCCTTGGCTGCGGATCACCCCCCACCTGCTCGACACCCTGCTCTTGGCAAGCGGAGTGGCTCTCCTGGTCGCCACCGCCCAATGGCCGTGGCACCACCCTTGGCTTGCCGCCAAGCTCACCGCCCTGCTGGTGTACATCGGCTTCGGCTTCGCCGCCCTGCGCGCGCCCACTCGGCGGGGCCGCCTGGCCGCGACCCTCGCCGCCCTCGCCACGGCGGCCTACATCGCGGCGGTGGCCCTCGCCAAGGACCCCCTGCCCTTCTTCCCTTGAGCCGCCCGGCGGGAGGCCCCTCAGCCGCCGGTGGCATTCATGAAGCGCACCACGTCGACCCGGCCGGGGTCGAAGTGGTGGCGTTCGGGCTTGTGGAGGATGGCGGCGCGGATCGCCGCCGCCAGGCGCTCCCGATCCCCGGGATGGCGGCGCACCACCGCCTTGAGGTCGACCGCGTCTTCGTGGCCGAGGCACAAGAGCAGCCGCCCTTCGGCGGTGAGCCGCACCCGGTTGCAAGTGGCGCAGAAGTTCTCGGACAGGGGGGAGATGAAGCCGATCCGCTCCCCCCGTCCCGGAATCCGGAAGTAGCGCGCCGGACCGCCCGTGGTGTCCGCCGCCGGCACGAGCGGAAAGCGGGCAGCCAGGCGCTCGCGCAGGCGCAGCGAGGGCACGGCGGTGGCGCGCCTATCGTGGGAGTCCACCGCCCCCAGGGGCATCTCTTCGATGAAGGCGATGTCCAAGCCCCGCTCGAGAGCGAACTCGGCGAGCTCCACCACCTCGTCGTCGTTGACCCCGGCCTGGATCACCGCGTTGAGGCGGATGCGGGGAAAGCCGGCGCGGCGCGCGGCCTCGAGCCCCTCGAGCACCGCCGCGAGTTCGCCCGTGCGGGTCAGACGCCGAAACCGCTCGGGACGCAGGGAATCGAGGCTCAGGTTGAGACTCGCCACGCCGGCCCGCCGCAGGGGCTCCGCCAGGGGAGCGAGCAGGGCGCCGTTGGTGGTGAGGGCGAGCTCCTCGAGGCCCGCAAGCGCCCCCAGGCGCTCCGCCAGGGAGAGGAGACCCCGGCGGACCAGGGGCTCGCCCCCGGTGAGGCGGATCTTGCGCACCCCCAAAGCGACGAAGACCGCGCCGATCTCGTAGAGCTCCTCCAGGGTGAGCACCTCCCGGCGGGGCAGGAAGGTCATCCGCTCCGCCATGCAGTAGGTGCAGCGGAAATTGCAGCGGTCGGTGACCGACAGGCGCAGATAGGTGATCCGCCGGCCGAAGGGGTCGACCAGGGGTTGCGGATCGGTGGGGTGGAGCGATTCGCCCATGGCGGTACCTCCCGGCCCCAGGGTAGCACCGGCCGCAAAGCGCAACAAGGCGCGGTCCGGCTCCGACGGGGAGCCCACCACAATGGGGGTGCCTGGCCCGGATGGAGGCGCCAGAGCCGGAATCTGGGATCGTGGCAAAAGTGCAGGCGCGGGCCGAGGCGCGGGCGTTTCCCGGATTCCGCTTCGCTCCATCCGGGCTACGCTCGATCCGGGCTACGCTCGGTCTGGGCTTGGAGGGCTGAGGGCACCGGGGGAGGATCGGCACTCTCCCCCGGCACCCGCGAGCGAGCTCAGAAAGCGTACCCCAGGGTGAGCTGGTACACCCAGGGGTCGATCTCCACGTCGTCGATGGCGAGGGCGGTGGTGCCTGCGGCCACCACCCGGGCGTCGGTGGCGATGTCGATCCAGCGCACGGCGGCGTTGAGGTGCCAGGCGCCGCCGAGGGGAACGTCGACGCCCACCTGAAGGGCGATCCCCAGGGAGTCGTCGAGCTCCAGATCGAGCTCCGCACCCAGCGCCTGCTCGAGGGCGCGGCTCGCGTCGTCGTCGAAGAACCAGGTGTAGTTGATTCCCGCGCCCAGATAGGGGGAGAAGGCACCGCCGCTGCCCCAGGGGTACCAGACGGCCGAGAGGGTGGGCGGCAGGTGGCGGGTGTCGCCGGCGTCCACCGGGCCGAGCCCGAGCGCGCCGGTGCGCGCCTCGATCTCGTGGTGGAAGGGGGTGCTGGCCAACAGTTCCACCCCCAGGCGGTCACTGAGCATCCAGGTGAGGGTGAGGCCGAGCTGGGTGTCGTCCTTCACCTCCACCCCGGAGGCGGCCACCGGGCCCAGGCCGGCCGCCTCCAGGGGGCCGCTGTCGCCGTCGGGATCCACCAGGGCGAGGCCGCCGCGCAGGATCCAGTCGCCGGCCTCGTGGGCTTGCAGAGCGGACGCGCCGGCCGCCGCCAGAACGCCCGCCAAACAGAGAACGCGCACTTGCATGGGTCTCTCCTCGCGGTTGTGAGCGGCTCCAGTGAACCACTCCCCGCCCCGCGGGGCGTTGACCCAGTTCAAGCGCGTGGCAGCCTCGTCACTCCTCGACGGTGATGGTGATGGGTTCGGAGATCACCGGCGGGTCGTGGGGCACGTGGTTGTGGTCGCCGAGCACCAGCTGGAGGCGATGGCGGCCGGGAGGCAGTTGGATTTCCGCCTCGGTCTGGCCACCACCGAAGTGGAGGTGCCTCTCGTCGGCCGGGATCGGCGCGTCGAAGTCGGCGAGGGCGGTATCGATGAGCAGGTGGTGGTGGCCGGTGTTGGGCCGCTCCACCCCGGCAGGCGCCACCCCCATGCCGGACAGTCCGAACACCACCCGCACCGGATTGCGCACCACAGCGCCGTCGGCGGGGGCGATGAAATAGACCCGCGCCCCGGCCGGGGCGGGCGTGGGCCCGGCGAGGGCGAGCCCTGCTGCGAGGGCGAGGCCGAAGGCCAGGCCGAATCGTGTCACGGTCATCGCGGATCCTCCTCCTTCGTTGCCGTCGCGATCTCGGGAGGCGCCTTGGCAGCGCGTCCCTTGTCGCCCCCCAGGCAGGGGGGCGAAGGGGGCGCCTCGCCCGCCCACTCCTCGGGGGCGAAGGTGTGCAGGGCCAGGGCGTGGACCGGTCCCGCCAGCTCCTCGGCCAGGCAGCGGTAGACCGCCCGGTGGCGGGCGATGCGGCTTAGGCCGGCGAAGGCCGCCGACACCAGCACCACCCGGAAGTGGCTTTCGGCGCCGGGCGGCACCGCGTGGCGATGGCTTTCGTCGACGATTTCCAGATGGCGGGGGGCGAAGGCGGCGCGCAGCTTCGCTTCGATCCGCGCCGCCACCGGCGCCCTGGCGCGCGCCGTCCCGCCTTTGGGTTCGGTCGTCCGACTGCCGCATCACCACCGGCCTTCCCTCACCGCTTGGAGGCGTTGATGGCGTCCAGGGCCCGGCTGCCCGGACAGAGCTCCTTGGCCGTGAGGTCCCGCAGCGGCGTCTTGACCGTCTGCAACACCTCGTGGAGGTCGGCGCTGTCGGGATCCACGTAGAGCAGGCCGGTGAGGATGCGGCCCGCCTCCTTGTGCTCGCGGATCGCGCGCAGGGCGGCGTGGCGGTCATGGACGTCCAGATCGGGCTCCTTGTAGAGGTGGATCACCGAGCCGTCGTGCAGCGTCACCTCTTCGGTGTAGCCCGCCTCGTAGTCGGCGGTGATCTCCTGGCGCACCGGCACGAAGTCGAGTGTTCCGGTGCTCGCCAGGTGCTCGCGCACGTAGTCGTAGCTCTTGGTGGACTGGGGGGTGTTGTTGAAGGTGACGCAGGGCGAGATGACGTCGATGAAGGCAAAGCCCCGGTGGGCGATGCCCGCCTTGATCAAGGGCACCAGCTGCCGCTTGTCGCCGGAGAAACTGCGCGCCACGAAGGTGGCGCCGAGGTCGAGGGCCATGGCGCACAGGTCGATGGGCGGATAGGGGTTTGGGACCCCCTTCTTGCTCGCCGAACCGACGTCGGCGGTGGCCGAATCCTGTCCCTTGGTGAGCCCGTAACAGCCGTTGTTCTCGACGATGTAGAGCATGTCGAGATTGCGCCTGATCACGTGGGCGAACTGGCCGAGGCCGATGGAGGCGGTGTCGCCGTCGCCGGAGACGCCGATGTAGACCAGTTCCCGGTTGGCCAGCGCCGCGCCCGTGGCCACCGAGGGCATGCGGCCGTGGACGGTGTTGAAGCCGTGGGAGCGGCCCAGGAAGTAGGTGGGGGTCTTGGAAGAGCAGCCGATCCCCGAGAGCTTTCCCACCCGATGGGGCGGAATGGCCAGCTCGAAACAGGCCTGGATGATGGCCCCGCTCACCGAGTCGTGGCCGCAGCCGGCGCACAGGGTGGACAGCGCGCCCTCGTAGTCGCGGCGGGTGTAGCCGAGCTCGTTGCGCGGCAGCGCGGGGTGGCGGAAGTTGGGGCGGATGTAGGTCATGGGATCACCCGGTCTTCTTGCGCCGCAGGGGGGTCACCGTGGCGCCCTTGAGGGCGCGGATCTGCCCGGCGATGTTGCGGGCGGTGATGGGCATGCCGTCGTAGTGGCGCACCGACTTGAGCTTTTTCGGGTCCACTTCGCACTCGATGATGAGCATCTTGCGCAGCTGCCCGTCGCGGTTCTGCTCGATCACGTAGATCCGCTCGTGGGCCTCGAGAAAGGCCTCGACTTCGGCGGTGAAGGGGAAGGCGCGGATGCGCAGGGCGTCGAAGTGGTGCCCTTCGGCGGCGAGCAGATCCAGGGCCTCGAGGGCAGCCGGGGTGCTGGTGCCGAAGAAGATCACCCCCTCGCGGGTTTCTTGCCGCGCCGGCCGGAACTCGGGCTTGGGCACCAGGGACTTGGCGGTCTCGAACTTGCGCAAGAGCCTTTCCATGTTGCGCACGTAGGCCTCGCCGTCCTCGGTGTATACGGCGTACTCATCCCGCGACGTGCCGCGGGTGAAAAAGGCCCCCTTTTCCGGATGGGTACCCGGATAGGTGCGATAGGGAATGCCGTCGCCGTCCACGTCCAGATAGCGGCCGAAGCGCTCCTTGAGGGCGTCCAGGTCCGCCGCCGAGAGCACCTTGCCGCGGTCGTACTCGCGGCCGTCCTCCCAGGTGAGGGGATCGCACACGTGGTCGTTCATCCCCAGGTCGAGGTCGGAGAGGACGATCACCGGGGTCTGCAGCCGATCCGCCAGATCGAACGCCAGCGCGCCGAACTCGAAGCACTCGGTGGGACTGGCGGGCAGCAGGAGCACGTGCTTGGTGTCGCCGTGGGAGGCGTAGGCGGCGGCGAACAGGTCGGACTGCTGGGTGCGGGTGGGCATCCCGGTGGAGGGTCCGGCGCGCTGCACGTCGATCAGCACCACCGGGACCTCGGCGAAATAGGCCAGCCCCAAAAACTCGCTCATCAGGGAAAGGCCGGGGCCCGAGGTGGCGGTGAAGCCGCGGGCGCCGTTCCAGCCGGCGCCGATGGCCACGCCGATGGCGGCCAGTTCGTCCTCCGCCTGGACGATGGCGTAGAGGTGGTCGCCGGTGCCCGGATCGATCCGCAGCCGCTTGGCGTACTTTTCGAAGGCGTCGATCACCGAGGTGGAGGGGGTGATCGGGTACCAGGCGGCCACCGTGGCGCCGCCGTAGATGCAGCCGAGGGCCAGGGCGTCGTTGCCCTCCATGAGGATCCTGTCGCCCACCGCGTCGGCCCGCGCCACCCGCAGCTCCAGGGGGCAGGCGTAGTGCTCGGCGGCGTACTGGTAGCCGAGCTCGAGGGCGTGGATGTTGGCGGCGATGAGCTTCTCCTTGCCCTTGAACTGCTCGCCCACCAGATCGCGCAACACCGCAAACTCCAGGTCGAGCAGGGCCGCGAGGGCGCCGATGTAGACCATGTTCTTGAGCAGGAGCCGCTGCCTGGGATCGGCGAACTCCCGGCGGCAGATCTCGGTGCAGGGGATGCCGATGAACTGCACGTCGTCCCGCCGGTAGCGGGGGTCGAGGGGCTTGGTGCTGTCGTAGAGCAGGTAGCCGCCCGGCTCCAGGCAGGCCAGATCCTGGGCGAAGCTCTGGGGGTTCATGGCCACCACCATGTCCACCCCGCCCCGGCGCCCCAGGTAGCCCCGCTCGCTCACCCGCACCTCGTACCAGGTGGGCAGGCCCTGGATGTTGGAGGGGAAGATGTTCTTCGGCGAGACCGGCACCCCCATCCGGAACACCGCCTTGGCGAACAGGTTGTTGGCGCTCGCCGAGCCGGTGCCGTTGACGTTGGCGAAGCGGATCACGAACTCGTTGACGGATGCTAGAGGCTGCATAGGGGGGCGGCCTTGGTGACGTTGTAGAGGAACTTCTGCATGTCCCAGGCGGCGGTGGGACAGCGCTCGGCGCACAGGCCGCAGTGGAGGCAGACGTTTTCGTCCTTGACCATGATCCGGCCGGTCTTGAGCGGACCGCCCACGTAGAGGGGCTGATCGAGGTTGTCCGCCGGCGCCCTGAGTTTTTTGCGCAGGGCCGCCTCGTCCTCTTCGTCCTCCACGAAGTTGATGCAGTCGGTGGGACAGATGTCCACACAGGCGTCGCACTCGATGCACCGCTCGGCGGTGAACACCGTCTGCACGTCGCAGTTCAGGCAGCGCTCCGCCTCCCGGTAGGCGGTCGCCGGATCGAAGCCCAGCTCCACCTCCACCCGCCGGTCCCTGAGCGCCACCTCCAGGTCGGCGTGGGGGACCCGGTAGCGGTCGTCGTCGTCCACCTCGTTGTCGTAGCTCCACTCGTGAATCCCCATCTTCTGGCTGACGAGGTTCACCTGGGGCGGCGGGCGGTCGTGCACCGAGCGCCCGGAAAGAAAGAGGTGGATTGAGATGGCCGCCTGGTGGCCGTGGGCCACGGCGGTGATGATGTTGGCGGGGCCGAAGGCGGCGTCGCCGCCGAAGAACACCTTGGGGTTGGTGGACTGGAAGGTCTCCTTGTCCAGCACCGGCAAGCCCCACTTGTCGAACACCACCCCCACGTCCCGCTCGATCCAGGGGAAGGCGTTCTCCTGGCCGATGGCGATGATCACCTCGTCGCAGGGATAGAAGGCGGGCGGCTCGCCGGTGGGCACCAGGGAGCGCCGGCCCTCGTCGTCGTAGACCGCCCGCACCTTTTCGAAGCGCATGCCCACCAGGCGGCCGTTTTCCACCACGAACTCCTTGGGCACGTGGTTGTCGATGATGGGGATCCCCTCGTTCATGGCGTCCTCTTTCTCCCAGGGGGACGCCTTCATCTCGGCGAAGGGGCTGCGCACGATCACCTTGACGTCCTCGCCGCCCAGGCGCCGCGCGGTGCGGCAGCAATCCATGGCGGTGTTGCCACCGCCGAGGACGATCACCCGCTTGGCGATGGACTCCACGTGGCCGAAGGCGACGCTGGCGAGCCACTCGATGCCGATGTGGACGTAGGGGTCCGCCTCCTTGCGGCCGGGGAGGTTTTTGAGGTCGCGACCGCGGGGGGCGCCGGTGCCCACGAAGATGGCGTCGTAGTCGGCTTCCAACAGCTCGCGCAGGCTCTCCACGTAGCGCTTGAAGTGGGTGACGACCCCCAGTTCGAGGATGTAGCCCACCTCGGTGTCGAGCACCTCCTCGGGCAGCCGGAAGGCGGGGATCTGGGAGCGCATGAACCCCCCCGCCTTGGCCTGGTCGTCGAACAGATGGAGCTCGTAGCCCAGGGGGGCGAGATCTCGGGCGACGGTCAGCGAGGCGGGACCGGCACCCACCAGGGCCACCTTCTTGCCGTTTTTGCGCCTGTGCGCTTTGGGCAGCCGCGCCCGGATCCGCTCCTCGTTGCGATAGTCGGCGGCGACCCGCTTCAGGCGGCAAATGGCGACCGGCTCCTCGTCGACCCGTCCCCGCCGGCAGGCGGGCTCACAGGGCCGATCGCAGGTGCGCCCCAGCACGCCGGGAAAGACGTTGGATTCCCAGTTGATCAGGTAGGCCTCGTCGTAGCGGCCCTGGGCGATGAGCCGGATGTACTCCGGCACCGGCGTGTGGGCCGGACAGGCGTACTGGCAGTCGATGACCCGATGGAAAAATTCCGGGTCGCGGATGTCGGTCGGCTTCAAGGGAACACCCCACTCGCCCTGCGCATAAAAATTCGCCGATTGCGGCGGCCGCCGAAACCGGCAGTGCTGTCTGCTTCATTATACGAAAAGAACGGGCGGCGGGGGCAGCTCACCTTTGGCGGGGACCGCGCACGCGGGTATGATCGGCCAAAGTCCCGGGGGGAGACCGACCCGTGAACCTGGAGAAAGTGGTCTTCGGCTTTTTCATCGTCCTCGCCGCCACCCTCAATTTCGGGTTTTTCCTCGGCGACTTCGACCAGCCCGCCCACCACCACGCCCACGAGTTGTTCGCCGCCTTGGTGGTGAGCCTGATCGCCACCCTGCTCAAGCTCGGCGACCGCACGCAGATCGGCGCGATCCACCTGGCCACCAGCCTGGTGGCGGACCTCCACCTGCTGGCCGCCGCCCTCGTTTGGTGGTACGGCAGCCAGGTGGCGGGGGACGGGCTCACCGCCGCGCGGACGGCGAGCGTGGTCTCCCTCTCGGGGGGTGCCCTGTTCGCCAACATCGTCTCGGTGATCATCCTGATCGCCGAGACCATCATGCTGCGCCGCTAGGGGGTGTCCGTGGCCGCTCCGGACAGCGCGCTCCTGCTGGTTCTGCGCCGCCTGCGGGGCACCCTGATCGCCCTGGTGGCGATCTTTGCGGTGGCGGTTTTGGGGCTCACCCTGGTGCCTGGACCGCCGGGGGAGGACGGCCGCCCCACCCATCTCGACTTTTTCCACGCCTTCTACTTCGTCAGCTACACGGCCACCACCATCGGCTTTGGCGAAATCCCCGCCGACTTCTCCCCGGCCCAGCGCCTGTGGGTGACGGTGTGCATCTACCTGTCGGTGGTGGGCTGGACGATCTTCATCACCTCCGCCCTCCAGCTCGCCCGGGACGGCAACCTGCGGCACACCCTGGAAGCGCTGCGCTTCCGCCGGGCCGTCAAGCACCTGGCGGAACCCTTTTTCCTCGTGTGCGGCCACGGGGAGACGGGCGCCCACCTGACGCGGGCGCTGGACCGCCTCGGCTACCGGGTGGTGATCCTCGAGCGCGACCCGGCGACGCTCGCCGAGCTGGATCTGGCCGATTACCGCAGCGACCCCCTGGCTTTGGCCGCCGACGCCGCCAACCCGGCGCAGCTGGTGGAAGCGGGGCTGACCCACCCCCGTTGCCGGGGAGTCATCGCGCTCGCCGACGACGACCGCGCCAACCTGGGGGTGGCCATCGCCGCGCGGGTGCTCGCCCCCAGTGTGCCGGTCCTGGCCCGGGCGCGCTCCGACACCGCGGCGGCGAATCTCGCCTCCTTCGGCACGCCCCACGTGATCCAGGCGGTCCACCAGTTCGGCGAGCAGCTGCGCCTGGCCCTGCGCGCCCCCGCCGCCTACCGGCTGTTGGCCCTCCTCACCGGGCTGCCGGGGGTGCACCGGCCCGAGCGGCGCAACCCGCCGGCCGGGCCCTGGGTGCTGTGCGGGTACGGCCACTTCGGACGCCACCTGGCCGAGGCCCTGTTGGCTGCGGGACAACCGGTGTCGGTGGTGGAGCAGCGGTCGCGGCTGCGGGAGCTGGCACCAGCGGCGGTGGACTGGGTGGAGGGAGACGCGACCGGCGCGGCCGCCCTGGAGGCGGCCGGGGTGCGGCGCGCCGCCGGCATCGTCGCCGCCACGGGGAGCGACGTGGACAACCTGTCCATCGCCGTCACCGCCCGGCAGCTCAATCCGGAGATCTTCGTCGTCCTGCGCCAAAACGATGCGGCCAGTCGGCCGCTCTTTGCGGGCTTCGCGCCCGATCTGGCCCTGGTGCCGAGCGAGATCATCGCCAGGCAGTGCCTGGCCATCCTCACCACGCCGCTTTTCGCGCCCTTCCTGGACGAGCTCTACCGGGCACAGGCCCCCTGGTGCGAGGCCCTGCTCGCCGAGCTCGAAGCGTTGGCGGGGGAGGAGCCCATCGAGGTGTGGAGTCTGCGCCTGAATCTGCCCGACGCCCCCGCCCTCTACCGCCGGCTGATGCGGGGCAGCGCCATCGCCCTCGGCGAGGTGCTGCGCGACCCCGCCCGGCGCGACCGGCCGCTTCCCGCCAAACCCCTCGCCCTGGTCCGCGACGGCGGCGAGCGCCTACTCCTGCCAGCGCCGGAGACGTCCCTCGCCCCAGGCGACGGCTTGCTCTTGGCGGGCACCGCGGCGGCTCGGCGCGACCTCGCGCTCCTCGCCACCCACGACCACGCCCTCGAGTACGCGCTCACCGGCCGCGATCCCCCCGCGGGCTGGCTGTGGCAGTGGTTGGCGCGCCGCTTGGCCTGAAGAGACCTTCGGCGATGGTATACTCGGCCGCCCCGCCTGCGCGCACGGCCATGCCCGCCTTGCCCGACGCCACCGACTGCATCGAGTACGCCGGCCCGGGCGGCGCCGAGGTGTTGCGCCTCGCTCGCAGGCCCCTCCCGCCCCCTGGCCCGCGCCAGGTGCTCCTGGAGGTGGCCTTCGCCGGCATCAACCGCCCCGACCTGTTGCAGCGGGAGGGCCGCTATCCGCCGCCGCCGGGGGTCACCGACATCCCGGGCCTGGAGGTCGCGGGCAGGGTGGTCGCCGCCGGCGAGGAGGTGGGCTGGCCGCGGGTGGGAGAGGAGGTGTGCGCCCTTCTCGCGGGGGGTGGTTACGCGCGCTTCGCCCTGGCCGAGGCGGATCTCTGCCTGCCGATCCCCGAGGGGTGCGATCTCGCCGCGGCGGCGGCCATCCCCGAAGCCTTTTTCACCGTCTGGTTCAACCTGGTGGAAAAGGGCGGGCTCGACGCCGGGCAGGCGGTGCTGATCCACGGCGGAGCGAGCGGCATCGGCACCACCGCCATCCAGGTGGCGCGCGCCTTCGGGGCCACCGTCTACACCACTGCCGGCAGCGACGAAAAGTGCCGCGCCTGCGAGGCCCTGGGCGCGGCGCGGGCCTTCAACTACCGGCGAGAGGATTTCGCCGAAGTCAAGGCCCTGACCGGCGGCCGCGGCGTCGACCTGGTGCTCGACATGGTGGGCGGCGACTACCTGGCGCGCCATCTGCGCTGCACCACCCGCGGCGCGCGGATCGTCCAGATCGCCTTCCTGGGCGGCTCGCGGGTGACGGCGGACCTGATGCCCCTGATGCTCAAGGAGCTGGTGCTCACCGGCTCCACCCTGCGCAGCCAACCGCTGGCCGTCAAGGCGCGGCTGGCCCGCAAGGTGCGCGACCAGCTCTTGCCCCTGGTGACCGCCGGGCGCCTGAAGCCGGTGGTCGACCGCGTCTTCCCCCTGGAGGAGGCGACGGCCGCCCAGCGCTATCTGGAATCGGGCGCCCACTTCGGCAAGGTGGTCCTGCGCTGTCGCCACTGAGGGAGGCTCACCCATGGCCGAAAAGAATTCCCGCCTGGTCTACTCCACCGCCAGCGGACGCGTCCGCGAATCGGCGCCCCCCCGCCGCCCGCCGCCGGGGGACGGCATCGCCCGGGTGCGACGGGAAACGGGCGGGCGACGGGGCAAGGTGGTGACCACCATCCGCGGCCTGCCCCTGGACGAACCGAGCCTGCGCCGGCTCGCCGCCGAGCTGAAGGTCGAGTGCGGCAGCGGCGGCACGGTCAAGGCGTTCGCCATCGAGATCCAGGGCGACCACCGGGAGCGCGTCCTCGAGGCGCTGCGCCGCCGCGGCTTCCGCGCCGTGGCGGCGGGGGGCTGAGGGCCGTGCCGCGCCCGCTCCCCTTCGGCGCCTGGCCCTCGCCCCTGGCCGCCGAGGACGCGGCCCGGGCCGCGGTGGGGCGGGACTTTCCCCGCCGCGCGGGCGATTGCCTCTACTGGCAGGAAAGCCGCCCCGCCGAAGAGGGCCGCACCACCGTCGTCGAGCGCCAACCCGACGGCACCCTGCGCGACCTCTTGCCCCCCGGGGTGGCCACCCGCAGCCGCGTCCACGAGTACGGCGGGCTCTCCTGGCTGGTGGCGGGCGACAACCTCTACTACGTCGAGCAGAGTGAGCAGCGGCTCTGGCGCCGGCCCCTGGCCGGCGGTGCCCCCCGTCCCCTCACCCCGGCGGGCAGTGAATGGCGCTTCGCGGATCTCGAATGGGATCCCGCCCGGCGCCGCATCCTGGCGGTGGCCGAGCGCCACAGGTGCGAGGGCGCAGCACCCGAAAACTGCCTCGTGGCCGTTGCCATCGGGGGCGGCGAAGTGGCGGTGCTCGTCGCCGGAGCCGATTTCTACGCCTACCCGCGCCTCTCACCGGACGGACGCCGGCTCGCGTTCCTGCGCTGGAATCACCCGCAGATGCCCTGGGACGGCTGCGAACTGGTCCTCGCCGCGTTGGACGACCAGGGGCGGGTGGCGGGCGAGGTGCGCGTCGCCGGGGGGGCCGAGCGAGTCGATCTTCCAGCCGGGCTGGCTCCCCGACGGGACCCTCGCCTACGCCTCTGACGCGAGCGGCTACTGGAAACCTCTATCGACTGCGGGAGCGCGGCGCCGAGCCCATCTGCCTGCGCCCGGCGGAATTCGGCCTGCCCCTCTGGCAGCTGGGCGCGACCACCTGGGCGCCCCTCGACCGGCGGCGGCTGGCGGTGCTCTACTGCGAGGCGGGCTGCTGGCGGCTCGGCATCCTCCACCTCGGTTCCGGCCACCTCGAGGAGATCCCCACCCCTTGCGCAGAGCTGCGCAACCTGGCCACCACCGCCCGGGGCGAGATCCTCTTCGCCGGCGCCACCG
The DNA here is from genome assembly GCA_026005035.1 of Porticoccaceae bacterium. Taxonomy (GTDB): domain Bacteria; phylum Pseudomonadota; class Gammaproteobacteria; order Pseudomonadales; family Porticoccaceae; genus BPKH01. Next base: position 111,250 of record BPKH01000002.1, on the reverse strand, counting down.
CGACCAGTGCCGGCGATCTCTACCGCTGGACGCCCGGGGGCGGCCTCGAGCGGCTCGCCGGCGACGACGCTCCCCTGCCCGAGGACTTCATCGCCCGCCCTCGGCGGATCCGCTTTCCGAGCGCCGGCGGCGACGCCTGGGGGTACTACTACCCACCCACCCATCCCCACTGCCGCGGGCCCGAGGGGGAAGCGCCCCCCCCTGGTGGTGACCTGCCACGGCGGCCCCCACGGCGGCCGCCTCTGCCCGCCTTCAACCCGCGCCTGCAGTACTGGACGAGCCGGGGGTTCGCCGTGTTGGACGTGGACTACCGGGGCAGCAGCGGCTACGGCCGGGCCTACCGGGAGGCCCTCGCCGGCCGCTGGGGCGAGCTGGACGTGGCCGATTGCGTGGCGGGGGCGCGCTTCCTCGCCGCCCGCGGCCTCGCCGATGCCCAGCGCACCCTGATCCGCGGCAGCAGCGCCGGGGGCTACACCGCCCTCGCCGCCCTCACCTTCACCGACGCCTTCCGGGCGGGGACGAGTCTGTACGGCATCGGGGACCTGGAGGCGCTCCAGCGCGAGACCCACAAGTTCGAGGCCCACTACCTGGACCGCCTGGTGGGGCCCTGGCCCGCCGCCGCCGAGCGCTACCGCGCCCGCTCGCCGGCCCTCCACCCCGAGCGGCTCGCCCGCCCGGTCCTCTTCATCCAGGGGCTCGAAGATCGGGTGGTGCCCCCGAGCCAGGCGGAAACCCTGTTCCGCGCCCTGCGGGCGCGGGGCGTGCCGACGGCGCTTTTGTGCTTTCCCGACGAGGGGCACGGCCCTCAAGCGCGCGGCCAACATCGCCCGCGCCCTCGCCGCCGAGCTCGCCTTTTACCGCGCGGTCCTCGCCATTGCCGCCGCCGAACCCCTGCCGCCCCTCCAGATCTACAATCTCCCCTCTCCCTGAATCTGCCGGGAAGCGCCATGGGACGCTGGCGACCTCCTCCGCCCAAGAGCTCGCCCTACCTGACGCCGGAAGGGGCCGCGCGGCTGCGCGCCGAACTGCACCACCTGTGGCGCGTGGAGCGGCCCCAGGTGACCGACGCGGTGCGCGAGGCGGCGAAAAACGGCGACCGCTCCGAAAACGCCGACTACCAGTACGGCAAGCGCCGCCTGCGGGAGATCGACCGGCGGGTGCGCTACCTGCAAAAGCGCCTGGCGGAGTGCGTGGTGGTCGACCGTCCCCCCGCCGATCCCGGCCGGATCTACTTCGGCGCCTGGGTGACCTTCGAGGACGAAGCGGGCCACCAGCGCCGCTTTCGCCTGGTCGGTGCGGATGAGATCGATCCCAAGCGCGGCTACATCAGCATCGACTCGCCGGTGGCCCGCCGGGCCCTGGGCAAACGGGTGGACGACGAGATCGAAGTCCGCGTGGGAGAGCGCACCCAAACCTGGGTGGTGGTGGCTGTCGAGTACGAGCCTCCAGGAGAAGGGAACGAGCGCCCCTGAGGACGCCCCACCCGCCGGGCCGCCTCGCCGAGCCCTCAGTCGCGCCGCAGCGGGGTGCGGCGGCGTTCGGCGACGCGAAAGAGGTCGGCAAGGCCAGAAGCGGCGTTGAGGTGGCCCACCTGGAGGTGGTGGGGGGAGCGCTCCCGCTCCGCGAAGTAGGTGCGCAGATAGCGCTCGAGATCGGGAAAGGCGAGCGCCTCCCAGGGGAGTTCCGCCGGGGAGAAGAAGACCGCCTCCAGGCACTCCTCGCCGGGCGAAAGCGCCACCGGCGACACCAGCCGGGCGAGAAAGCCCACGTACACCTGGTCGATGTCCACCACGCTGGAGATGCCGTAGAACAGCAGGCTGCCCGGCTCCAAGTCGAGTCCCGTCTCCTCGCGGGTCTCCCGCGCCGCCGCTTCCTCCAGGGTTTCCCCGCACTCGACGAATCCCCCGGGCAGGGTCCAGCGTCCTCGGCCGGGGTCCTGGGCGCGGCGACACAGCAGCACGCGGCCGCCGGCGTCCACCAGGGTGGTGACCAGGATGCGCGGGTTGCGCCAAGCCACCGCGCCCGCAGCGCGGGCAGGCGGGGTGGGGGCGACCCGGGGCGAGCGGCCCGCCGCACTGGGCGCAGTAGCGCGGCGGCCGCGCGAGCGCCATCAGCGCGGCTCCATGCGCAGCGCCCCGTCGAGGCGCACCACCGCGCCGTTGGCGTAGGGGTTGCGGATCAGGGCGAGCACCAGGTGGGCGAACTCCTCCGGCCGGCCGAGGCGGTTGGGAAAGGGGGCGCGGCGGCCCATGGCGGCGAGGAACTCGGGCGGCGCCCGGCGCATCGCCGGGGTGTCGAAGAGCCCCGGCTGCACGGTGTTGACCCGGATCGCCTCGCGGGCGAGGTCCCGCGCCAGCACCCAGGGTCATGCCGTTGATGGCCGCCTTGCCGGCGGCGTAGGCGGCCTGTCCCACCTGCCCCTCCACCCGCCGCCAGCGAAGAGGTGAGGACCACCGCGCCGCGCTCTTCGCCGAGCGAGGGGCAGCTCGAGCATGCCGGCCGCCGGACTGGGCCACGCAGCGGAAGGTGCCGCCGGCGTTGAGGGCGAGGATGCGCTCGAATTCCTCGCTCGGGTGGATGCGCACCGCGCCGCTTTGGGGATCCCGGCTCACCACCCGGCGGGCCACCGCGCCGCCGTGGCAGCACACCAGGATCCGCTCCTGGCCCGTGGGCGGCCCGCGCGCGGGCGAAGGCGGCGGCGACGCTCCCGTCGGCGGTGACGTCGCACGGGCAGCACAGCGCGCCCTCCTCCGCCGCCACCCGTTCCCCCGCCTCGCGATCGCGGGCGAAGAGCGCAACCCGGGCGCCGGCCGCCCGCAGGGCCCGCACCACGGCCCGCCCGAGACCGGAGGTGCCCCCCGTCACCACCGCCGCAACGCCCGCGATCTCCACCGCCTTCACCTTTTTCCGCACCGCGACCGGGGGTATTCTATACGGCCATTCGGCGGGGTCAGCTTGCGGCCCCCCCAGCGAGAGGGCGCGATGGACGCGAATGCCACCCTGGCCGAATTGCGCGACCGGGAAGAGATCCGGGATCTCCTCCACCGCTACGCCCAGGCCATCGACCGGCGCGACGCGGCCCTGCTCGCCACCCTCTTCACCCCCGATTGCCGCCTCCACTTACGCTGCCGACTACGACGCCCCGGCGGCCCGCTTGGTGGCCGAATGGCGCACCGAGGAGCCTTCGCCCTTCGTCGCCACCCACCACCTGATCGGCAACGTGCGCATTGCTTTCACCGGCCGTGACGAGGCCCGCGCGGTGAGCTATCTGGCCGCGGTCCACCGGGCGCGGCGGGCGGGGGCGGTGGTGGACGAACTGATCCGCGCCCGCTACCTGGACCGCCTGGTGCGCCGCGCCGGCCGCTGGCAGTTCGCGGAGCGCTGGCTGGTCTACGACTGGAGCAAGGTGCTGCCCGCCGACGAACAGCCCTGGTGGCCGAGCGGCTCCCTGGAGGGCGCCCCGGGAGAGGCCGACCCGGCCGCCCGCTTTCTCGACGGCGCCGATCCCCCCTTCGCCGAGCACTGAGGCCATGACCGACGCTCCCTACAAGATCCTGCTCTTTCTCAAGCGCCGCCCCGGGATGTCGGTGGAGGAATTCCGCGCCTACTACGAGACCCACCACGTGCGCTTCGGGGAGGGGGCGCGGGGGCTTGCGCGCTACGTGCGGCGCTACCCTCCAACCCCTGCCCAATCCCGAGACGGGGGAGGCGGGAGAACTGCCCTTCGACGTGATCACCGAACTCTGGTTCGACGACCGGAGCATCTTCGAGGCCACGGTGGCGCGACTTTTCCACCGAGATCCTCCCCGCAGAGGTGATCGAGGACGAAGAGCGCCTCTTCGATCGCGCCGCCACCCGCATGGCCACCTTGGTGGAGTGCGACTCCCCGGTGGGCGGGTCTTGACGACGCAACCATTCCCAACCACACACAGGAGTACGGCATGACCCAGAAAAACGGCCCTGATCACCGGGGCGGCGGCCGGCATCGGCGCCGCCATCGCCAAGAGGCTCGCCCGCGACGGGATCGCCGTGGCGGTCCTCGACCTGGACCTCGCCGGCGCCACCGCGCACCGCCGAGGAGATCCGGGCAGAGCGGCGGCACCGCCCTGGCCGTGCAGGCGAGCATCGCCGACCGCGCCCAGGTGCGCGAGGCGCTGGCCCGGGTGCGCGAGGAACTGGGGCCGGTGACCATCCTGGTCAACAACGCCGGCATCACCGGCGTGGTCCCCTTCCTGGAGCTCACCGACGAACAGTGGGATCGGATGATGGAGGTGAATCTCAAGGGCAACCTTCATCGTCACCCAGGAAGTGGTGCCGGACATGATCGCCGCCGGCTGGGGCCGGATCGTCAACATCTCCTCCTCCAGCGCCCAGTCGGGGGCGGCGCGCATGGCCCACTACTCGGCCTCCAAGGGCGGCATCATCGCCCTGACCAAAACCCTGGCGCAGGAGCTCGGCCCCCACGGCATCACGGTCAACAACATCCCGCCCCGCTTCGTGATGGGCACCATCATGTCCGAGGCCACCCTCGGCGAAGAGGTCCGCCGGCGGATGATCGAGGCAGGCCCCATCAAGCGCGCCGGGCGCCCCGAGGACATCGCCGGCGCCTGTGCCTGGCTCGTCTCCGAGGAGGCGGGCTACGTCACCGGCCAGACCATCGGCGTCAACGGCGGCCGCTACATCTGATCACCCCCGCCGCGCCCGGCGCCCTCGAGGCGCCGGGCGCTCCCCTGCCCAGCACCCCCCTTTCCTGCCGTCAGATCTGTTCGGAGTCTTCTGCCATGTGGCCGAAAAACCTCATCGCCTATCGCTTCACCCGCCCCTTCTCCCCGTCGCCGGCGGACCTCGAAGCGGCCCTCGCCCGCCAGCCGGCCCGCGACTGCGGCCCCGAAGAGGCGCAGAGCCTCGCTTCGCACCCCCCTTGGGCCGCGACAGCACCGCCCTGGTCCACGCCGTCGCCGGCCGCCCCCTCTTCTGCCTGGAGCGGCGCGAGCGGGTGCTGCCCGCCGCCGTGGTGCGCGAAGCCCTCGCCGAGCGGGTGGCGGCCATCGAGGCCAGCGAGGGGCGGGCGGTGGGGCGGCGGGAGCGAGCCGAGCTGCGCGAGCAGGTGGTGTTCGAGCTGCTGCCCCGAGCCTTCACCCGCGCCCAGCGCCTCTTCGCGTGGATCGAGCCCCGGCAGGGCCTGTTGCTGGTGGGCAGCCCATCGCCCCGCCGCGCCGAGGAACTGCTCGCCACCCTGCGGGAAGCGCTGGGCTCACTGCCCCTCGGTCGCCTCGAGACGGTCCACGCGCCCGCCGAGGTGATGACCCGCTGGCTCGCCCAGGGATCCCTGCCCAAGGGGTTTGCACCGGGCGGGGAGTGCGAACTGCGCGACCGGGCCGAGGCCGCCTCGACTATCCGGGTGCGCAACCGCGACCTGCTCGCCGCCGAACTGCGCAGCCACCTGGCGGAGGGGATGGCAGTGACGCGCCTGGCGCTCCTCTGGGAGGGCGGGGTGGAGTTCGTGCTCGGTGCCGACCTCTCCCTCAAGCGGCTGCGCTTCGCCGACGAACTCGCCGAGCGCGCCGAGCGCTGCGAAGATCCCCGCGCCCAGCTCGACGCCGATTTCGCCCTCTGGTCGGGGGTGCTCGCCGAGTTGCTCGCCGCTTTGCTGCCCCTTTTCGGCGGCGCGGCGGAGCCGGCACAAGCCGCCTGACGGGGTGCGTCTCGCGTCAACTGTGCAACAGTATTGTTGCACTGTATAATCGCTGCCTCCCCACCCTGCGGTAGCAGAAGGACGAAAACGATGACCAAAGCGGTAATGAAAGGAGTGCGGGTGTTGGAGGTGGCACAGTTCACCTACGTTCCCGCGGCCGGCGCGATCCTCGCCGATTGGGGCGCCGACGTGCTCAAGATCGAACACCCGGTGCGCGGCGACACCCAGCGCGGCTTCCGCATGCTGGGGGGCATCAAGGTCGACCCCGCCCGCAGTCCCTTCTATCGAGCACCCCAACCGGGGTAAGCGCAGTGTCGGCGTGGACATCTCCAAGCCGGAAGGCATGGAGGTGATCTACGAGCTCGCCAAGACCCGCCGACGTCTTCCTCACCAACTACCGCCCCTCCCAGCGCCAGCGGATGAAGTTCGACGTGGAGCACATCCGCGCCGCCAACCCCAAGATCATCTACGTGCGCGGCAGCGCCTTCGGCAACAAGGGACCGGAGCGCGACGTGGGGGGCTTCGACGGCACCGCCTTCTGGAACCGCTCGGGCATCGCCCAGGCGATGACGCCGCCCGAGCTGGAAGGCCCGCTCGCCCAAGGGATTCCCGCCTTCGGCGACTCCATCGGCGCCATGTTCATCGCCGGCGGCATCGCCGCCGCGCTGTTTCACCGGGAGCGCACCGGAGAGGCCCTCGAGGTGGACGTCTCCCTGCTCTCCGCCGCCTGCTGGGCGGCCGGCACCGGCATCGACATGGCCCTCGACAGCGGCCAGATGATGCGCAACCGCATGCCCCAATCGGGGGGCAATCCCGGCAACCCGCTGATGGGCAACTACCGCACCTCCGACGGGCGCTACATCAACCTGTGCACCCTGACCCCCGGACCCCACATCCGCAGCTTCTTCGAGCACATCGGCGAGCCGGCCCTCGCCGACGACCCGCGCTTCAGCACCGCCGAAGCGCTGATGGAGAACTGGCAGGAAGCGAGCGAAATCATCGTCCGCAAGTTCGCCGAAAAGCCGTACAGCTACTGGCGCGAACACCTCAAGACCTACACCGGCCAGTGGACCCCCGTCCAGGACTTTTTCGAGCTGGCCGAAGACGAGCAGGTGCTCGCCGACGACATCTTCTTCGAGATCGAGCCCGCGAGCGGCGGCAAACCCATGAAGCTGGTGCGCGGCCCGGTCCAGTTCAACGGCGAGCCGACCCGCTCCACGCGCGCTCCCGAGGTGGGCGAGCACACCGAAATCGTCCTCCTGGAGCTCGGCATGGATTGGGAGCGGATCGAACAACTCAAAGCGTTGGGCGCCATCTCCTGACCCCGACCCCGCAGCGAGGAGACCATGAAGCCAGGAACCAAGCTCAAAAGCACCGTGTGCGAGACCGAGGTGATGGTGATCCGCGCCGTGCCCGGCGTAGAGGTCACCTGCGGCGGCGCGCCCATGGCCGAAGAGCGCCCGGCCGAACTGGGCACGCCCGATCCCGCCTTCGCCCAGGGCACCCTGATGGGCAAGCGCTACGTCAACGAAGAGGGCACCGTCGAGCTGCTGTGCATCAAGCCCGGCAAGGGCTCGCTGGCCATCGACGGGGTCTTGCTGCGCACCAAGGACGCCAAACCCCTGCCCTCCTCCGATTGAGGGCGGTGTCGTGAACATCGCCCTCATCTTGCAAATGGCGGCGGAAGCCGCCCCGGAACGGGTGGGGCTCGTCTGCGAGGGGCGGCGACTCACCTACGGCGACCTCCTGAGCGCCGCGCGCGGTGCGGCCGATCTCTTCGCCGACAGCGGCTGCAGCCATGTGGCGCTGCTCGACGAGAGCAGCGAAGCCGCCCCCATCGCCCTGTTCGGCGGCGCCCTGGCGGGACTGCCCTACGTGCCCCTCAACTACCGGCTGGCCGACCCCGACCTCGGCGCCCTGCTCGACCGCATCGCCCCCGCCTACCTGATCGGCGACGTGGAGGCGCGCGGCGCGCATCTCCCGCGGCGGCCACCACCTGGCGCGCCGCGAAGCATTCGTCGCCGCCGCCCGGGAGCGGGGCCCGGCGGCCTCGGGCGAGGAGCGCGAAGGGGAAGGGATCGCCGCCCAGATCTTCACCAGCGGTACCACGGCGGCGCCCAAGGCGGCGATCCTGCGCCACGCCAATCTCCTCGGCTACATCCTGGGCACGGTGGAGTTCATGTCCGCCGGCGAGGACGAGGCCCAGCTGGTGTGCGTGCCGCCCTACCACATCGCCGGCATTTCGGCGCTGTTGAGCTCCACCTACGCCATGCGCCGCATCGTCTTGATGCCGTCCTTCGACCCGGACCAGTGGCTGCGCCTGGTGGAGGCGGAGCGGGTCACCCATGCCTTCGTGGTGCCCACCATGCTGGCGCGCATCCTGACGCGCCTCGAGGAAGGGGTCGAGGCCGATCTCTCCTCCCTGCGCGCCATCGCCTACGGCGGCGGGCGCATGCCCCTGGAACTCATCGAGAAGGCGCTGGAGCGCTTCCCCGAGGTGGATTTCACCAACGCCTACGGCCTCACCGAGACGAGCTCCACCATCGCCCTCCTCACCCCCGAGGACCACCGGCGCGCCTTCGCCTCCGGCGATCCCAAGGTGCGCGCCCGCCTCGCCTCGGTGGGCAAACCTCTGCCCACGGTGGAGCTCCAGATCCGCGACGAGCAGGGGCGCGTCCTGCCCCCCGGCGAGCGGGGGGAGGTCTACGTGCGCGGCGACCAGGTTTCCGGCCGATACCGGGAGCGCAGCGCCCTCGACCCCGAGGGCTGGTTTCCCACCCGGGACGCCGGCTGGCTCGACGAAGAGGGCTATCTCTTCCTCGCGGGGCGGGCCGACGACGTGATCGTGCGCGGCGGCGAGAACATCTCCCCCGGCGAGATCGAGGACGTGCTGGCGAGCCACCCGGCCATCGCCGAAGCGGTGGCGGTGGGAATCCCCTCGGTGGAGTGGGGCGAGGCGGTGGGCGTGGCCATCGTGCCGCGGCCGGGCCACGAAGCGCCCAGCGACCAGGAGGTGCGGGCCCTGATCAAGGCGCGCCTGCGCTCCTCGCGGGTGCCGGAGCGGGTCCTGGTGGTGGACCAACTGCCCTACAACGAGATGGGCAAGCTGCTGCGCCGGGAAGTCAAAAAGCTCTTCCTGGAATCCTGAGCGACGCCGGCGCAAAGCGCCGGCACGGGGGGGTGGCATGGAAGTCCGGCTGGACGGCCGGGTGTTGCTGGTCACCGGCGGCGGTGCGGGCATCGGCCGGGCCATCGCCCTGCTCGCTGGCCGCGCCGGCGCCGAGGTGGCGGTCCTGGACCGCGACCCCGTCCGCGCCGACCGGGTGGCGGATGAGGTGGCGGCCCTCGGCCGGCGCGCCCTCGGCCTCGCGGTGGACGTGCGGGAAAGCGCCGCCCTGGCCGAGGCGGTGGCCCGGGCGGCCGACCACTTCGGCCGCCTCGACGTGCTGGTCAACAACGCCGGCGGCACCGTACCCAGGTCCTTTCTCGCCCAATCGGAGCGGGCCTGGCGGCGCACCATCGACCTCAACCTGACCAGTGCTCTGTGCGCCACCGCCGCCGCGGTGTCCCACATCGCCGCCTCGGGCGGCGGCGCCGTGCTCAATGTGGCCTCCATCGAGGGGCTGCGGGCGGCCCCCGGCTACGCCGTCTACGGCGCCTGCAAGGCGGCCCTCATCCAACTGACCCGCACCTGGGCGCTGGAATTCGCCGGTCTCGGCGTGCGGGTCAACGCCATCGCCCCCGACTTCGTGCTCACCCCGGGCACCGTCGGCGAGGAGTCGCCGGCCGACCCGGCAGACTGGTGCGCCGCCCATCCCGACGCCGCCCGGCGCATCGCCCGCCGGATCCCCCTGGGACGCCCGGGCTCGGCCGAAGAGTGCGCCCGGGTGGCGCTCTTCCTGGTCTCCCCCGCCGCCGCCTACCTCAACGGCGTCGTGGTGCCGGTGGACGGCGGAACCTGGGCGAGCGGCGGCTGGCTGCGGGACGGCCGGGGCGGCTGGTCCCTGGGGGGCGACGGCGGCGGACCCGACACGAGGAGCGAGACGTGAAAGTCAACGTGGCCATGCCCTTCGACGACGCCTCTTTAGCGGAGGAGTTCCTCACCCCTGCGGCGGTGGCGGAGCTCGCCCGCTGCGCCGAAGCGTGCGGCTTTCACGCCGCGAGCGTCACCGACCACCCCTGCCCCACCGCCCGCTGGCGCGCCGCCGGCGGCCACGACGCCCTCGATCCCTTCACCCTGCTCGGCTTCATTGCCGCCGCCACCCACCGCCTGCGCCTGCACACCGGCATCCTCGTCTTGCCCTACCGCAACCCCTTCCTCACCGCCCGGGCGGCGGCCACCCTCGACGTGCTGTCCGGGGGGCGCTTGAGCCTCGGGGTGGGCGCCGGTTACCTGAAGGGGGAGTTCCACGCCCTGGGGGTGGATTTCGACAGCCGCAACGAGCGCATGGACGAATACCTGCGCGCCCTCAAAGTGGCCTGGCAGGGCGGCCCCTTCGATTTCGAGGGCAGCGGCTACAGCGCCCGCGGCTGCCTGATCGACCCGCCCGCCGGTCCAGAAACCCCACCCGCCCCTCTACATCGGCGGCAACTCCAAGCGGGCGCTGCGCCGGGCGGTGGAATACGGCGACGGCTGGTATCCCTTCTTCACCGCCGGCCTCTCCACCGCGGTGACCCGGACGGGGGAGTTGGCCGGCGAGGCGGACGTGGCCGCCGCCATGGCGGAACTCGCCCGGCTGAGCGAGGCCCGCGGGCGGCCCCGGCCGCCGGAGGTCTTCCTCGGCGGCATCAGCGGCCCCGGCGGCAGTCGCGAGCCCGCCGCCCTGCGGGAGGCCATCGAGCGCTACCGGGCGCTGGGCGTCGCCGGCGTGACGGTGAGCTTTCCGGCGCGCAGCCGCCGCGACTGGCGTGCCCAGGCGGAGCGCTTCGCGACGGAAGTGCTCGCCGACCTCGCCCCCTGAGGGGCGCCGCCGTGGCCGCCCTCCCCCTGCCCGCAAGCCTCGAGGAGGTGACGCCGGCGTGGCTCACCGCGGCCGTCCGCACGCGGCACCCGGCGGCGGTGGTGAAGGCCTGCGAGGTGGTCGAGGTGATCCACGGCACCTGCACCAAGGTGCGCCTCGCCCTCTCCCTGGCAGGCAGCGGGGACATCCCCTCCGCCCTCGTCTTGAAAGCGGGCTTCGAGCCCCACAGCGATTCGATGTACCCCACCCTCGAAAAGGAGGTGCGCGCCTGGCGGGAGCTCTTGCCCCACCTGCCCCTGCACACGCCCAGGTGCCATTTCGCCGCCTACGAGCCCGAGCGGCGCCTGGCCGCGGTGTTGATGGACGACCTGGTGGCCCGCGGGGTGCGCTTTTGCCACCCCCTGCGCCCGGCCTCCCCCGCCCAGGTGGCGCGCCGGCTCGCCGCCCTGGCGCGCTTTCACGCTGCAAGCCTCGGCAGTCCGCGCCTGGCGCCGGGCGGCGAGTGGGCGTGGGTGCCCGACATCCTGGAAGCGGCCGTCACCTACTTCGCCCCCTTTCTGGAAGCGGCCACCTTCGCCCGCTACGCCGCCCTGCCCCGGGCCGCGGCCGCGCCGGCGGCCTTCGTCGACCGCCACTGGCTGCGGGAGGCGCTCGCGAGCCTCGTCGCCCTCTCCCGGGAGCGAGCCCCGCGCCGTCCTCCACGGCGACACCCACCTGGGCAACCTCTACGAGGAGGCGGATGGCACGCCCGGCTTCTTTGACGTGGGCGCCCTCAAGGGCCCGCCCCTGGTGGAGGTGGCCTACCACCTCGGCTGCGCCCTGGACCCCGCGACGCGGCGCGCCGCTGGGCGGGCGCTGCTCGCCCACTACCTGACGAGCCTCCAGGCCGCCGGCGGACCCTCCCTGCCCCTGGCGGAGGCAGAGCGGCTGTGCGCCGCCTACCTGGTGTTCGGCTTCGTGGTCTTCCTGGTGAACGATCCCGCCTTCCAGGCGGAGGCGGTCAACGCCGCCTGCACCGCCCGCTTCGCCGCGGCGATGGTCGAAGAGAACACGCCGGAGATCCTCGCCGCAGCGGCTCAGCTCGGCCGCTCGGGGGCGTCCGACCCCTGGTAGTAGCCGGCGTAGGCGGCCTCTCCCCCGTAGTAGCGGGACGCCTTGGCGACGTCGAAGCGGTTGAGCACCACCCCGGCGAAGGGCACGGTGGTGGCGCGGATCCGCTCGATGCCCCGGCGCGCCACGGTGGCTGGCGTCTGGTCGGCGCAGACCACGTACACCAGCGTGTCGGCGTAAGTGGCGAGGATCAGGGCGTCGCTCACCGCCTGGAGGGGCGCGCTGTCCACCAGGATCCGGTCGAAGCGCTCGGCGAGCTCCTCCATCACCTTGCGGAAGCGCGCCGAGCTCAGCATCTCGAGGGGATTGGGGGGAATGAGCCCCGAGGGCATCACGTAGAACTCGCCCTCGCCGATCTTGACCAGGCACTCCTCTAGGGTGGCGCTGCCCGCCAAGTAGTTGGACAGCCCCGGATGGCGGGGCGAGAAGCGACACTTGGAAGCCAGGGTGGGACGGCGCATGTCGGCGCCGATCACCAGGGTCTTTTCCAGCTGAGCGAAGGCCGCCCCGAGATCGAGGGAGATCACCGATTTTCCCTCGCCCGGCAAGGAGGAGGTGACCACGATCACCTTGAGGGGTTGATCGAGGCCCGCGAGCACCAGGGCGGTGCGCAGGGTGCGAATGTGTTCCGCAAAGGGGGTGCGAGGGTTTTCCCAGTAGAGCTCCAGGTAGCCGTCCCGGTCGGGCTTCTGCTCGGGCAGGACGCCGAGGAGGGGGGCGCGGAGCTTGGTCTCCACCTCTTCCGGGGTGCGCACGGTGTTGTCCAGAAAGGCGAGGAGGAGCGCGAGCGCCACCCCCGAGAAGAGCCCGACCACCCCGCCGCCGAGGGTGATGAGCCGCTTGTTGGGACTCACCGGCGCGCGCGGCACCAGGGCGGGGTCGACGATCCGGGCGCTGGCCGCCTCAAAGCCCTTGAGCTGGTCGGTCTGTTTGAGGCGGGTGAAAAAGAGTTCGTAGAGCTGGCGGTTGGTCTCCACCTCTCGCTCCAGCGCCTGGACCTCGAACTCCTTGCGGTTGATCTCCTGCACCTCGCGGCGCGCCTCTTCCACCTGCCGGGCGAGCTCACGCTCCGCCTCCAGGGCCAGCTGGTATTCGCTCTCCATTCCCTGGATCACCTTCTCGAGCTCCTCTTCGAGCTGGCGCCGGGCCACGGCGAGCTCCTGCTGGGCGGCGATCATGCGCGGGTGCTTGACCCCGTAGCGCTTGCCGAGCTCGGCCACCTTGCGCTCGGCCTCGGCCACCTTTTCCAGCCGGTCGGCCACCAGGGGATGTTGTTGGACCGCGGGGATGCGCAGCAGCCGCTCGGGAGGCGAACCCCGCGCCTCGGCCACCTCGCGCATCAAGAGCTCCAGCTGCTGGCGGCGCTCCCGTGCCTCGGCGTGTTTGCGCGCCAGGTCGGACAGGCGCTCGGCGCTCAAGGTGGCAATGCCCTTGACGTCCACCAACCGCTCCCGCTCCCGGTAGGCCTGCAGTCGCTCCTCGGCGCGGCGCAGGTTTTCCCGCAGGTCGGCAAGCCTGGCCGAGAGCCATTGGGTGGCCTGCAGGGTGGACTCCAGATTGGCGTCCAGCTGGCTTTCGATGTACTGCTCGGCGACGGCGTTGACGATGCGGGCGGCGAGCTCGGGGTCGGTGGAGCTGTAGGAGAGGACCACCAGGTGGCTGTCCGGGATCGGGTCCACGGCGAGCCCACCACTCACCATGGCGGCGAGGGCGGTGATGCGCTGTGGCGTGGAGTCTTTCTTTTCGGCGGAGGGGGCGGCCGGCTGCGCGTAGCGCGCGGGGCGGAAAAATTCAAACCAGCGGCGGATTCCCCCCGCCTCGCCGCGCGCTTTCTCCTGGGGACGCGCGGCGGGGGCAAAGCGCGGGTCGCGGTGGAGCTCGAGGGCTTTCACCACCCGTTCGGCGAGGCGGCGCGAGCGCAACAGCTGGTATTGGGTCTCCCGGTACTCCCAGTCGTAGTAGCGGGGTTCGAACTCCTGTCCAGGCAACAGGGGCGCGCGCGGCTGCTCGATGAGGAGGGTCAGGCTCGCCCGGTACACGGGCGGCAGGGTGGTGGCGTAGTAGAAGGCCGCCAGGGCGCCAAAGAGCGCGAGGCCCAGGATGGCGAACTTGTGGCGCCAGAGAGCGAGCAGCAGCTCCCACAGGTCGAGCCCGCCGCTTCCCCCCTCTTCCGTGGTGGGGTTGGCCGCCGGAGGTTGCAAGGACAGTTTCAAAACAGGCTCTGCTCGACGGTGATGGTATCACCGGGGCGCACCCGGTAGTCCAGGTCGACGCGAATCCGGCGGTGGTCGGGGTCGTCGGCGTGGACGACGTAGATTTTGGAGCGCGAGGCCCGCTCGGTGAAGCCCCCCGCCAGGCTGATCGCCTGGCGGAGCTTGAGCCCGGGCTGCCAGGGATGGCTGCCCGGGTTTTTCACTTCGCCGTTGACGAAAAAGGGGCGGTACTCGACGATGGCAACGGTGATCTTGGGGTCGATCAGATAGTCCGGCACCAGGCCTCGGTAGAGCCGCTCCTTGAGCTCGGCCAAGGTGAGGCCGGCCGCCTCCACCTCGCCGAGGAAGGGATAGGGGAAGGTGCCCGACTCGCCGATGAGGATCCGCTCGAAGGAGAGGTCGGGCTCCCCGTAGACGCTGATCTGGATCACGTCGCCGGGACCGAGGCGATAGGCGCCGTTCTCCTCGCCGGCGGCAAGGGCCGCGCCCGCCCACAGCAAGAAGCCCCAAGAAGAATCGCATGTGCACCCTCCTTCGCGCCTACCCGATCCACCCCGGCAGGAAAGGCGAACTGGGCAAATAGTGTACACGCCCCGCGCCCCCAGGCCACCGGCCGCGCCTCCCGCGGCGGCGGGCCGAGGCTCACAGGGCGAGCTGGGCGGCGAGGAAGAAGGCGTTCTGCCGATAGTCCACCACCGGCAGGGTGGAGTCGTTTTCCCAGTACTGGTAGCCGAGCCGGAAGCGCAGCCACTCGGCGTACTCGTAACCCAGCTGGGCGCGGAAGAAGTAGCGGTCGTCCACCCGCCGGCTGGCGGCGAAATCGTCTTCCAGATACCCACCGGCGAGCTCGCTGTTGAGCCGCCCCGACCAGGCGTGGGTCCAGGCGAGCTCGTGGCGCCGGCTGTCGATGAACAGCCCCGAGCCGTGGGTCTCTTGGGAAGCGCGGGCGGTCTTGAGGGCGAGCCGCGAATAGCTCCTGGGCCGCCACTCCAGCTCCACTTCCCAGTGGGCCGTGCCGTCGGAGTAGGGCTCGCCGCGGTAGTTCCGTCGGCTTTCGCCGATGCGCACCGAACCGCGGGTCTTGGCGGTCATCTCCCAGGCGACGCCGGCCAGGTAGTCGTCTTCCCGGGCGTCCAGGTTGAGCAACCGCCCGGAGAAATCCCGCGGCCGATCGAAGTAGTCCACCTCGGCGCGGCGGTATTCCAAGAGCAGATCGGTGCGCGCTCCGATCCGGTAGCGGGCGAGCGCGCCGAGCTGGTTCCAACGGTAATCCCGCGTGTGGCCCACGTAACTGGAGTCGAACTGCAAGGTGCGGTGCCGGGCGGACAGTTCGAAGCGCAGAGGGGCGCTGGGCACGCCCAGGAACCAGACCAGATCGGCGTGGGCGCGCCGGTAGTCGTCCGGCCCGTCCACCAGCGCGTTGGGTTCTTCGCTGAAGCCGGTGCCCCGCCGCTCGGTGAGGAGCGCGTAGCCGGCCTCCACCCCCACCGCGTGGCGGGGAGTGAAGCGGTGGTTGAGGTTCGCCTGCAGCTCGTGGTCGGTGTGGCTGTCGTCGCCACTGTCGAGAAATTCTTCCCGCCGCAGCCGGTAGAGCGCCTGGTAGGTGTTACCCCGGTGGTAAAGGGTCGCCCGCACCCAGGGACGCGCCTCCGCAATCCAGGAATCCACCTCCCCTCGCTCGGCGTAGTAGATGTTGTCCTCGTAGCGCAGTTCCGAGTGGAGCCCGTACTCGAGCCCCCGCCCGCCGCTTCCCCCTTCCCCCAGCTCCTGGGCGTGGAGCGAGCGGCCGGCCAAGGCCAGGGCGGACGCCAGCAGGGCGACCCCCGCGACCCAGGACTTTCTGCCCATCCGCAGAGCACCCATCGGCGCGTTCTCTTCAGGATTGGAGTGCGCACTTTATCACGATTGGGATTTTGCCAGCATGCGTCCCCCGCTCCGCTCCCGGGGCAACAGGTCGGCGAACGCCAGCCCCAGCAACGCCGCAAAGGTGACCGCATTGGCCGGGATCTGCAGATTGAAGTCCACTGCGGAGTGGAGCGCCGCCCAGGTGAAGGCCATCACCAGCGCAAATCCCACCCCCCGCTGGAAGCGGCTGTGATCGGCGCCAAGCAGGAGCCAGGCGCGGCGCAGCGCCAGAAGGCCGACCCCTCCCAGTGCGAGCGTCGCCGGTAGACCCAGGTCGACGGCGAATTCGAGGTAATCGTTGTGGGCGTGGTCGAAGTGCTCGGCCAGGTCGGCCCCCTGGTAGCGCGGGAAGACGGCAGCGAAAGCACCCCCGCCGGCGCCGGTGAGGGCGAAGTCGCGCAGGATGCGCGTGGTCTCGGAGCTCACCGCAAGCCGCGCCTCGGCGGCGGGCTGGGTTTGGCGCAACCGCTCCACCACCCGGTCGAAGCCGAACCACTCGCCGACGATCCACAGATCCACCACCAGGATGCTGGCCACCAACAGGACGAGCCGCGGCGAGAAGCGCCGCCGGGCGACCAGCGCCGCCGCCGCGGCCGTGCCCAGGGCGGCGAAGAAGGCGAGGTTGCCCATGCGCGAACGGCTCAGGACGAGGGCGATCACCATCAGGGCAAGGCTCCCCCGCAACAGGGTTTTGGCGGACAGGGCAAGGCGCACCAGGTTAGCGAGCCGCTGCCGCCAGGTGGCGGCGGTGGGACCCCCGAGCTCGGCCACGAGGAGCCCCGTCCCCGCCGCCAGGGCGAGCACCAGGTATCCCGCCAGGTGGTTGGGGTTGACGAAGGTGCCGGTGGCGCTGCCGCGGCCGACGTACTTCTCCACGAAAAAGCCCCACTCCAGCCCGCTCAAGACCATCGTCGTGCCGTAGACGGCCTGAAAGAGCCCGCTGGCCACCACCAGTCCCAGCAGAACGCGCGCCCGGCCCTCGCCCCGCACCGTCGCCACCACCAGGAAAAATGCCGCCAGGCAGGAGAGGGCGCGCAAGAGATAGAGGCGGGTGGCGGCGACGTCCAAGGAGAGCGGGGCGGGGTCGACCAGGTGCCACCGCGCCGCTTCGGGGGAAAGCCAGGCGAGTAAGGGTCGCGGCAGGGGCAGGGTCTGGGCGAACACCCAGCCGCACACTGCGGTGAGGAGCAGGAGGGGAAGCGCGGAGCGCCGCCACACCCGGACGGGGAGCGCCGCTTTCCCGGCCGCCGCCAGGGCGAGCCAGGCGCCGGCGGCCGCAGCCAGCGGCAAAAAGAGCAGCGCCGTCGCCCAGGGGCGGGCGGAAGCAAAGGGCAGAGGTGCCCAGACGAGCGCCGCGCACAGCACGGTAAAGATCGCGCCTTCCCACCTCGCCGCGGTGGACGAGAGCGCCACGACCCGGCTGGCCTTACTGGCTGGGGCTTGCCGGCTCCTCGTCGAGGATCACGTCCGGAGCCCCACCGCCGGCAGGAGGGCCACCGCCCTCGGCCCCCGCCGGCGCGGCAAAGGCTTCCGCCGCCTCGACGCGCTCCTCGAGCACCTCGTCGCAGCGGCCGGCGGCGTAGCTCGCCAGCGCCGACACCACCCCCGCCTGGACGGCATTGCGGGCCGCCTGGGGTGCCGCCTCCACCACCGCTTCGCCCACCTCCTGGGCCACCGGCTGCTCGGGGGCGAGGCAAACGCAGGCCCGCGCGTAGGCGACGGCGAGGCCGACCCCCTCCACGTGGGAGACCGCGTAGCGGCAGACGGGCTCGAGCTCCAGATCGCGCTCCAGGAAACCGCGCAGCACGCCTTCCACGGTCCGCGCCTCGCTGCGCAACTGGGAGAACAGTGCCCCCAGGTCTACCGTCTGGGCGACCGCTCTTCCCGCCAGCACGGCCACCACGGCCGCGGCAGCGAGCGCGCACCCTTTGCGCAGAGTCTTCATGGGCAAGCCTCCCGGCCAGTTTTCCCGGCAGTTTACCACCAGCCCGCCCCGATTGCCGCGCCGCGCCGCGAAAAACCCCCAAGGGGAGTACAATTCGCCCGACGCATCCGAATGGTTCGCCGACCAGGGTCCCCATGTTGCCCCGCCGCGTGTGGCTTTCTCCCGATGCCCTCTTCCAAGACCTGGAGGGGGAAGGGGTGGTGCTCGACCTGGCGAGCGCCTCTTATTTTGGGGTGGAGGGGCCAGGTGTGCGGCTGTGGCAACTGTTGGCCGAAGACCCCGACTTGGCCCGCGCACTGGACGTGTTGGAGCGCGAGTACGAGGTCGAGCGAGCACGCCTGGAAGCAGACGTGGCGGATTTCATCGCCCAGTTGGTGGAGGCAGGTCTTGCCACCGTGGAGTGATCGCCCCGCCGCCGCATGGCGGCTCTCCCCCGCCGAGTGGCGCCTGCTCGCCCCCCTGGCGATGCGCCTCGCAACGGCGGCGGTGGCGGTGCGACTCCTGCCGCTTCGCCTCCTGCTCCGCTGGGCCCAGTGCCGCCTCGGCGACACCCCCCGCCCGCCCGTGGACGCCGCCCGCCTGGCGGAGTTGGCCCGCAGCCTCGCCGCGCGGCTGTTACCTCCCGGCAGCTGCCTGCCCCAGGCGCTCGCCCTCTGCCGCACCCTGCGCCGCCACGGCACCCCCGCCCGGGTGCGCTTGGGAGTGGCGTGGAACGCCGAGCGCTTTGCCGCCCACGCCTGGGTGGAGGTGGACGGCCGCCCCCTCGATCCCCTGGCCACCGCCCACCACCCCCTGCCGCCGCTGCCGCCGTGAGCTACCACACCCTCGCCGGCCAGGCCTCCATGGCCTTCGACGCCCGGCGCAACGCCTGGTACGCGGCGGCCATCCGCAGGCGCATCACCCCCAACTCGGTGGTTCTCGACCTCGGCGCGGGGTTGGGCATCCTCGGCCTCATCGCCGCCGCCGCGGGCGCCCGCAGGGTCTACCTGGTGGAGCCGGAGCCGGTGGTGCGGCTCGCCCGCCGCATCGCCGCCGACAACGGCCTCGCCGAGCGGGTGGAGGTCCTCGAGGGGCGCATCGAAGAGGTGGTCCTGCCCGAGCCGGTGGACTGGATCCTCTCGGTGTGCACGGGCAACCTGCTCTTTTCCGAGGACCTGCTGGGCTCCCTCTACCACGCCCGGGACCGCTACCTGAAGCCGGGCGGCGGAGTGCTCCCGGAGCGCGCACAGCTCTGGGCGAGGGCGGTCTCGGCGCCGCACCTCCACGTGCGGCTCTTCGAGCGTTGGCTCGAACCCCAGGAAGGAATCGACCTCGGCGCGGGGCGGCGCTTCGCGGTCCACGAAATCCAGTGGCCCGAGCGCGATGCCCTGCGCCAAACCGACCCCCTCGCCCCCGCCGCCGCGCTGGTGGATCTGGACCTCGGCGCCACCCGGCTCACCGACTGCCAGGGGGCGGCTAGGGTGCAAGCGACCCGCGGCGGGGCGTGCCATGGGCTGGTGCTCTGGATCGAGCTCGGCGCCGCCGGCTCACCTCCCTTGAGCAGTTCGCCCTGGGAGCCTGCCGTCCACTGGAGCCCCGCCTTCCTGCCCCTGGACCCTCCCCTGCCCCTCGCGCCCGGCGATGAGCTCCACCTCGCCCTCCACCGGCCCGCCGGGGGAGACTGGACCTGGACGGCGCAAGCGCCTGCCGGCACCCGGCGCCATTCCACCTTCCTCGCCCGCCTGGACGGGCGCGAGCGCTACGCCCGCGCCGCCGAGGGCGCCCGTCCAGATCTAAACCCACGGGGGCGGGCGCTGCGCGACGCCCTAGCGGCGTTCGCCGCCGGCCACTCGGTGGCGGAGGTGGCCGACCGGCTGGCCCGCGCCTACCCGGCTCAATTCGCCGACCGGCGCGCGGCCCTGGAGGCCGTCCAGTCCTGGGCGATCCGCTACGGAAAAAAACCGGGCGCCATCTGACCCGCCGCGCCTTTCAGGTGGCGGGGCACATGCTGTGCACTTTGTACTGGGGCGTGCAGGTCATACCGCTTTGGCTACCCCCTTCGCTCTCGCTCGGCCCACGGCTGCCCGACTCGGTCAGAGCGGCCACCGTTCCAAAGCGGGCAAGGCGTGGAGCGACCCAGGGTTTGCGCGCACTTGCCGGCGTCGACGGGTCTTGACGATTGCGGGCCATGGTGGCTGCTCAGATGGGGTGACCGTTGCACTGTAGCAGGGTGGCAAGACAAAGTCACCGCCGGCCGCGCCCTTCCCGCCATGGCCCGCGAGCAAGGGCGGGGAGCGTGACCCCGAGGGAGACGCCGCGGAGCTCACCCACCACGGGTAGCCCGGGCGGAGGCGCAAAGCGCCCCAATCGGGGACGAGATCAGGCGCTACTGGTGGCGGGTGCGCTCCCCGGATTCTGCTTCGCTCCATCCGGGCTACGGGCACTCCTCATTGGGCCGCACAGGACCGGTGGGGACAGCGGGTGGGGTCGTTCATGTGCATCCCCTGGCCCTCGGCGCGGTGGCCGGATCCCGCCGCGGTGAGCGCCGCCACCGCTCCATAGCGGCACAGGCGGGGTGCCGTCCAGGACCGGCGTCCTCCAGAGCACTGGGTTGTTGGGAGAAGTTTGCCCGTCATCGCGCGCGGTTCACCGATTGCCAACGGTCTCCCGTCGCGGACACTTTTTTAAAAATATAGCCAAGACCTCCACCGCCACCCCGACGAGTTCAGGGCGCAGCGCTGCGGCGCACGCTGCGCCGCTCGCGGCAGCTCCGCCAATTGAGCCAATCCCAATCGCAAAAAAACCACTCCTGGGGCCCGGCGCTGCCGGCGGCGGTGAGCTCCGCCACCGCTCCATAGCGATTCAGGCGCGGCGCCGCCCAAGGGGCGCGGCGCCGCTCCTGGGCGAGGTCCGCTTTCGCTGCCGTTTTTCCTCGCTTCACAGCCGTTCGCTCCAACCCCACTGCGCACCTTCCCGCCGGCCGGAAGGCTCTTAGGGGCGGCGCCCCTCGAGATCCACCAGCCAGGCGAGCACCGAGACCAGGTCCCAGACGAAGGCACGGGTCTCGAAATCCCCCCCGCCCGCAAGCCAGGGGGCGAGGCGGTCGCGCACTCGGCCGAGGTCGAGCACCCCCTCCAGGCGGGAGAGTTCCCCCTCGAGCAACGCCCGAATCCGCGCCCGGTCGGCGCGCAGGACCGCCTCGTGGAAGTGGAACCCCAGGTGCTCCTTGCCGGTGCGCCAGGCTACGGGAGCCGTTATTTCACGCTCGTAGGCCGCCCGCAACGGATACTTTGTAAAGCCCTCGCGCACCTTGTGGGCGAGGGGGACGCGGGCCAGGAACTGGACGAGCTCCACGTCGGCGTAGGGGTCGCGCACTTCCAGGTCGAACTCGGCCGCCGTCATGCCGAAGCCGGACAAGCCGGATGCCATCTCCGCCACCACCCGAGCGTAGTCCGCCCGATGGCCGAGGTAGGGCTGGGCGCGCACCGAGGCCCGCCACCGCTCTTGGAGGGAGGCACGGGCGACGAGCTCGGGGTCGAGGATGGCCAGCGCCCGCCGCGCCCGGCGGGCGGCGGCGCGCGCGGCCAGTGCCCCGCGCAGCCGCGCCGGCAGGCCGGCACGCACCAAGTTGTGGAAGAGAATGGCCGCCGCGGAACGCCCCCACAGGTAGGTGTGGTGGCGCGCCGCCCGGCGGGCCTCGGCCAGCGCCCAAAGGAGCCGCCCGGCGCGCAGGGGCTCCACCAGGTACCAAAGCTCTGTCCACAGCGCCAGGTCGCCGGCGGCCCCGTAGAGGAGCACCCGGTGGCCTTCGGCAGCGGCGGCGGCCATGAGGGCGGCGGGCAGCAGGATGTCGGCCTTGATCGGGTGGGGCCGCGTCCAGGCGATCCGCCGCACGGCGTCCAGCTCTACAAGGCCGGTGAAGGAAGGCACCGCCAGCCGGCGCGGGCGCACCCAAGTGCGCTCGGCGAGCACTGCAATGCATCGACTCTCCACACACTGCTCGGCGTCGTCCGCCACCACCGAATAGGCGTCCACCTCCCCCAGATCACCGCCCTGTCGCAGCTCCGCCATCGCGCCCAGGATGCCGGCGGAATCGAGCCCCCCCGAGAGCAGCAGGGCGGGCCGCTCCCCTTCGGGGAGCCGGCGGGCCACGGCGGTGGAGAGCCGCGCCCGGAATTCCTCCAGGGTCTCCTCGAGGCGGACGGCGACGGGCGGCGGCTCGGCGGCGAGCGCCCACCAGCGCCGTCGCACCGGCGGCTTTTCCGGGCCCACCGCCAGCGAGGTGCCCGCCTCCACGGCCTCCACGCCGCGAAACCAGGTGCGCCGCCAATCCCCAAAGGGGTATTCGGGGACGAACAGGGTGGCCATCACCTCCGGGTCCAGCCTGGAGTCGACCCAGGGAAGGGCGAGCAGGGCGCGGATCTCGGAGGCACAGGCGAAGCGGCCGCGCGGACCCCGGGCCACCGCCAGGGAGCGCGCGCCCAGGCGGTCGCGCACGCAATAGAGGATGCGCCGCACCGGATCCCAGACGATGAAAGCGAAATCGCCCGCCAGGTGGGCGGGGCACTCGAGCCCCCAGCGGCGCCAGGCGGCGAGGATCAGCTCGGCCTCCCCCGCCGTCGCCGGCAGGCCCAGGCGGCCGGCGAGCGCCGATCGCTCGTCGAGCCGCGCGTCGGCGACCACCGCCGCGCCCGTTTCGCGGTCCACCGCCAAAGGCTCCCCCCGGGCGGTGGGGCGCCGCCTTGCGGCGAGACTGACCCCCGCCCCGTGCCACCAACGAAACGCCCCCCTACCCCCGACGAAGGCAGCGGCCGCGGACTCCGCCCAGGCCCGGCGCAGCGGTTCCGCGTCCGGTGCCAGGACGGCGAGCAGGGCGCTCACGGCGGCAGGACGGAGCAGGCGGCGCGAAGAGGGCGCCGGCGGGGCCGTATAATGGGCCAGGACCACCCCCGCCGGCCGATCCGCCGTCCATGGACTCTCGCCAACCCTTTCACGTCTGGACCCTGCCCGATGGCACGCCGTGGGCGGAATTTTACCGCGGCCCCGCCGGCTACCGGGTGGACTTCCCCGGCGTGGCCCAATTTTCCATCTCCGCCGACGGCCGGCAGATCGCCGCCCGCCCGGCGCCCGGGGTGCCGGACGCGGAAGTCGCCCACCTATTGCGCAACAACGTCGAGCCCCTAGCCCGCAGTCGCCGCCTGGAGCTGGTGCTCCACGCCGCGGCGGTGGCGGTAGAGGACATCGCCCTGGCGTTCCTCGGCACATCGGGACGCGGCAAGTCCACCCTCGCCGCGGCCTTCGCCGCCCGGGGATTTTCCTTCTTGGCCGACGATGGACTGGCCCTCGACCGCCGCCGCGAAGGCTGGCTCGCCCTGCCGAGCCATCCGGCGATCCGCCTCTGGCCCGATTCCCTGGCCCGCCTGGCGCCCGCCCGCAGCCGCTGCGAGACCACCGGACGGCGCCCCAAGTTCCGCCTTTTGGCGGGCCCGGAGGTGCCCCACTGCGGGCGGCCGCTGCCCATCGGAGCGCTCTATTTCCTGGAGGAAAGCGCCGCGGTGGGGATCGCGCCGGTCTCGCCGCGCGACGCCCTGATCGAGCTGGTGCGCCACAGCTTCCTCCTGGACGTGGAAGAGGAGCGCCTCCTGCGCCACCACTTCGCCGCCCTCGGCGGGCTGGTGCGCTCCACACCCGCCTTCCGCCTCGCTTACCCCCGCCGCTACGAGGCCTTGCCGGCGGTGTTGGCGGCGGTCCTCGGCCACCGGAAAGTGGCGGCGGATCTTGAGCCGTGAGCGCCGCCTCACCCCGCGAGCGCCTGCGCCCGGTGGTCCGCTTGCTGGCCCTCACCGCCCCGCCCCGCGGCAGGCTTCTGGCATCGCTCGTCCTGCTGCTCGCGGGTTCGGCGGCGACCCTCCTCAACCCCTGGTTTGCGGGCCAAGTGACCGCCTTTCTCACCGCCGACGGGACGAGCGCATTCGCCTCCTTCCAGCTGCTCGTGGCGGCCTGGGTGGGACTGATCGCCCTGCGCGCAACGCTTCAGGCGGTCACCGGCTACGCCCTGGGGGCGGTGGCGGAAGAGGTGTTGGCCCGCCTGCGGGCGCGGCTCTACGAGCACCTGCAGCTGCTGCCTTTGGTCTGGTTCGACGAGCGCCGGCGGGGTGACGTGCTCAGCATCCTCACCAACGACGCCGCGGCGGTGAGCCATTTCGTCACCGCGGAACTGGTGGGGCTGTTGCCGGGGCTGCTCACCACCGCCGGGGCAGCCGGCTGGATGGTGGCCCTCGACCCCTTGCTGGCCCTCCTGGTGCTCGCCACCCTCCCCCCCTACCTGGTGGCCGTGCGCTGGCTGGGCCGCCGCCTGCGGCCCCTGGCGCGGGCCTGGGTGGACGGCTACGGCCGCCTGGTGGCCCACGCGGAAGAAGGGCTCGGGCTGTTGCCGGCCATCAAGGCCTACACCCGCGAGGCCGAGGAGATGGCTCGCTTCGCCCACCACAATCGCGAGCTCTTGCTGCTCTCCAAGCGGCAGCTCGCCCTCTACACCGCCCTGCCGGCGGCCACCGGCCTGCTCGCCGGGCTCGGGCTGGTGGCCCTGGTGGCGGTGGGCTACCACCGCGTCCAGGCGGGCGTCCTGACCACCCCCGAGCTGGTGAGCCTGTTGTTCTTCGCCGGCCTGCTCCACCAACCCCTGTCCCAGCTGGCCGGCGTCTACGGCCAGCTGCAGCGCACCCTGGGCGCCTCGGAGCGGATCTTCGCCTTTCTGGACGCCCCCCGCGAGCCGGACGACCACCCCCACCGCCCCCTGGTGGTGCGCGCCGGCGCCATCCGCTTCGCCGACGTCACCTTCGCCTGGCCGGGCGCTGCCAAGCCGGTCCTCGAGCGCCTGAACCTCGAGGTGGCGCCGCGGGAGACGGTGGCCATCGTGGGCGAGAACGGCGCCGGCAAGA
The DNA here is from genome assembly GCA_026005035.1 of Porticoccaceae bacterium. GTDB lineage: Bacteria > Pseudomonadota > Gammaproteobacteria > Pseudomonadales > Porticoccaceae > BPKH01. The sequence goes on along the minus strand of BPKH01000002.1, from coordinate 86,501 downwards.
GCACCCTGGTGCACCTCTTGATGCGCCTCATCGAGCCCCAAGAGGGGACGATCGCCATCGACGGTCAGGACATCTCCCAGGTGAGTCTGGCCAGCCTGCGCGGCCAGATCGGGCTCGTCGCCCAACACACCCTGCTCCTCAACGCCACGGTGGCGGAAAACATCGCCTGGGGCAAACCCCTGGCGAGCCGCGCCGAGCTGGAGGCGGCGGCCCGCGCGGCCCGCGCCCACGAGTTCATCGAGCAACTGCCCCAGGGCTACGACACGGTGATCGGCGACCAGGGACTCAAACTTTCCGGCGGCCAGCGCCAGCGCCTGGCTCTGGCGCGCGCCCTCCTCAAGGACCCGCCGATTTTGGTCCTCGACGAGGCCACCTCGATGTTCGATCCCTCTGCAGAGGCGGCCTTCCTGCGCGACTGCCGGGCGCTGTTCGCCACCCGCACCGTTCTGCTCGTCACCCACCGGCCCGCGAGCCTCGCCATCGCGCACCGGGTCCTGCGCCTCGCCGGCGGGCGACTCCAACCCATCGCCGACCTGGACCGCTATCTGCGCACCGGGGAGGGTTAGCACCGCCCCGCCTGGGGCCCCTCCTTCGGGAGCTAGCCCGGGGAGGCGCGAAAGGCGGCCAGGGGCAGGCCGGCGCGGTCCTTGGCAGACACCACCGGCTCGGCCACCGGCCAGGGGATGGCTAGTTCCGGATCGTCCCAGCGCAGGCAGCGCTCCGCCTCCGGGTGGTAGTAGTCGGTGCACTTGTAGGCGAACAGCGCGGTTTCACTCAGCACGCAGAAGCCGTGGGCGAAGCCGGGCGGGATCCAGAGCTGGTGGCGGTTGGCGGCGGAGAGGCACTCCGCCACCCAGCGGCCGAAGGTGGGCGAGTGGGGGCGCAGGTCCACCGCCACGTCGAACACCTCCCCCACCAGGACGTAGACCAGTTTCCCCTGGGGATGGGGGTCCTGGAGGTGCAGACCCCGCAGCACCCCGCGGCGGGAGAACGACAGGTTGTCCTGGACGAAGGTGGCGGCGATGCCGAGCGCCCGATAGCGCTCCGCCTGGTAGGTCTCCTGGAACCACCCCCGCTCGTCGCCGAAGGCGCGCGGCTTGAGGAGGAGCACCTCGGGGAGGGCGGTGGCCACGACTTCCATGGGACGACCTCAGAAGATCCGCTCGCGGACGATTTCCTGCAGGTAGCGCCCGTAGCCGTTCTTGGCCAACGGCTCGGCCAGGCGCAGCACCTGCTCGGCGTCGATGAACCCCTGGCGGAAGGCCACCTCTTCCGGGCAGCAGATCTTGAGGCCCTGGCGGCGCTCGATGGTCTCGATGAAGGTGGCCGCCTCGAGCAGCGAATCGGGGGTGCCGGTGTCGAGCCAGGCGGTGCCCCGGCCCATCCGCTCCACGGCGAGTTCGCCGCGGCGCAGGTATTCCAGATTGACGTCGGTGATCTCGAGTTCTCCCCGGGCGCTGGGGCGGATGTTGCGCGCCACCTCCACCACCCGCTCGTCGTAGAGGTACAGGCCGGTGACCGCGTAGCGCGACTTGGGCTCGCGCGGCTTTTCCTCGATGCTCACCGCCCGCCCCGCCTCGTCGAACTCCACCACCCCGTAGCGCTCCGGGTCGCGCACCGGGTAGGCGAACACCGTCGCGCCCCGCCGGCGCTGGCAGGCGTGCACGAGGCGCGCGGTGAAATCGTCGCCATAGAAGAGGTTGTCCCCCAGGATCAGGGCGCAGGGGTGGCCGTCCAGAAAGTGCTCGCCGATCAGAAAGGCCTGGGCGATCCCCTCGGGGGCGGGCTGCACCTCGTAGGCGAGGCGGATGCCCCACTGGCTGCCGTCGCCCAGCAGCTGGGCGAAGCGGGGCAGATCCTCGGGCGTGGAGATCACCAGGATCTCCCGAATGCCCGCCGACATCAGGGTGGACAGGGGGTAATAGATCATCGGCTTGTCGTAGACGGGCAGCAGCTGTTTGGACACCACCTGGGTGATGGGGTGCAACCGGGTGCCGGCACCGCCCGCGAGGATGATTCCCTTGCGCTCCGCCATGGGCGCTTCTCCTTGCCTTAAGGGGCGATTATCGGGAGCAGCGGCGGGCCCCACAAGGGCTGCCGTCGCCTCTCCAAGAGGAAGGAGCGTAGCCCGGATGAAGGCGCGCAAGCGCCGTAATCCGGGAACCCAAACCCGGGCAGGGAGCGAGATCGGGCGCGGGGAAATCCCGGATTCCGCTTCCCTCCATCCGGGCTACGCGCTTGCGGGCCACGGGGTCGACGGGGCGCGGCCACAACCTTCTCCATCCGAGGGGCGGAGCGCTATCCTAGGCGCTCTCTTCTCTGGGCGGTGATCGCAAGCTGACGTTGAACGACGGATTGACCGCCGCGGCCGCCGGTTTCCTCCTCACCGGGGTGACCCTTATCCTCCTGGCCCGCCTGGCACCCCGCCTCGGCCTGGTCGATCGGCCCGATGGCCGCCGCAAGTTGCATGAAGAACCGGTCCCCACCGTGGGCGGGCCGGCGATCTTTCTCGCACTGGTCGCCACGGCGGCCCTGGGCGGCTGGGAGGGCGACGTGGCGGCTTTCCTGGCCACCGGCGGCTGCCTGGTGGCGGTGGGCGCCCTGGACGACCGCTTTCACCTGCCGGTGGGGACCCGCGCCGCGGTGGAGTTCGCAACCGCCACCTGGATGGTGTTTGGCGCGGGTGTCTACGTTTCCGACCTCGGATCGCTCGTCGGCTTTGCCCCCATCGCGCTGCCGATCTGGCTCGCCTACCCCTTCACCCTGGTGGCGGTGTTCGGGATCCTCAACGCCATCAACATGATCGACGGCCTGGACGGGCTCGCCGGGAGCGTCGTCTTGGCGGCCCTGCTGGTGCTCCTCGCCCTCGCCGACCATCCGCCCTCCCTGACTCTGTTGGGACCCGCCCTGGCCGGGGCCCTTGCCGCCTTCCTGACCGCCAACCTGCGCCTCGTCTCCGCCCTGCCCCGGGTGTTCCTGGGCGACGGCGGCAGCAAGCTGCTCGGGTTCGCCCTCGTCTGGTGGCTGATCGCCGCCACCCAGGATCCCGCCCACCGCACCCCCCTCCTCGCCCCCGCCACCACCCTTTACCTGGTGGGTCTGCCCCTCATGGACATGGTGGCGGTGACCCTGCGCCGGCTGCGCAAGGGCGTCTCCCCCTTTGCGCCGGAACGCACCCATCTGCACCACGTTCTGCTCCGCGCCGGCTTTGCCCCCCGGGTAGTGCTCGCCGCGATCGTGGCGGCCTCCGCCGCACTCAACGCGCTGGGCGTGGCCCTGGCGGCGGCGGGCGCGCCCGAGGCGGTCCAGTTCGCCCTCTTCCTCGGCCTGTTCGCGGGCTATTGCCGCTGCGTGCCCCGCCTGCTCCGCCTGCGCCGGCACTGAGCCCCATCCGCTCAGGGCGCGAGGCGTCCCAGGAGCTCCTTGAACGCCCGCGAGCTCAGTTCCAAGGCGCGCACGTCGGGTAGCCAGGGATAGGGGAAGCGCGCCAGGTCGGCCTGGTGATCGGTGGGGGCCGGGATGGGATCGAGCCCGGCGGCGCGGAAATGGGCCAGGGCGCGCTCCATGTGCCAGGCGGAGGTGACCAGGAGCACCCGCCGGATGCCCAGGGGGGCGAGGAGACGGGCGGTGTTGCGGGCGTTGCCGCGGGTGTTGCGGCTCTCCTCTTCCAGCAGGAGGGCCTGGTCGGGCACCCCCAGATCGCGGATCAAGGCGGCCATGGCCACCGCCTCCGGCAGCCTTCCCGGTGCCGCGCCCCCCGACAACACCACGAGCGGCGCCCGGCCGGCGCGGTAGAGCCGCGCGGCGTACCAGACCCGGTCGGCGGCATCGCCCAGATCCACCGGCTGGGCGGCAAGACCGGTGCCCGACACGCCGCCCCCCAGCACCACGATGGCCTGGGCGCGAGGCAGCTCCCAGGGAGCGCGCGGCGGATAAGTCGCCTCCAGCCGGCCGATGGCCGCCGTGCCCACCGGCGGCAGGGACCAAAAGGCGAGCCAACCGGTCGCCAAGGCGAGGAGAAGCGCCGCCTGGCGGCGGCGCGCGGCGAGGAGCGAGGCCAGGGCCGCGGCGTCGCAAAGCAGCGCGATCCCGAGGGGGGAGGTCAAAGCGATGAGGATCTTGTCCACCACAGGGGGCAACACCGCGCGACCCTCCGCTGCCGGGGACGGTCCACCCTAACCCCTGCCGCCGGCGGCGTGCAAGGGAAGCTTTAGCGGCACCCACGTTGTCAGGCGGCGGGGCAGGGCGCTAGGCTGCGCCCTGGCGCCAACGCGGGGGCACTTCGGTGGTGGATCCCCTGAGCCTGCAAGCCGCGATCCTGCGCGGTGAGCTTCCGAGCGAGCTCTTCGCCCTCGGCGGGGAGCGCCTGGACGCCTTTCTCGCCGCCGCCGACGCCGAGGGGGTGAGCGCACTCCTGCGCCATCGGCTGGCCGCCGCCGGTGTCCTCGAAACCTTGCCCGCCGCCCTGGTGGAGGGCCTGCAGGGCGCCGCCCTCGCGCTGGCCGCCCGCGACCTCGCCCGCCGCCGCGAAAACGCCCGCCTGTTCGCGCGGCTGCGGCGCAGCGGTCTGGATTTCCTCCTCCTCAAGGGAGAAGCCCTCGCCCACACCCTCTATCCCGCCCCCCACCTGCGGCCCCGCCTGGACACCGACCTCCTCTTTCCCGACCGATCGGCGGCGCAGGCGGCCGTGGCCGCACTGCTCCGCCTCGGCTATGCCGCCACACCGGCCCCCGAGGGGAGGTTCGGACCCCTGCAATGGGAATGCAGCCGCGACCTGGGCGGAGGGCTGATCCACTGGGTGGACCTCCACGCCAGCCTGTGCAACAACCTGTGGCTCGGTTGCCGCTTCCCCTTCGGCGAGCTCATCCACCACAGCCAGCCGCTCGCCTACGAGGGGGTGGCGGTGCGGGTGCCCACACCCCCCCTGGCGCTCCTCCACGGCTGCCTCCACCGCCTGGCGAACCTGCGCGCGGGCACCGCCGACCGGCTGATCTGGCGGTACGACCTGTGGCGCTTGGCGGAGGCGATGGATGAGGGGGAGTGGCGGACCTTTCTCACCCTGGCCGCCCACAAGGGGGTGGCCGGCTTTTGCGCCGAGGCTCTCGCGCGGATGCTGGAGTTCTTCCCGAGCAGCGCCGCCGAGCGGGCACTACCGCACCTCGCCGAGGCGGGGCGCCGCGAATGGCGCCCGCCGGGTCTCGACCGCTCCTGGGGCCACTACCTGGCCGACCTCAAGAGCCTGCCCGAGCTTTCCGCGCGGCTCGCCTACCTGCGCGAACTGGCCTTCCCCCCCGCCGCCTACATGCGCGCGCGCTACGGCATCCGCCACGGCTGGCTCTTGCCCTGGAGCTACCTGCGCCGGCTCGGCCGCGTCCTGGGCAAATAACCCCTTTCGCCCAACCTCAGCGCCGCCGGCAGCGGGCCACCGCCTCCAGGGTCGCCTCCACCACCAGCCGTTCGTCGAACTGCGCCTCCACCCGCTTGCGGCCCCGCGCGCCCATGGCCCGTCGCTCCTCTTCGGACAGCGCCAACATTCGCTCCAGGGCGCGGCGCAGGGCCGAGGCGTCGCGGGCCGGGCAGAGGAAACCGTTGACCCCGTCTTCCACCACCGCGCGGCAGCCGGGCACGTCGGTGGCCACCAGGGGCAAGCCCATGGCCGCCGCCTCGAGGAGCGCGCGCGGTAGCCCTTCCCGGTAGGAGGGCAGGACCGCGCAGTCCACTTCGGCGAGCACCTCCTCGACGGCATCCACCGGCCCCAGCCAGCGGATGCCGGGCCGCGTCGCCCAAGCGGCGAGGGTGTCGCGGGGAACGGCGCTGCGGTTCTTGGGCTCGGCGAAGCCGGCAAGCCACAGCTCGCAGCGCAGCTCCGGCCCCTCCGCATTGAGCCCCGCAACCGCTTCCACCAGCTCGTAAAGTCCCTTGTCCGCGAGCATCCTGCCGGCGTAGAGGAAGCGCAAGGGGCCGCCGTGGGGGCGGCGCAGCCGGGGATGAAAGCGCTCCAGGTCGACGCCCGAACCGGGCACCAGGACCAACCGCTCGGCGGGAACCAGCCGCTCGGCCAACAGCAGGGCGCGGTCGTCCTCGTTTTGGCAGAAGACGCGGCAGGCGAGCGGCTGGCTCGCCCGGTAGAGCCAGCGGACCACTGCGGTGAGCCAACCACCGCGCAGGAAGGCGGTGCCCAGACCCGAGACGTTGTTGATGGCGGGCACCCCGGCGAGGCGGGCCGCCCAGGTGCCGTAGACGTTGTTCTTGACCGTGAAGTGGAGCGCGGCCACTGGTCGCAACCGCCGGTAGTGGCCCAACAGGCGCCAGAAGAGCAGGGCGTCCCGGACGGGATTGTGGCCCTGGTTGTCCATGGGCAGGTCCCACCAGGCCGCCCCCAGCGCGGCGAGGCGCGCACTGTAGTCATCGCGGGGCGACAGGCAGGCCACCCGGTAGCCCTCGGCGCGCAGCCGGCGGATGGTGGAGGCGCGAAAGTTGTAGAGATACCAGGAGGTATTGGCCGAAAGCGCGACCAGGGGCGCGGTCACTTGCGGCCTCCCCGGAGGTTGGGCGCAGCCGGAGCGCCCCTGCGCCCGCCTCCACCTGACGCCCCCGCCCGGGCGGCCGTGCCCACAGCGCCCACCACCGCCGCCACCACCGCGCCAAAGAGCCCCCAGAGGTAGTCTTCGAGGGCGAACTCGCGGGTGGGAAACCAGGCCTGGGCGAGCTCGTCGAAGCCGAGGAGCAGCGCGGCGGCGACCAGCGCCGCGACGAGCCGCGGCCAGGGCGCAAGGGGCGCGGAGAGGAACCAGGCGGCCAGGGTGAACGACAGACCCATGGCGAAGTGGGTACCCTGCTCGCCCCCCAGGTCTTCCTGGAGCCAGTAGAGATCGTGGATCCAAAGGCCCAAGGAGCGGCACAGCGAGGCGCCGAGGAAAGCGACGAGGATCGCCGACGCCACCAGAAGCCTCAAGGAGCGGTTCACGCTGCGGCGCTCACGAAAAGAGGAAGTTGCGGTAGGGCAGCCAGGCGTGGGCATGGTAGGCGAAGTGAAGCCAGACAAAAAGCACCGCCCCATAGTAGGCCACCACCGCCCCCACCAGGGCGGCGGGTCGAGCGCCGCCGAGAGCATCGGGCAGGCGGGCGAACACCACCAGCTGGAGGGGCAGGAAATAGAGCCCCACCCGGTCCACCGCCGTGGTGGAAGGGCTGAGGAGGAGGATCGCGAGAAGCGCCAAGGACAGCCAGGCGAACCAGGTCCACAGGGCAACCCCCTCGCGGCCGCAGGCGAAGCGGCGGCGCCAGAGCAAAAACAGCACCGCCGCCACGGTGTTCATCGCCAGGCGGATGAAGGCCCCCTGGGACTGGTAGCGGCGCTCCAGGTAGTTGGTGTAGAGGGTGTCCACCGCCTCCTCCAGGAGCAGCTGGTAGGCCAGCACCGTCACCAGGGCCACCCACACCGCCGTCCACAGGCGCCGGCGGGTGGCGGCGAGCGCCGCCACCGGCAGGAGGATCACCGCCGTCTTGTGGAAGAGCGCCCCGAGCAACACCCAGAGGGCAAAGCGGAGATGGCGTTGTTCCCCCAGGTGGACGAGGCCGCGCATGGCCAACCCCAGGGCCACCGCCTGGCGGGTATAGCCCATGGCCACCACGATCACCAGGTAGGGCACCGCCACCGCCAGGGCAAGCCAAGGCCGCGGCTGGGCGCGGCAGAAGGCGGCAAGCCCCCACGCGAAGAGGAGCGCGCAGAGCAGGTTGACCCCCCAGATGCCGAGCCCCAGCTGCTGGCAGAGCCAATTGACCGCCTGGTAGCCGGGATCCCCCCGCATCGCCGCCTCGGCCAGGGACAAATAGCGGGTGGCGCGGAAGATCTCTAGGTATTGGGGCCAGTCCCCGCCCACCCGATCGCGCAGCCCGACGGCCAGCACCAAAAACCCCACATAAAACGCCCAGGCGAAGCTCCGACGCACCCTCACGCGCTCGGCCAGCGCTGCCAGCGCCGGGATCCCGTACAGCAACCAGTAGGCGAGCACCCTAGTCCACCGACCTCAGCAACCGACCAGTTCCACCGCCCACCCCCACCGGCGGAGGCCAAAGCGGGCCCGAACGCGCTCGAGCTGGTAGTATGCCGGCGGCCGATCGGTGGCCAAGAAGACCCGCCGCGCTGGGCCTTGCCGGGCGATCCAGCGATCCACGCCCTCCCCCCAGAGCCGCTCCGCGAACACCACCTCCACGTCCGGGCGCACCCGCTCCACCCGCTGCAGGAACAAGAGGGGTCGCCACAGGGTGTAGTCGGCGATCAGCACCGCGCCGGGCGGCATGGCGGCGAGCAGTTCAGTGGCCAAGCGGCGGGCGCCCCGGTCGCCGTTCTTGGGGGGAAAGAAAAAATAGCGGTTGTTGTCCCGGTACGGGAGGGGACGCGCACCCGTCAGGTCGAGCCCCAGCCGCTCTGCCGCCGCCGTCACGAGCCCGTAGGTGAGCGGCGGCGTGAGGGTCAAGCTGGCGGCGAGCACCCCGGCGCCGACCGCCCCGAACCGCCACCGCCGCCGGCAGCGCAGAGCGCCCACGCCGACGAAGTAGGCAAAGACAGGGATAGGCGAGGACGTAGACGTTGTGGCGGTCGGGAATGGAGCTCGTGGATCCGGCGAGCAGCACCAGCCCACCCCAGGAGGCCCAGCCGATCGCCCACGCGAGCCGCTGGCGGAGGACCGCCCAGAGGCCCCACACGCCGAGGGGCAGCGCCAGGCCCGGGAAGTTGTAGCCCAGGTGGGCGGCGAAGAGGAGGAGGCCGCTGTCGTCTCCGGCGGCACGCAGCGGATTGCCGGGCGGTTCCAACCCCAGGGCCGCGAGGAACGGCTGGCCGGCCGCGATCTCCTGGGCACCGCTCCACACCCAAAGCGATGCGCCGGCGAGACAGGCCAGTGCGACAACACCCAGATCACGGCCCCTGATGCGTTTTCTTCCTTCCCAGAGAAAGGGCAGGACCACCCACGCCAGACCGGCGCCCACCAGTGCCCGATGGGAAATGGAAAGGCCCCAAAACAGCCCTCCCAACCACAACCATCGCGCCGAGCCTCCCTGCCGCCAGCGCGTCAGTGAGAACACCAGGAGCAGAAGGAGGGCGATCTGAAAGCTGTAGACCTCCGCGGTCACCGAGAGCAGCCAAAACGTGTGGGAGACCGCCAGCGTCAGGGCGGCCATCCAGGCGGCGAAGGCCGAGCCGGTGGCGGCGAGGGTGAAGGCGGCGAGGACGGCGACCGCCACCGCCGCCCAAAGGGCTGTGTAGAGGTTGGCGAGCAGACCCACGTCCGCCTCCGGAACCCACCGCACCCACTGGCCGAGCGCCCGCCAGAGGGCGTAGTCCCGGGGGGAGCCGCGAAAGACGCCGTCGTCGGCCACCAGGCGCAGGGCGAGATCGGCACTATCGCCCCAGCTGAAGGTGGGACAGAGGGTGGCCAGATAGATTGCCAAGGCCGAGCAAAAGACCGCCGCGGCGAGCGGTGCCGCTCTCGCCGCGCGCGGACCGCGCGGCCCTGTGCCCCCGGGGCCCGGGTCCTCCCCCTTGAGCGGCACTTTCGACAGGGGCGCCGTCGAGGCGGGAGCCATGGCCGCGCCGCCCAACTCAGGCCTCCCCCCGCGAGCGTCGCGCCGCGTCCTCGCCGGCACCGGCGCAGCAGCGCGGCCAGTCGCGGCGCCTGGCGGCTGAGGGCGTACTCCCGCTCAACCCGGGCGCGCCCGGCGGCCCCCATTCGGCGACGGAGCTCCGGGTCGGCGACGAGCGCCTCCAGATGGCGCTCCCACTCTTCGGCGCCGGCGGCCAGAAAGCCCGCGTCGCCGCCCACCAGCGCCGGGTTCACGCCCACCGGCGAGGCCACCACCGGCAATCCGCAGGCCATGTACTGGATGAGTTTGTAGCCGCACTTGCCGCGCTCCCAGGGGGTGTCGGCAAGGGGCATGATGCCCACGTCGAAGCGGCCAATCTGCGCCACCTCGTCCTCCTCCCGCCAGGGGATCACCGCCACCGCCACGTCCGGGAAGGCGGCCGCCAGGGCGGGCGAGGCCCCCACCAGGTGGAGCCGCGCGCCCGTCCGCCGGCAGACCCGGCGGAGGCTGTCGCCGATGGCGAGCAGGTAGTGTTCCGTGGCGGGGGAGCCCACCCAGCCGATCACCGCCGGCCCCGCGCGACGCTGTTCGCCCGCCGGCGGCGGGTAGCGGGCGAGGTCGACCACCGTGGGCACCACCGCCACCCGCGGCGCCCCCGCCCGCCTCGCCCGCGCCGCCAGGTAGGCGTTGCCGGCGGTGACCAGGGCGGCACGGGCCATCAACCGGTCGATCTTGTGGCCGAGGAGGCGGCGGACCAGGGGGTGGGGATGGGCGTCGTAGCGGTGGAAGATGGCGTCGTCACAGTCCACCACCCAGGGGATCCCCCGGGGAAGACAGGCGAGCTCCCAGGCCGCGGGCACCCAGGGCAAGACCTCCTGCTCGATCCACAGGAGGTCGGCCCGCCGCGCCCGCCCCGCGAGGGCGCCAAGCCGCCGCGCCGCGCCGGCGAGCGCCGGGCCCAGGCGGCCGCGCCCCGCGTAGCGCCGCTCGAGATAGGTGTCCGATAGAAGGGGCAGGACCTCGAGTCGGATCCCCGCGGCGGCCAGCAGCGGCCCGTACTGGTAAAAGCGCAGGCGGCTCGATGCCCCCCTGCGGCCGTAGCGGGCGAGCGCTACGACCCGCAGGGGTCGGCCTTCCCCCGCCGGCTCCGGCGGCCGAGCTCCTTCAGACGCCATAGTAGTCCCGGTACCAGGCGACGAAGCGCGCCACCCCCTCCTCCACGGGAACGGTCGGGCGCCAGCCGGTGGCCCGCTCGAGCTCGCGGGTGTCGGCCCAGGTGTCGGGCACGTCCCCCGGCTGGAGAGGCAGGAGTTCCACCTCCGCCTTGCGGCCCAGCACCCGCTCCAGGGCGGCCACGAACTCGGTGAGGGGCACCGGCCGCCCGTAGCCGATGTTGTAGATCCGAAAGGGGGCGCGGCTGGTCGCGGGATCGGGGGAGGCACCGTCCCATTGGGGATCCGGTTGGGCGACGCGGTCGCTGGCGCGGATCACCCCCTCGACGATGTCATCCACGTAGGTGAAGTCGCGGCTGTGGCGGCCGCGGTTGTAGAGCCGGATGGGACGGCCGGCGAGGATGTCCCGGGTGAAGGAAAAGAGCGCCATGTCGGGCCTGCCCCAGGGGCCGTAGACGGTGAAAAAGCGCAGGCCCGTGGTGGGCAGGCCGTAGAGGTGGCTGTAGGCATGGGCCATGAGCTCGTTGGCCCGCTTGGTGGCGGCATAGAACTGCAAGGGGTGGTCCGCCGGGTGGTGCTCGGAAAAGGGCATCTGGGCGTTGGCGCCGTAGACGCTCGAGGTGCTGGCGTAGGTGAGGTGGGGCGTGTGGGCGCGGCGGCAGGCCTCGAGGACGTTGAGAAAGCCCGCGAGGTTGCTGTGCAGGTAATCCTCGGGGGCCTCGAGGGAGTGGCGCACCCCCGCCTGGGCTGCGAGGTGGATGACGCGGGCGAAGCGATGGTCGGCGAAACAGCGCTCCACCGCCTCCCGGCACGCCAGGTCGGCGCGCACGAAGACAAAGGGGGTGCCGGTGGCGGCCGCCACCCGGTGCAGGATGGAAAGGCGCGCCTCCTTGAGAGCCGGGTCGTAGTAGGGGTTGAGGTTGTCGAAGCCGACCACCGGATCCCCCCGCTCGAGGAGCCGCCGCGCCACGTGAAAGCCGATGAAGCCGGCGGCCCCGGTCACCAGGGTGGTGCGAGTCATCCCCCGCCCCTCCGCGCCGCCCGCCGCTGAGGTTTGCGCCGCTATCGCCAGCCACGTCTCATAGCCGCAAGTCCACCACTTCGCGGGGCAGGACGTGCTTGAGGTCGTAGAGCACGTGGCGCGGGCGCCCCCAGGCGCGCACCGCCGCGCCCAGTTCGCAGAACCGGCGGTGGGCCACCGCCAGGACGATGGCGTCGTATAGCGGCCGGGCGGCGGTTCGGCAACGAGCTCGATCCCGTAGAGGGCGCGCGCCTCGTCGGGATCCACCAGGGGGTCGTGGACCTCCACCGCCACGCCGTGGTCGGCGAGCTCGGCGATCAGGTCCACCACCCGGCTGTTGCGCAGATCCCTGCAGTTTTCCTTGAAGGCGAGCCCCAGGACCAGCACCCGCGCCCCGGCCGTGCCGATCCCACGCCGGCCCATGGCCTTGAGCAGCTGGCCGGCGCAGTAGCGGCCCATGGCATCGTTGATGCGCCGCCCGGCGAGGATCACCTCGGGGTGGTGGCCGACCTCTTGGGCCTTGTGGGTCAGATAGTAGGGGTCGACGCCGATGCAGTGGCCGCCCACCAGCCCCGGTCGGAAGGGGAGGAAATTCCACTTGGTGGCGGCCGCCTCGAGCACCTCGCCGGTGTCGATGCCCAGGCGGTTGAAGATCATGGCGAGCTCGTTGACCAGGGCGATGTTGAGGTCGCGCTGGGTGTTTTCGATCACCTTGGCCGCCTCCGCCACCCGGATGCTGCTCGCGCGATGGGTGCCCGCCCGCACCACGCTGCCGTAGAGCCGGTCCACCACCTCCGCCACCGCCGGGGTGGAGCCCGCGGTGACTTTGACGATGTCGCAAAAGCCGCGATTTGGGTCGCCCGGGTTGAGGCGCTCGGGGCTGTAGCCCAGAAAGAAGGGGCGGGGATGGCGCGGGCAGCTGCGCCCCGGGCCTCCTTCTGGGCAGTTGCAGTAGGCAAGCCCCGACGCCCGCTCCAGGACCGGGGCGCACTCCTCCTCGGTGCAACCCGGGTAGACGGTGGATTCGTAGATCACCAGGTCGCCCGGGGCGAGCGCGCGCCCCACCAGTTCGCTCGCCCGCAGCAGGGGGCCGAGATCGGGGCGCCGGTGGCGGTCGATGGGCGTGGGCACGGTGACGATGTAGCAGTTGGCCGCAGCGAGCCGCGCCGGATCCGCGGTCAGCTCCAGGCCCCGGGCGGCGGCCAGGGCCGCCGCGTCCACCTCGCCGGTGCGGTCGCGGCCGGCGCGGAGCTCGGCGATGCGCCGCCCGTCGACGTCGAAGCCGATCACCGACCGCGAGCGGGCGAAGGCCACCGCCACCGGCAAGCCCACGTACCCCAAGCCGATCACCGCCAGGCGCAGGCGCTCGAGATCGTCCGTCATGGCCGTCCGACTCCGTGGTAGATGAAGCCGTGCCGGCGCACCACCGCCGGGTCGTACACGTTGCGGCCGTCGAAGAGGACGGGCGCGCGCAGCAGGGTTTTCAGACGCGCGAAGTCGGGGCTGCGGAAGGTGCGCCACTCGGTGACCAGCGCCAGGGCGTCGGCGCCCTCGGCGGCCCGATAGGGGTCGTCGGCCAGCTCCAGATCGGAGCGGCGGCCGTAGAGGCGGCGCGCCTCCTCCATGGCCGCCGGATCGTAGGCGCGCACCCGCGCCCCCGCCGCCCACAGCGCCTCCATCAGGGTGCGCGCCGGCGCTTCGCGCATGTCGTCGGTGTCGGGCTTGAAGGAGAGACCCCAGATCGCCAGGGTCTTGCCCGCCAACCGCCCGCCGAAATGGCGCTCGATCTTGTGGAACAGCACCCGCTTCTGCGCCTCGTTGACCGCCTCCACGGCGGCCAGCAAGCGCGCCTCCACCCCCACTTCCGCCGCCCTGTGGCGCAGGGCCCTGAGGTCCTTGGGAAAGCAGGAGCCGCCAAAGCCGCAGCCGGGATAAAGGTAGGCGTAGCCGATGCGCGGGTCGGCGCCGATCCCGAGGCGCACCTTTTCGATGTCGGCGCCGAGCCGCTCGGCCAGGACGGCCATCTCGTTCATAAAGCTGATGCGCGTCGCCAGCATGGCGTTGGCGGCGTACTTGGTCAACTCCGCGGAGCGGGGATCCATGGCCACGATCTTTTCGTGGTTGCGGGAAAAGGGCGCGTAGAGCTCCCGCAACAGCGCCTCGGCGCGGGGCGCATCGGCGCCGATCACGATCCGGTCGGGGCGCATGAAGTCGTTCACCGCCGCCCCCTCGCGCAGAAATTCGGGGTTGGCCACCACGTCGAATTCCGCCTCTGCGCCGCGCGCGGCGAGCTCGGCGCGCAGGGTGGCGGCGACCCGCTCGGCGGTGCCCACGGGCACCGTCGACTTGATGGCCACCACCCGGTAGTCCGCGAGGTGGCGGGCGATGGTGCGGGCGACATCGAGCACGTGGCGCAGATCGGCCGCGCCGTCTTGGTCGGAGGGGGTGCCCACGGCGATGAACTGGACCAGCCCGTGCGCCACCGCCCGCTGGGCGTCAGCGGTGAAGGCTAGCCGCCCGGCGCGGAGGTTGGCGCGGACCAAAGGCTCGAGATCGGGTTCGAAAAACGGCACCTCCCCCCGAGCCAGGCGGGCGATGCGGGCCTCGTCCACGTCCACGGCGAGCACCTCGTTGCCCACCTCGGCCAGACAGGCGGCGGCCACGAGCCCCACGTAACCGGAGCCGAACACGGTGATCTTCACTGCCGATCTCCTTTTTACGGCAACGCCCCGCCGCGGGGGGCGGAGCGGGCGCCTCGACGCCACCTCACAGGGCGAGCATCCGCTCCACCAGGCGGACGTTGCCACCCCCCAACAGGAGAGCCCGCTCCCGAGCCCGGTACCACTCCTCGTCCCGCGCGCCCAGTGCCGCCTTGTACTCGGCGATGAGCGCCCAGGTCCAGGGATGGGTGGGCCGCAGCTCGGCGGCCCGGCGCAGGTGGCGCAGGGCTTCGCCGTAGCCGGCGACGAGCGCCCCGCGATTCCCCTCGGCGCGCCAGCGCGCCCAGCCCGTGAGTGCGGCCACCTGGGCGGCCACGAAATGGTAGCGCGGCTCGTCGGGAAGCAGGGACAGTGCCCGAGTGCTTTGGAGGCGGGCAGTGGCGAGCGCCTCGGCGGCGGCTGGGTCTTCCCGGTCGCGGAGGGCGCGGTAGAGGGCGAGGGCCTTCTCGGCGCGGAAATGGGCGAGATCCGCCGGAATCACCCGTGCGGCGAAGAGCGCTGCCGGCAGGAGCACCGCCAGGGCCGCGAGGGCGAGCAGCCGGCCCGCGCGACCCGCGGGGAACGGCTTCGCCGCAGGGGCGGCCGGCGCGCAGGGTGGTGCACTCATCGCCGCAGCCACTCGAGAGCCCGGCCCGGCAGGGGCAATTTCACCTCCACCTCGACTTTCTCCAGTCTCGCCTGCAACGGACCGCCGTCGGCGTGTTCGGGAGTCACCGGGACGTTGGTGTCGCGACCGGTGTCGAAGGTCTCGCCGTTGCCGGCGAGGATCGGCGGGCGGCGGGCCACCGCGCCATGGGCCACCTCGCGGTCGTCCACGGCAATGGCGAGCACGCCCCCCGCGCCCTCGGGCTCGAAGGTGTAGCGCAACCGGTGGCGCCCCGGCGGCAAGGGGGCTTCCGCCTCGACGCGGCCCTGCGCGCCGGGGATCGGCAGGCCGGCCAGGGACGCGTGCGCCGCCGGCCTGCCGTCCGCGGTCAGGAAGAAACTCCAGCCGCCGAAATGGCTGCCGGCGGCCGCGATCACGCCCCGCGCCCCGCCTTCCGGCACCACCAGGATCGCCTCGAGGGTGAAGGGCAGCTGGAAGATGGGCGGCGCCAGCGCCACCGGCAGGCTCACCCCACCGCCCCAGAAGGTCCAGTGGGAGCGCAGCGCTCGCCCCGGGGCCAGGGCCGCCCGCTGCCCGCGCTCATGACCACCCGAGTCGTGGATGGGATAGACCTGGTAGCGGCGCGCCTCGGCGTCAAAGAGCGCCTGGAGCTCGGCCAGCTTGTCGGGAAAGCGCGCGGCCAGATTTTCCGTCTGGGAGAAATCGCGCTCCAGGTGGTAGAGCTCCCACTCGTAGGCGGTGACGTCGCCGCCCCGCTGGCGGGGCATGTTCCAGGGCATGTTGCGCGGCCTCGTGGCGGCGAGCCAGCCGTCGTGGTAGAGGGCGCGGTTGCCCATGATCTCGTAGTACTGGGTGCGCCTGGGCGAGGGCCGCGCGGGGTCGGCGAAGCTGTAGACCATGCTGACGCCGTGGATCGGCATCTGGGCGATGCCGTCCACCATCCGCGGTGGCTCGATGCCGGCCGCCTCGAGGATGGTGGGCATGAGGTCGATGACGTGGTGGTACTGGGCGCGGATTCCGCCTCCCGCAGCAATTTTCGCCGGCCAAGCGATGATCAGCCCGTTGCGGGTCGCGCCCAGGTGGGAGGCGATCTGTTTGAACCAGGGAAAGGGGGTGTTGGTGGCAAACCCCCAGCCGGCGGGAAAGATCTCGTAGGTGCGTGGCCCACCCAGCTCGTCCAGATGAGCTGCAAGCCACTCGGCGTCGGCCAAGTGTTCGCCGCCCGAGAGGTGGGCCATTTCGTTGATGGAGCCCTCCGGCCCCCCCTCTGCGGAGCCGCCGTTGTCCCCCTGGACGAAAATCACCAGGGTGTTTTCGGCCAGGTCCATCCGCTCGAGCTCGTCGAGGAGGCGGCCGACCTGGGCGTCCTGAAAGGCCAGTTGCGCGGCGTAGACCTCCATGTAGCGCGCCGCCACCCGGCGCTCGGCCGGCGAGAGGTCGTCCCAGGCGGGAATCTCGACGGGCCGGGGGGCGAGGCGCGCCTCGGCGGGCGCGATGCCGAGGGCCTTCTGACGAGCGAACACCGCCTCCCGCATGGCGTCCCAGCCTGCGTCGTAGCGCCCGCGGAAGCGGGCGATCCACTCCGGCGGGGCCTGGTGGGGGGCGTGGGCCGAGCCCGTCGAGTAGTAGAGGAAAAAGGGCTTGCCGGGGGCGGCCGCCTGCTGGTTGTGGAGCCACCGGATCGCCTCGTCGGCGAGCTGCTCGTCGAGAAGAAAGCCTTCCCGCCGCGCCCCCTCCTCCACCGGCCAGTTGTTGCGGTACAGGGCCGGGCGGAACTGGTCGGTGTCGCCGTGGACGAAGCCGAAAAAGTATTCGAAGCCGCGCGCCATGGGCCACTGGTCGAAGGGGCCGGCCGGCGAGCGGTCCTCCTGGGGAACGTTGTGGTCCTTGCCGAACATCGCGGTGTTGTAGCCGTGGTCGCGCAGGATCCGCGCCACCGTGGCGGCGGAGGGGGGAATGCGCCCGCTGTAGCCGGGATAGGGCGAGGGGATGTCCACCAGGGTGCCGTTGCCCACTGCGTGGTGGTTGCGGCCGGTGAGGAGCGCGGCGCGAGTGCTGGAGCAGATGCCGGTGGTGTGAAAGCGGGTGTAGCGCAGGCCGCGGGCGGCGAGCCGCTCCAGATTGGGGGTGGGCACCAGGCCGCCGAAGGGGCTCGCCGCGGCGAAGCCCACGTCGTCGGTGACGATCAACAGGATGTTGGGCGCACCGGGTGGCGGGCGCACCGGTTCCGGCCAGGCCGGCGAGGAGTCCGCCTCGGTGGGGCCGAGCCTGCCGGCGAAGGGCGCAAGTGGGCGGGGCAGGAACTCGGCTGCCCAGGCCGCGGCCTGGGGCATCAGGGTGGCGGCAAAGAGCACCACAAGCCGCAGGAATCTGCGCGCGCAGCCGCGCCGGGACAAACCCTTCATCGCTCCACCTCCCCGCCGACCCAGGGCAAGCTAGCCTCGGCCGCCCACCCGGTCAAGCGCTTGGCGGACCCGCCCCGGATTGCGCTTCGCTCCATCCGGGCTACGGCATTGGGCCTCGCCCCCCCTTGAGTCGAGGCCGTAGCCCGATACAGGCGCAGCAATCCGGAAACCCGCGAACACCCCCCCCTGTGCTCGGGCAGCGCACTCCCGGATTCCGCTTCGCTCCATCCGGACTACGCTTCGACCCCCCTTTCCGGCCGCCCGGCCTCGGCCGCACCTCGAGGCGAGGGCTCAAGAGAAGCGGAAGTCGGCCAGCCACTCGCCCAGGAAGCGCACGAAGCGCGCGGCGTCGGCGCCGTTCACCACCCGGTGGTCGTAGCTCAGCGACAGCGGCAACAGCTGGCGCAGGACGGGACGCCCCTCGGCGTCGGGCAGGAAGCGCTCCTTGATCCGGGTGACGCCGAGGATCGCCACCTCGGGGGCGTTGACGATGGGGGTGAAGACCGTGCCCCCGATGTGGCCGAGGGAGGAGATGGTAAAGCACCCCCCCGACATCTCCGCCACCGACAGCCCCCGCCCCCGCGCCTTTTCGGTGAGGGCGGCGATCTCGGCGGCGATCTCGTCCAGCGACTTGCGGTCGCAGTCGCGCACCACCGGCACCAACAGCCCCTGGGGGACGTCCACTGCGAAGCCGACGTGGTAGTAGCGCTTCAGGTAGAGGGTCTTGCCGTCGGCGGCCAGGGAGGCGTTGAAGCGGGGAAAGGCCGCAAGCGCCGCCACCACCGCCTTGCAGAGCACGGGCAGCAGGGTGCGGCGGCGCTCCGGGTGGGCGCCGTTCCACTCCCGACGGCGCCGTTCGAAGTCGGTGACGTCCACGTCGTCGTGGTGGGTGACGTGGGGAATGGAGCGCCAGTTGCGCTCCATCACCCGGCCCACGTAGTGCTGGACCTTGCCCAGGGGTTGGGCCTCCACGGGGCCGTAGGCGGAAAAGTCCTCCTCCGGCCAGGGCAATAGGGAATCGCTCACGGCTGGCCCTCCAGGCTTGCGCGTCGACCGGCTCAGACGCGCTCGATGATCAGCGCCGGCGCCATGCCTCCGGCGGCGCACATGGTGACGAGGCCGCGCTTGAGGTTCTGCCGCTCCAGCTCGTCGAGCACGGTGCCCACCAGGATCGCCCCCGTGGCGCCGATGGGATGGCCAAGGGCGATGGCACCGCCGTTGACGTTGAGCTTCTCGTGGGGGATGCCCATGTCCCGCAGGAACTTGACGGTGACCACCGCGAAGGCCTCGTTGACCTCCCACAGGTCGATGTCGTCCGGCGTCAGCCCCGCTTTGGCCAAGACCTTGCGCGCCGCCGGCACGGGGGCGTTGAGCATGAGGGTGGGATCGTCGCCCTGGTTGGCGGTGGCGACGATCCGCGCCCGCGGCGTGAGTCCGCGCCGTTCGACGTAGGACTCCGAGGCGATGAGCAGGGCGGCGGCGCCGTCCACCACCCCGGAGGAGTTGCCGGCGTGGTGCACGTGGCGGATCTCCAACCCGGGATAGCGCTCAAGGATCAGCTTCCGAAAGGTGGTGCCCTCGGCGTCCAGGGGCAGGTCAGCGATCTGGGCGAAGGCGGGCTTGAGTTCGGCGAGGGCCTCGAGGGTGGTGTCGGGACGGGGGTACTCCTCGTGGTCGAGGATCACCTTGCCCGCGTCGTCCACCATGGGCACCAGGGAGCGGGCGAAGCGCCCCTCGGCGATGGCGCGGGCGGCGCGGCGCTGGCTCTCCAGGGCGTAGGCGTCGAGCTCTTCCCGGCTGATCCCCTCGAGACTGGCGATGGCGTCGGCGCACACCCCCTGGTGGGACTGGGGGTGTTTGCGGCGCAGCCGCTGATTGCCGGTGCCCACGCCGCCGGGGCTCGGCACGCCGGCCTCGCGCAGCTTGGCGCCGTAGTCGTTGACGTAGGACATCATCTCGGTGCCGCCGGCCACCAGCAGGTCTTCCATCCCGGCCATCGCTTGGGCGGCGGCGAAGTTGACGGCGGTGAGCCCCGAACCGCAAAAGCGGTCGAGGGTCACGCCGCTCGCGCGGATGTCGTAGCCCGCATCCAACGCGGCCATCCGCCCCATGTCGCCCCCCTGGAGCCCCATTTGGGCGCTGCAGCCCCAGATCACGTCGTCCACTTCGGCGGTGTCGAAGCCGTTGCGCTCGTGGAGGGCGGCGAGCACCCGAGCGGCCAGGTGTTGGGGGTGGATGCCCGAATAGGCCCCCTTGCCCACCTTGCCAATGGCCCGGGGAATGCGGACGGCGTCGATGATGTAGGCGGCACCCATGGGCGTGGCTCCTCCAGTGGCGAAAGGGAAGGTCCGGCAGTATACAGGATCGGCGGCGCCCGCTTCGAGCCGCGAGGAAGTGGCTGCTATCATGGCGCCCCCGCCCGGCGGAATGCGCCCCAGTGGTTCCCGAGGAAAGCGGCTCCAAGCCCGTCCGCAAGCGCAAGTACGACAGTCCGTTGCGGCGCCGCCAGCTGGCCGAAACCCGCGAGCGCATCATCGCCGCCGGCGCTGCCCTCGTCCACGAGCTGCCCACCTGGGATTGGCGCAACCTGACCGCCCGCGCGGTGGCGCCCCGGGCGGGGGTGAGCGTGCGCACCGTCCACCGCCACTTCCCCAACGAGCGCGCCCTGCGCGATGCGGTGCTGCGCCGCCTGGTGGAGGAATCGGGCATCGATCCGAACCACTTCGAGCTCGCCGACTTCCACCGGGTGACGGCGCGGGCCTTCGCCTATCTCTCCTCGTTCGCCGCCACCACCGAGTCCCCGCGGGACCCCTCCCAGGAGGCCTTCAACGCCGCCAAGAAGGCGGGCGTGCTGGCCGCGGTCAGGCGCGCCGCGCCCGATTGGCCCGAGGAGGCGCAGCGGACCGCGGCGGCGATCCTCGACCTCGCCTGGGACCCCCACACCCACGACCACCTGCGCCGCCACTGGGAACTGTCCCGCGAGCAGAGCACGAGGGCGGTCACCTGGCTGGTGCGCCTCGTGCAGCGGGCGGTGGCTTCCGGAGAGCTTCCCTAGGAGGTGGGAATCTACCGCTCGCCGGGCGCGTTTCCCCGGATTTCGCGCCACGCCATCCGGGCTGCGCGCCATCGGAGCTACGCCGTCTCTTGGTAGCCCGGATGCAGGCGCAAAGCGCCGAAATCCGAGACTGCAGAGGGGCTGCCAACGTTCCCACGCGGGTTTCCCGGATTCCGCTCCGCTCCCTCCGGGCTACGCTCCCTCCTCCAGGCGTTCGCCAGTGAAGGGGAATTTGCCGATGAAGCCCACTTTCACCTCCCCCGCCATGCGCCCGCCGCGCACGGTCCCAGAGAAGTGGGCGGTCAGGCGCATCGGCCTTTCGATCCGGTTCTGCCAGCGGATCTCGCCGGTCGCCGGATCGTAGCTCGCCCCTTCCACCGGCGAGGTGCCGCCCTCGCCGCTCTGCTCCCCCATCAGCGCGCCGTCGCGATCGACAAGTCGCAGGGTGGTGGGCATGGGGCCCGTGGGACCCTGCACGACGATCCGCCAGGCGCCCGCGATGTGCGAGGGCGGCGCGTCCCCCTCTGTGCCGGCTGTCTCCTCGGCGGGGTTGGGGGCGGGGTGGACCGAGCGGCGCGGCCCCTTGCCCACCCAGGCGGGCAGGGTCTCCCAGCCGCGCACCGTGGAGGTCTGGATGAGGCGGGCGCGCTCGAGATCCACCTCCCATTCGGGAAAGCGCGCCAGCAGTTCCTCGAGGACGATCCGCCCCTCCATGCGCGCGAGCACGTTCCCGATGCAGGTGTGGATGCCGGTGCCAAAGGTGAGATGGGGGACCCTGCGCTCCCGGCGGATGTCGAACCGCTCGCCGTCAGGGAATTTTTCTTCGTCCCGGTTGGCGGCGCCCACCAGGCACATCAGGGGCTTGCCGGCCGGCACCCGCTGCCCCTGGAACTCGGTGTCGCGAGCGATCCAGCGCCCCACGTGGGGCGCCGGAGGCTCGAAGCGCAGCACCTCTTCGATGGCGTCGGGAATGAGCTCCGGCTGCTCGAGGAGCAGGCGCCGCTGGTCGGGGTGCTCGGCGAGCACCTTGGCGGTCCAACCGATCAGTCGATTGGTGGTCTCGTTGCCGGCGCCGGCCAAGACGTTGCAGAAGGTGACGAGCTCTTCCCGGGTGAGCTTGCGCCTGACCCCCTGTTCGTCGGTGAACTCCACGTTGAGCAGCTCGGTCATGACGTCGTCGGAGGGGTGTTCGGCGCGCCAGTCCAGGTATTCCTCGAAGCCCATGGCGAGCTGGAACCCCGACGAATAGTCGAGGGGTTTGCCCGCCTCCTTGGTGCGCATCCGCGCGTCGGTGATCTGCCGGACCCGCTGCTGGTCCTCCTCGGGGATGCCGAGCAGCATGCCGATCACCGCCATGGGGATCACCGCCCCCACGTCGGCGATGAAGTCGATCTCCTCGCGCCCAACCAGCCGGTCCAGCGTGCGCCGGGTGAGGGCGCGGATCTGTTCCTCCAGGCCGTTGATCCGCCGGGGAGTGAACATCCGCGCCACGATGCCGCGGTGGACGGTGTGCAGGGGGGGGTCTTCGAAGATGAACACCCCCTTGGGGATCTCCACCCCCGCGCGCATCAGTTCGAGGATGCCGCCCCGGCTGGAGATGAAGGTCTGGTGTTCGGAAAGCCCCCGCTTGACGTCGTCGTACCGGGAGACGGCGTAGAAGTCGTACTCCTCGTTGTAGTAGAGGGGCGCTTCCTCCCGCAGCCGCTTGAAGAAGGGATAGGGGTTCTGGGTGATGTCGACCCGATAGGGGTCCCAGTAGGGAGACTCGTGCATGGTCGGAGGCCTCGCGGATTTTGACGTCACCATGGTGTCACAAATTTGCCGATCGTCAAGGGCGCGCGCGGCGCAGAGCGACCGCACCGCGGCCTGGCCAGCTTGGCGGCAGGCGGCGCCGGGCTTTTTGGCGCCCCTCGGGAGACACGAATCTCTTGACGGCCCCGGGCCCGGGGTATATGTTACGCTGTGTATCAGATAGTGGAAGGAGGTGATCCCATGCCCTCGGTCATCGTCACCCGGCGCGATGGCGAGACGGTGGACGTGCCCTTCACCCCCGGCGCGAGCCTGATGCAGACCCTCTGCGAGGGGGGCATCGACGAGATCCTGGCGCTGTGCGGCGGCGTGTGCTCCTGCGGCACCTGCCACGTCTACATCGACCAAAGCCCCGTGGAACTGCCCCCCGTGGGCGCCGACGAAGACGTGGTGCTCGAGGGTTCCAGCCACCGCACCGACCGCTCCCGCCTCGCCTGCCAGATCCGCCTCTCCCCGGAAATGGACGGGCTTCGCCTCACCGTCGCCCCCGGAGACCTGTAAACCGCAACCACACGAGGACGCCACCATGGAAACCGCGGCCCAATCCCTCGCCCAGCGCGACTACTTCACCGACCTGTCGGTCCTCCTCGACCCCTACGCCTACTTCCGCGCCCTCGCCGCCCAGGGACCCCTCACCTGGCTGGACCACCACGGCGGCATCCTGGTGGTCACCGGCTTCGACGAGTGCGTCGAAGTCCTGCGCAACCACCGCGACTTCTCCTCCGTCAACTGCGTGGTGGGCGCCGCCTACCCCCTCCCCTTCACCCCCGAAGGCCCCGACATCAGCGACCAGATCGAAGCCCACCGCCACCAGTTCCCCGGCCACGACCTCCTGGTGAGCTTCGACGACACCCGCCACGCCCACATGCGCGCCCTCGTCAACCGCCTCTTCACCCCCACCCGCCTCAAGGCCAACGAGGACTACATGCGCACCCTCGCCCGCCAAATGGTGGATGAGGCCGTCGCCCAGCGGCCGCTGCGAAATGGTCAACGGCATCGCCACCCCCTTCGTCACCATGGTCATCGCCGACCTCCTCGGCGTGCCCCCGGAAGACCGCGAAACCTTCCGCGAGGTGATCGACGCCGCCCCTCCGCCCGGCAACATGCAGGCCGAAGAGGCGCCCACCCAGTTCAGCCCCTTGGAGTTCATGGCCGGCTACTTCGCCCGCTACCTGGCGGAGCGGCGCGCCGCGCCGCGCCAGGACATCCTCTCGGAGCTCGCCACCGCCACCTACCCCGACGGCACCCTGCCGGAGATCGAAGACCTGGTGAAGATGGCCACCTTCATGTTTGGCGCGGGCCAGGACACCAGCGCCAAACTGCTCTCCAACGCCACCCGCTACATCGTCGACGTGCCGGGCCTCCAGGAGACCCTGCGCGCCGAGCCCAAGCGGATCCCCGCCCTCCTCGAAGAGGTGTTGCGCCTCGAGGGCTCCACCAAGGCCACCTTCCGCCTGGCGCGGCGCGACACCACCATCGGCGGCACGCCGGTCAAGGCCGGCACCCGCGTCCTGGTGGCCCTGGCGGCCGCCAACCGGGATCCGCGCCGCTGGGAGAACCCGGACGAGTTCCGCCTCGAGCGGCCGCGCATCCTCGAGCACCTGGCCTTCGGCCGCGGCGTGCACACCTGCGCCGGCGCTCCCCTGGCGCGGGCCGAGGTGCGAGTCATCCTCGAGGAGTTTTTGGCCCGCACCCGGCACATCGACCTGGACGCCCAGCACCACGGACCGCCCGGCGAGCGGCGCTTCGAGTTCGAGCCGAGCTTCATCATCCGCGGCCTCAAAGAGCTCCACGTCACCCTCGAGGCGGCCTGAAGGGCCGCCCAGATTTCAGGGCCGCCTTCGGGCGGCCTTTTTTTGGCTCGAAGCAGACTGCCCCGCCGAGCCCCTACCCCTTGTCATTCAGGTTCCTTAAAATAGCTTTCCCTATTGTAAGAAAGCTTATCGAATGGCCTTCCGCGACGAGACCATTGCCAGCCTGATCGGCGATCTGGCCCGCCTGCTGCGGCGGCGCTTCGACGAGCGCGCCCGGGCCATCGGCGTCACCCGCTCCCAGTGGCTGGTGCTGAGCCTGCTCTCCCGCCACGAGGGGATTCACCAGGCGCGGCTCGCCGAACTGTTGGTGGTGGAGCCCATCAGCCTGTGCCGGATGGTGGACCGGCTGGAACAGGCGGGGCTGGTGGAGCGGCGCCGCGATCCCGCCGACCGGCGCGCCTGGCGCCTCTTCCTCACGCCGGCCGCCAACCGCCTTCTGGACCAACTCACACCTCTCGCCCGGGAGCTCGCTGCCGCCTTGCTCAGCGGGATCGAACCGGAGGAGGAGCGCCTGCTCCGCCGCCTGCTGGGGCGCCTGCGCGACAACCTGGCGGATCCCCAGGAAGACGCCCTCGCCCGCGACCCGACCGACCGCCAGGAAGCGCCCCAGTGACCCGCCGCCAGCGCAATCTCGCCCTGATGTTCGGCGTTCCCGCCCTGGGGGTGGCACTGCTCCTCCTCTGGCACTTCGCCACCGCCCGCTTCGTCGCCACCGAAAACGCCTACGTGAAACGGGACAAGGTGGCCATCGCGCCCGAAGTGAGCGGGCGGATCGTCGAGGTGGCGGTGGAAGAGAACCAGCACGTGGCGGCGGGCCAACTGCTCTTTCGCATCGACCCCGAACCCTACCGGCTGGCGGTCGCCGAAGCGGAGGCGGCCCTGGCGGCGGCCCGCGCCCAGGTGGAGGCTCTGCAGGCGGCCCTGGCGACGGCCCAGGTCAAGGTGCAGAGCGCCCGCACCGACGTCGAACACTTCGAGCGGGAATACCGCCGGCAGCGGGAATTGGCCCGCACCCGGGCCACCAGTGAGGTGACCGTGCGCGCCGCGGAGCACGAGCTGAGCCAGGCCCGCGCCCGCCTCGCCGAGGCGCTGGCCGAAGAGGCCGAGGCGCGGGCGGCCCTGGCCACCGGCGAAGAGGGGGCGGGCGCCCTGCCCGCCGTGCGCCTGGCCGAGGTGCGCCTCGAGCGCGCCCGCCTCGATCTCGCCCGCACCGCGGTGCGGGCGCCGGCGGCCGGCGTGGTGAGCCAGGCGGACCGCCTCCAAGTGGGGCAGCTGCTGATGGCCAACCTGGCGGCCCTGACGCTGGTCAAGGACCGGCCGGTGTGGGTGGAGGCCAACTTCAAGGAAACCGAGCTGACCCGGATGCGGCCGGGCCAGCCGGCGCGCATCCGCATCGACGCCTACCCCGACCTGGAACTGAAAGGGCGGGTGGCGAGCATCGGCGCCGGCACCGGGGCCGAGTTCTCGCTGCTGCCGCCCCAGAACACCTCCGCCAACTGGGTCAAGGTGACCCAGCGCGTGCCAGTGCGCATCGCCCTTGCCGGCCGCCCGCCGCGCCCGCTGATCGCCGGCCTGTCGGCCCATGTCCGCGTCGACACCCGCGACTGAGGCGGCCGACCGCGCCACCCTCGAGACCCCCCACCGGGGCCTGCTGATGGTCGCCCTGATGGGGGTGACCATCATGCAGTTTCTCGACATCACCATCGCCAACGTGGCCCTGCCCCACATGCAGGCCAGCCTGGGCGCGACCCTCGACACCATCCCCTGGGTGGTGACCAGCTACATCATCGCCGGCGTCATGGCCACCCCGGCGGTGGGGTGGATCTCCGCCCAATTCGGCTCCCGGCGGGTGTTCCTGATGGCGGTGGCGGGTTTCCTGGCCGCCTCCATGGCCTGCGGGGCAGCGGCCAGCCTCGAGCAGATGATGCTCTTTCGCGCGCTGCAGGGGCTCGCCGCCGCCTTCATCGCCCCCATGTCCCAGACGCTGGTGTTCGACATCAATCCGCCGAGCCGTCTGCCCACGGCGGTCACGGTCTGGAGCGCCGCCTCCATGCTCGCGCCCATCAGCGGGCCGGTGCTGGGGGGGCTGTTGTGCGAGCACTGGGGCTGGCGGTGGATCTTCTACATCAATTTGCCGCTGGGCATCCCCACCCTGCTGCTCCTCTGGTGGCTCTTGCCCTCGCGCCCCCGGGAGCGGCGCCACCTGGACCGCTTCGGCCTCTTTTGGCTCGCCCTCGGCCTCGGCGCCCTGCAGCTCTTCCTCGACCGGGGCCAGCACAAGGACTGGTTCGAGTCGGGGGAGATCGTCGCCGAGGCGGCCCTGGCCCTGGCCGCCCTGTGGATCTTCGCCGTCCACAGCCTCACCACCGACCGGCCACTGTTCTCGCCGCGGCTCTTTGCCAACGGCCGCTACCTGATGGGCCTCGCCTTCATGTTTCTGCTGGGGCTGGCCAACGTGGCGATCCTCTCGGTGCTGCCCATCATGTACGACGGGGTTTGGAACTACGATCCGCTCACCTCCGGCCTCTTGCTCATGCCCCGGGGCATCGGCCTGTTGCTCACCATGACCCTGACCGCCCGCCTCATGACCCGGGTGGACGTGCGCTACCTGACCGCCCTGGGGTTCGGCATCGTCGCCTTCGCCATGTGGCTGATGTCCCGCTGGACGCTGGAGATGGGCCGCGAGCCCATCGTGGTGGCGGGATTCATCCAGGGACTGGGCCTGGGCTTCACGGTGATGCCCATCAACGTGGCGGCCTTCTCCACGGTGGAGCCCGATCTGCGCCCCGACGGCTCGAGTCTCATCAACCTGATGCGCAACATCGGCGCCAGTTTCGGGGTGGCCGGCCTGATGACCCTGATTTCCCGCACCAGCCAGGTCGCCCACGCGGAACTGGCCGCCGGCGCCAACCTGGACGGAGCGCCCTGGGCGACGCTCGCCGCCCAGGCAGCCCCCACCGTGGATGCCGCCCGGGCCGCCCTGGCGCTCGCGGAAGCGGAGCTTTCCCGCCAGGCGCTGATGCTCGCCTACCTGGACGTGTTCCACCTCCTCACCTTCGTGCTCGCCGCCCTGGGCGTGGCGGTGCTCTTCGTCGGCCCGATCCGCCTGCGCCACCTGGAGCCCGGCTTGGGGGCTGCCTGAACGGCCGCGGCCACTTTCGCTTCACCACGTTGCCACCATTTTTCGGGCGCCCTACAATGGGCGGACCTCCATCAGGATCGCCCGCCCATGTCCCGAATCGACCGACTCGGCGCGGCGTTGTTCGCCCTCGCCGCCCACTGGGCCCTGGCTGGCCCCGCCCCCGCCGAGGTGGACCAGCACCAGCTCGGCGTCCAGTACTCGCCCCTCGCCCAGATCCACCGCGGCAACGTCGCCCGCCTGGAGGTGGCCTGGGTCTACCACACGGGGGACCTGCCCGCGGACACCACCGGCAAACTGGTGGCTTTCGAGGACGAGCCGAGCCTCGTGGCCGGCCACCTGGTGATCTGCACCGTCAAGCGGCGGCTGGTGGCCCTCGACCCCGCCACCGGAACCGAGCGCTGGACCTTCGATCCCGGCCAGCGGGGCGTGAACCTGCTCAAGTGCCGCGGCGTGGCCAACTGGACCGACCGCGCCGCGCCGCCGGGCCGCGCCTGCCGGACGCGGCTCTTTCTGGGCACCGCCGACTACCGTCTGCTGGCCATCGACGCCGCCACCGGCAAACCCTGCGCCGACTTCGGCGACGGGGGCGAAGTGCGCATGCCCGTGGACAAGCCCCTCCTCTGGCCCGGCGAGGTGGCGGCGACCTCCAATCCGGCGGTGGTGGGCGACGTGGTGGTGGTCGGTTCGGCCGTGGCCGACAACCAGCGGGTGGCCGCTCCCAGCGGCAGGGTGCTGGCCTTCGACGCCCGCAGCGGCGCGCTGCGCTGGTCCTTCGACCCCGTGCCCCGCGACCCCTCGGACCCCGCCTACGCCAGCTGGGGCAAAGGCACCGACGGTTTCGGCCAGGGCAACGTCTGGAGCAGCATGGCGGTGGACCAGGCGCTCGATCTGGTCTACCTGCCCACCACCAGTCCCTCGAGCGACTTTTACGGCGGCGACCGCCCCGGGGACAACCACTACACCACCTCGGTGGTGGCCCTGCGGGGCAGCACCGGCGAAGTGGTGTGGCACCGCCAGCTGGTGCACCACAACGTGTTCGACTACGACCTGCCGGCGCGGCCCATCCTGGTGGACTACCCGGTGGGCGACCGGACCGTCCCCGCCCTCGTTCAGCTGACCAAGATGGGGATGATCTTCGTCTTCGACCGGCGCACCGGCGAACCCCTGGTGTCCATCGAGGAGCGCCCGGTGCCCCAGGAGGGCGCCCTGCCCGGCGAGGTCCTCTCTCCCACTCAGCCCTTCCCGGTGGGCATGCCCCTGGTGACCCCCCACGGCTTCGGGCCAGAGAAGGCCTGGGGGTTCACCTTCCTCGACCGCTGGCTCTGTCGGCGGGAAATCGAGCGCTACCGCTACGGCCCCATCTACACCCCACCCAGTGAGCAGGGCACCATCTTCATGCCGGCCATGGGCGGGGGCCCCAACTGGGGCGGGGGCGCCTGGGACCCGCAGCGTCACCTGCTGGTGGTCCCCTCCAACCGCGTCCCCGCCGTGGTGCGAATGGTGCGCCGCGGGAGCGAAGCCGCCAGGGCGACGGCGAAAATCGAGATGGGCGGCACCATGGTCTTCGACCCCCCCGATTCCCCTTGGATCATCGAGGTGCGCCCGCTGCTGTCGCCGCTGGGGGCCCCCTGCTCCCCGCCCCCTTGGGCCGCCCTCACCGCGGTGGACCTGGCGAAAAAACGGATCGTCTGGGAAAAACCGCTCGGGTCGATCAAGAAGCTCGCCCCGCTGCCCATCGACTGGCACCTGGGCACCCCGGGAGCCGGCGGCCCCCTGGCCACCGCCGGGGGACTCGTCTTCATCGGCTACACCCTGGACGACAGCTTTCGCGCCTTCGACGTGGAAACGGGCGAAATCCTCTGGGAAGCCGACCTGCCCGCGGCGGGGGTCGGCGTGCCCGTCTCCTACGAGGCGGGCGGTCGGCAGTACGTGGTGATCGCCGCCGGCGGCCACAGCATGTACGGCTCGACCCTGGGAGACGCGGTGGTGGCCTTTGCCCTGCCCGAGGGAGAGCGGGCACACTGAGAACCCGGCCGGGCGGCGCCCAAAAAAAGGGCGGGTCACCACCCGCCCCCGGTCGCGCGCGGTTCGCCCCTTCAGGAGGCCTTCTTGCGGCCCACTTGGGCGTGGTGAGCGAACATCCGGAACAGGTCGCCGGAGGTCACCACCCGCGGTTTTTCCCCATCCGCCAAGGGCTTGGCGCTACCGCCCATGCTCTTCGGGGTGGTGTCCACCCCCTTGGCCGCGGCCCGTGCCCGCAGTGCCCCCACGGTGACCTCTTCCCGCTTGAAATGCTTGAAGAGGTCGAAGCGGAAAAAGCGCATCACGTTGCGGTGGGTGATCTTGTCGATCTGCTCGTCGGTGAGCTTGTGGGTCAGCTGCTGGAACGAGCGCCACAGGTACTCGGGCACCTCGGGCCAGAGGGTGTCCGAGTGGGGGTAATCGCACTCGTAGGCCACCATGTCCTCGTTGAGGTAGCGCAGGTTGTCGAGGCCGTAGACGTCGTCGATGAAGCAGACCATGAAGTGCTCCTTGAACACTTCGCTGGGCCTGCGGCCGCGGAAGCGCTGGTCGGAGTGGGTCCAGAACTTGTGCCGCGAGTGGCTGAAATCGGCCCGCTCCATGAAGTAGGGCACCCAGCCGATGCCGCATTCCGACAGGCAGATCTTGAGCGGATAGCGGTGCAGGGCCTCGAGGTTGAGCCAGTCGGCGGCCCCCACGGCGCTCGACATGGGCATGGTGGTGATCCAGGCCTCGATGGGGGTCTCCTCGGAGGCGTGGGGCGCCGGGTTGCCGGCGCCGATGTGCAGGCACATGACCATGTCGTGATCGGCGATCGCCTTCCAGAAGGGTTCCCAGTAGGCGTTGTGGATGCTGGGCAGCCCCTGCTTGGTGGGGTTTTCGTTGATGGACACGGCGGTCACCCCCTTGGCGGCGAGCCGCTTGATCTCCTCCACCGTGGCGTCCATGTCCCAGGTGGGCAGGATGCCGCAGGGAATGAAGCGGCCCGGATAGGCGGCACACCACTCGTCCACGTGCCAGTCGTTGTAGGCCCTGAGGTGGACGAGGGCGAGTTCCTTGTCCGGCGCCTGGTGGAACCGGCCGCCGTCGAAGCCCATCACGCTGCCGAAGTTGAGGGAGGCGGCGATGCCGTTGACGTCCATGTCGTCGACGCGGGCGTGGACGTCCCACACTCCCCGGCGCATCTCCTCCAGGGAGGAGGGCTCCATGCCGTACTCCTCCAGGGGACGCCCCACCACGGCGTTGAGGCCCACCGAGGGCATCACCATCCCCTGGTAGGTCCAGTAGCAGCGGCCCTGCTCGTCGAACTCCATCTTGGGGGCGGTGGCGAGGGCCTCGCCAGACAGGTGGTTTTTGAAGATGTCCGGCCCTTCGCTGATGTGGTCATCCACGCTGATGATGACCATGTCGTTCATTTCCATCGCTTCTACCTCCTCGGGTTTTCTCTACGGTCTAGTGTGGCAGCGCCGGCGGCGATCCGCCAATAAGGCGGGACTATGGACCCCATTGGCGCCCTCGGCGGCGGTCGCTCACCGCCAATCCTCCAGGGGGGCGCGCCCCTCCCCGAAGTCCTCGATTCGCCCCACCCGGCGGGCCAGCTCTGCGCGCCCCGGCTGGAAGCTGTAGCAGTTGGGCGGCATGCGGCGGGCGTCCGACTGGGCCTCCAGGGGGATCTGCCGGCCGTGGGCGATCAGGCTCGCCCAGCGCAGCAGGCGGGCCGCCTCGGCGAGGTCGGGCCCTTGGCGTTCGAGCCAGGGCCTGGCGTCGCCGAGCAGGGGCAGGCCCCGCCACGAATCGGGCGAGGCCACCGCGTCGCCGACAAGCCGCCAACAGAGGAGGAGCTCCCCGTTGCGGGCCAGTTGGGCGAGGCGCTCGCCGGCCGCGTCGGGATCGCTCACCAACAGGTCGTACTCCAAAGGCTCGCCGTCGTCGGCGTGGGCGGCGGCGAGCAGCGCCAGGTCGTATAGATGGGTGCAATTGGCGCGCTTTTCCCCGCGGCGGGGGAAGTCGGCGAGGGACAGGCCCGCGAAGGTGCGGGCGATCTCCGCCTCGGCGCCGGGGCAGGTGCTCCAAGGGGCGCGCAACACCCGGCCGGCCACCGCCAGGGCGCGGCCGGCGCGGTGGTGCAGATCCAACTCCATGTGGTGGAAATCGTCCTCCAGGGCGAGGCGCACCACCTCCGCCTCGGGCCGGATCCGGATGCGGCGGCGAAAGCCAGGCAGCGTGGCGAGAGAAGACATCAGTCGCGGGCGAGCAGCAATGCCGTGGCCAGGGGGCCGCCGCCCGAGGTGGCCACCGCCACCCGCGGATCGCCCGGAATCTGCCGCTCCCCCCCTTGCCCGCGCAGCTGCACCACCGCTTCGTGGGCAAAGCCGAAGCCGTGCAGCCGTCCGGCCCCCAACTGGCCGCCGAAGGTGTTGAGGGGCAGCTCGCCGTCGAGGGCGATGCGCCGCCCCCCTTCGATGAACCGGCCGCCCTCCCCCACCTCGCAGAAGCCGAGGGCTTCGAGCCAGGTCAGGGCGAGGAAGGAGAAGCCGTCGTAGAGCTGGACGGTGTCCACGTCCTCGGGCCGGTAGTCGGTCCTCTTCCACAGCTCTCGGCCGGTGGGGTAGCTGGCCATCCACTCCACCTGGTCCCAACTGTGGCGGTAGGTGCAGCCGGCGCTGGCGGCGATGCGCACCGGGATGGAGGAGACCTCGTCCAGGGCGTCCTCGGCGGAGACGATGAGCACCGTGGAGGCGTCCGAGTAGCGATCGCAGTCGAAAATGCACAACGGGCTCGCGATCATCTTGCCCGCCAGGTACTCCTCCAGGGTGAGGGGCTTGCCGTGCCACAGGGCGCGCGGATTCTTGAGGGCGTTGGCGCGGCCGGTGAGGCTGATCCAGGCGAGCTGCTCGCGGGTGAGGCCGTACTTGACCACGTGGCGCATGGCGTACTGGGCCACCCAACAGACCGCCGACAGGGCGCCGAAGGGGGCGAACCACTGGGAGGGACCCTCCACCCGCGCGTCGCCCCGGGGCACGTAGGGCTTTTGGCCGGGGAACTTCATGGCCCCCGCCTCGTAGACGGTGCGGAAGCAGAGGACGTGGCGCGCCTGGCCGGTGCGCACCGCGTCCGCGGCCGCCGCCACGGCGCCGAGCTGCGAGGTCAGTTCACCGCCCCCCAGGTGCCAGCGGGTGTTCAGGTGCAGCGCGTCGATCAAATCCTCCGCCCCCACCGGCGAAAAGCCGGGCACCTGGGTGACCCGCCCCGGATAGGTGGCCACCCCGTCGATCTGCTCCTTGGTGAGCCCGGCGTCGGCGAGCGCCTCGCGCACCGCGTCCACCGTGAGCAGCAGGGGATCCCGGGGCAGGCCGATGCCGATCTGGGACTGGCCGATGCCGGTGATGAAGGCTTCCCGAACGCGGGCCATCAGTCGCGCACCTTTTCGAAAACGGGCAGGTGGACGTCCTCGCAGGGCAGGAAGGTGACCCGCACGCGATCGCCGATGGCGACCTCGTCCACGCCGCAGCCGACGATGTTGGTGGTGAGGTAGACGCCGGGCACGCCGTCCAGCGCCACCCGCGCGATCACGTAGGGGGGTGGGAGCGCCGGGTGCCACGGTTGGTGGTTCACGGTGAAGGTGTCCACCACTCCCGTGCCCGCCACCGCCTCCGGCTCCACCGCATCGGACAGGCACTCGCCGCACACCGGCCGCGGCGGGTGGATGAAGGCGCCGCAGCTGCGGCAGCGCAGGATGTACAACCGCCCCTCGGCACCGCCGGTCCAGAAGGCGCGATTGTGGTCGTCGAGGTGCGGCAGTGGCCGCTTGGCGCTCGCGTCACCCATGGCTCCAGGACTCACTGCTGTTGCTGGCGCTGCTGGGCGGACTTGGCCATCATCCCGGCGAGATCGATCCGCCCCGTGGCCACGCCGGCCATGAAGCCGCCGTCCACCGGCAACACCACGCCGTTGACGTAGCTCGCCGCGGCGCTGTTGAGAAAGACCAGCGCGTCGCCCTGCTCCCGCGGCTCCGAATAGCGGCGGATGGGCTGGGTGAAGAACTCCTGGATGGCCCGGCCACTGGCGCGATCGAAGTGCTCGCTCATGGGGGTGCGGGTGGGGCCGGGCATGGTGCAGTTGATGCGGATGCCCCGCTCGATGAACTCCTGGGAGGCGAGCATGGTCCAGACGATGACCATCTCTTTGGAGAAGGAGTAGCCCTCGGCCACCACCTCGGGGTGCGCCTCGCACCAGGCGACGGCCGCCTCGAACCCCGCCACCGCCGCGAACTCGAGGAGGACCGGCAGCCGACGGCTCCAGCCCATGCCGCCGGTGGAGGAGATGCTCGCGACGGCTCCGCCGCGGCTCATCAGGGGAATCACCCGCTCGGTGAGGTGGCGGGTGCCGATATAGTTGACCTTCATCACGTCCATGGGCGGGAAGGTGTTGGGCAGGCCCGCGCAGTTGAACAGGGCGTCGATGGGACCGCCCACCGCGGCCACGGCGGCGTCCACCGAGGCCGGATCGCGCAGGTCGATGGCGTGGAAGGAGGCCAGGGGCAGGTTCGGCTCGCGGATGTCGAAGCCGTGGACCTCGGCGCCGAGCTCCAGGAGGCGGCGGGCGGTCGCCTCGCCCATGCCGGAAAAACAGCCGCTGACGATGACGCGCTTGTTGCGGTAGCCGAGAAAGTCCATGGTCGCTCCTCTAAGGCAAAGGGCGGGCGGGAAGGCGTGCCCGCGCGGCGGCGGACTCGCCTCGGGGTCACTCCTCGACGATCTGGATCACTCGCTCGGGACAGGCCCGAACGCCGCGGCGGGCGAGTTCCTCCATGCCGGGCGGGACCTCGATTTCCTCCACGGCGATGTAACCGTCCTCGTCGAGGGGGAAGAGCTCGGCGGAGACCGCGTGGCAGCGGGCGTTGCCGACACAGCCCTGGCGGTCGATGCGCAGCTTCACTTCACACCCCCTGATTCCTCTGGGGCCGGCGGCCACTGGCCAACCGGCCCGGTTTGACTTTACTATACAGCAGTGCTGTTTCACAACATCCCGGCCGCAGCCCGCGGCCACTTGCCCGAGGAGGGATTCCATGGCGCGAACCTTCGTCATCACCGGAGCCGGCGCGGGCCTGGGCAGAGCGCTGGCGCGCCGCTTCGCGGCCGACGGCCACCGGGTGGTCCTGCTCGGCCGCACGCCCGGCAAGGTGGAAGCGGCGGCGGCGGAAATCGGCGAGAACGCCTTGGCCCTCGCCTGCGACGTGTCCGACCCGGCCTCGGTGGAGAGCGCCTTTTCCGCCATCGGGGAGCGGTGCGGGCGGATCGACGTGCTGATCAACAACGCCGCCCTCTTCGAGCCCTTCGAGTTGGAGCGGGGCTCGCCCGAGCAGATTCTGGCCATCGTCCTGACCAACCTCGCCGGCACCATCCTGTGCAGTCGCGCGGCCCTGCCGTGGATGGAGCGCGGCGGGCACATCGTCAACGTCTCCAGCGAGTCGGTGGCCATGCCCTTCCCCCACCTGTCGGTCTACCAGGCCACCAAGGCGGGGGTGGAGCGCTTCACCGAAAGTCTGTTTCGCGAGCTGGAGCCGCGCGGCATCCGGGTCTCCTGCGTGCGCGCCGGGGCCATGTACGAAGAGGGCAAGGTCTGGGCGGTGGACCCGGAGGCGCGCGCCGCCTTCGGTCGCGCCGCCCTCGAGCGCGGCATCGACCTGCGCAGCGCGCCCATTAGCCACTTCGCCTCGGTGGTCGAAGTCTTCCGCGCCCTGGTGGATCTGCCGGAAGATCTCCACGCCGTGCTGGTGGCCCTGCACGCCCGCCGGCCCTGAGGGACGGGTCGCGGCCGCCGGTTTTCTTCGAGGGGGGTGAGTGGGATGGAACGCGAGGAGTGGGATTTCATCGCCGTGGGCTCGGGGGGCGGCGCCCTCTGCGCGGCCATGGTGCTCGGCCGGGCGGGCAAGCGGGTGCTGGTCCTGGAAAAGGAGCCTTTGCTCGGCGGCACCACCGCCCTCTCCGGGGGGGTGATGTGGATCCCCAACAACCGCTTCATGCGCGAGGAAGGGGTGCCCGACAGCCGCGAGCAGGCGCTCGCCTACCTCGACGCCACCGTCGGCGACCACCCCGATCTGCCGGCGGCGAGCCGCGCCCGGCGCGAGGCCTACGTGGACGCGGCACCCCGCATGGTGGACTTCCTGGTGGAGCAAGGGGTGACCCTGCGGCGCATCCCCTCCTGGCCCGACTACCAGGACGCCCCGGGGGCCTCGATCCCCGGGCGCACGGTGGTCTCCACCCTCTACGACCTCAACCGCCTCGGCCCCTGGAAAGAGAAACTGCGCCCCGGCTTCCTGCCCCTGCCCGCCAACCTGGACGAGGCGATGCAACTGCCCCTGTTCAAGCGCTCCTGGCAGGGCAAAAAAGTCCTCCTCAAGGTGGTGGGGCGCACCCTCCTCTCCCGGCTGCGGGGGCGCCACCTGGCCACCGCCGGCCAGGCGCTCGTCGCCCAGCTGCTGCGCAAGGCCCTCGACGCCGGCGCCGAGGTGCGCACCGGCACCCCGGTGGAGGAACTCGTCGAGGAGGGGGGGCGAATCACCGGCGTGGTGGCGCGTGTGGACGGCCGCGCGGTGCGGCTGCGCGCCCGCCTTGGGGTGCTGCTCAACGCCGGCGGCTTCGCCCGCAACCAGGCGGTGCGCGATCGCTGGCTGCCCGGCACCAAAGCGAGCTGGTCGGCCACCGCCCCGGGGGACACCGGGGAGATGATCCTGGAGGCGGCCCGCCACGGGGCCCTGCTCGGCCAGCTGGACGAGTTCGTCGGCAACCCCACCACCGAACTGCCGGGGGCGACGACGCCGCCAGCCATGCAGGGGGACCTGGCCAAGCCCCACTCCCTGGTGGTGGACCAAAGCGGCGCGCGGTTCATGAAGGAGGCCGCCTCCTACACCGACATCTGCAAGGCGATCCTCCAGCGCAACCGCACCGTGCCCGCCATCCCCTGCTACCTGATCATGGACGCCCGCTACCTGGACACCTACATGCTCGCCGGTACCATGCCGGGCCGCAACAAGCCCAAGACCTGGTTCGAGCAGGGGGTGTTGGTGGCAGCGGACAGCCTCGAGGCGCTGGCCGCGAAGCTCGGCCTGCCGCCGGAGCGGCTGGTGGCCACGGTGGAGCGCTTCAACCGCTTCTGCCGCCAGGGGCGGGACGAGGACTTCGGGCGGGGCAGCTTCGCCTACGACGAGTGGCTGGGGGATCCCCTCCACGAGCCCTCCCACACCCTCGGCGCCGTCGAACAACCGCCCTTTTTCGCCATGCGCATCTACCCCGGCGACGTGAGCACCCACGGCGGGGTGGTGACCGACGAGTGGGGGCGGGTGGTGCGCGAAGACGGCGGGCCCATTCCCGGACTCTACGCCACCGGCGTCACCTGTGCCTCGGTGTTCGGCCGCGCAAGCGTCGGCGCCGGCTCCAACATCGGCCCGGCGCTCACCTGGGCGTGGCGCGCCGCCCACCATGCCCTCGGCGACACCTGAACCCTTCCGCCCAGCCAGGAGATCTCCATGGAACGACTGCCCGACGCCCTCCTCCTCATCGACGGTGAGATGCGCCCCGCCGCCAGTGGGCGCACCTTCGACAACCTTTGCCCCTGGACCGGCGAGGTGGTCGGCCAGGCGGCCGACGCTGGGCCCGAGGACGTGGACGCGGCCATCGCCGCGGCGCGGCGCGCCTTCGACGAGACCGACTGGTCCCGGGACCACGCCCGCCGCTTCGAGATCCTCAGCCGCTACCAAGCCCTCCTCCACGCCAACCGGGAAAAGCTCATGACCATCGCCCGGGTGGAGGCGGGCGCCGCCCTGGGGGCGGCCTGCCTGGCCCACGTGGACGGCGCCCTGGCGGCTTTGGACGCCCTGATGGGCTGCTTCAAGGAGGTGGTCTTCGAAGAGGACCGGGGCACCATCGAGATGTACGGCTTCAAGAGCCGGCGGCTGGTGGTGCGCGAGGCCATGGGCGTGGCGGGGGCGATCACCCCCTGGAACGTGCCCCTGTACGTGAACATCGAGAAGGTCTTCTGCGGACTGCTCGCCGGCTGCACCATGGTCCTCAAGCCCGCCCCCGACACCCCCTACATGGCGAGCTTCATGGGCCAGTTGGCGCTCGAGGCCGGAATTCCGCCCGGGGTGCTCAACGTCATCCCCTCCAAGGATCCGGCCATGGCCGGGGAGATGCTGGTGACCGACCCGCGGGTGGACCTGATCACCTTCACCGGCTCCACCGCCGTGGGCAAGCGGATCATGGAGAAGGGCTCGGCCACTCTGAAGCGGGTGTTTTTGGAGCTCGGCGGCAAGTCGGCCAACATCATCCTCGAGGACACCCCCAACTTCGCCGAGGTGGTGGCCCGGGGCATGGTGGTGATGCACGCCGGCCAGGGCTGCGCCATGGCCACCCGCATGCTGGTGCCCAAGAGCCGCTACGCCGAGGCCTGTGCGGTGCTGGAGCGGGCCTATGCGGCCTTCGACGCCAACTGGGGCGATTTCGACAATCCCCAGCACGTGATGGGCCCGGTGATCTCCAAGAAGCAGCTCGAGCGGGTGAAGAGCTACATCGATCTGGGAATCCAGGAAGGAGCGCGGCTCCTCCACGGCGGGCGGGTCCTGGAGCGCGGCGGCGGCTTTTTCATCGAGCCCACCTGCTTCGTCGACGTCACCAACGACATGCGCATCGCCCGCGAAGAGATCTTCGGTCCGGTGCTGTGCGTCATCCCCTTCGAGGACGACGAGGATGCGGTGCGCATCGCCAACGACTCCGACTACGGGCTCGCCGGCGTGGTCCACTCCGGCGACTTCCAGCGCGCCATGGCCATCGCCCGGCGCATCCGCGCCGGCGCCATCAGCGTCAACGGCGGGGTGATGATCACCGGCGACATGCCCTTCGGCGGCTACAAGCAAAGCGGGATCGGCCGCGCCTGGGGCCGGGAGGGCATCGAGGAGTTCCTGGAAATCAAGGTGATCGCCTACCCTGAGCGCTGAACAGACCGCGCTCCGCCGGCGGCGTACCCCGCCGCCGGCGGCCCTTCAGCCCGCCTCGCCCAGGGCGTGCTTGGCGGCCACGTATCCCCAGGTGAGGGAAGGTCCCACGCTCGCTCCCGCTCCGGGGTAGCTGCGGCCCATCACCGCGGCGGTGGACACACCGGTGGCGTACAGCCCGGGAATGGCCGAGCCGTCCGCGCGCAGCACGCGGGCGAACTCGTCGGTGACCACGCCGCCGAAGGTGCCCACGTCGCCTGGATAGACGGCCACGGCAAAGAAGGGCGG
This sequence comes from Porticoccaceae bacterium, assembly GCA_026005035.1. GTDB lineage: Bacteria > Pseudomonadota > Gammaproteobacteria > Pseudomonadales > Porticoccaceae > BPKH01. Next base: position 47,869 of record BPKH01000002.1, on the reverse strand, counting down.
CCTCTCGATCCGCCCCAGGGTGCGGGCGATCCCTTCCCGGGTGGGATCCCCCAGCCAGCGGTCGTACTCCCGCTCGCCGCGCCCGAAATCCTCGTCGCGCCCCTGGTCACAGAAGCGGTTGAAGCGCGCCACCGTCTCCTCGAGCACCGCGGGCTCCATGTGAAGCTGGCGGGCGAGCTCGGCCAGGCTGTCGGCGCGCTTGAGAAAGCCGCTCTCGTACCAGCTCTTGGGCTTGCGCCGCCCGGGAAAGGTGCCGGCCAGCATGTAGTTGTCGAGGAACTGCACGTCGAACACGGCGTAGCTGGGGATCGCCGGCACCTCCCGATGGCGGGCGAGCATGTTCTGGCAGTACTCCATGTAGGAGCCGCCCTCGTTCTGGTAGCGCCGGCCGCTCTGGTCTACCAGGATGGCGTGGGGCTTGGCAGTGACCGCCTGCATCCCCTGTTTGATCTCTTCGTAGCGGGTGCCCGGTGGCAGGCAACACTGGTTGCCCACCATCTCCTCCATCTGCGCGAGCACCGCGCCGATCCGCTCCATCTCCAGGATCAGCTCGCCGGTGTCGCCGACGATGGTGCTGCTCCACTCGGCGGAGGTGCCCGGCTGGTAGCGGTCGCGCATCTGCTGGTTGCGGGCGAAGCCGCCGGCGTTGACCAGCACCCCCAGGGCGGCGCCGATGCACCGCGCCTTGCCCTGGATCTCGGCGCGCACTCCCACCACCCGCTCGCCCTCCACCAGGAGCTCGCGGACCGGCGACTCCGGCCGCACCTCCACCCCGGCCGCCAGCACCGCCTTGAGCAGCCGCCCCTGGAGGGCCGCCCCGGCGGAGGTGTAGCGCTTGCCGGTGAGGCGCCCGAGCAGCGTGCGCCAGGCGATGGCCAGGAGGATCCGCCGCGACTTCCAGGAACGCTTGTAGAAGGGCACCGCCAACAGCTCTTCCAGGGCCGCCGGCATGGGCAGGAAGCCGGGCTGCAGGCGATCGGCCCAGGGGCCCAGTTCCTTGAGGTCGAAGTAGCGCGCCACCACGCTGCGCCCGGCCTTCACCGCGCCGGGCTTTTCGTCGTAGTAGTCGGGCCAGCCGTAGGTGCGGTCGAGCTCGATGCCCGCCTCGAGGAGAAACTCCACCATGCGCGGCGCCTCGCGCACGTAGGCCCGGCGCCGCTCGGGGGTGTTGCCGGGAGCCTCCGGCCGCTCGGCCGCCAGGGTGTCCAGGTAGAGGAGCGCCTGCTCCTCGCTGTCGGGGATCCCGTCGCGGCGCATGAAGGGGTTGTTGGGGATCCACATCACCCCGCCGGAGCGGGCGGTGGTCCCCCCCACCAGCGGCTCCTTTTCCAACACCAACACCCGCTTGCCGCGGCGAGCCAGGTAGAGCGAGGCGGTCATGCAGCCGCCGCCGCTGCCCACCACCACGAAATCGAACTGCTCGTCGAATGCGGCCATCTCCGTCCCCCGCCCCTGTGCTCGCCCTATTGTGGCAGCAACGGGCGGGGGACGGAACGGGCCGCGTTTAGGGCGCCAGTTGGGGCCAGCGGAGCGTCAGGCGCAGCCACACCGAGCGGCGGTTGGCCACGTCGCAGATGAGCTCTTCGACTCCGGCCGGACCGCGCACCTCCCGGCCGCTCACCACGCCGCCGAAGAAGTTGCCGTTGGCGAAGTTGGCGTTGACGCAGTTGCCGGCGACGATCTCGTCGGTGAGGTTGTTGCCGATGAGGGTGAGCTCCCAACCGCCATTGGCCGCCCGCACCGTGAAGTGGCCGTTGTAGGTCAGGTAGTCGTCCTGCCACATGTCGGCGCGAGCGAGCACGTTGGTGAGGTAGCGGTCCGAATAGGACAGGTAACCGCCCAGTTCCAGTTCCACTCCCCGCCGCGCGGGGAAGGTCAGATCGAAGCCCAGATGGCCGGACCACTCGGGCGCCCGCAAGAGTTTTTCCCCCGACAGGTCCTGGGCGCTGAAGGCGCCGGTGGCGGGGTTGAACAGGCGGTTGCAGCCGTCCTGGATGCGCTGCCCGCCCCAGCAGGGGGCGGTGTCGAACTCGTCGTACTCCGCCAGGTTGTAGTTGAGCGCCCCGTAGAGGTTGAGGTTGGGCGCCCACTCGGGCAGCCAGGTGAAATCGAGATCCACCCCCTGGATGGTGGCGCTCGCGGCGTTGATGGTGCGAATCTGGATGATCCCGTCTTCCCGCACCTCGTTGGCGCCCGTCTGGAGGTCTTCGAACTCGTAGTAGTAGCCGGCCAAGTTCACCTGGGCGCGCCCCTCGTCGAGGCGCGCCTTGATGCCGAGCTCGCCGCCCTCCACCTTCTCGTCGCCGAAGGAGACGTCGCTGCCCGGATTCTTGATGGTGACGGTGTCGAAGGAACCCGACTTGTGGGCCCGCTTGAGGGAGGCGAAGAGGGTGAGGTCTTCGCTCGGCGTCCAGGTGGCGGTGAGCTCCGGCGCCCAGTCGTCGCCGGACAGCTTGGGCACCGCGGTGGCCACCGGCACCCGCTCGCCGGGAGCGGCCGGCGCGATGCCGGCGAAGGCCGGCACGAAGTAGGGGTTGGTGCTGTAGACCCGGTGGGTGCGCTTTTCGTCCGTCCAGCGCACCCCGGCGGTGAGCTCCAGGTCGGGGGCGGGCCGCCAGAGGAGCTGGCCGAAGAGGGAGCGGGTCTCCACGTCGATGGGCTGGACCCCGCGGTTGAACTGCGGTGGGAAGAGGACGGCGCCGAACCCCGCAGGCAGCCCAAACACCGCCTCCACCTCGTCGTACTGGGCGGTGTTGATGAGCAGGTTGTTGTGGTAGACCATCTCGCCGTCCTGGTAGAAGGCGCCCAGGACGACGTCGTAGGGACGGTCCGCGAAGGCGCTCGAAAGGCGCACCTCCTGGGTGAAGTCGCGCTTCTCGAAATCGGGGTCGGCGGCGAGCAGGGAGGGCGCGTAGCCGCCGAGGGTGCCGTTGATCATCGACGACTGGTCGAGGTCGTAAAAGCCCGTCACCGAGGTGAGGTTCCACTGGGGCGCGAAGTCCCAGTGGAGCTCCAGGGTGCCGAACCGCTGCTCGACCTTCTGGAAGGGCACCCCGCCGTTGCGGACCCCCGTGCCGTGCATCCCCGTGCCCGGCACCGAGAGCGCCGCCGGATCGAACCAGACCACCCGGATGGTCTTGTCGAATTTGCAGTCTTCCTCCGGGTGAAAGTAGGGCACCCCCGCCGGCGAGCCGGTGCCGTCCGGACAGGAGGCGAACTGGGACAACCCGCCGTCGTCCGCCGACTGAAACTCGGTCAGATTCACCTTGAGGCGCGCGCGGAAGGCGTCGCTCGGCTGCCACAGGGCGGTGGCGCGCCACAGCCACTCTTCCCGGTGGGGGAATTCCCCGTCGGGAATCTGGGTGCCGTAGCGGGCGGCGAGCGACTCGGCGGTGTCGCCCCCCACCGGGCGGGCGCGGTTGTCCATGAAGCCCTCCGCCTCGGAAAAGCGCCCGGCGAGGCGCACCCCCAGGGTGTCGCTCACCGGCCCGGAAAGGATGAGCTCGGTGCGCTTCTCCTCGGCCTCGAACTCGTAGCCCTGGCGGACGATCAGCTCCCGCTCTTCGCCGGGGTCGGCGGTGGTGATGGCGATCACCCCGCCCGGACTTGCCTTGCCGAAAAAGAGTGCCTGCGGCCCCTTGAGCACCTCCACCCGCGCCATGTCGAAGGTCCCCGCGGCGTAGGCCAGCCCCTGGGTCATCTGCATGCCGTCGATGTTGAGGGAGACCGACTGGTCGATGGTGGTCACCAGCGACCCCGTGCCCACCCCGCGCAGGGAGATCTGGGCCCCGAACGAGAGGGTGCCGGTGGAGAAATTGAGAGAGGGGATCCGCTCGGTGATCTGGTAGAGGTCGCCCGTCTCGTAGCGCAGTAGCTGCGCCTCGCCGAGCACGTTGGCCACCACCGGCACCTTCATGATCGACTCTTCCCGCTTGCGGGCGGTGACCAGAATCTCTTCGATCTGCTGCTGCCCGAGCGCGGGCAAGGCGAGCGCCGCGGCCAAGGCGCCGGCAGCGGTCCTGCGCATCTCCATGTGACATCCCCCGTTTATCGCTGTCGTTTGCGGGCGGCGCAACGCGGGGCGAGCCCGCCCGCCCCGCTGAAAATAGACCGAGCGGTTGCAAAGGGACAAGGGTCGATCTAGCGCCCTGCCCCGGCGGGCAAGGGCCACTGCAGAGGGCGTCAAAAGGCTTCCTCAGGCGGGCGCCGACGAGGGGTCCGCGGCCGCCGCGGCCGCGACCGCCTCCCGCAGCGCCGCCTCCAGCGCCTCGAGATAGGCCTGGAAGCGCGCTCGGCCGGCCGCGGTGAGCGCCACGCGGGTGCGCGCGCGCCCCTGGCGACGGTCCTTCTCCACCACCGCGCACCCCTCGTCGACGAGCACCTTCAGGTGGCGGTTCAGGTTGCCGTCGGTGAGCCCCACCAGATCGCGCAGGGCGGTGAAGGGCAAGCCCTCCGGGTGGGCCGCGAGCGCGGTGGCGATGCCGAGCCGGGCGCGCTCGTGGAACAGCCGGTCGAGGCCGGAGTACTGGAACGGTGCCTCAGCCATCCGCTTGAGCCTGGCGGAAGACGGCCGCGGTGGCCAGTTGCCCGATGGCGAGGGGCATGGCCACGAGCCAAGGGGAGAGCGCACCGCCGCTGCCGGCGAGCGCGAGCAGCACGCCCCAGAGCAGATACCAAAAGGCCACCGCCACCGCCGGCGGCGGCACTCGATCGCGCACCGCGAAGCCGAACAAGCCCACCAGGAGCAACCACAGGCCGGGCAACAGCCACGGCCCCGGATCGGGCAGGCGCCACAGGGCGGCGCTGAGCGCCGTGCCGGCCGCTGCGAAGGGGGCGAGATCCCGCGCCGCCCGCCCGAGGAGCGCACCGGCCACCGCCCCGTGCAGGCGGGAGGCCAAACCCAGAGCGAGCGCCGCCACCGAGGTGCTCGCCGCGAGCATCAGCGCCCCCCACTGCCGGGCGAAGGTGCGCCCCTCCGCCACCCCGTGGCGCACCTGCCACAGGGCGAGGAGGAGAGAAGCTGCGGCAAAGGCCAAGTTGAGGCGCGGGGAGACGGCGCGAAACCGCGCCGCCGCCAGCTGGCGGCGGATGGCCGCCACCTCCTCCAACGCCCGCTGCCAAGGGTCCACCGTCGCCTCCCTTCGCTCGCCGCCCCAGTGTCGCCGCCCCGGCCGCGCCGGGTCAACGCCGCCCCTGCACGGGCACAAAAAACCCCGGCCGCTGGGCCGGGGTGCAACTGGTGGACCGGAGGAGGATCGAACTCCCGACCTTCGCATTGCGAACGCGACGCTCTCCCAACTGAGCTACCGGCCCGAAAGCGGCCCCTTCCGGGGCCGCGGGGCGCTATTCTAACAGTTTCCGCGGCGGTGGAGGGAGGTGATGGTGGCCGAAACGGCGGTGGTGGCGGGCGGGGGCTCCGGCATTGGGCGGGGTTGCGCTTTGCACTTTGCACAGCGCGGGCACCTGGTGGTCTTGGTAGGGCGCACCGCCGCCAAGCTGGAGGCCACAGCCGGCGAGATCGCCGCCGCGGGCGGAGAAGCGGAGGTCTGGCCCCTCGATCTGCGGGACTGGGAGGCCGTTGCGACCCTCGGCGAGCACCTGGCCGCGACGGGGGTGAACCTGGTGGTCAACGCCGCGGGGGGGCAGTTCGCCCAGCCGAGCGCCCGGCTGTCCGCCAACGGCTGGCGGGCGGTGATCGAGACCAACCTGACCGGCAGCTTTTTTCTCCTCCGCCACCTCTACCCGGCGCTGCGCAAGCGCCGCGGCGCGGCGGTGCTGGTGGTGGCCGACCTGTGGCGGCGGCCCGCGCCGGGCCTCGCCCACGCCGCCGCGGCCCGGGCGGGGGTGGTGAGTCTGGTGCGCACTCTGGCCCTGGAGTGGGCCGGCGACGGCATCCGCGTCAACGCGGTCTCCCCCGGTCTTACCGACACGCCGGCGCTGCGCCCCGAGTACGCCGCCCTGGTGGAGGCGGTGCCCTTGGGTCGCCTCGCCACCGTGGCGGAGGTGGTCGAGGCGGTGGACTTCCTGGCCCGCGCCCGCTACGTGACCGGCGAGGTGCTCACCGTGGACGGCGGGCTCAACCTCACCGCCGTCAGCGACGGCGGCGCTCAACCGTGACGCCGCCGAACACCGCCCGGGCCGTCTCCCCCTCGAACATGTACTGGGGAAAGCAGACATCCACCCGGCTCACCTCGTCGAGGCGCGCCAGGTGCTCGGGGGCGAGTTCCACCTCCAGAGCGCCCAGGTTGTCCTCCAGTTGGGCGAGGGTGCGCGCCCCGATGATCGGGGCGACCACCGCCGGATGGCGCAGCGTCCAGGCGAGTGCCACCTGAGCGGGGCTGCGCCCCAGCTCCCGGGCCACCTCCGCCACCACGCGGGCGATCTCCAGAGCCTTGGGGGTGAGGCGGCCGTAGGCGAGGTTGAGACTGCGCCGCCCGGCGGGCATCCCCTCCTTCACCTCCGGCGGGCGCTCCAGGTCCTCCGGCCGGTACTTGCCGGTGAGCACGCCGCCGCCGAGCGGCGACCAGGGCAGCACCCCGAGGCCCAGCTCTTCCGCCATGGGCAAGAATTCCCGCTCCACCGTGCGCTCGATCAGGCTGTAGGGGATCTGCAGGGCGACGAAGGGGGTCCAGCCGCGCAGCTCGGCGATGGCCTGCATCCGCGAAACCTGCCAAACCGGGGTATCGGAGATCCCGGCATAGAGGATCTTGCCCGCCCGCACCAGGTCGTCGAAGCCGCGCAGGATCTCCTCCACCGGAGTGCGGGCATCCCAGACGTGCAGGTAAAGGAGGTCGATGTAGTCGGTGCCGAGCCGCTCGAGGCTCTTTTCCACCGAGCGCACCAGGTTTTTGCGGTGGTTGCCGGCGGCGTTGGGATCGGTGGGATCCATGGTGAGGGAGTACTTGGTGGCGAGCACCACCCGGTGGCGGCGGCCGGCGAGGAGGCGGCCCAGGAGCCGCTCCGAGCCGCCCATGTTGCCGTAGAAGTTGGCGGTGTCGATGAAGTTGCCGCCCCGGTCCAGGAAGAGATCGAGCTGCCTTGCGGCATCCCCATCGGGCGTGCCCCAGGTCTCCGGCGGCACGCCGAAGGTCATGGTGCCGAGACACAGAGGCGAAACCCGCAGGCCCGAGCGGCCGAGCAGGCGGTAGTGGTCGAGGGCGAGCGGCATGGCGGTTCCTCCTCGGAATCAGCTGCGCAGGGAATCGGGGGCAAAGCCGAAACAGGCGAGCTCGGCCAGCTGGCGGGCCGTCTCCGGCAAGGGGGGCGCGGACTCGCCCAGGGCGCGGTCCATGGCCACGGCGAAAAAGAGGCCGAAGGCGAAAAGCGCCAGTTGCTCGGGGTCGATGCCCTCGCGCACGGCTCCGGCCATGGCCCTGCCTCGCTCGCCAAAGATCGGCCGGATCCGCTCCCGATAGAGGCGCCGGGCGAGCTCGGGCTCGGCGAAGAGCGCGCGGATCAGGAGGGGGTAGAGCGCCTCCATGGCCGCGAGGTGGCGCTCCACCGAGGCCAGGGCGAGCGGCCAGAATTCGGCTCGGGAGCTGGCCTGCCGGTAACCCGCCGCCCGCTCGTACATGCCCTGCATGGCCTCCACCAGTGGTTCCACCACCGCCGCGGCGAAGAGGGCCTCCTTGGAGGGGAAGTGATCGTAGAGGGTCGCCTGGTGGATCCCGGCGGTGCGGGCGATCTCCCGGATCCGCGCCCCGGCGTAGCCCTTCTCGGCAAAGAGCCGGCGCGCCGCCTCCAGAATCCGCTCGCGCCGCGCGGGGGCGCGCAGGTAGGTGCGCGCCTTCTCCTCTCTCCCCGCCACCGCTCGTCCCCTCTCCCTTCGCCGATTGACTCTAGCAGGGAGCCCATTCTACACTCAACCCAGATTTCAACCAAACGTTCGGTTTTGAGGGGGAGCACATGGACCGGCCGCGGGCGCAAGGGGAAGACCAGGCGCTGGAACGGCTGGCGCGGGCCTGGATGGAGGATCCCTGGGGCCATTTCGGCCACTCGGCGACCCGCGCCCACTCGGTGGATCCGGCGGAGGCCGAGGCGGTCCAGACCCTGGGGGTGGCCCTGCGCTTCGCCGAGCGGCGCGACCGGATCCCGGTGCTGGCCCGCCTCGCCGACGCCCAGGGGATCCGCCGCATCGACCGCCTCGACGACGCCGCCCCCCTGCTCTTCCAGCACACCGTCTACAAGTCCTACCCGTTCTCGCTTCTCGCCCGGGGACGTTTCGCCGAACTCACCCGTTGGCTCGATCGGCTCACGCCGGTGGACCTGTCCGCCGTGGCGGTGGCCGACTGCGCCACCATCGACGACTGGCTCGGCCGCCTCGCCGCGTCCACGCCCTTGGATCCGGCCGCCTCCTCGGGAAGCACGGGCACCCTCTCGCTCTTTCCCAAGACGAAGGAGGACTACCGCATCGCCGTGCGCGGCCTGCGCGTCCAGGCGCTGCAGACCTTCGGCCGGGAGCCCGGCCCCGGGGAGCTGTCCGCCAAGGTCCACTTCCTGGTGCCGCTGTTCCGGGGCGGCCATCTCTCCATCGGCGCCTTCACCCGCTACAACCTGGAAGAGTTCTGCGGCGGGGACGAGGCCTATCTGCACACCGCCTTTCCCGGTCCGGTGAGCGCCGACCTGATGTGGCTGGCGGCGCGACTCCGCGCCGCCGAGGCCCGTGGCGACCTCGCCAAGCTCGACGTGCCCGAGGCTCTGCGGGCGCGGCTGCCGGAACTGCGCGCCCTCCAGGAGGACATGCCCCGGGCCCAGCGGGCCTTCGTGCGCCAGGCGGCGGAACGGCTGCGGGGGGAACGGGTGGTGGCCATGGGCACCACCGCCATGTTCCACGAGGTGGCCCGCGCCGCCCTCGCCGAGGGGCTCGAGCGGGTCTTCGACCCCGACTCGGTGGTGATGGGCGGCGGCGGCGCCAAAGGGGTGGAGCTGCCCGCCGACGCCGAAGAGGTGATCCTGCGCTTCACCGGCGCGCGCCGCCTCACCTCGGCCTACGGGATGACGGAGCTCAACACCTTCAGCCTGCTGTGCGAGGAGGGACGCTACCACTTCCCACCTTGGCTCGTCGTCTTTCTCCTCGACCGCGACAGCGGCCGGCCCTTGCCCCGTCGCGGCGAGCAGACCGGGCGGGGAGCCTTTTTCGACCTGACCAACCGGGGCACCTGGGGAGGCATCGTCACCGGCGACCGCCTCACCGTCTCCTGGGAACCCTGTCCCTGCGGCCGCACGACCCCCCATGCGGCGCGGGACATCCGGCGCTTTTCCGAGCTCGAAGGGGGCGACGACAAGATCACCTGCGCCGCCTCCCCGCAAGCCCAGGCGGAGGCGCTCGACTTCCTCTCCCGCTTGTAAACGAGGGCGCTGCCATGGCGGAAACCCCTATTTTGCCGGCCGTGATCCGCGGCGAAGCGGTCGCCGAACCCCTGATTCCCTTCGGCGGCCGCGGCGGCGAACTGACCTTCCTCGCCCCCGACCCCCGGGCGATCGCCGACCGCCTGCCCCTCTCCTCGCCCAGGCTGCTCGCCGACCTCCACGCCCTGCGCCTCGACGAGATCCTCGACTTCCTCGAGGAGGCGGGCAAACGCCTCCACCTCGACCGCAACCCCTACCTGGCCGAAGCCCTGGAGTGGAGCGTCCACACCGCCCCCACCACTAGGCCCATCCTCGAAGGCTTCTACCGCACCCTGCCGGCCATGTTCCAGCGCGAGCGGATCCTCACCTGGATCGAGCACACCCTGGGGCGGGAGCCCCTGGAGGGGTGGGTGGCCCACCGCATCGGCCCCTACTCCTTCGAAGTGCGCGCCTACGGCAGCCGGGCGGTGCACATCGTCGCCGGCAACGGCCCCACCCTGGGCGCGCTGACCATCCTGCGCGGCGCCGTGACCCGCTCCGACACCCTGATCAAGGTGCCCTCCAATGATCCCTTCACCACCGTGGCCATCGCCCGCACTCTCCTGGAGATCGACCCCCGCCACCCGGTGGTGCGCCATCTCGCGGTGGCCTACTGGAAGGGCGGCGACCAGGCCGTTGAAGAGCGCCTCTACCGGCCCGCCTGCCTCGACAAGATCTGCGCCTGGGGTGGGTTCGCCTCGGTGAAACACGTCACCCGCTACCTCCGCCCCGGTCTCGAGCTGATCGCCCTCGACCCCAAGTACAGCGTCGGCGTGGTGGGTCCGGGCTGTCTCGCAGACGATGACGCCATCGCCGAAGTGGCCCGGCGCATCGCCTGCGACGTGGCGGTGGGCAACCAGGTGGGCTGCGCCAACAGCCGCAAGGTGTACGTGGTGGACGGCGTGGACGAAGCCGCGCTGGCGCGCCTGGTGCGCCTCGGGCACGCGGTCTACCGCGAAATGCTCGCCCTGCCCGAAACCCTGAGCACCCGCCCCAAGCGCTACGATCCAGAATTGGCCGCCCACCTGGAGGCCTGCCGGCTCCTGGACGGCTACTACACGGTGATCGGCGGCGAAGCTGGGGAGGGCGCGGTGGTCGTCTCCCACAGCCCCGAGGCGGTGGACTTCGCCGACCTGCTCGCCGACCGCACCGTGAACCTCATCCCTGTCGAGCGCCTCGAGGACTTCCTGGCCGAGGTGGACCAATCCACCCAGACCATCGGCGTCTGGCCTCCCGCCTGGCTCGAGGAGGTGAGCCACTGGGGCGCCCTCGCCGGCGGGCAGCGGTTCGTGGAGCTGGGCTGGCATCTGCAGGGGCCGGGGCTCGTCGGGCCCCAGGACGGGATCGAACCGGTGCGCCGCCTGGTGCGCTGGATCGTCCGCGAGCGCCCCAGCCCCGAGGCCCGTCCCCTGTGGGCGCTCGACCCCGACGAGCTCAAGCTCCTGGCCTAGCCCCCACGGGAGCGTAGCCCGGATTGAGCGAAGCCGAATCCGGGGATTGACGGCACCTGCACCGGGCATTGCCGGCTATCGGCACGCAACCCTCGCCCCCGATTTCGCCGCTTTGCGCCTCCATCCTGGCTACGCTCACTTCCACCCCCAGGAGCGCAGCGCGTAGCGCGTAGCCCGGATGGAGCGAAGCGGAATCCGGGAGCTGATGCTCAGCGCAGAAACTCGAAAAAGGCGTAACTGGGGTCCTCAGGGGCCAGATCGCCCCGGGGGACGGGCATCCCGAAGGGCCCCAGGTCGAAAAACTGGGTGTCGGGCAGCTCGCGAAACCAGTCCACCACCACCAACCGGCGCAGGATGCGCCACTCGTCGCCGCGCTTTTCCAGCTTGTCCAGGTAGCGTCCTCCCGAAAAGGAATCGCGCCGCGCGCCGTCTTCCCCGGGCACCGAGTGGTAGCCCAGGAAATAGGTCTCCGCCTCGGCCCGCCGGCCGTCGATGGCGATCAGCATATTGCCCACGTGGTGGTGGTTGAAGCGCATCGCCCGCAGATTGGGCAGTGCCCAGGCGACGAATTCCGCCGCCGTCCCCGAAAAAGCCAGGTGGTCGTCGTGCGCATCGGGCCAGTAGACGGCGGCCAGAGACGCCTCGTCGGCGCGATCGGAGGCGCGGCAGTAGCGCAGGAGAAGTTCGCGGATCGCCTCGCGGTCGGCGAGTTCGGCGAGGATGCGGGAGACCGTGGCGGACATGGCGACTTCCCGGGAAAGGGGACCGCCCGGCATCCTAGCGCCGGCGCGCGAGCCGCTCAACGGCGGTCCCCGCCCGCGGGTGTTTCGGATTCCGCCTCGCTCCATCCGGGCTACGGGGTCGAATTCACGGCGGCACGCGGCCTTCCGACCTCAGTGGGCCGCACCTTGGTGCATTTCCGCCCGGTGGCGCTCCAACTGCCCCATCATCTGGTGCATCATGCCCATCATCTCGCGCATGACCCCGGCACACCGTTCCATGCGCGCCAGCATTTCCTCCATACCCAGCGACTCGTCCGGCCGCAGCATCCCCATGTCGCGCATTGCCGCGACCATCTGGCGCTGATGCTCAGCGAGCAACGCTCTGCGCTCTTCGGGAGTCGTGGCCGTGGCGATGCGCGCCATGGTCTCACGCATCGCCATCAGGTGGCGGTGCATGGCCATCATCCCTCCATGGCCAGCAGCGTCGGGTGCCATCATGGGGCATGCGTCGACTTCTCGCCCTCCCGTTGGCCCCGTCCCCGCGGCGTGAGCGTGTTCCTCGGGTGATGCGGCAAAAACCGGCACCTGTAGAGCTGCGGCACACAGCGCCACAGCCCCCAGCCGGACCACACCTCTTGCGGCCACCCGCCATGTCCTGTCCCAAGCCATCTCTCCACCCTCCGTTCCAGTTCACACTGTTTGCGCGATGGAACGCTCCTCCCTTAGCGAGCGTAGCCCGGATGCAGGCGCGCAGCTCCGGAATCCGGGGCGCGGGTTGAGTGCGGGTGGCTGGCAATGCCCGGTTCAGGCACTGTCAATCCCCGGATTCCGCTTGGCTCTATCCGGGCTACACTCCATCCGGGCTGCGCTCCAAGGAGAGATGGGTTCGAGGGCCACCTGGCCTCACGCCGTCACCAGCGAGGCCCCAGGAGGCTTCCCGACTCAAAACCAGAAGCGCACCCCGGCGAGCCACTCGACCCGGGAGACCTCTTCCCCTGCGGCGCGGGCGAAATCGGCACCATCTCCGAGCCGCCGGCGCCACTCCACCCCGAGGTAAGGGGCGAACTGGCGGCTCACCTCCCAGCGCAGGCGCAAGCCGAGCTGCAGGTCCGACGGCCCGCTGCCGCGGCCGTTGGCGGGGGTCGTCTTCGCCGTAGATCCACAGCTCCACCCGCGGCTCCAGCACCAGCCGCTGGCTGAAGAGCAGGTCGTAGGTGGCGTGGAGATTGAGGGCAGACCGCCCGCCGTCGCCCAGGTAGGCGGTGGCGTCCAGGTGGAACCAGTAGGGGGCGAGGCCCGCCACCCCCAGGGCGAACCAGGTGCGCTCGGGGCCCTCGGCGAGCCACTCCCGGCGGACCCCGGCGCGCAGGTCGAAATAGGGATCGAGCGCCCGCGCCCAGAGGAGCTCGCCGGCGCTCTCCTCGGCGGTGCCATCCACCCGGTGGCCCTCGGCCCGCGCCACCAGGCGGCGCCAGGTGCCACCCCAGGAGGCTTCCAGATCCCAGGTGAGCACCTCCCGGTCTGGCTGGTATTCGAACCGCTCGCCCCACACCGCCCACCAGGGATGCTCGTCGGCGAGCCGCGGCGGGCCCCCCGGCACCCGATAGGGTCCCGAAGTGCGCGTGAAACCGCCGCTCGCCTCGTGGGGGTCCCGTTCCACCCCCGCGCCGGCCGCAGCGGCGGACAGCGCCAACAGCACTGCCCCGAGCAGCGCGCGCCCCCTCACCATACGAGCACCTCACGGAACATGCCCGCCTCCATGTGAAAGAGCAGGTGGCAGTGCCAGGCCCAGCGGCCCACCTCCACCGGCGTGGTCAGAAAGGAGATGCGCTGGGCCGGTTGGACCGGCACCGTGTGGCGCCGCAGCCGAACGCCGCCCGCCGGGTCCTCCAGATCGCTCCACATGCCGTGCAGGTGCATCGGGTGGGTCATCATGGTGTCGTTGTGGAGGACGATGCGCACCCGCTCGCCGAGGCGCAGGCTCACCGGCGTGCTGGCGCCGAATTCGAGGCCGTCGAAGGACCAACTGAAGCGCTCCATGTTGCCGGTGAGGTGGAACTCCCACTCGGCGACCGGCTCCCGGGAGTCGTCGACCACCCCGGGCCGCGAGCGCAGATCGGCGAGCGTCAACACCCGGTGGCCGGGGGGGCGCAGGCCGCGGGCCACCAGGTCGCGAAGCCCCACCCCGGGGTCGTCCAGGCGGGTCTTGGGGACGTCCACGCGCATGTCCACCGCGGGCCCAAACTCGGTGCGGGCGTGGCGCACCGCGGGGGAGGCCGGGCCATGGCGGTCGGTGTGCGCCCGCCGGTGGCCCGCGTTCGGGTCTCCAGAGTGCATGGCGGTGTGGCTCCCGGAGTGCATGGCGGTATGGCCCGGGCCGTGGGCCCTGTTGGCATGGTGCCCGTGGGTGCCCCCGTGGCCCGCCGCGCCCATCATGTCTTCCATGGTGAGCCACTGGACCGGGTCCAGGGACGGCACGGGGGGAACCAGTCCCGGGCGGGTGGCCAGAGTGGCGCGGGCGTAGCCGGAGCGGTCCATGGCCTGGGCGAAGAGGGTGTGGGCCTCCTCGCGGGGTTCCACCACGGCGTCCAGCGTCTCGCCGGGGCCGAAGCGGAATTCGTCCACGGTCACCGGCTCCACGTCCTGGCCGTCCACCTGGATCACCCGCAGCGGCAGGCCGGGAATGCGCACGTCGTAGAAGGTGTTGGAGGCGGCGTTGACGAAGCGCAGCCGCACCCGCTCGCCGGGGCGGATCTGCGCGGTCCAGTTGCCCTCGGGGGGCGTACCGTTGACCAGAAAGCGCAAAAGCGCCGCCGAGGTGTCGGCGAGGTCCACGGGGCTCATCCGCATCCGGCTCCACATGAGGCGCCGCTCGACGGCGCCGGCGAGTCCCAGGCGGCGCACGTCGGCGAAAAACTCCGGGAGTGTGGGGCGGTTGTAGTTGTAGACGTGGCTTTCCACCCGCAAGCGCTTGAAGGCGTAGGCGGGATCGTCGTCGGTCCAGTCGGAGAGCACCACCACCAGGTCGCGGTCCACCCGCTCCGCCTCGCCGCCGCGCGGCTCCACCACCAGGGCGCCGTAGAGTCCCGACAGTTCCTGGAAGGCGGTGTGGGCGTGATACCAATAGGTGCCCGCCTGGCGCAACCTGAACCGGTAGACGTAAGTTTCTCCGGGCGCGATGCCGGGAAAGGAGAGGCCGGGCACGCCGTCCATGTCTGCCGGCACCAGAATCCCGTGCCAATGGATCGAGGTGGCAACCGGCAGGCGGTTGGTGACGCGCAGGGTCACCTCCTCCCCTTCCCGAAAGCGCAGGGTGGGAGCGGGCAAGCAGCCGTTGACGCACACCGCGACCCGCGGGCCCGCGCCGAAATCCACCCGGTGGGGCGCCACCGTCAGCTCGAAGACATTGCCCCGCAGCGTCGGGGGGGTGCCGGTGCGCGCCGCTTCGAGCGCGCCGGCCGCCTGCCGGAGAGCGGCCGCCGGCAGGGGCAGTAGGGCGCCCGTGGCGGCGCCGGCCAGACCGGCGAGGAACCGCCGCCGCCCCAGCTTCCAGGGGTTTCCGTTGTGCTCGTTGGCCACGTTTCGCCCATTCCAGCCGGCAAGGCGCTACCATCTTGGCAAAGGCGGCCTCCCGCCGCGATTACGATTTGGTAATCTCACATGGAACGACCGTCGACCCGGGCGGCCCGCCTCCTGGTGGTGGAGGACGACCGACTCACCGGCGAGCACCTGGTGCGCGGCTTGCGGGAAGCCGGCTTCGTGCCGGTGCTCGCCCGGGACGGCGTCCAGGGATTGGCCCTGGCCCTCGCCGAACCCTTCGACCTGGCCGTGGTGGACGTGATGTTGCCCGGCCGCTCGGGACTTGAGCTCGTGGCCGAGCTGCGCCGCGCCGGCCGGCGCCTGCCGGTCCTCTTTTTGAGCGCCCGCGACCAGGTGGAGGATCGGGTGGTGGGTCTGGAGCTCGGCGGCGACGACTACCTGGTCAAACCCTTCGCCTTCGCCGAGCTCCTCGCCCGGGTGCGCAGCTTGCTGCGGCGCGGGACAGCGCCGCCGTCGCGCCTCGCGGCCGCCGATCTGGAACTCGATCTGGTTGCCCGGCGGGCGATCCGGGCCGGGCGGCGCCTTCCCCTGAGCCCCCTGGAATTTCGCCTCCTCGCCGTCCTCCTCACCCACCGCGGCGAAATCCTGCCCCGCTCGCTCCTCTTGGCGCGGGTCTGGGAGCTGGACTTCGACCCGGGCACCAATCTGGTGGAGGTGGCCGTCCGCCGGCTGCGGGCCAAGGTGGACGAAGGCTTCCACCCGCCGCTGGTGCACACCGTGCGGGGCTTGGGCTACTGCCTCGCGGAATCTCCGCCGTGAGGCGCACCCGCCGCCCCCTCTCGCTGCACCTGCGGGTCATGGCCTTCACCGCGGTGGCCGTCACCCTGGCCCTCGCCGCCCTCGGCCAGTTGGTGCTAGCCGCCGTGGAGCGGCACTTCGCGGAAATGGACGCGGTTGAACTCGCCGCGGCGGTGGAAGCGGTGCGCGGCGCCCTGGCCGAGGGTCCCGAGGCCCTGGAAGCCGCCCTGGCCCGCTGGCCCGCGGTGCGCCTGGCGGTGCGGGACGCAGAGGGGCGGCTCGTCTACGCCTCGGCGGATCCGCCGCGCCCCGGGCATCCCCTGCCCCGGGTGGCGGCCGTCGGACCCGATGGACTCGCCGCCTGGGCCGATGCCGCGACCCACTGGCGCGGCGCGCGGCTGGTCGTGGAGGTGGACGGCCGCCCCCACGAGGTCCTCGCAGCCCTCGACATCGGCATTCACCACCGATTCCTCGACGCCTTTCGGCCCACCCTCGCGGCACTCCTCTCGGCCACCGCCGCCCTCGCCCTGGTGGCCAGTTGGCTCGGGGTGCGCCGCGGTCTCCTGCCCCTCACCCGCCTGTCGGCGGCCATGGCCCGGGTGAGCGGCGAGCGTTTCGACGTGCGCCTCGACCCCCTCGCCCTGCCCCCCGAACTCGCGCCCTTGGCCCGCACCTTCAACGACATGGTGGCGCGCCTCGGCGCCGATTTCGCGAGCCTGACCCGCTTCGGCGCCGACCTCGCCCACGAGCTGCGCACCCCGCTCGCCGCCCTCATCACCCAGACCCAGGTGGCGCTCGCCCGGGAGCGGGATCCGACCGCCTATCGAGAGCTGCTCTTCGCCCAGCTGGAGGAGCTGGAGCGCCTCGCCCGACTGGTGGGCGATCTGCTCTGGCTCGCCCGCTGCGAACGGGGGCTGGTCCGGCCGCGCCGCGCGCCCTTGGCCCTGGACCGGGAGGCGGCCGCGGTGGTGGAGCTCCACCAGGCGCTCGCCGAGGAGCGAGGGCTACATCTGGCCCTCGTGGCCACGCCGGTGGTCGTCGCGGTGGATCGGGACCTGGTGCGCCGGGCGCTGGTCAACCTGCTCGACAACGCCCTGCGCCACGCCCGCGCCGGGACCACCGTGCAGGTGGAGGTCGCACGGCTCCCCGCGGGGGTCTCCCTGGCGGTGACCAACCAGGGGGCCGACATCCCGCCGGAACACTTGTCCCGTCTGTTCGACCCCTTTTACCGCGCCGACGAGGCCCGCGACCGGGACGAAGGGGGGGCCGGACTCGGCCTGGCCATCGTCCAGGCGGTGGCCCGCGCCCACGGCGGACGAGTGGAAGTGTTCTCCGGCGGCGGCCGCACCCGCTTCGTCCTCCACCTGGGGGGAGGGGAGGCGCGGGCGGGCCCTCAGCCCGACGCCCCGTAGCGGCGGGCGAGCTCGGCGAGGGCGGTCCCGGGGCCGGCCGCCAGGCGCGCGCGAATCTGGGCACAGACGGCGTCTGGGTCCTCGCGCGCCGTGTCCACCACCAGGTCGGCCACCGGATTGTCGTACACCGCGCGGTAGAACCAGGGACGCAGGCGCTCGAGGCGGTCGCGGGCCCGCGCCGCCTCCTCGGCGGACAAATGGCCGGGTGCGAAGCGGTTGGCGATGTCCCGCCCGGCGATGCGCGCTTCGAGCACCTCGAAGGGAGGCTTGAGGGTCACGATCCACACCGGCAGGCCGGCGAGGCGGCGCACGCAGTCCTGGAGAATGGGCGGATCGGCGAGGAGCAGGTGGTCGGCCACCAGGTTGAAGCCCATCCGGGCGGCGGTGGCCAGCCATTCGTGAAAGAGGGCGAACGCCCGCTCCCCCAACGGCCCCAGCCGCCAGCGCAGCGGACCCTCGGGGTCGGCGGGGTTCTCCGGCACCGCTTCGTACCCCTCGGCGGCCCGCGGACCGCGGTGCCCGTAGGCGCGCGGGAAAGTCTGGCCGAGAAAGTGGTCCACCCCGTAGTAAAGCCAGCACTCCTCGGCGGTGGCCACGAACCGCTCGCAGGTGGTGGTCTTGCCCGATCCCGAGGTGCCGTTGACGATCAGAATTTTGCCAGCCATCGCTCCTTTCCTACCGTTCGTCGCGGCCGCGCTCCCGGTCGCCGCGCCAGCGGGCGCTATACTGCCACAGGTCCCGCACGCCGCGAGCCGCACGAGGAGGAGGTGCCCGCCATCCCGCGCCCGGCGCGCTTTTCGCGCACCCTCGCCGCCCAACTGGCGCTGGCCGTGGGGGGAGCAGCCCTCGTGGTAGTGGGCTTTCGCTTCACCTTCACCGATCCCCCGGTGGCGGTGCTCTGGCTGCCCTCGGCGCTCGGTTTCTTCGCCCTCGGGGCGGGCGGGGCGCGGTTTCTGCCGGCCTACTGGCTCGGAATCTTCGCGGGCATCGCCTTGGCCGGCCAATGGGGCCACCCGCCCCAGCCTTTACTCGCCTTTGCGGCCGCAGTGGCCACCGCCAGCGCCGTCGCGATCCTCGCCGGGGCGGCTCTCTTCCGAAGCCTGGTGAGCGCGGGAGAGCTGTGGCGCCGCGCGCGCCACGTGCCCGCCTTCGCGGCGGCGGCGACCCTCACCGCCCTTTTGGAAGCGGCCGGCGGTGCGGTCGTCTACCACGGGTTCTCCCCGCCTCACCGCGGTCAGGAGGCGGTGGTGTTCCTGCGCTGGCTGTCCGTGGTGTTGCCCTCGCTGTTGGTGTTCGCACCCTTGCCGGCAGCCTGGGGGCGGACGGGTCGAGAATCGCTGGGCGGCCTCCTCGCCGTGGCCGGTGCCACCCTGGCGCTGCTCGCTGCCGTGCATCTGCTCTTTCCGCCGGGGGCCCTGGGGGGGCGTTTGGCCCTGATGGGCGCACCCCCCTTGCTCGCCTGGGCGGCCTGGCGCCATCGCCACCGGGGCGCCACCCTGACTCTGGCGCTCTTCGCCGCAGGGTCTCTGATCGCCACCGCGCTCGGCCGTGGCCCCTTCGCAGTGCCCGGCCTCTTCCCCGCCCTCCAGGCGCTCTACACCCTCCTCGCCCTTCTGGCCCTGATGGGGCTCACCCTGGCGGTGGACCGAAACCGGCAGGCGGCTTGGAACCTGCGGACGGCGATTCCCTGGTCTCTGCTCGTGGGGGGCGTGGGGATGACCGTGGGGGTCTGGTCAATGGGGCTCGAGCGGGCCGAGGCTCGGAATCGCCAGGAATTGGCCCAGCTGGCCAGCGAGGGAGTGATGAGGCTGGACGAGGGGTTGGTCCAGGCCCGACGGGTTCTGGACCTCACGGCGGCCTTCTTCTCCTCTTCCCAGGAAGTCACCGAGGAGGAATTTGCCCGCTTCGGAAGCGTGCTCCTCGCCCTTCCCCCACCGCCGCTCGCCGCCCTCGCCTACGCCGCGGTGGATCCGCAGGGAGCGCCGCGCCGCCATGTCGTCCACCGTCCCGGGACGTCCTGGGACCCGGACTGGCTCCTCTCTCCGGCCGGCGGAACCCTCGACTTTCCCTGCCGTCCAGGGGAGCGCGCCTTCCGCCTCGCGCGCCCCCTGGCCGGAGGCGGTCTCCTGGCAGGCGCCGTGCCAACGGCCGCACTCATCGCCCGGGTCGAGATTCCCACCGGGGTCGCGTCCCAGGTGCAGTGGATCGCCGAGCGCCAGTGTCCGGGGAAGGTCCTCTGGGAATCGCCCCCAGCGGCGGCTGCGGTGCGCATCCCCCTTCCGGTGGCGGAAGCGCGCGGCAGGGGTTTCACCCTCAGGCTCGTAGGATCCCCGCAGCGCCCGGTGATCAACTGGCTCATCGCCCAGGGAAGCCTCGCCGCCGGCACCTTGATGAGCTTGTTGGCGTTCCACCTGGGACGGACCCTCGCTGAACTCAACCGGGCCGCGGAGCAGCGCGCCCGCGAGGCCGCCCGCTCTCTTCGCCGCAGCGAGGAGCGCTTCCGGGTAACCCTGGAGAATGCGCCCGTCGGCTTGGCCATCGTCACCCTCGAGGGGCGGTTCGCCGAAGTGAACCGTGCCTTAGCGGACATGCTGGGCTATTCGCGGGAGGAGCTGCGGAGCCTCACCTTTCAAGAGATCACCCACCCGGACGACCTCGCCGCCGACCTGGACAACGTCCGCCGCCTGCTCGCCGGCGAGATTCCCAACTACCGGATGGAGAAGCGCTACCTGCGCAGGGACGGCGCCCTCCTCCCCGCCCGCCTGCACGTCGCCCTGGTGCGGGACGAAGACGGCCGCCCGCTCCACTTCGTCAGCCAGATCGTCGACATCTCCGAGGAGCGGGCCCGCCAGGCGGCCCTCGAGCGCGGCCTGCGGGACAAAGAGACCCTCCTCAAGGAGGTCTACCACCGGGTCAAGAACAACCTCCAGGTGATCACCAGTCTGTTCGCCATGCAGGCCCGCACCGCCCGCAGCGACGAGGTGCGCGCCGCCCTCGCCGAGGCCTCGGACCGGGTGCGCTCCATGGCGCTGGTCCACGAAAAGCTCTACCAGGGAAGCGACCTGGCCACGGTGCCCCTCGACGAGTACCTGCGCGACCTGGCGCGCAATCTGCTCGCCCACGGCGCCCGGGACAAGCGGATCCGCCTGGAACTCGACCTGGAGCCCGCCGCCGTGGATCTGGAGCGGGCCGTGCCCCTGGGACTCTTGGTCAACGAACTGATCGCCAACTCCCTCAAACACGCCTTTCCGGACCGCGGCGAGGGCACGGTGCGCATCGCCCTGGAGCGCCGGCCCGGGCGGCTCGTCCTCACGGTGGCCGACGACGGCGTGGGCCTCGCCGCCGAACCCCGCCCCGACGCGCCGACCCTGGGCCTGCGCCTCGTCTTCACCCTGGCGCGTCAGCTGGACGGCGAAGTGCACTTCCAGGCCGACGGCGGCACCACCGCGGTGGTGGAGATCCCCCTCCATCGCGAAGGTTCCCAAACCGGCAGCGAGCAGGAGGAGCGCGCGTGAACCGAGCCCGCATTCTGGTGGTGGAGGACGAGGCCCTGACCGCCCTCGATCTCGAAAGCCAATTGGCGGAGCTGGGCCACGAGGTCTGCGGCGTGGCCGACAACGGTCCGGAGGCCCTGGCGCTGGCACGCCGCGAGCGGCCCGACCTGGTCCTCCTGGACATCCGCCTCAAGGGATCGATGGACGGCATCGAGGTGGCCCGCGCCCTCGCCGGCAGCGGCTGCGCGGTGGTGTTCCTCACCGCCTGGAACGACGAGGCGACGGTGGCCGAGGCGGTGGCCGCCGACCCCACCGGTTGGCTCGCCAAGCCCTTCGACCGCCGCGAACTGGCCGCCGCGGTGGCGGTGGCGCTGGGGCGGGCGCGGGCCGAGCAACGGCTCGCCGCCTCGCGCCGCCGCTTCGCCGCCACCCTGCGCTGCGTGGCCGACGCGGTGGTCACCTGCGACGAGAAGGGCCGCGTCAATTTCGCCAACCCGGCGGCGGAGGCCCTGCTCGGCGCCGAGCGGGCGGCCCTGGAAGGCCTCCCGCTGGTAGAGGTCCTGCCCCTGGCACTGCCCGCCGCCGCCCCCTCACCCCTCGAGCGCGCCCTGCGAGGCGAGAGGGCCGACCTTCCCCACGGCACACGCCTCTTGCGGACAGGCGCCTCCGTTCCCGTCGAGGGCACTGCGGCCCCGATCCGCGACGAGGCGGGGACGACCCTGGGGGCGGTGGTGGCCTTCCGGGATATCTCCGCCCGGCTCAGTGCCGAGCGCACCCGCAGCGAGGGTCAGGCGCGCTTTCGGCGGCTGTTCGAAGACGCCCCGGCGGGCATGGCGCTCCTCGCCGCCGACGGCACCCTGAGGGAGGTCAACGCCGCCTTCGCGCGCCTGGTGGGACAGGCGCCGGAAGACCTGCGCGGGCGCCCCCTGTCCAGCCTCCTCCACCCCGAGGACGCCCCCCGGGCGGCGATCCGGCAGCGCCGCACCCTGGCCCGGCGGGGCCAGGGGGAGCGGCTGGAACTGCGCTTCCTGCGCCGCGACGGTGAGGTGGTCTGGGTCCTCGCCAGCCTGTCGGCGCTCGAGCTGGAAAACGGCAGCGGCGGTTTCCTCCTCCAAGCGATGGACATCACCGACCGCAAGCGGGCGGAGGAACACCTGGAGTATCTGGCCCACTTCGATCCCCTCACCGGGCTCGCCAACCGCAGCCAGCTCACCGAGCGGCTGCGCCAGATGGCAGCCGCCGCGGCCCGCCACGGCACCCTGCTGGCGGTGGTGTTCGCCGACCTGGACAACTTCAAACTGGTCAACGACAGCCTCGGCCACGCCGCCGGCGACCAGCTCCTGCGCATCCTCGGCGAGCGGCTGCGCAGCGAGCTGCGGGCCACCGACTGTGCGGCCCGGCTGGGCGGCGACGAATTCGTGATCCTGCTGCCCGACCTCACCGACGAGACCGCCCTCCAAGTGGTGCTGGAGCGGCTGCGGACCCTCTTCAGCCGGCCGGTGCAGGTGGGCGAGCGGGAGCTTAGCGTCAGCGCCAGTCTGGGAGTGAGTCTGTGCCCCACCGACGGCAGCGACGCCGAGGCGCTCTTGCGCTACGCCGACGCCGCCCTCTACGAAGCCAAGGCCCAGGGGCGCAACCGCATCCAGCGCTACCGCCCCGAGCTGATCCAGCGTACCGAGGAGAGCCTGTTGCTCGATGCGGCGCTCAAGGAAGCCCTGGAGCGGGGCGAGTTCCACCTCCACTACCAGCCGATCACCGACCTCGAGGGAACGCGCATCCAGTGCATCGAGGCGCTGATCCGCTGGCGGCGGGACGGCCGGGAGATCTTGCCGGCGGCCTTCATCCCGGCGGCAGAGCAGACGGGCCAGATCGTGGCCATCGGCCGCTGGGTGCTCTGCACCGCCCTGCGCGATCTCGCCGAGCTGCGCCGGCGGGGGGCCGCGGAGCTCGCAGTTTCGGTGAACGTCTCGGCGCGCCAATTCCGGGACGACGACCTGCCGGCCACGGTGGCGTCTGCCCTCGCCGACGCGGGGCTCGAGCCCGAGTGCCTGCGCCTCGAGGTCACCGAGCAGCTCTTCCTCGACGACAGCGGGCACAACCTGGAGACGATCGAGCGCCTTCGCGCCCTGGGCGTGGGCCTGGTGATCGACGATTTCGGGGTGGGCTTCGCCTCCCTGGGCTACCTCAAGCTCCTCGGGCCGCGCAAGGTGAAGATCGACCGCAGCTTCGTGCGCGACCTGCTCGCCGACGGCGAGGACGCGGCCATCGTCGGGGCGGTGATCGCCCTGTGCAAAAACCTCGGCATCCAGGTGGTGGCCGAGGGGGTGGAGAGCGAGCCGCAGCGGCGCTTCCTCGCCGAGCGGGGCTGCGATTTCGCCCAGGGGTTTCTCTTCGGCCGGCCGATGCCGCTCGCGGACCTCGCCGCCCGCCTCGGCCTCGCCTCCGGCGACTCGCTATAATGCGGGCCCGGCCGCGCCGGGCGGCCATGCCCCCACAGACACGAAGGAGAGAGCGATGCGCATCGACAGAGACACGGCGGCCGTGGTCACCGGCGGCGCCTCCGGGCTCGGCCGCGCCACCGCGCGGGCCCTGGCCCAGGCCGGCTGCCGGGTGGCAATCTTCGACCTCAACGAAGAGGCCGGCCAGGCGGTGGCCGGGGAGATCGGCGGCACCTTCTGCAAGGTGGACATCCTGAGCGAGGAGAGCGTGCTCGCGGGGTTCGAGCGCGCCCGCGCCGCCCAAGGGCAGGAGCGGATCCTGGTCCATTGCGCCCAGGTGAGCCGGGGCGGCAAGACGGTGGGCAAGGACCGGGAAAGGGGCGGCTACAAGCGATTTTCCACCGAGGATTTCGCCTTTTCCATGGAGGGGATTCTGGTGGCGAGCTACCGGGTGGCCTCCATCAGCGCCCTCGGCATGGCCACCCTTCCGCCCCTCGAAGACGACGAGCGGGGGGTGATCGTCCTCACCTCCTCCGCCGCCGCCCAGGACGGCCAGGTGGGCCAGGTGGCCTACGCGGCGGGCAAGGCGGGCGTCAACGGACTGGTGCTGCCCATGGCCCGGGACCTGATGGACCTGGGCATCCGCGTCAACTCCATCATGCCCGGCATCTTCGCCACCCCGCCGATGCTCGGCGTGCCCCCCAAGGTGCTCGAGACCCTCGCCGCCTCGGTGCCCTTCCCCAAGCGGCTCGGCAAGCCGGAGGAGTTCGCCTCCCTGGTCCTCGAGCTGGTGCGCAACAGCTACTTCAACGGCCAGGCGATCCGCCTCGACGGCGCCCTGCGCATGCCGCCCCGCTGAGGGTCTCCGGGCGCGTCGCTCAGCGCCGGCGCGCCCGGAATTCGGCCAGGCGGGCGGCAAACTCAGGGCCGTGCCCCGGGGAGCGGTGGAGCTCCAGGGCGAGACCGGCCCCCAGGGGCAACCCCTCGCTCTCGCGCAGAAGGGCCTTGAGAAACCGCAGGGAGCGGCGGCTTGCGGAGAGAATGTCCCGGATCAGGGCGTCCACGGCGGCGTCCAGCTCGGCGGCCGGCACGCACTGGTCGACGAGTCCCATGGCGAGCGCTTCCCGCCCCGAGTAGCTGCGCCCGGTGAACATCATCTCCTTGGCCTTGGCCGCGCCCACCCGGCGCGGCAGCCGTTGGCTCAACCCCCACACGGGCACCAGGTCGAAGCGGGCATGGGTGTCGGCGAAGCGTGCGTCGTCGGCGCACACCAGCAGATCGCAGGCCAGGGCGAGCTCCAGGCCGCCGGTGTAGCAGTGCCCCTGGATGCGCCCCACCACCGGGCACGGCAGCTCGGCGAGCCGCGCGATCACCCGGTTTTCGTACCACTCGGTTTCCCGGCTGGTCTCCTCACCGGAAGCCAGCGCCGCCAGGTCGTGGCCGGCGCAGAAACTCCTGCCCTCGCCGGCGAGCAGCACGCACCCCACCTGCTCCCAGTCGACCGCGCTCAAGTGGCGGTCGAGGGCCTGGAAGGTGGCCAGGGAGAGGACGTTGAGACGATCTGGATTGGCCAGGGTGAGACGGCACAGGCCGCCGTCGACGAAACAGAGGACGGGGGTGGTCATGGGCACAGGCTCCGCGAGCGCGCCGAGGCAGGCCCGGGCAGCGCGTCCAACAGGGCGGTCAGATCGGCGCTCTCCCATAGGTGGAGGGCGCTCGTGAGGATGGCGAGCTGGCTGCGGGCGCGCTCGTCCTCCTCGAGGCGGGGATCGCCCGGGTCGGTGAGCCCGGGCAGGCGCCGCTCCAGCGTCTGGGGCACGGCCAACAGCCAGGCCACGCCCATGGCCGCGGCGTAGAGGCAAAGGCGCGCGCGCAGCAACGCTGGCTCCACCGCCTCGCCGCCCGCGGCGTGAAACGTCTCGGCGGCCAAGGCGAGGAGCTCTTCCAGGTGCGCCTCCCATAGAGAGAGGGGCGCTGCGCTCAGGCAACCCCAGAGGGCCATCGCCAGATGGAGCCGGCTGGCGTTGCCCCAATCGAAGAGCCCGCACTGCAACTCCCCCCGGTCGTCCCGCCAAAACCAGGCATTGTCCACGTGGGCGTTCCAGTGGGAGAGGCCCACCAGTGCCTCCTCCGCCGCCAGGGCGTCGAAGATGGCGGAAAAGGAGGCGGCCACCCGCGGCGCCTCGGCCACCAGGCGGGCCCGGAAGGCCGGCGCGCGCAGCCGCGGTGAAAAGAGCGCCGGGCGCGCCGCGAGGAAAGCGGCCAGCGCTTCGGCACGGCGCGCCGCCTCCGCCGCCGAGGGCACCGCGCGGTCGCTGACCGCCAGTTGCTCCCGGACCAGGGGCAGATGGCGAGCCGGCATCTCCCCCAGGCGCCCCGCGCGATCCCAGCCGGCGAGCCGCGCCAGGGCGCGCACCAGGGTCCGATAGTGGGCCAGCACCTCCGGCATCCGGTGATCGAGGGCCTTGGGATAGTGGGGCTCCACCGGCGGGCGGCCGAAGGGGATCCGCTCGGTGATGAGGATGCCGCTGCCCGTGGCCGCCTGGTAGTCGGCGAACAGACAGGCGGGCACGGCCACCGGAAAATCCGGGCGACGGGCGAGCAGGGCGAAGTGGACCTCCCGCTCCATCTGCACCCGCCCCCCGTCCCGAAGGGGATCGGCGAAATCCCGCGAAAACTTGACGAACAGCTCCGTGGGCAGGTCTGGAGCGGGCTCCTCCCAGGCGACGTCGAGGGCGAGCTTGCGTCCGGTGCTGCCGCCCGATACCTCCACCGCACGCAGGATGCGCGCCACGCCCTGGCCGGCGAGGACGCCGCCCGCCGCGCGGAATGCGCGCGTCAAGAAGTCGGCACCCGCCTCCAGAAAGGCCTGGGGATGAGCCGGAAAGGGCAGCCCGAAGTGGTCCCCCACCGCCCAGCCCCGATCCCCCATGGGTTGCCTGCCTCCCCTCCCGGCACCGACTCCGATGGTAGCGCGCCCCGCCCCACCCCACCAGCGGCGGCGCCTGCAGGCAAATCCCCCTGCGCCGCCGGGCAAGGGGCGCGACCCGACCGGGCGGTGCTAGCATGGCTCGAACAAAGAGGAGAGCCCGCCGTGGAGCCCGTAGAGGTACTGGTCTGCCTGCCCGCCCGCCTGGACGAAGGGCAACCGGCGGTCCGCGACGCCCTTCGCCCCTTCGCGGGGCGGGTTCGCCTGACCTGGGCCGAGTACCTGGACACCCCCGCGGTGCGCGCCCTGCGCGGCGGCCCCGACCCCGAGCGGGCGCGCCCCTTGGCGCCGCGAGCGTCGGCGGCATTCCGCGCGGCCCTCGGGCGCTCCGAGGTGGTGCTCGCCATCGACCTGCCCTTCGACGTTCACCGCCTGGCCCCCCGCCTGCGCTGGGTGCAGTCGGCGGGAGCGGGTGTGGCGCAACTGCAGCGGGTGGGGCTCGAGCGCCTCGGCTGCCGGCTCACCAGCGCCGCGGGGCTGGCGGCGGACTCCATCGCCGAGTTCACCCTGGCGCGGATCCTCGCCCACTTCAAGCGCTTCGACGAACTGGCCGCCGCCCAGCGAGAGCGCCGCTGGCAACCCCTGCCAGGGCGCAGCCTGGCGGGCGCCACCCTCGGCGTGGTGGGCCTCGGCGCCATCGGCCGCGCCCTCGCCCGCCGCGCCGCGGCCCTCGGCATGCGGGTGCTGGCCGCCCGCCGGGCGCCCTTTCGCGACCCCACCCCGCCGGAAGTGGCGGCTTGCCACCCACTGGCACGGCTTGGTGAGATGCTCGGCCAGTGCGACGCCCTGGTGCTCGCCGCCGCAGAAGGCCCCGAGACCTGGGGCCTGATGGACCGCGCGGCCTTTGCCGCCTTGCCCCCCGGGGCCTTTTTCTGCAACGTGGCCCGCGGCTCCCTGGTGGACGAAGCGGCACTTTGCGACGCTCTCCAGACGGGCCACCTGGGCGGCGCCGCCATCGACGTGGCCGCCGTCGAACCCCTGCCCGCCGAGCACCCTCTGTGGCGGGCGCCCCGGCTGGCCATCTCCGCCCACTGCGCGGCGGACCTCGGCGACTACTGGCGGGATCTCTGGTCCCTTTTCGCCGAAAACCTGCGCCGCTACCTGGCCGGCGAGCCGCTCTTCAACGAGCGCCCCAATCGTCTCTAGCCGGACGCGCGGTAGGGGCGCAGGTGCCACTCGGCCGGATCCAGCTCCCCGGCCGGTACCACCTCCTCCACCCCCGCCGCCAGGAGCTCGTCCAGGCGCGCCGCGACTCCTTCCGGCGTGAGACCGGGGTCCTGGAACCCCCCCGCCCGGGCGAGGAGGATGCGGCGCACGGCGCCTCCCACCGCCTCCAGGCATTCCCCCGTCAGGGGGCAGGAGGGATGGGCCAAAAAGGCCACCACCGGCGCCACCAACTCCGCCGGCAGATGCGCCCGGGCGTGTTGCAAGAGGGGGGAATCGGGCCGTTGCTGGGCCAGCACCAGGCGGGTGTAGGCGCCGGGGTTGACGGCGTTGACCCGGACGCCAAAGGGCTTGCCCTCCGCGGCCAGGGCGCGGGTCAGCGACCAGAGGCCCCCTTTGCTCGCCCCGTAGGCGGCGAGAAATCGATACCCCGCCATGGCCCCCGAGGTCAGGTTGACGATCGCCCCACCACCCTGGCGGCGCAGGTGGGGCCAGGCGGCCCGGCTCGTCCAGAAGGGCCCGAGGAGGTTGACGCGCAGGTGGTGCTCAATGTCCCAGGCGCTCATCTCGTCCACGGGGGCGGCCAGACACACCGCGGCGTTGTTGACCAGCACGTCGAGGCGCCCGTAGGCCTCGAGGGCCCGCTCCACCAGCGCCCGGGCGCCCTCTTCATCGGCCACCGAGTGGTGGTCTGCGAGCGCCCGTCCCCCGAGGGCGCGGATCTCCTCGGCCACCGCCGAGGCCGACGGCGCCGGCACCTCAGGCCAGGCGCTCTCACCCCCCACGTCGTTGATGATGAGGTTGGCCCCCCGCGCGGCGAAGAGATGCGCGCAGGCGCGGCCGATGCCGGGGTTGCTGCCCGCACCGGTCACCACCACGGTGAGGCCGTCGAAGCGAAGTTCCACCACCGTCCACCGTCCGTCTCCGCTTTCTTCCTCGGCGATGTTCCCCCTTGCGCCGCCCTCTGGCTCGACGCGCCGCGCCTTATCGTCGACCGCGGGCGCGCCTCAATACGGGCGCCACCGCCCAGGAACCGCAGCCCAAATGAAGCGAAGCGGAATCCGGGGAACCTCCTCCCGACGGTCGGTCTCAACGCCTCCCCGGACGGCGGCGCTGCGCACCCCCATCCGGGTGCCGATTCAACCAGGAGAATCCTTTGACCGACCAAGGCTCGACTCCCTATCCTTGCGCCTGCGCGAGGGCGGCAGGTTCCGCCAGGGCATCGCGACCCTCGCCGCCGGCACGCCTCAGCCACGCACCAGGAGCGCCTCATGCACTCCGTCGGCACCCCCGAGATGTGGACGCTGTTCGCGGCGTTCGTGCTCTTATGTCTGTGGGTCGACTTTTCCGCCCTGCGCCGCCAGGGCGCCCACCGGGTGTCCATGGGCGAGGCGGCGATCTGGTCTCTCCTCTGGATCGCAGTCAGCTTTTTGTTCGGCGCCTGGTTGTGGTGGTTCCTGGGGGGGATGAGCGGTGACCCTGCGCGCGAGACCACCGCTGACGCCAAGGCGTTGGAATTCCTTGCGGGCTACCTGATCGAAAAGGCGCTCGCCGTCGACAACATGTTCGTCTTTTTGATGATCTTCAGCCACTTCGGGGTGCCGGCGGAGTTGCAAAAGCGCGCTTTGATGATCGGCATCTTGGGTGCACTCCTCCTGCGGGCGGCCATGATCCTCCTCGGCGCCTGGGCCATTCGCCACTTCCACTGGTTGCTCTACGGCTTCGGCGCCTTCCTCGTCTACACCGGAATCAAGATGTGGTTCGCGGCGGGCGAGGAACCCGACCTCGAGGCGAACCGGACGCTGCGCTGGCTGCGGCGGCGGATCCGCATCGCGCCCTTCTACGACGGCGACAAGCTGTTCACGGTTCACGAGGGGGTGCGGGTCGCCACCCCCCTGGCGCTGGTGGTCCTCTTCATCGGCTTCGTCGACCTGATCTTCGCCGTGGATTCCATCCCCGCCATCTTCGCCATCACCACCGATCCGTTCATCGTGCTCACCTCCAACGTGTTCGCCATCCTGGGGCTTAGGGCTCTGTACTTCCTCCTCGCCGGGATGCACGAGCGGTTTCACCTGCTCTCCTATGGCCTCGCCGTGGTGCTCGTCCTGATCGGCGCGAAGATGCTCCTCGCCGACGTCTACAAGGTCCCCATCTCCTGGTCGCTTACGGCGACGGCAGCGATTCTGGCGACGGCGATGGCGCTGTCCCTCCTCGTGCCCGCCAAGCCCGGCCTGCGCGGCGCCTATCCCTTCGCCACGAAGCGCGAGCGGCCGCCGGAGGAGCCTTTCTAAGTTTCTTTGACCTAAGAGGTTTACCAGTCGGGGTTTGCAAATTCGCCAGCCACCTTCTCGGCAGCCGGTTGAAAGTCCCCGTCATCTTCCCGATCGTGCCACCCTCCCCCAAAAGGCGTGGACACTTTACCCTACCAATTCCCTCAACTTCTCACGCCTTCCCATCGATCATTTGCCCCCTACCCCCTCTTCTTCGGTCGAAAATCGGGCGCGGTGGATCGAGTACAAAAGATGAAACCTGCCTATTGTGAGACCAAGGGTAAAAGTCGTGGGCGAAGCCATGAGAAAAAGAACGCTTGCACTGGTCGTTGCGTTTACCTTCTCCATGCCACCTCAGCAACTCTTTGCCCAAATTGCCCAAAGCACGGCGCTATTAGAAGAGATTGTCGTCACTGCTCGGCGCCGGGCTGAAGGGATTCTCGAAGTTCCCTTCACCATCCAAGCGTTGTCGGGGCAACAGCTTCTGGGTTCCGGCATTGGCGATCTCAGCTCCCTCAAATTTACCACCCCAGGCTTTTTTCCAGACACCAATAACGGGTTTGTTCAGGTATACCTGCGCGGCATTGGCAATGCCATCTTTGTCGGCGCCGATCCCAGTGTGGCCACTTTTGTCGACGACGTGCCTCAGATCTACGCCGTCACGACCGATGCCCTGTTGGACGTGGAACGGGTGGAAATTCTCAAAGGCGCCCAGGGCGGCCTCTATGGACGGAATGCAACTGGAGGAGTGATCAATATCATCACGCGCCGTCCTTCCACCGATTCCGCGGCCTCCAAAATACGCCTTTCTTGGGGTGAAAAGGATACCCTGAACGCTTCCTCCTGGTTCAATCTTCCCTTGGGCGACAGAGCAGCCGCAAGCCTTGCTCTGGATCGACAGGTCCATGACGCCTACATCGACAACCGAGCGAAACGGGATCCATACCAAGCGAACCATTTTCCGAACGGATCCTTCCTTGGCAGTCCTGAAGAGACAGCAACTTTTTTCAACAAAAGCCAAAACCCTTCTCATATTTACGATAGAGATTTATCAGCCGCGCGCGGCAAACTCCTCTTTGAACCAACCGATCGGTTATCCCTCGTTCTCTTCGGTCACTGGGTAGAAAAGGACGACAGTGCAAGTGGCCAGTTTATGAGCACGACTCCCGCCTTCAACCAAGGGGCTCTGGAAGGGCTATTCTCTTCCCTGGGTATCGAGACAAACCTTCCGCCTGGATTCATTCCCGACCTTACTCGCGAAGAATGGGCGGTGGCGATTGGACCCGCGGTACTGAGCTACATCGAGGACTCCGCCGCGGGAAGTACGCTGACCTGGAACCGGGATGACATCACTTTCACCTGGATCGCCGCTCACAGAGAATTAAACACCCATACCACGGGGGATAGCGCCACATCGGCGGTTCCCTTTGTACCTCTCGACATTCGCTATGGGCGCGAATATACCTACCAGGAACTGCGAACCCAATGGGAAGAAGAATCCTGGAGGCTGCTCAGCGGTGTCACTTGGCTCGATAACCAGCTCAGGGGGCGTACAGACGTATTTTTCTTGAGCCATTCCTTACCCATCGGGACCACCAAAGTCAAACAGGAAATCGAAAACTGGTCCATCTACGCGGAATTGGAAAGGACTCTGGCCGGGCGCTTCAAGGTTTCGCTATCAGGGCGGTACATGGAAGAGAAAAATAATGCTGTCTTTCTCTTGCCAGTGGACTCTTCTAGTCAAACGCAAGAAAGCATGTTTACACCTGCTATAACTCTCTCAGCCGAATGGCCAGAGTCTCTCGTCTATCTGCGCTGGGCACGCGGTTTCAAAACGGGGGGAATCAACCTTATCACCGCACCAGCCTTCTATCCGAGGCCCTCTGACGGCAGCCAATTTGACTCCGAACGAGTCGACACTTTTGAGCTTGGCTACAAGGGAACACTCCCAAGCCAAGCCTTGCAGATTCAGGCAGCGCTTTTTTACAACGATTACCGCGATCTTCAAGTAGATGTGCGCGCTAGACCTGGTTTTCCCGCCATCACCACCGCCATCATTAACGCAGATTCGGCTCGCACGTTTGGCGCCGAATGGAGTTTTTCGTGGGCGGTAAACCCCCACCTTACGATCGCCATGGACGGTGGTTGGTTAGAAGCGGAATATCGGGATTTCGCCCTCTCTGGGAGTCAGGTGCTTGCGGACTTTGACCTGAGTGGCGAGCGGATGCCCAAAGCTCCGGAATGGCAATGGGCATGGCGGGCCGAATGGGATCTTCCCCTTCCCTCTGAATCGCTGCACATGGTCGGCAATCTCCTCGCCTCGTACGTGGATGACGTAGTGTTCAAATACTCCGCGCTCCCAGGTCTGCTGCCGGACGCCAGGGGAGACTCCTATTGGCTCGTAAACCTGCGCTTGGGGGTGCGGACAGCGGACGATCGGTGGGGACTGTATTTGGTTGCCGATAACCTACTCGATAAAGTCTACTTCATCGGCGCCGACGCGGGAACCTTTGGCAATCTGCTCAATTACGGCACGCCGCGAGTGGTGAGGCTCGAAGCTACCTTCGACTACTAGCCTGATCGCCCCCTTTTTCTGAACCTGGTGGGGGCGGATTCAAATTGACTTCGATCGCACTTTCGCCCTCTTGCAGACGGGCGCGCTGGCGGTACTCCCGTGGGGTCAGGCCGGTGTGGCGCTTGAAGGCGCGACCGAAACTGGTCTGCTCGGCATACCCCAGGCGAAAGGCCACTTCGTCCAGGCTGTGGTCGGTCCAGGCCAGCAGCTGGCGCGCGAGTCGGATCCGGCAGCTCTGGACCAGATCGCTGTAGGTGCGACCGGCTCGGGCGAGCCGCTTTTGCAAGGTGCGGGTGGAAGTGCCGAGGGTGCTCGCTAAGGCCTCCACGGAGCAGGCACCGGCGGCGATCTGGCGACAGATGGCAGCTTCCACCCGCTCGAGAAGATCGGAGCGGCCCGCGCGCGCGAGCTCGGTCAGTGTCTGCTTGAGCAATGCATAGAGGGTGCGATTAGCGGTGGCGATGGGGGCATCGAGCACTTCCGGGCCGAAGCCGATGGCGTTGACCGCCGCATTGCCGCGGATCCGGCAGCCGAGCCGCCGCTCCAGTTCCCGATACCGCTCGCGGTCCAGATCCAGCACCAGATTGGCGTAGCGGGGGCGGAACCGCTCGCGCCCCAGCATGCGCAGGATTTTGATCATCAGCACCACGCCGTGGCAGGCCGTCTGGCCGCGGTTGCCCAGGTCGATGTGGGTCCGCCAGCGCAGTTCCACCACGTCGCGGGCGGAGAGGAGCTCGAGCTCGCACTCGGGCGAGGTGGAGAGGGGCGTGAAATCCACGAAGCAGCGCAGCGCCTGGCCAAAGGTAGGCGCGGCCCGCGCCAGGGCGATGACGCATCCGTAGGCATCTGGCTCCTGGACGTCGGCCAGGTGCACCCCGAACAGCGGGTCCCGCAGGCGGGCGGCACAGTGCTCCAGGAGGTCCACCGCCGCTACGCAGGAAAGGTCGTTGTCGGGATCGTCCAGCAGGGAGGGATCCAGTTGGCAGCCCTCGAGCAGCGGGCGAGGATCGGCGCCGTGGCGGGCCACGAGTCCCGGCAGCCCCATCAGGTAGCCGGCCCGCACCCGGCCGGCCCCGGGTAGGTGGACGCCCTCCGCGGCAATGGCCAGGAATCGGGGCTCGGCGCGCATCGCCACCACCCCTCTCGATGCCGCCCCTCAGGCCACGGCGGGGATCTGGTCCCCGCTGGGCGCGCCGCGATCCTCGAAGGCGATGGGCAGGCCCCTAAGCCCCCACACCCCCATGAAGGGCCGCCACTCTGAGGGGCCGGTGCGGCGGGGGTTGGCGAGCCGCCGGGCAATCAGGTAAAGCCCCACCTCGATCTGGTTGCGGGCGATAAACTGGCCGAGGCAGATGTGCGCACCCCGGCCGAAGGCGAGATGGTGCGCCTCGGGGTCGAGCTGCCGGTCGGGGTCGAACTCGTCGGGGCGGGGGCAGACCGCGGGATCGCGCCCGGTGACGCTCACCGGGAAGAGCAGCAGGGCGCCCTCCGGAAAGTTGATGCCCTCGTACTCGAAGGGCCGCACCACCCGGCGGGGGATGGTGGCGGTGGTGAAGTAGCGGAACCCCTCCTCCATCACCCGCCCGCAGTAGGCCAGGTCCTCGGCGCACCGGGCGTACATTGCCGGCCGCTCCAGGAGGAGGCTCATGAGGATGGTCATGGCATTCTTGGAGGTGTCGTAGCCACCCACGTAGGCGAAGATCAGGAAATCCCACGCTTCCCGCTCGCTCAAGCGGCCCTCCGCCACCGCGTGCACCAGGTGGCCGAGCAGATCGTCGTCTCGCCCCCTCTGGGCGCACCGGTCCTCCCAAAGCTCGCGGACGTGCCGTTCCAATACCTGGTATCCCTCTTCCACCCGCGGCATGAAATCGGGATCCATGCCGAAGGCGAGTCCCAGGGCCTCCAAGGAGCTGCGCAGGGTGGGGATCGCCTCCAGCGGTGCACCCAGGATGGCGCTCATCACGCTGATGGGATACCAGGAGACAAACTCCTCGAAGTCGAAGGCACCCCGGGGCGCCCACTGGTCGAGCAGGCGGACCATGGTGCGGGCCATCAGGCCGCGCTGGGCGCGGGCGGCCGCGGGCGAGAAGAAGGGTGCGACGATGCCCCGCAGCCGCCGGTGATCGGCGCCGGTTCGACTCTGCAGGTGCATCCGTTGAAACCGCCCCCAATCCGTGTCCAAAGCGCCCAGGGTGGCGGCCAGATCGGCCAGAGCGGGAACGAGGTCGTCGTCCCGGCGCAGAAGCTCGCGAGCCTGCCGGTGGCCGTGGACCAGGTACCCGTGGGCGCAGCGGGCAAGCCAGGGATGCTCGGCGCGTGCGGCGGCGAAGTGGGGCCAGGGGTCCGCGGCAAAGGCCGCATCCGAAACGGGCAGCCACGGCAGCTCGAGGTCGGCCAAGGCAACCATGGGTGACCCCTCTTTTTTCCACCGTAGCGTAGTATAAGACGCGACATCCGGCGCGCTTCGACGCCCCGCGCAGCGGATTCGACATTGCGCGCAGGGGCGCGCCTCAACCGTCCGAGTCGCCCAGGGCGGCGAGGGCGGCCTCCAGCCGTTCGAGGTGGGCGCGGGTTTCGGCGAGGGCCGCGGCAAGGGCCTCGCGGCTGGGTGGCGGCGATGCTGCGGCACGCCCGCGCAGGCTCAGACGCCACTCCGGGGGATAGCGCTCGTCGAATGCCTTGACCGAAGCGGCGAGACCCCGCCGAAAGGTTGTCGGCACCCAGTTCGAGGCCGTCGTCCGGTTTCATGAGGGGGAGCATGGATTCGAGCCAGGCAGCGAGAATGCTGCCCAGGTACTCGCCCTGGTGCTGTTTGAATACCTCGAAAAAGGTCTTCTGCGCCACTACCGTGTCGGCATTGCGGGTGGTGGCGCAGGCGAGAGCGTACTTCTCCACTTCGGCCTCGAGTCGGTCGCGGGGCACAACGGCGTTGACAAACTGGCATTCGGCCATTTCCCGGGCGGTGAATGGCCGCCCGGTGAACACCATCTCCTGGAATCTGCGCAAACCCATGGTGAGCGCCCACTGCCACATCCGCGCCGCCCAGCCGGCGTAGCGCCAGGCAGCATGGCCAAAGAGAGCGTCCTCCGAGGCGATCACCAGGTCGGCGTCGGCGGCTAGATAGAAATGCCACCCGTAGCAGTAGCCCTTGGCCTCGACGATGCTGATCTTTTTGAATTCCTGGAGGCTGCGCAGGCCGGCGTCGAAGCTCGCGTAGTAGTGAGTCAGGGTGGCCAGGAAGCGGTAGCTGCCGCGGGGCGGGTAGCGCACTCCTTCTTCCCCGCTGAGGCCGAACTCTGCGAGAGGTGAAAACGCCCCTTTCTCGGCGTACATTCCCGCCTGCTCTTCCAGATCGGCGCCGGACCCCAAGTGATCTCCCGCGCCACGGATCACCAGCACCTTGACCTCGTCGTCGATGGAGGCGAGCTTCAGAAGGTGGGCGAAGCGGCGCCGCGCCGCCGCGGTGGGGGCATTGAGCTTTTCGGGGCGATCGAGGGTGATGGTGGCAATACGGGTTTGCGGGTCCTTTTGGTAGCGGACGATCTGTTCCGCGGCAGGTCTCGAAGGGACGGCCCATGGGCGAATCCACTCGTCAGCGGCGTCGCCAAGCGTCGGGGCCGGCCCGATGCCAGCGGCGGAAATCGTGGATGCCGTAGTACTCCTGATCTTCCCCCAGGGCGCCCGCGAAGCCGTCGTAGTCCCAGGCGAATTGGCTCCACCATTGTCCCCGATCGGGAAAGAGCATGAACTCTGCCGGGGCGATCGCCCGTCCCCGGGCGTAGAGACGCCTGCCGAGGCAGTCTTCGGCCTCCACCTCGACCCGCTCGGGGCGCGGTCCGACCCGCTCCACCACCCGCCGCACGCCGCCCGCGAGGGGCGCCATCACCCCGTCCCGGAGCAGATAGCCGCCGACGATGCGCGTTTCCCGCGAGCTGTCGAAATCCTTGGCCAGCAGGTGAAAGCCGTGCCCCTCGTCGGCGGTGGACCAGGTGTAGCCGCCGGGAACCGTCTGCTCCAGGGAGCGGGGACCGTGGGAGCCGTCGCGAATGGCAAAGCAGTCCACCTCGTAGGTGCGCTCGCCGAGGGACACCCGCCCCTGAATCCTACCCGGCTGCTCGAAGTGCATGCGAAAAGAGCGCTCGCCCCCCGGCGGCGGGCCCACCCAGTTTAGCTCGGCGGTGGCGGTGAACAGGAGCTCCAGTGCGAGCTCGTCGGCGGCGTAGCGCAAGCGGTAGCGGCGAAGCGGCTCGAGCACCTCGACGGCCATGCCCCAGGCGGTGGCGAAGCGATACTTGTCGTAGTCCACCCCGTAGCGACCGGCCGGCAGGGGGCGCATGAGCTGCCAGTCGTAGAACAGAAAGTTCCAGGGCAGCTGGCCGGAAGGGGGAGCTCCCCGGGCATCCCACATGGCGGGGCGGCCAACATACAGTTCAGGTTGGGGCGGAAGTGGTAGTAGAAAAAGCCGTTGATTCCCCTCCTCTGGAATGGCCCAGGAAAACCAGGCGCTCTCGGTCCAGTAGGGGTCGCTGCCCGGATCGGGCGCGAAGTGGTCGGCGATGCGCACTGGGTCGGCTAGGTTCATGAGCTGGGCTTCCCTTCGGCGAGACGGCGGGCGATGAAGTCGGCCAGGGCGTCGAGCTTGACTTTACCGGTGTCGGTGCGGGGGATCTCCTCCTCGGCGGCGAAGACGAAGGCGCGGGGTACCTTGTAGGAGGCCAGTCGCTCCCGGAGGGCGGCACTCAGCTCGGCCGCGGAGAGGCGTGCGCCACTTTTCGGCACCACCGCCGCCACCACCCGCTCGCCCCACTCGGGGTCGGGAAGCCCGCGACGAAGGCGCGGGCCACGTCTGGCAAGCCTTCCAGAGCTTGCTCCACCTCCAGCCGGGAAACGTTGGCGGCACGAGTCTTGATCATGTCTTTGCGGCGCGCCACGAACCACAACCACCCCTCCTCGTCCATGCGCACCAGATCGCCGGTGGGATAATAGCCGTCCTCGGTGAACACCTGCCCGCGATCCACCTTGTAAAGGCCCACCAGCACTGAGGGGCCGCGCACCTCGAGCTCCCCCACCTGGCCGGGCGGCACGGGCAGGCGCGTTTCGGGATCCACTACCCGCCGCTCGCAGTCACCCACCGCCCGGCCCGAGGCGCCCGCCTTGGCGGCGGGAAGAGGTCGATCCACGGGCTCGCCACTATGCACCGCGAAGGTCTCGGTCATGCCGAGGAGGTTTGCCTGCAGGTGCGGCGGGATCGGCTCGCCCCGCTCGTCGCGGTAAGGTCCGAGCCCGCCCACGGCGTCGAGATCCCAACCCCGGCGCAGGGCGGCCTCCCGAAGGGCGGTGAGCTTGTCGCCCCAGGCGTTGATGCGCGTCGCGCCGAGCCGCTCGATTGGCGTCGAGAATTGGCCTCCACCTCCGGGGAAGGGGGATAGACCAGGGTAGCACCGCTCGCTAGCACTTCGAGGAGCATCGCCATGCCCCCCAGCCAAAAGGCAGGCAACAGCGGCATCATCCGATCTTCCGGCGCAATTCGGAAAAGACGTGCCAAACGTTGGGGATGGAGGGCCACCGCCCGCTGGGCGTGGACCACTCCCTTGGGTCGGGCAGTGCTTCCCGACGTGTAGACCACTACCGCCAGATCGTTGGGGACCACCTCCGCGGCGATCTGGTCGAGCAAGGATTCGCCGGGCGCTTCCATCCCCTCGGCCCGGGCGAGCAGGGCAGCCAGGGGTTGGGCCCAGGAGAGCCCCGCGGCGTCGTCGAACCACACAGCGCGCAGGTAGGGTGCCTCCGGCAGCCGGAGCCGCCCAGGCGCCTGTCCGACGAGGCCGGGCAGGGCTTGCTCCAAACGGGCGCCAAAGTCGTGGGTGCAGGAAACGCCGGGCGGCCAAGAGCCACTGGAGGTCGGCGTGGCGCACCAGCCAGGCGAGCTCCAAAGGCGCGGCCAGCGTGGAGATGGGCACCGCGACGGCACCGATGCGCAGGGCAGCAAGGAAGGCGGTCACCCAGAACACGCCGTCGGGGGCGAGGATACCTAGGCGCGTCCCCTTGCCAGCACCCTGGGCGAGCAGCGCCCGCGCCAAGCGGGCAGAGGCCTCGTCCAATTGCCCGTAGGTCAGGACAGCCTCATCGGTAACGAGGGCCGGGTGCTCTCGCCGGGCAGCGCCACCCGCTTCCACAGGAACGGAAAGGTCTCTTCCTCTACGGCAGGCACCGTCTTCCTCCGCGACAAGCGAGGGGAAGGTACAAGAACGCGCGCCTTCACCGCTCGACGCGGGGCGCCTCTTCGCCTGCAGGAGCCGCAGATGGGAGGGCGCGACCAGTCGAGGCGAACAGCTCCCCTTTGCCATGGTGAAGGTCGAATCGGAGAAGGGTGGCGACATGGGCGAACTCAAAGGAAAGCGAGCTATCGTCACGGGGGGCGCGAGCGGCATCGGCCGCGCCATCGTCGAGCGCTTCGTCCGCGCCGGCGCGCAAGTGGTGATCGCCGACTGCGACGTGCCCAGAGGAGAGGCGTTGGCCGCGGGGCTCGGCGAAGCAGCGCGTTTCTTCGCCGTGGACGTCTCCCGCCGCGAAGAAGTGGAGGCCCTCGTTGCCTTCGCCGTGGACACCTTCGGCGGCCTTGAGATCATGGTCAACAATGCCGGCATCGTCGAGCCCCTTGCGAAGACCTGCTGGCCGACGATTTCGCCCACTTCCCGCGGGTGATGGCGGTGAACCTGCTCGGCGTCATGTTGGGCACCC
The DNA here is from genome assembly GCA_026005035.1 of Porticoccaceae bacterium. Classification (GTDB taxonomy): domain Bacteria; phylum Pseudomonadota; class Gammaproteobacteria; order Pseudomonadales; family Porticoccaceae; genus BPKH01. The sequence continues at coordinate 8,888 of BPKH01000002.1, read as the reverse complement.
AGGCGGCTGCCCGGCACATGGCGCGCAAGGGTGGCGGCGCCATCGTCAACACCGCATCCATCGGCGGCAGCGTGGCCGGATTCGGGGTGCCCATCTACCGGGCTAGCAAGGCGGGGGTGATCCACTTCACCCGCTGCGCCGCCCTGGAGCTCGCCCGCCACGGCATTCGAGTCAACGCGGTCAATCCGGGCCACATCCAAACCCCCATGGCCAGTTGGGGGCGCCCTCGACCTCGACCCACCCCGGCGCGCGCGGCTGATGGCCGACCTGGAAGCGATCGACCTGGCCGACCAGGCGCTCAAGCGCCGGGGCGTGCCCGAGGACGTGGCCGAAGCGGTCATCTACCTCACCTCCGAACGGGCCCGACAGGTGACCGGGGCAGTGATCCCCGTGGACGGGGGGCGCCAGCGCCGGCGATCTGGTGGACCACGGCCGGCGGATTCGCGAAGCGGTGGCCCGCGCACTCGGCGACCTAGAACAGAGCGGCGAGCCTCCGGAGACCCGCTAGGAAAGCGCCAGGGGGTTGAGGTACTCCACGTGTTCCACCACCTCGTCGCCGCGAATGCGGACGAGCATCAGGTAATCGTTTCGATAGGGCCGCCCGTCGGCCAGGGTCGCCTGGCCTCGGGCGATGACCAACACCCGTTCCGGATCCTCCGTGCGCAAGATCTCCACGTCGAAAAAGCGCAGGGGCGAGCGGTGCCGGGCACTCGCCGCGAGCGCTGCCCGAGCCGCCTCCCGGCCTCGGTATTCGGTGGGCAACCCCGGCGGCAAAAAGGGGAGCCGCAACGTGAACTCCTCGGACACTCGACCCGGAAAACCATCGAAATCGCCTTCGGCGAAATGTTCGAGCCAAGCCCGTACCAGGGCGATGATGTCAACCATTTTACGTCCCCCTCCTTCAGACGGGATTACCACCCTACGGAGCGCGTACGAGAATCCTATTGATCTAAATTTCGGCACAGTATGTTGACCTATTAGGCGCGCACGTAACCGATAGTTGTTCATTATTGACGGGCACGAAGCGTGATTCTCCAACCCTTCGAACCACACATACCTGAGAAACTGCTAGGGGATTTGCACCACCGTCTTACACGCTTTCAATGGCCGAATCTTCTCTATAGTCCAGACTGGCGCTACGGCATAGCGAGGGATTGGTTTGAGTCCTCGTTGAGTTATTGGCGTCATCACCACGATTGGCCAGCCACGGAACGTCGCCTGGCCCGCTATCCACACTACCGAGTATGCATTCGAGGTCAGTGGATACATTTTCTTCATATCCGCGGTCAGAAGGCCTGACTATCCCTCTGCCACTCGTCCACGGTTGGCCCTGGTCCTTTTTAGATTTCGAAGCGCTCATCCACCCCTCACTACCCCGATCAATTACAAAAATAAAACCAGGTTCTCCTTCGATCTCGTTATTCCTTCTCTGCCCGTTTTGGATTTTCGCTGCCTTTGGCACGCTCCGGACTCGACATCCCCAGCATCGCCGATCTCTTTGCAGAACTCATGACGCGCATTTTAAATTACCAAAAATTTGCCATCGCTGGGGGCGACTTTGGCGCCGCCATCGCCACATTTCTCGCACACCGCCACCCCGAAGTGGTAGCGTGCGTTCTCGCAACTACGCCACTGGTTCCACGCCTAAAGCTGTCCGCCATTGGAGGAGAGTTATTTTCTCCTGAAGAATCTTGGATGCTGGCACGTCGATGAGAGGTGGCATTCACTTTGGAAAGTCACGTGTCGGTTCACCGACGAGACCCTGACACCCTTGCTTGTGTACTGAGCGACTCGCCGGCGGGAACCGCCTCTTGGCTGTGGGAGAGGCGCTTCTCCTGGGGCGACGGGATCCCCTTCTCTCTTGGGATCCGACTTCCTTTGTGATCTGGCGTCACTCTATTGGCTCACGGGCTCCATTGCCAGTTCCCTCCGACTTTATTGGGAGCATTTTTCAGGCCCTGGACTCTCGGTGGCAGCCGCCTCACCTACTGTGCGCGTGACCTGCGCCTTCTGTATCCACCCTAAGGAGGTAATGCTTGTGCCACGCGCCTGCTTGGAGCCCCTGGTCGCTGACCTGCGACGCTGGAGGATCATGTCCTGTGGCGGGCACTTCGCCTTCTCCGATAGGCCATTGGAACTAGCCCACGAACTACAGGATTTCTTTTTCGAGTGCGCTAGAGATGGACGGTTCGCCTCGCCTTGAGACCGGGAAAATCAGCGCAGCCCTAATGGGTATTTGTGGTTTCCCCTTACTTATGGGGGGAGCAACTCTGGTCGAGTTTAGGGGGAAGTCCGCGCTTTTTGGTTCAAGGCGGCGCCCTGATCGCCTGCGCACTTGCCCTTTGGAGAGGCAATCCCACAGCCGCCTCCTTCTACGACGCTTTCTTATTCATCCTCTGTCTCTGGGTGGTTGCCGAGGGAGGGTTCGATTTCTGGTTGCTTCTTTCCTGCCTCGCCTTCCTTTTGCTCCTCAGTGCGATTTTTTGACCAACACCATTCGCTCATCGCAACAAAGGCTGGTTTTTTGGCTGGGTTTACCTGCTTCCTTGTTTGCAGCGCTTTTAATGGTAGCTGGCTTATGGACCTCGTTTTCCACCAGAACCCTAGAACCGTCAGCTTTAGTCACCCTGCAGGATCAACCAGCCAGTGAGGGAGGGGAACATAATGCTTTTCGCCGGGGCACTGGCTTCATTGGGAAAAAACGAAGGTGGAGTGCGCTATGTGGGTGCAGATAAGCTCCATCCAGGCAATGTGGAGAAACTTAAATTGGCATGGCGCTACGAAGTGGATCTCCCGGCCCAGGCGGAACTGAGTTTGGAAGCGACGCCTTTATTTGCCAATGGGCGGCTCTACTTTTGGTCCGCGCGCTGGAGTAGCGGCTGCACTGAATCCGGATGACGGAAGGGAGCTTTGGCGTTCTGTAGAAAAAGGCGCTTTGGACGTCAATTGTTCAATACTCTTTGGCGGTAAGGGCCGTGGCTTGCACGCTACGAGGTGGACCGCCCGAAACCTGGCACCCCTTGCGCGATACGGATTTCTTCCACCAGCCCAACTGGTTTTTTATTTGCTCTGGATGCTGCTACCGGCAAACTGTGTTCCGACTTTGGTAATGGTTGTCGCGTTGATTTGCTCGCAGGATTTTCGAATCTATCTGGTGACGCACAACAGCATGTACCAATCGCATCCTCATCACCTCCAGCGGTAGTGGGAAAAGCCGTAGTGGTGGGTCAGTCCGTTTCCGATCTTCTCGGCAAGATTGCACCCGGTGGAGTGGTTCGCGCCTATCATGCCACTAGCGGCCGTATTTTGTGGGCCTTCGACCCCGCTCACCCCCGAAGATCCGAGTCCTCACGTGAATCGATCCTGGACTCCGGCCACACCAAATGCTTGGGCACCCATTTCAGCTGACCCCGCCTTGGGATTACTCTTCTTGCCCATGGGAAATGGCCCTCCCGACTATTGGGGAGGAAATCGAAATCAGGCGGCAGAGCGCCTCGGTAGCTCGGTAGTAGCGCTCGACGCTGCCACGGATCGTGTACGTTGGGTTTTCCAGACCCTTCACCACGACCTATGGGACTACGATGTGGCGGCCCAGCCGGTCGCGGTGACGCTGGATGGGGTACCTACCCTGCTGGTGGCGACCAAGACAGGGCAAATTTTTGCCCTTGACCGACGCGATGGCACTCCTCTACGACCGGTACGGGAGCGCTCCGTACCCCAACGAGGCGCAGCATCAGGAGAGCACCCAAGCCCCACCCAGGCCGTTTTCCTCAGGCTTTCCGGACCTTGCCAGACCGTCCCTGCGCGAGTGTGAAATGTGGGGAATCACTCCTTACGACGAGCTCTGGTGTCGACTCCGCTTCCACCGCGTCCACTACGAGGGCCGCTTTACACCTCCGGGACTGCAGGACACCTTGATCTATCCCTGAACCGGTGGGGGAATCAACGGCGGGGACTGGCGGTGGATCCCCAACGGGGTATCGACATCGTCGTCACACTTCATTCGGCTCATGTAGGACGCCTCGCACCTCGCTCCCGTGCACCGTCGGGGGTTGGAGGCCGTGGTGGGCGAGTACTCTTCCCCCAACCAGGCGCGCCCTTCGTGTTCGTCCAAAATCCCTTTTTTCCCCCCTGGGCATTCCCTGTCAAAAGTCACCGTGGGGAGTTATCCATGCCATTGATCTAGAGAGCGGTAGAGAACGATGGCGCAGACCTCTTGGCACCACTGCCACCATTGGGCCCCTGGGCCTTCCCGTTGGTCTACCCCTCCCCCTCGGAGTGCCGGCGGTTGGCGGAGCGCTGGTGACGAGCGGAGGACTCACCTTTGTCGGAGCGACTCCAGACCGTCGTTTCCGCGCCTTCGACACCACCACGGGCAAGCTTCTTTGGGAAGCTCTGTTGCCCAACGTGGCCGCTGCCAACCCCATGAGCTACGTATCCCCTAGTGCCGGCCGCCAGTATGTAGTGGTGGCTGCAGGAGGACATTACGCCCTCCCTGGGACAACCTCCCAGCAGGCACTTCTCGCCTTCTCACTTTCTTCCCAACAATCAGTGCAGTGAATGCCCGTTAGCGCTGAGGTGCTTCACCGAGGCGGCGCAGGGGCGCCGTGCCGTCCCAGTTGCGAGCCGCGGCGCGCATGGCGGAGAACACTGCCGCAGCAGCGGGGTTGGCGGAGATCACTTCCACAAAGAATCCTAGGGTCGCCAAGGCGTCTAGATAGCAGGTGGGCGCCCCCAGCATGCGCCCTTCGAAGGCCACTTCGAACCCGGACCGGCGCCAGACGGTCAGGGTGGCTGCGTAATCTTCGACCCACAGAGCGCCGTGATGGAACCCCCCCCTGTCCCGGCCCATAGAGCTCGCGCCATATGCCGGGGGACTCTCCAAGCGGTTCGACCAGCTCGATCTGCTGATCTCCCAAATAGCCAATGGCCGCTCGGTGGGGGGCGATGTCGGCGGGCTTACCGCGGTAGCGGCCCTCTTCGAAATGTACGTTTTCGAAAAGGAAAAAGGGGCCGGCGCCGGTGGCGGCGACCCACTCGGCCACTGCGCGCTCGAGGCGGGGCACCACCCAGCAGAGCTGGACGAAGCCGGCCTGGGCACCCTCGCCCCCGACCTTCACGGCTCACCCTCCGGTGGCACGAGCAGGGGAAAGCGCGCCTCGTCCAAAAGATCCCGCGGCCGCAAGGGCGCGGGATCGAAGGCCTCGGGTGGAGCACCGGTCCAGCGCGCATCTCCCGGCACCAGTGAGGCGATGAGTGCCCACCGGGGGCGATCCCCCAGGTTGGGACCCGCACCGTGCACGGTGAGGTGGTCGTGTACCGAGACGTCGCCCACCTCGTAATGGAGGGGGCCGGCGAGGGGCATCTCGGCGAGTTCCGGCCAGAGGTCGAAGATGGTTCGGTCGGCGTAGGTCTGGTAATCCCCCAACACCCCGAGGCGATGAGAACCACTGATGAAGGCCATCGTCCCCTGTTCGGGGCCGCACTTGTCGAGGGGAATCCAGAATTGCATTCCCCCTGAGCGGTCGAGGGCAAAGGTGATGAAGTCCTGGTGAAAGGCAGTGGGCCCGTTGCCCCCCACGTCGCGAGGGCTGCTTGGCCGGCAATTTGGGCACGAAAGTGTCGAAAAAGTAGCGCACCCCCACCGCAGCTCTGCGGAGCATCAACCGTGCGGCGGCCTGCGCTAACCCCTCCAAGAGCGATCGCACCTCGGGCACGGCAAGGCCGCCGCAGGGGTATGGGTTGAAATAGTCCTGCCGCAGGCCGTAGTCGGGGTTGCTTTGGGCATCCTCGCCCATCAGCTCGACGGCGCGACGGCGCAGGAATGCGACAAGGCTCGGGGGAACAAAGGCAGAGAGTTTGACCCAACCGCATTCGCGAAAGTGGCGCACCTCTTCCTCTGTCACTGCCCGACAGGGTGGGAGTATTCGTTGCGCCATGATCATGCCTCCTTCACGGCCACCGCACGCCCGGCGGCTGGCGCGCGGGACGCAGCCGGTCCACGAGCCACTCACCGCCCTTGAGGACGGCGGCGAGATGGCGCTCGGGGTGGGCGAACAGCTCCGGCTCGCCCTCCGGATCCCCAGCGACGACGATCAAGTCGGCGAGCGCCCCTGCCTCAAGCACTCCAACCCGCTCCGGAGGATCGACCAAAAGGGTGCCAGGGTTGCGGGTAGCCCAGCAGAGCACGTCCGCCACCCCGAGCCCCGTGTGGTGCGCGTAGAAGGCGATTTCGCGCCCGTAGGCTCCCACCTGGTGGTCCAAGGGATCATCGGCCAAAAGACCGCGAAACACGCCGCTGTAATCGTCGCCCACGAGGATCCGTACCCCTAGCTGGTGGGCGCGGGGCAAAAGCTCGAGGATTCGCCGAAAAGTCGCTTCCATACTGTGCTCTTCGTCGTCCCAGCCTAGTTCGAGGTGCGCCCAGAGGTAGGTGAGGCTCGGCACCCAGGCGAGCTCTCGCTCGGCCATTTCCTCGAGCAAAGCCTCGTCCATTTCGTCGCCATGGTCGAGGATGTCCACGCCCAAGGCGATGCACTCGCGGATCATCTCTCGCGTGCAGACGTGGGCGCGCACTTTGATGCCGCGCCCGTGGGCGGCAGCCACCACTGCCGCCAATTCGTCGCGATCGAAGTTGCGCAAGGTCCGGCCGTGGTAGCCGCGGCCGCTACTCGCGAACACCTTGACGATTTCCACACCGTGGCGCACCTGCTCGCGGACCAAGCGGCGCAGGGCGTCTGGACCGTCGGCGAAGAGGTCGGTGCCGGGAAGGTGCTCGTGGCGCCACCAGCGACGGCTGTCGTTGAGGTCGCCAGTGGTTCCGAGATGGTGGCCACAGGGCCGAATCCGGGGACCGGGAATGATCCCCCTCATCCACCGCCATCTTCAGCTGGGGTCGACGAAATGGCTCGCCGATGCCCCCAGGTAACCCGTAAAGCCGCTCTCCAGCAGCACGCGGCAGGTACGGATCCCGATGGCCATCATCACTCCCGGCGGAAACTCCTTGCCGAGAGGTTCACCGGCGGCCCCCTGGGCCAGGGTGAAGCGGAAAAAATCGGGGTGGAGGTGACCGGTGATCAGGCCCGGCAGGAGGCTGTGGCCGGACAGGTCCACCACCTCTGCATTGGCGGGTGCGGGCGGTGGATCCCTTTCCGGTGCCACCCAGGCGATGCGCCCATCGGCGACGGCGACCCCGCATCGCTTCCGGTAGAAAACGGGTGCCGTCGAACACGCGGGCGTTGGCAAACACGAGCATCCGATCGATCTCCGCAGACCACCGCCAGTGTCGCGCACCCCGCGCCGCGCCGCTCGACCGACCGCGCCCTGCCATCGCTCCACCCCGCCCGGCGCGCGCGCCCTGCAAAAGGGCGCGCGCTGTCGCGCCGCCACCCGTCTCGCACCGTACACTCGGCCGCGAACCCAGAACAGCACCGCACTCGCCATGGCCCCAAACGGACCCCTGCTCCCAATCCCCTACCCGGGGTTCCCTCGAGGGGCACGAATCCCGCCTCGACCCGGAGATCCGCCGCAACCCCTTCCCCTTCTACGCGGCGCTTCGCCGCGAGCGGCCCGTGTACTACGACCCCAAGCTCGACGTCTGGTTGGTGTCGCGCTACGAGGACGTGGTCCGGGTACTGCGAGATCCCGAAAATTTTTCTCTGGAACACGGTTACCAAGACCGCTGGGGCGGAGAGTTCCTGGCCGAACTGGAGGAGATCCTCGAACGCGACGGAATCCTATTCGTGCGCGATCTCCTGGCGGTGGACCCCCCCGAGCACACCCGGCTGCGCAAACTCCTCGAGCCGGCCTTTTCCGGCCATCGGGTGAAGACCCTGGAAGAACGCATCCGCCGCGTGGTGGAGCCGTGCTGGACGAGGTCGCCCGTCGCGGGGAGGGGTGCGGCATGGCAGACGTGGGGGTGCCAATCACCGCCCGCATCATTTGCGAGCAGCTGGGACTGGACTTCGCCGAGATCGGGGTGGCGCGCATCCAGCGCTGGACTCGCGCCCTACTCGCCCAGATGGGGCGCATGCAAACCCGTGCGGAATTCCTGGACAACGCCCGCGCCCTGTGCGAAATGCACCACTTCCTCGTGCCGGCCATCCGGGAGCGACAGCGGAAGCCGCGAGAAGACATGATCTCCGACTTGGTCCACGCCCGCCTGCCCGGCGACGACCGGCCCGCCCTCAGTTTCCCCGAGCAAGTCTCCTGCGTGCGAGCGATTCTGGTGGCGGGCAACGACACCACCGCAGCCGCCATCGCCAATCTATTGTGGATCCTAGCCACCGAGCCCGACGCCTTGCACTGGCTCGCCGACCACACCGGCGACAGCCAGGCCTTGACGCTATTTCTGGAAGAGTTGCTGCGCTTGCTGCCGCCAGTCCACGGCCTCTACCGCACCGCCCTGCGCGAGGTGGAAGTGGGCGGGGTGCGCATTCCCGCGGGGGCCCAGGTCTGCGTGCTGTTCGCCTCGGCCAATCGGGACGAAGCGCTCTTTGCCGAGCCGGACCACTTCCTGCGCCAACGGCCCGAGGCCATACGCCATCTCACCTTCGGAGCGGGCATCCACCGCTGTCTCGGCGCCGCACTCGCGCGCATGGAGCTCCGAGTGGTGGCAGAGGAGATCGTCCGCCGTTTCGCCACGATTCACCTCACCGTGCCGGTAGAATCCCTCGACTACCTGCCGACCCTGGCCACCCAAACCCTTACGCGATTGCCGCTCTCCTTCGAGGCCCGCGACTCGTGCTGACAGCCAAGGGGTTCAAGCCAATCACCACCCAGAACCGAAACCCGTGGCGTGGAGGTCCGACCAACTTAAGACCTGGTAGGGAGATGCGCTCCCGACAACCCGCCCCCTCTTCCCCCCGGCTTCCGCCGCTTCGTGCCCG
>BPKH01000001.1 GCA_026005035.1 Porticoccaceae bacterium | reverse complement strand
ACCTGAAGTAACGCTTAGCAGCAGGTAGTCTTGGTCACCGGCTCTTTCACCGATTAATTGCGCCAACTTGCCCAACCGCTTCACCTCCCACGGCCCCGCGTCGCGGAACTCGGGGAAGCGCAGGCGGGGGGTGGTCTCGCCCTCGCGGGGGAAGAGCTGCTGCATCAGGCCCTTCTTGTGGGCCTTGAGGGCGTCGAGCTTTTGCGCTTCGAGCTGGATCAGCTCATCGAGCGAGGAGAGGCAGTCGGCGATTTTTTGTTGTTCTGGGTCCGGCGGAAAGCCTATCTGAATTGACGAAAGATCCGACTGGAGTCTTATAGCCCGGTAGTCTTGACCGGAACGACCGCGCCAACACCGCGCCAACGAACGGAATCGCTGGAAGCACTTGATAGCAGAAAGCGGCATTTGTGATGCTCGAAGCGTGTAACCGTTGATGCAACGTACATTCCCGTCGATATAGTCAGAAACACCGTTGGCTTTGGCAAGGCCATCGATCTGAAAAAGAATGTCGCCACGTTCAAGTACCTTCTGCGCCTACTTGGAGCTAATCACGACTAGGTTTCTCGCCTCTAGATTAGCCGACACAACACAGCATTCCGAAGTCGATATAACATGAAGCGCTCAGGAGTGGCCACATGTCGCGATTCGACTCTCAGAACACCTCCCCCAACCGCTTCACCTCCCACGGCCCCGCGTTGCGGAACTCGGGGAAGCGCAGGCGGGGCACGACGCCTTTTCTTCTTCTCAGGCACGGTCGTACACCTCCAGCCCTGAAATCTCCTTGCCCTGGGCGAGCTTCCGTAAGAGCGGCGTCAAGTCCTCCATCAAGGCCAGCTCCTTCTTGGCCCGCGCCTTCCAGCCGAGGCCCAGCGGCGCCATGAGGTCGGTGAGGGCGTCGGGTCGAAGATCATGCGGTGCAGGATGCCGTCCACGAAGGCTTGCAGCGCCTGGCGGTCGAGGCCGTGCTTTTCGGCGATGCGGGAAAGCTCCCGCGCGTATTTCTCCGCCTTGAAGCGCTCGTAGCCGTCGCGGATCTGCCGCCTCCGACAGGCCCTGCGCCCTCCTGCAGGGTGTTGACGTATTCGATGATCTCCTCGCGCTCGTCGAGGAACTTGGCGTTGGCTGCGCAGGAGCCCCACGAGCTGCTCGCGGGTCATCTTCTGCTTCGTGGCCCCTTCTCGCTGAAGCGGGCGATGAGCTTCATGATGTAGTCGTAGTCGATGAGGGCCGAGTCGAAGAGCACGAACTCGAAGTCGAGCTGTTCGAGGGGGTCGTTGGGGTCGGCGCTCTTGCCCTGGCGGGCCTTGAGGTCCTGGGCGAGATCGAGGTACACGCCGCGGAAGGCCCGCAAGTCGTCCTCGGGCATGCCCTGCTCGACGGTCCGGCGGGTTTCTGGGGTCGAGGTCGGTGTACTGGTCGAGCTGGGTGCGCAGGCGCTGCACCTCCTTGAAGCGCTCGATGAAGGCGGCGCGGGCCTCGTCGCCCTTGAGGTTCGCCACCTCCTCGGGCCGGCATTCGAGCCCCTGCGACTGCATGAACGTCCTCGAGCTGCTGCGACCGCTTCCTTGAACTTCTCGGCCACGACGGGGGCCGGGTCCACCAGCCAGATCTCGCGGGCCCGCTCGCCGGCCTCGCCGGAGAAGAGCGTGATCGCCTCGTCCACGGCGGCCTTCTGGGCGCGAAAGTCGAGGATGTTGCCGTAGGGCTTGGCGTCGTTGAGCACCCGGTTGGTGCGGGAAAAGGCCTGGATCAGGCCGTGGTGCTTGAGGTTCTTGTCGACGTAGAGGGTGTTCAGGTACTGCGAATCGAAGCCGGTGAGCAGCATGTCCACCACGATGGTGAGATCGATCTTCTTCTCGTGCGGCAGGTCCCGGTTCGGGTACTTCTGGTCCTTGATGCGCTGCTGGATGTCCTGGTAGTAGCCGTCGAAGGTGACGAGGTCGAAGTTGGTGCCGTAGCGGGCGTTGTAGTCGGCGATGATGGCCGCAAGCGCCTCCTTCTTCTTGTTGGGTTCCTTGCGGTTGTCGGCCAGCTCCTGGGGCAGGTCCTCCTGAAGCTGGGCGATGTCGCGGTTGCCGTCGGCGGGCGGGGAGAAGACGCAGGCGACGTTGAGCGGCTGGAAGTTCTCGTCTTCGGCCTGGCGTTTGGCCTGGATCTCCTTGAACAGGTGGATAGTACTCGATGGCGTCGTCGATGCTGGCCGTGGCCAGAGCGCGTTGAAGCGGCGCTGGTTGGTGGCCGCATCGTGCTTGTCGAGGATCGCCTCCACCACCTTCTGCTTGGCCAGCGTCTCGCCGGGTTTGACCGGCGCGCCCTTCGGGCTTGTAGTAGTCCACGTGGAAGCGCAGCACGTTGCCGTCGTCGATGGCGTGGGTGATGGTGTAGGCGTGGAGCTGCTTGCCGAACACGTCGGCGGTGGTGACCATGCGGGCCTTCGGTGCCCTCGATGGTCTTGTAGGTGGCGTTCTGCTCGAAGATCGGCGTGCCGGTGAAGCCGAAGAGCTGCGCCCTGGGGAAGAACTCGCGGATGGCCTTGTGGTTCTCGCCGAACTGGGAGCGGTGGCACTCGTCGAAGATGAAGACGATGCGCTTGTCGCGCAAGGGTTCCAGCCGCTTGCGGTATTCCTTGCGGTGGTTGGCGTCCAGCGCCAGGCCCAGCTTCTGGATGGTGGTGACGATCACCTTGTCGGCGTAGTCGTCGGAGAGCAGGCGCCGGACCAGGGTTTCGGTGTTGGTGTTCTCCTCCACGCAACCCGGCTGGAAGCGGTTGAATTCCTGCCGGGTCTGGCGGTCGAGGTCCTTGCGGTCGACGACGAACAGCACCTTGTCGACGTCGGGATTGTCCTTGAGCAGGGTCGAGGCCTTGAACGAGGTGAGCGTCTTGCCGCTGCCGGTGGTGTGCCAGATGTAGCCGTTGCCGCGGTTCTGTCGATGCAATCGACGATGGCCTTGACCGCGTAGATCTGATACGGGCGCATCATCATCAGCTTGCGCTCGGTCTGGATCAGCACCATGTAGCGGCTGATCATCTCCGCCAGGGTGCACTTGGCGAGGAACGCCTCGGCGAAGTCGTCGAGGTGGCGACCTTCTTGTTGTCCGGCGCGGCCCACTGGTAGATGGGCAGGAATCGTTCATCCGCGTCGAAGCGGAAGTGCTCGGCATTGTTGTTGGCGAAATACCAGGTAGTGCTGCGGTTGCTGACGATGAAGAGCTGCATGAAGCACAGCAGCGTGTTGGTGTAGCCGTTGCCCGGATCCTGCTTGTACTCGATGATCTGCTGCATCGCCCGGCGGGGGCTGATCTGTAGGCCTTGAGCTCGATCTGGACGAGGGGCAGGCCGTTGACGAGCAGGATCACGTCGTAGCGGTGAAAGCTGGAGCGCGTGTTGATGCGCAGCTGGTTGACGACCTCGAACTCGTTCTTGCACCAGTCCTTGAGGTTGACGAGCTGGTAATGCAGCGGTGTGCCGTCCTCGCGCGCGAAGGTGTTGCGGTGGCGAAGCCGCTCCGAGCAGGCGAACACGTCGGGGAGACGATCTCATCGAGTAGCCGGGCGAACTCGGCATCGGTGAGCCGAACCTTGTTGAGCGCCTCGAACTTCTCGCGGAAGTTGCGCTCCAGCGCCTCCCGGTCGCGGATATCGGGGCGATGAACGTACTTGAGCGCTTGTAGCTTTTCGATCAAGTGAGACTCAGTTTTTTGTTCATTGTGGACGTGCCGGCTCATTGCTCTTTCATCTCTTACGCAGTGTGTGAGAAGCCATGGATGCAGATGGGTAAGGTTGCTGCCGGTTGCTGTTGGATGGCACGGCGGTTCAGGTCGCGCAGCGTGAACTTAGAGGTGTGGTAGAACGCTTGGCGCGCGGCCTGGCGCAGTGCCGGGTCCTGGTTGGTGATCCCTGCGGCGTCGAGCTTGGCTTTCATCTCGAGCACGGCCTGACTTGGTCGGCTCGGGGACTGCGTCCAGACGCCGCATCACCGCCATCGGCAGGATGACGTCCCGGTACTTGCCGCGCACGTAGAGGTCCCGGAGCACGTCGTCGGCAACGCCCCAGATGAAGTTGGTGATCCAATTCGATTCATTTTCTTTCATCCACCGTTCCCCAGTGAAGAGCCAACACCATCGCCGCACCGGCGAGCGCCGCTCCCGCCCAGAAGGGAGCGCTCGGCCCGCCCAGGGTCCAGAGGGCGCCGGCGCTGGCGCTGGCGAGCAAAAGCGCCATTCCGGTGGCCAGGTGAAAGACGCCAAAGGCGCTGCCGCGCGCCTCGGGTGGCGCCGCATCGGCCACCATCGCCGCGAGAAGCCCTTGCGTTGCCGCCAGGTGGGCGCCCCACAGGGCAACCCCGAGCGCCGCCACGCCCAGGTTGGGGGCGAGGGCCAGGGCCAGGTGGGCGGCGGCGAGGAGCGCGATCCCGAGGAGCAGGAGCGCTTGCCGCCTGCCGCCGTCGGACCAGCGCCCCAGGGGGTAGGCGGCAAGGGCGTAGATGCCATTCATCACGAGCAGGACGGCCGGCACCCAGGTGTTCGCCAGGCCGAGGGACTGCGCCCGCAAGAGGAGAAAGGCTTCGGAAAAGCGCGCGAGCGTGAGAATCGCCGCCACACTCACCACGCTCCAGAAGGGCCGCCCCAGTTGCGCCAACGCCAAACTGTGCCGGGGCGTGGCGGGGCGCTTCGAACCCGCGGCGGGCGCAGGGCGCGCGGGTTCTTTCACACCCACCGCGATCAACACGACGCACAGGAAGGCCGGTACCGCCGCCACCCAGAAGACGAAGCGCACGTCGTCGGCGGTGGCCGCCATCAGGGCGATCGCCGCAACCGGCGCGAGAAAGGCCCCCAGGGTGTCGAGTGCCTGTCTCAGGCCGTACGCCGCACCGCGCTGCGCTCGGTCGGTGAGGTCGGCGATCAGGGCATCGCGCGGTGCGCCCCGGATCCCCTTGCCGATCCGATCGAGGAAGCGGGCGAAAAGCACGAGCCCCGCTCCCCCCGCCAGGGGGAAGAGGGGTTTCGTGAGCGCCGCCAGGCCGTAGCCGAACAGGATCCAGGGTTTGCGCCGGGCGAAGCGGTCCGAGAGCACGCCGGAGAAGAGCTTGGCGAAGGAGGCGGTGGCCTCGGCGACCCCTTCGATCACCCCGACGGCGAGCGCCGACGCCCCCAGGACCGAAACGAGGAAGATGGGCAGCAGGCTGTGGATCACCTCCGAGGAGAGATCCATCAGCAGAGAGACGAACCCCAACACCACCACTCCGGTGGGTAGGGAAGGCGGCTTCCTGCTGTCGCTCGGCACCGCTTGCATCTGGAAAGCCACCGCCGCGGATCCGGCGATTATCCCCTTTTTCCCCGGCTTCCCGGCGCTCGACCTCGCGGGCGAACCGCGGGTGTCGCGCGCCCTGCCCAGCGGGGTGGCTGGGAGGTTCGGCGGTGGGTCCGTTCCGGCCGCCTGCCTTCGCCCGGATCCGCGCCGACTGCGGGTCGGTGGACCGCGACCTGGAGGAGGCCCTCGGGGCGGGGCCGCGGGAGCGGGAGCTGCTCGCTCCGCCGCCTGCTCCAATGAGGCGCCGGGGGGGGCGGTCAGTCGCCGTAGCGCAGTTCCACCCGGGTGGGCTCGCCGTTCGGACCCATGGGGGAGTCGTACTCGGCGATGACGCTCGCCACGGGATTGGCGTGGGTGGCGAAGAGGCGCGCCTCGTCCTCGCGGATGAAGGGCAGCCGATCGGGGCTTTGGATGATCCGCTGGGATTCCTCGAAGTGCTCGCGGCTGTCCCACCAGATCTCCATCAGGCAGTCGTAGCCTGGATCGATCACCTGGCCAACCACCGGGTTGAGTTCCGGGCGCAGATAGCGGCGCACGTAGCGGCGTGCGTTGGGAATGGAGGGGGCGCGGCCCTGGCGCGCGGAGAGTTTGGCGTGCTGGTTTTCGTAGTAGGCCATGAACTCTTCCATGGTCATGTCGGGCCGCTTGCGGAAGAAACAGATCTGCTTGAACACGGCGGGGACCTCCTTCAGGGTGGGGAAGGCTGGGGTCGGACGGCGAGCACGCTGCCCTCGGCATCGGCCGAAAGGTACACGGTGCCGTCGCCGCCCACGGCGAGCCCGGTGAAACAGGTCATGGGGCCGGAGAGGACCCCCACCGCGCCGAGCTGCACCCGCTGGGCCCCGGGCGGGGCGCCCACCGGCAACTGGCGGGCCAGGGATTCCACGCTGCCGCTTGCCGGATCGATGCGCAGGAGCTCCCGGCGGGCCACGTCGACCACGTAGAGCCGCCCGCCGTGCCAGTCGAGCCCCTCCGGTTGGCCGAGCTCGTCCGCCACCACCCGGGCCGGGCCGCCGTCGAGGCGCAGGATCCGGCCGCGGGCCGACTCGGTGACGTAGCAGGCGCCGTCGTCGGCCACCGCCACCCCCACCGGCTCCGCCAAGTCCTCGGCCAGGGTTTCCACCGCTCCGCCCCGCAGGGCGAGCACGCGGCCGCGGCCGTATTCGGCGAACACCAGGTGGCCTTGGGCGGTTCGGTCCACTTCCATCAGCCGGTCGAAGCCCTCCGCCAGCACCCGGTGCTCGCGGGCGGCCGGACGCCAGGCGGCCACCTGGCCATTGGCGGTGGTGACGATCCACTCGCCGGGCGAGCTGCCCGCGGTCACCCCCCGGGTGAAGCCCGGAAAGCCCGGCGTGAAGAGCATCCCGACGAGCTCGGGCCGCCGTCCCGGCACCAGTTCGTAGACGAAGCCGCCGTCGGCCACGAGCAGCGTGCCCGCGTCGTCGACGGCAAGGCCCATGGGCCACTGGAAACCGCCCGGCACCACCGAGCGCACCTCGCCGCGGGGAAGGATTTCCACGATGGCGCCGGTGATGCTGGAGACGAACAGCCGCCGGCCGACGAAGGTGCAGTTGTCGAGCCCCGGTTGCAGGCGGGCGAGCACCTCCTTGCGCCCGGTCCGCGGGTCGATGCGCAGCACCTCGCCGCTCGCCACCTGGGTGGAGACGATGTAGCCGTCGGCGTCGAACTTCACCGAGTCGGGCACGCCCAGCTCGCTCGCCACCACCTCGGGCCGGCCGCCCCGGGGGTCGACCCGCCAGATCTGGTTGGCGGCCATCACCGGGAAGTAGAGCAAGCCGTCGGGCCCCACCTCGAAGGCGTTGGGCATGGGCACGTCCTCGAGGATCACCCGGGGCGGGCCGCCGGCGCGGTCCAGTTCCAAGATTCGGCCGCCGGGACGGCACTCGCCGGCGTAGAGGTGGCCGCGGTGGAAGGTGATGGGGTTGGCGCAGGGCATCTCGTCGCACACCACCCGGTAGCGGCCGTCGGGAAGGCGGGCGCCCACACGGCCGCGGGTGATCTCGGTGGCGTAGAGCACCCCCTCGTCGTCGAAGGCGAGGTCGTCGGGGCCGACGATGGGGCCGCCCATGGGGCTGATCGTCTCGACAGCACCCGTGTCGGGATCGACGGCGCTCACCTGGCTGCCCGCCACCTGGGCCACGTAGATGCGCCCGTCCCGGCCGGTGCGCAGGCCGTTGGCGCCGAACAGGCGGCTCGGGGGGGTGAGCCGCTCGAGGGTCCAGCCGGGGGCGGGTTCGCCCTGGAGGGGCGCGCGGGCAAGAGAGTCGCTCACGCCGCCTCCTCAGCCGCCGAGGGGCTGCATCAGTTCCAGGCGGACGCCGTCGGGGTCGGCGCAGAAGATGAGGGGGCCGAAGGCGGAATCCACCCGGCTCAGGCGGCGCCCGCCGAGCCGCTCGATGGCCTGGGCGGTGGCCTCCACGTCGGGCACGGCGAAGGTGAGGTGGGTGAGGCCGCGCCGATTCATGGGGCGGGGCGCGCCGTCGCCCTCGGTGGCCACCCCGGCAAAGCCGATGAGCTCCACCATCAGGGGGCCTAGGGTGATCTGGTGGATGCGCAGGCGGGCCCCCGGCAGCCCCATGAGGGTGTCGAAGGGCTCGGCGAGCGACTCGATGGTCCGCTTGAGGGAAAAGCCGAGGGCCTCGGTGTAAAAGCGCAGGGAGCGGTCGAGGTCGGCCACGCAGATGCCGAGGTGGGAAAAGTGGGCCGCGGCCATGGGCGCACTCCGTCGGGGGGACGCTCCTAACTCTAGCGGCTGGCAAACGCTTTGGGAACCGCGGCTGGCGGCCGGGCGCATCCCGGATTTCGCTTCGCTCCATCCGGGCTACGCTTCATCCGGGCTACGCTTCACCCGGCCTACGCCCCACGGGAGCTCGCCGCGCAGGGCCGCGACAGTGGCGGAGAGGGCGGTGCGCCGGCTGAGGGGAGGCTGCCAGCCCAGGGCCGCCAGGGGGGTGGGGTCCACCGCGAGGGGCTGCCACCAGCGCGAAGCGAATCCGGGCGCGAGCCGTCCCAGGGGGCGGGTTGTGGGCTCCGGCAGGAGCCGCAGCGGCCGGTGCAACCGCCGGGCCAGAGCGGCCAGCCAGCGGCGCAGCGCCATGGGCGGGGAATCGGCGGCAAGCCAAATGCGCTCCGGGGCTGCGGGGTGGTCGAGGAGGATAAGGAGCAGGTCCGCCAGGTTGGGCAGGGCCACGAAGCTGCGCGCGGCGCGGCTGTCGGGCAGGGGCAGGCCGCGGTCGAGCCAGCGGAGCAGGCGGCCGAAGAGACCGCCCACGCCGGGGCCGTAGACCAGCGGCGGGCGGACCACCACCAGCTCTGACCGGTCCGCCAGGGCATCCCGCGCCGCCTCCTCGGCGGCGAGTTTGGAGCGGCCGTAGGCGCTGGTGGGCCGGGCCGGTTCGTCGCCGCGCCACGGCCGCCCCGGCGGGCTCTCCTCTCCCATGGCCTTGAGGGAACTCACCAGAATGAAGCGGCGCACGCCGGCGGCTGCCGCCGCTCGGGCGAGAAGGGCAGTGCCTTGGACGTTCACTCGCTCGAGTTCCCGCGCGCTCGCGCCGCGCCGGTGGCAGGCGGCCAGGTGGATCACCGCATCCACCCCCGCGAGGGCGGCTGACCAGTCGCCGGGGGCGTCGAGGGGGGCGGTGATCGCCTCTACGCCGGGGGGGAGCGGCACGGGCCGGCGCACCGCCACCCGCCAGCAGAGGTCGGCGCGGGCGAGCCCCGCGGCGAGGAGGCCGCGGCCGACAAAGCCGCTCGCTCCGGTCAAGAGAATGCGACGGGGGGCGGCGCGGGCCACGGCGGGCGGTCAGTCTTGCCCGGCGAGCCGGGCCATCAGGGGCAGGAGGCGCTCGCGGACCGGCTGCGGGTCGAAGTGTTCTTCCACGCCGGCGATGCGGCCTTCGCGGATCTGGAAGGCGAAGGTGTAGTGGTTGGCGTAGTCGCTGCCGTCCACCAGCCACCCCTGGGAGTGCACTTGCGCCACCAGGCGCTCCCCCTCGCCGCTGAGGGCGTGGATCGCGAAGCGGATGGGCGGCGAGAAGAGGCGCGCCAGCCAGGCCACCGCCGCCCGGTAGGCATCCTTGGACAGGGGGCCCTGGAGGGTGGTCCAGGCCGCAAAGTCGTGATGGAGGAGCTCCTCCGGCAGCTGCCCGGCAGGGAGAGCCGCGAAAAACGCGTCCACCAGCGCCCGCCCGTCGGCCACCGCCGCCCGCCTAGCGCCCCCGCCAGCGGGGCTTGCGCTTTTCGGCGAAGGCCCGCGGGCCTTCCTGGGCGTCTTCGCTCAAGTACACCTTTTCGTGGGCGGCGCGGGCCGCCTTGAGGGCCGCCGAGCGGCCCATTTCGGTGGCGAGCATCACCGTCTCGCGGGCCGCCTGCACCGATAGGGGGGCGCCGTCGAGGATCTCGTGGGCCAACTCCACGGCCACGTCCATCAGCCGCTCCGGCTCGGCCAGGCGGTTGACCAGGCCGATCTCGTAGGCGCGCTGGGCGCTGATCGGCTTGCCGGTGAGGACGATCTCCATGAAGATCCTCTGGGGGATCATGTGGATCAGAGGGGCCGCCCAGGGGGAGCCGCGCCCCACCTTCACCTCGGTGATGGCGAATTTCGCGGTGGTGCTCGCCACGCACAGATCGCAGGCCTGGGCGATCATGAAGCCACCGGCATAGGCGACCCCGTTGACCGCGGCGATGGTGGGTTTGGAGAGCTCGATGTTGTCGTAGGGCACCGGGAACATGTCCCGGGGCGGGATCTTCAGCTCCTTTTCCACCATCTCTTTGAGGTCCCCGCCGGCGCAAAAGGCCTTGTCGCCGGCGCCGGTGAGGATGGCGATCCGCAGCGCCTCGTCGCGCTCGAACCGCTCCCAGGCGGCAAAGAGGCCGGCGCGCACCTCGGCGCTCAGGCAGTTGCGGCTCTCGGGGCGGTTGATGGTGATGACGGCGATGCCGTCGGGGCGGGCTTCGAAGAGGACGGCGTCGGACATCAGAACCCCCTTTGGGCGATTTCGAAGGCGGCGCGGTCGAGCGATTCGCGGAAGTCGGGATGGGCGATGGCCACCAGCCGGCGCGCCCGCTCGGCGAGGCTTTGCCCCTTGAGCTCGGCGGCGCCGTACTCGGTGACGATCACGTCCACCTCGGTGCGGGCGGTGGTGACGGGCCCCGACAGGCTCGGCACGATGCGCGAGATCTTTCCTCCCTTGGCGGTGGCCGGCAGGGCGATGAGGGCCCGCCCCCCGGGGGAGCGGGCGCCGGCGCGCACGAAATCCACCTGGCCGCCGGTGCCCCCCACGTAGGCTGCGCCGCTCTGTTCGGCGTTCACCTGGCCGGTGAGGTCCACCTCCAGGGCCGAGTTGATGGTGACGAGCCGCGAGAGTTTGGCCAGCACCGCCGGATCGTGGGTGTAGCTGGTGGGGCACATGCGGATCGCCGGGTTGCGGTGCGCCCAGCGGTAGAGCCGCTCGGTGCCGATGAGCGCGCCGTTGATGGACACGCCGCGGTCGATCTCCTTGCGGGCGTTGGTCACCACCCCCGCTTCCACCAGGTCCACCAGGCCGTCGCCGAGCATCCCAGAGTGGACGCCGAGATCCCGGCGGTCGCGCAGGAGGCGCAGGATGGCGTCGGGAACGGCGCCCACCCCCGTCTGGAGGACCGCGCCGTCGCCGATGTATTCGGCGCAGTGGCGGGCGATGGCCTCGTCCACCGGGGTGATGGGCGCGGGGGGCACCTCCACCGGCGGGCGGGAGACCTCCACGGCGCAGTGGATCTGGGAGCGGTGGATCCGCTCGCCGAAGGTGTAGGGCACCTGGTCGTTGACCTCGGCGATCACCACCCGGGCCCGCTCCACGGCGGCCAGGACGTAGTCGCTGATGAGCCCGCAGCTGTGGAATCCCTCGTCGTCGGGCGGGCTCACTTGGATGAGGGCGACGTCGCAGGGGAGGATGCCGTCGCGGATATAGGGGCCCACCTGGCTCACGTGGCAGGGGATCACGGCCAGCCGGTGCGCCTTGGTCATCGCCCGGAGTGCCCCGATGGCGCCCATGGAGGAGAGGGCGAAGCTCTCGGCGGTGTCGGGGGTGAAGAGTCCCGAGAAGCTGGTGGCGATGAAGGCGGACAGGCCGCCGATCTCCCGTCCCTGGCGGATCAGCGCCTCGACCAAAGTGGTGGGCTCTCCGCAGGCCTGGCCGATGACGATCCGGTCGCCGGGGCGGACGAATTCCGCTAGATCGAGGCGCTCGGGATCGCTCACCCGCTTCACGGCGCCACCTCACCGGCGGCCGCCGCCTGGGCGAGGAGGGCGCGAGCCCGGGCGAGGTGGGGGCGGTCGACCATGGTGCCCTTGTAGGCGAGGGTTCCAGCGTCGGGGTTGGCCTCGAAGAGGGCGACGATCTCCCGCGCCTCGGCGAGCTCCTCTGCGCTCGGAGTGAAGGCGCGGTTGATCACCTCCACCTGGGCCGGGTGGATGGCGAGCATCCCCCGGAAACCGGCCCGGCGCACCGCTTCGGCCCGCCGGGCGAGGCCCTCGAGGTCGCGGAAGTCGCCGTGGATGGTCTCCACCGCCGCCACGCCGGCGGCTGCTGCTCCCAGCAGGCAGAGGGAGCGGGCGAGCTCGTAGGTGAAGGCGTAGCTGCCGTCGGGGTTGCGGTTGGTGCTCGCCCCCAGGGCGTCGGCGAGATCCTCGGCGCCCCAGGAGAGGGCGACGAGGCGCGGTGCGCCGGCGTAGCTGCCGGTGGTGAACATGGCGGCCGCGGTCTCGGTGGCGAGCACCGCCACCGGGGTGCTCCCCCGGGGGATGCCCGCCGCCACTTCGAGCGCCGTCAGGTAGTGGTCGAGCCGCTCCACGTCGGCCCGCCCGTTGGCCTTGGGCAGCCAGATGCCGCCGGGCCGGCCGGGCATCACCGCGGCCAGATCGGCCAGGGCGTGGGGGCCGTCCAGGGGGTTGATGCGCACCCAAAGGCGGCGCCGCGCCTCGTCGGACTGGCCGGCGAGGAACGCCCGCACCTCGTCGCGGGCGGCGGGTTTGTTGGCCTCGGCCACGGCGTCTTCCAGGTCGAAGATCACCGCGTCGGCCGCGCTCGCCGCGGCCTTTTCCATCTTGCGCGGGCTGTCGCCGGGCGCGAACAGCCAGGAGCGGGGACAGAAGAGCGGTTGGGCCATGGGCGTCTCCTCGGGGCGCTCAGTAGGACTTGGGCAGCTCGAGCACCTTTTCGGCGATGAAGTTGAGGATCATGTGGGGGCTCACCGGCGCGATGCGGGGGATCAGCACCTCCCGCAGGTAGCGCTCCACGTGGTACTCCTTGGCGTAGCCCATGCCGCCCAGGGTGAGCATGGCGGTGTGGCACGCCTCGAAGCCCGCCTCGGCGGCGAGGTATTTTCCGGCATTGGCCTCCACCCCGCAATCGAGCCCCTGGTCGAAGCGGCTCGCCGCCTTCATCACCATGAGGTTGGCGGCCTCCAGTTGTGCCCAGCACTTGGCCAGGGGGTGTTGGATGCCCTGGTTCATGCCGATGGGACGGTCGAAGACCACGCGCTCGCGGGCGTACTGGGCGGCCTTCTTGATCGCCACCCGGCCGAGCCCCACCGCCTCGGCGCCGAGCAGGATCCGCTCCGGGTTGAGGCCCTGCAGGATGATCCGAAAGCCCTCGCCCTCGGCGCCGATGCGGTCCTCTTCGGGGATGAACAGGTCGGTGATGAAGACCATGTTGGAGCCCACGGCGTGGCGCCCCATCTTGGGGATCAGTCGGGTCTCCACGTGGCGCCGGTCGAGGTCGGTGAAGAAGAGCGACAGCCCTTCCGTCTTGCGCTTGCACGCCTCCAAGGGGGTGGTGCGGGCGAGCAGCATGATCTTGTCGGCCACGTGGGCGTTGGTGATCCAGATCTTCTCGCCGTTCACCAGGTAGCCCCCCTCGACCCGCTGGGCGCGGGTGCGGATCCGGGTGGTGTCCAGGCCCACGTTGGGTTCGGTGACGGCGAAGCACATCTTCTGCTCGCCGCGCAGGATGGGGGGGATCATCCGCTGTTGCTGTTCGGGGGTGCCGAAGCGGACGATCGGTTCCAGGCTGAAGACGGGCCCGTGGATGCTGGAGGCGGCGGTCATGCCGCCCCCCGACTCGGCCACCGCCTGCATCATGATGGCCGCCTCGGTGATGCCGAGACCGGCGCCGCCCACCGACTCCGGCATGGCGATGCCGAGCCAGCCGGCCTCGGCCATGGAGCGGTGGAAGTCGAAGGGGAATTCCCCCTTCTCGTCCAGTTCCAGCCAGTAATCGTCGGAAAACTGCGCGCAGTGCTTGAGCACCGCCTCGCGGATCTGGCGCTGATCGTCGGTGAGGTCGTAGCTCATGGACCAAAGACTCCGCAGTGTGGGAGGTCAGGAAGCGGCCGCGCCGGCGCCGGCGGGATCCAAGCCGAGTTCGGCGAGCACCTCGGCGGTGTGCTCGCCGAGGCGGGGTGCTGGACCCTGCACGCGGCCGGGGGTGCGGGAAAAGTGGGTCGGCACGCCGGGAAAGCGCACCGCGCCCGAGGGCGTCTCGAGCCGTTCGAAGAAGCCCACGGCGGCGAGGTGTTCGTCGGCGAAAAGCTCGTCGGGGGTGCGCAGGGGGGCGGCGGGGATCTCCAGGCGCTCGAGGAGTTCGAGCCACTCGGCGGTGGTGCGCTCGCGAAAGGTCTCGGCGAGCAGGCCGTAGACGCGGTTGATCTGCCGGGCGCGACTTTCCAGGGTGGCGAGCTCCGGCCCCGCCCAGGGCGGGCGCACCGCCTCGACGAAGGCCTGCCAGTGCTTGTCGTTGTAGACGAGCGCGGAAATGTAGCCGTCCTTGGTGCGGTAGGGGCGCCGGTTGGGGGCGATGGCCCGGTGGTAGCAGGCGGGTCCCAGGGGCGGGTCGAAGATGGCCCGGTCGGCATGCTCCACCAGCATGAAGGCGGCCATGGTCTCGAACATGGGCACTTCCACCTCCTGTCCCTCGCCGGTGCGCTCCCGGTGGAAGAGGGCCAGCAGGGTGGCGTAGAAGGCGGTCAGCCCCCCCACCTTGTCGGCCAGAATGGTGCCCACGTAGCTCGCCTCGCCGGTGAGCCGCTCCTGCACCGCGGGCAGGCCAGCCTCCGCTTGGATGGTGTCGTCGTAGGCGGGGCGGTTGCCGCGGGGCCCCCGGCGGCCGTAGCCGTAGCAGTTGACGTAGACGATCCGGGGGTTGAGGGCGGCGACGTCGGCGTAGGCGAAGCCGAGGCGGGCGATGGCCTGGGCGCGCATGGAATGGATGAACACGTCGGCGCGCTCCACCAACCGGCACAGGGCGGCGCGGTCTCCGGATTGGCGCAGGTCGAGCACCAGGCTGCGCTTGCCGCGGTTGACGTTGACGAACACGCCACTCATCCCGGGTTCGATCCCCTCCGAGACGTAGCGGGTGGGATCGCCGCCGGGGGGCTCCACCTTGATCACGTCGGCGCCCATGTCGGCCATCAGCTGGGTGGCGTAGGGGCCCATCACCATGGCGGTGAGATCCACCACGGTGAGGCCCGCAAGGGGGCCTTGCTTCATTGCGCGTACTCCGTGGCAAGGAGCGGCCGCGGCGCGGCCGCTCCGGTCAATCGCACTTCAAGCGGCGCGGCGCGCCGGTACCCATGAATTTGGCCAGGTTGCGGTGCAGGTTGGCCACGCTGCGCTCCATGTAGGGGTTGGGCTTGGCGCCGCTGAAGCCCATCGACTTCATTCCCTGCTGGACCGCGGCCATGTTGGAAAAGTCCTGGGAGAGGACGTAGCACCAGGCCTCGGCGGTGGGCTCGCAATACTGCCACTCGGTCTGCGGCTCCTCGCCCGGCGGGTAGAGCTCGTAGACCGCCGCCTCGAAGATGCATTTGTCCGGGTTGTAGCCGTAGGGCCGCGCCTGGTAGCAGAGCATGTTGTTGACCGCGTGGCCGATCTGGAAGTTGGGAAAGATCTGCCAGGCGGTGCCGCTCTTGCCCACGTGCTCGGGATCCACCTCCGGCCAGATCACCCCTCGCGCCGCGTCCGCCGCCCGCGCCGAGGCCAGCCAGTGGCGCATCACCTCCGCCGGGGGCGTGCCCTCGGGCAGCTCGTCCTTGAGGCGCAGCGCCGCCTCCACCAGGGTGCGGGTGGTGTTGGTGTTGGCCATCTCCCAGGTGTAGACCTGCATTTCGGCGGTGGCGATGCGCGGATCGCCCCGCTCCCCCAGGCGCAGCTTGGCGGCCTGGTTGGGGTCCATCTCCTTGGGCGCCTCGTAGCCGATGTGGCTGTGCAGCCCCTGGGCGCGGGACCAGCCCCGGAAGGAGCCGAAGCGGTTGAACTCGGGGTGGGTGGTCTCCACGTGGTAGGTCTCGCAGAAGGCCTCCATGGCCACCTTCCAGTTGCAGTCGAAGATCCCCCACTTGCGCCAGCGGCAGCGCATGTTCTCCAGGTGGAAGGGATCGAGCATGGTGGCCGCCGGCTCCAGGTACTCCCGCAGGGGGATCGCCTCCGGGTCCAGGTTGATCCACAGCCACCCGCCCCAGGTGTCGACGCGCACCGGCGAGAGGTCTTTGCAGCCGGCGAGCGCGCCACGCCAGTCTTCCTCGTGGGGCACGCGCAGGTTGCGGCCCGCCAGGTCGAAGCTCCAGCCGTGGTAGGGGCAGACGAAGCGCCCGCGGTTGCCCCGCGCGTTGCGCGCCCCCGGCGGGACGTCCACCAGGCGGCGGCCGCGGTGGGGGCAGACGTTGTGGAAGGCGCGGATCTCGTCGGGCGCGGTGCGCACGATGAGGATCGAGTCGTCCAGGATCTCGTAGGTGAGGTAGTCGCCCACCTCGGGGATCTCCTCCACTCGCCCGGCTTGCAGCCACACCTTGCGCCACAGCCGGTCGCGCTCGGCGCGGGCGTACTCCTCGGAAATGTAGGCCTCGACGGGGATGAGGACGGCCTCCTCGAGCTCTTCCTCCGCCTCGACGATCTTGCGCTGTTCGTTCACCGTTCTGCCCTCCCGCCGCTCGCTCGGCCTGCTGGATATTTGTCCGGACGTGAAAACCTTGGCACATTTCGGGTGGCGACGCAATACCAAGTAAATTAGGGCTTGCCTCTACGGCGTGCTCAGGAAAAAATGTCCGTACATTTGCCGGATGCGGAGCCTTCCATGCGCGTCCCCCGCGCCGTTTCCCGAACCGCCGAGAGCCAACCCGCCGCGGTCGAGGCGCCACCGCGCTATCGGCGCATCGCCGCCCAGTTGAAAGAGGAGATTCTCGCCGGCCTCTACCCCGTGGGGTCCCTGTTGCCCACCGAGGCGGCCCTCGGCCGGCGTTTCGCCGCCAGCCGCCACACCGTGCGCGAGGCGCTTCGCTTGCTGCGCGAAGAGGGGCTGGTGGCGTCGCGGCGCGGCGCGGGCACCCGGGTGGTCTCCCCGGGCGAAGAAGAGGGCGCGGTGCAACAGGTAATGTCCATCAACGACTTGCTGGCCTTCGCCCGGGAATCCCGCCTGGAGATCGAGGCGGTGGGGGTGGTGGCGCTGGACGCCGATGCCGCCCGGCGGGTGGAGCTGCCGGAGGGAAGCCGCTGGCTGGGCGTTTCCGGGGTGCGGCGGGGCAGGGAGGGCGCCGCCCTGTGCCGCGCCGACTACTGGATCCACCTGGACTACGCGGCGGTGGCGCGGCTCTTGCCCCGCCACGCGGGGCCCATCTTCCCCCTGATCGAGGATCTGTACGGGGAGCGGATCGCCGAGGTGGAGCAGGCGATTCGCGCCGTGCCCCTGGCCGCCGCAGACGCCGCCTCTCTCGGCGCCGCCGCGGGGGGCGCCGCGCTGGAGGTCAGGCGCACCTACCGCACCGCGGCGGGCAAGGTGGTCCAGGTGACGATCAACACCCATCCTGGGGAGCGCTTCGCCCACCGCACCACCCTGCGCCGCCTGCGCCCGGCCTGATCAGGGCCCGCCCTGCGCATCCCCCTCCTCCTGCAAGTGCTCCAGGAGGGCGCGGGCGGCCGCGGAAAGGGGCGCCTTGCGGCGGTGGAGGACGCCCACTTCCCGCTCGAGGACCGGCTCGCGCAGGGCACGGCAGACGGCCCCCAGCCCCTCCAGAGATTCCCGGTACAGGGTGGGCACCACGCTCACCCCCAGCCCCTCGGCCACCATCCGCCCGAGGGTGGCGAGCTGGTGGGCCTCCAGGGCCACGGTGGCCGCGAGACCAAGGGAGGCGAGGGTCTCTTCCACCAGGGAGCGCAGGGCGGAGGGGCGTTGCAGGAGGAGCATTGGATGAGCGGCCAGTTCCCGCCAGCGCACCTCGGCCTTGGCTGCCAGCGGGTGGCGGGCCGGCAGAGCGGCGACGAAGCGGTCGCTGTAGAGGGGCACGAAGACCAGCTCGCCGGGATCCTGGGGGCGGAAGGTGAAGCCGAGTTCGGCGCGCCCGCTGCGCACCCGTTCCACCACCTGTTCGGCCACCACGTCTTCCACCTGGATGTCCAGGTTGGGGTGGGCGGCGAGGAAGCGCGCGAGGAGGCGGGGCAGGCGGGTGGCGGCGAAGGAGGGCATGGCGGCCACCGCCAGCCGGCCGCGCTCCTTGGCGAAGAGCCGCTGCAGGTCGGCGAGGGCCTGTTCCCAGTCGGCCAGCAGGCGGCGCGCCACGGGCAAAAAGGATTCTCCCTCAGGAGTGAGGGCGAGGGATCGGGTGGTGCGGTCGAAGAGCCGCCCGCCTACCAAGAGCTCCAGCTTGCGCACCGCAGTGCTCAGCGCCGGCTGGGAGAGGTGGAGACGCGCGCAGGCCTCGGCGAACCCACCGCACTCCGCCACGGCGACAAAGGCGCGCACCTGCTTCGGGGTGACATTGATCCAAGACATTGATCAATTCATCACAAATATCAATTTGCTAAATATATCGAGTTTGGCCACACTGGCCCAGCGCGCTGCGCACCCCAGGATGCAACCCCCCATGGGACGCTGGAGGAGCCGATGGCCGGTTTCGACAAGACGGTGGCGAGCTACGAAGAGGCCCTGGCGGGGCTCGAAGACGGCATGAGCATCGCGGTGGGCGGCTTCGGCCTGTGCGGGATCCCCGAAAACCTGATCGCCCAGGTGCGCAAGATGGGAGTCAAGGACCTGACGGTCTACTCCAACAACTGCGGGGTCGATGGCTTCGGACTCGGGATCCTCTTGGAGAGCCGCCAGATCCGCCGCATCTACGCCTCCTACGTGGGGGAGAACAAGCTCTTCGAGCGGCTCATGCTGGATGGCGAGATCGAGGTGATCCTCACCCCCCAGGGCACCCTGGCGGAAAAGATGCGCGCCGGCGGCGCCGGCATTCCCGCCTTTTACACCCCCACCGGCTACGGCACGGTGGTGGCCGAGGGCAAGGAAGTCCGGGAATTCAACGGCAAGCACTACGTGCTGGAGGAAGCGGTGGTCACCGACTTCTCCCTGGTCAAGGCCTGGAAGGCGGACCGCTACGGCAACGCCATCTACCGCTACACGGCCCAGAATTTCAACCCCGCGGCCGCCATGTGCGGGCGGGTGACGGTGATGGAGGTGGAAGAGCTGCTCGAGCCCGGCGAACTGGATCCCAATTTCATCCACACCCCGGGGATCTACGTGGATCGCCTGATTCAGGGCACCTTCGAAAAGCGCATCGAGCGCCGCACGGTCCGCTCGGCCTGAGGAGTGCGCCATGGCACTGACCCGCGAACAGATGGCGATGCGCGTGGCCCGGGAGCTGCGCGACGGCTATTACGTCAACCTCGGCATCGGCATGCCCACCCTGGTGGCCAACTACGTGCCGCCGGGCATCGAGGTGATGCTCCAGTCGGAAAACGGCATCCTCGGCATGGGCCCCTATCCCACCGAGGAAGAGGTGGATCCCGACCTGATCAACGCCGGCAAGGAGACGGTGACCCTGGTCACCGGGGCGGCGATCTTCTCGTCGGTGGCCTCCTTCGAGATGATCCGCGGCGGCCACATCGACCTCACCGTCCTCGGCGCCTTCGAAGTGGACGTGGAGGGCAACATCGCCTCCTGGATGGTCCCCGGCAAGCTGGTCAAGGGGATGGGCGGCGCCATGGACCTGGTGGCCGGGGCGGGGAACATCATCGTGATGATGACCCACACCGACAAGGCCGGAAATTCCAAGCTGCTGCCCCGCTGCACGCTGCCCCTCACCGGCAAGGGCTGCATCCGGCGGGTGCTCACCGACCTGGCCTACCTGGAGATCGAAGACGGCGCCTTCGTGCTCCGGGAGCGGGCTCCAGGAGTGACGGTGGAAGAGATCGCCGCGGCCACCGCCGGCCGGCTGGTGGTGCCCGGCGAGGTCCCCGAGATGGACCTCTCCTGAGCGGTGTCGCGGGGGCGGTGGCGGTGCGCGCCTTGAAGGGGCGGCGAGGCGGGGGTTATGCTTGCCAGCTACCCGCCGGGGCCGTGCCGAGGGCCGCCGATCCGGTCAGCGGCGGCCGAAGACCCACATAATCCAAGGGAGACGACGACCATGGGCGTACCTGTTTACGAGCGCATCCTCCAGCTCTTCGAGGCGGAGGGCGTCAAAGCGATTTTCGGCATTCCCGACCCCAACTTCGTCCACCTGTTCGTCGCTGCCGAGCAGCGCGGCTGGCAGGTGGTCACCCCCCACCACGAACTGGCCGCCGGCTTCATGGCCGAGGCCTACGCCCGCATGACCGGCGGGCCGGCGCTGGCCATCGCCACCTTGGGGCCGGGCGTCGCCAACACCGCCGGCGCCATGATCTGCGCCAAGGTGGAGAATTCGCCGGTGATCTTCCTGGGCGGCCAGCGGGCGCGGATCACCGAGCGGCGGGTCAAGCGGGGGCGCATCCAGTTCGTCCGCCAGGAGCCGCTCTTCGAAAACCTGGTCAAGTGGAGCTCGAGCATCGAGTACGCCGACCAGACCGACGAGATCATCCGCAACGCCCTGCGGGTGAGCCAGTCGGGAACCCCGGGGCCGGTCTACGTCGAGTACCCCTCCCACGTGATCCTCGAGGAGCTGGACGTGGGCGATCCCCTGCCGCCGGAGGCCTACCGCCTGGTGCGCCCCGGCGCCGATCGGCGGATGATCGACAAGGCGGTGGAGCTCATCCGCCAGGCCGAGTGCCCGGTGCTCCTGGTCGGCCACGCCGTGCAGTGTGCCCGCGGCGGCGCGGCGGTGGCCGAGCTGGCCAAGCTCATGGGCTGCCCGATCCTCCAGACCTCGGGCGGCACCGCCTTCATCGAGGGGGTGGAGGACCGCACCTTCCCCTACCTCTTCTCGGAGGTGGGCGACGAGATCGTCGCCAAGGCCGATCTGGTGGTGGCCATCGGCACCGAGCTCGGCGAGCCCGTCCACTACGGGCGCGGCTACCTGTGGGCACAGGGCAATGTGGACCGCAAGTGGATCCACATCGAGCTCGATCCCGAAGCCATCGGCGTCAACCGCCCCATCGACGTGCCCCTGGTGGGCGACCTGCGCACCGTGGTGCCGCAACTGGTCGAGGCCCTGCGCCCCACGCCGCGCCCCGAGGTGCCCGATCTCAAGCGCTGGATCGAAGAGGACAAGGCGCGGCTCGCGCGGCTGGCGAGCGAGGACTTCACCACCGAGAGCGGCAAGATGCACACCGCCCAGTGGGTGGTGGAGACCACCAAGGCGATGCCCCGCGACGCCATCCACGTGCGCGACGGCGGGTGCACCGTCATCTACACCTGGACCTATCTCCAATCGAAGCCCCACGACGTCATCTGGAACCAGAACTTCGGCCATCTGGGCACGGGGCTCCCCTACGCCATCGGCGCCTCGGTGGCGGACGGCGGCAAGCGACCGGTCCTGTTCACCACCAGCGACTCCTCTTTCCTCTTCCACATCGGCGAGCTGGAGACGGCGGCGCGCCTCAACCTGCCCATCGTCACCGTGGTGGGGGTGGACTACCAGTGGGGGCTCGAGGTGGGGGTGTACAAGCGCACCTTCGGCCACGGCAAGTGCAGCGAGCCCGGGGTCCACTGGGGGCAGTTCGTCCGCTTCGACAAGATCGCCGAAGGGCTCGGTTGCCAGGGCATGTACGTGGAAAAGGCGGAAGAGTTGGGCCCCGCGGTGCGCAAGGCCTTCGAAAGCCGCAAGCCCACCGTCATCCACGTGCCCATCGACCCGGTGGTCAACCACGGCGGCTACGAGAACCTGGACACGCCCAACTACGACCGCTTCCGCACCTGGTACGCCGAGGGGCAGCAGTAGGGCGGAACGCCGGAGGGGGGAGGAACCGGCCATGCGCGAACACCTCGAGTTCTACATCGACGGCGCCTGGGTGGAGCCGCTCGAATACCGGGTGGTGGAGACCGTGGATCCGGCCACCGAGGAGGTGGTCGGGGCGCATCGCGCTCGGCACCCGCGGCCGACGTGGACCGGGCGGTTGCCGCGGCGCGGCGCGCCTTTCCCCGCTGGTCGGCCAGTACGCGGGAAGAGCGGCTCGCCCTCCTCGAGCGCATCCTCGAGGAATACCAGCGGCGCCTGCCCGACCTGGGCGACGCCATCACCGCCGAGATGGGGGCGCCGCGCGGTCTCGCCCACGGCTTCCAGGTCCAGTTGGGCCTCGGGCACCTCACCACGGCCATCGAGGTGCTGCGCAACTTCGCCTTCGAGGAGGCCCGCGGGCCGAGCCTCATCGTCAAGGAGCCGATCGGGGTGTGCGGCCTCATCACCCCCTGGAACTGGCCGGTGAACCAAGTCACCGTCAAGGTCTTCCCGGCCCTCGCCACCGGCTGCACGGTGGTGCTCAAGCCCTCCCAGGAGGCCCACTTCTCGGCCCACGTGCTGGCGGAGATCTTCGACGCCGCCGGCGTGCCCGCCGGGGGTGTTCAACCTGGTCCAGGGGCGGGGTTCCGAGGTGGGCGAGGCCATCGCCAGCCACCCCGAAGTGGACATGGTCTCCATCACCGGCTCCGAGGCGGCTGGCGTCCAGGTGGCCATCGCCGCCGCCCCCGGCGTGAAGCGGGTGTGCCAGGAATTGGGGGGCAAGAGCGCCCACATCATCCTGGACGACGAAAAAGCTGCCCGAACACGTGGCGGGAGGCATCGCCGGGGTGATGATGAACTCCGGTCAGACCTGCTCCGCGGCCACCCGCATCCTCGTGCCCCGGGCGCGCCTCGCCGAAGCGGAAGAGGCCGCGCGGCGCGCCGCCGAAGCGATCCGGGTGGGCGATCCGCGCGGCGACGTGGACATGGGGCCCGTGGTCTCGCGGAAACAGTTCGAGACGGTCCAGTCCTACATCCAAAAGGGAATCGAGGAGGGGGCGCGGCTCATCGCCGGCGGCCCCGGGCGCCCCGAGGGGCTGGAGCGGGGCTACTACGTCCGCCCCACGGTCTTCTCCGACGTCACCAACGACATGGTGATCGCCCGGGAAGAGATCTTCGGGCCCGTCGCCTGTCTGCTCGCCTACGAGGACCTGGACGAGGCGGTGGCCATCGCCAACGATTCCGAGTATGGACTGGCGGGCAACGTCTCCGGTGTGGATCTGGAGCTGGCGCGGGCGGTGGCCCGCCGGATTCGGGCCGGCGCCATCTACATCAACGGCGGCTTCGATTTCCACGCCCCCTTCGGCGGCTACAAGAAGAGCGGCAACGGCCGCGAATGGGGCGAGTACGGGTTCCACGAATACCTGGAGATCAAGGCCCTGGTGGGCTACAACCCCGGCTGAGGCGGAGGCGGACGGCGCCGTGAACAAAGGCCCTATCGAAGATCGCCTGGCGATCCGCGAGCTGATCGAGGCCTTCGCCGCGGGGGCCATGCGCTTCGATCCCGACTACTGGGGGCAGACCTGGGCCGATGACGGGGTGTGGAAGCTGGTTTCCATGCCCGAGCCGGTCCACGGCAAGGAGAACATCGTCGCCGCCTTCGTGCGGGTGATGTCCTACGCCGAGGCGCTCTCCATGATCTCCTTTCCCGCCGACCTGGTGGTGGAGGGCGACCGCGCCCAGGGCAAGGCCTACTGCCGGGAGCTCATCTTTCCCAAGGCCGGCGGGCGGATCGCGGTGGTGGGCTGCTACCACGACCAGTACGTGCGCCGCGACGGGCGCTGGCTCTTCCAGTCCCGCTTCTACGAAATTCTGCGCAAGGAACAGGTGGCCTGAGGCGGTGCCGGCCTGGCCGCACCCGTCGCCGTCGGCTAGAATGCAACGGGCCGGGCCACAATGGTGCGGGCCCGGTCAAAAGCGAACAAAAGCCAGGTCAAAAAGGGGGAGAGATCATGGGTGTTCCACACGCCAAGCCGTCCCGCAGCCTGCTGGCGGGCTGCGTCGTCGCCGCTTTCCTGCCCGCCGCCGAGGCCGTCGCCCAGGGGGCGGAGCGGCACAGTGCCCGCGGCACCGTCCTGGAGGAGGTGATCGTCACCGCGAGGCGGCGCGAGGAGACCGCCCAGGAGGCGCCGGTGTTGATGACCGTCCTCGACCGGGAGCTCCTGGAGCGCTACGCCATTCGCGACCTGCACGGCGTGGCCGACCTGACGCCGGGGCTGTTCACCGGCGAATCGGCGGGCGCCGTGGGCGGCAGCATCTCCCTGCGCGGGGTCACCTCGGGGGAATCCCAACCGCTCTTCGACCAGGCGGTCTCCCTCAACGTCGACGGCGTGCCCATCAGCACCGGCCAGATGCTCCGGGTCGCCCAAATGGACTTGGCCCAGATCGAGGTGCTGCGCGGGCCCCAGGCGCTCTTTTTCGGCAAGAACAGCCCGGGCGGCATCATCTCCCTGGTGACCGCCGATCCCGGCCCGGAGCCGGAGGCCCTGCTGCGCACCGGCTACGAGTTCGAGGGCGACGAGTGGTTCGTGGACGCCACCTACTCGACCCCCCTGGGGGAGCGGGCGGGGCTTCGACTCGCCGCCCACCGCGCCGAGATGGACGGCTACATCGACGTCCACTCGCCGGTGGAGCTCATCCCCGACCCGAATCCGGGGATCGAGCCCTCGGGGCTCGACAGCTTCCCCGAGCGGGAGGAGACCTTCCTACGGGCCACGCTGACCTTCGATCCCAGCGATCGCCTCTCTGCCAAGGTGAAGGCCACCTTCGCCGACACCGAGGTGCGCGGCTCGCCCTCCTATTTCCACGACATCGTCTACTGCCCCTACGGGACGCCCCAAGAGCCCTATCCGGTGGCGAGCAACTGCCGCAACGACGAAGAGATCGTCACCGCCCGGATCCCGGCCAACGTCCTCGCCCTGAACCCCCAGTTGGAGCCGGACGGGCACCGGGATAACGAACAGCTCCTGCTCTCCGGCACCCTGGAGTACCGGATCGGCGAGCACCTGACCCTCACCTCGGTGACCGGCTACTACGACGCCGACGAGGATTCCTCGTCCAACGGCGGCTACGGACTCGCCCCCACCAACGTCTGGGCGGTCAACTATTCCTACGAGCAGTGGAGCGAGGAGCTCAGGCTTGCCTCCGACTTCGCCGGGCCCCTCAACTTTCTGGCGGGCGTCTTCTTCGAGAGCCGCGAGCTGTACACCGACACCTACATCGTCATCCCCACGGTGGGGGTCTGCCCCTCCTGTTTCGAGCTGCCCTTCGAGGGCACCCGCCAGGAAAACGAGACCTACTCGGCCTTCGCGCAACTCCTGTGGGACATCGACGAGGCCTGGCAGCTCTCCGCGGGGGCCCGCTACACCGAGGAAGACAAGCGCCTCGCCGACTACTTCATCGCCGCCGAGGCACCCTTCGACCCCGCGCCGGTGCTGGCCGCAACCCGCCAGGATCTGGTGGGCAGCCCCAGCTACCCGGGGCAGCGGCGGCTCTCCTTCGACGACCTGTCCCCCGAGGTCACCCTGAGCTGGCGGCCGGCGGCGCATCGGATGTACTTCCTCTCCTACAAGGAGGGGTTCAAGTCGGGCGGCTTCGACGGCGCCTACACCGCGGGTGCGGTGCTCGCCCGGGGCGTGCGCACCTTCGATCCAGAAGAAGTGCAGGGCTTCGAGGGCGGCCTCAAGTCCAGTTGGTTCGACGGCCAGCTGATCTTCAACCTGACCGGCTACTGGTACGAGTACGACGACCTGCAGGTGTCCACCTACGACGTCAACGCCCGCGCCTTCGGCACCGCCAACGCCGCCCGCTCCACCGTCCAGGGAATCGAGTTGGAGACGCGCTACGCCCCGGACTGGGCGCCCGACTTCGAGGTCCACCTGGCGGCGGCCTGGAACGACGCCGAGTACGACGAGTTCTTCGCCCAGTGCTACCGCTCCCAAAACCAGGCGATGGGCTGTCGCTTCGACGTCGACCCGGCCACCGGCCGGGCCAATACCCAGGACCTGTCGGGCAAGCGGATGCGCAGGGCGCCCGAGTGGACCGCCGCCCTGGGCGCCTCCTGGGAGCGCGCCCTGGCGAGCGGCTGGGTGCTGGGGCTGGCCGCGGACCTCCTCTACTCGGACGACTACGTGTTCGGCACCGACTACCAGCCCTACGCGCGCCAGGACAGCTTCACCAAGCTCAACGCCTGCGGTTCGGCTCAGCTCGCCCGACCAGCGCTGGGAGTTCGCCCTCATCGGGCGCAACCTCACCGACGAGCTGGTCCTCGTCAACGGCATCGACCGCACCGGCACCGGCGGCACGCCGGGCACCACCGCCCCGGTGTGCGCGTCGCTGCCGCCGAGCGGGGGCTGTCTGCCGGCGCCGGACCTGATCGGCACGCCGGTGCGCGGCCGCAGCCTCACCTTGCAGGCCACCTGGCGCTACTGAGGCGCCGCGGAGCCCTCCAGGCGGGCGGAGAGGCTGCGGGCGGCGGCGAGGAGGTCTTCTCCCAGCCGCCGCACCCGCGCCGCGTCCAGGTTGGCGGCGATCCCCATGACCACCAGGGCGTGGGTCAGGCGGCCTGGACCGCGCCACACGGGGGGCGGCGACCACCGTCACCCCGGCGATGTAGTGCCCCTCGTCCACGGCGTAACCGCGCCGGCGCGTCTCCTCCACCTGGGCGAGCCACTCCGCGAAGGTGGGGGGGCGGGTCCCAGCGCAGTTCGGCGAAGCGCGCCTCGAGCAGCTCGCGCGGGTAGTCCCCGAAGGCGGCCAGGCAGCGCCCCGTGGCGCTGATCAGGGAGGGGAAGCGGCTGCCCAGCTCGGCGCTCAGGCGAAAGCCCTCTCCCGGTTCGGCGCGGGCCACCACCACCAGGTGGTCGAGGCCGGTGATGGCCACCCCCAACGCACCCATGTCGTACGCTTCCGCCAGCCGGTCGAGGAGCGGCTGGGCGAGCTCCACGAAGCGGTTGCGCCTGAGCCACTGGCGGGCCAGCGCCAAGACCCCGGCTTCCAGGGAGTAGCGCTTGGTGTCGGGGTCGAAGGCCACCAGCTCCTCTTCCACCAGGGCGCGCAGCACGTACAGACAGGTGGAGGGCACGAGCCCGAGACTGCGGGCGATGGCGTTGAGGCTCAAGGGGGTGTCGCTGCGCCCGAGCAGACGGAGGATGGCGGCCGCGCGGGCGATGGCCGGGGCCTTGCTGCGGGCGAGGCGGAGGCGGAGATCGTCGGCGGCCTCGGCAGTCACGGTGGGTCTCCCTTGGGACGATTTTTCATTATATTGAAAACCATTCTCTATTTACAATAGCCTCCGCCTGTGACATAGTCCCCTCGAGCCGGCGTCGCGCCGGCAACCCCCCGCCGAGGTT
This sequence comes from Porticoccaceae bacterium, assembly GCA_026005035.1. Classification (GTDB taxonomy): domain Bacteria; phylum Pseudomonadota; class Gammaproteobacteria; order Pseudomonadales; family Porticoccaceae; genus BPKH01. Next base: position 659,304 of record BPKH01000001.1, on the reverse strand, counting down.
CGTGGCCATGGCCAAGCTCACCGACTACATCACCTACGCCGACGCCGTCGCCCACGCCAATTCGCAGGCTCTCTGGGAACTGTTCGACGGCGATCGGGAGCACTTCAACATCGCCCACGAGTGCATTCTCCGCCACGCCGACGGCAGCGGCCGCCCCGCCGTGCGCGTGGCCCACGCCGACGGGCGCGACGAGATCCTCTCCTTCGACGAACTCGCCGCCCGGGCGAGCCAGTTCGCCCACTGGTTGGCGGCCCGAGGCATCGCCAAGGGCGAGCGGATCGCGTTCATGCTCGAGCCGTCGCTGCCCTTTTACACCACCCTCTTCGGGGCCATGCTGACGGGCGCGGTGAGCGTGCCCCTGTTCACCCTCTTCGGACCCGACGGCCTGCGGCTGCGGGTGGACGACTGCAGCCCCCGCCTGTTGATCACCAACGCCGAAAAGGCGGCCATGGCGCGGGAGGCGGCGCCCGACCTGGAGGTGGTGGTCGCCGACGAGCGCCTGCTGGAGGAGATCGACCGCTACCCCACCCGCTTCGAGCCCGCCACGGCGGCGTCCGACCTGGCGGTCTTCCAGTACACCTCGGGTACCACCCGAGAGCTGCCGGCGGCGGTCAAGCACACCCACAAGGCGCTGGTGACGTTGATGTTCGCCGCTCTCTACGGCACAGGGATCCGCCCGGGGGACGAGTTCTTCTGTCCCTCTTCCCCCGCCTGGGGACACGGCCTATGGCATGGCACCCTCGCGCCGTTGGCCCTCGGGGTGACCACCGGCACCTTCGCCGGCAAGTTCGATCCCGTGCGCCTCATGGAAGCCCTCGAGCGATTCGGCATCACCAATCTCTCGGCGGCGGCCACCCACTACCGGATGATGCGCCAGAGCGGCGAGGCAAACCGCTTCCACTTCCGGATCCGCAAGCTCTCCTACACCGGCGAACCCTGCGATCCGGCCACCCTGGAGTGGATCCAAGAGACCTTCGGCGTGCCGGCTTGCTCCATGTACGGCACCACCGAGATCGGCGTGGTGCTGGTCAACTTTCCCGGCGCGCCGGACTACCGGGTCAAGCCCGACGCCCTGGGCAAGCCGGTGCCGGGCCTGCGCCTGCAGGTGCAGCGCCCCGACGGCACGCCGGCGGCGCCGGGCGAGGTGGGGGAGCTGATGCTCTGGAAGCGCGACCACTGGGAGAGCACCAAGGATCTGGCGCGGGTGGACGAAGAAGGCTACTTCTACCACTGCGGCCGCGCCGACGACGTGATCATCTCCGCCGGCTGGACCATGAGCGCGGTGGAGATCGAAAACACCCTGCTCAAGCACCCGGACGTGCGGGAGGTGGCGGTGATCGGCGTGCCCGACGAACGGCGCGGCCAGGTGGTCAAGGCGTTCGTGGTCAGCGATCGCCCCGGCGACGACGCCTTCGTCCGCGAACTCCAAGACTTCACCCGCGAGCGCCTCTCCCAACACGAGTACCCGCGGCAGGTGGAGTTCGTCGCCGAGCTGCCCAAGACACCCGCCGGAAAGGTCAACCGCAAAGTCCTGCGCGACCGCGAGGCGCGCGCGCAACATTCCTGATTCGCGAACCGAGGAACCGCCATGACCGAGAAGCGCTTTCCCAAGATCACCGAGGAAGGTCTCGCCGAGCTGCGCAGCCGGATCGGCGTGAAGATCACCAACACCGTCGAGCCGTGGAACTACGAGGCCACCCGCGACGCCATCCGCCACTACGCCCACGGCATCGGCGACGACAATCCGCTGTGGTGCGACCCCGCCTATGCGGAAAAGACCAAGTACGGCACCATCGTCGCCCTGCCCAGCTTCCTGTTCTCCACCAGCCGGATCGTCTCCGGCTACTGTGGCGGGCTGCCCGGCGTCCACGCCATGTGGGCGGGCGCGGACTGGACCTGGTACAAGCCGGTGTTGCGCAACGACGTGATCTCCACCGAGGCTTACCTGAAGGATCTGGTGGAACACCAGACCCGCTTCGCCGGACGCGCCTTCCAGCAGATCTACCACGTGGACTTCTACAACCAGCACGGTGACAAGGTGGCCGAGGCGGACAGCTGGGTGTTTCGCACCGACCGGGACGAGGCCCGGGAGCGGGGCACCAAGTACGCCGACGTCAAGGAAAAGGTGGAGCGATTCACCGACGAACAGCTGGAGGAGTGGTACAAACTCTACGAAAATGAAGAAATCCGCGGCGCCACCCCCCGCTACTGGGAGGACGTGGAAGTGGGCGAGCCGCTGCCGCGGATGATGAAGGGCCCCATGACGGTGACCGGCTTTATCGCCTATGCCCAAGGATGGGGTGGCTTGTACATCCGCGCCAACAAGCTGGCGTGGAAACTCTTTCGCGCCCACCCGGGGCTGGCCATCAAGAACCGCTTCAACATCCCCGACTGCCCGGAGCGCGTCCACTGGGAAGACGAGTTCGCCCGCGAGGTGGGGGTGCCGGGCGCCTACGACTACGGTCCCGAGCGCTGCTCCTGGCTCACCCACCAGTGCACCAACTGGATGGGCGACGACGGCTTTTTGTACAAGGCCAAGTGCCAGATCCGCCGACACAACCCGGTGGGCGACGTCATCTTCATCGACGGCGTGGTGACCCGCAAATTCGTCGAGGACGGCCGCCACCTGGTGGAGATCAGCCAGCGGGCCGAAACCCATCGGGGCGAGCTGTCCGCCCAGGGCACCGCCCTCGTCCAGCTGCCGACCCGCAACGGTTGACGCGAGGTGTCCCGTGGGCGCAGGGGAGAGGGAAGGCGCATCCTGGCAGGGGCCCCTGGCGGGAGTCCGGGTGCTCGATCTGACCCGGGTCCTGGCGGGCCCCGCCGCCTCCCTCGCCCTGGCCGACCTGGGTGCTGAGGTGATCAAGGTGGAGCCGCCGGGGCACGGCGATGAGACGCGCACCTTTCCCCCCTTCCGGGCCGGTGAGAGCCACTATTTCCTGGCCATCAACCGGGGCAAGAAGAGCATCGTCGTCGACCTCAAAAAGCCCGAGGGGGTGGAATTGATCCTCGCCCTGGCCGAGCGCTGCGACGTACTCGTGGAAAACTACCGCCCCGGGGTAATGGAGCGCCTGGGTCTTGGCTACGCGGCCCTCGCGGCGCGCAACCCGCGCCTCATCTACTGCGCCATCTCCGGCTTCGGCCAGGACGGCCCGCTGCGCGACCGCCCCTCCTTCGACATCGTCCTCCAGGCCCTCTCGGGGGCGATGAGCGTCAACGGCGAGCCGGATGGCCCGCCCACCAAGCTGGGCATCCCCTTGGGCGATCTGGTGGGGGGGATCAACGGCCCCATCGCCATCCTCGCCGCCCTCTGGGAGCGGGAGCGCACCGGGCGCGGCCGCTACATCGACGTGAGTCTCCTCGACGGGATGCTCAACCTGCTCGGCTACCTGGCGCAGCTCGCCTTCTTCACCGGCCGCGATCCCGAGCGGCAGGGCTCCCAGCACCCCAACCTGGTCCCCTACGGCGTCTTTCCAGCCCGCGACGGCGCGATCATCATCGCCTGCCTCACCGAGACCTTCTGGGCGCGGATCTGCACCGCCCTGGGCATGCCCGAGTACATCGCCGATCCGCGCTACGATACCCTGGAAAAGCGGCGCGACGCCCGCGCCGAGGTGAACGCCCTGGTGGCCGAGCGCACCGCCCGCCACACGGTGGCGGAACTGGAGGCGCTGTTCGTCGCCCACCAGGTGCCCCACGCGCCCATCCTGGGCGTCCTGGAAGCGCTCTCCCAGCCCCAGGCCCAGGCGCGGGGGATGGTGGTGGAGGTGGAGCACCCTAGGCTTGGGAAGATCCCCATCGTCAACCGCCCGTTCCGCTTTGACGAGCGCCAGGCGACGCCCGCGCCTCCGCCCCTCCTGGGACAACACACGGAGGAGGTGCTGCGGGATCTGTTGGGGCTGTCGGCGGAGCGGATCGACCAACTGCGCAGGGCGGGCGTGGTGGCCTGAAAAGCCGCCGGCAGGCGCCGTTCTGGCGCCGCGACCGCGGGAGGAGGAAGCCATGGAGGAATTGCGATTCGACGGCCGGGTGGCCGCCATCACCGGCGCGGGGCGCGGCCTCGGCCGGGCCTACGCCGAGTTGCTCGCCGCCCGGGGGGCGAAGGTGGTGGTCAACGACCCCGGTGTGGGCCTCGCGGGGGACGGCACCGATCCGGGGCCGGCGGAAGAGGTGGTGCGGGCCATCCGCGCCGCTGGCGGCGAGGCGGTGGCCAATACCGACTCCATCGCCACGCCGGCGGGCGCCAAAGCGGTGGTGGAGGCCGCCCTCGACCATTTCGGGCGCATCGACGTGCTCATCCACAACGCGGGCATCGTCCGCCGCGCGCCCCTGGCCGAGATGTCCGACGCCGATTTCGAGGCGGTGCTCGACGTCCACCTGCGGGGCGGGTTTTACACCGTGCGCGAGGCGCTGCGCCAGATGGTCCGCGCCCGCTACGGGCGGATCGTGCTCGCCGGCTCCATCAACGGCCTCTACGGCAACCGGCTGGTGGGCAACTATTCCATCGCCAAGGCGGGACTCATCGGGCTTTGCAACACCGCCGCTTTGGAGGGTGCGGAATACGGCATCGCCGCCAACCTGATCCTGCCCGGCGCCGTCACCCGCATGGCCGAGGGACTCGACACCTCGCGCTATCCCCCCATGGACCCGGAACTGGTCGCACCGGTGGTGGCCTGGCTCGCCCACGAGCGGTGCACCGCCAACGGCGAGATGTTCATCGCCATCGCCGGACGGGTGGCGCGGGCGTTCGTCGCCGAGACGGAAGGGGTGTGGCGGGCGGCCTGGACCCCCGAGGCGGTGGCCCAAGCGGCCGACGCCATCCGCGACACTTCGCGCTTTGTGATCTTTGCGCCGGTGCCGTCCGGGCACCTGGACCACCTGCGCTACAGCTTCGAGATGGCCGCCCGCGGCCGGGCCGGAGCGGGCGCGCCGTGAGCGGCCCGGTGCCGCCCGGCTGGACCCGCCGCGCGCTGCGGGGGCTGCCCGTGGGCCTCGAGGCCCTCTGGACCCGGCGCGCCGAGGACGGCACCTGGCGCTACGGCGCCCTCTACGACGAGCGGCACTGCAACGCCCAGGGGTTCGTCCACGGCGGGGCGCTGATGACCCTCCTCGACCACGGCCTCTCCCTCCTCCTGTGGGAGGCGGTGGGGCGCGCGCCTTGCGCCACCGTCCACCTGGACTGCCACTTCCTCGCTCCCCTGCGCGCCCCCTGCTTCGTCGAACTCGACGGCCGGATCCTCAAGCGGGGGCGGAACACGGCCTTTCTGCGAGGCACCCTCCTGTGCCGGGGCGAGCCGGTGGCGGAGGCCACCGGGGTGTGGAGTGTGCTCGATCGCGAGCGGGACTTCCGACCCGAACCCCGATAACCTACAATCAACAGTGCTGTTGATTGGCGCATTCGCCCCATTCGCGTCAGACCCCCGAACATCGAGGACCTAGCGGCCATGAATTGCCCCGTGACCAACGTGCCGCCCGCGCACGAGATCGACATCCCTGCCCTCAGGGAGAAATACCGCGCCGAGCGCGAGCGCAGGCTCAGGCCGGACGGCGAGGCGCAGTACGCGCCGCCCGACGACAGCCTGGTGCACGACACCTTCGAACACGACCCCTTCAGCCCGGTGGTCCCTCGCGACGCGCGCCACGACGAGGTGGAGGTGGCGATCCTGGGCGCCGGCTGGACGGGGGTGTTGGCCGCCTACCACCTCAAGCGAGTGGGCGTGGAGGACTTCCTGATCCTCGACAACGGCGGGGACTTCGGCGGCACCTGGTACTGGAACCGCTATCCCGGGGTGCAGTGCGACAACGACGCCTACTGCTATCTGCCCCTCCTCGAGGAAACCGGCTTCATGCCGAGCCAGAAGTTCGCCGATGGCCTCGAGATCTTCCGCTACTTCCAGCTCATCGGCCGCCAGTTCGGCCTGTACGACAAGGCGCTCTTCCACACCCTGCTCACGGGACTCGAATGGGACGAGGCCATCCGCCGTTGGAAGGTGACCACCAACCGGGGCGACGAGCTGCGCGCGCGCTTCGTCATCATGGCCGGCGGCACCTTGAGCCGCCCCAAGTTTCCCAACATCCCGGGGCTGCACACCTTCCGCGGCAAGATGTTCCACACCTCGCGCTGGGACTACCACTACACCGGCGGCAGCTGGGAAAACCCGGTGCTCGACCGACTCGCCGACAAGCGGGTGGCGATCCTCGGCACCGGCGCCACCGCCATTCAGGCGGTGCCCTTCCTCGGCCGCTACGCCAAGCAGCTCTACGTGTTGCAGCGCACGCCCTCAAGCGTCGACGAGCGCTTCAACCCCCCCACCGATCCGGAATGGGTCAAGACCTTGAAGCCCGGCTGGCAGAGGGCGCGGCGCGAGAACTACCACCGCGGCGCCAACCTGCGGCTGCTGCGGGGCGAGCCGGACCTGGGATGCGACATCTGGACCGAGATCAACCGCAACCTGCAGGCGGAACTCGAGGCGGAGGGGTGGCCCGAGCTCACCCCCGAAGAGTACGCTCGCCGCTTCGAGATCATGGACTATCGGGTGATGGAGCGGCTGCGCCGGCGGGTGGAGGCGGTGGTCAAGGACAAGGCCACGGCGGAGATCCTCAAGCCCTGGTACCGCTTCCGCTGCAAGCGGCCGCTGTCCAACAACGAGTTTTACGAAACCTTCAACCGCCCCAACGTCAAGCTCATCGACGTCTCCCACACCCTGGGGCTCGAGCGGATGACCGAGCGGGGCTTCGTGCAGGACGGGGTCGAATACGAGGTGGACTGCATGATCTTCGCCAGCGGCTTCGAGGTCACCAGCAGTCTGCGCCGGCGCTGGGGCATCCCGCGCTTCGTGGGGCGGCGGGGGGTTTCCATCTACGACCACTGGGCGGACGGTCCCCTGACCCTGCACGGCATCATGACCCGCCATTTCCCCAACATGTTTTTCACCGGCTACATCCAGGGCGGGCTCAACACCACCACCACCCTCCAGTTCGAGGAGCAGGTGCGCCATGCCGCCTACATCATCGGCGAGACCCTGCGCCGGGGGGGCGTGGTGGTCGAGCCCACCCAGGAAGCGCAGGACGCCTACGTCCGCCACTTCCGGGAAGTGGAAGTGGACATGACCGAGTTCAACGAAACCTGCCCGCCCTCCTACTTCACCAACGAGGGCGAGAAAAACGCCAAGTGGGCGCTGTTCCGGGGCTACGGGCCGGGGTGGGACGCCTTCGTCGAGCTGCTCGAGCGGTGGCGGTCGGACGGCCGGATGGAAGGCCTTGAGGTGGAGGGGCAGGCCGCCTAGACTGGGGCGAGCAGGGGGCGCGCGCCGGGGGGAACGGCATGTGGACAAATTGGGGAGGAACCTACCGTGAATAAACCGGCGGACATCGAACTGCCCGAACTGACCGACGCGGATCTGGCCGAACCACTCACCTACGGGGTGGAGGCCTTCATTTCGCGGGAGTACGCGGCGCTCGAAAAGGAGCTCCTCTGGCCCCGGGTGTGGCAGATGGCCGGCCGGGTGGAGGACATCCCCGAGGTGGGCCAGTTTTTCACCTACAACATCTGCGATGACTCCATCATCGTGGTGCGCACGGCCCCCGACACCATCAAGGCGTTCCACAACGTCTGCGCCCACCGGGGGCGGCAGCTGATCGACACCCCCGACGACGTCAACAGCGTGCGGGGCACGCGCAACAAGTTCGTGTGCGCCTTCCACGGCTGGACCTACGATCTGGACGGGCGCAACATCTACGTGCACGACGCCCAGGATTGGAAGGGGGCGCTCACCCCCGAGCGCACCTGCCTGTCGGAAGTGCGCTGCGAGACCTGGGGCGGGTGGGTGTACATCAACATGGACCCCAACGCCGAGCCGTTGCGCGACTTCCTGGAGCCAGCGGCGCGGATCCTCGACTACTACGAATTCGACAAGATGCGCTACAAGTGGCGCCAGTGGTGCATCTTTCCCTGCAACTGGAAGACCGCCATCGAGGCCTTCATGGAGCCCTACCACGTGGCGGCCACCCACAGCCAGTTGCTCAAGTACGGCGACTACTACGCCTACAGCAAGCCCTACGGCTACCACAGTGTGAGCGGATTCGACGAGCGCGATCCGGCCCACAAGACGGCCCACAGCACCGGCGTGACCCGGGCGGGGCGCAAGGACGTCGACCCGCGGATCTCCACCTACGAGCTGATCCGCGAAAACTACGAGACGGTCAACTTCTCCTGCGCCACCGAGACGCTCCTCAACGCCGCGCGGCGGCTGGTGGACGAGCTGCCGCCCGGCACTCCGGCCGACAAGGTGATGGCCCACCTGATGGCCTCGGCCAAGGCGGACGACGCCAAGCGGGGCGTCATCTGGCCCGAGATCCCCCCCGAGATCATGGCCGAAGCGGGCCTTGCCTGGAGCCTCTTCCCCAACCAGACGATCCTGCAGGGGGTCACTTTCGCCCTCTGTTATCGCACTCGCCCCTACGGGGACGACCCCGACAAGTGCATCTTCGAGTCCTACGCCCTGGAGCGCTTCCCGCCCGGGGAAGAGCCCAAGACCGAGTGGGTCTACGCCGAGCCCACCGCCGAAAAGTGGGGTTCGGTGCTCGCTCAGGACTTCTCCAACATGCCCTACGTGCAAAAGGGCATGAAGTCGCGCGGCTTCCGGGGGGCCTTGCCCAATCCCCACCAGGAGCAAAAGATCACCAACTTCCACCGCCATCTGGCCAAATTCATGGGCCGGGGCATGCCCCGCAAGTTGGAAGGCTGAGGCGGCGAAGTGGACGAGCTCATAGCGGCAGACTTCGCCATCCGCCAACTCTACGCCCGCTTCGTCGACGCCGCGTGGCGCCAGGACGGCGCCGCCTACGCCGAGCTATTCGTCCCGGAGGGCGAGTGGAAACTCGCCGCCCGCCATTTCCGGGGTCGCGACGAGATCGCGGGGGCCTTCGAACACCTGCTCGGCTTCGCCCGAAAGGTCCACGTGGTGGTGGGCCAGCCCCTCCTCCAAGTGGCGGGGGACGAGGCGCTGGCTCGCACCCCTTGCACCGAGTTCACCAAGATGCCCGACGGCTCGGGGGTGTTGGCGTTCGGCATCTACCACGACCGGTTCGTCCGCCGCGACGGCCAGTGGCGCTTCCGCTGGCGCCACTTTTCCCTCCACTACCGGGGGCCTGCGGACCTCTCGGCCGACCTGGTGGGCTCTCCCGACTACGGCCCCTTCCCGGCCATGCCCGAGTGGGACGAGCCCACCCTGACGGTTCTCCACCGCCGCGACTGAGCCGCTTCCTTTGTTGACCTGGGTCAAGATCTCGGGGTGAGCCGCCTGGCCATCCTTGGCACGGGGATTTTTTTGCGCTATATAATGAACAACACTGTTGATTAGTAATGCGAGGGAGGAGGCTGTCATGATCAACCAAAAATCTCCGGGACTGCCGTCCATCGACGAGATCGACATCCCGGCCCTCAAGGAAAAGTACCGCCAGGAGCGGGACAAGCGGCTTCGCAAAGAGGGACAGGAGCAGTACCTGCGGCCGGTGGGCCGCTACAGCGGGGCCTACGAGATCGACCCCTACACCTCGGCGACGCCGCGCAAGCCCTCGTTCGACGAGGTGGACGTCGTGGTCCTCGGCGGTGGCTGGTCGGGGATCCTGGCCGGCGTCCACCTCAAGCGGGTGGGGATCGACGACTTCCGCATCATCGACCACGCCGGCGACTTCGGGGGCGTCTGGTATTGGAACCGCTATCCCGGCCTCGAGTGCGACAACGACGCCTACTGCTACCTGCCGCTCCTCGAGGAGACGGGGTTCATGCCCTCGAAGAAGTTCACCGACGGCTTCGAGATCCGCGAGTACGCCCAGAGCATCGCCCGGCGCTACGGGCTCTACGAAAAGGCCCTCTTCCACACCATGGTGGAGTCCCTGCGTTGGGACGACGAGCTCAAGCGCTGGCGCGTGGGCACCCGCCAGGGGGACGAGCTGAAGGCGCGCTTCGTGATCATGGCCAACGGCCTGCTCAACATCCCCAAGCTGCCGGCGATCCCGGGCATCGACGAGTACCGGGGCCACATGTTCCACAGCGCCCGCTGGGACTACGAGTACACCGGCGGCGAGGAGAAAAACCCGGTGCTCGATCGCCTGGCCGACAAGCGGGTGGCCCTGGTGGGCACCGGCGCCACGGCGATCCAGCTGGTCCCCTATCTGGGGCGCTACAGCAAGGAATTCTTCGTGCTCCAGCGGACGCCCTCCTGCGTCGACTCCCGGCGCAACACTCCGACCGATCCCGAGTGGGTGAAAAACCTCCAGCCCGGCTGGCAGGCGCGGCGGCGCGCCAACTTCCACCGTGGCGCCAACGAGCGCTTCCTGCCCTTCGAGAAGGACCTCATCTGCGACATCTGGACGGAGGTCAACCGCAACATTTCCGCCGAGTTGGAGGAGGAGGGCTGGCCGAAGATCTCCGACGAGGAGTACGCCCGCCGCTACGAAGAGATGGACTTCCGGGTGATGGAGCGGCTGCGCCGCCGGGTCGACCAGATCGTCAAGGACCCGCAGACTGCGGCCAAGCTCAAGCCCTGGTACCGCTACATGTGCAAGCGGCCGACTTCCAACGACCAGTACTACCAGACCTTCAACCGGCCCAACGTCCACCTCATCGACGTCTCCGAAACCCAAGGGGTGGAGCAGCTCACACCCAAGGGCTTCATCCACCAGGGCCGGGAGTACGAGGTGGACTGCATCATCTTCGCTACCGGGTACGAGGTGACATCAGATCTCGAGCGCCGTTGGGGCATTCCGGTGTTCGAGGGGCGGGGCGGCTTTTCCATGTACGACAACTGGAAGGGCACCTACAAGACCCTCCACGGGATGATGACCCACGGCTTTCCCAACATCTTCTTCTGCGGCTACTACCAGGGCGGCCTCAACTCCACCCTGACGCTCAACTTCGAAGAGCAGGTCAAGCACATGGCCTACATCATCCGCGCCGCCATGGATCGCGGCGCGGTGGCGGTGGAACCCACCAAGGAAGCCCAAGACGCCTGGGTGCGCCACGTGCGCGCCACCGAAGTGGACCGCTCTGAATGGATCGCCAGTTGCACCCCCGGCTACTTCAACAACGAGGGCCAGCCGATCCTCGACGAGGACGGCAACCCCCGCTACCGCTTCTATCTGGGCGAGGTCTACGGCCCCGGCTGGGACGCCTTCGTCTCGCTCCTCGAGGCATGGCGGGAGGAGGGGCAATTGGCCGGACTGAGATTGGAGAAAGCGGAAGAGGTCGCGGGCGTGCCGGCCTGACGGCCGGCCTCGAAATGCGGAGGAGGCCGCAACGATGGAACAGTTCGCCACCATCCCCGAGGAGCGGCTCGACGAGCCACTCCTCATTCCGGTGGACGCCTACGTGTCCCCCGAATATGCGCGCCTGGAGCTCGACCGGCTCTGGCCCCGCGTCTGGCAGCACGTGGGCCGCGAGGAAGAGATCCCCGAGGTGGGCGACTATCTCACCTACGAGATCGGCTTCGACTCGATCCTGGTGGTGCGCACGGCCCCGGACGAGATCCAGGCCTTCCACAACGTCTGCCCCCACCGGGGACGGCGCCTGGTGAGCGTTCCCGCCGGGGCCAATGGCGCGCGCGGCCACAAGGGGATCTGCAACGGCCGCCGGGAGGGCTTCTTTTGCGCCTACCACGGCTGGACCTTCGGCCTCGACGGCCGCGCCACCTTCATCCTCCACGCCGAGGACTGGCAGGGGGCGCTCACCGAGGCGCGCACCCGCTTGAAACCGGTGGCGGTGGACACCTGGGGCGGCTGGATCTGGATCAACATGGACCCCCACTGCGTGCCCCTGCGCGAATACCTCGAGCCCATCGCCAGCCTGCTCGACCCCTTCGAGTTCCACGAGATGCGCTACAAGTTCCGCCAGTGGGGCATCTTCGACTGCAACTGGAAGGTGGCCCTGGAGGCCTTCTTGGAGCCTTACCACGTCTGGGCGACCCACCCGCAGCTCAACAAGTACGGCGAGTTCTACGCCTGGAGCAAGGCCCTCGGCCTGCATGGCATCGACGGCTTCGACTCGCGGCGGGGCGAGGCCTCGGCGGCCGAGACGACGGTCCACCGCGCCGCCGTCGGCGAGGATCCCCGGGTGGCGATCTACCAGATGCAAAAGGAGTTTTTGGAGACCATCGGCGCTTCCACCACCGAGACGCTGGTGCGGGCCGCGGCTCGATTGGTGGAGGAGCTGCCGCCCGGGACTCCCGCGGAGGAGGTCCACCGCCATTGGCTCGCATCCGCCCGCGCCGAGGACGCCGCCCGCGGCGTCCGCTGGCCGGAAATCAGTGAGGCGCAAATGGCCGCCGCCGGGCTCGCCCAGCACATCTTTCCCAACATGAACATCCTGCCGGGGCCCACTTTCGCCCTCTACTATCGGGTGCGTCCCTTCGGGGACGACCCCGATCGCTGCATCTACGAGGCGATCGCCCTCGAGCGCTTTCCGCCCGGCGAGGAGCCCAAGCCCGACTGGGTGTACGCCCCGCAGGATCCGTCCGCCTGGCCGTTCGTCATCGGCCAGGACATCTCCAACATGGTGGAGGTCCAAAAGGGGCTGAAGTCGCGCGGTTTCGAAGGTTGTCTGCCCAACCCCCACCAGGAGAAGAAGGTGAGCAATCTGCACCGCAACCTGGCCCGTTACCTGGGGATCGGGGTGCCGCGGCCCTTGGCCGCTCAGTAATTGGCGGAGATCAAGGCGGCTGTCGGCAAACCGTCCACAATGGGCATCAAGGCTCTGCGGAGCCAAAAGGAGGAGGAACGATGACTGTCGCGGAAAAGATCGCCCTGCGCGCCGAGCCCATCAAGCCCAAGATCGGCGCCATCGTGCGCAACAGCAAAGAGGAGCTTTTAAGCGGTGCCTTGAGCGAAGAGATCCGGCGCCTGATCGAGGACCGCGGGGTGCTGGTGTTTCCGGAAATCCACTTCACCGATGAAGAGCAGGTGGCGTTTACCAAAACCCTGGGCACCTTCCTGCCGGAGATGGAGGGGCAGGAGGTCTACGACATCACCCTGGACAAAAAGATCAATCCCCGGTCGGAATACCTGAAGGGCTCGCTGTTCTGGCACATCGACGGCACCATGAACAAGCGGCCGCCGGGCTACGCGATCCTCTCCTGCAAGGTGCCGGCCACCTGGGGCGGCGATACCGAGTTTTGCAACACCTACGCCGCCTACGAGGACCTTCCGGAAGAGGAAAAGGCGCGCATCGACTCGCTGCGGGTAATGCACGCCGCCTGGAACACCCTTTTCTACTACGAGCCGGAGCCCTCCCAGGAGAAGCTCGAGGAGATGATGGCCCTCGGCGACGTGGAACTGCCCCTGGTGTGGAAACACCGTTCGGGCCGCAAATCGCTGGTGCTCGGCAACACCGCCCACCACATCGTCGGCCTCGACTGGCGGGAGAGCGCGCGGCTGCTCAACAAGCTCCGCGAGTGGGCGACGAGCGAACCCTACCGCTACACCCACCACTGGAAAGTGGGCGACGCGGTGATGTGGGACAACTCGGGCACCATGCACCGCGCCCGCCCCTACGACCCCGAGTGCGGCCGGCTCTTGCACCGCACCAAGACCGCCGGCGAGGAGCCGATCCAGTAGCGCCTCCGGAGTGGCGGCCACCCCTCGCCCGCTCTAGGTGGTCAGGCGCCAGAGGGCCACGTCGGCAAAGGCGGGAGAAGTCTCGGCGCCGGGGAAGGGCGGCAGCCAGGCGCGCCCGAGGGGCTGTCCCTGGGGCGGGGTCGACCCGGCGATGGCCGCGTCCGCGCACCACACCGTCCCCGTGGCCTGCGCCAGCCGCAGGAGGAGGGGTGCGCTCGCCGGGTCGTAGCGAAAGTCGGCGGCAAGCCCCAGGGTTCTGGTCCGCTCGCCGGAAGCGAGCCGGGCGAGGGCGTCGTCGAGGCTCGGCGCACACTCCACTCGGACGCCGTTCCAGCGGGCGTTGAGGCGTCCGGCGGCCAGGGCCAGGGGGTCGCGGTCGCACAACACCACCCGCGCGGCGCCGGCCAGGGCGGCGGCGATGCCCGCCACCCCGCAGCCCGACCCCAGGTCGATGACCGTCCGCCCCGCCACCGCGTCGGGATGGTCGAGCAGGTGCCGGGCGAGGGCCTGCCCCGCCCCCCAACAGAGGCACCAGAAGGGGGGTGCATCCATCAGCTGGGCGACCCATTGCGGGGCCACGCCCGCCTCGGCGGTGGCGGGATCCAACAGCCACAGGGAAAGTTCGGGCAGCTCAGGCGGGTGCAAGGGGCAGAGGCGCGCTCCCGGCACCAGCGCCGCGAGCCGCGCCTCCAACAGGCGCGCCAGGTGCTCGATCCTCACCCCAGGGCGCCGCAGAGGAACTCCATCAGCGCCTTCTGGGCGTGGAGGCGGTTTTCCGCTTCGTCCCAGACCACCGAATAGCGGGGGTCCTCCAAGAGCTCGGCGGTCACCTCGCGCCCCCGGTAGGCCGGCAGGCAGTGCATGAACAGGGCGTCCGGCGCCGCCCGGGCCATGAGCTCGTGGTCGACGCGAAAGCCGGCGAAATCCCGCTCCCGGCGCGCCTTTTCCTCCTCCTGCCCCATGGAGGCCCAGGTGTCGGTGACCACCAGGTGGGCGCCGGCCACCGCCTCGGCGGGGGAGCGGGTGAGCACCACCCGGTCGGCGTGGCGGGCGAGCAGTTCGGCGTCCGGTTCGTAGCCCTCGGGAACGGCCAGCCGCAGCTGGAAGTCGAACAGGTCGGCCGCCTCGATGTAGGTGTTGGCCATGTTGTTGCCGTCCCCCACCCAGGCCACCACCCGCCCGGCGAGGGGGCCGCGGTGCTCCAGGTAGGTTTGGATGTCGGCGAGGAGTTGGCAGGGATGGAAGCTGTCGGACAGCCCGTTGATCACCGGGACGCCGGCATGGGCGGCAAAGCGCTCGAGCCGCTCGTGGCCGAAGGTGCGGATCATCACCAGATCCACCATCCGCGACAGCACCCGCGCCGTGTCCTCGATGGGCTCACCGCGGCCCAGTTGGGTGTCGGCGGGGGAGAGGAACAGGGCCGTGCCGCCCAGCTGGCTGATGCCCGCCTCGAAGGAGACGCGGGTGCGGGTGGAGGCCTTCTCGAAGATCATCGCTAGCACTTTGCCGGCGAGGCTTTTGGGGTCGCGGCCGGCGCGGCGCAGCCCCTTGAGCTCGGCGGCGCGCGCCAGCACCCGCTCGAGCTCGTCGCGCTCGAGATCCCGCAATCTGAGGAAGTGGCGAGGGGCCATGGCACCTCCGGAAAGGTAATCAGGCGGTCAAGAACGCCCGGACGGCGGCCGTGAGGCGCTCGACGAGGCGGGCGCATTCCTCCTCGGAGAGAACGAGGGGCGGCAGCAGCCGGATGACCCGCTCGGCGGTGACGTTCACCAGCAGCCCGCGGGCGGCGGCTTCGGCCACCAGGGCTGCGCAGGGGCGGTCGAGTTCGATGCCGATCATGAGGCCGCTGCCCCGGATCTCCACCACCCCCGGGAGGTCGCCCAGGTGGGTGCGCAGCTCGGCGACGAGCCGTTCGCCCAGCCGGCCCGCCCGCCGGCACAGGTCGTCCCGCTCGAGGATCCTAAGCACCGCCAGGGCGGCGGCACAGGCGGCGGGATTGCCGCCGAAGGTGGAGCCGTGGCTGCCCGGCTTGAACAGCTCCGCCGCCTCCCCCCGCGCCAGGCAGGCGCCGATGGGAAAGCCGTTGCCGAGCCCCTTGGCGGTGGTCATCACGTCGGGCAGGATGCCGTGCTGCTGGTAGTGGTAGTAGCTTCCCGTGCGGCCGTTGCCGGTCTGCACCTCGTCGAGCATCAAAAGCCAGCCCTGGCGGTCGCAGAGGGCGCGCAGGCCGGCCATGTAGCCGGGGGGCGGAATGCGCACGCCGCCCTCGCCCTGGATCGGCTCCACCAGCACGGCCACCACGTTGCGGTTGTTCTCGGCGATCCGCTCGAGCGCTTCCAGGTCGCCGAAGGGGGCGCGCGCGAAGCCCGCCACCAGCGGCTCGAAGCCCGCCTGGACCTTGCGGTTGCCGGTGGCGGTGAGGGTGGCCAGGGTGCGGCCGTGGAAGGCGTGTTCCATCACCACCACGGTGGGCGTCTTCACGCCCCGGCGGTGGCCGAACAGCCGGGCGAGCTTGAGGGCGGCCTCGTTGGCCTCGGCCCCCGAATTGGCGAAAAACGCCCGCTCCAGTCCGGTGAGCGCGCACAGCCGCGCGGCGAGCTCTTCCTGGAGCGGGTTGCGGTAGAGGTTGGAGCAGTGCAGGAGCTGGCTCGCCTGTTCGCAGATCGCCTGGGCGATCTCGGGGTGGGCGTGCCCGAGGCCGCACACGGCGATCCCCGAGAGGGCGTCGAGGTATTCCCTCCCCGCCTCGTCGTAGAGGCGGGCTCCCTGACCGCGCACCAGGGTGAGGGGACGCTCCCCGTAGGTGTCCATCAAGAAGGCGCCCATGGTCATCGCACCGCTTCTGGGTGGCCGAAAAAGCAAAAACAGGCAGCAGGGCTGCCTGGAAAGGGCCGCATGGTAAGGGAAAGACGGTCGTTTGCGCAACGGGGCGGCGCTTTTCCCGGCGGGGGGAAACCGCTACCATATCCGACCGCCGAGGTCGGTCTTGGCTCCCCCCAAGCGAGGTCAGCCCCCCAAGCGAGGTCAGCCCATGGACATCATGGAAATCATCAAGCAGCAGATCGAAGAAAACCCCGTCATCCTCTACATGAAGGGCAGTCCCGAGGCGCCCCAGTGCGGCTTTTCCGCGCGCGCCGTGGAGGCCCTCATCCGCTGTGGCAAGCGCTTCGCCTACGTGGACGTGCTGGCCAATCCGGAGATTCGCGCCAACCTGCCCAAGTACGCCAACTGGCCCACTTTCCCGCAGCTGTGGGTGAAGGGCGAACTCATCGGCGGCTCGGACATCATCGCCGAGATGGCCCAAACGGGCGAGCTGCAAAAACTGATCGACGAAGCCGTGCCCGAGTGAATCCCCTATGGGGTCCATAGGCAAATTCAATGGGACCGGCCCTTGGCCTTCCGCGGCCTGGCCCCATTAACAGGGGGCGGGTGCGGGACCGCGCCCGCCCCTGGTCTTTTCCAACCCCAACCCTGCAACCCAAAGGAAAGGAGAGTTCCGATGGCCGTACTCGTTGGCAAACCCGCTCCCGACTTCACCGCCGCCGCCGTGCTCGGCAACGGCGAGATCACCGAGAACTTCACCCTCTCCCAGGTGATCAAGGGCAAGAAGGCGGTGCTGTTCTTCTACCCGCTCGACTTCACCTTCGTCTGCCCCTCCGAGCTCATCGCCTTCGACCACCGCTACGAGGAGTTCAAAAAGCGCGGCGTGGAAGTGATCGGCGTGTCCATCGACAGCCAGTGGACCCACTACGCCTGGCGCAACACCCCGGTGGAGAAAGGCGGCATCGGGCCGGTGAAGTATCCCCTGGTGGCCGACGTCAAGCACGAGATCTGCCGCGCCTACGACGTGGAGTCGCCGGCCGGCGTGGCCTATCGCGGTTCCTTCCTGATCGACGAAGAGGGCGTGGTGCGTCACCAGGTGGTCAACGACCTGCCCCTCGGGCGCAACGTCGACGAAATGCTGCGGATGGTGGACGCCCTGGCCTTCTTCCAGGAGCACGGCGAGGTGTGCCCCGCCAACTGGAAACCCGGACAGAAGGGGATGAAGGCCTCGCCCGAAGGGGTGGCCGCCTATCTGGCGGAAAACGCCGACAAGCTCTGAGAGCGGAGAGCGCGCTCCAAAACGCAAAGGCCCCGCCGCGGCGGGGCCTTTGCTTTGCCGGGGACGGGCCTTCAGCCGCCGCCCTGCCGGCGGCGGAAGTTTTCCACCGCGGCGAGGATCTGCCGTTTGGCCTCCGCCGCCCCTTCCCAGCCTTCCACCTTCACCCACTTGCCCGGTTCCAGATCCTTGTAGTGCTCGAAGAAGTGCTCGATCTGGCGGATGTAGACGGGCGGCAGGTCGGTGTACTCCTCGACGCTGTCGTAGATGGCGGTCTGCTTTTTGGTGGGCAACGCGAGCAGCTTGAAGTCGATGCCCGCCTCGTCGGACATCTTCAAAAGCCCGATGGGGCGACAGCGGATGACCGTGCCGCTGATGATCCGGTGGGGGGCGATCACCAGCACGTCGAGGGGGTCGCCGTCTTCCGACAGGGTGTTGGGGATGTAGCCGTAGTTGCAGGGGTAAAACATCGCCGCCGACATGAAGCGGTCGACGAACACCGCGCCGGTCTTTTTGTCCACCTCGTACTTGACCGGGTCGGAGTGGGCGGGAATCTCGATGATCACGTTGATCTCGTCGGGGATGCGGTCTCCCGCGGGGACGGCGCTGAGGCTCATGGGGTTCTCCTCTGGTCGGCTAACACTCGGCGGCTCCGGCGAGCGCGGGCGGGGGCGCTGCGGGCCTTCGGCGGCGGCGCATTGTAGCAGACGGGCGAGGCGCTATTGCCGCTGTCAAGGGGATGTGGTCTACTCGCTCGCCGAGGGCCGTCTCGGCCGGCCCCGCCACCGGGTGCTCCCCGAAATAACCACAGGCAAGGAGACCGGCATGTCACAGATTGCGCTGTTGCCGCCGCTTTTGGGGGCTTTTGGCCTCCTGTGCGCGTTCGTCGTCTACCTCTTGATGTCCCGCTACCCCCGCGGCCCACGGCCGCATCCAGGAGATCGCCGACCAGATCGCGCTGGGGGCCATGGTCTTTCTCAAGCGGGAATACCGGATGCTCGCCGCCTTTGCCACGGTGCTCGCGGTGATCCTCTACTTTTCCCTCGGCGGGCGCACCGCCCTGGCCTTCGTGGTGGGAGCGGTGAGTTCCGCACTGGCCGGCTGGTTCGGGATGTACGCGGCCACCCGCGCCAACGTCCGCACCGCCGTGGCCGCAAGCCACGGCGGCCAGGCGGAGGCGCTCGCGGTGGCTTTTTTCGGCGGCTCCATCATGGGCCTGTGCGTCGCCTCCCTGGGGCTTTTGGGCCTCGGCGCCCTCTACTGGTTCTTCGGCGGCGACCCGGAGACCGCCCACGCCATCCACGGGTTCGGCATGGGGGCCTCTTCGGTGGCCCTCTTCTCCCGGGTGGGCGGCGGCATCTACACCAAGAGCGCCGACGTGGGCGCCGACCTGGTGGGCAAGGTGGAGGCGGGGATTCCCGAGGACGATCCCCGCAACCCCGGCGTCATCGCCGACAACGTGGGGGACAACGTGGGCGACGTGGCGGGGATGGGGTCCGACCTGTTCGAGTCCTATTGCGGCTCCATGATCGCCACCATCGCCATCGCCTCCACCCTGGGATTCACCGCCCTCGGCGCCCTCACCCCCGGACTGGACGAAGCCCACGGCCGCGCCACCCTGATGGCGTTGCCGCTAATTCTCGCCTCCCTGGGCCTCCTCTGTTCGCTGGTGGGCATCGTCGTGGTGCGCCTGCTGGCGGGGCGGCGGCCGGCGGTGGCCCTGCGCAGCGGCACCCTCAGCGCCCCCGTGCTCTTCATCCTGGCAAGTGGCTTCCTGATCGGCGCCCTGGGGGTGAGTGCCCACGTCTGGTATGCGGTGTTGTGCGGCGCTTTGGGCGGCATAGTGATCGGGCTTGTCACCGAGTACTACACCTCCTCGGCGCCGGTGGTGCGCATCGCCGAGGCGGGCAAAACGGGCCCTGCCACGGTGATCATCACCGGTCTCGCGGTGGGCATGCAGTCGGTGGCCGTGCCCCTCGGCGCCATCTGCGCCATCATCTACGCTTCCACCAGTCTGGCGGGACTCTACGGGGTGGGAATCGCCGCGGTGGGGATGCTCGCCACCATCGGCGTGACCATGGCCATCGACGCCTACGGGCCGGTGGCCGACAACGCCGGCGGCATCGCCGAAATGGGCGGCATGGGCAAACACACCCGCGAGATCACCGATTCCCTGGACGAGCTCGGCAACACCACCGCCGCCATCGGCAAGGGCTTCGCCATCGGCGCGGCGGCGCTGGCGGCGCTGGCCATCATCGCCGCCTTCGTGGAAACCCTGGAGCACCACCACGGCGAGTTCATCCTCCACCTGGGCGACCCGCCGGTGCTGCTGGGACTCTTCCTGGGCGGCATCATCCCCTTCCTGATCGCCTCCATCACCATGACCGCGGTGGGCGATGCGGCGATGGAGATGATCGTCGAGATCCGCCGCCAGTTCGCCGAGATCGCCGGCCTCATGGAGGGCACCGCCAAGCCCGACACCGCCCGCTGCGTGGACATCGCCACCACCGCCGCCCTGCGCCGGATGCTGTTGCCGGGGATCATCGCGGTGGCCTTCCCGCCGGTGGTGGGCTTCACCCTCGGCCCCCTGGCTCTGGGCGGCGCCCTGGGCGGGGCGCTGTTGGGCTGCGTGCTCCTCGCCCTGATGATGGCCAACAGCGGGGGCGCCTGGGACAACGCCAAGAAGTATGTGGAAAAGGGCAACTTGGGCGGCAAGGGCTCGGAGGTGCACCGCGCCACCGTGGTGGGGGACACCGTGGGCGACCCCTTCAAGGACACGGCGGGGCCGTCCATGAACATCCTGATCAACGTGATGGCCATCGTCAGCCTGGTGATTGCGCCCCTGCTGTGATCCCCGCCCGTCTTGACTCCCGTCAAGACGGGCGCGCCCCGCCCCGCCACAATGGGCCGCAGGATGCGGGGAAGGGGCGAGCTCGAGTTGGCCGATCGCCGCGAGGCAGAGCGCCCGACCTGGGACGAGGCGCGGATCGCGCGCCACGACTTGACGGGCCCGCGCTACACCTCCTATCCGCCGGCGACCCATTTCCGCCCCGAGGTCGGGGCCGCGGAGTGGGCGCGCGCAGCGGCGGCGAGCGCCGCGCGCGGCGGGCCGCTCTCCCTCTACGTCCACATCCCCTTCTGCAGTCGGGTTTGCTACTACTGCGCCTGCAACCGGATCGTCACCGCCAACCGGGGAGTGGGGGCGCCCTACGTGTCGCGCCTCGAGCGGGAACTCGCCCTGGTGGTGGCCGCGCTGGGCGAGGGCCGGACCCTGACCCAGCTCCACTGGGGTGGGGGCACGCCCACCTTCCTCGCCGCCGCCGAGCTCGCGCGCCTGATGACCGCCATCCGCGGCCACTTTTCCCTGGTGTCGGACGACGCCGGAGAGTTCGGCATTGAGGTCCATCCCGGCGACCTGGTGCCCGAGCAGGTGTTTTTCCTCCGCGAGCTGGGCTTCAATCGCCTGAGCATGGGGGTGCAGGATTTCGACCCCGAGGTCCAGGCGGCGGTCAACCGCCACAATGATCCCGAACAGGTGGCGGCCTTGCTGGCCGCCGCCCGCCGGGCGGGCTTCCACTCCGTCTCCCTGGACCTGATCTACGGCCTGCCCCGCCAGAATCGCGCCCGCTTCGCGCGCACGCTGGAGGAGGTGATCGCCCTGGGGCCGGATCGGCTCTCGCTGTTCAACTACGCCCACCTGCCGCACCGCTTCAAGGTGCAGCGGCAGATTCGCGCCGCCGAGTTGCCGTCCCCCGCCGAGAAGCTCGCCCTCTTTCGCGACGCCTGGGAGCGGCTCGCCGCCGCCGGCTACCGCTACATCGGCATGGACCACTTCGCGCTGCCCGGGGACGAACTGGCGCGCGCCCAAGAGGAGGGGCGGCTGGCGCGCAACTTCCAGGGCTACACGGTGCGCCGCGCCGACGAGCTTTTGGGGATCGGGGTGTCGGCCATCGGCGAGCTCGCCGGCGTCTATTTCCAAAACCACCGCGACATCGCCCGCTACAATGCGGCGGTGGACGAAGGCCGTCTGCCCCTCGAGCGCGGCTACGTGCGCTCGGCGGAGGACCTGCTGCGCGGCCGGGTCATCGAGGAGCTGATGTGCCATTTCCGCCTCGATGGCCGCGCCCTGGGCGAGCGCTTCGGCGTCGATTTCTGGCGCCACTTTGCCGCCGAGCGCAGGGCCCTTGAGGCACTCGCCGCCGAGGGTCTCGCCACCTTCGAGGGCGAGGTGCTGCGGGCAACCCCCCTCGGGCGCCTGTTGGTTCGGCGCCTGGCCATGGTGTTCGACGCCCACCTGGCCGGCGACGGCGGGCGGGAGCGCTATTCGCGCATCCTCTAGGGGGCGAAGGTGCCGTCCAGGCCGTAGAGGCGCCGGGCGTTACCGGCGAGCAGATCCTCTGCCGCCCGGGGGCCGAACTCGAGGGCGATCTTCTTGCAGGCGTTCCAGAAGGTCCGGTAGGAAAACGCCAGCTTGTCCACGGGAAAGTTGCTCTCGAACAGGCAGCGGCGGGGGGTGAACCGTTCCACCGCCTCCCGGATCCAGTCGCCTACGGCGGCGACCAGTTCGTCCGAATCGGGCGGCCGCGGCCGGCGCTCCCAGGCGAACCCCCACAGGGGCATGCCGAAGCCGCCCAGTTTGACCACCACGTTGTGCAGCTCGGCGAGGCGCTTCATCTCCTCCCGCCAGGCGGCGCGCACTTCCGCCGTGCGGCCCGCGTACGCCCCGATCCCCAGGGGTGCGCCCAGGTGGTCGAGGACGAAGGTCTGCTCCGGGAAATCCCGCGCCAGCCGGTAGAGCTCGGGCAGTTGGGGATGGAGCAGCCAGACCTCGAAGAGGAGATCGTGGCGGGCCAGCCGGCGCAGCCCGGCGCGGAAGGAGGGGTCATCGAACAGCGCCGCCCCGGTGGGCCGGCCGTGGTCGTCCAGGGGGCGGTCGGCCCGCTGGCGGATCCCCTGCAGGCGCGCTCCGGCGAGTTCCCGGTGGGCCAGCAGCACCTCTTCCACCGCCTCGCCCAGGCGCAGGTCGACGAAGGTCACGAGCCCCGCGCCCACGGCGCAGCCGCCCCTGGAGAGCAACCGCGCGGAGGCGGCCTCCGCCAGCATGAAGGCGGTCTCGCCCAGCGAGCGGAGGGATTCGGGACCGCTCGCCCGCCACGCCTGGCCGCATTCCACCACCACGGTGGCGAGCACCCGGTGGCCGCTGGCGAGATCTTCGACGAGCTGTTCGGCCAGGTAGTCGGGGGCGTGGCGGAACACCTCCCCGAGCCCGCGCCAGAAGTGGTGGTGGCAGTCGACCACCGCCAGCTCGGGTGCGAACACCTCTTCGCGGGTGAGGGAGAGCCACGTGGAGTGGTCGTTCACGGCACGAGCTCCGGGTGAGAGTACCATTGTAGGCGCTGAGGCGGCGATCCGCGCGCAGTGGCGAGGAGAGGGGAGTGCAGGTGAGCGACGGCGAGCGACACGCCTTCCAGATCGTGGCCCGCGAGGCGGGGGCCGACGGCGCCCTCCTGCCGGTGTGGGCGTCCAAGGCGCCCAACCCGGCGGGGCTCGCGGCGGTGCCGCCGGGACCGGTGGCGGTGCGGGAGGTGGCCGCCGTGCCCGGTGTGCGCCAGCTCCTCGGGGTGCTCGCGCCTAGCGAGTGTCGGCGGCTGGTGGCGCTCACCGAGGCCCTGGGCTACGCGCCCGACGCCGCCGTCTCCCTGCCGCGATCGGTGCGGCACAACGACAACCTGGTGTGGCTCGCCGACGACGCCACCCTGGAGATCCTCTGGCACCGGCTCGCGCGCCCCCTTGCCGCCGCGGTGGCCGGCATCGCGCCCCCGCCCCTGGCCCTCAACGGCCGGCTGCGCTTCTACCGCTATCGCCGGGGGGATTATTTCGCCTTCCACCGCGACGGCGCCTGGACCGGCAGCCGGCTCCGCGACGGACGCCCGGTGGCGGACGCCTTCGGCGGCCGCACCAGCCGGATGACGGTGCTCTTCTACCTCAACGACGACTTTGCGGGCGGGGCCACCCGCTTTCTGGTGGACGGCGGCGCGGTGGACGTGCGCACGCCGGCCGGCGGCGTGCTCCTTTTCCCCCACGGCGACCACCCCCTCCACCGCCTCCACGCCTCCCTGCCCGTGGAGCGGGGCGTGAAGTACATTTTGCGCACCGATCTGTTGTGTGCCGACACCTAGCCGGCGGCACAGAAGATCCCCAGCTTGTTGCCGTCCAGATCGCGGAAGTAGGCGGCGTAGGCCGACCGCCCCGCCCCGCCGCGCACGCCCGGCGCGCCCTCGTCGCGGCCGCCCTGGGCGAGGGCCAGGGCGTGGACCTCGTCCACCACTTCCGGTGTCGGTGCGGCGAGGGCCACCATGGTGCCGTTGCCCGCGGTGGCCGGCTGGGCGTCATAGGGCAGGATGACGGCGAGGCGCGGCGGCCCTTCGCCGAAGGCGAAAAAGACCGCCCGTTCGGTGGTGAAGGCGACCCGTCCGCCCAGGGGCGCAAGCACCTCCTCGTAGAAGCGGGCGGCGCGGGAGAGGTCGTTGGTGCCCAGGGTCACGTGGGAGAGCATGGTCTCGTCCCCATTCTCGTCCTCGTCGGCTAAGCTCCCAGTCTAGCGCGCCGGGACGGCGCCCGAAGCCTTGTCCTGAGGAGGTGTCCCTGGGCCATAATGGGGGTCGATCCGGGGGTGGCCATGGGCGAAGGGGCAGCGGCTGGACCGGCGATTCGGCGGGTGGCGGGGCGGCGGGGCATCCAGTGGGTCGCCGCCGCTTGGCGCGACCACTTGGCGCGGGACCCGCTGCCGTGGATCCTGACCACCCTTCTGTGGGTGGCCTTGATGGCCGCGCTCGGTTTCGTGCCCCTGCTGGGGCCCCTCGCCCAGCTCCTCACCGGGCCGGCCCTGGTGGCGGGCTTCCTCCTGGGCGCCGCGGCGCAAGCGCGCGGCGAGCACTTCGCCGTCGACCACCTGTTCGCCGCCCTCGCCCGCCCCGGCCAACTGCTGCTCCTGGGCGCCCTCCAGGGCGCGGCTGCACTCCTCGTGCTGGCCGGTGCGGGGGCGGCCGCGGCCGCCCTCCTTTGGGGTGGCGCCCTCGGGCCCTCTGCCGCGGCCCTGGTGCTCGCGGCGGTGGTGCTCTTTTGCCTGCTCGCCCTCGCCGCCTTCTGGTTCGCCCCGGCGCGGGTGGCCCTCCGGGGGCGGACGGCATGGCAGGCGCTCAGGGACAGCCTGCGGGCGGTGGCGAAGAACTGGCTCCCCCTCGGCCTGCAGGGGTTGGCGCTGTTCGCCCTGTTCCTGGTGGCGCTTTTGCCCCTGGGGCTTGGCCTTTTGCTCTGGTGGCCCCTCGCCGCCGCCTCCCTGTACCGCGCCCACGACGAGCTGTTTCCGCAGGCGCCCCCTCCTTTCCCCACCGCAAGTGGAGATCCGCCATGAGCGCACCGCACCGCTTCGCCTTCGCACTGGCCCTGGCCGCGGTCCTGGCGGCGCCGGCCGCCGCCGAGACGCCGCCCCGACCCCAGTTTCTGCCCGACGGCACCGTGGTGGTGCCCTCTTTCCGGCTTCCCCCTTCCGCCCTGGCGAGCCCGGAGGCGCGGGCGTTCATGAAGGCGAGGGCGAGCCTGGGCACGCTGCCCACCCAGGTCCAGGACCCGGATGCGGCGCGGGCGCGCGCTGCCCTGGCGGCGCAGCTCCAACCCAAGGTGGAGCAGATGCTCGAGCGCTATCCGGTGCGGGTGGCGGAGACGACCCTCGCCGGCGTGCCGGTGCGGGAGATCGTGCCCGCCGCCGGGGGCGAGGATGCCGAGCGGGTGCTCGTCAACCTCCACGGCGGCGCCTTCACCACCTGTTGGGAATCCTGCTCCCTCCTGGAGTCGGCGCCCGTCGCCGTGACCGGTCGGTTTCGGGTGATCGCGGTCAATTACCGGATGGCGCCCGAGGCGCGCCACCCCGCGGCGGTGGAGGACGTGGCCAAGGTCTACCGGGCGCTCCTCGACCGCTACCCGCCGACGCGGATCGGGATCTTCGGCTGCTCGGCGGGCGGCAACCTCACCGCCCAGGCGGCGGCCTGGTTCGCCCGCCACCAGATCCCCCAGCCGGCGGCCATCGGCATCTTCGGCGCCGGGGGCGTGCGCTTCGGCGCGGGGGATTCGGGGTACATCGCCGCTTACGTGGACGGCAGCTTTCCCGCGCCGGGGCCGGACGGAAAGCCCCCCTTCGACATCACCCGGGGGTACTTCGCGGGCGTGGCGCCCGGCGATCCCATCGCCGAACCCGCCCTCCATCCAGAGCTCCTCGCCCAATTTCCGCCGGCCCTGATCATCACCGGCACCCGGGCCATGGACTTAAGTCCCGCGGTGGTGACCAACAACGCCCTGCTCGCCGCCGGTCGGGAGTCGACCCTGGTGGTGGGCGAGGGGATGGGGCACTGCTATCTCTACTCCCCGGAGCTTCCCGAGGCCCAGCAGGCCTACGCGCTCATCGCCCGCTTTTTCCGCAGGCATCTTGGGGGTTGAGGGGGAGGCTGGTGCCGGAGGCCGGAGTCGAACCGGCACGCCGCGAGGGCATCGGATTTTGAGTCCGACGTGTCTACCAATTCCACCACTCCGGCAGTGGCGACGGGCGATTATAGCAACGCCCCCCCGCCGGTCAACGCGCCGAGCCCCTCGCGCAGCGCCAGGGCGGCCAGGGTCGCGGCCCCCGCCAGCAGGTTCATCGGGATCCCCACCCGCAGAAAGTCGGCAAAGCGATAGCCGCCGGGCCCGTACACCATCAGGTTGCACTGGTAGCCGAGGGGGGTGGCGAAACTGGCCGAGGCGGCCATCATCACCGCGATCACCAGCGTCTCCTCGGCGAGCCCCGTGCGCGGCGCCAGGTCCAGCGCCACCGGCAGCACCAGGAGAGCGGCGGCGTTGTTGGTGATGAGCTCGGTGAGCAGCGAAACTGCGGCGTAGACCAGGCACAGCACCAGCCAGGGGTGATCGCCGGCCAGGGCCAGGACGCCGTCGGCGAGCCAGCGCGCGGCCCCACTCTGGTGGAGGGCCGTGCCGAGCGCCAGGGAGGCGCCGATGGCCAACAACACCGGCAGGTCGAGGCTGCGCTCCAGGCGGTCGGCCGGGCAGCAACCGGTGACCACCGTCGCCAGCGCCCCCACCAGGGCCGCCTCGAGCATCGAGCAGAGCCCCGTGGCGGCGGCGGCCACCACGCCGGCGAGGATCGCCAGGGCGAGCCAGGCCCGCTCGTGGCGCGGCGGGATCTCGTCCAGTTCCTGGATCAGCAGGAAGTCCTCGCCCTGGCGCTCGCGCGCCGCGAAATCGGGGGGCGTCTCGAGGAGGAGGGTGTCGCCGGCGCGCAACCGGATGGTCCCCAGGTTGCCGGCCACCCGCTCGCCGCCGCGCGCCACCGCCAACACCGCGGCGCCGAAGCGGTCGCGGAAGCGCGCCTCGCGCAGGGTCAGGCCGAGGGCGCTGCAGCGGGGCGAGACCACCGCCTCCACCAGGCGCCGCTCGAGGCGCCGGGGCGCCGGGTTCGCGCCCGGCTCGGGCACCGGCACCAGCCCCTTGATCCTCAGCAGATCGGCGACGGCGCGGGTGTCCCCGGCGAACACCAGGCGATCGCCCCCCTGCAGGCGCTCCTCGGGGGAGACCGCGGCGAGCACCGTGTCCCCCCGCGCCAGCTCCACCAAAAAGAGGCGCCCCAGGTGGCGCAGGCCCGCCTCGGCGATGCGCTTGCCCACCAGGGGACCTGCGGGGTCCACCGCCACTTCCAGGGTAAAGCTGCGCAGGTCGGCGAAGGGGGCGCGGTCGCGCCGCTCCGGCAGGAGGCCCGGGAACCACCAGACCATGAAGGCGATACCCACCAACGCCACCGGCAACCCGACGGGGGTGATGGCAAAGAGCGACAGGCCCTCTCCCTGGTTGAACTTCTGGTAGTAGCCATTCACCACCAGGTTGGTGCTGGTGCCCACCAGGGTCAGGGTGCCGCCCAGAATGGCCGCGTAGCTCAGGGGGATGAGCAGCTTGGAGGGTGCCACCTGCAGCCGCCGCGCCCAGCCGAGCACGGCGGGGATGAGGGCGGCGACCACCGGGGTGTTGTTGACGAAGGCCGACACCGCCGCCACCGGCAGGGCGAGGCGGGCGATGGCGCTCTGCACCGTGCGCGGCTCGCCGAGCAGGTGGTGGACGAGGAGGTCCACCGCGCCGCTGTGGGTGAGCCCCGCCGCCACCACGAACAGGGCCGCCACCGTGGCCAGTCCCTCGTTGGCAAAACCGGCCAGCGCCTCGGTGGGGGCGAGGACGCCGCCCGCCACCAGGGCCACCAGGGCGGCGAGCAGGACGCGGTGGGGTGGGCCGTGCAGGCGGGCGAGCGCCGCCAGGGTGAGGGCGACCACCGCCAGGGTAAACCAGCCTTGGAAGGTCATGGGCGTGCGTCTCGGTGCCGATTCGGCGGCGAATCTTACAGAGCCGCCCCGGCACGGCGGAAATGAGATTTGGCGATGAGCTTGGAACCGTTTGTTCGCTTACCATGGGCGCGAAGCGCGACGGGAGGAGAACCATGCGCGCCTGGGGATGGGGGCTCGCAGCGGCGCTGGCCGCGGGTGCCCTGTTGTGGTGGTCGGCGCGGCCCGCGCCGATCCCGGTCGCGGTGGTGGCGGCCGAGCGCGGCGACGTGGAGCGGCTGGTGGCCAACACCCGGGCCGGCACCGTCGAGGCCTGTCGCCGCGCCCGCCTTTCCCTGCCCACCGGCGGCCAGATCGCCGAAGTCCTGGTGGAGGAAGGCCAGCGCGTCGCCGCTGGCCAGACCCTCCTGCGCCTGTGGAACGCCGACCGGCGCGCGCGCCTCGCCGAAGCCGAAGCCGTCGTGGCCACCGCCGAGGCGCAGGCCCAGAGCCGATGTCTGGCCGCCGCCGCGGACCGTCGCGAAGCGCAGCGCCTCGCGGCGCTCTTCGCCCGGCGGCTGGTGGCCGAGGAGCCCCTGGACCGCGCCCGCACCCGGGCGGAAGCCGCCGCGGCCGACTGCCGCGCCGCCAGGGCCGCCGCCGAGCAGGCGCGAGCGGCGGTGGCCACGGCCCGCGCCCTGCTCGCCCAGACCGAACTTATCGCCCCCTTCGCCGGGGTGGTGGCGGAGCTCAACGCCAAGGCGGGGGAGTACAGCACGCCCTCGCCCCCCGGCATTCCCATGCCCCCGGCGGTGGACCTGTTGACGCCCGACTGCTTCTACGTGTCGGCCCCCATCGATGAGGTGGACGCCGGCGAGGTGCGCGCCGGCATGGCGGCGCGGGTCGCCATCGACGCCTTCCCCGGGCGCGTCTTCCCGGCCCGCGTGCGCAGGGTCGCCCCCTACGTGCTGGATCTGGAAAAACAGGCGCGCACCGTCGAAGTAGAAGCGGAGTTTGCCGAGCCGGTGGAGGTGGCGCTGCTCGCGGGCTTGAGCGCCGACCTGGAGGTGGTCCTGGAGGTGCGCCGCGACGTGGTTCGCCTGCCCACCGAGCTGTTGCTCGAAGGCGGCGAGGTGCTGGTGGTGGGCGAGGACGGCCGCCTGGAGCGGCGCCGGGTGGAGGTGGGGATCGGCAATTGGCGCTACACCGAGATCCGCAAGGGCCTGGCCGCCGGCGAAGCGGTGGTGGCGGAGGGGGCGGCCGCTGGGTTGGCGGAAGGAACTCGGGTGGTGGTGCGCGGCCATGCCCCTCGTTGAACTCGCGGGCGTCTGGCGCAGCTATCGGATGGGCGGCGGCTGGGTGCACGCCCTGCGCGACGTCACCCTGGCGGTGGAGGCGGGGGGAGTACCTCTCGGTGATGGGGCCCTCCGGGTCCGGCAAGTCGACCCTCCTCCACCTGGTGGGCCTGCTCGACCGCCCCGACCGGGGCAGCGTGCGCCTCGGGGGAGTGGCCACGGAACACCTCGCGGAGGAAGAGCGGGCGGCGCTGCGCCGCCGCCACATCGGTTTCATCTTCCAGGCCTTTCACCTGATCGGGCGCCTCTCGGCGCTGGAGAACGTGGAATTGCCGTTGCTCCTCGCCGGCGTGGCGCCCGCCGAGCGCCGCCGCCGGGCCGCTGCGGTCCTCGAGCGGGTGGGTCTCGCGGACCGCCTGGACCACCGGCCCGCGGAGCTCTCCGGGGGGCAGCAGCAGCGGGTGGCGATCGCCCGGGCGGTGGTGACCGAACCGGACCTCCTGCTCGCCGACGAACCCACCGGCAACCTGGATCGCGCCGGCGGGCGGGAGGTGGTGGACCTGCTCGAAGCGCTCAACCGGGGGGGCATCACCCTGATCTTGGTGACCCACGACCTCGAGCTGGGCGAGCGCGCGCCGCGCCGCATCCGGATGGTGGACGGCGCTGTGGCGGAGGACGTGCGCGGGTGAGGGCGCTCGACCTGCTCCGCTTCGACTGGCGGGTGGTGGCGGCGGCGCCCGCGCGCAGCGCCCTGCTGGCCGCGGCCTTCGCCCTGGGGGTGGCGGCGGTGGTGCTGTTGACCAGCGTGGGCGAGGGGGCGCGGCGCTACGTGGACGCCGAATTCGCGGTGCTGGGCAGCCGCCTGCTGGTGATCTTTCCGGGGCGCAACGAGACGGTGGGGGGACACCCGCCCCTCTATGGGGAGACGCCGCGGGACCTCACCCTGGCCGACGCCGAGACCCTCTCGGCGCTGCCCGGAGTGGCCCGCATGGCGCCCCTGTTGCCCGGCAACCTGTTGGCTTCCCGGGGCGGGCGGGCTCGCGAGGCGCTCGCCCTCGGCACCACCCGCGCTTTCTTTCCCATCCGCGGCCTGCGCGTCGCCCGGGGGCGGGCGCTGCCCGCGGCCGCCGACCGGGAGGCGCTGCCGGTGGCGGTGCTCGGCGCCACCCTGGCGCGGGAACTCTTCGGCGAGCAGGAGGCGGTGGGCAAGCGACTCCGCCTGGGGGATTGGCGGGTGCGGGTGATCGGCGTGCTCGCGCCCACCGGCCAATCCCTGGGGCTCGACCTGGACGAGGTGGCCATCATTCCGGTGGCGACGGCCATGGGCCTGTTTGACACCGAGGGCCTGCTGCGCGTCTTTCTCGAGCTCGAGCCCGGCGCCGACCCGCGCCGGGTCGAGGCCGCCGTCCGCCGCGTCGTGCGCGCCCGCCACGAGGGCGAAGACGACGTCACCGTGGTCAGCCAGGACGCGGTGCTCGCCGCCTTCGGGCGGATCCTCACCACCCTCAACCTGGCCGTCGCCGCCATCGCCGGGGTGAGCCTGGTGGTGGCGGGGGTGTTGGCGATGAACGTGAGCCTGATCGCCCTGCGCCGCCGGCGCGCCGAAATCGGGCTCCTCAAGGCCCTGGGGGCGCCCGCCCGCACGGTGGGCCTCCTGTTCCTGGGTGAAGCCCTGCTCCTCGCCCTGGCGGGCAGCGTCGCCGGGATGCTGGTGGCGCGGGCGCTGGTGGCCTTGGGCGCGCGGCTGTGGCCGGCGTTCCCCTTGGCCGTGCCCGGCTGGGCCGAGCCGGCGGCGCTCGCCACGGCGCTCGCCGCGGCGCTCGCCTTTTCCTGGTGGCCCGCCGTCCGCGCCGCCCGGCTGGACCCGGTGGTGGCCCTGCGGGGGGCGGACTGATGCGCGCTTTCGACGCCGCCCGCTGGGTCGCCCGGGCCCTCGCCGCGGAGCGAACCCGCACGGCCCTCACGATCCTGGGCTTTGCCATCGGCGTGGCCGCGGTGGCCCTGCTCGGGGCCCTCGGCGAGGGCTTGCGGCGCTTCGTGCTCGCCGAGTTCACCCAGTTCGGAAGCCACCTCGTGGCCGTGGTGCCGGGGCGCTCCGAGACCTTCGGGGTGGGTGCGCTGCTGCCCACCACCCGCCCGCTGCGCCTTGCCGACGCCGCCACCCTGGAGCGGCTGCCCGGCGTGGCGGCGGTGGTCCCCGTGGTGATGGGCAACGCCCGGGTGCGGGCCGGCGACCGCGCCCGCTATACCACGGTCGCCGGCGTGGGGCCGGGGGCCCGCGAAGCCTGGCGGCTCCGGGTGGCCGCGGGGACCTTCCTGCCCGCGGGGGATCTCGCCCGCGCGCCCCCGGTGGCGGTTCTCGGGGACACGTTGAAGCGCGAGCTCTTTCCTCGTCGCAACCCCCTGGGGGCGGTGGTGCGGGTGGGTGCCTGGCGCTTCCGGGTGGTGGGGGTGCTGGCCCCGAAGGGTGTGTTCCTCGGCACCGATCTCGACGACGCCGTCTACCTGCCGGCCGCCTGGGCGCTGGCGATCTTCGATCGGCCGGGGTTGATGGAGATCGACGTTCTCTACAATCCCGCCTCGTCCAGCGAACGGGTGGCCGAGTGGGTGCGCCGGCAGTTGGTGGCGCGCCACGGCATGGAGGATTTCACGGTGATCACCCAGGACCAGATGCTCGCCACCCTGGACCGCATCCTGCGCATTCTCCAGTACGCCGGCGCCGCCCTGGGGGGCATCTCCCTGCTGGTGGGGGCGGTCGGGGTGGCCACCATCCTGACCATCGCCGTCGCCGACCGAACCGCCGAGGTGGGCCTCTTGCGGGCCTTGGGCGCCTCCCGCGCCCAGGTGGGCGCCCTCTTCCTCGGCGAGGCGGCCGCACTCGGCCTCGCCGGCGGCCTTGCGGGCCTGGGGGCGGTGGCGGCGGTCCAGCTCCTCGTCCGCCTGGCCCTGCCGGAGCTACCCCTCGGGCTGCGCCCCGATTTCGCCGCCGTCGCCCTCCTGGTGTCGGGAGCGGTGGGCCTC
The DNA here is from genome assembly GCA_026005035.1 of Porticoccaceae bacterium. Lineage (GTDB taxonomy): Bacteria > Pseudomonadota > Gammaproteobacteria > Pseudomonadales > Porticoccaceae > BPKH01. The sequence continues at coordinate 626,923 of BPKH01000001.1, read as the reverse complement.
GTCGCCGGCGTGCGCCCCGCCCTGGCCGCCGCCGCTCTCGATCCGGTGGCGGCCCTGCGCGCTGAATGAGGGGAACCTGCTAGCATTGGAAGAGTCGAAACAGGTCGTGGTCCCAGGGGCGCGATGGCAATGGTCCGAGCGGTGGTCGCCCTGTGGTCGTTGGTCGCCGTCGGCGGCGTTCTGGCGGAGGGGGATCCCGTGGCCGCGTACCGGGAGGCCATCGCCCGCGCGGAAGTGGAGGAGGGGCCCTGGGGCGCCTCCCTGCAGGATCTGTACCTCGGCCTCGGCCGCGCGCTACTGGCCCAGGGCGACGCCGAGGGCGCGCGCGAGGCGCTTTTCGCCGGGATGCAGGTGGTTCGCGTCAACGAGGGGTTGGCGGCGCCGGCCCAGGAAACCTTCCTGTTCGCCCTGGCGGACGTCGACCTGGCCCGCGGCGACTGGCGGGGCGCCTCCGAAGCGGTGGAACAGGCGGTGCAGCTCGCGGGGCAGGACGCCCCCTCGCCCGACGAACGGCCGCTTCTCCGGCGCGCCCTGCGCTGGTACTTGGAGCACCACCGGCGAGTGGGTGCCGAGGGTGGGCTCGCCTACCTGGCGGCAGGGGAGCGGTTGGCCCTGCGCCTCCTCCAGGTGCCGCAGGCGGAAAGCCTCCAGCCCGAGGACCTGCGCGCCTTCGGCGCGGTGGAGCTGGCCCTCGCCCGCCATCTCCGTCGGTACGGGGTGCCCGCCGATCCGGCCCGCCCCAGCTACGCCTACGGCGTGCTCCCCGAGCCGGTGGCCGAGGAGAGCGGGGTGTTGGAACAGGTCTACCGCCGCGGCCGCACCGCCCTGCGCCAGCACCTGGGCGCGGTGCGGGCGCGCGATCCGGACGACCGCGCGGCCCTCGCCGAGGCGGTGGCCCTGCTCGGCGACTGGGAGCTCGCCTTCGACCGACCGGCCAGCGCGGCGCGCCACTACCACTCGGCCTGGCGGTTATTGGCCGAAGGGGAGCAGACGCGGTCGCTGCTTGAGCGCTGGTTCGCCGCGCCGCGGCCGATCGCCTTCGCCGACCCACCGGGCGAGGAGATCGTGGCGGTGGAGCTCACCGTCACCGCCCAGGGCCGACCGCGCGATCCCAAGTTTACGGAGGCCGATCGCGAGCGGCTCGGCAAGACTTTGATCGGCCGCCTGCGGCGCGAGCTGCGCGCGATTCGGTTCCGGCCGCGCCTGGAGGAGGGGGTCCCAGTGGAAACCCGCGCCTTCGTCTACCAGATGCCGATCCCTGAGGGCCTGCGCCGTGACAGTTGAACGCCGCTGCCTGCTGCTCGCCCTGCTCCTCCTGGGGGGCTGTCAGGCAGCGGGCCCGAGCGGGCCCTCGCCGAGCGCTCCCACTCCGGAGCCGCCTGCCGCCGGGACCGCGCCGCCGAGCGGCGCGGGCGAAGCGGCCGCCCAGACAGGGGCCGAGGCGGCGGCGAGCGGCGGCGCCGCGGCGGCACCCGCCCCCGCCGGACAGGGCCGGTCCGCCGCCGCGCCCCCCGCCGGGGCGGCGGGCACCGCACCGCCTGCGGGTGCGGAATCCCGCTCGGCCGAAGGGGGAGGGCAGGGGATGAGCGCCGACGAGGCACTCGCCCGCTCCCTCGAAGCGTTCGAGCGGGAATTGGCGGCGGCCGCCCCGGGGGGCGCCGAGGGGGCGCAGGGGCGGGTCGCGGAGCCGGGGGCGCTGGGCGTGGACGTCAGCGCCGTGCCGGTGTTCGAGGAGGGGGAGGTGGGCAGCGGCGACGCCGGAGCGGTTCCCCGCGAGGACGCCGAAATCGCCGCCCGGGCCGAGGAGGGCTACGAGCCGCCGCCGGAGGCGGCCGGCGGGGGTGCGGTGGCGGCGGCCGCGCCCACCTATCCCCCGCCCCCCGACGTGGGCGACGGCCGGGGCGACGATCTGGTGCTCCGCCAGATCCGCGAGGCCGCCCTCCACGAACCCGATCCCGAGCTGCGCGAGCGGCTGTGGGAGGAGTACCGGCGCCTGAAGGGGAGCCGCTGATGGCGACGGCGCGCTGGCTGTTGGCCCTGCTCCTGTTTTGCTCCTGGCCCGCCGCGGCGCGGGTGGACAAGGTGACCTCGGCCACGCCGCTGCCCCTGGCCACTCCCTCGCGGCCGCTGCCCGCCGAGGCGCTCTTGGACGTGGGGATCCTGCCCTTCGCCGACGGGCTCGACCGGGTGGACGAGGACGAGCCGGTCTATCCGGAGGTGCGCCGCGCCGAGACCGTCTATTTCGCCGCCCAGCTGGCTAAGGTGCTGGAGCAGTCGGGGGCCTGGGGAATGGTGCGGGTGATCCCCTCGGCGGAGGCGGTGGTGGACCTCTACTTGTCGGGGGAGGTGCTCCAGTCGGACGGCGAGACCCTGGCGTTGGCCGTCGAGGTGCGGGACGTGAGCGGCCGGCGCTGGTATCGGCGCGACTACCGGCAGAGGGTGGGCAAGTACGCCTACGACCGGCGTGTGCAGTCCCTCGGCGACCCCTTCCGCAACCTCTACGTGGAGATCGCCAACGATCTCCTCGCCGCCCGCGAATCCCTCCCCGACGCGCGCGCCGTGCGGTTGCGCCAGATCGCCGAGGTGCGCTACGCCGAGCGGCTCGCTCCCGAGGCCTTCGCCGGCTATCTGGAAAAGCGCCGGGGCGAACTGGTACCGGTGCGGCTGCCCGCCGAAAACGACCCCCTCTTGGAGCGGGTGCGGCGCGTCCGCGAGCGCGACCAGCTGTTCTTGGACACCCTCCAGGCCCACTACGACCACTTCGCCGAGGCGATGCACGGCCCCTACCAGGAGTACCGGCGCCAGTCCTACGACGCCGTGGTGGAGGCGCGCCGCCTCGGCCAACTGGGGCGGGCGCGGCTCATCGCCGGCATCGGCGCCATCGTCGCCGGCATCTACGGGCGGGTGGAAGGGGACAGCCCCTTGAGTCGCGATCTGGGCACGGTGTCGGCCATTTCCGGGGGGCTGCTGGTCAAGTCGGGTCTGGAGAAGCAGCACGAAGCGGCCGTCCGCCGCGAGGCGGTGGCGGAGCTCGGCGCCTCCCTGGAGGAGGCGCTCGCCCCCACGGTCCTCGAACTGGAGGAGCGCACCGTCACCCTCACCGGCACCCTCGAGGAGCGCTACCGCCAGTGGCAGGCGCTCCTCGCCGAGATCTACCGGGAAGAACGAGGCGAACTCTAGTGGCGGGATCGTCGCCGGGGACGGGGTCCGCGGGATGAGTCGGCAGCTGGTGCTCGCGCTTCTCCTCCTCCTGGCGGTGGCGGTGATCGCCGTGCTGCCGCGCTACGTCCGCGAACCGCTCATCCCCGCCGCGGAGCTGGCCGCCCCGACCCCGCCTCCAGCGGAGGCCGTTCCCCGTTCGGTCGACCTCGCCGCGGCGCGGCGCGCGCGGCAGGCGGCGCTGGCGCTGGTGGAGTCCCTGCTCGCCCAGCGCGCCGCCCTGGAGGCGCGGGGGGCGGCGAGCTGGGGAGGGGCGCGCTGGCGCGCGGCGCAGGCGGCCTTCGCCGAGGGAGAGGCGCACTACGCGCAGGGCGCCTATGCCCGCGCCCTCGAGGCGTACCAGCGCGCCGAGGGGCTGTTCGACGAGCTGGCCGCCGAGGCGGAGCGGGAGGCGGAAGCGGCCCGCGCGGCTCTCCTCACCGCACTGGAGGAGGGCCGCGTCGCGGAGGCGACCGAGGCCCTGGCGCGGTTGCGGCGGGTCGACCCCGAGGAGCCGCGGCTCGACGCCTGGGCGCAGCGGGTGGTGAATCTGCCCGAGGTGGTCAGCCTGCTCGCCGAGGGGGAGGCGCTAGCCGGGCGCAGCGACTGGGCGGGAGCGGTGGCGGCGCTGGAGCGGGCCGTCGCCCTGGATCCCGAACACCGGCGGGCCGCCGAGCGGCTCGCCGCGGCCCGCGCCGCACGCGCTGAGGCGGAAGTGCGCGAGCGGCTGGGGGAGGGCTACGCCGCCCTGGCGCGCGGCGACCTGGCGGCGGCCGATGTCCATTTCCGCCGCGCCGCCGCGCTGCGCCCGGGGGCGGCAGAGGTCGAGCGCGCCCTCGAGGCGTTGGCGGCGCGCCGCCAGCGGGTCCGCCTGGAAGCGCGGTTGCGCGCGGCGGCGGAGCGAGAAGCGGCCGAGGACTGGGCGGCCGCCGCCGACCTCTACGCGGCCCTGGCCGAGGAGGATCCCACCCTGGTGGAGCCCCGGGTGCGGCTGGTGGTGGCGCGGGCGCGGGCCGCCCTCGACCGCGACTTGGAAAGCCTGCTCGCCGATCCCTTAGCCCTGTCCCGCCCGGAGGTGGCCGAGCGAGCGGAGCGCGTCCTCGCCGACGCTCGCGCCTTGCCCGCCCCGGGCCCGCGCCTGGCGGGACAGATCGCCGCCCTCGAGCGGCTGCTCGCCGCCGCCCGTCGCCGGGTGCCGGTGGCCCTGGTCTCCGACGGCGCCACCGAGGTGACCATCTGGCGGGTGGCCCGCCTCGGCACCTTTGAGCGGCGGGTGGTGGAGCTTCAGCCGGGGCGCTACGTGGCCGCCGGTGCCCGCCCCGGCTACCGGGACGTCCAGGTGCCCTTCACCGTCCCCCTGGAGGGCGATCCTCCGGCGGTGGCGGTGCGCTGCGTGGAGCCCCTGTGAACGAGCGCGACCTGGAGCTCATCCGCCCCGTGCGCTACCGCCCCGGCGGCGTGCAGGGACGGCGCCGGCGGCTCGGCCTGTGGCTCGCCCTGGGAGGGGCGGCAGCGGCGGCGGTGGCGGTCCTCGCCTTTTTGTTCGCCGCCCGCCCCCTGGTGCTGCGGGTGGATCCTCGACACGCCCGGGTGGCCATCGGTGGGCCCGATTTCCACCTGGGCGAGAACTACCTGGTGCTGCCCGGCAAGCGCACCCTGGAGGTGAGCGCGGCCGGCTACCGCCCGCAGCGGCGGACGCTACAGGTCGCCCGGCGAGGTCCCACCCCCGAGGTGGCGATCGCCCTCGAGCCCCTGCCCGGACGGGTGGAAGTGGTCAGCGAACCCCCTGGCGCGGAGGTGGCGGTGGACGGCGAGGCGCGCGGCGTCACCCCGCTGTTGGTGGAGGAGATCCCCCGCGGCCCGCGCCGCTTCACTTTTCACCTCGAGCGCTACTTCCCCGAAGAGCGGGTGCTGGCGGTGGAGGGGCTCGGCCGCACCCAGCGGCTCGAGGTGCGGTTGCGTCCCGCCTTCGGCCACCTGCACCTGGAGTCGGAGCCGCCGGGCGCGGCCATCACCGTCGACGGCCGCCCCGCCGGCCGCACCCCCGCCGAGGTGGAGGTGTTGGAGGCGGGCAGCCTGGTGGAGATCGCCGCGCCCGGCTACCAGACCTGGCGCGCCCGCCTGTCGGCGCCGGCCGGGGGACGCACGCGTCATCCGCCGGTGGTGCTCGCCCCGGCCGACGGCCGCCTGCGCCTCGAATCCCGCCCCCCGGGGGCGGCGGTGACCCTGGACGGCCTCTTCGCCGGCACCGCGCCGCTGGAGCTCGCCCTCGCCTCCGGGGTGGAGCACCACCTCGCCCTCCACCTCCCGGGCCACCGGACCGCCGAGCGGCGCGTGCGCCTCGCCCCCGCCGAGGAACGCGCCCTGAGGGTGGAGCTGGTGCCCGAACTGGGCGAAATCCACCTGGCGGTGACCCCCGCCGACGCCGAGGTGCGCGTCGACGGCCGGGCGGTGGGCCGAGGTTCCACGATTCTGCGCCTGCCGGCTGCGCCCCACCGCTTGGAGGTGGCCAGGGAGGGCTATCTGCCCTACCGCGGCGAGGTCCTCCCCGTCCCCGGTCGCGCCCAGTCGCTCGAGGTGCGCCTGCTCACCGCCGCAGAGGCCTACTGGCAGCGGCATCCGCCGCAGCGGGCGGCGCCCACCGGGACGGCGCTTCGCCTCATCCGGCCGCGGGGAACTACTTTCACGCTGGGGTCACCCCGCCGCGAGCCGGGTCGGGGTGCCGGGGAGGTGGAGCGGCGGGTGAAGCTCTCGCGCCCCTTCTACCTCGCCGTCACCGAGGTGACCAACGGCGAGTTCCGGCGCTTCCGGCCCGACCACCGGTCGGGAAGCGTCGCCGGCCACTCCCTGGACGGCGACGAGCAGCCGGTGGTGGGCGTCTCCTGGGAGGAGGCGGCGCTCTTTTGCAACTGGCTGTCGGAACGGGAAGGCCTGCCGCCCTTCTACCGGGTGGCGGGCGGCCGGGTGGTGGGCTTCGACTGGGAGGCCACCGGTTACCGCCTGCCCACCGAGGCGGAGTGGGCCTACGCGGCCCGCGTCCGCGACGACGGCGGCCTGCTCGCCTTCCCCTGGGGCGAGGATCGCTATCCGCCTCCCGCGGTGGTGGAAAACTACGCCGGACCCGAGGCGGCCGCGCTGGTTCCCCTGACCCTGCGCGGGCTGGACGACGGCTACCCGGTGTCCGCGCCGGTGGGGCGCTTTCCCCCCAACCCTCGCGGCCTGCACGACCTGGGGGGCAATGTGGCGGAATGGGTCAACGATTTCTACGCCGTCGAGCCCCATCTGGGCGAACCCCTCGAAGACCCCCGCGGGCCCGCCGCCGGCGGTGCCCACGTGGTGCGCGGCGCGAGCTACCTGGACGCCGCCCGCAGCCGCTTGCGCCTCGCCGCCCGCCGCCCGGCCAGCGCGCCCGCCAGCGACTTGGGGTTTCGCATCGCCCGTTACGTCGACCGTCCCGGAGGACCACAGTGAAGCGCGCCCTTTGGTTCCTCTTGCTGGTCGCCCTGAGCTCCCGCGCCGCCGACCCTGCCGCGTCGCAGGCGCAGGAGCTCCGCGCCGCGCCAGCCGCTCCCGCCACTCCGGACGCGGGCGGGGCGCCCCCGCCGGAGGCGGGCGAGGCGCCCGCCCGCGAGGGGGAGTTCCATCCCAGCGAGCCCTTGCCGGAGGATTACCCGGTACCCCTGCCCGCCGACATCTGAGGGACCTGCCATGCACCGCCGCGGTCGCGAGTTCTTTTTTCAGGTGGTCGCCCTGTTGCTGGCCCTGATCGCCGTCCACGCCCTCTACGTCACGTTGATTCGGCCCAACGCCGAGCTCATCGAGCGGCGCGCCGCCGAGCGGGCCGCCGCCGAAGGCACCGCCTACCAGCCGCCCCGCTCCCTCTACGTGGTGCTCAAGGATTTCGAGCAGGAGGCGGCCATCGTCCTCGCCCTCTGGGCGCTCGCCGTGCTGGCCTACAAGACCCGCGCCACCCTGGCGGAGCGGCGCTTGCTCGAACGCCCCCTCCTGCCGCTGGCCGAGGGGTTGCGGGTCCTGCCCGAGGACGTCCCACCCCTGCTGCGGGGCTTGGAGGAGCTCTCCGAAGAGGAGCGGGAAGCCTTGCCGGTGCGGGTGTTGGTGGTGGCCCTGACCCGCTTCCAGGTCACCCGCGACGTGCGCGCCGCCGAAGAGGCGGTGGACGCCCTCTGCGAGGCGGAGGGTGATCGCCGGGACGCGGAACTTTCCCTGATCCGCTACATCACCTGGGCGATTCCCTCCATCGGCTTCATCGGCACGGTGCGCGGCATCGGCGATGCCCTGGGGCAGGCCCACCAGGCCATGCAGGGCGACATCGCCGGCGTCACGGCGAGCCTGGGAGTCGCCTTCAACTCCACCTTCGTGGCCCTGGTGGTGAGCATGTTCGTGATGTTTTTCCTCCACCAGCTGCAGCTTTTGGAGGAGCGCCTGGTCCTGGATGCGCGGGAGCGCTGCGACCGGTCCCTGCTTCGCCATCTGGAGCCCCTCTGAGGTGTCCCTCGCGGCCCTGGAAATCAACGACGTGGCCCTGACCCTTCGCCGGCCAGGAGGATCCCTCCACCGGCAACCGGGGTGGGTCGCCGCAGGGGAGGGGCGCCTCCTCTGCGGAGAGGGCGCCGGGGCGCGGTGGGCGGAGGCGCCCCACGCCGTCTGGGACCGTCACTGGGAGCAGTTGGGGGATTCGCCGGTCGTTCTCCCCGACGGCCGCCGGCGCTCGGCCGCCGACCTCGCCTATGCGCAGCTCGAGCAGTTGTTCGCCGCCGCCGGCGGCGCCGCGGAGTGCCTGGTGGCGGTTCCAGGCGACTGGCAGGCCGAGCGGATCGGCCGCCTGTTCGGCCTCTTGGAGGCCCTCGGCGTGCGGCCGCGCCTGGCCGTCGAGGCCGCCCTCGCCTGCGCCTTCGCCGCCGGCGCGGGGACCTGCGCGGTGGTGGAGTGCCACCGCCATCGGCTCCTCGCCACCGCGGTGACGGCCCGCGCCGGCCGCCTGGTGGCCGGGGAGCGCTGGGTGTCGCCCGGACTGGGGCGCGCCCGGCTGGAGCGCCGGCTGGCGGAGGAGTTGGCCCGCCGGGCGGTGGCGGCGAGCCGCTTCGACCCCTTGCGCGATCCGCGCGCCGCGGCCCAGTTGTACCGCGACCTGCCGGCGTGGCTCGCGGCGCTGGAGCGGGGCGGCGAAGTGGCCGGGGAACTCGCCACGCCGGCGGGGCCGCTCGCCGTCCGCCTGGACGCCGAGGCGCTGGCGCGCCCCTTCGCCGGTGAGCTCGGGCGACTGCAGCGCTGGCTGGCGGGGAGCGATCGACCGGTGGTCTGGCACGCCACGGCGGCGCCCCTGGCGGGGCTCCTTCCCGCCCTCGCCGGGGGTCAGGTGCTCGCGCCCGGCGCTGCGGTGGACGCCCTGCTCGCCCTGGCGGAATCCCTCCCCGGCGCCGAAGCGCCCGCGCGCCTGCACGCCCTGCCGGCGCCGCGGGCGGCGCCGGCACCCGACCACCCCCTCCACCTCCTCTGTGGCCACCGGGCCTGGCCCCTGGATGCACCCCTGAGCCTGTTCGTGGAGGGCGGACGGGTTTGGGCGCAGCCGGGCAGCGCTTTGGAGGCGGTGGCCGTGCTGCGCCAGCGGGGCGGCGAGCTCGAGGTGTTGCGGGGGCCGGTGCGGCCGCCGCCGCGGCTGGAACCGGGGGCCACGGTGGAGGTGGCGGGGATTCCCTTGACCCTGATCGAGGTGGCGGGTGGCTAGGAAGCGGCGCGAGCTGGGCCTGTCCCTCTCCTTTCTCGACATCATGGCCTGTGGTTTCGGGGCGGTCACGCTGCTCTTTCTGATCCTCCGCCACCAGGCCGTCGACGCACCGCCCCCTGAGCCCTCGCCCGAGGCGGCGCTGCTCGGCGAAGATCTGGCCGCCGCGGAAGCGGAGGGGCGCGAGCTCGCCCGGCGCCGCGCCGCCCTCGAGGCGCAGATCGCCGCCCTGCGCGCGCGCCTCGCCGCGGCGCGACCTCCCCGCCCCGAGCCCGCGGCAGACCTGGAGGCATTGCGCCGCCGGGTGGCCGAGCTCGAGCGGCAGGTGGCGGAGCTCGAGGCTTCGCCGGGAGGTTCTCGGGTGCGCGCCTTTCTGGGCGAGGGCCACCGCCAGTACCTCACCGGGTTGAAGCTCGGCGGCGAGCGGGTGCTGATCCTGGTGGACGGCTCGGCCAGCATGCTTGCCGACACGGTGGTCAACGCGGTGCGGCTGCGCAACCTGCCGCCCGAGCGGCGCCGCCGCGCGGACAAGTGGCGCTGGGTGGTGCGCAGCGCCGAGTGGCTCTTGGCCCAACTGCCCCCCTCTAGCCGCTTCCAGCTCTACGTCTTCGACGAGGAGGTGCACCCGGCGGTGGCGGGAAGCGCGGGCCGCTGGCTGGACGCTGCCGACTCCCTGGCGCTGGAGCGGGCCGCGGCGGGGCTCGCCGCTTTCGCCCCCGAGCGGGGCACCCGCCTGCTCGCCGCCGCCCGCGCCGCCGCGGCCCTGTCGCCGCCGCCGGACAACCTCTTTTTGCTCACCGACGGCCTGCCCACCCTGGGCGAGGGTCCGCCCCGCCGGCCGCTGGTGGGCGGAGCCGAGCGCCGCGAGTTTTTCCGCGCCGCGGTGGGCGCGCTGCCCCGCGCGCCGGTGAACGTGCTCCTCTTCCCCCTGGAGGGCGATCCCGAGGCGGCGGCTTGGTATTGGCAGTTGGCCCTGGACACGGGCGGGGCCTTCCTCGCCCCTTCGAGGGACTGGCCGTGAGGCGGCGCCGCGCGGGTCTACCCGAGGCCGGACTGTCCTTCCTGGACGTGATCAGCTGCGGCTTCGGCGCCGTGGTGCTGCTGTTGATCATCGCCCCGGTGGGCAGCGCACCGCCGCCTGAGGTCGATCTCGAGCCGGTGCGCGCCCTGCGCGCGCGGCTTCTCGAGGTGCGCGCCGCCAATCGCGAGGCGGCCGCGACCCTCGCCCGCCTGCAAGCCGAAGCGCACCGCCTGGCCGCCGAGGAAGCGCAGCGGGCGGCGCCTCCCCCGCCGCCCGCCGGCGGCGAGGCGGACCGCCTCGAGCTCGCGCTCCAGGTGCTCACCGAGGAGATGGAGCGACTCGCCCCCCGCGCCCGGCCCCAGCCGCTCATCGGCGGCATTCCGGTGGACAGCGAGTACGTGATCTTCGTCATCGACACTTCCGGCTCCATGCAGTCCGGGGCCTGGCCCAAGGTGCAGGAGGTGATGGTGCGCGTGCTCGAGGTCTACCCGCGGGTGCGGGGCATCCAGGTGATGAACGACATGGGGCAGTACCTGTTCGGCGGCCCCCGGGGCGAGTGGCTGGCGGACACCCCGGAAACCCGACGCCGCATCCTGAGCGCCCTGGCCCACTGGGCGCCGTTCAGCAATTCCAGCCCCGTGGAGGGCATCGAGGCGGCGATCCGGGACTTTTACCGCCGCGACCGGCGGATCTCCGTCTATACTCTGGGGGACGACTTCACCGGTCGTTCGATCCGGGCGGTGGCGGAGGCGGTGGCGCGACTCAACCGCGCCCACCTGGGCAAGGGGCGCCTGGTCCGCGTCCACGCCATCGGTTTTCCGGTGCACCTGCGTCCGGGAGGTCCGCCCACTGCCAACGCCATCCGCTTCGCGGCCTTGATGCGCAGGCTCAGTTACGACAATGGCGGGACCTTCATCGGCCTACCCACCCTGGCGCCGGATCGCTGAGGGGAGCGCCCTCTTCCTCGCCGCCCTCCTGCTGGCGGGCTGTGCCGGCGAAGCGCGGGTGCAGGTGGCGGACGCCTTCCCGGCGCTGATCGTCGCCCCCCGCCCGGTGAAGCTCGCGCTGGTGCTCGACGAGCGCTTCCGCACCGCCGCGGCGCAGCCGGTGAAGGGCGTGCGGATCGAGCTCGGCGCCGCCCAGACGGCGCTCTTCCGGCAGGCCTTCGCCGCCCTGGCGGAAGAGCTGCGGGTGGTGGATGAGGGGCGGCTGCCCCCCGACAGCGACCTGGTGGTGCGCCCGGAGCTTTTGGAAGTCCAGCTCGCCACCCCCGCCGACACCTACCTCAACGTCTACGAGGTGTGGCTCAAGTACCGCGTCGCACTGCTCACCAGTGGTGGCGAGCCCCTCGGCGAGTGGCAGATGGCCGCCTACGGCCGCACGCCCGACGGCCTGCTGCGCTCGCGGGAAGAGGCGATCCGCCGCGCCGCCACCGTGGCGCTGCGGGATGCGGGCGCCAAGCTCGCCCTCGATTTCTACCGCGCGCCGCCGGTGGCCGCCTGGCTGGCCCGCAATGCTTTGGAGGTGGCCGGCCCGTGAAGATGGCGGTGGCGCTGCTCGCCCTCGTCCTGGTCGGCTGTGCGGCCAACACCGCCATCGACGAGTTCCGCCCGTCGGCGCAGCCCATCGCCCTGGGCCAGGGGGAGCGGGTGGTGGTGCTGGGGCGGAGGGACGCCGGCCACTACGAGACCGACGGTGACTTCGTGCGCTGCGTCGCCGACCGCATTGCCGGGCAGGGCGTGGTGGTGGTGCCGGAAGAGGCCTTCGTCGACGCTCTCTACCCCTGGTTCGAGCCCCGCACCGCCCCCAAGGGGTTGGCGCGCCTGGCACACCTGCTGGAGGATGCGGCGGTGCGGGAGCGGTTCCAAAGCCTGGGCGTCCGCTACCTGATCTGGCTCGACGGCCACACCGAAACCCGCGGCAAGAGCGGCTCGCTCAGTTGCGCCGTCGGCCCCGGCGGCGGGGGTTGCTTCGGCTTTGCCGCCTGGGACAAGGCGGCGGCCTACGAGGCGGTGGTCTGGGACGTGCGCGACCTGGCCGAGCGGGGGCGGGTGCGCGTCGACTCCTCGGGCACCTCCTATCTGATCGGCGCCGTGGCTCCGATTCCCCTGCTGTCTCCGGTCAAGGGGGATGCCTGCGCCGGCCTGGGAGGGCAGTTGGCGGCTTTCTTCGCCGAGGAGGAGAAGCGGTGAAGCGCTGGCTTCTGTGCTGCTGGCTCCTCCTCGTGCCGGGCACCCTCGCCCTGGCTTCGGGGCGCGATTTCCACGACCGGCTGCTCGCCGCGACGCCGCCCTACGCCGACGAGCGGTTGACCGCCTACGTCCGCGAACTGGGCGAGGCGGTCGTTCGCGCGAGCGGCGGCGATCCCGCCGGGTACACCTTCACCGTGCTGGATTCGCCGGTGATGAACGCCTTCGCCACCCGGGGCGGCTACGTCTACGTCAACCGCGGACTCATCGCCTACGCGCAAAACGAGGCGCAACTGGTGTCGGTGCTCGCCCACGAGGTGGCCCACGTGGCCCTCGGCCACGTGCAGAGCCAGACGGCGGAGGCGCTCGGCGCCGAGGCGCTGGCGGTGGTGGCGGCGGTGCTGTCGGGCAGCGGCGAGGTCTACGAGGCGACCCGCATGCTCGGCGCCTCGGTGCTGCGCGGCCACGGCCGCGAGCGGGAGCTGGAGGCCGACCGCGCCGGGGCGCGCTACATGGCGGCCCTCGGCTACGATCCCGGCCAGATGCTGGAGATGCTCGCCCTCCTCAAGGACGTCGAGGCACACGAAAAAGAGCGCGCCGCGGCCGGGGGAGCGCGGCCGAGTTACCACGGCCTGTTCGCCACCCACCCGCGCAACGACGCCCGGTTGCGGGCGTTGGTGTCCGAGGCGGGCCGCCGACGGGCGGGCAGCGATCAGGGTGCGGCGCGCTTCCGGGCGGTCACCGAGGGCCTGGTGTGGGGCGAGAACTTCGCCGCCAAGGAGATCCCCCCCGAACGCTTCGAGGACCTGGCGCGCAAGGTGCGCATCGACTTTCCCCAGGGCTGGCGGGTGGAGCGGACCGCCGCGGGGGCGCGGGCGATGGCGCCGGGCGGGGAGGCCAGCCTCAGCCTCGAGGCGCGGCCCCGCACCCTGGAGGCGCCCGCCGACTACCTGCGCAAACACCTGGGCGGCGAGGAGTGGCGCGAGGAGCGGCCGCTCTCCCCGGCGGGGCTCAAGGGGCACACCGCCGTGGCCGGCGGCTCGCCGCCCGTGCGCCTGGCCGTCATCTATCGCGGTTTCGACGCCTGGGTGGCGCGCGGCGAGGTGCAGCGGGCGGGGGACTTTCGCCGCTTCGACGGCGACTTCCTCGCCGCCCTGGAGACCTTCCGGCCGCTCGACGGGCGCGCCCTCGCCGGGCGCAGCCCCCTGCGCATCCACTGGGTGCGCGCGTCTCCAGGGATGCGCTACGAGGCCCTGGGCCGAGAGCTCGGCCTCAGCGCCGAGGAAGTCGCCGCCCTGCGGCTCCTCAACGGCCACTACCCGGCAGGAGAACCGCAGCCGGGGCAGTGGCTGAAAATCCTCAAGCGAGATCCGGTTCCTGGCGACCGAGGAGGCGAACCGTGAACGTCGAAGCCCAACTGGAAGCGACCATCCGAGACCTGGTGGACGGCCGGCGAGGGATCCTCGCCGCCGACGAGAGCACGGGCACCATCGGCAAGCGCTTCGCCGCCGTGGGTCTGGAATCGACCCCAGAGACCCGCCGCCAATGGCGCGCCCTGTTGCTCGGCGCGCCGGGTCTGGCCGAGGCGGTGGCGGGGGTGATTCTGTTCGAAGAGACCCTGGAGCAGTGCGACGACGCCGGGGTACCCCTCCCCGAGGTGGCGCGCCGCGCCGGCCTGGTGCCGGGAATCAAGGTGGACAAGGGGACCGCTCCCTTGCCCGGCGCCCCCGGCGATCGCGTCACCCACGGCCTCGACGGCCTGGAAGAGCGGCTGCGGGCGGCGTGCGCGCGCGGTGCCCGCTTCGCCAAGTGGCGGGAGGTCTACCCCATTGGCCCCCACAATCCCACTCCCCTCGGGATCGAGGCCAACGCCGAGGTGTTGGCCCGCTACGCGGCGGTTTGTCAGTCGCTCGGGGTGGTGCCCATCGTCGAGCCAGAGGTGCTGATCGACGGCGACCACGAGATCGACCGCGCGGCGGCGGTCTGCGAGGCGGTGTGGCACGCCGTCTTCCACGCCCTCCACCGCCACGGCGTGTTGCTCGAGTACACGATCCTCAAGCCGAGCATGGTCACCCCCGGCCGGGAGCGGCGCAGGGCGCCCCCCGAGGAGGTGGCCGAGGCGACCCTGCGGGTTCTCAAGCGGACGGTGCCGGCCGCAGTGCCGGCGGTCAATTTCCTCTCGGGCGGGCAGACCCCCGAGGAGGCCACCGCCAATCTGGACGCCATCAACCGCCGCAGGGGCAACGCCCCCTGGCAGCTCGGCTTCTCCTTCGCCCGCGCGCTCCAGCAGCCGGCGCTGGAGATCTGGGCAGGGCGCCCGGAGCGGGTGGCCGCCGCCCAGGCGGCCCTGGTGCGCCGCGCCCGCCTGGCGCAGCTGGCGATGGCCGGCAGCTACGAGCCCGCCATGGAGGCGGCGTGACCACCGTGCGGGGTCCGGACGGACGGCCCCGTTGCGATTGGTGCCGCGATCCGCTGCTCGTCGCCTACCACGATGCCGAGTGGGGGCGGCCGGTGGCCGACGAGCGGCTGCTGTTCGAGAAGTTGTCGCTCGAGGCCTTCCAGGCCGGGCTCAACTGGCGGTTGGTGTTGGCGCGGCGGGACGCCCTGCGCCGCGCCTTCGCGAACTTCGATTTCCGCGCCCTGGCGCAATGGGGCGAGGAGCGGCTGGCGGCACTGGCGGCGGATCCGGCGATCATCCGCCACTGCGGCAAGATCGCCGCCGTCCTCTCCAACGCGCGCATCGCCGCGGAGCTCGCCGCGCGGCCGGGAGGGTTCGCGGCCTTTCTGTGGCGCTTCGCTCCCCGCTCGGCGCCGCCCGGCCGCACCAGTTGCCCCGAGGCGGAAGCGCTCGCCCGGGCGCTCAAGGCGCGCGGCTGGCGCTTCATCGGTGCCACCTCCGCCTACGCCTTTTTCCAGGCCGCAGGCTTCGTCAACGACCACCATCCGGCGTGCGCCCTGCGCGCCGAGGCGGAGGCCGCGCGGGCCACCTTTCTGCCGCCCCGCTGAGGAATGGACGAGGGGCGGCGCGCTGGGGGGCCGATCTGCGCCCAGTCAACGGAGACTAGGAACGGGGAAAGCGGTTTGAGGGCGCTCTTCCTGGCCGCCCTAGGGGCTTCCGGGCTTCGCTGGCGACCTTCTTTTCCGGGTTCGGCCTCGGCACGCTGCTCCTGCCCGCCCTCGCCCCCTTTTGCCCCGCCCGAGGCGGGCGCCCTGGCCGGCTCCGCGGCGGGGCGGTTCCTCTTGCCGCGGATGGCGCCTGAGTGGCTCGAGCGGCTGGTGGAGCTGTTCCTCTGGGCGGCGGCCCTCGGCCTGATGGCCGGGCTCATCGGGGGGGCCAGCCCCCCAGCTCGCGCCAGCGGTTGACCACCAGGCAGAAGAGGTCGGCGGTGCGCTCCGCGTCGTAGGCGGCGCGGTGGGCGGCCGCCGGGTCGAAGGGGATGCCGGCCCGCTCACAGGCGCGCGCCAGCACCGTGTGCCCGAAGGCCAGGGCGGCGAGGGTGGCGGTGTCCAGGCAGGAAAAGGGGTGAAAGGGGTTGCGCTTGACGCCGGAGCGCGCCGCCGCGGCGTTGAGAAACGCCAGGTCGAAGTGGGCGTTGTGGCCCACCACCACGGCGCGGCTGCAGCCGGCTGCCCGCACCGCCTGGCGGATGGGGCGAAAGAGCGTCTGCAGCGCCTCGCTCTCGGGCAGGGCGCCCCGCTCGGGATCGCCGGGGTCGATCCCGGTGAAGGTCAGCGCGGCGGGTTCCACCACAGTAGCCGGATGGGGTGCGACGGCCACCGCGACGGTGGCGCCGCGGCGCAGGCGCCCTTCGTCGTCCATGTCCAGGAGCACGGCGGCGGCTTCCAAAAGCGCGTGCCGGGCGGCGTCAAAGCCCCCCGTCTCCACGTCCACAACCACCGGCAGAAAGCCGCGAAAGCGTTCGGCCAAAGGGGTGGTGGGAGGGGTCGCCTCAGTCGCCATCGGCGAGCCGCCAGGGAAGGGTTTCGCCGGCCATCAGGGGCACGAGCAGCTCATCGCCCAGGGGCAGGGTCGAGGGGAGTGGCAGCGGGCGGCGCACCAGGGTCACGGTGTCGGAATTGCGCGGCAGGCCGTAGAAATCGGCGCCGAAATGGCTGGCGAAGCCCTCCAGGCGGTGGAGGGCGCCCACCTGATCGAAGGCGGTCGCGTACAGTTCCAGGGGCGCGTGGTGGGAGAAGCAGCCGGCGCAGCCGCAGGCGCTCTCCTTGCGGGAACGGGGGTGGGGTGCCGAGTCGGTGCCGAGGAAGAAGCGGGGGTTGCCGCTGGTGGCCGCCGCCAGAAGGGCGCGGCGGTGGCGCGCCCGCTTGAGCAGCGGCAGGCAGTAGAGATGGGGGCGCAGGCCTCCCGAGAACAGGGCGTTGCGGTCGAAGAGCAGGTGCTGAGGAGTGATGGTGGCCGCGACCCCCGGCCGGGCCTGCCGGACGAACGCCACGCCCTCCTCGGTGGTGACGTGCTCGAGCACCACCCGGAGCGCCGGGAAGGCCTCCACCAGGGGGGCCAGATGGCGCTCGACGAAGACCGCCTCGCGGTCGAAGACGTCCACCTCCGGGTCGGTGACCTCGCCGTGGACGAGCAGGGGCAGATCCACCCGCTCCATTGCTTCGAGGAGGGGGTAGAGGGACTCGATCCGCGCCACCCCCCGCTCAGAGTGGGTGGTGGCCCCGGCGGGGTAGTACTTGGCCGCCACCACCGCGCCGCTCTCCCGTGCCCGCTGGATTTCGGCGGGAGTGGTGTCGGCGGTGAGATAGAGGGTCATCAGCGGCTCGAAGCGGCTGCCCGGCGGCCGGTGGGCGAGGATCCGCTCCCGGTAGGCGAGGGCTTCGGCGGTGGTGGTCACCGCCGGGACCAGGTTGGGCATGGCCACCGCCCGCCCGAACACCCGGGCCGCCGCGGGCACCGTGGTGGCGAGGGCGGCGCCGTCGCGGAAGTGGACGTGCCAGTCGTCGGGGCGGGTGAGGGTGAGGGTTTCCATGGCGAGCCGTCTCGAGCGGGCGGGATGCTACCTTAAAGCCTCGTCTCTGTCAGGGGTTCTCCAGGCCGATCCCCGCCGACGTCGAGGTCACGGGGAGGCCACTTGCGCCGGCTCGCGGGGTTCGGGGGCGTTCCCCCGGGTTTCCGCTTCGCTCCATCCGGGCTACGCACCCTTCGGGCTGCCAGGTTTCGCCCACCCAGAAGGGATCCCTCCCGCCTTTTCGAGCGCTCCCGGCTCTCCGAGACTTTTCGGGGTGGTGGAAAATTTCCAATGGGGGCAGTAGGATGGATCAGGCCATGCGCCGCGGTGGCGCTTCGGTACGAGGCGGCCGGCGCGGGCCGGGCAGTTGGAAAACGGTCATAAATCCAAAACAGGGGTGGATGCGATGAGCGACTTCTTTTCGATGAATTTTCTCAATTTCCTGTTCCGCTGGGGGCACCTGCTCTTCGGGATCACCTGGATCGGCATGCTCTACTACTTCAACTTCGTCCAGGGCGCCTATTTCAAGGAGGGCAGTCCCGAGGCGGTGGCCGACGCCAAGAAAAAATTGGCGCCGCGGGCGCTGTGGTGGTTCCGTTGGGGGGCGATGTTCACCTTCCTGACCGGGGTGGTGCTCCTGTGGGGGCTCTATCACCAGCACCTGCTCAACAATTCGATCCTCGTCGGCGCCACCCTGGGCACCCTCATGTTCCTCAACGTCTGGCTGGTGATCTGGCCCAACCAGCAGGTGGCCCTCGGCCTCAAGGAAGGAGGCGACGCCGCCCAGGCCGCCGCCAAGGCGCTCCTCGCCTCCCGAACCAACGTGCTCTTCTCGGGGCCGATGGCCTTCTACATGCTCGCCGGTCCCCATGCGCCCATCGGCAATGGCTACGGCACGCCGGTGGGGGGGACGGGGCTGTGGGTCGCCCTGATCCTCATCGCCCTCCTCGAGCTCAACGCTCTGGTGGGCAAGCAGGGGCCGTTGGAGACCGTCAAAGGTGTGATTACCTCGAGCATCGTTCTCACCGTGGTGTTGGTGGCGGTCTTGACGGGACTGTCTTGACCTTGGTCGACAGGGGCGGCAAGGCCCGCGGGTCCCCCCGCGGGCCTTGCTTTTGGGCGATAATGGCGCCCAATGTTGGGAGAATCGTCCGGCCATGTCCGATTCCGGCAAGCCTTTCGGCGGCCCCTTGCGGGCGACCCGCGACGACGATCTGCCGCCTCCTCCGCCGCCCCGAGGGCGGGGCGGCGGCAAGGGGTCGGGCGGCGGCAGGGCCGCGGGGTTCGCCCCCCTTCTCCTCCTGGGGGGTGTGGTCCTGGCCTGTCTCGTGCTCCTGTGGCGGCAGCAGGCGGCGCTGGCGGAGCTCGATGCGCGCTTCGCCGAGTTGGAGCGGCAGATCCGCTCCACCGATGAGTCCCTGAGCCAGTCCGGCACGGCGCTGTCGGTCAAGCTGCGGGAGCACGAGGAGGCGCTCGCCAAGCATTGGTCGGAGATCAAAAAGCTCTGGGGCGTCTCCTACGACCGCAACCGCAAGGCGATTGCCGCGAACGAAAAGGCGGTGGCGGAAGTGCAGGGCCAGGCGCGCGCCGCCCAGGCGGCGGCGGAAAAGGCCCTCGCCGCGCGCCAGAAGGACGCCCGAACACTCGCCGAGCTGCGCGAACGGGTGGAGGCCCTCGCCGCTTCGGCGGACAACCTCTCCGCTTCGAGCCTCGCCCTGGCCGCCCGGGTCGAGGAGCTCGAGGGGCGGGTCGCGCGGCTCGGCACCCTGGAGCGGCGCCTCCAGGAGTTGACCGCGCGGGTGGCCGAGCACGACGAGGCGCTGCGCGCCTTGGACACCTACCGCCGCCAGGTCAACCAGCAGCTCTATCGGATCGAGCAGCGGCTGGGACAGTCCCCCTGAGGGGAGGGCACACCCGCCGGGCGAGCCCCTCCTGGGCGGGGGCGGGATCCGCTACAATCGCCCCCCCATCGACCAGGCGAGGCAGAGATGACCGTCATCCGCCAGGAAGATCTGATCCAGAGTGTCGCCGACGCCCTGCAATACATTTCCTACTACCACCCCGTCGATTTCATCCGCGCGGTCCACGAGGCGTGGCAGCGGGAGGAGTCCCCCGCCGCCAAGGACGCCCTCGCCCAGATTTTGGTCAACTCGCGGATGTGCGCCCTCGGCCATCGGCCGATCTGCCAGGACACCGGCATCGTCAGCGTCTTCCTCGAGGTGGGCATGGAGGTGCGCTGGGACGCCCGGCTCGGCCTCCAGGAGATGATCGACGAGGGGGTGC
The DNA here is from genome assembly GCA_026005035.1 of Porticoccaceae bacterium. Classification (GTDB taxonomy): domain Bacteria; phylum Pseudomonadota; class Gammaproteobacteria; order Pseudomonadales; family Porticoccaceae; genus BPKH01. The sequence goes on along the minus strand of BPKH01000001.1, from coordinate 607,519 downwards.
GCCGCGCCTACACCCACCCCGACAACGTGCTGCGCGCCTCGGTGCTCGCCGATCCCGACGGGGCGCGCCGCAACACCGGCGACAATACGCCCGCCATGGTCACCTGCAAGCTGGTGCCGGGGGACAAAGTGGTGGTCCACGTCGCCGCCAAGGGGGGCGGTTCCGAGGCCAAGAGCCGCTTCGCCATGCTCAACCCCTCCGACTCCGTGGTGGACTGGGTGCTGGAGCAGGTGCCGAAGATGGGCGCCGGTTGGTGTCCCCCGGGGATCCTGGGCGTCGGCATCGGCGGCACCGCCGACAAGGCCATGCAGCTGGCCAAAGAGGCCCTGCTCGAGCCCATCGACATCCACGAGCTGCGCGCCCGGGGCCCGCGCAATCGCGCCGAGGAGCTGCGCCTCGAGCTCTACGAGAAGGTCAACGCCCTGGGCATCGGCGCCCAAGGGCTCGGCGGGCTGACCACGGTGCTCGACGTCAAGGTGCGCGATCTGCCGACCCACGCCGCCAACAAGCCGGTGGCGGTGATCCCCAACTGCGCCGCCACCCGCCACGTCCACTTCGTCCTCGACGGAAGCGGCCCCGCCCGCCTCGAGCCGCCGCCCCTGGAGGCCTGGCCGGAGATCGCCTGGCGGCCGGGGGAGAGCGCGCGGCGGGTGGACCTCGACCGGGTCACGCGCGAAGAAGTGGCCAGCTGGCGTCCGGGGGAGACACTCCTGCTCTCGGGACGGATGCTCACCGGTCGCGACGCCGCCCACAAAAAACTGGTGGACATGATCGCCCGCGGCGAGCCGTTGCCGGTGGATTTCACCAATCGCTTCATCTACTACGTGGGCCCGGTGGATCCGGTGCGGGACGAGGTGGTGGGACCGGCGGGCCCCACCACCGCCACCCGGATGGACAAGTTCACCCGCACCATGCTGGAAAAGACCGGGCTGCTCGGCATGGTGGGCAAAGCGGAGCGGGGTCCCGAGGCGGTGGCCGCAATCCGCGACTTCGGCGCCGTCTACCTGATGGCGGTGGGCGGTGCCGCCTACCTGGTCTCCAAGGCGATCACCGCGGCGCGGGTGGTGGCCTTTCCCGAGTTGGGAATGGAGGCGATCTACGAATTCGAAATCAAGGACATGCCGGTCACCGTGGCGGTGGACGCCCGGGGCGAATCGGTGCACGAGTCGGGGCCGCGCCTGTGGCGCGCGCGGATCGCCGAGCGGCTGGAAACCGCTCCCAAAGCGGGCTAGGCTGAAGGGCGCCGGAGTCGCGGCGCCAACAGACCAAGGACGACGAGAGGGGAAGAGCATGACGCGCAAGATCGCCCTGGCCGCCGCCTGCGCGGTGGCGAGCGTGTCGAGCATCGCCTTCGAGCCGCCCGCCGGGCCCTACCTGGGCGCGGCCGCTTCCGCCTGGTTGTTCGACGAGGACCGCTTCCTGCCCCAGCAGGACGACGACGCCGCCACGGCAGGCCTGACCCTGGGGTGGCGCTCCGCCGGGCCGTTCGCCCTCGAGGGCCACTATGGCTTCGGCGACGAGGTGGACGCCTGGCGCCTGGAAGGGCTCTATTTCTTCGGGCCGCGGGCGGCCAAGACCGCGCCCTATCTGCTCCTCGGCTACACCGGCCTCGCCTTCGACGACGAGGGGCAGCTGGCCGACGGCGACGACACCACCCACCAGCTCAGCGCGGGGTTGGGCCTGGCCCACAGGATCGGCGAAGGCCGCTGGGAGGTTCGCCTGGAGGGACGCTTTCTCCAGGAATTCGGCCACGGCGATCGGGCCACCGACCTCGGCTTCAATCTGGGTCTCAACTACTACTTCGAGCGGGGTGCGGAGCCGGCGCCGGTGGTGGAGGCGGCGCCGCCGCCGAAGCCTGCGCCGCAGCCGCCCGAGACGCGGACCATCACGGTGGAGCTGCGGGTGCTGTTCGACTTCCGACAAGGCGGAGGTGAAGGCGATCTACGGCGACGAGCTGGCTGCGGTGGCGGAGGCGATGAAGCGCCATCCGGACATCGTGCTGGTGCTGGAGGGGCCACACCGACGCCATCGGTACCGAGGCGTACAACCTGGATCTGTCGCGGCGGCGCGTGGAGGCGGTGAAGGCCAAGCTGGTGTCCGACTACGGGATCGATCCGGCGCGGATCGAGACGGAGGCCTATGGGGAGAGCCGTCCGGTGGCGGACAACGCCACCCCCGAAGGGTCGCGCCCAGAAACCGCCGGGTGGTGGGCCGGATCACCTTCGAGGAGGTGGTGGAGGACTGAGCGGGTTCCGTTTTTGTGACCCACTCGACAGGATTCGCCCCGCATCCCGGGTGCCCTCGGCGATAATGAACGGACGGCCCGGCTACGGGCTCGATGCCAAGAGAGGAGAGACACCATGAAGAACCGAATCGCCCTCGTTACCCTCGGCGCCGCGGCGGCCCTCGCCGGCGCAGGCGCGACCACCGCCACGGCACAGGAATTCCAGGGCGTCTACCTGGGCGGTTCCGCGACTCGCTATCAACTCGACAGCGATCGCTTCGCCGGCCATGCCGACGACGGCTCCAACAACGTCGGCGCGGTGCTCGGCTACCGGTTGCCGGACAGCCCGGTGGCGCTGGAGCTCGGCTACGAGTGGGACGCCGGCGAAGCCGACATGGACGCCTGGCGGTTCGCCACGTACTACTACTTTGCCCGCCGGGACGGCTGGGCGCCCTTCGTCGACGTGAGCTTCTCCCAGTTCGACTTCGCCGACGGGGCCGATCTCGACGACGACGACAAGACCACCGAACAGCTGGGCTTCGGCATCGGGATCTCGCGCACCTGGGAGGACCAGTGGGAGTTTCGCGCCGGCGCCAAACTGTTCGCCTTCGGCGGCGACAACTCCTACTCCGACCTCGGCTTCAATCTGGGTCTCAACTACTACTTCGAGCGGGGTGCGGAGCCGGCGCCGGTGGTGGAGGCGGCGCCGCCGCCGAAGCCTGCGCCGCAGCCGCCCGAGACGCGGACCATCACGGTGGAGCTGCGGGTGCTGTTCGACTTCGACAAGGCGGAGGTGAAGGCGATCTACGGCGACGAGCTGGCTGCGGTGGCGGAGGCGATGAAGCGCCATCCGGACATCGTGCTGGTGCTGGAGGGCCACACCGACGCCATCGGTACCGAGGCGTACAACCTGGATCTGTCGCGGCGGCGCGTGGAGGCGGTGAAGGCCAAGCTGGTGTCCGACTACGGGATCGATCCGGCGCGGATCGAGACGGAGGCCTATGGGGAGAGCCGTCCGGTGGCGGACAACGCCACCCCCGAGGGTCGCGCCCAGAACCGCCGGGTGGTGGGCCGGATCACCTTCGAGGAGGTGGTCCAAGACTGAACCCGCAAGGCCCGCAGGGACGGCGCCTTCGGGCGCCGTCCTTTTTCCCCCCTCCTCGTCCGTGGGCACCATCCTCTGGCACGACTATGAGACGGGCGGTACCGATCCGGCGGTGGATCGGCCGTTCCAGTTCGCCGCCGTGCGCACCGACGAAGACCTGGCGGAGGTGGGCGAGCCCCTCTGCCTCTACTGCCGCCCCACCTTGGACTGGCTTCCCCACCCCGAGGCCTGTCTGGTCACCGGCATCTCGCCCCAGCGCGCGGAGCGCCTCGGCCTGCCGGAACCGGCCTTCGCCGCGGCGGTCCACGAGGCCTTGTCAGTGCCCGGCACCTGCGGCGCCGGCTACAACAGCCTGCGCTTCGACGACGAGGTGACCCGCCACCTGCTCTACCGAAATTTCTTCGATCCCTACGAACGGGAGTGGCGTGACGGCAATTCCCGGTGGGACATCATCGACATGGTGCGGCTGGTGCGCGCCCTCCGCCCGACCGCCTTGCGCTGGCCGGAAGAGGACGAAGAGGGGGGCGTGAGCTTGCGCCTCGAAGACCTCACCGCGGCCAACGGCATCGAGCACGGCGCTGCCCACGACGCCCTGGCCGACGTGCGCGCCACCCTCGCCCTGGCCCGTCTCATTCGCCAGCGCCTGCCCGGCCTGTACCGCTACGTCTACGACCACCGCCTCAAGCAGCGGGTGGCGCCCCTGGTGGACCCGGCCACCCGCAAGCCCTTCTTCCACGTCTCGGGTCGCTTGCCTCGCCGGAACCGCCACGCCGCCTTGATGATTCCCCTCGCCTGGCATCCCCAGAACCGCAACTCGGTGATCTGCTTCAACCTGGATCGCGATCCCCGCCCCCTGCTTGAGCTCGACGCGGCGTCCCTGCGGGAGCGGCTCTTTGCCCCTGCCGGCGAGGCCGCCGAGGAGCGCCCCGCCCTGAAGGAGGTCCATCTCAACCGCTGCCCGGTGGTGGTCACGCCGCGCATTCTGGACGAGGCCGCCGCCCGCGCCCTGGGCATCGATCTGGAGCGCTGCGAGCGCCACTGGCGTCTCTTGCGAGATCGGGACCTGGGCGACAAGCTGGCGGCGGTGTACGGATTCCCTTCCTTCGAAGGAAGGGAGCGGGACGTGGAGCGAGCCCTCTACGACGGCTTTCCGCCGGAGTCCGATCGAGCGCTCCTTGCGGCGGTGCGCGCCGCCGCACCGCAGGATCTCCGCGAACTGGAGGGGCGTTTCTGCGATCGGCGCTATCGGGAGCTGCTCTTTCGCCGCCGGGCGCGCCACCATCCCGAGACCCTCTCCGCCGGCGAGGCGGAGCGGTTCAGAGCGCTGTGCCGCCGCTGGCTGGCGGAGGGCGAGGACGGGCGGCTCGCGCTCGCCGACTTCGCCGCGCGCCTCGCCGCCCTGAGTGCAGGGGCAGATGCCCGCGAGGCCGCCCTGTTGGCGGAGCTGCGGGCCTGGGGAGAACGGGTGGCGCGGGCAGCGGGGCTGAGTTATCCGCCGATCAACTCGCGCGGCGCAGCGCCTGGATCCGGGCCTCCAGTGGCGGGTGGGTCATGAACAGCCGGCTCACTCCCTCTTTCCAGCCGGGGCTGATGCCGAAGGCGGTGAGGGTTTCGGGCAGCTCCCCGGGGACGTGGGCTTCGGTTTCCGCCTTGAGGTGCTCGAGGGCGCGGATCATGGCGTTGCGCCCCGCGAGCCGCGCGCCGGCGGCGTCGGCGCGGAATTCGCGCCAGCGGGAAAACCACAGGACGACCAGGGAGGCGAGAATTCCGAACAGCACCTGGAGCACCATCACCACCAGGAAGTAGCCCAGTCCGTGGCCCTGTTCGTTGCGGAACACGGCTCGGTCGATGATGCCGCCCAGGATGCGGGCGAGGAACATGACGAAGGTGTTGAGCACCCCCTGCAGCAGGGTGAGCGTCACCATGTCGCCGTTGGCCACGTGCCCGATCTCGTGGGCGAGCACCGCCCGCACCTCTTCCCGGTCGTAGCGCTCGAGGAGTCCTTCGCTGACCGCCACCAGGGCGTGGTTGCGGTTCCAGCCGGTGGCGAAGGCGTTGGCTTGGCGGGCCGGGAAAATGCCCACCTCCGGCATGCCGATTCCCGCCTGGCGGGCGAGATCGGCCACCGTCTCCACCAGCCAGCGCTCTTCGGGGGTGCGCGGCCGGTCGATCACCCGGGTGCCGGTGGCCATCTTGGCCATGAACTTGGAGAGCAACAGGGAGACGAAGGCGCCGGCGAAGCCGAAGAGGGCGCAGAAGACGAGCAGGGCGGTGGTGTCGGTGTAGACCCCCCGGCTCGCCAGCCATTCCTCGAGGCCCAGCGCCTGGATCACCAGGGCGAAGAGGGCGAGCACCGCGACGTTGGTGGCGAGGAACAGCAGAAGTCTCAACACGGCGAACCTCCGCATCAATGGTGTTGGCAGCGTAAACACTCGGCCGAAACGGCTCTCGCGGCAGAGTATAGCGGGTTTCGTGGCGGTGGAATGGCAGGGCCTGGCCGCCCGGTGTCACTCCAGGCGCACCTTGAAGACCTCCTCCAGGGAGGTGATGCCGGCGCGGGCCACTTCCAGGGCGTTGGCGGCGAGGGGCACCATGCCGTCGGCGCGCGCCTGGCGGCGCAGCTCGTCGGCCTCGGCGCGGCGGGCGATGAGCGCCCTGAGGGGTGCGGTCACCTCGAGGAGCTCCCCCACCATGATCCGCCCCCGGTAGCCGGTGTGGTGGCAGCGGGCACAGCCCCGGCCGAGGCGGGCCGGAAAGTCCGCCGGCAGGGCGAAGTATTCCCGCAGGCGGGCCTCGTCCGGATCGGGCGCGGCACAGGCCGTGCAGATCCGGCGCACCAGCCGTTGGGCGAGCACCCCCACCAGGGTGGAGTTGATCAGGTAGGGTTCGATGCCCATGTCCAACAGGCGGGCCAGGGTGCCCGCCGCGTCGTTGGTGTGCAGGGTGGAGAGCACGAAGTGGCCGGTGAGGGCCGCGCGCACGGCGATCTGGGCGGTCTCGACGTCGCGCATCTCGCCCACCAGGATCTCGTCGGGGTCGTGGCGCAGAATGTGGCGCAGCGCCTCGGCGAAGTCGAAGCCGATGCGGGGGTTGACCTGGATCTGCTCGACGCCTTCGAGGCGGTACTCGACGGGGTCTTCCACGGTGATCAGGTGGGGGTTGGCGCGCCGCCGTTCGGCGACGATGGCGTAGAGAGTGGTGGACTTGCCCGAGCCAGTGGGTCCGGTGACCAGAAAGATCCCGTGGGTGCGCGCCAGGAGCCGCCGCAGGCGGGCGATCTCGGCCGCAGGCAGGCCGAGCTCGTCCAGGCCGAGCAGGGCGTGCGCCTTGTCCAGGACCCGGATCGCCAGCGACTCGCCGGCGACCGTGGGGATCGCCGAGACTCGAAAGTCGATCCGCCTCCCCTCCTCGTGGAGGGAGAAGTGGCCGTCCTGGGGCAGGCGCCGCTCGGCGACGTCCATGTCGGAGAGGATCTTCAGCCGGTACACCACGGGCAGGAAGTGGCGGCGGGGCAGGGCGCGCTCGAAGACCAGTTTGCCGTCGATGCGGAAGTGGATCTCGCCGCCCTCCTCGGTGGGGCGCAGATGGAGGTCGGAGGCGCTCGCGGCGATCGCCTTGCGCAACAGGGCGTCCACGAACCGCACCACCGGTTTGCGGGCGGCGGACTGGTGGAGCGCACGGGAATCTCCTTCGCTGTCCGCGGGCTCGTTTCCCTCCTCGCGGTCCAGCTCGGCGAGGATGGCGTTTTGGGCGGTGGTGAGCAGGTGGCGGGTGAGGAGGGCGCGGATCTCTTCCCGCGGCGCCATGGCGACCTCGATGGGCAGGGGCGAGGCGAAACTGAGCGCCTGCAGCGTCTCCCCGTGGGTGGGGTCGGGCACGGCGATGACCAGCACGCCGTCCACCACGCCGAGGGGAAAGGCCTCGTAGCGGGCGAGAAGCTCCTGGGGCAGGAGGGCGAGGGCCTCCGGGTCCGCTTCGAACTCGGCGATGTGTACCAGGGGGATGCCGAGGCGCAGCGCCAGCACCGCCGGCTTGGTGGCTTCGTCCAGGTGGCCGAGGCGCGCCATGGTCTCTAGAAAGGGCCGCCCCGTGCGGTGCTTTTCCCGCAGAATCTCCCGCAGGGCGCTGCGGTCCAGAAGCCCCGCCGCCACCAGGCGGGCGCCGAGCTCGGCCTCGGTCAAGGGGGGCGAGCTGGGCCGCAGGTGGCGCAGATCCTCGGCGGTGCGCAGCACTTGGGAGGCGGTCACCGCCCGGGCAGGGCCCGATTGACTCCCTTCGGCCATGGCGTCTTCGCAAGGAGGGGCGGATGGTGCCATGATGGCCGCTGTGGGTGGGGGTGGCAAGGAGGGCGAGGTGGCGGACCCGCGGCAATGGCTCTACGGACTCCCCGGCGGCCCGCTCATCGAGATCGCCGCGGGCGTGCGCCTGCACCGGGCGGCGGTGGGGCCCTTCCGGGCCCTGGCGGCGGCTGCGGCCCGCGAGGGGATCCAGCTCGCGGTGGCCAGCGCCCACCGCGACTTCGAGCGCCAGCGGGTGATCTGGGAAGAGAAGGCGGCGGGCCGGCGCCCGGTGCTCGACCGGGAGGGCAGAGCGTCCCTCGATCCGCTGGCCCTCGCCCCCCGCGAGCGGCTGTTCGCCCTGCTGCGCTGGTCGGCACCCCCCGGCGCCTCCCGGCACCACTGGGGGACCGATCTCGACCTCTGGGATCGCGCTGCGGGGCCGGGATTCCGCCCCGCGCTCACCCCCGAGGAGTACGCCCCCGGTGGCCCCTGCGGGCGACTCGCCGCCTGGCTCGACTCGGGGGTGGCCGAGTCCCTGGGTTTCTACCGTCCCTACGCCGAGGACCGGGGCGGGGTGGGGATCGAGCCCTGGCACCTGAGCTACCGCCCCGCGGCCGAGGAGTGCGCCGCCGCCTTCGACGCGCACCGTTGGCTCGCCCTCCTCCGGCGTCGCCGGGTCGCCTTGGCCGAGGAGATTGCCGAGGCGCTCGCCGAGGTCTGCGCTCGCTACCTCGGCTTCGGCCTGGCGGCGACCCGGGTGTAGAATGGCCGTGGCGCCGCCCGCGGAGAACCCCATGAACGACGCCCTCTGGCAGGAGATCCGCGCCGAGGTGGAGGAGGCCGCGAGCCGCGAGCCGGCGCTCGCCAGCTACCTGCACGCCGCCGTCCTCGCGCACCCGTCCCTGGAATCGGCCCTCGCCTGGATCCTCGCCGGGCTGCTCGGCAACGAAGTGGTCCCGGCGCTCAGCCTCCACCGGGTGATCGAAGAGGCGTTCGCCGCCGATCCCCAGATCGCGGCGTGCATGCGGCGCGACCTGCTCGCCCACTACCAGCGCGATCCGGCCTGCGACCGCCGCTCCATGCCCCTGCTCCACTTCAAGGGCTTTCACGCCCTCGAGGCCCATCGGGTGGCCCACTGGTTGTGGCGCCAGGGGCGGCGGGGGCTCGCCTTCTACCTCCAGAGCCGGATTTCGGAATGCTTCGCGGTGGACATCCACCCGGCCGCTCGCATCGGCGGCGGCCTGATGATCGACCACGCCACCGGCGTGGTGATCGGCGAGACGGCGGTGGTGGGGGAGGACGTCTCCATGCTCCACGGCGTCACCCTCGGCGGGACGGGCCACGAGCGGGGCGATCGCCACCCCAAGATCGGCCGCGGCGTGTTGATCTCCACCGGGGCGATCCTGCTCGGCAACATCACCGTGGGGGAGGGGGCCAAGATCGGCGCGGGCAGCCTGGTGCTCGACTCGGTGCCCCCCTACACCACCGTCGCCGGGGTGCCCGCCCGGCCGGTGGGGCGGCGCCTCGACCGCATGCCGGCCCTGGAAATGGATCACAGCCTGAACGGGGGGGAGGGATCGTGAGCCTGTTGCGCCGCCGCCTCTGGTGCGCGACTCGCTACTCGCTGCGCGGCCTCGGCGCCTGTCTGCGCCACGAGGAGGCGTTCCGGGTGGAGGTGGCCCTGGCCGCCCTGCTGTTGCCGCTCGCCTTCCTGCTCGGCCGTAGCGGCGCCGAGCGAGCGCTGCTGGGCGGCGTGGTTCTGTTGGTGCTGGTCGTGGAACTCATCAACTCGGCGCTGGAAGCGGTGGTGGATCGCCAGGGGGGCGAGCCCTCGGAACTGGCCGCTCGGGCCAAGGACCAGGGGTCGGCGGCGGTGTTTCTGAGCATGCTCGCCGTGCTCCTGGTGTGGGCGGCAGTACTGCTCGACTGAAGGGGGGGACGTGGCCTACCGCATCCTGTTTCGCGGCGACCTGGCGACCGGGGTGCGCCTGGGCGAGGCCCGGGAGCGCCTGCGAGCGCTCTTCCACCTCGACGACGCGGGCCTTGCCCGCCTGTTCAGCGGGCGCGCGGTGGTGCTCAAGCGCGGGCTCGATGCGGCCCAGGCGGAGCGGTGGCGCACCCTGTTGGAGCGGGCAGGACTGCGGGTGGAGGTGGTCGCCGAGGAGGGCGACTCCGCCCCGCCGAGGGCCCGCGACTACGGCTGGGAGGTGTTGCCGCCCGGTGCCGACGTCCTCAGGCCCGAGGAGCGCGCTCCGCCGCCACCGCCCGCACCGCCGCCCCGCCTCGACCTGGCCCCGGCGGGGGGCGAATTGCTCGCCCCCGAGGAGCGGCGGACGGTAGAGCCCCTGCGCCTCGACCTGGACCACCTGCGGCTCGCAGAGGAGGGGAACCATGGATCGGGATGAGCGGGAACTGTTCCGCACCGCCGTGGGACCGGTGGAGCCCCTGCGCAAGGCGGGGGCGCGCCCCCAGGAGGGATCCCGCCGCGAGGATCCGGGGCTCCACCACCGCCGCCTCGCCGCCGCCGGCGAGGCGGCGACCGCCGACCGCAACCCCCTGGACCCCCCGGAGCGGGTGGTGCCGGTGGGCCCCTGGGACGAGCTCTCCTTCCGCAAGAGCGGCGTGCAGCATGGGGTCTTCCGCAACCTGCGGCTCGGCCGCTATCCCATCCAGTCGCGCCTCGATCTCCACGGTCTGACCGGAGAAGAGGCGCGCATAGCGGTTTTCGCCTTCGTCCGCGACTGCCTGGCCCAGGACGTGCGGCTTGCCCTGATCTCCCACGGCCGCGGGGAAGGCCGCAAGCCGCCGGCCTTTCTCAAGAGCTGCGTCAACCACTGGCTGCGGCAGCTCGACGAGGTGCTCGCCTTCCACAGCGCCCAGCGCCACCACGGCGGCTACGGGGCCACCTACGTGCTCCTGCGCAAGAGCGCCGCCAAGCGGGAGGAAAACCGCGAGCGCTTCGCGCGGCGCGGCGGCTAGCGGTTGGAGCGTGCGGGCCGCTCGGCTATGCTGGGCGGGCCTCGGAGTATGGGGAGTCCATGGCCGACGATCTGGTGGTAGTGCGCGGCGTCACCTTCGCCTACGAGGAGCGGCCCGTCCTGTTCGACGTGGACATGGCGATTCCGCGGGGCAAGGTGGTGGCCATCATGGGCCTGAGCGGCTGTGGCAAGACCACCTTGCTGCGCCTCATCGGCGGCCAACTCAAGCCCCAGCGCGGCGATGTCCTGGTGGACGGCTTGTCGGTGCCCTCCCTCGGCGAAGAGGCGCTCTACCGCCTGCGCCGGCGGATGGGAATGCTGTTTCAAATGGGCGCGCTGTTCACCGACCTGACGGTGTACGAAAACGTCGCCTTCCAGATGCGCGAGCACACCGACTTGCCCGAGCCCTTGATCCGCGACCTGGTGTTGATGAAGCTCCACGCCGTGGGTCTGCGGGGCGCCTGGCACCTGCGCCCCGCCGAACTGTCGGGGGGCATGGCCCGCCGGGTGGCGCTTGCCCGAGCCATCGCCCTGGACCCCATGCTGATCCTCTACGACGAGCCCTTCGCGGGTCTCGATCCCATCTCCCTGGCGGTGATCGGCCGGCTCATCCGCACCCTCAATGACGCCCTGGGCGCCACCTCGGTGGTGGTGACCCACGACGTCCAGGAATCCCTCAAGGTGGTGGACTACGTCTACCTGATGTCGGAGGGGCGGGTGATCTTCAGCGGCGACGTGGCGGCGGTGCACGCCTCCCGCGACCCCTACGTGCGCCAGTTCGTGGACGGCCGGCCCGACGGGCCTGTGCCCTTCCACTACCCGGCGCCCCCCTGGCAGGAGATGCTCGATCATGACTACGCTTGAGCGCGTCGTCGGGCTGGTGGGGCGACTGGGCGCGCCGGTAGTGGACGCCGCCGTGGGGCTCGGGGCGGCCACGCGCTTTTTCCTCTCGGTGCTCGCCGCCTCGACGAGCTGTCTGCGCCGGCCCCGCCTGGTGGTCCGCGAGCTCTACTTCATCGGCGTGCTCTCCCTGGCCATCATCCTGGTGTCGGCCCTGTTCGTCGGCATGGTGTTGGGCCTGCAGATGTACGACACCCTGGTGCGCTTCGGCTCGGAGGACATCGTCGGGATGGTGGTGGCCCTCGCCCTGGTGCGCGAACTGGGGCCGGTGCTGTCGGCGCTGCTCATCTCCAGCCGGGCGGGCTCCGCGGTCACCGCCGAAATCGGCCTGATGAAGGCCACCGAACAGCTCTCCGCCATGGAGATGATGGCCGTCCCGCCGGTGGCCCGGGTAGTGGCGCCGCGCTTCTGGGCGGGGGTGCTCGCCGTCCCCCTGCTCACCGCCATCTTCGACGTGGTGGGGATCTTCGGCGGCTGGCTGGTGGCGGTGCCGCTCCTCGGCGTGGACGACGGCACCTTCTGGTCGCAGATGCGCGCAGCGGTGGATTTCCGCCTGGACGTGGTCAACGGCCTGATCAAGAGTCTCTGGTTCGGGGTGGCCATCCTGTTCATCGCCGTCCACCAGGGCTTCCACGCCGAGCCCACCGCCGAGGGAGTGTCGCGGGCCACCACCCGCACCGTGGTGCGCTCGGCGCTCGTCGTGCTCGGCCTCGACTTCGTGCTCACCGCATTCATGTTCCGGGGCTTCGAGGGGATGGGATGAGACGACAACTCTTGGATTTCTGGGTGGGCCTGTTCGTCGCCGCGGGGATCGCCGCCCTGGTCTTCCTGGCCCTGGAGGTGGCCGATCTCACCCACCTGGGCTGGCGGGGGGGCGAGCGCTACCAGGTGGAAGCGGAGTTCAGCAACATCGGCGGCCTCAAGGTCCGCGCGCCGGTCAAGAGCGCGGGGGTGACCGTGGGGCGGGTGGCGGCCATCGGCTACGATCCCCAGATCCACAAGGCGGTGGTGCGGCTGGAGATCGACGGCCGCTACCGCTTTCCGGCCGACTCCTCCCTCAGCATCCTCACCTCCGGGCTCTTGGGAGAGCAGTACGTGGGGATTCAACCCGGGGCCGACACCGAGACCTGGCAGGACGGCGACCGTGTCTGGCTGACCTCTTCGGCGCTGGTGCTGGAGAACTTGGTGGGCGAATTCCTGCTCGGCCGCGGCGGAGGCGGCGATGGGGCGCGCTGAGCGCGGCTGGGCGGTGGCAGCCCTCGCCCTCTTGCTGCTGCTGCCGGCGCGGGGGGAGGACAGCCCCCTGGCGCTGGTGCGCACCACCATCACCGAGGTGGTGGCGGAGATGAACGCCAACGCTGCTCGCTACGAAGCGGACGAAGCGGCCCTCGAGGCGATGGTCAAGGCCCGGGTGGTGCCCCATTTCGATCTCGACCGGATGACCGCTTTGGCTTTGGGACGCCACTTGCCCGAGGTGACGCCCGCCCAGCGGGCACGAATCCGGGACGGAATGGTGGACCTCTTGGTGCGTACCTACGCCCGCGCCCTGTTCGAGTACCGCAACCACCCCCTCCAGGTGGTGGACGAGCGCCGCCGCAGCGAGCGGGCGGCCGAGGTGCGCCTGGCAACGGTCACCGACACCGGCACGCCGGTGTCGGTGATCCTGCGGATGGAAAACCGCGGCGCCGGGTGGAAGGTCATCGATCTGTTGATCGACGGGGTGAGCATGGTGATCACCTACCGCGGCACCTTCGACGCGGAGATCGCCAAAAACGGCGTCGAAGGGCTGATCCGCCGCATCGAGAGCGGGGCGCTCCTCGGTGGCCGGGAAGGGTGAGCGGCCGGCGGCGTTGCGCCGCGAGGGCGACCGCCTGGTGATGGAGGGGGCGGTGACGGTGCACAGCGCGCCGGACCTGTTTGCGCGCCTCCCCGAACTCCTGGTCGACCCGCCGGCGGCGCTGGAGATCGACTGCAGCGGCCTGGAGGGAGCCGACTCCGCCGCCCTCGCTCTCCTCGTCGAGCTCGCGCGGGCGCTGGCGGCGCGCGGCGCGCAGTTCGCGGTGCGGGGCCTCGATCCCCACCTGGAACGGCTCGCCCGACTCTACGGCATCGAGTGGATCCTCGATGGCTGAGGGGGCGCTCGAGCGGGCGCGCTTTGACGCCGTGCTGTTCGATCTGGACGGGGTGCTCGCCGACACCGCGCGACTCCACGCCCGCTGCTGGCGGGAAGTCCTCGACGAGCTCTTGTCGCGGCGTTTTCCGGGTGCCGCGCCCTTTGCCGAGGCCGACTACCGCCTATACCTGGACGGTCGGCCGCGCCTCGATGGCGTGCGCGCCTTTCTGCGCGGGCGGGGACTCGCCTTGCCCGAGGGCGCGCCCGGGGATTCCCCCGAGGCCGACACCGTCCACGGCGTCGCCGCGCGCAAGGACCGCTGTGTGGTGCGCGCCCTGGAGGCGGGCCGGGTGGCGGCCTTCCCCGACGCCCGCCCCTGCCTGCGGGGTCTTCGCCGCCACCGCTTCGCCATCGCCGTGGTGTCGGCCAGCCGCCACGCCCGCGCCGTTCTCGCCGCCTGCGCCCTGGCCGCCCTGGTGGACGTGGTGGTGGACGGCAACGACGCCGAGGCGCGGCGCCTGGCGGGCAAGCCCGCACCCGACACCTACCTCGAGGCGGCGCGGCTGCTCGGCGCGGTGCCGGCGCGGGCGGTAGTGGTGGAAGACGCCCTGGCCGGCATCGAGGCGGGACGGCGGGGCGGCTTCGGGTGGGTGGTGGGCGTCGCCCGGGAAGGGGACGGCACCGCTCTGCGCGGGGCGGGTGCCGATCGGGTGATCCGCGATCTGAGGGAGTTGCTGCCGTGAGAGAGATCGACCGGGCGCTGCGCGCCCTGCGGCCGGAGCGCGGCTGTCGCGGCGCGGTGAGCCATCGCCGGCGGACCCTGCTGCCCGCCGACAGTTTTCCGGCGGATCCCTGGCGCCTGGTGGAGCGCCACTTCGAGCCCGACCTGATTGCTCAGACCGAAACGCTCTTTGCGGTGAGCAACGGGTATCTCGGCGTGCGGGGCACCCCCGAAGAGGGCAGCCCCCGTTTCGAGCCGGCCACCTTCCTCAACGGCTTTCACGAAACCTGGCCGTTCCACCACGCCGAGGAGGCTTACGGCTTGCCGCGGGAAGGGCAGACTTTGGTGCCGGCGCCCGACGCCACGCTCCTCAAACTCTACGTCGACGATGAGCCGCTGCGCCTGCCCGACCCCCAAGTGGTCGCCTACGAGCGGCAGCTGGACTTCCGCAGGGCCCGGCTGGAGCGGCGGTTGGAGGTGGAATTGCGCGATGGCCGGCGCCTCGAGGTGCGCACCCTGCGCTTCGCTTCCCTGGAGGATCGCCACTTGCTGTGCCTCGTCCACGAGACGCGCATGCTGGTGGGCCACGCCAACGTCACCCTCTCTTCGGAACTCCACGTGTCTCCCGACGGCACCAGCCGCTCCCTCCAGGAGGCGATCGACCCGCGCCGCGGCCGGCGCCTCGATGGCCCCGTGCTCGAGCTGCTCGACCAGCGGGCCCACGATCTGCGGCTGCTGTTCGACGCCCGCACGCGGCGAAGCGGACTGGTTTTGGCCTGCGCCATGGACCACCAGGTGGAGTGCGACGGCGCCTTCGATTGCGAGCCTGCCGAGCCCTCCGCGGAGCGGGGGCGGGTGGTGGTCCACGCGGCCCTCGGCGAGGGGGAGCGCCTGCGGGTGGTGAAGTGGGTCGCCTACCACCACGCCGCCGGCGTCGACCCGGGGGAGCTGCGCTTTCGCGCCAACCGCACCCTCGACCGCGCCCTGCGGCGCGGCCTGGATCCCCTGCTCGCCGCCCAGGAAGCGCGGGCGGGCGCCTTCTGGGCGGCGGCCGACGTGGAGTTGGAGGGGGATCTGGAGCTGCAGCAGGCGGTGCGCTTCAACCTGTTCCACATTTTCCAGGCGTCGGCGCGGGTGGAGGGCTACGGCATCCCCGCCAAGGGGTTGACCGGTTCCGGCTACGAGGGCCACTACTTCTGGGACGCGGAGATGTACGTCCTGCCCTTCCTCGACCACACCCGGCCGCGGCTCGCCCGGGCGCTGCTCGACTTCCGGCTGCGCCAGCTGGACCGCGCCCGCGAACACGCTCGGGAGGTGGGGCAGCGGGGGGCGCTCTTTGCCTGGCGCACCATCGACGGCCGCGAGGCCTCGGGCAACTACTGGGCGAGCACCGCCCAGTACCACATCAACGCCGACATCGTCTACGCCGCCCGCCGCCACGTGGAGGTCACCGGCGCCGATCCCTTCCTCGGCGGCGCGCTGGTGGAGACCGCCATCGAGACGGCGCGCCTGTGGGTGGACCTCGGTTTTTTCTCGCCGCGCAAGGGCGGGCGCTTCTGTATCCACGGCGTCACCGGTCCCGACGAGTACAACGCGGTGGTCGACAACAACGCCTACACCAACCTGATGGCTCGGGAAAACCTGCGCGTCGCCGCGACCCTGGTGGAGCGGCTGCGCGGCGAGCGCCCCGACCTCTGGGAGCGGGTGCGGCGGCGCACGGGGTTCGCCGAGGAGGAGCTCGAGGTGTGGCGGCGGGCCGCCGAAGCGATGTACATCCCGCGCGACGCCCAGACCGGGGTCCACCTCCAGGACGACCACTTCCTCGAGCGCAAGCCCTGGGATTTTGCCAACACCCCGCCCGATCACTACCCCCTCCTGCTCCACTACCACCCCCTGGTGATCTACCGCCACCAGGTGATCAAGCAGGCCGACCTGGTGCTGGCCACCTTTCTGCTGGGCGAGGCCTTCACGGAAGAGGAGAAGCGGGCCATTTTCGACTATTACGACCCCCTCACCACGGGTGATTCCTCCCTGTCCGGCTGTATCCAGGCGATCATGGCCGCCGAGCTCGGCTACCGGGATTTGGCCTACGCCTACTTCGTCGACGCCGCGGTGATGGATTTGGGGGACATCGGCGGCAACGTCCGCGACGGGCTGCACATCGCCTCCCTGGCCGGCACCTGGCTGGCCCTCGTCTACGGCTTCGCCGGCCTGCGGGTGCGCCGGGGCGTGCTCCACTTCCGCCCCCGCCTGCCGGAAGGCTGGCGCCGGCTCCGCTTTACTCTCGCCTTCCGCGGCCGGCGTCTGGCAGTCACCCTCTTTGCCGAGTCCATCGAATACCGCCTCCTCGAGGGGGAAGCCTTGGTGGTCCACCACGCGGGCGAGTCCCTCTTGCTCCAACCGGGCGCGGCGGTCGAGCGCCCCTGCGGCGAGGCCTGAGGAGTGGCGATCCTGGCGCTGAACGTCGGTTCCTCCAGCCTCAAGTTCGCCCTCTTCGACGCTGCGGAGAGGCGGCTGTTGGCCGGCCAGTGCCGGGGGCTCGCGGGCAGCGGTCGGCCGTGCCTCGAGTGGCGCGGTGCGGAGGCGGAGGGGTCGCGGCCGCTGGCGGGCGGCGACCACCAGGCGGCGCTCGCCGCCGTGCTGGCGCTCGTGGAGGAACAGGATGGCCTGCCCCGGCCGGCCGCTGTGGGCCACCGGGTGGTCCACGGTGGCGAGCGCTTCGCCGACCCGGTGGTGGTGGACGAAGGGGTGCTCGCCGCTCTCGCCGCCCTGGCGCCCTTGGCGCCCCTCCACCAGCCCCCCGCCCTGGCGGTCATTCGTGCCGCCCGTCGCGCCCTCCCGGGCACACTCCAGGTGGCCTGTTTCGACACCGCCTTCCACCGCACCCTGCCCGAGCGGGAGCGGCTCTACGCCATCCCCCGTCGCTACGCGGCGCGGGGGGTGCGCCGCTACGGCTTCCACGGCCTCTCTCTGGAGTCGGTGGTGGAGGTCTTGCCCTTTTACCTGGGAGGCAGTGCCGACGGCCGGGTGGTGGTGGCCCATCTCGGCCGGGGAGTGAGCCTCACCGCCCTGCGGGGGCGGCGGTCTCTGGCCACCACCATGGGCTTGACGCCCCTCGATGGCGTGCCCATGGCCACCCGGCCGGGGTCTCTGGATCCCGGCATCCTGTTGTGGTGGCTGCGCGAGGAGGGGTTGTCGGCGGCGCAGATCGACCGCATGCTCGAAGAGGAGAGCGGCCTGCGAGGCCTCGTCGGCGGCAGCGGCGACCTCGGGGCGCTGCTCGGTGAGTCCCGCCCCGAGGCGCACTTCGCCGTGGACTATTTCGTCCACCACCTGGCGCGCGCCGTCGGTTCTCTGGCCGCGGCGCTCGAGGGAGTCGACGCCCTGGTGCTCACCGGCGGGCTCGCCGAACACCTCCCCGAGCTGCGCGCCCGCCTCTGCCGGCGGCTCGCCTGGTTGGGCCTCCACTTCGACGAGGCGGCCAACCGCCGCGGGGAGGCGCGCCTTTCCCGCCCGGACAGCCCCGTGGCGGCGCTCGCCCTGCCCGCCGACGAAGAGCGGGTGATCGCTCGCCACGCCAGCCGATTGCTCGCCGCGACGGCCGGCAAAACGAAAGGAGGTGCGAACTGTGAGTGACCTGCGCGACTGCGAACTGGAATGGATCGACCGCTGGTGGCGGGCCGCCAATTACCTATGCGTGGGGCAGATTTTTCTGCGCGACAACCCGCTCCTCGAGGAGCCCCTGTCGCCGGCCCACATCAAGCCGCGGCGGCTCGGCCATTGGGGCACCTGTCCGGGTCTCAATCTCCTCTACGCCCACCTCAACCGGATCGTTCGGGCGCGCGATCTGGCGGTGCTGTTCGTCACCGGTCCCGGCCACGGCGGCCCCGCCCTGTTCGCCAACACCTGGCTCGAGGGAACCCTCGGCGAACGGTATCCGGCGTATTCCCGCGACCGCGAGGGGATGGGCCGGTTGTTTCGCGCCTTCTCGGCACCGGGCGGCTTTCCCAGCCACTGCGGCCCGGAGACGCCCGGCTCGATCCACGAGGGCGGTGAACTCGGCTACAGCCTCGCCCACGCCCAGGGGGCGGTGTTGGACAACCCCGACCTGGTGGCCGTCTGCGTGGTGGGTGACGGCGAGGCGGAGACCGGTCCCCTGGCCGCCTCCTGGCAGGGCGGCCGGTTCCTGAACCCCGCCCGCGACGGCGCGGTGTTGCCGGTGCTCCACCTGAACGGCTACAAGATCGCCAACCCCACCCTGCTCGCCCGCATTCCCGAGGCGGAGCTGCTGCGCTATTTCGAGGGGCTGGGGTACGCGCCCCGGCTGGTGGCCGGCGACGAGCCGGAGGAGGTCCACCGCGCCCTGGCTGCGGCCCTGGACGCCTGTTTCGACGAATTGGCAGCCATTCGCGAGGCGGCGCGCGGCGAGGGGGCAGAGCGGTCGCCCCGCTGGCCCCTGCTCATCTTGCGCACCCCCAAGGGCTGGACCGGTCCCGCCGCGGTGGACGGCCGCCGGGTCGCGGACTTTTGGCGCAGCCACCAGGTGCCCATTCCCGACCCCACCACGCCCGAACACCTGGCGCTCCTCGAGGAATGGCTGCGCAGCTATCGGCCGGCGGAACTGTTCGACGCCGAGGGCCGCCCTCTAGCTGACATTCTGGCTCTCGCCCCCGAAGGGGAGCGGCGACTGGGGGCGAACCCCCACGCCAACGGTGGGTTTTTGCTGCGCCCGCTGCGGCTGCCCGACTGGCGGGCGCATGCTCTAGCGGTTCCGGAGCCCGGGCGCGTCGCGGGCGAGGCCACCCGCCGCCTCGGCGCCTGGCTGCGCGATCTGATTCGGCTCAATCCCGACAACTTCCGCCTCTTCGGCCCAGACGAGACCGACTCCAACCGCCTCTCGGCGGTCTTCGAGATCACCGACCGCACCTGGCTCGCGGCGCGCCTGCCCTGGGACGAGCACCTTTCACCGCGGGGGCGGGTGATGGAGATCCTCTCCGAACACCTCTGCGAGGGATGGCTCGAAGGTTACCTGCTCACCGGCCGCCACGGCTTTTTTTCCTGCTACGAGGCGTTCATCCACATCGTCGACTCGATGTTCAACCAGCACGCCAAGTGGCTCAAGGTGAGTCGCGAGGTGCCCTGGCGCGCCCCCATCGCCTCCCTCAACATCCTGCTCACCTCCCACGTCTGGCGCCAAGACCACAACGGCTTTTCCCACCAGGATCCGGGTTTTCTCGACCACGTGGTCAACAAGAAGGCGGACATCGTGCGCGTCTATCTACCCCCCGACGCCAACACGCTGTTGGCGGTGGCCGCGCGCTGCCTGGCTTCCCGCCACCTGGTCAACGTGATCGTCGCCGGTAAACAGCCCGAGCCCCAGTGGCTCGATCCCGATGCCGCCGAGGCCCACGTGGAAGCCGGGGTCGGCATCTGGGAGTGGGCCAGCAGCGACCAGGGGGAGCGCCCCGACGTGGTCATGGCCTGTTGCGGCGACGTCCCCACCATCGAGACCTTGGCGGCCGTGGAACTGCTGCGGGAGCTCGCCCCGGACCTCAGGGTGCGGGTGGTGAACGTGGTGGACCTGATGGCCCTCCAACCCCGCGAGGAGCACCCCCACGGACTTCCGGAGCGCGCCTTCGACGCCCTGTTCGGCGTCGACGTGCCGGTGATCTTCGCCTTCCACGGCTACCCCTGGCTCATCCACCGGCTCACCTACCGGCGCCGCTGCCATCCCCACCTCCACGTCCGCGGTTACAAGGAAGAGGGCACCACCACCACCCCCTTCGACATGGTGGTGCGCAACGAGCTGGATCGCTTCCACCTGGTGATGGACGTCGCCGACCGGGTGCCCCGCCTCGCCGACCGCGCCGGCTACCTGCGCCAGGCGATGCACCGCCGCCTGGTGGCGCACCGCCGCTACATCCTCGAGCACGGCGAAGATCCCCCCGAGATCCGCGACTGGCGTTGGGGCGGCTGAGGGAGAGATTCCTTGCGGAGGCGTCCACCCCTGGTCTGCGGATTGGGGGGTGCGAGAGCGCAGATAAGCGGGCGCCCTCCAGGGACAGAGAAGGAGGCGGGGCAGGGGCGAGCCTCTGTCGAGTGCACACGTGCCTGCCCAAACGTGCGGCGAGCGGCGAGCGGCGAGCGCGCGGAAGCCCAGGCGTCGTGCGAGCCGCGCGCCCTGGTCGGCGCTCGGGCGATCACGGCGCTGGGGGGCTGGCGCGCCTACTGCCGGCAGCGGGATCGGGGGGATCCTCCACCGCGAAGACCATGAGCAGGTTGCCCGACATGCGGCCGGCAAAGCCGTAGCCGGAGACGGCGATCAGCCGCCCCCGCCAGGGAAGGGGGGCGGCGCCGCCGCTGATGGCGCCGCCCCGTCCGGGCACGCCGTTGACCGCGGGCCATTCCCGGGCGGTGTCGAACGCCCAGAGGAGCGCGCCGGTCGCGGCGTCGTAGGCGCGCAGGTGGCCGTCCTCGCTCGGCGCGAAGACCAGCGTCTCGGTGGCGGTGGGGGTGCCGGCACTGCCGCGCGCGCAGCCCGGACGCGCTCCGCAGGCATCGGGGGCGGGGGCGTACCAAAGGGGGCGGCCGCTGGCGAGGTCGAGCGCGTGCAAACCCGGCCGCGGGGGATGGGGCAGGTGGGGCAACTGGTGCAGGTCGAAGACCGGCACGAAGAGCCGCTCGGCGTTGGCCGCCATGCCGAAGACGATGCCGCCGGCAGGTCCGCCCCGGCCCACCCGGGTCTGCCAGACGAGCGCGCCGTCCGCTGGATCGAGGGCGTAGACGACCCCCCGACTTTTGGCCGGCGAACAGGAGTTCGCGCCCCCCGGGGGCGGGTGCGAGGATCAAGCCGGCGCCGAAGTCGTGATCGGGCCCCGCCTCCTCGGGGCAGTTGCCGGCGAGGCGGGCGAAGCAGTCCACGTTCCAGGCGTCGCCGGCGAGCAGTTGGCGGTGCCAGCGGATGGCGCCGCTTTTGAGATCCAGGGCCACCACGGCGTCGGGGAGCTCGGTGGCGGGGTCTGAGTAGTTGTCGCCGGTGGCGACGAAGAGGAGCCCCCGCGCTTCGTCCACGGTGGGGCTCATCCACACCGCCACCCCCGACGGGCCGAAGGCGGGGCCGGGAGGCGGCCGAGGGCGCGGCTCGGGGACGAGAAAGGTGCGCCACAGCAGCCGCCCGCTCGCGGCGTCCAGGGCCGCCACCGCGCCGCGGAAGGTGCAGCAGGGGTAACCCGGGGCGGCGGCCGCCGCCTCCTCCAGAGAGCTCACGGGGACGTAGAGCACCCCTCGGTGTAAGGCGGGCGCGCCGGTGATCACCGCCGCCGGGTGGTCGTCGAGCCTGGCCTTCCAGACGAGCCGCCCAGTGGCCGCGTCCACGGCGTAGACGTTGGCCCGCAGGTCGCCGAAGTAGGCCAGGGGCCGAGCGCTCGCATCGCCGGCCGGCCAGGGCGAGACCACCACCGCGGTGCGCACCTCGGCGTCGGCGCGGAATTCCCAGCGCAGGCAGCCCGTCTCCAGGTCCAGGGCCCGCACCCGCCCGGCGTGGCTGCCGGCGATCACCGCCCCGCCGGCGAGGGCGGGCTGGGAGCGCATCCGCTGGCTGCCGGGAAAGGCGTGCACCCAGCGCAGGCGGAGGCGGGCGACGTTGTCCCGGTGGATGCCGGCGACGGCGCCGGGCACGAAGTGGCGCCCGCCCCGGTCCAGGCCCCAGTTCCAAAACGGCGGCGGGGCGGAGAAGTCGAAGCGGGCCGCCGCACCCTCACAGCGCGGTTCGGCGCGCGCGCGGCGGGGCTCGAGGCGGCGGTTGGTGAGGAATTCCGCCACCGCCCGCCGTTCCGCCGGGCTCAGCGCGGCCCCCTGGGCGCGCATCGGGCCGTCGGTGAGGGCGGCGAGCACCGCTTCCGGAGCCATGTCGAAGAGCAGCGAAGCGGACGGGGTGCGCGCGTCGCCGCGGTCGTGGCAGGCGGCGCAGTGGCGCTCATAGAGCTGCGCCCCTTCGGGAAAGCGCCGAGCGGCCTCCTCGCGCCCGAAAAGGTCCAGCGCCGCCCCGGGGAGGGCGAAGAGGACGAACAGCAGGCCGAGGGGTGCGCGCACGGGCGATTCTCTCTCAGTCGTCGCCTTCGCCCGACGGCGGCAGGCGGAGGCGGTAGCAGGTGCCGGTGGCGGGATCGGTCTCGGCGGTCAATTCCCCGCCGTGGTGATCTTCCACCACGAAGCGCGAAAAGGACAGGCGTTCGCCGGGGCCGCGCTCGCCCCGCGGTTCGGCGTGGAAGGGTTGAAACAGGCGCGCGCGCTCGCCGGGATCCAGGGGTGCGGGGTGGCGGATCTCGATCCACAGGCCCTCGTGGGTGTCGGCGAGCAGCACCTCGAGGCGCGGGCGCTCTCCGCGCCGCTCCCAGCGGGCCAGCGCGGAGAGCGCGTGGCGCAGGAGGTTGAGGAGAACGAGCTTGAGCTCCTCGGGATGGCAGTGCAGAGGCGAGCGCTCGGCGTCGTAGTGGCGCTCCACCTCCAGGTCGCGGAAGGCGAGGCGGCCGGGAATCGCCAGAGTGCGGCGGGCGAGGGCGAGGGCCTCGTCCACCAGTTCGGCGGGGTCGACGGTACGGCGATCGCCGCCGGCGGCGAAGGCGCGCAGGTTGTCGATCACCGCCGCCGCCCAGCGCCCCTTGTCGGCGGCATCGTCGAGGAGCCGCGCCAGCCGCTCTAGGCTTTGCGCCAGGGAGCCGGCGGCCTGCGGCGCGGCCTGGGCGAGCACCGCGCGGATCTCCGCCACGTCGTCGAGAATCGCCGCCAGGGGCGCGGCCAGGTCGCCGGCGAAGCCGGCCGCCAGCTCCCCGGCCGCCGAGACCTTTTCCTGCTGGACCACCATTTGCTCGGCGCGCACCTGCTGGCTGACGTCTTCCACCAGGATGGCGGCCCGGGCTTCGCCCGCTTCCAGGGGATGGATGGTCACCTCGAAGTAGGTTTTCCCCGGCCCCTCGTGGCGGAACCTCTGGGGGACGCCGCTGGCCAGGGTCCGCTCGAAGCGCTCGCGGGTGACCACCTCGGTGGCCACCACCTCCCACAGATCGCGCTCGAGGGCCGACGCCGCGGGCACGCCGGTGAGGGATTCCGCCTTGCGATTCCAGAGGGTGATCCGCCCCTTGGCGGTGACGGCTATGAGGCCCAAGGGGAGCGACTCGAGGAGCGCTGCCAAATAGGATTCGGAGCGCTCCAGGGCGGCGGCGGCGGCCTGGTGGCGCGCCCGCTCCCGCTCGAGGAGGGCTTCGGTTTCCACCAGCAGTCGCCGCGCCCGCGCCAGTTGACTCGCCCGTTCGGCCAGGTGGCGCTCCCGGTCCGCCATCTGGGCGGCGAGCTGTGCGCGCTCGCGGGCCAGGCGGCGGCCGCGCCAGCCGAGATAGCCGGCGAGCACCGCCGCCCCCGCCCAGAGGGCGGCGGCCGCGGTGGGGGGAAGGGCTCCATCCCAGGGGATCACGGGCTTGCCCCCACCGCCGGCTGTGGCTCCCGGCGGCAGATCTCGAGCCACCGCTCCAGGACGGCGCTGCGGTATTTCTGTCGGTGGAGGACGACGTAAAAGTAGCGGTGGAAATCGAAGCCGGGCACGGGCAGCGGGACCAGGGTGCCGCGGGCGAAATCCTCGCGCAGGATGATCTCCGACAGGCAGCCGATGCCCAGTCCCGCCTGCACCGCGCGCTTGATCGCCTCGCTGTGCTGGAGCTCGAGGAGCACCCGCAGGCCCGGCAGCAGGCCGTGCATGGCCCGCTCGAACGCCTGCCGGGTGCCGGAACCGCGCTCGCGGAGGATCCAGGTGGCGGCGCGCAGGTGCTCTTCGCCGAGGGCGGGCAGGCGGGCGTAGGGGTGGGTAGGGGCGCAGAAGACCACCAATTCGTCTTCCCGCCAGCGGCTGATCTCCAGTTCCGGGTGGTGTACTTCCCCCTCGATCAGCCCCACGTCCAGTTTGAAGCGGCTCACCCCCTCCACCACCTGGGCGGTGTTGGCGATCTGGAGTTCCACCTGGGCGCCGGGGTTTTCCGCCAGATAGGCGGCGATGTAGTCGGTCGCCAGGTAATTGCCGATACTCAGAGTGGCTCCCACCTTGAGGGTGCCGGCGGCGCCGCCCTCGCCGCCCCCTTGGGCGGCGAGCAGCCGCTCGAGCTCCCTGGCCCGCTCCAGCAGGGCCTCGGCCCGGGGCTGCACCAGCCGTCCCAGCTCGTTGAGCAAAAGCCGCTTGCCGGCGCGATCGAAGAGGCGGACGTTGAACTGCCCCTCGAACTCCTTGAGGGCGCTGCTCGCCGCCGACTGGGACATGGCGAGCTCCTCCGCCGCCCGGCTGATGTTCTCGTGGTGGGCGGTGGCCAGGAAGACCTCCAGTTGGCGGAGGGTGTAGCGCATATCAAGAGGTCAGAATAAAAATATTCGAATAATTCATTTTACCAATAAAAACCCCTTGCCTAGACTGGGATCTCGAAACAGGGCGAGTGAGTTGTGCCAATGTCCAATCTGCGCGAGGAAACGGTGCTCTCGGTCCACCACTGGACCGACCGGCTGTTCAGTTTCACCACCACCCGCGACCCCGGCTTTCGCTTTCGCAACGGACACTTCACTATGGTCGGGCTCGAGGTGGAGGGGCGGCCCCTGCTGCGAGCCTACAGCATCGCCAGCGCCAATTACGAGGAGCGGCTCGAGTTTTTCAGCATCAAGGTGGACGGCGGGCCGCTCACCTCGCGCCTGCGCCACATTCGACCCGGCGACCGGGTCCTGGTGGGGCGCAAGCCCACCGGCACCTTGACCGTCGACCGCCTGCTTCCCGGGCGCAGGCTGTGGCTGTTGGCCACCGGCACCGGCCTCGCCCCCTTCCTGAGCATCGTCAAGGATCCGGAAGTCTACGAGGCCTTCGAACAGGTGGTGCTGGTCCATGGCTGCCGGTACCGGCGCGACCTCGCCTACCAGCAGTACCTCACCGCGGAGCTTCCCGCCAACCCCTGGTTTGGGGAGCTGGTGCGCGAGCGCTTCCGCTACTACCCCACGGTGACCCGCGAGCCCTACCTGCACAACGGCCGGATCACCGAGCTCATGACCAGCGGGCGGCTCTTCTCCGACCTGGATCTGCCCCCCCTGGATCCCGCCGCGGACCGGGTGATGGTCTGCGGCAGCCCGGCGATGCTCAAGGACAGCTGCCGGGTGCTGGAGGCCTTCGGCCTGCGGGAGACGCGCCACGGGGAACTCGGAGAGTACGTCATCGAGCGCGCCTTCGTGGAATCCTGAGGCCGCTCCGCCCAGGGGAGCATCACGGCAGGCGGGCGCGCGCCTCGAGAAGCCGCTGGCGCTGTTGCACCGACAGGAGGGCCACCAGGGGCGCAAGGCGCGCCACCGCCAGGTCGAGAAAGGGCACCACGGCGTCCAGGTTGCCGTTTTCCACCTGCTGCAGGAGTTGGTCCAGGGAGAGGGACTCGGCGGCCTTGCGCGCCTGGATCACCTCGAACTCGTGGCGCCCGAGGCGCGCGATCTGGTTGCGCCCCGGCCTTGCGCGCCCGCCCCAGCGCCTCGGCCGCCACCTCCACCACGGTATCGGCGCTGGTGATGCGCGTCGGCTCCACTCCGCAGACCCCCACCGACACCGACAAGCGCAGCGGCTTGCCGCCGAGGCGGGCGCGCAGGCCTGCCACCGTCCGGCAGATCTGGTCGGCCACCTCCAGGGCGTTCTCTTCCCGCGCCAGAGGCATGGAGACCATGAAGGTGGCCAAGCCGGTGCGTGCCAGGCTGTCCTCCCGGCGGACGATGGTGGCGAGGACCTCGCCCAGCTTGCGCACGATCACCTCGGCGCCGCGGCGGCCGACCCGGATGAACAGATCCTTGAACCCGTCCAGTTCGATGGCCAGCACCGAGAGGGGGGAGCGGTGGCGGACCACGAAGGCGAGTTCCTTTTCCAACTGGCGCCGGAAGCCCTTGGCGTTGAGGTGGCCAGTCAGGGGATCGAGCAGGGCCTGTTCGCGCAGCGTGCGGGCGGTGCGGTTCAGTTTGGCATAGGAGAGGGCGCGGGTGGTGAGGTCGGCCGCGTCGAAGGGCTTGCTCACGAAATCGGTGGCGCCGAGGGCGATGGCCTTTTGCTTGGCGATATCCGGGTTGTCGGCGCCGGTGGTGACGATCACCGGCAGGTTGGCCAGCTCCCCTTCCGCGGCGCGGATGCGGCGCAAGAGCTCGAAGCCGTCCATCTCGGGCATCACCAGATCGGTGAACACCACCTGGATGTCCGGTTGGGTCGTGAGCTTCTGCCAGGCGTCGGCGCCGTCCTCGGCCAACACCACCTCGCAGCGGTCCTCCAGCATGCGCCGCGCGGCCACGCGGATGAGGAGGGAGTCGTCGACCACCAGGACCTTGATTTTGTCCCCTTGTTCTTCGGCCGCGAGGTCTTCTTCTTCGAGCATGCCGGGCCGTCCCTGTGGCCACCGTCAAAGGACCACTATAGAAAAAGGTGGGCGGCCCGACAAGGCGGCTTTAGATCGTGGCTCCGTTGGAGGCGCGCCGCGCCGGAATCCGGGTAAATGGCGGGGGACGTTGGTCGGGGATGTCCCCGGACTTGCGCTTCGCTTCCCCGGGTGGTGAGCGCGCGGGCTGCGGGCGGAAAGGGGACGCCCGATTCGCCAGGGACCTTTCAGACCGCCGCGGGTGGCAGGCGATAGGAGAGAGCCTCGGCAAGGTGGGGCCTTTCGATCTGAGCCGCGCCGGCCAGGTCGGCGATGGTCCGGGCCACCTTGATCACCCGGTGGCAGGCCCGCGCCGAAAGCCCCAGGCGGTCCACCGCGGTGGCCAGGTAGCGCCGTTCCGCCGGGCGCAGGGGGCAGTGGCGCTCCACCTCGGCCGCCGCCAACCAGCCGTTGGGGCGGTCCTGGCGCGCGAGCTGGCGCTCCCGCGCGGCGAGCACCCGCGCGCGCACCGCGGCGCTGGGCTCGCCCGGGGAGCGGCTGGCCAGGAGCTCGTCGCCGGGCAGCGGCTGGACCTCCACCTGCAGATCGATCCGGTCCAACAGAGGGCCCGAGATGCGGGCGCGGTAGCGGCGCACGGCGTCCGGCGTGCAGCGGCAGCGATCGCTTCCCCAGTGGCCGCAGGGGCAGGGGTTCATGGCCGCCACCAGGAGAAAGCGCGCCGGATAGCGGACCCGGCCGCGGGCGCGACTGATGCGGATCTCCCCCGATTCCAGGGGTTCGCGCAACACCTCGAGCACCTGGCGGGGGAATTCCGGCAGTTCGTCCAGGAACAGCACCCCGCCGTGGGCCAGGGAGATCTCGCCGGGCAGGGGCTGGCTGCCGCCGCCCACCAGGGCCACCGCCGAGGCGGAGTGGTGGGGCGCGCGGAAGGGGGGGGCGGTGGTGGGTCGCGGCCCCAGTCCCGCCACCGAATAGATGGAGGCCACGGTGCGGGCGGTGGCGCGATCCAGGGGCGGCAGGATCGAGGGGATCCGCTCGGCGAGCATGGTCTTGCCGGTGCCCGGCGGACCCGACAGGAGCAGGTTGTGGGCGCCGGCGGCGGCGATCTCCAGGGCGCGGCGGGCCCGCTGCTGGCCCACCACGTCGGCCAGGTCGTGGGCGCTGGCGCCGCCCGTCTCGGGGAGAGCGGGACGCGCCGGGACCAGGGGCGCGCTGCCGGCGAGATGGGCGCACACCTGGAGCAGGTGGTCGGCCGGCAGGAGCTCGGCCTCGTCGGCGAGTGCTGCTTCGGCGAGGCTCGCCGCGGGCAACACCAGCCTCCGGCCGGCGGCGGCGCAGGCCAACGCCGTGGGCAGAATCCCGTCCACCGGGCGCAGGCTGCCGTCCAGGGCGAGCTCGCCGACGAATTCGTGGCCCGAGAGCGCCTCGGCGGGCAGCTGGCCGGAGGCGGCCAGGATGCCGAGGGCGATGGGCAGGTCGAAGCGGCTGCCCTCCTTGGGCACGTCGGCGGGGGCGAGGTTGATGGTGATTCGCCGGTTGGGGAATTCGAAACGCGCCGTGAGCAGAGCGCTGCGCACCCGATCCTTGCTCTCGCGCACCGCGGTCTCGGGGAGGCCGACGATGTTGAGGGCGGGCAGGCCATTGGACAGGTGCACCTCGACGGCCACCGGCGGTGCCTCGATGCCCCGCTTGGCCCGGGTGGCGACCACCGCCAACGACATGCCGCTCCCTCCCTGGAGTCCGGCGGTTCAGGGGTCCGGCGGCTCCTCGACGCCCTTTTCGGCGAGGGCCGCTTCCAGCGCCTCCACCCTGCGCTCCAGGTCTCGCAGCTGGGCCCGGGCGCGCCGGAGCACCGCCACGTGGGCGTCGAAGAGTTCGCGGTCCACCACCTCGAGCCGCTCCAGCGCGGCCCTCGCCGCGGCGCGAAGCTGGACGCGGAACTCCTCGCCCAGAGTGGCGAGCTCCGGCCCCAGCGCCGCTTCGAGCCGGCTGGTGAAGCGCTGCAGCAGAGTGTCGGCGTCCATGACCCTCATTAGAGCAGAAAGCGGCGGTGGAAAAAACCGCGTCATAGCCCCGGTCAATACGATCTATAGGAAATGACAATTAGAAATAACAGATCCATAACCTATATTTGCAGGGCAAATCCACACACCCAAGGGAGTGAGAAGACCATGATGCGCAAAACCCTACCGCTCGTTGCCGCCGTGGCCGTCGCCACCGCCTCCATGGCGGCCATGGCCGAGACGCCCGCCGAGGCGGGCCTGCCCAAGCCCAACCAGTACTGGTGGCCCGATCTGCTCGATCTGACACTGCTGCGCTACAACGAGGTGTCGGGTAACCCCTACGACGAAGACTTCGACTACGCCGCGGAATTCGCCAAGCTCGACCTGGCGGCGGTCAAGGAGGACATCCGCAAGGTGCTGCGGGACTCCCAAGACTGGTGGCCGGCCGATTGGGGCCACTACGGGCCCCTGATGATCCGCCTCGCCTGGCACAGCGCCGGCACCTACCGGATCTTCGACGGCCGCGGCGGGGCCGACGGCGGCGACATCCGCTTCGATCCCCTAAACAGCTGGCCGGACAACGCGAGCCTCGACAAGGCGCGCCGCCTCCTCTGGCCGGTGAAGCAAAAGTACGGGCGCAAGCTCTCCTGGGCCGACCTGATCGTGCTCGCCGGCAACATGGCCCTCGAGGACATGGGCTTCAAGACCCTGGGTTTTGCCGGCGGCCGCACCGACAACTGGGCGCCCGAGCTGGTCTACTGGGGGCCCGAGGCGGAGATGCTGGGCAGCCGGCGGCACGACCCGGAGGGGAACCTGATGAAGCCTCTCGCGGCGGACCACATGGGGCTCATCTACGTAAACCCCGAGGGGCCCAACGGCGTGCCCGATCCCAAGCTCGCCGCCAAGTTCATTCGCCAAAGCTTCGGCCGCATGGGGATGAACGACGAGGAAACGGTGGCGCTCATCGCCGGCGGCCACACCTTCGGCAAGACCCACGGCGCCCACAAGGCCTCCGAGTGCCTCGGGCCCGAGCCCGCGGCGGCGCCCGTGGAGCAGCAGGGGCTCGGCTGGGCCAACCGCTGCGGCAAGGGCAACGCCGAGGACACCATCACCAGCGGCCTGGAAGGCGCCTGGACCGCCGCGCCCACCCGCTTCACCATGCAGTTTTTGCAGAACCTCTTCAACTTCGAGTGGGTGCAGACTCGCAGCCCCGGTGGCGCCATCCAGTGGGAGCCCAAGGACGGTCCGGCCATCGTTCCCGACGCCCACGTGCCGGGCAAGATGAACAAGCCCATCATGCTCACCACGGACCTGGCGCTCAAGGAGGACCCGGTCTACCGCGAGATCGCCAAGCGCTTCCTGGACAACCCCAAGGAATTCGAACAGGCCTTCGCGCGGGCCTGGTTCAAGCTGATCCATCGCGACCTGGGGCCGCCCACCCGCTACCTGGGACCGGACGTGCCCAAAGAGGTCTTCCTCTGGCAGGACCCGCTGCCCAAGGCGGACTACAAGCCGATCGACGCCCAAGACGCGGCTCGGCTCAAGGCCGCCATCCTCGACACGGGCTTGTCCAATGCTGAGCTGGTGCGCACCGCCTGGGCGGCGGCGTCCACCTACCGCGACTCGGACAAGCGCGGCGGCGCCAACGGCGCGCGCATCCGACTCGCGCCCCAGAAGGACTGGCCGGTCAACGATCCGAAAGAGCTCGCGCGGGTGCTCGCCAAGCTGGAACAGGTGCAGAAGTCCTTCAACGCCTCGCTGGCGGGCGGCAAGCGGGTCTCCTTGGCCGACGTGATCGTCCTCGGCGGGGCCGCGGCCATCGAGCGGGCGGCCAAGCAGGCCGGCTACGAGATCGAAGTGCCCTTCGCGCCCGGCCGTGTGGATGCCGGTCCCGAGCACACCGACGTGGAATCCTTCGCAGTGCTCGAGCCCAAGGCGGACGGCTTCAGGAACTACTACGCCGGCGAGGTGGGTCTGAGCCCCGCCGAGGCGCTGGTGGACAAGGCCGACCAGCTCCGCCTGACCGTGCCCGAAATGACCGCCCTGCTGGGTGGCTTGCGGGTCCTCGGCGCCAACGCCGGCGGCAGCAAGCACGGCGTGTTCACCGACCGTCCGGGCGTGCTCAGCAACGACTTCTTCGTCAACCTCCTCGACATGGGGGTGGTGTGGAAGCCTTCGGCCAAGGAGAAGGGGGTCTACGAGGGCTACGATCGCAAGACCGGCAAGCTCAAGTGGACCGCCACCGAGGTGGACCTGATCTTCGGCCACCATCCGGAGTTGCGGGCCGTGGCCGAAGCCTACGCGGCCGCCGACGGCGCGGAGGAGTTCCTGCGCGACTTCGTCGCCGCCTGGGTGAAGGTGATGCAGCTCGATCGCTTCGACCTGCACCACGCCTGAGCACACCCAGCGGTGGCCGAGGCGGCGCTCCGGCGCCGCCTTTTTCTTTGCGGCTCCGCACTGCGCGGGCGGCGCAGTTTGGGCGGGCTCTACCGGTGCGCGGCGGCAGCCCTCTGTGCACCTTATCTGGTGCATACGGGGTGGGCAGCGTGGCCCCGCTGCGGGAATCCTGGCTGGCACGCATGATGCATTCATACCCGCGACGGCCCTTTGCGGTCATCGCCAGCCTCACAATCCGTGAACGAGGAGAGACGCGCCATGAACACTTTCGCCAAAAACGCCCTGGTGCTCGCCGCCTTCGCCCCCACCTTGGCCCTCGGCCTGGAGGTGAGCGGCAACGTCACCATGGCCACCGATTACGTCTTCCGCGGCATTTCCCAGACCGACGAGAAGATGGCCATCCAGGGCGGCTTCGACGTCGACCTGGGCCGCGGCTTCTACGTCGGCACCTGGGCCTCCAACGTCGATTTCGGGCCCAACAGCGACACCGACAGCGGCGCCCAGGCCGAGACCGACTTCTACGCGGGCTACGCCTTCGATCTCGCCGAAGGGGTCAACCTCGACCTCTCGGCGGTCTACTTTCTACTACCCGGGCGATTCCGACGCCCTCGATTACCAGGAATACGTCGCCAAGCTCGGCATCCGCGACCTCACTTTGGGCCTTATCTACTCGCCCGAGTATTTCGGCGACGGCGGTCCCGACGCCCTGGTCTACAACGTCGACTACAGCCTAGGGCTCGCCGAGGGGGTCAGCCTCGACCTCCACCTGGGCTACACCGACACCGACCGGGAGGAGTTTTTCGGCGAGGACGACAGCTACCTGGACTACAAGGTGGGGCTCAACTGGGACGTGGCCGCCGTCACCCTGGGGTTGGCGTGGTATGGAACCGACCTCGATGACAACGATCTGGCCGACGATCGGATCGTCTTTTCCGTCTCCAAGAGCCTTTGAACCCGCGGGGGGCGGCGGCCGCCCCCCGGCTTGATTCCACAGCGGACAGGAGAGAGCGATGAAAATGGTCACAGCGGTGATCAAGCCCTTCAAGCTCGACGACGTGCGGGAAGCCCTCGCCGGCATCGGCGTCCAGGGGGTGACCGTCACCGAGGTCAAGGGGTTCGGGCGGCAGAAGGGCCATACGGAACTCTATCGGGGGGCGGAATACGTGGTGGATTTTCTGCCCAAGGTGAAGATCGAGGTCGCCTTGCCCGACCAGATGGTGGACGCCGCCGTGGAGGCGATTCTGAACGCCGCCCGCACCGGCAAGATCGGCGACGGCAAGATTTTCATCTCCCAACTGGAAGAGGCCATTCGAATCCGCACCGGCGAGACCGGTGACGAGGCCATCTGACGCGCAAGCGGGGAGCTCGACATGGAAAACAACATCTTCGAACTGCAGTACGCACTCGACACCTTTTACTTCCTGGTGTGTGGCGCGCTGGTGATGTGGATGGCGGCGGGCTTCGCCATGCTCGAATCGGGGCTGGTGCGGGCCAAGAACACCGTCGAAATCCTCACCAAGAATGTCGCCCTCTACGCCATCGCCTGCACCATGTACCTGGCGTGCGGTTACGAGCTCATGTACGGCGGCGGCTATTTCCTCTCGGGGATCACCACCGTGGCGGAGATGGACGACGCGGCCGTGGCTGCCGTCCTCGAGGCCTCCCGAAAGGCGGGCTTCGCCGAGATGAGCGAGTACTCCAAGGCGGCCGACTTCTTCTTTCAGGTGGTGTTCGTGGCCACCGCCATGTCCATCGTCTCCGGCGCGGTGGCGGAGCGCATGAAGCTGTGGACGTTCCTCGCCTTCGCGGTGGTGATGACCGGACTCATCTACCCGCTGGAGGGGAGCTGGACCTGGGGCGGCAAACCGGTGTTCGGGCTCTACGAACTCTCCTACAGCGACTACGCCGGTTCCGGCATCGTCCACCTCGCCGGGGCGGCGGCGGCGCTGGCCGGCGTGCTCCTCCTGGGGCCGCGCAAGGGCAAGTACACCCCGGACGGCAAGGTGGTGGCCATTCCCGGCGCCAACCTGCCCCTCGCGGCCCTCGGCATGTTCATCCTGTGGCTCGGCTGGTTCGGCTTCAACGGCGGCTCCACCCTGAAGCTGGGCGGCATCGCCGTGGCCAACGAGGTGGCGAACGTGTTCCTCAACACCAACGCGGCGGCCGCCGGCGGCCTCATCGCCGCCCTCGTCACCTCGCGGCTGGCCTTCGGCAAGGCCGACCTGACCATGGCGGTCAACGGCGCCCTCGCGGGGCTGGTGGCCATCACCGCCGAGCCGGCGGACCCCACCCCGCTGCTCGCCACCCTCATCGGTGCGGTGGGCGGCGTGCTGGTGGTCTTTTCGGTGGTCTTCATGGACCGCCTGCGCATCGACGACCCGGTGGGCGCCATTTCCGTGCACGGCGTGGTGGGAATCTGGGGCATCCTGGCGGTTCCCCTCTCCGACGCCGAGGCCACCTTCGTCGGCCAGCTCGTCGGGATGCTCACTATCTTCGTCTGGGTCTTCGCAGCGAGCCTCGTCACCTGGGCGGTCCTCAAGGCGACCATGGGGATCCGGGTCAGCGAGGAGGAAGAGTTCGAGGGCGTGGATCTCGCCGAGTGCGGCATGGAAGCCTACCCCGAGTTCGTCAAGGCCGGCAGCTGAGGCCGCGCGACCCGGCACTCGCCACGGGGGGCCAGGCCCCCCGTTTTTTTGCCCGCAGAAGCTGTGTTAGGCTTGGCCGGCCTTGGCTTCCGAGAACGAGAAGACGCGATGAAGCTCGTCACCGCCATCATCAAGCCCTTCAAGCTCGACGACGTGCGCGAGGCGCTCGCCGAGGTGGGGGTGCAGGGCATCACGGCCACCGAGGTCAAGGGTTTCGGGCGCCAAAAGGGGCACACGGAGCTCTATCGGGGCGCCGAATACGTGGTCGACTTTCTGCCCAAGATCAAATTGGAGATCGCGGTGCGCGACGATCTCGTCGATGCGGTGGTGGACGCCATCACCCGCTCCGCCCGCACGGGCAAGATCGGCGACGGCAAGATCTTCATCTCGTCCCTGGAGGAAGTGATCCGCATCCGCACCGGCGAGACCGGGGCGGACGCCCTCTGAAGCGCGCTCAAGGGGCGCTCCTGGGCAGCAGATCGAACTCCACCGCCACCCGTTCGCGGACTTCCACCTCGTCCGGCAGATAGCTCTGGCCGGGCCCGTCGGCGCGCGCCGCGGCGAGCTCCGCGAGGGGGCGCGGCGCGCCGGTCTCCCGGTAGTCGATCCGCCGCACCGCTCCCAGGCGGGCGCCGTAGGCCGCGGCCAGGGTGCGCGCCTTTTCCAGAGAATCGGCCACGGCCCGGCGGCGCGCCTCCTCCTCGAGGGCTCGCTGGCGGCTCGACGCATAGTGGATGGCCAGAACGCGGTCGATACCGGCGTCGGTGGCGGCGGCGAGCAGGGCGTCGAGGCGCTCCAGGTCGCCGAGCCCGACGCGCACCCCGCGCCGCGCCTCGTAGCCCGCAAACACCCGCTCGCGGTCGCGCCACTCGTACAGGGGCGCGAGGCGCACCGAGGCGGCGGTGACGTCCTCCCGCGCCACCCCCAGCTGTTCCAGGGCGGCCAGGAAGCGCGCCACGCGCTCGTCGGCCAGGCGCCTGGCCCGCCCCGGGTCGGCGTCGTGGGTCGCCACTTCCAGGGCCACTTCCACCCGATCGGGACGGCCCCTAGCCACCCCTTCGCCGACGATGGCCAGAAGGCGCGGGCAATCCCTTCCCGCGTGGGGCTCCTCTTCGGGCGGGGGCCGCTTGCGCGGGGGGAAGCGAGAGGACGGCCAAGAAAGCGATCAGCGGGGCGCGCATGTCAGTCTTCTCCCTCGTCTGCGGCGCGGCGGGCGCGGGGATGGGCGCGGTCGTACACCGCCGCCAGGTGTTGGAAGTCCAAGTGGGTGTAGATCTGGGTGGTGGAGAGATTGGCGTGGCCGAGCAGCTCCTGGACCGCGCGCAGATCGCCGCTCGATTCCAGCAGATGGCTGGCGAAGGAGTGGCGAAGCAGGTGGGGGTGCAATCTGCCCGGAACGCCCTGGCGCCGGCCCCAGAGGGCGAGCCTCGCTTGGATGGCGCGCGGCGACAGGCGCCGGCCCCGGCGGCCGACGAAGAGGGCGCGCTCCTCCGGGGGGGCGGCGCGCACCGCGAGCCAGTCGGCCAGGGCCGCGCAGGCCTGGCGGCCCACCGGCAGGATCCGCTCCTTGCGGCCCTTGCCCAGGACCCGCACGGTGCGCTCGGCGAGGTCGAGGTGGCCGAGGTCCAGGGCGGCGAGTTCCGAAAGCCGCAAACCGGAGGAGTAGAAGAGTTCGAGCATCGCCCGGTCGCGGCGCACCAGGGGATCGTCGCCCGGCAACTGGAGGAGTACCGCCACCTGGTCCGGATCCAGGGTCGAGGGCAGGCGGCGCGGCCGGCGCGGCGCCCGGATGCCGGCGGCGGGATTGGCGTCCACGAGCTTGCCGCGCACCCAGTACTCGCCCCAGGCGCGTACCGCGGCCAAGCGCCGGGCGAGGCTCGCCGGGGAGAGGCCGCGCATCCGCTCTTCGCGCAGCCAGGCGCGTAGGTGTCCGGCGTCCACCGCCGCCGGCGCGGCGAGGCCGTGGGCCGCACACCAGCAGGCGAAGCGCTGGCAGTCGCGCCGGTAGGCGTCCAGGGTACGCGGCGAGAGTTGGCGCTGGTGGGCGAGAAAGGCGAGGAAGTCGCCGAGCTGGGCGGCGAGGCCGCCGTCGGCCGCGGGCTCACGCCGGTGCGGCGAGGAGGCGGGCACTGACCTCTCCCAGAAAGCGCAAGAACAGGGTGTCGACGTCGCGCCGGTAGTGGAGGCCGTCGGGATGACCGAGGGCGAGCAGGGCGAGGGTTCGGCCGCCGGCGCGCAGGGGCACCACCGCCGCCGAACCCACGCGGCGCGCCCGCAGGTCGCCGAACAGTGCCTCGGCTTGGCGGTAGCGCAGCGGCCCGCAGAGGGGGGTGTCGGTGGCCAGCAGCGGGCCGAACAGAGCTTGGGCTTCGTCCTCCGCCAGCTGCTCGCCGCCGGTGAAGGGCGGTTCCGGCGCCACCGCCACCAGGGCTGCGAAGGGAATCTCGAACTCCCGGTGCAGGCCGTCGAGGAGGCGCGCGGCCCGCGCCTCCCGCCCCGGCGTCTCCAGGAGGGTGAGCAGCAAGCGGCGGGTCTTTTCGAACAGCCGCTCGTTGGCCCGCGAGCGGGCGAGCAGTTCCTCCAACCGGCGGCTCAGTTCGCCGTTGCGCCGCCGCAACAGCGCCGCCTGGCGCTCCAGCAGGGAGACCGCCGGGCCGGAGGGATGGGGAAGGGCGAGGCGGGCGAAGAGCTCGGGATGGCGGTTGAGGAAGTCGGGATGTTCGGCGAGGTATTGGGCCACCCGCCGTTCCTCCAGCCGGTCTTCTTCCGGTTGCCGCGCTTGTTCGCCGCTTTTCACAGCCGGATCCGCCCCTGGAACACGGTCACCGCAGGCCCGGTCATCATAACCGAATGGCCGGGGCCTTCCCACTGGACCTCCAGCGTGCCACCCGGCAGCCGCACCTCGACGCGGGCGTCGAGCCGTCCCCAGAGCACCCCCGCCACCACCGCGGCGCAGGCCCCGGTGCCGCAGGCGCGGGTCTCTCCCGCGCCCCGTTCGTGGACCCGCAGATCGACGGCGGTGCGGCTGCGAAAAGCGACGAAGCCCACGTTGGCGCCTGCGGGAAAGCGCGGGTGGCGCTCGATGGCCGGCCCCAGGGTGGCCACCGGAGCGCTGGCCACGTCCTCCACCTCGACCACCGCGTGGGGGTTGCCCATGGAGATGGCGGCGATCACCACCGTGCGCCCCTCCAGGTCGAGGGCGTGGGAGGGTTGCGCCCGTTCGGCCACGAAGGGGATCCGCTCGGGATCCAGGGTCGGCGGGCCCATGTCCACCGTCACCTTCCCGCCGCCCTCGAGGCGCGCCGCGGCGACGCCGGCGCGGGTGGCGAAGCGGATCTCGCGCCGCGCCGTCAGGCGGCGGTCGCGGACGAACTTGGCCACGCAGCGCAGGCCGTTGCCGCACTGCTCGGCTTCGCTGCCGTCGGCGTTGAAGATCCGGTAGCCGAAATCGGCATCTGCCCGCGGGGGCGGTTCCACCAGCAGCACCTGGTCGCAGCCGACCCCGGTGTGGCGGTCGGCCAGGCGGCGGATCTGTTCGGGGGAGAGGCGCACCTCCTGGGTGACCCCGTCGATCACCACGAAGTCGTTGCCGAGGCCGTGCATCTTGGTGAAGCGCAGCAGCATCTTCACTCCGGCAAGCGCGTTTCGCCCCGCACCAGGTCGGCGAAGGTCTCCCGGCGGCGCACCAGGTGGTAGCGGTCGCCGTCCACCAGCACCTCCGCCGCGCGGCCGCGGCTGTTGTAGTTGGAGCTCATGGAAAAGCCGTAGGCACCGGCGTCCCGCACCGCGAGGAGATCGCCGGGCGCCAAGGCGAGCAGTCGATCCCGGGCCAGGAAATCGCCCGACTCGCAGACCGGGCCCACCACGTCGTAGCGGTCCGCCTCCCGGGGGGCATCGCTCACCGCTTCCACCGCCATCCAGGCATCGTAGAGCGCCGGGCGCAAGAGGTCGTTCATCGCCCCGTCGACGATGGCGAAATTGCGCTCGGCGGTGCGCTTGAGGTAGAGCACCCGGGTGAGAAAGACCCCCGCGCCGGCCACCACCGAGCGGCCGGGTTCGAAGAGGAGCTCGACCGGCCGCGCACCCACCCGCTGGGATACGGCGCGGACGTAGTCCCCCGGTTCGGGCGGCGTCTCGTCGCGGTAGCGGACGCCGAGGCCGCCGCCGAGATCCAGGTGGCGCAGGGGGATCCCCGCCGCCACGAGCCGGTCGTGGAGGTCGAGCAGGCGGTCGAGGGCGGCGAGAAAGGGGGCGAGGTCGGTGATCTGCGAGCCGATGTGGCAGGCGAGCCCCACCACCCGGAGGTGGGGGGAGGCGGCGGCCCGCCGGTAGAGGTCGAACGCCCCCTCCAGCTCGATGCCGAACTTGTGGGCCCTGAGTCCGGTGGCGATGTAGGGGTGAGTGGCGGGGTCCACGTCGGGGTTGACCCGCAGGGCCACCGGCGCCGGGCGGCGGCGCTCGGCCGCCACCTCCTCGAGGACTTCGAGCTCGGCGGCCGATTCCACGTTGAAGCAGCGAATGCCGGCCGCCAGCGCCTCGGCCATCTCTTGGGGCGTCTTGCCCACCCCCGAAAAGACCACCCGGGACGCCGCGCCCCCCGCCGCCAGCACCCGCTGGAGCTCGCCGCCGGAGACGATGTCGAAGCCCGCGCCCAGGCGGGCCAAGAGATCGAGCACGGCGAGGTTGGAATTGGCCTTGACCGCGTAGCAGATCAGTTTGGGCTGAGCGGCGGGG
The DNA here is from genome assembly GCA_026005035.1 of Porticoccaceae bacterium. GTDB lineage: Bacteria > Pseudomonadota > Gammaproteobacteria > Pseudomonadales > Porticoccaceae > BPKH01. The sequence continues at coordinate 569,000 of BPKH01000001.1, read as the reverse complement.
GCGTCCCGCCAGGCGCGGAAGCGGGCGGTGAGCGCGGCACGGCTGTACACGTAGCAGGGCGTGCCCACTTCGCGGGCGATGGCCGAAAGCGGCACCTGCTCGGCGTGGAGTTCCCCGTCGCGGCGCGCGAAGGCCATGGCCGCCCCCTCAGCGCGAAGCGGCGGGCGGTTGGGCGTCGGGCAGGTAGAGATCGCCCTTGTTGCCGCACCCCCCGACGAAGAGGGGGGCGGCGAGCACCACGGCGAGGAGGAGGGTGCGCCCCATTTCCCTTGGTCCCGGCGAAGAAGCGAAAGCCCGCAAGTATACGGTCGCGAGCGGGCAGCCTCAACGGCGGGATCGGCCTTGGGTTGAGGGCGCCCAGGTCGCCCCGGACCGCTCCGCCAGCCGGCGGCGCGCTTCGGCGACCGCCGCGGCCACCCGGGACGGGGCGGTGCCGCCCACGTGGTCCCGGGCGGCCACCGAACCCTCCAGGGTGAGCACCTGGTAGACGTCGCCCTCGATTCGGGGGCAGAGGGCGCGCAGCGCCTCCAGGGGAAGTTCGGCCAAGTCGACCCCCTTCTCCAGGGCGGTGCGCACCGCCCGCCCGACGATTTCGTGGGCCTCGCGGAAGGGAACGCCCTTGCGCACCAGGTAGTCGGCCAGATCGGTGGCGGTGGCGTAGCCGCGCCGCGCCGCCTCGCGCATGGCCTGGGCGTTGACCTCCAGGGCGGGCACCATGTCGGCGAAGGCGCGCAGGCAGTCGCGCACCGTGTCGACGGTGTCGAAGAGGGGTTCTTTGTCCTCCTGGTTATCCTTGTTGTAGGCGAGCGGTTGGCCCTTCATCAACATCAGGAGGGCCACCAGGTGGCCCGCCACGCGCCCCGCTTTGCCCCGCACCAGCTCGGGGACGTCGGGGTTCTTTTTCTGGGGCATGATCGACGAGCCGGTGCAGAAGCGGTCCGGCAGGCGGACGAAGTCGAACTGGGCGCTCGTCCACAGCACGAGCTCTTCGGCCATGCGGGAGAGGTGGACGAGGAGCAGGCTGGCAGCGGCGCAGAACTCGATGGCGAAGTCGCGGTCGCTCACCGCGTCCAAGGAATTGGCGGTGGGGGCGTCGAAGCCCAGGGCGGCGGCGGTGTAGTGGCGGTCGATGGGAAAACCGGTGCCGGCCAGGGCCGCCGACCCCAGCGGACAGCGGTTGAGGCGGCGGCGGCAATCCTGGAGCCGCTCCCAGTCCCGGTCCAACATCTCGAACCAGGCCAGTAGGTGGTGGCCGAAGGTCACGGGCTGGGCCGTCTGCAGGTGGGTGAACCCCGGCATGAGGGTGTCGGTGTGGCGCGCCGCCAATTCCACGATCCCCTCCTGCAGGCGGGTGAGCTCGGCGCCGATGGCGTCGATCTCGTCGCGCAACCACAGGCGGATGTCGGTGGCCACCTGGTCGTTGCGGGAGCGGGCGGTGTGCAGCTTCTTGCCGGCCTCCCCGATCCGTTCGGTCAGCGCCGCCTCGAGGTTCATGTGGACGTCTTCGAGGGCTTCCGACCAGGCGAACCTGCCGGCTTCGATCTCCGCTTGGATCTGGGCGAAGCCCGCCTCGATCTGGGCCAGTTCCTCCGCGCTCAGCACGCCGATCCGCGCCAGCATGCGGGCGTGGGCCAGGGAGCCTTGGATGTCGTGGCGGTAGAGGCGCCGGTCGAAGGAGACCGAGGCGGTGAAGCGCTGGACGAAGGCGTCGGTCGGCTCGGCGAAGCGGCCGCCCCAGGAACGGTTGGTGCGATCGGTCATCTGGAATCCGCGGCGCTGGCCGCCCGGTCTCGCGGGGGCGCTATTATACGGTGCGAAGGCCCGAGGGACAGGACCGAGGCGATGGCGGGACCCATGGGTGGGGGAGGCGAAGAGCGGCACCTCTATCCCGACCTGTGCGAGGGGGAAGGGCTGCTGGGGGCCGTGGTCACCGCCGAGCTCTTGGCGCTTTTGGTGGTGGTGGCGCGCGCCGGAGTGGAGCGGTTCGATTGGGGATTGCTCGGCACCGCCTCGCTGATGGCGCTGTGGGTGGCGCTGCTGGCCGGGGGCGCTCCTCTGTCTGGCCCGCCCCTGGCTGGCGCGCCGCGGCCGCGCCGCGGCGTCGCTCTTGGCATGGGGGGGCGGTGCTTTGCGTCACCGCCCTGGTGAGCGCCCTCGGACAACTGGCTCTGGGCTTTGCCCGGGGCCTGCCGTTGGCAGTGGCGCCGGCGACGGTCCTCGACCATCTGCTCATCGCCGCCATCCCTGCGGGCTTGCTGCTGCACCACCTCTACCTGCAACAGCTGGTGCGGGTCAAGGAGCGGGCGGAGTTGGAATCGCGCATCCAGGCGCTGCAAGCGCGCATCCGACCCCATTTCCTGTTCAACAGCATGAACATCATCGCCAGTCTCATCGGCTCCGATCCCGAACGAGCCGAGACGGTGGTGGAGGATCTCTCGGACCTGTTCCGCCACGCCTTGGCGGACAACCACCACCCTGGTCCCCCCTGCGGGAGGAGCTCAACCTCTGCCGGCGCTACCTGGCCATCGAGCAGTTGCGCCTCGGCGAGCGGCTGCGCAGCCGGTGGGAAGTGGGTGACTACGGCACCGACGTGCTGATCCCCCTCCCTCACCCTGCAGCCGGTGTTGGAAAACGCCGTCTACCACGGCATTCAACTGTTGCCCGAGGGCGGCGAGATCGCGGTCCGGGTCGGCCGCCGGCGACGGAATCCTGCGCATCGAGGTGCGCAATCCGCGCAATCCGCGGCTGGCCCATAATCGAGGCAACCGCATGGCCCTCGACAACGTCCGCAATCGCCTGCGCGCCCACTTCGGCGGCGCAGCGCCCGACGTGGTCACCGAGATCCGCGGGCCAGGACTGGGTGACGGTCATCACCTACCCGGTGGGAGGCTGAAGCGACCGTGCGCGTGCTGATCGTCGACGACGAACCCCTCGCCCGCGACCGGCTGCGGCGGATGGTGGGCGCGCTGCCCGGCTACGCCGTGGTGGGCGAGGCGGGCAGCGGCCAGGAAGCCCTCACCCTGGTGACCCAGGTGCGCCCGGACATCGTCCTGATGGACGTGCGCATGCCGGGCATGGACGGGCTCGCCGCCGCCCAGTATCTGTCCGAACTGGAGGTGCCGCCGGCGATCGTCTTCTGCACCGCCTACGACGACTACGCAGTGGAGGCCTTCACCTCCCAGGCGGTGGGGCTACCTGCTCAAGCCGGTGAAGCGCGAGGCCCTGGCGGCCGCCCTGGAGCGGGCGCGGCGACTCAACAAGGCCCAGCTCGCCGAACTGCGCCAGGCCCCGGGCGTCGGCGGCCGCACCCACATCGCTTCCCGCAGCCGCCGCGGCATCGACCTGATCCCGGTGGCCGAGGTGCGCATGTTCCAGGCCGACCACAAGTACGTCACCGCCTACCACGGGCAGGGCGAAGCGCTGCTCGACGAGACCCTGAAAGACCTGGAAGCAGAGTTCGCCGACCGCTTCGTGCGCATCCATCGCAACGCCCTGGCCTCTCTCGCCCACATCGAGGGGGATGGAGCGCGGTCCCGAGGGACACTACTACCTGCGCCTCAACGGCCTCGACCTGCGCCCCCCAGGTGAGCCGGCGCCACCTCAGCCGCCTGCGCCGGCTGTTGCGCGAACTCTGAGGTGCGCCTTTGCTACCATGCGCTTTTGCAGCGCGGAGAGGGGCCCGTGAACCGCTGTTTGCGCATCGCCCACCCGGCGCAGCCCGCTCGCCCTCTGGCAGGCGTCCTTCGTGCGCGACGCCCTGATCGCGCACCACCCCGGGCCTGCGGGTGGAGCTGCTGCCCGTCGCCACCCCGCGGCGACCGCATTCTCGACGCCCCCGCTGGCCAAGATCGGCGGTAAGGGTTTATTCGTCAAGGAGCTCGAGGTGGCGCTCCTCGAGGGGCGGGCCGACCTCGCCGTGCATTCCATGAAGGACGTGCCCATGGAGCTGCCGGAGGGGCTGGTCATCGGCGCCATCTGCGCCCGGGAAGACCCCTGGGACGCCCTGGTGAGCCCGCGCCACGCCTCCCTCGCCGACCTGCCCGCAGGGCGCGCGCATCGGCACCTCGAGCCTGCGCCGCCAGAGTCAGTTGCTCGCCCACCGGCCGGACCTGCGGATCGGGTTTTTGCGCGGGCAACGTCCAGACCCGGCTGGCGCGCCTCGACGAGGGGCGCTTCGACGCCGTGGTGCTGGCCGCGGCGGGCCTGGCGCGCCTCGGTCTGGCGGCGCGCATCCGCGAGCGCCTGCCGGCCGAAGTGTGCTTGCCGGCCGTGGGCCAAGGGGCCATCGGCATCGAATGCCGGGCCGATGACGGGGTGCTCCTCGCCCTCCTCGAGCCCCCTGCACCACCCGCCCACGGCCGCCTGCGTGCGCGCCGAGCGGGCTTTCAACCGCCGCCTCGAGGGCGGCTGTCAGGTGCCCATCGCCGCCCACGCGCGCTGGGGTTCCGGGGATCTGGAACTGGCCGGACTGGTGGCGGCGCCGGACGGCACGGAATTGTTGCGCGGCGTGCGCCGCGGCGCCGCCGACGCTCCCGAGGCGCTGGGCACGGGGCTGGCGGAAGAACTCCTCGGCCGCGGGGCGGCCCGCCTCCTCGCCCTGGCCGCCCATGGCCACTGAGCGGCCGCTCGCCGGTTTGGGCGTGCTGCTGGTGCGCGCCGCGCGCGCCCCGGACCGCTTCGCCGAGGGGCTGGAGGCCGCCGGTGCGCGGGTCTACCGCCACCCGGTGCTGGCGATCCGCCCCCTGCCGCCGGCGGGGTCGTTGGCTCGGCGCCTGGCTCGCGCCGACCTGCTGATCTTCACCAGTCGCAATGCGGCGGAGCTCGCACTCGCCCGGCTGGCCGCTGAGGGTGAGACCTTGCCGCCGGTTCCGCTGGCCGCCGTCGGGCCGGAGACGGCCGCTCCCCTCGCTGAATCGGGCCGGGCCGTGGCGGTGCCGGCGCGGCGCGACAGCGAGGGTCTTCTCGCCCTGCCGGAGCTCGCTGCGGTGCGCGGTCGCCGGGTACTGATCCTGGCGGGGGAGGGGGGGCGGGAGCTCCTGCGAGAAGCCCTGCGCGAGCGCGGGGCGGAGGTGGAAAAACTGGCTCTCTATCGGCGCGAGGCGGACCGCTCCCAGGGGGCGGCCATCGCAGCGCGGCTGGCGCGGGGCGAAGTGGAGGCGGTCGCCCTGCACAGCGGCGAAACGCTGGACGCCCTGCTCGCCTGCCTGGATCCGCCCGACCGGCGCCGCCTCACCGCCCTCGCCGCCCTCGTGCCCGGGCGGCGGGTGGCCGAACTGGCAAGGCGGCGCGGCTTTGCGCGGCTGGTGGTGGCCGAGTCGGCGCTCGCCGAGGCGATGGTGGAGGCCCTTTGCGATTGGTACACTTCCCGGCGAGCGGGAAGCGGGGGCGGTAGCAATGGCCGAGGAGAGCCCAAACTCCCATGAAGGGACAGCGGCCGCCGTCGCGACGGCCCCTTCGCCCCGGCCCCGCCGCAGGCGGCTTCCCGCGATCTTTCTGCTGACGGCGGTGGCGGCGGGCGCGGCCTACTGGGCCGGCCGCGACCGGCTGCCATGGAGCTCCTTTGCGGCCCGGGACGCCGTCCAGTCGGCGGCCGGGCAAGGTGCGGCCGCCCACAAGGAGGGGGTGCAGGCCCCCTCCAGAGCCGCGGCGGAGGCGGATCGCGCGGCGCTCGCCCAACCGCCCTCCGCCACCCCGCCCGAGCCGGACTCGCCCAGCGGCGAGGAGCGGCTGCAGGCGATCGAGGCGGAGCTCGCGGCGCTCAGGCCCCGCCTGGGCAGCCTCGAGGTTCGGCTCGACGCCCTCGAAGAGCGGCTCGCCGCCCTCGCCGACGCCCGCCCCTACTGGAAGCTGGCGGAGGTGGAATACCTGCTGCGACTCGCCCAGCAGCGCCTGTGGGTCGAGCGGGAGGTGGCCGGCGCGAGAGCCTTGCTCCGCGAGGCCGACCAGCTGCTCGCGAGGCTCGGCGACCCCCGGCTCTTTCCGGTGCGGCGGGCGCTGGCGGCCGATCTCGCCCGTCTCGAGGGCGCCACGGCAGTCGATCGGGAGGCCCTCTTTTTGCGCCTCGATGCCCTGTTGCGTCAGGTCCCCGAGCTCGAGTTTCCCACCGCGCCGGCTACCGCCCCGCCCCCTGCGACCAACCCTGAGGCAGCGTCCCCCTGGGACCGCCTGTGGGCCAGCGCCCGGGGAGCGTTGGCGGCCTTGGCCGGCATCGTCCGGGTGGAGCGGGTCGACGAGGAACTCCGGCTGGCGCTGACCCCCTCCGAGCAGCGGCTCACCCGCTCCGCGCTCTCCCTCGCCCTGGAGCAGGCGCAATTGGCGCTCTTGCGGGGCGAGCAGGAGCTCTATGGAGCGGCGTTGGAGCGGGCGGTGGACCTGCTCGTCACCCGCTTCGCCGACACCGAGCGGACGCGCCGCATGGAGGCGGAGCTGCGGGCGCTGCTCGCCGAACCGGTCGGCGCCGAGCTTCCCCCCTTGGGAGAGGCGCTGCGCGCCCTGCAGGCCCTGCGGGGCGAGCCGGCCGCTTCCCGGCCCGCGCTGTCCGCAACCGAAGAGGGAGGAGCGGCAGCGCCCGCCGAGGCGCCCTACGGCGAAGGGGAGGGGGCGCCGTGAGGCGCGTGCTGCTCGGCCTTGTGGCCGCCCTCCTGGTGGGCGGCTTCGCTTACCACTGGGTGGCGGGACGCGAGGGCTACCTGGTCCTGGTCCTCGGCCGCTGGGTGGTGGAGCTCAACCTCTGGGGGGCGCTCCTGTTGCTGGCGGCGGCGCTGTTGGTCGCCTGGATGGGGCTGCGCCTCCTCCTCTGGGTCGCGCGGCCGGCGGCCTGGTGGCGCGCCCGCGGCGAGCGCCGGGAAGTGCGCCGGCGCCACCGCTTGCTGCGAGGCCTGACCGCCTATCTGGAGGGGGGACTGGCCGCGAGCCCTCGAACAGCTGAGCAGCGCCCTGGGGGAGGGCGAAGAGGGCGGTTGCGCGCGCCTGGGCGCGGCCGCCGCGGCCTTCAATCTGGGCGATCTGGCGCGGTGTCGGGCACTCCTCGCCGAGGCGGAGCGGGAAGGGGCCGTGGACCCCCTGGGGTTGGCCCTGCTGCGCGGCCGGCTCGCCGCGGAGGAGGAGGACTGGGCGCGGGCCCTGGGCGAGGCGCAGCGGGCGGTGCGCCTGCGGCCGGATCACCCCGCCGCCCTGCGCCTCGAGGCCGAGGCTCGCCGTGGCCTCGAGGACTGGGAGGGGCTGGAGCGGTTATTGCCCGACCTGCGCCGGCACCGGCGCGCTGGCGGAGGGCGAACTGGCCGCTTTGGAACGGCAGGTGTACGCCGCCCTCCTGCGCCGCCGTTGCCGCGAAGCCCGAGCGCTGCCCGCGGCAGAACGCGCCGAGGCCGTGCGGGCTTTGGACCGCTTCTGGGCGCGGCTGCCGGCGCGGCTGCGCCGCGAACCCGAGCTGGTGCTGGCCTGGCTCGACGCCCTCGCCGCCCTGGGCCGGCCCGAGCGGGCGGCGCGCCGCATGGCCCGCTTCCTGGCCCGCCGCTGGGACGGTCGCCTGGCCGCCCGCTACGCGGCGCTGCCGGGTGGCGATTCCCTCAAGCGGGTGAAGCAGCTGGAAGGCTGGCTCGCCGAGCACCCCGACGACCCGGACCTGCTCGAAGCCCTGGCCGCTCTCTGTGCGCGCTGCGAACTCTGGGGCAAAGCCCGCGACTACTACGAGCGGGCCCTCGCCCTCCGCCCCGCTCCCGCCACCTGGCTCGCCCTGGGCCGCTTGCTCGAGGCCCGGGGAGAGGCCCAGGCCGCCTGCGAGCGGTACCGCGAAGGCCTGCGCGCCGCCGTCGAGTCCTAGCGCGCTCAGTCGCACCGAGGCCCGGCGGCGACCACCTCGGCCGGGGCGTCGAACTTGCGGAAATTCTCGGCGAACAACCGGGCCAGCCGGCGCGCTTCCCGCTCCCACGCCGCCGGGTCGGCCCAGGCCTTGCGGGGGTCCAGGTAGCGGGGATCGACCCCCGGAACCTGGGTGGGGAAGGAGAGGTTGAGGATGGGCAGCTGTTCCGTGGGGGCGCCGTCCAGGGCGCCGCTGGTGATGGCGCGCACCACCGCGCGGGTGACCGGGATCGGAAAGCGCCGCCCCTGGCTGCCGGAACCGCCCGTCCAACCGGTGTTGACCAGGTAGACGCGGCTGCCGAACGCCTCGATGCGCTTCATCAGCAGTTCGGCGTAGACGCGGGGTGGGCGAGGCATGAAGGGGGCGCCGAAGCAGGCGGAGAAGGTGGGGGTGATCCCTTCTTCGCCGCCGAGCTCGGTGGAGCCGACCCGCGCGGTGTAGCCGCTCAAGAAGTGGTACGCAGCCGCCTCCTTGCTGAGCACCGACACCGGCGGCAAGACACCGCTCACGTCGCAGGTGAGAAAGAGGATGTGGGCGGGCTCCCCGGCGCGATTGGGCAGCCAGCGGCTCTCCACGTGCTCCAGGGGATAGCTGGCGCGACCGTTCTCGGTCAGCCGGGTGTCGGCGTAATCGGGGACGCGCTTGGCGTCGAGCACCACGTTCTCGAGAATGGCTCCGAAGCGGATGGCGTCCCAGATGATGGGCTCGTTCTCGCGGCTCAGGTTGACGGTCTTGGCGTAGCAGCCGCCCTCGAAATTGAACACGCAACCGTCCGCCCAACCGTGTTCGTCGTCGCCGATCAGGTGGCGTTCCGGGTCCGCCGAGAGGGTGGTCTTGCCGGTTCCCGACAGGCCGAAAAAGAGCGCCACGTCGCCGCCCTCGCCGACGTTGGCGGCGCAGTGCATGGGCATGACGCCGGCGTCCGGCAGCAGGAAGTTCTGCACCGAAAAGAGGCTCTTTTTCAGTTCCCCCGCGTAGCGCATGCCGGCCAGGAGCACCCGCTTTTTGGCGAAGTGGATGATCACCGCGCCGTCGCTGGCGGTGCCGTCGCGGGCCGGGTCGCAGACGAAGTCGGCGGCGTGGAGGATCTCCCACTCCTCCTTGCCCGCCGGGTTGTACTGCTCGGGCCGGATGAACATGTTGCGCGCGAACAGGGCGTGCCAGGCGGTGGCCGAGGTGACCCGGACGGGCAGGTAGTACTCCTCGTGTTGGCCCACGTGGAGGTGGGAGACGAAGCGGTCGCGCTCTTCCAGGTGGCGCGCCACCCGCTGCCAGAGGGCCTCGAAGCGCTCTTCGGGGAAGGGCTGGTTGACTTTCCCCCAGTCGATCTGGGCGGCGGTGCTGGGCTCCTCGACGATGAACCGGTCGGCCGGGGAGCGGCCGGTGCGGCGGCCGGTGGTGGCGACGAAGGCGCCCGTGTGGGAGAGTTGGCCTTCCCCCCGTCGCACCGCCTGTTCCACCAGTTCGGCCGAGCAGAGGTCGGAGTAGACGCGAGCCGCGGAGAGGTCCAGTCGGGTCATCAGCAGCATTCCGTGGAGATGGAAGGGGCGTTGAAGAGGGCGCATTATGCCAGAAAGTCCCCCCCTGCGGCGAACCCCACCGCAGCTCAGGGTGGCTCGTCCAAGAGCCGCCGGATGGCGCGCCGCTCGCGGGCGGATGGGCGGCGCGCCGGCGCGGCGCGCTCACCGCTTTTCCGCGCCGCGGCCGCGGCCTCGCGGGCGCGGCGGCTCGCCTCCGTTTCCCGGTACAACAGCGCCGCCTCGGTGGCGCCGCGGCGCTCCTGGGACAGGCCCGTGACCTCCACCTCCCACAGCTCGCCGCCCCGCCGGATCTCGAGGCGCATGCCGACGGTGACGCTGCGGCCGGGTTTGGTCCGCTCGCCCGCCACCTTCACCTTGCCCCCCTCGACGGCGGCCTGGGCGAGACTGCGGGTGCGAAAGAAGCGAGCCGCCCACAGCCACTTGTCGAGGCGCACCCGGCTCAAGAGGCGACTCCGTTGCGGCGCACCGGGAGCAGCTCCGAGAAGTGGTCGAAGGCCGCAAAGCGCCCGGTTTCCCGCGGGCCCAGGGCACTGTCGGGGCGGCGCACCGCCAGCAGGTGGCCCACGCCGAAGTCCGCCGCCGCCTCCAGGACCGGCAGGGAATCGTCGATGAACAGGGTGCGGGCGGGCTCGAAGGGTTCGCTGGCGGCGAGCCACTCCCAAAAGCGGCGGCTCTCTTTGGGGGCGCCGGCGGCGTGGGAGGAGTACACCCGGTCGAGCTCTGCGCCGATGCCGGTGGCGGCGAGTTTCAGCTCGAGGCTCACCGGGTGGGCGTTGGTCACCAGCACCCGCCGCACGCCGGCGGCGCCCAATTCTTCCAGGAAGCGGAGCGCCTGGGGCCGCTCGGCGATCAGGTGGCGCACCTCTTCCTTGAGGGCCTTGAGGTCGAGCTCGAGGCGCTGCGACCAGTAGTCGACGCAGTACCATTCCAGGCTGCCGCGGCGGCGGTCGAATTCGGCGGCGAGCAGAGCCGCCGCCTCGCCCGGCGCCATGCCCCGCTTTTCGGCGTAGCGCCGGGGCAGGTGCTCGAGCCAGAAGTGGTTGTCGAAACGCAGATCGAGGAGGGTGCCGTCCATGTCCAGAAGGACGGTATCGATCCGGTTCCAGTCCACCATGGGTTTGCTACCATCCCTCGCTTCATCGAGGAGCCAGTATGCCGATCCCGCCCCGGGTATTGAAGCGGCGCGAACTCGCCCGGACCCGGTTGTTTCGCGTCGAGGAGCTGTGGTTGCGCTTTGCCAACGGAGCCGAGCGGGTCTACGAGCGCCTGTGCGAGCCCCTGCACGGCGCGGTGCTGGTGGTGCCCTTGCTGGACGACCGGACCCTCGTGCTGGTGCGCGAGTACGGCGCGGGCCTCGACCAGTACGCCCTGGGTTTTCCCAAGGGGGCCGTGGCGGCGGGGGAGGAACGGCTCGCGGCGGCGGAGCGCGAGCTGCGCGAAGAGACCGGGTTCGGTGCCCGGCGGCTCGAGTTTTTGAAGACGTTGAGCCTGTCCCCGGCCTACATGGGCCACCGCATCGACGTGGTGGTGGCCTGGGAGCTGTTCGAGGCGCCCCTGCCGGGGGATGAACCCGAGCCGCCCGAGGTGGTGACCTGGCCACTGGCCCGTGCGGCCGAACTGCTGGCGCGGGAAGATTTCAGCGAGGGGCGCTCGGTGGCCGCCCTCTACCTGGTGCAGGACTGGCTGGCCGGGCGGTTTCGGCGGTGATGCGGCTTGAGCCACTGCTCGCCCTGGTGGAGGCGGCCGGCGCCGAACTCGTCGCCGCGGCGGGGGGGGCCGCTCGACGCCGCCTGGAAAAGGGACGGGTCGCCGGTGACCGCCGCCGATCTGGCGTCCCAGGCGGTGCTGGCGGCGGGCCTGCCCCGCTTGGCGCCCGGCGTGCCCCTCCTCGCCGAGGAGGCGGCCGCGCCACCCTGGGCCGAGCGGCGCCGCTGGCGCCGGCTGTGGATCCTGGATCCCCTCGACGGCACCCGCGAATTGCTCGCCGGGCGGGAGACCTTCACCATCAACCTCGCCCTGGTGGTGGCGGGGCGGCTACGTCTCGGCCTGATCCACCACCCGCCCTCGCGCACCACCTGGGCCGCCTGGCGGGCGGAGACGGGCTGGCGCGGTTGGATCGCCCGCCGCGGGCGGATCGAACCCCTGCGACCGCGGCTTCACCAGGGGGCCTACAGGGTGGTGGTGAGTGCCGCCCGGGGCCTGCGCGACCTCGCCCATCTGCCGCGAGCCCTGGCGGGATGCCCGCTGCGGGTGGCCCGCCTGGGCTCGGCCCTCAAGTTCGCCCACCTGGCCGAGGGGCGCGCCGACTTCTATCCGCGCCGTGCGCCCTGCCGGGTGTGGGACGTGGCCGCGGGCATGGCCCTGGTGGCCGCGGCGGGGGGCGGCATCCGCGCCCGCGACGGCCGACTCCCCCGCCTCCACGGGCCCTCCCTGGACTGCCCGCCCTTTTCGGCCTGGGGCGCGCGGCTCGCTTTTCGGCTCGGGGATCAAAACAGGTCGTCCAGGGCGCCAGCCGTCTCCTCCTGAGGGGTGGGCTCGAGGCGGGGGGCGTGCTCGGCCAAAAAGTACTCGAACACGCCCTTGGGGTCCCCTGGCCGTGCCGGCTGGCCGGTGGCCGGGTCGATCCGCATCGTGACCACTCCGGGCGGGGGCGGCGGGATCACCTCCGGCAGGCCCGCCAGCGCCACCTTCATGAACTCCATCCAGATGGGCAGGGCGGCACTCGCCCCGAACTCGTTGCGGCCGAGGGGGCGATAGTCGTCGAAACCGACCCAGACGGTGGCCACCAGGTGGGGGCTGTAGCCGGAAAACCAAAGATCGCGCGGCCCGTTGGTGGTGCCCGTCTTGCCGGCGAGGTCGCGCCGTCCCAGGGCCCGGGCGCGGCGGCCGGTGCCCTTGGCGATCACGTCCTTGAGCATCGAGTCCATCAGGAACACCACCCGACGATCCACCACCTGGGGCGCCGGCGGAGGCGCTGCGAGCAACTCCTCGAGGCTTGCCGGCTCGGCGTCCGCCGCGCCGCAATCGGCGCACACGGTGGGCGGCTTCGCCCGGTAGAGCACGCGCCCGTCCAGGTCCTCGACGCGGCTCACCAGATAGGGTTCCACCCGGTGTCCCCCGTTGGCGAAGACCGCGTAGCCCCGGGCCATCTGCAAAGGGGTGGCGGAGAGGGTGCCCAGCGCCAAAGAGAGGTTGTGGGGCAACTGCTCGCGGTCGAAGCCGAACCGGTCGAGGCCGCGGATCGCCCACTCCACGCCGATGCGGCGCAGAAGGCGCACCGAGACCACGTTGCGCGACCGGTACAGGGCGGTGCGCAGGGGCGTGGGGCCGTAAAACCGGCCGCTGTCGTTTTCCGGCCGCCACGCCTCCTCCAGCGCGGGGTCGCGGAACACGATGGGGGCGTCGTTGATGAGGGTGGCCGGCGACAGTCCCTTTTCCAGGGCGCGGGCGTAGATGAAGGGCTTGAAGTTGGAGCCGGGCTGGCGTTCCGCCTGCACGGCGCGATTGAACTGGCTGCGCAGGTAGTCGTAGCCCCCCACCAGGGCGCGGATGGCGCCGTCCCGGGGATCGAGGGCCACCAGGGCACCCTGAACCTGGGGCAGCTGGGCGAGGGCAGCGGTTCGTTCCCCCTCCCGGCGGATCCGCACCAGATCGCCTGGCCGGAACAGCTCGCCCAGGTCGGCGATCGGCGCGGAGCGGGTGTCCTCGTCCAGGTAGCGGCGCAGCGGCTCGTCCACTTCCACCGAAAGCTCGCCGCCGTCGCGCGTGAGCACCTTGAGCCGGCGGGGCTCAACGGCGGTGACGATGGCCGGTTCCAGGTCCGCCACCACGGGGGTTTCGCGCAGGGCGCGCGGCCAGTCGGCGGGATCGGCCACGTGGCCCTCGGGGCCCCGGTAGCCGTGGCGGCGATCGTAGGCTTCGAGGCCGCGGCGCACCGCCGCCACCGCGGCTTGCTGGAGGCGGCCGTCGACGGTGGTATAGACCACGTAGCCGTCGGTGTAGGCCGCCAGGCCGAACCGCTCGATCGCCTCCTGGCGGGCCATTTCCGCCGCCCAGGGGGCTTCCAGTTCGGCGGTGGGGCCGTGGTAGCTGGCCGTGTCGACGCGCGCCACCGCCTCTCGATAGCGCGCCTCGTCGATGTAGCCGAGCTGCCACATGCGCTCGAGAATCCAGTTGCGCCGGGCGGTGGCCCGGGCGGGATCGGACAGGGGGTTGATGCGCGAGGGCGCCTTGGGCAAGCCGGCGATCATCGCCATCTGGTCGAGGGAAAGCTCCCGCGCGGAGACCCCGTAGTAGACCCGCGCCGCGGCCTCCACCCCGTAGGCGCGATGGCCGAGGAAGATCTTGTTGGCGTAGAGGGTGAGGATCTCCTCCTTGGACAGCTCGCGCTCGATCCGCAGGGCGAGGAGGATCTCGCTGAACTTGCGCACGAAGCTGCGTTCCGGCGACAGGAAGAAGTTGCGCGCCACCTGCATGGTGATGGTGCTGCCCCCCGAGCGGATCTCCCCCGAGAGGACGAGCTCCACGGCGGCGCGCAGGAGGCCAGCCAGGTCGACGCCGCGGTGGTGGAAGAAGCTGTCGTCTTCGGCCGCTAGGAAGGCGTGGATCAGATCCGGCGGCAACTCCTCATAGCGCAGGGGGTGGCGGCGCATTTCCCCGAACTCGGCCATCAGCCGGCCGTCGGCGCTGTAGACGCGAAGCGGCGTCTGGAGCCGCACCGTGCGCAGCGCCTCGGCGTCGGGCAAGAGGGGGCTCAGGTACAGGTGCACGGCGCTGGCGGCGGCGAGCACGGCGCCCGCCGCGAAGCAGAGAAAGAGCGCCAGCCATTTACCAACGCGGCGCGGATGTGGTTTCATTGCTGGCCAATGAGGATCGGACGGGGCCATTAAAACACAGGGGAAGGGAGAAGATGGGGGCGCGAACAGGGACGCTCGCGGCCGCAGTCTTGGACCACAGGCGGTGGCGCGAGTTGCAAAGCGCCCCCAATGAATTAAAGTACCACTCGAGAAGGGACTTGCAAGGGGCTTGAGAACAATAATGGACGTGTTGCGCCTGTTTCGGGCAGGCCCCCGCGCGGTGGTCGGCCTCGACATCACCTCTTCGGCGGTCAAGCTCATCGAACTGTCCCGCAGCGGTTCCGGCTTCCGGGTCGAGAGTTACGGCGTGCGGCCGCTGCCCGCCCAGGCGGTGGTGGAAAAGAACATCGTCGACGTGGCGGCGGTGGCCGAGGCGATCCGCAAGCTGGTGGCCCAGGTCAAGCCCCGCTCCTCGGATGTGGCCTGCGCCGTGCCCGGCTCTTCGGTGATCACCAAGATCGTGGAGATGCCGGCCGATCTGAGCGAGCAGGCCCTGGAGACCCAGATCGAACTCGAAGCCGACCAGTACATCCCCTATCCCCTCGAGGAGGTGGCCCTCGACTTCCAGGTGTTGGGTCCCTCCGAGACCAACCCCGGCCAGGTGGACGTGCTCATCGCCGCCTGCCGGCGGGAGACGGTGGAGGGCCGCCAGCAGGCGGTGGAAGAGGCGGGCCTGCGGGCGCGGATCGTCGACGTGGAGGTGTTCGCCCTGGAGCGCGCCTTCCGCCTGGTGGCCGACGAGCTGGGGGACGTGGCCGAACAGGTGGTGGCGGTGGTGGACGTGGGCGCCACCATGCTCACCCTCTCGGTGCTGGTGGATGGGCGGACCGTCTACACCCGCGAGCAGTTGTTCGGCGGCCGCCAGGTCACCGAAGAGATCATGCGCCGCTACGGCCTTTCGGCGGAGGAGGCGGGGCTCGCCAAAAAGCAGGGCGGCCTGCCCGAAGACTACGAGAGCGAGATCCTCGAGCCCTTCAAGGAGGCCCTGATCCAGCAGATCTCCCGGGCGCTGCAGTTTTTCTTCTCCTCAAGCCAGTACAACTTCGTCGACCAGCTGGTGCTGGCCGGCGGCGTGGCGGCCATGGCGGGGCTGGCCGAAGAGGTGGAGGCCAAGATCGGCATCCCCACCCGGGTGGCCAACCCCTTTGCGCGGATGGAGATCGGGCCGAAGGTCAACGTTGCCGCCCTCACCAACGACGCGCCCGCCCTGATGCTGGCGGTGGGACTGGCGCTGCGCAGCTTCGAGCTCGACGACGGGGTGGCGCGCATCAACCTGCTGCCCTGGCGGGAGGAGTTCCGGGCCGAAAAGCGTCTCGAGTTCTTTCGCATCGCCGGCGGCGTGGCGGCGCTCGCGCTGGTGGTGGCCTTCGGCTGGGACCGGATGATGAACGCCCGCATCGACGAGCAGCGGGCGCGCAACGCCCTGCTCGAGCGGCACATCGCCGAGCTCGACGCCAAGGTGCAGGAAATCGCCGAGCTCAAAAAGCGCCGCGCCGAGCTGATCGAGCGGATGGAGGTGATCCAGGCGCTGCAGACCAGCCGCCCCGACACCGTGCGGATGTTCGACGAGTGGGTGGTGGTCGTCCCGGACGGCCTCTTCCTGACCGACATGGAGCGGCGGGGTGACACCATCACCTTCAACGGCTACGCCGAATCCAACAATCGGGTGTCGGCACTGATGCGCAACCTGGAGCGCTCGGAGCTGTTCGCCAATCCGGTGCTCGACACGGTGGTGGCCGACCCCACGCTGGGCGAACAGGGCAACAAGTTCAACATGCGCGTCCGGGTGGTCTTGCCGAGTGCGGCTCGGGACCGCGAGGAAGAGGAGGGCTGAGCGGTGTTGGGAGAACTCTACCGCCAGCTGCGCGAAACGGAGCTTTCCGAGCTCACCTTCGACAACATCGGGGTGTGGCCGCCGGTCTTCCGCATCCTGGCGCTTCTCGCGCTCTTCGCCCTGTTGCTCCTCGCCGCCTGGTACTTCCACGTGCGCGACCTGGAGGCGAGCCTCGCCCAGGCTCAGGGGCAAGAGCTGCGGCTGCGCAAGACCTTCGAAGAAAAGGCCTTCGAGGCGGCCAACCTGGAAGCCTACCGCAAGCAGATGGCGCAGATCGAAGCGGCCTTCCAGGCCCTCCTCGCCCAGCTCCCCTCCGACACGGAGGTGCCGGGCCTATTGGAAGACATCACCGACATCGGCCTCGGCTCGAGCCTCGAGATCGAATCCATCGCCCTCGAGCCGGAGCGGGCGGCCGAATACTACGCGGAGCTGCCGATCCGCATCGTGGCGCGGGGGGGCTACCACGACATCGGCGCCTTCGTCAGCGGCATCTCGAGCCTGCCGCGCATCGTCACCCTGCACGACTACAAGATCGACACCGTCGGCGAGGGCGGTCGGCTGCGCTTCGAGGTCGAGGCCAAGACCTATCGCTACCAGGGCAGCGAGGGGGGTGAGTGATGGCAAGGACGCGCCTCCTTTGGCTCCTCCTGCCGGGTCTTCTCGCCGCCGGTTGCGCCGGTGGCGGCGGCAAGGCCGATCTCGAAGCTTACATCCAGGAAGTCCTCGCCCGTCCGGCCGGGGAGATCGAGCCGCTGCCCAGCTTTCGCCCCTACCGCCCCTACAAGTACCAGCATCTGGCGCTGCGCAGCCCCTTCCAGCCGCCGCGGGTGGTGGAGGGGCCGTCGGGCGGCCGCCAGGTGCCGCCCCCCGACGAGACTCGACCCAAGGAGTTTTTGGAGAGCATCCCCTTCGCATCCCTGACCATGGTGGGGACGCTCGAGCAAGACGGCGCCGTTTGGGCGTTGATCGACGACGGTTCGGGGGGTATCCACCGGGTGACCGTGGGCAACTATCTGGGCAAGAACCACGGCCGGATCGTCGCCATCGCCCCGACCCGGGTGGATGTGGTCGAAGTGGTTCCGGACGGGCGGGGCGGCTGGATCGAGCGGCCGCGCACCCTGACGCTCAAGGGGCTGCAAGGAAATCCGGAGAGCCAGACATGAAGGGCACGAAGATCGTCGGCAAGGGAAGCATCGGCTTGGGCCTCCTCCTGGGCCTGTGGGCGATGGCGGCGACGGCCGCCCCGGTGGTGTTGGAGGACGTCCAGTTCACCTCCCTGCCCGGGAACCGCTTCGAGGTGGCCCTCGACTTTTCGGCGCCGCCGCCCGAGCCCGAAGCCTTCGCCCTCGAGGTGCCCGCGCGATTGGTGTTCGACTTCCACGGCACGGTCAGCGGCCTCGACAAGAAGAAATTCGACCTCGCCTTCGAAAACGCCCGCTCGGCGGTGGTGGTGACCGCCGGCGAGCGGACGCGCTTCATCCTCAACCTGGAGCGGCCCGCCAACTACAGCGGGCGGATCGAGGGAAATCGCTTCCTCCTCGAGGTGGGGGCGGCGCCTCCGGTGGCGGCCGCCGAGCGCCCCGCCGCGGGGTTCGTCCCGGAGGTGCCGGCGCAGTCGCCCGCCGGCGGGCGGCGCATCGAGAAGGTCGACTTCTCCCGTGGCGCCGAGGGGGAAGGTCTCGTCACCCTGATCCTGAGCGATCCGCGCACCAACGTGGACGTCCAGCAGGTGGGCAGTCGCATCGAGCTGAGTTTTCTTCAACACGGCGCTGCCGCCGGAGCTCGACCGTCGCCTGGTGGTCACCGATTTCGCCACGCCGGTGACCGCCGTGGACGCCTTCGCCGAGGGCACCACCGCGCGGGTGCGCATCGAGGCCACCGGCACCTACGACTACATGGTCTACCAGACGGACCGCCAGTACGTGGTGAGCGTCAAGCCCCTCACCCAGCGGGAACTGGAGGAAAAGAAAGCCCAGTTCGCCTTCGTGGGCGAAAAGCTCTCCCTCAACTTCCAGGACATCCCCGTCCGCTCGGTGCTACAGATCATCGCCGACTTCACCGACCTCAACCTGGTGGCCAGCGACACGGTGACCGGCAACATCACCCTGCGCCTCAAAAACGTGCCTTGGGACCAGGCGCTGGACATCGTCCTCAAGGCCAAGGGGCTCGACAAGCGGCTCGAGGGCAACGTGCTCTTGGTGGCGCCCGCCGCGGAGATCGCCGAGCGGGGAGCGCCTCCAGGTGGAGGCCAACAAGCAGCTCCAGGAGCTCGCCCCCCTGGTCACCGAGTTCATCCGCGTCAAGTACGCCGACGCCATGACCCTGTACCGGATGTTCGACCCGGATGAAAACCAGCCCGGCCAGGAGATCGCCACCCAGTCGATCCTCTCGCCACGCGGTTCGGCCAGCGTCGACCAGCGCACCAACACCATCATCGTCACCGACACCGAAGAGAAGGTGGCCGAGTTCCGCCGCCTCATCGAACAGATCGACGTCCCGGTCCGCCAGGTGGAGATCGCCGCCAAGATCGTCATCGCCTCCACCGAGTTCAGCCGGGAAATGGGCGTCCGCTGGGGGCTGCAGAGCGCCGTGGACGTGGGCGGCAACAACAGCCTGATCCTCACCGGCGGCCTCGGGGGGCTCGAGGACCCCTTCAACCCGGGCAACACCTTCCCCCTCGGCGATCCGCTGTTGGGAAGCGGGGGCGGCGAACTGCTCATCGGTGGCGACGGCCTCAACGTGGACTTCGGGGTGACCGAAGACGCCCAGCGCTCGCCGGCGCGTTTCACCTTCGGCCTGCTGGGCGAGGATTTCCTGCTCGACATGGAGCTCTCTGCTCTCGAGCAGGAGGGGCTCGCCGAAGTGGCTTCCCAGCCCAAGGTGCTCACCGGGGACAAGCAGCGGGCGCTCATCCGCACCGGCCAGGAGATCGCCTACCAGGCAGTCGGAGAACAGGGCGCGGACATCGAATTCAAGGAGGCGGTGCTGGCCCTCGAGGTGGTGCCCCAGATCACCCCCGACAACCGGGTGATCCTGGATCTGCGCATCTCCCAGGACAGCCTCGCCGGGGTGGCGGTCAACAACCAGCCGGTGCTCGACGTGACCAGCATCGAGACCGTGGCGCTGGTGGGGGACGGCCAGACGCTGGTGCTCGGCGGCGTCTTCCAGTATTCGGACCTCTCCCAGAAAGACAAGGTGCCCTTCCTGGGCGATCTGCCGGTGCTGGGCCGCCTCTTCCGCAAGGACCTCAAGAACTCCGAAAAGCGCGAGATCCTCATCTTCATCACCCCCCGCATCGTCGACGACCAGCTCATCGACACCACATGAAGGAGGGGGCCAACCTCTACCTGGTGGGCCCCATGGGGGTGGGCAAGACCACCATCGGCCGCCTGGTCGCCCAGCGCCTCGGCCGTCCCTTCGTGGATCTGGACGAGGAGATCGAGGCCCGCGCCGGCGCCGACATTCCCTGGATCTTCGACGTGGAGGGCGAGGAGGGCTTCCGGCGCCGCGAGGCCGCCCTGCTCGCCGAGGTGGCCCAAAAGCGCGGCTGGGTGGTGGCCACCGGGGGGGGCGTGGTGTTGAGAGCCGACAACCGCCGCCTGATGCGGCAGAGCGGCGTGGTGGTCTTCCTCGACGCCTCGGTGGAGCAGCTGTACCGGCGCACCCGCCGCGATCGGCGCCGGCCCCTCCTCCAAGTCCCGGACCGGCGGGCCGCCCTGCGCGCCCTCAAAGAGGTCCGCGACCCTCTCTACCGGGAGGCGGCCCACCTGGTGTTGCCGGTGGACGGCCTGAGCAGCCGGCGGGTGACCGAACTGCTGTTGGAGGCCCTCGCCGGGCTCGACTAACGGCGCCCGCCCGCGCTACCCTTCGCCCTCCGTTCCTGGAGTCTTCCCGATGCGCGTCGTCGAGGTGGCACTGGGGGAGCGTTCCTACCCCATCTATATCGGCGAGGGCCTGCTGGCGCGCGCCGACCTCTTCGCCCGCCACCTGCCGGGGCCGGAAGTCTTCGTGGTGAGCGACGAGCGGGTCGCCCCACTCTACCTGGAGACCCTCCGCACCGCCCTGCCCGGACGCCGCCTGGATACCCTGGTGGTGCCCGCGGGGGAGGCGCACAAGACCCTCGCCACGGTGGAGCGGATCTTCGACGCGCTGCTCGGCGCCGGGCACGGGCGGACCACCACCTTGGTCGCTCTCGGCGGCGGCGTGGTGGGGGATCTCACCGGCTTTGCCGCCGCCTGTTACCAGCGGGGGGTGCGCTTTCTCCAGGTCCCCACCACTCTGCTCGCCCAGGTGGATTCGTCGGTGGGCGGCAAGACGGGGGTCAACCATCCCCTGGGCAAGAACATGATCGGCGCCTTTCACCAGCCGGCGGCGGTGGTGGCCGACCTCGCCACCCTCGCCACCCTGCCCGAGCGGGAATACCGCGCAGGGCTCGCCGAGGTGGTCAAGTACGGCCTCATCGCCGATGCCCACTTTTATCGCTGGCTCGGCGAGCGGTTAGAAGGGCTCAAAGGGCGCGATCCCGGCATTCTCGAGGAGGTGGTGGCCCGCTGCTGCCGCATCAAGGCGGAGGTGGTGGCCCGCGACGAGCGGGAAGCGGGTCTGCGCGCCATCCTCAACCTGGGCCACACCTTCGGCCATGCCATCGAGGCGCTCCAGGACTACCGCGGCTGGTTGCACGGCGAAGCGGTGGCCGTGGGCCTGGTGCTGGCCGCCGAGCTCTCGGCCCGCCTCGGCCGGATTCCGAAGGCGGCGGTGGAGGAGCTCGAGCAGCTGCTCGCCGCCCTGGGCCTGCCCACCCGGCTGCCGAAAGGGCTGGCGGCGGAAGAGATGCTCGCCGCCATGGGCCGGGACAAAAAGGTGGTCGCGGGCTCGCTGCGGCTCGTCCTGCTCGACGGCCTGGGCAGGGCGGAAGTGACCGACCGCTACCCCCGGGATCTGTTGGCGGACCTATTGGCCGAACAGTGTGCGGCGGGTGCGGATCCTGCGTCCGCCTGAGGTGAGGCGGGTCGTGGGGGCGAGGGAACGCCCCGCCCGACGGTTTGTCCGGTCGCAACGCGCCGTGTAAAATACTGCTCCTTTTTGCCCCGGCCTGGCCCGATGGGTGCCGCGGCCCGCGCGCAGTCGATGGATTCTCGGTGGGTTTTCTATGGGCAACGGGTTGTACCGGCTCGACGAATTTCGCGACAACTGCGGCTTCGGCCTGGTGGCGAAGATCGACGGCGCCCCCAGCCACCGGCTGCTCGCCACCGGGATCGAAGCGCTCACCTGCATGACCCACCGCGGGGCCATCGGCGCCGACGGCAAGACCGGGGACGGCTGTGGCATCCTCATCCAAAAGCCTGACGCCTTCCTGCGCGCGGTGGCCCGCGAGGAGCTCGGCCTCGTCTTGCCCGCCGAGTACGCCGTCGGCTCGCTGATGCTGGCCGGCGACGAGGGGGCGCGCCGGCGCCAGCGGGAAGAAGTGGAGCGCCAACTCGTCGCCGCCGGACTCGAGCCCCTCGGCTGGCGCGCCGTGCCCACCGATCCGTCGGTGCTCGGCGAGATCGCCCGCGCCACCCTGCCGGCCATCGAACAGCTCTTCGTGGGGCCGGGCGAGGCCGCCGCGCGCTTCGACGCCGCCCTCTACGTGGCGCGCCGCAAGGCGGAAAAGGCGCTCTCGGAGGATTTCGACTTCTACGTGGCGACCCTGTCGCGCCGGGTGCTGGCCTACAAGGGGCTGATGATGCCGGCCGACCTGCCGCGCTTCTACCCCGACCTGTCCGACCAGCGGATGGCCACCGCCATCTGCGTCTTCCACCAGCGCTTCTCCACCAACACCCTGCCCCGCTGGCCGCTGGCCCAGCCCTTCCGGATGCTCGCCCACAACGGCGAGATCAACACCATCCTGGGCAACCGCAACTGGTCGGTGGCGCGCCTGCCCAAGCTGCGCACCCCGGTGTTCCCGGAGCTCGAGGCGCTGGCACCCCTCGTCAACCGGGAGGGGTCGGATTCCTCGAGCCTTGACAACATGCTCGAGTTTCTGGTGCTCGGCGGCATCCCCCTCCACCGGGCGGTACGCATGCTGATTCCCCCGGCCTGGCACAACGTCCAGGACCTGGACCCCGACATCCGCGCCTTCTTCCAGTACCACGGCCTCTTGATGGAGCCCTGGGATGGGCCGGCGGGGCTCGTCATGACCGACGGCCGCTACGCCGTCTGCGCCCTCGACCGCAACGGCCTGCGCCCCTCCCGCTGGGTGCTCACCGACGACGGGGTGATCACCGTCGCCTCGGAGGTGGGGGTGTGCGACTGCGATCCGGCGCGGGTGGTGGCCAAGGGGCGTCTCGGCCCGGGCGACATGCTGTCGGTGGACACCGAGAGCGGCAAGGTGGAGATGCGCGAGGAGATCGACCGCCGGCTGGCCGCGGCCAAGCCCTACAAGCGGTGGCTGCGGGCCGGCACCATCCGCATCCAGTCCACCATGGAGAACGACAGTCTCGAGGCCGAGGGGGTGATGGATCGCGGCCGGCTGGCGGCCTTCATGAAGCTGTTCCAGCTCACTCTCGAGGAGCGGGAGCAGGTGGTGCGCCCCATGGCCGAAGAGGGCCAGGAGCCCACCGGCTCCATGGGCGACGATACGCCCCTCGCGGTGCTCTCTCGCCAGCCGCGCAACCTCTTTGACTACTTCCGCCAGGAGTTCGCCCAGGTCACCAACCCGCCCATCGATCCCCTGCGGGAGGGGATCGCCATGTCCCTGTCCACCCAGCTGGGGCCGGAACCCTTCGTCTTCGAGGAGGGGCCCGAGCAGGCGGTGCACATCGACCTGGCAAGCCCCGTACTCTCGCCCCGCAAGTACCACGCCCTGAAGAACAACGGCCATCCGGCCTTTCCGGTGCGCAAGTTTCCGCTCGCCTTCGATCCGGCCCGGGAGGATCTCCAAGCGGCGATCCGGCGCCTGTGCGGGGAGGTGGAGCGGGCGGTCCGGGAAAACCGTGTGGTGATCTGCATCCTCTCCGACTACGACCTCGAGCGGGGGCAGATTCCCATCCACATCGCTCTCGCCGTGGGGGCGGTGCACAACCACCTCATCCGCTGCGGCCTGCGCTGTGACGCCAACCTAATCGCCAGCACCGCCTACGCCCGCGATCCCCACCAGGTGGCGGTGCTCATCGGCCTCGGCGCGACGGCGGTCTACCCCTATCTCGCCTACCAGCTGCTGTACACCATGGTGGCCGGCGGGGAACTCCTCGGCACCGTGGACGAGGCCTTCAAGAACTACCGCAAGGCCCTCAACAAGGGGCTTTTGAAGATCCTCTCCAAGATGGGCATCTCCACCATCTCTTCCTACCGGGGCGCCATGCTCTTCGAAGTGGTGGGCCTGGCGCGGGAGGTGGTGGATCTCTGTTTCCCGGGCATCACCTCGCGCATCGAGGGGGCGGGGTTCGCGGAACTTCAGCGCGAGCAGGAGGATCTCGCCCGCGCCGCCTGGCGGCCGTCGAAGCCCATCGCCCCCGGCGGCCTGTTCAAGTTCGTCCACGGGCAGGAGTACCACGCCTTCAACCCGGACGTGGTCAAGGCCCTGCACCGCGCCGTGGAGAGCGGCGAGTGGGCCGACTGGCAGGCCTACGCGCGCCTGGTCAACGAGCGCCCGGTGGCCGCACTGCGCGATCTCTTCCGCCTGCGCCTCGAGGACTGCCGGCCGCTGCCCCTGAGCGAGGTGGAGCCCATCGAGGCGATCCTGCCCCGCTTCGACTCCGCCGGCATGTCTTTGGGGGCGCTCTCCCCCGAGGCCCACGAGGCGCTGGCGGAGGCCATGAACCGCCTCGGGGGGCGCTCCAACTCCGGCGAGGGCGGCGAGGATCCGGCCCGCTACGGCACGGTTCGCTCTTCCAAGATCAAGCAGGTGGCCTCGGGGCGATTCGGCGTCACCCCCCACTATCTGGTCAACGCCGAGGTGCTCCAGATCAAGATCGCCCAGGGCGCCAAGCCGGGCGAAGGGGGACAGCTGCCCGGCAGCAAGGTCAACGAACTGATCGCCCGACTGCGCTACTCGGTGCCCGGGGTGACCCTGATCTCGCCGCCGCCCCACCACGACATCTACTCCATCGAGGATCTGGCGCAGCTCATCTTCGACCTCAAACAGGTCAATCCCGAGGCGCTGGTGTCGGTCAAGCTGGTGGCCCGCCCGGGCGTGGGCACCATCGCCGCCGGGGTGGCCAAGGCCTATGCCGACCTGATCACCATCTCCGGTTACGACGGCGGCACCGGCGCGAGCCCCATCAGCTCCATCCGCTACGCCGGCTCCCCTTGGGAGTTGGGCCTTGCGGAAGCCCACCAGACCCTGCGCGCCAACGGGCTCAGGGACAAGGTGCGACTGCAGACCGACGGCGGCCTGAAGACCGGGCTCGACGTGATCAAGGCGGCGATCCTCGGGGCCGAGAGCTTCGGCTTCGGCACCGCGCCCATGGTGGCCTTGGGGTGCAAGTACCTGCGCATCTGCCACCTCAACAACTGCGCCACCGGGGTCGCCACCCAGCACGAGGGGCTGCGCCGCGAGCACTTCCGCGGCACCGTGGAGCGGGCGATGAACTTCTTCCGCCTGCTGGCGATGGAAACCCGCGAGTGGCTGGCGCGGCTCGGCGTGCGCCGCCTCGAGGACCTGATCGGCCGGGTGGATCTCCTCGAGATCCTGCCCGGCGAAACCGACAAGCAGCGCCGCCTGGACCTGCGGCCGATCGTCCACAGCGACCCCTGCTCGAGTCCAAGCCGCGCTTTTGCACGGTGCCGCGCAACGTGCCCTGGGACAAGGGCGAGCTCGCCGAGCGGATGGTGCGGGAGATCCTGCCGGCCATCGAGGCCAAGACCGGCGGCATCTTCCACTACCGGATCACCAACCGGGACCGCTCCATCGGCGCCCGCCTGTCGGGGGAGATCGCCCGCGCGCTACGGCAACCAGGGGATGGCCGACGCCCCCATCGTCATCCGCCTGCGGGGTGTGGCGGGCCAGTCGTTCGGCGCCTGGAACGCCGGCGGACTGGAGCTGCACCTGAGCGGCGACGCCAACGACTACGTGGGCAAGGGGATGGCCGGCGGGTTGATCGTGGTGCGGCCACCCGAGGGCAGCCGCTTCCGCTCCCAGGACGCCCCCATCGTCGGCAACACCTGCCTGTACGGCGCCACCGGCGGCAAGCTGTTTGCCGCCGGGCGGGCCGGCGAGCGCTTCGGCGTGCGCAACTCGGGGGCCATCGGCATCGTGGAGGGGGCGGGCGACCACTGCTGCGAGTACATGACCGGCGGCGTGGTGGTGGTGCTCGGCCCCACCGGGCGCAATTTCGGCGCCGGCATGACGGGCGGGTTCGCCTACGTGCTCGACCTCGAGCGCAACTTCACCGACCGCGTGAACATGGATCTGGTGGAGGTGCAGCGCGTCACCCAGGAGAACGCCGAGGCCTATCGCCACCACCTCCACTCGCTGATCCGGGAGTTCGTCCACTACACCGACAGCGCCTGGGGACGGGAGGTCCTCGAGGAGTTCGAAGACCACGTGCGCAACTTCTGGCTGGTCAAGCCCAAGGCCGCGTCCCTCGCGAGCCTGCTCAAGACCACCCGCGCCGCCCCCGAGTGAGCGAGGGAGCTTCCCCGACCATGGCCCAACCACCCGAGCACAAAGATCCCTTGCACTTTCTCGAGGTGCCCCGCCAGGATCCCCCCAAGCGGACCCTCGCGGAGCGGCGCATCCGCTTCGTGGAGATCTACGAGCCCTTCCCCGCCCGCCAGGCCTCGAGCCAGGCGGCGCGCTGCCTCGACTGCGGCAACCCCTACTGCGAGTGGAAGTGCCCGGTCCACAACCTCATCCCCGCCTGGTTGAAACTGGCCGCCGAGGGCAACATCCTCGAGGCGGTGGAGCTCTGTCACCAGACCAACACCCTGCCCGAGGTGTGTGGGCGGGTCTGTCCCCAGGACCGGCTGTGCGAGGGCGCCTGCACTCTCAACGACGGCTTCGGCGCCGTCACCATCGGCGCGGTGGAAAAGTACATCACCGACACCGCCTTCGCCCTGGGGTGGAAGCCCGATCTCTCGGCGGTGGTCTGGACCGACAAGCGGGTGGCGGTGGTGGGCGCCGGTCCGGCGGGACTCGCCTGCGCCGACGTGTTGGTCCGCGCCGGGGTGCGGCCGGTGGTCTACGACCGCTATCCCGAGATCGGCGGCCTGTTGACCTTCGGGATCCCCGAATTCAAGTTGGAAAAAGAGGTGATGCGCCGGCGGCGCAAGCTCTTCGAGGAGATGGGCATCGAGTTTCGCCTCGGCGTCGAGGTGGGGCGGGACGTGGATGCCGCCGCCCTGCTGGCGGAACACGACGCCCTCTTCTTGGCCCTCGGCACCTACAAATACGTCAAGGGTGGCTTCCCCGGCGAGGACCTGCCCGGGGTCCACGAAGCCCTGCCCTTCCTGGTGGCCACCGTCAACCGCAACCAGGGGTGGGAGACCGATCCCCGCCGCTTCGTGGACGTGGCCGGCAAGCGGGTGGTGGTCCTCGGAGGCGGCGACACCGCCATGGACTGTTCCCGGACCTCCCTGCGGTTGGGCGCCCGCTCGGTCACCTGCGTCTACCGCCGGGACGAGGAGAACATGCCGGGCTCGCGGCGGGAGGTGGTGAACGCCCGCGAGGAGGGGGTGGAGTTTCTCTTCAACCGGCAGCCGGTGGAGATCGTCGGCGACGACCGGGTGGAGGGGGTCAAGGTGGTGGCCACCCGGCTCGGCGCCCCCGACGCCCAGGGGCGCAGGCGTCCCGAGACCGTGCCGGGCAGCGAGGAGATCCTTCCCGCCGACCTGGTGCTCATCGCCTTCGGCTTTCGCCCGAGCCCGCCCGCGTGGCTCGCCGACCTGGGGGTCGCCCTCAACGACTGGGGCGGCGTGGTGGCACCCGAAGAACAGCGCTATCCCTTCCAGACCAGCAACCCCAAGGTGTTCGCCGGCGGCGACATGGTGCGCGGCTCCGACCTGGTGGTCACCGCCATCTGGGAGGGGCGGCGCGCCGCCGAGGGGATCCTCGACTATCTGGAGGTCTGAGGCGGTGGGCGCGGGGGCTTCGCCGCTCGCCAACGACCGCCTGCTGCGCGCCCTGCGCCGCCAACCGGTGGACGTCACCCCTGTGTGGATCATGCGCCAGGCGGGCCGCTACCTGCCGGAATACCGGCGGGTGCGGGCGGCGGCGGGAGATTTCATGACCCTGTGCCGCGATCCGGCCCTCGCCTGCGAGGTCACCCTCCAGCCCCTCAAGCGGTTCGACCTGGACGCCGCCATCCTCTTCTCGGACATCCTCACGGTGCCCGACGCCATGGGGTTTGGCCTCTACTTCGTCGAGGGAGAGGGTCCCCGCTTTCGCGTGCGGCCCGAGACGCCCGCCGATCTGGCGCGGCTGCAGGCGGTGCGGGCCGCCGAACAGCTCGACTACGTCCTCGAGGCGGTGCGGCTGATCCGCCGCGAACTGGACGGGCGGCTGCCGTTGATCGGCTTTTCGGGCAGTCCCTGGACCCTGGCCACCTACATCCTGGAGGGGGGCGCGAGCCGCGACTTCGCCCGCGCCAAGCGCTGGCTCTACCAAGAACCGGCCGCTTTGCACCACCTCCTCGACCTGCTCGCCCACTCGGTGGCCGATTACCTGCGCGCCCAGATCGCCGCGGGCGTCGACGCGGTGCAGATTTTCGACACCTGGGGCGGGGTGCTGGCCCACGACGCCTACCGAACCTTCTCCCTGGCGTACATGGTGCGGGTGGTGGAGGCGCTGCGCGCCCCCGACGGCGCCCTGCCGGTGCCGGTGATCCTCTTCACCAAGGGCGGCGGCGTCTGGTTGGAGGAGATCGCGGCGAGCGGCGCGAGCGCCGCCGGCCTCGACTGGACCCTCTCCCTGGGGGAAGCGCGCCGGCGGACGGGGGATCGGATCGCCCTGCAGGGGAATCTCGACCCGGCGGTGTTGCGCGCCGATCCCGCCACCATCGAGCGGGAGGTGGCGCGGGTGCTGGCGGACTACGGCCCGGGCCCGGGGCACGTCTTCAACCTCGGCCACGGGGTGACCCCCGACGTGGATCCCGACCGGGTCGCGCTGTTGGTTGACAAAGTTCACGAACTATCCGAGGCCTATCACCGGTAGGACGCCCGTTCGTCGTCCTCTGGCGGCCGCTCGTCGGTTCGACTTGGTGGGCCACCGCAGGCGTCGCACACTGCCAGGGCGCGGATGTCTGCGGAGAGGAAGGCGGGGCCGATGGCCATCGAGCAGGTCAAGATCCGAGCCCAGGATCTGGTGATCGGAATGTTCGTCTCCGGCCTCGACCGCCCCTGGTCGGAGACCCCCTTTCCCCTCCAGGGCTTCCACATCCGCCGCCCCGAGGACATCGAGCGGGTCCGCGCCTACGCCACCTACGTCTACGTCGACATCACCAAGGGGGTCTCCCCCTCGCCGGGCACGCCCATCTACCACCAGCGCAGCGACGAAGAGCGCGACTTCCGCCCCGGCGACGCCCCCTTGGCGGTGCGCGGGCGGCGACCTCCCAAGCCGCCCCCGCCGCCCGCCGCCCGCGCCTTCGCGGTGCGCGAGGGCCTGTACGCCAAGACCGTGCCCCTCGCCCGGGAGGCGCCCCGGGCGGAGCGCATCGCCCGCGAGCTCAAGGCCACCCTGACCCTGTTCGCCAAACAGGTGGTCAAGGGTCGGCCGGCGCGCCTCGCCGACCTCGCAGCGGTGGTGGACGAACTGGTGGCCAGCTGTCTGCGCTGTCCCGACGCGCTCCTCTGGCTCGTCCGACTGCGCCACAAGGACCAGCACACCCACGATCACAGCCTGCGCTGCGCGGTGCTGTGCGCCCAGTTCGGCCGCCACGTGGGGCTGCCCCCCGAAGAGATCCGCCTGCTGTGTCTGGCCGCCCTGCTCAAGGATATCGGCAAACTGCGCATCCCCCGCACCGTCCTCCTCAAGGCGCCCGAGGCGCGCACGCCCCACGAGGAAGCCCAATACCGGCGCTTCGTCGAGCACGGGGTGGAGATGCTCGCCCCGCTGCCGGACATGGAGCCGCGGGTGGTGGCGGCGGTCCGCTGCCACTGCGAGCGCCACGACGGAAGCGGCTTTCCGCAGGGGCTCGCCGGCGCGCGCATCCCCCTGCCGGCGCGGATCGTGGGGCTTTCCACCGAGTACGACCAGATCGCCAGTCCCCGCGGCGCCCGCGAGCCGGTGGCTCCCTCGCGGGCGGTGAGCCTCCTCTACAACCAGCGCAACCGCGGCTTCCAGGAAGAGCTGGTGGTGGCCTTCATCCGCGCCATCGGCCCCTATCCACCGGGCACCCTGGTGGAACTGACCACGGGGGATCTGGCGGTGGTGATGGAACAGGAACCGGACGCCAGACTCACCCCGGTGGTGGCGGTGCTCGACCGCGACGCCCCGGCGATCGCGGAAAACTCTCTGTTCGTCGACCTGCGCGACGAAGCAGAGGCCCGCCGCCGCCTGCTCGAGAGCGGCCGCGAGGAGGTGTTCCAGCTCTCCCGCCTGGCCATCGCCCGGGACCTGGAGCCCGCCGCCTACGAGATCGATCTCGCCGCCCTCTCAGCCGCCTATCTGGCCGCCGGCAGTCCCCGCGGCACTCCGGCGGGCAGGGGATGGGGCCGGCGGGCGCTCAGCCGCTTTTGGCGTCGCTGAACCTGCCGAGCGCCTCGCCCACGCGGACGGCCTTGCCCGGCGCAAGCTCTGCCCGCCAGGCGGGTGGCCGGGCGGTCAGGACGATGGCGGTGGAGCCGAAGCAAAAGCAGCCGATCTCTTCCCCTTTGCCCACCGGCAGGGGCGGATCCTGGCGCACCAGGGTGCGCTGGCGCGCCCGCCAGCGGCCGTGCCAGGGGGTCTCGATGCCGGCCACCAGGAGCGCGCCCACCAACACCACCGCCAGGGGGCCCTGGGCGGTGGCAAAGCGCAGGACGAGCCGCTCGTTGCGCCCGAAGAGCCCCGGCACGTGCCGGCTGGTGGCATCGTTGACCGAAAAGAGCTTCCCCGGCAGGTAGCAAGCCGTCACCAGCTCCCCTGCCAGGGGCTGGTGCACCCGGTGGTAGTCCCGCGGCGAGAGGTAGACGGTGGCGAAGCCGCCGCCGCGGAAGAGGGTCGCTTCCTCCCGGGAGGCGAGCAGCTCCTCCAGGGAAAACCCCCGCCCCTTGGCGGCCACCGGCCCCCCGTCCAGGGTTCCGAAATCGCGCAGCGTCCCGTCGGCGGGGGCCACCAGCGCCGCCGGATCCGGGTCCACCGGCCGCGCCCCGGGGCGCAGGCGCCGGGTGAAGAAGGCGTTGAAGGTGGGATAGGCGGCCGGATCGGGATTTTCCGCCTCCCCGAGGTCGATCCCATAGTGGTGGAGCGCCAGCCGGATGAGCGCGTTTTTGAGGGGCGGCCAGCGGCAATCCGCCAGCGCCCCGGCGAGCCGCGACAGCGCCCGCTGGGGCGCGAGCCGCTGGGCGCCGACGGCGAGGCGTTCGCAGAGCGCAGCCCTCACGGGTTCGGTCCCGTCGCCACCGGGGTGTCGTCCCGGTTGCCCCACTCCGCCCAGGAGCCGGCGTAGGCGCGGATTTCGGGAAAGCCGAGCACGCGCCCCACCAGATAGGTGAAGCCCGAGCGGTGGTGGGTCTGGCAGTGGGTGATCACCGTCCGGTCGGGCCGGATGCCGAGGTCGGCGAGCCGTTCCGCAGCGTCTTCCCGGATCCGCAGGCCGCGGGCGGGATCCATGAGGGACGTCCACTCGCAGTGGACCGCCCCCGGGATGTGGCCGGCCCGGCGCGAGCCGCTGCGCAGCCCCTCGTACTCCTCCCGCGAGCGGGCGTCCCAGATCACCACCTCGGGGCGGCCGAGCAGCCCGCGCAGCTCCGCAAGCTCCACCAGGGGGCGAGGGTCCCAAGCGGGCTCCACGGGGCGGGCGAGGGGAGCGCGCGGCTCGCGCTCCAGGGGCAGTCCCGCGGCCTGCCAGGCGACCAGGCCGCCGTTGAGGTAGCGCCAGTTGCGGTGGCCCAGGAGGTCCAGCGTCCAGGCCATCCGGCCCGCCCAGCCGCCCCCCTCGTCGTCGTAGACCACCACCGCCACCTCCGGCGCCAAGCCCAGGCGGCAGGCGAGACCGCGCAGGCGGCGCTCGTCGGGCGGCAGGCCGGGGGCGGGCGGGCGGCCGTCCACCAACTCCTGGGGGGAGACGTGGACCGCCCCCGGAATGTGGCCGCGGCCGTACTGGTCGGGGCGGCACAGGTCGAGGATCAAGAGCGGCCCGGCGAGGTCCGCGAGCTCGTCCGGCTCGATCAGATGTCGGGATTCCACGGTGCACCTCCGCGCGCTTCGATGGATTGCGCCTCGCCGACGATGGCGTGGTAACTGGTCAGCCGTTCCGGTCGGATTTCCCCTCGGGCGCAGGCCGCGGCCAGCGCACAGCCCGGCTCCTCCTCGTGGCGGCAGTCGCGGAAGCGGCAGCGGCCGAGCCAGGGGCGGAATTCGCGGAATCCCGCCGCCACGTCGGCCGCCGGCAGGTGCCAGAGGGAGAACTCGCGGATGCCGGGCGAGTCCACCAGCTCGCCGCCGCCGGGCAGGTGGTAGAGGCGCGCCGTGGTGGTGGTGTGGCGACCCTTCCCGGCCTCCGAGAGGCTTCCCTCGGCGGCCCCGGCGGTGGGGCACAGGCGGTTGACCAGCGCCGATTTGCCGACCCCCGACTGGCCCACGAAAGCGGTGGTGTGGCCCGCTAGGAGCGTCTCCAGCTCGGCGATTCCGGCGCCGGTGCGCGCCGAGACCCGGACCACCGGATAGCCGATCTCCCGGTAGAGATCGACCAGGGCGGCCACCGCGGCCGCGGGGTCGGGCAGGTCGGCCTTGTTGGCCACGAGCAGGGGGGCAAGCCCCAGGTGCTCGGCCGCCACCAAATAGCGGTCGAGCAGGTTCTGGTGGGGAACCGGCTCGGGGGCGAAGACCACGGCCAGCTGGTCCAGGTTGGCGGCCAGCGGCCGGATCCGGCCGCTGGCGTCGGGGCGGGCGAGCAGGGTGCGGCGCGGCAGCACCGCGAGGATCACCGCGCCGCCCGCCCCGTCCGGTGCGTAGCGGACGAGATCGCCCACCACCACCTCGCCCGCGGTGGCGCGGATCCGCGCCCGCAGGGGCGCGGCGCCGGGGGCGGGCTCCACGTCCGCCTCCGGCCCGTAGCGGGCCACCACCCGCCCCGTCGCGCCGCCGGCGGGGTCCCGGGCGAGCTCGGCCCGGCGGTGCGCGATGCGCCGCGCCTGGCGCAGGCTCAGGCGGCGCTTTGCCATGCTTCGCGGGGCGGTAGTAGGATAGGCAGGCGGTGCGCCACGGGCGCCTCCTCGGAGTGTTCGGGCGACGATTATAGGGGCTGCCGGCGGCGGTCCAAGCCGTGGGAGAGGAAAGAGGCGCCGATGGGTGACGACAAGGGCAAGGATCCCCTCAATCTGGTCTGGATCGACCTGGAGATGACCGGGCTCGACCCGGAGCGGGATCTCATTCTCGAGATCGCCACGGTGGTCACCGACAAGGATCTCAACGTCCTGGCGGAAGGCCCCGTGCTCGCCATCCGCCAGGAGGCCTCGGTGCTCGCCGCCATGGACGAGTGGAACACCCGCCAGCACGGGCGCTCCGGGCTCACCGCGCGGGTGCTGGCGAGCGACGTGACCACCGCCGAGGCCGAGCGGCGTACCCTGGAATTCCTCTCCGCCTGGGTGGTGCCCGGCACTTCGCCCATGTGCGGCAATTCCATCTGCCAGGACCGGCGCTTCCTCGCCCGCCTGATGCCCGAACTGGAGCGCTTCTTCCACTACCGCAACCTGGACGTCTCCACGCTGCGCGAGCTGGCGCGGCGCTGGAAGCCGGAGATCCTCGGCGGCCTCACCAAGCGGGCCACCCACCTGGCGCTGGACGACATCTACGACTCCATCGCCGAGCTCGCCTACTATCGGCGCCACCTGCTCGCCGCCTAGGGCGCCTGCACCGGCCGGCCGGCGCCGCCCGCCAGGGCCAGGAGAGCGAGGCCGCCCGCGCACCACGCGAAGCCCGTCCCGCCCGCCACCGCGCCGGCGGCCACCGCCGCCGCCCAGGGCGTCTGCCAGCCGAGGAACAGGGCGCCGTGCAGGGCGAGGAGCGCGCGGTGAGCGCGGCTGCGGGCCGCCTCGGGATCCCATCCCCGCGCCGCCGCTCGCGCCTCCACCCGGGTCATGAAGTGTTGATAGGCGTGCTCGCGGTGGGCGGCGAAGGGCGACTGGCCGCGCAGCACCCGCACCAGTAGGGTCGCGCTGGCATCGGCGGCAAAGGAGGCGAGGGCGATGGCCCACAGCCAAGCCCCCACCCCACCCTGCACCGCCTCGAGCAGCGCCAGGCCGCCGCAGGCGAAGCCGAGCGCCAGGCTGCCCGCATCGCCCATGAACAGCCGCGCCGGCGGCCGATTGACGGTCAAAAACCCCGCCGCCGCGGCGGCTGCGCACAGGGCCGGGCCGGCGGTCGCCACCGCCGCGCCGGCGGTGGCCAGGGCGGCGAGCAGGAGGCCGGCGAGGAGGGCCTGCTGGGCCGCCAGGCCGTCGGCCCCGTCCATGAAGTTGTAGAGATTGGTGCACCAGACCAGGGCGGGCAGCCCCCAAAACCAGAAAATCGGCATCGCCCCTTCGGCGGAGAGGACGGCCAACAGGGCCGAGGCCAGGAGGATCTGGCCCGCCAGGCGGGGTGCGACCGGCAGTCGCCAGCGGTCGTCGGCAAAGCCCAATAGCGCCATCGCGGCGGTGGCGGCGGCGAGCGCCACCGCCTCCCTCTCTCCCAGGATGAGGCCCCAGGTGGCGACGGCGGCGCACAAGAGGGGCACGAAGCCGATGCCGCCTCCCCGGGGCACCGGGATTCGGTGGGCGCTGCGCGGTCCCGGCCGGTCGAGGAGGGGGCTTTGGGCGAGGCGGGCGGCGAGCACGCTGCTGGCCGCCCAGGCGGCCGCAAAGAGGGGGACGGCGAGGAAAGTGGCCAGCGCGAGTCCCGTCACCGCCCCGCCACCTCCCGGTAGAGCTCGGCGTAGTGCCGCCCTAGGGCGGCGCCGCTGAACAGCTCGGCGAAGCGCCGGCGGGCGTTCTCGCCCAGCCGGCGGGCGAGCTCCGGGTCGTCGGCGAGTCGGCGGAGAGCGGCCGCCAGGGCGGTGGGATCCGCCGGCGGCACCACCAGCCCCGTCTCGCCGTGGACGTTGACGAAACTCGTCCCGGTGCCGATCTCGCAGGTCACCAGGGGCTTTCCGCAGTGGGCGGCCTCCAAAAGTGCCATGCCGAAGGACTCCGCGGGCAGGTGGGAGGGGAGGACGAAGGCGCGGCAGGCGGCCAGGTGGGCCATCTTGTCGGCATCGTCGATGGCCCCGGGAAAGTGGACGTTGTCCAGGCCAAGTCGCGCCGCCTCCGCCCGGAGGGCGGCCTCGTCGGGCCCGGCGCCGGCGATCACCACGCTCGCGGGCAGCTCGGCCGCCGCCCGCACCAGCCAGGTCAGCCCCTTGTAGTAGCGGAAGACGCCGACGAAAAAGAAAAAGGGATCGCCGTAGCGCTCGCGCAGGGTTGCCACCTGCGCCGGATCGGGGCGCGGCAAGTGCGCCGGATCCAGGCCCGCGGGGATCACCACCACCCGCTCCCCGAGGGCGCGCAGGACGGCGGAGCGGGCGGCATACTGGGGCGAGGTGGCCACCACCCGCGCCGCCCGTGCCAAGAGCCGCCGCCCCAGGGGCGCGTAGAGCTTGCCGAGCAGCCGCTGGCGGACGATGTCCGAGTGGTAGGTGACCACGAGCGGGCGATCCTCGCCCGCCGCCAGGGCGAGCACGTCCCCCCAGGGCCAGGGGAAGTGCAGGTGGAGCACGTCCGCCCAGCGGGCGAGGCGGCGGAAGGCGCGCAAGCCGCCGAGGCCGACGCCGCAGGAGGCCACCTCGAAGGTGCGCTTGACCTGGTAGAGCCGCCCCTCCGGCCGCTCTTGGGGATGGGGGGCGGGGCGGGGGCTCAAGGCGTAGATGCGGCTCTCCACCCCGTGGGGTGCGACGTTTTGGCAGATCTGCCGGATCAGCTCCTCGGCACCCCCCTGGGTGTCGGGAAAATAGGTGCGGTAGGCGTGGAGGACCCGCAGCGGGCGCTCGGTCATTCTCGGGCCCGGCCGTAGGCGTCTTCGAGGCGGACGATGTCGTCTTCCCCCAGGTAGGTGCCGCTTTGCACCTCGATGAGCTCCAGGTCCTCCTCCCCCGGGTTCTCCAGGCGGTGGACGGCGCCCATGGGGATGTAGGTGGACTCGTTGGCCGAAAGCACCCGCACCGAGTCGCCGCAGGTGACCCGCGCCGTGCCGCGCACCACGATCCAGTGTTCGGCGCGGTGGCGGTGCTTTTGCAGCGACAGCCGCCCGCCCGGCTTGACGGTGATCCGCTTGACCTTGAAGCCTTCCCCCTCGTCCACCGAATCGTAGTGCCCCCAGGGGCGGTAGACCTTCCGGTGCACCAGGTGCTTTTCGTCGCCCCGCCGCTCCAGTTCCGCGACGATCCGCTTCACCTCCTGGGCGCGGTCGCGCCGCGCCACCAGCAGGGCGTCGTCCGAGTCGACGACCACCAGGTCTTCCACCCCGAGCAGGGCCACCAGCCGCCGCTCGGCGCTCGCGTAGCAGCGGCGGGCGTCCAGGGCCACCACCTCGCCGCGCAACACGTTGCCCGCCCCGTCCCGCGGCCCCAGCTCCCACAGCGCCTGCCAGGAGCCGACGTCGCTCCAGGTGGTCTCCAGGGGCACGGCGGCCGCCCGCGCGGTGCGCTCCATCACCGCGTAGTCCACCGAATCGGCCGGGCAGGCGGCGAAAGCCGCCTCGTCGAGCCAGCAGAAGTCCCGCTCCGCCTCGGCCGCCTCCAGGGCGGCGCGGCAGGCGGTCACCATCTGCGGCGAGAACCGCTCGAGCTCGGCCAGGTAGGTGCGGGCCGAAAAGAGAAAGATGCCGCTGTTCCACAGCCATCCCCCCTGGGCGCAGAAGTGCTCGGCGTCCGCCCGCGGCGGCTTTTCCACGAAGCGGCGCAGGGCGTAGGCACCGGGGGCTTCCGGCAGGGATTCGCCCAGCTCCAGGTAGCCGTAGCCGGTCTCGGGCCGCTGCGGCGACACCCCGAGGGCGACGAGGCGGCCCGCGCGCGCCGCCGGCTCGGCCCGGCTCAGGGCCGCGGCGAGGGCCGCGGGGTCGCCCAGCACGTGGTCGGCGGGCAGCACCAGCAGGAGCGGGTCCTCCTCGCCGCCCGCGGCCAGGGCCCACAGGGCCGCCGTGGCCACCGCCGGGGCGGTGTTGCGCGGGCAGGGCTCGAGGAGGATGCGCCGCGGGGGGATGCCCGCCGCGGCCAGTTGGTCCGCCACCAGGAAGCGGTGCTCGCGATTGCAGACCACGAGCGGCGCGGCGAGGCCGAGGGCGCGGGTGCGGGCGGCGGTGGCCTGGATGAGGCTGCGCGCCGGGTCGGCGAGGGGCAGGAACTGCTTCGGATAGTGGCGCCGGGAGCGCGGCCAGAGCCGCTCGCCGGAACCTCCGGAGAGAATCACCGGAATCATGCCGCCGCCCCCATCTCGGCCAGGACCTCGCGGTAGACCGCGAGCGTCTCCTCGGCGGTGCGCTGCCACGGGAACCGGCGCGCCCGCTCGCACCCCGCGGCGCGCAGCCGGCGGGCGAGCTCGGCGTCCTCCAACAGGCGCTCGAGTCCCGCGCGGATCGCCTCCACGCTCTCCGGGTCCACCCCCAGGGCGGCCTCCCCGGCCACCTCCGCCAGCGCCCCCCGGTCGGCGGTGAGCACCGCCGCACCCGCCGCCATGGCCTCCAGCACCGGAAGCCCAAACCCCTCGTAGAGGGAGACGTAGGCGAAGCAGGCCGCTCCTCCCATCAGCGCCACCAGCTCCTCCCGTTCCAGGTAGCCGGTCACCACCGCCCGGTGGGGCGGCCTGAGCCGCGCGATGCGCTGCAGCAGGGGGCGGTTCTTCCAGCCCGAGGCGCCGGCGAGCACCAGGGGGAAGGCGCCGCCCAGGGCGGGGGGCAGAGCGGCGTAGGCGTCCACCAGCCGCTCGAGGTTCTTGCGCGGCTCCAGGGTAGCCACCGACAGCAGGTAACCGCCCGGCTCGAGCCCCCAGGGGGCGAGGGCGGCCGCCAGCCGCTCGGGGGAGGGCGGCGCGAAGAGGGCGTCGACCCCGTTGGGGACCACGGCGATTCGCGCTGGATCGGCCACGAGCTCGAGCTCCAAGAGCTCGCGCTTGGTGAACTCCGACACCGCCAGGATTCGCGCGGCCCGCGCCAGGGCGGCGGGCAGGTGGCGGTTGAGCCATTCGATGCGCGCCGCCGGATGGGTCTCGGGGTGGCGGATGTGGGACAGGTCGTGGACCGTCACCACCAGGGGGCCGTGGTGCTCGGCCGGGGGCACGTAGTTGGGGGCGTGGAGCAGTCGTCCCGCCAGTCGCCCGCCCGCCCGCTCGAGGGCTTGGCGACTCCGCCGGCCGCGCCACCAGCGCGCCGCCCGGTAGAGCGGTGGCACCCGGCGGGCCGTCGCGCGGGCGGCGCGGCGCCAGCTCGGTTCGGCGGGCAGGGCGCGCACAGCCCGGCTCGGGTCCCCCAGCCGGCCGCCGGTGAGCGCCGCCAAGCGCCCCGCCAGCTCTTCCGGGCCCTCCACGCCCTGGTGGTCGAAGCCGGTGGGGAGCACTTCCTCCATGCGCAGGAACTGGTCGATCAGGTGCGCCGTGTAGTAGCCGATGCCGGTGAGGGGTGGATGGAGGGAGTCGGTGGCGATGAGAGGCGACAGGGGCATCGGCGGCGGGGGGCGGCTTCGGGGGTGAGGCATTTTACAGGATGGGGGCCGGCCGGTTTCAACGCTCCGGGCGGCGCGCCACCAGGCCGTAGTCTTGGGGTCCCAAAAGGAGCGGTTCGAGGCGGCGGGCGAGCTCCCCCTCCGGCAGCGGCGGCGCCTCGCGGTCGGGATGGAGGCGGTGGATTTCCACCTCGGTGAAGCCGGCGCGGCGCACCAGGAAGGCGAGGAGGCTCGGCGGCAGCGGTCGGCGGTGGGTGGGGTCGGTCCAGAAGCGGCAGGCGCCGGTGAGCAGGTTTTCGGGATTGGGCGTCTCGAGGAGCAACAGCCCCCCCGGCGCCAGGGCGCGGTGGGCCTCGGCGAGCAGGGCCAGGAGCTCGGCCAGGCGCAGGTGCTCCACCAGGTGGAAGGCGCTCAGGGCGGCGAGACTCCCCGTTTCGCGCCGGGCGAGCCAGGCGAGGGCGTCCTCCTCGGCCACCGCCAGCCCCCGCTCCCGACACCGGCGCGCCTGGGCGGCGTTGCGCTCCACCCCGCAGACTCGGTAGCCGCGCTCGGCGAGAAGCGCGAGCCACTCCCCCCGCCCGCAGCCCAGATCGGCCACCGGCAGCGCCCGCAGGGCGGGCGGCAGGCGCCGTTCCAGCTCGGGGAGATAAAAGGCCAACCGCTCCGCCACCAGGGCTTCGTCCCCCCGGAATTCGGCCTCGAAGGCGGCATACCAGTCGTCGGGCAGCGCGTCGGGGGTGTGCGGCGCCGCCGGAGGCGCGGACGAGGCGGTGCGGAGGGCGGCCACTTCGCTGCGGAGTGCCGCCACCTCCCGGGCGAGCGCCTCACTCCGCCCCTGGGCGGCGGCCAGGGCTGCTTCGAGAGCCGCCAGGCGCAAGTCGAGCGCCCGTTGCGGGGCGCGGATCTCCTCCCAGTGGATCCGCTCCACCTCGAAGGCGAGGGCATCCAGCGCCCGCTTGATGCGCGCCGCCCCGGCGGCGGCCACCAGGGTTCGCCAGGCGCGCCCCAGCAGGGGCAGGCGCCCGGGTCCCCAGATCAGCCGGTCGCGAGGAAGGCCGAAGGGTTGCGGCCGGCGGCGCGCCTCGCCGCTGTAGCGCAGGCTCGCGGCCAGGTCGGCCTTGGCGCGGCCGGCGCGCAGTTCGGCTAGCAGCTGGCGGCGCTCCACTTCGCTGGGTGGGCGGCCCAGAAAGAGGCGGTAACAGGCGCGCACGAAGGTCTCCCCCGCCAGGGCGAGAAGGGCGGCGCGGTCGGCCACCGCGTTGGGCCAGGTGGAGGGCGGCGCTTCGAGGAGGCGAACCAGGTCGGCGGCGTTGTCGCGCCAGCGGCGCGCCGCCTCCGCGGGCCGCGGAGGCGGCCGGCGCAGGAAGGCCTCCAGAGCGGCGGCTAGCACCGCCCCACCACCGGCGAAAAAGCGCGCCTCGGCCGGCGCCACCTCGCGAAACACTGGCAGATCCCGGGCCAACACCGGGCACCCCAGGGCCGCCGCCTCCGCCACGGGCAGCCCGAAGCCCTCGCCGTGGCTGGCCATGACCAGCCCGGTGGCCTGCCGGTAGAGCCGCTCCAACAGCTCGTCGGAGGCATCCTGAAGCCACCACAGCCGCCGCTCGGCCTCGGGATGCTGGGCGAGGCGCGCA
This sequence comes from Porticoccaceae bacterium, assembly GCA_026005035.1. Classification (GTDB taxonomy): domain Bacteria; phylum Pseudomonadota; class Gammaproteobacteria; order Pseudomonadales; family Porticoccaceae; genus BPKH01. Next base: position 529,486 of record BPKH01000001.1, on the reverse strand, counting down.
GCCAGGGCGGGGATGTCGCGGCGCGCGTGGTCGGGGAGATTCCGCCACCCCTCCCGCCCCACCACCACCAGGGCGAAGTCGTGGCCGGCCCGCCACAGCCGCTCACAGGCCTCCAGGAGTTCCCACAGCCCCTTGCGCGGCTCCACGGTGCCCACCGCGAGGAAGAAGGGGCGCTCGCTGAGCCTGGCGAGCAGCGTCTCCTGTTCCGCAGCGATCCCGCGGCTCGGGGCGCTCGCCGCCAGGTCGGTGCCGTGGGGATTGACCGCCACCGGTGGCCGGTGGGGGAGGGGGGCGGCGGCGAGCCAGGCTTCCAGCTCCGCCGCCACCGCCCGCGAGGGGGCGATCAGCTGGTCGGAGAACTCGGCCACCGCCGCCAACCACTCGCCGGCGCGGTGGCCGGCGCCGGGGGGGAACCACTCCGGGTGGGCGATGGGCAGCAGGTCGTGGACCAGGGTGTGGATGGCCACCCCTCGATCCCGAAGTTCGTGAAACAGGCCTGCCTCGTGGGCCAGCACCACCCCCGCGTGGTCGAGGTCCGGGATGTAGAGGCGGTCGCCCGCTTGCGGCGCGGCCGGCTCGTCTTCCAGGGGAAAGAGGGCGGCGTCGAGCCCAAGGAGGCGGCGCGCGAGCTCGCGCGCCCGCCGGAAGTGCCAGCCGTCCTGGCCCTGAGCCAGGTAGACGGGCTCCACGGCGAAGTCCGCCGGCGGCTCGGCGATGAGGGCGAGGAGCTGGGCCCGCACCACCCGTTCCACACCGCTCTGCAGGTCGGCGTGGGCCAGGGCCGAACAATCCACCCACAGGGTCCGGCGGGGAGCGAGGGGTTCGGCCGGTGGAGGCGCGGCGCAGCTTCGCTCGATGGCCTCCCGGTAACCGGCGGCGCAGGCCTCGGGATCGTGGTGGGCGCGCAGGTGGGAAAGCCCCGCCTCCGCCTGTCTGCGGCGCCGCTCGGGATCGGCGGCGAGGGCGGCGAGCGCGTCCGCCAGCGCCTCCACCGCGGGCTGCTCGGGCAGGAAAAAGAGGCAGTCGTCCGGGTAGTCGACGAGCGTGCCGTGGCGGTTGGCGATCACCGGCAGGCCGTGGGCCAGGCAGTCGAGCACCGCGCCCGAAGTCTCGCCGCGACTGCGCCTGCGCAGCTGCACCGCCAGGTCCGCCGCCTGCAGCCAGTGGCGGTATGCCGCCTCGTCGAGCCAACCGGTGAAGCGCACCCGCTCCCGGGCCGGATGGCCGGCAAGGCACGTCTCGAGGGCCGCGGCCAGGGGGGGCGCCGGCGCCTCGCCGGCGAAGGCCAGTAGGGCCTGCGGGTCCCGGCCCAGGGGTGAGTCGAGGAAGGCCGCGAGGAGCAGTTCCGGCGCCTTCGCCTCGGTGACGTGGCCGAAGGAGACCACCACCAGGGCGTCGTCCGGCAACCCCAGGGCCCGCCGTGCGGCGGTGCGGCCGGGGCCGGGCGGGGCGGGGGCGCGCAGATGGGGCACTACGAACCAGGGCACCCGGGAGCGCCCCTTAAGCCACCGGTCGCGCTGGGCCAGATTGAAGGGGCTGTGGACGATCACCCCGCGGGCGTGGGCCAGCACCGGCTCGTTGAGGGGCCAGTCCCACACCGCGCGCTTGACCGCCTCCTCCCGGTGGGCGGCGGCGGCACCCCGGTAGTGCTGGGCGGCGTAGAAGTGCGCCACCAGGGCGGCGGGGTCGTCCCGGCAGCTGTGCTCGATCAGGTGGCCGAGAAAGAAGTCGTGCAGCACCACCACGCCCGGGTGCTCCGCCAGGAGGGGCAGCTGCCATTCGTGGAAGGGGCTGTTGCCCAGGTGGTAGAGCAGCCGGTCGAAGTCCCTGGCGTGGCGCGGGAAATCGGCCGCCGGCAGCCAGGATTCCACCCCGGGGATCGCGGGGGCGGCCACGCCGGGGGGCAAGACCGCGGCGATCCGGTAGTGGCGGGCGAGGAGTGGCAACAGGTGCGCCGCGTAGACGGCGATGCCGCTCGCCTGGGGCGGCAGCGGCGAGAGAAAGGCCAGGCTGGGGCGGGGGTCGCTCACGCCGTCCGCTCCAGGCGCGCCGCCAGATCCACCACACCGGTGAAGCGCCGCTGGCCGGCGACCACGACGAGCTCCAGGGCGGCGTCGCGCCATTCCAGGGGCGAGTCTTCCCTCGCCAGCCCCAGCGCCACCGTGTAGCGGCCCGGTTGGAGATCGGCGGCGAAGGCGAAGCGCAGCCGCCGCGCCCCTCCCGCCGGCAGCTCCAGCCGCAGGCCCCGCGCGCCGCTGTCCGTGGCGTAGAGGGTTTGGCCGAAGCGGTCGCGGACGGCCATGGCCACCACCACCGCGGCCGGCCGGCGCCCGCCGGCGAGCTCCACGTCCAAGAGCACCCGCTCGCCGCAGGTCACCTCGCCGCTCCCCGAGCGGGCGCCGGCGAGGCGCGCCGCGGCGAGCCGCGGGTGCTCCGCCGGCTCCTCCTCCCAGCGCGCCGCCGCCGGGGCGGCCGTGCGCGCCAGGTAAAAGTCCACCGCCTCGCCCACCGGCAGGTCGGCCACCAGCCGGCCGCGCTCCAGCACCAACCCCCGCTGGGCGAGCTCGGCCACCGCCGCCAGGTCGTGGCTGACCACCAGCAAGGTGCCGCCCCCGCGCCGGAAGTCGGCCAGCCAGGCGCGGCAGCGGGCGCGGAAGGGCGCGTCGCCCACGGCGAAGGCCTCGTCCACCAGGAGGATCTCCGGGTCCGAATGGGCCGCCACGGCGAAGGCGAGGCGCATTGCCATGCCGCTCGAGTAGGTGCGCACCGGCCGCGCCAGCGCCTCTCCCAGGCCGCTGAAGGCGGCGATGGCCTCCCGCCGGGCGGCGATTTCCCCTTCGCTCATCCCCAGCAGTAGGCCCAGGGTGCGGATGTTAGCGGCACCGCTGAGCTGCGGCTCGAGCCCCGCGCCGAGTTCCAGGAGAGCCCGCACCCTGCCCGCGGCGCGCACCGTCCCCCGGTCGGGCAGGAGCACGCCGGCGATGAGCTTGAGGAGGGTGGACTTGCCGGCGCCGTTGCCACCCAGCACCGCCACCGACTCCCCGCGGGCGACGCGAAAGCTCACCCCGGCCAGCGCCGTCGCGCGGCGGTGGCGGACCCCGCCGGCGAGCCCCTCCCACAGCCGCGCCGCCGGGTGGCGGTAGATGCGGAAGGTCTTGGTGAGATCGCGCGCCTCGAGCATGGTCAGAGGGAATCCCGGATGTCCCGTTCCAGGCGGCGGGTGAGGAACACCGCCGCAACGCCCAGTGCCGCCGCTAGGCCGGCCACCCAAGCAAGCGGCCCCCAATCGGGAGAATGGCCCGCGATCAGCGCTCCGCGCAAGTTGGCGAGCAGCGCGGTCATGGGGTTGAACCCCACCAACCAGGCCCAGTCGCGAGGCAGGATCGCCGGCACGTAGACCACGGGGGTCAGCCAAAACCACAGTTGCAGGACCACCGGCACCGCGTTGGCCAGATCCCGCAGGAAGGCGGAAAAGACGGCAAGCAGCGTGCCGAGCGCGAGCGCGAGCAGCTGCTGAAGGGCGAACAAGGGCGCCACCCAGAGCGCCGCCGCGTGCCAGGGAAAGTCCACCAGGGCGAGAAAGATCGCGAAGAAGGCCATGGAGAGGGCGTAGATCACCGCCTCCGCGAGGGCCGCGGGCAGCGGCAGGAGGAGCAGCGGCAGGGGCACCTTGGTCAACAGGTGGGCCTTCTCGCGAAAACTCGCGGCTGCCCGCGTCACCGTGTTGGCGAAGGCATTCCAGGCCAAAAGCCCGCTCACCAGGTAGATGGCGTAGCCGTGGCGGCCCAGCTCCGCAAGCCCCGGCAGTTCGAGGCGCGCGGCCATCACTTCCGAGAAGACCAGGGTGAAGATCAGGATGTGGGCGAGCGGCAACAGCACCGTCCACGCGGCCCCCAGGGCGGTGCCCGCGTGGCGGTCTAGCAGTTCCTGGCGGACGAAGTGGACGAGGAGCTCGAGTTTCATTCCGCTCCCGCAACGTCGGGGCGCGCCATCCTAGCAGACTCGCCCCACCGAACGCAGCCCGGGTGGAGCGAAGCGAAACCCGGGAAATCGTCCGCCCCGGTCGCGGCGGGGCGGGGGCGCCGCGTTGTACAATGGCCCCCCTTCGCCTAAGGGTGCTCTGGGTGCCATTTTCCACCCTCGGTCGAGCCCACGATGAACTCTACGCCTTTCTCGCCGCCGAGCGCCGCCGGCGGCTAGCGGCGGGCTTGTCCTGCGCGCCGGAGCGCTGCTTCACCTGGCCCTACGCGCAGATGTTCGTCGCGCCCCGTTGGCGCATCCTCTACTGCCCGGTGGCCAAGTGCGCCTGCACCGCCCTCAAGCGGCTAATGGTGGAGATCGCCGACCCGCCCGGGCGCGTCGCCATTCTCGCGGGGGACGTGCACAGTGCCACCGACCGCGCTTTCACCGGGGTCCAGCTCAAGGACCTCGACCCCGCCACGGCGGAGGAGGCGCTCTTCTCTTCCGACTGGTTCCGCTTCGCCGTGGTGCGCGAACCGCGCGCGCGCCTGTTGTCCGCCTTCTGGGAAAAGTTTGTCCTCCACCGGCGCGATCCGGCGGTGCAAGGAGACATCCTGCCGGTTCTGGAGGCGGTGGCGGCGCGGCGTGGGGGGGTGGCGGACCCGGAACGGGGCATCGCCTTCGTCGATTTCATCCACTACCTGGCGGAGTCGGACCCCGCCACCCTCAACGCCCACTGGGCGCCCCAGCGGCGGTGTCTGGGGGATCTCGCCTACGGCGCGCTCTTCCGGCTCGATTCGCTGGACCTCCTGGCCAAGGCCCTGTCCGCGCGGGTGGGGCGCAGCATCCACATCCCGGTGGCCAACGTGAGCCGCTCGGGAAGGGGCCGTCGCCTGCCCGGAGCGGCGCACCGGGTGGCGGCGGAACTGGAAAGGCTCGGGCCGGTGGACGCGGCGAGTTTCTACGAGCCCGAGCTGGATGCGCTGGTGCGCGAGCGCTATGCCGACGACTTCGCCCTCTATGCCGCCGCCCGTTGAAAACCGCCCGGTGCTGCGGGTGGAGGGCCTTTGCAAGCGCTACCGGGGCGCGCCGGCTCCCGCCCTGGAAGGGGTGAGCTTCACGGTGGAGCGGGGCACCCTGGTGGGGGTGGTGGGGCGCAACGGCGCCGGCAAGTCGACCCTCCTCAAGATCCTGGCCGGCGTCACCCTGCCCGACGCCGGCTCCGTCCACTGCGCTGGATCGGTGACGGGGCTCATCGAGCTCGGCACCGGCTTCGACCCGCGCCTGTCCGGCTGGCGCAACCTGCGTGCCAATGCCCTGCTCCTCGGCATTCCGCGCCGGCGGCTCGCTCGGCTCAAGCCGCGCATCGCCGCCTTCGCCGGGCTCGGTGCGGCCATGGACGAGCCGCTCGGCACCTGGTCCACGGGCATGGCCATGCGCCTCGCCTTCGCCGTCGCCGTCCACGCCGAGCCCGCCTTGTTGCTGGTGGACGAGGCGCTGGCGGTGGGGGACGCGGCCTTTCAGCAGCGCTGTTTCGCGCGACTTGCCGCCTATCGCGAGGCGGGGGGCGCCGTGCTCTTGGTCTCCCACGATCTCAACGCCCTGCGCACCCTGTGCGATCGGGTGCTGGTGCTCGAGGGCGGGCGGCTCGCTTACGAGGGGCCGCCGGCGGAGGCGGTGGAGCGCTACTTCCAGCTGATCGCCGGTGGCGCGGCCAAGGGCGCCGACGTTCCCGCGCGGGGCTATGGGGACGGGCGGGCGCGGATCCTCGCGGCGCGCCTCAGGGGCGAACGCTCGGGCGAGAGCGCGGCGGCGGTGGGGGAGATGCTCTCGCTGGAGGTGACCCTGGCGGCGGCGTGCGATCTCGCCGACCTCACCCTGGGCATGGGCATCCGCGACCGGCGGGGGCGCAACCTCTTCGGCACCAACAGCCACTTCCTGGGCGTGCCCATCGCCCTGGCCAAGGGCGCCACGGCCACCTACCGCTTTCGCTTTCCCTGCCGGCTTGCACCGGGCGAGTACACCGTCACCCTCGCCCTCCACGAGGGCGAAGACCACACCGGGGTTTGCCACCACTGGCTCGAGCGGGCTTGCACCTTCGCCGTCCGCGATGGGCCCCGAGCACCCTTCGCCGGAATGGTGGATCTCGCCGCCGAGCTCGAGGTGCTCGGGTGAGCGAGCGCCTGCCGGGCCTGCAGGCGCTGCGCGCGGTGGCGGCGCTGCTCGTGGTCTTCTACCACGTGGAAGCCCGCCACCCGGGCACGACCTGGGCCTGGGCCTACGACGTCCTCTTCGCCCGCGGCCACATCGGCGTGGACATCTTCTTCGTGCTGAGCGGCTTTCTGATGGCCTGGCTGCGGCCGGTGCGCGCCGGTTTCGACGCGGTGTGGCGCTTCCTGGTGCGCCGCTGGCTGCGCATCTGGCCGGCCTATGCGGCCGCTTCGCTCCTCTATGTGTCCCTGGTCAACCCGGGCGGCGCTCCGGCCCTGGCCCGGGCGCTGGCCTTTCTGCCCCTCGCCGAGCACCCCCCGCTGGTGCTCGGCTTCCCCCCGCTGTTCGTGGGCTGGACGCTCAACTACGAGGCCTACTTCTATCTGGTCTGCGGGTTGTCGCTCCTCTTCGTGGGCCGCCGCGCCTTTCCCGCCTTCTTCGCCGCCTACGCCCTCTTCACCCTGGTGGCGCTGCCCTTGGCGTTCGGGGTCGACCCCCGCACCGCGCCCTTGGCCTTCTCGTCGGCGCCGTTCCCCGGCCTCTACCTGGCGCTCGCCGCCAACCCCATCGTCTGGGAATTCGCCTTCGGCGTCGCGGTGGCCTGGGGGATCGAGTGGGCCCGTCCCTGGCTGGAGCGCCTCTCGTCGGCGGCCGCGCGGGCGTTGCTCTGGACTTGCCTCGCCTGCTGGACGGCCCTCTATCTCGCCTTGGACGCCAAGATGGAGCCCGTGCCCTGCGGCCTGCCCGCCGCCTTGCTGGTGGGGGCGCTGGTGGTGGCCGATCTGCGCGGGGCGGTGTGGGTGCCGCGCTGGTTCGTGCGCCTCGGCGACGTTTCCTACGGGATCTACCTTCTCCACCCCCTGTGGATCCACTGGCTCCTGCGCGTCTCGCCGCCTCCCGCCGCCCTGGAGCCCGCAGGCGCGGCGGCGGTGGCGGGCGCCACGGTGGCCTCCGCCTTTCTGCTCCACCGCTGCCTCGAGGCCCCGGCCATCGCCCTGGCGCGGCGCCTCACCCGGCGGTGAAGACCGCCACCGGCTCCCGCTTGCCCTTCAGGGAGACGGCGCACAGCGCCACCAGGGAAACCCGCCGGCAGGCGCGGGCGGCGCGCTCGCTCACCAACAGCCGCACGCCTAGGTCGCCGCACCGCTGCTGGAGGCGCGCCGCCACGTTGACCACGTCCCCCACCGCCGTGTAGTTCTTGCGGCTGCGCGACCCCAGGTGGCCCACGGCCACCGTGCCGCTGTCGATGCCGATGGTCAGGTCCACCGCCGGCATGCCCCGTTCCACCAGGCGACGGTTGAGTCGGGGGAGGCCGTCGAGCATCGCCTGGGCGCAGGCCACCGCGCGGTCGGCGTGGTCGGCCATGGGTACCGGCGCCCCCCAGAAGGCCATCAGCCCGTCCCCCAGGAACTTGTCCAGGGTGCCGTCGAAGCGGGCCACCTCCTCCGCGAGCTGATCCATCACCAGGTTGAGCAGTTCCACCACCCGCTCCGGGGGCAGGGTCTCGCTCAGGCTGGTGAAACCGCGCAGGTCGGCGAAGAGCACCGACACCTCTCGCGCCTCGGCGGCCAGGCGGTGGGGGTCGGCGCGGGTCTCGATCAGCTGCCGGAGCACCTTCTCGGGCAGATAGGCCTCGAACTGCCGCTCCAGCAGGCGCCGCTCGCCGTGCTGTTGCCACAGGCGCAGCCCCTGGAGCGCCGGCAGCGCCGGCAGCACCCACAGAAAGGGCGCCACCTCCAGCCACAGTCCCACCCGAGCGGCGAACTGGGCGGCGGCGAACCAGCCCGCCGCCAGGGCTCCCCAGGCCAGCCAGGGGGCGGCCGCGTGGCGGGCGGAAAGGGGCCAGCAGGCGAGCAAAAAGGTGGCCAACAGGGCCGCGACCAGCGGGTCGTGCCAGGCGGGGCGGACCAGAAAGGCGCGGTCGAGCCACTGCCCCAGGGCCAACGCGTGGACGCCGGCGCCGGTGAACCGCTTCGCCGCCGGGGTGGCCACCACGTCCCCCGTCCCCAGGGCGGTGCTGCCCACCAGGACCACGGCACCGGCGGGCAGGGTGGCCTCGCCGGCGAGGAGGGCGGCCGCCGACACTGAGCCCAGGGCGGACAGCCGCCACAGGAGCCGCAGCCGGCCGTCCGGCTCGAGCCCGAGGGCGATGCCCCCCCACCGGTAGGTCCCGCCTTCCCGCTCGATGGGCGCCTCGGGGGGAATGCCCAACAGTGCTCCGTAGAGGGCGAGTCCCAGGGCGGGCAGACAGCGGCCGTCCACCTCGACGAAGGGCAGATAGGTGCGCACCCGCCCGTCGCCGTCCGGCTCGGGGCGGATGTGGCCGGCGCGGAACGGCTGATCGTCGGCGATGGTCTCGGCGAGCCCCAAAAAGCCGCGGGCCGGCGCACCCCAGGGGTGGTCGGGCGGGCAGGGAGGCGCGCCGGGCAGGCGCCCCCGGCGCACCGCCGCCTCGCCGGGTCCGCTCGGCGCCACCGCCCAGACCAGCCGCTCCCGGTCCAGGCGGGCGAGCAGCCGGCTGCCCGCGACGTCGCCGTCGTCGGCCAGGATCACGTCCACCCCCACCGCCGCGACCCCCTGGCGGAGGATCGCCTCGATCAACCGCGCGAGCCGCGCCCGCGGCCAGGGCCAGGGCCCCAGGCGGGCGAGCGACGCCTCGTCGATGTCCACGAACCAGACCGCCGTGCCCGGCGCTTCGGCGGCCAGGCGCAGGGCGCGGGCGTCGTCCACGAAGGCGAGCAGGGTGGTGGTGCGCCCAAGGAGCACCGCCGCCAGCGCGGCCCCCACCGCCGCCGCCACCCCCAGGAGGGCGCGTTGCAAACTCACGCCGCCTCCGGCAAGGTGGCCGCGCGGACCGCGGGCGGGATGGGAAGGATCGATGCTGGGGACATGGCGCTTTTTGCTGGCGGCCGCCGTGGCGCTTTCCCACGTGGGGGTCAAGCCCTTCGGCTTCCACATCGGCATCGCCGCGGTGGTGGCATTCTACCTGATCTCCGGCTACGTGGTGGCGCGCCTATGGCTGCGTTTGCAGGGCGAGCCGCGGCCCCTTTTCGCCTTTTATCGCGACCGCTTCCTGCGCATCTATCCCACCTATTTTTCCTTTCTGCTGACCGGGGTCGCCCTCTGGTGGGCCCTCGAGCCCGACAGCTACTACCTCTCCGCCGAGCCGGGCCTCGGCGATTGGCTCGCCAACCTCTTCGTCGTGCCCCTCAACTTTTTCATGTGGAACGGCACCGACCGCTTCGTCTTCATGCCCCCCGCCTGGTCGCTCGCCGCCGAGCTCCAGTTCTACCTCTGTCTGCCGTTTCTACTGCGGGCTCCCAGGGCGGTGTTCGCGGCGAGCCTGGCGGTGGCGGCGGCGGCGCAACTGGGCCTTTTGCCCCGGGAATGGTTCACCTACCGGCTTCTTCCCGGGGTGCTCCACATCTTCTGTGCCGGGGCGTTGCTCGGCATCGCTCCGGACGCCGTCAGCCGCCGCCGGCGGGCGACCGTCCTCTGGTGCCTGTACCTGGGCCTGGGGCTCGTCCTCTGGGCTGCGGGCGGACTCTTCGCCCACCGCGAGCCCGCCCTCTACGTCGAGGGCATGCTCAACGTCGCCCCGGAATTGCTCGGTGGCCTGCTGGTGGGGTTGCCGCTCCTCACCTGGCTTGCGCCCCTTCGGGGCACCCCCTTGGACCGCCGCTTGGGGGATCTCTCCTACGGTGTGTTCCTGTGCCACTTCCAGATATACTGGCTCCTGGCCGCGGCCGGGCTCGAAACGTCCCGGGCGCTCTTTTTGGGCGGCTCGGTGCTGTTCGCCGCGGCGGCCTGGTGGTTGGTGGAGCGGCCCGCCCAGGCGTACCGGTACCGGTTGCGGCGCGCCGCGCCGAGGGGGCAGGGTGGTGACAGCGGTTGACGGCGGCTTCCCGGCGTTTCCCCGAGCGCGCAAGGGCGCCGGGGCCGTGCGCGCCCTCGCCCTGCTTTTTCTGGCGGCGTGGCTGACCGCCTGCTTCGGCGGCGTGTGGTTCGCGCCCGCGGCCACCGCCGCCGAGCCGGCGGTGGCCGGACGCGTGCTCCTCGCCGCGGGGCCGGCCGAGCGGCGCTTCGGCGCGGGCGAGCGCGCCCCCCTCCAGCGCGGCGATCCGGTCTACGAGGGCGACCTCCTGGTGACCGGGGCGGGCGCCCTCTTGCAGCTCAAGATGGTGGACGATGCCCTGCTCATCCTCCAGGCGGAGAGCGAGCTGTCCATCGACGCCTACCGCTTCGACCCCGACCGCCCCGACGCCCAAGCGGCGCGCCTCACCCTGCACCGCGGCCGGGTGCGCTCGATCACCGGCCGGCTCGGCGAGAGCAACCGCAAGGCCTTTCGCCTCAACACCCCCATCGCCGCCATCGGCATCCGCGGCACCGACTTCGAAGTGGTCACCGACGCCCGCGTCACCCGGGTGCGGCTCAACCGGGGCGCGGTGGTCCTCGCCCCCTTTGGCGAGACCTGCCGCCCCGAATCCCTGGGCCCCTGCGAGACCGATCGCGCTTTGGTGCTCACTCGCGACCTGGCGAGTCCGGTGGCGGAACTGCACCTCGAGGACGGCGTGCCGCGCCTGATCCCCCCCCAACGGTTCGACGGCCGCCTCTCCGCGAGCGACCCCCTGGCCGAGGGTCTCTTGCCGGAGGAGCGTGCCGGCGAGGTGCGCGACCGGGCGGAGGAGGGCTCTGGGCCGCCGCCGGGCGGCGGCGGGGGCGGGGCCGGGGGCGGCCTGCCCCCCGACTTCGTCGACAAGATCCACTGGGGGCGCTGGTCCCGCATCCCCCTCGAGGAGATCCCCCTCGCCGTGGAGGCGGGCGCGGACAAGGAGACCCTCTTCGCCGGCGACGTCTTCGTCCTCTACCGCGACGGCGACTTCTCCCGCCTGGGCACCGATCGGGTGGAGTTCCACCTCCACGAAGTGGCGGCGGTGATGATCGCGCCGGGCCTGTACCTGCCGGTGACTGTGGAGGGGGGTCGGCTTGCGGTGGACTTTTCCGCGCGCACCTTCACCACCGCCCTCGACCTGCAGTCAGCCGCCATCGGGCGGCTCGCCCTTTCCGCCTCGGGAGTCATCGCCGAGCGCGGGCTCTTTGCCTCCCGCGAGGGCAATATGCAGGTGCTGGGCGGCTTCACCCAAGGGGGGGAGCAGGCGGGCTACCTCTTCCAACACGATCTGGGCGGGGGGCGCGCGGTGGAGGGCGTGACCCACTGGGTGGCGCCCTGAGTCATGCTGCGCCTCCTGCCCGCCGCCTTGGCCTTTCTTTTCCTGTGGCCGCCCGGTGTCGCCCTGGCCTGGCGGGAGTGCCTGGAACGGCCGGCGGAGGCGCGCTTTGCCTGCCTGGCCGAGCGGGAGGTGGACCACGCCGGCGAGTTGGAATTCGACCGCGCCCTGGCCGAGGCGGCGCGCCTCGCCGGGCGCGCAGACTACGCCGCGGTGGTTCTCGAGCGGCTGGTACTGCTCCACCCCGAAGCGGCCGGAGATCGGCTCGACCTGGTGGTGCTCGCCCTGGCCCTCGGCGATCTCGACACCGCTTCCCGCCACCTGGAATTCCTCCTCGCTCTGCCGGATCCCCCCCCGGCCGCCGCCCGCCTGCTGCGCGAACTGGAGCGCCGCCTGGCCGCCCCGGCGGCCGTCGCCGGGGCGCGCCGCCACCGTCTGGAGTTTCAGTGGTCGCTCGGTTACGACGACAACGCCAACCTGGGGATGGGCGCCGACGCCCTCGAGCTGTTGGTGGGCGGTGTGCCTGTGCGCCTCGAGCCCGACGAGACCTTCGCCCCCGATGCCCGCCCCTTCACCGCCGCGGGCGCGCGCTTCGACTGGGCCTACGCCCCTGCCGGGCGGCTGCGTGGTCGTCTGGACGGGCGCCTCTACCGCGGCGTCACCGACGAAGACAGCCTTTCCGGCGCCATTGAAGTCGAGCACGGCCTCACCTCGGCGCTCTTCCTGCGCGCGGGCGCAAGCGACTACCGCCTGCGGGACGGCTTATGGTTGAGTCGTGCCGGCGCGGCGCTGGGAACCCTCTTTGGCGCCTGTCGCTGCCTGAGCCTGGCGGCCGGCCTCGACGGGCTGGAGGGCTCCGAAGACCACTTCCGCGCCCTGCGCGGCCATCTCGACTTCGACGGCCGGGCCGTCTTCGGACCGCTACTCCTGCATGGCTGGGGCGTGGCCGGCTACCAGCGCCAGCCCGATGCCCCCTGGGGCGACACCCGCACCTTGCAACTCGGTCTCGACCTGGTCGCCGCCCTCGCCGGCGGGCGGCTGCGCCTGGGAGCGAGCCGCTACTGGGGCGCCGACGAGGCCGACTATTCTCCCCTCTTTGGCAACCGCCGTCGCGATCCCCACCGCGACCAGTGGCACGCCGGCTTCGATCGCCCCATCGGCTGGGGCCTGAGCGCTTTCCTCGAGGCCACCTGGATAGAACAGGGCTCCGCCGTGCCCCTCTACGACTACGACCGCTTCCTGATCGAAGCCGGCCTGCGGCTCGCCCTGTAGCCCGGATGGAGGGCCGCAGGCCCGGAATCCGGGGAAGAATCGCCATCCACCTCCGCGGTCGTTCGGGCGCCGATTCCCGGATTCCGCTTGCGCTCCATCCGGGCTACGCTCCATCCGGGCTGCTTCACCCCAAGCCAGAGGGTTGAAATTGGCCCTGCCATCGGGTTGAATGCCGCAAGGCCGAGGGGCTCACAGAGGGGAATCGGTGCGAATTTGTGACTCACTTCGCGGTTTCGACCGCCACATGCCCCTATCCTTGGTCCATCAGGTAGCGGCATGCCGCCTGTTTTTCACGTGAAAAAAAGGTTTTCTTCAAGGAGAAGCTGAAATGGCACTCACTGCTCAACAGCGCAAGGATCTCGTCCAGCTCTACGTGGCGATCCCCGACCGCGCACCGGACGCGAGCGGGCTCGCCTTCTGGGCCGGCCATTACGAAAGCGGTCTCTCGCTTTTGGAGATCGCCACCGAGATGTGGAAAAGCCCGGCGGCCCAAGCTCTGTATCCGTCCTTCCTGACGGTCGAGGAAATCGTCGTCCGCATCTACGAAAACGTCCTCAACCGCGACCCCATCGCCGAGGGCGACACCGAAGGCGTCGACTTCTGGGTCGGCCGCTGGAACGCCAACACCGCCGCCCTGGGCTCCGACGCCGGGGCCGCGGCCACCATCCTCGAGATGATCGAGGCCATCAACAACTACAGCGGCTCCGATCCGGTGGCCTTGGCCGCCCAGGAGCTCTTCTTCAAGAAGGTGGAGTTCGGCGAGTGGTTCGCCACCACTTTCGGTTCCAATGATCTCGCACTCGCCGAGCTCGGCTTCCAGGTGCTCGAAAACGGCGGGTCGGTGGAAGACGCCAAGGTCCAAGTGCAGCTCGATCCGCCGGCCGACGTGGTCCTCACCGCCGGCACCGACGTGATCAACCCCGGCGACGAGACCGGCAACAACGACGACATCATCCGCGGCACCGAGTCGACCCTCAACACGAGCGACGTGATCGACGGCGGGGACGGCGACGACACCTTGTCTCTGACCATCTCGGGCAACGACAGCTTCTTCGCCGCCCCGACCATCGACAACATCGAGCTCGTCACCGTCACCGCGGGCGGCACCGGCACTCTGTCGGGCGTCCTGGATCTCTCCGACATGGACTTCAACGATCCGGTGACCCTCGAGACCCGGGAAAACCAGTCCATCGATTGGGCCTTCGAGGACATCCAGAGCGTCAACAACACGAGCTTCCGGGTGGTGGACACCGATGACGGCTGGATCGGCTACGGCTACGACGCCAACGCCTATTCCGGCGACGACACCGCCGATCTCACCGTGGCCGAGGTCGACTGCCTCGACGTCGATTTCTACAACAGCACCAACCTGGGCGGCTGGTCCCAGGTGGATCAGGTGAACCTCCACAGCCTCACCAACGGCGAGGTCACCATCACCGACTTCAACTACATCTGGAGCCTCGACGTCGGCACCAGCTGGACCACGCTGATCATCGACGGCGACGCCGACCTCACCATTGAGAAGGCCCTCAACAGCCAGGTGACCGGCGGCAACACCGTCACCCTGGTGGACGCCTCCGGCCTCCAAGCCGACCTCGACATCGACATCGAGGGTCAGGGCGCGGTGAGCGGCGCGGTGGGCAGTGCGGGCGCCATGCGCGTCGCACCCCTCACCATCATCGGCGCCCAGGGCAACAACGACATCGGGGTCGATTCCGGCGAGCTGAGCCCCGGCCGCAACGGCGTGAACGGATCCTACACCACCTTCGAAGGCAACGACCGCCTGGTGATCGGCGACCTGGAAGCCCTCCAGGGCTGGAGCTGGGACGGCGAGGATTGCCACGACGACGATGCCCGAAGCCTTCGACTGCGACTCCAACATCGACTACGGCGACTCCACCGTCACCACCGCGGGCGGCATGGACACCGTGCTGATCGCCCTCCACGGCGAGCAGTGGGTCAACCTCGGCGCGGGCAATGACTGGCTCGAGATCTGGGGCGACACCGACGACATCCTCACCACCGCCTCGGGTGATGGCGTCTCCACGGTGGACGCCGGCGACGGCAACGACTATGTCCAAGGCCGCGGCGATTACCTCAACTACGAGGTCACCCTGGGGGTGGGCGACGACACCCTCGAACTGGCCTCCTGCGACTGGTGTGCTGAGGGCGACAACTCGGTGGATGCCGGTGGCGGCAACGACCTGCTCACCCTCGCCGTCATCGGCTATCAGACCGTCGACGCCGGGGCGGGCAACGACACCCTCAACGTCGGCTGCGACTGCGACGAGGACCTCGGCGAGCTCGACGTCACCATGGGCGACGGCAACGACGTCGTCACCATTTGGGGTAGGTCGTTTGACACCAACGCCGATGGGACCATCGACATCGACGTCTCCCTGGGCGCCGGCGACGACCGCCTCACCTGGCTCGGCGCGAGCGGCAGCCTGAGCCTCTCTAACGCCGTCGCCATCGACGCGGGCGAAGGCGACGACTGGCTCACCTTCACCGGCGACCACCGCTTCGATCTGGACCTGGGCGACGGCGCCGACACCCTGGAGATGCAGGCCGACCACCTCGAGGCTCAGGACACCATCCTGATGGGCGACGGGGACGGCGACCGGATCGTCCTGCACAACGGCCAAGGCGCCGACGAGTGCGATTTCGGCATATATTGTGGTTCCGCCAGCAAAGGCACCGTGCTCACCTCGGAGACCTCCAACACCCGCAGCGTGGAAGTCTTCGACCTGCGCAACGGCAACATCGAGCTCCACCTCACCACCGGGCTCTTCCAGACCGCCTTTGCCAACCACATCACGGTGCGCACCGAGCTTTCCGAGCACACCCCGCTGCCGCCGCTCACCTACCTGGGCAACGACCCCAATGCGGTCACCGCCTTCAGCCAGGGCATGACCCGCGAGGACTGGGAGTCCATCGTCCAGGATTGGAGCAACGGCCTCTATCTCGAGCAGGCGGGCTACTCGGCCGATGAATCCGGGCTGCTTGAGTATCTCTTCGACAACGGCATCCAGGCCGTCGACTTCCTGGACAACAACGACGACGGCGACGGCGAAGTGGTGACGAGCCCCAAGGAGGTGGACGACCCCGACGTGCCCTCGGACGACGAAGACCAGGTCTTCTTCCGCGTCGAGGATTGCGAGCAGACCGTGGACGTCACCGCCGTGGACTTCAGCCTGGTGCCCGGCTGGGAGTTCACCCTCCTCGGCGGCAACGTGCGCGACGTGCTGGTCGCCAACGATGACTTCGTGTCGGGCAACTTCAGTTTGCGCTTCGACTCCGCGGGCAGCGACGCCGACTCCGTCACCGACACCCTGGTGGTGGTGGGCGGCGCCGACATCACCGACATGGACGAAGAGCAGATCTCGGGCCTCGAGTGCATCATCCTGCGCTCCGACGATCTGAACCCCGACGTGTGGCAGATCGACCTCACCGAGGCGTTCGTCAACCAGACCACCGGTTCGGCGAATCTCGAGATCTTCGTCGACACCAACGTCGAGGCGGGGTCCGAGCTGCGGCTCTACACCGACCAGTTGGGCAACCCCTCCAACGGGGTGGTGGTCCACACCAACAGCAACGTCACCGTCTACATCGACGACATGGCGGTGACCGCGGGCACCTACGCCGGTGGCCTCATCACCGTGGTGAACGAGCTCATCTTCACCGAAAACGCCGACAACCTGGTGGGCACCGGTGGCGATGATCTCTTTATCGCCCTCTCCGCCGACCACGTGGACGGCATCGACAACGCCAATGGCGGATCGGGTTACGACACCCTGCAGCTCGAGTTCGTCGCCTCCAACCCCAACCTGAGCCTGGCGGATCAGCTGGACAACCCCAACATCACCGACATCGAGGTGATCCAGTTCATGCAGCCCGGCTCCGGGTTCAAGGGCACCTCTGGCGACCGCACCCTGCTTCCGGTGGCGATGGAGGGAATTGGTTTTCCGGACGTCGAAGAACTCCACACCGGTGAGGGCGCGGATAGTCTGTGGGATATGGAAGGCGGTGTCCTCTACGAAACCTACGGCGGTGACGATGTCGTCGACATCGACAGCAGTCTTGACACCACCGTTATTGCCGGCGGTGGGGACGACACCGTCTGGGCAGAAGCCGGTGAGGATTCCATCGACGGAGGAGACGGCGACGATATCCTCTGGGGTGGGTCTGGCAACGACACCATCCTCGGCGGTGCCGGTAACGACAGCATTGATGGCCACAGCGGCGACGACAACATCGTCGCGGGTGTCGGCAACGACACTGTCCTTGGTGGCAGCGGAGCTGACACCATCGACGGCGGTTCCGGTGACGATTACATCGACGGTGAGGATGGATCCGACCGGATCACCGATCTCAGTGGTGACAACCACATTCACGGGAGGTCCGGAGATGACACGATCATCACCGGAGCCGGCAATGATTCGATCTGGAGCGAGTCCGGAGACGACTCGATCAACGCCGGCGACGGTGACAACTACGTCGATAGCAGTTCCGGCGACGACACCATCGTGACCGGCGCGGGTGCCGACACCATCTACGCCGAGTCGGGCGACGACTCCGTCATCTCCGGAGATGGGGACGACTACATCCACCTTGGTTGGGGCGTGGGTGCCGACACGGTCGATGCCGGTGGTGGCGATGATTACATCGAGCTCGAATACCTCTCCCGGCTCGACCTCATCAACGGCGGAGACGGAATCGACACCCTCCACGTCGGAGAAGGCCCCGGATTCCAGCCGGGTGGGCAGCCGAATGATTACTTCGGCAATGCGGCTGGATTTGGCGACCTCTTTGACGCTTCCTTCTCGGGGGTCTCCAACGTCGAGGTGCTGGACCTCTTCTACGAAGCCCACGTCAACGGCGATGCCAACTTCGAGGCATCTGGGATTCGCACCATCCTTACCTATAGCGGTGGTGACGATATCCTCGACTTCTTCGACGTCAGCAGCGCGGCCGATCTCTTCATCGCCAGCGGCAGTGGAGATGATCGGATCGTCGGCGGCGGCGGTGACGACACCATCGATGCCGGCGCGGGCGCCGACACGGTGATCGGCTCCACCGGCGGTGATCAGATCGACCTCGGCGCCGACAGCGACGCCGACGTGGTCCGCTACGACCGCGCCGAAGAGGGTGCCCAGACCGGCCAGAACACCGGCTACGATCGGGTCACCAACTTCGTCGACGACGGCGACGAAATCCAGATCGGCGGCAATCTCGAGACCGCGGTGGATACCGATACCGATGGAGCCGTCGATTCCACGCTCAACGACGCCGCCCTCGACATCTCCGCCAACGAGCTCGCGGTATACACCAACACCAGCCTGAGCGACGCAGACCTGGTGCAGAGCGGGTTCACCAACCTGCTCAATTACCTGAACACCAACCTGGCGGTGGCCGGCGTGGGCGACAACGTCCTCTACCTGGTGCAAGGGGCGAGCGACACCGCGCTCTACTTCTACCAGGAGAACACGGGCGACAACATCATCGATGCCTCGGAGATCAAGCTCCTCGCGGTGTTCGACAACGCCCTGCTGGAAGCGAACGACGTCGCCTACGTCCCCTAAAGCGCAAGGCCAAGGCCGCGCCGCAACCCCGGCCGGTCGACCCATCCAAGCCCGCTCCCCCACCCGGGAGCGGGCTTTTCTTTGCCCATACCGTAGCCGTAGCCCGGATGGAAGCGCCGCAGGCGCCGGAATCCGGGGCCACAATACCCGCGATCAAGACACCACGGATTCCGCTTCACCCCATCCGGGCTGCGCTTCATCGGAGCGACTTACTTCCCGTATTCAGCTTGCGCTACGTTCGGGCTACCCTAACGGCGAACCCCGAACCCGTGTGCGATCCCAAAGGGCATGCCACTCAACCGTCTGCCATGAAATCCGCCCTCCCATTGCGAATCGCCGTGACCGGAACCTCTGGAACCGGCAAGACCACGTTGGCGCTGGCTTTGTCCAAGGCTTTGGATCTGCCTTTTCTCGAAGAGGGCTACGATGGCCGGATCACTCGCCGCAAGGGCAAGACCGTCGCCGAGTGGGAAGCGGAACTATTCGCCGTGTTCGATCGCAAAATTGGCGAAGAAGCGCGGCGGGAAAGCTTCGTGGCGGATCGTTGCGCCATCGATCTCTTCTGCGCCTGGTTCAACAACAATCTTCACGTTCGTTGTGATCCAACGATCACCCGCCGCTTTCTGGGCCGCTGCGCGCAAGCCGCACGGCGATACCATTTCGTGGTGGTGACCCCCTGGAACGCATTGCCTTTCGTCGAGCGGGAGCCGGATCGGCCCGGGATGCGCCGCAACCCCAACCCCTGGGTGCGGCTGCGCATCCACGCGACCACTCTGGGCCTAGCCCACTTCTTGCTCGACAAGCGGCGCATCCTCGAGCTGCCTGGCAAACCGATGAGTGTAGAAGAGCGCACCGCCTGGCTGACGGCTGCCATCGAACGCCGGCTGGCGCTGCTAAACCCGACGAATTCGTGACCCCAACGCCCGAAAACCGGGGACAGCGTTCACCCCCACTGCACTTCTCGGACGCCGTTTCCCCGGATTCCATCCGGGCTGCGCTCCAACCGGGCTACGGGCGTTGGGTGGGCTTCGGGACTCGGGTCGATTGGACGGGGGACGTGGTAGACTCGCCCGCGGTTTTGACAACGGCCGCGGCGCATGCGCCTGCTCTTCGTCCACCAGAATTTCCCCGGCCAATTCAAACACTTGGCGCCCGCCCTCGCCCGCGCCGGTCACGAGGTGCGCGCACTCGCCGTGGGGGTGCGGGAAGGCGAACGCCACTGGCAGGGGGTGCGGCTGCACGAGGTGCGGGTGCGCCGCGGGTCCACCCCGGGCATCCACCCTTGGGTGCAGGATCTGGAAACCAAGGTGATCCGCGGCGAGGCGGCGTTCCACGCCGCCCGGACGCTGGCCCAGGAGGGCTTTGCACCGGATGCCATCGTCGCCCACCCGGGCTGGGGGGAGTCGCTCTTTCTCAAGGAGGTCTGGCCGGATGCGCCTCTCGGCATCTACTGCGAGTTCTACTACCTCCCCCGGGGAGCCGACACCGGCTTCGACCCCGAGTTCGACCGCGGCGATCCGGCCGCCGCCTGCCGGTTGCGGATGAAAAAACGCCAACAACCACTTGCACTTCGATCTGGCGGCTGCTGGGATTTCCCCCACCTTTTGGCAGGCGAGCACCTTTCCCATGCCGTTCCGCGGCCCGCATCGCGGTGATCCACGACGGCATCGACACCGCGCGCCTGACACCGGACCCCGAGGCCACCTTCACCCACGGCTCGCTCGCCCTGAGCCGAGCCGACGAGGTGATCACCTTCGTCAATCGCAACCTGGAGCCCACTCGTGGCTATCACCGCTTCATGCGGGCATTGCCGCGGCTGCTGCGGGAACGGCCCGGCGCCCGGGTGGTGATCGTCGGCGGCGACGAGGTCAGCTACGGGGCGCGCCCACCGGCGGGCAAGACCTGGAAGCAGATCTTCATCGAGGAGGTGCGGCCGCAGATTTCCGACGACCACTGGGCGCGGGTGCACTTCGTGGGCCGGCTGCCCTACGGCGATTTCGTGCGCTTGCTCCAGGTGTCGACCGTGCACGTCTACCTCACCTATCCCTTCGTGCTCTCTTGGAGCCTGCTCGAGGCGATGAGCCTGGGGTGCGCCATCGTGGCGAGCGACACCGCGCCGGTGCGAGAGGCGATCCGCCACGGCGAGACGGGCCTGCTGGTGGATTTCTTCGACGCCGACGCCCTGGTGGAGGCGGTGGTGCGGCTGCTCGAAGCGCCCGAGGAGCGCGCCCGCCTGGGCGCCAACGCGCGGCGCTTCGCCGCCGCCCACTACGACCTCGAGCGCGTCTGCCTGCCGCGCCAGCTCGCCTGGGTGAACGCTCTGGCGGCGCGGGTCTATCCCGGGGTGGAAGGGTGAAAGACGGCCTTCGGGCGGCTTTCGATCGCCTGCCCCTTGCGGCCTCGCGGGTGGTGTGGCTCGGCGCACGCGAGTTTGCCCGCGCCTATCTGGCTCGCAATCCGGCGGCGCGCCTCGTCCGGCCGCGGGAGGGAACCTGGCCGGCGGTCGCTGAGCTGGCCCGAGCCCTGGGGGGAGCGCCCGACCTGTTGGTGGTGGCTGACGCCGATCGCTTGGCCTCCCCCGAACGACTGCGGCCGCTCTTCGAGGCGCTCACCGCAAACGGGGTATGCTGCCTGATCCTGCCCAACGCCCGCAATGCGCGGGCCCTGGCCGCCTGGCTGCGCGGCGAGGTGGAGACGGCCGCCCCCGAGCTGCCCGAACGCTGGGCAGAGCGGCTTGCGGAGTGGGGTTTTGCGGGCCGCGAGATCCTGCCGCTCCCCGGGACGCCCTTGCCGAGATCCCTCGCCGAACCCCTAAGCGCGCTCGGCGCCGCCTTGCAGGTCCCGGAGGCCGCCGAGCGCCTGACCACCGCGGGCTTCGTGGTGCGCGCCACGCGCAGCCCCCGTCCCCCCCCTCCTGGTGGCCGCCACCGGACTGCGCAAGGTGGCGGGGGTGACCGAGGCGCGGGTGGACTTTCCCCTGGCGGCGCTGGGCACGTTGCCGGGGGTGCGGGTATTCTGGAGCGAAGAGCGGCTAGCCCTCGGCGGCCTGCGCCCGCCGGGGGTGTTGGTGTTCCACCGGCGCTTTCTGGTGGAACCCGAGGTGCAGGCGAATCTCGAGCGCCTGGCCGCCGCCGGCTGGGTACTCGTGTCCGACCAGGACGACGACCCGCGCCACTGGCGCGAGTACGTGGAGAGCGATTTCTACGCCTACCGCTGCGTCCACGCGGTTTCCGTCAGCACCGAGCCCCTCGCCCGCCTGATGCGCCAGTGGAATCCCCACGTGGCGGTGCTGCCCAACGGCGTTTTGGCTCTGCCGGACCGCCCACCGCGGGCCGATGGGCGGGTGCGGATCTTTTTCGGGGCCCTCAACCGTCAGGACGATTGGCGGTCGATGCTTCCCGCACTGCAAGGGGCGCTGAAGCGCCTGCGCGACCAGGTGGAAGTGGTGGTGGTGCACGATTGCGCCTTTCACGACGCCCTGGCCGACGGCGTGGCGCGCACCTTTCACCCTACCTTGCCGCCCGCCGAGTACCTGCGGGTGCTGGCGAGCTGCGACCTTGCCCTGTTGCCCCTGGCCGACACGCCCTTCAACCGCCTCAAGTCTGACCTTAAGTTGGTGGAATGCGCCGCCGCCGGGGTGGTGCCCATCTGTTCGCCGGTGGTCTACGGCAGCGATCCCCACCACCACGAGGTGGCCGTGTTCGCCGAAACCCCCGAACAGTGGGCGGCAGCCCTTGAGCGCTTGGTGAAAGAAAGCGAAGAGCGCGCGCGTCGCGCTGCCCGGGGCCGGGCCTGGGTGGCGGTCGAGCGGATGCATGGGCGCCTCGCCCCCGCCCGGGCCGCCTGGTACCGGCGGCTTCTGGCCGAGCGCTCGCGCCTGGAAGAGGAACGCCAAGCGCGGCTTGCCGCCTGGCGCGCCCGCTTTCCCACCCCGTAGCCCGGATGCAGGCGCCGCAGGCGCCGGAATCCGGGGTTTCCCAAGGCCGGGGATCCCCAGGCTCGCGATCTGGATGTTCCCGGATTCCGCTTCGCTCCATCCGGGCTACGGGGTGCTACGATCCTGCGATCGCCGTAGCCCGGATGGAGGGCCGCAGGCCCGGAATCCGGGGCCAACGGATTCCTCGATGGCGCCGCGATTGGGCGCGAGTTCCCGGATTCCGCTTTCGCTCCACCCGGGCTACGCGCCATTCAGGCTACGATTGTGCGTCCGCGCGGCGCAACCAGCGCGCGATCTTTGAGGAACCCACGAGGCGAGACGGATGACCTTGCAAAAGAAACTGGTTTTTTTCTCGTCCATGTGCCTTTTGGATCGCACCAGTGGTGCGGCCATCTCGGTGCGCAGCTTCCTCGAAGCCTGCGCTGCGGCCGGGATTCCCGCGGCCTCTTTCACCGCTTCCCTGTTCGATCCGCGCCGGGAGGTGAGCCTGCGGGGAATCCTGGGCCCAAGGGCCAACGATCCGGGCGCCTTAGGCAAGATTTTCGTGGTGGAGCGCAAGGGGGTGCGCCACCACATCTTCCGCACCCGCTCGACCCAGTCCATCAAGATGACTCCCGAAGAGCAGCGCGCTTTCGAGGCGGCTTGGCTGCGCTTTCTGGACAGGGAACAACCGGCGGCGGTGATCACCTACGGCGGCAGCCCCTTCACCCGCCGCCTCCAACACCACGCCCGCCGGCTCGGCTGCCGGATCCTCTTTTACCTGGGCAACGCCGAATACCGCTCGGCCGACTTTTACCATCCGGGGGACATCGTCCTGTGCCCGTCCAACTTCCTGCGCGAGCACTACCGCCAGACCTTGGGAATCGAGCCCCGCGTGCTGCGCACCATCATGGCCCCCGAGCGGATCGACTTCGAAACGGCGCGGGATCCCGCGCGCCTGCGGGAGCGCTGGCGCTCGGGGTTCGTGACCTTTATGACCCCGATTCCCCACAAGGGAGTCACGCTTTTTTACCTTCTCAGCCGCATCGCCGCCCGGGAAAAGCCGGGCCTGAAGTTTTTGGTCACCGAGGGGCGCGCCGATCGGGAAAAACTCGCCGAAAGTGGCCTGGACCTGACCAATCTGTCCAACGTCTGGCTGATGGCGAGCCACGAGGACGTGCGCTCGATTTGGGAGCGCACCAAGGTACTGCTGATCCCCTCTTATTGGCGCGAAGGCTTCGCCCGCAGCGCGCTCGAGGCCCAGCTGTGCGGCATTCCCGTCCTCTCTTCCAGCCGCGGCGGCCTTCCGGAGGCCCTCAACGGCGGCGGATTCCTGTTCGACATCCCCGAGCCTTGCCTGCAGAACCACTTGGCCGTGCCCGACCTGGAAAGCGTGCTTCCCTGGTGGCAGACCCTCCGCCGGCTGGTAGAAGACGAGGCTTTCTATCTCGAGGCGAGCCGTCGCGCCCTGGAGGCGGGCAGCGCTTTCCATCCCGAGGTCACGGCCCCGGCGGCGGTGGACTTTTTCCGCGAGGTGCTCGCCTCCGCGTAGCCCGAATGCGCCGGTAGTCCGGATGGAAGCGCCGCGGGCGCCGGAATCCGGGATCTCAAAGCCCGCGATTCGGCTTTTCCCGGTACGCACCTTCCAGGCTACGATTGATAGGAAAAAGAACACGAGTCAGCGGGGACAAGTGGGAGATATCCACTAGGATCGCACAAGGGATGAGCTGATGGAGATCGACCTTTCTTCTCCAGGACTTTTGAAAGTAGGGGCGAAGTTTATTTTGGTTCCCCATGCGCGGCTCAACTACTTCCCTCATGTGGGTTGCATCTTCGTACACATACCCAAGTGCGGTGGCACATCCGTGTCGGCCTTCCTGACCGAATTGGACGAGTATCTCAGAATGAGCGGAGTTGAACCCCATTTTCAGGTGCCCCAAAGACGGCATCGAAAACACGCGCGCGCCATCGACTATCGCGATCGGCTCGAGCCCGAAATCTGGGACAAGACCTTTAAATTCACGGTAGTTCGAAACCCCTATGCGTTGATGGTCTCCTGTTGGCATTGGTGGGTTCAAAAGGCACCCCACCTGGGAAATGGCAGTTTTCGTCCGTTGGCGGAGCGAGTTCGGCGTCTGGGGAGTTTTTCGCGCTTTCTAGAGGACGATCTGGGTCGGCGCTATCTCAATAACTGGACTGGCAATCCCGAAGACTGGTTCTTGGACGAGGAGGGCCGCGATCTCGTTGACTTTATCGTGAAACAGGAAGAGCTCGATAGGCTTCCCGTGGAACTCGTCAAGCGGGTACCAGTGCCTGGGGGTATCCGCATTCCGCACTTCAATCGAACGGAGCACGACGATTTTCGAACGTATTATGACGACCGTGGACGGCGCCTGGTTGAGCAAAGATTCTCGTACATTTTGGAGCGCTTTGGCTATCGTTACGATTGACCACAATCCAGAGAACCGATGCGGCTGCTTCACCGTCGCCCGGGTACAGGTGCCGCAGGCACCGGAATCCGGGGGAGGCATCGGCATCAACCCCCGGGTCGTTGGGGCGCGGATTTCCCTACGCACCCTCTTGGATGGATCAGGCGGGCGGAGGCGTTCGCGGAGGTGGCACCTGGCGCACGGAAAGATCGAGGTCCCCCCGCACCAGCGCAAGCAGTTTCGCTCTCTTTTCGGAAAGCTCCTCTCTCCGCACGGCAGCCAGCGGGCCGATGTAGGGGCTGCGCAATCTGGGGAAAGCCTCGCAGTCGGCGGGACGCTCGCGCTCGAGAAAGCCGCAGAGGGCCGCCCAAGGGTCACCCTGGGTCACGTCTAACACCAGTAGATCGCGCCGGCCGCGGAAGTACTCGAGCACGTTGCGCCGGTGTGTCCGGAAGACGTGCCGCAACCGCGAGGCATTGAAGCGGTCCACACCGTACACGGCGATGCGGATGACGTCGCGCAGTTGGGTGCGGGGGCCGGGAGGTGAGGCCGCCGCCCACTGGCGGCGGACGCTGTCGAGCCAGGCATCCTCGTCCCGCTCGAGCAAGATGAACCGGGAGCCGGGATAGACGGCATCGAGCTGGGGGTAGTAGAGCGGGGTGGGAAGGTCGAGACAGGCGTCGAAATCGGCGAGCAGACCGGCGCGAAAATTGCCGGCGAGCCACCGCCGCGCCGCCGCTGCCGGGTAGTGAACGGAGGCAAAGCCCATGAGCGCGAGGGCGACGTGGAGGCTGGTGGTCCCCGTGCGGGATAGGCCGAGCACGAATATCTTCGACATGGGTCTGGCTGGGCGATGCAGGCGGCGCCATGGTAGCGCAACCCGCCGGCGGTTTCCGCCACCCTTCTCTTGATCCATAGCCTGGATGAAGGGCCGAAGGCCCGGAATCCGGGACCCAGAAGCCCGCGACCCGGGTGTCCCCGGACTCCGCCTGCGCACCATCCGGGCTACGCACCATCCGGCCTAGGATCGCGCAGTCCGCGTAGCCGGGATACAGGCGCCGCAGGCGCCGGAATCCGGGGAGCGCACGAACCGCCCCGGACCGTTCTTCCCGGCGCCGAATTCCCCGGATTCCGCCACGCTCCATCCGGGTTGCGATTCCCAAACCGTTGGGTGATCGCGCCCAGAGCGGGGGTTTCCCTCCCGCCATATCCCTCTACGCTTGGGGACGATTCGCTTTAGGCTATCGGAAGTGGGGAACCCGGGTCGGGCTCGAGGAGTGTGTCGTGCGCCTCATTCTTCACGTGGGCATGCACAAGACCGGTTCGACGAGCTTTCAGACGGCTCTTCGCGCCGCGGCGGGGCCCTTGCGCGCAGCCGGCTGGGGCATCGCGATCAACCCGCCAGCTTTGATGGTGCGCAACCCCAATACCTTTTCTCCCTCGTGGCTGCCGAGCGTCTTGGAACTTGGCGCGAGACGAGGACTGCGCGCCGTACTGATCTCTGCGGAGGCGATCTCCACCTTTTCGGCCGAGCAAATGCGCCGGGCTTTTGGCGACGTCGCGGCTCGCGAAATCAAAGTGGTCGTATGCTTCCGCCACTGGACGGGGTTTTTGCCCTCGCGGTGGAAACAGAACTGCGTGCGCCGAGATGCACAGGATTTTCCATCGTACCTGGCGTCACTGGAGCGCGAGGGAGAGCGGCACGTCGACCTCGCCTTCGAGAGGGTTATCGAGCATGTGGCCGGCCTGGGGAATGCCGAGCTCGCGGTGGTTTCCTATGACAACGCCGTTCTGGAGGGAAACCTGCTCGCTCGGCTGGCGGCTGCCTGCGATTTGCCCGAATCGCTGGTGGCGCGCTTGGCCCAACACGCCGAGCGTCACAATCGCTCGACGAAAGAGCTCTTTTACGATGCCTGTCGCTTATTCAACGCGGTGCGCGCCGATCTGACGGGGGATCCGCCCAACGCTTTGTTCGAGAGCATCCTCCAGCATGGACCTGTACCACGCCATTACGATCATGGGCGATGGGTCGCACAGTTTCTGCACAGCGGCGGTAAATCTGCCCGCGAACTGGTCGCCGCGCTGCGACGCACGCAGGTGGAAGTGCGCTTGCGCGCGAGCGATTACGCCGACAGGCTGCGCACTCTGGAGGTTGCCTGCCGTCCTTGGTTGTTCAATCCGCTCGGGGGCCGTCTATTTGCGTCGGTGAACGACCGCATCGCTCGTTGTTCCACGCTGTCGGCCGATGGCCTTCCGTCTTCCTCGCGGGCGGAGATCGAGAGGCTTTTGAGCGTCCATTTGACGCATTGAGGATTTTCTAAGCCCGCTCATTTACCTATGTGCGAGCGCCGCCTTGCTCTCGAACCTGCAGGGGACGGGACCCGAAAGGGCGGTTGATCGGGGAGTCGGCGCCGATTCCGCTTCGCGACTTCCTGGCTGGGCATCTTCACTTTCCCGGCGTCAGGCCGCACCGAACCCGACGGCCGGTTGGGCGCTTGCAGAGGGGCCGGACCTGCAGCCGATCTGCCGCTCCGGCGGTGATCAGCAGCTGGGCGGATGGAATCCCCAAAAGAACGGCGAGCCAATGGCGCAACACGGCGGCGTAGAGGCGTCGCCCAACGCGGGGGTGGCGAAACAAAAAGGCGAGATTGCCTTGCCGGCTCGGCGGCCGCGCCAGCCAGCGTTGGGCCACCACATGCCAGGGGGTGAACAGGGTGTTGACGACGAGGCGATCGAAGCGGTGGAACACTTTCTGGGCGAGAAAGAGATCGATCTGCCGCTTGGTGATCGCCTCGTCGAGGATGTTAGAGGGCCGGCGCGGCAAGATCCCGGTGAGCACTTCGTCGGGGTATTCGAAAAAGTGGTCTCGCCGAATGAGGAGATTGAGGAGATCCAGGTGTATCAGCAGGACGGGGGGTGTTGTGTGGAGGTGGGCGATGTGCTGGAGGTGTATGCCGCCGAGCCAGGGGCGTTGGGGCTCGGGAAGGGGCGGGGCACCCGGAGGAAGGCGGGGTGGATCAAGCTGGTGCAGATCACTCCCCAGGAAGGTGAGAAAGGGATTGGCTGCGCCCTGAAAAGCGCGCTCGAGCAACCAGCTCTTGCCGGAAGCGGGAAACCCGGCCAGTAGAAACAGCGCGCGGTGGGACTTGCCTTCGTCGTCCATCGTGCCTGGGTCAGCCTATCGGGATTGGGTCCTCCATTTCCTGGCCAGCTCGGAGCATGGGGTTCCTTCCCTGTAGAGGCGCCGCTGCCAGCATACTGGAAAAGCCAGCGAGGGACGGAGTTGAATCGTTCGACGACACCGGTTACGGCCTCGTAGATCGGCTTCGGACGCCGTCGGGCGCCGGAATCCGGGGAGCGTGCGGGCCGCCCCGGGCTGTGCTTCCCGGCGCCGAATTCCCGGATTCCGCTTGCGCTCCATCCGGGCTACGCCCTTTCCGGGCTGGGATTGTGCGATCCACGTAGCCCGGATGCAGGCGCCGCCAGGCGCCGGAATCCGGGGAGCGTACAGGCCGCCCCGAGCCGTTTTTCCCGGCGCCGAATTCCCGGATTCTGCTTGCGCTCCCTTCGGGCTACGGTCTGTCCGGACCACGAACTACTGTGACAGTGGTGCGCGCAACCAGTGGTCGAGGCTTCGCTCGAGGAGTCGTTCGAGCCTGCGGATCTCGGGGGCGAAGATGCGCGCAAGGAGGGTGAGCGCTTCCTGCGAGGGCTCTAGGGGTAGGGTGCTGCGGTGCCGCGGGGTCAGAAAGGGCGCCAGGGTTGCGTCGTAGATAGGGGATACGCCCAGGAACCGGCAGATTCGGTTCAATGTCTCGGTCCGGGCGCCTTCCAGTTCTTCGGAAAGGCACACCAGGGTCTGCTCGCGGGGGAAGAAACGCCACAACCGTTCGAGCTGAAGCGAGTAAAACCCCCGGTGGACGTAGGAGAAGATGCGGTGCTGGGCAAGGGGTTGCGAGGCGAGTCGTTCTCGTTCGCGCAGGAGGGCCGAAAGAAGCGGCAAGGATTCATTCCCTCGCGCTCGCTCCATGCGGTAATGGGAGATGGCGCGCTCGATGGGATTGCGCAGCAGGACGACGAGCCGAATGGCTCGGTGGTAGCGCTGAATGCGCGCGAGGCAAGGCTGCCAGTAGAGATAGATGGGCGTGATTTCACCCTTGACCGCCTCTCCGCTCGAGTGGCGGGCGGCGAGCCACGCCAGGCGTGCCGGATCCCGCTCGGCAAGGCAATTGTAAAAGCCGATCCCGCTTAGGCAGTGGAGGCCTTTCCACCGCCGTTCATCGTCGAAAAAATGGAGCTCCTTGGCCCTGGGCAGGAGGATGTCGGGGTGGAGGTCGAGGTAGTGATGCAGCGCGGTGGTGCCGCCTTTTTGGACCCCGACCACGAGGAAATCGTGGGGCGTTTGGCTCAATCTGCGAATAGCAGCTTCACTGCCGTTTCTCGGTCGCGCTCGCGCGGCGTCGCGCGGGGCAGCGCGGCCGCGGCGAGCACCTGGTCCCGAGTGGGGCGGAGGTGGAGAAAGCGGCACAGGTTCCAGATCTCAAAGACGGGGTCTTGGCAGAGTCCCTCGTAGCTTATCTCCAGTCGCCGCGGACACAAGCCCGCCGCTACCAGGCGGTCGAGAGCGGCCACTTGCTCCAACGCGAAGGAGAGGGCTCCCTCGAAGGTGGCGCAGCGCTGGGTGAAGCGGATGCGCCCTTTGGTGAAAGTACCGGCGGCGGGAAACACGCCCCGTTCCACGAGAGCGCAATGGCGTCGCCACAGGGAGCGGGCGACGTCGAGGGGCGAGCGGCGCAACAGGATGATCGGACTGGCGGGAAAGACGGCGCGCCAGAGGGGAAGGGTCACCACGAACCGCGGATCCTTCATCGCCCAGGGCGGGCGCGGCGTGCCGAAACGGGAGAAAAAGGCGCGGCGGTTGGCCAAGAAGGCCCTGCGGATGACGTTGTCGGCCAATTCCCGCGGGCCTGGATAGCGAGGGGCGTCCCAACTCGAATCCGTGGCTTCGAAGTAGAGGTTGTTGAGCGCGATCAGCGCACGGCTTTCGTGATCGCCTTGGAGATCGGAGCCGACGAAGACCCCCAGAGCTTCCAGCATGCGGGTCAGGAGCGAGGTGCCGCTGCGGTGCACACCCACCACCAGGATCGGGGGCGGGAGGGAAGATCGGGAGGATCCCGGTGCGGTGACGGCCAAGGTTCTTTCCTAGAGAAGCTCGCCGGTGGGCGATGGTAGGACGGCGAAAGGGCGACAACAAGCGAAAGGCGGTCTCTGCCCACGAACTTCCGGTCTGCGCTCGCAGGGTGGGAACGCCCGTCACCCGGATGCAGGCGCCCCAAGGCACTGTAATCCGGGGCGAACGGGTCCACCGCTGGCGCTATGTTCGGGCATCGAATTCCCGGATTCCGCTTGCGCTCCATCCGGGCTACCCCCTTCCGGGCTGGGATTGTGCGATCCCTGTAGCCCGGATGAAGGCGCCGCCAGGCGCCGGAATCCGGGGTTTCCCAAGGCCGGGGATCCGCAGGCTCGCGATCTGCATGTTCCCGGATTCCGCTTCGCTCCATCCGGGCTACGCCCCTTTTGGGCTACGGTCCATCCGGGCCAGGGGACGCGGCGGCGTTGAGCGGAGGGGGCAGGGCGGCTAGAATGGCGCGCTTGCGCGGGTGATCCCGCAGAGGTTCCACCGACGACGAGGAAATCATGGCTGAGAACGAACAGGGCACCGTCACCATCGACGGCAAGACCTACCGGCTCGACCAGCTGAGCGACACCGCCAAGGCACAGCTGGCCAACATCCGCTACGTGGACCGGGAGATCGAGCAAGCGCGCAATCACCTGGCGGTGCTCCAGGCGGCCCGCCAGTACTACGCCCAGGTGTTGACCCGGGAGCTGCCCAAGGAGGGGGAGGCGTAATCCCCGCCGTACCGGCCATGGGCGCGGCCGAGAGACCCGTCCGCATCACCCGGGTCACCACCCGCTACGTGCCGGTGGAGGACCGCTTGCGGCTGGAGGCGGAGCTGGAGGGCGGCGCGCGCCTCGGCTTTTGGCTCACCCAGCGCCTGGCGCGCGAGGTGGTGAAGACCCTGGTGGCCCACGTGGAGCGGCAGGGGCTCAAACGGCGGGTGGTGCCGCCGGAGGCCCGCGATGAGGTGCAGCGCCAGCTTCACGCCGCGGCCCGCGCCCGCCGCGCCCGGACGCCGCCCGTGGCGGAGGCGCCAGAGAGCGTGCTCCTCGATCGGGTGCGCATCCGCGCCACCGACCGGCAGGTGCAACTGTTCTTGCCGCTCCCCGAGGGGCGGGTGGGGGTGCTGGCCATGGGGCCCGACCACGCCCGCCAGTGGCTGGATATCCTCTTCCACCAGTACCGTGCCGCCGGTTGGCCGCTGGACGTCTGGCCGACGTGGATCCGCCCCGAAAAGTCGCCCGCCCGCAGCGCGGCCGGGGAGCGGCTCCACTGATCCCGGGCGTGACCGGCTTCACGTTTTGCGCAATTGCTCCCCGGCCGCCCGCCAGGGCGGCCTTGATTTGCTAGAATCGGACATCATTTCTCATGGCGAGCGGGCAAGCCGCAGCCGCCAACCTGATCGGAACTCCACATGGCCCAGCCACTGACCAGAAACGACCTCAAGCGGGCCTTGGGGTTGTGCAAGGACTCTTTCCTGATCGCCGGCACCTTCAGCTTCTTCATCAACCTGCTGATGTTGGCGCCGGCCTTTTACATGATGCAGACCTTCAATCGGGTGCTGTCGAGCGGCAGCCACATGACGCTCGTGATGCTCACCCTGATTCTGGTCTTCCTGCTCGTCACCATGGGGCTTTTGGAGTGGGTGCGCTCGCGGATGCTGGTGCGGGTGAGCTCCAAGCTGGACGACCTGTTGAAAGACCGGATGTTCGACACCAGTTTCCGCCAGTCCCTCTACTCGGGCGGGGCGGTGAGCGACGCCCAGCCCCTCAAGGACCTCGACGGCCTGCGCCAGTTCATGACCGGCAACGGCTTTTTCGCCTTCTTCGACGCCCCGTGGCTTCCCCTGTACCTGTTGGTGTTGTTCATCTTCAGTCCGTGGTACGGGGCAATCGGGGTGTTCGCCGCCACGGTGCTGATCGTCCTCGCCGTCTTCAACGAGCGGCGCACGGCGCGGCTCATCGAGGAGTCGGCCAAGCAGCTCAACGCGGCCCAGAACGTGGCCTCCACCAACCTGCGCAACGCCGAGGTGATCGAGTCGATGGGCATGCTCGAGCCCATCCGCCGGCGCTGGCGGCGGCACGCCGCCGAATCCCTCTACTGGCAGACGGTGGCGAGCGAAAAGGCGAGCGGCTTTTCCACCGGCTCGAAAGTGTTCCGCCTGACCGTGCAGTCGCTGATCCTGGGCATGGGGGCGGTGCTGGTGCTCGACCACCAGATCAGCCCCGGTGCCATGATCGCCGGCTCCATCCTCCTCGGCCGGGCGCTCGCGCCGGTGGACGTCTTGATCGGCTCCTGGCGCCAGTTCGTCACCGCGCGCACTCAGTACCGGCGGCTGGTGGAGCTCCTCGACCGCATTCCGCCCGAGCAACCGCGGATGAGCCTGCCGCCGCCCAAGGGGCGCATCACCGCCGAGCAGGCGGTGATCGGCCCGATCCACCAGCAAAAGCCCATCGTCAAGGGGGTGAGCTTCGAGATCGCCGCCGGCGAGACGGTGGCCATCATCGGCCCGAGCGCCTCGGGCAAGACCACCCTGGTGCGCGGCATTCTCGGCATCTGGCCGCCCATGGCCGGCAAGATCCGCCTGGACGGGGCGGAAATCCAACACTACAACCGCCGCGAGCTCGGCCCCTATCTGGGCTACCTGCCCCAGGACATCGAACTGTTCGCCGGCACCGTGGCGGAAAACATCGCCCGCTTCGACGAGGTGGTGCCCGAGAAGGTGGTGGCTGCGGCCCAGGCGGCCGGGGTCCACGAGCTGATCCTGCAGCTGCCCCAGGGCTACGACACCCAGATCGGCCCGGGCGGGGTCAACCTGTCCGGCGGGCAGCGCCAGCGCATCGCCCTCGCCCGCGCCCTCTACGGCGATCCGGTGTTGGTGGTGCTCGACGAGCCCAACTCCAATCTGGACGACCAGGGGGAGGCGGCCCTCGCCCGCTGCATCCAGGGGCTCAAGGCGCGGGGGGCGACCACCCTGCTCGTCACCCATAGGCCCAACATCCTGCGCCTGGTGGACCGGATCATGGTGATGGCCGACGGCAAGATCGTCCTCTTCGACACCCGCGACAAGGTCCTCGCCGCCCTCAAGGCCGCCGAGAACCAGGCGCGGGCCGCCCGCGGTGCACAAGCCCGGGGAGGCGGGGGTGCACCGCAGGTGACCGCTGAGCCCAAGGTGGCGGCCGGCCGGGAGGGAGGGCGATGAACGTGCGCGCCCTGTTGCCCGAGGAACAGGAAAAGCAGTCCCTTTCTTCCCCGGGGGACGGGCCGGTCCTCGAGACCTCCGACCGCAAGCCCCGCCTCATCGGCCTCGCGGTGCTCGCCGTGGCCTTCGGGGTGTTCGGCCTGTGGGCCGCCTTCGCGCCCCTGGAGAGCGCCGCCATCGCCCCGGGGGTGGTGACGGTGAAGGGCAACCGCAAGACGGTGCAGCACCTGGAGGGCGGCATCGTCCGCGAGATTCTGGTGGCCGAGGGGGACGAGGTGGTGGAAGGACAGCCCCTCATCCTCCTCGACAAGACCCAGTTCGCCGCCGAACTGGGGGTGCTCACCGGCCAATACTACGTGGCGCTGGCCAAGGAGAGCCGCCTGATCGCCGAGCGGGACGGCCTCCCCGAGATCCAGTTCCACCCCGATCTCGCCGTGGACGATCCCCGCGCCCAGGAGGCGATGGCCAACGAGCGGGGCATCTTCAACGCCCGCAAGGCCGCCCGGGAAGGGGAGCAGGAGGTGCTGCAAAGCCGCATCGCCCAGTTGGAATCCCAGATCGCCGGGCTCGAGGAGCTGATTCGCACCCAGGAGGGGCTCGTCGCCTCCTACGAGGCGGAGGCCGCGGACCTCAAGGCGCTGTTGCAAGAGGGCTTCGTGGAGAAGACCCGGATCGTCGAGCTCGAGCGGGCGGCCGCCCGCACCCGCGCCGAGATCGCCGAGCGGCGCACCCAGATCGCCCAGGCCAAGATGCAGATCGGCGAGACCCGCCTGCAGATGCTGCAACTGGACAAACAGTTCCGCACCGAGGTGGTGGACGAACTGGCTCGGGTCCAGGCCGAGGTCTTCGACCTGCGGGAGCGGCTCACCGCCATCCGCGACCGGGTGGAGCGCACGGTGATCCGCGCCCCCGCCACCGGACGGGTGCTGGGCCTCAGGGTGCACACCGTGGGGGCCGTGATCCAGGGCGGCACGCCGCTCATGGAGATCGTGCCGGAAGGAGAGGAACTGGTGATCGAGGCCCGGGTCAAGCCCACGGACATCGACTCGGTGGCGGCCGGACAGCCGGCGCGGGTGCGCTTCAGCGCCTTCAACCGGCGCAGCACGCCGACGGTGGAGGGGGTGGTCACCAAGGTGGGCGCCGACCGGCTGGTGGACGAGAAGACGGGCACTCCCTACTACCCCGCCACCATCGAGGTGAGCGAAGAGGGGCTGCACACCGAAGAGCTCGCTGGGCTGACCATCGTCCCCGGCATGCCGGCCGACGTGCTCATCGTCACCGGTGAGCGCACCCTCCTTCAGTATCTGCTTCAGCCGGCCCGCGACGCTCTGGCGCTCTCTCTCAAGGAGCAATGATGTCCGCGCGCAAAGTCCTCGTCGCGCTCTTGGCGGTTGGACTCGCGCAGGGTGCGGCGGCCTCGAGTCTGCTCGAGATCTACCGGGAAAGCCTCGCCTCCGATGCGCGCCTGTTGCGTGCCGAGGCGGAGGCGGCGATCTTCCAGGCGCGAGAAGACCAAAGCCGCGGCCGGCTGCTCCCCCAGGTGGGCATCCAGGCGGTGCGCACCCGCACCGCGCGGGACACCTCCACGGCCACCGGCACCGATCTGCCCCGCGAGGTCTACAACGGCGAGCGGGTGAGCGCGAGTCTGAACCAGGTGCTGTTCGACAAATCCGCCTGGGAGGGCTGGCGCGCGGCCAGCAAGGAGGCCGAAGAGTACCTGGCGCGCCTGGCGGAGATCCGCGGCGAGGTGGCGGTGGACGTGGTGAACCGCTACACCGCGGTGCTCGCCGCCGAGGACAATCTGGCCTTTGTGCGCGCCGAGTTGGCCGCCGCCGAACGGCAGCTCGCCCAGGCCGAAGCCCGCCACCAGCGGCAACTGGCCGCCGTCACCGATGTGCTCGCCCTGCGCGCCCGGGTCGACCTGCTGCGCTCCCGGGAACTGGACGCCCAGAACGAGGTGGCCATGGCCCGCGAGCAGCTGGCGGAGGTGCTGGGACGGCCGGTGGACGAGCCCTTTCCCACCCTGCGCGAGTCGCTGGTGGTGGATTGGCAGCCCGGCTCGCT
Source organism: Porticoccaceae bacterium (assembly GCA_026005035.1). Taxonomy (GTDB): domain Bacteria; phylum Pseudomonadota; class Gammaproteobacteria; order Pseudomonadales; family Porticoccaceae; genus BPKH01. Next base: position 494,443 of record BPKH01000001.1, on the reverse strand, counting down.
CGAGGACTGGACGCGGCGGGCGCTGGCCGCCAACCGGGAGCTCGCCGCCGCCCGCCACGCGGTGGAGGCGGCCTCCAAGCGGGTCAAGGAGGCGGCTGGCCAACACTGGCCGACCCTGACCCTCGCCCTCTCCGCCCTGGAGAGCGATATCGGTTACGACAACGTCCAGAATCCCCAGTACGAGACCTACGTGGCGGCCCTCAATTTCAACCTGCCCCTCTACACCGGGGGACAGACCAGCGCCCGGGTGGACGAGGCCCGCGCCCGACTGCGCTATGCCCTCCAGCAGCTGGCCGCCACCGACCGCCAGGTGCGCCGCGAGGTGCGCGAGGCCTTCCTCAACGCCCGAAGCGCCATCCAGCGAGTGGCGGCCACCGCCCAGGCGGTGGTCTCGGCGGAGCAATCCTTCGCCGCCCAACAAAAGGGCTACGAGTACGGCACGGTGACCGTGGTGGACGTGCTCACCGCCGCCGAGACCCTCTATCAGGCGCGCCGCGACCACCGGCAGGCTTGGTACGACCTGATGGCGGCGCGCACCGCGCTCTTCCAGGTGGCGGGCGCGCTCACCGAGGCGGAGATCGCCCACATCGACCGCTGGCTCGAATCCCCCGCCGCGGAGACCGCATGGACCTCAGGGAACGGCTGATCCGCCTGCCGCGCTCGGTCAAGCGGGCGCTGCTCGCCGCCGCCGACCTCGCCCTGCTGGAGTTGGGGCTGGCCGCCTGCCTGTGGCTCCACCTGGGGTGGCCGGTGGCGCAGTTGGTGGCCACCTGGCTGCCCGCTTTCCTGGTGCTGCCGGTGGCGGTGCTCCTCGCCCTGGAGCGGCTCGGCCTGTACAGCGTGGTCACCCGCTACAGCGGCACCGAGGTGGCCTGGGTGCTCGGGCGGGGGGTCTCCGTGGGCCTGTTGGTGGGGCTGTTCGTCTTTTTCCTGGTGCCCACCGAGCCTCTCCTGCCGCGCGGCGTGTTGCTCGCCTGGTGGGTGGTGGCCATTTTCGCCCTTTTCAGCCTCCGCCTGCTGGCGGGCCACTGGCTGCACGGGGCACCGCTCACTGCGAGCTTTGCCAGCCGGGCGGCGCGGCGCCTGTCGGGGCGGCCGGTGGCGGTCTACGGGGCGGGCGCCGCGGGGCGCGAACTGGTGGCCGCCCTGAACCGGGGCGGGCAGCTCGCCCCGGTGGCCTTCCTCGACGACGACGCGGCGCTACAGGGCCACGTGGTCAGCGGGCTCAAGGTCTATCCCCCGGCGGAGCTGCCGCGCCTGATGGAGGTCTATCCGGCCCTGGAGGTCCTCCTCGCCCTGCCCTCGGCGGGGCGGCGCCGCCGCCAGGAGATCATCCGCTTTCTGGAGCGGTTCGACGTCCGCGTGCGCTCGGTTCCCTCCCTGGAAGAGCTGGCCCAGGGGCGGGTGCGGGTGGACGCCATCCGCGAGGTGGACGTGGCCGACATCCTCGGCCGGGAGGCGGTTCCCCCCGACGAGGCCCTCCTCGAGGGGTCCATTCGCGGGCGCAGCATTCTGGTGACCGGCGGCGGCGGGTCCATCGGCGGGGAACTGGCCCGCCAGGTGCTCAAGTACCGCCCCACCCGGGTGGTGCTCCTCGACCACAGCGAGTACGCCCTCTACCGCATCCACGGCGAGCTGGTGGAGGCCGGGCTGGCCGGCGACGTCCAGCTGGAATTCTTGCTCGGGTCGGTGCTCGACGAGGCTTGGGTCCACCGGGTGATGGTCGAACACCAGATCCAAACCGTCTACCACGCGGCCGCCTACAAGCATGTCCCCCTGGTGGAGGTGAACGCCCCCCAGGGGTTCCGCAACAACGTCCGCGGCACCCTTTGCGTGGCCCGGGCGGCGATCCGCGCCGGCGTGGAGCAGTTCGTCCTGGTCTCCACCGACAAGGCGGTCCGCCCCGGCAATCTGATGGGGGTCACCAAGCGGTTGGCGGAGCTGGCGGTGTTGGCCCTGGCCCGGGAGGCGGCCTTTTCCCCCACCGCCCTTGGACTCGAGGAGCACAGCGGCGCGCCGACGGTGATCAACCGCACCCGCTTCACGCTGGTGCGCTTCGGCAATGTGCTCGATTCCTCCGGTTCGGTGATCCCCCGCTTCCGCAGCCAGATCCGGCGCGGCGGGCCGGTGACCGTCACCCACCCGGAGGTGACCCGCTACTTCATGACCATCCCCGAGGCGGCGGAACTGGTGCTCCAGGCCAACGCCCTGAGCCGGGGCGGGGATCTGTTCGTGCTCGACATGGGACCGCCGGTGAAGATCGACGACCTGGCCCGGCGCCTCATCCACCTGTCGGGCCTCACGGTGCGCGACCGCGACCATCCCGACGGCGACATCGAGATCGTCTACACCGGCATCCGCCCCGGCGAGAAGTTGTGCGAGGAGTTGCTGGTGGACGACGCCGCCGAACCGACCCGCCACCCGAAGATCTTTCGGGCCATCGAGGAGCCGCCCCGGTGGGAAGAGCTGGCGCGCCTGCTCGACGAGATCGAGGCCTGCCTCGCTGCGGGCGACCGGGCGGCGCTGGCCGCGCGCCTCGCCCACCCGGCCATCGGCTACCGGCCGCAAGGGGGCGCACACCGCCCCCCAGCCGAGGTGATCCCCGTTGGACGGCGCCGCTCCAAGGGGGGATAATGCGTCCCTTGCTCCGCTGATCCGACCTGCCATGGACCGCAACCAGCCGCTGCGCATCGAGCTTCTGGACACCACCCTGCGCGATGGCGAACAGACCCAGGGGGTTTCCTTTTCCGCCGAGGAGAAGGCGGCCATCGCCCGGGCGCTGCTCGTCAACCTGGGCGTGGACCGGATCGAGGTGGCCTCCGCCGGCGTCTCGGAAGGTGAGCGGGAGGCGGTGGCGGCCATTCTCGACTGGGCGCGGGGAGAGGGGCTCGACGGGCGCATCGAGGTGCTCGGCTTCGTCGACCACCGGCGCAGCGTGGACTGGATCGCCAGCGCCGGCGGGCGGGTGATCAACCTGCTCACCAAGGGCAGCGAGCGGCACTGCCGGGCCCAACTGGGCACCGACCTGGACGGCCACGTGGCGGCCATCCGCCGCACCGTGGAGTACGCCCAGAGCCGCGGCCTCGCCGTGAACGTCTACCTGGAGGACTGGTCCAACGGCTACCGGGACAGCCCCGACTACGTCTTTGCGCTGGTGGAGCGGCTCGCGGACCTCGGCATCGGCCACTTCATGTTGCCCGACACCCTGGGGGTGTTGGCGCCCTGGGAGGTGCGCGCGAGCCTCGCCGACATGATCCGCCGCTTCCCCGAGCTCCACTTCGACTTTCACCCCCACAACGACTACGGGCTCGCCCTGGCCAACGTGTTGGCGGCGGTGGAGGCGGGGATCCGCTCCATCCACTGCACCGTCAACTGCCTGGGCGAGCGGGCGGGCAACGTCTCCCTGGCGGAGGTGGCGGTGGCCCTCAAGGATCTGTTGGGCGCGGAGCTTGCCATCGACGAGCGGGCCATCGTGCCGGTGGCGCGGATGGTGGAAAACTTTTCCGGCAAGTGGATCCCCGCCAACGCCCCCATCGTCGGCGCCGACGTCTTCACCCAGACGGCGGGCATCCACGCCGACGGGGACCACAAGGGGGGGCTGTACTACAGCCGCCTCAACCCGGAACGGTTCGGCCGGGTGCGCAGCTACGCCCTGGGCAAGCTGTCGGGCAAGGCCTCGGTGATCAAAAACCTGGAGGCTTTGGGCATCAGCCTGTCGCCGGAGCAGACCCGAAAGGTGTTGGAGCGGGTGGTGGCGCTCGGCGACGCCAAGCATCAGGTGACCGCCGACGACCTGCCCTTCATCATCGCCGACGTCTTGGAGAGCCGCGACTTTTCCCACATTCAGCTCTGCGACTGCACCCTCACGAGCTGCCTGGGGGCGCCTTCCCGGGCCGAGGTGGAGCTCTTGATCGACGGCGAGCGCCACCGCGCGAGCGGCGAGGGCAGCGGCGGCTTCGACGCTTTCATGCGCGCGGTGGAGGCGATTTTCCGCGAGCTCGGCGTGGCACTGCCGGAGCTTTCCGACTACGAGGTGAAGATCCCCCGGGGCGGGCGCAGCGACGCCTTGACCGAGTGCATCATCACCTGGCGGGAGCCGAGCGGCCGCGAGCGCAAAACCCGCGGCGTCCACGCCAACCAGGTGTTCGCCGGGGTCAACGCGGCGCTGCGGATGCTCAACCTGTTGCTCCACGAAAGCGCGCAGCCCCGCGCCGAGGAACGCGTCGTCTAGGGAGGGATGCCCCATGGCCGGGAAGGCTTCCTGGCTGGTGGTCGCGCTGTGCTGGGCGGGTCTTGAGCGCGGCGGTCGCTTCGCCCCCGACCCTAGAGGAGCTCGCCCGAAGGCTGGACGCCCTGGAGCGGGAGAATGCGGCGCTGCGCCGGGAATTGGAGGCGCTGCGCGGCGGTCGGGTGCTCCACGAGGACCTGGCCGCGCGAGCCCCCGCGCCGCCCGCCCCCGCGGAGCCTCGTCCGGAGCGATCCGGCGCTGGGCTACCGGCTCCTCGACCCCACGGTGGAGATCAACCGCCGGCCGCTTCTGCTCCTCGAGGCGCGCGACGCACTGGCCGAAGGGCTCCTGGTGAGCGGGGCGCTGACGGCGGTGGCCGACTGGCAGGAGAGCAACCGCACCGCCAAGTTCGGCTATCTGATGCGCCATCCCACCGCCGCCAACCAGCGCACTCGCCACGTCTCCGAGGCGGTCCTCCACTCGGCGCAGTTGGGTCTCGCCGCGGCCCTCGGCGACTGGCTGACCGGCTACGCCGAGTTCCTCTATCACCCGGGGCAGAGCTTCGGCGCGGGCACCCTCACCAGCATCGAGCGCAACCAGGTGGAGTTGCGCCGCGGGTGGGTGCTCTGGGGCGATCTCGAGCGGTTCCCGGTCTACGGGCTCATCGGCAAGGTGGAGATCCCCTTTGCCCTCACCGACACCGTCAATCCCTTCACCGCCTCCACCGTCTGGCACGCCTTCGGCGGCTTGGCCTTCGGCGCCCAGATGGGCCTGCGGCAGGCCGGGTTCGATTTGCGGCTGATGGCCGTGCAGGGGGGCGCCCAGTTTCGCGCCGCCAACACCTCGGTGGACGACAGTGCCGTGCCCTCCAGGCTCGACAACTTCGCCGCCGACCTCTCCTGGCGCGGCGCCGTGGGCGGGGGCGTGCTCACCCTCGGGGGGTCTTGGCTGCGGGGCAGCGCCTACTGCCAGGAGTTCCCCATCACCCACTTCGCCGCCTGCCGGGACGAAAACCCGGCCCGTGCCTTCTATGGCCGGTTCGACTGGGCGGGGTGGCGGCTGCAGGGGGAATGGGCGCAGACCCTGGACCATTGGCCCGGCACCTTCAACCCCGACCTGCCGCAGTTTGGCGCGAGCCGCGTCACGAGCTGGGCGGTGGGCGCGCGCCGGGCTTTCTCCCTCGGACCCTGGCCGGCCGCCGCCAGCGTCGAGTTCAGCCGTTTCGCAGCGGGTCCCGACGGCGCGCCCTGGGAGCGCCAGGACCAGTGGGTGGCGGGCCTGGCCGCCTTTCCCCTCCCGTCGGTCAAGGTGTTCGGTGAATTCGTGCGCACCGAGGGCTACGCGCCATTGAACTTCCTCACCGGGGGCAATCTGCCCGCTGGGCAGGCGGTGAGCGACCGCGACGCGCACTCCCACGTCTGGCTGATCGGCACCAACCTGGCCTTTTGATTTCGGTCCGCGCCGGGGTGAACGCCGGGTACCTCAGGGGGAAGCGGCGAGCAACCCCTCCAGCTTCTCCACCACTCGATCGCCGAATTCCGCGGTGGTCACCTGGCGCCCGCCGCCGCGCGCCAGATCGGGGGTGGTGACGCCGTCGGCGAACACAGCCTGCAGGGCCCGCCAGATCGCCTCGGCTTCGGCCGCCATGCCGAAGCTCATCTCCAGCATCATGGCCACCGAGCCGATCATCGAGTAGGGGTTGGCGATTCCCTTGCCGGCGATGTCCGGCGCCGAGCCGTGGGAGGGTTCGTAGTAGGACTTCTCCGGCCCCTGGCAGGCGGAGGGCATGAGTCCGAGGGAGCCCAGGATGCCGCCGCCCTGGTCGCTCAAGATGTCCCCGAAGAGGTTTTCCATCACCATCACGTCGAACTGCCGGGGATTGAGGCACAGGTGGGTGGCGGCGGCATCCACCAGGACGTGGACCACTTGCACGTCGGGATAGTCGGCCTGGACCTCCTCCAACACTTCGTTCCAGAGCACGCTGGAGGCGAGGACGTTGCTCTTGTGCACGTTGTGGAGCCGTTTCTTGCGGCGCCGGGCGAGCCGGAAGGCGGCGTGGAGGATGCGGCCGATCTGGCGTTCGTCGTAGACCAGGACTTCGCGCACGTAGCGCAATCCGTGTTCGTCCACGCCGCGCTCCTTGGGGCCAAAGTAGAGCCCGCCCACCAGCTCCCGCACCATGACGAGATCGATCCCCTCGCCGACGATCTCGGGCCGCAGGGGCGAGAAGTGAGCCAGCTCCCGGGGCAGGCGGACGGGGCGGTAGTTGGCGAAGGTCTGGTAGCGAGCGCGCAGGGGCAGCAGCGCGCCCCGCTCCGGTTGTTGGTCCACGGGGATTTTGCGGGACTCTTCGTGGGACAGGCCGATGGGCCCCTTGAGGATGGCGTCGGCCTCGTCGCAGATCCGCTGGGTCGTTTCCGGAAAGGCCGCGCCGCACTCGAACCAGGCGCGCCCGCCGAAGGGCGCCTCGGTGAGCTCGAAGCGCACCGGCCGGTGGCGCTCCACCGCCCGCAACACCTTGATCGCCTCCCGGGTGATCTCAGGACCGATGCCGTCCCCCGGCAGCACGGCGATCTTGTAGCGCTTCATGGCCTCCTCCTCGTCGCGGCGCGAGGGCGCGATTCTAGCAAAGGAAGGGAAGGGGGGTGGTCGTGGTAAGATGCGCACCGCCCCCAAGTGCTAGCGAGCGCCGTGAGCGAGACCGCCGCCGCACCGGCCGACACCTGGATCCTCACCGCCCACTGCCGCGCCGCGGTGGGGGTGGTCGCGGCGGTCACCTCTTACCTGGCCGAAAACCGCTGCTACATCTGCGCCCTGGAGCAGTTCGACGACGAGTCCACCGCCAAGTTTTTCATGCGCGCGGTCTTCCGGCCGGAGCCCGGGGCGCCGCCCATGGCGGCCATCGAGGCGGGGTTCGCGGCGGTGGCGGCGCGGCTTGGCATGACCTGGATGATGCGCCCGGCGCGCCAACCCACGCGCACCCTCATTCTGGTGTCCAAACTGGACCACTGCTTGATGGACCTGCTCTACCGGCAGAGCAAGGGCGACCTGAACATGGTGGTGACCGGCGTGGTGTCGAATCACCCCGACCTGCGGGAGCGGGTGGAGCGCGAGGGAATCACCTTCCACCACCTGCCGGTGACCCCTGAGACCAAGCGCGACCAGGAGGCGCGGCTTTGGGAGCTGATCCAGGAGACGGGCACCGAACTGGTGGTGCTCGCCCGCTACATGCAGATCCTCTCCGACGAATTGGCGGAGCGGCTGGCGGGGCGGTGCATCAACATCCACCACTCGTTCCTGCCCAGTTTCAAGGGGGCGCGGCCCTACCACCAGGCCTACGAGCGGGGGGTGAAACTGATCGGCGCCACCGCCCACTACGTCACCTCCGATCTGGACGAGGGCCCGATCATCGAGCAGGTGGTGACCCGGGTGGACCACAACTACAAGCCGGAGGACCTGGCCAAGGTGGGGCGGGACAACGAGTGCCTGGCGTTGGCTCGGGCGGTGAAGTACCACACCGAGCACCGGGTGTTCCTGGACGGAAGAAAGACCGTGGTGTTCTTGGGGAGTTGAGCATGGCGGCGGTGCGCATCGACGGCAAGGCCCACGCGGACGAGCTCTGCGCGCGGTTGGCGAAAGAGGTGGCGGAACTGGCGGCCAAGGGGGTGGTGCCCGCCATCGCCGTGATCCTGGTGGGCGAGGACCCGGCGAGCCAGGTCTACGTGCGCAACAAGGTGCGCCGCGCCGCCGAACTCGGCATCCGCTCCCTGGAGCACCGCCTGCCGGTCTCGGTGTCCCAGGAGGCGCTCCTCGAACTCGTCGACCGGCTGAACCGGGACGCCGAGGTGCACGGCATCCTGGTGCAGCTGCCCCTGCCCGAACACGTGGATCCCCAGGCGGTCATCGACGCCATCCGCCCGGAAAAGGACGTGGACGGTTTCACCGTGCAAAACGCCGGCCGCCTGGCGGTGGGCCAACCCGCCCTGGTGCCCTGTACGCCCCTGGGCTGCCTGATGCTCCTCAAGGCGCACCTGGGCTCCCTGGAGGGGCTCGAGGCGGTGGTGGTCGGACGCTCCAACATCGTCGGCAAGCCCATGGCCCAGCTGCTGTTGCGCGAAAACTGCACCGTGACCATCGCCCACTCCAAGACGCGCGATCTGCCCCGGGTCTGCCGCCGGGGCGACATCCTGGTGGCGGCGGTGGGCCGGCCGCGCTTTATCCGGGGCGACTGGATCAAGCCCGGCGCCACGGTGATCGACGTGGGGATCAACCGGATCAGCGAGGGGGGCGGCAGCCGCCTGGTGGGCGACGTGGACGAGGCGAGCGCGGCGCGGGTGGCCGGGGCCATCACCCCGGTCCCGGGTGGCGTGGGGCCGATGACCATCGCCTGCCTGATGTACAACACCGTCGCCGCGGCCCGCGCCCAGTCAGGGCTCTAGCCGCGGCTGGAGCCCAGGCGCGGCGCCGGGCGCACCACCTCGCCGTGGCGGGCGAGGAAGCGCCGCAGCCCCTCGGCGACGAAGCGCTCCGGGTCCCAGGGCGTGGGCGCCGCCAGATGCCGGAACTCGGGGCGCAGTTCGTAGACTTCCGCGGGCAGGCGGCGCCCGCCGGCGATCACCTGTACCGCTCGGCGACGGTAGGCCTCCCCCTCGAAGCGGTCGAGTCGCGCCAGGTCCTCCGGCGACAGGTTCAGGTAGAGCACCCCACGGATGCAGGCGTCCCGGGCCGGCACCGCCACCGGGTAGTCCTCGCCCCGCACCGCGAGGCGCCGGTAGCCGCCGAGCACCGCGGGGAGGGAGCGGTAGCGGCCCGCCACCACCACCTCCCACACCGGCGCAAACATGAGTGTTCCATAGGTGAACAGATGGGTCACCGTACCTGCCCCCGGGTGGGATCGTCGTCCTCGAAGCTCAAGCAAAAGGCATACCACCGCTCTGCCGGTGAACGGGTGGCGGCGGCTCCGGTTGCCGATTATAGTGGGCCGGTCGTCGCCGGGAGGCTCGCCGTGGAGGTGGCCGAAAAACTCCGCCAGCGCTATCTGGAGGCGCTGGTGCGCAAACTGGACCGCTATTTCGCCGCCGCCCTGGCGGAGGGCGAAGTAGCCGGGCTCAAGGCCGAGCTCAAGGGCTTTCTCGAGGCCGGCATGCTCTCCGGCCTCGTCGAAAAAGGGACTCTCGACGCCCTGATCCGGACCCGGGAAGAGGCCTTGCGGGCGCGCTTCCAGTCGGCCCGCTGAGGGGGCGGGCGCATGTTTCCCCTGCGGGACGAAAACCCCACCTTTCTCACTCCCTGGGTCACCTGGGGGCTGGCCGCCGCCTGCGCCCTCGTCTGGCTCTTCGTCCAGGGGGCGGGCACGGAACCTGCCCTGTCGAGTTCCATCTGCCGCTATGGGCTCGTGCCTGCGCGGGTGCTGGGAACGGCGGCGGAGGGCCAGGTGGTGCCGCTGGGGCCGGAGTGGGGGTGCCGGCTGGGCGCCCCGGGCGCCTTCCACACCCTGGTCACCTCCATGTTCCTCCACGGCAGCTGGTTTCACCTGATCGGCAACCTCTGGTTCCTGTGGGTGTTCGGCAACAACGTCGAAGACGCCATGGGGCACGGCCGCTTTCTGGTCTTTTACCTGCTGTGCGGCCTGGCGGCCGCCGCGCTGCAGATGGCCATGACCGGCAACCCGCTCGTGCCCATGGTGGGCGCCTCGGGCGCCATCGGCGGGGTGATGGGCGCCTATGTGGTGCTCTACCCGCGGGTGGCGGTCCACCTCCTGGTTTTCCTGGGATTCTACGCCACCACGGTGGTGGTGCCTGCCGCCTTCATGCTGGGCTACTGGTTTCTCCTTCAGTTGCTCGGCAGCCTCGCCTCCCTGGGCCACGAGGGGGGGGGAGTGGCCTTCTGGGCCCATCTGGGAGGCTTTCTCGCTGGCGTGGTGCTGGTCTTTCCCTTCCACCGCCCCGAACTGCTCGCCCGCCATCCCTATTACGGACTGTCGCGCCCCTCACCGCGCCGCTTCGGCCGGATGCGGTGAGGGGCGCGCGGTGCCATAATCCCGCACCCGAAAGGGGGACGAGAATGAACTTGGGGGAGCGCGCGGCCGACAGCGCTTTTCTCGCCTACCGCCCGCTCGCCGGCGTGCGCGACGAGATGGTGGACGCCGACGGCGCCGTCCGCCCTGCCTGGCGTTATCTCCACGAAGCCCTCGCCGCCCTGGGCCCCGGCGAGTTGGAGGCCCGGGCGGGCAAGGCCCGCCGCATCCTCGGCGACGACGGCGCCACCTACAACGTCTACGGCGTCGCGGCGCGCGACAACCGCTGGCGCATAGACCCGATCCCCTGGGTGATCGACAGCGAGGAGTGGCGGGCCGTGGAGGCGGGCCTCGAGGAGCGGGCGGCGCTGCTCGACCTGCTCCTCGGCGACCTCTACGGGGCGCGTGAAGTGGTGGCGCGGCGCCTGTTGCCGCCCGAGGTGGTGTTCGGCCACCGAGGCTTTCTGCGCCCCTGCCAGGACTTGCCGCCCCTCGGGGCGCACCGCCTGGTGCTCTACGCCTGCGATCTGATCCGCCGATCCGACGGACAGTTCGTGGTCCTGGGCGATCGCACCCAGGCGCCGAGCGGCGCGGGCTACGCGCTGGAAAACCGCACCGTGATGAGCCGGGTGTTCCCGAGCCTCTTCCGGGACAGCCACGTCCACCGCCTGGCCGGCTTTTTCGCCGCCCTGCGCTCCGCCCTGGTGGGGCTCGCGCGCGGGGTGGATGCCCCCTGCATCGCCCTGCTCACGCCCGGTCCCCACAACGAGACCTACTTCGAGCACGCCCTGCTGGCGACCTATCTCGGCTTTCCCCTGGTCCAGAGCGGCGACCTGGTGGTGCGCGAGGGGCGGCTGTGGATGAAGTCCCTGGAGGGGCTGACCCGGGTGGACGTGCTCCTGCGCCGGGTGGACGACGATTTTTGCGACCCGGTGGAGTTGCGCGGCGACTCGCGGCTGGGGGTGGCGGGACTTCTGGAGCTGGTGCGCACCGGCCGGGTGGCGGTGGTCAACCTGCTCGGCTCGGGCGTCCTCGAAAGCCCGGCGCTCGCGCCCTTTCTGCCCGGCATCGCGCGCCACTTCCTGGGACGGGAGCTGCGCCTGCCGGGGGTCGCCACCTGGTGGTGCGGTGACCCCGCGGCGCGCGCCCAGGTGCTCGAGCGGCTCGACGAACTGGTGGTCAAGCCGGTGGTGCGCAGGCCGGGCCGCCACAGTCTGGTGGTGGCGGAGCTGTCCGCCGCCGAGCGGGATCGGCTGGTACGCGCCCTCCTGCGTCGCCCCGATCAGTTCGTGGCCCAGGAGCGCCTGGTCCCTTCCACCCTGCCGGTGTGGGCCGGCGGGCGGCTCGAGCCCCGCAGTGCGGTGCTGCGCACCTTCGCGGTGGCCGGTGACGGCTCCTGGCGGGTGATGGCCGGGGGACTGACGCGGGTGGGCGCTCCTGGGGCGAGTCTGGTGTCCAACCAGGCGGGGGCCATCAGCAAGGACACCTGGGTGGTCGCCTCCGAGCCGGAGAAGCGGATCACTCTGCTCGCCGGCTTTGCGCGGGGCCTCGAGCGGGCGCCCCTGCCGAGCCGGGTGGTGGAGAACCTCTACTGGTTCGGGCGCTATGCCGAACGGGCCGAGAACGCCCTGCGGCTGTTGCGCACCCTGTTCCTCGCTTTCAATGCCGCCGAACCCGTCGGGCCGCGGCCGCGGGCTTTGCTCCTGGAGGCGGTGGCGCGCCTCACCGATACCCCGCCGGAGCGGTTGCCGGTCGACCTCGATGGCGGCGATCTCCTGTCGGCGCTCGCCGCGGTGGTGGCCGACCGCTCGCGGCCGGGCACCGTCGCCTTCGACATCACCGCCATGCTCAACTGCGCGGAAGAGACCCGCGAGCTGTTGTCGGCCGACACCCAGCGGATCATCGGCGAGCTGCGGGAGCTGGCGGCCACTTTGGAGGCGGACCTCGGCGCGAATCTCACCTCGGCTCCGGAAGAGGTGCTCGATCCCCTGGTGACCGCCTTTCTGGCATTGGCGGGTCTCGTTCACGAGAGCATGGTCCACGGCACGGGCTGGCGCTTTCTGGACATGGGGCGGCGGCTCGAGCGGGCCAAACAGACTTTGGTGTTGATGCGCACCCTGCTGGTGCCGGTGGACGATGAGCTCACCGAGGCCACCCTTCAGGAGGCTCTCCTCCAGACCCTGGAATCGCTGATCACCTACCGCCGCCGCTACCGCGCGGGGTTGGCTCTGCGTGACGTGCTGGAATTGACGCTGGTGGACGCCGCCAATCCCCGCTCGGTGCGCCACCAGCTGGAGCGGCTCGCCGAGCACGTGGCCGCACTGCCGGGCAGTGGCGGCCGGCGCGAGCCGCAACCGGAGGAGCGCGCCGCGCTGGAGGCGCTCTCCCTGGTTCGGCTGGCCGACCTGCAGGCGCTGTGCGCGGCCGAGGAGGGCCGGCGGGCGGCCCTGGAAGTGCTCTTCGACACCACCTGGAGGCGGCTCGCCGAGACCTCCGATCGCATCGCGGCGAAGTTTTTCACCCACCAGGAGGGGCCGCGGCAACTGGTGAGTCAGCGCTGGGAGCTCGACTGATGCGCTACCGCGTCCGCCACACCACCCGCTACCGCTACGCCGCCCCGGTGGTTCAGGGGCTGAGCGTCGCCTGGTTGTTGCCGCGGGACACGGCGCGGCAGCGGTGCCTGGAGGCGGCGCTGCGGGTCGAGCCGGCGCCGGCCACCCTGCGCCGGCGCACCGACTACTTCGGCAACCTGGCCTGCCACATCGCCGTGGAGGTGCCCCACCAAGTGCTCGAGGTGACCGCCGAGAGTCTGATCGAGGTGGCGAGCGGGCCGGTCCCGGGGGCGGCCGGCCAGGTGACCTGTGGCGAGGCGCGCCGCCGCCTGATGCAGCCGGCGGGGCGGGAAGATCTGGCGGCGCGCGAGTTCCTCTTGCCCTCGCCGCTGGCCGAGCCCGGCGAGCGCCTCGCCGGCGAACTGGTCGCCTTCGCGCGCCCCTGGCTCGGCGACGCCGACCGCCCCCTCCTCGAGGCCGCCGCCGGGCTGACCTCGGCCATCCATCGGGCGTTCACCTACGATCCCCACTTCAGCGACGTCGCCACTCCCCTCGAGCAGGTCTTCGCCCACCGCCGCGGCGTCTGCCAGGATTTCGCCCACCTGGCCATCGCCTGCCTGCGCGCCTTCGGCCTGGCGGCCCGCTACGTGTCGGGGTACATCGAGACCCTGCCGCCACCAAGCGGGGAAAAACTGCGCGGCGCGGACGCCTCCCACGCCTGGTTCGCGGTGTACGTGCCGGGGGGCGGTTGGTTCGAGTTCGATCCCACCAATGACCTGCCCGCCGCCGAGCGCCATCTGGTGGTGGCCTGGGGGCGCGACTACGCCGACGTGCCGCCGCTGCGCGGGGTGGTCTACGGCGGCGGTGGCGAGCAGACTCTGGAGGTGGAGGTGGACGTGGTCCGCGTCGCCTGAGGCGGCATGCTACACTTCATTCCCGACCGCGCCTCGACGCTGAGCAGTAGGTCTGCCGACGCCATGCCCAACCGATTGGAACTGGCCGAAAACGCCCGCCTCAGGGAGCTGGTGCAGCGGTATCTCGACCGGGTGGAAGAACAACCTCAGTACACCCCGGAACAGGAGGAGGCCTTCCGCCGGCGCATCAAAGAACTCCTGGTGGAAAAGGACGCGGTGATCGTCGCCCACTACTACACCGAGCCCCAGATCCAGGCGCTGGCCGAAGAGACCGGGGGGATCGTCTCCGATTCCCTGGAAATGGCCCGCTTCGGCAAACAGCATCCCGCCCAGACCCTGGTGGTCTGCGGCGTGCGCTTCATGGGTGAGACGGCCAAGATCCTCTCGCCGGAAAAGCGCGTCTTCATGCCCACCCTGGAGGCCACCTGCTCCCTCGACATCGGCTGCCCCCCCGACGAATTCGCCCGCTTCTGCGACCAACACCCCGAGCGGACGGTGGTGGTCTACGCCAACACCTCCGTAGCGGTGAAGGCCCGGGCCGATTGGGTGGTCACCTCGAGCATCGCCGTGGACGTGGTGGAGTATCTGGACCGGCTCGGCCACAAGATCCTCTGGGCGCCCGACAAGCATCTGGGCGCCTACATCCAGCGCCGCACGGGCGCCGACATGCTGCTGTGGGACGGGGCCTGCGTGGTCCACGAGGAGTTCAAGTACCGCGGCATCCTCGAACTCAAGCAGCTCTACCCCGACGCCGCCGTGCTCGCCCATCCCGAGTCGCCGGCGGCGGTGGTGGAGATCGCCGACGCCGTGGGCTCCACCTCGCAACTGATCGAGGCGGCCCGCACCCTGCCCCACAAGCGGCTTATCGTGGCCACCGACAAAGGCATCTTCTACAAGATGCAGCAGGCGGCGCCCGACAAGGAATTGATCGAAGCGCCCACCGCGGGCCACGGGGCCACTTGCCGAAGCTGCGCCCACTGTCCCTGGATGGCCATGAACCACCTGGAAAACCTCATGTTGAGCCTGGAGCGGGAAACCAACGAGGTGCTGGTGGATCCAGAGCTGGGGCGGCGGGCCCTCGTGCCCCTGGAGCGGATGCTGGAGTTTCGCGAGCGGCAACTCTACTCGGGGGACTGACCCGCCGCGCCGGCCTCACAGCAGCTCCCGGGCGCGCTTCGCCTCCTCTTCCACCTCCCGCAAGGCTTCCTCCAACAGGGCCGTCTCCCGCCGGTCGGCGGCGGCCAGGCGCTTGGCGTAGAGGAGCTGTTTGCGCGCCTCGTCGTAGGCGCCGGTGAGGCGGAAGTACTGGGCCCGGGCGCGGTGCACGCCGAGGATGTCGCCTGCGAGCCCCGCCGTTTCCGCCAGCTCGAACCACACCTGGGGATCGGCGGGCCGCGCGCGGCTCAAGCGCTCGAGCACCGCCTGGGCCTCGCCGGTGCGCCCGAGCCTGAGCAGGATCTTTGCCCGATACCGCTCGCAGGGGTAGTAACCGGGATGCTCGGCGGCCAGGCTTTCCACGAGGGCGAGGGCTTCGCGGGAATCCCCCCGGTTGTAGGCGAGCTCGACGGCAGCCAGGCGCAGGGTGAGGTCCGCGGGCCGGGCCGCCAATAGGGGGGCGAGCTCGCGCGCCGCCGCGGCGTGTTCGCCGTTGCCCGACAGGGCGAGGGCAAGGCCATAGCGGGCGGCGTCACCCCCCGACGCCGCGAGTTCCGCCCGGAAGCGCCGCACGGACTCGAGGAGGTTGCCGTCGAGCCAGAGGAGTGCCCGGGCGCGCAGGAAGGCATAGCGCTCGGAGTGGGGGCGGTGCGGTGGCTCCCCCAGGGCGTGGAGGCGCGCCCGGGCATCGGCCAGGCGCCGCTCGGTCAGGGGGTGGGTGAGCAGATACTCGGGCGGCCGGCTGCCGGTGTAGCGGGTGGCGGCCAGCATCCGCTCGAACATCCGCGGCACCGCCGCGGGATCGCGGCCGGTGCGCTTGAGGATCTCCAGGCCGAGGCGGTCCGCCTCCTGTTCGTGCTCGCGGCTGTAGCGCAGGTTGCTCTCCAGGGCCGCCGCTTGGCCCATGGTGATGGCCGCCATGCCGGCGTCGCCCCCGACGGTGGCGGCGAGCACCAGTCCGGCGAGCATCCCGGCCAGGGCGGTCACGGCGTTGGCCCGCCCGGCTTCCAGGCGGCGGGCGAAGTGGCGCTGGCGCAGGTGGGCGAGCTCGTGGGCGAGGACCGCCGCCAGTTCGTCTTCGTCCTCGGCGTAGCGGAACAGGCCGGTGTGGACGCCGACGACCCCCCCCGGCACGGCGAAGGCGTTGAGGGCCGGGTTGTTGACCAGCACCAGGGTGAGCTCGCTCTCGCCGAGCCCCGCTGGACCCTTGAGCTCGCCGAGCAGCTCCTCCAGGTAGGCGGTAAGTTCCGGGTCGTCCAGGGTCTTGACCCGCGCCCGGAAGGCGCCGAGCCAGGCGCGCCCGAGCAGCTCTTCTTGGCGCGGCGAGAGGATCGCCGAGCTGGTGTCGCCGAGCTCGGGCAGATCGGGCAGCGCCGCGCCGGCGGGGGCGGCCAGGCAAAGGGCGGCGAGGAGGAGGAGGGTGCGGCGCACGCGACGGTTCTCGAGGGTGGAAGGAAAAGTGTAGCCGCTGGCTGCGGCCCCGTGGTGTCCTTTGGACCGCGCGTGCCCGGCGCCGTTCCCCGGTTGTCGCGGGCAAGGGGAGGCCGTACCCTTTCCCTCCCATCCGCGCGGCCCCCGCCGAGGGTGCTTCCATGTTCAAGGTGCTCGCCCGCTGGGTCGACCGCTATCTGGGCCACGAGGAGGCGGTGCTCCTGGCCCTGTTGGCGGCGGCCGCGCTCGCCTTGCTGGTTTGGCTCGGCGGCGTCCTCGCCCCCTTCTTTGCCGCCCTGATCATCGCCTTTCTCCTCGAGGGCGCGGTGGCTCGGCTGGCGCGGCTCGGCTTGCCGCGACTGGCCTCGGTGATGGTGGTGTTCGTCCTCTTTCTCGGCTCCTTCGTTCTCGCCCTGGTGGGGCTCGTCCCCCTGGTGGTGCGCCAGGCGGCCAACTTGGCGGCGCAGCTGCCGGCGCTCATCCGCCAGCTCCAGCAGTCGGTGGCGCTGTTGCCCCAGCACTATCCGGAGATCATCTCGGAAGCGCAGCTCAAGGCGCTGGTCGGCTACGTCCAGGGCCAGGCGGCGAGTATCGGCGAAGCCTTGCTCAGCTTTTCGGTGGCCAGCTTGCCCGGGCTGGCGAGCTGGGTGGTCTACCTCGTCCTGGTGCCGATCATGGTGTTTTTCCTCCTCAAGGACAAAGAGGCCCTGATGGCGGCGGGCGCGCGGCTGTTGCCCAGCCACCGCCCGGTGCTCGACCGGATCTGGCACGAGATGAACCTCCAGATGGCCAATTACGTGCGCGGCAAGGTGCTCGAGATCCTCATCGTCGGCGCCGTCTCCTTCGTCGCCTTCGCACTCCTGGGCCTCGAGTACGCAGCCCTGCTCGCCCTGGCGGTGGGTTTGTCGGTGGTGGTCCCCTACATCGGCGCGGCGGTGGTCACCGTGCCGGTGCTCGCCGTGGGCTATCTCCAGTGGGGGTTGGCGAGTCCTTTCTGGTGGCTCGCGGGCATCTATCTCTTGATCCAGTTTCTGGACGGCAACGTGCTCGTGCCGCTGCTCTTCTCGGAGGCCGTCAACCTCCACCCCCTCACCATCATCCTGGCGGTGCTGGTGTTCGGCGGAATCTGGGGGTTTTGGGGCGTCTTCTTCGCCATCCCCCTGGCCACCCTGTTGAAGGCCGTCTACAACGCCTGGCCGCGCAACGAACAATCCGACCCTCGGGAGCCCACACCATGATTCGTCCCCCGTGGCTTTTGGCACTCGCCCTCTGCCTGGCCGGCGGCGGCCTCGCCGCGCCGGCCGCGGCCGGGGCATCCGGCGAGGACTCCTCCCCCTGGTTCGTCGCCGAAGCGGACGCCAAGAGCCGGGTCGCGGTCCACAAGAGCCCCAACGACCCGCGGCGCTACCGCTATCTGACCCTGGACAACGGCCTCGATGTCCTGCTCATCTCCGATGCCGGGGCGGACAAGGCGGCCGCCTCCCTCAGCCTGGACGTGGGCAGTTTCCAGAACCCCTCCGACCGGGAGGGCCTCGCCCACTTCCTCGAGCACATGCTCTTTCTCGGCACCGATCGCTACCCCGAGGCGGGCGAATTCCAGTCCTTCATCACCGAACACGGCGGGAGCTTCAACGCCTACACCGGCCTCGAAGAGACCAACTATTTCCTCTCGGTGGACCCCGACCACCTGGAGTCGGCCCTCGACCGCTTCAGCCGCTTTTTCGTCGCCCCCCTGTTCAACCCCGAGTACGTGGACCGGGAGCGCCAGGCGGTGGAGTCGGAGTACCGGCTGCGCATCCGCGACGACGACCGCCGCCTGTGGGACGTGCTGCGCGAGCTCGCCCACCCGGAGCACCCCTTTCACGGTTTCACCGTGGGCAACCTGGAGACCCTGGCGGATCGTCCCGGCCGGCCGGTGCGGGACGACCTGCTCGAGTTTTGGCGCCGGTACTACGCCGCTTCGCGGATGAACCTGGTGGTGCTCGGCCCCCAGCCCCTCGACCGTCTGCAAGAGTGGGTGGCGGCGCGCTTCGCCGCCGTCCCCGACCGACCCGTGGTCCTTCCCGAAGGGGAGCGGCCGCTGTTCCGGGATCCCCTGCCGCTCGCGGTGCGCTACCGGCCGGTCAAGGAAATCCGCTCTCTTTCCTTTTTCTTTCCGGTGCCGCCGCTCGGGCGACAGTGGCGGGAAAAGCCCGACGAATTCTTCGCCCATCTGCTCGGCCACGAGGGGGAGGGGAGTCTCCTCGCAGTGCTGCGTGCCGCGGGGCTCGCCGACGGCGTGCGGGCGGGACTCGCCTTCGATTCCCGCCGCGGCGGCCTCTTCACCGTCGAGATCCGCCTCACCTCGGAGGGGTACGAGCGCGCCGCTGCGGTGCGGGCGCTCTTCTACCGTTGGCTCGCCCTGGCCCGGGAGGCCGCCGACGCCCGCTGGCGCTACGAGGAGCTCGCCCACATGGCGCGCGTGGACTTCCGCTTCCTGGAACCCGCCGAGCCGATGGGCTACGTGCTCGGCCTGGGCACCGCCCTCCACCTCTACCCACCGGCGGAGGTGCTGCGGGGGCCCTTTCTCTACCGCTACCGCAAAAACCTCCTGAAACGATTCGCGGCCCGCCTGGTGCCGGAAAACGCCGTCGAGGTGCTGACCGCCCCCGAGGTGGCCACCGATCGGATCAGTGCATTCTACGCCGCCCCCTACGCCGTCGATCCGGCGCCCCCCGCGGGGGAGCCGCCCGCCGAGCTCGCCGCCGGGCTCGCCTTGCCCGCGGCTAACCCCTTTCTCCCGCGACGGCTGGAGCGGGTCGGCGAGACCGCGAGCCGCCCGGAAAAGGTCGCCACGGCGCCGCCCACCTGGCTGCAGGCCGGCAATCCCTTCGGCGCGCCCCGCGCCTTCTTCCACGCCCGCCTGGCGCTGCCCGAGCCCCTGGACGCCAAGGCCGCCGCGGCGGTGGCGCTCTCGGCGGCGCTGGTGCGGGACCAGCTCGCGGAGCGCACCTATCCGGCCACCCTGGCGGGGCTGGAGTACCGCCTCGACCCCTGGGAGCGCGGCCTCAGCCTCAGCCTGCGCGGTTATTCGGAGCGCATGCCGTTGCTGCTTGCGCCCATCGCCGCCGCCTTGGCGAGCCCCGATTGGGACGCCGCGCGGGTGGAGCGGGGTGCGCGCCCGGCTGCTGCGCGACTGGCGCAATGCCGCGCAGGAATGGCCCCTGAGGCGTCTGCTCGACGAGCTGCCCGCCCTCCTGGGCGAGGCCCACTCCCCCGCTCGTCTGGCGGAGGTCCTGGAGGGCGCGTCACTCGAAGAGCTGCGCGCAGCCCACCGCCGCTTGGTGGAGGAGGGGGCGTGGCGCGTCTACGCCGTCGGCAACCTGGACCGCCCGGCATTGGCGTCGCTCGTGGCGCGCCTGCCGGGTGTCGCTGCCGCGGCCGGCCGCCGGGCGCCGGCACCCTTGCGGGTGGCCGACCTGGCGCCGGGCGCGGCCTGCGTCCAGTCGCTGGCCGTCGACCACCAGGACGCGGCCGCCGTCCTCTACCTGCAGGGGCGGGACGACGGGCTCGGCGAGCGGGCCCGCATGGCGCTTTTGGAGGTGATGACCTCGGCTCCCTTTTACACCCGCCTGCGCACCGAGCAGCAGCTGGGCTACGCCGTCGGCGTCTCGCCCCTGCCCCTGGGGCGGGTGCCGGGACTCGCCTACTACGTCCAGTCGCCGCGGTTCGACGAGCAGGCGATCCGCGATCGCGTGGAGGCCTTCTTCGCCGCCTTCGGGAAGGAGGTGGCGGCGTTGACCGAGGAAGATTTGGAGCGGTACCGGCGGGCGGTGCTCGCCCGGGTGGAGGAGGCGCCGCGCAACCTCGACGAGCTGGCGGCGCGCCACCTGGAGTCCCTCGATCTGGGCTACTGGGGTTTCGATTTCCGCGCGCGGCTGGCCGCGGCCGTGCGCGCCGTGGGGGTCCGGGATCTCAAGGCCGCCTGGCGCCAATGGACGGGCGCCGAGCGGCAGGCGCTCTGGCTCGTCACCGATCGAACCGCCCAAGCGGCGGCGCAACCCCTGGCCTCCTCCTGTAGGGAAGGCTGGTTCGCGCTGCCCCTCGCCATCGAATGAAACAATGTTTCATTTCTGGTGCAACATCGTAATGGGTGGGGAAAGCTGCTAGGATCCAAACATCGCCCGGTGTAGAGGTGAGCCATGGATCCCTGGGAAGACATTGATCCCGAAGAGACCCGCGAGTGGCTCGACGCACTCCAGGCCGTGATCCGCCACCAGGGAGAGGAGCGGGCCGGTTTTCTGGTCAAGCGGCTCTTGGACAAGGCCGCCGAGGAGGGCATTCCGACGCCCAACGCCATCACCACCCCCTTCCGCAACACCATCCCGCCGTCGCGGGAGAAGCGGATGCCGGGGGACCTGTTCATGGAGCGGCGGATCCGCTCCCTGATCCGCTGGAACGCCCTGGCGCTCGTCATGCGCGCCAACCGCAACGAAGAGGACGCCCTGGGCGGCCACATCGCCACCTTCTCGTCGGCGGCGACCCTCTACGACGTGGGCTTCAACTACTTTTTCCGCGCCCGCAGCGCCGATCACCTCGGCGATCTGATCTACTTCCAGGGCCACAGCAGCCCGGGCATCTACGCCCGCTCTTTTCTCGAGGGGCGGCTCAGCCTCGAGCAGATGGAGAACTTCCGCCGCGAGGTGGACGGCAAGGGGTTGTCCTCCTACCCACACCCTTGGTTGATGCCCGATTACTGGGAGTTTCCCACCGTCTCCATGGGGCTCGGGCCCATCCAGGCCATCTACCAGGCCCACGTGATGCGCTACCTCTCGGCCCGCGGCCTGGTTCCTCGCGGCGACCGGCGGGTGTGGTGCTTCATCGGCGACGGCGAGTGCGACGAGCCGGAGACCCTGGGCGCCATTTCCCTGGCGGGTCGCGAACAGCTCGAGAACCTGATCTTCGTGGTCAACTGCAACCTGCAGCGGCTCGACGGCCCGGTGCGGGGCAACGGCAAGATCATCCAGGAGCTGGAGGGGGTCTTCAAGGGCGCCGGCTGGAACGTGATCAAGGTGATCTGGGGGCGGCGCTGGGATCCCCTGTTCGAAAAGGACAAGACTGGCCTTTTGCAGAAGCGTTGCGACGAGGTGGTGGACGGCGAGCTGCAGAACTTCAAGGCCAACGGCGGCGCCTACACCCGCGAGCACTTCTTCGGCAAGTACCCGGAACTCCTCGAGCTCGTCAAGGACATGAGCGACGAGGAGATCTACATGCTCAACCGCGGCGGCCACGACCCCTACAAGGTCTACGCCGCCTACGCCGAGGCGGTGGCAACCAAGGGCAAGCCCACCGCCATCCTGGCCATGACGGTGAAGGGCTACGGAATGGGAGCCGCCGGGGAGGCGGCCAACGACACCCACGCCGTGAAGAAGCTCGACCTGGAGAGCCTGCGCAACTTCCGCGACCGCTTCGGCATCCCGATCCCCGACTCGGAGCTCGCCGGGGTCCCCTTCTACCGCCCCCCCGACGACAGCCCCGAAATCCAGTACATGAAGCGGCGGCGGGAGGCCCTGGGCGGCTTCCTGCCGGCCCGCCACCGGGAGTGCGAGGCGCTGGAGATCCCGCCGCTGGCCGAGTTCGGCAAGCTGCTGGAGGGCACCGGGGAGCGGCGCATCTCCACCACCATGGCCTTCGTCCGCCTCCTCCAGCAACTGGTGAAGGATCCAAAGATCGGCGCCCGGGTGGTGCCCATCGTCCCCGACGAGGCGCGCACCTTCGGCATGGAGGGGATGTTCCGC
The DNA here is from genome assembly GCA_026005035.1 of Porticoccaceae bacterium. GTDB lineage: Bacteria > Pseudomonadota > Gammaproteobacteria > Pseudomonadales > Porticoccaceae > BPKH01. The sequence continues at coordinate 472,370 of BPKH01000001.1, read as the reverse complement.
CAGCTCGGGATCTACTCCTCCCAGGGGCAGAAATACGTGCCCCACGACCGCAACCAGATCATGTACTACAAGGAGGACAAGCGGGGCCAGATCCTCGAGGAGGGGATCACCGAGGCGGGCGCCATGTCGGCCTGGATCGCGCTCGCCACCGCCTACAGCCACCACGCCTGTCCGATGATCCCCTTTTACATCTTCTATTCCATGTTCGGCTTTCAGCGGGTGGGGGATCTCGCCTGGGCGGCGGGGGACATCCAGGCGCGCGGCTTTTTGATCGGCGCCACTTCCGGGCGCACCACCCTCAACGGCGAAGGTCTCCAACACCAGGACGGCCACAGCCACCTGCTGGCCAGCGTCATCCCCAACTGTCGCAGTTACGATCCCACCTTCGCCTACGAGCTCGCGGTGATCGTCCACCGCGGCCTCGAGGAGATGTACGCCGAGCGGCGCAACGTCTTCTACTACATCACCACCATGAACGAAAACTACCCCCACCCCCCCATGCCCGAGGGGGCGGCGGAGGGGATCGTGCGCGGCTGTTACCTCTTCCGGGAGGCGCCCCGGCGGCGGGGGCGGTTGCGCGTCCAGCTGATGGGTTGCGGCGCCATCCTCAACGAGGTGATCGCCGCCGCCGAGTTGCTCGCCGAGCGCTGGAAGGTGGACGCGGACGTCTGGAGCGTGACCAGCGTCAACGAACTCGCCCGGGAGGGGCAGGAAGTGTTGCGCTGGAACCGCCTGCACCCCGAGGCCGAGCCGCGCACCCCCTATCTGACGGGCCTCCTCGCCGGGCGCCCGGGCCCGGTGGTGATCGCCACCGATTACGTGCGCGCCTGGGCGGAGCAGCTGCGCGCCCTGGTGCCCGGCGACTTTTACGTCCTCGGCACCGACGGTTTCGGGCGCTCGGACACCCGCGCCAAGCTGCGCGATTTCTTCGAGGTGGACCGCCGCCACGTGGCCGCCACCGCCCTCTACGGCCTGGCGCGCCAGGGAAGACTGGAGGCGCGGCGGGTGGCCCAGGCGATCGCCGAGCTCGGCATCGATCCCGAGCGCCCCTACTCCCTCTATCGGTGAGGCGACGCCATGGCGATGGAAACGGTGAAGGTGCCCGACCTGGGCGGCGCCCGGGAAGTGGAGGTGATCGAGATCCCGGTGGCGCCGGGGGATCGCGTAGCGCCCGACGACACCCTGTTGGTGCTGGAGTCGGACAAGGCCACCCTGGACCTGCCGGCGCCGGCGGCGGGGACCGTGCGCAAGGTGTTGGTCAAGCCCGGCGACAAGGTCGGCGCCGGCACGGCGGTGGTGGAACTCGAGCTGGCCGAGGAGGCGGTTGGCACCCCGAAGGAGACGGCGCCGGAGAAGGAGACGCCGCCCCCTTCCGAGCCGGAGGTGCCGGCGGCGAGCGCTTCCGCCCCGCAAGCGGCCGCCTCAGAAGAGGATAGGGCGGCCGCCCCGGCCGGCGGTGAACCCGAGCCGGTGGTGCTCCCCGACCTGGGATCCGCCGAGGCGGTGGAGGTGGTGGAGATCGCCGTCGCGCCCGGCGACCGGGTCGCCGAGGGTGAGGCGCTGCTCACCCTGGAGAGCGACAAGGCGACCATGGAGGTACCGGCGCCCCGGGCGGGCACCGTCGCCGAACTGCGGGTGGCGGTGGGAGATCGGGTGCGCAGCGGCCAGGTGGTGGCGCTCTTGCGGCCCGAGGGGGAGGCGGCCCGGTCCACCCCGGCGGCGGGCGACCCTGCCCCCAAGGCCCCCGAGGCCACGACCACCTCGGCCGCCGCTCCCGTCGCCGGCGCGCCCGAGCGCCCCGCGGCAAAGGAGGCGGCAAGGGCCGCACCGCCCCCCCTCGCCGAGCCGGAAGCGCCGGCCGGCGAGGTCTACGCCGGCCCCATGGTGCGCCGCTTCGCCCGCGCCCTGGGGGTCGATCTGCGCAACGTTCCGGGAACCGGTCCCAAGGGGCGCATCCGCCGCGAGGACGTGGAAGCTTACGTCCGCGAGGCGTTGGCCGCGCGCCAGCAGGCGCGGCCGGTGCAGGAAGCCGAAGGCGAGCTCGATCTCGAGCGCTTCGGTCCGGTAGAGGAGGTGCCCTTGAGCGGCGTGGATCGCGCCACCGCCGCCAACATGGCGCGCGCCTGGGCGGCCGTGCCCATGGTGACCCAGTTCGACGACGCCGACGTCACCGAGCTCGAGGCCTTCCGAAAGGCGCTCCTGCCCGAAGCGGAGCGGCGGGGGGTCAAACTGACCCTTCTGCCCTTCGTGGTGCGGGCCCTCGGCGCCCTGTTGCCGCGCCACCCCAAGTTGCGCCGCGCCTGGCACCCCTCGGGGCGCGTGGCGGTGGAGCGCCAGTACTGCCACGTGGGGATCGCCGTGGACACCCCGCGGGGGCTTCTGGTGCCCGTGGTGCGCGACGTCGATCGCAAGGGCGTCTGGCAGCTTGCGGAGGAGATCGCCGCCCTCGCGGAGCGGGCCCGCGGCGGGCGCCTGGCCGCCGAGGAGATGCAGGGCGCGACGCTCAGCGTCTCCAACCTCGGCCCCATCGGCGGGCGCGGCTTTACCCCCATCGTCAATCCCCCCGAGGCGGCCATCCTCGGGTTGTCGCGGGCGGCGATCCGGCCGGTGTGGGACGGGGGCGAGTTCCGCCCGCGGCTGCTGTTGCCGGTGGCGCTGACCTACGATCACCGCCTGGTGAACGGCGCGGACGCCGGCCGCTTCCTCACCGAGTTGGTGGAGGCCTTGGCGGATCTGCGCCGCCTCATCCTGTGAGGCCGCGGCGCCTTCGGCTATCATGGGCCGCCGCGCCGGCTCGCAACGGAGGTCACATGGTCATCGCCCCCAAGGTCCGCGGATTCCTCTGCACCACCGCCCATCCCCTGGGCTGCGCCGAGAACGTGCGCCGCCAGGTCGAATACGTGCGCGGCCGCGGGCCCGTCCCCGGCGCTCCCCGCCGCGTCCTGGTGGTGGGCGCGTCCACCGGCTACGGGCTCGCCGCGCGGATCGCCGCCGCCTTCGGCGGCGGCGGCGCGACCCTGGGCGTCTTTTTCGAGAAGGAGGCCACGCCCAAGCGCACCGCCACCGCCGGCTGGTACAACAGCGCCGCCTTCCACCGCTTGGCCGAAGAGGCCGGCCTCTACGCCAAGAGCATCAACGGCGACGCCTTCTCCAGCGAAGTCAAGGAGGCGGCCATCGAGACCATTCGCGCCGACCTGGGCCAGGTGGACCTGGTGGTCTACAGCCTGGCGGCGCCACGCCGCCGCCACCCGGTCACCGGCGAGGTCTTCCAGTCGGTGCTCAAACCCGTGGGCAAGGTGGTGCGCACCCGGGGGATCGACACCGACCGGGAGGTGGTGGAAGAGGTCACCCTGGAGCCGGCCACCGAGGAGGAGGTGCGCCAGACGGTGGCGGTGATGGGCGGCGAGGATTGGCAGCTGTGGATCGAGGCCCTGGACCGCGCCGGCGTTCTGGCCCCCGGGGCGAAGACCTGTGCGTTCACCTACATCGGCGAGCGGATCACCTGGGATATCTACTGGCACGGCACCATCGGCGCCGCCAAGCAGGATCTGGACCGGCGGGTGGTGGAGATCCGCCGCCGCCTCGCGGAAAGGGGCGGCGACGCCCGAGTGGCGGTCCTCAAAGCGGTGGTGACCCAGGCGAGTGCCGCCATCCCCATCATGCCGTTGTACCTCGCCCTGCTCTACAAGGAGATGAAGGCGCGAGGCACCCACGAGGGCCCCATCGAGCAGATCGACCGCCTCTTCCGGGAGTGCCTCTACGCCCCCCAGCCCCGCCTGGATGCGGAGGGCCGACTGCGGGTGGACGATCGGGAGCTCGATCCCGAGGTGCAGGGTGCGGTGGAGGCGCTCTGGAACCAGGTGACCACCGAAAACCTCCATAAGCTCACCGACTACGCCGGCTACAAGCGGGACTTCCTGCGCCTGTTCGGATTCGAGGTGGAGGGAGTGGACTATGCCGCCGACGTGGACCCGGTGGTTCCCATTCCCGGGCTGATCTCCTGAGGGCCGTGGCCGCTTCGGCGCCCCCCGTTCCCGGCCGGCTCGACCGCCTGTCGCCGCGGGTGCGGCGCCTCACCGCCCCCAACCCCGGGCTGATGACCGGCCCCGGGACCAACACCTATCTGCTGGGGGAAGAAGAGGTGGCGGTGATCGACCCCGGTCCCGCCGACCCGTCCCATGTGGCGGCCATTCTCGAGGCCTGCGCCGGGCGGTTGCGCTGGGTGGTGGTGACCCACACCCACCCCGACCACTCCCCCGGCGCGGCCACTCTCGCCGCAGCCACGGGGGCGACCCTGGTGGGGTGTGTCCTCCGCCCGGACGACGGGCGCCAGGACCGCACCTTCCGCCCCGATTGGGAACCGCGCGACGGCGTCCTGCTGCGCACCGCCGAGTACACCCTGGAGGCGATCCACACCCCGGGCCACGTGGCCAACCACTACTGTTTTCTGCTGCGGGAGGAGGGCCTGCTGTTCGCCGGCGATCACCTGATGGAGGGGGGCACGGTGGCGATCCTGCCGCCTTCGGGGGATCTGGCGGCCTACCTGGCCTCCCTCGAGCGCCTCGCCGGCCGCCCGCCGGCCGCCGTCGCCCCCGGGCACGGCGCGCTCATCGCCGATTCCGCACGCCACCTGCGGGAGGTGATCGCCCATCGGCGGTGGCGGGAGGCGCGGGTGGTGGAAGCCCTCGCCGCCGGCACGGACGAGCTCGACGGGCTGCTCGAGCGGGTCTACGCGGACGTGGGCCGCGAGCGCCTCGACCTCGCCCGGCAGGTGCTCGTCGCCCACCTGCTCAAGCTCGAAGGGGAGGGCCGCGCCCGCCGCGAGCCCGCCGCGGCTTCCCCCGAGGCCGCCCGCTGGCACCTCGCCTGAGCCGGAACTTGTGGGCCCGGCGGGCGGCCGCTACCATTGTGGCTTTTCCGGAAGGCCGCCATGATCACCGGCAGCATCGTCGCCCTCATCACCCCGATGAAAGCGGACACCGGCGAGGTGGACTGGCCGGCCCTCGAACGGCTCATCGAGTGGCACATCGCCGAGGGAACCCAGGCCATCGGCGCGGTGGGGACCACCGGAGAGGCGCCCACCCTGGGCTGGGAAGAGCACATCGAGGTGATCCGCTACTGCGTCCAGGTGGTGGCCGGGCGGATTCCGGTGATCGCCGGCACCGGCGCCAACAGCACCGTTGAGGCGGTGGAGCTCACCGCCGCCGCCAAGCGGTGCGGGGCGGACGCCGCCCTGCTCGTCGCCCCCTACTACAACCGCCCGACCCAAGAGGGGATGTACCGCCACTTCCGCGCCGTGGCGGAGGCGGTGGACATTCCCCAGATCCTCTACAACGTCCCCGCCCGCACCGCCTCCGACCTGTTGCCGGAGACGGTGGAGCGACTGGCGCGGCTGCCCAACGTGGTGGGGATCAAGGAGGCCAGCGGCAACCTCGATCGGGTGCGAGAGCTCCTCGGGCGGGTCGGCCCCGACTTCGCGGTCTACTCCGGCGACGACGCCACCGCCTGCGAATTGATGCTCCTCGGCGGACGGGGTAACATCTCGGTGACCGCCAACGTGGCGCCGCGCGCCATGCGCCGTCTGTGCGATCTGGCGCTGGCCGGCCGAGCCGCCGAGGCGCGCGCCCTCCAGGAGTCCCTCATGCCCCTGCACCGGGCGTTGTTCCTCGAATCCAACCCCATCCCCGTGAAGTGGGCCGCCGCGCAGCTCGGCCTGTGCGAACCCGGCATCCGCCTGCCCCTGACGGAGCTGTCGCCCGCCCACCACGAGGCGGTCCGCGCCGCGCTTCGCGCATGCGGGGTGGCGCCGCCCGCCGCGGTGGAGAAGGCCCCGTGAACGCGCGGCGCGCCCTGGCCTTGGCGGTGGCCCTCTCGTCCCTCGGCGGCTGCGGGATCTTCGGCGAGGAGGGGATGTTCCGCAACCGCGCCAAGGATTATCTGGAGGCCCGCGAGCTGCCGCCCCTGGAGGTGCCCGCCGACCTGGACGACGAGGCCCTCGGCACCCTCTACCCCGTGCCCCCCTTGCCGGAAACCGCGCTCCTCGAGACCTTCGACGGCGTGCCCCGGCCGCCGCGGGTTTCGGCCGCCGACCTGCGGGAGGTGATCAAGATCCAGCGCCTCGGCGACGATCGCTGGATCCTCAGCAACCGCCCGCCGGCGGAGGTGTGGCCGCGGGTGCGCAACATCCTCAACCGTAGCGGCATTCCCGCGGCGCGCGCCGAACCCGAGGCCGGGATCCTGGAGACCGCCTGGCTCGAGTTCAAGGGCGACGAGCGGTACCACCACCGCTACCGGTTCACCATCCAGCCCGGCGTGCCGGTCAACAGCACCGAGATCCGGGTGCTCCACGACCGGGTGGAGAAGGCGCAGGGCACCAAGGAGCCCTGGCCGGAGCGCTCGGTGGACCCCGAGCGGGAGCAGGAGATGGTGGAACTGCTGGCCAACGCCCTCGCCGGGGATGTCTCCAGCGGCACCGTGTCACTGCAGGCCCAGCGGATCGGCGGTGCGGGCAAGGTGGAGTTCGTCACCCCGGCCGTGGCCGATCCCTACCTGTTGCTGCGCCTCGACGAGGATCGCGCCTGGGCCTCCCTCGCCTACTCCCTCGGCCGGGGCGGTTTCACCGTGGTGGAGGAAGATCGCCAAGCAGGGGTCTTCCGCGTCGACTACAAGCCCCCCGAGCGCGAGAAGAAGGGCTGGTTTGGGCGCCTCTTCCGGCGCGGCGGCGAGGGAGTCGACGTCGATTACCTGATCCGCGTGGTGCCCGCGGAAGAGGGGGTCGAGGTGCGGGTGACCGATCCGCAGGGCCTCGGCCTCGAGCGCGAGGAGGCCCTGCGCATCCTGCGGGCGGTGCGGGAAAACCTCTCCTGATGCTCGGCTTCGCCTCCCTCGGCAGCGGCAGCCGGGGCAATGCCACCCTGGTGGCGGACGCCGACACCTGCGTGCTCGTCGACTGCGGCTTTTCCCTCGCCGAGACGCGCCGCCGGCTGGCCCGACTGGGCCGCGAGCCGAGCGATCTGGCGGGCATCCTGGTGACCCACGAGCACGCCGACCACGTGCGCGGCGTGGCGCGCCTGGCGGATCACTACGGGATTCCGGTCTGGCTCACCCGGGGCACCGCCGCCGCCATCCGCTGGCCCCGCGGGGTGACGCTCTGCGAGGTCGGCGCCGGCCGCCCCTTCACCTTGGGCAGCCTGCGGGTGGAGCCGGTGGCGGTTCCCCACGACGCCCGCGAACCGGTCCAGTACGCCATCTCCAGTGGCGCGCGACGGGTGGGGGTGCTCACCGACCTGGGGGCGGTCACCCCGGCGGTGGTGGCCCATTTCCGCCACTGCGACGGCCTCTTCCTCGAGGCGAACCACGATCCTCGCCTGCTCGCCACCGGCCCCTACCCGCCGGCCCTGCGGCGCCGGGTGGGGGGGGCCTTCGGCCACCTGAGCAACGGCCAGGCGGTGGGCCTGCTCAAGCGGATCGAACTCGGCCGGATCCGGTGGCTGGTGCTCGGTCACCTGAGCGAAAAGAACAACTGCCGGACCCGCCTGGAGGCGGCGGTGGCGCCGCTGCTCGCCGGCCGCGTGCCCTGGGCGGTGGCCTGCCAGGAGCGGGGCGTGCCCTGGCAGTGGATCGACTACTAGGAGAAGCGCGCATGCACAAGGGCGAACCCGTCTACAGCGGCAAGGCGAAGTCCCTCTACGCCACCGACGACCCGCGGCTGATGGTCATGGAGTTCCGCGACGACACCTCCGCCTTCGACGGCCAAAAGGTGGCGCGCTTGGCCCGCAAGGGAATGGTCAACAACTACCTCAACGCCTTTCTCATGGAGCGCCTGGCAGCGGCGGGGATCCCCACCCATTTCGTCCGCCGGCTGTCTGCCACCCGGTCGCTGGTCAAGCGCCTCGCGATGGTGCCCCTGGAGTGCGTGGTGCGTAACCGGGCCGCGGGCAGCCTCTGCCGCCGCCTGGGTGTCGAGGAGGGGCGGGTCCTGTCGCCGCCCACCTTCGAGCTGTTCCTCAAAAACGACGCCCTGCACGATCCGCTGGTGAACGAGTACCACGCCGTCACCTTCGGCTGGGCGGATCGCCCCACGCTGGCGCGGATGGTGGAGCAGAGCTTTCGGGTCAACGAGCTCTTGAGCCCTCTGTTCGCCGACGCCGGGCTCGTGTTGGTGGACTTCAAGCTGGAATTCGGCTGGGCGGACGGCGAGCTGGTGCTGGGCGACGAGCTCAGCCCCGACGGCTGCCGGATCTGGGACGCGGCGAGCGGCGAAAAGCTGGACAAGGATCGGTTCCGGAAGGATCTGGGGCGGGTGGTGGAATCCTACGAGGAGATCGCCGCGCGGCTTGGCGTGCCCCTTCCCGCGTCCCCCTGACCGCAAGTTATCCACCGGCTCGTCGGGAGCCAAGGGGTGCCCCTCTTTTTGGACGAAACGATTGCAAAATGGTTTCTAACCCTTTGATTTTTCCTTTTGTTTTGTGTAACACCTTGATCCTAAAAGAAAAATAATTTTGATCAGAATTTGTGCAATCTGCAAAGAAGGGGCGGGCTGCGCCCTTTGCCGCGCTTTTCCAGAAACTCATCCCCAGCGTTATCCACAGGAACTGTGGAAGACGGCACCGCCTAGGCGGTGCCGATCCTTGCCAGACCGCTCACCGGCGCGCACAGGCCTCCGGGGGCAACAGCTCGCCGCCTTCGGGCAGTCGCGCCGCGAGGGCGTCCACTTCGGCGCACGTGAGCTCGTCGTTGCCCCGTAGATCCACCCGGCGCAGGGCGGGAAGGCGGAACAGGGGTGTGAGGGAAGTGAGCGCGTTGTGGGCAAGGCCCAGGGTCTGGAGTCCCGACAGCAGCTCGATGCCGCGCAGGTCGGCGATGCCGGCGTGGCTGCACACCAGGGCGCGCAGGCGGCGCGGGTCGCCGAGGCGCCGGTCGTGCAAGTGTTGTCGGACACAGGTGGCGAGAGCCTCGTCGGCCAACTCGGCCAGGGTCGGCACCGGCGGCGGCCGCGAGATCACCCGCTCGTTGAGGGTGATCTCGTAGCGTTGGCAGCCGCTCAGGGCGAGGGCTGCCGCGAGGAGGAGGATGCGCACCGCCATGGGCGAAGCCTAGCGCGCCGCCGGGGTGCTGTCGATGGGGACGCGAAGGCCTATAATCGGGCCACTCTGCCTGTGAGGTCGCGACGATGCGCATCTGGACGGCGATGGTGCTCGCCCTGCTCGTCGGCTGCACCACCACCGACCCCTACACGGGGGAACAGAAGACCAGCAACACCGCCAAGGGAGCGGCCGTGGGGGCCGTCGCCGGCGCGGTGTTGGGGGCGGCCGCCGCCGGCGGCGGCGAGCGCAAGAAGGGCGCGGTGGTGGGCGCCGTGGCCGGCGGCGCCGTCGGCGCCGGCATCGGCCAGTACATGGACCGGCAGGAGAGGGCCCTGCGCGAGCGGTTGGCGGGCAGCGGCGTCCAGGTGGTGCGCGAAGGGGATCACTTGCGCCTGGTGATGCCGGGCCACGTGACCTTCGACGTGGACAGCGACGCCATCCGCCCGGAATTCTTCCAGACTCTGGTGGGAGTGGCCGAGGTGCTCAAAAAGTTCGACCGCACCCGCCTGCAGATCGCCGGGCACACCGATTCCACCGGCTCGGACGCCTACAATCAGGCCCTCTCCGAGCGCCGTGCCGCCGCCGTGGCCCGCTTCCTGGAAAGCCAGGGCATCGCCCCCGGGCGGATCGTCACGGTGGGCTACGGCGAGCGCTACCCCATCGCCGACAACGCCACCCCCGAAGGGCGGGCCCTCAACCGCCGGGTGGAGCTGGAGATCATCCCCCTCCAGTGACCGCGCTCGGCCTGTTCGCCGCTCCCGGCCTGGAAGGGCCCGCGGCGCAATTGGCCGAGGCATACGGCTTCTCCTTCGCGGGGGTGGCCGAGGAGCGGCGGCAGTTGCCGGAAGGCTACCACCTGTGGCTCGACGGCGCGGGACTCGCCCTGTGCGCGGGGGGCGCGCGCGCCCCGGGGCCGGTGCGCTGCGATTTCGCCCGGCTGCGCCCCGCCGCTCCCGCCCAGGGAATCGCCCGGGCGGTGGGCGCGCGGCGGGGACTTGCCCCCACCGTGGCCGATCCCACCGCGGGACTGGGGCGGGACGCCTTTGCCCTCGCCTCCCTGGGTTGTCGGGTGGCCATGGCGGAACGCCACCCGGTGCCCCACGCCCTGTTGGCGGACGGCCTCGCCCGCGCCGCGCGCGCGGAAGGAGCGGCGCTGCGCGCGTCGGTGGCGCGGCTCAGCCTGGCCCGAGCCGAAGGGGCGCGCTGGCTCGCATCCCTCGCCGAGCCCCCCGACGTGGTCTACCTGGACCCGATGTTTCCCGGCGCGGCCTTGCGGGGCAGGTCGAACAAGGAGATGGCCGCCCTCCAGGCGGTGGTGGGAGAGAGCGGCGACGACCCGGAGCTATTCGCCGCCGCCCTGGCCGCGGCCCGCTGGCGCGTGGTGGTGAAGCGGCCGCGCCGGGCCCCGCCCCTGGCGGGTCCGGCGCCAACTTTCAGCGTCCAGGGGCGCAGCGTGCGCTTCGACGTCTACGCCCGCGGGGGGTCCCCGCCCAGGAGGAGTCCCAGAATCTCCTCGTAGATCGCCGACAGCAGCTCGAGCTCCGCCACCGAGGTCCGCTCGTCTACCTGGTGGATGGTGGCGTTGACCGGGCCGAGCTCCACCACTTCGACCCCCAGGGGAGCGAGAAAGCGCCCGTCGGAAGTTCCCCCACCCGTCGAGAGCTCGGGGGCGCACCCCGCGTGCCGCTGGACGGCGGCCTGGACCGCTTCAAGAAGGGCCCCCTCGGTGGTGAGAAAGGGCCGTCCCGAAAGCTGCCAGTGGAGCTCGGCGGGCACGCCGTGGCGGGCCAGGACCTCCGCGGTGGCGGCCTGGAGCTGCTCGGGGGTCCACGCGGTGGAAAAGCGGAAGTTGAAGCGCGCCTCGAGCCGATCGGGAATGACGTTGCTCGCTCCGCTCGCCGCCACCAGGTGGGTGATCTGAAAGCCGGTGGGGGGAAAGTGGGCGTCGCCTTCGTCCCAGCGGCGACCGGCCAGTTCCGCCAGGGCGGGCAGGGCGCGGTGAATCGGGTTGTCGGCGGCTTCCGGATAGGCCACGTGGCCCGCGATCCCCCGCACCACCAGGGTGCCGCTCAGCGACCCGCGCCGCCCGTGGCGCACCACGTCCCCCACCCGCTCGCGGCTCGACGGCTCCCCCACCAGGCACCAGCGGGGCAGGAGGCCGCGCTCGGCGAGCCAGGGCGCCACTCGGGCCACCCCGTCCACCGCCGGGCCCTCTTCGTCGCTGGTGAGCAGGAAGGCGATGCGGCCGTGGGGGCGGGGTCCGCGGGCGAGGAAGCGCTCCACGGCGGTCACCATGGCGGCGATGGCCCCTTTCATGTCGGCGGCGCCCCGGCCGTAGAGCTGGCCGTCCGCCACCGTGGGCTCGAAGGGGGGGAAGCGCCAGCGCGCCTCGTCACCCGGGGGGACCACGTCGGTGTGGCCCAGGAAGCAGAAGATCGGCCCCTCATCGCCGTGCACCGCCCAGAGGTTGCGCACCTCGCCGAAGGGCAGAGGGGTCGTCGCAAACCCGAGGGCCGCGAGGCGGGTGGCGAGGATCTCCTGGCAACGACCGTCGGCGGGGGTCACCGAGGGCTCGCGAATCAACTCGCAGGCCAGCGCCAGGGTGGGGGAGGGGGAATCGGCCACGCGGTTGCCTTCAGTTGTGGGCGTGGAGCGCCTCGTTGAGCGCCGCCGCCTTGCGGTTGGTGAGGCACTCCACCGCGCCGGTGAGGGAGTTGCGGCGGAACAGGAGGTCGCTCTGGCCGGCGAGCTCCCGTGCCTTGACTGTGCGCACCGGCCGTTGCTCCTCGTCCAGCAGGACCACCTTGGTGCCGGCGGTGACGTAGAGCCCCGCCTCTACGGTGCACCGATCGCCGAGGGGGATGCCGATGCCCGCGTTGGCGCCGATCAGGCAATCGCGCCCCACCGAGATGACGATCTCGCCGCCCCCCGAAAGGGTGCCCATGGTGGACGAGCCCCCGCCGAGATCGGAGCCGGCGCCCACCGTGACGCCGGCGGAAATGCGCCCCTCCACCATGTTGGGACCTTCGGTGCCGGCGTTGAAGTTGACGAAGCCCTCGTGCATCACCGTCGTGCCCTCGCCGAGCCAAGCCCCCAGTCGCACCCGGGCTGTGTCGGCGATCCGCACCCCCTTGGGGATCACGTAGTCGGCCATGGGGGGAAACTTGTCGACGCTGCGCACCGCGAGGAGGCGCCCTTCGAGGCGGGCGCGCAACTGCCGTTCGGGCAGTTCCTCGAGGTCGACGGGGCCGTCCGCGGTCCAGGCCACGGTGGGCAGGAGGGCGAAGAGTCCCTGCAGATTGAGGCCGTGGGGTCGCACCAGGCGGTGGGAGAGCAGGTGCAGTTTGAGATAGGCCTCCGGCACCGAGGCGGGAGGTTCGTCCCTCTCCAAAAGCACCAGCACCGGCTGGCGGCGGCTGCCGAGGCAGCGCCGGGCGAGCTCGGCGGTGGCGCGGTCGCCGCTGCCCGCGGCGGCGGTGGCCAGGGCCACCAGGCGCGGCCGATCCAGGGGCACCGCGGCGTTGCCGCCGCGCCAGCCGACCGCCCGTCCCAGGGCTTCGGCGAGGGACGCCGGCACCGGGTGGCGCGGCTCGGGAAAGTACGCCTCGAGCCACTGGCCGCGGGCGTTGACGGTGCCGACGCCGAGTCCCAGGGCGAAGAACTCGTTCATGTCGCTCCTCCCTCGAGAGCCAGAAGGGCCGCCCACGCGGCCGGATCGAAGCCCACCCACAACCGCTCGCCGACTTCCAACACCGGCCGCTGGGCGAGGGTGGGATGGCGGGCTAGCACCTCGGCCGCGGCCGGCCCCGCCAGCTGCTGGCGCTCCCCTTCGGCAAGGGCGCGCCAGGTGGCGCTGTGGCGGTTGATGAGCCGCGCCGGACCCACCTGCGCCAGCCAGCGCGCGAAGAGCTCTGGGCCCGCGCCGTCGGCGCGCAGGTCGTGGAAGCGATGGGGCACCCCTCGCTCGCGCAGCCAGCGGCGCGCCGCGCGCACCCGGTCGCAGTTGGGGATGCCGTAGAGCACCACGGGCGAGTCGTTCACGAGCTTGCCATGAGGGGCGGATCAACGGGCGGGCTAGGATACCAAAGGGCCAACCCCGCGACAAAAGCTGTCCCGGTGCGGACGATCCGAGACGCCGAAACCTCGGGGATTCTCATCTCCCGCGGCCCGGAGAGGGTTGGCAGGGCGGTGGGGGTTGTCGGCTCCCCGGATTCCGCTTGGCTCCATCCGGGCCGGGAGCGCTTAGGGGTTCTCACCCGGATGGAGCGAGTCCCCCCGCCGCGGGACGGCCCTCGGGTGGTCGCTCCGCGGCGGCAGGCGGTGGGCGGCGCGGGACAAATCGGCTAATCTTGCGCCCCTCTCGACCCCGCCGGTGGCCACCTTGAGGAAGGAGTACTTCGCCTACCACCTGCCGCCCGAACTGATCGCCGAGCGACCGCTGCCGCGGCGGCGGGACAGCCGGCTGCTCAGTCTCGACGGCACAAGCGGCGCCATCCGCCACTTGCGCTTTCCCGACCTGGTGGAGCTGCTCGAGCCCGGGGACCTGTTGGTCTTCAACGACACCCGGGTGATCCCCGCCCGCCTGTACGGGCGCAAGGAGAGCGGCGGGCGGGTGGAACTCTTGGTGGAGCGGATCACCGCCCGCCAGGAGGCGCTGGTCCACCTGCGCGCCTCCAAGCCGCCCCGCGCCGGCACCGTCCTGTACCTGGAGGGGGACGCGGTGGCCCGCGTGGAGGGACGCCACGGGGATCTCTACCGGGTGGTCTTCGCCGAGGAGGTGTTGCCGCTCCTCGAGCGGGCGGGGCACGTGCCCTTGCCGCCCTACATCGACCGCCCCGACGAACCGCTGGATCGCGACCGCTACCAGACGGTCTACGCCCGGGTGCCGGGGGCCGTGGCGGCGCCCACCGCGGGGCTGCACTTCGACGAACCTCTCCTCGAGGCCCTGGCCGGGCGCGGGGTGCAGTTCGCCTGGGTGACGCTCCACGTGGGCGCGGGGACTTTTCAGCCGGTTCGCGTCGACGATGTGCGCGAGCACCGCATGCACGCCGAATGGATGGAGGTGAACGAGGAGACCTGTGCGCGGGTGGAAGAGACGCGCGCCGCCGGCAACCGGGTGGTGGCGGTGGGGACCACCGCCGTGCGGGCCTTGGAGACGGCCGCCCAAGGGGGGGAGCTCGCCCCCTTCGTGGGCGAGACCGAACTCTTCATCTACCCTGGCTTTCGCTTCCAGGTGGTGGACGCCCTGATCACCAATTTCCACCTGCCCGAGTCGACCCTGTTGATGTTGGTGTGCGCCTTCGCCGGCTACGGCAAGGTCATGGCCGCCTACCGGGAAGCGGTGGCCGAGCGCTACCGCTTCTTCAGTTACGGCGACGCCATGTTCGCCACCCGCGATCCGGCGGCACCCGAGATCGCGGTGGCCGACATCGTCGCCGAGTGGCGCCGGCACCGCTGATGGCGCGGCGGGCGGCCATGGCTTTCGAGGTGCGGGCCCAGGACGGCGCGGCCCGCGTCGGCAGGCTGCGCTTTCCCCGGGGCGAGGTGGAGACGCCGGCCTTCATGCCGGTGGGGACCTACGGCACCGTCAAGGGGCTGACCCCGGAACAGGTGGCTGCCACCGGCGCCCAGATGGTGCTGGCCAACACTTTCCACCTGATGCTGCGCCCGGGCCCCGAGGTGGTGGCGGCCCACGGCGGCTTGCACCGCTTCATGGGCTGGAGCGGCCCCATCCTCACCGACTCGGGGGGCTTTCAGGTCTGGAGCCTGGGCAGCCGGCGCCGGGTCACCGAGGCGGGCGTCGAATTCCGCTCCCCCTTGGACGGCAGCGCGGTGTTTCTCGACCCCGAGCGCTCCATCGCCGTCCAGGGGGCCCTGGGCAGCGACGTGGTGATGGTCTTCGACGAGTGCACCCCTTATCCGGTGAGTTGGCAGGAGGCGCGCGCTTCCATGGAGCTGTCCCTGCGCTGGGCCGAGCGCAGCCGCGCCGCCCACGGGGACAGCTCCGCGGCCCTGTTCGGCATCGTCCAGGGGGGCATGTACCTGGATCTGCGCCGCGCTTCCCTGGAGGGGCTCTTGGCCCTCGGCTTCGACGGCTACGCCCTGGGGGGGCTTTCGGTGGGGGAGCCGAAGGCGGAAATGCTCGCCGTGCTCGACGCCGTGGTGCCCCTCATGCCCGCCGACCGGCCCCGCTACCTGATGGGGGTGGGCCGGCCGGAGGACATCCTCGAGGCGGTGCTGCGCGGCGTCGACCTGTTCGACTGCGTGTTGCCCACCCGCAACGCCCGCAACGGCCACCTGTTCACCAGCCTGGGCGTGGTGCGGATCCGCAACGCCGTCCACCGCGGCGACCTCTCCCCCTTGGACCCCGAGTGCGATTGCTACACCTGCCGCCATTTCAGCCGCGCCTACCTCCACCACCTGGACCGCTGCAATGAGATCCTCGGCGCGGTGCTCAACACCCTCCACAATCTGCGCTTCTACCAGCGGTTTCTCGCCGCCCTGCGGGAGGCCATCGCCGCCGGACAGGTTGCGGATTTCGCCGCCACTTGGCGCGAGCGGCTCGGTGCAACCAGGCCCGATCCCCTATAATCGGCCCTCCTCCGCCACGGAGCGCGGCCGATGAATCGCAATTCCCCCTGGCGATACCTGGTGGTGCTCGGCGTGCTCGCCGTCAGCCTCATCTACGCCGCGCCCAACCTGTACGCGCCCGATCCCGCGGTGCAGATCACCGGCCAGCGCACGAGCCAGGAGGTGGGGGAGGTCCTGCGGGCGCGGGCCGAAAAGGTGCTCGCCGAGGCGGGGATCCCCGTTCTGCGCGCCGAGGTGCGCCAAGGGGGGGTGCTCCTCCGCTTCCCCGATGCCGAAGCGCAGCTTAGGGCCAAGGAGGCCCTGCAGGCGGCGCTGGGAGAGGATTTCGTGGTGGCCCTCAACCTGGCGCCCACCACCCCGGCGTGGCTCGAGGCCCTGGGCGCACGGCCCATGAAGCTCGGTCTCGATCTGAGCGGCGGCGTGCACTTCCTGCTCCAGGTGGACACCGAGAAGGTGGTGCGCAAATACCTGGAGAGCCAGGCGGAAGAGCTCAAGGTGGCGCTGCGCGAGGCCCGCGCCCGCTACCGCCGCCTCGAGGTGGACGAGCGGGGCATCACCCTGGTCTTTCCCCGCCGCGAGTGGCACGACGCCGCCCGGGAGGTGGTGCGGGAGCGCTTCCGCGACTTCCTGCCCGAGTCCCGCGAGGAGGGCGACACCTGGGTGCTGCGCCTGAACCTGCTGGAAGCGGTGGTGCGGGAGCGGGAAAACTACGCGGTGGAGCAGAATCTGACCACGCTGCGCAACCGGGTCAACGAACTCGGGGTGGCCGAGCCGGTGGTCCAGCGCCAGGGACGCAACCGGATCGTGGTGGAGCTGCCGGGCATCCAGGACACCGCCGCGGCCAAGCGGATCATCGGCAAGACCGCCAACCTGGAATTTCGGCTCGAATGGCAGCCCGGCTCCAGCGAGCCCTGGGAAGAGTTCGCCTTCCGCTCCGATCCGAAGCGCAAGGCGCGCCTCGAAAAGCGGGTGGTGATCACCGGCGACCACGTGGTCCACGCCAGCACGGGGCTCGACGAAAACAACCTGCCCCAGGTGAACATCACCCTTGACGGCGAAGGCGGGCGCAAGATGAACCTCGCCACCCGGCGCAACGTGGGGCGCAATCTGGGGGTGGTGTTCATCGAGTCGCGCAGCGTGGTGGAGCACGGGGTGGATGAAGCCGGCCAACCGGTCACCCGGGTGGTGCAGCGGGAAGAGAAAAGCCTCATCAATCTGGCCACCATCCGCAGTCCCTTGGGGGTATCCTTCCGCATCACCGGCCTCGACAGCATGGCCGAGGCCGCCGAGCTCGCCCTGCTGTTGCGCGCCGGCGCCCTGGCCGCGCCCATGTACTTCGTCGAGGAGAGCACCATCGGGCCCTCTCTGGGCGCCGAAAATATCGCCAAGGGGCTTACTTCCCTCAAGATCGGCATGGCCCTGGTGGTGCTCTTCATGATCGCCGCCTACCGGCTGTTCGGGTTGTTCGCCGACCTGGCGCTGGCCTACAACCTGGTTCTGTTGGTGGCGGTGATGTCGCTGCTCGGCGCCACCCTCACCATGCCCGGGATGGCGGGCATCGTGTTGACCCTGGGGATGGCGGTGGACGCCAACGTGCTCATCTTCTCGCGCATCAAAGAGGAGCTGAAAAACGGCCTCTCGCCCCAGTCGGCCATCGCCGCCGGCTACGACCGCGCCTTCGTGTCGATTCTGGATGCCAACCTCACCACCTTGATCGTGGCGCTCATCCTCTACGCGGTGGGGACGGGCCCGGTGCAGGGGTTCGCCGTGGTGCTCGCCATCGGCATCCTCTCGTCGATGTTCACCGCCATCACCGGCACGCGCCTGCTGGTCAATCTGGTCTACGGGGGCCGCCGCGTCGAGCGGTTGTGGCTGTAGGGGGAACCATGGAACCGTTCGTGATCAACTACATGCGCTGGCGGTGGTTCGCCACCGCCCTCTCCCTCCTGCTGGTGCTCGCCTCCGCGGCCTCCCTGGCGCTGCGGGGCCTGGAGTTGGGGCTCGACTTCACCGGCGGCACCCTGGTGGAAGTCGGCTTCGCCGAGCCGGTGGCCGTGGAGCGGGTCCGCGCGCGCCTGGTGGAGGCGGGCTTTCCCGACCCCGTGGTGGCCTACTTCGGCTCCGACCGGGAGATCCTGGTCAAGTTCAAAGGGGAGGCGGAGAGCGACGCCGGCCAGCGGGTGGCGGCCGCCCTCGCCCGGTTGGGCGGGGAGCTCGAGGTGAAGCGGGTGGAATTCGTCGGGCCCCAGGTGGGCGAGGAGCTGCGCGACCAGGGGGGCCTGGGGGTGCTGGTGGCGCTCCTCGCGGTGATGCTCTACGTGTCTTTGCGCTTCCAGTACAAGTTCGCCCTCGGGGCGGTCCTCGCCCTCGTCCACGACGTGCTGGTGACCCTCGGGGTCTTCTCCTTTTTCCGCCTCGAGTTCGACCTGACGGTGCTCGCCGCGGTGCTCGCGGTGATCGGCTATTCCCTCAACGACACCATCATCGTCTACGACCGCATTCGCGAGAATTTCCGCCTGATCCGCGAAACCTCCGCGGCGGCGATCATCAACGAATCCCTCACCCAGGTGCTGGTGCGCACCGTCTACACCTCCTTGACCACCTTGCTGGTGCTCTTCTCCCTGTTCTTCTTCGGCGGCGAGGCGATCCACAACTTTTCGCTCGCCCTCATCGTGGGAATCGGCGTGGGGACCTATTCCTCCATCTACGTGGCCTCCAGTCTCCTGCTCGCCCTCGACATCAAGCGCGAGGACCTGGTCCCGGCGCTGCGCGAGGGAGAGGAGTTCGAGGGGTTGCCCTAGGAGTTGAGGCGCGCGGCGAGGAACGCCTCGAGTTCGGCGAGGGGCACGTCCATCGGTGTGTCGTCGCGGCGTGCCTTGTACTCCACGGTGCCCTGGGCGAGGCCCCGCTCGCTCACCACCAGGCGGTGGGGAATGCCGATCAGGTCGACGTCGGCGAGCACCACCCCCAGGCGGACCCGCTCCCGGTCCATGTACAGCACCTCGTGGCCGCGCGCCTGGAGCCGTCCGTAGAGCGCTTCACATTGGGCCCGTACCTCGGGCGACTTGTGGGCGTTGACCGGAACCAGGGCGATGCGGAAGGGGGCGATGGGGTCGGGCCAGAGAATCCCCCGCTCGTCGTGGTTCTGCTCGATGGCCGCCGCCACCACCCGGCTGACGCCGATGCCGTAGCAGCCCATGATCAGGGTGCGCTCGCGCCCCTCCTCGTCCAGGACGCGGGCGCCCATGGCGGCGCTGTACTTGGTGCCCAGTTTGAAGATGTGGCCCACCTCGATGCCGCGCCGGATCACCAGGCGGCCGCGGCCGTCGGGGCTGGGGTCGCCGTCCACCACGTTGCGCAGGTCGGCGATGCGGGGAGCGGGGCAGTCCCGCCCCCAGTTGGCGCCGGTGAAGTGGAAGCCCTCGCGATTGGCGCCGCAGACGAAGTCGGCGAGCACCGCCGCCGAGCGGTCCACCCAGAGGGGCAGGGAGAGCCCCACCGGACCGAGGGAGCCGGGGGGGCAGCCCAGCGCTCGCATCACCTCCGCCTCGTCCGCCAGGGTGAGGGGGGCGGCCACGTCGGGCAGCTTTTCCGCCTTGACCCGATTGAGTTCGTGATCGCCCCGCAGGGCGAGGGCGACGAGGCCGCCGTCGGCACCGCGCACGATCAGGGTCTTGACCACCTGGGAGGCCGCAACCCCTAGGGCGGCGCACACCTCGGCCACCGTCCGCGCCCCCGGGGTGGCCACCTCCCGCAGGGGTTGGGCCGGGGGCGGTGGGCTTTGCCGCTCGGGGAGGGCTTCGGCCAACTCCACGTTGGCCGCGTAGTCGCTCTCGGTGGAAAAGGCGATGGCGTCCTCGCCCGAGTCGGCCAGCACGTGGAATTCGTGGGAATGGCTGCCGCCGATGGCCCCGGTGTCGGCCAGCACCGCCCGGTAATCGAGGCCGAGCCGGTCGAAGATCCGGCAGTAGGTCTGGTACATCCGCTGGTAGGTTTCGTCCAGGCACGCCTCGCTCAGGTGAAAGGAGTAGGCGTCCTTCATGACGAACTCCCGCGCCCGCATGACGCCGAAGCGAGGGCGGACCTCGTCGCGGAATTTGGTCTGAATCTGGTAGAAGTTGGCCGGCAGTTCCCGGTAGCTCTGGATCTCCCGCCGCACCAGGTCGGTGATCACCTCTTCGTGGGTGGGGCCGAGGCAGAACTCCCGCTCGTGGCGGTCGCGGAAGCGCAAAAGTTCCGGGCCGTACTGCTGCCAGCGCCCCGACTCTTGCCAGAGATCGCCGGGCTGGACCACCGGCATCAGCAGTTCCTGGGCGCCGGCGCGGTCCATCTCCTCGCGCACGATGGCTTCCACCTTGCGCAAAACGCGAAGCCCCAGGGGCAACCAGGTGTACAGGCCCGCTGCCAGCTTGCGGATGAGGCCGGCGCGCACCATTAGGCGGTGGCTGACCACCTCTGCGTCGGTGGGATCTTCCTTGAGCGTCGGCAGGAGAAGTTGGCTGGCGCGCATCGACGGCGTTCCTCGGCTACGGGGCGGCCTATTGTAAGGATGGCGGCGGCGGAGAAAACAGGGAGGCCACCCCCGCCCGCTGCGCGGGGCTGCTCGCCGGCGGCCGTTTTCGCGGGCGTGGCGCGGTTCGAGACGGCCCGGCCCCGCCTCGGGGCGGGGGATGTTCGGGGCGGCTTACTGGGTGACCGCTTCTTTGAGGCGCTTGAGCGGCGTCACCCGCACCGCCATGCCGGCCGGCTTGGCGGGGATGGTGATCTCCTGGCCGGTGGCCGGGTTGATCCCCTTGCGGGCCTTGCGGGCGGGGCGCTTGACGGCGCGGATCTTGAGGAGGCCGGGAAGGACGAATTCCCCGACGCCGCGCTTCTTGACGTGCCGTTCGATCAGATCGGCGAGGCCTTCGAGGACGGCGTCCACCTGTTTTTTGGCGAGGCCGGTCTCCGCCGCGAGGTGGGAGAGGATCTTGGCCTTGGTGTAGCGTTCGGTGATGGGAGCGGACTTCTTGTTGGCGGCAGAGGCCTTGGCCTTGCCGGCGGTTGCGGTCTTTTTCGTTGCCATGGCGTTATTTCCTGTTGCTGGCTGGGGTCGCAAGGGCCGCCCGGTACCGCTTCGGCGAACCTGGGCGCTATGTATAAAGCATCCCCCCCGGGCGCCGCAAGCACCCGCCCTTCGCCCGGGTAGCGGAGCGCGAAGGGCGGTGTTGGGGCCCCGGACTCCGCTTCGCGCCATCCGGGCTACGGGCTCAGACCCGGGCCACGACGGCTCTCCCGACGCAGCCCGGAGGGAGGCGCGCAGCGCCGGAATCCGGGGCGATTGGGGAGGGGACTGGCCGTGGGTTCGGGCGTTTTCCGTCCCGGGCTCCCTCGAGCAAAACGCGGTCTCGGGACGGGGTCCTGCCGGTGGCTCGCCCTCTCGCTTCGGGCCCTTTCCTCGTCCCCGCGACGCTGTAGGGCCGTCGGAGGCTGTTCGGCACCCCGCCAGGGGCTGGGGTATAATGCGCCGCCTTTCGGCACCCCGCGGGGTGCGCTCAGCTGGGAGGGGAATGGCCATGCCCATTTACGCCTACCGTTGTGAACGCTGTGGGGAGGCCCTCGAGGTCCTGCTCCGTTCGGGCGAGGCGCCCCCGGAGCGCTGCCCCGGCTGCGGCGCCGCGGCGCTCGTGCGACAGCTGTCGGCGCCGGCGTTCCGCCTGGCCGGGGGCGGCTGGTACGAGACCGACTTCAAGACGGGCGACAAGCGCAACCTGGCGGGTGAGACCCCGCCCTGTGCCGGCGGCGAGGGACCCGCTTGCGGCGCGCCGGGCTGCGCGGCGGCCGAATGACGCCCCAACGAGGCCCAACCGAAGCGCGTGGAGAGAATCCGGTGGCGATGCGGACACACTACTGCGGCGTGCTGAGCCCGGCCATGGTGGGCGAAGAGGTCGCCCTGTGCGGCTGGGTCGACAGCCGCCGCGATCACGGCGGCGTGATCTTCGTCGACCTCCGGGATCGGGAGGGCGTGGTCCAGGTGGTCTTCGACCCCGACTGCGGCGCCGCCTTCGAGCTCGCCGACCGGGTGCGGGCCGAGTACGTCCTGAGGGTCGTCGGGCGGGTGCGGAGGCGGCCGCCCGAAACGGTCAATCCGGCCATGGCCACCGGCGAGGTGGAGGTCTACGCGGACCACCTGGAGATTCTCAACGCCGCCGAGCCCTTGCCCTTCCAGCTCGACGAACACGTGCGGGTCGGCGAAGAGGTGCGGCTGCGCCACCGCTACCTGGACCTGCGCCGGCCGCGCATGCAGCACAACCTCCGCCAGCGGGCGCGGCTGGCCCACCTGACCCGCCAGTACCTGGCGGAGCGCGGCTTCATCGAGGTGGAAACCCCCACCCTCACCCGCGCAACGCCGGAAGGGGCGCGGGATTACCTGGTGCCGTCCCGCACCCATCCGGGGCGCTTTTTCGCCCTTCCCCAGTCGCCCCAGCTGTTCAAGCAGCTGTTGATGGTGGCGGGGCTCGACCGCTATTACCAGATCGTCAAGTGCTACCGCGACGAGGACCTGCGCGCCGACCGCCAGCCCGAGTTCACCCAGATCGACCTCGAGATGTCCTTCGTCGACGAAGGAGACGTCATGGAGTTGGTGGAAGGGCTTTTGCGCCACCTGTTCCGCGAGCTGTTGGCGGTGGAACTGGCGCCCTTCCCGCGCCTTTCCTACGCCGAGGCCATGGCCCGCTTCGGCTCCGACAAGCCCGACCTGCGCAATCCCCTGGAGCTCGTCGAGATCGCCGATCTGGTGCGGGACGTGGACTTCAAGGTGTTCGCGGGCCCGGCCCGCGACCCGCGCGGCCGAGTGGCGGCGCTGCGGGTGCCGGGGGGCAACGAGCGGCTGTCGCGGCGGCAGATCGACGCCCTCACCGAATTCGTCGCCGAGTACGGGGCCAAGGGCCTGGCCTACATCAAGGTCAACGACGCCTCGGATCTGGAGGAGGGCCTGCAGTCCCCCATCGTCAAATTCCTTCCCCTGCCGGTGCGCCGGGCCATCCTCGAGCGCACCGGCGCCGAGAGCGGCGACCTGCTCTTCTTCGGCGCCGACCGGGCGCGGGTGGTCAACGACGCCCTGGGCGCACTGCGCGATCGGCTGGGGCGGGAGTTGGGCCTCCTCCGGGAGGGGTGGGCGCCTCTGTGGGTGGTGGATTTTCCCCTGTTCGAGGAGGGAGACGACGGTCGCCTGGAGCCCCTCCATCACCCCTTCACCCAACCGGCGGGGGGGCTGGAGGCCCTGCGCGCCGAGCCGGCGAAGGTGCTGTCGCGGGCCTACGACGTGGTGCTCAACGGGGTCGAGATCGGGGGCGGCTCCATCCGCATCCACTCGCCCGCCCTGCAGCGGGCGGTGTTCGAACTCATCGGCATCGGTCCCGAGGAGGCGCAGGAGAAGTTCGGCTTTCTCCTCGAGGCCTTCAAGTACGGCGCGCCGCCCCACGGCGGCCTGGCCCTGGGCCTCGATCGGCTGGCGATGCTCATGGTGGGGGCGGGCTCCATCCGGGAGGTGATCGCCTTCCCCAAAACCCAGTCCGCCACCTGTCCGCTCACCGAGGCGCCGGGGCCGGTCTCCCCGGAGCAGCTCCGGGAGCTGCACATCCGGTTGAGCGGCGCGCCCTGAACCAGCGGCGAGCGTGGAGGGAAGATGGCAGGTCACAGCAAGTGGGCGAACATCAAGCACCGCAAGGCCGCGCAAGATGCCAAGCGGGGCAAGATCTTCACCAAGCTGATCCGCGAGATCGTCGTCGCCGCGCGCCAGGGGGGCGGCTCGCCGGAGGACAACCCCCGCCTGCGGGCGGCGGTGGACAAGGCGCTGGCCGCCAACATGCGCAAGGACACCATCGAAAAGGCCATCGCCCGCGGAGTGGGCGCCGATGCCGCCGACCACTACGAGGAGGTGACCTACGAAGGGTATGGTCCGGGTGGCGTGGCGGTGCTGGTGGAGTGCATGACCGACAACCGCAACCGCACCGTCTCCGAGGTGCGCCACGCGTTCACCAAGCGGGGCGGCAACCTGGGTACCGACGGCTCGGTGGCGTACCTGTTCCGCAAGGTGGGCCAGATCACCTTTGCCCCCGGGGTGGACGAGGACGCCCTCTTGGAGGCGGCCCTGGAGGCGGGGGCCGACGACGTGGTCACCAACGACGACGGCTCCATCGACGTCTACACCCCCTGGGAGGAGTTCACCGCCGTGAAAGAGGCGCTCCTCGCGCGCGGCTTCGAGCCCGCCGACGCCGAGGTGACCATGGTTGCCGCCACACGGGTGCCCCTGGATCTCGAGGGGGCGCGGCGGATCCAGGCCCTGGTGGAACACCTGGAGGATCTGGATGACGTCCAGAACGTCTACACCAACGCCGACTTCCCGCCGGAGCTGCTCGAAGAGGCCTCCTGAGGCGCGGGCGGCCACGAAAAAACCCGCCGGCGGCGGGCTTTTTCGTGGCGCGGCGTGCGGCGATCCGCCAACCGCTCAGCTCTGGGGCAGCAGCGCCTTGATCTGCGCGTTGAGGCGGCTCTTGTGGCGGGCCGCCTTGTTCTTGTGGATGATGCCCTTGTCGGCGATGCGGTCGATCACCGGCACCGCCTCCCGGTAGGCGGCCATGGCGGCCTCGTAATCGCCCGCGGCGATGGCCGCACGCACTTTCTTGATGTAGGTGCGCACCATGGAGCGCAGGCTGGCGTTGTGGCGCCTGCGCTTCTCGCTCTGTCTGGCGCGCTTGCGCGCCGAGGCTGTGTTGGCCACCGTTTGCGCTCCTCGGAAATCAGCCGGAATTTCGGGAGGCGCGACTATACAGAGATCGCCCGCGCCGATCAAGTCGCCCCATGGGCCCTATGCCTTTTCGGCACCCGGGGTGGGGCCGGAGCGGTCGTAGCCCGGATGGGGGCGCGCGGCGCCGGGAACCGGGACGAGGGGGTGGGTTTCTCGTCGGTTGGGTTTCGATCTCCCCGATTCCGCTTCGCTTCATCCGGGATACGCTTCATGCGGGCTGCGGGGTTCATCGGGGACGGGAGCGGTTCCAGGCGTGGCCCGGACGGAGGCGCAAAGCGCCAATCCGCGGTGTGTAAAGAGCGGGGGCGGTTGGCGGGTGGTCCCATTCCCGGGTTCCGCTGCGCCCCATCCCGGCGGCCCGGTCACGCCAAGGCCTCAACTCCGGCTGCCGGGCAACGACCCCCGGCCCCTGTCCCTTTCGACCCTGCCTTGGTTTGAAGTCGGTCAGTCCTCCGCCGCGGGAAGGAGGTGACGGCTCGGCGAGCCGCTCCCCTGCCCGGCGGGCGGTGGCGCATCCGCGAGAGGGGCGACGGGCAGGCGCCGGGGCGAGGGCGGGGGAGTGCCGGCGAGCCGCGCCAGGGCCCAGTCGACGTGCTCGCGCACCAGGGGGGAGACCTGGTCCCGGCGGGCGCGCAGGGCGGCGGTTGCGGCCGCCCGGTCGCGGGCGTTGCCCAGCCCCACCGCCAGGTTGCGCAGCCAGCGCTCGTAGCCCGCGCGGCGGATGGGGGAGCCTTGGGTCTTCTCCTCGAACTCCCGCTCGCTCCACAGGAAGAGTTCGGCCAAAGATCGGTCGGAAAGTCCGTGGCGGGGTTGGAAATCGGCCTCGCGACTGGCGGGGGCGCGGCGATTCCAGGGGCAGATCAGCTGGCAGTCGTCGCAGCCGAACACCCGGTTGCCCATGGCCGGCCGCAACTCCAGGGGAATGGGCCCGCGGTGTTCGATGGTCAGATAGGAGATACAGCGGCGGGCGTCGAGCACGTAGGGCCGGGGAAAGGCGCCGGTGGGACAGATCGACAAACAGGCGCTGCAGCGACCGCAGCGGTCGGCTTGACGGTCCTCGGAGAGGGGCAGGGGCAGGTTGACGAAGAGCGCCCCGAGAAAGAAAAAAGAGCCCTCCTCGGGGTGGATGAGGAGGGTGTGCTTGCCCTGCCAGCCCAGGCCCGCCGCCTCCGCCAGGGGCTTTTCCAGCACCGGCGCGCTGTCGGCGAAGGGCCGCGCCACCACCGGCTCGGGCCAGTGGGCGGCGATCCGCCGGGCGAGGGCGGCGAGCCGGCGGCGCACCACCTTGTGGTAGTCCCGCCCCAGGGCGTAGCGGGAGACGTAGGCCCGGTCGGGGTCGGCCAGGGTGCCCACGGCGTCGGTGGCGGCGGGGAAGTAGTTGAGCCGGACCAGGATGATCCGCTGGGTGCCCGGCACGAGCCGCTCCGGGTTGAGGCGCAGCTCCGGCCGCTCCGCCAGCCAGTCCATGCCCCCCTGGTAGCCGGCGCCGAGCCAGGCGCGCAGGCGCTCTGCCACCTGGGCGAGCGCCGCGGGATCGGCGATGCCCGCCGCGGCAAAGCCCAAGGCCTGCGCCCAGCGAGGGATCTGGGCGGCGAGCTGGCGCAGGCGCTCCGTCCGCTCTCTGTCCTCCATGCCGGGTTTCCCCCTGGGCCCTGCCTATAATGTGCCAGATCCTCGGGCGAGAACCGACCATGTTCGATCCGGACAGCGCGCTCTACACCGCGGCGGAGGTCCGCGAACTGGACCGCATCGCCATCGAAGGGCACGGCATTCCCGGCATCGCCCTCATGCGGCGGGCGGGGCGCGCGGTGTTCGAAGCGGCCCGGGCGCTCGGCGCAGGGCCGCTCACCGTTTACTGCGGGGCCGGCAACAACGGCGGCGACGGCTACGTGGCGGCCGCCCTGGCGGCGGCGGCTGGGCTGCCGGTGCGGGCGGTGGCGGTGGCCGACCCCGAGCGCTTGCACGGCGACGCCCGCCGCGCCTTCGAGTACGCCCGGGAGGAGGGCGTGCCCACCCATCCTCTGGGTGCCGTCCCGCCCCCCGCAGAGGGGGTGGTAGTGGACGCCCTCCTCGGCACCGGCCTCAAGGGACCGCCGCGGGAGCCCTTTGCCGCGGCGATTCGCGAGATCAATGGGAGCGGACTTGCGGTGGTGGCGGTGGACGTGCCCTCGGGCCTCGACGCCGACGCGGGCCGGCCCCTGGGCGAGGTGGTGCGCGCCGCGGTGACGGTCACCTTCATCGGTCGCAAGCGCGGCCTCTACACGGGGGCGGGACCAGCGGTCTGCGGCCGGGTGCGGTTTCGCGACCTCGGCGTGCCCGCCGCCGTCCGCACCGCCCTGGCGCCGACGGCGCGGCTCGCCCGTTGGAGGGCGCTCTCCCGCCACTTGCCCCGCCGGCCTCGGGACGCCCACAAGGGGCTGTTCGGCCACGTCCTGGTGATCGGCGGCGATCTCGGCTTCGGCGGCGCCGCAACGCTGGCGGCCGAGGCGGCGCTGCGGGCGGGGGCGGGCCTGGTGAGCGTGGCCACCCGCCCGGAGCACGTGGCGGCGATTCTCGCCCGCACGCCAGAGGCGATGGTTCGGGGGGTGGAGTCGGGGCAGGATCTGGAACCCCTCCTGGAGCGGCCCACGGTGTTGGTGGTGGGGCCCGGCCTCGGCCGCTCCGCCTGGTCGGAGCAGCTCCTGCAGCGCGCCCTGGGGCGTGGGCTGCCCATGGTGCTCGACGCCGATGCCCTCAATCTGCTCGCCGCCGGGCGGTTTGGGCAAGGCGCCGACCTGGGGCGGGCGGTGCTCACCCCCCATCCGGGGGAGGCGGCCCGCCTCCTCGGCACCTCCGCGGCGGAAGTCCAGGCGGACCGCTTCGCCGCCGCCGAAGCTCTCGCTGCGCGCTTCGGCGCCACCGTGCTCCTCAAGGGCGCGGGCACCCTGGTGGCGGGCGGCGGAGACTCCCAGGTGGCGGTGATCCCCTTCGGCGGCCCCGGCCTGGCCACCGGGGGAACCGGCGACGTCCTCTCGGGGGTGGTGGGCGCGCTGCTCGCCCAGGGTCTGCAGCCCCGCCAGGCGGCGGAGCTCGGCGCGGCGGTGCACGGGCTCGCGGGCGAGCGGGCGGCGGCGCGCTGGGGGGAGGTGGGCCTGCGCGCCGGCGATCTGCCGGGCGAAATCGCCCACTTGCTGAGCGGCACACTGCCCGTCGAGGAGGCGGAATGAACCGCGAAGAGCTCTGGGTTCCCGACGAGACCGCCATGGTGACCCTGGGGGAGCGACTGGGGCGGCGGTTGGCGGAGGGGGGGTCGGTGTGGCTCCAGGGACCCTTGGGCGGGGGCAAGACGACCCTGTGCCGGGGTATCCTCGCCGCCCTGGGCCACCGCGGGGCGGTCAAGAGTCCCACCTTCACCCTGGTGGAGCCCTATCAGTTGGGAACGCTTGCGGTGTACCACTTCGATCTCTACCGGATCGCCCATCCAGAGGAGCTCGAATTCATCGGCGTGCGCGACTACTTTGCGCCCGGCAACCTGTGCCTGGTGGAGTGGCCGGAACGGGCCGAGGGATTTTTGCCAACCCCGGATTGGCGCGCTATGATCCGGATCGAAGGCCGTGCCAGGCGAGTCGTCATCGAGCGTTACGGAGCTTTTGGAGAACGGGTCTCACCCGACTTGGGCGATGCGCAAGGCCCCGCGCCGGAGAACTGACCTGTCCTGGTGGACGGCGCTGTGCCTCCTCCTCGTCGGCCCGCTGGTCTGGTCCGCCGAGCTCAAGGGCGTCCGCCTCTGGCGGGCGCCCGACCACACCCGCCTGGTGTTCGAGCTGGATCGCCCCGCCCCCCACCGCATCTTCTCCCTGTCCGATCCCGACCGCCTGGTGATCGATCTCGAAGGGGTGCGGCTCGCCCGCCCCCTGGGCGAGCTGGAGTTCGCCGACACGCCGATCCTGCGCCTGCGCAGCGGCGTGCGCGGGGAAGAGGCGTTGCGGTTGGTGCTGGACCTGGCGCGGCCGGTGCGGCCGCGCAGTTTCGCGCTCGCCGCCACCGACGGCTACGGGGATCGGCTGGTGGTGGACTTGCAGGAGGCGCGGCCGCGGCCGCGGCGCGTGGAAGACGTGCTCGCCCCCGGCGCGGGCGAACGGCCGGTGCTGGTGGCGGTGGACGCCGGCCACGGCGGCGAAGACCCGGGCGCCCTGGGTCCCGGCGGTCTGCGCGAGAAGGACCTGGTGTTGGCCATCGCCCGCCGCCTGGTGGAGCTGTGCCGCACCCAGCCCGGTTTCGACTGTTTTCTGGTGCGCGAGGGGGATTACTACGTGCCCCTGCGGGAGCGGGCCGCCCTGGCCCGCCGGCGCCGCGCCGATCTCTTGGTGTCGATCCACGCCGACGCCTTTCATCGGCCCGCCGCCCGCGGTGCTTCGGTGTTCGCCCTCTCCCTGGGGGGCGCCACTTCCGAGACCGCCCGGTACCTCGCCGAGAAGGAAAACCGCTCCGACCTGATCGGCGGGGTGGGCGAGGTGTCCCTCAAGGACAAGGACGAGATGGTGGCGAGCGTGCTGCTCGACCTGTCCATGACCGCCACCCTGGGCGCGAGCCTCGAGGTGGGGCGGGAGGTGCTCGCCGAGTTGGGCAAGGTGGCGGCGCTGCACAAGACCCGAGTGGAGCAGGCGGGCTTCGTGGTGCTCAAGTCGCCCGACGTCCCCTCCATCCTGGTGGAGACCGGGTTCATCTCCAATCCCCAGGAAGCCCGCCGGCTCGCCGAACCCGCCTACCAGCACAAGCTGGCGCGGGCGCTCTTTTCCGGGATCCGCCGCCACTTCGAAGCCCAGCCTCCGCCGGGGACCTGGCTGGCGGCGCGGCAGGGCGGACAGCGGATCCACGTGGCCGAGCGGGGTGATACACTCTCCTCCATCGCCGCTCGCTACGACGTCACCGTGGAAGCCCTGATGAAGGCCAACGGGATCCGTACGCACCTCATTCGGGTGGGCCAGCGGCTCGTCATCCCCACCGGCTGAGGAGGCGGACGGCTTCCCATGGCGCGCATCCGCCCGCTGAGCCCGCGCCTCGCCAACCAGATCGCCGCCGGTGAGGTCGTGGAGCGCCCCGCCTCGGTGGTCAAGGAGCTTTTGGAAAACAGCCTCGACGCCGGCGCGCGGCGCATCGAAGTGGACGTCGAGGAAGGGGGGGTGCGGCGCATCCGGGTGCGCGACGATGGCGAGGGCATCGCGCCGGACGACCTGCCCCTGGCGCTGTGCCGCCACGCCACCAGCAAGATCGCCACCCTGGAGGATCTGCAGCGGGTCGCCACCCTGGGGTTTCGCGGCGAGGCCCTGGCCAGCATCGCCTCCGTCTCCCGGCTCACCCTGATCTCCAACACCGCCGACCGGGGACCCGCCTGGCGGGCGCGCACCGAGGGCAGCCAGATGGAGGTGGTGGTGGACCAGGTGGCTCACCCCAGGGGCACCACCGTGGAGGTGCGCGACCTCTTTTTCAACACCCCCGCCCGGCGCAAGTTTCTGCGCAGCGAGCGCACCGAGTTCGGGCGCGTCGACGAAGTGATCCGCCGCATCGCCCTCGCCCGTCCCGAGGTGGCCTTTCTGGTCCGCCGGGACGGCAGGGTGGTGCTCGACCTGCGCCCCGCCGGAACCGACGCCGAAGCCGAGCGCCGCCTGGCCGAGGTGTGCGGCGCCCACTTCGCCGCCCACGCCCTGCGGGTGGAGTTCCGCACCTCCGACCTCGCCCTCTGGGGCTGGCTCGCCCGACCCACCTTCTCCCGCAGCCAGCCCGACTTGCAGTACTTTTACGTCAACGGCCGCGCCGTTCGCGACCGGGTGGTGGCCCACGCCGTGCGCCAGGCCTTCGCCGACGTCCTCTACCAGGGCCGCCATCCCGCCTTCGTCCTCTTTTTGGAGCTGCCCGCGGCGGAAGTGGACGTCAACGTCCACCCCACCAAGCACGAGGTGCGCTTCCGCGAAGCGCGGCGGGTGCACGACTTTCTCTTCTCCAGTCTCCATCGGGCGGTGGCGGACAGCCGTCCCGGCGCGGCGCCGCCGCCCCGGGCGCGGCTCGCCCCGGTGGCCGGCGCAGAGTCGGCAGCCCCCCGCCAGGGGGTGCTCGCCGCCGGGGCGGTCCCGCCCTTTGCCGGGGTGCGGGAAGTGCCGGCCCCCTACGGGTCCCCAGAGGAGCCGCCCGCCGCGGCTCGGCAGGCCGGCGCGGGCGAGGGAGGGCCGGTTCCGCCCCTGGGCTACGCCCTCGGCCAGTTGGCGGGCGCGTACATCTTGGCGGAGAACGAGCGCGGATTGGTGGTGGTGGACATGCACGCCGCCCACGAGCGGATCACCTACGAGCGCTTCAAGCGCGCCTTTGCCGCGGGCGGCATCGTCTCCCAGCCGCTGTTGGTGCCCCTGACCCTGGCGGTCACCCCCCGGGAGGCCGAGGCGGCGGAACTGCACGCCGACACCTTCGCCCGGCTCGGCTTCCAGGTGCGGCGGGCGGGACCCGAGAGCCTGCTCGTCCGCGAGGTGCCGGCGCTGCTCGCCCGGGGCGATCCCGAGCAGCTGGTGCGCGACGTTCTGGCCGACCTGCTCGCCTGGGGGGAAAGCCGGCGGGTGGAAGAGCGGCTCAACGAGTTGCTCGCCACCATGGCTTGTCACGGCGCCGTCGCGGCGGGTCGACGCCTCTCCCTGAGCGAGATGAACCAGTTGCTGCGGGACATGGAGGCCACCGAGCGCGCCGACCAGTGCAACCACGGCAGGCCCACCTGGGTGGAGCTCGGCCTGGAGGAGCTCGATCGCCTGTTCCTGCGGGGGCGGTGACGGTGGCGGAAGCGTCCTGGCCGCTGGTGTTGCTCATGGGGCCGACGGCGAGCGGCAAGACCGAGCTCGCTCTGAGGCTCGCCGAGGCGCTTCCGGTGGAAGTGGTGAGCGTCGATTCGGTGCAGGTCTACCGCGGCCTGGACCTCGGCAGCGCCAAGCCGGACCGCGCGGCCCGCGAGCGCGTGCCCCACCACCTGATCGACGTGCGCGATCCGCGGGACGTCTACTCGGCGGCCGAATTCGCCCGCGACGCGGCCCGCCTGGTGCGCGAGATCCGCGCGCGCGGCCGGCTGCCCCTCTTGGTCGGGGGAACCATGCTCTATTTCCGCGTCCTCCTCGAGGGGCTCGCCCCCCTGCCTCCGCCGCGCCCCGAGCTGCGCGCCGAGCTTGAGGCCGAGGCGCGCCGCCGGGGGTGGCCGGCGCTCCACCGCGAGCTCGCCGAGGTGGATCCGGAACTGGCCGCTCGCATCCATCCCCACCAGTGGGTGCGCATCCAGCGCGCGCTGGAGATCCATCGCAGCACCGGGCGGCGGCCGAGCGAACTGTGGCGGGCCGCGACCGCGGGCATCCCACCGCTCGCGGTGGGGGAGCGGATCTGCGCCCTGGCCCTGGTGCCGGACGACCGCGGCCTCCTCCACCGGCGCATCGCCGACCGCTTCCGGGCCATGTTGCAGGCCGGTCTGGTGGAGGAAGTGGCGGCCCTGCGCGCCCGCGGCGACCTCTCGCCCGAACTGCCGGCGCTGCGCGCCGTGGGCTACCGCCAGGTGTGGGCGCACCTGGCCGGGGCGCTGTCGCGGGCCGAGATGGAGGCGGCGGCCATCGCCGCCACCCGCCAGCTGGCCAAGCGCCAACTCACGTGGTTGCGCAACTGGGCGCCGGCCCACCCCTTGCGCATCGACCGCGGCGGCCGGCCGCGCCCCCTCGCCGAGCTCGCGGCGGAGGTGCTGGGGCGGTTGGAGACGGCCGCCCCGCCCCGCCCCGCCGCCCTGCCGGCCGGGGCGCGGAAGTGATATCATGGTCGCGGCCGAGTGTTGGGCGGGCGGGGGATGGCCGCCCATTTTCGTTCGCAATCGTCGCTTCGAGGAGATAACAACATGTCGAAAGGGCACAACCTGCAAGACCCCTTTCTGAACCTGCTGCGCAAGGAGCGGGTGCCCGTGTCGATCTTTCTCGTCAACGGCATCAAGCTGCAGGGGCAGATCGAGTCCTTCGACCAGTTCGTGGTGCTGTTGAAAAACACCGTCAGCCAGATGATCTACAAGCACGCCATCTCCACGGTGGTGCCGGCGCGCCCGGTGCGCCTGCCGCCGGTCAATCCGCCCCAGAGCGCCGGGGACGGAGAGGAGGGGAACGAGGCCTGAGGTGAGCCTCTTCTTCGAGCGCCCCCAGGGCGGAGAAAAGGCGGTCCTCGTCCACCTGGAGCTCGGCGGGGAGGAGCCGGGAGACGTCGCGGAGTTCGTCGAGCTGGTCCGTTCCGCCGGGGGCGACCCGGTGGCCCTGATCAGCGGGCGCCGGGAGCGGCCCGATCCGCGCCACTTCGTCGGCGCCGGCAAACTGGAGGAGCTCCGGGCCGCCCTCGCCGCCACCGAGGCCGAGCTCGCCATCTTCGACCACGAGCTCTCCCCCAGCCAGGAGCGCAACCTGGAGCGCGCCCTCGGCTGCCGGGTGCTCGACCGCACCGGCCTCATCCTCGACATCTTCGCCCAGCGGGCGCGCACCTACGAGGGCAAGCTCCAGGTGGAGCGGGCCCAGCTCGAACACCTGTCGACGCGGCTGGTGCGGGGCTGGACCCACCTGGAGCGGCAGAAGGGGGGAATCGGCCTGCGCGGGCCGGGGGAAACCCAGCTCGAGAGCGACCGCCGCCTGGTGCGGGAGCGGATCCGCGCCATCGACCGGCGCCTCGAGCGGGTGCGCCGCAGTCGCGAGCAGGGGCGGCGCGGTCGCCGGCGCGCGGCACTGCCCGCGGTCTCGCTGGTGGGCTACACCAACGCCGGCAAGTCCACTCTCTTCAACCGCCTCACCGCCGCCTCCGTATTGGCCCGCGACCAGCTGTTCGCCACCCTCGACCCCACACTGCGCCGCCTGGTGTTGCCGGGGTTCGGGCCGGTGGTCTTCGCCGACACCGTGGGCTTTTTGAGCCGCCTGCCCCACCAACTGGTGGCGGCTTTCCGCGCCACCTTGGAAGAGGTGGTCGCCGCCGATCTGCTGCTCCACGTGGTGGACGCCAGCTCACCCCGGCGCCGGGAGCAGATGGAGGCGGTGACCCAGGTGCTCGCAGAGATCGGGGCCGGCGACAACCCCGTGCTGGTGGTCTACAACAAGATCGACCTCCTCGGCGAGGCGCCGCGCCTCGAGCGGAACCCCCAGGGGCGGCCCGCCGCCGTCTGGGTGTCGGCGCAAAGCGGCGCCGGGCTCGACCTGCTCCTGTCCGCCGTGGCCGAATGCCTCGCCCGGGAGGCGGCGGTGGAACTCCTGCGCCTGCCGCCCAGCTGCGGGCGGCTGCGGGCCCGCCTCTACGCGCTGAGTGCCGTCTCCAGGGAGTCTCCCTGCGAGGACGGCGGCGTGCTGCTCGAGGTCCGCCTGCCGCGCTCGGACCTGGAGCGGCTGCTGGCCAGCGAGGGGCTCTCCCTGCCCGCGGTTGCGGCGCGAACCGCCCACGTTACAATGGGCGCCACGCATCTTCGGGAGTCGCCACATGGCCTGGAATGAGCCGGGGGGAGGTCGCGATCCCTGGGGGGGCGGTCCCGCCGCGCCGCCCGACCTGGGAGAGCTCCTCGAGCGCCTGCGGCAGCGCTTCGGGCGCTTCGGGGGCGGCGGTGCCGGCCCCTGGCTCCTGTTGGCCGGCGCGCTCCTCGCCGGGTGGGTGCTCTTCGGCTTCTACCAGGTGGACGAGAAGGAGCGAGCGGTGGTGCTGCGCTTCGGCAAGTTCCACGACGTGGTGGGTCCGGGGCTGCACTGGAACCCGCCGTTGGTGGACCAGGTGATCGTCGAGGCGGTGACCGCCGAGCGCCAGTATCGCAACCGCCAGAACGACCTGATGCTGACCGCCGACGAAAACATCGTCGACGTGCAGATCAGCGTCCAGTACAACATCAAGGACGTGGTGGACTACGTGCTGCGGGTGCGCGACCCGGAGATGAGCTTGCGCCACGCCAGCGACAGCGCCCTGCGCCATGTGGTGGGGTCGAGCACCCTGGACGCTGTGATCTCCAGCG
Organism: Porticoccaceae bacterium; assembly: GCA_026005035.1. GTDB lineage: Bacteria > Pseudomonadota > Gammaproteobacteria > Pseudomonadales > Porticoccaceae > BPKH01. The sequence continues at coordinate 437,899 of BPKH01000001.1, read as the reverse complement.
GTCGGGCGCAGATCGGCGAAGAGGTCAAAGAGCGCCTGCAGACCTATCTGGACAAATACCGCACCGGCATCAACGTGGTGCGGGTCAACATCCTCGAGGCCAAGCCGCCGGCGGCGGTCAAAGAGGCCTACGACGACGTGATCAAGGCCCGCGAGGACCAGGAGCGGGTGATCAACGAAGCCCAGTCTTACGCCAACGCCGTGATCCCCGAAGCGCGCGGCCGCGCCCAGCGGATCCTCGAGGAAGCGGAGGCCTACCGGGCGCGGGTGGTGGCCGAGGCGGAGGGGGAGGCGGAGCGCTTCCGCAAACTCCTCGCCGCCTATCGCGAAGCCCCCGAGGTGACCCGGGAGCGGCTGTACATTGAGGCGCTGGAGGCGGTCCTGACCCGCACCACCAAGGTGCTGGTCACCGATCGCGGCGACAACGTCCTCATGCTGCCGCTGGCGGCCGCCGCGGAAGAATCGGGGCGGCCCGCCGCGGGCCAGCTGTCTCCCGCGCAATTGGCCACCCTCGCCGAGTTGATCGCCGACCGCATCCGCTCTGGCAACGAGCGTCGGGAGCTGCGCCGATGAGCCCGAGAGCCGCCACCCTCGCCCTCTTGCTCCTCGCCCTGCTGCTCGGCGCCGCCAACAGCTTCTACGTGGTGCGGGAGACCGAAAAGGCCGTCCGCCTGCGCTTCGGCCAACTCATCGAGGAGGACATCGCCCCGGGCCTGCATCTCAAGGTTCCCGTCGCCGACGACGTGCGCCGCTTCGACGGGCGCATCCTCACCCTGGACGCCGAAACCGAGAGCTTCTTCACCGTCGAGCGCAAGCGGCTGATGGTGGATTCCTACGCCAAGTGGCGGATCGCCGACGTGGGCACCTACTACCGGGCCACCGGGGGCGACGAGCGGGTGGCGCAAAACCGCCTCGCCAACCGGATCAACACCGGGTTGCGCAACGAATTCGGCGTGCGCACCCTGCGCGAGGTGGTCTCCGGGGAACGGGACCAGTTGATGGCCGAGATCCTCGCCGACCTCAACGAGACGGTGCGCGATTCCCTGGGCATCGAGGTGATCGACGTGCGGGTCAAGCGGATCGATCTGCCCGAAGAGGTGAGCGAGCAGGTCTACCGGCGGATGACCGCCGAGCGGGAAAAGGAGGCCCGCGATCTGCGTGCCAAGGGCCACGAGCAGGCCGAGCGGATCCGCGCCGAGGCCGACCGGCAGCGGGTGGTGATCGAGGCGGAAGCCTACCGGGAGGCGGAAAAGATCCGCGGCACGGGCGACGCCCAGGCCACCGCCATCTACGCCGCCGCCTATCGGGAGGACCCGGAGTTTTACGCCTTCACTCGCAGCTTGCGCGCCTACCGCAACGCCTTCGGCGACGAAAAGGACGTCCTGGTGCTCGATCCCGAGGGGGATTTCTTCCGCTACCTGGAGCGCGCCGGCCGGTGAGGGGCCGGCGTGGTACAATGGGCGCGCGGCCGGGAATGCCCGGCTTTTTTTCGGGCAGGGCGCGGCCCGAGAGCCCGCCGGAAGGGCCTGGTTTGCCATGTGGATCGAACTCGCCAAAGCCCTCTGCCTGGTTCTGGTGATCGAGGGCTTGTTGCCTGCGGTGGCGCCGGCGCGGTGGCGGCGGATGGTGGCCACCCTGGCCGCGGCCGACGATCGCACCCTGCGCGCGGTGGGGCTTGCCAGCATGATCGCGGGCGCGGCGGCCCTGATCCTCGTCAACCGCCTCAGCTGACAGGTGGCATCCATGGGCAGCGACGACCGCTGGCTGTTGCCGGACGGCATCGAGGAACTCTTGCCCGAGCGGGCGCGGCGCGTCGAGCTGCTGCGCCGGGCGCTGTTGGACCTCTTCGACCGGTTCGGCTACGAGCTGGTCATTCCGCCGCCGCTGGAGTTCGCCGACTCCCTCGGCGCCCTCGGCGGGCGGGACCTGGAACCGCTCACCTTCAAGGTGACCGACCAGTTGAGCGGCCGACTCCTCGCCCTGCGCCCCGACTTCACCCCCCAGACGGCGCGCATGGACGCCCACAGCCTGCGGCGCGAAGGGCCGACCCGCCTCTGCTACGCCGGCAGCGTCCTCTACGCCCGGCCCCGCGATCCCTTCGGCTCGCGCTGCCCGATCCACGCCGGGGTGGAGCTCTACGGGGAGCCGGGGCTGGAGGCGGACCTGGAGGTACTCTGCCTGTTGGTGGAGGCGCTCCGCGCGGTGGGGGTCGAGGAGTTGTACCTGGATTTGGGCCACGTGGGGGTGCTGCGCGCCCTGGAAGGGGCCCTCGATCTCTGCAACGACGCGCGCGCCGAGCTGTGCGAGCTGCTGGCTGCCAAATCCTGCGAGCTGTCCCCTTGGCTCGCCGCCCGAGTGGCCGATTCCCGCCTGGCCGGCTGGCTCGCCGCCCTGCCCGAGCTGTCGGGCGGGCCGGAGACGGTGGCGCGGGCGCGGGCGCTGCTCGCCGGGGCGCCCCCCGCGGTGGGGCGCGCCCTGGACGAGATCGAGGCGGTGCTCGCCCGCCTCGCGGAAGCCTTCCCGGGGTTGGCGGTCTACGTCGATCTGGGCGAGCTGGAGAGCTACCACTACCACACCGGCCTGGTGTTCGCCGCCTATTCGCCCGCCGCCCACCGGCCCCTCGGCAACGGCGGTCGCTACGACGGCATCGGCGCCCACTTCGGTCGGGCGCGGCCCGCCACCGGCTTTACCCTCGACCTCAAGGCGCTCATCGACCTGATTCCCGCCGGGCCCGCGCGCGGGGCGATCTATGCGCCGCCCTCGGGCGACCCGCGGCTTAGGGAGTACGTCCGGGCGCTGCGCGAGCGGGGTGAGCGGGTGGTGCAGGGCATGCCCGGCGCGCCGGCGGATCCCCGCGCCCTGGGCTGCGACCGGGTGGTGGTGGCGCGCGGCGACGGCTTTGCCCTGGAAGCGGTGGAGCGGGGGGACTGATGGGCAGAAACGTGGTGGTCCTCGGCACCCAGTGGGGGGACGAGGGCAAGGGCAAGGTGGTGGACCTGCTCACCGAGGGGGTGGCCGTGGTGGTGCGCTTCCAGGGTGGGCACAACGCCGGCCACACCCTGGTGATCGAAGGCCGGCGCACGGCGCTCCACCTGATCCCCTCGGGCATCCTCCGCGAAGGGGTGCTGTGCGCCATCGGCAACGGGGTGGTGCTCGCGCCCGACGCCCTGATTGGTGAAATCGAAACCCTGGAGGCGGGGGGCGTGCCGGTGCGCGAGCGCCTGCGGATCTCCCCCGCCTGTCCCCTGCTGCTTCCCTCCCACGTGGCCCTCGACCGGGCGCGGGAGGCCCGCCGCGGCGCGGCGCGCCTCGGCACCACCGGGCGCGGCATCGGCCCCGCCTACGAGGACAAGGTGGCCCGGCGGGGTCTGCGGGTGGTGGATGCCCTGGAGGCGCGCAGGCTCGACGAGCGCCTCGCGGAGCTGCTCGACTACCACAACTTCCTGTTGGTCCACTACTACGGCGCACAGCCGGTGGACGTGGCGGCCACCCGCGAGGCGGTGTTGGCTTGGGGCGAATATCTCGCGCCCATGGTGGCCGACGTCACCGAGCTGTTGCACGCCGAGCGGGAGCGGGGCGGCAACATCCTCTTCGAGGGGGCGCAGGGAGCCCTGCTCGACATCGACCACGGCACCTACCCCTTCGTCACCTCCTCCAACACCACGGCGGGGGGCACCGCCACCGGCAGCGGCTTCGGGCCCCTCTACCTCGACTACGTGCTCGGCATCACCAAGGCCTACGCCACGCGGGTGGGGGCGGGCCCCTTCCCCACCGAGCTCGTGGACGAGGTGGGCCGCCACCTGGGCGAGCGGGGCCGGGAGTTCGGCACGACCACCGGCCGCAGGCGGCGCTGCGGGTGGTTCGACGCCGTGGCGGTGCGGCGGGTGGTGCGCGTCAACAGCATTTCGGGGCTGTGCCTCACCAAGCTCGACGTCCTCGACGGCCTGCCGGAAGTGAAGATCTGCGTGGCCTATCGGGATCGCACCGGGCGAGCGGTGGAGGTGCCCCACCACTGGGAGGACTGGGCGGCGGTGGTGCCCGAGTACGAGACCCTGCCCGGCTGGCGGGAATCCACCGCTGGTGTGCGGGAGCTTGGGGAACTGCCGGCCAACGCCCGCGCCTACGTGCGCCGCCTCGAGGAGCTGACCGGCTGTCCCATCGATATCATTTCCACCGGACCCGATCGAAGGGATACCATCTTGTTGCGCCATCCTTTCGCTTGAGGAGGCTGCGGTGAACAAGCTCGACCAGTTGCGCGCCATGACCGCCGTGGTGGCCGACACCGGGGCGCTCGCCGAGATCCGCCGCTGGCGGCCCGAAGACGCCACCACCAATCCCTCCCTGTTGCGCAAGGCGGTGGAGGAGGAGGCCGAGGGCCGCGCCTGGCTCGCCGAGGCGGTGGCGGCGGCCAAAGCCGATGGGGGCGAGGACTGGTTGGAGCTGGCCCTGGACCAGCTGGCGGTGGCGGTGGGCGCGGAGATCACTCGCCACATCCCCGGGCGGGTCTCCACCGAGGTGAGCGCCCGCTGCTCCTTCGACGTGGACGCCACCGTGGCCCGGGCCGAGCGGCTGGTGTCTCTCTACGAGCGGCGCGGCGTGCCCTCCTCGCGGGTGCTGATCAAGGTGGCGGCCACCTGGGAGGGAATCCGGGCGGCGGCCACCCTGGAGCGCCGGGGCATCCACTGCAACCTGACGCTGCTGTTCAGCTTTCCCCAGGCCCAGGCCTGTGCCGATGCCGGGGTGACCCTGATCTCGCCCTTCGTCGGCCGCCTCTCCGACTGGCACCGGGCAAAGTCGGGGCGGGATTTCCCGCCCGAGGAAGACCCGGGGGTGCGCTCGGTGCGCCGTATCTACCACTACTACAAGGGACACGGCTACGCCACCGAGGTGATGGGGGCGAGCTTTCGCACCACCGGGCAGATCGAGGCGCTGGCGGGCTGCGATCGGCTGACCATCGCCCCCTCCCTGCTCGCCGCCCTGGCCGCCGATGAGGGCCCTCTGGTGCGGCGCTTGGACCCCGCGCGGGCGCGGCCCGAGGATCCCCGGGAGCACCTGGCGGAGAGCGAGTTCCGTTGGCGGCTGAACGAGGACGCGGCGGCCACGGAACTCCTCGCCGACGGCATCCGCCGCTTTTACGCCGACGAGCGGCGGCTCGCCGAGCTGCTGACCCAGTCGGCGCGCTGAAGGAGGCGGCGATGGCCCTGCGTACGGGGGAATTCTGGGTCCGGCGGGCGATGGAGCGCGTTCCTTGCATCGACGCCGCCGAGGCCCGCCGGCGGCGGGAGGCCGATCCGCGGGTGGTGGTGCTCGACGTGCGCGAACCCGACGAAGTGGCCGCTAGCCCCGTGCCGGGGGCGCTCCACCTGCCCCGCGGCCTTCTCGAGATGCGCATCGCCAGCCTGGTGCCGGAGGAGGATCGGCCGATCCTGGTCTGCTGCGCCACCGGCGGTCGCGCCGCCCTGGCCGCCTGCACCCTGCAGGAGATGGGTTACCGCGACGTGGCCGCCATCGCCTGTCCCCACGAGGAGCTGGTGCGCACCCTGAACTCCTAGAGGTCGCGCAGGGCGGGCAGCTCGGGCTTGCCCGCACGGATCTCGGCGGGCGTCAACCCTTCCAGTTCGTGGGGGAAGACGATCCAGCGCTCGGTGAGGTGCAGGAAGTAGTCGGGCGCGAGCTCGGTGCGGTTGCGGCTCGGCTTGTACCACAAGGTGGCGGTGCGGATTTCCGGCCGGGCGCTGCCGGCGGCGTCTGAGAGGGCGGCGAGCACCGCCTGGACGGTGAGCCCGGTGTCGAACACGTCGTCCACCACGAGGATTTTCTGCGCCTCCGCGAGCCGCCCCGAGAGCGCCTCGAGGCCGAAGATCTCCACCCGCCCCGCCGGCTGTTCCGGAGCCGCGTAGTGGCGGGTCGCCAGGGGTAGGGCGTCGTGGGCCAGGCCGCGATAGCGAAAGAGCTCCGAGATGGCCACCCCCACCGGCGCGCCGCCCCGCCAGAGAGCGATCACCAGGTCCGGGACATAGCCCGAGGCCAGCACCCGAAAACCCAGCTGGAAGGCGTCGTCCAGGAGGCGGTCGGCCGACAGGAAGAGCTTGTCTTGGGAATCCACGGCGCACTCCTCGGTGGGCGGCGGCTTTGCCCCCTCGGGCGGGGGCGCTTATAATCGCGCCGCCCCAGCGGCCCAGCAAGCTTTCCACGGAGAACGCTCATGGCAATCCTCAAGACCGCGGTCCCGCCCGCGCTCCTCGGCGTCCTCGTCCTGGGACTGGTCGCCTGCGGCGGCGAGCCCGAAGAGGTCACCCTCACCGACAAGCAAAAGGAAGAGGTGGCCGCCCGCATCGCGCCCGAAGGAGAGGTGGTGCTCGCCTCCGAAGTGGTGGCTCAAGCGCCGCCGGTCTCCGCCGCCGGCGCCGGCGAACCGCGGGACCCGCAGGAGATCTACGATCGCAGCTGCACCACCTGCCACACCACCGGCGCCGCGGGGGCTCCGCGCCTGGGGGACGCCGCCGCCTGGGCCGAGCGCATCGCCCAGGGAATGGACGTGCTCTACCGCCACGCCATCGAGGGGATTCGCGGCATGCCGCCGCGCGGCCTGTGCATGGATTGCAGCGACGACGAGATCCGCGCGGTGGTCGATTTCATGGTGGAGCGGAGCCGCTAGCCGTCTCCTTCGTCGAGCAGCGCCCGCAGCGCCGCCAGGGAGCGCTCGCCGGCGGCGCGGGCGCGCTGGGGCGCTCCGCCGTCGAAGCCGATCCGCTCGAGCACCTCTTCCGGCAGATCGGCGAGAAAGCGGCTCGGCGCCCGCGGGAGGGCGGCGCGCCCGGCCTGCCGCCGCTCGGCCAGGGTGAGGGTCAGGGTGCGCTGCGCCCGGGTGATGCCCACGTAGGCCAGGCGCCGCTCCTCGCCCACGTCGCCGGCGGCGATGCTTTCCCGGTGGGGCAGGAGCTCCTCTTCGAAGCCCACCAGAAAGACGTGGGGGAATTCGAGCCCCTTGGCGGCGTGGAGGGTCATCAGCTGGACGCGATCGCCGCCGTCCTCGTCCGCCCGCTCCAACAGATCGCTCACCGCGAGCCGGGCCAGGGCGCCGGCCAGCGGCTCGCCGGTGGCCAGGAGCTCGCCCACCTGGCTGAGGAGCAAGGCCACGTTGGCCAGGCGGCGCGCCGCCGCCTCGGGGGAGGGCGCTTCCCGCCGCAACCACTGGTCGTAACCGATGAGCTCCGGCAAGGCGTCCAGTGCCGAGGGCCCTTCCTGGGTCAGGCGCTGGGTCAGGGTGGAAAGCAGATTCCGAAAGCGCTCCAGCCGCTCGGCGGCGCCGGCGGGCAGGGATTCGCGCAGCCCCAACTCGCCGCAGGCGGCCAACAGGGATAGTCCACGCCGCCGGGCGTAGGCCGCCAGGGCGAGCAGGGTGGCGTGGCCGATCTGGCGCCGGGGCACGTTGACCACCCGCAGAAAGGCGGCGTCGTCCGCCGGGATTGGCCAGCAGCCGCAGATAGGCCAGGAGGTCCCGGACCTCGGTGCGCTCGAAAAAGGAGGTGGCGCCGTGGACGCGATAGGGGATTCCGCGGCTGCGCAGCGCAAACTCCAGGGGGCGGGCTTGGTGGTTGCCCCGGTAGAGGATCGCGATGTCGCCGTAGCGCGCCCGCCGCTCGAGGCGCAGCGAGGCGATTTCGGTCGCCACCCGATCCGCCTCGGCCCGCTCGTCGGCGGTGCGGATCACCCGCACCGGATCCCCCGGCCCCAATTCGCTCCACAGCCGCTTGGGGGAGGCGGTGGGATCCTGGCGGATGAGGTGGTTGGCGGCGGCCAGGATCCGGCCCGTCGAGCGGTAGTTCTGCTCCAGGACGATCACCTTGAGGTCGGGGAAGTCCCGCCGCAGCCGAGCCAGATTTTCCGGCCGGGCGCCGCGCCAGGCGTAGATGGACTGGGCGTCGTCGCCCACGGCGGTGAGGCCGCCCCGGTCGCCCACCAGCAGGCGCACCAGCTGGTACTGGGCGAGGTTGGTGTCCTGGTACTCGTCCACCAGCAGGTAGCGGATGCGCCCCCGCCAGCGCGCCAGGGCTTCGGGATCGGCGGCGAAGAGTTGCGCGGGCAGCAGGATGAGGTCGTCCAGGTCCACCGCGTTGTAGGCCGCGAGGGCCTCGCGATAGCGCGCGTAGAGGGCGGCGAGGCGTGCCTCCCCTTCGTCGCGGGCGGCAGCCCCGGCGGCGGCGGGGTCGATTCGATCGTTTTTCCAGCGGGAGATCCGTTCGCGGGCGAGACCGGCCGAAATTCCTCCCGCGCTTTCCGCCAGCTCCCGCAACAGGGCGGCCACGTCTTCGCCGTCGAGGAGGGTGAAGTTGGCGCCGAGCCCCAGGCGCTGGCACTCGGCGCGCAGGATCTCCAGGCCGAGGCGGTGAAAGGTCGAGATCCGCAGGCCGGCGGTGCGGTGCCGCGGCAGCAGGCGCGCCACCCGCTCGCGCATCTCCCGGGCCGCCTTGTTGGTGAAGGTGACCGCGGCGAGCCGCTCCGGGGCGTAGCCGCACGCCTGCACCAGCCAGGCGATCTTCTCGGTGATGACCCGGGTCTTGCCGCTGCCCGCCCCGGCGAGCACCAAGAGCGGCCCGTCCACGTAGCGGACCGCCGCCCGCTGTTGGGGGTTGAGGGCGGCCACGGCTCAGCGGTCGCGGCGGAGGGTGGCGATGCAGCCGGCGAGCCGCTCGGCGCGGGCGGCGGTGGCGTGGCGCACCTGCCAGACGCCGGCGGCGGCGAGGAATTCCGCCTGGCAGTCGGCCAGGTCGCGGTCGGCCACGAGCTCCGCCCCGTCGACCACGGTCTCCCAGGGGCCGGCCAGGGGGGTGAGCTCCAAGAGGCGCTCGGCGGCGCGGTCCCGCTCCAGATCGGCCTCCAGGGGGGTGGCGGGCGGCGCGGAGCGGCGCACGGCCAGGGCGAAGCGGAGCTCGAAGGGAAAGCCGGGGGTTCCCACTTGCTCCCGAGCCGTCTGGGCGAGGGCCAGGGCGCAGTCCAGGGCGCGCCCCGCCGGCGCGCCCGTCCCTCCTTCGAAGGCGAGGAGCAAAGCGGTGCGGCGCGCGCCCAGGCGCCGGCCTCGGAAGAAGCGCAGGTGGTCGTCGAGGAGGCCGTCCAGGGCGGCGAGCAGCTGGTGCAGCAGCTGCGCCTCCAGCTGGGCGCGCCACTTGGGCAGGCCGGGGATGTCCACCGCCAGGAAGGCCCGCTCGTCGCCTCCCGCTTCCTCGGCGGCGAAGGGGGCGAGGGCCCGCTCCAGCTGCGCCAGGGGGTCGCCGCCGGGGCTGGCGCCCAGCCCCGCCGCCAGAGCGGATAGGCGCGCGGCGCGGTTGCGCTCCCGCGCGAACCAGAGCGCCCCCAGGGCACCGGCGGCGACGAGCCACAGGGCGAGGACGATCAGCAGGGGAAGCCGCAGGCGCTCGGCCGCCCGCGCCCGGTCCAGCTCCAGGCGCAACTCCCCGATCAGGTCGTCCTTGAGCCGCACCGGCGCCGCGAAGGGCGCGAGGGCGCCGTCGGCGGCGGCCGGGCGTTGGGCCTGGGCGAGGATCTCGTTGGCGCTCGAGTAGAGGGTCGCACGGGCCACCAGGGGGGCGTCGGCGAGGAGGGCGTCCAGGGTTACCTGGGCGCTCAGGAGGTCGCGCGCCAGCAGCGGGCCTTCGAGGCTGCGCGCCGCCTGGGCGGCGAGGGCCGGCCCCACCATCGCCAGCTCCAGTTCCACTTGGCGTTCGACCGCCAAGTGCAGGAGGACGGCTGCGAGCGCCGCCAGGGCGACCAGGGCGCCGGCGAGGTTGCGGGCGAGGCGGCGGGGCAGGGAACCGGACATCGAAACCGCGGGCGGGCGGGGCGCTGCTATCTTAGCAGCCGCTCCCCTATAATGGCGACCCTCGTTTCCGGCCGCGCCGCACGCCCCGTGAAATCCATCGTCCTCGTCAACGTGATCGGGGAGGACCGCCCCGGCGTCACCTCGACCGTGGCCGAGGTGCTCGCCCGCCACGGGGCGCTTATACTGGACATCGGCCAGGCGGTCATCCACGACACCCTCAATCTCGGCATCCTGGCGGCCGTGGAGGAGGGCAGGGTCTGTGCTGCCGCCTTGGAAGAGGTGCTTTCGGAAGTCCACCGCCTGGGCCTGCAGGCGCGCATCCAGCCGGTCGCCCCCGAGCGTTACCAGCACTGGGTGGAACAGCAGGGCCGGCCGCGCCACATCGTCACCCTCCTGGCGCCGCGCATCGCCGCCGAGCACATCGCCCGGGTGGCCGCGGTGGCGGCGGAAGGGGGGCTGACCATCGACACCATCTCCCGCCTGTCGGGCCGCATCCCCCTCGATCGGATCGACCGGCGCAGCAAGGCCTGCGTGGAGTTCTCGGTGCGCGGTGCGCCCCTGGACGCGGCCGCCTTCCGCGCCCGCCTGCTGGAGCTCGCGGCCGAGCTGGGGGTCGACCTGGCCTGCCAGGAGGACGACATTTTCCGCCGCCACCGGCGGCTGGTGGCCTTCGACATGGACTCAACCCTCATCGAGCAGGAGGTGATCGACGAGCTGGCGCGAGAGGCGGGCAAGGGGGAAGAGGTGGCGCGGATCACCGAGGCGGCCATGCGCGGCGAGCTCGACTTTCGGGAAAGCTTCGCCCGCCGCCTGGCGCTGCTGGCCGGCCTCCCGGAGGCGGCCCTGGAGGTGGTGGCCCGGCGCCTGCGGCTCACCGAGGGCGCCGAGAAACTGCTCGCCACCCTGCGCCGGCTCGGCTACAAGACCGCCATTCTCTCCGGGGGGTTCGACTACTTCGGCCGGGAAATCCAACGCCGGCTGGGCATCGACTACCTCTACGCCAACCACCTCGACATCGCCGGCGGGCGGCTCACCGGCCGGGTGGTGGGGGAGGTGGTGGACGGCCCGCGCAAGGCGGAGCTCTTGCAGAAGTTGGCAGAGCGGGAGGGGATCCGCCTGGAGCAGACGGTGGCGGTGGGCGACGGCGCCAACGACCTGCCGATGCTCAGCATCGCCGGCCTCGGCATCGCCTTCCGCGCCAAACCGCTGGTGCGGGCCTCGGCCAAGCAGGCGATCTCCACCATCGGCCTGGACGGCGTGCTCTACCTGATGGGGATCCGCGACCGCGACGCCGACGGCGAGTTGGTCACTCCTCGCTGAAATCGAAAGCCATCTCCGGGGCGGGGGGCTGGAAGTAGTATCCCTGGAGGTAGTCCGCGCCCACCTGCCACAGCGCCGGGATGACGGTGGCCGATTCGATGTGGGGCACCACCACCCGCAGGCCCAGGCGCTTCACTTCGGCGATCAGCGCCTTGAGTTCCTCCAGCGCTTCCTTGTCCCGCTGCGCCTTGTCCACCAGGCTGCCGGCCACCTTCACGTAGTCCACCGCGATCCGCCCCAGGGTGGCGGTGGGCTGGACGGCGAGTCCGAAGTGGGTGAGAGCTCGCTCGGCGCCGAGCTTTTGCAGTTCGGCGAGGAGGTGGGCGGCGGATCCCAGGTGGTGGACGATTTCGTACTCGCGCAGCTGGAAGACGAAGTCGGCGGGCTTCAGGGAAAAGCGCTCGAGGGTGCGCGCGAGCTGCTCGGGGAGGGTGGGGTCGGCCACCGAGGCGTGGCAGAGGTGGACCGCCAGGCGCAGGTCGGGGACTTCCTCCTTGCGCGCCGCGAGGCTCGCCGCGGCGCGCTCCAATACCTTCTGGTCCAGCTCCCGGCCCACGGGGGTGCGGAAGATCCGGGCCACGAAGTCCTGGGGGATCTCCCCCTCGGCGAAGGCCTCGGCGGGAAGGGCCATCTGCACTTCGTACCAGGGGCGCGCCTCGCCGCGCAGCGCCACCAGGGGCTGGAAGTGGACCTGGACCAGATCTTTTTTCAAGAGCAGTCGCCCGATGCGGACCAGCTCTTCGTCGTCCAGCTGGCCCTCGCGCAGTTCCACCACCGGCTCGTGGAAGCGGACCGCGTTGCCGCCGCCGCGGGCCAGTTCGGCCGCGAGCTTGCGGCAGCTGGCGAGGGCCTCGTCGGCGGTGGCGGTGGTCTCGCCCAGGGGAGTGATGGCGATGCTCAGGGTGCACGTGAAGCTCGCCTGGCCGGCGGGGAAGATCTGGCTCGCGACCCCCTGGCGGAGCCGTTCGGCCAGCGCCACCGCCCCCTCGGCGTCGTTGCCGGGGAGGGCCGCCACGAAGGTCTCCTCCCCCAGCCGCCCGAACAGGAGCCGCTCGCCGAGGTGGGCGTCCAGGTAGCGGGCGAGCTCGGCCACGCCGGCCTCGGTGACCTCGAGGCCGAGCTCCCCCTGGAGGGCCTCGAAGCGGTCCACCGCCAGGTAGAGGAGCAGGGCGTCCTCGCCGCTGCGGGCGGCGCGGCGGATGAGGGCGTTGAGCTCCTCGACGAGCTCGCGGGTGCGCACCTCGGAGACGTCGGCCGGCCCCTCGGCCTCCCGCCGCGCCGAGGGCGGCTCGCGGAGGGTGATCTGCAGGGCGGGCTCGCCCCGGTAGTCCACCTGCGCCAGGGTGGCGTGGACGGGTAGCTCCTCGCCTTGGGAGGAGAGGGCGGTGAAGGAAAGGGTTTCCTGGTCGAAGGCGTTCTCGGGGTCGAGGGGCTTGAGCCAGGGGCGCAGGCGCCCTTGGCTGGCGGGCGCGATGGTGTCGATGACCGGGGTGAGGGTCATCTCGTCGGGATGATGGTGGCCGAACAGGCGGGCGTAGGGCTCGTTGACCAGCACGTAGGTGCCGTCCTGGACGAGGGCGATGGGGGCCCGGGAGCTCATCAGGAGCTGCTCCAGGCGGCTTTCCGATTCGGCGAAGCGGCGCTGCCAGTAGCGCAGGCGGCGGCGCTGTTCCAAGTTGGCGAGCGCCCGGCGCACCACCTGGATGAGGAGCTTTTCCGCATCCGCCGGCACCGCGTCTTCCGCGCCGAGGCGCAGGGCGTCCGCCCGCTGGTCGGGGTCCGGTGCCTCGAGCAGAAAGAGCACGGGGATGTCCTTGTTGGCGCGCCGCACCTGGTGGAGAACGCCCGCCGGCGGCACCACGCCCCCATAGCGGGCGATCAGCAGATCCCAGTTGCGCGCTCGCACCTGGCGAGCCAGCTCCTCGGCATTGGCGGCCTGGCGCGGCAGCACTTCGAAGCCGTGGTTGCCGAGCAGACTCGCCAGGCGGTTGGCTTCTTCCGGGTCGTCGAGCACGAGGAGCAGGTCGATCCCTCGCCGTGGTGCGCCTTCCATTGTCCTCTCTCCCGCGCGTTGCGACCGGTCGGATTATAGCGGTCCGGCCGGGCTTACCCGGCGGGCGACTCGTGGAGCTCGAACACCGAGACGTGGAAGGTGGCCTCGACCCGGGCGCCCAGCTGGGCAGGCCTGCGGCCGGAGGCGTCGATCAGGATCACCGGCTCGTGGGGGTGGAAGGCGAGGGAGGGCAACACCACCCGCCTGCCGCGGCCGTGGGCGAAGAGGAGGGCGGGGAAGAGGGGTTCGTCGCGGTCCCCCGATCCCCGGACGATGGCGACGGGGACGGCGAATTCCGCCAGGTATTCCACCCCCAGGATGCGCTCCAGGGAGCGCGTGATGCGGTTCCAGCGCACCAAACCCAGCTGCCAATGGGGGCCGGGTTGGGGCTCCACCAGCACGATCTCGCCCGCCGTCAGGGTCTCCTCCGGGGCGCGAAAAGCGAAGCGGGCGCCGTGGGCGCTGGTTTCGAGGCGGCGCGCGGGATAGCGGCGCAGCGGCCGCCCGGCGGGCGTTGGCAATGGAGGTGCGGCGGCGGTGGGAAACTTCCCCAGGGTGCGGCGCAGAAAGAGGTCGTGGTGGTCGCGCTCTTCCTCGACGATGGCCAGCCGGGCCAGCTCCCGATCCCGGCCGTGTCCGGTCTTGCGCAGGAACTCCTCCAGGTTGCGGCTGCGGCTCAGGTGGCGGTGGATATGGCTCAACCCCAGGGTGAGGGTGGCCGGGGAGTCGTCCGGCAGGGGAGCTTCCCGCTTGGCCACCTCTTGGGACCAGCGGCGGATCAGGTCGCGGGCGAGCCGCTCGTCGAGGACCTCCAGGGAACCGGCGGCGAGCTGTTGTTCGAGATGGCGGGCGAGCCGTTGGGTGCGCAGGTGGAACTGGTGCTCCCCGAGCCGCTGCAGGCGGAAGGGGTAGTTGGGCCCCTCGTCCGCGGTGGGGTCGACCACGAACAGCCCTTCCTCGGGGTGGAAGTCGGCGCGGCTGCCGGCGCGCGCCACGAAGGTGCGCAGGGCCTCGAGATCCGGGGGCGGGTAGCGGTAGGGATCGGCGGCGGCGACGAGGAGCGCTTCCAGGTAGTGGCTGTGGGCGGAGCGGGTGCCGGGCGTGCCTTCGGCGACCGCCTTTTCCACCCCCTTGTGGTGCGCCAGGGCGTAGGTGGCGTGGAGCTGTAACCAGCATCCCGGGGGCGGATCGACGTAGTTGTGCCAAGCGAGCGCGAGCAGCTCGGCGAGCGTCGCCGCGGCGCCCCGGGCGGCCTCTGCCAGGACTGTGGGGGCGGTGGCGGGCAGGTCGCAGGCGGCGGCGAGTACCGTCTGGTACCCGCGGGCCAGGTGGCGCAGCAGCGCCGCCGCCAGGGAGAAGCGGCGGGCCGCTTCCGGCGTGACCGGCTGATCCGCGCCGAGGTGGCGCGCGGCCTGCCTCACCGCTGGGCGGGCTGCGGCAAGAAGCGCCAGCACCCGCCCGGGGCTCGCCTTGAGGGAGGCGATCTCCGGCAGCAGCCGGTAGAGGGTTTGGGCCAGGGCGGTGGTGTCCCCGGGGGGGAGGGACTCGAGGAGTGCGCGCACGGCGGCGGGGTTGGCTTCCCCGAGACTCAGGGCTTCCCGGTCGCGCTCGGCGACGGCCAGCTGAGCCTTGAACCAGGCGGTGTCGCGGCGCGGGTCGTTCACCTCTTCCTCTCCCCCGGGTTTTTCGCCATTGTGCCGCGCCGCGCGCCGCCGCGCCACGAGGGGCGGTCAGGGGGCGATCAGCGTCTTGGCGGGCCGCCCGGGCAGTTCCCGCACCAGGCGGGGCACCAGATAGCCGGGCAGCGCGGCCTGGAGCTCCCGATAGAGGGCGCGCGCTCGCCCTTCGGCCACCGCGAAATGGTGGGCGCCGGCCACCGGGTCGAGCAGGTGCAGGTAATAGGGGAGGACGCCGGCGGCGAACAGCCGCTCGGAGAGCTCGGCGAGAATCGCCGCGTCGTCGTTGACGCGGGCGAGCAGCACGCTCTGGTTGAGGACGTGGATCCCCGTTTCCCGCAGCAGGCGCACGCCCCGGGCCAGCTCGTCGTCCACCTCGTTGGGGTGGTTGGCGTGCAGCACCACCGTGGTGGCGAACCGGGTGTTGCCGAGGAGCGCGGCCAGGGACTCGTCCAGCCGGGCGGGCAACACCACCGGCAGGCGGGTGTGGACGCGCAGGCGCACCAGGTGGGGAATGGCTTCCAGGGCCTCGAGCAGGCGCGCCAGGTGGCCGTCGGCGGCCGCCAAGGGGTCGCCGCCGCTCAGGATCACTTCCCGGATCGAGGAATCCTCGGCCAGGTAGGCCAGCGCCGCCTCCAGGGCGGGTCCGGCGAGGGCGTTGTCGCCGTAGGGGAAGTGGCGGCGAAAGCAGTAGCGGCAGTGGACGGCGCAGGCGCCGGTGACCAGAAGCAGCACCCGGGCGCGGTACTTGTGGATCACCCCTGGACGTGGGTTGTGGGACCGTTCGGCCAAGGGGTCGGGGACGAAGCCCGCCATCTCCGCTTGCTCCGCGGCGGTGGGCAGCACCTGGAGGAGCAGGGGGTCCCGGGGATCGCCGCGGCGCATGCGGCGCACGTAGGACAGGGGTACTCGCAAGGGAAAGCGCGGATCCTCACGGGGTGGCGGGTCGAGTTCGGCGGGGTCGAGGTCCAGCAGGCGCAACAGCTCGGCGACCCCGGTCACCGCGCGGCGCAGCTCGATCTTCCACGGCGCCGTCTGCACCGCAGCGGCCCTTTGCGCTATCATGGCGGCCCCCGCGCGACCCCGGTGAGCGAAGAGAGAGACGATGCCCAGCTATTCTACCAACGAATTCCGCGCCGGACTGAAGGTGATGCTCGACGGCGATCCCTGCACCATCCTCGAAAACGAATTCGTCAAACCGGGCAAGGGGCAGGCCTTCAACCGGGTGAAGCTGCGCAACCTGCGCACCGGCAGGGTCTGGGAGCGCACCTTCAAGTCCGGCGAAAGCCTGGAGGCCGCCGACGTGGTCGAGCGGGAGATGCAGTACCTCTACAGCGACGGCGAGTTCTGGTACTTCATGGAGCCGGACACCTTCGAGCAGCACCAGGCGGACCGCAAGGCGGTGGGCGAGGCCGCCCAGTGGCTGCGGGAGCAGGACTTGTGCACCGTGACTCTGTTCAACGGCCAGCCCCTGTCGGTGACGCCGCCCAACCACGTGGAACTCGAGGTGGTGGAGACCGACCCCGGGGTGCGGGGGGACACCGCCCAGGGGGGCAGCAAGCCGGCCACCCTGTCCACCGGCGCGGTGGTCAAGGTGCCCCTGTTCGTCGAGGTGGGAGACGTGATCCGCGTCGACACCCGCACCGGCGAGTACCTTGGCCGCGCCAGAGAGTGATTGGCGCTCGCGCGCCGCGGGCGAGGTCTTGAGGCGGCGGGCGCGGGCATTGGCCCAGATCCGCGCCTTTTTCGCCGAGCGGGGGGTGCTCGAGGTGGACGTGCCCCTCCTCGGCGAGGCGGCCGCCACCGATCCGGCCCTGGAGCCCATCGCCGTGGAGGTGGACGGCGCGACCCTCTACCTCCAGACCTCGCCGGAGCACTACCTCAAGCGCCTGCTCGCCCAAGGGGTGGGCCCGGTCTACGCCCTCACCCGCGCATTCCGCGGCGGCGAGCACGGGGCGCGCCACCGCCGGGAGTTCACCCTCCTCGAGTGGTACCGCCCGGGCTGGCAGGAGGAGGCGCTGATGGCCGAGGTGGTGGAGCTGGTGGAGCGGCTCGCCGGCCGCGCCATCCCCGTGACCACCCTCGACTACGGCGACGCCTTCGCCGCCGCCACCGGCCTCGATCCCCACGGAGCGCCCCTTGCGCTGCTCGCCGCGGCGGCGGCCGAGGTGGCCGGCGGCGACTGGGCGGGGGAGGCACGCAGCACCCTTTTGGAGCTGCTCTTTGCCCTGCGCGTCGAGCCCCGCCTGCCGGCGGGGCTCGCCTTCGTGGTCTCCTACCCCGCCTGCCAGGCGGCCCTCGCCCGCCTGGAGCGGGACGCCCGGGGTCGCACCGTAGCCCGCCGCTTCGAACTCTACTGGGACGGGTTGGAGCTCGCCAATGGTTACTACGAGCTGGCCGACGCCGCCGAGCAGGCGGCCCGTTTCGCCGCCGACAACGCCCGCCGGCGCGCGCTCGGAAAACCGGAGATTCCGGTGGACGAACAGCTGCTGTCGGCCCTGCGCGCCGGGCTGCCCGACTGTTCCGGGGTGGCCCTGGGGGTCGACCGGCTGCTCATGAGGCTCTTCGGCGCCGCCGATTTGGGGGAGGTGATCCCCTTCGCTTGATCAGTCGCCCGCGCAACCCAACAGACCCTGATCCATGGCTTCCGCCGGCGCCTCCCGGGTGGTGCCCACCACGCGGGCGGGGATCCCCGCCACCACGCTGTGGGGGGGCACCGGTTTGAGCACCACGCTGCCCGCCACCACCTTTGCCCCCTCCCCCACCTCGATGTTGCCGAGCACCTTCACGCCCGGACCGAGGAGCACGCCGCGGCGGATCTTGGGGTGGCGGTCGCCGCTCTCCTTGCCGGTGCCGCCCAGGGTCACGCCTTGCATCAGCGACACGCAGTCCTCCACCACCGCCGTCTCCCCCACCACGATGCCGGTGGCGTGGTCGAGCATCACCCCCTTGCCGATCCGCGCCGCCGGGTGGATGTCCACCCCGAACACCGTGCTGATCCGGTTTTGCAACACCAGCGCCAGGGCGCGCCGGCCGTGGTTCCAGAGCCAGTGGGCGACCCGATGCGCCTCCAGAGCGTGGAAGCCCTTGTAGTAGAGGAAGGGGGTGAGGTAGTCGAGGCAGGCCGGGGTCCCGCTGGCGGGTGGCGACGATGTCGCAGCGGGCGGCGTCGATGATCGCCGGTTCGGCGGCGAAACCCTCGTCGAACACCTCACGCAGCACCAGCGGGGGGATCACCTCCGAGCCGAGCTTGCTCGCCAGGTGGAAGCTGAGGGCCGCCGCCATGTCGCGGTGGTTGAGGATGGTGGCGTGGAGAAAGCTCGCCAGGGCGGGTTCTTCTTCCACCCGCCGCCGGGTCTCATCGGTCAGGATTTGCCAGAGGTCGGCGAGACAGGGTTCGGCCACGGCGCTCTCCTCGCGAAAAGCCCATTATTCCCGGCTGAGGGCCCGTTTTCCAGGGCGGTGCGCGCCACCGCCCAGACTTCCACCGCGGCGGCGCCGGCGGCGAGCAGGGCGGCGGTGGCGGCGCGGGCGGTGGCCGTCGTGGTCACCACGTCGTCCACCAGGGCGATGCGCAGTCCGGCGACCCGGTCGGAGGCGCGAAAGGCGCGGTGCACGCTCGCGGCGCGCTGGGCGAGGGGCAGCCGGCGCTGGTCGGGGCCGGGCCGGACGCGGGCGAGCCAGCGCGGGCGCACCGGGACGTCCAGATGGCGGCCGGCGCTGCGGGCGATCTCCAGCGACTGGTTGAAGCCGCGCCGCAGGCGGCGCCGCCAGTGGAGGGGCACGGGGACGAGGGCGTCCACCGCCGTTCCGCAGCGATCGACGTGGCGGGCGAGCAGACCTCCCAGGAGCGCGCCCAGGTGGAGCTGGCCCCCTTCCTTGAGGCCGAGGATCCAGTCGGCCACGGGGGCTGCGAGGAGAAAGGGCGCGAGCACCCGGACGAAAGGGGGCGGCTCGGCCAGGCAGCGCCCGCAGACGCCGGTCCTGGGGAGGGGCTCGGCGCAGCGCGGGCAGGCGCTTTCCAGGTGGGGCAACTCGGCGGCGCAGGGCGGACAGAGGGGCAGCTCGGCGGCGTCCGCGCCGCAGCGCACACAGCGCAGGGGGAAGAGGAGCGCCGCGAGTCCCATCGCCCGACCACTTTCCGTCAACCTGCCCGCGCCTCCCAGGTTGACGGGCAGGCGCGGGCTTCGTAGATTGTGCGCCCGAACGCCGCCGTCGACCAGAGGACGCCATGCCCGCCACCCGCCACGATTGGACCCGGGAGGAGGCCCTCGCCCTCCTCGCCAGCCCATTGCCCGAACTGCTGTTCCGCGCCCAGGAGGTCCACCGCCAGCACTTCGACCCCACCGAGGTGCAGCTCTCCACCCTCCTGTCGATCAAGACCGGTGCCTGTCCCGAGGACTGCAAGTACTGTCCCCAGAGCGCCCACTACGACACGGGGTTGGCGCGCGAGCCGCTCCTCGACCTGGAGGCGGTGGTGGCCGAGGCGCGGCGGGCGCGGGAGGCGGGCGCGACGCGGTTTTGCATGGGCGCCGCCTGGCGCAGTCCGCGACCCAAGGACATGCCACGGCTCGTTGCCATGGTGCGGGAGGTCAAGGCGCTGGGCCTCGAGACCTGCATGACCCTGGGCATGCTGAGCGAAGAGCAGGCCCGGGAGCTCGCCGCCGCGGGCCTCGACTACTACAACCACAACCTGGACACCTCGCCCGAGTACTACGGCCAGATCATCACCACCCGCACCTTCGCCGACCGTCTGGCCACCCTCGAGGCGGTGCGCCGGGCCGGCATCAAGGTGTGCGCCGGCGGGATCGTGGGCATGGGCGAAGCCCCCGAGGATCGCGCCGGCTTGCTGGTGGCCCTGGCCAATCTCCCCCAGCATCCCGAATCGGTGCCCATCAACCTGCTGGTGCGGGTGCCCGGCACGCCCCTCGAGGAGGCGCCCCCCGTGGACCCCTTCGACTTCGTGCGGGTGATCGCCGCCGCCCGGATCATGATGCCCGCTTCCTGGGTTCGCCTCTCCGCGGGCCGCGAGCAGATGAGCGACGAGTTGCAAGCGCTCGCCTTCCTCGCCGGCGCCAACTCGATTTTCTACTGCGAGCGGCTCCTCACCACCGCCAACCCGGCGGCCGAGCGCGACCGCCGACTCTTCCGCCGCCTCGGCCTGAAGCCGGTGGCGGCCGCGGAGGACGCGGTGCGCCACTACGCGCCGGCCCGCGCCGCACCATGAGCGCGACGCTGCCGGCGCCGCTCGTCGAGCGCCTGCGGCGGCACCGGGCGGCCGGACTCGAGCGGAGCCGCTGGGTGGTGGACGGCGCCCAGGGGGTGCGGCTGCGGCTGGGCGACCGGACCTATCTCTCCTTTGCCAGCAACGACTACCTGGGCCTTGCCGCCGACGGTCGCCTGGCGGCGGCGCTGGCCGAGGCGGCGCGCCGCGTCGGGGTGGGCGCCGGTGCCTCTCACCTGATCGCCGGCCACCACCGCGAACACCAGGCGCTGGAGGAGGCGCTGGCCGCCTTCACCGGCCGGGAGCGCGCGCTCCTCTATTCCTCGGGGTTCCAGGCCAATCTGGGCGTCATCGCCGCCCTGGCCGGAGCGGGCGACCTGGTGGTGGAGGATCGCCTCAACCACGCCTCCCTGCTGGATGGGGCCCTCCTCGCGCGGGCGCGGCTGCGCCGCTATCCCCACCGGGATGCGGCCGCCGCCGGCCGCCTGCTCGCAGGCCGGGGGGGGGCGAAGCTGCTGGTCACCGACGGGGTCTTCAGCATGGACGGCGACCTGGCGCCGCTGCCGGAACTCGCGCGGGTTGCGCGACAGCAGGGCGCTGTGCTGGTGGTGGACGACGCCCACGGCCTCGGCGTCTTGGGGCGAACGGGGCGCGGGGTGGTGGAGCACTTCGCCCTCGACGCCGCCAGCGTTCCGGTGCTGGTGGGCACCCTGGGCAAGGCCTTCGGCACCGCGGGGGCCTTCGTGGCGGGCAGCGCCGAGCTCGTCGACTACCTGATCCAGTTTTCGCGGCCCTACGTCTACACCACCGCCCATCCGCCCGCCCTGGCGGCCGCCAGCCGCGCGGCGCTGGCCATCGCCGCCGCCGAAGGCTGGCGCCGGGAGCGGCTCTCTGCCCTGGTGGCGCGCTTTCGGCAGGGCGCGGCTCAACAGGGCGTGCCCTTGGCCGACTCCACCACCCCCATCCAGCCGGTGCTCCTGGGCGGGGAAGCGCGCTGCCTGGCGGTGGCCGAGCGGCTGCGCGCGGCCGGCATCCTGGTGGGCGCCATCCGCCCGCCCACGGTGCCCCGCGGCACCGCCCGGCTGCGCATCGCCCTGAGCGCGGCCCACCGGGAGGAGGACGTGGACCGCTTGCTGGAAGCCCTGGGCGCGGCTCTCGACGCGGTGCCCGGCGAGGAGGAGACATGACCGCCTGGACCGCTCCGCGGGCGGTGGAGGGCGCCGCCGCTGCCATTCCGTTGGTGCTCATCCCCGGGTGGGGCAGCGACGGGCGCGTTCTGGCGCCGCTGGTGGAGGCGCTGGGGGCGTTCCTCCCGGTGGAGATCCTCGAGCCCCATTGGCGAGGCGGGCTCGAGGCCGCCCTGGAGAACCTCGCCGCGCGGCTGCCCGCGCGCGCCCACCTGCTCGGTTGGTCCCTGGGGGGGATGCTGGCCGTGCGGCTCGCGGCGCGCCATCCCGAACGGGTGGGGCGGGTGGTGACGCTGGCCGCCAACGCCCGCTTCCTGGCCGAGGACGATTGGCCCGGGCTCGATCGCCGCACCTTCGCCCGCTTCCGCGCCGACTTTGCCGCCGATCCCGCCGCCGGCCAGCGCCGCTTCTGCGCCCTCCAGGCACTGGGGGATACCGCCGAGGTGGAGCTCGGACGACGGCTGGCCGCCCTGTCGCCCGCCCCGCACCGGGAATGGCTCGAGGCCCTCGACTGGCTCGCCGAACTGGACAATCGCGCTGAGCTCGCCGCCCTCGCGCAGCCGTCGCTGCACCTGTTCGGCGCGGGCGATCGCCTGGTGCCAGCAGAGGCCGCGGCGGCCCTGGCGCGCCTCGCCCCGCGCGCCCGCTGCGCCCTGCTGCCCGGCCGGGGACACGCCCTGCCGCTCGCCGATCCCGCCGGCCTGGCGCGGCGGCTGCGGGCGTTTCTCGCCGCCCCCGAGCCCGAGCGCCCGCCGCCCAAGGCTTGGATCGCGCGCGCCTTCGGCCGCGCCGCGGACCGCTATGACGCGGCCGCGGTCCTCCACCGCGAGGTGGGCGCCGCCCTGCTCGAGCAACTGCCCCGGGAGCTCGATCCGGCCGCCGCGGTCGATCTGGGGTGCGGCACCGGCCAGCTGGCGGCGGCGCTCGCCGCGCGCTTTCCCAGGGCGCGGGTACTCGGCCTCGACCTCGCCTTCCCCATGGCCCAAGCGGCGGCGCATCGCCACGGCCGGGAGATCGCCTGGCTGGTGGGGGATGCGGAGGCGCTGCCACTGGCGGACGCCAGTGTGGACCTCGCCGTCTCCAACCTGGCCTTCCAGTGGTGCGACCCGCGCGGGCCCCTGTCTGCCGAGATCCGCCGCGCCCTGCGGCCGGGTGGCCTGCTTGCCTTCACCACCCTGGGGCCGGATACCCTCTGGCAGCTGCGGGAAGCCTGGCGGCGGGTGGACGCCCACGTCCACGTCAACCGCTTCCCCGCCGCCGCCGAGTGGGCGGAGGGCCTCCGCCGGGCCGGTTTCGACGGCGTCGAGGTCCGCGCGCACACCCGGGTGCGCCACTACCCGGACTTCGCCGCCCTGGCGCGGGAGCTGCGGGATCTGGGTGCCACCAACCGCAACGCCGGTCGCCCATCGGGGCTCACCGGCCGGCGCCGGCTCGAAGCCGTCGCCGCCGCCTACGAGGCCCACCGGGAGCCCGGGGGCTTGCCGGCAGACTGGCAGATCCTGGAGGTGTGGGCATGGACCGAGAGGGCCTATCCCTGAGGGGCGGACGGTTCTTCGTCACCGGCACCGACACCGAGGTGGGCAAGACCCTGGTCGCCGCCGCACTCGTCTGGCGGGCCCGCCGGCGGGGCCTGCGCGCCCTGGCCGCCAAGCCGCTGGCGGCGGGGGCGAGCGGTGGGAGCGGGCGGCCGGTCAACGAAGACGCTAGGCTGCTGTGGGAGGCGCAGGGAGGCGAGCTGCCCCTGGAACTGGTCAACCCCATCTGCCTGCCGGAGCCCGTGGCCCCTCACGTGGCCGCCGCCGCGGTAGGCCTGGATCTCTCGGTGGCCAAGCTCCTCACCGGCATCGCGCCGCTGCTCGCCGCGCCCGCCGACCTGGTGCTGGTGGAGGGGGCGGGGGGGTGGCGGGTGCCGCTGAACGAGCGGCAGACCCTCGCCGACTTCGCCGTCGCCCTCGGCTGGCCGGTGATCCTGGTGGTGGCACTGCGGCTCGGCTGTCCTGAACCACGCCCTGCTGAGCGCGGAGGCGATCCGCCGCGACGGCCTGCCCCTCGCCGGTTGGGTGGGCAACGACGTCGGGCCCGAGCCCATGGCCCGCCGCCGGGAAAACGTGGCCACCTTGGAGCGCTGGCTCGAGGCTCCCTGTCTCGGGCTCTTGCCCCATCTCCCCGGGGGCGACTTTCGCGCGGCGGCGGCGCACCTGCGCTTGCCGGAGGAAGTGGGGGGAGGCGGATCCAGCGGCGGATCTTCGGCAGCCCCCTAGAGGGAACCCCGTAGCCTGGATGGAGCGAAGCGGAATCCGGGGAGCGGAGCGGAACCCGGGTCACCACCGGGCGCGCCGCGGCGGCCCACGCCTGGCCGCGCCGGGAGGCGGGCGCCTTGGCGCGTTCCCGAGGGCGCGCTAGACTCTCCGCCATGGCCAGGCAAGCGCGACACAGCCGCTTGAGCGAGGAAGACCTCAAGCGGGTGGAAGAATATCTCGCCTCCCCCGTCCACCGGGTGGAGCGCAAGCCGTTTCGGCCCTGGTTGCTCCTTTTCTGGTTGTGGGTGGTGGTGTCGGCACTCGGCCTGTTCAGCTGGTGGCTGGGCCACTTCTACGGGCTCGTCTAGTCGCTTCGCCCCTGGCGGGGATCGAGGATCTTCACCACCTGCACCTCCGGGTCGCGGCTTCGCCCGGCGGCCGCCAGGCGGGCGAGGTAGGCGTCCCAGAGCCGCTCGCGGTTGGCGCAGAGTTCGGCCAGGTAGTCCCAGGAATAGATGCCGCTGCCGTGGCCGTCGTCGAAGAGCAGGCGCACGCCGTAACGGCCACAGCGCTCGATGTCGCGGATGCGCACGCCGCGCTTGCCGTGCACCAGGACCGCTTCACCAGCGCCGTGGCCGCGCACCTCGGCGCTCGGCGAGTGGACGCGCAGGAATTCGGCGCTCAGCCGGCAGGGGGGGCGGTCGGGGAATTCGATCTCCAGCTCGCCGCTCTTGCGCAACAGCCGCAGCCGCTTGGGGACCACGCTTTTCCTCCTCAGAGGATATAGCGGGAGAGGTCTTCGTCGGCGGCCAGGTTCCCCAGCCGCTCGTCAACGAAGGCGCGGTCGACGACGATTTTCTCGCCCCGCGCCGCCAGATCCGCGGCGTCGAAGGAGACCTCTTCGAGGAGTCGTTCCATCAGCGTGTGGAGGCGCCGGGCGCCGATGTTCTCGGTGCGCTCGTTGACCGCGTGGGCCAACTCGGCGATGCGCCGCACGCCGTCGCGGGTGAACTCCACCTCGAGGCCTTCGGTGGCGAGCAGGGCGCGGTACTGGGCGGTGAGGGAGGCGGTGGGCTCGGTGAGGATCCGCTCGAAGTCGTCGGCCGACAGGGGTTTGAGCTCCACCCGGATGGGCAGCCGGCCCTGGAGCTCGGGGATGAGGTCCGAGGGCTTGGCCAGGTGGAAGGCCCCCGAGGCGATGAAGAGGATGTGGTCGGTGCGCACCACCCCGTACTTGGTGCTCACCGCGCAGCCTTCGATGAGGGGCAGGAGGTCCCGCTGGACCCCCTCCCGGGACACGTCGGCGCCGGCCACCTCGCCGCGGCGGGCCACCTTGTCGATCTCGTCGATGAAGACGATGCCGTTCTGTTCCGTGGCCTCCAGGGCGCGGGCGCGGATCTCCTCCTCGTCCACCAGCTTGGCCGCCTCTTCGTCGGCCAGCAGCTTCAGGGCGTTGGCCACCGTGGTGCGGCGGGGCCGGGTGCGGCCGCGGCTCAGGCTGCCGAACAGCTCTTTGAGCTGCTGGGTCATCTCCTCCAAGCCCGGCGGCGCCATGATCTCCACCCCGCCGGGCAGGGCCGCCACCTGGATCTCGATCTCCCGGTCGTCCAGCGCTCCCTCCCGCAGTTTCTTGCGAAACGCCTGGCGAGCGGCGCCGTCCCGGGCGCCGCCGTCCCGCGGCGGCGGCAGCAGGATGTCGAGGATGCGCTCTTCGGCGGCCTCCCGGGCGCGGTCCCGGACGCGGGCGAACTCCTGCTCCCTGACCATCTTCACCGCCGATTCCACCAGGTCGCGGACAATTGCCTCCACGTCTCGCCCCACGTAGCCCACCTCGGTGAACTTGGTGGCTTCCACCTTGATGAAGGGGGCGTTGGCGAGGCGGGCGAGGCGCCGGGCGATCTCGGTCTTGCCCACCCCGGTGGGGCCGATCATGAGGATGTTTTTCGGCGTCACCTCGGCGCGCAGAGCGGAATCCAGCTGCAGCCGCCGCCAGCGGTTGCGCAGGGCGATGGCCACGGCCTTTTTGGCCTCTTCCTGGCCGACGATGTGGCGGTCGAGTTCGTGGACGATCTCGCGGGGCGTCATGGGGACGGACATGGCCACTCCCTGGGGTTTGACTGCGGCTCAGTCGCCGCCGAGTTCTTCGATGGTGACGTGGTGGTTGGTGTAGACGCAGATGTCGGCGGCGATGGCGAGGGCCTTTTCGACGATAACCCGCGCCGGCAGCTCGGTGTTTTCCAGGAGGGCGCGCGCCGCCGCCTGGGCGTAGGGGCCGCCCGAGCCGATGGCGATGAGATCCCCTTCGGGCTCGATCACGTCGCCGTTACCGGTCACCACCAGGGTCGCGGTGTCGTCGGCCACCGCGAGGAGGGCCTCGAGGCGGCGCAGGATCCGGTCGGTGCGCCAATCCTTGGCCAATTCCACCGCGGCGCGGGTCAGGTGGCCGCCGTATTGCTCCAGCTTGGCCTCGAACCGCTCGAAGAGGGTGAAGGCGTCGGCGGTGCCCCCGGCAAAGCCCGCCACCACCCGGCCGTGGTGGAGGCGGCGCACCTTGCGGGCGTTGCCCTTGAGCACCGTCGCACCCAGGCTCACTTGGCCGTCGCCACCGATCGCCACGCGGCCGTGGCGGCGGACGCAGAGGATGGTGGTGCCGTGCAGTGGTTCCACGTGGACTCCTGGCGCTGGCCGGCCGCGGGGATTTCCCGCGGCGGGGCGGCATTGTACCATCGCCGGCTCCGCCCCCCACGGCGACAAGGCTCGAAGAACGGTGGCCGAGAGCGCGAAGGGACAGTCCTCCGGCGGCCTGCTGCGCGCCGGGGCGCTGGTGGGCGCCACCACCCTGCTGTCGCGCGTCCTGGGGCTGGTGCGCGACGTGGTGCTGGCCCGGGTGATCGGCGCGGACGCCCTCGCGGACGCCTTTTTCATCGCCTTCCGCATTCCCAATTTCCTGCGCCGCCTGTTCGCCGAGGGAGCCTTCAACCAGGCCTTCGTGCCGGTGCTGGCGGAGTGGCGGGAGCGGGGCGGACAGGCGGCGGTGCGCGAGTTGATCGACCGGGTGGCCGGGGCGCTCGGGGCGGTGCTCTCGGCGCTGACCGCGGCGGTGGTGGTGGCCGCCCCCCTGGTGGCGCTCGCCTTCGCCCCGGGCTTTGCCGCCGACCCCGCGCGCCACGAGGCGCTCTCGGGCATGCTGCGCTGGACCTTTCCCTACCTGTGGTTCATCTCCCTGGCCGGCTTCGCCGGTGCGATCCTCAACAGCTACGACCGCTTCGTGGTCCCCGCGTTCACGCCGGTGTGGCTCAACCTCTGCCTGATCGCCGCCGCGCTCCTCGGTCTCGCCCACCTGGCCGAGCCCGCTTGGGCGCTGGCGGTGGGCGTGTTCTGCGCCGGGGCGGTCCAGTTCTGCTTTCAACTGCCCTTCCTCGCCCGCCTCGACCTGTTGCCGAGGCCCCGCCTCGATTGGCGCCACCCCGGCGTGCGGCGGATCCTCACCCTGATGGCGCCCGCCCTGTTCGGCGTCTCGGTGAGCCAGGTGAACCTGCTCTTCGACACCGTCATCGCCTCGTTCCTGCCGGCGGGCAGCGTCTCTTGGTTGTACTATTCGGACCGCATCGCCGAGCTGCCCCTAGGAGTGATCGGCGTCGCCCTCGGTACGGTGATCCTGCCCAGCCTGTCCCGCCAGCACGCCCGCAACGCGGCGGCCGACTTCGCGCGCACGGTCTCCTGGGCGATGCGCCTGATCCTGCTCGTCGCCCTGCCCGCCGCCCTGGCCCTGGTGCTGCTCGCCGAGCCGATCCTCGCCACCCTGTTCCACGACGGCGTGGAGATCACCCGCCGCGACGTGGAGATGTCCGCCTGGAGCCTGCGCGCCTATGCCTTGGGGCTGGCGAGCTTCATGGCGATCAAGGTGTTGGCCCCCGGGTTCTACGCCCGCCAGGATCTCAAAACCCCGGTGACCATCGGCGTCGTCGCCATGGTCGCCAACATGGTGCTCAACGTCGCCTTCGTGGTGCCGCTGCACCTCCTCTGGCAGGTGGGCCACGCTGGGCTCGCCCTGGCCACTTCCCTGGCGGCGGCGCTCAATGCGGGCTTGCTCTACGGGCGCCTGAAAGGGCAAGGACTGCTGGCGCGGGCACCGGGCAGAGGGCGCTATTGGCTGCGCCTCGCCCTGGCCAACCTGGCCCTGGGGGGGCTGCTCCTGGCCTTCCGGGGAGAAGCTGCCAGCTGGTATCAATGGGGGGCCGTCGAGCGCGTCGTCCGCCTCGCCGCGCTCTGTGTGGCGGGTGTCGCCCTCTACGGGGCGGTGCTGGCGGCGTTGGGGATGCGCCCGGCCGACCTGCGCCGCGGGGGCTCCGGTGGGCACTGAGCGCTCGTGTATACTGGCCGCTTTTGATTGGGGTGCGAAGGATCGGTGGCAATCACCTTCATCCGCGGCTTGCACAATCTGCCACCGCCGGGCGAGGGGGTCGCCGCCACCATCGGCACCTTCGACGGCGTCCACCGCGGCCACCAGGCGATCCTGGCGCGGGTGCGAGAGCGGGCTTCGCACCTGGGCGTGCCGGCCTGTGCGATCATCTTCGAGCCCCATCCCCGGGAGTATTTCCTCGGGCCGCGCGCGCCCGCCAAGCTGATGCGCCTGCGGGAAAAGGTGGAGGCCCTGGACCGCCTCGGCATCGACCGGGTGCTCTGCCTGCCGTTCAACGAGCGGCTGCGCTCCATGAACCCCGAGACCTTCATCGAGGAGGTGCTGGTGGCGGGACTCGGGGTGCGCAGTCTGGTGGTGGGGGACGACTTCCGCTTCGGGCGCAGCGGCAGCGGCAACGCCGCCCTGTTGCGGGCCGCGGCGGCGCGCTGGGGGTTCGAGGTGCTCGACACCCCCACCGTCTACCACCAGGGGCGGCGGATCAGCAGCACCTGGGTGCGGGAGGCGCTGGAGGCCGGCGACTTCGACCTGGCCGCCGCGCTCCTGGGGCGCCGCTACGGGATCGGGGGGCGGGTGATGCGCGGCGAGGCCCTCGGCAGGCGGCTCGGCGTGCCCACCGCCAACGTCAACCTGAAGCGGCAGCGGGCTCCCCTTTCGGGGGTGTTCGTGGTGGAAGCGGTGGTGGAGGGCAGGCGCTTCCCGGCCGTGGCCAACGTGGGGGTCCGCCCCACCCTCGGCGGCAGCGACCGGCCCATCCTGGAGGTGCACCTGCTCGACTGGCAGGGGGATCTGTACGGCAAGCGGCTGTGGGTGGAGTTCCTCGCCCGCCTCAGGGACGAGGCCCGCTTCCCCGACCTCGAGCGGCTCGCCGCCCAGATTGAAAGCGACGTGCGCGCGGCGCGCGCATTTTTCGCCCGGCGCGGCTCGCCGGGCACGGCAGACGACGGTGGAGCATGAGCGAGACGACGCCCGACTACAAGGCGACCCTGAACCTTCCGCGCACCGCTTTTCCGATGAAGGCCGACCTGCCGCGGCGCGAGCCGGAGATCCTCGCCCACTGGCGGGCCATCGATCTGTACGCCCTGGTGCGTGCAAGCCGCCGGGAGCGGCCGCGGTTCATTCTCCACGACGGCCCCCCCTACGCCAACGGCGCCATCCACCTGGGCCACGCGGTCAACAAGATCCTCAAGGACATCGTGGTCAAGTCGAGGCTGCTGGCCGGCTATGACGCGCCCTTCGTGCCGGGGTGGGACTGCCACGGTCTGCCCATCGAGCACAACGTGGAGCGGGAGCTCGGCCGCGCCGTGGAGCCGCGCGTCTTCCGCGCCCGCTGCCGGGAATACGCCGCCGCCCAGGTGGAAGCGCAGAGGCGCGACTTTATCCGCCTGGGGGTGCTCGGCGACTGGGACAACCCTTACCTGACCATGGACTGCCGGGTGGAGGCGGATACCCTGCGGGCGCTCAAGCGGGTGATCGAAAACGGCCACCTGGTGCGCGGCTGCAAGCCGGTCTACTGGAGTGTGGCCGGCGAGTCCGCCCTGGCGGAGGCCGAGGTGGAATACCGGGAAAAGACCTCGCCGAGCATCTACGTGGCCTTCGCCGTGGTCGATCCGAAGCGGGTGGAAGTGCTCGCCGGGGTCGGCGAGGGGCCGCCGTGCGCCTTGCCCATCTGGACCACGACGCCCTGGACGCTGCCCGCCAACCAGGCGGTGGCGGTTCATCCGGAACTGGAGTACGCCCTGCTGGAGGCGCGCGCCGGCGGGCGCCCCGTGCGGCTGGTGGTGGCCTCGGCGCTGGTGGAGCGGGCGAGCGGAGCCATGGGGCTCGAGGAGGTGCGGGTGTTGGCCACGATGCCGGGGCGCGCCCTGGAGGGGCTCACCCTCCAACATCCCTTTTACGAGCGGCGGGTTCCGGTGATCCTCGCCGAGCACGTGACCACGGAGGCGGGTACCGGCTGCGTGCACATCGCCCCCGACCACGGCCCCGAGGATTTCGAAGCGGCCGGCCGCTACGGCATCGGCATTCTCGATTGGGTGGACGAGCGCGGTTACTACCGGCCTCAGGTGCCCCTCTTCGCCGGCGAACACGTCCACCGGGTGGACGAGCGGATCATCGCGCTGTTGGCCGAGCGGGGAGCCCTCTTGGCGCGCGGCCAGATCACCCACAGTTTCCCCCACTGCTGGCGCACCCGCACTCCGCTCATCTTTCGCGCCACCCCCCAGTGGTTCATCAGCATGAGCCGCGCGGGGCTGCTGGCGCGCGCCCGCGCCGCCGCCGCCGAGGTGCGCTGGATCCCTCCCTGGGGCGGGGCGCGCATGGCCGCCATGTTGGAGGCGAGCCCTGACTGGTGCATCTCCCGGCAGCGCCTGTGGGGGGTGCCCATCGCGCTCTTCGTGGAGCGCGAAAGCGGTGCGCTCCATCCCGACACGCCGCGGCTCTTGGAGGCAGTGGCCGAGCGCGTCGAGCGGCAGGGTGTGGAGGCCTGGTATGACCTCGACCCCCGCGAGCTCTTGGGCGATGAGGCACAGCGCTACGAAAAGGTGACCGACATCCTGGATGTCTGGTTCGATTCCGGGGTCACTCACTTCACGGTGCTGCGCCGCCGCGCCGAGCTCGATTTTCCCGCCGATCTCTATCTGGAGGGCTCCGACCAGCACCGGGGATGGTTCCAATCCGCCCTCAAGACGGCGGTGGCCATGGACGGGGTCGCCCCCTACCGCCAGGTGTTGACCCATGGCTTCGCGGTGGACGCCGAGGGGCACAAGATGTCCAAATCCCTCGGCAACGTCATCGCCCCCCAGGAGGTGGTGGACCGCCTGGGCGCCGACGTCCTCCGGCTGTGGGTGGCCCAGACCGACTACGCCGCCGAGATGAGCGTCTCTCCCCAGATCCTCGAGCGCACCGCCGACGCCTACCGGCGCATCCGCAACACCGCGCGCTTCCTGCTCGGCAATCTACACGATTTCGATCCGGCCCGGGATCTCCTGCCCCCCGGCGAGCTGGTGGAGTTGGACCGCTGGGTGCTGGCGCGGGCCGCGCGCCTGCAGGAGGAGCTTGAGTCCCTCTACGAGGACTACGAGTTCCACCAGGTGTGCCACCGGGTGCACAACTTCTGCGTCAACGATCTGGGCGCCTTTTACCTGGACGTACTCAAAGACCGGCTCTACACCTGTGCCGCCGCCGGCCGCCCCCGCCGCTCCGCGCAGACGGCCCTCTACCACCTGGCCGAGGCCCTGGTGCGCTGGGTGGCGCCCGTCCTCAGCTTCACCGCCGAGGAGATCTGGCGGCACCTCCCCGGGGAGCGGGAGCCTTCGGTGTTCGCC
The DNA here is from genome assembly GCA_026005035.1 of Porticoccaceae bacterium. Taxonomy (GTDB): domain Bacteria; phylum Pseudomonadota; class Gammaproteobacteria; order Pseudomonadales; family Porticoccaceae; genus BPKH01. Next base: position 406,637 of record BPKH01000001.1, on the reverse strand, counting down.
GCCGAGTGGTATTCCTTTCCCGAGGTGTCGGGGGAGACGGTGGTGGACTGGGCGGCGGTCCTCGAGGTGCGCGCTGCCCTCAATAAAGTCCTCGAGGACGCTCGCCGGGCGGGCGAGCTCAAGGGAGCCCTCGGCGCCGAGGTGACCCTCTACGCCCCGCCGCGACTCGCCGAGCCCCTCCGCCTCTTGGGGGAGGAACTGCGCTTCGTCACCCTCACCTCCGCCGCCGCGGTGGAGGAGTGGCGCGCCGAGGCGCCGCCCGCGGGGGCGCGGCCCACCCCCTTGCCGGGTCTCTGGGTGGCGGTGCGGGTCTCGCCCCATCCCAAGTGCGTGCGCTGTTGGCACCACCGCCCAGACGTGGGGCGGGACGCCGCCCACCCCCAACTTTGCGGCCGCTGCGTGATCAACGTGGCCGGGCCGGGCGAAGAGCGGCGCTTCGCCTGATGGCCCGCCGCCTGCTCCCCTGGCTTGCGGCGGCGGGGCTCGTGGCCCTGCTGGATCAGCTGACCAAGCTCTGGGCCCTCGCCGCCCTCGCGCCCCATCGGCCGGTAGCGGTTTTGCCCTTCCTCTCTTGGACGCTGGTGTTCAACCCGGGGGCCGCTTTCAGTTTTCTGGCCGGGGCGGGCGGCTGGCAGCGATGGTTGTTGGCCGGCGCCGCCCTGGCCATCGCCGCGGCGCTACTGGTCTGGCTGGCGCGCCTGCCCGCGCGGGGGCAGCGCCTGGAGAAGACGGCCCTCGCTTTGGTGTTGGGCGGGGCGCTGGGCAATCTGATCGACCGCCTGGCGCGGGGGCACGTGGTGGACTTCGTCGATCTCCACTGGGGAAGCTGGCACTTTCCGGCCTTCAACCTGGCCGACTCGGCCATCACCCTGGGCGCCTTCCTCCTATTGTGGCGGGCTTTCATCCCCGGGCGCTAGGGGCGTAGCCCGGATGGAGCGAAGCGGAATCCGGGGCACACCCTTGGCCGGGCCCTTCGCGCCGCTGCCCGCTTGAGGTACCCTAGGCGGCATGGAAATCCTGCTCGCCAATCCCCGCGGCTTCTGCGCCGGCGTGGACCGCGCCATCGAGATCGTGGAGCGGGCGCTGGATCTTTTCGGCGCGCCCATCTACGTGCGCCACGAAGTGGTCCACAACCGCTTCGTGGTCGACTCCCTGCGGGAGCGGGGCGCGGTGTTCGTCGAGGAGCTCGACGAGGTGCCCGACGGCGCCATCGTGATCTTTTCCGCCCACGGCGTCTCGCGGGCGGTGCGGGACGAGGCGGCTCGGCGCGGCCTGAAGGTGTTCGACGCCACCTGTCCGCTGGTCACCAAGGTCCACCTGGAGGTGGCCCGCTACGCCGCCGAGGGGCTCGATTGCGTGCTCATCGGCCACGCCGGCCATCCGGAGGTGGAGGGCACCATGGGCCAGTACGATGGCAGCCAGGGCGGGCGCATCCACCTGGTCCAGAGCGAGGCGGACGCGGCGCGGCTCGAGGTGCGCGATCCGCAACGGCTGGCCTACGTCACCCAGACCACCCTGTCGGTGGACGACACCGCGCGCATCGTCGCCGCCCTCGTGCGCCGCTTCCCCGCCATTCGCGGGCCGCGGCGGGAGGACATCTGCTACGCCACCCAGAACCGCCAGGACGCGGTGCGCGAGCTGGCGCGCCACGCCCAGCTGGTGCTGGTGGTGGGCTCGCCGGCGAGCTCCAATTCCAACCGCTTGCGGGAGTTGGCCGAGCGGTGCGGGGCGCGGGCCCATCTGATCGAGGACGCCGGGGCGATCGATCCCGCCTGGCTCGAGGGGGTGGCGGTGGTGGGCGTGACCGCCGGCGCCTCGGCCCCGGAAGTGCTCGTCCAGCAGGTGGTGGCGCGCCTACGCGCCTTGGGGGCGGTGCGGGTGCGGGAGCTGGCGGGCCGCGCGGAGAACGTGCGCTTCACCCTTCCCAGAGAGTTGCGCGGGCTCACTGGATGCCGAGCTTCTTGAGCTTGTAGCGCAACTGGCGGAAGCTCAAGCCGAGCCGGGCGGCGGTGGCGGTCCGGTTCCATCGGTTTTCTTCCAGCGCCCGGAGCACGATCTCCCGCTCCAGGTCGGCGAGGTAGTCGTCCAGGCTCAGCGAGCCGTCGGCGGGGTAGTCGCCGGCCGCCCGCGGTCCAACCCTGTCCGCGGGTGCCGGCGGAGGGGTGCGCAGCTCCAGATCGGCGATGCCGATTACCTCCCCCGCGGCGAGGGTGAAGGCGCGCTCGAGGATGTTTTCCAGCTCTCGAACGTTGCCCGGAAAGGAATGCTCGAGCAGGGCGGCGAGGGCCGCCTCGTCGAGGCGGGGCACGGGGCGGCCCGCCTGGCGGGCGAACCGCTCGAGAAAGGCGGCCGCGAGGCGCGGAATGTCCTCGCGCCGCTCCCGGAGGGGCGGCACGCGCAGTTCGATGACGTTGATCCGGTAGTACAGGTCCTCGCGGAAACGCCCGGCGCGCACTTCGGCGGCGAGGTCTTTGTGGGAGGCGCTCAGGATCCGCACGTCCACCGCCACCTCCTCGGTGGCGCCGATGGGGCGCACTCGCTTCTCCTGGATGGCGCGCAGCAGTTTGACCTGCATGGCGGGGGGCAGTTCGGCCACCTCGTCGAGGAACAGGGTACCTCCCCTGGCGGCTTGGAAGAGGCCAGGCTTGTCCTGGACCGCGCCGCTGAAACTGCCCCGCCGGTGGCCGAAGAGCTCGCTTTCCACCAATTCGGTGGGGATGGCCCCGCAGTTGACGGCGATGAAGGGGCCGCGGGCGCGCGGCCCCTCGTAGTGGATGGCCCGGGCCACCAGCTCCTTGCCGCTGCCCGACTCGCCGCCGATGAACACCGGCGCCTGGCTGCGCGCCACCTTGGCGATCTGCTCGCGCAGCCTCTGCATCGGCTCCGAATCGCCGATCAGACCCGCGGAGCGGGTGCCGCCGGCGCCCTCCCGCAGCTGCAGCGCCGCGCTCACCAGCTCCCGCAGCCGCGCCACCTCCAAGGGCTTGCAAACGAAGTCGAAGGCGCCCCGCTTGAGGGCCTCCACCGCCGTCTCGGCGCTGCCGTAGGCGGTGATCACCGCCACCGGGGTATTGGGTTGGCGTTGCTGGACGGCGGCCAGCACGGCGAAGCCGTCGCCGTCCGGCAGGCGCATGTCGGTGAGACAAAAGTCCACCCTCCCAGCGTCCAGTTGGCGGCGGGCCTCGGCCACCGAGGCGGCGCTGGCCACCTCCAGGTCCAGTCCCTCGAGGGTCAGGGCGAGCAGTTCGCGAATGTCCGGTTCGTCGTCGACGATCAACACCCGGGGGGCGACCATGGTCTCTCCCTCAGTGGAAGATTTTGTCGGGGTGGGCGAAGGTGATTCGGAACACCGCGCCGGGTCTTGCCTCGGGGCGCAGGGTCAGGGTCGCGTGGTTGGCTGCGCAGAGTTCGGCGGCGATGTACAGCCCGAGACCGGCCCCTTGGGGCTCGGTGGAAAAGAAGGGCTCAAAGAGGCGCGGGCGCGCCTCCGGGGGCACCCCGGGTCCGCGGTCCGCCACCTCCAAAAAGAGTGCCCCCGTCTCGGGGTCGGCGCAGGCGCGCACGGCGGCCCAGGCGAGGCCGGCATGGGCACGGCTGTGGCGCAGGCCGTTGTCGAGCAGGTTGGCGAGGACCCGCTCCAGGTGCACCGGGTCGAAGTGGACGGGCCTTAGGCTTTCGGCCAGCTCCAGGGCGATTTCCGCGCCGGGCGCGCCCTGGCGGTACTGGGCCACGAAGCGGGGCAGCCAGGCGGCGAGATCCAGGCGCTGCGGGCGCACCGGCTCACGTTTGGAGAGGGCGAGGACGCTCTCCACGATCTGGTCCAGGCGGCGCACCTGGCCGCGGATGATGTCCGTCAGGCGGCGCACAGTGGCGTCCTCGGCGCAGCGTTCGGCGAGCAGTTCGGCGGCGTGGCCGATGGCGGATAGGGGGTTGCGCACCTCGTGGGCGATGGAGCCAGCCAGCTGGCCGAGGGAGGCCAGTTTGAGCTGTTCCGCCTGTTGCCGGGCGGCGCGCAGGTCTTCGAGAAAGATCAGGGCGCGGCGGCCGTGGGGGCCCTCCAGAGCGGCGAAAGCGGGCAAGAGCTCGGTGCCGCCCAGGCACGGGGTGAAAGGAGCGGGGCGGGCGAGGGGTTGGCGCCGCCAGGCGGCGAGCCGGCCGGCGAGCTCCGGCTCCTCGGCGAGGGAGGCGCCGATGGCCAGGCGGGCCGCTCCGGTGCGGCCGAGCAGTTCTCGGGCGGCGCTGTTGATCTGCTCGATGGTGCCCGCCTCGTCCACCACCAGGATGCCGGTGCGCATCCGCTCGAGGATGGCCTGATTGAGCTCCACCAGGCCCGCCGAGGTGCGCGCTTGGCGTTCCGCCGTCCGCTCCGCCAGGTCGAGGGCGCGGCTCAGGCCGGCGAAGATCAGGGCGGTCACGAACAACAGTACCCCGAGCACGCCGGCGGGAAAAATGGTGGCGAGGTCGCGCCCGAGGAGGAGGTGGCCGATCACCGCCTCGAGGATGATGGCCAGACTCGCCAACGCCGGCAGCAGCACCGCCGTCTGGCCGGTGAACAGGGTGGCGCCCACCGCCACGGTGACCAAGAGGAGGTAGCCGATGCCCGAAGAGAGCCCCCCGGAGGCGAACATCAGAGCGCTCAAGGCGGCCACGTCGACGAGCAGGCAGGCGAAGATCTGCGCGGCGCCCAGATGCCTGCCCTGGAGCTGGTAAAAGCCGAGGGCGAGGGCGGCGGCGGCCAGATAGACGGCGGCGGTGGCGGCGAAGAGTCCCGGCAGGTGGCGGCCGAACACGTCGCTCGGAAAGTGGGCGTAAAAGCCGCCGAGGAGAGCGCCGGCGAGAAAGAAGCGGTAGAAGAGGTAGAGGCGCAAGAGCCCCGCGGTGAATGCCTCTCCCCGCAGGGCCGCCCCGGCGATTGCGGGGTGCGCGCCGGCTCGTTCCTTTGCCATTGGCGCCATTTTAGCCGAAAATCCGCATCCTCCTCAGTGCGGTGCCGCCATGGCGGAACTCACCCTTCTCCTCGCCCAACTCAATCCCCTGGTGGGGGATATCCCGGGCAACACCGAGCGGGTCGTCACCACCCTCGCCGAGGCGCGCAGGCAGGGCGCCCAACTGGTGGTCTTTCCGGAACTCGTGCTCACCGGTTATCCCCCGGAAGATCTGCTCTTGCGGCCGAGCCTCGAGGGCCGCGTGAGCACCGCCCTGGCGGAGCTCGCGCCCCACACCCAGGGCCTCGCCGCGGTGGTGGGCTACCCGCGCCACCGGGACGGCGTGCTCTACAACATGGCGGGCTTTTTCCACGACGGCCGGCTGGTCGCCGAGTACGCCAAGCAGCACCTGCCCAATTACCAGGTGTTCGACGAAAAGCGCTATTTCGGGCAAGGCACGGAGCCCTGCGTGGTGGAGCTCGCCGGCTTCCGGCTGGCGCTCACCGTCTGCGAGGACGTCTGGCACCCGGGACCGGTGTTCCAGGCGCGGCAGGCGGGCGCTGAGGTGGTGGTCAACATCAACGCCTCCCCCTTCCACCGCCACAAGCACCAGGAACGGATCCGCACCCTCACCGAGCGGGTGACCGAGGGCGCCATGCCCATCGTCTATCTCAACATGGTGGGCGGCCAGGACGAGCTGGTCTTCGACGGCGGCTCCCTGGTGATGGATGCCGACGAGCGGGTGGCCGCACAGGCCCCCTTCTTCCGAGAGGGACTGTTCCGGGTCCGCCTCGCCAAGCGGGGGGGACGGGTGGAGGTGGTGGAAGGGCCGGCGGAGGCGCCGCCCTCGACGGTGAGCGCGGTCTATCAGGCGATCGTCCTGGGCCTGAGTGACTACGTGGCCAAAAACCGCTTTCCCGGGGTGGTGCTCGGCCTGTCCGGGGGGATCGACTCGGCGCTCACCCTGGCCTTGGCGGTGGACGCCCTGGGTGCCGAGCGGGTGGAAGCGGTGATGATGCCGTTTCGCTACACCTCGGCGCTCTCCCGGCGACTCGCCGCCGAGGAAGCGGCACGCCTCGGGGTGCGCTTTCGCGAGATCTCCATCGAGCCCATCTACGATGCAGTGGTGGCCCAGCTGGCCGAGGAGTTTGCCGGCCTCGCCCCCGACCAGACGGAGGAGAACATCCAGGCGCGGGCGCGGGGCCTCGTGCTCATGGCCATCTCCAACAAAAAGGGGCTGTTGGTGCTCGCCACCGGTAACAAGAGCGAGCTGGCCACCGGATACTGCACGCTCTACGGCGACATGGTGGGCGGCTTCGCGCCCCTCAAGGACGTGCCCAAGACCCTGGTCTACGAGCTCGCTCGCCACCGCAACGCCCGCTCGCCGGCCATCCCCGAGGAGGTGATCGGTCGCCCGCCCACTGCAGAACTGCGGCCGGGCCAGAAGGACGAGGACAGCCTGCCGCCCTATCCGATCCTGGACAAGATCCTCGAGCTCTACATCGAGGAGGATCGCAGCGCCGAGGCCATCGTCGCCGCGGGTTTCTCGCCCGCCGACGTCTACCGGGTGATCCGCATGGTGGACGCCAACGAGTACAAGAGGCGCCAGGCGCCGGTGGGGGTGCGCGTCACCCGGCGGGGCTTCGGCCGCGACCGCCGCTATCCCATCACCAACGGCTGGCAGCCGGGCAGTTAGGAGGGCGGAAGAAAGGGTTCATCGCCATGAACCGCTTTCTCCTGGCGCGGGGGCGGGAAGACCACACCCCGTGGGATTCCCGGGCGAGCTTCGAGGCCTGGCTCCAGTCCGACGCCTTCCGCTGCGCCCATGCCGACGGGGGGGCGATCTCGATCTGGATCGACCCAGGCTCGAGCTCCGCGAGGTGGCCCTGTAAGAGCCGTAAAAAAAACCCGGCGGCCGCCGGGTCCAAAGACCGCCGCCCAAAGGGCGGGGTCGTCCGCTCACAAGGGGAGAACAACCGTACTCTATGACCCCGGACCGGGGTGGAAGTTCCCCGCCTCGGCGCTTTTCGCGGGTGCTTTTCTTCATTGCGCCGGCACTACCTGAAGGTCGATGAAGGCGGTGGTGCCGGAAACTTCGTGGCCGACAATCAGAAGTGCCCGCCCGGTGGGACTGTCCTCGGCGGCGACGAAGGCGATGTGTTCCGGGGCCAGGTCCCCCGCCAACTGGGGGCTCTCGGTGGGGTCGTAGCGAAAATCCCGGGTCGTGAAGTACTCGACGAAGTGCGGCGCCTGGGGTTGGGTAATGTCGTAGACGAAGATTCCACCGCTGCGCTCGAGACCGATGAAGGCGTAGCGGCGCCCCTCCACCACGCCCACCGCCAGGGCTTCCGGTTCCGGCCCCTTGTCGTCGGAGCGGCCGTCGCCCTCGTTGTCGTCGGCGTCGGCGTTGAAGTGCTCGCCCAGTCTCGCCGCGGTGATCCGCTCGAAATCCGCCCCCGAGTCGGCCACTGGCTGCCAGCTGACGGCGTCCCAGATGGTGAAGGAGCGGCTGCCAAAGGTGTAGAGCTGGCCGTAGGTGCAGTCGGGGCCGGGCTGGCCGCCCCGCGCCAGGGAGGGGCATTCGCCGGCCAGGCCGAGGTCGGTCACCACCTTCAGGCGACCGAGCCGCTCGGGGGCGGCGAAGTCGGCGGGGAGCCGCTCGAGCAGCGAGGGGGCGAGGCGCGCGCCGCGGTTCAGCAGGGCGCCGAGGCGGATTTCGTCGCGGTAGAAAAGGCAATCCCCGTCAGCGAAGTCGATGCCCCCGGCGGCTTCGCAGGCCGCGGCGTCGGCGGCCGGGGCCAGGAACTCGCGGGCGTCCCCCTCGTTGGCGGTCACCAGGTAGAGTCGGCCGCCCACGGCGAAGGCCGCGGCAGCGTCGGGCATGCGCGCTCCGAGGAGCGGCCAGTTGAGAAGGCGCGCGCCGCCGTCCCGGTCGCTGGCGTCCAACTCGTGGCCCGGCAGCGAGTAGTCGGCGGGGGCGAGGGCGACCACCGCTTGGATCTCCGGGCGTTCCAGATCCAGCACCGCCACCGCGCTGTTTTCCTGGAGGATGGCGTAGGCGGTGCGCCCGTCGGGGGCGACGGCGATGTACTCGGGCTCCAGGTCGGCGGCCACACTGGTCGCCCGCGGCGAGATGCGCACCGGCCCGGTGAGGTCTTCCGGTCCAAAGGCGCGAAAGTCCAGGTGGTGGACTTGCGCGGCCGCGACCCCGTCGCTCAGGTCCACCAGGGTGATGGATCCCTCGGGATCGAAACTCCCGTCGGTGGTGGGCTCGCCCTCGTTGGCCACCAGCAGGCGGCGGCCGTCGGGGGTGAAGGTGAGCATGTCGGGCAGGGGGCCCGCCGGCAGCGCGCGGAGGAAGGTGCCGTCAGTGCGGTACAGGGCCACCTGGCCTGGGTTCTGGCGGGGGTTCGCCTCCAGTGCCACCGCCACCAGGTCGCCGGCCACCGCGACGCTGACGCTGTTGGCGGCCCCGAACGCCTCCCGGCCGACGCCGAGGGCGGCGGCGACGTCGCCCGCCACGTCCAGAGTGGCGACGTGCCGTGGGGCCTGGGGGGAGGTGGCGTCCAGGACATCCACCCGTCCGGAAGCGGCGTTGACCACGAAGGTGCGCGCCGTGGCGGGGTGGAAGGCCACCACCTCGGCGGCACCTTCGCCGAATTGCCCGCTCTCGTAACGGCCGAGGAGGGAAAGGGAAAGGGTCCAGGAAGCGGCCGGCTCGCCGGGAGGTCCCGGCGGACCCGGGGGACCTGCCGGCCCCGGTGCGCCCTCTTCGCCGTCGGCCAGGCATCCGGAGAGAAGGAGGGCGAGGCCCATCGAGAGGCCGGCGGGGACCGATCTTCGCAGCATGGTGGGGCTCCGTCGGGTTGGCGGCGGCGCCAGCAGGCACGTCCCCGTGACGCGGCGATGAAGGATCGGTGACCGGCCCGCGGTTCAGACGGGGACGGCGCGGTAGTAGCCGCCCTGTTCCACCAGGGCCAAGGGGGTGCCGTACAGGGCGCTCAGCCGCTCGGCGGTGAGCATCTCCTCCTTGGGGCCGTCGCCCACCACCCGCCCCTGCTGCAGGAGGATCACGCGGCGGATCTCGGGGATGATCTCGTCCAGGTGGTGGGTCGCAAGGAGAAGACCGGCACCTTCCCGCACCAGGCGGCGCAGGGTGGCGAGGAGCGCGAAGGAAGCCGCCAGGTCGAGGGAGTTGGTGGGCTCGTCCAGGACGTAGGTGTGGGGCTCGGCCATCCGCGCGCGCAGCAGGAGCAACCGCCGCTGCTGGCCGGTGGACAGATGCTGGAACTGGCTGTCGGCCAGGGCGCCGAGGCCCTCGGCGGCGAGCAGCGCCCGCGCCCGCTCGCGCGCCGCTGGGCTCACCGGGTGGTGGGGGTAAAGGCCGAGGCTGCCGAAGAGGCCCGACAACACCACTTCTTCTGCGGTGGCCCACGGCGGGTAGCGCTCTTGGAGATCCTGGGAGATCACCGCCACCCGCCGGCGCAGGTCGTCCAGGTAGACCCGCTCGCTGCCCTCGATGCGCAGCCAGCTGTCCTCGCGCACCACCGGGTAGAGGTCGCGGGTCAAGAGTTTGAGCAGGGTGGTCTTGCCGGAGCCGTTGGGGCCGAGCACGGCCACCGCTTCGCCGCGGGCGATGGTCAGGGAGAGATCGTCGAACACCCGGGTATCGCCGCGATAGCAGCACACCCGGTGCATCTCCACGAGCGGGGGTGCGGACATGGTTCCTCCTCGGCCGGGGCGGGATTGTACCCGGCGCGGGGCGCGGCCATCACCCTCCGCCGGCGCGGAAGTTGAGCTCCACGGAGAGACCTTGAGGATCCTCGACAAACAGCTGGGTGAACCCCGCCTCCGGCACGTCTCGGCGGCGGTAGGGGACGCCCAGGCGGGCGAGCCGGGCGAGGGTGCCCTCGAGGTCGCGACAGGCGAAGGCCAGATGGTCCACCGGGCCCCGGCCGCCGGCGAGGACGGCGGCGTCGAGCTGGCGAAAGGAGGCGTCCATCAGGTGGAGGACCGGGTGGTCGCCCAGGTAGAGCCAGTGGCCGGCGGTGGGGCTCGGCGGTCGCTCCCCTTCGCGCAGACCCACCACCTGGACGTAAAAGTCCCGCACGGCGGCGAGCCGCTCCCGGGGGATGCGAAGGTTGACGTGGTCGAAGGCAGTGGCGGTCATGGACCCTCTTCCCAGGGGACGTCAGCCGATCCTAGCGCGCCTCGTGGCGGGGGGGAAGGCGGTGTGCTAGCCTGTTCCCCCGGCTGGAGACTGCCGCCCATGCGCGCCCTTGGCATCGCCCAGTTGTCGGCACTGGACCTGCCCCTCTCCTCCTTCGTCGACCTCGCCGCCCGGGCGGGCTTCGACGCCGTCTCCCTGTTCGTGCACGCCATGGGCTCGATCCCCGCCGACCGGGTGGTCCGGCCCGCCGAAGCGCGGGCGCTCGCGGATCGCCTGGCCGATCGGGGCCTCGCGGTGGAGGGCGTCGAGTGCTTTCCCTTGGCGCCCGGCGTGGCCGTCGAGGACTACCGATCCTCCCTGGAGGTGGGCGCGGTGCTCGGGGCGCGGCGGGCGTCGGCGCTCCTCTACGACGACGACCCGGCGCGCGTCGAGGAGGGTCTCGGCCGCCTCGCCGAGCTCGCCGCCGAGTACGGCCTCGCCGTGGCGGTGGAGTTTATGCCGCTCGCCCGGGCTGCGCGCACCTTCGCCGAGGCGCGGGCGCTGGTGGCCCGGGTGGGCGCACCCAACCTGGGGATCGTGGTGGATCTCCTCCACCTGGTGCGCGCCGGGGAGGGACCGGAGGCCCTCCGCGCGGGCGCCGCGGCGATCCTCGGCGCCCAGCTGTGCGATGGCCTCGACCTGACCCCGGGCTGCGACTACGCGGACGAGGCGGCGAACCACCGGCTTCCCCCCGGTGCCGGCCGCTTTCCCGTGGTGTCCTTTCTGCGGGCCCTCCCGGCGGGGCTTGCGGTGGAACTGGAAGTTCCCGAGCCGCCGGCGGCGGATCCCGCCGCCCGACTCGCGGCACTCGCCGAGGCGGGGCGGCGCGCCTTGGTCGCGGCCGAGGGCGGCTAGCTCCCCGCCGCGGCCAGCGCGCGCATGGGGCGGCGGGCGGCGAGGAGCAGAATCCCCGCGAGCGGGCAGGCGGCCGCGAACACCGCCGCGAGCCCCATGCCCAGGGCGCCGCTGCCCGGGAAAAAGGCGTTGCCCACCCAGGCGATCAGCACCGGTCCCGCCGACACCGCGGCGATGCCCGCCGTGGCCGAAAAGAGCGCCACGCCCACGCCGCGCAGCTCGTTGGGGGTGACCAGGTTGAGCGCCGCGTAGCAGCAGGCCGCCATGGGTGAGAGGAGGATCATGAAAGCCCCCACCCCGGCGGTGAAGAGCCAGGGGTGGTGGCTGGCCATGGTCACCAGGGCCAGCGGCCCCGCGACCAGGCAGCAGCAACCGTACCAGAGCAGCTGGGCGTCCCGGTGACCGCGGCGGTGGAGGAAGTCCACGAACCAGCCGGCGAGCAGTTTGCCCGCCACGCCCACTCCCATCAGGGTGGTGCCGAGAAAGAGCCCGATCTGCGCGCTGGACCAACCGTAGTGGCGCGCCATGTGGGCCGGGTACCACACCCCGCCGCCGCTGATCAGCATGGAGGCGAGCCCGAACCCCAGATAGACGGGCAGGTAAAAGCGCCAGTGGCGGGCCATGAACGAGAGCAGGACCCGGTATCCGCCGGGCGTGGCGAGCTCTCCCCGGCTGCGGCGCAACGGCTCTGGCAGGGTGAAGATCAGAAGCGCCGCCGCCAGACCGGGCAGGCCGATGGCGAGAAACACCAGCTGCCAGGCGCGCACCGCCCCCAGCAGGGGCAGCTGCAATCCCTCCATGTCCGAGAGCGCCTCCACCAGCAGTCCGCCCACCAGAAAGGCGGTTCCGGAACCCACCGTCGAGCCCATGGCGTAGACCGCCATGGCGGTGGTGAGGCGCCCTGGCGGGAAGAGGTCGGCGAGCATCGAGGTGGCGGCGGGGTTGAGGCCCGCCTCGCCCGCACCCACGCCCACCCGGGCGAGCAGCAGTTGCCAGAAGTGTTGGGCGAGACCGCAGGCAGCGGTGGCCAAGGACCACAGACTGACCGCTCCCCAGATCACCACCCGGCGGGGGAAGCGGTCGGCGAGACTGCCCGCCGCGAGGCCGAACAGGGAGAAGGTGAGGGAAAAGGCCAGACCGTGGAGCAGGCCGAACTGGACGTCGTCGATGCCCAGATCCCGCTGGATCGGCTCGACCAACAGGGAGATGATGAAACGGTCGAGAATCGACAACCAGTAGAGGAACGCCAGCACGAAGGTGGCGTACCAGCCCACGGCGGGACTCGGCCAGGGCGCGCCGGTTGCGGTCACGGCGCGGCGTCCGGGTCGGAGGGTTCCCAGCCCGACGGCAGGGGGGCGGGGCGGCGCGTGGCGGGGTCGAAGGCCACGCTCACCACCTGACCCCGGGCCACGGTGCGCCCGTTGGCGCGCAGATCGTAGGCGGTGGTGAGGCTCTTGGTGCCCACCCGGGTACAGCGGGTGATCACCTCCAGCGCATCGCCGTAAAAGCATTCCGCCAGGTAGTCGATCTCCAGTCGCGCCACCACCGAGGGCAGGAGGATGCCGGTGAGCCGCTCCACGGCGTGGAAGAAGTCGAGCCGGCCGATGGCGAAGTAGCTCACGTAGGCCTCGTTGGAGATGTGCCCCAGGGCGTCGGTGTCCGAATAGCGCACCTGGATGGGGGTGCGGGTCACGGGCAGGCGCACCGCCTCACGCCTCCTGGCGCACCGGGCCTTTGAGGTAGGGCAGGCGCTCCGCGCGCGCGCCGCCGGTGAGCGCGTCCCCATAGGCGGGCTGGGGCGCGCAGAGGGCGTCCAGCCGCGACCATTCGGCCTCCTCCAGAACCAGGTCGCTGGCGCGCAGGTTGGCGCGCACCTGTTCCGGGCTGGTGGCGCCGAAGATGACACTGGTGGTGGCTCCGTGGCGCAAAAGCGCCGCCAGGGCCACTTCGGCCGCGGTCACGCCGTGGGCGGCGGCGATCTCGGCGAGCGCGTCGACGATGGCGAAAACGCGCTCCCGGTCGAGGCTGGGGTGGAGCCGCAGGCCGCGCCGGCCCGGCGCGGTGGCCGAGCCGTCCCGCCGGTACTTGCCGGTGAGGGCGCCGCCGAGCAGGGCCCCCCAGGCCATCACCCCCACCCCTTCGCTCTGCGCCATGGGCAGCAAGTCGAGCTCCACCTGCCGGGTGGCCACCGACCAGTGGTTCTGCGCGGCCACCAGCGGCTCGAGGCCCTCCCGGGCGGCGATGCCGAGGCACTTGACCACTTCCCAGGCGGCGAAATTCGACGCCCCCAGGTAGCGCACCTTGCCCGCGCGGACCAGGTCGGTGAGGGCGCGGAGGGTTTCCTCGAGGGGAGTGACCGGGTCGAAGGTGTGCAGCAGGTAGAGATCGATGTAGTCGGTGTCGAGGCGTTTCAGGCTCGCCTCGCAGGCGGCGATCAGGTGTTTGCGGGAGGCCCCGCGGCGATTGGGCGAAGCGCCCATGGGAAAGCCGCCCTTGGTGCAGATCACCACCTCCTCGCGGCTCACCCCCAGGTTGCGCAGCGCCCGGCCGAGGAGCATTTCGGCTTCGCCGAGGGCGTAGCCGTCGGCGGTATCAAAGAAGTTCACACCCCCCTCCCAGGCGGCGGCCACCACCGCGTCCACCGCCCCCTGGTCGAGGCCGCCGAGCTCCTTCCAGAAGGGAAGTTGCGCCCCGCCGAACATGTTGCTGCCGAGGCACAGCTCCGAGACGACGAGCCCCGAGTTGCCCATCCGCCGGTACTTCATGGCTTTCCCTCCCGCCCGCTGCGCCTCAGACTTCCACCACCACGCGGCCATTCTCCACGTGCACCGGATAGGTGCGCAACGCCTTTTCCCGGCGCAGGGCGTTGAGCAGCTGCACGCCCGGCGGAAAGTTGGCCCACTCCACCACCGCTCCGGTGCGGATGTCGAAGCGCGCGCGGTGGAAGGGGCACTGGATCTGGCAGCCGTCCACGATCTTGCCCCGGGCGAGGGGTGCGAAGACGTGAGTGCAGTGGGCCTGGGTGGCGTAGAAGCCATCCTCCAGGTGGTAGAGGATCAGGCGCACCTCCCCGGCGCGCACCGCCTTCATGGCGCCCACCGGCAGTTCGGACGCGTCGCAGATCTCCACGCGGGCCATGGTTTCTCCCCCCGGAAGTGTGGTCGTTTCGGCCACCATAGCAGGGCGTGCCGCGTCGGCAAAGGGGGCGGGCGAGACGGGGCGGCTGCGGCTATACTGGCCCCTTTCAGCGGAGCTGGGGCCATGGCGGCCCGAGGGGTGTCCCAGGTGGAAGTGGTGGCAGTGGCGCGCCGGCGCGAGCGGCGCCAGTTCCTCGCCCTGCCCGAGCGGCTCTACGCCGACGACCCCCACTGGGTGGCGCCCCTGCGCTGGGAGCAGCACCGCCGCCTGTTCGGCGCCAACCCTCTGTTTCACCACGCCGAGTGTCAGGCCTTTCTGGCCCTCCGGGCGGGCCGGACGGTGGGGCGGATCACGGCGCAGCTCGACCGCCTCTACGAGGCCGTGCACGGGCGCAAGGTGGGCTTTTTCGGGATGTTCGAAGCCGAAGACGACCCGGCGGTGGCGGCGGCTCTATTCGCCGCCGCGGAGGGCTGGCTGGCGGCGCGGGGCGCGGTGGAGGTGCAGGGGCCCTTCAACCTCTCCATCAACGAAGAGGTGGGGTTGTTGGTGGCGGGGTTCGACTCGCCCCCCTTCGTCCTCATGGGGCACGGCCGCCCCTGGTATCCCCGCCTGGTGGAGGCTGCGGGCTACCGCCCGGCCAAGGACCTGCTCACCTACGTCGTTCGTCCCGATTTCGAGGCCCCTCCGGCCATGCGCCGCCTCCTCGCCCGCCAGGGCCGCGCCCTGCGGGTGCGTCCCCTGGATCGGCGCCGGCGGGCGGCGGAGTTCGAGCTGTTGCGGGAGCTGTTCAACGACGCTTGGGCGGAGAACTGGGGCTTCGTGCCCTTCACCCGGGAGGAGTTCGCCGAGGTCGCCGCCCTCTTCGGCGCCCTGCTCGACGACCACAACGTCCAGATCGCCGAGCTCGACGGCGTCCCGGCGGCCTTCATCGCCGTACTCCCCAACGTCAACGAGGCGGCCCGCGACCTGCGCGGGCGCCTGTTGCCCTGGGGCTGGGCGAAGCTCCTCTGGCGGCTCAAGGTGCGCCGGCCGCGCAGCTATCGGGTGCCCCTGATGGGGGTGCGGCGCGCCCACCACGACAGCCCCCTGGGCGCCGCCCTCGCCTTCGCCGTGATCGACGCCGTCCGCCAACCGCTGGTGCGCCTGGGCGTGGAGCGGGTGGAGCTCGGCTGGATTCTCGAGGACAACCGCGGCATGCGCGATATCATCGCGGCCATCGGCGGGGTAGAATACAAGCGCTACCGCATCTATCGGAAACCGCTGCCACCGAGGGCCGCCGATGCCTGAACTCGATTCCGCTCCCCTTGCCGCCGTGATCCTGGCCGGCGAGCGCCAGTTGCGCGATGCCCTGCGCAGCCATTTCGGCGTGCCGAGCAAGGCGCTCATCGCCATCGGCGGCGAGCCCATGATCCACCGGGTGATCGGCGCCCTGCGGCGCGCCGAGACGGTGGGCGAATTGTGGCTTTCCGGCCCGGTGCGGGAAGCGGTCGAGGCCGACCCGCGGCTTGCACGGGACATCGCCGCTGGCGAGCTGGCCTGGCGTCCCCCCGCCGCCACCCCGGCCACCAGCGCCGCCGCCGTGATGGCGGAGATCCCCGCCGAGCGGCGCGTGCTGCTCACCACCGCCGACCACCCCATGCTCAGCCCCGAGGTGGTGGACCACTTCTGCCGGGAGAGCCTGGCGAGCGGTGCCGACGTCACCGTGGGCCTGGCGCCCTACGCCCTGGTGCAGGAGCGGTTTCCGGCCCTCAAGAAGACGGTGCTCGAATTCCGCGACGGCGACTTCTGCGGCTGCAATCTGTTCGCCTTCCTCACCCCGCGGGGGCGCCGGGTGGCCGATTTCTGGCGGCGCATCGAAAACCAGCGCAAAAAGCCGATGCGCCTGATCCGCCTGCTGGGCTGGTGGTCGGTGGTGCGCTACCGCCTGGGCCTCTTGTCGCTGGAATCGGCTTTGGCGCACCTGTCGGGGATCCTGGATCTGCGCATTCGACCGGTGGTGCTGCCCTACGCCCACGCCGCGGTGGACGTCGACTCCCTGGACGACTATCAAGTGCTGGCCGAGGCGGCGATGGCCGCACAGCTTCCCTGAGGGCCGGCGGGAAAGGTAAAGACCCGGCGGTCGGCCGTGGCGAAGCCCCCGGCGGACGCGTCCCAGCGCCGGCATTCCAGCTCGAGGCGCCAGCCGTCTTCCGCTTCCGAGAGTGCAAAGCGGTTGTAGCTCGCCGCCTCGGCGTGCTCCCCCCGCGCCGACGCCGAAGCCGCGCCGACCACCACCGGCGCGTGGGACCCGAGTGCGGGGCGCGCCACGCAGAAGCGGTGGCTGTGGCCGTAGAGCACCAGTTCCGCACCCACCCGCTCCACCACCGCGGCCAGCTGGGCAGCGTCGGTGAGGCGCTTGCGCCACTTTTCCATGCCCGGAAAAGGGGGGTGGTGGATGAGCACGACCCGAAAGCACCCCTCGGCGCCGAGGGCGGCGAGGGTCCGCTCGAGCCGCGCCAGTTGCGCCGCCCCCAGGGTGCCCACCGCCAGTCCCGGTGCGCTGGGGTGGGCGGTGGACAGCCCGACGAAGGCGCAGCGCCCGAGGCGGGCGAGCGTCGGGAAGCCGTCGGGCGCCTCCACACCGAGCCATTCCGCCCACTGGGCGTAGGTGGCCGCCCAGGGTTCGGGGGCGTAGCTGTCGTGGTTGCCGGGCACCAGCGAGACCGCGGCAAAGGGCAGCGAGGCGAGCCAGGCGCGCACTTGGGCGAACTCCGCCGGCAGGCCCAGATGGGTGAGATCGCCGGTGACGAGCACCCGCTGCGGGCGCCAAGGGGCGAGGTCCGCCACCAGGGCGGCGAGCACTTCCCGGCGGTGCTCGCGCCGTCGCCGGCGCAGCCAGGAGTAGAAGCCAAAGGCGCGCTTGCCCAGGAGGTGGCGCGGGCGGACGACCTCCGCGAGGTCGGAGAGGTGGGGGTCGGACAGATGGGCGAAGCGCACCGCCCCCGCCGCTTCAGCCACGGCCGCCCACGACCTCGGAGAAGGCGGCGATGATCCGGTCGATCTGCTCGGGGGTGTGGGCCGCACTCACCGAGCAGCGCAACAGGCTCGCCGGGGTGGGCGAGGCGGGTGGCACCACCAGGTTGACGTAGACGCCGCGGGCCAGGAGCGCCCGCCAGGCGTCGAGGGCAGCGGCGCGATCTTCGCCGAGGGTGACGGCCACCACCGGGCTCACCTGGGGACCCACCGGCAGTCCCAGCTCCCGGAGGCCGCCGTAGAGCCGCTCGGCGTTCTCCCACAGGCGGCGGCGCAGCTCGGGCTCGCTCTCCAGGATGCGCAGGGCGGCGCGCACCGAGGCGATCACCGAGGGGGCTGCGGAGGCCGTGAAGATGTAGGGGCGGATGCAGTAGCGGATCGCCTCCAGGACCTCGTGGCGGCTCACGCAGTAGCCGCCGATGGCGCCCAGGCTCTTGCTGAAGGTGCCGGCGATGAAGTCCACCTCTTCCTCGACGCCCGCGGCCTCGGCCGCGCCGCGCCCCCGCTCCCCCAGGACGCCGAGGGAGTGGGCCTCGTCCACCAGCAGCACGGCGCCGTATTCCCGCTTGACGGCGGCGATCTCCGCCAGGGGGGCGATGTCCCCTTGCATGCTGTAGATGCCTTCCACCACCACCAGGGCGCGCCGGGCGCGGTCGCCGAGGCGGCGCAGGCGCCGGGCGAGATCGTCCGGGTCGTTGTGTTTGAAGCGGAGGATCTCTGCGCCGCTGAGCTGGCTGCCGGCGTAGATGCTCGCGTGGCTGTCGGCGTCGAGCAGGATCACGTCGCCGGGACCGGCCAGGGTGGCGCACATTCCCTGGGTGGCGGCGTAGCCGGTGGTGAAGACGATGGCGTGGGGGACGCCGTAGAACGCCGCCAGTTCCCGCTCCAGGGCCAGGTGTTCGGCGAAGGTCCCGTTGGCCAGCCGCGATCCGGTGGTGCCGGTGCCCCAGCGGGCCGCCGCCTCGCGGGCCGCTTCGATGCAGCGCGGATCGCAGGATAGGCCCAGGTAGTTGTTGGTGCCGGCGAGAATCACCGGGTGGCCCTCCACCACGCCCTCGGTGGCCGAGTCGATGCGGTCGACCCGGGCGCCGAAGGGCATCGCGCCCCCCGCGGCCAGGGCCGCGAGGGTCTCCCGCATGGGGGCGAATTTCTCGAGCAGCACCGCAAAACCCCCCGGCTAGCCCTTGGTCAACTCGGCGAGCTTGCGCGCCATGTCGTCGGCCGTGGAGACGTCGGGCAGGATGTTGAGGGGGATCGAGATGTCGAAGTGATCTTCGATCCGCTCCACGAGCTCCATCACCTGGAGGGAGGAGAGGCCGCACTCCCGTACCAGATCGGTGTCTTTGCCGATCTCCACGGGCGATTCTCGCTTCAGGGAGCGCAGGGTGGTGAGGATATAATCCAGATACGCGTCGTAATCCGACATGGGCGGTCGTTCCCGGTGAGCGGCCTTTCCCACTTTCGTGGCGCGCCCTCCCCGGGGGCGCGAAATCAGCGCGCACTATACACAGGGGCCGTGACGATTGCCACCGCCGCCGGGGTGAAGCCCCGAGAACCGAAGTTGCCTTCCGCCCCCCGGGTGTGGGTGGTGGACGCCTATCGCGAGGGGGAGCGGAGTCAACTGCGCGCCCTGGCGGAAGCTTTGGGCTGGCCCTACGAGGTCAAGTGCCTGGTCTACCGCCGCTACGCCTGGCGGGTCAATCTGCTGCGTGGCTCCGACCTTTCGGGCATCGACCGGGCCCGCTCGGATCCCCTCGATCCGCCCTGGCCCGACCTGGTGCTCGCCGCCGGCATGCGCAACGAGCCGGTGTGCCGCTGGATCCGAGACCGCTCCGGGGGGCGCACCCGCATCGTCCACCTGGGGCGCCCCTGGGCGGACCCCGACCGCTTCGATCTGGTGATCACCACGCCCCAGTACCGCTTGCCGGTGCGGGCCAACGTGCTGCACAACGTGCTGCCCCTGCACGGCGTGGACGAGGCGCGCTTGGCCGCCGCCGTGCGACGCCACGGGGCGCGGCTGTCCGCCCTGCCGCGGCCGCGGCTCGCGGTGGTGGTGGGCGGGCCGAGCGGGCCCTACGCCTTCGGCCCCAAGGCGGCGCGGCGCCTCCGCCGGGCGGCGGTGGAGCGGGCGCGGGCCCTGGGCGGCTCGCTGCTCGTCACCACCAGCGCTCGCACGCCGCCGGCGGTGGCGGAGGCGCTCGCGGCCATTGCCGAGGTCCCGGTGTGGTTCCACCGCTGGCGGCGGGACGATCCCGACAATCCCTACTTGGCGTTTCTCGCCGCCGCCGACGAACTGATCGTCACGGCGGACAGCGTCTCCATGTTGGCGGAGGCCTGCGCCACCGGCAAACCGGTGTGGATGTTCGATCTCGGAGTGGGCAGAGGGAGCATGTCCGGCCGCCCCCGCCAGCCCGGCGAGGAGGGCAACGACCTGAGCCTCAAGGCTCTCGCCTACCGGCTCTTGATGCGCTTCGGGCCCCGCCGCCTGTCGCGCGATCTCACCCTGGTGCACCGCGCCCTGGTGGCGGCGGGCCGGGCCGCCTGGCTGGGGGAGGCACCGCCGCGGCGCCCCGCGGCCGCGGCGGACGATCTGGAGCGGGCGGTGGCGCGGGTGCGCGCCCTCATGGGGTGGCCGCCTCCCTGAGGCGGGCGTGGCCGCCGTCGAGCTCGTAGACGCAATCTGCTGCCTCCACCAGGCCGCGGGTGTGGGAGACGGCGAGGATGGTGAGCTCCCCCTTGAGCGCCTGGAGGGTGGCGAGGATCTCGCGCTCGGTGGCCGGGTCGAGGGCGCTGGTGGCCTCGTCCAGGATGAGCAGGGCGGGGTGGCCCACCAGGGCGCGGGCGATGGCGATCCGCTGCCGCTGTCCGCCGGACAGGCGGCCGCCGCGCTCCCCCACCAGGGTGTGGAGGCCCTGGGGCAGTTCGGCCACGAAGGACCAGGCGCCGGCCAGTTCCAGTGCCCGCACCACCTCTGCTTCGCTCACTGCCGGATCGCCCAGGGTGATGTTGTTGAGCACCGTGTCGTGGAGCAACACCGTCTCCTGGGGGACGTACCCCACCCGGCGGCGCCAGGCGGCGAGGTCCACCTCGTCGAGGGGCACGCCGTCGAGGAGCACCGCCCCCCGCTGGGGGACCAGCAGCCCGAGCACCAGATCCACCACGGTGGTTTTCCCCGCCCCCGAAGGGCCGATGAGGGTGGTGAGCCGCCGGGCGGGGATGGCGAGCTCCAGGCCGGCAAAGACCGGCTGGCCGTCGTAGGCGAAGTGCACGTCGGCAAAGCGGATCTCCCGCTCGAGGCGGGGGGGCCGGCCGCCGTGCAGGGCCTCCTCTTCGGCGCGGGCGGCGGCGATGGTCTCGCACAGGGACCAGTAGGCGCTCTCCCCCTGGACCAGCTTCTGGTATTGCTTTTGGACCTTGCCCAGGAAAGAAAAGGCGCGCCCGATGGTCACCGCGAGCACCATCACCAGGGCGAGGTCCATGGCGAAGAGGCTCAGGGCGAGGTAGACGCCCAGGGCGATGAACAGGGTAAACAGCCAGTCCTGGCCGGCGTTGAGCACGGCGTTGCTCCACACCTGGCGGCGCAGGGCCCGGTTGAGGCGGCCGGTCTCCATGGCCAGGACCCGGTCGGCCAGGTGCTCCCGGCCCATCGCCTTGAGAGGTTTGACCGACTGGAGGGTGTCGGTCAGGCGGCTCATCAGGGAAGCCATCAGCTGGGTCTGGCGGCGGCCGGCGCGGCGCGCCATGCGCACCAGAAAGTGGGAGACGCCGATCACCGCCACGCCGGCGCCGAGGCTCGCCAGGGTCGCCCGCCAGGAGACGGCGCAGGCCACGGCCCCGTAGACCAGGGCCTGGATCAGGAAGGTGAGGGCGGTGGCGCCGAAGACGAAGGACTCGGAGGAGCGCTGGGCCTCGGTGGCAAGCGCGTTGGTGAGCTTTCCCACCGGCTGGTGGAGGAAATACTCCCAGCGGGAGCGCAACACCGCGCGCAGCAATTCCAGGCGCAGGTCGGTGCCCACCTGGGCGGCGGTGTAGCCCACCTGGCGCTGGGCCAGAACCAGCATCAGGCCCTTCACCGTGGCGCCCGCCACCACCACCCCCAGGAGGGGTCCGAGGGCGGGCTCGATGTGCAGAAAGGCCAGGGCGGCGAGCACCGCCCGCTCGAACTCGCCCGCTTCCCCGGCCGCGGCGGTGCCCTGGAGGGCTACGTTCAACAGCGGCAGCAGGGTCGACAGGCCGACCCCTTCGGCGAGGCCCGAGACGAAAAGGGCCGCCAGCATCAGCAGGCTCTGGCCGGGATAGCGGCGGAAAAAGCTCACCATCAGGCGCATGGCGGGCACCTCCCGGAACGGCGCGGCATTATGCCGCGGCGCGCCCCTTCCACCAAGGCAGCCGGCGCAGGGGGCACGGGGCGGATGCTCACCAGGGGCGGCGCAGGAAGAGCGCCAGGGCGGTGGCGGCGGTGGCCCCCGGGGGCAGTAGGGCGGTGAGGGGGGCGGGCCAGTCGAGCAGGGCGCCGAGGGCGAAGATCACCTCCGAGCCCAGGTAGAAGAGGATGCCCGCCCCGACGCCCAGGGCGAGCAGGCGGCCGCTGCCGCGGCGGCCCCGGCCGGGTCGCCCCCCCAGCGGCAGCGCCAGCAGTGCCATGGCCGCCGCCGCCAGGGGGATGGTGGCGCGCCGCCAGAAGGCGAAGGCGAAGTGGCGATGGCTCTGCTGACCGCTCTGGGCCAGGAAGCGCTGGTAGCCGGCGAGCAGGGTCAGGGGCATGCTGGCGCTCGAGAGGCGCAGCATGGGCAGCTCCTCGGCGAGCCACAGGCCCTCCAGGGAGAGGGCGGCCACCCGGCGGGTGGCGAGCCGGCCGTCGCGGGTCTCCTTCACCAGGGCGTCCTGGAGCTCCCAGCGCCGTCCCTCCACCACCCGCGCCCGGGGGGCGTAGATCGCCTGGGCGAGGGTGCCGTCGGGGCCAAACCGGTAGACCTCCAGGTCGCGGGGTTGGCCGTCGGGGCCGACGCCGCCGAGGTGGGCGTAGCCGCGCCCCAGCCGCGTCCAGGACGCCTGGTCCAGATAGCGGTTGATGGAGCCGTAGGTGGCCAGCCGCCGGGCCTCGCCCAGGGCGTTGAGGTGGGGGGTGACGAACTCCTGGGCGAGCCAGAGCGCGCAGGCCAGGATTGCCAGGGGCAGCGCCATGCGGCGGGCGAGGCCCGCCGCCCCCACCCCAGCCGCGGCCATCACCGTGAGCTCGCTGCCGCTCTCCAGGACGGCCAGGGCCAACAGGGTGCCGAACAGCACCGCGATGGGGGTGAGATCGGTGAGCCGTTGGGGCAGCGTGAGCAGGGTGTAGGCGAGGGCGTCCGCGAACCGGTAGGACTCGGTGAGCCGCTCCAGTTCAGCGAGCAGAAACAGCAACCCGAATACCGCCGCGCCCACCACCAGGGCGAGGGTCCAGCCGGCGAGGAGGTGGCGGGCGAGATGGCGTGACAGGACGCTCATTGGGCGCGCCACGCGGGGCGGCACAGGAGCGCCGCCAACAGCGACAGGGGTAGCAGATGGGCCGTCCACAGGCCGGGCACGGCGGGCAACAGCCCCCCTTCCACCCAGGAGCGCACGGCGGTGGTGAAGCTGAATACCGCCACGTAGACGGCGAGGGCCGCGGCGGCGCTGCCGCCGGCGCCGGCGCGGGGGGGGCGCCTGGGCGAGGGGCACGGCCAGCAGGGCCAACAGCAAAGGCACCAGGGGCGCCGCCAGGCGCCACTGGTATTCGGCGACGTCCTTGGGAGCGGCGGAGGCGGCGAGGGTGGACAGGGGGGCCGCGCGCCGCTTCCAGCCCGCCTGGCGGGGATGGGCTTCGGGCAACACCAGGGTGAGGCGCTCCGTTCGCGCCGCCCCGTCCCGCTCTCCTTGGAGGTCCAGGAGGTAGTGGCGGGGTTGGGTGAAGACCACCTCCTGACGGTCGCCGGGGCGCAGGGTGGGCAGACTCCCCGTGGCGGCGCGAATGAGCTCCACCCGCCCCTCGCGGGGATAGGCGCGGTGGAGGAAGACGTCCCGGTAGATGCCCAGCTCTCGGTCCACGTCGTCGGCGATGAACAGGTAGTCGAGCTCGGGCAGGCGCACGAAGCCGCCCACCGGCAACTGCCGGGTGTCGAGGGCCAGCTCGGCCTGGGTTTCCAGGCGGTAGATGGCCCCGTACAGCCAGGGGCGCAGGCCGAGGGTGAGCAGTGCGAGCAGGGCGCTCACCAAGAGCGCCGGCTTGGCCACCGCCCACAGCAACTGGCGCGGCGAAAAGCCGGTGGCGAACATGGCCGAAAGCTCCGCCTCGCGGTAGAGCCGGCCCACCCCGGCCAGCACCGAAAAGAACAACGCAGAGGGCAGCAGCACGTCCAGGGTGGTGAGGGTGTTGAGCCCCACCAGGGCGAGGGCCGTGGCCAGGTCCAGGGAGCGTTCGGCGGCGGCGGCCAGCTGCCGCGAGGCGCTGTAGCCGAAGAAGAGCGCCAACAGAACGGCCACCCCCCCGCACATGGGGACGAGCACCGCGCGCGCCAGGTAGCGGTCGAGGATCACCGGCGGCCCCTCAGGGAGCCCGTTACCGGGCGGCTGCGCTGGCCATTCGCTGGTGGTTGGTGCATACTTCGCGCCCTTCCCGCAGCCCTGCCCATGGCGGAATCATGTTCGAGCCGTCGGACGGTGTCAAAAAGGCGCTCATCATAGCATCCACCGAGCTCCTGCCCCGCCCCTGGCGGGTGGCGTTGCGGCGCGACTGGCTGGCGCGCCTCGAGGTGGCCAAGGCGCGCCGCGCGCGGCTGATCATCATCGGCCACCCGAAGAGCGGCAACACCTGGCTCAAGGTGATGATCTCCCGGCTCTACCAGGTGCGCTACGGCCTGCCGAGCCACCGGCTGATCAACACCGACGAGCTCTCCCGCCGCCATCCCGGCATTCCCCGGCTCGCCGCCACCAACGGCGCCTACAGCTACGAGGGAGCGGTGGGCCGCATCCTGGCCCGGGGGGCGCCGGACGACCCCCTGCGCCACAAGCCGGTGCTGTTCCTCGCCCGCCACCCCATCGATATCGCCGTTTCCTGGTACCACCAGTTCACCAAGCGGCAGTCGCGGGCCAAGCAGGAGTTGATCAACCACGCCATCGCCCACCCCATCGACCGGCGCACCATCGGGCTGTGGGAATTCGTTCGCGAAAGCGACATCGGCCTGCCCTTTCTCATCGACTACCTGAATACCTGGTACGACAACGTCCAGGCGCTGCCCAACGCGCGCATGGTCCGCTACGAGGATCTGCGGGCGGAACCGGCCTTCTGGCTGCGGGAGGTGTTGGCGCTGATGGGCGAGCAGGCCACCGACGAGGAGATCGCCGAGGCGGTCTCCTTCGCCTCGTTCGACAACCTGCGCAAGCTGGAGGCGAGTGGCCATTTCCGCCAGGGCGGCATGCGCTTGGTCAATCCCCGCGACCCCAACGCCTTCAAGACGCGCCGGGGCAAGGTGGGCGGCTATCGGGAGGACTTCACCCCCGGCCAGGTGGCCGAGCTCGAGGCCCTGGTCCGCGAGCGGCTCAACCCCGCCTTCGGCTACGCCGTCTGAGCCCATGGCCGGCCGGCAGCCGCGCACCTGGCTGCTCCTCGGCGACAAGCAGGGCGACAACGGTCAGGTGTTGACCCTCGCCGAAGCCCTGGGTTGGCCGTGGGAGGTGCGCCGCCTGGAGATGAAACCCCAGTGGGTGCTGGGCAAGCCGCGCTTCCGGCCGACCCTCGACCACCTGGATCTCGAGCGCAGCGATCCGCTGGCGCCTCCCTGGCCCGACCTCCTGCTCACCGTGGGTCGCCGGCCCTCGATGGCGGCGCTGTGGATCAAGCGCCAGTCGCGGGGGCGCACGCGGGTGGTGCTGGTGGGCAAGCCCACCGGCCGGATGGGCGAGTTCGACCTGGTGGTGGCGAGCGCCGAAAACGTCCTGCCGCCCCTGCCCAACCTGGTGTCGATCACCCTGCCCCTGATGCGCATCGACCCCGCCGCGGCGGCGGCCGAGGCGGCGCGGTGGCGGGAGCGCCTCGCCCCCTTGCCGCGGCCGCTCGTCGGGGTGTTCGTGGGCGGTGAGACCAACCCCTTCCGCATGAACGCCACCGCCGCCCGCCGCCTGGCCGCCTCGGTGGCCCGCATCCGCGGCGAGCTCGGCGGCACGCCCTGGGTGGTGACCAGCCGCCGCACCCGGCCCGAATTTGCCGCCCGCCTGCGCGACCTGCTGCCGCCCGGGACGCCCCTCTGGCTATGGTCGCCCGGTGCCGACGACAACCCCTATCGGGCGCTGCTCGCCGCCGCCGACGCCTTCGTGGTCACCGGCGACAGCATTTCGATGATGGTGGAGGTGATCCGCCTGGGCAAACCGCTCGCCATCCACCCCCTGCCCGTCGGCCTGCTCGGGGCGGCCGACCAGTTGCGGCGGGCCGCGGCGCGCTGGTTGTTCGATCCCCGGAGCGAGGGGGGACGCTGGCGGCGCCACCTGGCCCCTTGGCTGTATCGGCTGGACGCGGCGCGGCTTTTCACCTCCACGCGCGACTTCGCCCACTTCCACCGCCGCCTGGTGGAAGAGGGGCTTGCGGTGTGGGACGGCGAGCCGTTTCGCCCGCCGCGGCGAGCCGCGGAGCTGGAGATGGCGGAAGCGGTCGCCCGCATCCGCGCCCTCGTCGCCTAGCGCAGTCCGAGGACGTTTTTGACGAAGCGGGTGGACAGGCGGGCCACGCGCTGGCTGGCCACCGACCAGGGGCGGCGGTCGAGAAAGTTCAGCTGGAGCATGCGCCGTTCGCCCACGTAGCGGGTGTGGCCGTGCCAGGAATGGTCGGTGCGCCGGAAGGCGAGCAGGGTGCCTCCCAGGGGCGGCACCTCCACTGCGTAGTCTTCGATGTCGTCGGGCGAGCGCAGCAGGCGCAGGCGGCCGTCGGGCGAGGTCCACTCGGGGTTGAAGTAGACGAGCACGGTGACCACCTTGCTCGGGTGGTCGGTGTGGATGTTGCCGTCGGTGCGTTCGCAGTACTTGCGCACGGTGATGGTGACGGGCAACTGCTGGAGGGGCAGGCCGAATTTCGCCCCCAGCGCTTCCGCCAGTTCCCGGCCGCGCAGGGCCTCCACCAGGCGGGCGAAGGCCGGCCCGTAGCGGAGGTCCTCCAGGTCGTGGTTGGCGGCGGAATCGATCTCGGGGTAATCGGCGTTGATCGCCGCCAACTCCGCCGCCGGAATGAAGTCGGGGACCACCAGGTGGTCGAAGGGTTCGCGGGCGAGTCGCGCGCGGCGGACGGCTTCGAGGTCGACGATAGACACGGCGAAATCCAGGCAGCTCGAGTGGCGCCGATTGTAGAGGTAGGGCGCAGGCCGCCACAAGGCGCGCCCTTTGACGGGGATCAGCCGGGCCGCTTCCCGGCCGGGTCCGGAAGGAGGTGAGACGTCGCTGGGGCCGAGGGGGGCCTTATCTGTGAGGATGGGCAAGCCACCGGAAGGTGAGGCTCCGCGCGAAGGTTTCTGATCCCCTCGAGTGATCTCGTAGCCCGGATGAAGCGCAGGGAAATCCGGGAACACCCAGCCGACGGCCGGCCTCCACCCTCACCCCGGATTCCGGCGCTCGGTGCCTCCATCCGGCCCGCGACCCCTGACCCGACAGCCACTGCCCGCACCCTGCCGATCCTTCTTGGGACCGCAGGGTCGGTGGTCGGTATAGGAAATCCCGGGCATCTCTGCACCTCATCGGCTGTGGCCACACCGGGCGTTTCCTTGCCCCGGGGAGCGAATCGGCTATCATAGGCGCCTTTTTTCGGCCCTGGGGCTTGCGGGCAGTGATCCTCACCGCCGACAACCTGCGCGTCGCCGCCCGCCATCTGATCGTCGGCGGCTGTTTCTTCTTGCCCCGCGCGCGGCGCAAGCGGATCGAGCGCTGGCTGCGCGGCCGGGAGGAGTACCTGCGCCTTGAGCGCGCCGACTGGGTGCTCATGTCCTGGGGCAAGAGCGGTCGCACCTGGCTGAGGGTGATGTTGAGCCGCTTCTACCAGCTGCGCTACGGCCTGCCTGAGCGGATGCTGCTCGACTTCGACAACTTCCACCGCCTGCAACCCGGCCGCCCCGCGGGTCTTTTTCACCCACAACAACTATCTGCGCGATTACACCGGCAACTATCACTCCAAGGCCCACCTGGAGGGCAAGCCCATGGTGTTGCTGGTGCGCGACCCCCGCGACGTGGCGGTGTCCCAGTTCTTCCAGTGGCGCTACCGCATGCGCCCGGCCAAAAAGTACCTCAACGACTACCCGCCCCACGGCGCGGCCATCTCCCTGTACGAGTTCGTCCTCCACCGCGACGCCGGCCTGCCGCGCATCGTCGAGTACTACAACGGCTGGGTGGAATCCCTCGAGCGGCGGGCGGACATGCTCCTCGTGCGCTACGAGGAGATGCGCGCCGACCCCGCCCGCGAACTGGGCCGCATCCTCGCCTTCACCGGAACGCCCGCCGCCCCCGAAGAGCTGCGCGAAGCGGTGGAATTTGCCTCCTACGAGAACATGAAGCGCCTGGAGGCCCAGGGGTTCTTCCGCCGCGCCGGCAGTCGCGTGCGCCCCGCCGACGAGGGCAACCCCGAGTCCTACAAGGTGCGCCGCGCCAAGGTGGGCGGCTGGCGCGACTACTTCGACGACGAACAGTGTCGGACCATTTCTGCCTTGATGGCCGACTTGCATCCCACCTTCGGCTACCGGCCCTAGGGTGAGCGAGAGGAGGACGCCGTGGGACGTTTGGCGAGTCGCTTCCACCACTTCTGGCGCGTGGCCGGCAAGAAGGCCTCGCGGCGCTGGCTCCACTGGCGCCTGCGGGGGAAACCTGAGGCCGAGCGACTCGCCGCCGAGCGGGTGCTGCGCGGGCGCGAGCAGTACCGCACCCTGCGCGAGGCGGACTTCGTCGTCGTTTCCTTCGGCAAGAGCGGCCGCACCTGGCTACGGGTGATGCTCTCCCACGGCCTTCGCCTGCACTACGGCCTGCCGGGGGAAGAGATGATCGGCTTCGACAACTTCCACTGGCTCGACCGCCGGGTGGCCAAGATCTTCTTCACCCACGACAACTACATCGTCGACTACACCGGACGGGAGGCGGGCAAGCAGCCCTTCTATGACAAGCGGGTCCTGCTGCTCGCCCGCGATCCCCGCGACACCTCGGTGTCCAACTACTTCCAGTGGAAGTTCCGGATGAAACCGGAAAAGATCAAGCTCAACAACTATCCGCCCCAGGGGTCGCCCATCGGCATCTTCGAGTACATGATGAGCCCCTACGCCGGCGGCCTCGCCCACGTGATCGACTTTCTCAACCACTGGGCCGCCGAGGCGGGCAACATCCCCTCCTTCCAACTGCTCCGCTACGAAGACCTCAAGCGGGACACCGCGGCCGCTCTCCGGCGGGTGTTCAACTTCCTGGAGGTGCCCCTCTCGGAGGCCCATCTCCAGGCCGCCGTGGAGTACGGTTCCTATGAGAACATGAAGCGGATGGAGGCGCGCAACGCCAACCGCGCCCTGATGAGCGGCCGGCTCGCCCCCCGCGATCGCAACAACCCCGACAGTTACAAGGTGCGCCGCGCCAAGGTGGGCGGCTATCGGGACTACCTGGAGGACGACCAGGTGGCGGCGGTCGACCGCCTGGTGGCCGACACCCTCGATCCCTTCTACGGCTACGGCCCGGGCGGCGCCTGCTGAGTCAGGCCACCCGCTCCAGCACCTGGAAGGCGTCGGGGCGCACGTGGCCCCGGGCGATCTCCTCGCGCAGGAAGGCCTCGTCGAACACCCCCTTTTCCAGGCACTCCTTCACCAGGGTGAAGAAAAAGCGCTCCTGGTTGGGATCCGGGTGGGGGCGGTAGCGCCCGGCAAAGCGGTAGTCGCCGAAGAGCGCCCGCCGGGCGCGGCGCAGCCAGTGCTTGGGGGGAAACCACTGGAATTTGTCGGCCGGGCGAAAGTCCACCTTGAGACCCGTCTTCCAAGGCTGGGTGTAGCGCTTGGTGTTGTGGAGCATCTTGGTGTTTTCGTCCAGGTGGTCGAAATCGTTCCAGGCGTTCTCGAACAGGCCGATGGTGGCCGGATCCTCGAGCTTCAGGGAGATCCAGTCCATGTAATCCCGCCTGCCCTCGAACATCTCGGCGAAGTTCTCCTCGAAGCGCCAGTGGGTGAGGCGCGCGCAGTCGAGGAGCATCACGCTCGACGCCATGGCCCCTTTGCGGCCCTTGTTGCCCGACTTGGGCCGGCAGAGGATCGCCTTGCCCCCCATGTCGCGGGAAAGGAGCTCCCACACGTCCCCCACCGCGAAGACGTCCGGATCGATGACCAGCGCCCGCCCCTGGTAGCCCATCAGCTCCGGGGGGGCGAAGCGCAGCGGGGTGAAGGATTGCAGGTCGTCGTTCACCCAGGGCCGCCACTCGCCGTGGCGCAGGTAGAGCTGCCCCTCGCGCGCGGCCATGCAGGGGTAGTCGGCCACCCGGATGAAGCGGACGTCGAACCTGTCGTTGTGCCGGGAATTGCGCCGCAGCGCGTACTGGCCCACCAGGGCACCGAGCCACTGTTTGTGGTTGGTGTGGATGAAGACGCAGTATTCCACCGCTGTTGCCTCCCCTATTGCGCCCCCTGGGCGCCCTCTGCCAGCGCGCGATCTTAGCAGTTCGGCCGACTCCCTTCACCAGGCGCGCATGCCATAATGGCGTGCTGGATCAAAGATCGAGCGTTTTCCCTTGCGCGAAGCGCCTCCTCGGGTCTGGCTGCTGTTCGGGGGCAAGGCCGGCGACAACAATCAGGTGCTCGCTTTGGCCGAGGCGCTGGGTTGGCCCTTCGAGGTCAAGCGGCTCGTGCACCGGCCCTGGGAGCTCGCCGCGAACCTGGTGCTTCGGGTGACCCTGGCGGGAATCGACCGGCGCCGCTCGAGCCCCCTCGAGCCGCCCTGGCCCGATCTGGTGATCGCCGCCGGTCGGCGCAACGAACCGGTGGCGCGCTGGATCCGCCGGCGCAGCGGCGGCCGCGCGCGGCTCGTCCACGTCGGGCGCCCCTGGGCCCACCCCCGCTGTTTCGACCTGGTGGTATCGACACCCCAGTACTTCCTAGAGCCGGGCCCGGGCGTCCACCTGGCACACCTGCCCCTGCACCGCATCACCGCGGGCCGCCTGGCGGAGTGCACCGAGCGCCCTTCTTGGGCGGCGTTGCCGCTCCCCTGGACGGGGGTGCTCCTGGGGGGAGACAGTGGGCCCTTCGCCTTCACCGCCGCCAAGGCGCGCCGCCTGGCGGCCCTGGTGGACCGGTTGGCGGCGGCGCGGGGCGGCGCGGTGGTGGCGCTGCCCAGCCGGCGCACGCCGCCGCCCGCCTGGGACGCCTTCCGAGCCAGCCTCAAGGCACCGGCTTGGTGGCCCGAGGGGGATACCGGCGATGCCTACTTCGCCCTCCTGGCCACCGCCGACGCTCTGGTGGTGACCGCCGAGAGCATGTCCATGGTGGCGGAAGCGGCGGCCACCGGCAAACCCCTGTGGTTGTTCGATCTGGGGGATGCCGGTTGGTGGGGGTGGCACCGCCACAACTGGACCGTGCGCTCCCTCTCCCACCGCCTCGCCCAGGTGGCCGCCCCCCGCAGGCTGCGGCGGGACGTGGCGCGCATCACCGCGTCCCTGGTGGCCGAGGGGCGGGCCCGGTGGCTCGAGGAAGGGGTGGAACCGCCCCCCGCGCCGCGGCCGGAACTGGACGGCGAGGAGGCCGCCCGGGCGGCGGCGCGGGTCCGGGCGCTCTTTGCGGCCGACCTCAGGAGGCCAGCCTGAGCGCCCCTTCCAGGGGGTGGCGGTCGGGTGGCGGCAGATCGGGGGTGCGGTCGAGCACCTCGAAGGCGTCGTGGCGCACGTGGTTTTGGGCCATCTCCCGGCGCAGGAACTCCTCGCTGATCTTGCCCTGGAGAATGCACTCCTTGAGCAGGCCGAAGAAGAAGGCCTCCTGGTTGGGATCGGGGTGGGGCTTGTAGGTGCCGAGGAGCCCATACTCGCCGAACAGGTGGCGGCGGGCGCGCATCAGCCAGCCGATGGGCGGAAAGAGCCGGAACCGTTCCGCCGGCCGCCAGTCGGTGGGCAGGCCGGTCTTCCAGGGCTGGGTCTTGCGCCGGGTGGTGTGGAGCATCTTGGTCGCCCGGGTGAAGCGGTCGAAGTCGTTCCACTCGTTTTCCAGGACGCCGATGGTGCTCTGGTCCTCGTAGCGCAGCCCGATCCACGGCTGGTAGTCGATTTCGAAGGAAAACATGGCGTTGAACTGCTTTTCGACCTGCCAGTGGGTGAGCTTGGCGCAGTCGAGGAGCATCACGCTGCTCGCCCACATGCCGTCGATAAAGCCCTTGGGGCCGGAGCGCATGCGGCACAGGATCGCCTTGCCGCCCATGTCGCGGCTCAACAGTTCCCAGACGTCGGCGGCGGCGAAGATGTCGGGGTCGATCACCACCGCCCGACCCTCGTAGCCCATCAGTTCCGGGGGCAGAAAGCGGGTGGGGGTGAAGGACTGCAGATCGTCGTTGAGCCACACCCGCTTGACGCCGTCGCGCAGGTAGAGCTGTCCCTCCCGGGCCGCGAAAAAGGGGTAGTCGCGGGTGTGCATGATGGTGACGTCGAAGGCGTCGTTGTGGCGCGAATAGCGCCGAATGGCGTGTTCGGCCACCAGGGCGCCGACGATCTGCTTGTGGTTGGTCTGGATGAAGACCCCGTATTTCATGGCCCTGCCGTCCCTCTTGGGAGGGTCCATCTTATCGGATGGTCCCCGCGATTGCCATTGACACCCGTCAGCGGAACAGCCCCTCGCGGTACAGCCGCCAGAGGAAGGCCCAGCCGTGGATCAGCGGGCGGCGCCGTACCGCGGGGGGGATCTCCACCCGCCGGCCGCTGTGCCGTTCGAGCTTCCAGGCGGCGTAGTCCAGCGCTCCCTCGAAGGTGAACAGCCCCTTGAGCAGGCGGGCGAGGGATTTGGCCTTGCCCCAGGGGCGGCGCAACCGCCAGGCCAGCCTCCCCCAGCGGCGCGCGGCGGGGGAGAGACGGGCGCGGTAGTTCCAGCCCTCGGCGCCCTTCTTGAGCTCCAGTCGGTCGGGCCGCCCGGCGGCGAAGGCGCGGGTGGCGGCGAGGAAAAAATCGGGGGCCGCGGCCAGGATGGCGGCGGCGCGCTCCGGTCCCTCCGCCCGCAGCTCGCTCCGGTAGCTGGCCGCAAGTCCGGCGAGCCACAGCGCCGCCAAGGGGCCTGCGGGGGGGGCCACCGCCAGGGCGCGCGCGAGAAAGGTGTCCCGGGCGGCGGCGAGCACTCGCTCCAGGCGGGCGCGCAGCTGCGGCGTGCGGGCATAGAGGATTTCCACCGGTTGGGCGAGTCGGCCCCAGAAGTAGGATTCGAAGGCCCGCCGGGAGACCGCCCGCTCCAGCTGCGCGAGGGCGATCACCCCGTACTTGGCCCGCAGCGGGCCGGCGGGGCTGGGCACCTCCAGGTAGAAGACGTTGGGCGGCAGCAGGCGGTTGGCGAGGGCGGCTATGCGGCGGCCGTAGGCGTGGCTGTACTGGTCCACCACCACCCACAGGTCCACCAAGCCGTCGCGAAAGTCGCCGCTGCGCAGACAGGAGCCGTAGAGCAGCGCCCCCTGGAGAGCCGCGCCGTAGCGGTCCTCCAGGGCGGCGAGGAGGGGGGCGAGGGCGGTCGGCGCGCTCACGGCGGCACCAGGAAGGTCACCGGGCCGCGGGCGCTCACCTCGAGCGGCAAGGTGGCGTCGGCGGCGACGAGCTCCCCGTCCAGGTTGACCAGGCCCTGCAACGACAGCTCCAGGCGGTGGAGGTTGGCGCTCAGGTAGCCGCCGTCCCCGCGCACCCGCCGGCTCGGCCGGCCGCGGAGGATCCCCGGGGCGGCGCACAAGAGCCCTCGCGCCCCGTCCGCCACCAGGGTGGTGCGGATCGGGCCGTCTTCCGTCCCCCAGAAGGGCTTGAGGCCCATCGCCAGCCGCTCCAGGGTGGAGGCGACGAGCACCCGCGCCCGGCCGGAAAAGAGCGGCCGCCCATCGCCGCGCAGGGCCACCTGGAGGGGCCGGTCGAAGCGGGGGTCGCCGCGGGCCACGCCCCATAGGGTGCGCAGCGCCGCCAGGGCCACCGAGGGGCCGTCGCGCAGACCGCGGGCGTGGATCCGGCGGTGGGCGTATTCGGTGCCCTGGATCACCGCCCCGGTGCCGAGGAACATGCCGTAGCGGGGCGTGGCGCCGGCGCCCGCGAGGCGCAGGACGTGGCGAGTGAGCCGTCGCGGCGCGTCGCGGCGCGCGCCCGCCAGCCAGGCGCTGAGCCGCCGGGCGGCGCGCTCCAGGCCACCGGGCACGCCCACGTCGCCGGCGGTCATGTTGGCGGTGCCGGCGGGCAGCAGGGCGAGGGGCGGGAGCGGAAAGGGGGGACATTCCAGCAGCGCCGCGAAGAGCGCGGCGACGGTGCCGTCGCCGCCCGCCACGGCGATCAGTTCGGGGGGCGAGGCGCGCCACTCCTCGAGCACCGCGGCCAAGCGGCGCGGCTCGTCCACCTCGCACACCCGCGCGCCGGGCGGCAGCGGCAGCCGCAGGCCGCGACGCCCCCGCAGCCGCCCACTGCCGGGGTTGACCAGAACGAGCACCCGGTGCGGCGGGGGCGGCGCGGTCGCTCCGGTCACCGCGGCTCCTCCCGGCAGGAACCGACGGCGAGCACCGCGGCGACGAGGGGTACCCGCGTCCGGCCGGCCCGCGGGGCCTCGCCGCCCACCGCGAGCGGCAGCCGGTGCCCACCCTCCAGCCACAGGGCGTGGGGTCCCGCCATGCCCAACAACTCCGGACCCGCCTCCGGGGACTCGCCCAGGGGTTCTGTGGCGAGGGTCACGAGGAGCGTCTCCCTGGGCCCGGCGAGGAGGCAGTCGGCTCCTTTCCCCAGGGAGACCCGGGCGCCCAGCCGCTCCCGGCCGGTGGCCGCCAGTTGGCCGAGGTGGAAGCCGAGATCGCCGAACAGGGCGACCTCGATGCGATCGCCGACGCGGGCCAGGGGAGATGCGGCGGCGAAGACCGGCACCCATTCCGGGGTCAACAGGGGCAGGCCCCCAAGTTCGGGCGGGTAGGGCAGGAGGCGGCGCTGGACCTTCGACCAGCGGGCGCGGGGCAGATCTTCCTCCCCGGGGGCGGGCTCCAGCCGCTCCCGGATCACCCCTTGGGGGGTGAAGCGATAGCGCTTGAAGCGCCGGTCGCGCCCCGCGCTCTCCCGCTCGCGCAAAAGCACCCGCCCGCTCTGGGGATCGAACCAGGAGCGGATCTGCTCGCGATTGCTGGCCACCGCGCTGGCCACCTCCAGATGCCAGAGGCGTGTGCCCGCAGGCAGGCCCCAATCCGCCGGTGCCGGCTCCACCGACAGGGTGAAGGTGGAGGTGGCCCGCAGCCACAGATGGCGCTCTTCGAAGGTGAGTGCCCGCCAGGGGGGAAGGGCGGGGGCGACCGCCGCCCCCGACGCTGGCGCAGCGGCGAGCCAAGCGGCGAGCAGGGGGATCAGGAGCTTCGGCGCCATGGCGGTCACTCCGGCGGAGGTCCTTGCCTTGGACCGCCCGCGGCGGGCAAAGGTCCCGGTGCCGCACCCTTGGGCCAGCGCCGCTTGAGGCAGACCCACTGGCGCGGATCGGCCGCGATCCAGGCCTCGAAGCGGGCGTTGAGGGCGGCGGTCATCTGCTCCGCGGCGGCGCGGGAATCGGCCTCGCCGGAAGGCGGTGCGATCGGCGCTTCGAGGCGGATGCGATAGCGGCCGCCCGCCAGGCGCTCGGCGCGCACCGGCACCAGGGGACAGCGGCAGGCCAGGGCGAGGCGCGCCGGCACCGTGTTGGTGGGAGCAGGCACGCCGAAAAAGGGGATCAGGGCGCCGGCGTCTAGGCGCGTGTCCACCGCCAGGCCCACCGAGCAGCCCGCCCGCAGGAGGGCGAGCAGCTTGCGCACGCCCCCTCGGCTCGCGATCGGCTCGGCCCGGAAGCCCTGCCGGAGGCGGGCGAGCAGGCGCTCCAGGTGGGGATTCGACTCCGGGGTGTAGACCGCCGCGAAGGGCAGGCCGTAGTGGGCGCCGATCAGGCTACCCAGTTGCCAGGCGCCCACGTGGGCGGTGACGAAGACCGCCGGGCCGCCCCGCGCCACGGCCTCCGCCGCCGCGGGGTCGGCCTCGAAGACGAGGCGCTGGGTCCGCTCCCGCCACAGCCGCTCCAGCAGGACGAGCTCAGCGGCGGCGCGCCCGAGGCTGGCGAAGAGCCCGCGCACCAGTCGGTCGAGCTCGCGGCGGTCGGCGTGGGGGACGACGAAGCGCAGGTTGTCGCGGGCCTTGGCGCCCTTGGCGGTGTGGGGGCCGATCAGGGCGCAGACGGCGGCGGCGACGGCGCTTGCCGCCTCCGGCGACAACCGCCGCAGGACGGCCACCGCCGCCGCCGCGGCGGCGCCCTCAAGGCGCCAGCGCAGGCGCCGCTGCAAGGGGGGACCCCCCGCCGGGGCCATCGCCGGCTCAGCCCGCTCTCGGCCGGCGCCCCAGGGTGCCAAACACCCAGTCCCACAGGGGGGAGCTCACCCCGAACCGCGCCTCCTCGCCGGCGTAGTGGTGGAGCATGTGGTGCCGCTTGAGCTGGCGGGCGGGCGTCCACTGGAGGCGGCAGTGGTGGGTGGCGTAGTGGATGTAGTCGTAGCAGAGATAGCCGGCGATGAAAAAGGCCAGGAAGGGCTCCAGCCAGGGCTCGGGAACGACGAGCCCGAAGAGGACCCAGAGCACCGCCAGGATCAGGGCGGCACCCGCGGGGGGCATCACCAGGCGGGTGCGATCTTGGGGGGTTTCGTGGTGGACGCCGTGGAAGAGAAACACCAGCCATTGGCCCACTCGGCTCTTGGCTCGGTAGTGGAACAGGAAGCGGTGCAGGCAATACTCGGCGAGCGTCCAGGTGAAAAGCCCCGCCGCCGCCGTGAGCAAGAGCCCGGCGGTCGGCAGGTCTCGGGCCGCGGCGCGCAGCAAGAGCCACCCCGCCAGCGGACCCCACACCAGCAGGGGCACCGCGGGGTGGACGTGAGTGAGCGCCTCCAGGATGGGGTTGGCGAAGAGACGGATGGATTGGGCGCGGCGGTGAGCCATGGTCGGAATGGTTGGCGAGCCTGCGCGGAATTATCGCACATCCACGGCGCTGCGCCCGCGCTGTGGGGTGGAGCGGTCCAGCCGCCACAGCCGCTGGGTGCAAAACCACTCTTCAGGGTGTTCCCGGATCCAGCTTTCGAAGAGCCGGTGGACCTCGGCCATCATGGCCAGGGCCTTGGCCTCCTCGTCCCCCACCGCCGGCGGCGGCACCGGGGGGAGGAAGCTCACCCGGAAGCGCGCGCCTCCCAGGCGGCGGATGCGCACCGGCACCAGGGGACAGCGGTGGCGGAGGGCGAGGCGCGCGGGCAGCAGGGTGGAGGGCTTGGGGTGGCCGAAGAAGGGCACCGGCGCGCCCTCGTCGATGCGCCGGTCGGCCACCATGGCCACCGAGCGGCCCTCGAGGAGCGCCTTGACCAGGGGCCGCAGGTTGACGTGCCGCGGCAGCAGCTCGCAGCCCAGGGCGGCGCGGGATTGCTTGAGCAAGCGGTCGAGCCAGGGGTTGGCCGGCGGGGTGTACAGGCTGATGAAGCGGATGCCGAGGCTCGCCACCGCGGCGGCGTTCAGCTCCCAGTTGCCCAGGTGGGCGGTGACGAACACCGCCGGGCGGGAAGGGTCGTCGTAGGTGGGGATCCGCTCGACGATCTCCACCTCGAGGCGGCCCTGGGCGGGGTCGGAAAGGAGGTCCAGATGGGCATATTCGGCGAGGACGGCGCCCGCCTCCCCCCAGATCTCCCGCACCCAGGCGTCGATCTGTCGCCGCTCCGCCTCGGGAAAGGCGATGCGCAGGTTGTCGCGGATTCGCTCGCTCTTGCCCCGCAGCCAGGGCCCCACCCACCGCCCCAGCCGCCGGCCTAGGGCCGACGCCCGGTCTGGAGGCAAAAGCCCGAGGGCGCGCACCAGGCCGCCCACCACCGCCAGGTCGGCGAGCCACAGCGCCCGTGCCAGCCGGGGTCGCTCGGCGGCGGCCTTGCGCAGCGCGTTGCCGAGGATGAAGCGGGCCATCCTAGGCGCCCTCCCGGCGGGCGGCGAGGGTGCGCGCGAGTCCCTCGCCGAAGCGCACCCGGGGCTCCCAGCCGGTGGCGGCGGCAAATGCCCGGTGGTCGCAGCGCCAGTCGGGGTGGCGCAGCTCCCGCACCTTGCCCGGCGAGAGCATGGGTGGCCGGCCGGTGAGCCGCGCCAGGGCGGCGGTGAGCCGCCCCGCCGAGCGGAGAAGCCGGGCGGGGAGAAAGTGCAGGCGGATGGGGCGGCCCAGGGCCCGGCGGGCCTCCTCCGCCAGGTCGGGCCAGGTGTAGCCGTCGGGGGTGCCGTCGGCGAGGGGAAAGATCCCGGTCACCGGGGTCGGGGTTCGCAGCCACTGGTCGATGGCCGCCACCAGGTCGTCCACGAACAGCAGCGAAAGCCGTTGTTGGCGCGGCCCGGTGGCCCACAACCAGCCCCGCTCGAGCCACCAGAAGAGCGCCGCCAGCTCCCGGTCCCCCGGGCCGTAGACCGCTGGGGGACGCAGGATGGCGAGGGGCAGGCCGGCCGGATGTCCGAGCGCCGCGGCCTCCCCCAGGCGCTTGCTCTGGGCGTAGGGAGAGAGCTCCGGATGGCGGGCGGCCAGGGAGGAGAGGAGCAGCACTCGCGCCACGCCGGCTTGGGCCGCCGCGTCGAGCAGGCCCGCCACGGGGTCGCGGTTGACCGCCAGGAACTCGCCCGGCGTGCGCCCCCGCACCGCCCCGGCACAGTGGACCAGCGCCCGGGCGCCGCGCAGCAGGCGGGCGAGGGCCTGGGGATCGGCGAGGTCGCCCCTCGTCACTTCGGCGCCCGCCGCGGCGAGGGGCGCGGCGCGGCGGGGGTCGCGGGCGAGGGCGCGCACGGGAACCCCGGCCTCGCGCAGGTGCAGCACCAGGCGCCGGCCGATGAACCCCGTGGCCCCGGTGACGGCGATCAACGGGTGCTAGCCTCCGGCGGCGGGAATGGCGCTGCCGGCTTCGGGGGGTTTGGCACGGCCCGAGTCTTCTTCCACCAGCCGGCGGCCTTGGCGGCCGAGTCGGCCGGCCAGGTACTCCACCCGGGCCTTGGAGCGGGACAGTTTGCCGGAGGAGGTGATGGGCAGGGAGCGGGGCGGTACCAACTCCACGAGGCAATCGAGGGAGAGCTCTTCGCGCAAGAGGCGGGTGAGGCGCTCCACCAGCTCCCGCCGGCGGCCCTCGTCCTGTTCCTTGCTCTGGACCAGCACCACGCACACCTCGTCGCCGCCGTCCCCACCCACGGAAAAGGCCACCGCATCGCCGGGGCGCACTTCGGGCTGGCTTTCGCAGACCTGCTCGAGGTCCTGCGGCCAGATGTTGCGCCCGTGAATGATGATCAGATCTTTCTTGCGCCCGGTGATGGTGAGGGTGCCGTTGGCCAGGTAGCCGATATCGCCGGTGTCGAGCCAGCCGTCCGGCGACAGATGCTGGGCGGTCTCCTCCGGCATGCCGAAGTAACCGCTCATGATGCTCGGGCCGCGCAGGTAGATGGCGCCGGC
Organism: Porticoccaceae bacterium; assembly: GCA_026005035.1. GTDB lineage: Bacteria > Pseudomonadota > Gammaproteobacteria > Pseudomonadales > Porticoccaceae > BPKH01. Next base: position 367,848 of record BPKH01000001.1, on the reverse strand, counting down.
CTGGTAGTCGCCCAGGGGGCGGCCCTGTTCGTCGCGGATCTCCACCTCGAAGCTGGGCAGCGGCCGGCCGCAGTTTACTAGATGGCGACCGTAGCTCGTCTTTTTGCCCTCCTCGAGGAGCACTACCCGGTTGCTCTCGGTGAGCGCCCCCATGTCCACGTAGTCGGTGGTGTAGCCCTGGCCCACGGCGGAAAAGCTCACCCCCAGGGTGCACTCCGCCATGCCGTAGCAGGCGAGGAAGGCGCGCGGGTCGAAACCGGCGGGTTGCAGGGTGGTGGCGAAGAGGTCGAGGCTGCGCGGCCGGATCATCTCGGCGCCGATCCCCGCCACTCGCCAGTGGCGCAGGTCGTAGCGGTCGGCCTCCCCGTTGTGCAGGCGGCGGGCGCACAGGTCGTAGCCGAAACAGGGGCTGAAGGAGATGGTGGCCCGAGTCTCGGTCATCAGGCTGAGCCACAGCCGCGGCCGCATGGCGAAGTCGTGGGTCGCCAGGTAGTGCACTTCCAGTTGGGCGGCTGCCGGCACCAGGAGAAAGCCCACGAGCCCCATGTCGTGGTAGAAGGGCAGCCAGGAGACCAACTTGTCCTCGGGTGTGGCCCCCACGCCGTGCACCACCATGTCCGATAGGTTGGCCATGGCGTTGCGGTGGTGGATCATCACCCCCTTGGGGAAGCGGGTGCTGCCCGAGGTGTACTGGAGATAGGCGATGTCGTCGGGCTCCACGTCGGGCAGCGGGCGGCCCGCCCCGCCGGCGGCCGACTCCAGTTCGTCGAAGGCCGCCACCCGGCAAGTCGCCAACCCCTGCCGGGCTTCGTCCAGGAAGGGGAGATACCCCCGCGAGGCGAGGGCGAGACCGGCGTCACAAGCCTTGAGGAGGTTGGCCAGCTGGGTGACGAAGGTCGAGTGGGCCCCCAGCTTGATCATTGCCGGCAGCGGCACCGGAATCAGCCCGGCGTACTGGCAGGCAAAGAAGGTGACCACGAACTCGGGGCTCGTCTCGGCGATCAGCGCCACGCGCTCGCCTTTGCGCAGGCCGAGGTCGATCAGGCCGCGGGCCAGGCGGCGCGCCCGGGCAGCCAGTTCGCGGTAGGAGAGGCGCGTTTGCAGGGCGCCGCGGCCGGAGTAGAAGTTGAGCCCGGCGCTGCCGCGGGCGGCGTATTCGAGCGCCTCGACGAGGGTGGCGAAGTCTGCCGGCCGGAATTCCGGATTCGGCTTGGTTGAGGCTCCCAACAATCGTCTCCCCGTTGCTGCGTTTCTCGCGGCGGTTGGCCCGACTCGCCCGAACTGTGCCCGTCGCGCGTCCGCCGCTTCTTCCCCATTGGGCAAGATACCATCGACGCCCTGCCGGCGGAAGCGCTCGCGAGCGCAACCGCTTGATTCTCGTCTATAGTTTGAAGCGGCGGGGCTGGCGGTGTCGCGCCTGGTGGCAATGAGTCGTCCCCTCGCCCGTCGGCAAGGCGCGGCGAGCATATCCGAAAGCGCCCGCCATTTCCACCGTTTGTCCCCGTTCGGTGCATCCACGGCGCCGAGAAGAGGATCCCGGATTCCGCTTCGCTTCATCCGGGCTACGCGCTCTATCCGCACTCTGTACTCCCTCTGGGCTGCGCGCTCGGTCGGGGGTTGCTCGCGCCGCAGCCCGGATGGAGGCGCGCAGCGCCGCAATCCGGGGAGGGATCGCGGGGCGTGTTGGGTGTGTGTTCGGGAATTTTTCCCGGTTCGCTCCTTCCGGACTACGGGCTCCATCCGCCTCACGCCCCCTGTGGTACAGTTCGCCGTCGCGACCCGTGACCCCCCCTGCCCGGTGGCTCTCCATGGACTGTGTGATCCGCGTTCGCGGCCTTTCCAAGACCTACCCCGGCGGCCACCGCGCCCTCGCGGGGGTGGATCTCGACGTGCGCCGCGGCGAGATCTTCGCTTTGCTCGGCCCCAACGGCGCCGGCAAGACCACCCTCATCGGGATCCTCTGCGGGACGGTCCTGCCGGGCCCGGGGCGCATCTGGGTGGACGGCTGCGAGCTGCCCCGGGACTGGCGGACGGCGCGGGGGAAGATCGGGCTCGTCCCCCAGGAATTGGCCACCGATGCCTTCGAGCGCGTGTTGCCGGCGGTGCGCTTCAGCCGCGCCCTGTTCGGCAAGCCGCCGGACGAGGCCTATCTGGAGCGGTTGCTGCGCGACCTCGCCCTGTGGGAGAAGCGCAACGCCCGCATCCTCGAGCTTTCCGGGGGCATGAAGCGGCGGCTCTTGATCGCCAAGGCCCTCTCCCACGAGCCCAGAATCCTCTTTCTCGACGAGCCGACCGCCGGCGTCGACGTGGAGCTGCGCCGCTCTCTGTGGGCCATGGTCCGGGGCCTTCGCGACAAGGGGGTGACGGTGATCCTCACTACCCACTACATCGAGGAGGCCGAGGAGCTTGCCGACCGCATCGGCATCCTGAGCGGCGGGCGGCTGCTGTTGGTGGAGGAAAAGGGGGCGCTGTTGAACCGCTTCGGCCGCCAGCGGCTGGAGATCCAGCTCGCCGAGCCGATCGCCGCGGTGCCCGCCCCGCTTGCCGCCTTCGGCCTCGAGCTGCGCGACCAAGGGCGCACTTTGGCCTGCACCTTTTCCGGCCGGGAGGGACACGAGCAGGTGCCCAGGCTGCTGCGCGCCCTGTTCGATTGCGGGCTCGATTTCCGCAATCTGCGCACGCGGGAGAGCACGTTGGAGGAGATCTTCGTGGAACTGGTGGAGAACGGCGCATGAACCTGCGCGGGGTGTGGGCGCTCTACCGCTTCGAGATGGCGCGCTGGCTGCGCACGGTGGGGCAGAGCATCGTCTCGCCCATCGTCTCCACGTCCCTCTACTTCGTGGTCTTCGGCGCCGCGGTGGGCGAGCGGATGGGCCAGATCGAGGGGGTCTCCTACGGGGCCTTCATCGTCCCCCGGCCTGGTGATGCTCTCCCTGCTCACCACCAGCGTGGCCAACGCTTCCTTCGGCATTTTCTTTCCCAAATTTTCGGGCACTATCTACGAGGTGCTGTCGGCGCCCCTGGGGGCCATGGAGGTGGTGGCCGGCTACGTGGGGGCGGCGGCTACCAAGTCGGTGCTCCTCGGCCTTTTGATCCTCACCACCGCCACCCTCTTCGTGGACTACCGGATCCTCCACCCCTTCTGGATGGTGGCGTTCCTGGTGCTCACCTCCTTGAGCTTCAGCCTCTTCGGGTTCGTCGTCGGCATCTGGGCGGACGGCTTCGAGAAGCTGCAGATCGTGCCGATGCTCGTCCTCATGCCCCTGACCTTCCTCGGCGGCACCTTCTACTCGGTGGAGATGCTGCCGCCCTTCTGGCGCGAGCTCGCCCTGGCCAATCCGGTGCTCTACCTGGTGAGCGGCTTCCGCTGGAGTTTCACCGGCACCGCCGACGTGGCCATGGAGGTGAGCTTGGCCATGATCGCGCTCTTTCTAGCAGCGAGTCTTGGCGCCATCGGCTGGATCTTCCGGACCGGCTGGGGGCTCAAGCAGTAGCCAGGAGGCCGGCGTCCGCCAGGGCGCGGGCCACCCGCTCCAGATGGGCGAGGTGCGCTGCGGCGCCCTGCAGGCCGAGTCCCAGGCTGGAGACCGCCACGTGGCTGCCGCCGGCCTCCCGCCAGCGCAGGGCAGTGTCCACCACCGCCTGCGGCGTCTTGGCGCGCAGCAGGTTGCACTGCACGCCGAAACCGGCCGCGGGGCGGCCGGCCTCCTCGACGAGCGCCCTTAGGCGCCCCAGCTGGGCGAAGGCGTCGGCGGCGCCGTCGGCACAGATGAAGCCGTCGGCCAGGCGCACCGCCCGCTCGAGGGCGCGCTCGGCGAAGCCGCCCATCCAGATGGGGATGTCGCGCCGGGGGCGGGGATTGAGGGCGACCCGGTCGAGCCGGTGCCAGCGGCCGGCGAAGGTGACCAAGGGTTCGCGCCACAGCCGCCGCAAGAGTTCGATCTGCTCCTCGATGCGGTGGCCCCGGTCGCGGAAGGATTCGCCGAGGGCTTGGTACTCCACCCAGTTCCAGCCAAGCCCCACCCCGAGGCGCAGGCGGCCGCCCGAGAAGAGGTCCACGTCGGCCGCCTGGCGGGCGACCAAAACGGTCTGCCGCTGGGGGAGCACCAACACCCCGGTGACGAGCTCGAGCCGCTCGGTGACGGCGGCCAGGTGGGCGAACAGCGCCAGGGGGTCGTGGAAGGGGTCCCGCTCGGTGTAGGGACCGGTGAGGGGCGGCTCGCGGTGGGCGTGGGCGGCGCCGACCACGTGGTCGTAGGCGAGCAGGTGGTGAAAGCCGAGCGCTTCGACCCCCTGGGCGAAGGCGCGCGCGGCCTGGGCGTCGCCGGCGAGCTCGGTCTGCGGAAAGATCACCCCGATTTCCACGCTTGCGCCTCCTCGGATCGGCCTTGGCCCGCCGCTTCCAACAGGCCGCAGAGGTGCGCGACGGCGCTGCGGCCGAGGGCGTCGAGGGCGTAGCCCCCCTCCAGTAGGGACACCGCCGGCACGCCTCCGGCCGCTTCCAGGCAGCGCCTGGTCACCCAGTAGAAGTCCTCCTCCTCCAGAGCGAGTCCCGCCAAGAAGTCTTCCCGGTGGGCGTCGAAACCCGCCGAGAAGAGGATGAGCTGCGGGCGGTGGGCCGCGACGGCCGGCAGCCAGTGGGCTTCCACCGCGGCGCGGAAGGCTGCCCCGTCGCTGCCCGCGGGCAGGGGCACGTTGACCACGTTGGCGGCGGTGGGGCCCGCGCCCGAGAAGGGGTAGAAGGGGTGCTGGAACGTGGAGCAGAAGAGGATCCGCTCGTCTCCCGCCACGATCGCCTCGGTGCCGTTGCCGTGGTGGACGTCGAAGTCGAGGATCGCCACGCGCTCGAGACCGCACCGCTCGAGGGCGTGGCGGGCGGCGATGGCCACGTTGTCGAACAGGCAAAAGCCCATGGCGCGGGCGGGCTCGGCGTGGTGGCCCGGCGGGCGGACGGCGCAGAAGGCGGCCGGGTGGCGGCCGGCCACGAGCAGCTCCGCAGCCAACATTCCCGCTCCCGCCGCGCGGCGGGCCGCCTCGAGGGTGGCGGGGCACAGCCAGGTGTCCGGGTCGAGGGCCCGCAACCCCTCCCGAGGGGCGGTGCGGAAAATGGCCCCGACGTAGGCCGGGTCGTGGGCCAGGGCCAGATCTTCGGGGTCGGCGAGGGGCGCCAGGATGCGCTCGAGGCGCGGCTCGAGCCCCGCCCGGCGCACCGCCTCTTCGATGGCCGCAAGCCGCTCGGGCCGCTCGGGGTGGCCGGCGGGCGGCGCGTGGGCGAGGCAGGCGGGATGGTGGATCCAAGCGAGGGTCACGGTGCCCCCTCCGGTGGGGGGAAGCACTCCAGTTGCACGACCGGCAGGCGCGCCCCGCGCCCGCAGGTGGAAGCGCCGCTGGGCGAAGCGCCAGCCCTCCGGGGTGAGGCGGTACTCGTCCTGGTAGGTGCCGAACACCAGGTTGAGCCCCTCGCGATCCCGCCGGTGGGTGGCCTCGAAGATGTTGAGCCAGCCGCTGGCCCGCTCGCCCGCCACCTGGATCAGGGCGGTGTCGCAGGCGTGGTGAATGAAGGCGAAGTGGGCGAAGGTGGCGGCCAGCCCCTCGGCGATGGCCGCGCGGCCCACCAGTTCCGGAAAGTCGTGGATCTGCACCCGCGCGTCGGGGGCGAAGAGCGCCGCCGCGGCGGCGGCGTCGAGCCGGCCCACCGCCGCACAGTAGTTCGCCACCAGCCGGCGAATCGCTGCTTCGGGAGATTCGGGTTCCGCCATCGGCCCACTCCGGGCAAACGCCGAGCGCCCATTATGCCGCGGATGGACGCCGCCGGCCCTCCCCCAGCCCGTCACAGGGTGAGGGAGAGGACGCCGTAGAGCGCCCGACCGGGTCCGGGCAGGGGCACGCCCCAGGGGGCGCCTGCGGCGCTCATGGTGGCGCCCTGTCCCAGATAGGCGCCGGCCAGGGGCGACTCGTGGTAGGTGTCGAGGAGGTTCTCTGCCCCCAGATCGAGCCGCAGGTCGCCCCGCTGCCAGGAGAGGCGCAGGTGCACCAGCCCGTAACCGGCGGTGGGCACCTCGTTGCGCACCCGGGAGACCTCGTCGCGGTCGGCCACCCACTCCCATTCCAGGCGCAACCTTCCGAGACCCTTGGCCGCCTCCAGGGCCAGACTCCCGAAAAGCGGCATGGTGCCGGCCAGGCCGTCCCCGGTGCGCTCGTTTTCGCCGTCCAGGTAGCTGGCGGCCGCGGCCAGCTCCAGCGCGTCGACGCCCGCCGGCGCCGGCAGGCGCAGCCGCCCGGCGAGGTCGAGGCCGGCGAGGCGAGCCCGCTGGTTGGCGAAGGTCAGGTAGCGGAAGCCCGGTTGGGCGTTGGCCGCCACGCAGGCGGGCGCCGGGCAGGGGACGGCGTCGATGTAGTCCTCGATCCAGCTGTAGTAGGGGGCGGCGGTCCACGACCAGGCACCTGCCGGGTCCTCCCAGGTGACGGCGAGGCTCGCCGTGTGGGCGATTTCCGGTTCCAGGTCGGGATTGCCCAGATAGCCGTTGCCGTCACCGAAGAAGTTGACCATGCGCATGGCCATGCCGTTGCTCGACCAGGGGTAGCGTTCGTGGAGGGAGGGCGAGCGGGTCTTGCGGGTCAGGCCCACCTCCCAGCGCAGCCCGGGGAAGGGCGCGTGGCCGAGCGCCAGGGCGAAGTCCCAGTGGTCTTCGGCGCGCTTGCGGGAGCGGGCGTTGAAGGCCGCGGCCTCCGCCGCGAACTGGGCGTTGTAGCCCTGGACGGGGCCGGCGTCGGCGGTCACCCATTCCCGGCGCAGTCCGGCGAGCAGCCGGTAATCGCCCTCGACGGCACCTTCCCACTCGGCGAACAGGGCCGCCCGCTCCCGGCGCCCGTCGCGCAGATTCCAGAACACCTCGGGCCCCATCATCCCCCCGGAGGGCGGCCACCACTCGTCGTAGGTGAAGTCGTGCCACTCCGCGCCGAAGCGGGCCCTTCCCGCCCCGGCGGCGCGTTCCACGAGGGTGGCGATTCCCTCGCTCACCCCTTCGCTTTCCATGGGCATTCCGTCCGCCGGGCCGTAGAAGCGCTGGCGGTCGCGGCCGAAGTTCATCTCGTGGCGCTGGTCCACCCGGTACAGGCGCGCTACCCAGGAAGTGCCGTCGGCAAAGGTGTGGGTGTGGCGCAGGGTGTAGCTGCGATCTTGGCCAGCGGTGAGGTCCATCCGCTGGTTGGGAAACCCCTCGAAGGGAATATCGCGCAGGCCCACGTCGAGTTCGAAGCGTCCGGCGTGTGAAAGGGCGGCGAGGGCCAGTCGTTGGTTGCGTCGCTCGAAGGCCGATGAGCCCACGGCGTCGGCGGCGAGCCAGCCGCGCCCCGCGGCCGCCGGGCCGGCGGCCTTGAAGCGCCCACCGGCGCGGTAATCGAGCGCCTTTTCGACGGCCAGATCGTAGCGGACGGCGAGCCGCTCTCCGCCCAGCTCCCCACCCACCGCGAGGGTGCGGCCGTCACCGTTGTCCCGATAGCCGGAGGTGAGGTGGAGCGACCGGATCGCCTCGCCCCCCTCGGCGAAGCGCGGAGCGGGGGATTCCACCACCAGAGTGCCGCCCAGGCTGTCGCCCCCCTGGCTGACCGGCACCGCGCTGATCCAGGCGGTCACCTCTTCCACCAGCGCCGGGGCGGCGAGGGAGAAGGGCGCGTTCATGTGGTTGGGGCAACTGGCCACCGGCTCGGCGCCGTCGATGCGCACCCGCAGCCGCTCGTCGGCGAGCCCGCGCACCACGGGCAAGGCCGAGGTGCCACCGGCCGGCCGCAGCGCCGCACCCGGCAGGCCGCGCAACAGGGCGGCGGCCCCTCCGGTGGCCGAGGCCCGCCGCGCGGCCAAGGCCTGCTCGTCGAGGAGGTGGGTGGCCAGCGGACCGGCCGGGGCGGTGACGATGACGTCTTCGATCTCGCCCGCAGCAACCGGTGTTCCAGCCGCGATCAACGCCAAGGCGAGGGGAAAGCGCCGCATGGAGTTCCTCCACAGGTCTCGCGACGGCGGGGCATTGTAGGGAGGGAAGGTGCTTGCGCCCATGCGACAAAATGTCGCACCCCCATCATCGGGGTAGGATTCCGCGGCAACGGTACCGAGGTGTCATCCCGTGGGAGCCCGGTTGGTGCTTTCTTTGCTCTTCGCCCTCGCCGGCTGCGGCCACACCGGCGTCGTGTTGGAGGGCGACAAACACGGCGTGGGTGGCGGCGTGCGCGCCCACATCCCACTGCCTTTGACACAGCAGTGTTGTTGCGCCTCGGGCGGCATCGCGGTTAAATGTTCGCCCTCTGCCCCAGGGGCGCTCTCCGATCTGCCATGAAGGATGCACGAGCCATGAAAACCAGACCGGAACAGCCGGCCGACCTCTACTACGACCCCTATGACCCCGTCATCGACAAGGACCCCTATCCCATCTGGAAGCGGATGCGCGACGAGGCGCCGCTCTACTACAACGAGCGCTACAACTTCTACGCGCTGAGCCGCTTCGACGACGTACTCTCCGCCCTGGAAAACTGGCGCGACTACAGCTCGGCACGGGGTACCGTGCTCGAGATGATGCAGATGGACGACACGCCGCCGCCAGGGGCACGCAGCAACATCTACGGCAACCTGGGGATGATGATCTTTAGCGATCCGCCGGAACACGACATCGCCCGCCGCCTGGTGAACCAGTACTTCTCGCCCGCCGGCGTGGCCGCCTATGAGGCCCGTTGCCGCACCCTCGCCCGCCAGTTCCTCGACGCCACCGAGGGCAAGGCCGAATTTGACTTGGTGGAAGAGGTGATCCGCCCCATCCCGCCGATGATGATCGGCCACATCCTCGGCGTGCCCGAAGAAGATCAGGCGCGCCTTGGCCGGTTGGTGGACGAATCCCTCACCATCCAGCCGGGCGAAGCCCCCGATCGCCGCTCCGAGCGGGCCCAGGCGGCCAACGCCCAGGTGATGGAATACCTCGGGCTGCTGATCGCCGAGCGCACCGCCAACCCCCGCGACGATCTGTTCTCCATCCTCATCCAGAGCGAAGTTGAACTGCCCGACGGCACTCGCCGCAGGCTCGCCACCGAAGAGTTGCTCAGCTTCTTCATGCTCCTGCAGGCAGCGGGCTCGGAGACCACCGCCCGCGCCCTGGCCTGGGCCGGCGTGTTGCTCGCCCGCCACCCCGACCAGCGCAAAAAACTGGTGGACGATCCCGGCAAGATCCGCAATGCCGTCGAAGAACTGGTGCGCTACGAGGCCCCCTCGCCCATCCAAGCGCGCTACGTGATGCGCGACGTGGAATGGTACGGAGTGACCGTTCCCAAGGGCTCCAAGATCGCCCTTCTCAACGGCTCCGCCAACCGCGACGAGCGCCAATACGAAAACCCCGACGCCTTCGACGTGGAGCGCAAGATCCGCCGCCATCTGGCCTTCGGCCACGGCACCCACGTCTGTCTGGGCGCCCACCTGGCCCGCCTGGAGATGCGGGTGGTGCTCGAAGAGCTCCTGCGGCGCTATCCCGAGTGGGAGGTGGACGAATCCCGCCTCGAGCTCGTGCATACTTCCACGGTGCGGGGGCCCAAGGCCGTACCCATCCGCGTGGCCTGACTGCGGCGCGCGGGGCGAGGGGCACCCGCGGTGCCCCTTTTTTCGTTGCGGAGAGACGGCTTGACCTCTCCAGCGTGGCTCGTCCTCGCTCTCCTCGCCGCGGCGGGTGCCGGTTGGCTCGGCCGCCGGGCTTGGCGGCGCCGGCGGCTCGCGCGGCTCTTCGCAAGGCCCCTGCCTGCGTTCGCCCGCGACATCCTCGCTCGGCGTGCGCCCCTGCTCGCCCGCCTGCCCGCGGAGCTGAAACCGCGCCTTGAAGGGCACGTGCAGTGCTTTCTTGCCGAAAAGACCTTCGTCGGCTGCGGGGGGCTTGTCGTCGACGACGAGATGCGCCTCACCATCGCCGCCCACGCGAGCCTGCTCGTGCTCCACCGCGACCCACCCGTCTGGCGGAGCTTTTCCACCGTTCTCGTCTACCCGGAATCGTTTGTCGCTCCCGAGGTGGAATACGACGGCCCCGTGGAGATCCACCGCCGCCACGTCCGCGCCGGGGAATCCTGGCCGCGGGGGCCGGTGGTCCTCTCCTGGGCCGACGTCCTTGAGGGCGCCGCCGATCCGGGGGACGGCTACAACGTGGTGCTGCACGAATTCGCCCACAAGCTCGACGAAGAATACGCCGAACAACCCGATAAACCCCTGCTCGACCCCGCCGGGCGCGCCCGCTGGCTGCGCGTTCTCAGCCGCGAATTCGAGCGCTTTCGCAGGCGCCTCGAAGAGGGGCAGGAAGACTTCATCGACGAGTACGCCGCGCTTTCTCCCGCCGAATTTTTCGCCATCCTCACCGAGCTCTTCTTCGAGCGCGGGGCCGAGCTGCGCCGCAGACTACCCGAGCTCTACGAGCAGCTTGCCGCCTTTTACCGGCTCGATCCCGCTTCCTGGGAAACCTTCCCTTCGGGCAAGCCACGATCCGCATCTGCCGTGCGCTGCACCGAGACCCTGCCGACGCCGGCCAACTGGCCGCACCGTTGCCGGCGGCGAGAGTGAGACTTACAGCCGCGTAGCCCGGATGGTGCGTAGCCCGGATGAAGCGAAGCGGCATCCGGGTAATTCGGCGCCGGAACGCGGCGCCACCGAGGGATCCATTTGCCCCGGATTTCGGCGTTGTGCGCCTGCATCCGGGCTACGTCTTGGGAGGTGTGCCCACCAGATTTGTTCAGAAACGGACAAAAAGTGCCTTGTTCGAAAGGCAGCGAGAAAGGCCGTAAGACCGCGTCCCGTTGTCGCGCACCGTACCGGGGAATGCGGGCCAAGTCCTGAGAGGGAATGAAAGCCAGTTCACAAAATTGGGAAGGTGGCAACCGCTTCGGCTGTGGACTAGCGTTGAGTCGAGCGTTAGAGGTGCTGCGATGAAAGGTCGATCTCTCCATCTTGCGGCCTACGACGTTCGGAATCCGCGGCGACTACGGCGTGCACTGGACGTGCTCAAAGACTTCGCCTGTGGTGGGCAAAAGTCGGTGTTCGAGTGCTGGCTCGACGATTTCGAAAAAACCGAACTGCTCGAGCGAGTCAAGGCCGTGTTGCAGGAAGAAGACCGCTTTTTGTTGGTACCCCTGGCAACGCACCATCCGGTGCGAGTGCTCGGCATCGCCGTGGAGCCGCGGGATGACGAATGGTACTACGTGGGTTGACTGACGGTGGAACTGCTGTTCATCGATCGCAAAGGAACGCAACTCGACGTAGAGGGAGGCCGGCTCTTGGTGAAGCCTCCGGAAGGTCGAACCATGAGCTTCCCATTGGCTCAACTGGAACAGATTTCGGTGGCGGCCACCGTGAGCTTGAGCAGCACGCTGCTGCTCGCCCTCGATCGGGTGGGCGCAAGCCTGGTCGTGATCAATCCCCGCAATCCCGAACATGGCTTGGTGTGTGGAGGGCCGGGCCACGGCAACCTCGCCCGTAGGATGCGACAGTTTCTGTGGCATCGTGACGAGTCGGCGCGTCTTGCGGCGGCGCGCGAAGTTGTGGGCGTGCGGCTACTGCACCAATATCGTGCTTTGGCTCGCCACCGCAAGCGCCGACATGACATGCGCAGACCCCTCACTCGTGCCATGCAGCAGATTCGCGCCCGCTGGCTGAGTTTGCCCGCTGCGGCGGATCTCAACGCCGTACGCGGTCTGGAGGGCGCCGCGACCGCGGCTTATTACCTCGCCTGGGGGCAGCTTCTGCCGCGCCCTTGGAAATTTCAGGGTCGGCGCCGCAGGCCACCAACCGATCCAGTCAACGCCGTTCTTTCGCTCACGTTCACATTGCTCCATGGAGAAGCGGTGCGAGCGCTTTTGTCCGTGGGGCTCGACCCCGCGATTGGCGCGCTACACGAAATCACCTACGGCCGCCAATCCCTTGCTTGTGATCTGCTCGAATTGCGCCGGACAGCGGCCGAGCAGTGGATCTTGCAATTGTTCCGAGAAGGTGCTTTTGCACCTGGCCACTTTGCGGAAGGTGCAGAGCGACCCTGTCTGCTCAACAAAGAGGGAAGAGCCCAATTTTATCCTCGCTATCAGGAGGAAGCTCGCAGATGGCGCACGGAACTGCGCCAGTTAGCGCAGCAATGGGCCAAACGAGTGGATGACTGGGACGAAAAGCACGACTTGAGCGAGTGCGTAGATAGTCATGGAGCGGCGCTGCCTGATCATTGATTCCTCTCGGCTCGAGATGTTGAGTGTGGACGGCCCTGCGCTCGCCATCCGCGCCATCTCTCGCTCCCGCCAGCTGTTTCCCTTCCGCAAGCTCTCCGCCCTGAACTTCATCGGCTTTCCCAAGGTCGGTTTGAGTGCCCTGGTTGAGACTGCAGAGCATGGAATACCGGTGTCCTTCTTCGACCGAAAAGGAAGACTGCGCGGACAGATTTTGCATCCCTGCTACCAACCTGGCCCCTTGCGTAATTGGCTGGAAGCAACGCCCGCGGATCGAGCGCTCATGGAGGCTTATCACGAGTGGTTGGAAAATATCGAAAGGCATACCTATGCGCGAGTTGGGTGCGTCGCCGCAGATCGAAAGCTTTCCGCCCAGAAGGCACAGATCCAACTCAAAACGCTTGCGCGCAAAAGAGGCTGTGCAAACCTGCTCGAAGTGGCACCCTCATGGCTTGAAGGAATCTTGACAGGGCTCATCCAGAGTCTTGTCGCCGAACTGGGGCTTCCGCCTACCAGTCACCGCGCCGCCACTTTGGTGGAAGACCTCAAACCCTGCGGCGTTGTTCTGGGCCTGACACGTCTAATCGACAATGCCTTGCGTTGGGGCATTCCAAGTGGGCGGGAAGTGCCAGCCTATTGCGCGCGGCGTTTGGCACCAGAACTCGAGGAGTGGGCCAGTCGAGCGATATACACGCTTGCTGCACAACTTGAGCGTGTTGCCATGTCTTTGGAGACACCCGGGCGTCGTTTGCACAAATGAGCCTGAGAAGCTATCTGCTCTGTTATGACATCGCCGATTCTCGCCGCCTTAGCAAGATTCATCGAGTCTGCGGAGAGTTTGGAATTTCCTTCCAGTATTCGGTTTTCTTGATGGAACTGGAGGAAGACGAGGTGGATGCGCTGCTTGAACGAATCGAGCGGATTATCGACCACAACGAAGACGATGTTCGGTTGTATCCAATACAAAGCAAAAAAGCGATCGTTACTTTGGGGGAACCTCTATTTCCAGAGGAAATTCACCTACCCTTAGATCTCATTATCGTTGCCCACAAAAACCCTCTCCCGCGCTTAAACAGCACGCGGGTCTTCACTTTGGCGATCTCCTTTCGTTGCTCTGGGATCAAAAGGCAGCGTAGCCTTGACGTTCTTCTCGTCGGCAGGGGTCAGCTCCTTGATCTCTGTATCCGCCTTCTTCTGCGACGCAGAACGAACGATGGCGGACGATATACTTGATCGGCACCTCCTATTCGGCGAAGTGCTCGTTTACACTTCTTATTTTTTCGTCGCCAGATGCTCCTCGAGTCCCTTCATGGGAGAATAGATTTGGCGCAGTTGCTCCGGCGACAGCACCACCTCTTTGCTGGCCAGCCTCGTTGCCTCTTTTGCTATCACGACTTGCGGTAACTCTGCTTTCAGGTGCTGCGCGTTTGCCATCTGGATGTAGCGGCTGATCGCAACGTTCTCCATCATCAGCAGTGTGACATTCATGTACGCGAGCACTTCGGGCTCGTCCAGCCCTTTCTCCCTCTCCAGTTCTTCGGCCTCCTGGCGAAGGGAGAACAGCCCGCTACTTGGAGTGCTCGGCGAGCTTTTCGTGCCTTTCTGCTTCAGAGCTCGGTTGAGGCCGCATTACCGGCGACATTTGCGTCGCCGTTGGTCTTAATCCCTTTCTGGTTCAGGGCTCGGTTGAAGCCGAATTCAGCACGCATGCTGTTGATCAATTCGAGTCTTAATCCCTTTCTGGTTCAGGGCTCGGTTGAAGCCTGGCCTTCTCCAACGGTCGGCGTGATCTGGGTCTTAATCCCTTTCTGGTTCAGGGCTCGGTTGAAGCACTGCTGCTGGTGAATGCGAAGTTTGCGCTGGTCTTAATCCCTTTCTGGTTCAGGGCTCGGTTGAAGCCACGTTAACAAGTGGACGGATGCAAAAGTGATCGTCTTAATCCCTTTCTGGTTCAGGGCTCGGTTGAAGCCGGCAAAACGTCTTACGACATTGCCCCCGAAGAAATGTCTTAATCCCTTTCTGGTTCAGGGCTCGGTTGAAGCCGCCGCCGTCGCCTGAGGATTTCGTGTGGTGAGCGTCTTAATCGCTTTCTGGTTCAGGGCTCGGTTGAAGCGCGCAGGCCTTCGGGGGGGAGCAGTGATGCCCCGTCTTAATCCCTTTCTGGTTCAGGGCTCGGTTGAAGCGCCTCATCACGCCCGCCTTCCGAGGCGGGCGGTCTTAATCCCTTTCTGGTTCAGGGCTCGGTTGAAGCCGCGGCCGGCGCGGCAAGGAGATGCGGAACGTCTTAATCCCTTTCTGGTTCAGGGCTCGGTTGAAGCTCGGCGACGCGAGCAAGATGGCTGGGCGGCGGTCTTAATCCCTTTCTGGTTCAGGGCTCGGTTGAAGCTCGGACCATGAAGTGCGCGAGGCTCCGGTCTTAATCCCTTTCTGGTTCAGGGCTCGGTTGAAGCGTGCCGTCCTGGAGGTGCTCTGCGCGCCTCGGTCTTAATCCCTTTCTGGTTCAGGGCTCGGTTGAAGCCCCAGGGGCCGCCTGGAGGTCTCCAGCGCCCGACGGTCTTAATCCCTTTCTGGTTCAGGGCTCGGTTGAAGCCACACTGGCGGCCGTGGGATACCATCAAGGGCGCGTCTTAATCCCTTTCTGGTTCAGGGCTCGGTTGAAGCTCCTTCACGAGGGCGGCATTGACTTAGTGCCGGTCTTAATCCCTTTCTGGTTCAGGGCTCGGTTGAAGCCGAGGGAGCCACCAAGCTGCCCGAAGGGGCCAGGTCTTAATCCCTTTCTGGTTCAGGGCTCGGTTGAAGCCGGGCTTCGCTGGCGGATCTGCTGCCGGAGGTGTCTTAATCCCTTTCTGGTTCAGGGCTCGGTTGAAGCCGTCTTCGATCAATATGGAGTGCCCGGCCGGTCTTAATCCCTTTCTGGTTCAGGGCTCGGTTGAAGCGAGCCCGGAATTGCGGCCGCGGATGAGTCTTAATCCCTTTCTGGTTCAGGGCTCGGTTGAAGCGCGACTATTGGTCGGCCGCGCCAAGGTCTTAATCCCTTTCTGGTTCAGGGCTCGGTTGAAGCAGACGTCAGGGCGCAGCTGTTCGCTCACGCGTCTTAATCCCTTTCTGGTTCAGGGCTCGGTTGAAGCACGATGGCGTCGAGGCCCTCCTCGCCAGTGGTCTTAATCCCTTTCTGGTTCAGGGCTCGGTTGAAGCGACCGAGCGCGGCTATGCCCGTCTCTTGAACAGTCTTAATCCCTTTCTGGTTCAGGGCTCGGTTGAAGCCCACTACCGGCCGTATCCGTGCTCCCCTTCCGTTAGTCTTAATCCCTTTCTGGTTCAGGGCTCGGTTGAAGCGCGACCAGCGGATGCAATGGTCACCCGGGTCTTAATCCCTTTCTGGTTCAGGGCTCGGTTGAAGCCCTGGCGGCCGCGCAGACCGATGCGCGGCACTGTCTTAATCCCTTTCTGGTTCAGGGCTCGGTTGAAGCCCGCCAGCTAACCGAACGGCGGTCGCCGGGCGTCTTAATCCCTTTCTGGTTCAGGGCTCGGTTGAAGCCCCGAAGGCTGAAGGCGAGATCGCTCGCGCGCTGGGGTCTTAATCCCTTTCTGGTTCAGGGCTCGGTTGAAGCTCCGAGCGGCCGCGAAGCTGTGCCGCCGCGGATGGTCTTAATCCCTTTCTGGTTCAGGGCTCGGTTGAAGCGACGGTCGGAAGGCGGTGCCGACGTTGGCGTCTTAATCCCTTTCTGGTTCAGGGCTCGGTTGAAGCCAGCTTGAAGGGCTGATCAGCTGGAGGCTGGAGATGGTCTTAATCCCTTTCTGGTTCAGGGCTCGGTTGAAGCGCGGCGGGGCATCCGACACGGCTCGCGGTCTTAATCCCTTTCTGGTTCAGGGCTCGGTTGAAGCCGCAACGCTGGAGAAACGTTGCTTGCTCGGCGGTCTTAATCCCTTTCTGGTTCAGGGCTCGGTTGAAGCGACGGGTCTGGGCGCATTGGCGCCAATACTGGGTCTTAATCCCTTTCTGGTTCAGGGCTCGGTTGAAGCCGTCCTGCGATGGGAGCGTTGACGTCAGTCTTAATCCCTTTCTGGTTCAGGGCTCGGTTGAAGCGGCCCGACCCGACCAGTGGACGGCGCCACGTCTTAATCCCTTTCTGGTTCAGGGCTCGGTTGAAGCGCCGCACGTCGCCTGAGGACGTGTGCTGACGTCTTAATCCCTTTCTGGTTCAGGGCTCGGTTGAAGCCCAAGCAGGGCCCGTGCTGGGGGAAGCGTCTTAATCCCTTTCTGGTTCAGGGCTCGGTTGAAGCCGTCTGCTGTTGAAACGGATCGTCGGCGTCTTAATCCCTTTCTGGTTCAGGGCTCGGTTGAAGCCTCGCCGACGCTGCAAGCGTGACGGCCTGTCTTAATCCCTTTCTGGTTCAGGGCTCGGTTGAAGCGATCGCGGGCGGATGCGCCGCGTAGCGGGTCTTAATCCCTTTCTGGTTCAGGGCTCGGTTGAAGCGGAGGTCGTGGCGGGTTGGCGCTCCATCGTCCAGTCTTAATCCCTTTCTGGTTCAGGGCTCGGTTGAAGCGGACAGATGGAGCGAGCTGCACTGCTCAGCGCGGTCTTAATCCCTTTCTGGTTCAGGGCTCGGTTGAAGCGTCGGGGCGTCTATATCTCGACACCCCGGGTCTTAATCCCTTTCTGGTTCAGGGCTCGGTTGAAGCACTCAGAGAGCACCAGCTCGGCATCTTCGAGTCTTAATCCCTTTCTGGTTCAGGGCTCGGTTGAAGCCAAGCCGGGGCGAATGCTACTCGTCTGCGGTCTTAATCCCTTTCTGGTTCAGGGCTCGGTTGAAGCCTTATCGGCCACAGCTATGAGTCGGCGGCAAGGTCTTAATCCCTTTCTGGTTCAGGGCTCGGTTGAAGCGACGGAGTCTAGGGATTGTGGGCACAGAAGCGTCTTAATCCCTTTCTGGTTCAGGGCTCGGTTGAAGCCAGGCGCGCGACGGTGCGGACGCCCTGGCGCGTCTTAATCCCTTTCTGGTTCAGGGCTCGGTTGAAGCGCTCATGAGGCGCTGCATGACAGCAGCGTCTTAATCCCTTTCTGGTTCAGGGCTCGGTTGAAGCCCTAGAATGGCGGGAGAAGGTTGCCCGCGCGGGGTCTTAATCCCTTTCTGGTTCAGGGCTCGGTTGAAGCCGCCTGGTGGCAGACAGAATGGGAGCGCCCTTCGGTCTTAATCCCTTTCTGGTTCAGGGCTCGGTTGAAGCCGTGGACCGCGGGTGATATGCCATCTGCACGGCGTCTTAATCCCTTTCTGGTTCAGGGCTCGGTTGAAGCCGAGGCGCCGCGATGAAGGCTGAGCGGAGCGGCGGGTCTTAATCCCTTTCTGGTTCAGGGCTCGGTTGAAGCATTCGCCCGTCCAAGTGCCTATGGGCTGCCCGGTCTTAATCCCTTTCTGGTTCAGGGCTCGGTTGAAGCCTTGGGCAGCTGGATCCCCAGAACGTCTTAATCCCTTTCTGGTTCAGGGCTCGGTTGAAGCCGCGCCACGTGGCGACGAGCCGGATCACGTGTCTTAATCCCTTTCTGGTTCAGGGCTCGGTTGAAGCCCGTCGGCGGCTGGCATGCCGCCAGCGGTTCTGGGTCTTAATCCCTTTCTGGTTCAGGGCTCGGTTGAAGCCGACTACCAGGCTGGCTCCCGCTCGCGGCGGGTCTTAATCCCTTTCTGGTTCAGGGCTCGGTTGAAGCCGTGCGGACGGACGGCCCTGCGATCCGCCGCAAGTCTTAATCCCTTTCTGGTTCAGGGCTCGGTTGAAGCCGGAAGGCGGCCAGTCTCTCGGAAGCGCCGGTCTTAATCCCTTTCTGGTTCAGGGCTCGGTTGAAGCCGCCAGATGAGGCGCACTGCGGCTCACCGCCTGTCTTAATCCCTTTCTGGTTCAGGGCTCGGTTGAAGCGTCTCGAGGAGTACCGCAAGGGCGCGAGACCTGTCTTAATCCCTTTCTGGTTCAGGGCTCGGTTGAAGCAGGGCGGCCATATGGCCCATCGAGCGCTATCCTGGTCTTAATCCCTTTCTGGTTCAGGGCTCGGTTGAAGCCAGGCAGGTTGGGACAATGGCCTGCCGAGTTGGTCTTAATCCCTTTCTGGTTCAGGGCTCGGTTGAAGCGGAGGCGAACGGAGCGGCCGAGATGGAGCACGATGTCTTAATCCCTTTCTGGTTCAGGGCTCGGTTGAAGCCGATGGGCTGAAAGGATTGACCGCCCCTGAGGTCTTAATCCCTTTCTGGTTCAGGGCTCGGTTGAAGCCGGACATCGTCAGGCCACGTGGCCGAGGCGGTCTTAATCCCTTTCTGGTTCAGGGCTCGGTTGAAGCCGCGAGGAGGTGCAGACTGTGGCGCTGCCGTCTTAATCCCTTTCTGGTTCAGGGCTCGGTTGAAGCGCCGGAAGACTCGGCCGCCATCGGCTGCTGGTCTTAATCCCTTTCTGGTTCAGGGCTCGGTTGAAGCCGGTGGGGATCACCTCCAGGCCGTGGTCTTAATCCCTTTCTGGTTCAGGGCTCGGTTGAAGCCGCTCCGGTCGGCAAGCACGCCGGCAGGTCTTAATCCCTTTCTGGTTCAGGGCTCGGTTGAAGCGCACGTGAGGTCAAGCCGCGGAGCGACCGTCTTAATCCCTTTCTGGTTCAGGGCTCGGTTGAAGCAGGCGGCGGCATTCGCGTCTGCCGGTGTCTTAATCCCTTTCTGGTTCAGGGCTCGGTTGAAGCCAACCTGCTGGTACACCTTGGACTATCCGGTCTTAATCCCTTTCTGGTTCAGGGCTCGGTTGAAGCTGCATGGCAGAAGCTTCGTCGCTCCTTAAGGTCTTAATCCCTTTCTGGTTCAGGGCTCGGTTGAAGCTCACGAAGGCTGGCGCTTGATGGCCTAACGAGTCTTAATCCCTTTCTGGTTCAGGGCTCGGTTGAAGCGGTCTTGCGGGCAGATTCTGGTCGCGCGGCTCGTCTTAATCCCTTTCTGGTTCAGGGCTCGGTTGAAGCGCGAAACTTGATGTAGCAGAGACGGAAAAGTTCGGTCTTAATCCCTTTCTGGTTCAGGGCTCGGTTGAAGCCGAAGGTGCGAGATCTAATGCGTCTCCCCGGGTCTTAATCCCTTTCTGGTTCAGGGCTCGGTTGAAGCCTGTAGCTGCACAGGCAACGGCTCCGCCATGTCTTAATCCCTTTCTGGTTCAGGGCTCGGTTGAAGCCCGCGCCTCGAGCCCTGTGCGCGACTCCGTCTTAATCCCTTTCTGGTTCAGGGCTCGGTTGAAGCTTCGCCCACCGAAGGACGCGAGGCCTAGTCTTAATCCCTTTCTGGTTCAGGGCTCGGTTGAAGCGGCTGAGTTCCGCGCCAGGATGAGCACTATGGCAGCTGTCTTAATCCCTTTCTGGTTCAGGGCTCGGTTGAAGCCTGTTCGGCCGCCCTTATCACAGGTGCTGGCGTCTTAATCCCTTTCTGGTTCAGGGCTCGGTTGAAGCCGAGCCGGCACTGAGTGATCTGTGGGGCGACGTCTTAATCCCTTTCTGGTTCAGGGCTCGGTTGAAGCATGAATGGACCCGGTCTTAATCCCTTTCTGGTTCAGGCTCGGTTGAAGCGGATTGAGCGCTTCCGGCCGGTCTTAATCCCTTTCTGGTTCAGGGCTCGGTTGAAGCGGAAACTACTGGCACTGTACGAGGTCGCGAGTCTTAATCCCTTTCTGGTTCAGGGCTCGGTTGAAGCCGGGCGCATCCCGTCGTGGCGCACCGTGCGTCTTAATCCCTTTCTGGTTCAGGGCTCGGTTGAAGCGCTCAGGCCCAGATCTCGCCAACATGTCGTCTTAATCCCTTTCTGGTTCAGGGCTCGGTTGAAGCCGACACGGAGACCGAGGAAGACCAGCTGGGCGCGAGTCTTAATCCCTTTCTGGTTCAGGGCTCGGTTGAAGCGGAGGTGGAGTGCCACGTGCCGCACGGGCTCTCGTCTTAATCCCTTTCTGGTTCAGGGCTCGGTTGAAGCGCAGCACGGTTCATTGAGCTCTGCTCCCAGGAAGCCGTCTTAATCCCTTTCTGGTTCAGGGCTCGGTTGAAGCCTGAAGTCATGCTCGAGTGCTTGACGTCCTCGTCTTAATCCCTTTCTGGTTCAGGGCTCGGTTGAAGCTCAGTTGTCAAAAAAACGGCGCCAAAACAAAGGGTTGAAGGAACCCTTCGCTGCGTAGGGCACGCTTGCAAAGTTGATCAAAAAATGACCAGCCATTGGTCCTGCATTGGTGCTATTGTGGAGCGCCCAGTGCCCTTGTGCTTACTGGCGATCCGTGTCAGCTTTTGACTAGTTTTTACTATGTATCTTGATGACCGCCATTGCAAGGGGTGGCTGGGAAAGACAGAGGAGGAGATTGGTGAGAACCCACCTCGAGTGCCCCAGTCGCCCCGGAGCGAACACCTGCACTCCTTCCAAGAAGGCTCCAGACCGAAGCGCATCCTTTGGCGGGAGCGCCTCAGCGGGAATGCAACCCCCCCTCCAAGCATCTAACACCTAAACTAAACGATACTTGCCGTGCCCAAATACGGTTTCCTTCCCCACATGAATCCATCGGCCTAGAGATAGAAGGCTTGTGAAGGGTGCTAGGTTACCTTCCAATTCGATAGTGCCTAGTAGTCCACCACAGGGTATGTAGCGATTTTGCCGGCGAGAGTAGCGAAACAAGTCAACCCACGTCATATGGGATTTCATTCGAATACTCCGTGCAGCATCCGTCAAGACTTTGAAGTCCAATTGCGGGCGATTTGAGCTCAATTGAGTATCGCAGAGCAATTGGTACCGACGTGCGAGGGCGATAAGGAAGGTTCGGGCGTCAAGTTCATCGGGACCCAGAGGACGTCCGTTGTTTTGCAGACGAAGCGGTGTGATAAATTGAATCGCTGCGTTCTGGTTGCCAACCGGATTGTCATGACTTGGGCAGGCCAAGCGATGGGTGCGCGGACCTCTGCCCGGAAGGTAGATAGGCTCGTGGGGATCTCCTTCGACGTGGATGGCCACCAACTCGCACTTTTTGCGGCCTTTGCCGAGGCCTTTGGCCAGTGCGCGTTCCAATGCTTGAAAAATCAGTGCTAAGCGGCCGATAGCACGGCCCATCAGCACTAAGGAGAAGCGAAAGGTTTCTCCCTTATCGAGATACAACGGCGCATCTTCGGGGGGTTCAATCACGTACGGGTTGGGTACTGCACTGAAGCGTTGAAGAGGATGGTCGAGGGGGGGTGGCTGTTGAAACACCATTGTAAAGGTGCACTTAGATGAAAACGAACACTCAACACAGTGTTGGTTGCCCGTCAAGCAGCTCACGGCGCGAAGCGCTGTACCGAAGGCACCTCGCAACATGGAGCCCGCAAAGAGCGGGATTGCCAGAGGTTCAAGCGCTCGAGCGGTAATCCAGTATCTCGCGATCGGGAGAGTGTCAATCTTTTCCATTGCACTGAAGGTGTCCATGGTTAAGGTCTTCTCGCAACTTTGCAATTTTCTCTTTGAGCTTTTTCTGGCGTTCCTTTTTCTTGGACATTCCCCATTTGCAGGTCTCATCGAGGAGATCCGCGGCGAGAAGGCGCATTTGCTTATCTTTCCAGTTCATGCAAGCATTGATGAATTGATCACGGATCGTGTCAAATGTTCCACCTGGCTGATAGCTTTGCCGACGAGCCTCTTCAAATTTGATACGAAAAGCATCGAGTTCTTTGCGCTGAAGCTCAATGGATTGTTCTTCAGGAGAAA
The DNA here is from genome assembly GCA_026005035.1 of Porticoccaceae bacterium. Taxonomy (GTDB): domain Bacteria; phylum Pseudomonadota; class Gammaproteobacteria; order Pseudomonadales; family Porticoccaceae; genus BPKH01. The sequence goes on along the minus strand of BPKH01000001.1, from coordinate 345,906 downwards.
GTTGGGCCAATTTTTTCTCGTCCTCGTGTTCCTTGGCTTTTCGGATGAGTTCTTTGGTGGCCGAATCGTCGATCTTCATGACCCCATAGCCTACCGACGTCTTGGCACCAAACCCCAACCATTGGAAGGCGTGCTCGAAGGCGCTGTGCAGCAATTCTTTCCATTTGTATTCGGCGAGGTCTGGTGCCCACCGCTTGAGATGGTACACGTCACAGGTGACATGGAAAATGAACTTAGAACCGGGGGGAATGGTTAGGAAGAAAATGGGGGTTGGTTGCCCCGCATCGTGGGGGGGTCGGGGATTGCCACTTTTTGGCAGGTAGTAGTCGCGCTGGTGTGGCGTCATCACCTCTACCTGAAGTCGATTTCCAGCGAGTTCGGGAATCACATCCCAAAAACGAAGGGCCCCGCGCAGATGCTCGCTCTCTCCTTTGTCCGGGTCGCGCCCGAACAACACGTCAATATCCGAGATCTCGATTTTGGCGCCATTTAGGCTCAGTACACGGCGCCGTGCTGCATCCCAGCCGTGGTTGTCTCCGAAGAGGCCATTGGCGAGTTCTCTTGCGGCCTGGCGCAATACACCCTTGACGCCACTGCCGGGTAGATAGGGTAAGCCGTACGGGTTGAGGAAAGCAAAGCCGTTCTCCAGGGGGTGTTCATTCCCGAGACCGGAGGTGAAGGGAGCGGTAGCGACGGCCTGAAGCATCAAGGCGCTTCCCGCGCCGACGGCCGGGGCTGCAAGTGCGATCTGGCGCGAGATCAACGCTTTGCATAGCCGCTCGTCGTTTTTTGTGAGTGACACGATTTTTTTCCACGATTCCAGCGACCAGGTTTTGGTTTTTTCCCAGATTCTAGGCAATGGATTTTTATCTCGTTTGCAGAGCTCCGCAATGACATCGTCCATGGATGTTGTTTCTATACGTTTTTGTAACTCCTTAGCTTCTGGACTTCCTTTTTGGGCGCGATTAAGGACTTCCTTCACCTGGTCATCCCGCGTGGTCCAAACGGGCAAATACATGCCAAAGCGAAGACCCGGAGAGGCTTCCGAGAAATCTTTACCCAGATAAGATGGAATGGCAGCGATGGGCATAGCTTACCTCCGGTCCGCTTGCTTTTCAGGTTGGGCCAAACGCGCCTCGGCTAGCCGGCGGACCCATTTGAGCCAGGCGAAAGCCTCGGCGTTGATTTGGCGGTATTCATGGGGCTTAGCGTTAAATAGCCCCTCCATAGCCGTTTCGAAATCACTATTTTTAAGAACGTTCGGGTACCTTCTGGCGAGCCAGTCTCGCAAATGCTTTGCAAGCTCCTCGTGTGCGCCGCGTTTTTCGTGCAGAAAGGCCAGGGTCTGCATCAGTCCGCTGTTCATGATCAGCGCAGGAAGGCTTTTCGCCACTCTCACATGTTCTCTATTGAACAACTGACAGACCTTCCAAGCATCCTGAGCTCGTTGCTGCTCGAGGGTGGGTCGGGGCTGGGCCGGAGAGGTCGGTTGACCGTTCATTGTTCACCTCCGATAAGACGGCAGACGACCAGGCCGCGACCGGTGGTGGCGTCACCGCCGATCTGCAGTGTTTGGTTGTCGAGGATCGTCTTCATTTGCTCCATGACAGCACCGGCGTTGAGGTCTCTCTCTACCTGTCCGGAGCGGGTGGCAGAGGCCATGAGCGGTGCCACCAGAATAGATTCGGGCGGGAGGTTTTCCGTGTAGAACAGGCCGCCTTCGTCGGCGGTGCCGGTTTCGGCGTTGATGCGCACGTGTGGTTCCACCAGCGTGGCGTTTTGGGCGAAATAATCGAAATCGGAATCGGACAGCACGACGAGGTCGCTTTTCAGTTTCTGCCGGAAGAAGTCGTACGCCTCGCCCTCGGGCAGCGCGAAAGCGGCCAGATCTTCGGCGATGGCAGTGACGTTTTCGTCCTCCACGGCTTCGAACTGGAAGGCCTCGAGGTGGAGGCTCCCGTCTTGCTTGCGCTCCGGGTTGCGCATCCGGCATTCACCTTCGGGAACGGCAGGGATCGGCCAGTGCTTGGCAATGCCGCAAAGGTTCAAGAGGCGCTGGGCGCGGCCCAGGGCGAGGGGGCTTGTGGCATAGACGTAACTGCTTCGCAGGCTGCGCACCGGGAATGCCACCAGTTGGGCGTCGCCGAAGCTGACCGCACCGGCATGCAGGTCGGTTCCACCACTCTCGGGGCCGAACAGAAGGTTCAGGTACTCCAGGTTACCCCCGAGTGCTTCAAAACTATGGCGAACGGCGCCCTTGATGCCGGAGCCGGCGAAGGTGGGATGGCGGGTGTGGCGTTCCCGTTGGATGGGGTTGTCGATGACATCGATTGCCTGACCCGCACCCATGTGGACGGGGCTGACGCTGTAGAGAAACAGGGCGGCTTTTTTCTGGAACATGGTCGGTTTCCTCGCTTTCGATTCAGTCCGGTTACCAGGTGGCGAAAGTGAAACGATTGAAACCCTCCGCCCGCCGGTGTTCGTCCTCGCAGGGCTCCTGCCACAAGCCTCGCTCGACCAAGCGGCGAAGCGCTTCCGGGGTGGCTTGCAAGTCGTCAAGCCAATAGACGGCCCCCGCGGGCACGGTGCGCCGCGCCACCTTGGGACGCCGGCGGGCGAGATCCCACCCCGAAATCACCTGGGCTCGGGGCACGGCGGCGGCGACCAGCTTTGCCCGCACCTCCCCGTAGGCGAAGCGCCCCTGCTCATCGGTCGGCCGCCAACCCTGCGTGAAGATGCCGGGGCTCGTCAGGATCAGGCGACAGCGGCCTGCCCGGCAGAGGGCGTCGTAGTCGGGTTGCGGCCAGTCGATGACCGCCTCGCGGATGGCGGCGGCATGGCCGTCGCCACCCAGTCGCAACAGGCCTTCCGAAGGGGGCACCGCACCCGATACGGCAACGGCGAAGCCCACCCCCCGGCGCAGGGCAACCACCTCGGTGGTGAACAATTTGCCGGTCTCCACGCTGCGGGTGGTGGGTTGCATGCCGATGCCGACGCGGCTGTCCGTGTGCCACAGGACATTGGTTTCGATCAGGTCGTGGGCTGCAGGAAACTCGCCGGCAAGCCAGCGCTGCCAGCCCCGCCGCCGCAGCCAATAGCCCGAAAGCGGCTTGCTGCGGCGCTTACCCTCTGCGAACACTGGTACCTGCGGCAGGGGCGCCGAGTGGGGCAGGTCGATCGGGTGGGGCTGGAGGCGATAAAGCAACGGTTTTGATTTTTTGCATTTGGCTGCCCGATCCTCTGTTGCTCGATCGCCGTCTCCGGTGGAGGCCTTTTCTTGGGCGTTGTCTTCCTGGACCACCAGATCTGCCGGCATGGGAAAAACCGGCTCGACCGCCCCCTCGCCCTCTTGCACGGCGAGATGGAAGGCGCACAGGGTAAACGAGCCGGGGGCGTCGGGCGTGCCCAATTCGGGCAGTGCGCCGGCCTCGCCGCGGGCGAAGGCGTTGGGGTCGATTCCGGCATCCACCAGCATGCGCGAGCGCAGGCTGCCTGCCATCACCGAGGGCCAGGGGGGCATTTGGCACTGGCCGTAGCTGCCGGGGTCGCCAAAGTTCTGGTTGGCGCGCAGCACCAGCACGTCCAGGGGCTCCACGAAACGGTCGTATCGGGCGTTCATGGTTCGTCTCCCATGCGCGTTTCCCGGGCCAGGAATTCCGCAACACCGAGCAAGTTGCGCAGTTTTTCCACGGCCTCGACATGGCCTTTATCACGGGCCCACTCTGCCGCCTGTGCCGCGAGTTTTTTGGCGAGCTCAGGAGCGCGCGCGCGGATTCCCGGATCGGCCTTCTTGGATTGGCGGTCCAATTGATAGGCGAGCATCGAACGTAGCATGCCCTTTTCCGAGAGGGCGTCCGGGGGCAGGCTGCGGGCGTCGAGCCATTGCAGCACGTGGTAGACGGCGCGGCGCGAAACGCCGTCGGCGGCGAGGAACTGCCGCGTTGTCTCGAGGGTGAGCAGCACCGCCCACTTGTCGGAAAAAGAAAGGGCGCCGCCGGCGCGCTTGATCACGGTGATGGAAAAGGCGTCGCGCCCGCCTTCGTTCTTGGCGCGTTTCTCGGCAGCGGTCAGTTCGCGGCGCACCGCCGACAGGGGCGCCTGGTGGTGGGCGATGACCACGCCGCAGGAGGCGGTGGCGTTCGGGCCCATCATGCGCATCAGACGCCCATCGAGCCAGGCGAAGCCGTTTTTGCAGATCAGCCGGCCCTTGGGCGCTTTGCGCACGCTGTTCCAATGCCAATCTTCGTCTTGTGGGTCTGTACCGCTGTAGGCAAAGCGCAGGCGCCGCATGGTGGCGAGGACGTCGGCGGTCGGGAGCATGGCGAACACGTCGTCGCCGCCCGCGTAGATGAGCCGCCCCGGGAATTCCTCCTCGACCACATGGCGCACCACGGTCTGGGAGAAATCGTTGAGGGCGGCGGAGATCGCCAGATGCCGGTTGGGCGAGACGGCCCGGGGTTGCTTGCCGTAGTCTGCGATCAAGGGGTTTTGCTGGGCGTGGCTGCGAAAGCCTTGCTGCACCTGTGTGTGAAAACTGTCTTCGTACTTGATGACGGTCCCGGTCCCTTCATCGCCGGAGAGGATGGCGCCCATGCGGTCGCCATCCATGAGCAGCAGGGCGTAGTAGTTTTCGACCGGCTGGCCGAAGTGGGCTTTCAGGGAACGGCAGGCCTCCTCGTAGGCGCCGGGGGTTTTCTCTTCCGATTCCCGCAAGGCGTCGAGCCAGCCGGGAATGCGGGCAGCCGAGTCGAGCAGGTTCTTGCGCGCCAGCTCGCGGGCCACCTTCCGCGGTAGCGCGACGCGGGGGGCGGATTCGATCTGATCGGACAGCTTCTCGGGCAGCGGTTCGAGGTTTCGTAGTTGGTTCGCAAGGGCCATGGTGTGGGTGGAGACGACGAAGCGATCCACTCTGGCGTGGGCCTCGTCGTTTCCGAGCGCGTGGGCCACATCGCGCGCAAACAGGGTCGGCCAGAGACGCTTGATGGCAGCCAGGCCGCCCAGGTGTTCCCCTTCCTTCGCCCAGGACCGTTTCGCCCGGTGAACCTTGGCCCAGAGGGTGTCGGTCTGCCGGCGGGGCGAGCGCAGGAGTTGTTGGCGATCGAGGGTCAGCCACTCGGCTTCGCCGGTGAGGGTGCAGCGATAGCCCTCTTCGTGGATCTGCGGGAAGGGCCGAACCGTCTTGGCGGCCGCCAGCACCCGCTCGGCGAGCTCGTACACCGCCGGGTACAACACGCCCGGATTGGGGGCAAAGAAGACGCTCTTGCGGCCGTTCTCGTCCACGAGTTCGACCTCTTTCTGCAGCACCTTCCAGGCCGGCGTGCCGAGAAAGCCCGGCTCGCCTTCACCCTCGAAGAAGGGGCGCATCGATTCGGACAAGGCGGTGACGTCGAGGTCCGTCTGGCGCGCGCCGTCCCGCGGCCGGATGAGGCCGAAGGGCACCGCCGCCCAGTGCACTTCCGGAAAGCCCTCGAGTTGACGGCGCATCTGCTCGTAGGGGGTGGGGTGCTGCTCGGGCTGTGCAGGCAAGCCCGCCGCCTCGAGCAGTTCGTCGACCACCCGCTCGCCGAGCCCCTTGAGCCAGCCGCGCACACCCGCTTCCACGGCTTCGGCGATCTCGCGGGCTTGACTGGCCGGCACCACCGCCACGAAGCGGTTGGGCAGGGCGGCGGCAAAGAGGGGGTTTTCGTCGCTCAGCCGAGTGGTCCAGGCGCAGCCCTTGAAGAGTGCGTCCGGCAGGTGCATTTGGTCGCGCAGCCACAGGTCCACCTGGGCGATGCCGCGCAGGCTCGGGAACAGGATGGCGTCCGGCCCCAGCCGCTCGCAAACGACGCGCATGGCTTCCCAGGAAAGGCGGGCAAGCAGGTGGGAGCCCGCCCACAGGTCGTCGAGCTTGCGGGCGCTGGCGATGAAGGACTGCACGGGCCCTATGGAGAGGGCCAACAGGGCGGCCTGTCCGTCCGGATCGGCGGCGAAGGCGCCGGCAAAGGCCGAGGTGAGGTCCAGATGATCCCAGATGCTGTGGTCGGGCACGCGGGTGTCGGCCGGCAGCAGTTGCCAGAGCGGGCCCAGCTTGTGGAAGTCCTCGGTGTCGGCGCCGCTGATGGCAAGCTCCGGGCCGAAGCGCCACAGGGTGAGCGCCGTCTTGCGCCAGTCGCGCTCCGGGCCCTCTTGGCCGAGTTGCCCGAGCAGCCACTGGAAGTGTTCGCGGCTGCGCGTCTTGATGTCTTTGAAGTCGGTGTCCGCAAGCTGTGCAAGCTCGAGGCGGTCACCGCTCAAGGGGTGGATGAATTCGGGCTTTTGCGTCCAGTGCACCTGGGCCCAGGGCGCGACGGCCAGCGTCTTGCCGTTGGGGGTGATGACTTCCTCCATCGGCCACTGGGGACGGTCGGCGGCCGCCGCCCACCAGTCGGCGCGCTGCACCCACCGGTAGAGGGTGGCCGGGATGCCCTGTTTGAAGGTGAGCGCGGCGAGTGCCTCGTCGTTGTCCGGCGCCACCGATTCGCCCTCCAGGCGGTGAAAGCCCAAGAGGCGCGCCAGGGCGCGACTGGTGCCGTTTTCGTGACCGGCCGGGTCGCGCAACAGGACCAGCGCTTTTTCCGCCGGATCGTGCAGCCGGGCGGCGACTTTGGTTTGCCAGAAGGTGTCGTTCTGCTCCGTCATGAGGCCCCCTTTAGGCAAGCCGTTTCAGTGGCAGGGTCTTCAGGGCGTCCAGTTGCTGCTCGATTTTCCGCCATACCCCGCCGGGGTCGGGATGGGAGACCGGGCCACCGTAGGGCATGGCGAAGACGCGCACGGCCAGTCGGCCCGGCTCCCGTTCCACCACCTTCCAGCGCAGTGGGCTGGGGAAACGGGGGCTGGCGCTGCCGAGCAGCTTGGCGCTGCTTTTGTCTTTGCTCTTGATGGTGTTTCGAATGTCCCGGCGGGCGATGGCCACCTGCGCCATGGCGGCATCCCACTTTGCAAAGGTCTTTTCGCTTTCCCACAGCATCGGCCCGCCGTCCCCTTTGGCGATGGCGCAGGGCCAACCCATCTTCAGGCAGTCGTCGAGGGGCAGGGTGAAGCGTTGCGCAAAGCCGGGGTCGAGCGCCGGGAAGCCCTCCAATTGGTACGACCCCCAGCCCCCGCGGCTGCGCCTCCCCACCTGCCCAAAGTGGTGCATCAGTTCGAGGGTTTGGTCCAGCTCCGCGGCCCATTCGGAGGGAAACGCCAGGGCGAGGGTGCGTGTACCTTCGGAAGCTTCTGCCTTGAGGGCGGTTCGCTTTTTGTCCTTGTCGTCGTCGTCGATCCCGTACCACGCATAAGAAGTGGAGAGATCCTTAGTCATCGGGTCGACGCCTTTTTGGGTTCCCTTGGCCCAGAACTGCTCGGGGTTGGCTTTGTGGATCAGCCGCAGGCGCACCTTGCTCTTGCAGAATTCGCCCTGGAGCCAGGCGTTGCCGAACAGGAGGCCTTCTTCGCGACGCATCCGGGCGAGATCGACGTTGAATCGGTGCTCGGCCGCCCAGCGCACGCGCCACCACTGGCGCAACTGCGCCTTGAAGGGCGGGGTGCGCCACTGGCCTTCTTGCTCGGCGTTGCCGAGGAAGGCCGGCGTGAGGAAGCGGACGGTGAGCTCTCTGGTGTGAATGGTGTCCATGGCCTTTTTCCTAGCTTGCGATCCCGTCGGTTCCATCGATCCACTCGATCTGTTCCCGCTCGAGGCCGATTCCATAGTGGGGGGTGGTGCGCTTGCCACGGTTGTGGATCTGGTAGCGGGCGGCGAGGGATTCCCCCAAGGCCTCGGTGAGGGCGCTGTTGACCCGGCTTTTGAGTTCGCTGAACCAGTTATTGAGCCCATTCTCTGCGTCGTCTTTGAGCCGCTTTCGGGTGCGGTCGGTGGCGTGCTGATCGCCCTCCGAACATTGTTCGAGCAGCTCGAGGTAGTCCTCGACGAGCCGTCTGGCCCGCTCCACTTCCCGCAAATCGGGGCCTTCGACGTCCGGTTCGTCGAGGAGCACGCGGCGCACCATCAGGGTGTAAAAGGCGAATTGCGCCGGTTGCAGGTCGATGGGGACGCCACTGGCCACGAGGAGGCGCCGCCGTGGGTCCACCACCAGGTGGGGCGGTTCCTCGAGGCGCTGGGCGTGGCGGATGGTGGCACTGAAGCCGGCGCGACCCTCGAGCAGGGGGCGCGGCACTTCTCTGCGCAGGCGGACGAAGGGAATCTCCGCCAGCGTCACCTGCGCGTCCCGGGCGTCGAGCACTCGCCCGTTGGGCCCTTCGATCAGGGTGCTCTCGCGGGTGGGGTAGTAGAAGCCGCGCAGCCCCTCGAAGGGCTCGTTGACGAGCACGTGGGAGAGCCGGTCCTGGGTGCGCCCGAACAGCGACAGGGCGTAGCCGGCGTAGTACCCCATGGTCTTGCGCCCCCCGGCCAGGGAGACGTGCAGGGCACACCGGGGATCGTTGGTGAAGGCGCGGATCTGATCGGTGATGAAGTCGGCGGCGACTTCGTTTTCCTCGGGGGTGCGGATGTCCTCGAGGAGCACCCCGTCGGGTCCAGCGATCACATGGATGTTCTCGGGGCCGAAGATGCCGGGATCGAGGCCCAACTCCTCGGCGAGGCGGAAGAAGTGCCCCTCGCCGGGTCGCAAAAGGGCGAAGCGGGCGCTGCGGGCACCGCTCGCGGTGGTGATCAGGTGTACTTCGGTGGGCCGGAAGGGTTGCCGGTCGCCCTGGCTCAGGGCCCAGAGGGTTTCGGTGAGGATCTGCGGCGACATGCCGCTCACCGCGAGGAGGACGCGGCGGGGATAGGTGGCGGGGTTGCCCGGATCCATGGAGAGTCGCTTCCTCGTTTCGCTGCTGCCGCCCATCCTAGCGGGTCGGTTGTACCGCGGCTCGGTTGCCAATATTGGCAACCGCCCCGCAAGGGGTTTGCGCCCGACCCTGTACCGATGGAGGCCGCGCGGCCTGCTCAGGTGGGCGCTTGCCAGTCGCCCGCAAGCCGTGATCTCAGCTCCTCCTCGGGCACCGCGGTGGAAAAGAGAAAGCCCTGGCCGAGGCGACAGTCCAGGGCGCGCAGCCGGTCCCGCTGGGCGGCGGTTTCGATCCCCTCGGCCACCACCCTGCTGCCGAGCCGCGCGGCGATGGTCAAGATGGTCTCCACCAGCGCTTCGCCCTCGGGATTGCCCGGCAGGGTGGCGACGAAGCTGCGGTCGATCTTGAGCGTTTCCGGCCGGAAGCGGAGCAGGTAGGCCAGGGAGGAGTAGCCCACCCCGAAGTCGTCCAGGGCGATGTTCACCCCGAGGTCGCGCAGGGCGGCGATCACCGCGGCGTTGTGTTCGGTGTCCTGTAGGAAGAGCTGCTCGGTGAGCTCGAGGGTGAGCAGGCAGGGGTCGAGTCCCGACTCCGCCAGGGCGGCGCGCACCACCCGGGGGAGTTCTCCGGCGGCGAACTGGGCCGGGGAGAGGTTGACGGCGAGTTCCACCGGCCGACTGCGGCCCCGGTTCCAGCGGGCGGCTGCGCGGCAGGCCTCCATGATCACCCAGTCGCCGAGGGGTACGATCAAACCCTCCTGCTCGGCGAGGGGCAGGAAGCGGTCGGGGCCGAGCAGCCCCTCTTCGGGGTGGTGCCAGCGCAAAAGGGCCTCACAGCCAACCACCGCGCCCGTCGCCAGCTCCACGACGGGCTGGTAGTGAAGGGTGAACTGGCCCTGGGCAAGGGCCTCGCCGAGCTGCCGGGCAAGGGTGAAGCGGGCCTGGTGGGGGGCGGTGTGCTCGGGCCGGTAGCACTGGATCTGGCCGGGCCCCAACTCCTTGGCGGCGTTCAAGGCGCTGTCGGCGCGGCGCACCAGCTCGGCGGCCGTGCGGCCGTCGCGGGGAAAGAGGGCGACGCCGACGCTCGCCCGGCACCGCACCACGTGCTCGCCGCTCTCCAGGGGTTCGGCGATGGCCCGCTGCAGCCCGCCGGCCAGCGAGAGGGCGGCCGCTTCGTCCGCCACGCCCGGCACCGCGACGGCGAAGCGGTCGCCGCCGAGCCGCCCCACCAGGGCGTCTTTCGCCACCGCCGCCACCAGGCGGTGGGCGGATTCCTCGAGGACGGCGTCGCCCACCGCGAGACCCAGGGCGATGTTGACGTCGCGGAAGCGGTCGAGATCCAGGTGGGCGAGGGCGAGGCGACCTTCCCGCTGCAGCGCGGCGAGCATGGCGTTCAGCTCGGCGAGGAAGAGCGCCCGATTGGGCAGGCCGGTGAGGGCGTCGTGGTGGGACAGGTGGAGGAGATCCCGCTCGTAGGCGCGGTACGGGGTGAGGTCGTGGAACTGGAACAGCCAGGCGAAGGCTGCACCCCTCCTGCGCAACAGGCTCAGGGTGCCCCGGGTCTCCACCAGCTCACCGCTTTGGTGGCACAGGTGCAGGTCGAGGACGAGGTGGGGAATGTGGGGGTCGTAGAGGCGGCGGGCGAGCTCTGCCACGCGGCGCGCTTCGATCTCGCTGGTCAGGGCGGCGAAGGGGGTGCCGGCCAGCGCTTCGCGCTGCCAGCCGAGCAGCTCGGCGAGGGCGGCGTTGCCCTGGAGGAGGCGCCACTCCAGGTCCAGCATCGCCATGGCGTTGGGGGAATGGTCAAAGATGGCTTGAAATCGCGTCTCGTCGAGGGATAACAGATGCTGGGCCTCGAGTCGCTGCCGGGCGTCCCGCAGCACGGCCACCGTGCCCAGCCGCCCCCTGGGGCCCTCGATGCTCGCGACCGAGAGGTCGACGGGCAGCAGCTCCTTGCCTTCCCGCTCGAGGAAGAGGTTGAAGTAGAGGCGGGGCGACGTCGGCCCAGCGGACAGCAGGGACTGGAGGGGATGGCGCTGGGCGGTGATGCCGGCAAAGGGGAGCACCTCCAAGAGCGGCCGCCCCTCGAGGGCGGCGCGGGGCGTGCCGAGCAGCTCCTCGGCGACGGGGTTGGCGGTGCGCACCCGGCCCGCGGCGTCGGCGGTGAGCACCGCGTCGGCCACGCAGTCGAGGGCGGCGGTAAACCAGCGCTCCGCCTCCGTCAGCCGTCGCTCGAGCTCTGCCTTGTGGAGGGCGACCTCGATGGCCGCCCGGGCGCGGTGGGCATCGTAGGGTTTGACCAGGTAGCCGTAGGGGGTGGTGCGGGCAGCGCGCGCCAGAGTGGCGGGATCGCCGTACGCGGTGGCGAAGATGACGGGGCAGTCGGCGAAGGACTGGAGGCGCTGTGCAGTCTCGATGCCGTCCAGGTCGCCCTTGAGGACGATGTCCATCAGCACCACGTCGGGCCGCTGGGCCCGCGCCAGCGCCAGGGCTTGGCGGCCGTTGTCGGCGATGCCGCAGATCTCGTAGCCGAGCTCGGCCAGCCCCTCGGCCAGATCCTCGGCGACGATCGCTTCGTCCTCGACGAGCAATACGCGTGCGCCTGCGCGCCGTTCTTCCTCCGATTCCAGGGAGGCCCCCGATGGATTGCCGCTCATGTCGCGATTCCCTGGCTGGGGGCGCCGATGCGCACGGGCGCCCTTCCTCGACCGAGCATAGGGCAGCAAAGGCGCCTTTGCCAAGGTCGAGGGATTGGCTCGAATAGTAGCCCGGATGGAGCGAAGCGGAATCCGGGGAGCTTCCCAGATCAGCGCCTTGACAGGGCGCTCCGGGGCGGACAGAGTCGCCCCGGGAGGTTTCGATGCAGTACGTGGGCGCACACGTCAGCGCAGCCGGGGGGGTGCACAACGCGCCCCTCAACGCCCGGCGGATCGGTGCCGACGCCTTCGCCTTTTTCACCCGCAACCAGCGCCGCTGGCGCGCCGCCCCCCTCACCGAGGAAGAGGTGGCGGCCTTTCGCGCCAATTGCCGCTCCTGCGGGTACGGCCCCAGCCAGATCCTTCCCCACGACAGCTATCTGATCAACCTGGGCCATCCCGATCCCGAGGGACTCGCCCGCTCGCGGGCGGCCTTCCTAGAGGAACTGGAGCGCTGTGCACAGCTCGGCATCGCCATGCTCAACTTGCACCCGGGGGCGCATCTCGGCCGCTCCAGCGAAGCGGACTGCCTGGCGCGCATCGCCGAATCCCTGGACGAGGCGCTATCGCGCGTTCCCGGGGTGACGGCGGTGGTGGAAAACACCGCGGGGCAGGGGACCAGCGTCGGCTACCGCTTCGAGCACCTGGCGATGCTCCTCGAGCGGGTGGAACAGCGGGAGCGGGTGGGCGTGTGCCTCGACACCTGCCACCTCTACGCGGCCGGTTACGATCTGCGCACTTGGGAAGCCTGCGAGGCCACCTTCAGCGAGTTCGAACGGATCGTGGGCTTCACCGCCCTGCGGGCGTTCCACCTCAATGGCAGCAAGGCGCGCTTCGGCAGTCGGGTGGACCGCCACCACAGCCTCCACGCCGGCGAGCTCGGCTGCACGGTGTTCGAATACCTGATGGGCGACCCGCGCTTCGACGGCCTGCCGATGATCCTCGAGACCGTCGATCCCGCGCGTTGGCCCGAGGAGATCGCCTGGCTCAAGTCCCTGGCCGCGGCCCGCGCGGCGCGCCGCACCCAGGTGCGCTCGCGATGAGCGACCGCCATCTGGTGAGCTTTCTCGGCACCGGTTGCTACCAGGTCACCGGTTACCGGCTGGACGAGGCAGGCGCGGTGGTGGAAACGGCCCATGTGGCTCTGGCCATCGCCGAGCTCGCCGCCGTGGACCGGGTGACGCTGGTGGCGTCCGCAGAGGCCCTCGCGGTCCACGGTCAAGTGGTGGCGGCGGCGCTGGCGCCGCGCCCGGTGGCGCTCCGAGAAATCCCCACCGGGCGGAATCGGGAAGAGCTCGTGAGGGCGTTCGAGAGGCTCTTTGCGGTCTTCTCGGAACCCTGCGGCGAGCTCTGGGTGGATGTCACCCACGGCTTTCGCACCCAGCCGCTCCTCGCCTGCGCCTGCCTGAGCTATTTGCGCCAACTGGGCCTCGCCCAGGGACGGCCGATGCGCATCCTCTACGGGCGGTTTTTGCCCGAGGAACCGCGGATTTCGCCCATCTGGGATCTCTCCTGGCTGCTGGAACTGGTCGACTGGGCGGCTGCCGCGACCCTGTTCGTCGAAGGCGGGCGGGGCGATCCCCTCGTCCGCTTGTTGGAGGAAGCGGATCGCACCCTGCGGGCGGGCCTCGCCCGGCGACAAGCGGGCGACCGCTGGCCCCGCACCCGCCCGGTGGTAAGGGCATTGTCCGAGTATGTCGCCGACTACCAGGCGCTGCGCGTCCAGCAGCTGATCGCCGGCGAGGGGGCCGGCCGACCGGGCAGCGCACGGCGACTGCTCGACGCTCTGGAGCAGTTCGGGGAGGAGTTGTCCGGCCACCTGCCGGTGGCCGCTCCCCTCCTGGAGCGGGTCGCCGAGGGCCTCGCGGATCTCGTGGCAGAGGATTTGGCGGACCGCGACGGCCTTGCCGCTCTGCTCGCCCTCGCCCGCCGCCAGTACCGACAAAGGCGGCTCCTCGAGGCGGCGGCGGTCGCTCGCGAGGGGCTCGTGAGCCTGTACGCGGAACGGGCGGGCGCCACGCCCGGCGCCGCCTTCGATCCCCAGGCGCGGCGGCGCGCCGAAGCCGCCTGGAACGCCGCCGAGCGCCGCGCCCACCGCGGCCACAATCCCTGGAGCAGCGCCCGCAATGACCTGCTCCACGCCGGCTACAACCGCCAACCCCGCAAGGCAGACGCGTTGCAAAAGGCGGTCCGGTCACTCCTCGACCATTTCGCCGAACGCCTCGAGCAGGGGGTGGCGCAGCCTGCGCCCCGGGGGCGGCGGATCCTGGTGACCCGCCATCCCGGAGCGGTCGAGTGGCTGCGCCGCCGGGGCTTGGCGCCAGATCGAGTGGTCGCCCACCTGGACCCGGCCGAGGTGGAGGCGGGCGACTGGGTGGTGGGCATCCTGCCGGTGCACCTCGCCGCCGCCGTGGTCGGCCGCGGGGCGCGCTACTTCCACCTCTGCCTCGACCTTCCCGAAGCGGCCCGGGGCCGGGAGCTGTCCGCCGACGAGCTCGAGGCCTGCAACGCCCGCCTGGCCGAATTCGAGGTGCGGGCGGTGGAGGCCGAGGGGGATGCCCCGTGGTAGCATGAACGCCCCTTCAGCGGGCGGAGGCCGGCCATGGACGAAGAGCAGACCGTGAGCGGGGGCGAGGCGGCGGGCGAGGAGCGCGGCCCGGAGGCGTTGCTCGCCCCCCTGCTCGGCCTGGTGGTGGAAAAGCGCGCCTCCGACCTCTTCTTGTACACCGGCGCCCGCCCCACCCTCAAGGGGCCCTTCGGCTTTGCCGCGGTGGGCAGGGCGTTGCGCCCCGGCGAGACGGCGGCGCTGCTCGCGGCGATGCTGAGCGAGCGCAAGATGGCCGAGTTCGAGGCCGCCGGCGAGGTGGACTTTTCCTTTTCCGTAGGGGGTCTCGGGCGCTTTCGCGGCAACGCCTTCCGCCAGCGCGGCGACGTCTCCATCGTCATGCGCTACGTCTCCGGCGAGGTGCCCACCATCGACGGCCTCGGCCTGCCGCCGATCCTCAAGAGCCTGGTGGAGGGGAAAAACGGCCTCATCGTGGTCTCCGGGGCGACCGGCTCCGGCAAGTCCACCACCCTCGCGGCGATGATCGACCACCGCAACGCCAACCTGCCCGGAAACATCATTACCCTGGAAGACCCCATCGAGTACCTGCACTCCCACAAAAAGTCGCTGGTGGCCCAGCGGGAGGTGGGCACCGACACTCTGAGCTTCGAGAGCGGCATGCGCGCGGCCATGCGGGAGGCCCCCGACGTGATTCTGATGGGGGAGATCCGCGACGCGGTGAGCATGGAGTACGCCCTGCGCTTCGCCAACACCGGCCACCTGTGCCTGTCGACCCTGCACGCCAACACCGCGGCCTCATCGCTCGAGCGCATGCTCTCCTTCTTCGACCGTGAGACGGAGGAGCAGGAGGCCAAGCGGCTCGCCCAGAACCTGCGGGCGATCATCTGCCAGCGGCTGGTGCCCACCGAGTCGGGGGGCAAGACCGCGGCGCTGGAGATTCTGGTCAACACCACCCGCATCGCCGAGCTGATCGCCCGACGGGATTGGGACGCGATCCGCGCCGCCGTGGAGGAGGGGCGCAACTACGGCATGCAGACCTTCGACCAGTGCCTGTGCGAGCTCTACGACCGCGGGGTGATCAGCGCCGAGGTGGCCTGCGACCACGCCACCTCCCGCACCCAGGTGCAGCAGTACATCCGCTTCAAGAGCCCGCGGGCCGGCCGGCCGGGGGGCGCCTTCGGCGAGTTCGAGATCGAGCGCATCGAGGAGGGGCGGCGCACCGATGCCGGCACCGACAGCTTCTGACCGCGCCGCCCGGGCGGTGGTGGTGACCGGTGCCACCCGGGGCATCGGCCGGGCGGTGGTGGAAGGGCTCACAGCGCGCCTGCCCGAGGTTTGGGTTTGGCTCGGCGCGCGGGACGCACAGCGGGGCGAGGCGGTGCGCGGCCAACTGCTCGCAGCGCGGCCGGAGGCCGAAGGGCGCCTCGCCGTGCTGCCCCTCGACGTCGCCGACGAGGATTCGGTGGCGGCTGCGGCTTCCTTACTGGAGCGGGCCGGCGGACCACCCCTGTGGGGGATCGTCAACAACGCCGGCGTGGCCGACGGAAACCTGCAGGCGGTGCTCGAGGTCAACGTGCGGGGAATCGATCGGGTGTGTCGCCGCCTGGGCCGGTTCCTCGGCCCGGGTGGGCGCGTGGTCAACGTCAGCTCGGCCGCCGGTCCCAACTACGTGGCCCGCTGCCCGCCCCGCTGGCGGCGCTTTTTCACCGATCCCGCCCTGGCGCGGCCCGAATTCGAGGCGCTGGTTACCGACTGCCTGCGGGGCGGACCGGAGGCGCTGCGCGCCCGGGGTCTTCCCTGGCCCGGGGCGTACGGGTTCTCCAAGGCGCTCGCCAACGCCCTCACCGCCATCCTGGCCCGCGAGCACCCCGAGTGGCGAGTGGCGGCCTGCACGCCGGGTTTCGTGGACACCGAGCTGGGACGCCGCTTCCTGGGCGGGCGCAGCCCCGCCGAAGCGGGCATGAAGACGCCAGCCCAGGGCGCCGAGGTGATCCTCTACCTGCTCACCGCACCGGGGATTGCTAGCGGCGGCTACTACGGCTCCGACGGGCGGCCGAGCCCCCTCGACCGCTACCGAGAGCCGGGGCCTCCGGTCTGGAAGGAAGCCGCCGGCTAGGGCCGCAACTGGTGGCGGGCCTCAAACTCCTGGAGGGGCAGGACAATGTCGTAGAAGCGCCCCTGGACCAGGTCGCAGCCGATCTCCCGCGCCACCTCGGCGATCTTCTCGTGGTCGGCGCCGGCAAAGGCCACCTTCAGGCGCCGGCGGTGGGCCTCCTCCACCAGGCGGCGCAGCATCTGCCGGTAGGCCAGGTCGCGCACCAGGATGGCCGGTTCCGGGGGCGCCAGCTTGAATTCCCGCAGGATGCCGCCCTGTTCCGGCAGGGCGCGGATCCCCGCCAGGGCCGAGGCGAGACTCTCGCCTCGATTGACGGCGACGAGGCCCGCGCCGCTCGCCGCCGCCTCCGCCGCGCCCGGGCCGGACAGCAGGGCGTCCTGGGGAAAGGCGAGCAGGATGCGGCCGGGTTCGACGCCGTGCAGGGCACAGGCGTCGGCCAGCGCCAGGGCCAGTCCCGGGCGGGCCAGGAGGCGGGCCGGCAGGGCGAGCTGGAGGTGGAGCCGCTGCCGCCAGCGGGCGAGGCGGGCCACGGCCGCCTTGAGCGCCCAGGCGTAGAGGGCCTCCACCACGGGATGGTGGCTCTCCGCGGGGAGGAATTGCTCGGGCGCGAGCACCTTGCGGTGGCGGGTGTGCCAGCGCAAAAAGGCCTCGGCGCCGGCAAGGGAGCGGTAGACGGGGTGGAGGCGCGCCTGGAAGTGGAGTTGGAATTCTCCCAGGCTCAGTGCCTCCTCGAGGTCTTGAAGCCGGCCGGGGGCGTCGGCCGCCAGTTCCGGCTCGCGGCCGTAGAGCAGCCAGCCGATCCGGAGCGCCTTGGCCCGCGCCAGGGCCTGGCCGGCTTCCCGCACGGCGCCGTGCAGGTTGCCGCCCGGGTCGTGGAAGGTGAAACCGGCGTAGATGGCTGCACCGCGGCGGCCGGCCAAGGCGATGGGGCCTTCCAGGGCGGCGAAGAGGGACTCGAGGCGCGCCTCGAGGGCCGCCTCGTCCGCCACCTCGGGGAGCACCACCAGCACCTTGTCGGCCCCCGCCGGCCGCTGCTGCCCGCGTGGGCCCAGCCAGGCGGACAATCGCTCGGCGAACAGGGCCCGCAGCACCTCGGCGGCGCGGTCCCGCCCCTCCTCCCCGAGGGCGAGCTCGACGATGCCCAACGCCCGTTTGGCAGCGGTCACGAGGAGAAGAATTCCTCGCCGTCGAGGCCGTAGCTCCCCTGGGGCAGCTCTCGCTCGATCCACACCTTCTCGGCCAGGCTCTGCCGCGCCAGGTCGAGCAGCAGGGGTTTTTCCCGCGGGCGCTTGTCGCTGCCGAGGAGCACCACGATCTCCGGCTTGAGGCGCCGGTGGGGGTTCTGGCGCACCACCACACCCACTTCGCCGGTGTTGAGCTCCACCAGGGCGCCGATGGGAAAGAGGCCGACCGCCTGGAGGAACTGCTCGACGAGCTCGTCCTGGAAGAGCTGCCCCTTGGCATCCAGGATCTCCTGCATGGCGGCGAAGGAAGTGCGCGGTGCGGCGTGGGGTCGCGGCGAAATCATGGCGTCGAAGCTGTCCACCAGGCCGGCGATGCGGGCGAAGAGGGGAATGGCTGTGCCGGCGAGGCCGCGGGGATACCCGGAGCCGTCATGGCGCTCGTGGTGGTGTTCGACCACCGCCAGCACTTCGGGATCGACATCCCCCGTCTCCGCGAGCAGTTCGACGCCCAGGCGTGGATGCTCGTGCATGCGCGCCCGCTCCTGAGCGTCGTATCCCCCTGCCTTGTTCACCAGCTCCGGCGGCAGGCGGGTCATGCCCACGTCGCACAGGGCGCAGCCGAGCACCAGCTTTTCCAGCTCGTCGCGGGAAAGGCCGATGTGTTTGCCGAGCAGGGCCGCCCAGACCGCCATGGCCAGCCCGTGGTGGTAGCGGTAGTCGCCGATCTTCTTCAGCCGCGCCAGGGCCGCCATGGCGTCGCGGTTGCGGAAGACGTCATCGATGATCGGCCGCACCGCGCTCTTCACCTGCTTGACGGGCAACCGCCCCCCCTGTTCGAGGGAGTGGAACACCTGTTCCAGCGCCATCTGGGCGCTGTCGTAGTCGACGCGCGCCTGTTGGAAGTCGGCCTTGATGTCGCGCCGCTTGAGCTCCACCGCCCGCTGGCGGTCGCGGGTGGGCAGAAAGACGGCGCCGCCCGAGTAGGCGGGGTCGACGTAGACGTACTCCACGTACTGGGCGATGTAGAGCACGTCTTCGTCATCCCGCACCACGAACCCCTGCAGGGCGAAGGGAGTCTCGAGCCAAGGGCGGTCGAGCTCGGCGACGAACATGCCGGGCTTGAGTTGCATGGCCGGAATTTTGACCAGCGCCATAGCGGCACCTCCGCCTGCCTTCGCTGGAACCGATTATAGCGGGGGTGTCAAGGGTTCAGAGGGTGGCGGAGGTGCCGCGGCGGGGCATGGAGACGCGCTTCCCGGAAAGGCGCGCGGCCAAGGCGGCCATGGCCTCCGGTTCCCCGTGGACGAGGAAGATCCGCTTCGCCGGCGCAGGGCGCGAGAGCCAGTGCAACAGCTCCGCCTGGTCGGCGTGGGCGGAGAAGCCGTTGATGGTGTGGATGCGGGCGCGCACCGGAATCCGCTCGCCGAAGAGGCGGATGCTGTCGGCGCCGTCGATGATCGCGCGCGCGGGCGTGCCCCGGGCGGCGAAGCCCACGAAGATCACGCTCGATTCGGCGCGCCAGAGGTTGTGCTTGAGGTGGTGGAGCACGCGCCCGCCGTTGCACATGCCGGAGCCGGCCAGAATCACCGCGCCGCCCCGGATGGCGTTGAGGGCCATGGACTCCCGGGTCTCGCGGGTGAAGTGCAGTCCGGGCAGGTGGAACGGATCGATGCCGCGGCGCATCAGCTCCGCCAACTGCGGTCCCCAGCACTCGGGATGGCGGCGGAAGATCTCGGTGGCCGAAATGGCCATGGGGGAGTCGAGGAAGACCTGGAGGGCCGCCGGAAGGCGGCCCCTTTGGACGCCCTCGCGCAGGTAGAAGAGCAGCTCCTGGGCGCGCTCCAGGGCGAAAGTGGGGATGATGGCGTTGCCGCCGCGCGCCAGCGTGTCGGAGATGGCCTGGTAGAGCTCCTCCACCGAGGGCGCCAGGGGCCGGTGGCAGCGGTCGCCGTAGGTGGTCTCCACGACCACCACCTCCGCCTGGGCCGGTACCTGGGGCGGGCGCAGCAGGGGCCGCCCGCTGTTGCCCACGTCCCCCGAAAAGAGCAGGGTGCGCCGCCGCCTTCCCTCTTCCAGTTCCAGCAGGATGCTCGCCGAGCCGAGGATGTGGCCGGCGTCGAAAAAGGTCGCCTGCACGCCCGGAGCGAGCGAGAGGGACTTGCCGTAGCGGGCGGTGCGGCCGAAGAGGTCGAAGCTGTCGAGGGCGTCGAGCACCGTGTAGAGGGGCTCGACGCGCCGGCCGCCGCGCCGGGAAACCTTGCGGTTGCGCCAGCGCGCCTCCTCCTCCTGGAGGTGGGCGGCGTCCAAGAGCACCAGTTTGGCCAGGTCGCGGGTGGCCGCCGTGCACACCACCTCGCCGCGAAAGCCCCGCTTGGCGAGGAGCGGCAGGCGCCCGCAGTGGTCCAGGTGGGCGTGGGTCAAAAGGAGCACGTCCACCGCGGCGGGATCGAAGCCGAAGGGGGTGGTGTTGGCGGCGGTCAGGTCCCGGCCGCCCTGGAAGAGCCCGCAGTCCACCAGGATCCGCTTGCCAGCGCACTCCACCAGGTGGCAGGAGCCGGTGACCCCCCGGGCGGCGCCGTGGAAGGAAAGCCTCACGAATGGCCCCCGCGGGGAACGACCAGGACCTTGCTGCGCGCCTGGCCGCGGCGGAGCCGCTCAAAGGCGGCGGGCACCGCGGCGAGGGGCACGCACTCGCTCACCATTGCCGCCACCTCCGGCGCCGCGGCGAGCGCTCGGACGGTGGCGGCGAAATCCTCGACCGCGTAGCCCACCGGAAAGTGGAGGCTGATCTCGCGAAAGGCGAGGGCCGCCGGCACCAGGGGTTCGCTCGCCATGCCCATGCCGAGGGAGACGAGCGCCCCGCCGGGGGCGAGCCACTGGAGGGCGGCCTCCAGGGCGCCGGCGGCTCCGGTGCACTCCACCACCAGGGAATCGGGCGGAGCGGGCTGGCCCGGCTCCAGGAAGTCGTCCGCCCCGAAGGCCTCTGCGGCCGCCCGGCGGGTGGGCGAGCCGGTGATCACCCGGATTCGCCCGGCCCCCAGCCGGCGCGCCCAAAAGAGCACCGCCAGGGCCATCGACCCCGCTCCCACCAGGGTGAGGTCTTGGCCGGGTGCAAAGGCGGCGGTGCGCAGCGCCTTGCGGCCGCAGGCGAGCGGTTCTGCCAACGCCGCCGCCTCGTCGGCGACGCCGTCGGGCAGGGCGAACAGGGAGCTTTCCGGCACCGCCGCGAACTCGGCCATTCCCCCCGTGACCGCTCCGCCGGCGCTACAGAAGAGGGGGCGGCCGGCGCGGCAGCGCTCGCAGTTGCCGCAGAAGCGAGCCGGCAGGCAGGCCACCCGCTGGCCGGGAGCGAAGCGAGTGGCGCCGGGGCCGCGCGCCACCACCCTGCCGCCGAACTCGTGCCCCAGCAGGCGCCCCGGCGGGTAGCCGAAGGCACCCCCTGCGGTCATGGCGAGATCACTGCCGCAGATGCCGCAGGCGCTCACGGTGAGCAGGACCTCGCCGGGACCCGGCCGGGGGACGGGCAGTTCCACCACGGCCAGGGGACGTCCCGGCCCAGGGAACATCACCGCCTGCATCCGGGCGGCATCCATCCGCTCGCCATCCTCTTTGCACCCCGCCGCCAGTATATCCTCTCGCCTTGCGCGCGGCGCGGCGGGCGACTAACGTAAAAACACCTCGCGGAGCAAAAAAAGAGGGGGTAGTGATGGAATGCAATCTGGGCAAGTGGGACCGCTGGCTGCGGGCCGTGCTCGGCCTGGCGATCATCGGATGGGGCGTCTACGCCGAATCCTGGTGGGGACTTTTGGGCGTGGTGCTGCTGCTCTCGGCGGCCGTGGGGTTCTGCCCGGTGTACCGCCTGCTGGGCTTCTCCACCTGCAAGGGTGCCGATGCCGGCGGGTGAAGTGGTGGGCCCAGCAGGATTCGAACCTGCGACCGAGCGATTATGAGTCGCCAGCTCTGACCGCTGAGCTATGGGCCCGCGACCGGGGCAGTATAGACGGCGGGGGGGATGAAGGCAAGGCCGCAAGACCGCGGGCAGGCGCGCGCCCGGACGAAGGCGCGCAGCGCCGGAATCCGGGGTTTACGAGGGGTGCCTGCGGTCGGATGGTGTTCCCCGGATTCCGCTTCGCTCCATCCGGGCTACGCTCCTACGCTCCATTGGGGCTGCGGGACGACTCGGCGTGCGGGGTGCGTTCGCGGTAGCCCGGATGTAGGCGCGCAGCGCCGGAATCCGGCTGGGGGTGGCGCGTTGGCGCCCGTCCGGGCCCGCGGTCAGAGGACCGCCAGGGCGCCGCGCTGGAAGCGGTGCATGATCTCTTCGAGGCCGCGCTCCCACACTCGCGCCCGCTCGAGTGCGAAGGGCTCGGGCGCAGCGTCGAGGGCGCCTTCCTCCACCACCGAGGCGAGCTCTGCAAACAGCGCCGGGTCCGCATCTCCCGCCAGGTCGCCCAGGCAGATGGCGGCGGGGGTACCACTCGGCGGCCCGCCGCAGGTCGTGGTAGATCTGATAGAGCAGCAGGTTGCGCGGCCCCTCCCACTGCTCGTTGACGTGGGCGTCGCGCAGCAGCCGCGGCAGGTCGGAAAAGCATTCCATCACCCCGTGGCCGCCGAAGACCGACAGGGCGCGCTCGAGGAAGACCACGCAGTCTCGGGCGGTGGTGGCTTTTTGCAACAGGATCAGCAAGCGCAGCCGCAGGCGGCGCCGGCGCAGGTCGAGGTCGGCGTCACGGGGGAAGCCCACCCCCACGCCGCCGAGTGCAAGGTGCTCGGCGTGCACCGCAAAGAGCCCGGCGAGGCTTTCCCGCACGCGGGCGCGCAGGTCCTCCAGCAGGGCGGCGGTGAGGGGCCACTGGCCCACGGGCCGACCGAAGACGGTGCGAAACTCGGCGTAGAGGCGCGCTTCCCGAAACGCCCGCAACATGGCG
This sequence comes from Porticoccaceae bacterium, assembly GCA_026005035.1. Classification (GTDB taxonomy): domain Bacteria; phylum Pseudomonadota; class Gammaproteobacteria; order Pseudomonadales; family Porticoccaceae; genus BPKH01. The sequence goes on along the minus strand of BPKH01000001.1, from coordinate 323,624 downwards.
GCGACGTTGAAGATGCTCACCGCTAGGCGGGAGGTGGTGAGCACGTGGGCCACCACCAGGGGCAGGCCGCGGCCACGCCGGCCCACCAGCCAGGCGAGCGCCCCGTCGTATTCGATTTCCGCGGTGGGCAGCTCCCAGGTGCCCAGCTTGCGTTTCAGGCGCCGGATGCGCTGGTGGTTCCGCCGCTCGGCGGCGCGGTCTTCGGCGGTGAGCCAGGTGGGCACCAGGAAGAGGCTCACCCCCTCGTCGCCCGCCACCCTGGCGGTCACCAGGGCGTAGTCGGCGTGGGCCGCGCTGCAGAAGAACTTGGTCCCCGCAAGGCGGTAGGCGGGGCCGTCGGGCACGGCACTCGCGCGGTTGGCGGCGACGTCCGAGCCCCCCTGGATCTCGCTCAGAAACTGGGCGGCGATCCCATAGTCGCCGTCGCGCCCTTCCTTGCAGTGCTGCCAGGCTTCGCGCACCGGTGGCGCAAGCTCGGGCGCCAGGGCGTCGCCGAGCACCACCAGGCCCTGGGTGCAGGCGAGGGCGCAGGCCACACCGTGTTCGCCGTTCTGGTGGAGGATGAGGAGCTTGACGAGGCGCTCCCAGGGGTCGACGGCGGCGCGGAAGAGCCCGAGGCCGAAGATCTCCCGCTCCATGAGGCGCGTCTCGAGGGGCCGCACGATCCGGTCGACCCGGTTGCCGTGGCCGTCGTAGGGCAGCAGCCAGGGGCGGTTCTCGGGCAGGGCCGCGGTTTCCGCCCAAGCGCGATAGCGGCCGGCGGCCTCTGCGGCCAGCCCCTCGATGCCGAATTCGAGCCGGGCAGCCCGCTCGCCGGCGTAGTGGTGGAAGAGCTGCGGCAGCAGCTCGGCGTCGCGGTAGTAGTCGGCCGTTTGGCGGCGCGCCAGAAAGGGGGCGAAAGAGTAGTCGGGCGCGGTCACTCCCAACTCCCCGGCAAGGGCGCCGCCCGCTCACTCCTCGATGTAGCTGCGCAGGTGCTCCGACCGCGAGGGGTGGCGAAGCTTGCGCAGCGCCTTGGCCTCGATCTGGCGGATCCGCTCCCGGGTGACGTCGAACTGCTTGCCCACCTCTTCGAGGGTGTGGTCGGTGGGCATGTCGATGCCGAAGCGCATCTTGAGGACCTGGGCCTCCCGGGCGGTGAGGCTGTTGAGCACCTCCCGGGTGGCTTCCACCAGGCTCTCCCGAATGGCCACGTCCACCGGGGAGGGGATGGTGGTGTCCTCGATGAAGTCGCCGAGATGGGAGTCCTCGTCGTCGCCGATGGGCGTCTCCATGGAGATCGGTTCCTTGGCGATCTTGAGCACCTTGCGGATCTTCTCCTCCGGCATGTCCATCCGCTCGCTCAGCTCTTCCGGGGTGGGTTCCCGGCCCAGCTCCTGGAGCAGCTGGCGCGAGATCCGGTTGAGCTTGTTGATGGTCTCGATCATGTGCACCGGGATGCGGATGGTGCGGGCCTGGTCGGCGATGGAGCGGGTGATGGCCTGGCGGATCCACCAGGTGGCGTAGGTGGAGAACTTGTAGCCGCGCCGGTATTCGAATTTGTCCACCGCCTTCATCAGGCCGATGTTGCCCTCCTGGATCAGATCGAGGAACTGCAGGCCCCGGTTGGTGTACTTCTTGGCGATGGAGATCACCAGCCGCAGGTTGGCCTCCACCATTTCCTTCTTGGCGCGCCGGGCCTTGGCTTCGCCGATGGACATGCGCCGGTTGATGTCTTTGATGCGCGCCACCGGCAGCCCGTGTTCCTCTTCAAGGGCGCGCAGGGCCCGCTGGCTGCGCCGCACCTCCTCCGCGATCTGGTCCAGTCGCGCCACCCAGGGGCGGTCGAGGCGGCCAAGCTCGGCAAGCCATTCTTCGTTGGTCTCGTTGCCCGGGAAGAGTTCGATGAACTCCTCCCGCGCCATGCCGGCGCCGCGCACGCACAGCTTCATGATTTTCTTCTCTTCGGCGCGGATGCGCTCGAGGACCGACCGCACCTCTTGGATCAGGGGGTCGAACTGCCGCGGCGTGAGCTTGAAATACTTGAACAACTCGCCCCGCGCCCGCAGGTGCTTCTGCGCGTTGCGGTGGCCGTGGCCGTAGCGGGCGATGGCCCGCTTGGTCTTTTCGTTCTGTTTGCGCAGGGCTTCGAAGCGGCGCGCCGCCTCGTCCAGATCGAGCCCGTCGTCGTCGAGGTTGGCTTCCTGCTCCTCGTCCTGCTCCGCCGCCTGGGCGGCCTGCTCCTGGGCCGAGGGCACGTGCTCCATCGGATCCAGGTAGCCGCTGATGATGTCCCCGAGTTTGCGCTCTCCTTTGGCCACCAGGTCGTACTCGGCGAGGATCCGGTCCACCGCCGTCGGCCAGTCGGCGAGGGCGTCCATCATCTCCCGGATGCCCTCTTCGATCCGCTTGGCGATCTCGATCTCGCCCTCCCGGGTGAGCAGTTCCACCGAGCCCATTTCGCGCATGTACATGCGCACCGGGTCGGTGGTGCGGTGCTGGTCCGATTCCACGGCGGCCAGCGCCGCGGCCGCTTCGGCGGCGGCGATTTCGTCCGGGGTGGTGTCGCCGGAGGTGATCAACATGGTGTCGGCGTCGGGGGCGCTCTCGAAGACGCTGATCCCCATGTCGTTGATCATCTGGATGATGTCTTCCACCTGATCGGGGTCGGAGATGTCTTCCGGCAGGTGGTCGTTGACCTCCGCATAGGTCAGGTACCCCTGATCGCGGCCCTTGGCGATCAGCTCCTTGAGGCGCGACTGGTTCTGGGACGATTCACTCATGGCTGTTCCGCGGTCGGATGGATTGGGTCTGCAGAGAGACATGGGAAACGCGCAATTATAGCGCCCTTTGGTTATCGGTGCGGGTCCTGGTTTTTCAAGGCCACGACAAGCCTAGGACAGGACGCGCCGATTTACCGCCCTTTTTGCTCGGGTCGTCCGCGGGGAGCGGTGCTCGGGGCGCGGCGGGCGCCCCGCGCCAGGACGGCTTGCACCGGCTCGCGCAACGCCTCGCGGTCGGCGGGGGGAAGGCGCGCGTACAGCACCTGGACGAGCTTGCGCTCCGCCAAGTCGAGCTCGCCCCGGGCGAGGAGCGCCTCGAGCCGCTCCCGGGGGTGGCGCGATTCTTCCAGGCGGCTGGACAGCCGGGCCACCACGTCCCGCAGTTCCGCCCGATCGTCCCGGTCGGCGCGCGGCGCCACCAACCCCGCCTCCACCAGCTCCTCCAGTTCCCGGGCCCGCTGCGCGCCGTGCAGACCGCGCCAGTGGCCGAGCAGCTGGTTGAGGGAGAACTGGGGGTGGCGGGCGAGGATCTGCACCAGGTCGGCGAGGGTCGCGGCGTGGGGATCGTCGAGGGCGCGCAGTCGCTGCGGGTCGGGGATTTCCCGATGGAGGGCGGGGTTGGCGAGGAGCAACAGCACCGCCCGCCGCGCCGGGGTGAGGCGCACGGACGGCCGGACGCTGCGCTCGGGCGACCGCTCGGCCCCGGGTGGCGGACGGCGGGCAACCGGCGCCGGGGGTGGAGCCGGGGCGGGAGCGGCGACGCGTGGCGGGGGCTCGGCCAAGGCCTCCAGTTCCTCCTCCGCCAAGCCCAGCCGCTCGGCCAGCGCCCGGCGCAGCAGACGCCGCAGCACCGCGCCCGGAATGCGCGCGAGGAGGGGCAGGGCGGTGCGGCACAGGCGGGCCAGCTGGTCCGGCGTATGGGCTTCCTCCGCGCCCAGTTGGGCGAACAGGAACTCGGAGAGGGAGGGGGCCTCCCGCACCAGGGCGCGAAAGTGCTCGCCGCCCCGGGCGCGCACCAGGGAATCGGGATCTTCTCCCTGGGGAAGCAGCAGGAAGCGCACCGTGCGCCCGTCTTCGAGAAGCGGTAGACAGGTCTCCAGGGCGCGGCGGGCGGCGGCGCGGCCGGCGGCGTCGCCGTCGAAGCAAAAGACGAGTTCGCTCGTTGTGCGAAACAGCTTTTCCAGATGATCCCGGGTCACCGCGGTGCCCAGGGTGGCGACGGCGTTGGCCACCCCGTGCTGGGCCAGGGAGACCACGTCCAGGTAGCCTTCCACCACCACCAGGGACGCGGGCTCGCGCTCCGCGCGCAGGGCCTCGTAGAGGCCGTACAGTTCCCGCCCCTTGTGGAAGAGGGGGGTTTCGGGCGAGTTGAGGTATTTTGGGCCGCGGTTACCGCTTTGCTCCTCGTGCAGGCGGGCGCCGAAGCCCAGGGTGCGCCCCCGCGGGTCCCGGATGGGGAAGATCAGGCGGTCCCGGAAGCGGTCGTAGATCCGCTCCGGTTCGCGCTCCCGGTGCGCCGCCAGGCCCGCCTCCACCAGGAGGGCGCGCGCCTCGGCGCCGCCCCCCAGGGCGCGCACCAGATTGTCCCAGCCGGGCGGCGCGTAGCCGATGCCGAAGCGGGCGGCCACCTCCGGTGCGATGCCTCGCTTTTGCAGGTAGCGGCGGGCGCGCGCCGCGGCGGGGTGGGCGGCGAGCTGTTCGCGGTAGTAGTCGGCGGCGCGGCCGAGGAGGTCGTAGAGGGCGCGCCGCCGCCGGCTGGACGCGCTTTCCTCGCTCTCCCCCTCTCGGGGCACTTCGATGCCCAGCCGGCGGGCCAGCTGCTCCACCGCTTCGACGAATCCCAGCCGATCGTGTTCCATCAAAAAGCCGATGGCGTTGCCTCCGGCACCGCAGCCGAAACAGTGGTACAGCCCCTTGTCCGGGCTGACGGTGAAGGAGGGGGTGCGCTCGGCGTGAAAGGGGCAAAGCCCCTTGTAGCTGCGCCCCGCTTTGCGCAGCTCCACCCGCTCGCCGATCAGCTCGACGAGGTCCACCCGCGCCAGCAAGTCGTCGATGAAGGACTGGGGAATGCGCGCCATAGGAGCCCCAGGTGCGGTCTGGTGGTCAGTCTCCGGCGCCGCAGGGCAACCGTCAACGACCGGCTCAACCCTGGAGGCGAGCCCGCACCCTGCGGCTGACTTCCCCCAGGTCGGCGCGGCCCTGGAGGCGGGGCTTTAAGTATTGCATCACCGCGCCCAGGTCGCGGGCGGTGCGGGCGCCGCAGGCGGCGAGGGCTTCCTCCACCAGGGCGGTCACCTCCGCCTCGCTCAAGGGCTCGGGCAGAAACTCGCGGATGACGGCGATTTCCGCCTCTTCCCGGGCGGCGAGCTCTTCGCGCCCCCCGCGGCGGTACTGCTCGGCGGCCTCGCGCCGCTGCTTGACCATGCGCTCCAGCAGGGCGACGAGTCCCGGTTCGTCCAGGTTCTTGCGGGCGTCAACTTCGGCGCGCTGGATTTCGGCGTGGATCAGCCGCAAGGCCCCCAGCCGGGGCTTGTCGCCGGCCTTGAGGGCCGCTTTCATCGCCTCGGCGAGCCGCGCCTTGGCGGGCAGGGATTCGGTCACGGGGATGGGCGCCCGCGCCTCACGCGGCTCAGAAGAGGCGCTGAAACTTGCGCGCCTCGCGGGCCAGTTTCTTGGCGTGGCGCTTGATGGCCGCGGCCCGCTTCCGCTTGCGCGCCCAGGTGGGCTTTTCGTAGTACTCGCGGCGGCGCACCTCGGCGAGGATGCCCGCCTTTTCGCAGGAGCGCTTGAAGCGGCGCAGGGCCACGTCGAAGGGTTCGTTTTCTTTCACTCGTACCGTAGGCATGCGGTCTTGCGTCCTCCCGATCGCTGCTGTGGACCTTGGACGGTAACGCGTCCGGCCGGGGATCCCCGGCCGGAAGGCGCGCCATTCTACATCGCCAGGCGGCGGGGTGCAAAGGCCGCGGGCCGAGCGAAGGGGCGTAGCCCGGATGGAGGCGCGCAGCGCCGGAATCCGGGGAGGGGCGAGCGGGGGCTGTCGGGTGGGGGTTCCCGGATTCCGCCTCGCTCCATCCGGGCTACGAGGGTTGCGGGAGCGGCTCCACCCCGGGGCGGGGCGCGGAGACGGACCCGCGCGCCCTTGGTTGGCGCGCCGCTGGCGGATTATCATGGCCGGCCGGCCAAAGCGAGAGACGTCCATGCTGGTACTCGGCATCGAGACCTCCTGCGACGAAACGGGGGTGGCCCTGTACCATTCGGCGCGGGGGCTGATCGCCCATCGCCTGCACAGCCAGGAAAAGCTCCACGCCGAGTACGGCGGCGTGGTGCCGGAGCTCGCCTCCCGGGACCACGCCGAGCGACTTTTGCCCCTGGTGCGGCGGCTGTTGGCCGATGCGGGAGTGGCGCTCGGCGACCTGGAAGGCATCGCCTATACCGCCGGCCCCGGGCTCGTGGGCGCCCTGCTGGTGGGCGGGTCCTTCGCCCGCGCCCTGGCCTTTGCCCGCGGCATTCCCGCCCTCGGCGTCCACCACATGGAGGGCCATCTGCTCGCGCCCCTGCTGGAAGAGGAAAGACCTGAGTTCCCCTTTTTGGCGCTTCTGGTATCGGGGGGGCACACCCAGTTGGTGGAGGTGTCGGGGGTGGGGCGCTACCGGGTGCTGGGTGAATCCCTGGACGACGCCGCCGGCGAGTCCTTCGACAAGGTGGCCAAGATGCTCGGGCTCGGCTATCCGGGGGGGCCGCAGATCGCGGCCCTCGCGGAGCGCGGGGATCCGCAGCGCTTCCGCTTTCCCCGCCCCATGGTCGACCGCCCCGGGTTCGACTTCAGTTTTTCCGGTCTCAAGACCCACGTCCTCAACACGGTGGCCGAGTGCGCCGGTCCCGACGGCCTGCCCGACGAGATCACCCGCGCGGACATCGCCCGCGCCTTCGAGGAGGCGGTGGTGGACACCCTGGCCATCAAGTGCCGGCGGGCGCTGGAAGAGACGGGGCTGCCCACCCTGGTGGCCGCCGGGGGGGTGGCCGCCAACCGCCGCCTGCGCCGACGCCTCGCCGAGATGGCCGGCGAATTGGGCCGGCGCGTTTGCTATCCGCGCCTTGAGTTCTGCACCGACAACGGCGCCATGATCGCCCTGGCCGGCTGCTTGCGGCTGGCCGCCGGGCAGCGGGACGACCTCCAGATTCGCGCCCTGCCTCGCTGGCCGCTGGAATCCCTGCCCCCGTTGGAGACCTGAGCGGTGGATCTGGTCTACATTCGGGATCTGCGCATCGAGACGGTGATCGGCATCTTCGGCTGGGAGCGGGAGGTGCGCCAGACGGTGAGCCTGGATCTGGAGATGGCCGCCGACATCCGCGCCGCCGCCGCTTCCGACCGGATCGAAGACGCCCTCGACTACAAGGCGGTGGCCAAGCGGATCATCGCCCACGTCCAGGAGAGCCGCTGCCAACTGGTGGAGCGGTTGGCGGAGGAGGTGGCGCGCATCGTCACCGAGGAGTTCGGCGTCCCCTGGGTGCGGCTGCGGCTGAGCAAGCCGGGCGCCCTGCGGGGGGCGGCGGACGTGGGGCTGGTGATCGAGCGCGGGAGCCGCCCCTGATGGCCCGGGTCTGGACCAGCATCGGCAGCAACATCGACCGCGAGCGCAACGTGCGCGCCTGTCTGGACGCCCTGGCGGACCAGTTCGGTCCCCTGGTGGTCTCCTCCCTGTACGAGACCGCCGCGGTGGGCTTCACCGGGGACGATTTCTACAACCTGGTGGCCGGCTTCGACACCGAGCTGCCGGTGGGCGAAGTGGCGGCGCGACTGCGCGCCATCGAGGCGGCCTGCGGCCGGAGGCGGGACGGGCCGCGCTTCGGCCCGCGCACCCTGGACGTGGACCTCTTGACCTACGACGCCCTGGTGGGCGAGGTGGACGGGGTGCGCCTGCCGCGGCCGGAGATCCTCACCGACGCGTTCGTGCTCGGCCCCTTGGCGGAAGTGGCCGGCGAGGAGGAACACCCGGTGGCGCACCGCCGCTACGCCGACCTGTGGCGGGAGCTCGCCCCCCACGCGCCGCCGCTGCGGCGCATCCCCTTTTGCTGGCGGGGGCGCGCACTGCCGCTGCGCGCTTCGGCCTGAGCGCTAACCGGCGCGACTGGCGCACTCGATGCACAGGCTGGTGTAGGGCACCGCCCGCAAGCGCGCCAGGGGGATGCGCTCGCCGCAACGGCTGCACAGGTCGTACTCGCCCGCGGCGATGCGCTCCAGAGCGAGGCTCACCTGTTTGAGCTCCTGCTCCGTCTCGCGCCGGATGCCCTCGAGCACCTCGTCGTTCTGCCGCTCCTGGGCTTGTTCGGACCAGTCGGGCGAGCGCTGTTCGGCGCTCGCCCGCCGCACCTCCTCGAGCCGCTCGAGGAGGGCGGTGCGGCGGGCTCGCAATTGGGCTTCCAAGGCGCGCAGTTCGTCGTCCACGGGCGGTCCTCCCCTGCTCGCAAAGCTGGCTGGTGTTATTTGACCTCGATTCGCTTGCGGGCGGGCGCTTGCTCGGTGACGCGGGGAACGGTGATCTTCAGAACGCCATCCTGGAAAGTGGCGGAGATCTCTTCCGCGCGGACGTCGCCGCCCAGGTTGAAGCTGCGCAGGTACTTGCCGTAGCGGCGCTCCTGGCGGAGCACGCGGCCCTCCTTTTCTTCCTTCTCTTCCTGGCGGCTTTCCGCCTCGATGGTCAGCACCCCGTCTTCCAGGCGCACTTCGAGGTCCTCTTTCTTGACGCCCGGCAATTCGGCGGTGATCTCGTAGTGGTCGGGAAACTCCCGCACGTCCACCCGGGGCGCGAAGAAGCCGCCCTCGCGGCTGACGGGAGCGAAAAATTCATCCACGAGGCGGTCGAGATCGAACAGGCTGCTGCGGGGCACCAGGGCCATGGCGTTTCCTCCTTGTTTCGGCGATCGGGTTCATAGCATTGATGGGTCGTCCGGGCGGCGCTTTCAAGAGGGGGTGGCCGAAGGTTGACCCAGGTCAGGCGGGTTCGCCGAGGAGTCTGAGCCCGCCGTCCACGGCGAGGGTCTGTCCGGTGAGATAGCTGCCCTCCGCGATCAGATAGCGCACCACTTCCGCCACCTCCTCCGGAGTGCCCAGCCGGCCCAGGGGAATGGCCCCGAGCACGGCCGCGCGCTCGGCCTCCGTCAGGCTGGCCTCCCCCTCGGGCCAGAGGATCGCCCCCGGCGCCACGCCGTTGACACGCACCTCGGGGGCGAGCTCCACGGCCAACACCCGGGTGAGGGCGGCCAGTCCCGCCTTGGCCGCGCCGTAGGCGGCATAACCCCGCTGCGGCTTTGCCAGGCGGGCGTCGGTGAGGTTGACCACCGCGCCGCGCGCGGCGCGCAGCGCGGGGGCGAGGGCCTGGGCGAGGAAGAAGTGGCCTTCCAGGTTGGCCCCGACCAGTTCGCGCCAGGTGGCGTGGTCGACGGCCCCGAAGGGGGTGGGCCGATAGGTGGAGGCGTTGTTGACCAGGGCGTCGAGGCGCCCGAAGCGGGCCAGCACGGCTTCGGCGAGAGCCTCCGCGGCCCCGGCTTGGACGAGGTCGGCGGCAAAGCAGGCGGCGCTGCCCGGCCGCTCGGCTTCCAGCTCGCGCGCCAGCGCGCGGGCTTCGGCGGCGGACCGGCGGTAGTGGAGTGCGAGCCGGAAGCCATCGCGAAAGAGGGCGCGGGCAATGGCCGCGCCGATCCGCCGGCCCGCTCCGGTGACCAGGGCCACCCGCGCTTGCCTCACTCGGCCACCTCGCGGGGAAAGGCGCGGATGGCCGCTTCCCGCGCCCGGTCCAGGGCGGCCCCCAGTTCGGCGCCGCGCAGGCCCTGGGCCAGCAGGGGCTCCACTTGGACGGTGCGCTCCAGGTGGTCCACCAAGGCCCTGAGCCAGCGCCCCTGGCGGTAGGGCCGGTCCTCGAAGCCGTGGCGGCCGCGGGCGTCCGCCTCCACCGCCAGGAGGAAGCGCTCGAAGCGGGCGCGCCGGCGGAAGGCGTCGGCCGCCTTGAGCAGGCGCAACACCGTTGCCGGGCGCAGTTCGAACACCTTGTGGCAGAGGAGGTGCAAACGGGTGACGATGCGCGCCAGCTCCCGGTACTCGTTGGGGGCGCGCAGGCGGTCACACAGGGCGTCGACGAGGGGCAGGCCGCGCTCTTCGTGCCCCACGTGGCGCGGCAGGATCTCGGGCGCGGTAGTTCCCTTGCCCAGGTCGTGCACCAGCGCGGCGAAGCGCACCGCCCGCTCGGGGCTCAGTTCGGCGGCCTTGGACAGGGCGAGGAGGGTGTGCAAGCCGGTGTCCACCTCGGGGTGGTAGTCGGCCCGTTGGGGGACGCCGAAGAGGCGGTCGATCTCCGGGAAGAGCACCACCAAAGCGCCGGCGTGGCGGAGGGTGGCCACGAACTCCGCGGGCGCGTCGGTGCCCAGGGCGCGGTCCAGCTCCTGCCAGACCCGCTCGGGGGTGAGGTCGGCGAGCTCCCCTCGGGCCGCGATCACCCGCATCAGCGCCATGGTCTCCGCGGCCACCACGAAGCCGAGGGGCGCGAAGCGGGCGGCGAAGCGGGCCACCCGCAGGACCCGCAGGGGATCTTCGACGAAGGCCGGGGAGACGTGGCGCAGGACGCGCGCTTCGAGGTCGGCCCGCCCGCCCCAGGGGTCGATCAGTCGCCCCTCGCGGTCCCGCGCCATGGCGTTGACCGTGAGATCGCGGCGGCGCAGGTCTTCTTCCAGGGTGACGTCGGGGCCGGCGTAAAAGGTAAAGCCCTTGTAGCCGCGCCCGGTCTTGCGCTCGGTGCGGGCGAGCGCGTACTCCTCGCCGGTCTCGGGGTGGAGAAAGACGGGAAAGTCGCGCCCCACCGGGCGGAAACCGAGAGCGGTCATCTCCTCCGGGGTCGCCCCCACCACCACCCAGTCGCGCTCGGTCACCGGCAGCCCGAGCAATTCGTCGCGGACGGCGCCGCCCACCAGATAGATCTCCATGGCGGGATGATATCAGCAGCGCCCCTGGCACCGCGCCCTCCGCGCGTCCATAATGGCGCCGGCACGCGAGGGGAACAGCGGCGTGGCGACGTGGCGGAAAGCGGGCCCCCTTGGAGTCGCGCGGGGGGGTTGAATGGTGGACGCGGCGCACTTTTGGGCTTCGCTCCAGCGCTGGTTGGGCGAGGAGCTCTTGCTGGTGGGCGACTACGCCCTCAACACCTATCAGTTGGTCACCGCCGCCGCCATCCTGTTGGCCACCGCGGTGGTGGTGCGGCTGGCGCGGCGCGCCCTGGCGCGGCTATTGGCCTTTCGGGGCAACGTCCGCGAGGCGCAGATCTACACCCTCACCCGTCTGCTCGGCTACGGCATCTACCTGCTGGGCGCGCTCGCGGCCCTCTCCGCCCTCGGCATCACCTTCGACCGCATTGCGCTGGTGGCCGGCGCCCTCAGCGTGGGGATCGGCTTCGGCCTGCAGAACGTGGTCAGCAATTTCGTCTCCGGGATCATCATCCTCTTCGAGCGCTCCCTGCGGGTGGGCGATTTCGTGGAGTTGGAAAGTGGCCTCTTCGGCGAAGTGGCCGAGATCCGCATCCGCAGCACCCTGATCCGCACGCTCGACAACGAGGACATCCTGGTTCCCAACACCGAATTCATCACCGGCCGGGTCACCAACTGGACCCTCCGCGACGACTACAAGCGGATCAAGGTGGAGTTCGGCGTCGCCTATGGCACCGACCCCGACCTGGTCATCGAGCGGGTGGCGGAGGCGGCGCGGTGCCATCCCGACGTGGTGTCCGGCGCCGGGCGCGAGCCGATGGTGCTGTTTGCCGCCTTCGGCGACAGCAGCCTAGACTTCGAGCTGGTTGTCTGGATCCGCGGCGAGCTGGTGCGCCGCCCCGGAGTCGCCCGCTCCCGGTTCCTGCTGCTGATCCACCGCGTCTTGGCGGAAAACGCCATCGAGGTGCCCTTTCCCCAGCGGGACATCCACATCCGTTCCGGCCTCGAGGCGCTGGCGAAAAAAGTTCCCGACCCCATTGGGCACGGCGCCCAAACCGGGTAGAATTGCCCGCCTGCCGGGCCCGGCCCGCGCTGCGCACCCGTAGCTCAGCCGGATAGAGCGTTGGCCTCCGGAGCCAAAGGTCAGAGGTTCGAATCCTCTCGGGTGCGCCACTTTTCGCCTCCGCCGCAGCGGCCCGCCGGGGGACGCGCCGTGCAGATCCTCTTCATCCACCAGAACTTTCCCGGGCAGTACCGCTACCTCTCCCGCTACTTCGCGGCGCATCCGGATTGGGTCTGCTACGGCGTCGGCGAGCGGGACAACGTCGTGCGCCAGCGGGGATTGATCCATCCGCAGGTGAAGCTGCTCGGCTACGACAAGCCACCTCCGGTGCCGGAGGGCCTGCCGGGGCCGGCGGCCGAATTCACCGCCCAGCTCCAGCGGGCGACGGCCCTCACGCGGGTGCTCCTGCGCCAGCGCCAGCGGGGTCTCGACCCCGATGTGATCGCCGCCCACCCGGGGTGGGGGGAGCACTTCTACCTGCGGGAGGTGTTCCCCCGGGCCAAGCTGCTTTTCTACTTCGAGTTCTTTTTTCAGCCGGACGGGCCCTTGGTGGGCTTCGAGCCGGAATTTCCGGTCCACTTCGGGCTGGCCAGCCACTACCGGCTGAAGAACGCGCCCCACTGGGTGGCCCTCGACATGGCCGACGCCGGAATCTCGCCCACCCGCTGGCAGTGGAGCACTTTCCCCTGCGAATATCGCGAGCGGATCCGGGTGATCCACGACGGCGTCGACACTGTCCAGGTGGCGCCGCGCCGCGCCGCGGTGGTGGAATTTCCCGAGGTGCGGCCGGGACTGCGCCTCACCGCCGAGGATGAGATCATCACCTACGCGGTGCGCAACCTCGAGCCGAGCCGGGGCTTTCACCGCTTCATGCGCGCCCTGCCGCGCCTCCAGTGGGAGCGGCCGAAGGCGATCTTCGTGGTGGTGGGCGGCGACGAGGTGAGCTACGTGCGCGGCCACCCTTCGGGGCGGCCCTGGCGCGAGGTGCTCCTCGACGAGGTGGGGGATCGCCTGGACCTGGAGCGGGTGTTGTTCGTGGGCCGAGTGCCCTACGGAAAGCTGCTCGACCTGTTCTCCATCACCTCTCTGCACCTCTACCTCACCTATCCGTTCGTCCTCTCCTGGTCGGTGCTGGAGGCGATGGCCTGCGAGGCGCCGGTCTTGGCGTCGGCGACGCCGCCGGTGGAGGAGGTGATCCGCGACGGCGAGAACGGCTTTCTCTTCGATTACTTTTCCGAAGACACACTGGTGGCGCGCGCCGTGGAGCTCCTGGAGGCGCCCGAACTGCGCCGCGAGGTGGGGCGCCAGGCGCGCCGTTTCGTGGCCGAACAGTACGACCTGCGCAGCCGCTGTCTGCCGGCCCAGGTGGCGCTCATCGAGTCGCTGCTCGGCCGCTAGGCGCGGCGGCGCTCGCGGTGGCGGGCGAGCAGCGGCGCCAGAAAGCGGCCGGTGTGGGAGTCGGCACAGGCGGCAACCTCCTCGGGGGTCCCCGCCGCCACCACGCGGCCGCCGCCGGCGCCGCCTTCCGGACCCAGGTCGACGATCCAGTCGGCGGTCTTGATCACGTCCAGGTTGTGCTCGATCACCACCACGGTATTGCCGTGGTCCCGCAGGCGGTGGAGCACCTCCAAAAGCTGGCGGATGTCGTGGAAATGCAACCCGGTGGTGGGCTCGTCGAGGATGTAGAGCGTCCGACCGGTGTCCCGCTTGGCCAGTTCCCGCGCCAGCTTGACCCGCTGGGCTTCGCCGCCGGAGAGGGTGGTGGCCGACTGGCCCAGGCGCACGTAGCCCAAACCGACGTCCATCAGGGTCTGGAGGCGGTTCGCCACCGCCGGCACGGCGGCGAAGAAGTCGCGGGCTTCCTCCACGGTCATCTCTAGGACCTCGTGGATGTTTTTGCCTTTGTAGCGGATCTCCAGCGTCTCGCGGTTGTAGCGGCGGCCCTGGCAGACGTCGCAGGTGACGTACAGATCGGGCAGAAAGTGCATCTCCACCTTGGTGACCCCGTCCCCCTGGCAGGCTTCGCAGCGCCCCCCGCGCACGTTGAAGGAAAAACGCCCCGGCTTGTAGCCCCGGGCGCGGGCCTCCGGCGTGGCGGCGAACAGTTCCCGGATGGGGGTGAAAAGGCCGGTGTAGGTGGCGGGATTGGAGCGGGGCGTGCGGCCGATGGGACTTTGATCGATGTCCACGCACTTGTCGAAGTGCTCCAGGCCCTCGACGCCGTCACAGGGGGCAGGGCGCAGATTGCGCGCGCCGTTGAGGACGGCGGCGGCGATGGGATAGAGGGTCTCGTTGATCAGGGTCGACTTGCCCGAGCCGGACACCCCGGTGATGCAGGTGAAGGTGCCCACCGGGATGGCCACGTCGATCCCCTGGAGGTTGTTGCCGCGGGCGCCGCGAATCCACAGGTGGCGCCCGCCGGCGGCGGCGTGGCGGCGGCTGGGCAGGGGGATCTCGCGGCGGCCGGAGAGATACTGGCCGGTCAGGGATTCCTCGCAGGCGACGATCTCCGCCACCGTCCCCTGGGCCACCACCCGGCCGCCGTGCACCCCCGCCCCCGGTCCCATGTCGACGATGTGGTCGGCGGCCCGGATGGCGTCCTCGTCGTGCTCGACCACGATCACCGTGTTGCCCAGGTCGCGCAGCCGCAGCAGGGTGTCGAGGAGGCGGGCGTTGTCCCGCTGGTGGAGCCCGATGGAGGGCTCGTCGAGGATGTACATCACCCCCACCAGGCCGGCGCCGATCTGGCTCGCCAAGCGGATCCGCTGGGCCTCGCCCCCGGAGAGGGTCTCGGCGCTGCGGTCCAGGGTCAGATAGGCGAGGCCGACGTCCACCAGGAAGCGCAGCCGGGCGCGGATCTCTTTGAGGATCTTGGCGGCGATCTCCCCCCGCCGGCCAGGCAGGGTGAGGCCGGCGTAGTAGTCGCACAGCTCGCCCACCGCCAGGGCGGTGATCTCCGGCAGCGAGCGGCCGTCCACGAAGACGTGGCGTGCCGCCCGGTTGAGGCGGGTGCCGTCGCACTCGGGGCAGGGCTGGGTGCTGATCAGCCGGCCGAGCTCCTCGCGCACCGCCGGCGAGGCCGACTCCCGCCAGCGCCGCTCCAGGTTGGGGATCACCCCCTCGAAGGGGTGGCGGCGCCGGTAGAGGGTGCCGCGCTCGTTGGCGTAGCGGAACTCGATCTCCTCCTGCCCCGAGCCGAACAGGATCACCCGCTGGATTGCCTCGTCGAGCTCGCGAAAGGGGGTGTCGAGGTCGAAGCCGTAGTGGGCGGCCAGGGAGGAGATGAGGTTGAACAGGAAGGGGTTGCGCCGGTCCCAGCCGCGGATCGCCCCTTCCGCCAGGGACGCCTCCGGGCGCGCCACCACCCGCGCCACGTCGAAAAACTGCACCACGCCGAGGCCGTCGCAGCGAGGGCAGGCGCCGGCCGGGTTGTTGAAGGAAAAGAGGCGCGGTTCCAGTTCCCCGATGCTGTAATCGCACAGGGGGCATGCGAAGCGCGCCGAAAAGATGGTCTCTTCGCCTCCTTCCAGGGGCGCCACCACGGCGAGCCCCCCCGAGAGGGCGAGCGCGGTCTCGAAGGACTCGGCGAGTCTCTGCCGCAGGTCGGCGCGCACCCGGAAGCGGTCCACCACCGCCTCGATCCGGTGCTTGCGGCGCTTGTCCAGTTGGGGGACCTCGTCCAGGTCGTAGACGCGCCCATCCACCCGGGCGCGCACGAACCCCTGGGCGCGCAGCTGCTCGAACACCGCCTGGTGCTCCCCCTTGCGGTCGCGCACCAGCGGGGCGAGGAGCATCCAGGCGCTGCCCTCGGGACGGGAGAGCACCTGGTCCACCATTTGGCTCACCGTCTGGGCGTCCAGGGGCAGGTCGTGGTCGGGACAGCGCGGCTCGCCCGCCCGGGCGTAGAGGAGGCGCAGGTAGTCGTAGATCTCGGTGATGGTGCCCACCGTGGAGCGGGGGTTGTGGGAGGTGGACTTCTGCTCGATGGAGATGGCCGGCGACAGCCCCTCGATGTGCTCCACGTCGGGCTTTTCCATCATCGACAGAAACTGCCGGGCGTAAGCCGACAGGGACTCGACGTAGCGGCGCTGCCCCTCGGCGTAGAGGGTGTCGAAGGCCAGGGATGACTTGCCCGATCCGGAAAGCCCGGTGATGACGATCAGCCGGTCCCTCGGCAGTTCCAGATCGATGCCCTGGAGATTGTGGGTGCGCGCGCCGCGGATGACGATCTTATCCATGGCATAAAAAACCGGGGCAAAGCCAGCAATCATGCGCGAGGCGAGCACCGGCTTCAAGGTCAGCGGTGCGTGCTACCATCGGCCGCGGGGTGCAGAAGCCATGGAAGTACTGGTCACGGGTGGTGCCGGCTACGTCGGCAGCCACGCGGTGGTTGAACTCCTCGCCGCGGGGTTCGGCGTGGTGGTCTTCGACGACTTCAGCAACAGCCATCCGGCGGTGCTCGAGCGGATCCGGCGCCTCACCGGCAAGCCGGTGCGGGTGGTGCGGGGCGATTTGCGCGATGCGGCGACCCTCCGCCGGCTCTTCGCCCGCCATCCGGTGGACTGCGTGCTCCACTTTGCGGGCCGCAAGTCGGTGGCAGAATCGGTCCAGCGCCCGGACCTCTACTGGGAGGTCAACGTCGCCGGCACCCGCCGCCTGCTCGAGGCCATGGCGCGGGCGGGGGTGTGGCGGCTGGTGTTCAGCTCGTCGGCGACTGTCTACGGGATGCCGGCACGGGTGCCGGTGGCCGAGATCGATCCGACCGCGCCGGTCAACCCCTACGGGGAGACCAAGCTCGCCGTCGAGCGGCTCCTCGCCGAGTGGGCCGGCGCCGATGGCCGCTGGCACTTCCTCGCCCTGCGCTACTTCAATCCGGTGGGGGCCCACGAGAGCGGTTGGCTCGGCGAGGACCCGCGGGGCGAGCCGGCCAACCTGATGCCCCTCGCCGTCCAAGTGGCGGCCGGCCGGCGACCACGGCTCGAGGTGTTCGGCCGCGACTGGCCCACCCGCGACGGAACCGGGGTGCGCGACTACGTCCACGTGGTGGACCTCGCACGCGGCCACCTGGCTGCCCTCGCCGCCCTCCGCCCCGGCTTCGCGGCGCTCAACCTCGGCACCGGGCGGGGCTACAGCGTCCTCGAGGTGGTGGAGGCGCTGCGCCGCGCGAGCGGCCGGCCGGTGCCGCTGGCCTTCGCGCCGCGCCGCCCCGGGGACGTGGCGGAGTGCTATGCCGATCCCACCCGCGCGGAACGATTGCTCGGCTGGCGGGCCGAGCGGGACCTCGAGGCCATGGTGGCCGACCACTGGCGCTGGCAGCAGCAAAATCCGTGCGGCTACGCCGGCTGAGGCGCCGCGCTGCGTTTCGGCCGGCGGCGGGCCGGCGCGTATGGCGCGTATAATGGACGGCCCGACCCGCTGCCACGACGCGATGAATCCCCAAGAGCTGCGCGGCCTGACCGGACTCGTCGCCCTCTACGCCACCCGCATGCTCGGGCTCTTCATGGTCCTGCCGGTGCTCGCCCTGGAGGCGGAACACTATCGGGGGGTGAGTCCGGCGCTGGTGGGCGTGGCCCTGGGCGCCTACGGCCTCACCCAGGGACTCCTGCAGATCCCCCTGGGCCTCCTCTCGGACCGGGTCGGACGGCGGGTGGTGATCGCCGGCGGCATGGCGGTGTTCTGCGCTGGGAGCGTGCTGGCGGCGATGACCGAGAGCATCCACGGCCTGATTCTGGGCCGGGCGCTGCAGGGCGCGGGCGCGGTGGCCAGCGCCGTCATGGCCCTGCTCGCCGACTTGACCACCGAGGAACACCGGACCCGCGCCATGGCCGCCGTGGGCGGCAGCATCGGCCTCGCCTTCGCCGCGGCCATGGTCCTCGGCCCGCTGCTCGCCGCCCACTGGGGACTCGCGGCCATCTTCTGGCTCACCGCCCTGCTCGCCGCTTTGGGGATCGCCCTGGTGGTCTTCTGGATCCCCGCGCCGGCGGCGCCGAGCCGGCTCGCCGCCAGCGAGAGCCTCGCCGTGCCGCGCCTTTTGGGCAGGGTCCTGTCCCACGGCCAGCTGCTGCGCCTCGATTTCGGGGTCTTCGCCCTCCACCTGGCCCAGATGGCCAGTTGGGTGGCGGTGCCCACCCTGCTGGCGGAGCGCCACCACCTGCCCCTGGAGCGGCACTGGCTCTTCTATCTCGCCGCCATGGGCGGCGGCTTTTTCCTCATGATTCCCCTGGTGATCCACGGCGAGCGGCGCGGCCGCCTCAAGCCGGTGTTGCTGTTCGGCATCGCCGCGCTGATGGCGGGCGACGGCCTTTTGGCGATGGCCGGCGAGCGGTTCTTCCTCTTCGCCGCGGGGGCCCTCGCCTTCTTCGTAGGCTTCAACCTCCTGGAGGCGGTGTTGCCGTCCCTGGTGAGCAAGATCGCTCCGGCCGGTACCCGGGGCACCGCCATGGGCGTCTTCTCCTCGAGCCAGTTCCTGGGCGCCTTTGCCGGGGGGGCGCTCGGCGGGCTCGTGGCCCACGGCTCGGGGCTGGAGGACGTCTTCTGGCTGGCGGCCGCCGTGGCGGCGCTGTGGCTGGGGGTGGCGGCCACCATGGCGCCGCCGCCCAACTGGGGCACGGTGGTGGTGGACTTGGCCGAATACCCCGCGGCGGCGGCCGTCGAACGGCTGCGGGAATGCTGCAAGGGCGTCGAGGAGATCACCCTCTTTCCCGAGGAGCGGTTGCTCTACCTGAAGGTGGACAAAAGCCGCTTCTCCCGGGAAGAGCTGGACGCGCTCCTGCGCGAGGGGGCCGCCGGGCGCCCATGACAGCCGCCGGCGCGCGGGGTAAACTGGCCCGTCGCCAAAGGGACCGGAGGAGGGGAGATGGCCAGGGGCGTGAACAAGGTGATCCTGATCGGCAATCTGGGGGCGGACCCGGAGACCCGCTATACCGCGAGCGGCAGTCCGGTCACCAACCTGCGCGTGGCCACCACCGAAGTGTGGCGGGACCGGGAGAGCGGCGAGCAGCAGGAGCGCACCGAGTGGCACCGGGTGGTGATGTTCAACCGCCTCGCCGAGGTGGCCGCGCAGTACTTGCGCAAGGGGTCGCGGGTCTACATCGAGGGTTCGCTGCGCACCCGCAAGTGGCAGGGGCAGGACGGCCAGGACCGCTACACCACCGAGATCGTGGCGAGCGACATGCAGATGCTCGACAGCCGCGGCGAGTCTCCGGCGGGGCTGGGCGGCGTCCCGGAAGGTTCCCGCCGCGAACCCCCACCCCCGAAGACGTCTCAAGAGGCGGGTGGCGCCTTCGAGGACTTCGACGACGACATCCCCTTCTGAGGGCGTGCCGCGGCGCGCCCTGGCTCAGCCGCGGAATTTCTCCAGGACCAGGGTGGCGTTGGTGCCGCCGAACCCGAAGCTGTTGGTGAGCACCCGCTCGAGGGTTGCGCCCTCGACGGTCTGGGTGACGATGGGGAAGTCGCCCGCCTCGGGATCCAGGCGCTCGACGTTGATGGAGGGGGCGATGAAGCCGTGCTCCATCATCAACAGGCAGAAGATCGCCTCGTGCACCCCCGCGGCGCCCAGGGAGTGGCCGGTCATCGATTTGGTGGAGGAGAGGGGTGGCACCTGGTCTCCGAACACTTCCCGGATCGCCTTGAGCTCCTGGATGTCGCCGAGGGGCGTGCTGGTGCCGTGGGTGTTGACGTAGTCCACCGGCCTTTCCACCGTGGCCAGGGCTTGGCGCATGCAGCGCACGGCGCCCTCACCGGAGGGGGCGACCATGTCGTAGCCATCGGAGGTGGCGCCGTAGCCGACGATCTCCGCGTAGATGTGGGCGCCCCGGGCGAGGGCGTGTTCGAGCTCCTCCACCACCACGCAGCCGGCTCCGCAGGACATCACGAAGCCGTCCCGGTCCACGTCGTAGGGGCGGGAAGCGCGCTCGGGGCGGTCGTTGAAGGCGGTGGACAGGGCGCCCATGGCGTCGAACATGCAGGCCATGGACCAGTGCTCCTCTTCGGATCCGCCCGCGAAGACCAGGTCCTGCTTGCCGAGCTGGATCTGCTCCAGCGCCGCGCCGATGCAGTGGGCCGAGGTGGCGCAGGCGGAGGCGATGGAAATGTTGAGGCCCTTGATGCGAAAGGGGGTGGCGAGGCAGGCGGAGACGGTGCTGGCCATGATCTGGGTGACCCGGTAGGGGCCGATCCGCTTCACGCCCCGGCTGCGCAGGGTGTCGATGGTCTCGACGAACTTTTCTCCGGAAACCCCCCCCGAGCCCATGATGATCCCCGTGCGGGGGTGGGAGACCATCTCTTCCGGCAAGCCCGCGTCCTGGATGGCCCGGTCCATGGCCACGTAGCCGTAGGCGGCGGCGTTGCCCATGAAGCGCAAGTGCTTGCGGTCGATCAGGGCCGGCAGGTCGAGGTCGATCTGCCCGGCGACGTTGCTGCGCAGCCCCATCTCCCGGTAGTCCTCTTTGAAGCGGATGCCGCTGCGGCCCGCCCTGAGGGATTCCACCACCGTCTCCTTGTCGTTCCCGATGCAGGAGACGATGCCGATGCCGGTGATGACTGCGCGCCTCATGCTGACTCCCTGGAAACCGTTGCGTCGCCCAAGTGTAGTGGCAGTGCCGCCGTTTAGAAATTGTCGGTGGAGGTGAAAAGCCCCACCCTAAGGTCGCGGGCGGTGTAGATCTCGCGCCCGTCCACCGCCACGCGCCCGTCGGCGATGGCCATCACCAGCGAGCGCTCGACGACCCGCGAGATGTCCAGCTCGTAGGTGACCAAGCGGGCGGTGGGCAGCACCTGGCCGAAAAACTTCACTTCGCCGGCGCCCAGGGCGCGCCCGCGCCCCTCGTTGCCCCGCCAGGCGAGGAAGAAGCCGGTCAGCTGCCAGAGGGCGTCGAGGCCGAGGCAGCCGGGCATCACCGGGTCGCCCACGAAGTGGCAGTGGAAAAACCACAGGTCGGGGTGGATGTCGAGCTCCGCCCGCACGAGCCCGCGACCGTAGCGGCCGCCCTCGGCGCTGATCTCGGTGATCCGGTCGAACATCAACATGTTCGGCGCCGGAAGCCGCGCCCGATCGGGGCCGAACAGTTCGCCGCGACTGCAGGCGAGGAGTGCTTCCCGGTCGTAGCTGTGCTCGCGGCGGGGTTCGGCCATGGCGGTCTCGAGGGTGGAAGGGGTTGGTAAAATGCCGGCCCATTCTAGCGGATCGGCCCGGCCTGTCCAGTCGGCGGGCCCGTGGTGGAGGCGAGATGATCAAGAAGTGCATTTTTCCCGTGGCGGGGTACGGCACCCGCTTTCTTCCGGCCACCAAGGCGATGCCCAAGGAGATGCTGCCCATCGTCAACAAGCCGCTGGTGCAGTACGGGGTGGAAGAGGCCCTCGCCTCGGGGCTCGACGAGATCGGCTTCGTCACCGGCCGCGGCAAGCGGGCGATCATCGACCACTTCGACGTCAGCTACGAGCTCGAGCACCAGATCGCCGGCACCGACAAGGAAAAGTACCTGGCGGGCATCCGCGAGGTGATCCAGAAGGCGAAGATCTGCTCCACCCGCCAGCCGGAGATGAAGGGGCTCGGCCACGCCATCCTGGTGGCCGAGCTCCTGGTCGGGTACGAACCCTTCGGGGTGATCCTGGCCGACGATCTGTGCTTGGTGGAGGAGGGGGACGACCCGGTGATGCTGCAGCTCCTCCAGCTCTACCGGCGCTTCGGCAAGTCGGTGGTGGCGGTCCAGGAAGTCCCCCCCGAAGAGGTGCACAAATTCGGCGTCATCGAGGCCGAACAGCTCGACGAGCGGCTCTACACGGTGAGCCGAATGGTGGAAAAGCCCGAACCCGGCGAAGCGCCCAGCCGCCTGGCGGTGATCGGCCGCTACGTGTTGACCCCCGACGTCTTCGAGGTGTTGCGCCACACGCCGCCGGGCAAGAACGGCGAGATCCAGATCACCGACGCCCTGTCCACGCTGGCCCAGCGGGGGCGGGTGTTGGCCTGGAAGTTCCGCGGTCTGCGCTTCGATTGTGGCTCCATCGACGGCTACGTGGCGGCCACCAACTACGTCTACGAACACATCTACAAGAAGGAGTGCGAGCGGCCGTGAAGGGCCCCTTGACCTGCTTCAAGGCCTACGACGTCCGCGGCCGGGTGCCCGAGGAGCTGGACGAGGAGCGCTGCTTTCGCATCGGGCGGGCGGCGGTGGAAGTGCTGGGCGCGAGCCGGGTGGTGGTGGGCCGCGACGTGCGCCTTTCCAGCCCACCACTCGCCGAGGCGCTCGCCGCCGGTGCCGCCGCCGCCGGCTGTGCGGTGGCGGAATTGGGCCTGTGCGGCACGGAGGAGGTCTACTTCGCCACCTTCGCCGGCGGCTTCGACGCCGGGTTCATGGTCACCGCCAGCCACAATCCGGCGGACTACAACGGCATCAAGCTGGTGGGGCCGGGCGCCCGCCCCCTGGGGGGCGAGGAACTGGCCGCCATTCGGCGCCGCGCCGAAGGGGCGGACTTCCCGGCCCCCGCCCGGCGCGGCCCGCGCCGCCCATTGCGCTGTGCGGACGCCTACCTCGACCACCTGCTCGGCTACGTGCGCGCCGACCGGCTTGCGCCGCTCACCATCGTCACCAACGCCGGCAACGGCGGCGCGGGGCGGGTGGTGGACCTGTTGGAGGACGCGCTGCCCTTTCGCTTCGTCAAGGTCCACCACGAGCCCGATGGGCGCTTTCCCAACGGCGTGCCGAACCCTCTGCTGCCCGACCGGCGGCAAGACACCGCCGCGGCGGTACAGGCGGCCGGGGCCGATTTCGGCGTGGCCTGGGACGGGGACTTCGACCGCTGTTTTTTCTTCGACGAGACGGGCGCCTTCGTGGAGGGCTACTACCTGGTGGGTCTGCTCGCTGCCGCCTTTCTGGAGCGAGAGCCCGGCGGGGCTGTGGTCCACGATCCGCGCCTTTTGTGGAACACCCGCGAGGTCGTGGCCCGCGCCGGCGGGCGCGCCGTGCAGAGCCGCACCGGCCACGCCTTCGTCAAGGCGGCGATGCGGGCGGCGGACGCCGTCTACGGCGGAGAGATGAGCGCCCACCACTACTTCCGCGACTTCGCCTACTGCGACAGCGGCATGATTCCCTGGCTGATGGTGGCCGAGCTGTTGTGCCGCGCCGAGCGGCCCCTTTCCGCGCTCCTGGCGGAGGCCATCGCCGCTTTCCCCTGCAGCGGCGAGATCAATCTCTCGGTCGCCGACCCCCGGGCGGCGCTGGCGCGGGTGGCCGCCCACTACGCCGCGGCGGGGGGCGAAATCGAATCGCCCGACGGGATCAGCTGCACCTTTCCCCGCTGGCGCTTTAACTTGCGCGCCTCCAACACCGAACCGCTGCTGCGGCTCAACGTGGAAAGCCGGGGTGACCGGGCGCTGGTGGAACGGAAAGTGGCGGAGATCGTCGCCCTGGCGTCGGCCTAAAAGTGCTTCCCGCCGGGCGCAGCCCTCGGCCGCGCCCGGCAGGGGGCCTTAGGAGGCCGATTCCAGCGCGGCCACCATGTCCAGCACCGCCTTTTTCCCGTCGCCGAAGACCATGTAGGTGTTGTCTCGGGCAAAGAGGGGGTTGGGCAGGCCGGCAAAGCCCGGCGAGAGGGAGCGCTTGATCACCACCACGGTCTTGGCCCGATCGACGTTCAAGATGGGCATGCCGTAGATGGGGCTGCCCTTGTCCTCCCGGGCCATGGGGTTGGTGACGTCGTTGGCGCCGATCACGATGGCCACGTCCGTCTCCTCGAAGAGGGGGTTGGCCCGCTCCATCTCCAGGAGCTTCTCGTAGGGCACCTCGGCTTCCGCCAAGAGCACGTTCATGTGGCCCGGCATCCGCCCCGCCACCGGATGGATGGCGAACAGCACCTCGCAGCCGCGCGCCTCCAGGGTGTCCATCAGCTCGCGCACCGCGTGTTGCGCCTGGGCCATGGCCATGCCGTAGCCGGGGACGATCATCACCCGCTTGGCGGTCTCGAGCATCATCGCCACCTCTTCGGGGCTTGCGCTCTTGACCTTGCCCGCGTAGATGGCGTCGGCGTCGATGGCCTCGGCCCCCTCGGCCATCTTGCCGAACAGGACGTTGGGCAGAGAGCGGTTCATGGCCGCGCACATGATCCGGGTGAGGATCAGCCCCGAGGTGCCCACCAGGGAGCCGGCGACGATCAGCACCATGTTGCCGAGGATGAAGCCCGCCATGGCGGCGGCGAGCCCCGAGTAGGAGTTGAGGAGGGCGATGACCACCGGCATGTCCGCCCCGCCGATGGGCAGCACCAGGCCGAAGCCCAGAACGAGGGCCAGCAGGGTGACCGCCAGCAACAGCTCGCCCTGGTTGGGGTCGAGGACCAGGCCGGCGACGGCCAGCACCGCCACCGCGGCCACCAGTCCGTTGGCCCAGGTGCCGCCGGGAAGGGAGCGGTCCTTCTTCAGAAGCTCCTGGAGTTTGGCGAAGGCCACCAGGCTGCCGGTGAGAGTGACGCCGCCGATGAGTGCGGTCAGGCCGATGGCGGCGAGCGCCACCATGCCCACGGCGCCCGGCCCAAAGGGATTGCCCATCGCCGCTGGTGCCTCGCCCATCCGCGCCACGTATTCGGCGAGCGCCACCGCCAGGGAGGCGCCGCCGCCGAAGCCGTTGAGCAGGGCCACCATCTGGGGCATGGCGGTCATGCGCACCTTGATGGCCATGGTGGTGCCGATGGCGCTCCCCAGGAGGACGCCGGCCACGATGTACTCGTAGCGCACGATCTGCTTGTCCAACAGGGTGACCAGCACCGCGAGCAGCATCCCCACCGCGGACAGCAGGTTGCCCTGGACGGCAGTGCGCGGGCGCGCCAGCCCCTTGATGCCGAGGATGAAGAGGACCGCCGCGGCCAGGTAGACCAGATTGACGAGGGTGGGATGCATCGGTCACTTCCTCTTGAACATGGCCAGCATGCGGTTGGTCACCAGATAGCCGCCCACCACGTTGAGGGTGGCGAGGGTGACGGCGGCGAAGCCGAGCAGGTTGACCAGGGTGCCGTGGGCGCCGGAACCGGCGGCGATGAGCGCGCCCACCAGGGTGATCCCCGAGATGGCGTTGGTGCCGGACATCAGGGGGGTGTGCAGGGTGGGCGGCACCTTGGTGATCAGCTCCACTCCGAGAAAGAGGGAGAGTACGAACAGGGACAGCAGCATGACCAGGGCATCGAGGTCCATCAGGCTTCTCCTCCTTCTTGGCGGTCGCCGGCCGGCGCGAGCTCCGGCAGGCCGAGCGCTGCGCGCAGCCGGGGGTGGCGCACTTCACCGCCGTGGGCGATGACGATCTCGCGGATGATCTCGTCCTCGAAGTCGAGGGCGATCCGGAGGGATTCGTCGAGAATGTGGGAGAGCAAGACCTCCATGTTCTTGCCGTACATTTGGCTGGCGTGGTAGGGGATAGTGGCGGCGGGGTTTTCCGGCCCCAGAATGGTCACGCCGTGCTCCACCACCGTCTCGTTGAGGCGGGTGAGCTCGCAGTTGCCGCCCCGCTCGGCCGCCAGATCGACGATCACCGAGCCGGGCTTCATGGCCCGCACCATCTCCGCGGTGATGAGGACCGGCGCCCGGGCGCCGGGCACCGAGGCGGTGGTGATCACCAGGTCCTGGCGGGCCAGCACTTCGCTCATCAGCTCCCGCTGGCGGCGCAGGAACTCTTCGCTCTGGGCCTTGGCGTAGCCGCCCTTGTCTTCGGCCTGGTCGGTCTCCAGGGGCAGCTCCACCGGCTTGGCGCCCACCGACAGGATCTGTTCGCGGGCGGCGGGCCGCACGTCGTAGGCCTCCACCACCGCGCCGAGCCGCTTGGCGGTGGCGCAAGCCTGGAGTCCCGCCACGCCGGCGCCCATGACGAACACCCGCATGGGCTGCAGGGTGCCCGCCGCGGTCATCATCAACGGCATGATCCGGTTGGCGGCGACGGCGCCCAGCAGCACGCCCTTGTAGCCGGCGAGGGTGGCCATGGAGGACAACACGTCCATGGCCTGGGCGCGACTGATCCGCGGGATGAGCTCCATGGCGATGGCGGTCACCCCGCGTTCGGCCAGCAGGGCGGCCACCTCGGGGTGGCCCAGGGGATCCATCAGCCCCGCCACCACCTGCCCCGGTCGCAACAGCTCGAGGTCCGGTTCGGCGGTGACCTGATTGGCGCCGAAGGATTGCACCTGGAGCAGGATCTCGGCCTGGCCGAACACTTCGGCGCGGTTGGCGGCGATGCGCGCGCCCGCTTCCTGGTAGTCCGCGTCCAGGTGGCCGGCGGCGCTCCCCGCGCCCGCCTCCACCAGGAAGGAGACGCCCTTCTCGGTCCAGAAGCGGACGTTGGCCGGTGTCATGGCCACCCGGTGCTCGCGCGGTTTGGTCTCTTTGGGAATGCCGATCAACACGGTGGTTCGCTCTCCTCGAGGGGTGACGGCCGGCGTTCGGCGCCGGGGACCGGTAGGGGGCAGAATGTATCGCCAACGGCCCCCCTTTTGTTATTTCTATTCCTGATGCGCGGCATTAGATTTATAAATGTTCCTTATGGCTGGGGGTCAGTGGTCGCGGCTGAACGCGAACTCCGCCACCGCGCGCAGGGCTTCTCTTTCGCGGCCCGCGGGAAGGGGCGCCAGGGCCGCCGTGGCCGCCTCCAGATGGTGCCGGGCCACCGCCCGGGTCCGCTCCAGGGCGCCGGTGGCGCGAATGGCCGCCATCACCTCGGCGAAGCACTCCGCCGAGCGGTTGCGCAGCGCGCCGCGGACCAGTTCCACCTGGTCGGCGGTGCCCGTCTCCAGGACGTGGATGAGGGGCAGGGTGGCCTTCCCCTCGGCGAGGTCGTCGCCGAGGTTCTTGCCCAGGGCGGCGGCATCGCCTTCGTAGTCGAGGAGGTCGTCCACCAGCTGGAACACCATGCCCAGGTGGTGGCCGTAGCGGGCGAGTGGTTGCCGGCAGTGGTCGCTGCCCGCGAGCACCGCGGCGGCCTCGGCGGCGGCGCGGAAGAGCCGCGCCGTCTTCTTGTCGATCACCCGAAAGTAGTCGTCGGCCTCGGGAGTTTCGCAACCGGCCCGCGCCAGCTGCGCCACCTCTCCCTCGGCGATGGCGTTGGTGGTGTCGGCGAGGATGCGCATGATTTCCAGGTCGCCGAGGGACACCAGCAGCTGAAAGGCGCGGGAGTAGAGAAAGTCGCCCACCAAGACGCTCGGGGCGTTGCCGAAGCGGGCGTTGGCCGTGGGCCGCCCGCGGCGGCGCTGCGAGGTGTCCACCACGTCGTCGTGCAGGAGGGTGGCGGTGTGGATGAACTCGATCACCGCCGCCAGCGCGACGTGGCGGTCGCCTCGATAGCCCAGGGCGCGGGCGGCGAGCAGCACCACCAGCGGCCTCAGCCGCTTGCCCCCGGCGTCGACGATGTAGTGGCCGATCTGTTCCACCAGCGGCTCGTCGGAGCGCAGTTCGGCGAGGATCAGGCGGTTGACCGCCTCGAAATCGTCGCGCACCACCTGGTGGAAGGGAAGCATGGGCAGGGGGAATCCGGCGGGTTGCGGCGGATGCTAGGGAGGGGGCGGAGGGCTGTCAAGGCGAATCGCTCCCGGTCCCGCGCGGTGCGCGCCGGCTGGGCATTCGGGCGCCTTGCGCGCGCCGCGCCTCTGGCGTAGAATCCGCGCCCTCGAAGCGGGGTGCCGCGCCCGCTCGTCCGGGCCCGCGGCGCTCCCTGGCAAGGTGGGAGCGAACCATGTACGCAGTGATCGCCAGCGGCGGCAAACAGCACCGAGTGGAAGAGGGCGCGGTGGTGCGCCTGGAGAAGTTGGATCTCGCTCCCGGGGACACGGTGGAGTTCGAGCAGGTGCTCCTCGTGGGCGAGGGCGATCAGGTGCGGGTCGGCGTCCCCTACGTGGCGGGTTGCAAGGTCATCGGCGAGGTGGTCCGCCACGGCCGGGGCGACAAGATCCGGATCATCAAGTTCCGGCGCCGCAAGCACCACATGAAACGCCAGGGGCACCGGCAGTGGTTCACCGAGGTGCGCATCACCGGCATCGCCGGCTGACCCGTCGGGGGCGAGTGGAGGAGATTCGGACATGGCACACAAGAAAGCGGGCGGCAGCAGCAAGAACGGCCGCGATTCGGAAAGCAAACGGCTCGGCGTGAAGCGCTTCGGCGGCCAGCGGGTCAAGGCCGGCCACATCCTCGTCCGGCAGCGCGGCACGCGCTTCCACCCCGGGGAGAACGTCGGCGTCGGCCGCGACCACACCCTGTTCGCCCTGGCCGACGGCACGGTGCGCTTTTTGACCCGCGGGCCCAAGAAGCGCAAGTACGTGGCGGTGGTGCCCGCCTGAGGAGCCGGCGCGGCTCCGGGAAGCCCCCGCCGCGGGGCTTTTTTTGTGCGCGGCGCCCCAAAGCGCCGCGGAGGTGAGCGGTGAAGTTCGTCGACGAGGTACCGATTCGCGTCGTCGCCGGCAAGGGCGGCGACGGCTGCCTGAGCTTCCGGCGGGAAAAGTACATCCCCAAGGGGGGGCCGGACGGCGGTGATGGCGGCGACGGCGGGAGCGTCTACCTGGAGGCGGATCCCGCCGTCAACACCCTCGTGGATTACCGCTACCAGCGCCTCTTTCGGGCCCCCGACGGGGAGCCGGGGCGGGGCGCCAACTGCCGGGGGCGCAGCGGCGAGGACCTGGTGCTGCGGGTGCCGGTGGGCACCACCGTCCTGGACGAGGACAGCGGCGAAGTGCTCGGCGATCTCACCGAGCCGGGCCAGCGCCTGCTGGTCGCCCGGGGCGGGTTCCACGGCCTCGGCAACGCGCGCTTCAAGTCGAGCACCAACCGCGCGCCGCGCCAGACCACCAAGGGCAAACCGGGGGAGGCGCGCAGTCTGCGCCTCGAACTGCGGCTGCTCGCCGACGTCGGGCTGCTGGGGCTGCCCAACGCCGGCAAGTCGACCCTGATCCGCGCCGTGTCGGCGGCGCGGCCCAAGGTGGCCGACTATCCCTTCACCACCCTGGTGCCGCAACTGGGGGTGGTGGCGGTGGAGCCCCACCGCAGCTTCGTGATGGCCGACGTGCCCGGCCTGGTGGAGGGCGCGGCGCGGGGGGTGGGGCTCGGCATCCGCTTCCTGCGCCATCTCACGCGCACCCGCCTGCTGTTCCACCTGGTGGACGTCGCTCCCCCCGACGGCGGCGATCCGGTGGCGGCGGTGCGCGCCGTGGAGCGAGAAGTGCGCGCGTTCAGCCCCGCCCTGGCCGATCGGGAGCGCTGGTTGGTCCTCAACAAGATCGACCTCCTGCCCCCGGAAGCGCGCGCCGAGCACTGCGCCCGCATCCGGGAAGCGCTGGCCTGGAAGGGACCGGTGTTCGCCGTCTCCGCCGCCACCGGCGAGGGTGCCCGGGAGCTGGTGGCCGCCGCCATGGAGCGCCTGGAGGAGGCGCGCGAACGGGAGGCCCACGACCCCGAGGCGGCCGCGGCCGAGCGAGCGCGGCGCGCGGCGGTGGCGGAGGAGGCGCGCCGCGCCCTGGCTGCCGCGCGGGGGGCGGACGGCGACGGGGGCGAGGACGAAGACGTGGAAGTGGTCTGGCGACCCTGAGGGGCGAGATGAACGGCGACGAGCAGAGCGCGCGCGCCCGCTTGGCCGCCACCCGGCGGTGGGTGGTCAAGATCGGCAGCGCCCTCCTCACCGCGGACGGCCGCGGCCTCGACCGCGCCGCCATCGCCGGCTGGGCGGCGCAGATGGCGGCGCTGCTCGACCAGGGGATGGAACTGGTGGTGGTCTCCTCCGGCGCCGTCGCCGAGGGGGTGGTGCGGCTCGGCTGGCGGCGCCGCCCCGAGGTGCTCCACGAGTTGCAGGCGGCCGCGGCGGTGGGCCAGATGGGACTCATCCAGGCCTACGAGACGGCCTTCCAGCGCCATGGCCGGCACACCGCCCAGATCCTCATCGACCACGACGACGTCTCCAACCGGCGCCGCTACCTGAACGCCCGCCGCACCCTGCAGACCCTCATCCGCCTCGGGGTGGTGCCGGTGGTGAACGAGAACGACACCGTGGTCACCGACGAGATCCGCTTCGGCGACAACGACACCCTGGCGGCGCTGGTGGCCCATCTGATCGACGCCGAGCTGCTCGTCATCCTCACCGACCAGGCCGGCCTGTTCGACCGCGACCCGCGCCGCCACCCCGACGCGCGGCTGGTCACCTTCGGGCGGGCGGGCGATCCGACCCTGGACGCCCTCGCCGGAGCCGGCGGCGCCCTGGGACGGGGCGGCATGATCACCAAGCTGCGGGCGGCGCGGCTCGCCGCCCGTTCGGGGGCCGCCACCCTCATCGCCGGCGGGCGGGAGCCCGACGTCTTGTTGCGGATCCGCGCCGGCGAGCCGGTGGGCACCCTGCTGGAGGCGGCCAGCGAACCCCTGGCGGCGCGCAAGCAGTGGCTGGCCGGCCAGCTCCAGGTGCGCGGCCGGCTGGTGTTGGACGCCGGGGCGGTGCGCGTCCTGCGGGAAGAGGGGAGGAGCCTGTTGCCCGTGGGCGTGGTGGCGGTGGAGGGGGACTTCTCCCGGGGCGATCTGGTGGCCTGCGTCGACGGCGAGGGGCGGGAGGTGGCGCGCGGCCTGGTGAACTTCAGCGCTGCCGAGGCGCGGCGAATCCTCGGCCAGCCCTCCCGGCGGATCGCCGAGATCCTCGGCTACTGTGACGACGAAGAACTCATCCACCGCGACAACCTGGTGCTGCTCTAAGGGCGCCTTGCGCCGGGCGGAGAATGGGCGAGAATGGCCGGCGGGTCCCGCGGAAAGGGGCGGAAAGAGGCGGAAAGAGGCGATGACGCGCATTCTGGGCATCGATCCCGGCTCGCTGCGCACGGGGTTCGGGGTGGTGGAAAGTCGAGGCGGCCGGCAGCACTACGTCGCCTCGGGGGTGATTCGACTCCCCCGGGCGGCGCTGGCCGAGCGACTCTGCCAGATCGCCGCTCAGGTGGCCGAACTGGTGGCCCAGTACCGCCCCCAGGCGGCCGCCGTGGAAGAGGTCTTTTTCGCGCGCGATCCCAAGGCGGCGCTGAAACTGGGGCAGGCGCGGGGCGCGGCCATCGTCGGCCTGGTGCAGGCGGGCCTGCCGGTGGCGGAATACAGTCCGCGCACCGTCAAACTCGCGGTGGTGGGGACGGGGGCGGCCACCAAGGATCAGGTGAACTACATGGTGGTGCGCCTGCTCGGCCTGCCGGACGCCCCCTCGGAGGATGCGGCCGACGCCCTGGCGGTGGCCCTCTGCCACGCCCGCAGCCTGGAGGGGCCGCTTGTGGCCTTGGCGCGCGCCGCCCGCCGCCCGCGCCGCTCCGCGGGGGGAGCGCGGCGGTGATCGGCCGGCTGGAAGGACGCCTGGCCTACCGCCAGGCGCCGGAAGTGGTGGTGGACGTGGGGGGCGTCGGCTATGAGCTGCTCGTCTCGCTGAACACCTTTTTCGCTCTGCCGGCGGTGGGCGAGCGGGTGGCGCTCCACACCCACCTGGTGGTGCGGGAGGACCTGCACCAGCTGTACGGCTTCGTCAGTCGGGAGGAACGGACCCTCTTTCGCCACCTGATTCGGGTGAGCGGGATCGGACCCAAGATGGCTCTCGCCTTGCTGTCCGGACTCACGGTGGCCGACTTCGTGCGCTGCGTCGCCGAGGGGGATGCGGCGGCGTTGACCCGCGCCCCCGGGGTGGGGCGCAAGACCGCCGAGCGGGTGGTGATGGAGTTGCGCGACCGCCTGGAGGAACTGGGGGCGGCGCCCCCGCCGGCGCCGGCGGCCCCCGCCGATCTGCGCAGCGAGGCGCAAGCGGCGCTGGTGGCGCTCGGTTACAAGCCCTCTGAGGCGGCCCGGCTGGTGGCGGCGGCGGCCCGGGAGCTGGGGGAGGGAGCCTCCAGCGAGGCGCTGATCCGCGCCGCCCTGCGCAACGCTGTCCGCTGAGGGGCCCCTTTTGCTCTACAATGGCCTCGTGCTGCGGGACCCCCGCGAGGTGTCCGTGATCGAAACCGACCGCTTGGTCCACCCGGAGGCCGATGCCCAGGAAGAGCGGTTCGACCGCGCGGTGCGGCCGTTGCGCCTCGCCGACTACGTGGGCCAGGAGGGGGTCCGGGAGCAGCTGCAGATTTTCATCCACGCCGCCCGGGCCCGGGGCGAGCCCCTGGACCACACCCTGGTGTTCGGCCCGCCCGGACTGGGCAAGACCACCCTCGCCCACATCATCGCCAACGAGCTCGGCGTCTCCCTCAAGGCCACCTCGGGGCCGGTCCTGGAGCGCGCCGGGGATCTCGCCGCCATTCTCACCAATCTCGAGCGGGGCGACGTCCTGTTCATCGACGAGATCCACCGCTTGAGCCCGGCGGTGGAGGAGATCCTCTACCCCGCCATGGAGGACTTCCAGCTCGACATCCTGATCGGCGAGGGACCGGCGGCGCGCTCCATCAAGCTGGACCTGCCGCCCTTCACCCTGGTGGGCGCCACCACCCGGGCGGGCCTGCTCACCTCGCCGCTTCGGGATCGCTTCGGCATCGTCCAGCGGCTGGAATTTTATTCGGTGGCGGAGCTGGCCCACATCGTGCTGCGCTCGGCGCGGATCCTCGGCAGCGCCATCGACGAGGGCGGTGCGCGGGAGGTGGCGCGCCGCGCCCGGGGCACGCCGCGCATCGCCAATCGGCTGCTGCGGCGGGTGCGCGACTACGCCGAGGTGCGCGGCGACGGGCGGATCTCGGCGGCGGTGGCCGCCGAGGCGTTGGACCTCTTGAAGGTGGATCGCGCGGGCCTGGACGAGCTGGACCGGCGGCTGCTCGCGCTGATCATCGAGCAGTTCGACGGCGGTCCGGTGGGGATCGACAGCCTGGCCGCCGCCCTCGGCGAGGAGCGCGGCACCCTGGAAGAGGTGGTGGAGCCCTACTTGATTCAGCAGGGCTTTCTGGTGCGCACCGCGCGGGGGCGCATCGCCACGCGGCAGGCCTACGAACATTTCGGCCTGCCCGCGCCTGCGGGAAGCGCGGCCCAGATCTCCCTCCTCGGCGAAACCCGTTGAGGAGCCGAGCGTGGCGCACGCCGAATTCTGGCTTCCGGTGCGTGTCTACGTGGAGGACACCGACGCCGCGGGCGTCGTCTTTTACGCCAATTACCTGCGCTACCTGGAGCGGGCGCGCACGGAGTGGTTCCGCACCCTCGGCTTCGCGCGCCCGGCGCTCTTTGCCGATCGCTTGGCTTTCGTGGTGCGGGCGTTGGAAATCCGCTACCTGCGCCCTGCGCGGCTCGACGACCTGCTACAAGTGGGCGTGGCGGTGGTCGACCTCGGCCGGGCGCGCCTGCGCCTCGACCAACCCGTGCTCCGGGACGGCGAGCGGCTGTGCGAGGCGGCGGTGGAGCTCGCCTGCTTGCGGCGCGACACCCTGCGCCCGGTGGCCATCCCCGCCGAGGTGAGGCGCGCCCTGGCCCGCCGCCCGAGCGGGGGCCGGGGAATTGCTGGGAGAGGAGAGGTTTCGTGACCCGAGAACTGTCCCTGTGGGAACTGATCGCCGGCGCTTCCCTGCCGGTGCAGCTGGTGATGTTGATTCTCTTTCTGGCCTCGGTGGTCTCCTGGGTGATGATCGTCCGCCGGGGGCTCTACCTGCGCCGCGCCGCCGAAGAGCTCAGGGCCTTCGAGGACACCTTTTGGTCCGGAGTCGATCTCCACCAGCTCTATCAGGAGATCGCTGCCAAGGCGCGGGACAACCAGCGCGTGGACGGACTGGAAAACATCTTTCGCAGAGGTTTTCGCGAGTTTAACCGCTTGCTCGCCAAAAAGGACGCCGATCCCGACGTAGTGATGGAGGGGACCGAGCGGGCCATGCGCATCGCCCTGTCGCGGGAAGAGGAAAAGCTCAACGTCCACCTGCCGTTCCTCGCCACGGTGGCTTCGGTGAGTCCCTACGTGGGCCTCTTTGGCACCGTCTGGGGCATCATGCAGGCCTTCCGCGGGCTGGCCCACGTCCAGCAGGCCACCCTGGCGACGGTGGCGCCCGGCATCGCCGAGGCGCTCATTGCCACGGCCATGGGGCTCTTCGCCGCGATTCCGGCGGTGGTGGCCTACAACCGCTACGCCGCCCAGGCCGATCAGCTCCAGGGCAGCTACGCCACCTTCGCCGAGGAATTCTCAAGCCTATTGCACCGCCGGGTGCACGCGGGAAGCTAGGGGAGCGCCATGGCCGGGTTCAAGGGGGCGGGGCGGCGCCGGCTGGTGGCCGAGATCAACGTGGTCCCCTACATCGACGTGATGCTGGTGCTGCTGGTGATCTTCATGGTCACCGCGCCCCTGCTCATGCAGGGGGTGGAGGTGGATCTCCCGGACGCGCCGGCAGCACCGGTGGAACCGCGGGAGCGGGAGCCGGTGATCGTGGCGGTGAAGGCGGACGGCACCTACCAGATCGACCTGGGACAGGGGGGGTACCACGCCACGACCCTGGAGGAAATCCGCGAGCGGGTGGCCAAGGTGCTGGCCCAGGTTCCCGACACGCAGGTGCTGGTGTGGGGCGACGAAGGGGCCCGCTACGGCGTGGTGGTGGAGCTGATGGCCGCGCTTCAGGCGGCCGGCGCGCCCCGCGTGGGGCTCGTCACCGAGCCGGGCGATGTGGGCGACTGACCGCTTGCCATCAGCTCGGGAATGGCGCGACGATCTGATTGCGCTCGCCGCGAGCGTCCTCCTCCACGGCTTGCTCCTCGCCCTGCTCGTTCGCCACTGGGGCGCGGCGGAGCGCCCGCCGGAGGCGATCGTGCCGCGGTTCGTGGAGGCGGAGCTCTTGCAGAGAGAACCCCCGGCGCAGCCGCCCGCGCCCCCCGCGGCGAAGCGCGAGCCGAAGCCGCAGGCGCAGGCGCCCTCCCCCGAGCTGGAGCGCCGTCGCGCCGAGGAGGAGGCCCGCCGCCGGGAGCTGGAGCGACGGCGCGCCGAGGAGGAGGCCCGCCGCCGGGAGCTCGAGCGCCGTCGCGCTGAGGAGGAGGCCCGCCGCCGGGAGCTCGAGCGCCGTCGTGCCGAGGAGGAGGCCCGCCGCCGGGAGCTGGAGCGCCGTCGTGCCGAGGAGGAGGCCCGCCGCCGGGAGCTCGAAGCGGCCCTGGCGCGGGAGGAGGCCCAGCGGGCGGAGGCGGAAAGGGCCGCCCTGGTGGGCACCTATGTGGATTACATGGCAAGCCTGATCGCCGCCAACTGGAGTCGGCCGCCGAGCGCCACTCGGGACATGGAGGTGGTCCTGAAGATTACGCTGGGAGCCGCCGGTCGCGTCACCGCGGTGGCGGTGGTCCAGTCGAGTGGCAACGCCGCCTTCGACCAGTCCGCCGAGCGAGCGGTGTGGCAGGTGGGGCAATTCAGCCGCCTCAAGGAACTGGATCCGGCCGTCTACCAGCGGGAGTTCCGCACCGTTTACCTGCGGTTTCGCCCGCTGGACTTGCGCAAGTAGAGAGAGGAGAAGGGCCATGCGCATCGCGCTCTTGTTGCTCGCCCTCGGCGCCGCCTGGGCGCGCGCCGAGCTGACCATCGAGATCACCAGCGGGGTCGACAACCCCACGGTGATCGGGGTGGTGCCCATCAATCCGCCGGACACCCTGTGGCCCGAGGACATCGCCGGCATCGTGGCCGCCGACCTGGAGCGCTCCGGCCTCTTTCGGCCCATTCCCCGGGAGAACATGCTCTCCTTCCCCCGCGCGGCGGACGAGATCTACTACCGCGACTGGCGCATCCTGGGCGCCCAGTACCTGGTGTTCGGCCGTGGGGAGCGGACCGGCGAGGGGCGGGTGCGGGTGACCTTCGGCCTCGCCGAGGTGGCCGGCGAGCGGGTGGTACTCAGCCAGGTGGTCAATGGCACCGAGGCGGGCCTGCGGGACATCGCCCACTACATCAGCGACCAGGTGTACGAGGTGATCACCGGTGTGCGGGGGGCCTTCTCCACCCGCATCGCCTACGTCACCGTCACCCGGGGCGGGGACGGCCGCCCCCTCTACCGGCTGATGGTGGCCGACGCCGACGGCGCCCGGGAGCGGTTGATGCTCCAGTCCAGCGAACCGCTCCTCTCGCCGGCGTGGTCGCCGGACGGCAAGGAGCTGGCCTACGTCTCCTTCGAGACCGGCAGGCCGGCCATCTTTCGCCAGCGGCTGGCCGATGCCGAGCGCCGCCAGCTGACGGACTTCCCGGGACTCAACGGCGCCCCCGCCTGGTCGCCGGACGGGCGGCGGCTGGCCTTGGTCCTGTCCAAGGACGGCAATCCCGAGATCTACGTCCTCGACCTGAACACGGGGGCCTTCACCCGGGTCACCCACCACTTCGCCATCGACACCGAGCCCAACTGGACCCCGGACGGGCGCGCCCTGGTATTCACCTCGGACCGCGGGGGTAGCCCCCAGATCTATCGGCTGGAATTGGGCAGCGGCAAACTGACCCGCCTGACCTTCCGCGGCGACTACAACGCCCGCCCCCGGCTCGCCCCGGACGGGCGCACCCTGGTGATGGTGCACCGCGCCGGCGGGCGCTTCCACATCGCCTCCCAGGACTTGATCAGCGGCGATTTCCGGATTCTCACCGACACCGCCCTGGACGAGTCGCCCACTGTCTCTCCCAATGGGGCTATGGTACTCTACGCCACCAAGCGCGCAGGCAGAGGCGTCCTGGCGGCGGTGGCCATCGACGCCGGCGTCAAGTTCTATCTGCCGGCGCGGGAAGGCGACGTGCGCGAGCCGGCGTGGTCCCCGTTTCTCCGCTGAGCGCCCGCGATCACAACACCGACCATCGGAGTCAGCCCATGAACGCCCACTGGATTCGCAACGGTTTCTTCTTCGCCCTGCTCGCGCTCTTTTTGGCCGGCTGTTCCAGCACCGCCGAGCGGGAGGGGGCCGGCGCCGGGGCCGGCGGGGCGGTCGGCGCCGAGGAGGGGGTGACCACGGGCACCGCCGGCGGCCCCGAAGCCTGGGGAGAGGATCTCGGCGCCGGCGGGGTGGCGACCGTCTTCTACTTCGACTTCGACAAGGCGACCCTCAAGCCGGAGGCCCGCGCCGCCCTCAACATCCACGCCCAGCGGTTGCGCGCCAACCCCGTGCGCATCCGCCTCGAGGGCCACGCCGACGAGCGGGGCACGCGGGAGTACAACATGGCGCTCGGGCGAGCGGCGGGCCAACGCGGTGAAGGAGTACCTGGTGCTCCAGGGGGTCGACCCCTCCCTGATCGAGGTGGTCAGCTACGGGGAAGAGCGCCCCGCGGCGCTGGGCAGCGACGAGGCCTCCTACGCCCTCAACCGGCGGGTGGAGATGAAGCGGGCCCAGTGACGTGGCGATTCCGCGGTTCTTCCCTGCGCTCGTCGGCGCCGCCGCCCTGCTGGGCGGCAATGGCGGTGGCGGCCCAGTACGCCCCCGTGGAAGACCTGAGTCGGCCGCCCAGTCGCGCGCCGGCCCAGGGCCAGGGAGCGCCGGCTGCCAATCCCGCCCTCGCCGAGCTCTTTGAAGCGATCCAGGGCCTGCGGGAGGAGGTGCGCGAGCTGCGGGGACTGGTGGAAGAGCAGGGACACGAGCTCGAGCGGCTCAAACAGCGCCAGCTGGAGGACTACGAGGACCTGGATCGCCGCCTGGCGGCCCTCGCCGGCGGCGGGGGGGGAAACGCCCGCACCGGCGGCGGCCAACCGCGGCGCTCCGCCCGCAGCCGGCGAGCGGTCGGTGCCACCCCCGGCCGCGGCGGCCGCCGATTCCGCTCCCGCGCCCGTGGGCGCGCCGGCGGCCGGGGGAGACGACCAGGCCGCCTACGAGGCCGCCTATCAGCTGCTGCGCAACCGCCAGATCGACGAGGCGGTCGCCGCCTTTCGCCAGTTCATCGCCAAGTATCCCTCGAGCCCCTACACGGCCAACGCCCACTATTGGCTTGGCGAGATCCACCTGTTGCGCAACGAGCTGGGCGAGGCGGAGCTCGCCTTCCGAGCGGTGGTGGAGCGCTTCCCCCGCCCACGCCAAGGCGGCCGACGCCAAATTCAAGCTGGCCAAGGTCTACCACCTGCAGGGCCGCACCGACCAGGCGCGCCGCCTGCTGGAGGAGGTGGCGGCCGGTTCGGGCACCGCCGCCACCCTGGCCCGCGCCTACCTGCGAGACCATTTTTGACAGTGTCTGAAGCCGGCGGGGCCCCCAGCCTGCGCGTCACCGAGATCTTCCGCTCCCTGCAGGGGGAGACCGCCACCGCGGGCGTGCCGACCACCTTCGTCCGCCTCACCGGCTGTCCCCTGCGCTGCACCTACTGCGACACCCCCTACGCCTTCCACGGCGGCCGGCGCCTGAGTCTGGAGGCGGTGGTGGCCGAGGTGGAGCGCCTCGCCGCCCCCTGGGTGACGATCACCGGCGGCGAGCCCCTCGCCCAGCGGGAAGCCTGCCTCGCCCTGCTCGAGCGGCTGTGCGATCGCGGCTTCGCGGTCTCCCTGGAGACGGGGGGTGCGCTCTCCATCGCCGGCGTCGACCCCCGGGTGCGGGTGGTGCTGGACGTCAAGACGCCGGGATCCGGGGAGGAAGCGCGCAAACCGCCTGGAGAACCTGGACCTCCTCAAGCCCGAGGACGAGGTCAAGTTCGTGCTGGTGGACCGGGGCGACTACGAGTGGGCCCGGGCCTTCGCGGCCGGCCACGGCCTCTTGGCGCGGCGCGAGCGGGTGCTCTTTTCCCCCGCCCACGGGCGGCTCGATCCGGCGCTGCTCGCCGACTGGATCCTGGAGGACGGCCTGCCGGTGCGCCTCCAGGTGCAGCTCCACAAGCTCCTGTGGGGCGACGTGCCGGGACGGTGAGGGAGGGCCATGGGACGCGAGGAACGGGCGGTGGTTTTGCTTTCCGGCGGCCTCGACTCGGCCACCGTCCTCGCGGTGGCGCGCGCGGAAGGGTTTGTCTGCCACACGCTGGCGGTGGACTACGGCCAGCGCCACCGGGTGGAGCTGGCCGCCGCGGAGCGGCTCAGCCGGGCCCTCGGCGCCGCCTCCCACAAGCAGGTGGCGGTGGACCTCGCGGCCATCGGCGGCTCGGCGCTCACCGATCCCGCCATCGCCGTCCCCGAGGCCCCCACCGCGGGCATCCCAGCCCACCTACGTGCCCGCCCGCAACACCCTGCTGTTGGCCCTGGCCCTGGGCTACGCCGAGGTGCTCGGCGCCGCCGATCTGTTCATCGGCGTCAACGCCGTCGACTTTTCCGGCTATCCCGATTGCCGGCCGCGGT
This sequence comes from Porticoccaceae bacterium, assembly GCA_026005035.1. Lineage (GTDB taxonomy): Bacteria > Pseudomonadota > Gammaproteobacteria > Pseudomonadales > Porticoccaceae > BPKH01. The sequence goes on along the minus strand of BPKH01000001.1, from coordinate 284,671 downwards.
TCGTCGCCGCCTTCGAGCGGCTGGCCGAGCTCGCCACCCGGGCCGGCACGGAGGGAAGGGCGATCCAGGTGCGCACGCCCCTCCTCCACCTCTCCAAGGCGGAGATCATCCGCCTGGGGGTGCGCCTCGGCGTCGACTACTCCCTGACCGTCTCCTGTTACCAGGCGGACCCGGAAGGTCGGGCCTGCGGGCGCTGCGACAGCTGCCGGCTGCGCCGGGCGGGTTTTGCCGCCGCCGGGGTGCCCGATCCCACCCCCTACCGCGAAGGCGCTAGCGGCTCCTGACCTCCGCCCAGAGGCGGCGCATCGCCTCTTCGGCCTCCCCCAGGTCGGCGAGCATTTCAAGCCGGGCGCGCATCTCGGGGGGCGGGTAGACGAGGGGGTCGTCCCGCGCCTCCACCCAGGGGAGTGCTGCGGCCACCGGGGTGGCGTAGCCGATGGCGTTGGCGATGCGCGCCGCGATCTCGGGCTCGAGCAGGAAGTCGATGAAGCGGTGGGCGAGTTCGCTGCGCGGACTGGCCGCGAGGATCACCAGGCAGTCGGCCCACAGGGTGGCGCCCTCCCGGGGAATGACGTAGCGCAGCCGCGGCTCTTCCGCCCGGGCGGCGAGGATGTCCCCCGAATAGGCCGGCGCCACGGCCACGTCGCCGGCGAGCAGCCGATCGCGGATGGCGGTTCCGCCGGCGAAGCCCCGCGAGCGAACCTTGGCATCGAGGAGCAGGGTTCGGGCCCGTTCCAGGTGCGCCGGATCGACACTGTTCACCGAGTGGCCGGCATAGCGGAGCGCGGCGCCGATCTGTTCGCGCATCTCGTCGAGGAGCAGAAAGTCGCCCACCGCTTGCGCCGGGTCGAAGAGCACGCCCCAGCTCGCCACCGGCCCGCGCACCAGGTCTTCCCGGTAGGCGAGACCCGTGGTCCCCCACTGATAGGCCACGCTGTGGCGGGCGCCCGGGTCGTAGCCGGGATCCTGGAAGCGGGCGTCGAGCCCGGCGAAGTGGGGCAGCCGCTCCCGTTCCAGCGGGCGGATCAAGCCGGCCCGCGCCAGGCTGCCCACGGTGTAGTCGGGGGTGATGAGCACGTCGTAGTCGCCGCCGCCGGTGGCGCGCAGCTTGGCGAGCATCGCCTCGGGGGAGTCGTAGGTGTCTTCCACCACCGCCACGCCGGTGCGCCGCTCGAACTCCGCGAGCACCTCGGCGGGCATGTAGTCGGACCAGTTCAAAAGCCGCAACCGCTCGCCGCGCTCGGCGCAGCCGGCGGCGAGGAGGGCGAAACACAGGATCGTCCAGACTCTCACGGTCGTTTCCTCGCGTGCAGGTAGCCGATGAGCAGGGCCAGGATGGTGCTCCCCATGAGCAGGGTGGAGAGGGCGTGGATTTCGGGGCGGACCCCCAGCTTCAGGGAAGAGTAGAGGTAGAGGGGCAGGGTGGTCGACCCCGAGCCGGCGGTGAAGAAGGTGATCACGAAGTCGTCCAGGGAGAGGCTGAGCGCGAGCAGCGCCCCGGCGCCGATCCCCGGGGCGAGCAGGGGCAGGGTCACGTGGGCGAAGGCCTGCCAGGGGGTCGCGCCGAGGTCGCGGGCGGCCTCCTCCAGGGCCGGATCCAGCAACGACAGGCGCGCGCGCACCACCAGGGTGACGTAGCTCAACTGAAAGGCGGTGTGGCCCAGGGTGACGGTGAGCAGGGACAGTTGCGGTCCCCCGAGCCACTCCCGCAGGAGGGTGAACAGGATCAACAGGGCGATGCCGAGCACCACGTCGGGCACCACCAGCGGCAGGTAGAGCAGGCCCTCGAGGGCGGCGCGGAGGCGGAACCGCTGGCGGGCCAGGGCCAGGGCCAGGAGGGTGCCGAGGGCGGTGGCCAGGGCCGTGGAGGCGAGGGCCACCACCAGGGTGTTCCGCAGATACTCGGCGAGGCGCGCGTCCGCCGCCAGATTCGCGTACCAGCGCAGGGTGAAGCCCTCGAGGCGCAGGCCGTAGCGGCTTTCACTGAAGGAAAGGAGGGCGACGGCCACCATGGGCAGCCACAGAAAGGCGATCGCCGCCCAGGCGTGGAGGGCGAGGAGCCGCCTCACCGCCCGCCCTCCCGCGCTCCGAAGGCGCGCAGGCAGACCGCGAGCCCCAGCAGGGCGAGGGCCATCAGGACGGTGCTCGCCGCAGCCCCCAGGGGCCAATGCTGGGCGGCGCCGAACTGCAGCTGGATCAGGTTGCCGATGAGGGTGATCTTGCCGCCCCCGAGCAGGTCGGCGATGACGAAGGTGCCCGCCGCCGGCACGAACACCAGGGCCGCGCCCGCGGCCAGCCCCGGCAGGGTCTGGGGCAGCACGGCGGCGGTGAAGGCGCGCAGGGGGGGCGCCCCGAGATCCAGGGCGGCGTCCCGCAGGGTCCAGTCGATCCGCTCCACCACTGCGTAGACGGGAAGGACGAAAAAGGGCAGAAAGGTGTAGACCGTCGCCACCCAGACGGCCAGGGCGGAGGGCAGCAGGGCGAAGGGACCCGCACCGAGGAGGGCCGCCGCCGCATTGACGAGCCCCTCTTTCTGCAAAAGCAGCATCCAGGCGTAGACGCGGATCAGGAAGTTGACGAAGAAGGGAATGGTGATCGCCAGCAGCCAGAGGGTCTGGCGGCGGCTTGCGGCGATGTGGAAGGCCAGGGGATAGCCGACGAGTGCGCACAGCAGCGTCGTTCCCGCACCGAGCAGGAGGCTGCGGGTCAACACCCGGGCGAACAGGGGATCGGTGAGCAAAAGCGCGTAGTTGTGGAGCCCCCAGGGGGGCACCGGCTCGCCGAAGGGGCCGCGGCTCGCCAGGGAGATGAGCGCGGTCGCCAGGGCGGGCAGCGCCACCAGGGCCGCAAGCCAGATCGCCCCCGGCAGGGCGAGGGCGGTAAGCCAGGGGGTGCGCTCAGCCCGGCGGCTCATCCGCCAGCACCACCAGGCGCTCGGGCGGCAGCACCACCCACAGCGTCTCGCCGGCCGCGAACTCCTCGTGGCCGGGCTCTTCGCTGTCGTGGTTGAGGGTCTCCGCGAGCAGGCGGATCCCTGCGGCATCGAGCAGATAGCGGTTTTCCGAGCCGGTGTAGACGATCCCCTCGACCCGCGCCTGGACCCGATTGGGCTGCGCGGGCTCGGTGCGGAAAAGGCGCAATTTTTCGGGGCGGATGGCAAGCCAGAGGGGGCCGGACGACTTCGGGGCGGCCCCGGCCGGGAACTCCAGCTCTCCCAGAGGGGTGAGGGCGCGCCCGTCCCCCCGGCATTCCCCGGGGATCAGATTGGCTTCGCCGATGAAGCGGGCCACGAAGGGGCTGATGGGGCGTTCGTAGACCGCTTCCGGGCTGCCGACCTGGCGGATCCGGCCCCGCTCCATGACCGCCAAGCGGTCGGAGAGGACCAGGGCCTCCTCCTGGTCGTGGGTCACGAACAGACAGGTGAGGCCGAGGCGTTCCTGGAGGCGCACCAGTTCGAGACGCAGTTCCCGGCGCAGCGCCAGATCGAGGGCCGAGAGGGGTTCGTCGAGGAGGAGCACCCGGGGTTCGTTCACCAGGGCGCGAGCCAGGGCGACCCGCTGGCGCTGCCCCCCGGACAGTTGGTGCGGCCGCCGCTCGGCGAGGCCGCGAAGTCCCACCAGGTCGAGGGCGGCGTCGACCCGCTCGCGGATTTCCCTCTTCGGCAGGCGGCGCATCCGCAGGCCGAAGGCCACATTGCCCGCCACGGTGAGGTGGGGAAAGAGGGCGTAACTCTGAAAGACCGTGTTCACCGGGCGGAGATGGGGCGGCGTGTGGGTCATGTCGCGGCCGGCGAGGAACACCCGTCCCTCGTCCGGCGCTTCCAAGCCGGCGATGATGCGCAAAAGCGTGGTCTTCCCGCAGCCCGAGGGCCCGAGCAGGCTGAAGAATTCCCCCTCGAGCACCTCGAGATCGACGCCGTCGAGCACCACCTGGTCGCCGTAACGGCGGCAGATGCCGCGAAGGTCGAGGGCCGCACTCGCTCCCCGGGATGCCTCCGCCACTGCTTCCCTCCCGTCCGCCCAGCGGAGGCGCAATCATAGGCGCTCGAGGAAGACTTGGAAAAGGGGCGCGCGGCCACCGGGTTCAGGCAGCCGCACGTCATTCAAGGGGCAAGGTGAGGGAGTCTCGCTTCCGGGATTGGGCGAGTGGCAAAAGCCCGCGCGGAAGGTCCTCGGCTGGCGAGTGACTCCATGGCCCCGATGGAGCCAAAACGCAGCCGGGATGGAGCGAAGCGGAATCCGGGGAGCCGGCAATCGGTGAGCAGTTCTCGCGCTCCTTCCCGGATTCCGGCGCTGTGCGCCTCCATCCGGGCTACGGTTTGCCTCCGGGCGACGACCTCATCCGCCCAGGATGGCGGCAGCACATCCCTAGCGGCCCCTTCTGGACCGCCGGAGATGGGCGCCCTCCGGTCTTGGTGTCTCCTGTATTGAACCCGGACACGCGGTTGACGGCCGCCGGCGAATGGGTATCATAGCCGCCTCCCGGGTCGTTAGCTCAGCTGGTAGAGCAGTTGGCTTTTAACCAATTGGTCGCTGGTTCGAATCCAGCACGACCCACCACCTTCGGGGCCGCCAACGCGGCCCCTTTTCGTTCCCGCACTCCTCAGGACGGGCCCTTGCGCCGCGGTTGCCGCGGTCGCGGCGGTCGGTGGTAGCTGAAGTCCTCGCGGTCGCGGCTCGCCGGGATCGCCTCGCCGGGACCATAAGCGGGCGGCAGCGCCGCGGCCAGGGCCGATTCCGGCAGATCGAAGGTGCCCTCCACAAAGATCACCCGATTGGCGATGCGCCATTCACCCCGGCGGCGCTGGAAGTGGTCCACGTAGCGCCCGCAAGAGAGGAAGTGGGGCGGCTGTCTCGCGCACTCCGACGTAGAGGAAATAGGTCTCGCAGTAGGCGTCGTCGCCGGCGAGCTCGCAGTTGTGGGTGGTGAGGGCGTGGTGGGTCCAGCGGAATTGGCGGGCGGTTTCGTTGGCCCAGGCGATGAAGCCGTCGGGATCGCCCACGTAGTGGCCGTGGTCGTCGACGGCGTCGTCGAAATAGCAGCTGCGCACCAGCTCGACATCCAGCCGATCGAGGCCCCGGGCGAGGCGCTGCAGGACCTGCCAGATGGCCTGCCGGTCGAGGAGTTCGCGCAGCGCCTGGGAGTGGGTCGGATCCATGGGCATCCTCCTTTGCTCCGTAGGGTAGGCCGCGGCGGCAGCCGGAACAAGGCACAAAAAAACCGGGCGGGTCGCCCCGCCCGGTTTCAGGGACCCCTGGAACCTCAGAAGTTGTAGCGCACGTTGATGCCGAACTCCTGGGGTGCGGTCAGGCGGATTTCCCGGTAGTCGGAGATTACCGTGCCGCTCAACTCGGGCACCGCGGCCCCGGCCACGGCGTCGACGCCGGTGAAGTTGACCGCGCCCGGCGAGCGGTTGCGGCTCAACACCCGGGTGGTGTCGAAGAGGTTCTTGCCGTAGACCATGGCTTCCCAGGTGCCCTCGGGATCGCGGATGCCCAGGTAGAGGTTGAGGATGTTGTAGGCGTCCACGTCGTCCACGGGGTTGGTGGGATCGTTCTTCGACTTGCCGTAGAAGGTCCACAGACCCCGGGCGAAGGACTCCAGGTCGCCCAGCATGAGCCGGTATTCCGAGGTCAGGGTGGTGGTCCACAGCGGCGCGAAGTTGGCCCGGAAGTCGGCCTCGCAGCCGGTCAGGTTGTCCGCGCCGGCGGCCGCCTGGATGTCGGCGAGGGTCGGCACCGCGCCCGCCGCGTCGGGGATCCCGTCGTGGGGCAGGTAGTCGTTGCAGGGCACGAAGCCGTCGTCGATCTCGCCCTTGGCATAGCTGTAGAGCACCCCGACGTCCCAGTTGTCGGCCGCCTGGAAGGTGGCCTCCACCTCGACGCCGCGCACCTCCACGGGCACCGCGGCGACGAAGTTGTGCTGGCGCACCTCGGGGGACAGTCCGATCACGTTGCCCTGGCTGTCGCGCACCGCGGCGTAGGAGACGTAGTAGATGCCGTCGCCCCCGGAGCGGTAGGGATAGTTGTCGAACTCCTGGTAGTAGGCGGAGATGTTGAGCCTGAGGCGCTGGTCGAGCCAGCTCGAGCGCAGGCCGATCTCATAGGACTCCGACTCCTCGGGATCCAGGGTGGTGAACTGCTCCTGGAGCTCCGACTTGAGCAGGCTGAAGTCGCCCACCGCGCTGATGCCCGGACGCCAGGACTCACCGTAGGTGAAGTAGGCCATCAGGTCGTCGCTGAAGTTGTGCTTGAGCGACAGCGTCCCGATGGTGGTGTCCCAATCGGCGCGGCCGTCGTCGAAGGGCGAACCCGCACCCACCAGAGTCACGCCGCCGACGTTGAGGTCGCGCTTTTGCTTGAAGTCGATGCGGCGCACGCCCCCGGAGATCTCGGTGGCCTCGGTGAGGGCGTAGGTCAGGTTGACGAAGAAAGAGTCCTCTTCCTCGACGCCGCCCGAGAAGATGGGCGTGTAGTTGACCGCATAGGCCACGGGGCCCACGTAGTTGAAGGGCGCCGGCTGCCCGGTGGGGAAGAAGATGGCGAGCGGCGTGGGCAGTTGCAGGTCGCTGCCCGGCTTGGTCTGCCGGTAGAAGTAGCCGACGATGTAGTCGAGCCGGTCGAACAGGGGTTCCGCCGACTGCAGCCGGATCTCGTGGCTTTCGTTTTCGGTCTTGGTGTGGAGCTCCTGGGCGAGGGCCGCGCCCTGCCAGGCGTCCGCCGTGGCGAAGGGAGAGCCGAAGCCCGGGTAGATGGCGTTGGTCATGTCGCCGCCGTCGAACAGGGTGACGCGGTCGACCTTCTCCTCGGTCTCCTGGTAGACGTAGTGGAGCTCCTGGCCGGAGAATTCCCAGGTGGTGCGGAAGTTGAACGCCTCGAGGTCGTGCTTGGCCTCCTCGGGCACGTCCATCACGCTCAGGCGATCGTCGGCGGTGATCCGCCGGCGCAGCGCTTCCGGGAACTGGGGCACGTGGTCGGGGTCGACGATCTCGGCCGACTCATTGGGAAAGTAGATGGTGCGGTCGGGCTTGACCCGCTGGTACATGGCCTTGAAGGTCAGGGTGTCCAGCGGCTCGAAGAGGGCGCTCACCCGGTAGCCGTCGCCTTCGTACTTGGACTCGTCGCCGGTGTAGGCGCTCTTCACCCGGTTGAGTTCGTTCTCCTCCACGAAGCCGGCGAAGCGCAGGGCCAGCATGTCCTCGACCACCGGCACGTTCACCGCACCGCGCAGGTTGCGGCCGTCGATGTCGGTGGCGGTGGCGTCCACGTAGCCGCCGAACTCGTTCAACGCGGGATCGCGGGTGGTGATGGTGATGGAGCCCGACGGCGAGGCGCGGCCGCGCAGGGTGCCCTGGGGACCGCGCAGCACTTCCACCTGGCCGATGTCGAACAGCGCTTGCATCACGGAGAGCGAGGAGATGGGCGCGTCGTTCAGATAGAACTCGACGGTGGGGTTGTTGCCGCTCGCGAAGGTGTCGAAGCGCACGCCGCGCACCGAGGCGTTGGCGGCGATGGTGTCTTCCTGGAGCGTCAGGCCGGCCACCAAGCCTTGCAGGTCTTCAAACTTGCGCAGGTTGAGCTGTTCCACCTGGTCGCCGGTGACGGCGTTGACGGTGATGGGCACGTCCTGGAGCGTTTCTTCCCGGCGCCGGGCGGTGACGACGATCTCCTCGAGCGCCATCACGGCCGAGCCGCTCTGGGATTGGGCCAGGGCCGGCAGGCCGGCGGCGCCGCTGGCGGCCAGGAGGCTGGCCGCAAGAAGCTTCTTGCGGAACTTCGGAGTCATGGTGTTTCCCCCTCTTGCGTGAGTGGTGAGCACGCCGCCGGTCGGCGAGGGGCGGGTAGGGACCCCTCGGCAAACGGCGGCCGCCCGGATTATGGTGGCCCACCCGTGGCCTGTCAATTTGTTGTCAAGGAGGGACAAATTCGCGCCGCAACTCGCCGTTGCTCGGACTCAGAGCCGATAGCGGCGGCGGATGGCGCGGAAGCGGCGCCACATTTCCGCCCGCCGCTCCTCGGGCGTGCAGCGGCGGGTTTCCGCCGGCAGGGCGTCGAACAGCGCCCCCAGGGGTACCGTGCGGGTGGCGAAGCGGGGCACCGACCCCGACAGGAGGCTGCGGAAGGTGAGGTGGCCGCAGACGAAGCCCTGGGTGTCGAGCCAATTGGCAACACCCGGGTCGCGGTGGGCGAGCACCAGGCGGACCCGGCCGTCCGGGTCCACGGCGGTGCGGGCGGGGGTGTAGCTCACCGGGCGATAGAGGTAGTCCATGGAGGTCATGAAGGGCCCCATGTTGGTGACCATCCAGAAGTCCCGTCCCGCCTCGAACTCGACGATCAGCGCTTGGTCGGGGGCAAGCTCCCAGTAGAGATTGGCGGCGGCGCGGCCCCGCTTGCGATCCTCCGCCGAGTCGGCCACCGCTTCCGGGAAGGCGTTGACCACGGTGGGATCGACGGCGGGGCTGTGGCGGATCGGGTGGTCGGGCCAGTCGTCCATCATGCCGAGCAGAAAGCGCCCGGCCCAGTCCATCGCCTCCACCAGTGCCTCCGGGGTGGGCAGGGGGCGCGGTTCGGCCATGTCGATCCGCTCGATGCGCAGGCTCGCCGGCTCCTCGTCCCAGCGATCGAAGCCTTGGCGGATGAACAGCTTGCGGCTCTTGGGGGTGGTAGGCAGCCAGTTGGGGCCGCGGGGTTCGCCGCCGATGTAGAGCTCGAAGCTGCCGTCCCAGGCGGTCTCCAGTTGGTGGCCGAACAGGTTGGCCTCGGGGAGGTCGCCGAAGGGCTCGTGGAGACTGGGCGCGTCGGTGCCCGGGATCCTGTCCGGGCGCTCCCCTTGGACGGTGAAGTTGAGGAAGCGGCAGGTGCCGCGGTTTCCGCTCACCCGGTAGACGGCGTCGCCGGAGATCCATGCCTGCTGGTAGACGAAGTCGGCGCAGTCGGCGCCGAGTTTGCAGTAGGGGGTGACGAAGGCGTGGATCTCGGGGTAGCGCGGGTCGCGGGTCTCGAGGGCGAGCTGAAAGGCCTGGCCCAGGTTCTGGGTGAGGAAGCGAAAGCCGTCGGCGCGGTGTTGGGGAAGGGGCGGATTGTAGTCCTTGAAGACCCGCTCGCCCGCCTCCTCGAGGCGCCGACAGAAGGTCCGCCAGGCTTCCCGCAGGGCGGCATCACAGGAAGCGTCGCCGTAGGCCATGGTCGTCATTCCTCCCGGTGTTGGCGGCAAAGTCGTTCAGGCACCGAGCCGCACCAGCATCTCCCCCAGTCGATCGGCGGCCCGCCCCACGGCGGCGAGCCTTCCCTCGGCCTCGATGCGCGGGCCGAAGAGCTCGAGATCGAAGGCGCCCTCATAGCCGGCGGCCAGGATCCAGTCGAGCAGGCGCAACAGGGGGATCTGGCCGTCCCCCGGCACCGCCCGGGCCGCGGGTGCGCGGTCGCCGAAGACGTAGTCGCTCACCTGCACCAGTGCGCAGCGCGGCAGGGCGCGCTCCAGGGTGCGCCTGAGGTCGGCCTCGAACCAGCAGCCGAAGAGGTCGATGCACAGGTGGAGATCGGCGAGCTCGGCCAGCGCCAGGGCGTCCCGCAGGCTGTGGGCGATGTGGATGTCGGCGTTGTGGAAGGGGGCGTTTTCGACGGCCAGGGCGACGCCGAGGTCGCGCGCGCGCGCGGCGACGGGGGAGATCAGCGCGGCGAAGCGCGCGGCGTTTTCCTCCCAGGTGCCGGGGCCGTGGCCGCCGGTGGTCACGTAGACCGAGCGGGCGCCGAGGCGCGCGGCGTCCTCGACCACTGCGGCGAGGCGTGCGCGGGGTTCCTCCCAGTGCGCCGGGTCGGCGGGCAGCGGCCCGGCGAGCAGCGGCTGGACCACGTTCTCGACGGCGAAGGGCCCGCCCGCCAGGGCGGCGCGGGCCGCGTCGATCCCCTCGGCGGCGAGCTGGGGGCCGAGGAGGCTGACCCTCTGTGCCCCCAGGGCGCGCCAGAGAGCCCCCAGGCGCTCGTAGGGTTCGCCCTGGAAGCAGATGCCGTGGATGGAAATTCGCGGGTGCATGCTTAGGTGCGGCCGCGGCGCTCGGGCTCGAGCCCGAAGCGCGCTCGGTAGGGCTCGAACTCCCGCTCCAGTTCGGCGAGGTCCGCGCCGAGCCTTTCCACGGAGTAGACGAACTTGCCGTAGCGGTCGCCGCGGTTGGCCTCCAGGTAGTGGCGCATGGCCCGCTCGGCGGCGGGGGTGAAGGGCACCCCGGCGAAGGCGTAGAAGTCGGCCAGGGTGCCCACCGGGTCGGCGACGAAGTCGGGATAGCGCACGTGGTGGATGCGCGGGTCCGAGACCAGGGGGTTGTCCAGGGTCTGGCGGATGCTCGCCCGGGTGGCGGCCAGATGGGTGGCGGCGATGGCCTCTTCATCCACCGGCCGGCGCCCCGAAAAGGCGCGGGTGAGGGCGATGGCCATGGCCACCCGCGACGCCGCCACCTGGAGGGGATCGCGGTGGATCCAGAGGATGCGCACGTCCGGATAGGTGGCGAAGAAGGTCGCTAGCCGCGGGCCGTGGAAACCCTTGAGGGCCCACCGCTTGCGCGGTCGGCCATACTGGCAGTGCTGGAGCATCATGCGGTGGATGCGGTACATGGCGGCTTCGTCCACCGGCAGTCCGCCGACGAACATGCCGATGGGGGCGCGCCACCAAGCGGTGGGGGTCATCACCCGGAAGTCGAAGGCCCAGGTGCGCTCGCACTCGGGCAGGCCGTTGCCGAGCATGTCGTTGTAGGGGTGGATCTTGAGCCACTCGGGCGCCATGGCGTTGATGTCCAGCCAATCGGCATCGGCGCGCACCCGCCGGCGGTCGTCGGGGGCGGCGAGGCCCGGCGGCGGCGAGGGGTACATCACCTCCCAGAAGCGCAGGGGGCGGGCGTCGGGATCCACCGCCAGCAGGGCGTGGGCCAGGGTGGTGCCGGAGCGCGGCTCGCCGGTCACCACCAGCGGCCGCTCGATGGGCTCGCGGTCGATTCCCTCGTGGGTCTTGTGGTCGTCGAAGAAGCGCAGCCGGTAGGTGAGCAGCCAGTGGCACACCTCGGCGGCGCGCTGCCGGCCGCCGGCGTCCAGACCCAATCCGGCGAGCTTTCTCGGCGGCCAGCGCGAAACGCTCGGGGAAGGTGGGGTCGCCCCAGTCGTCGAGGCCGGTTTCGCTCGCCGCCGCCTCCAGCAGGCGGGCCGCGCTCAGGATGCCGTCGTCGGCCATGGTTTCAGGCTCCACACAGGCGCAGGAGTTCGTCTTCGGCCGCCCGCACCTTGGCGGGGGAAGCGGCGGCGAACTTGAGCCCCGCCATGCCGCCGTAGTCGAGCAGTTTCACCACCCGCAATCCCGCGTCCACGTAGCCTTTGACCCGCTCGGCCACCTGGCGGGGGGTGCCGTGGGGCAGCACCGCCAGGATCGCCTGGGGGTCCACGCGCTCGACTAGCTCCAGGATCCGCTCGCGGGTGAGCACGGCGGGGTCGATGTCCTGGTAGCCGCGCCAGTCCGGCCCCATGGGGTGCTCGAAGCCGAAGGGGGCGAGGTCGCGCGCGGAGATCTGGAGAATCCAGGCCCGCACCAGGGGAGCGCGCAGCATCTCCTCGAGCTCCCGGGCGTCGCCGATCAGGCAGGTGAGGATGGCGGCGGGGGTGATGGCGTCGGGATCGCGTCCCGCGTCCCGGGCCGCAGCGCGGATGGCGGAGAGTTTGGCGCCGTAGTCGTCGGGGGTCCAGGCGCCGGCGGGCCACCAGCCGTCGGCGTGGCGGCCGATGATTTTCAGCATGCGCGGGCCGCTGCCGCCGATCCAGATGGGCGGAAAGCGACCGGCGAAGGGCTCGGTGTCGAGCCGCGCCCGGTGCAGGTGAAAAAAGCGGCCCTCGAAATCCACCGGCCCGCGGCTTTCCCAGAGGAGCTTGATCACCTGGAGCGCCTCCTCGAAGCGGCTCACCGGCTTGGTGAAGTCGAAACCGTAGGGCACGGTGTTCTCCGTCTCTCCGGAGCCGAGACCGAGGGTGAAGCGACCCTTGGAGAGGTGGGAGAGGGTGAGCGCCGTCTGGGCGAGCATGGCCGGGTGGCGGCGGACCGTGTCCACCACGGCGGTGGCCAGTTGCACCCGCTCCGTGAGCACCGCGGCGGCGCCCGCCACGGCGAGGGCGTCCAGGTGGCGGTGGGGCGAGGGGGATGCCGTGGCCAGGTCGGTGAATTCGGGCGTCCAGATGGAGTCGGGCCAGAAACTGACCATGTGGTCGGGCAGCCAAACCGAGTGGTAGCGGCCGCTGTCGTAGTCGGCAAGGGAATCGAGGCCCAGGGGAAGGGTGGTGCGCAAGAAGGCGGCCAGTTGCACGGGCACGGCGTCGGCTCCGAGGAGGTTGCCGGCCTGTTATAGTACGATGTCGTATCAAAGGCAAGGGGATTGGCGGTGGCCGGCGGCACGCGGCGGCGGGGGCGCCCGAGGCGGGACGAGGTGGCGGGGCGGGAGCGGGCGATCTTGGCCGCCGCCCTCGAGGAATTTCTGGCGCGGGGCTACGGTGGGGCCTCCTTGAGCCGGATCGTCGCCCGCGCGGGCATTTCCAAGACCACCCTCTACCGCCGTTATCCGGACAAGGCGGCCCTTTTTCGGGCGGTCCTCGACCGGCAGATGGCCCGCTCCCGGCCGGCCGCGCCCCTCGCCGCCTCCGGGGGGGCTCCCCTGCGTTTGGAGGAGGGGCTCGTGCGCTACGCCGACGCCATGCTCGCCTTCGCCCTTCGGGAAGAGGTGCGGGGGGTGGAGCGTCTCTTGTGCAGCGAGGCGCACCAGTTTCCGGAGCTCGCCGCCGCCGCGGCGGCGCGCAACGCCCGCGGGGTGGAGCGCATCGCGGCGTTTCTCGCCCAGTGCGCCGCGCGCGATGGCATGCCCTGCCGCGATCCCCACGGGGCGGCCGATCAGTTCATCGCCCTGCTGCGGGGCTGGTACCTGGAGGTGTTGGAGACCGGCCGGCGGGTGACGGCCGCCGAGCGCCGCGCTTGGGTCGAGCGAGCGGTGGAGCGCTTTGTCGCCGGGCGCTCGGCCTGGTGAGTCTCCTACTGGAGGGCGGGCTTGATCTCCTCGATGACGAAGCGGGCGTAGTCGAGGCACTCTTCCAGGTCGCGGCAGGGAGGTGTGGGCACCGAGGTCATGGTCACGCCCTGCTCCTTGAACCACCCCAGGCGGTCGATGATCGCCTGTTTGCTCTGGCCCGGCCGGGCGCGGGCCACGTCGCGCACCACGTGCCCCTCGCCGAGCCGCTCGGTGGACAGGCCGTACATCACTTCGAACGGCTCGCCGCGGAATTCCGGCTGCGACTTGATGAAGTCGATCCGCTCGGCCAGCCGCTCGGGGGGCGTGAGGAAGGGCCACCAGCCGCTCGCATACTTGGCCGCCCGGCGCAGCACGGGGTCGGCGTCGCCGCCGAGCCAGATGGGAGGGTGGGGTTTCTGCACCGGGCGGGGCGCGAAGGCGACGTCGCGGAAGGAGACGTAGCGGCCCTCGAACTGGGGGTCGTCGGAGGTCCAAAGCTCGAGGATCGCCGCCAGGTATTCGTCGGCCCGCCGGCCCCGCTCGGAAAAGGGCACCCCCAGCAGTTGGAATTCTCCCTCCAGCCAGCCCACCCCGAAGGTGGCCATCACTCGTCCCCCCGACAGCCAGTCCACGGTGGCGAGCGCCTTGGCGGTGACGACGGGATGCTGGAGCGGCAGGATGGCGATGCAGGAGTTGATCCGGATCCGCTCGGTGGCGCCGGCGAAAAAGCCCTGGGCCGCGGCGGCGTGGAAGTAGTGGGCGCCCGACAGGGGCACGTGCGCCCGGGGGATGATGAAGTGCTCGGGCACCGCGATCATGTCGTAGCCCAAGCGTTCCGCCTCGCGGGCGAGATAGGCCATCTGGGGGCCGGTGACCTGCCGCTCCCAGGCGGGCGTCTCCTTGAGTTCCACGAGATGGGGCAGGGGAAAGGCGAACTTCATGGGCGAATCCTCGCCGGCAGCCGGCACGGCCAAGGGATCATCGCCGGCCCGCAACACTTTGGCAAGGGCCCGCTTTGGTTCACTTGCGCCCCGGATTTCGCTTCGCTCCATCCGGGCTGCGGAGCTTTCAACCCGGGCTTGTAGCCCGGATGGAGGCGCAAAGCGCCGGAGTCCGGGGGAAGAGGGGTGCGCCGATCGTCGGGTGGGAATTCCCCGGATTTCGCTTCGCTCCGTCCAAGCGACGGTATTCCCGCCGCGCCGGATCAGGGCGGCAGCTGGACCTCGGCACTGCCCTTGAGGATCAGTTCGCCGTTCTGGTTGGTCATGCGGGTCTCCACCCGCACCACTGGCACGCCCCAGGGCGAGTCGGGGATTTTCTCCACCACTTCGCCGTCCACCCAGGTGACGTCCCCCTCGAAGGCCGGGCTGCGGAACTGGGTTTTGGAGTGCCAGATGTAGCCGTCGTGGCCCGCCCAGTAGGCGATGGTGTCGAGGTGCCAGGCGTTCATGGACGAGCCATAGCCGTACGCACCCCCCATGCCCACTTTTTCCGCCTTCTGTTCGTCGATGTGCCCCGAGGAGGGGCCGTGGAACAGCCCGTCGCCGAGCCGGGGATCGATCTTGCGCGCCGCGAAGTCGTAGGTCATGTCCGGAGCGAAGCCGGCGTCCTCGGTGGCCGGATCCACCACCCCCGGTGGTGGATTCCAGCGCCAGGTGCCCCACACGTTCTGGCGGTGGGCGCGGCATTCCAGGGCGAAGGTGACCTTGGTGTGGGGGCCGAGCACCCGGCGCGGCAGCCGGTCTCCCACCTGCACCTGGGAAAAGCGCGGCGAGACGCCCTCGCGATTGGAGAGGATCCACTGGTGGCGCGCCCGGGCGATCTCCGCCAGCTCTTCGGCGGTCCAGGTCTTGGGCGTGCGCCGGTCCCGGCGGTAGACCCCCCGCCGCGCCGCCTCCTCGCGCAGGTAGCGGATGGAGGTGGCGCGCTCCTTGGCCACCAGCGCGCCGTGCTGGTTGTAGTGATAGGTGTCCCCGTCGGCGAACATGGTGGGGCCGGCGAACTCGGTTTCCCGGATCTTGTAGCCCACGAAGTAGCGCTCCTGGGTGAGCTTGTCGCCGGGGCGGATGAGGCTGCCGTAGAACCACCACTCCTCGCCGGCGAAGATGAGGTGGGAGCCGGGGATCTTGCCCACACAGGAGGGGTGGCAGCCGTGGCCGTAATCCATGGCCACGGTGAAACTCTGGGGAGCGACGATGCCGCCGAACTTGGAGGCGCGGGCGAACTCCTCGTCCCAGTGGATGGGGTTCGGGTAGTCCATGGCCTGAACCCAGCGGCGGATGTCGGTGGCGCTGCACGGGTCCCAGAACTCGGCGAACACCACTCGCTTGCCGATCCAGCGGTCGACGTCGCTGGTGTCGAGAACCGGACCTTCGGAGCGCTCTGCTTGGGCCATGGTCGCCTCCGCTCGCAAGGCCTTTCAGGGTACGGCGCGCGCTGCCTTGGGGCAATGGTGG
This sequence comes from Porticoccaceae bacterium, assembly GCA_026005035.1. GTDB lineage: Bacteria > Pseudomonadota > Gammaproteobacteria > Pseudomonadales > Porticoccaceae > BPKH01. Next base: position 269,188 of record BPKH01000001.1, on the reverse strand, counting down.
GGGCGGCTGCGCCCTCCCTCGCTGCGGGGGCGGCCAAGAGGGGCTGCAGCCGTGGACAACTCTCAGGCGGTGGGCGCCGGCGCCGGGCGCAGCACCGCCACCACGGGGAGGGCGGCGAGGAGCAGCGCGGCACCCGAGGAGAGGGCGAGGGCGTAGCTGCCGGTCAGGTCGTGGCCGAGCCCGAAGAGGGGCGGGGCGGCCAGGGTGAAAGGCATGATGGCCAACGACATCAGCCCCATCGCCCGGCCCATCGCCCCTGGGCCGTAGAGCTCGGCGAGGATGAGGCTCCACAGGGGCACCACGGCCCCCTGGGCCATGCCCACCAGGGCGATCACCGCCGCGGTGGGCGCAAGAGCGGCCACCGGCACCAGAGCGCTCAGGCTCGCCGCCAGGGTCACCAGGAGGAGCGCGAGGAGGGCGCGCTGCCCCATGCGGTCGGCGGCCGGACCGGCGAGCAGTTTGCCGGCGAAATTGGCCGCGGAAAACACCGACAAGAGCAGGGCGCCCTCGGCGGGGGTGAGACCCTTTTCCAGAGCGAAGGGCACCAGGTTGCTCAGAAGCCCCACCGGAGCGCCCAACAGGATCCCCAACACCCCCGCCACCAGCCAGAAGCGGCCGTCGGTGGCGAGATCCCGCCAGCCGATGCCGGCGCTGGGCGCAGTTAGGGTGGGGCTCGAGGGCGCCGCCCCGTCGGGGTGAAGGCCGAGCAGGCGCGGGTGGTCGCGCACCCACAGCCAGGTGGCGGGGGCGGTGATCAAAAACAGCCCGAGCCCGTAGGCGCGCAGGGCGGCCCGCCAATCCAGCAATTCGATGAGCGCCTGGAGGAGGGGCGGAATGAGCAGCCCGCCCAGGGCGCCGCCGGCTGCCGCCAGGCTCATGGCCAGTCCGCGGTGGCGCTCGAACCAGCGGGCGAGCAGCGCCGCGGAGGCCATGGGCCCGGTAAACACGGCGCCCACCGCCAGCAGCACGTACACCGCCACCACTTGGGCCATGGAACTGGTCAGGGAGAGGAGCCAAAAACCGCCGCCCAGGATGGCGCAGCCGGCGCCCATCAGTCGGCGCACCGAAAAGCGGTCGATGGCCGCGCCGCCCAAGGGGGCGAGCAGTCCGGCCGCCAGGTTGGCGGCGGTGATGCCCATCATGAGGAGCGCCCGCCCGGGTTGGAACTCCGCCTCCAGGGGCACGGCGATGACGCTGTAGGCGGTGAAGATGCTCGCGGAACTGGCTGCATTGAGCAGCAGGGCCACGCCCACTTGCCACCAACCGGGGAACACGCGCGCCATCCTCACCCCCTTCGACGATTGACCCTTCGCCCCGCCGCGGCGGGGTACCGCTGGATATTGACATCAAAGTTCCAAAATGTCACCATGGTCCCATGACTGCGCCCGAGCTGCCGCCCCGCCACCCCGTCATGGATCTGACCGACGAGCTCTTGCGCCTCGGCGGCCGGCTGCGCAGCCTGTTCTCCGGGGTGGCCCGGGAGAGTGGCCTGTCGCCCATGCAGTTGGCGGTGCTCACCGCGGTGGTGGAGGCGCGCCGGCCCCCCACCGTGCCCCAGATCGGCCGCAGTCTCGGCCATCCCCGCCAGGTGATCCAGCGCGCGGCCAATGCGTTGCTGGCCGCGGGGCTCGTCGACGCCGTCCCCAATCCGGACCACAAGCGGGCCCCCCTGTATCGCCCCACCCCCGCCGGCATCGCCCGCAAGCGGGCGGCGGACGCCGCCGCCCTGGCCCGCGCCCGGGAGCTGCTGGACCTGCTCCCTCGCCGGCGAATGCGAACAACTGGTGGCGCGGCTGCGCGACCTGCGCGGGCGCCTGGAGATCCACCTGAAAGGGAGAATGGAACCCGATGGGACTTAAACACAACCTCGCCGAGCTGGTGGACATCCCCCGCCTCACCGCTTGGCTCGACGACCACGTGCCGGAACTGGGGGACGGACCCCTCGCCGTGGAACTGATCTCCGGCGGCTACTCGAACGCCGTGATCGCCCTCGATCGGGGCGGCGTGCCCATGGTCTTGCGCCGTCCCCCGGTGGTGCCCCCGCCCGGCAGCGAGCGCACCGTGCTGCGCGAGGCGCGGGTGCTCGCCGCCCTGGAGGGCACCGACGTCCCCCACCCCAAGGTGTACGGGGTCTGCGACGACCCGGCGGTGATCGGCGCGCCCTTCTACGTGATGGCGCGGGTGGAGGGCTGGTCGGCCAAGATCGTCGACGGCGTGACCACCTACCCGCCGCCCTTCGACGGACCGCCCTGCGGCTACCGGGTGCCCTACGCGGTGGTGGACGCCTTGGTTGCCCTGGCCAACGTGGACTACCGGGCGGTGGGCTTGGCCGACTTCGGCCGCCCCGAGAACTTCCTCGAGCGGCAGGTGGACCGCTGGGCCAAGCAGTTGGCTTCCTACAAGGAAAAGTACGGCTACCCGGGGCGGGAGCTGCCCGGTTACGAGCTGGTGGAGCGCTGGTTGCGCCACCACGTCCCCCGCGACTACCAGGTGGGCATCCTGCACGGAGACGTGGGCACGCCCAACATGATCTTCGACCACCGCATCCCCTGCCGGGTGAAGGCGCTGATCGACTGGGAGCTGTCCACCATCGGCGACCCCCTTTTGGACCTGGCCTGGTTTCTCGGCGGCCTGCGGGACGAGCGGATGCCGGATGCCCCCAGCTCTTCCCTCAACGACGTCAGCCACTGGCCGACGCGCCAAGAATTGATGCGCTACTACGCGGGTGGCACCAATCGCGACCTCTCCCAATTCGACTACTACCTGGTGCTCGCCCGCTTCAAGGCCGGGTGCATCATGGAATACAAGGTGGCCCAGGCCCACGCCGGCAAACTGGACGCCAAAACGGGAGAATTCTTCGCCGGCATCGTCGCCGACTGCTTTGCGCAAGCCGCAGAAATCGTGCGCCGTTTCGGATGAACTCCCCTTTTCACCCCCTGAGGACCCGACCATGATCGATTTCAGTGTGGAGCCCGAATTCCAGGAAAAACTCGACTGGATGAACAAATTCGTGCGCGAGGAGTGCGAGCTTTTGGACGTGCTCTTCCCCAGCGCGAGCGACATGTACGACATGAAGAACACCAAGGCGCGGCGCATCGTCAAGCCGCTCCAGGAAGAGGTGAAAAAGCGCGGCCTGTGGGCCTGCCACCTCGGGCCGGAACTCGGCGGCAAGGGCTACGGACAGGTGAAGCTCGCGCTGATGAACGAGATCATCGGCCGCTCCAGTTGGGCGCCCACGGTGTTCGGCTGCCAGGCGCCCGACTCGGGCAACGCCGAAATCCTGGCCATGTTCGGCACCGAGGAGCAGAAGAAAAAGTACCTGCAACCCCTGCTCGACGGGGAGATCGTCTCCTGCTTTTCGATGACCGAGCCCCAGGCGGGGGCGGACCCCCTGGAGTTCACCTGCCGGGCTTGGCGCGAGGGGGACGAGTGGGTGATCGACGGGGAGAAGTGGTTTTCGTCCAACGCCCGCTACGCCTCCTTTTTCATCGTCATGGCGGTGACCCATCCGCAGAACCGCCCCCACGAGCGGATGTCGATGTTCTTGGTGGACGCCGACACGCCCGGCATCGAGATCATCCGCAACGCGCCGCTTCTGCTCGACAACCGCGACGGCTCCGACGCCGCCTCCGGCTACGTGCGCTACAACAGGGTGCGGGTGCCGCTCGATGCCATGCTCGGCGAGCCGGGACAGGCCTTCAAGGTGGCCCAGGCGCGCCTCGGGGGTGGGCGCATCCACCACTGCATGCGCACCGTGGGCCTCTTGCAGCGGGCCATCGAGATGATGCTCGAGCGGGCCGTGTCCCGGCGCACCAAGGGCAAACTGCTCGGCGACCACCAGGCGGTGCAGCTCGACATCGCCGACTCCATCATCGAGCTCGAGCAGTTCCGCCTGCTGGTGCTCAAGACCGCCTGGATCATCGACACCCAGCCCCACGGCGCCGCGCGCACCCACATCGCCATGTGCAAGGCGCAACTCGGCAAGGTCTTTTTCGACATCGCCCGGCGCGCCGTCCACCTCCACGGCGCCCTCGGGGTCACCCAGGAGACGCCCCTCGCCAAGATGTGGGCCGGCGCCCCGGCACTGGCGGTGGCCGACGGCCCCACCGAGGTCCACCAGGTGCAGGTGGCCAAGGCGTTTCTCAAGACCGCCACCCCCGCGCCCGGCCTCTTCCCCACCGACCACAACCCCACTCGCCTGGAAGAGGCCAAGCGCAAGTGGGGCCACCTGTTGGAGGACTGACGGGTGGATCCCCTGTTCGACTTTCGCGGCCGCGTCGCCCTGGTGACCGGGGGCTCTCGGGGGTTGGGCCGGCAGATGGTGCTCGCCCTGGCCGAGCGGGGCGCCGACGTGGTGATCGCCAGTCGCAAGCTGGAAAACTGCGAGCGCGTGGCCGAGGAGGTGCGCGCTCTGGGCCGCCGGGCGCTCGCCGTCTCCGCCCACGTGGGCCGCTGGGAGGAGTGCGATGCGCTGCTTGCGCGCACCTTTGAGGCCTTCGGCCGGCTCGACATCCTGGTCAACAACGCCGGGATGTCCCCGGCCTGCCCGAGCCACGAGGTGAGCGAAAAAATCTTCGACGCGGTGGTCAACCTGAACTTCAAGGGGCCCTTCCGCCTGGCCAGCCAGGCGGCGCTCCGCATGGCGGAAGGGGAGGGCGGCGCGATCGTCAACGTCAGTTCCACCGGGGCGCTGATGGCGCTGCCCGGGGTGGTGCCCTACGGCGGCGCCAAGGCGGCCTTGAACCAGATGACCATCTCCCTGGCACGGGAATACGCGCCCAAGGTGCGGGTCAATGCCATCTCCGCCGGGCCCTTCCTCACCGAGGCCCATCCCGATTGGCGGGACGAGGCGGTGCTCGATCGCTTCACCAACGCCCTGCGCCGGCCGGGACGACCCGAGGAGATCGTCCCCGCGCTCCTCTTGCTGGCGAGTCCGGCCTCTTCGTTCATCACCGGCGCCGTGCTGCGGGTGGACGGCGGCCAGCGGGGATGAGGGCATTGTCGGGCGGTTAGATAGCGCATACTATCTAGTTTCGCCCGCCCCGCCGAGGAGGCCCCATGGCCCGGGAGATTCCCGATCTGGTGGAGTTGCTCGCCCCCCTGGAGGGCGCCTGTGCGCGGCTCGGCGAGCTCTGGCATCCGGACGACCCGGCGGCCGCCGCCGAGCTCGCCCGCCAGACCCTGGCGAGCTTCTCCTACAGCTACTTCGCCTACTTCCACGCCACCCCCGAGCATCCCGACTGGGCGCCGTTGTGGAATCCGGTCTACACCCTGCAGCCCAACCCCGATGACATCTACTGGCAGAGCCCCATCCGCGGCGACCTGCGCTACCGGGTGGCGGGCAATCGCGGCACCTGTCGGATCCTGAGCTTCACCACCCAGCGCTTCCTGTCCGGCACGGTGGACGAGCTGCCCCGCGACAACGGCCATCGCGAGGTGGACGACGCCGATCTCGAGCTGGCGCTGGGCGAGGAGTTCGAGGTGCTGTTCGCCGCCGAGCGGCCGCGCGGCTGGCGGGGGCGCTACGCGCCCATCGACCCGCAGGCCGGTGGCATGATGGTGCGGGCGCGCATGTACGACTGGGAAAGAGAGGTCGACCCGGTGCTCACCATCGAGTGCCTGGACCCGGTGCCCCCCAAGCCGCGCCCGGACGCGGCGGAGATCCTGCGCCGCATCGGCGAGATGGCGCACTTTCCCGCCCGCAAGACGGGGCTTTACTTCGCCATGCAGAACGGCATCCGCGAGCGCGTCGGCTACAACGTCTTCGAGCCGGTGCGCTACGTGGGCGCCCTCGCCAAACAGGTCTACTGGCCGGCCTGTTTCCAGCTCGCGCCGGGCGAGGCCTTGGTGATCGAAAGCGATCTGCCCAGGCGCTGTCGCTACTGGAACATCCAGGTCAACGACCCCTATTTCAACGCCGTCGAGTACGTCTACCGCTTTGCCTCCCTGAACGGCGCCCAGGCGCACCTGGCCTCGGACGGCCGCCTCTACGCCGTGGTGGCCCTGGAGGACCCCGGCGTGCCCAATTGGCTCGATCCGGGCGGCTTCACCGAGGGTACCCTCTACGGGCGCTGGTACGACGCCGACGAGGCGCCCACCCCGAAGATCCACCGGGTGCCCCTGGGGGAAGTGCGGGACCTGCTGCCGCCGGACACTCCCCGGGTCACCCCGAGGTGCGGGCGGCCGCCCTGCGGCGCCGGGTGCGCGCCGCCCAGCGACGGCGGCGCTGGTGAGCCGGGCGGCGAAGCGCCAAACTGGCAGGTGGGGAAAATCGTCTAGGGAGGTGCCCGATGCGCGCCGCAGTCTATCCGGGAGGGGGACGGCCCCTGGTCATCGAGCGGTTACCCGATCCGATTCCCGGTCCGGGGGAGCTTTTGGTGAGAATCCACCGCTGCGGGATCTGCGGCACCGATCTCACCATGACAAAGGGGGGACCGTGGGACTTTCCCCCCGGCACCGTGCCCGGACACGAATACGCCGGTGAAGTGGTGGCCCTGGGGAAGGGCGTGCAGGGGTTCCGGGTAGGCGATCGGATCACCGCCCTGCCGTCGTCCGGCTGCGGGCGCCTTACGTGCCTGGCCTGCCGGGAGGGCAACCTCACCCTGTGCCGGGACGCCCCGGGGGTGATGGGAGGGTTCGGCGAGTATTTGCGCGTTCCCCAGGGTTCGGCGGTGAAATTGCCCGCCCACCTCTCCCTGGCCGACGGTGCGCTGGTGGAGCCCCTGGCGGTGGGGCTGTACGGGGTGCGCCAGGCGAGCCTTCGCCCCGGCGAGCGGGTGTTGGTGATGGGCGGTGGCACCGTGGCGCTCGCCACCCTCTACTGGGCGCGGCGCTCGGGGGCGGGGCGGATCGCCGCCATCTCCCGCTCGGACCGCCGGCGCGAGTTGGCGCTCCAGTTCGGTGCAGACGCATTCCTGCGCTACGGTGAGGGAGAGGAGGAGGCGGTGCGCGAGGTCCTCGGCGGCCCTCCCGACGTGGTCTTCGAGTGCGTGGGGGCGGCCGGCCTGTTGCAAAAGGCGATCGCCCACGTGCGCCTGTTCGGCCGGGTGGTCTCCTTGGGCTTTTGCATCGCTCCGGATCCGGTGATTCCCGCCGTCGCCGCCTTCAAGGCGGTGACGTTGAAGTTTCCAGTGGGTTACACCCTCGCCGATTTCCGCCACGTCGTCGACGGCCTCGACCGGGGGCACGTCGATCCCAAGATCATGGTGACCTCCGAGGTGCCCTTGGAGGCGCTGCCCGAAAAGTTCGAGGCCCTGCGCGGGCCCAACGCCGAGACCAAGGCGACGGTGGTGTTGCCCTAGCCGGGTGCAGCCGCCCGACGGTTCCGTCGGGCAAAAACCCGTTCCAGCACTGTCCCCGAGCGTAGCCCGGATGGAGCGAAGCGGAATCCGGGGCGGGGAAACCCCCGGGCCAAGCCGCCGGGGTCCGCCTTCACCCCGGATTTCGGCGCTTCGCGCCTGCATCCGGGCTACGGTGCTTGCCCGCCATGCGCCTCGCGGTGGTGGGGGGAACCAGGACACAACATTGCTGTTCAACACCAAGTCGAGGACAATACGGTCCTCGCCGGCCGTGCGGCCGCGTTTCCTTCAAACCGAAGTAGAGGATCACCATGGCACTCGAGACCGTCGATCTCAAGCCCAAGGTGGGCACCGAACTGCGGGCGCCCCGGGAAGAGTTTTTGCGCGGCGACCACGCCGAGCGGATCCGCGACCTCCTCGAAGAGCGGGCCGTGCTCATCATCCGCGGCATCCACTTCAACGACGAGGAGCAGCTCCAGTTCGCCCGCACCCTGGGCGAGGTGATGTCCCTCGGCGGACAGGAGATCTTCAAGATCTCCCTCGATCCCAAAACCAACCCGGGCGCCGCCGAATACCTCAAGGGGTCGCTCCTGTGGCACATCGACGGTGCCATGGACCCCGTGCCCTCCCGGGCGTCCATCCTCACCGCCCGCAGGATCCCCGCCACCGGCGAGGGCAACACCGAGGTGGCCAATACCTTCGCCGCCTTTCAGGACCTGCCGGAGGAGGAACAGCGCCGCTTGGAAAAACTGCGGGTGGTGCACACCATGGCCGCCTCGCAGCGCCGCGTCTACCCGGATGCCAGCGAGGAACAGCGGCGCCGCTGGGAAGAGCACGAGCCCAAGGTCCACCCCCTGGTGTGGACCCACAAGTCGGGCCGCAAGTCCCTGGTGATCGGGGTTTCCGCCGACTACATCGAGGGGATGGATCTCGAGGAGGGGCGCGCCCTCCTGGAGCGCCTCGACGCCTTCGCCACCCGTGACGAGTACGTCTATAGCCATCCCTGGGAGGTGGGGGATCTGCTCATCTGGGACAACACGGTGAGCCTCCACCGCGCCGCCCCCTACTCCCCCGATTCCGGCCGCTTGATGCACCGGGTGACCATCGTCGGCGAAGAGGCGGTAGCCTAAGTCGCCCTCGGGTCCAACCCACCGAAAAAAAGCCCGGCGCGAGCCGGGCTTTTCGCTGTCGCGCAGCGGTGCTCTTCAGGCGGACTTGGCCTCCGCCTCCCGCTCGGCGTGGGCGGCCATCATCCGCATCAGGTCGCCCGAGGTCACGGGCCGCACTTCGCCTTCCAAGGGCTTCGATCCGCCCATGGAGACCGGCGTGGTGTCGACGCCGCGCGCCTTGGCCCGCGCCCGCAGCGCGCCCACCGTGAGCTCCTCGCGCTTGTGGTGGCGGAACGGATCGAAGCGGAAGAAGCGCATGGCGTTGCGGTGGGTGATCTTTTCGATCTGCTCCTCGGTGAGGTGCTGGATCGACGGCCAGAGGTACTCCGGCACCTCGGGCCACAGGGAGTCGGAGTGGGGGTAGTCGCACTCGTAGGCGACGTTGTCCTCGCCGATGGCGTCGAGGTTTTTGAGGCCGAAGTGGTCGTCCACGAAACAGACCAGGAAGTGCTCGCGGAACACCTCGCTCGGCTTGCGGTCCTGGAAGATGGAATGGGTCCAGACCTTGTGCCGCCAGTTGGAGAAGTCGGCCCGCTCGAGGAAGTAGGGGATCCACCCGATGCCACTCTCGTTGAGCACGATGCGCATGTTCGGGTACTCCTGGAGCGCCTTCAGGTGGAGCCAGTCGGCGGCCCCCACCGCCACCGACATGGGCATGGTGGTGATCCACGCCTCGATGGGGGTTTCCAGGGAGGCGTGGGGCTGCGGGTTGCCCGTGCCGATGTGGAGGTTGATGGTCATGTCGTAATCGGCCACCGCCTTCCACAGGGGCTTCCAGTAGTCGTTGTGGATGCTGGGCAGGCCGGCCACCGTGGGGTTTTCGGTCATGGCGATGCAGTGGCAGCCCTTGTCCGAGACCCGCTTGATCTCCGCCGCCGCCGCTTCCGGATCCCACAGGGGCAGGATCGCCAGGGGAATGAAGCGCCCCGGATAGGCCGCGCACCACTCGTCGATCTGCCAGTCGTTGTAGGCCTGGATGTGGGCGAGGGCGTGCTTTTTGTTGGGCGCGGTGTTGAACACCCGACCATTGAAGGCGATGGAATTGCCGAAGCACAGTGAGGCGGCGATGCCGTTGACGTCCATGTCGTCGATCCGCGCGTGGACGTCGTAGCAACCCTTGCGCAGATCGGCGAGGGAGGTCGGCTCCATGCCGTACTCTTCGAAGGGCCGTCCCACCACGGCGTTTAAGCCCACCGAGGGGTACTTCTTGCCCATGTACTCCCAGTAGTTCTTGCCGTTTTCGTCGGTGCAGAAGCGGGGCATGGTCTCCCGCGCTTCGCCCACCGTGTGCTTTTCCCACAGATCCGGCGGTTCGCACACGTGATCATCCGCGCTGATGATCACCAGGTCGTTCATGTCTTTGATCATGGTCACCCCCAACAGTGTGATTGCTCGCGAAAACGCCGCCCCATCGCGGCCGAGCCGTCTTCCATGCGATCAAGCATAGTGGCAACGCGCAGGCGTTGCCATCTTGCCCGACCGCACCCCGCGGCGGGTTGCGTCGGATCAACCCACTTCGATTATATACAACAACACTGGTGTGTCATTGTAGGGGGGAGATGCCCTCCAGCACGAAGGCGGCGATGGCCTCGTCCAGCTGCGCCTGCCCGCCCAGGCGGGCGGGGAAGAGCCAGTCTGCGAACAACACGTTGGCGAGCACGGCGGCAAAGGAGATGCGCACCAACAGTTCGGCGCGCTCCGGTCCGTGGGCGCCGAGCCGCTCGGCCACCAGGGCGGCGTTGCGGTCGAAGTAGTCCTTGAGGCTTTCGCTGCCGGCCACGCCGGGCACCCCCTCTTCCGCTTCGGCGGCGATGAGGGGGGCGAAGAGGGCGCGGTTTTCCCGCAGAAAGGCGATCAGCGCGGCCACGTAGCGGCGCGCCGCCGCTGCGAACTCGCCCCCTTCGACGGGCTTGAGATGCGCCTCGTTGAAGGCGGCGAGGCGCCGCTCCAGGGGTTCGAAAACCGCCTTTTGAAAGAGCTCCGCCTTGCTGCCGAAGAGGCGGAAGAGCTGGGCTTCTGTGACCCCTGCCCGGCGGGCGATGGCCGCGGTGGTGGCCCTGCGATAGCCGCGGCTGCCGAATTCCGCGGCCGCAGCGGCGAGAATCGCCTCCTGGAGTTGGGAGGCGCTGCGGCGCCGGCGTTTTCCCTGGTCCAACCCTGCCTCCTCGGGTTCGCTGACGGGCGATGGGGCGGTGGCAAGAAGAGGGCATTTCCGCGCCCTCCTCCAAGCGCCCCCGGCCATTGTACGGCGGCGGAGCAGGTGGCGTGCTACGACCGGGCCGCCTCGCGTTCGCTCGCCGTTGCCGACTCAGCGGCGGCCGCGGCGCCGCGCGCCAGGAGGTCGTCGATTTCCCGTTGGGAAAAACCCAGGGCGGTCAACAGCGCCAGAGTGTCGGCGCCCCGCGGGCGGTCCCCGTGGCGCACTCGGGACGGGGTGCGGGAAAAGCGTGGGGCCGGGGCGGGCTGGCACAGGTCGTCCACCTGGATGTAGGTGTCCCGGGCGCGGGTGTGGGGGTGGTCCATGGCCTCGAGGAGGGTCAGCACCGGGGAGACGCAGGCGTCGCCCACCTCGAGGAGCGCGCACCACTGGTCGCGGGTTTTCTGACGGAAGAGGTCGGCGATCTGGGCCTTGAGTTGTGGCCAGCGGTTCGGATCGGCGTGGGCCTCGAGCAGGTGCTCGGCGGGGCCGAGTCCGGCCCGTTCCAGGAATTCGGCGAAAAAGTGCGGCTCGATGGCGCCGAGGGCGAGAAACTTGCCGTCGGCGGTCTCGTAGGTGTCGTAGAAGGGGGCGCCGCCGTCGAGGAGGTTGGCGCCCCGCCGGGAGAAATCCCAGCGACCGCTGTAGTACATGCTCAAAAAGGGCCACATGAGGTTGGCGATGCCGTCGACCATGGCCGCGTCCACCACCTGGCCCCGCCCCGAGCGGCCCCGTTCCAGGAGGGCGGCGAGCACGCCGGCCACCAGGAAGAGGGCGCCGCCGGCGTAGTCGCCGATCACGTTGAGGGGCACGGCGGGTTTGCCGTCCGCGGGCCCCATGGCGTGCAGCGCGCCGGCCAGGGCGATGTAGTTGATGTCGTGGCCGGCGTTGGTGGCCAGGGGCCCATTCTGTCCCCAGCCGGTCATGCGCCCGTAGACGAGCCGTGGGTTGCGCTCCAGGCAGACCTCCGGGGCGAGGCCCAGCCGTTCCATCACCCCCGGGCGGTAGCCCTCGATGAGCGCGTCGGCGGTGTCCACCAAGCGCAAAAAGACCTCCCGCGCTGCCGGCTGCTTGAGGTCGAGGATGATCGATTGCTTGCCGCGCCTGCTGATGTCGCGGGCCAGGTAGGGGTCGACCCTGTGGTCGCGATCGACGCAGATGACCTCCGCGCCCATGTCGGCCAACAGCATGCCCGCCATGGGGCAGGGGCCGAGGCCTGCCAGTTCGAGAATGCGGTAACCGTGCAGCGGTCCCATGGCATCACTCCGGCCTGTCCGCCCAGGCTCGCCGGGCGCGATGAGGGAACGTACGGTTCATGGCCAAGGTCATGTTTCTGTCTCGACGAAGGGAAAAGGTTGGGTTGCAAACAGGTTCCGGGCGATCCGCTCCTTCAGGACTTCGGAGGAGCCGGCGAAGATCCGGGTGACCCGGGCGTCCGCGTAGAGCTGGCAGATGGGGCTCTCCGCGAGGTAGCCGGCTCCACCGTGGAGTTGCACTCCCTCGTCCACCGTCTGACAGAGCAATTCCGTGGCGAGCAGTTTCGCCTCCGCCGCCTCTGCATCGCCCAGGCGGCCGTCGTTGAATGCCGCCACACAGGCGTCCACGAACACCTGGGCCGCCGAGAGGGAGGCGCGCAAGGAGGCGAGCCGAAAGCGGGTGTTCTGGAAGTCGGCCAGGGCGCGGCCGAACAACCGCCGTTCCCGGGCGAAGTCGACGGTGAGCGCCAGGGCCTTCCACGCCGCCGCCAAGGCCTCCACGGCGGCCACCAGCCGCTCCAGCGGCAGCAGTTCCTTGATGTATTCCAGGCCGCGGTGGAGCTCGCCGAGGAGGTTTTCCGCCGGGACTCGTACCCCGTCGAAGAACAGTTCGCAAGTGTCCTGGGCGTGCCGTCCCAGTTTGGCCAGGGGCCGCCCGCGCGCCAGGCCAGGGCGGTCCCCCTCCACGAGGAAAAGTCCCAGCCGGCGGGGATCGTCGGGATCGGTGCGCGCCGCGACGACGAACAGGTCGGCGATGGCGCCGTGGCTGATGTAGGTCTTGCGGCCGTCGAGGAGGAAGTGCCCGCCGGCCGCTGGCCGGGCTCTCGTCTCCAGCGCCGAGAGGTCGCTGCCCGCCTGGGGCTCGGTGAGGGCGAGGGCCAGGATCGTGGTTCCCGCCACGCAGCCGGGGAGGAAGCGGCTTTGCTGAGCCGGGGTGGCGAGGCGTTCGAGGTAGCCGCCGGCCACCCGGTTGTGGAGGGCGACGCCCCAATCGCTGCACAGGGCGGACTGGGTCTCCTCGATGAGCACCTGGTCGAAGCGGAAGTCGGCGAGTCCCGCGCCGCCCAGTTCCGGCGCCGCCCAAAAGCAGAGCAGCCCCGCTTCCCCGGCGCGGCGGAAGGCCTCGCGGTCCACCCGCCCCACCGCCCGCCAGCGGGCCATATGGGGGGCGATCTCCCGCGCCAGGAAGCGGCGGCACGCCAGGCGGAAGAGCCGCTGCTCGCCGGTGAAGCGGCGCGTCAACACCCGTCCCCTCCCGCGATTGTCGGCGCGCATGGGGCGGCGTAAGATGGGCGCCCATGGCAGGCGAGATCTCCAGCACCGCCCGTGCCCCCCGAGGGCGAGGCCCGCGCGCCGAAGCGCGGGTGCGGGCGATTTTCCGCTCCCTGCACGATTGCATGATCCGCAAGGGTTACGTCAAGACCACCCTGGCGGACATCGCCGAGGGGGCGGGGATGTCGGCGAGCCACCTGCTCTACTACTTCGGCGGCAAGGACGACATCCTCGAGCAGTATTTCGCCCGCGTCGCCGTGCGCTTCTTGCGCCGCCTCGAGGAGATTTCCCAGCAGGCGCCGCGCGCCCAGGTGGACCTCCTTGCCGAGTGGTGGTTTGGAGAGACCTCCGGCAGCCGGGACGAGATCGGCTTCATGCTGGAATGTTTCGGGACGGCGGTCCACGACGAGGTGCTGCGGGTGACCAAGGCGGACTTCGACGCCCGCTGCAAGGCCTACCTGCGCGCACTGTTCGAGCGCTGCGAGCGGCGCGACGGCGCCGCGGCCGAAGACCTCGCGGAAATCGCCTACGCGCTGATGATCGGCCTGCGCTCGGCGGTGTACTTCGACGAAGACGTGCCTCTCGAGCGCGCTCGCGAGCTGTTCCGGGCCACCCTGCGGCGGCTGTGCGGGTTCACCGCCTAGCGGGCGCATCCGCGTCCCTCCGGTTGCGCACCTCGGCGATCGGCAAGCGTCCGCTGTCGCGCATCGCCCGCAGCGCCTTCTTGTCCACCTTGCCCACGCTGGTCTTGGGCAGGTCATCCACCACCGCCCAGTATTCCGGTACCCAGAAACTCGCCACCTGCTTGCGCAGCGCTTCTCGCCAGGCGGGGATGTCGGGGGTGGCGCTCGGGTCCTCCAGCCGCACCACCGCCAGGGGACGCTCCTCCCAGCGCGGGTCGGGGACGGCGATGACCGCCGCCTCCGCCACGCCCGGCAGGCGCAGCAGCGCCGCTTCCAGGTCCACCGAGGAGATCCACTCGCCGCCGGACTTGATCACGTCTTTCAGGCGGTCGACGATCCGTACATAGCCTCGCTCGTCGATGGTTCCCAGGTCGCCGGTGCGCAGCCAACCGTCGGCGGTGAGGGGGCTTTCTCCCTCGTGCCGATAGTAGCCCCCCGTGACCCAGGGACCGCGCAGTTGCAACTGGCCCACTGTGCGCCCGTCTTCCGGCAGCGGGAGGTCCGCCTCGTCGGCGATGCGTACCTGCATGCCCGGGACCGGTCTTCCGGCAAGGGATCGCCAATGGATTTCCTCCTCGGGGGTGGCGTCGCGCGGGGGGACGGAAAGAGCGCACAAGGGACTCGTCTCGGTCATGCCCCACCCCTGCAGTACGGGGACCCCCCACGTGTCTCGAACCCGTTCGATGAGGGCGGGCGCGACCGCTGAACCTCCGGACACGATGACGCGCAGCGAAGAGAGGTCCAGAGGCGATTCCCGGTGCAGAGCGAGCAGATCGTTGATCAGGGTCGGCACCATTGCGGTGAAAGTGGGGCGATAGCGCTCCACCAGGCCGCGGATGTCGGTGGCTTTGAGATGGGGGCCGGGCAGAATCAGATCAGCCCCAGCGAACCAAGCCGTATAGGGGAGCCCCCAGGCATTGGCGTGAAACATGGGGGGCAGGAGGAGAATCCGGTCGTCCTGGCCGATGCCGAAAGTGTCGCGGGCCATGGAGGCCAGCGTGTGGACGAAGATCGTCTTGTGGCTGTAGACCACGCCTTTGGGGTGGCCGGTGGTTCCGGTGGTGTAGCACATGGCCGCCCCCCAGGTTTCCGCCAACGCCACCTCCGGAAAAACGGGTTGCTCCCCCGCCAGCAGCGCTTCGTAGCGGTGCGTCGCCGCTCCCAAAGCGGGGACCTCGCCATCCCCACCCACCACCACGAGGTGTTCCACGCCGGCGAGGGCCTCGGCGACGGGCGCAAGCAGGGAAAGGAGTTCGGCGTCGACGATCAGGACGCGGTCTTCGGCGTGACGGATGACGTAGGCGAGCTGTTCCGGGTGAAGGCGCAGATTCAGCGTGTGGAGCACTGCTCCCATGGAGGGCACCGCCAGGTAGGCCTCTAGATGCCAGCGGTGGTTCCAGCACAGCGTGGCGACCCGGTCGCCGACTCCCACTCCCAGACGGCCGAGCGCCTGTGCGAGCCGCGCCGCCCCTTGGTACACCTCCGCGAAAGTGGCGACCTCGTCCCCTCCCGGCCGGCAGGTGATGACGCGGCTCCTGGAGTGGATCCGCATCCCGTGGCGGGCGATCATGGCCACCGTCATCGGGGCGTGCATCATCGTCGAGAAAAAGGGCGCTTGAGTCATGGGGCTCTCCGCGACTCAGGGAGCTGTGTCGGCGAGATAGTGGCGGGCTTCTTCGAGCAGG
Source organism: Porticoccaceae bacterium (assembly GCA_026005035.1). Lineage (GTDB taxonomy): Bacteria > Pseudomonadota > Gammaproteobacteria > Pseudomonadales > Porticoccaceae > BPKH01. The sequence goes on along the minus strand of BPKH01000001.1, from coordinate 253,628 downwards.
CGCGGCACGTCATGTTCCAGGTTGCGGGCGTACGCCGAATCGACCCGCCCCCGGCGGTAGAGCACGTAAGCGCCTTCGACGATCGCCGCGAGACGCCAAAAGGCGAAGGCGCAGAAGTATCGCCAATCGTCGAAGGGTATGCCGGTGGCTTGCGACCAACGGGCGGCGAGTACTTCCCGGGGGGGCGCGGCGGCGGTTCGGGTCGGCCGTTGGACGAAGGGGAAGGCGGGCTCTTCCACCGCCCGCGGGCCCCAGAAGGCGAGCATCAAGCCCACGTCGAGCCGGGGATCGCCGAGGGTGGCCAGCTCCCAGTCGATGATGGCCAGCAGTCGCGGCTCGTGGGGCGAAAACAAGGTGTTATCCCAGTGGTAGTCGCCGTGGATCAAAGCGGTGTACTGCACCTCGGGCAGACGTGCGGCGAGTTCGGCCGCCACCGTTTCCAACAGGGGCAGATCGCGCACCGAATCCCGCGCGCGGATGGCGAGCCACCTTTCCAACTGGCGGCGCAGGAAGGCACTGCTCGGGCGAAAGCCGGGCAGGGGCAATTCCCGCCAGTCCAACCGGTGCACGGCGGCGATGGCGTCCACCAGTTCCTCCCCCACTCGGGCGAGCACTTCCCCATCCGCGGGCCAACCCGGGGGCAGGGTGTCGGTGACCGCCACGCCTTCCACGTGTTCGCTGACCACGAAGGGCGCGCCGATCACCGAGGCGTCCTCGCAGCGCCCGAGAAGCCGCGGCACCGGCAAGCCCCGACCTTGGAGCGCCGCTTGCACGGTCGCTTCCCGGCCGACACCGCTGGCCGCCAGTTCGGAAATCGTATCGGCCGGCGGGTGGCGCAGCACGTAGCGGCCGTGGGTGTCTTCGATCAGCAAGGTGACGTTGGAGTTGCCGCCGCCGAGAATGGAAGTCACCCGCGGCCGCTCCAGCCCCAACCGGTCTTCGAGCCAGCGCGCGAGGGCGTCCGCTCGCCGGGGGTCCATGGCCGCCTCTGTCCCCGTCATGCTTCCTTCTCCTCATCAGAGCGCGCAGGAGAGGCCGCCGTCCACGGGTACCACCGCGCCGGTCATGTAGCCGGAAGAGGCCACCCAGTGGATCACCTGGGCGATCTCCTCGGCGGTGCCCATCCGCCGCAGGGGGATCTTGGCCACGATGCGCTCGCGGGCTCGCTCGGATACGGCGCTGGTCATTTCTGTCAAGACGAACCCCGGGACCACCAGATTCACGCGAATGGCGCGCCGCGCGAGCTCCACGGCCAAGACCCGGGTGAGCCCGGCGAGACCGCTCTTGGAGGCGCCGTAGGGGGCGTCGCCCGGAAAGCCCCGCTCTCCCACCACCGCGCCGACGTTGATGATGGCGCCGCCGGCGGGCAAGTGGGGGAGGGCGGCCCGCACCATGCGGAAGGGGCCGGAAAGGTTGGTGTCGAGCACGGCGGCCCAGTCCTCGAAGGAGATCCGGTCCACCGGGCCGCCGCGGTGCAGGCCGGCGTTGTTGACCAGCACGTCGATGCGCCCGAAGCGTTGCACAGTGGCGGCGATGCCCGCGGAGATGGAAGCGGCGTCGGTGACGTCCACCTGCACGCCCAGCGCGGCCTCGCCCAGCTCGGCGGCGGCCGCCAACACCTGCGGTCCGCGAGCGAACAGCGCCACCGCATCCCCTGCGGCCACCGCCCGGCGGGCCGTGGCGAGTCCGAAGCCCCGCGAGGCGCCGGTCACCACCCAGATGCGTCCTGCCATGATTCGGCTCCCCTCATTACTCTTCCCTGCCCCGAGTACAGTCTTTTCGGGGGCCGCCGCAACCTCCACGAAGTGGTTGAACCCGGCGGTGAGTGGCGTTAATCTTCCCACACTTGTTAACGTCAAGCAAGTTACATGGATGCACCGGAGGGCGTCCGCGGCCCGTTGCCGGGCCGCGATAGAATAGAGCTTCCGCTGGCAGCGCCCGGCGCACACGGAGAGGTTTACGCCATGGCCCGAAAGCGAAGGGCGGAAGTTCCCCTCCCGGCAGAGGCCGCGCCCTCGTCCCGGCGCAAGCGCATGACCCAGGAAGAGCGCTCGGCGCTTTCCGACCGGCGCATGTTCGAGGCGGCGATGGCGCTCATTTGCGAGAAGGGCGCCCACCGCACCACGCTGAAGGAAATCTGCGAGCGAGCGGGGTACAGCCGCGGGTTGGCCAACTACCGTTTCGGCTCCAAGGACGCCTTCTTCGACCAGCTGATCGGCCATTTCAACCAGGCCTGGAAGGAGCACCTGCAAGCACACGTCGGCCAGCGACGGGGGGCGGAAGCGATCCGTGCGGCGATCGACGCGTTCGAGAGCTTTCTCCTCGAGCACGGCGACTACATGCGCAGTCGCTACATCATCATGTACGAGTCCATCGCCACCGACAACGTCATCAGCCGCAAGCTGCGGCTGGCCCACCGCATCTATCACAACGACCTCGCGGAGTGGGTGCGCCAGGGAATCGAAGCGGGCGACATCGCGCCCGATCTCGACCCCGACGAATTTGCCGCTTGGTACAACGCCTTCATCTTCGGCACGGTGTTCCAGTGGTTGGTGGCACCGGAGCAGGTGGACGTGCGCCGGCTGTGTGGCTTCTTCCGCCGGCAGGTGGAGCGGGCGCTGGCAGCGCCCGCCGGCAACGCGGAGGGTTGAGCGGTGGACGGGGAAGATCCGATGGACGACCGCGACCGTGCCAGACTCGAGGCCAACAAGCGCCTGGTGGTGCGCTTTTGGGAGGCGTTCTCGCGCAACGATTTCGATGCCGCCCTGGCCCTGTGCGGAGAGGATCTGCGCTGGTGGGTGAGCGGCACCACGGCCATTTCCGGCACCTACGACAAGCCGGGCATCCGGGCGCTGTTCGAATCCGTGGTGGGGGGCACCGTGGACGGCATCCGGGTGGAGCCGGTGACGCTGACCGCCGAGGAAGACCGGGTGGCCATGGAGGCCCTCTCCGACGGCCGCACCCGGGACGGGCGGCACTACGCCAACCGTTACCACTTTTTGCACGTGGTTCGGGATGGGTTGATTCGGGAAGTTCGCGAATACATGGACCCGGAGCACGTCCGGGCGGTGTTCGACGTGTGAGGGTCTAGTTACTTGCTAGTCGAAAGCAAGGTTTTGGGGCGCCACCCCTGACGGCGGCGAGGGCGGCCAACGTTCAGCCAGTGAAGGAGAAACCAATGGTGTGGGATTTTAGTACTGAACCGGAGTTCCAGGAGAAGTTGGATTGGATGGACCGGTTCGTCCGGGAAGAAGTGGAGCCGCTCGATCTCGTCTTCACGGCGCCTGGGGATCCCTTCGATCCCGCCTCCCCCGCGCAGCGGGCGATGGCACCCTTGAAAGAAGAGGTGCGTCGCCAGGGCCTGTGGGCGTGCCATTTGGGGCCGGAATTGGGCGGGCAGGGGTACGGCCAGGTCAAGCTCGCCCTGATGAACGAGATCCTCGGCCGCTCCCGGTTCGCGCCCACCGTCTTCGGCACCCAGGCGCCCGACACGGGCAACGCCGAGATCCTCGCCCGCTATGGCACCGAAGAACAAAAAAAGCGCTACCTACAACCGCTTTTGGACGGAGAGATTTTTTCCTGTTTCGCCATGACCGAGCCCCAAGGGGGAGCTGATCCGGGCGAGTTCCGCTGTCGGGCGCGGCGGGATGGAGACCATTGGGTGATCGACGGTGAAAAATGGTTCGCCTCCCATGCCCGCTTCGCCGAGTTCCTCATCGTGATGGCGGTGACCAACCCCGACGTGCCGATCCACGAGGGCGCCTCCATGTTCCTGGTGGAAAAGGGCACGCCGGGCATGGAGATCGTCCGCAACGCCGCGGTGGGGCCCTGCTACGGCGTCGAGGGCGTCCACGCCTACCTGCGGTTCACCAATTGCCGGGTGCCCGCGGACCACTTGCTCGGGCCCGAGGGAAAGGGGTTCGAAGTGGCCCAGGCGAGGCTTGGGGGCGGGCGCGTCCACCACGCCATGCGCACCGTGGCCGTGCTGCGGCGTTGCCTGGAGATGATGTGCGAACGAGCCCTTTCTCGGCGCACCCGGGGAGTGCGCTTGGCGGAGCTTCAGCTCACCCAGGAAAAAATTGCCGACGCCTACACCCGTCTGCAGCAGTTTCGCCTCCACGTGCTCTACACCGCGTGGCTCATGGACCGCGACGGGGGTTACAGCCGCGAGGTGCGGCGGGAAATCTCCGCCATCAAAGCGGCGATGCCGCAGGTGCTGAAGGAAACTGTCTACGCGGCGCTTCATCTCCACGGCTCGCTGGGGATGACCAACGAGACCCCGCTCATCCAATTTTGGCAGTTGGTCCCCGAAATGGGGCTGGTGGATGGACCCACGGAAGTGCACAAGATTTCGGTGGCGAAATCGCTGTTGCGGGAATTCGCACCTCACGAGGGGCTCTTTCCCAGCTACCACATTCCCACGCGGCGCCAGGCCGCATTGGAGAAGTTCGCTCCCTATCTAACAGAACGGAAGGAGGCGTGAGATGGGCCGACTGCGGGTGGACGACTCGGGCCGGGAGATCTATTTCGAGCACTATCGGGGCGAGGGCGTGCCGGTGCTCCTCATCCACGGGTGGGGCATGTCGGGGCGCGTCTGGGACGGGCTCACCCGGGCGCTGGTGGGCGCCGGCCACGCGGTGGTGACTTTCGACCAACGCGGCTGCGGCAACAGCGACAAGGACTTCACCGACTTCTCCATCGCCGCCAGTGTCGCCGATGCGGAGCGATTGCTGGCCGCCTTGGGAATCGATCGGGTGGTCGTCAACGGTTGGTCTCTCGGGGGCGCCATCGCCGTGGAAACGGCGGCCCGCCTGGGGGCGCGCTGCCGGGGGGGTGGTGCTCACCTGCGCCGCTTCGCCGCGTTATGAGCGCAGCGACGATTTCCCCTACGGGGCGCCTCCCGGTGCGGTGGCCGAAACGCTGGCCGCACTCGACGGCGATCGGTGGGCATTCTTCCACGGATTGGCGCAAGGGGTGTGCGCGTCGGATCCGGGACCGGGGGTGGTCGAGGGGCTGGCGTCCATCTTCAAGCAGACGGGCCCTCTGGTGGGGGACGCCCTGGCAGAACTCGCCACCCTCGACCAGCGCCAGAGGATGGCTGAGCTGGACGTGCCGGTGTTGAATGTGGTGGGCGGCAAGGACGCCATCGTCGACCCCGGCATCGGTCGCGCCGCCATGGAGTTTTTGCGCAAGGGTCGCCTGTGCGAATTCCCAGAGTGCGGCCACGCTCCCTTCTTGGAAGCGTTTCCGCGCTATCGCGACGAGCTGCTTCACTTTCTCGCCGACGTGGAGTAACGCGATGCCCGCCCCCCGCTTTGGTCTGTGGTACGACTTCCGCAATCCGGGGCCCGACGCCCCTCCCTTCGAAGCGCTCTACCGAGAGCTCCTCGACCAGATCGTGCTGGCTGAGCAGTTGGGCTTCGAGTCGGTGTGGCTCACCGAGCACCACTTTGTGGAGGACGGCTATACGCCATCCCCCCTGGTGTTGGCGGCGGCGATCGCCAGCCGCACCGAGCGGCTCCACATCGGCACCAACCTGATGGTCCTGCCCCTTCACGATCCGATCCGCATCGCCGAAGATGCGGCCACAGTGTCGATCCTTTCCAACGGGCGCTTCGACCTAGGCGTTTCCATCGGTTACCGGGCCGACGAATTCGCCGCCTTCGGCCGTCATCTCAAGCAACGGCCGAGCCTTCTGGAGGAGGCGGTGGAAGTGATCCGGCGCGCCTGGAGCGGACAACCCCTCCGCTTCCAGGGCAAGCGTTTCCGGTACGGCGATATTCGGGTCACGCCGGTGCCGGCACGACCCCCCAGAGTCCTCATCGGCGGCATGAGTCCACCGGCCATCGAGCGCGTCGCCCGCATCGGGGACGGCTTTCTCTCCACCGGTGGGCTGGGTCACGACCTCTATTTGGATGCCCTCGCCAAGCAGGGCAAAGACCCGGCGCTCGGAACGATTGTCGCGGGCCACTGGGCCATCATTGCCGAGGATCCGCAGGCAGAGATGCACCGCCTGGCGCCCTACATCCTCTGGCAGACCAATTGTTATGTCCGCTGGGGTGCCTTCGGACCGGATGCGCGGGAATTCCAACGGGTGGAGGATGCGGTCCGGGAGGGATTCTACGAATTGTGGGACGCAGACACCGCGGTGCGCGAGCTCTCCAGCCTCATCGAGCGCTACCCGCAGATCGAGGATATCCACTTTTGGGCCCGCTTTCCCGGCGAGCCGGTGGATTCCGCCACCCGGCGTCTGCGCTATATCGCAAGCCAAGTGCTGCCGCGGCTGCGCGCCGCTCCCGGGGCGTGAGTGGCGCGCTGGCGCCCCGTCGGTGCCGGCCGCTGTGGACCGGAAGGCGTCGGTGGCGCTTGCCCTAGAGGAATCTGCGGTGGCGGCGGTGAGGGAAAGGTGCTAGCCTTCGTCTTGAAATAAATTAAATTCAAAATATCCGGGAACAGCGAGATGGCGCCCGGACCGGCCGAACCACAAAAGAAGACAATGACGGCGCCAGGGGTTGGTGGATGAAGCGCGCAGTTGTGGGAGTGCGGCTGCTCGGGCTCGTATGAGTGCTGGCCGCGGCCCTTCCTTTGACGGCGGAGGCGGCGGAAGAAGAGAAGGCCGTTACCCTCGACGGAGCCGATCTCTATCAGCGGCATTGTTCGACCTGCCACGACGGTGCGGCGCCCAAAGCGCCGGCGCTCGTAAAGCTGCAGTTGATGTCGGCCCGCAGCGTCCTCGCCGCGCTCGAAACGGGGGCCATGAAACAGCAAGCGCGCCACTTGTCGCGGGCGGAAAAGGTCGCCGTCGCCGAGCACGTCTCCGGGTCGAGGTTGGAAGAGGAGTTGCACCAGGCTCTGCCCGCCGAACAGTACTGCACCCGCAGCGTCGAGGAAACCTTCAGCCGGAAGCGCAACCGGATCCTGGACTGGGGGTTCGGGCTCGAAAATCGCCGCTACATCCCCGCGGAGGAAGCGCGGTTAGACAGGTCACAGCTGCCGGCGCTCAAACTCAAGTGGGTTTTTGCGTTCCCCGGCGCGACGCGCGTGCGTTCCCAGCCCACAGTCTACGACGGGATCGTGTTCGTCGGCTCCCAGGACGGCACCGTCTACGCCCTCGATCTGGAAGAGGGATGCGTTTACTGGACCTTTGTCGCCGATCAGGAGGTCCGCACCGCCATCCAGGTCAAGCCCGCGAGCGGGGACGGGGGCGCCACGCTCTTTTTCGCCGATTTTTCCGCCAACGTCTACGCCCTGGATGCCGCCAGCGGGGGGTTGCTGTGGAAGACGCGCATCGACTACCACCCCGATGTCACCGTCACGGGAAGCCCCCGGATCTACGGAGACTCCCTCTACGTCCCCCTCTCTTCCAGCGAATGGGCGAGCGCTGCCGATCCCAGCTATCCCTGCTGCACCTTCCGCGGGGGAGTGGCCAGATTGGCCCTGGCCGACGGTAGGCTCCGGTGGCTGGGGCAGGTGGTGGTGTCGCTGCCTGCGCCGACGGGCCGAAAAAATGCGGCGGGCACCCCATTCCTCGCGCCCTCCGGGGGGCCGGTGTGGAATAGCCCCACGGTGGATGTCACCGGGGCACGTCTCTTCGTGGGCACTGGGGAATCGTACAGTTCCCCGGCCCACGAGGCCAGCGACGCGGTGGTCTCCTTCGCGCTCCCGTACGGCGAGCGACGGGTCGTCTACCAGGCGTTGCGCGACGACGCCTGGAATCTGAGCTGTAACCTGCCCGACAAGAGAAATTGTCCCGAAGAGTTCGGTCCCGATTTCGACATAGGCGCACCGGTCATCCTGCAACGTGCGGAGGACGACTTGTGGCTGTACGTGGGCCAGAAATCGGGCGATGTCTACAAACTCCGCCTGGACGCGGACGGCGGAGTCCGGCTCGCGTGGCGGAAAAAGGTTGGGCGGGGCGGGTTTCTTGGCGGGGTGCACTGGGGGATGGCCCTGGCCGAAGGCAAAGGCCTGTTGCTCGTGCCCATCGCCGACACCGACGTCATCGGCCGTTTTTCCGGAGCGCGCAAGCCGGGACTTTACGCTCTGGATTTGGATCAGGGCGGATTGCGCTGGGCGTGGCGTGCGCCCTTGAGCTGTCCTTCCGGAAAGCGGGCGGGCTGTGACCCCGGGCTCTCGGCGCCGGTCACCGTCGCCGGCGACCTGGTGTTCGCCGCCGCTTTGGACGGCACGTTGCGCATCCACGACCTCGAGACGGGAAAGCTGCTGTGGCAGTACGACACCGATCGAGATTATCCCCAGGTGACCTATACCCGGGCCCGCGGGGGATCCATCGAATCCATTGGGGCTGTGGTTACGGGCGGCAATGTGCTGGTGGGGTCGGGTTACCTGTGGGGCGGGCGAATGGCCGGCAACGCCCTGTTGAACTTTTCCATCCATTGAAGGAGAAGGCTCGATGAGCCTACAAGCGAGCAATCGACCGACGGAGTCCGAAGCCCAGGTCGACCTCTTGGAGTCCTTTCGGGCCCTTTACCGCATCCGGCACTTTGAACGGTTGGTCAAGCGAGAGTTCGAACAGGGCAATATACCCGGCTTCACCCACCTCTATCTGGGTCAGGAGGCCGTGGCGGTCGCGGCCTGCGCCCACCTAGACGAACGGGACTATCTGGTGAGCAACCACCGCGGTCACGGCCACGCTTTGGCCCGGGGTTGCGATCTGGTGGCGATTTTCGCCGAGATTCTGGGTCGTGCCGGAGGGCTGTGCAAGGGCAAGGGAGGTTCCATGCACCTGGCCGACGCCGTGCGGGGTTTTCTCGGTTGTAACGGCATCGTGGGTGCCGGTGCTCCGCTGGCCGTGGGCGCTGCGCTGACCGCCAAGCGCCGCGGCGAGGGAGGGGTGAGCGTGGCCTTCTTGGGGGACGGCGCCTCCAACGAGGGCGTCGTCTTCGAATCCCTCAACCTCGCCGTCGTGCTGAGGTTGCCCGTGGTTTTTCTGTTTGAGAACAACCAATACGGCGAGGCGACCCCCGCTCGGTACGCGGTGGGCGCCGAGAGCATCGCCGAGCGCGCCGCCGGCTTCGGCCTCAAGGCCACCCGGTTCGACGGCACCGATTATCTCACCGCCCACGCCACCCTGGGCGAGATCATCCACTACGTGCGCGAAAGTGGGGCGCCGGCGTGTGTGGAGGCCGACGTGGTGCGCTTCGAAGGCCACTACGTGGGTGACAGCCAACGCTACCGCTCCAAGCGAGATGTGGCGGCGGCGCAGGCCGAACGGGATCCCGTCGCACGCCTCGAACAGCTGATCCTGGAGCGGGGTGTCGGCGAGGCCGACGCTTTGGCCGCGGTGCGCGCGGCGGTGGAAAAGGAGGTGGAGGGGGCGTATCTGACGGCGCGCAGACAGCCCTTTCCGGAACCCGCGGAACTGTTCCGAGATATCTACGCGACGGATGTCGGGGGGCCGATCCTCCCCCGCGGCAGAAGCCTAGGCCAAGGGGAAGTGGTGCCATGAAATCCATTCGCGAAGTGATCAACGAGGTCCTCCACGCCGAAATGGCCCGCGACGAAGCGATCGTCGTGCTCGGCGAAGACGTGGCGGGTGGCATGACCACCGAGGGCGCGGGCGGATTCGGCGGCGCTTTTGGCTTCTACAGCGGTTTATATGAACGCTTCGGCAGTGAGCGAGTCATCGACTGCCCCATTTCCGAAGCGAGCTTTGTGGGGGCGGCGGTGGGAGCGGCGATGACGGGCTTGCGCCCAGTGATCGACCTGCAGTTTTTCGATTTCATGACGGTTTGCTACGACCAGCTCGCCAACCAGATGGCGAAGCTGCGTTACATGACCGGCGGCCAGTTCAAGTTGCCCTTGGTGATGATTTCGCTGGTGGGGGCAGGATTGCGGGCCGGGGCCCAGCACTCCCAGAGTCTTCACCCGCCTGTGGTCGCGCTGCCGGGGCTGAAGGTGGTCACCGCAGCCGACGCCTACGACGCCAAGGGACTCTTGAGTGCGGCCATCCGCGACGATGATCCGGTGATCTTTCTTCTCCACAAGACGCTCCTCGAGGAAAAAGCGGAGGTGCCGGAAGAGGATTACCAGATTCCTTTTGGCGAGGCGCGTTTTCTAGCCGAGGGAGATGACGTGACGGTGGTCGCCACTCTCGCCATGCGCCGCAAGGCGGAGGCGGCCTGTGCCCGACTCGCCGCCGAAGCGGGCATCGCTGCCGACCTCATAGACCCCCGCACCCTCTCGCCGCTCGATGTGGAAGCGATCGCCGAAAGCGTGGAGGTGACGGGCAGGCTGCTCATCGTCGACGAGAGCACCCCCTGCTGCGGCATTGCCCAGGAGATCGCGAGCGCCGTTGCCCAGCACTGTTTCGAATGGCTGCGCGCGCCCATTCGCGTGCTCTCCACGCCTTTTACACCCGTTCCCTTCAGCCCGGCCTTGGAGGACCTGTATCTGCCCACCGAAAGGCAGATCGAGAATTCGGTCCGCGCTCTGTTGGCCGACGAAAGCGCAAGTGTTCTGCGGTGATTTTGCAGCGACGATAACCCAAAGGAGGAGCGGCCATGAACCCGAACCCACAGTTCTCCAAAGCGTGCTTTCAGCACCCTGCGCTCAAGCGGCCGAGGGCGTTGCGACAGTGCATCGCCCTCGCCTTGCCGGCTTTTCTGCTGGGCGGAGCGCCCCAGCTGAGGGCCGGGGACGAGGCAGAACGACAGCCCCTTCTCGAAGAGATCATCGTCACCGGTACCAAGCGCGAAGAAGCGGTCCAGACCCTGCCGTTTTCGGTTTCCGTGCTGAAAGAAGACGCCTTCCTCGACTCCCCCTTCAATGACATCCGGGCCCTGGCCAGCAAGACCCCGGGGCTGGTGCTGTCCAATCCCACCGGGTTCAACGCCGCAGGTGGAGGAATGCGCGGAACCGGAACCAACATCATCCTGGTGACGCAGGATGCGCCGGTCAGTTTCCTGGTGGACGAATTCGCCCTGAGCCACGTCACCTCGCAGTTTCTGAACTTGTTCGACATCGACCAGATCGAGGTGTATCGCGGCCCCCAGGGCACCCTGTTCGGAAAGAACTCGACGGGCGGCGTGATCTCAATCAAGACAAAAAAACCCGAGCTTGGAAGAAGGAGTTTCGAGTTCGACGCCACCTACGGCGAGTGGGACAACGTCAGCGACGGCAACTACCAGAGCCTCAAGTTCGCGGTGAATTACCCCTTGGGGGAGAGCGCGGCTTTCCGGCTAGCCGCCATTTACGATAAAGACGACGGCTTCTATCGCAACTTCAAGGATACGGCCACCTTCCCAGAGGTGGTTCCGTTGTGGCAACTGTTCGGCATTCCTCCGGGGACGCCTCTTCCCGACGACGTAGAGGTGGTGACCAACGGGGACGGTTCCAACCTGGGGGGAAAGGACGTTTTGGCCCTCAAGGGCAAAATCCTCTGGAATCCTTTGGAATCCCTGCAGATCCACTACACCTATGAGTACGTGGACGACGATTCCGACTCGCCACCTGGGGTAAATGAAAATTTTCCGACCGACCTCGTTTCCTTACTCGGTTTCCCTGGAATCAATGACGTCTATCCGCGCCCGGATCCGTACAACACTCTGATCACGGGCAACAAAATCATCGGGATGCAAAACGGACATCAGGTCAATATCCACGGCAATTACCTCAACCTGGATTACGACGCTGGCGACTACCTGTTCAAGTCGATCACGGGTTACCGCTCAGAGGAACAATCGTTCCCCAGCACATACACCGGTGAGGCCTTCACCACTCTCTTCGATTCGGTGCGGACTACGAACCGCGACACCCTGCAACAGGAGTTCCGCATCGTTTCGCAGTACGACGGACCCTTCAACTTTGTCGCAGGAGCCAGCTATTTCAAGGATGAGTTCGATTTCAACGCGTTCTTTTCAGTGGGAATTATTTCCCTCATTCCCGAGTTCAATGCGGAAACCGGCAGCTTTCTCGATCCCGAGGGCAGAGTGAATCTAGACACGCGGGCCCTGCATGACTACCAGTTGCAGGGAACCAAACAGGACCGCGAAGAGTACGGCCTCTACTTTGATGGTACCTATGCACTGACCGAACGCTGGGACGTGAGCGCCGGGATCCGGTTTACCCACGACAAGAAAGACTTCCTGCGCGGGGTGGACGGTGGGGCGCCCTGCAACCAGTACACCGAAGAGAAGGACAAGGTGTTCGTGGACGGCCAATGTCTAGACACTCGCTCCCAATACATCAGTCGGGCGGGATTGAGGCCGGATCAATTCGACGGGGACATCCCCTTCTCCTGGGACCAGTTCGGAACCCGCGTAGAAGCCGACAAAGTGTGGCGTGAGGTGACCTACCGGCTAGCCACCAATTACCAGTTGGACGAGGCCCGTTCCGTCTATCTCACCTACTCCACCGGTTTCCTTTCTGGCGGATTTTCCGAAACCTGTGCCACGGTGGAGCGCTGTGCCTACGACCCGGAGAAAGCAGCCAACGTCGAGCTCGGCCTAAAAGGAGACTTTCTGGATGCCTCGCTGAGGGTGAATGCGGCGCTCTATTACACCGTTTACGAGGATCTTCAGCGGGCCGCGGTCGCCACCTACACGGCGGCGGACGGATCTCCGCAGCAGGAGACGGTGACGGTCAACACCGGCAAGTCCGAGTTGTGGGGCTTCGATTTCGAGACGGTGTGGATGCCCACTGCGAATCTCAACCTGACCGCGGCGGTCAACCTCATGGATCACGAGTACAAAAGCGCCGTGCTGCCTGATTTGCGGGGAACCAACCAGCCCGTGGACCTGACCAAGTATGACATCCCCTTCTCGCCTGATCTCAAGCTCTTGCTGGGCGCGACCTACGAGATTCCCCTGCAACGCTACGCGGTGGTTCTGGGAGCGAACGTAAACTACCAGGACGAGACCGAAACCGATGTGTTCAACGCACCGCGCACGCAAATGGAAGAGCGCACGCTGGTTGACCTGTCCGCGGCGCTCGTCAATCGGGAGGAGGGGTGGCAGGTGGTAGCTTACGTCAACAATGCGCTCAATGAGCGCAAGCGCGTCAGTGCCCTTCCCGTGGCGGGACTTTTCAACTTCACCCAGTACAGCCCGCCGCGGGCCTTCGGCCTACGCTTCAACTACAAATTTTCAGCCGACTGAGAGGCCTGTCGGAATCCTGCGGGAGGCGTCATGAAAAATCCCGATTTCCTGGAGATGTTCAAGACGCGAGATCTCTATGGCCTCTATCGGGAACTGGCCAAGGACGGCCCCCTCTACAGCGTCAACGAGAAGCTCCACTTGGTGCTCGGATACGATCTGTGCTTCGCGATTGTCAAAAAGCCCGACACCTTCCTGAGTGCCGTCACGCCCCTGGAGTTCCTCAAGGAGACCTACGACATCCGGATCATCGACGCCTACGTCGACTATCTGAAGCATCATTGCCAAGTGTTGCGCAATTCGTGTTCCACCAGCGATCCTCCGCGCCACACAGTGGTGCGGCAGATCCTCAACCCATTTTTTGCCAAGGAGAGACTCGCCGAGCTCGCCCCTTTCGTCAGTGCAACCGTCCGCCGATTGCTAGGGGAGATGCAGCGTCGCCAGGAAACCGATCGCTCCGCGCCTGTGGACTTCGTGAGCCATTTCTCTAGACCCCTGCCCGTCCGGGTGATCTGCGAGTTGATGGACCTCCCCGACCTGCCGGTGGACAAGGTAGTCGAATGGACTGACTCCATCGTTGAGCCTTTCGGGCTTGCCGTGGACCGCGAGGCCGCACTTCGCTGCGCGCGTACTCTCTGCGAAGCGCAAGCGTTTTTTCGTCGCCTGCTCGAAGGTGAAAAAGACAACCGCTTCGTTTCCGAGCTCACCCGAGTGGCGGATCGGGTACAGGAGGAAAACGGCGACTATCGCCTCGATGCGGTGGACCTGCTCACCATTCTCATCATTGATTTCCTCGCTTCCGGAAACGAGACCACCACTTCGGCGCTCTCCGCTGGGATGCTGCTGCTGGCGCTCGACGAAGCTCTTTTTGACACCCTGAGCGCTCGACCAGAGCTGGTGCCCAATTTCACCGAGGAAGTGTTGCGACTCGAGTCACCCGCACAGGGAATGTTTCGCAAGGTGGCGGAAGATTGCGAAGTCCTAGGATACCGCTTCAGAAAGGGCGATTTTCTGAACCTTCGCTTCGGCGCCGCCAACCGCGACGAACGGCGGTTCGAGTGCCCCCACGAGGTGGTGCTCGAGCGCAAGCACCCAGGGCGTCATCTGGCCTTCGGGGCGGGCCGGCATACCTGCGTGGGCGCACCACTGGCCCGGTTGGAGCTGAACGCCGCGTTCGGCGAGATCGTGCGCACCTTTCGGTCCTGCCGCCTAGCCTGCGCTGAAGAGGAAGTGGCTTACCAAACCAATTTCTTCGGCCGCAAGATCTCATTTTTACCTCTGTATTTTTCCTAAGGCGAAGCGCTATGGAGGACATGCTCGATTCGATTCTTTCCGAAGAAGACCGCTACTTTCGCGAAGTAGTACGCGCCTGGGTCGAGCGGGAATGTCCCAAGGCCTGGTGTCGAGAACTGGAGCGCAGGGAAGACGTCTTCCCTCAAGATTTGTGGGATAAGCTAGTGGCTTTCGGTGCACTCGGCATCGGCATTCCGGAGGAGTTCGGCGGGCAGGGAGGGTCGATGCTCAACCAGGTGATCTTCGCCCGCGAGTTGGCGCGCACGGCGGCGGGCCTCACCTGGGTTTGGGGAGTGACCTCTTTCTCCGGCGCGAAACTATTGTTGTACGCGGGGTCTCCCGAGCAGAAGCAGGCTCTGTTGCCCAAAATCGCCACCGGCACCCTCAAAACCGCCATGGCGTTCACTGAGCCCGGCGGGGGGACGGATCTCCTCGGAGGTTTGCGCACCCGGGCGGAGCGAAGGGAAGGCGGTTGGCTCCTGCGGGGTGAGAAGATCTGGAGCACCGGGGCCAGCGTGGCCGACTACCTGGTGGTGCTCGCCCGCACCGATGATGCGGTGGAAAGGCGCACCCAGGGGATCAGTTTGTTGCTCGTGCCTCGCGATCTCCCCGGCATAGAAATCCAACCCTTGCCCAAGATCGGAATGCGCGCCTACAGTTCCTGCACGGTTCGTTTCGACGACGTGTATCTCGGCACAGATGCATTGATCGGGGAAGAGGGCAAGGGCTGGTACCAGTCTCTCGAGATGTTGAATTACGAACGATTGATCAACGCCGCCACCTGTCTAGGGATCTTGGATGGCGTCATCGAAGACGCGCTGGAATACCTGCGCACCCGCCGAGCCTTTGGCAAGCCCATCGGCCAGTTCCAGATCCTCCAGCACTATGTGGCCGACATGGCCATGTGGAGGGCTCAGGCGGAACTGCTGATCTTTCACGCCGCCAAGCGGCAAAGCGAGGGAAAACCCATCGCCATGGAGGCGGCGATGGCCAAGATCGCCGCCTCGGAGTACGCCAATCGTGCCGCCGATCTCGGGATTCAAATCCTCGGGGGCATGGGCTACTCGGCGGAGACCGACATGCAGCGCTATTGGCGCGACTCGCGATTGCTGAGAATCGGGCCGATCAGCAACGAAATGGGCAAGAACCTGATCGCGGAGCAGCTGGGCCTGCCCAGATCGTTTTAGACAACGAAGATACCCCGAAGTCGTGCCGCGGCAAATGTGCGAGGTTGCATGATGAGTCCCAGCCACAGCGCCAACGTCTACGAACTCTTTCTGGAGCAGGTTGCCAGGCGACCGGACAAGGCGGCGGTACGCGGCGGCGAAAGCGAGCGCAGTTACGCGGAACTCGCTCACCGCGTCGACCAGGTGGCCTGCTTTCTGACGGAGTGCGGGGTGGGCCTTGGAGATCGGGTGGCGGTGCTGTCCGAAAACCGCGTGGAATACCTCGAATTGGTGCTCGCCTGCGCGCGAATCGGCGCCGTCGCCGCCTGTGCCAACTGGCGGCTCGCGTCCGCGGAGTTGGAACACTGCCTGAAGCTGGTCGCGCCGAAACTCCTGATCCACTCTTCCAAGTACGCACAGTTGGCCGACTCGGTCCGGCACGCGGTGGAGCGACATCTGGAACTGGACGAAGCCTTCGAGGCGGCGCTTGAAACCGGGGTTCAGCCTTCTGCTCCGCCGTCGTCGGTGGACTGGGAGGCGCCGCTTTTGCTGCTCTATACCAGCGGCACCACCGGGCTTCCCAAGGCCGCCACCTTGAGTCATCGTGCCCTGGTGGCCAGGCGGGTGCTCCTCCAACTCGATCTCGGCATAGACGCCGAAGATGTTTTCGTGGCTTGGGCCCCAATGTTCCACATGGGCGGCCTCGAGCACAGCCTGTCCACCCTGATGATGGGGGGTATCGTGGAAGTAGTAGACGGTTTCGACGCCCGAGAGATCGTCGGGGTGCTCGAGCGGGAACGGGTCGGTTGGCTGCTGCTCATGCCAGGAGTGATCGACCGCTTCTTGGAGGCGGCCGCCGCCAGCGGTCCCTTCCGAGGTGTCAAATTGGTGGGCGGCCTCGCCGATCTCTTGCCCCGCAAGGCGATCGCCGAAGTCATGGAGTGCACGGGAGCGGCTTTTTTCAACGGTCTCGGCGCCACTGAGACGGGGATCGCCCCCCTGTCGGGCAACGTCATCCCCTCGCCGGCACATATCGATTTGGCCAAGCGGCCGAGCTCTCTCACACTATTGCGGGTGGTGGACGAATACGGGCGAGAGGTGGCACCGGGGGAAGTGGGCGAGATTCTGGTAAAAGGGCCGACCCTCTTTTCCGGTTACTGGAACGACCCCGAAGCCAACCTGGAGAGTTTTCGCGAAGGTTGGTTCCGGATGGGTGATCTGGTGCGCAAAAACGATGACGGAACCTTCAGCTTTGTGGGTCGAGCCAAGTATTTGATCAAGTCCGGTGGAGAAAACATTTATCCCGCGGAAATCGAAAAGATCCTTCTCGAGCATCCGGCGGTTCTCGATGCCATCGTGGTCAAAAAGCGCGATGCGTACTGGGGCGAGGTGCCGGTGGCGGTAGTGGCCGTGGAGGGCGACGTCACGCAAGGGGAAATCGACGCCCTCTTCGAGGGTCGGTTGGCCCGTTACAAGCGGCCGAAACGGCTCTTCTTCGTCGACTACCAACAGTTGCCGCGCAGCCTAAGCGGCAAGGTCGTTCGCACCGAAATGGAGGCCTGGGTCGAAAAGTGGGAGGCGAGCGCTTGAGATGGTCCGCGACTTCGAGGACGTCCGCCCCTACGCGCTGGATCCGGATACGGAACAGCGCCTTCTGGCGCTGCAGAGCGAGTGCGTATTCATCTGGCGCAATTCTCGAGGTGAACCGGTTGGGGTGGTGCAGAGCTTTTTTCACGAGGGAGGACGGATCTGGATGACCACCGTCGAAACCCGCAAGCGGGTGGCCGCGGTGCGCCGCTGTCCCCACACTTCGGTCTGCGTGACCAGTCTAGGCACTTCCCTGGGCGCGGGGAAAAGCGTTACCTATATCGGCACCACGATCGTCCACCCTCCACAGGACCGCCGTCTCAAAGAGTGGTTCTTCCCCCGATTCATCGCAAAGCGATGGGGCGCGCGGGAAGGGGAGCACTTCCGGCGGCTCATGGGCGCACTCGATACCCCTCACCGGGTGATTCTCGAGTTCGCACCAAAACGCAAGATATCCCACGACCGATCCAAGATGGAGAGGGGGACAGGGATCCGCCTCAGCCTTGACTTCTAACGATCACTACACAGGAGGCGGAACATGCGTATCCAGTTCGCGACCCCACTGCGCCGCGGGGCGTCGGCAAACCTCGGCGGTTGTCCTGGTGCATTGCGGCTACCGCCCTGACCGGTATTCCCCAAGCAGGGTGGGGTCAAGTGGCGTCGGGCTTCGAAGGTTCGTACGGAGAGCGCCGGCAGATGATCGAAGAAGTGACCGTGACTTCCCAAAAGCGCGCGGTCGGTCTTTCGGTGCAGGATGTGCCGAGCGCCATCAGCGCCTTCGGTGAGTTCCAGATCAAGGGCAGTTTTTCGGTCGATCTGGTGGATATCGGGCGGATGGTTCCCAATGCCAATCTGGCCAACGTAGGTACTTACAACTCCTATCCCAACTTCTTCATCCGAGGCATCGGCGTCAACGGCAGCACCCGCTCCATGGACCCGGCCGTCGGGATCATCGTCGACGGCATGTATCTCGGCTATCCCGCCGGTTCCCTGTTGACCACCTTCGACCGCGAGGCGGTCGAAGTTCTGCGCGGGCCTCAGGGGACGTTGCTCGGCCGCAACGTCACCGGGGGTGCAGTCCTCGTTCGAACCAAGAGGCCGAGCGGCGAATACGGCTTTACGGCCGAAGCCACGCTAGGCAACTACCACCAGGCCGAGTACGCCGCGAGTGTGGAAGGGCCCATTGGCGAGAAGATGGCCGTCAAGTTGGCGGGCGTATCCGCCTATCGGGATGGCTTTTATAAGGACAACAACGGCGGCCGAGTAGATCCGTCCATCAATCCGTCGGGAATGCCGGACAGCCCGACCCTCGACAAGAGTGAAACCGATTATTGGCTTGTGCGACCGGTGATCTCATTTCGACCCACCGAGGCCCTCGATCTGACCTTGATCGCGGAATATCTCAAAGACGAAGGCGGCTCGGCGGCGTCGCAAAACGTGGTGAACCCGTTCGCGCCCAAGCTCGCCCAGACCCTGTTCGGCTATTTCCCGCCCGACGACAAGTACAAGATCAACCACGATCTATCCATCAACAACGATATTGAGATCTGGAGCGCGGTGCTGGAGGGCAATTGGGATTTGGGGCACGGCGTGTTGACATCGGTTACCGGGCGGAGGGACGTGCAGTACGACTCGAGCACTGACTTCGACGGGACCCCCTTCCCCATCTTCCACTTCCCCTTCAACGAGGAGGACCAGGATCAGTTCAGTCAGGAGCTGCGCTACGCCTCCAAATTCTCCGATCGATACGATTTTGTGTTGGGACTTTACTACTTCGAACAGGAGTACACCGTCGGGGAGCGCCGCACGGTACTCGGCAGGGACTCGGCCGCAAAGAGCGAGATCAGCCACGAAAACTATGCGATCTTTGGAGAAGCCAATTATCTTCTCACCGAGCGCGCCAGGGTGACCTTTGGCGCCCGCTACACGGTGGAGGAAAAATCCATCTCGTATTCTCCACCCGGAACCTGCAGTCTCGACTTCGCCGACTGCGCGGTGGTCATCCGCAAGGATGACGATTGGGACAACGTCTCTCCCAAGCTCGCGCTTTCCTACGATTTCACAGATCGGCTGATGGTCTACGGGAGCTGGACGCGCGGGTTCCGCAGCGGCGGTTACAACGCCAGGGCGACGCGGGAGGAAACCCTTGGCCCGGCGGATGAGGAGACGGTGACCTCCTACGAGGTGGGGCTGAAATCTAGTTTCCTCGACGGGCGGGGTCGGTTCAACGCCGCGCTGTTTTTGATGGAGTACGAAGACATTCAGCAATTCGTCAACAACCCGAGCTCGCAATTCGGCGCCGAGTTGTTGTACATCAACGCGGCGGATGCCCGCATTCCGGGTTTCGAAGCGGAGTTCCAGTTCGCCTTTGACAACGGCCTGACGCTCGATGCCAATCTCGGCTACGTGGACCCCGAGTTTCGCAACTTCGGCGATTTCGATGTGGACGGCGACGGGCAGGCCACAGCCCAAGACAAGAAAATCGCCGAGGGACTCGACTTCGTCAAAGTGCCCAAATGGACCTTTTTCGTCGCCGCGAGCCATGAACTCTCCCTCGCCGAAAAAGGACGACTGGTGAGCCGGCTCGCGTACAGCTGGCGGGACAGCTTTTACACCGATTTCCGCAACGATCCGTTCCTGCGCCAGGACAGCTACGGTCTTCTGGACGGCAGCATCACCTACCTGGCCCCCGACGGCAAGGTCGAGGTTTCGGTGTTCGGCAAAAACCTCACCGACGAGGAGTTCTTCGACTATGCGGCCAACGTGGCGACCCTCGATTCCGCGCGTTGGGGTGGATTCCCGCGGTTGTACGGCGTCAAGTTTACTTATCGCTACTGATTGGACGAGTTGTTCGCGGGCGGCTTCCCGCAGGAATGCGGAGGGCCGCCCGCGGACCGCGCAGCCATCGTGCGGGGTCGGAAGGTTGCCGTCGTGAACGTCGTGAAGAAAGACGGTTTGCAGGCGTGGTGGGCGACGATCCTCCTGTTGGCGATCTATGTGTTTTCTTTCGTCGACCGGCAGATCCTCAACCTGCTGGTGGACCCCATCAAAGCGGAGCTGGCTCTCTCGGACAGTCAGATTGGTATTCTCCAGGGCATCGCCTTCGCCGCCACCTATGTGTTCTTCAGTATCCCGTTGGGGCGATGGGTCGATCGCCGCTCGCGCAACCGGCTGATTACATGGGGAGTGGCGGTCTGGAGCCTCGCCACCTGTGCCTGCGGTCTCGCCGACAACTTCGCCACACTTTTCGTGGCGCGGGCTTTGGTGGGCATCGGTGAGGCGACGCTCACGCCCGCAGCCTGGTCACTGCTCTCCGATTACTTTTCTCCGGCCAGGCGGGCGCTACCCTTCAGCATTTTCCTCACCGGGCCCTATTTGGGCGTAGGGGCGGCAATGATCGCCGGCGGCGCGCTGGTGGGCGTGTTGCCGGAACGCTTTACCTGGGACGGCCCCATCGCGCTGGAGCTCAGTCGGTGGCAGCAGATCTTCTTCCTCGTGGGTGCACCGGGGCTGATCTTCACCGTTTTGATGTTGGCCACCCCGGAACCGCCCCGGGGTGGGGGCGGCACTGCGGGGACGGGCGATGCGGCGGTCCCCTATCGCGCGATCATCGCCCACTTGGCGGCCCATCGGGCTGTATATGGGGCGCTGCTGGTCGGCACCTCTTTCCTGGTGTTTGCGTTGTACGCCGTGCAATCGTGGGCGCCGGCGTTCCTCCATCGCGCGCATGGGCTGAGCGTGACCGAGGTGGGGGTGCGCTATGGCACCATTGCCCTGGTCGCCGGGGCCCTCGGCGTACTCACAAGCCCCCTGTACGGCAGACTGCTCAGGGCGGCGAGGCGCGAGCACTATTATCTGCTCATTCCCCTCGGCGCGGCCTGCGCCTTGGTGCCGCTGGCGGTACTCTTGCCCCTTGCTCCTGGGGTGAGCAGCGCCCTCGCTTTGATTGCGTGCATCAGTTATCTGGTGACCGTCCCTCTCGCCCCCGTCGCCCTCGGCCTGCAGGCGGTGACGCCGCCGGGCATGCGCGGCGTGGTCGTGGGCGGTTACGTGGTGGCCACCAATATTCTGGGGCTGGGGGCCGGTCCTTACACGGTGGGGCTGGTCAACGATCTTCTGTTCGCCGATCCAGCACAGATTGGCGCTTCCCTTGGCATGAGTTGCGCATTCGCCGCCGCGATTGCCCTACTGCTCTTTCTTTGGGGAGAGCGGGTGCTGCGCGCCCGCCCCCCACGGCCGGTCTGAGGCGCCTTCGCGCCTGTCCCTATTCCCCTTCCTACTCGGAAAGGGCGAAAACAAAAAGGGCTTCACCCCCCGTGGGCTGGTGGATTTCCGGAAAGAGCTCGGCGGTCATGGCGCGGAAAACGCCAATACCCGTCTGCACAGCGATGAATTGCCGGCCGCCGGCGGAAAAGCTGATGGGATACCCGTGGGGCGGCGCGGGTAGGCGCGTTTGCCAGAGCACTTCGCCGGTGTCGAGATCGAACGCCTTGAAATAGCGGTCGAGGTCTCCGACGAAGGCGAGACCGCCGGCGGTGGTGAGCACTCCCGTGAGAATGAGCGCCCGTTGGCGATGGGTCCAGACCTCGGCGAGGTCCTCGATTCTGCGTGCCGTGAGGATCCCGGAATTGCCCTCGGTGCGCGGGTCGATCCAGGTGGAGGAAACCCCTCCGTACCCCCCGCCACCAGGGGCCAGCTCCACAGGTCGCCCGACCATCTGGGAACACAGGCCGTGTAGCGGCACCACCAGCAAAGTGCGGTGAGGATCGTAGGCGGTCGCCTGCCAATTGTGTCCTCCGTAGATGCCGGGACAGACTCGCATGGGATCGCCGAGTTTCGCCCCTCGGATGTCTTCTCGGTAGGTCACCCGGCCGCTGGCAGGGTCGATGGCGGCGAACAGATCCTGGCCGAGCAGATCCGCCACCTGCAGAAAGGCGCCGGTTCGGCGGTCGAGTTTCCAGAGCAGGCCGTCTTTGCCCACCGTGAGGAGCAGGCGCTGTCCGTCGCGGTCCACCAGCACGCGCTCGAATCCCGTTTCCATGTCGAGTGTTTCCCCGGGGACGTGCTGGAAATACCAGACCAGTTCACCCGTGCGGGGGCGCAAGGCGAGAGTGGCGTTGGTGTAGAGGGCTTCGTCGTCGACGGTCATGCCGCGACTGCTGGCCACCCACGGCTTGGCTTGGGAAGTGCCGATGTAAAAGAGGTCAAGGTCGGGATCGTAGGAGCCAGCGATCCAGGTGTCGCCGCCCGCGCGCAATTCCGCCGGTTGGCCGCCCCAGGTGTCGCCTCCGGGTTGCCCGGGCGCCGCGATCGTGGACAGGCGCCACAGCTCCCGGCCCGTTTCCGGATCGTGTCCGGTGATGAAGCAGCCCTGGCCGGTGAAGCGTTCACAGCCGTTGATCCCCGACACCACCACGCCTCCGGCCACGACGGGGCCCGCCGAGTGGGTGTATCCCTGGCGGTAGTCGGCTTTTTCCGCCCGCCACAGCTCCTCACCGGTGCGGGCATCCACCGCCACCAGCGCGGCGTCGTAGGTGGCGAGAAAGAGGCGCTCGCCGAACAGGGCGATGTTGCGAGTGGGCCCGCCCAGCTTGCGGGCGTCGTCCGGATAGGGGTACCGATATTCCCAGATGAGTTCGCCGCTTGCGGCGTCGAGGGCTTGTATGACGTTGTCGGGATGGGTGAGGAACATCACTCCGTCTCGCACCAAAGGGGTACCCTGGTTGCTGCCGGGACGCATGACGATCGACCAAGCCAGGTGCAAGCGTCGGACATTGCGGCGATTGATCTGTGCGAGCGGGCTGTACCCCCACCCGTTCCAGGTGCGCCGCCAGTGGAGCCAGTCACCCGGTTCCGGGTGGGCGAGTTCCGCTTCGGAGACGGGGCGGAACGTCTCCAAAGGGCGGTTTTGGAAGCCGCCCTTGCTGCGCGCGATGGCATCGATGGCCGCAGCGCTCTCCCAGGCCTCGCTGGCGCCCTCGGCGGCCAGCTCTTCCACTGCAGCGATGCCGGCCATCAGGGGCCCGTCCGCCCCCGCCGCTCGGTTCCGTTCGAGCAGAAAGGCGACGATGGCGGCATGGTCGGCGGTGGAGAGCGCGGCGGCATTGCGCGGCGGCATGTTGTGGCGGGTGTAGGTGAGCAACTCCGTCGCTTCCCGCATCCCCCAAGCGGCGAGAAACGACGGACCGACGAGGGGTGCGCCGTGGGCGGAACCCCGCAGGTCCCGGGAATGGCAAGCGGCGCAGTGGCGCTCGTAGAGTCGCGCACCTCGTTCCGAGGTCGTCTCGGCGACCGCGGCCCCGGCGGCGAAGAGTGCGGCGAGGATCGACCAGCGAACGCGAGTCATGGAGGAAGCCTCCGCCAGAGAGGAGGGTGGAATCTTGACCCAGCATACTAGACGGTGTCTAGTAAACAGGGTGTGAAACTTGTTGACAACAAGCAAGAGATGCACAAGAATGACGTTGAGCAAAATTCAAATATGCTTCCGGCAGCCGGGTTCGGCGGGGGGGTACGTGGAGATGGGAGCGAGCCTTTCCGAGGCAGACCGTTGGGCCATTGGGGAACTGCTGGCGCGCGCCGCGCACGCGCTCGACGACCGCGACGCCTCGGCCCTGGAAGCTTGTTTCGCCGAAGATGCGGTGATGAGCTTGCGCATAGCGGACGGCGACCTGATCGGGCCCTTCGCGGGGCGGGCGGCGATCATGAAGCTGATGCACGACAGTTGGGCGCAGCAGCGCGACCGTCGTCGTCACGTGGTTTCCAATCTCTACTTCGTGAGTGAGTCGCCCGCTGAAGCGGAGGCGATTTCCTATTTGACGCTGCTCGCCACCGAAGACGGCCAAATCGCACTCCTGTCGGCGGGCGTCTACCGCGATCGGTTGGTGCGCCGCGACGGGCGCTGGTGGATCGCCCGTCGCCACCTGGACCTGGACAAGACCTACTGAACGCCATGAACATCGGTCGCATTCCCGCCAAGCACGCCCGTCTCACCCCCCACAAGGAGGCGCTCATCGACGTGGCGAGCGGCCGGCGCATCACCTTTGGGGAGCTGGACGAGCGGATCCGCCGGCTCGCCAACGGGCTTACCGGCACCTTGGGGCTTAGAAAAGGGGACCGGGTCGCGGTGCTGTCGAAAAACAGCATCGAATACATGGAGGTTTACTACGCCTGTGCCCGTGCGGGCCTGATCGCCCAGCCGCTCAATTGGCGCCTGGGAGAGGAGGAGTTGGTTCGGATCATTCGCGATGGTGAGCCGCGCGTGCTCGTCCACTCCGCCGAGTATGCGCCGACCCTGGCCGCCATCGGGGGTCGAATCTCCATCGACCACGCCCTCTGCTACGGCGACGGGTCGGATGGCTCCTACGAAGCGCTCCTCGCCCGCTCGCCGGCTACCGAGCCGGAGGGCGCCGAGGCGGTGGGCGGTGACGACCCCACTCTGATCCTCTACACCGGGGGCACCACGGGTGAATCCAAGGGCGCCCTGCACAGCCACCACTCTCTCTTCTTCGGGATGATCAATCAAACCGTGGCCGAGCGGGTGGTGCCGAGTGACGTGTACATGCTCACCGGCCAGATGTTCCACATTCCGGTGGGATTGGCGATGAACTACATGGCCCACGGCTGCCCGGTGGTGCTGATCAATTTCGAAGCCCGCCTCGCCCTGGAAGTCATCGAGCGGGAACGCGTCTCCGCCTTTCTCGGCATCACCACGATGCTGAACTGGATGATGGCGGTGGAGGATTTCGACCGCTACGACCTTTCGAGTCTGCGCAACATTCAGTACGGCGGCGGGCCCATGCCCCGAGCCGTGGTGGAGGCGGCGTTGCGCGCCTTTCCCTGCACGCTCATCCAGGGCTATGGCCAGACCGAAGGGATGACCATGAGCTTCCTCTCCCAGGAAGACCATCTGGACGCCGTCCGCGGCATCCACCCGGAGCGGCTGGGTTCCTGTGGCAGGGAGGGGTTTGTCACCACCATCCGGGTGGTGGACGAAAAGGGGCGCGAAGTGCCCCGGGACGGCAAGACGCCGGGCGAGATCGTGGTCCGCTCGCCGGCCAACATGCTCGGCTACTGGCGCCGTCCCGACCTCACCGCTGAAACCCTCCGGGACGGCTGGCTGCATACCGGGGACATCGCGGTTTGGGACGCTGATTCCTACCTTTACATCGTCGACCGCGCCAAGGACATGATCATCTCCGGTGGGGAAAACATCTACAGCACCCAGGTGGAAGCGGCCATCCACCAACATCCGGCGGTGCTCGAGGTGGCGGTGTTCGGTGTGCCCGACCCGGAGTGGGGCGAGGCGGTCAAAGCGGTGGTGGTGCTCAAGCCGGGCATGACGGCGACCGCCGAAGAGATCATCGAAACGGCCAAGCGGCACCTGGCCTCCTACCAGAAGCCGCGGTACGTGGAATTCGCCGACAGCCTGCCCAAGGCGCCCACCGGGAAGATCCTCAAGCGGGTGCTGCGCGACGCCCATTGGAAAGGAGAACGCAAGGTATGAGCGGACTGGTCACCCCGGAATTGCTGGCCCACGTGGGGCGCAAGAGCGAGCCTCGGCGCGAGCTGGTCACCCGCAGGGACATCCGCAGATACGCCATCGCCACCGGCAACCGAGAGCGCAAGTATCTGGATGGGGAGATTGCGCCGCCGATGTTTTACCTGGCGCTTTTCTGGCCGGTGGCGGAGCGGGAAGAGCTCCTGCCCGACGGCGTGGCCCGCGACCCGCTGCTGCCCGAGTTCCCGCTCAAAAAGGCGATGGCGGGGGGGCTGGCCATCGAATACTTCAAACCCATTCGCCCCGGTGACTGGCTCACCGCCACCCGCGAGCTCACCGCCATTTACGAAAAGAAGGGCTCATCCGGCCCTCTGATCTTCTACGAGGTGGAGATGACCGTGGTGGACGATGCGGGAGAGCTCGTCGTGCGCGAAAAGACGACCCGGATTTTGAGGTGACCGCCGTGAACCAGACCCCGTCTTCCCGCCCGTCCGCAGCCGCCTTCCCCGCTCGGGTGGAGGAGCGCTTGCCCGAGCGCGAATACCGCCCCGACGAGGTGCAGCTCTTTCTGTACAACGCGGTGCTCTTCAATGCCCACCGCATTCACTTTGACCACCCCTACGCCACCTTGGTGGAGGAATACCCCGGCTTGGTGGTTCCCGGTCCTCTGATGGGGGATTGGCTGCACCAGTGCGTCGAGGAGTGGTTGGGGGCGAGGGGCCGCCTCGTCGCCATCGAGTATTCCAATCGCAAGGCCGCTTACGTCGGCGAGCGCCTCACCACGGGCGGTCGGGTCATCGGGGTGGACGCCGCGAGACGGACGGCCGAGGTGGAGGTCTACGTGCGCAACGAAGTGGGGGAAGTGATCGTGCCGGGGAAAGCCCGGGTGGAGTTTTTCCGGTGAGTGAGGGCGGGCGTGCTCTGCGGGGGCGGGTCGCCCTGGTCGGCGCAGCCGACACCGCGGTGGGCGTCGTGCCCGGCCGCACCCCGATGGAGTTGAGCGCCGAGGCGGTGCGCAAGGCGGTGGCTGATGCCGGCCTTGAACCGACGCAAGTGGACGGGCTCGTCACCTGCAACAGTATGGTTGAGCCCTATCTCTATCCCGCCGAAGCCTTGGCCGAGTACCTCGGATTGCGTCCTCGCTACTGCTGGGCGTCGCCCGCGGGAGGAGCGGCCGCGGTGACGGCGATCCTCAACGGGGCGCTGGCCATCGCCCACGGACTCGCCGAGGTGGTCGTGGTGGTCATGGCCGACAGCTTGAGGAGCGGACTGTCCCGGGAACAGGCGCGGCGGATTCAGTCATCCACCGGCCACCCCCGATTCGAGCAGCCATACGGGCTGCCGGTACCGGCCTACTACGCGCTCATCGCCCGGGCCCACATGGCGGCCTATGGCACCCGCGAGGAGCAGTTCGCGGCCGTGGCGGTGGCCTGTCGCGAGCATGCCCGGCGCAACCCTGCGGCGCAGATGCGCGACCCCATCACCGTCGAAGATGTGCTCGCATCGCGGCTGATCGCCGATCCCTTGCATCTGCTCGACTGTTCCCTGGTGTCGGACGGCGGCGCGGCGGTGGTTTTGACCGCCGCCGAACGGGCCCGCGACCTGCCCAACCCCCCTGTGTATCTCCTGGGGGCCGGCGAGGGGCACCGCTACGAACATCTGAGCCAGGCCGACGACCTGACCACCTCGGCGGCGGTGGAGGCGGGCCGCCGCGCGTACGCCATGGCCGGCGTGGGGCCGGCGGAAGTCGATTTTGCTCAGCTCTACGACTGCTTCACCCCCACCGTGGTGATCGAGCTGGAGGACCTGGGGTTTTGCGCCAAGGGAGAGGGCGGGCCGTTCGTGGTGGAACGGGGCATCGGCCCCGGGGGAGCTCTGCCCGTCAACACTCACGGGGGACTGCTTTCCCACTGTCACCCCGGCAACCCGGGGTCGATGTTCGCCGTCACCGAGACGGTCTGGCAGTTGCGGGGATGCGCCGGCGAGCGGCAGGTGCCGGGTGCCCGCGTGGGTCTCGTGCACGCCCAGGGGGGGGTGATGTCGAGTCACGCGACCCTGATCCTGGCGCGGGAGGTGCCGTGATGAAAGATCTTCTGGAACTCGCCCCGCCCGTGGAGCGGCCCTTTTTCGAGGGGTGTCGCCAGGGTGTGCTGCGGCTGCAGCGCTGTCGCCGATGCGGGCGCTTACAGGGGTATCCCCGCACTTCGTGTGCCGGGTGCTGGAGCGATGACCTGCAGTGGGTCGATGCCTCGGGCGAGGGGTGCGTGGTGAGCTACACCGTGGTGCGCCTGCCCCTGGATCCCGCTCTGCCGCCGCCCTATGTGGTGGCCCTGGTGCGCCTAGAAGAAGGGCCCATTCTCCTGGGGCACGTTTTGGATTGTCCGCCGGAAGCGGTATCGGTCGGCATGGCCGTGCGCGCGGGCTTTGCCGATCGGGGGGCTTGGAAGTCCCTGGTCGTTTTCTATCCGAGTCAGCCAATTGCGAGGTGACCGCCATGAATTCGCGCATTCCCGTCGCAATCATCAACCCCGACGCACCGCCGGGGTCGCTGGAGGCCAAGCAGCCGCAACCGGACCTCGGCGTCGAGATCTACCCCAAAGAGCAGTATTGGAGCCGGGAATACATGGAGCTGGAGTGGGAAAAACTCTGGACGCGTTCCTGGCTTCTCGCGGGCGTGGAAGCCGATCTGCCACGGGTCGGTGACTTTTTCGTCTTCGATATCCGCGAAGAGTCGATCATCGTCGCTCGCACCGAGCAGGGCTTGCGCGCCATGTACAACGTCTGCCCCCACCGGGGTGCGCGCCTGGTCAACGTGGAGCGGGGCCACGGCAACCTGTTCGTCTGCCCCTTCCACAGTTGGTCGTTCCACAACGACGGCCGCCTGCGCTCCATCACGGATCAGGCCTGGTTCCGCCCGGAGCTGATCGCCCACCGACCCGGACTCAAACCGGTGGCGGTCGAAGCCCACGCCGGACTGATCTTCGTCAACATGGCGGAGAATCCCCCGCCTTTGCGGGAGGCCATCGGGCTGCCGGAGGGCTATCTGGAGGCGTACCGGCTCGACAAGATGGTGGTGGTTCGCCACGTGCGCAGCGAGTGGGGCGCCAACTGGAAGGTGGGCGTGGAGGCGTTTTATGAGAGCTACCACCTGCACGCCGTCCATCCGGAGACGCGGGGGGTCATGGGGGACCTCAACGTCCAGTACGACCTCTACCCCAATGGAGCGAGCCGGATGATCGTGCCCCTGGGGCAGCCGAGCCCGCGGATCAAGGACCAGTCGGTCAACGAGGGGCTGCGGATCATGCTCGCCGAGGCCGGCATCGACCCGGACCGCTTCGAGGGCACCGCCGCCGACGTGCGCCGCGCCATCCAGAAGGCCAAGCGCGAGCGGGCGGAGCGTCTCGGCCTCGACTGGTCCCATTTCACCGATGGCCAGCTCACCGACAGCTGGGCGACGGGGATTTTCCCCAACGTCCAGATCGGCCTCCATCCCGAAGCGGCTTTCGTGATGCGCTTCCTGCCCCATGAGACCGATCCGGAGCGGTTCTACTACGACACCATCACCCTGATGCACCCGGTGAAAGACCCCCACTTCAAGGCGCCCGACTGGATGGGCCTGCCGGAAGGGACCGACTGCACGGGCCGGATGCGCCCCCCCACCGAGCACTATGGGCTCGGCGAGGATCCCCACCTGGGGCTCGTCCTGAGCCAGGACGCTTCCCTGCTGCCGGTGGTGCAACGGGGTATGAAGTCGCGCGGTTTCGACGGCCAGTTGTGGAGTGAACAGGAGATCCGCCTGCGCCACTTCCACGTGGAGCTGGAACGCCGCCTCCGCTCCTAGAGGGCGGCGGCTCGGCCGCGGCGGAACCGGCTTCCGCCGCCGCGGTTGGTCTTCGCGACGCCGTCCGCGAAGGCAAGGGGGGAAGTCGATCGACACAACGAGAGTCTGAGGACATGACCATGAAGAGACAAAAAATCTGCAAGGTTCGGCATCTCGCCGCGGCGGTGGCCGCCGCGGGGCTTTTGCCCGCGCCCCTGTGGGCCCAGACCGCCCGCACGGCGGTGCTGGAAGAGATCCTGGTGACCGCCACCCGACGCGCTGAGACCGACATCCAGACCACGCCGGTGGCGGTGACCGCGGTCAGCGCCGAGGATGTGGAGCGGCTGATCCCGGAGGATTTGGGCGACGTCTTGGCCTACGCGCCCAACGTTGTCAACGGCAAGCAGCCCGGCTTCAACTCCGCCAACTTCGCCATCCGCGGTGTGGGGCAAAACGGCATCATCCTCTACTTCGAAAACCAGGTGGGGGTGACCGTCGACGATTTCGTCATCCCCCACATCCAGACGGCGAATGTGAAGATGCTCGACGTGGAGAGCGTCGAGATCCTGCGCGGCCCCCAGGGCACGCTGTTCGGCAAGAACACCACCGGCGGGGTGGTCAACGTCAAGACCAAGCGGCCCGAACTGGGCGCCAACACGCTGAGCCTACGCGGTCAGGTGGCGGAGTTTGGCCGCTACGAAGCGCAGGGCATTTTGAATGTGAGTCTTGGCGAGAACGCCGCCTTCCGTGCGGCCATGCTGCAGGAGAAGTCGGACGGCTACTTCAAAAACGGCGCCGCCTACGGTCCTGTGGGGGATCTTGGGGTCGGGTACCCCCTGGTGGGGGCGACCGGCAAAGGAGATGGCGGCGACGTGGGCGGCGCGGACGCCTTCACGGCCCGCTACAAGTTGCGCTGGCAACCCACCGATTCCCTCGACGTCAACTTGGCCTACGAGGTGGTGCGCGACAACGGCGACAGCGTGCCCTCCTACAACTCGACGCCGCCCGACAGTCCCTTCCTCTGGAACCTCCTCGGCTTCACCCGGGATCCGGGGGATCCGGTCAAGCATGTCGGGGTGACCAACCGCAACGACGCCCTGCTCAAGATGGGCGAGAAGGGTCATAACATCGACGTGGACGGCTATTACCTCAACGTCGATTGGGAGCTCGCCGACGGTTACACCCTGACCACCTTTGCTGGCCGGCGGGAAACCGACTCCTGGCTCGCGAGCACCTACACCGGTGAGGTGGGTCCGGTGTCGCTGTTCGACGCCACCCGCCAGGATCGCCGGGAAACCACCCAAGTGGAGGTTCGCTTGGCCACGGATCTAGAAGGGCCGCTGAACTGGGTGGGGGGGGTCTTTTACCAGGAGGACGACACGGTCTTCACCGTGGCGCAGCTCCTCGGTTTCGTGGACATGACGCTTCCCTCGGCCGCACTGTTCGGCGATCCCTTCTTCTTCAACAACAATCCCCAGGTGCTCTCCAACGCCCAGGACGCCGAATCGTTGGCGGTGTTCTTCGATTTGACCTGGGAGCTCAACGACCGCTGGACGCTGGGTGCCGGAGCGCGCTACACGGAAGAAAAGAAAGAATGGATCGGCCGCAACCAGCGCTTCATCCAGGCCCTCGGCGGCGGCTGGGACCCGGACTTCACCTGGCAGGATCTGGGCGAGCCGCTGCGCGCCGCCGACTTCAAGCGTTGGCCCGACGGCGTGGTCACCGACGACGAAGAGTGGAACGAGCCCACTTGGCGGGTGACCCTGGGCTATCAGGCCACGGACGACCTCTACTACTACGGGACCTACGCGCGGGGCTTCAAGAGCGGCGGATACAACGACCAGACGGGTACCGGCGGCAACCCCATCGAGGAACTCCAGAAGCGCCCCACGGATCCGGAAACCGCCGATTCCTTTGAGCTTGGGATGCGCTCCGAATGGCTGGACAACAGCCTTCGCCTGAACCTGACCGGCTTCTACGTGATCTACGACGATTCGCAGCAGCAACTGCTCGCCGAGATCCAGGCGGACCGGGACGGCGACGGCGAGGTGGACAGCGTCTTCCAGGAAACCCGCTTCTTCAACGCCGCGAAGATCGAGGTCTACGGGCTCGAGCTCGAGACGCTCTGGCAGGTGACCGACGACTTCGCGATCCGCGGCAGCCTGGGGTGGTTGGATTCCAAGTTCGAGGAATTCCGGGCCGATACCAACTTCGACGGCGTCATCGACACCGATCTGAGCGACAAAGACGTGCCGCGGGCGCCTGAATGGACCTGGAACCTCGACTTCCTCTACGGCCACCCCTTCCTGGGAGGGCGTCTGGAGTGGAATCTCAACCTCGACTACGTGGACGAAGCGGTCTACGCCTACACCTCGGTGCCCACCACGCCCGACGGCATCACCGACGAGCGCACCCTGGTCAACCTGTCGGCCACCTATCGACCCGATCGGGGTAGCTGGTGGATCCGCGCCTTCGGTAAAAACCTCACGGACGAGGAGTATCGCCTCGGCGAGTTGCCGGTGGCGAACCTCTGGGTGATGGCGTTCTACGGCCAGCCGACCACCTTCGGGATCGAGGGCGGAGTCGACTTCGAGCTCTGATCGAGGGCGCCGCCGGCTCCGGGAGGGGCCGGCGGCGCCTCGCTGCCTGGAGGTGCACCCGTGGACCTTTTCCTTCACCATTTCGACGCCTCGCCGTTCGCCGAGAAGATCCGTCTGGCGCTGGGCTTCAAGGGGCTCGCTTGGCGCTCGGTAGAGATCCCCATGGTCATGCCCAAACCCGATCTCACCGCCCTTACGGGGGGTTATCGGGGCACGCCGGTACTCCAGGTAGGGGCCCATGTCTATTGCGACACCGCTCGCATTGCCGTGGAGCTCGAGCGCCGCTTTCCCGAGCCTCCTCTCTTTCCCGCGGGAAGCACAGGGCTTGCCCTGGCACTTGCCGCCTGGAGCGATCGGGATTTCTTCCGCGCCGGTGCGGCGCTTTCCCTGGGCACCAACGACGCCCTGCCCGAAGCGGTGGTGGCCGATCGCAGGGCCTATTTCGCCGACCTGATCGACTTCGCCAACCTCTCCCGGGATCTGGATCACCACTACGCCCAGTTCGCCGCCCACCTGGCCTTGGTGGAGGCGATGCTGGCCGATGGCCGCGGCTGGGTTTTGGGCGGTGATCCTTCTTGGGCCGACATCCTTGCCTACTTCCCCCTCTGGATGGCCCGGGGCAACGTGCCCGCGCTCGCTCCCGTCATCGACGCCCGGCCGGCGGTGGTCGCCTGGGAGCGCCGGGTGGCCGGTCTGGGCCACGGCCGTCGGGAACCGGCGGATGCCGCCCTCGCCCTGGCGGTGGCACGAGCCTGCGAACCGGAATTCGAGCCCGAAGTCAGCCCACTCGCTCGGCCCGCCTTGGCGGTGGGCGACTTGGTGGCGGTGGCCCCGGTAGGTCTTGGAAGTCCGCCGGTGCGCGGGCTGTTGCAGCGGCTGACCGACCAGGAGATCGCAATCCTGCGGGACGATTCTCAACTGGGGCGCGTGATGGTCCATTTCCCCCGCATCGGCTACCGCGTGGAGCGCGCTCGATGAAAGCTTTCCCGACAATCCTGAGCTTGGGGTTTATCTTCGCCTCCTGGGCGGCGTTGGGCGCAGTGCCGCCTGGAGAACGAATTTACCGGCAACATTGCGCGGTCTGCCACGAGGGAGGGGTCGCCAAGGCTCCCGAGCGGACCATGCTGGAGATGCTCGCCCCAGAGGCGATTCTGCGCGCCCTGGAGGAGGGGGTGATGCGGGTGCAGGGCAGCGCGTTGACCCCCGAGGAACGCCGTCTGCTGGCGGAGCACCTGGCGGGAGCTTCACTCGGCGGCACCGAGTTGGCCGAGCGATTGCCGCGTTGCCCGGAGCGCCCCTTCGACTACAACGCGCCCCCCGAGATGGTCGGTTGGGGGGTGGATCTGGGCAATCGCCGCCATTTCGACCGCCGGTTCACGCGCATTGACGGCGGCAACATCCACCGCCTCCAACTGGCGTGGGTCTTCCCCTTCCCAGGGGCGGTGCGCGTCCGCTCCCAGCCTGCGGTTGCGGGCGGTTCGCTGTTCGTCGGCAGCCAGGATGGGACGGTCTACGCCTTGGATCAGAACTCCGGTTGTATCCGCTGGACCTTCCGAGCCTCTGCGGAAGTGCGCACCGGTATCGTGGTGGAGCCGTGGCGGGCGGGTGAGCAGGCCGACCCTTTGCTCTTTTTCGGCGACCTGATCGGCAATGTCTACGCCTTGGGCGCGGTCTCGGGGGATCTGCGGTGGCGCGACCGACCGGACGGCCACCCGAGCCTGACCATCACCGCCGCGCCCGCCCTCTACGGGGGCCGGCTCTACGTGCCCCTCTCCTCCCTCGAGGTGACTGCCGCCGGCGACCCCCACTATCCCTGCTGCACCTTCCGCGGTGGAGTAGCGGTGTACGACGCCCACAGCGGGCAGCGCCTGGCGGTGCTGCGGACCATCGAGGAAGAGCCCAAGCAGGTGGGGCGCAACCCGTTGGGTACGCCCATCTACGCGCCCTCGGGAGCGCCGGTCTGGAACACCCCGGCCATCGATCCCAAGCTGCGCCGATTTTATTTCGGAACCGGGGAAAACTACTCTTCCCCCTCCACCGATACCAGTGACGCCATTCTCGCCTACGGGGTGGACGACTACCGCCGCCTCTGGGTGATGCAGGCCACGCGGGGAGATGCGTGGAACATTAGCTGTGAGACGCCCGAGCGGACCAACTGCCCCGTGGAAGACGGCCCCGATTACGACTTTGGGGCTGCGGTGATCCGCACCTCCTTGCCGGACGGGCGGGAGGTTCTGCTGGCGGGGCAGAAGTCGGGCGAAGTATTCGCCCTCGATCCCCGCGACGGGGGCGTGTTGTGGCGGCGCAAGCTCGGCCGAGGTGGGATCCAGGGCGGGGTCCACTTCGGGATGGCGGCGGACGGGCAGGTGCTCTATGTGCCCATGTCCGACTTCTACGGCGGGCCGCGCTGGCCCGGAGAGGGGCGGCCGGGCATGTACGCCGTGGACATTGCAAGTGGCGAGGTGCTCTGGTTCCGGCGCGCCGAGGACCGTTGCGCCGGACGGGAACACTGTCAGCCCGGTTTTTCGGCGGCCGTTTCCGCCATCGACGGTGCGGTGGTCGCGGGGGGCATGGACGGCCGACTGGTGGCCTTCGCCCGTGCCGATGGGGCGGTGCTCTGGGAGTTCGATGCCCTGCGCACCTTTCCCGCCCTCGGCGGCTTCCAGGCCCGGGGCGGCTCCTTCGGAGGGGCTGCGGGTCCGGTTTTTGCGGGCGACATGATGTACGTGCCGAGCGGTTATGGAATCTATTCGCATATGCCGGGCAACGCACTGCTCGCGTTCCGGCTGGCCGGCGAGGGCGAGGAGAAAGAGGGTGGCGAGACTTCCACAACTCGGTAGGTTGGAAGCGGCCTTTGTCCTGAATCAAATTCAAAGAGCTTGATAACTTGCTAGACAAAAGCAAGGATCTATAATGGGCGTCGCCGTCCGGACGCTGCGACGCCCGAAGGGCAGGCCAGGGGTGGGGCGCGAGGGGCCCCGGAAACGAACTCTAGAGGTTGAGTGATGACAGCACAGCGGGTCGATTACGACGTCATCGTCGTCGGTGCCGGGTTTGCCGGGCTGGCGGCCATTCACCATTTGCGGGAGGCCGGCCTGTCGGTTCAGGTCTTCGACAAGGCTTCGGATATCGGGGGGACCTGGACCTGGAACCGGTACCCCGGGGCGATGACCGACAGCGAGAGTTACTACTACTGCCTGACCTTTTCCAAAGAGCTCCTACAGGAGTGGAAGTGGAAACAGCGCTATCCCGACTGGCAAGAGGTGCTGAGCTATTTCCACTTCGTGGCCGACCGCTGCGCCATGTGGCCCCACATCCAGCTGGAGACCGAAGTGGTGGAAGCCACGTACATTCCCGAAAGGGGCATCTGGAAGGTGAGGACCGCCGCCGGGGACGTCTACACCAGCAAGTACTTCGTCAGCGGGATGGGCATGATCTCCGAGCCGGTGATTCCCAGGATCCCCGGTTTGGAGCGCTTCCGCGGGCCGCTCTTTCACTCGGCGCGCTGGCCGGACGGACTGGAGTACGAGGGCAAAAGGGTGGCCCTGATCGGCTCCGGCGCGACCGCGGTGCAGATGGTGCCGGTGATGTGCAAGACGGCCGAGAGCATCCACCTGTTCCACCGCACGCCCAATTACATCCTGCCGGCCATGCAAAAGCCCATGACCCCGGAATGGGAGCGGGAGATCAAGGAGCATTACGACGAGATCGTGGCCATGTGCAGGCACCATCCCTTCGGCATGGCGTTCCGCACTGCCGACGGCCGCCTGGCGGTGGAAACCCCGCCCGAGGAGCGTGAGCGGATTTTTGAAGAAAAGTGGACGGGCAGCTTCCGCTGGGTTTTCGAGACCTTCGACGATCTGCTCGTCCATCCCGATGCCAATCGCTACGCAGCGGAATTCATTACCCGCAAAATGCGCGAACGGCTTGGCGACCCGGCGTTGGCCGACATCGTGATCCCTCGTTGGGAAGACCAGCCCCTCTTCGCCCGCCGGCCGCCTCTCGACCACGGGTTCCTGGAGTCGCTGGGCGCACCCAACGTCCACGTGGTGGACATCCTCCACCGCGAGCCCATCCGCGAGATCACCGAAAGGGGAATCCGCACCAGCGAGCGGGAGTACGAGTTCGACATCATTGTCCTGTGCACCGGCTTCAAAGCCTACACCGGCGCCCTCGAAGCCTTCCCCATCCGGGGTGTGAGCGGGCGCACGCTGGCCGAGAAGTGGCGGGATGAATCCCCTTCCATCATGGGGGTGTGCGAGGCGGACTATCCCAATTTCTTCATGGTGACGGGGCCGCAGGCGCCGTTTGCCAACCTGCCCACCTCCATCGAGCAGAACGTCATCTGGATCACCCGCTGCATCCGCAA
The DNA here is from genome assembly GCA_026005035.1 of Porticoccaceae bacterium. Taxonomy (GTDB): domain Bacteria; phylum Pseudomonadota; class Gammaproteobacteria; order Pseudomonadales; family Porticoccaceae; genus BPKH01. The sequence continues at coordinate 217,181 of BPKH01000001.1, read as the reverse complement.
GGCGGAGGAAGAGGGTGTCGACGTGATCGAGCCGCGTCCGGAGGCGGAGCGTGCCTGGACCGATCACGTGGCGGAGATCCATCGCCAGACGCTGATGGCCGCGGGAGACAAAGTCCACTCTTGGATGATGGGCGCCAATCGCGAGGACAAACCGCCGCGGGTGCTCATCTACTTCGGCGGTGCCAACCGCTACTACGACATCATGGACGAATCGGCCGAGCGGGGCTTTCCGGAACTGGAGTTCCGCCGCCTTGCTTCCTGACGAGAGGGAGGTGCCGGTGGGGCGGGGCTCTTCCCCGCCCCCGCACGGTTCAGGCGTGCGCCGCGACCGGCTCGGCCATCCAGGTGCAGGCACCGTCCAGGCCCAGGACGTGGGCGGCGCGGCCGAGGCCCACCCAAGAGGCCACCGAATAGGTCAGATCCACCAGCTCCTCGTCGCTGAACGCGGCCCGCGCCCGGCGCCAGAAGTCCTCGTCGGCGGCGAGGCCCTGGGGGTCGAGGCCGAATTTTTCGGCGAACTCGATGGCCAGCCGCTCCCGCTCGGTGAAGTCGGGACAGGTGCGCCAGTCGGCGACATTGCGGTAGAAGGCCTCGTCGGGCGCCGGTCCGCGGTTGGCCACCGATTCACCCGCCTCGGCGCCCACGGTGGCGAAGTAGCCGGGCAGGTCGCGGGCGGCGCGGAAGGCGAGGCAGAGCCGGCAGCCGTTGATCTGGGCAGTGCGCATCCGGGCCGCCTCGCACTCGCGGGTGGAGAGCTTGGAGTGGCGGTAGACGGCGGTGGAAAAGCCGGTGGCGGCGGCGAGGATCTCCGGAGCGTAGTGTTCGCCCAGATGGGCGAAGGGATCCGCCTCGTGCTCGGGGGGCAGGGAAACGCGCAGGGTCATGGTCGGTCACCTCCGGTTGGCAGGAGAGGGGTCCTCCGAAGGGTAGCGCTCCACTAGACGATGTCAAGTAAATTTGGGACGATGGCGGAGGAGGTGCGGCTGGTGGAGGCCTTTCTCGCCGCCGCCGAGCAGCGCGACCGCGCGCTCATGGCGCGGCTGTTTCCTCCAGACGCGGAGGTCCGCGAGCCAGACAGCCTGCCCTGGGGGGGTGTCCACCGCGGCCTGGAGGGGTTTCTCCAGCTGGTGCGCACCCTTTATGGCGCCTTTGCCTGGCTCGAGGTGAAGGTGGAGGGCATGATGGGACGCGATGGGCGGGTGGTGGTCTGGGCGGTGATCGAGGGCCGCACCCGCGGGGGGCGGACGTTTAGCATGCCCGTGCTGGAGGACTGGCGGATCGAGGGCGGGCGGATCCGGGCGGTGATCCCACACTATTTCGACACGGCGGCCATGGCTCGCCTCGCCGCCGATCAATGACAGCCACAAGCGAAGGGAATTGCAGGGGAGGAAAGACGATGAGCGGACGACTGGCGGAGAAGGTGGCGGTGATCACCGGCGCGGCGAGCGGCATCGGCGCGGCCGCGGCGCGGCGGTTCGCCGCCGAGGGTTGCCGCCTGGTGCTCGGCGACATCCAGCGGGAGCGGCTCGAGGCGCTCGCCGGGCAGCTGCCTGTCCACTGCGAGTTGTTGACCTGCGACGTGCGCCGGGAAGAAGAGGTCGCCGCCCTGGTGGAGCGCGCCCTCTCGGTCTTCGGCCGGCTGGACGTGATGTACAACAACGCCGGCATCGTCGGCGCGGTGGGGCCCATCGACGAAACGCCGGCGGAGGAGTGGCTGTTCACGCTGGATGTGTTGTTGAACGGGGTCTTCTACGGTGTCAAGCACGCCGCCCGGGTGATGAAGCCGAAACGGCGGGGCTCGATCATCAACATGGCCAGCACCGCGGGGCTCATGGGGGGGTTGGGCCCCCACGCCTACGCCACCGCCAAACACGCCGTGGTGGGCCTGACCCGCAATGCGGCCACTGAACTGTGCCGCTTCGGCATCCGGGTCAACGCCATCGCCCCGGCGAGCATGGCCACTCCCATGGTGGCGGACGTGCTCGCCAACGATCCCGAGGCGGTGGAGCGGGTCAAAGAAGAACTCGCCCGCCAGTCGCCCCTGCTGGATCGCCCGGGTACGGCCGAAGACGTCGCCAACGCCGCACTATGGCTCGCCAGCGACGAGTCGGGCTACACCACCGGGCACGTGCTTGCGGTGGATGCGGGGGTCACCATCGGCGCGAAAGCGGGGCCTCCCAATTTCGCCGAACGCACGCCACTGATCCGCGAAGGCGGCAAGCGGGGGCTGTGAGACCCGACGCGCGAACAACTTGCTAATCACAAGCAAGAAAGTTATCTTTTGCGGTGACGGAGGGCACCCTCTTCGTCGCTATTTGATAACCGACTAAGACAGGGGTGACGACATGACCATTCGCACGTATCAGAGTGACCCGTCCGCCGCCTGGCGGCGCGGGCGGCTGGCAATGGCCGTTTCGATTTTGGCGCCGGCCCTGCAGGCCCCTTGGGCGCACGGCGCGCAAGCCCTCGAAGAGATCGTGGTGACCGCCCGGAAGCGGGAAGAGAGTCTCCAGGACGTGGGCTTTGCGGTGAGCGCCCTCTCCCGCACCGAAATCGAGCGCACCTTCGCCCGCGACATCAAGGATCTGGCCGCGATGTCTCCGAACCTGGTGGTGGACGACACGGCCCAGGGACCCGGGGGAGTGGCGGCCATCTTCATCCGCGGCATCGGCGTCGCCGACGTGGAAAAGAACTTTGACCCGGCGGTGGGGGTGGTGTTGGATGGCGTGTTCATCGGCGCCAATGCGGGCTCCCTGTTGCGCAGCATCGACCTGGAGAGCGTGGAGGTGTTGCGCGGGCCCCAGGGCACCCTCTTCGGGCGCAACACCATCGGCGGGCTCATCAATGTGCGCCGTACCCAGCCCACCGGCGAATTTGGCGGCAAGATCCGCGTCGGGGTGGAAAACTACGACACCCACTACGTGGATGCCATTCTCAACTTCGGGGTGACCGATAACCTCGCGGCCAAACTCTTTTACGCCGGCCGCGATCAGCAAGAAGGCTACTACGACAACGTGTCCACCGGTGAAGAGGGGGTGGGCGCCAACGACTACGATAGTTGGGGCGTGAACCTGCTGTGGACGGTCCGCGAGGGGCTGGAGCTCGAATATACCTGGCAGAAGGAAGACACCAACCAGGACACGCCGCCGCTTCTCAACACCGGTCAGCAGCGCCATCTGTTCTGCTATGCCTATGGCTACTGTTCGCCTTCCTTGGACAAGCCGATCACGGGCGACCGGTTCAAGATGGCCCAGATTTACCTGCGGCCGGGGGGTCCAAAGCCCACGGTGGACAATCCCATCGTCGCCTCGCCGTTGTCGGCGGCGGTGCGCTTTCCCGGGGACGCCACCTTCGATACGGAGATGCACATCGTCGAGGGGCGTTGGGACATTTCCGACGCCTGGCGCATGGACTATATCTACGGCTACTGGGAATCCGACGAGACCATTCTTTCCGACTGGGACGGTACGCCGGACTTCCTCTACCACACCGACCGCCCGGCCCAGTACGAGCAACAGAGTCACGAGCTGCGCTTCACCTACGACGCTGGCGGTCGGCTGAGCTTCGTCAGCGGCCTGTACTACTGGGAGTCGGAGTACGCCATCCAGCTGCAGAGTTACATCGGCTTTGCGGTTCCCGACACCATCCTCGACATTCTCCAGGTGAGCGAGCAAGACACCGAATCGAGGGCGATTTTCTTCGAGGCGGACTACGAGCTCACCGACCGCTTGACCCTTACCGCCGGTGGGCGCTACACCGAAGACGAGAAGGAATCGCGGCAGTTCGGCGCCGTCAACACCATCACGCCGCCGTACACCAGCCATCCCAAGGAGGACTGGGACGAGTTCACGCCTCGGGTGGGCCTGCGCTACCAGTTCACGGACGCGTTCATGGGCTACGTCACCTACGCCCGCGGCTACCGTTCGGGCGGCTTCAACGGGCGGGTGGGGCAACTGGTTGAGGCCCGGGAACCGTACGACCCGGAGACGGTGGACGACTACGAGATCGGCTTTAAGTCGGAGCTCTGGGAGGGCCGGGTGCGCCTCAACGCCAACGTCTTCTACATGGAGTACGACGACAAGCAGGAAGAGCTGCAACTGCCCGACACCAACGAGACGGGCCAGAAGACGGTGGTCACCAACGCCGCCAGCGCCGAGCTGTCGGGGGTGGAAGTCGATCTACAGGCCTCCCTCACCGACAATCTGAGTCTGCGCGCCAACCTGGGCTACTTGGACTCGAAGTATGACGAGTTTTCCTACATCGGCCTCGACGGCAGCGTGGTGGATCTCTCGGGCTTGGAGTTCCGCCGGGCGCCCGACTGGACGGGCAGCCTCGACCTCACCTACGAGTGGACCGTCGGCCGGGGGCTCGCCTGGGTGCGGGGCTCCTACCATTACCTGGGCGACCACTACGTCAACGTCCAGAACTCGCCGGAACTGCACAACAAAGACCAACACCTGTTCGACGCTTCGATCAATTTCGAGGTGGACGACATCCGGGTGAGTCTGTTCGGCCGCAACCTCACCGACGAGGACGGCTACATGCACGGCTACGACGTGGCCGGGCTGTGGTCCTACGCCGCCACCCGCCCGCCGCGCACCTTCGGTGCCGAGGTGGTCTACACCTTCGGTGCTCGCTGAGAAAGGCGACTTCCTCCCGGCGACCCGGGCGGTTATGATCCGGCCGGGTCACGGGGGGATTTTCGTGCGCTTCGGCTACCTCTCGCTCAACACCGCCTGCGGCATCCGCCCCGACGAGCTCGCCCGCGAGCTCGAGGCCCGGGGCTTTGATTCCCTCTGGTTCCCCGAGCACAGCCATCTGCCGGTGGACAGCCTCGACCAGTTTCCCGATCCCTGCCGCACCATTCCCGACGGCTACGCGCACATGATGAACCCCTTCGTGTCGGCGGCGCTGGCGGCCGGAGCGAGTAGTCGGCTGCGCCTCGGCACCGGGATGGCGCTTGCCCTCGAGCACCAGCTGCTGGACCTGGCCTGCACGGCGGCGACGCTGGACGTCCTCGCGGAGGGGCGCTTCGTGTTGGGCCTGGGCGCGGGCTGGAACGCCGAAGAGCTCGCCAACCACGATCCCCGCATTCCCTTCCGCCGCCGTTACTCCGCCCTGGCGGAGCGCGTCGCCGCCCTGCGGGCCGCCTGGAGCGACGAGGAAGACCGCGCCTATCGCGGCCCCTTCGCCGACACCCCCTGGGGGCGGAAGGTCTCCCGACTTCGAGGGGACCTTCGACCGCTTTTCCCCCTCCTGGGTGTTTCCCAAGCCGGCGGCGGGCCGCGTGCCCATCGCTCTGGGGCTGGCCGGCCGCACCGGCACGGAGATCGCCGCGCGCCTGGCGGACATCTGGGCGCCGGTGGACACCGCCCTGACCGCCCAGGGGGCGACGGTCGCCGAGCGGGTGGCAGAATTTCGGGACCGGCTGGCCGAAGCGGGGCGCGACCCGGCGGCGGTGCCGGTGGTGCTGTTCAACATCCAGGGGGTCGACCGAGGCGATGCTGGAAACCTACGCCGAGCTGCCCATCGCCGGATTCGTCTTCGGCCCTCCCACCTTCGAGCGCCACGGCCGCGACGCCACCCTGGCGCACCTCGACCGGATCCAACCCTGGGTGGAGCGCTACGCCACCGCCCCGAGCCCCTGAGGAGCAGCCTCGCCATGCCCGCCTACCTGCTCGCCATCCGCAAAAGCCCCGTGCGCGACCCCGAGGCCCTCGCCGAGTACCAGCGCCGCACCCGCGAGCTCCGCGGCCCGGTGCGGCCGCGGCCCCTGGCGGTCTACGGCGCTCGTCGACGCCCTCGAGGGAGAGGCACCCGAGGGGCTGGTGTTGCTCGAGTTCCCGAGCCGCGAGGCGGCGCTCGCCTGGTATCACGGGGAGGACTACCAGGCGGCCGTGCCCTTCCGCCAGCGGGCCGCCGACTACGACGTGTTCATCGTCGAGGGACTGCCGGGCGCATAGATCCTCTTGCCCCGGATTCCGGCACCTGGGGCGCCCGCATCCGGGCTACGGGTTGTCCCTGTCGCGTGGGCGCGTAGCCCGCATGGAGCGAAGCGAAATCCGGGAATCCGGGAAGCACCCTGAATCGGCACCTCGACTCGACAAGGCGGCCCGCCCCTGCCATCATCGAAACCCGACCCGGGGAGCTCGCGTGGCCAAAGGACGAACTCAGCGCACCGCGGACGGCGACCGGCCCGTCTACCTGGTGGACGGGGCGCGCACCCCGTTCCTCAAGGCCCGTGCCGCACCCGGCCCCTTCAGCCCCGTGGACCTGGCGGTGCAGTGCGGCCGGGCTTTGCTGCTCCGCCAGCCGCTGCCCCGCGACGCCCTGGACCGGCTGATCCTCGGCTGCGTCAACGTCCTCGCCGGAGAGGCCAACCCGGCCCGCGTGGCGGCTTTGCGCCTGGGCCTGCCCGACTCCTTGCCCGCCCACACGGTGCAGATCAACTGCGGCTCGGGACTCTTGGCGGTGGACCTCGCGGTCCAGGCGATTCGCGCCGGCCAAGCGCACCTGATCCTCGCCGGCGGCGCCGAGGCGTTGAGCCGCGCGCCCCTGCAGTTTTCCGCGGCGGCCACCGCTTGGTTCGGCCGCCTCGCCGCCGCCCGCGGCCTCGCTGCCCGCCTCGCCGCACTGGCCGCCTTCCGGCCCCGCTTCCTGCGGCCGGTGATCGCCCTGCGGGAAGGGCTCACCGATCCCCTGGTGGGGCTCTCCATGGGCCAGACCGCGGAGCTCCTGGGCCATCTGTTTCGCATTCCGCGGGCGGCGGCGGACGCCTACGCCGCGGAGAGCCACCGCCGATTAGCCCGCGCCCAGCGAGAGGGGCGCCTGGCCGGCGAGGTGGCGCCGGCGGTGGCCCCCGACGGCCGACTGTTCGAGGCCGACGACGGGGTGCGGCCGGACACCGATGAGGCGCGCCTCGCCGCCCTGCCGCCCGTCTTCGAGCCGCCCTGGGGGCAGGTGACGGCGGGCAACAGCTCCCAGGTGAGCGACGGCGCCTGCCTCCTGCTGCTCGCCTCCGAGGAGGCCGTCGCCCAATACCGGCTCGAGCCGCTGGCGCGCGTGGTGGACAGTCAGTGGGCGGCCCTCGATCCCTCCCTGATGGGCCTCGGGCCCGTGCTCGCCAGTGCGCCGCTCCTCGCACGGCTGGGGGCGGATGGGGTGGCCGCCGTCGACCTGTGGGAGATCAACGAGGCATTCGCCGTCCAGGTGCTCGCCTGCCTCGCCGCCTTCGCCTCGGAGGCGTTCTGTCACGAGGTGCTCGGCCTGCCCGGGGCGCTCGGAGAAATCCCCCGCGAGGCCCTCAACGTCGACGGCGGCGCCATCAGCCTCGGCCACCCGGTGGCGGCGAGCGGGGCGAGGATCGTCCTCCACCTGGCCCGGGCGCTGCGCGAGCGCGGAGCGCGCCGGGGCATCGCCGCGTCTGTGCGTGGGCGGCGGCCAGGGCGGCGCACTGCTGCTGGAGGCGGTCTAGATGGATGCCCTGCGCGCCCACTTGGCGCCCCGCTGGATGGAATTGGGACCGGCGCCGGAGCGGGGGGACTGGCGCCACTGGCGGCTCGGCCGGGACGGCGACAATCTCGCCTGGCTGCTCCTCGATTGCGAGGGGGCGGCGGTCAACACCCTCGACGAGGCGGTCCTCGGCGAGCTGGACGAGGTCCTCGCCCACCTGGAGCGCCGGCCGCCGCGGGCGGTGGTGCTGCGCTCCGCCAAGGAGAGCGGCTTTTGTGCCGGTGCCGACATCGGGCTCCTCTCCCGCCTGGACGACCCCCTCTTGGCCCGCGAACTGGTGGAGCGGGGTCACGCCGTCCTCGATCGCCTCGACGCCTTTTCCATCCCCACCATCGCGGTGGTCCACGGGCCCTGCCTGGGAGGCGGCCTGGAGCTCGCCCTGGCGTGCAACTGGCGGCTCGCCGTGGAGGGGGCGAGTTTCGGCTTTCCGGAGGTGCTGCTCGGCCTCCATCCCGGTTTGGGGGGCACCTTCCGCGCCTTGCGGGTGATGGCGCCCCTCACCGCCCTCGAGCTGATGCTCCGGGGTCGGCCCCTGGCGGCGCCCGCCGCCCGCGCCCGCGGTCTGGTGGACGCGGTGCTGGCCGAGCGGCACGTGGCGGCCGCGGTGGCTGCCGCCGCCGCGGGTCGCCTGCCGCGCCGCCGCCGGCCGCGCAGCGCGGAGCTCTTTTCCCGGGAGATCGCCCGCACCCTGGCCGCCCGTAGGCTCACCGCCGCCACCGCGCGGCGGGTGCGCCCCGACCACTATCCGGCGCCCTTCGCGCTGATCGAGCTGTGGCGCCGCCACGGAGGCGACGAACGCGCCCTGCGCGGCGCCGAGATCCAATCCTTCCTGGAACTGCTCGGCACGCCCACGGCGCGCAACCTGTTGCGGGTGTTCGCCCTGCGCGAGGGCCTCGCCCGGCCGGCGAAGGCCGCGGCCCACGACATCGCCCACGTCCACGTGGTGGGGGCGGGCACCATGGGGGCGGACATCGCCGCCTGGCTCGCGCTCCAAGGCTTTTCGGTGAGCATCGCCGACCGGGACCCCGAGCGGCTGGCCGCCGCGGTGCCCCGCGCCGCCGCGCTCTGCCACCGCCGCCGGCTGGAGCCCCGGGCGGCGCGGGCGGTGCTCGATCGCCTCATCCCCGATTTCGAGGGCGCGGGCGTCGGCCGTGCCGACCTGGTGATCGAGGCGGTGCCGGAAGATGCCGAGCTCAAGCGCGCGCTCTACGCCGAGCTCGCGCCCCGGCTCGCGCCCGGGGCACTCGTCGCCACCAACACCTCGAGCATCCCCTTGGAGGCGTTGCGGGACGCGCTCCCCGATCCGGGCTGCTTTCTCGGCCTGCACTTCTTCAACCCGGTGGCGCGGATGGAGCTCGTGGAGGTGGTCTGCCACGACGGCGTGGCGGAGAGCGCCCGCGCCCGCGCGCTGGCCTTGGTGGCGGCCATCGGCCGCCTGCCGGTGGCGGTGAAGAGCTCCCCGGGGTTTCTGGTCAACCGGGTGCTCACGCCCTATCTGCTCGAGGCCATGCTCCTCTTGGAAGAAGGGTTGCCGGCGGCTTCGGTGGACCGCGCGGCGTTGGACTTCGGCATGCCCGTGGGGCCGGTGGAGCTCGCCGACCGGGTGGGGCTCGACGTCTGCCTGGCGGTCGCCGATCGGCTCCACGCCGCCTTCGGCGACGCGGTGCCGCCCGTTCCCGAGTGGCTCAGGCGCAAAGTGGAGCGGGGCGAGACCGGGCGCAAGGCGGGGCGCGGCCTCTACCGCTGGCGCGGCGAGCGGCCGGAAAAGGCGCGCGCCCCCGATCCGCCGCCCGGCACCGCCGACCGGTTGCTCTTGCCGCTGCTCAACGCCGCGGTGGCCTGCCTCCGCGAAGGGGTGGTGGCCGACGAGGCGACCCTCGACGGCGCGGTGATCTTCGGCACCGGCTTTGCGCCCTTCCGGGGTGGACCGCTCCACTACGCGCGCAGCCGCGGCGTGGCCGAGGTGGTGGCCGCCCTCGAGGCCCTCGCCCGCGCCCACGGCCCGCGCTTTGCACCGGATCCGGGGTGGATCGCCTTGCATGAGGACTGAAGGATCGAACGCGGCGGGCGACGGAGCGAGCGCGCCGGCGCCGGCGTGGCACGCCCTCGAAGCAGCGGCGGTGGCCGCCGCGCTCGGCACGGGGCCCGCGGGGCTCTCCCCCCAGGAAGCGGCGGCGCGCCTGGGGCGGTTCGGGCCCAACCGCCTGCCGGAACCGCCGCGCCCCCATCCGCTGCGTCGCTTCCTGCGCCAGTTCGACAACCTCCTCATCTACGTCCTCCTGGCGGCGGCGGCCATCACCCTGGCCATCGGCCACTTCGTGGACAGCGCCGTGATTCTCGCCGTGGTGGTGATCAACGCGGCGATCGGCACCTACCAGGAGGGCAAGGCGGAGCGGGCCATGGCGGCCATCCGCGCGTTGCTTGCACCGCGCGCCGCGGTGGTGCGGGGCGGCCGCCGCGCCCTCATTGCCGCCGAAGCGCTGGTGCCGGGGGACTGGGTCTTGCTCGAGGCGGGCGACCGGGTGCCTGCCGACCTGCGCCTGGTGGAAGTACACGCCCTGGCGGTGGACGAGGCGGCGCTCACCGGCGAGTCCCTGCCCGTGGAAAAGTCGCCGGCGCCAGTGGCGCCGGACACCCCCCTCGCCGAGCGGCGCTCCATGGCCTATTCGGGCACGCTGGTCACCACCGGCCGCGCCTCTGGAATCGTGGTGGCCACCGGGGCGGCCACCGAGCTCGGCCGCATCTCGGGGCTGGTGGCCACCGTGGCCGCGCCCACCACCCCCCTGTTGCGCCAGATGGACGCCTTCGCGCGGCGCCTCACCGCCCTGATCCTCTCGGCCAGTCTCGCCCTCTACCTATCGGGCTGGCTACGCGCCCTGGGGGAGCCCGCCGAGCTCTTCATGGCGGTGGTGGGCATGGCGGTGGCGGCCATTCCCGAGGGGCTGCCCGCGGTGCTCACCATCACCCTGGCCGTGGGGGCGGAGGCCATGGCGCGCCGCTCGGCCATCATCCGCGCGCTGCCGGCCATCGAGACGTTGGGCGCGGTTTCGGTGATCTGCAGCGACAAGACCGGCACCCTCACCCGCAACGAGATGGCCGTGGTGGCGGTGAGCGCCGGCGGGCGCGCCTTCGTGGTGGAAGGGGAGGGCTACGCGCCGGTGGGCAACCTGACGGAGGAGGGCGAACTCGTCGCCGCGCCGGCGGCGGTGGTGCGCTCCGCCCGCGTGGCGGCCCTGTGCAACGACGCCGAGCTTGCCGAGCGGGAAGGCGTCTTCCAGGTCCACGGCGACCCCATGGAGGGGGCACTGCTCGCCTTCGCCGGCCGGGTGGGTTGCGACCCCCTGGAGCTACGCGCCGCCTGGCGCCGGCTGGACGCGATTCCCTTCGACAGCGCCCACCGGTACATGGCGGTCCTCTGCCACGACCACCAGGGCCATGCCCGGATCTTCGTCAAGGGAGCGCCGGAGCGCATCCTCGAGCTCTGCGACCGGCAGCTCGCCGCCGACGGCCGAGAGGCCCCCCTCGACGGCGAGCGCTGGCGGGCCGAGGTGGAACGGCTCGCCGCCGCCGGACAGCGGGTGCTGGCGCTGGCCGAGGGCGAGGCACTGCCGGGGTGTGTGGTCCTGGAGCGCGGGGCGGTGGAAGGGGGGCTCGTCCTGGTGGGGCTCTTGGGCCTGATGGATCCGCCCCGGCCCGAGGCGGTGGCCGCGGTGGCCGAGTGCCGCGCCGCCGGCATCGCGGTGAAGATGATCACCGGCGACCATCCCCTCACCGCCGCTGCCATCGCCCGCCAGGTGGGGCTTGCCCGCCCCGATCGGGTGGCCACCGGGCAGGAGCTGGACGCCCTGGACAACGCCGCCCTAGCGCGGCTGGTGGAGGTGTGCGACGTCTACGCCCGGGTCGCGCCCGAGCACAAACTGCGCCTGGTGGAGGCACTGCAAGCCCGGGGTCGGGTGGTGGCCATGACCGGCGACGGGGTCAACGACGCCCCCGCCCTCAAGCGCGCCGACGTGGGCATCGCCATGGGCGGCAAGGGCTCGGAGGCGGCCCGCGAGGCGGCGGCGCTGGTGCTCGCCGACGATAACTTCGCCACCATCGCCGCCGCCGTGCGCGAGGGGCGGCGGATCTACGACAACCTGCGCAAGGTGATCGCCTGGACCCTGCCCACCAACGGCGGCGAGGCGGCCACCGTAGCGGCTGCGCTCCTGTTCGCCCTGCCCCTGCCGGTCAGCCCGGTGCAGATCCTCTGGGTCAACATGGTCACCGCGGTCACCCTGGGGATCGCGCTCGCCTTCGAGCCGGCGGAACCCGACCTGATGCGCCGGCCCCCGCGCCGCCCCGACGAACCGCTCCTCGGCGGGGCGCTCCTGTGGCAGGTGGCGCTCGTCTCGGCGCTCATCTTCGGGGTGGTCTTCGCCGGCTACTCTGCGGCGCTCCGGCTCGGCCACGGGGAAGCCGTCGCCCGGACGCTCGCGGTGGATGCGCTGGTGGTGCTCGAGATCTTCTATCTCTTCCACATCCGCAGGCTGCGCGGCTCCTCGCTCGGGTGGCGGCTCACCCTGGGCACCCGGCCGGTGTGGATCGCGGTGCTCACCGTCACCGCCGCCCAGCTCGGCTTCACCTACCTGCCGCCCTTCCAGGCGGTTTTCGGCACCGCCCCGGTGCCTTTGGGGTTGGGGCTTGCCGTGGTGGGGGCGGGCGTAGGTTTTCTTTTGGTTCTGGAGCTGGAAAAGCTGGCGCGGCTGCGACTTGGGCGCGCGGCCGCCCGCTCCCCGCAGCCGGGACCGACGCCTTAGGTGCCGGCGAATTTCGCCAGGAGGAACTGGAGCGCGGGAAAGGGGCGGGCGAAGTTGTAGCCACCCAGGGGGCCCAGCAGGGAAAAGGAAAGAAGGAGGCGATCGAGGCGCGGGGTCGCGCACCCTTCGCCCGCCGCCCGCAGCGACCAGAGCAAAGCTAGGTTACAACTGAGCCCGATCCAACGGTAGAGGTCGGTGGCCAAAGGGGTGGCGAGGAGGGGGACGAGGCAGACGCCCGCCAGGAGCCGAGCCGGTGCAGTGCCTTCCAAGCGCCGAAGGCGCTCCAAGAGGAGGCCCAGGTAAAAAAGGGGCAGGATCACGCCCGCCGCCGCCCAGGGGTTTTGGCGGAGCTGGTCCCGGTAATTCCCCAGGGTCAGGGCCAGGTTGTCGGCAAGGCCGGTGTGGATCTCCTGGTAGCCGCTCCACAGGCCGTGCACGCCCGTCGCCAGGGAGAGCTTTTCCGCCATCCGCGTCTCCCAGACCTCCCGGGACAGCTGGCTGTCGCCCCAGGCGAGCAGCGCCCCCAGCGCCACCAGGGGGGGCGCCAGGGCGGCCGCCCAGTGGCGCGCCGCAAGCCGCCCGTGGGCCTCCCGAAGGGCGAGGAGCTGGGCGGGCAGGGTGAAGAGAAAGAGCTCGTGGACCAGAACGCCCAGGGCGGCCACCAGCCCGAAGGTGGCCGGCCGGCGCACCCAGAGCAGATTGGCCGCGGCGAGGGCGAGGACGAACAGATCGAGGTTGTCTGTACCTGTATAACCGAGCTGGAGGATCAGGGCGGGGGAGAAGGCCACGGTGGCCAGGAATCGCCAATCGCCAAGATCGCGGCGCTTACAGTACCAGGCGAGGGCGAGGCAGAAGAGGAGGAGCGCGATCTCGCAGACGGCGAGCACCGCCCAATAGGGATTGGCAAACCAACTCTCGATTCCCGCCAGATTCAGCAGTGTGCCCACCAAGCCGCGGCGGATGAAGCCGAACTCGGCGTAGCTGACGAAAAACTGCCAGATCCGCCCCAAGGAGGCGAATCCTATGGGCGTGACCAGATAGCGGTGCATCGCCAGACTCGCCGCGGCAAAGGCGGCGAGAAAGAGCACCCAGGCCGGCCCGCCGCGGCACGGCCGCCCAGAGGGCGGCAGCGGCTGGACGGCTTGCGGTTCCACGGGGGCTTTCCCGCTATTCGAGGTCCGCCCAGACCTCTGGGGGCGGACAGGCGCAGAAGAGCTGCCGGTCGCCACGGACGTTGTCCACCCGGTTCACCGCCGGCCAGTACTTGTGGCGCCGCGCCCAGGGGGTGGGGCAGACGGCGCGGGCGCGGTCGTAGGGGTGCGGCCAGGGGTCGTCGAGCAGGTCTTCCAGGGTGTGGGGCGCGTTGACCAGGGGGTTGTCGTCGGCGGGCCAGCGGCTCTGGGCCACCGCCTCGATCTCGGTGCGGATCTGTGCCATCGCCTCCACGAACCGGTCCAGCTCGGCGAGGTTTTCGCTCTCGGTGGGCTCGATCATCAGCGTGCCCGGCACCGGGAAGGACATGGTGGGGGCGTGGAAGCCATAGTCGGCGAGCCGCTTGGCCACGTCCTCTTCGCTGATGCCGGTGGCTTCGCGCAGGGGCCGCAAGTCGAGGATGCACTCGTGGGCGACGAGGCCGTCCCGGCCGGTGTAGAGCACCGGATAGTGCTCGCCCAGGCGGCGCGCCAGGTAGTTGGCGTTGAGGATCGCCACCTGGGTCGCGCGGACGAGGCCGGCCGCCCCCATCATCCGCAGGTAGAGCCAGGGAATGGTGAGGATGAGCGCCGAACCCCAGGCGGCGGCGGAGACGGTGCCATTGGCCGGATCGGTGCCGGGGGGCGGCGTCACCGGGTGGCTCGGCAGGAAGGGGGCGAGATGGCGGGCCACGGCGATGGGCCCCATGCCCGGGCCGCCGCCCCCGTGGGGGATGGCAAAGGTCTTGTGCAGGTTGAGGTGGCAGACGTCGGCGCCGAGCTCGGCGGGCCGGGCGAGGCCCACCAGGGCGTTGAGGTTGGCGCCGTCCAGGTAGACCTGGCCGCCGGCGGCGTGGACCCGGGCGCAGATCTCGGCCACCGCCTCCTCGAACACCCCGTGGGTGGAGGGGTAGGTGAGCATCAGCGCCGCCACCCGCTCGCCGTGGCGGCGCAGTTTGTCGTCCAGGTCGGCGAGGTCGACGTTGCCCTGGGCGTCGCAGCGCACCACCAGCACTTGCAAGCCGGCGAGCCGGGCGCTCGCCGGGTTGGTGCCGTGGGCCGAGGCGGGGATCAGGCACAGGTCCCGGTGGTCCTCGCCGCGGCTTTCGTGGTAGCGGCGGATGGCGACGAGGCCCGCGTACTCTCCCTGGGAGCCGGCGTTGGGTTGCAGGGAGACGGCGTCGAAGCCGGTGATTTCGGCCAGCATCGCCTCGAGCTCGGCGAACAGCTGCCGGTAGCCGGCCGCCTGTTCGGCGGGGGCGAAGGGGTGCAGGTCGGCGAACTGGGGCCAGGTGAGGGGAAAGAGCTCGGCCGCCGCGTTGAGTTTCATGGTGCACGAACCCAGGGGAATCATCCCGTGCACCAGTGAGAAGTCGCGCGCCTCGAGCCGCTTTAGGAAGCGGGCCATCTCCGCCTCGCCGCGGTGGTCGGCGAACACCGGGTGGGTGAGGTAGCTGCTCCGGCGCCGGGCGCGCTCGGGAATGCCGGAGGGGGGGCGGGCGGCGAAGTCGGGCGCGGGCGCGGCGAAGAGCTCGAGGAGCTCGGCCACGAGCCCCGGTGTGGAGAGTTCGTTGAGGCTGATGCCGAGTGCGTCGGGCAGGCGGCGGAGGTTGATCTCCCGCGCCAGAGCGGACCGGTAAATCGCCTCCGTTCGCTCTCCCGTGGCCACCGTCAGCGTGTCGAACCAGCTGTCGTTTTCGAGCCGCCAGCCGGCCGCCTTGAGCCCGGCGGCCAGGTGGTCGGCGAGGCGCGCGGTGCGCTCGGCGATCCGCCGGATCCCCTCGGGGCCGTGCCAGACGGCGTAGAAGGCGGCCACCAGGGCGAGGAGCACCTGGGAGGTGCAGATATTGGAAGTGGCCTTTTCCCGGCGGATGTGCTGCTCCCGGGTCTGCAGGGCCATGCGCAGGGCCGGCCGCCCCCGCCGGTCCACCGACACGCCGATGATCCTCCCGGGCGCGGCGCGCTTGTGCGCTTCGCGGAAGGCGAAGAAGGCGGCGTGGGGGCCGCCGTAGCCCATGGGCACGCCGAACCGCTGGGTGGAGCCCACGGCGATGTCGGCGCCCACCTCGCCCGGCGCGGTCAGGAGGGCGAGGGCGAGGAGGTCTGTCGCCACCACCGCCAGGGCGCCGGCGGCGTGCACCCGGGTGACGAAATCGGCCAGGTCGGGAATGGCGCCCCGGCTGCCCGGGTACTGGATCAGCGCCCCGAAGAGGCCCTGGGGCAGCGGCGCGGTGGGGTCCCCCACCACCACCTCGAAGCCCAGGTAGCGCGCCCGGGTGGTCACCACCGCCAGGGTCTGGGGGTGGCAATCGGCGTCCACGAAGAAGCGCTCGCCGGCCCCCTTGGGCGCCACCCGGCGGGCCATGGCCATCGCCTCGGCGGCGGCCGTCGCTTCGTCGAGGAGCGAAGCGTTGGCCATTTCCATGCCGGTGAGGTCGCAGACCATCTGTTGAAAGATCAAAAGCCCCTCCAGCCGTCCCTGGGAGATCTCCGGCTGGTAGGGGGTGTAGGCGGTGTACCAGGCCGGATTCTCGAGGACGTGGCGGCGAATCACGGCGGGCGTGTGGGTGGGGTGGTAGCCCATGCCGATCAGGGAGGTGAACACCCGGTTGCGCTCGGCGATGCGCGACAGCGCCTCCAGGGCGGCGCGCTCGTCCAGGGGCGGCGGCAGGGCGAGGGGGCGTCGGCTGCGGATGGTGGGCGGCAGCGCCCGTTCCACCAGCGCGTCCAGGGAATCCACTCCCAGCGAGGCGAGCATGCGGGCGATCTCCGCCTCGCTGGGTCCGATGTGGCGACGGGCGAAGTCGTCGCCGGCAAAGAGGGGGTCGTGAGAGGCGTCGGCCATGGGCACTCCGGAGCGGCTGACGGGGGCCGGGCGATGGCACAATGGAAAGAGCGCGATTCTACCAATCGGGGGATGCCCGGCCAACGCGCCGCCGAGGAGGAACCACCATGGACACCGCTGCCGTCACCGACTCCGCCCTGGCCCGGCTGGGCGAGATTCACCCCGCGGAAGCCGCCGCTCTGCTGGCCCGGCAACCTCCGGAGAAGATCCGCGCCGCTTTGCTCGGCTTGCCTCCCGATCAGGCCGCAGCCATCGCCGCCCACCTACCGCGGGCGGCGGTGCCTGCGGGGCCAAAGGAGGACGCGATCCCCCAGGTCGCGGGACGGGTGGGGGAAGTGATGACCGCGCCCGTCGGGGTGCTGCCCGGGGCCACCACCGTCGCCGGGGCGCTCGACTACCTGGTGCACGCCGATCCCGGCGTGCGGATCACCTACCTCTACGTGAGTGGCGAGGACGGGCGGCTCGCCGGCGTGGTCCACATGCGCGATCTGCTGCTGGCGCGGCCGGGCCAGACCCTGAGCGAGGTGATGACCGCCGAGCCGGTGGCCCTCACCCCCGGCACGCCGCCTCGCGGAGGCGCTCGGCACGGCCCTGCGCCATCGCTACCGCCTCTATCCGGTGGTAGACGAGGGGGGGAGACTGGTGGGGATCGTCTACGCCTGGCAGCTGTTCGAGCGCGCCGCCGGGGAGCTGTCCGCCCAGCCCGGCGCCATGGTGGGCGTCGACCGCGCCGAGCGGGTCTCGACGCCCCTGTTCACCTCCTTCCGCATGCGCCATCCCTGGCTGTTGGTGAACCTGCTCACCGCCTTCGCCGCCGCCGCGGTGGTGGGGTTGTTCGAGGACACCATCGCCCGGGTGGTGGCGCTCGCCGCCTTTCTGCCGGTGCTCGCCGGGCAGAGCGGCAACACCGGCTGCCAGACCCTGGCCATCACCCTGCGCGGCCTGACCCTGGGCGAACTGGACCAGCTGCCGGTGGGCCGGGTGCTGCGCAAGGAGATCCTCCTCGGCGCCCTGAACGGCTTCCTGGTGGGGTTGTTGGCGGCGGCGGCGATGTACGGCTACGCCCAGAGCACCGGCAGCGAAGGGCCCGGGCCGCTCGCCCTGGTGGTGCTCCTGGCGATGACCGGCGCCTGCATGGGCAGCGGCGCCTGCGGCGTCCTCGTGCCCCTGGCGTTGCGCCGGCTGGGGGCCGACCCGGCGACGGCGAGCAGCATCTTTCTCACCACCTTCACCGACGTGCTGGGGATGGGCTTGATGCTCCTTTTGGCCACCCTGTTGGTGCTCTGACGCCGTGTCCGATTCCTTTGCCGACCTGCTGGCGCGGGTGCGCACCTGCCGGCACTGCGCCGACCTCCCCCTGGGGCCGCGCCCGGTGCTGCGCGCCGCCCCGCAGGCGCGGATCTTGATCGTCGGCCAGGCGCCCGGCCGGCGGGTGCACGAGACGGGACTGCCCTGGAACGACCCCAGCGGCGACTGCCTGCGCCGCTGGCTGGCGCTCGACCGGGAGACCTTCTACGACGCGGAGCGGATCGCCATCGTGCCCATGGGGCTGTGTTACCCGGGCCGGGGGCCGAGCGGCGACCTGCCGCCCCGCCGCGAATGCGCGCCCCGCTGGCACCCGCCCCTGCTCGCCGCCCTGCCGCGGCTCGAGCTGGTGCTCCTGGTGGGGCGCTACGCCATCGAACACTACCTGGGCCGCCAGTCCTCGGTGGCGGCGGCGGTGCGCGACTGGGGCAAAGCGCCGCCGCCCTTTTTCCCCCTGGTCCACCCCTCGCCGCGCAACCGCCGCTGGCTCAGGGACAATCCCTGGTTCGAGGCCGAGGTGGTCCCTGCGGCGCGCGCCCGGGTGCACGCCCTCCTCTGACCTCCACCGCCGGTGATCGCCGCCGCTCGACCGGCGAAGTCGAGGCCCGGAAAGTGCGCGTTGTGCCTGCCCCGGCCCTCACCAGCGGCGGCGCCGCTGGGCGGCGCGGACCCGCCGGGCGAGCTGCTCGGCGCGCTCTTTCGGAGAGACGCGAGGGGTATCGGGTGGCAGCCACTCCCAGACTTCCGCGAGGGGGATGCGGCGGAGGCTGGGCGTGGGGCAGTCCGATGCATCGTACCAGCGGCCGTAAACGGTGCCCTCGGTGAAGCCGCCCGGGTCGAGCCAGTTGGGCGCGCCGGGATCCTCCAGGGCGATCACCGCCCGGAAGCGGCCGTCGCTGGAGATGTGGGCCTGGTGGCCGTTGAGGCTCGCAAAGCGGTAGACGTACTCGCAGGCGTTGAAGTAGGGGTCGTTGAGCTGGAAGTTCCAGTAGTGGCAGCGGCGCGGCAGGTCGGTCTCCAGAAGCAGCGCCTCCCCCGGCGACAACTCGAAGGCCGCCGGCAGGTAGATCTGGCGCGACAGGGCGCCCTCGATGGGGGCGGGCTGGAAGACGTTCACCCCCACCGCCTCGCGGATGGCGTTTTGCATCCCGTAGAAGAGCCGCGCCATGCGCGCCGGAAAGCGGGCGAGTTCGCGGATGCGCCGCTCGATCTCGGCCGGCGCGAGGCGCGGTTTGGGCGGCACCGGGTCGAGGCACTGGATGGCCAGGTTGGGGTCGACCTCGTTCTCCCAGTCGTAGGCGCGCAGGCGCACCACCAGGGTGTCGGCTGTGGGCGGCAGCCGCAGCCAGTCGCCGGACCAATCGGCGGGCCGCTCGGCGGCGAGCAGCAGGTCGATCTCCCCCTCCGGGGTGAGGTGGAGCGCCCGGTCGTCCAGGTCGGCGAACTCGCCCATCTCCGCCACCGAGTCCACCAGGCCGCAAAAGCCCCGCTGGACGGTGAAGGTGACCATTTTCACCGTTCCCCGCGGCCCCGAGATCCGGTAGCGCAGGTCGCCGCGAATGGGGCAGTAGAGGTAGATGTCGTCCGGGTTCGGCTGCATGGTGAACACCGGGTTCCACAGCGGCGACCAGTCCGGATGTTCCGGGTCGGCGTGGAAGTAGACGAAGTAGGCGTAGGCCAGGTTCATCAGGATCTGGCGGTAGACGTCGGCGCGGTAGGCGGGGTCGGCCGGCCGCCAGGTGTGGGCGATCTCGGCCACCGCCTCTTCGAGCCCCGGGCGGAGCCGGTCGAGGAGGGCGGGGAGGGAGTGGGCCACGCTGGAGATCTCCGCAGCTAGATGGCAGATACGATCAACGTGCCGGCGCGGCCGGTCAAGGCCGCTTGTCGCGCCGCCCGCGGGCGGGCACCATGGAAAAAACCAGAAAGGGAGGAGTGCGGCCCGTGGAACCCCAGCATCTCGCCGACCATTTTTCCGCCGTGGTGGCGCGCCATGGCTCGCGGCCCGCCTTCACCTGTCTGGGCAGGACGCTGACCTACGCCCAGTGGGAAGAGCGGGGGGAGCGGCTGGCGCGCTTTTTTCACCACCGCTTCGGCCTGCGGGCGGGGGATCGGATCGCCCTCGCCCTGCCCAACCTCCTCCACTACCCGGTGGCGGCCCTGGCGGCGATCAAGGCCGGCCTGGTGCTCGTCAACACCAATCCCCTCTACACCGAGCGGGAGCTCCGCCACCAGCTCGCCGACGCCGAGGTGCGGGCGGTGGTGGGCATCCGGGGCCTGTCGCGCCACCTGGCCCGGGTGGCACCGGAATTGGGCATCGACCGGGTGCTGCTCGCCGAGGTGGGCGATCTGCACGGCTTCTGGCGGCGCTGGGCGATCAACGGCTGGATGCGCCTGCGGGACGGCGCGGTGCCGCCGATCCCCGGGGCGGTCTCCTGGCGGGAGGCACTGCGGGGGGCGCTTCCGCCCCTGCCCGCCCCGCCGCGGGATCCCTCCCTGGCGCTCCTGCAGTACACCGGCGGCACCACCGGCCTCGCCAAGGGGGCGATGCTCTCCCACCACAATCTGCTGGCGAATCTCCGCCAGGTGAGGGCGGTGCTGGGCGGCGCCCTGCGGGAGGGGGAGGAGCTTCTGGTGATGCCCCTGCCCCTCTACCACATCTTTGCCTTCATGGTGACTCTGCTCGTGGGCACTGCGGCGGGAGCACACACCCTCCTCATCCCCGACCCGCGCGACCGCCGGGCTCTGGTGAAAGCGCTGCGGGGCCGGCGGTTCACGGTGTTCGTGGGCCTCAACACCCTGTTCGCCGCGCTGTGCGAAGAGCCGAGCTTCCGCCGCCTGGACTTTTCGCGGCTGCACCTGACCATCTCCGGCGGCATGCCCTTGATACCCGAGACGGCGCGGCGCTGGCAGGAGGTGACGGGCTGCCCGGTGGTCGAGGGCTACGGCCTCACCGAGACGAGCCCGGTGGTGGCCCTCAATCCCCCAGAGCGGCCCAAGCTCGGCACCGTGGGGCCGCCCCTGCCCGACACCGAGTGCCGCCTGGTGGACGGCGAGGGCGGCGACCGCGACCGGGGCCCCGGGGAGCTCCTGGTGCGCGGACCCCAGGTGATGCAGGGTTACTGGCGCAAGCCGGAGGAGACGGCCCGGGTCCTGGACGAGGCCGGCTGGTTGCGCACCGGCGACGTGGCGGTGCGGGACGAGGACGGCTATCTGAAGATCGTCGACCGGGCCAAGGACATGATCCTGGTGTCGGGATTCAACGTCTACCCCAGCGAGGTGGAGGAGGTGATCAGCCGCCATCCGGACGTGGTGGAGTGCGCCGCCGTGGGGGTGCCCGACCGCCACACCGGGGAAGCCGTAGTGCTCTACGTGGTCCGCCGCAACCCGGCCCTCACCGCCGCCGCGCTCCAGGAGTTCGCCCGCCGCGAGCTCGCCGCCTACAAGGTGCCACGACGCATCGAATTCGTCCCCGAGCTGCCCAAGTCGCCGGTGGGCAAGGTGTTGCGCAGAGCGCTGCGGGAGGGCGCATCCCCCTCACAGAGGGAAGCGCAGCCCCGTTAACTGCTCCGAAACCTCCCAAAGGCGTCGCGCCGTCTCCGGGTCGTGGGCGCGGCGGTGGGCCGCCACGGGCCGCGGCGCACCCCAGAGCTCGCCGATTCCCTCTGGGCCGTAGTAGGCGCCGTTGCCGGCCTCGGGGTCGAGGGCGGCGCGCAGCACGGGCAGTGCGCCCCGCGCGGGTGACTGGCCGAGCAGGGGATTGGCGATGCGCAGCCAGGGGAGGTGGCGCTGCAGGCGGGTGGCGGACCAGCCGGGATGGGCGGCCACCGAGAGGAGCAGATACTCGGAGGCAGCCAGGCGCCGGGCGAGTTCAAAGGCGAACAGCAGGTTGGCCAGTTTGCTGTCGGCGTAGGCCTGCATGCGCCGGTAGCGGCGGCGCTGCCAGTGGAGGTCTGCGAAGTCGAGGGCCCCCACCCGGTGGGCGAGGCTCGAGACGGTCACCACCCGGGCGCCGGGGGTGGCGGCGAGGAGATCGAAGAGGGCTGCGGTGAGGGCGAAGTGGCCCAGGTGGTTGATCCCCAGGTGGCGCTCGAAGCCGTCCGCGGTGCGGCCGTAGGGCACCGCCATCACGCCGGCGTTGTTGACCAGCAGGTCGAGGCGGCTTTCCCGCGCCAACAGGCGGTCGGCGAAGCGGACCACCGAGGCGAGGCTCGCCAGGTCGAGTTTGGCCACCCGCAGATCGGCACCCTGCACCCCGCGGGCGATGGCCCGCGCCGCGGCCTTGCCCCGCTCCCGGTCGCGCACGGCGAGGACCACGCGAAAGCCCAGCGCTGCCAGGGCGCGGGCGGTCTCCAGGCCGAGCCCGCTGTTGGCGCCGGTGACCACCGCCACTCGGCCCCGCTGCTCGGGGAGGTCTAGGGGCGACCAGCGGCGGCGGAACACGGCGGCTTCAGTGGATGGCGCCGGTGGTGCGCACCCGCCGGCTGGCCGCCGGAGCCGCTTGGCCCCGGGCGGCGGCGCGCGCTTTGAGTCCCGTGTCGATGCGGTGCTTGAGGGCGATGAGCAGGCCCACCACCAGGAAGGCGCCGGGGGGCAAGACCGCCACCAAGAGCCCCCGCTCGGCGATTCGGATCTCCCAGTCGGCGGCCGGCGGTCCCAGGAGGAGCGCCATGTTGGCGAACAGGGTGCCGTTGCCGAGAAGTTCGCGGATCGCTCCGACCGCCACGATGACCAGCGCAAAGCCGAGTCCCTGGGCGAAGCCGTCGAGGGCCGCGAGGCCCACCGGGTTGCGGCTGGCAAAAGATTCGGCGCGGCCGAGGATGACGCAGTTGGTGACGATCAGGGGAATGAAGATGCCGAGGATCTGGTAGAGCTCGTAGGTGAAGGCGCGCATCAACAGCTCGACGCAGGTGACCAGAGTGGCGATCACCATCACGAACACGGGGATGCGCACGGCGTCGGGTACCACGCGGCGGATGAGGGAGACGGTGAGGTTGGAAGCGGTGAGCACGAACAGGGTGGCGAGGCCGAGCCCCAGGGCGTTGACCACGCTGCCGCTCACCGCGAGCAGCGGGCACAGGCCGAGCAGTTGCACCAGCGCCGGATTGTTGTGCCACAGCCCCTGGGCCGCGACCCGGCCGGGTTGGTCAGCCATGTCGTCCTCCTCGCGCGGCGGCAGCCGCCCGCAACAGTTCGTCGCGATGTTCCCGGTAGAAGATGAGCACCTTGCGCACCTGATTGACCACCGCCCGGGGGGTGATGGTGGCGCCGGTGAACTGGTCGAAGACGCCGCCGTCCTTCACCACCGCCCACTGCTCCAACGGGGGGTTTCCCAGGGAGCGGCCGTCGAAGGAGAGGATCCAGCGGCTCTTGCGCAGCTCCACCTTGTCCCCGAGCCCCGGCGTTTCATTGTGGGATAGCACGCGCACCCCGGCAAGGGTTCCGTCCACCCGGATCCCCACCAGCAGGTGGATGGGGCCGCCGTAGCCGTCGGGAGCGGTGGCCGGGACGATGAAGCCCACCACCTCGTCGCCGCGGCGCACCACGTGGATCTTGGCCGGCTCCTTGAGCCCCAGGGTGGACAGGTAGGAAGCGGGGATGGGGAGCACGTCGCCGAGAGGATCGTTGTCGTGGGTTTCGGGGGGAAAGAGTTCGAGCAGGGTGCGGTGGGCGGCCCGCCGCTGTGCGTCGGCGATGATATCCCGGGTGGCCAGGTGAACCCCGGCGAGAAGGAGCGCCGCCGCCAGGGCGAAGGTGGCGAGCACCGCCGTGGCTCGCCCCACCGAAGCGCCGAGCTCTTCCCAGGCCTCAGCCATCGATCTTCTCCGTGCCCCGGCGGGCGCGCCGGTGGCCGTAGGTGCGAGGCAGGGTGTAGTGGTCGAGGAGAGGGGCGGCGAAATTGGTCAGCAGCACGGCGAAGGCCACCGCGTCCGGGTAGTTGCCGAAGGTGCGGATCAGGTAGACCAAGACCCCCGCCAGGAGTCCCTGGAAGAGCCGCCCGCGGCGGCTGGCCGCCGCGGTGACCGGGTCGGTGACGATGAAAAAGGCCCCCAGCATGGTGGCGCCGCTGAAGAGGTGAAAGAGGGGCGAACCGCCGCTCTCGGAGCTGCCGCCGTCGTAGAAGAGGGCGGCCGGCAGCGCGATGCCCAAGAGCATCCCCACCGGGGCGTGCCAGGTGTAGACCCGCTGGGCGAGCAGGAAGGCGCCGCCGATGAGAAAGCCGAGGTTCACCCACTCCCAGCCGTAACCGGCGAGCTCCGCCCGGGCGAACAGGGGATAGGCGGCGTAGATCTGCTCCACCAGCAGACCCGTTTGGTGCTTGAAGAGATCGAGGGGAGTGGCGCCGGTGAAGGCGTCGGCGGGGGATACCTGGGCGCCTGGCAGAAACACCCGCGAGAGGCTCTCGCCCAGTCCCGGCAGGGCGACCCCCTCGGGGAGGAGCTCCCGGGGGGTGAACCAGGTGGTCATCTCCACCGGGAAGGAGATGAGCAGCACCACGTAGCCCACCATGGCGGGATTGAAGGGGTTGTAGCCGAGCCCTCCGTAGAGCTGCTTGGCCACCACGATGGCGAAAAAGGTGCCCACCGCCACGAGCCACCAGGGGGCGAGGGGGGGGAGGGCGAGGCCGAGCAGCACCCCGGTCACCAAAGCGCTGGAGTCGGCGAGGGTGAAGCTCACCGGCCGCCTCCGGATCCAGAGGGCTGTCGCCTCCCAGCCGAGGGCGAAGACACTCGCCAAGAGCACGTTGATCAGCGGTCCCCAGCCGAAGTTCCACAGCAGTCCCACTAGGCCCGGCAGGGTGGCCGCCACCACGAGCCGCATGAGCCGCGGCGTGTCGAGGGGGGCGTGGAGGTGGGGAGAGGAGAGGGGGCTCATGGGCGCGTCTCGTCCCCTTCGAGGGCCGCCAGTTCCGCCCGCGCCCGCGCCAGTTTCTCCTCCAGGCGCTCCAGTGCCTCGGTCAGCGCCGCCGCCTGTTCGGCGCCTTCGGCGCGGGCGCGCTCGAGCTTCTGGCGGGCCCGCTCCACCCGCTCGGCCAGGGACGCCACGTCGGCGCGGGCCCGCTCCACGGGCGAAAGCGCCGCGCGCGCCGCCGCCCGCTCCCGGGCGCGAGCGATGGCTCGGGCGGCGGCGTCCAGGGCGGCCGGATCCTCGGGGCGGCGATCCCCTTCCGGACCCAGGCCGGCGAGTTCGGACCGCACTTCGGCGATTTTTTCTCGCAGCTTGGTCCGGGCGCTTTCCAGCTCCGGGCGCTCCTCGGGAGCAGCCGCGGCGATGCGCCCCTCCAGGGCGGCGAGCTTGTCCTCCAGGCGGCGGAGGGCGCCCTGGAGCCGCTCTCTGGGGGAGGCCGCGATCTTGTCCATCGCCCGTGCGCCGGCGGCTTCGGCCTCCAGTTCCGCCAGCGCGCGGCGCGCGGCGGCCAGCTTCGCCTCCGCCTCGGCGCGGCGGGCCTCCAGGGCGGCGCGCTGGCTGTCGCCGAGTCCCTCCCGCTCCGCCGCCGCCAGTCGCTCGGCGGCGAGCCGCAGGCGCTCCTCGGCGGCCGCCACCGCCCGTTGGCGGCGCGCCCGCTCGGCCGCGGGATCGGCGCCGCGGGCCTCGCTGCGGGCGGCGGCGATCAGCTGGGCGACACTGGGGGCGTCGCCTCCCTCCCCGGCGTCCGCCGCCTGCCGCCGCGTGGCGCGGCGCGCGGCGCGCGCCGCCTCTTCGCGGGCCAGCCGCGCCTTGTGGGCCTCGAAGCGGCGCCGCGCCCGCTCGGCCTTGCGCCGCTCCCGCTCCAGTTCCCGGATCTCCCCTTTGGCGGCGCGGTAGACCTGGACCAGGGGCAGCTGGCTCGGGCAGACGTAGGCGCAGGCCCCGCACTCGATGCAGTCGAACAAGTTGTGGGCCCTGAGCCGGTCCCAGTCCTTGGCGAGCCCGTACCAGAACAGCTGTTGGGGCAGCAGGGAGGCGGGGCAGGCCTCGGCGCAGAGCCCACAGCGGATGCAGGGGCGTTCCGGAGGCGGTTGGGCGGGGGCCTCGGCGGCCGACAGGGCGAGCAGGCAGTTGGTGGTCTTGACCACCGGCACGGTGGGGTCGGGCAGCGCAAAGCCCATCATCGGCCCCCCCATCACCAGCCGGGTGCAGGCTTCGGGCGCGAACTGGTTGTGGGCGAGTACCTCGGCCACTGCCATCCCCACGGGCAACTCGTAGTTGCGGTTGATGCGGCACGCCCCGCCGGTGACGGTCACGATGCGGTGGGTGAGGGGCAGGCCTTCCACCACCGCCCGGTAGACCGCGTGGGCGGTGCCCACGTTTTGCACCACGATGCCGAGGTCGGCCGGCAATCCCCCGCTCGGCACTTCTAGACCGGTGAGGATCTGGATGAGCTGGCGCTCGCCGCCGGATGGATACTTGGTGGGAAATTCCACTACCTCGATCCCATAGGGCGCCGCCGCCTGGGCCATCGCCTCGAAAGCGGCGGGCTTGTTGTCTTCGATCCCCACCAGGATCTTCGGCCCGCCGAGGATGCGCGCCATCAAGCGGCCGCCGGCGATCACCTGGGCGGCGCGCTCGCGCATCAGCGCGTCGTCGCAGGTGATGTAGGGCTCGCACTCGGTGCCGTTGAGGATCAGGGTGTGGATGGGGCGGCGGGGGGCAAGCTTGACGGCGGTGGGAAAGCCGGCGCCCCCCAGGCCGACGATGCCCGCGGCGCGCACTTGGGAGAGGAGGCGCTCGGGGCTCGCGCCCCAGGGGTCGGCGAGAGGTTCGGGGTCGCGCCACTCGTCCCGCCCGTCCACCTCGAGGACGAGGCAAGGGGCGGGAAGGCCCGAGGGATGGGGGATGGGGCGCTCTTCCACCCCCACCACGCGCCCCGAGGTGGGTGCGTGGAGGTGGGCGCTGATGGCACCCTGGGCTTCGGCGATGCGCTGTCCGCCGAGCACTCGCTCCCCCTTTGCCACCGTGGGTCGAGCCGGGGCGCCCAGGTGCTGGGCGAGGGGCAGGACCAGGCGCTCGGGCAGCGGCAGGCGGCCGATGGGGTCGCCCAGGGAGCGGGCCTTCTCCTCGGGCGGGTGGACGCCGCCCGGCAGTTCGTGGATCTTCACGCCGCCGCGTCCTCCGCCGCTCGGTCGGTGGCGATGATCGACTCGCGGCGTGCGGCCCGTCGGCCGGGGGGCGGCGGCAGCTCCCAATGCCAGGTCTCGAGGGTGGTGGGCACGGGCACCATCTCGATGCAGTCCACCGGGCAGGGCTCCACGCACAGGTCACAGCCGGTGCACTCTTCGGCCACCACCGTGTGCATGAGCTTGGGGGCGCCGATGATGGCGTCCACCGGGCAGGCCTTGAGGCACTTGGTGCAGCCGATGCACAACTCCTCGTGGATGAAGGCCACCCGCTTGGCGTTGGCCTCCTGCCCCGGCTCCAGGTCCAGTTCGGGCACCGGCACCCCGAGCAGGTCGGCGAGTGCCTTGACCGTGGTCTCGCCGCCGGGGGGGCACTTGTTGATTGCCTCGCCCTGGGCGATCGCCTCGGCGTAGGGACGGCAGCCGGGATAGCCGCACTGGCCGCACTGCGTCTGGGGCAGCAGGGCGTCGATCTGCTCGACGATGGGATCGCCCTCCACCCGGAAGCGGATGGCGGCGTAGCCGAGCACCGCCCCGAAGAGGGCGGCGAGGCCGGCCAGGGCGACGAGCGCCGCGAGCAGCGGATGGTCGACGAGCCACTCCATCAGGCGAGTCCGGAAAAGCCCATGAAGGCCAGGGAGGCGAGACCTGCGGTGACGAGGCCGA
Organism: Porticoccaceae bacterium; assembly: GCA_026005035.1. Taxonomy (GTDB): domain Bacteria; phylum Pseudomonadota; class Gammaproteobacteria; order Pseudomonadales; family Porticoccaceae; genus BPKH01. The sequence goes on along the minus strand of BPKH01000001.1, from coordinate 189,772 downwards.
TGGCCGGGCCGCGGAAGGGGGTGGGCACGTCGGCGGCGGCGAGCCGCTCGCGCAGGGCGGCGAACAGCACCAGTACCAAGCTGAAGCCGGCGGCGGCCCCGAACCCGAACAGGGATGCCTCGAAGAAGTTGCGCTCCTTGAGCACGTTCTGAAGGGCCACCCCGAGCACTGCGCAGTTGGTGGTGATGAGGGGCAGAAACACGCCCAACACCCGGTACAGGAGAGGGCTCGTCTTCTCGATGAACATCTTGGTGAACTGGACCACCGCCGCGATCACCAGGATGAAGGCGATGGTGCGCAGATAGGTGAGTCCCAGGGGCGCGAGCAGGAAGCGTTCCACCAGGTGGCTGGAGACGGCCGCCAGGGTCAGGACGAAGGTGGTGGCCGCACCCATCCCCACGGCGCTGCCCAGCTTGTTGGACACTCCCATGAAGGGGCACAAGCCGAGAAACTGCACCAGCACGTAGTTGTTGACCAGGATGGCACTGAGCAGGATCACCGCGATGTCGTGCACGGACCCCTCCCGCCGGCGGGCGGTTTGCCCCAATGGCCAATTATCGGCCAAAGCTTCTTATTAGATCATCGACAAATGAGAATATCCGTTATCGATTTCATGAAAAAGCGCTAGCGGACCGGCATCCCCGGCTCGGCGCCCGGGTCGGGGGAGACCAGAAAGAGCTGTGCGCCCTCGCCGGCGGCCAGGACCATCCCCTCGGAGACCCCGAAGCGCATCTTGCGGGGGGCGAGGTTGGCCACGACCACCACCAGGCGGCCGACGAGCGCCTCGGGCTGGTAGGCGGGGCGGAGGCCGGCAAACACCCGGCGGCGCTCGCCGCCACCCAGTTCGAGCTCCAGCTCCAGCAGCCGGTCGGCGCCCTCCACGGCGCGGGCGGCGAGGACGCGTGCCACCCGCAGATCCAGCTGGGCGAAGGTCTCCAGGGTGACCGTCGCCGGGCGCTCGCCGCCGCCTTGGCGGCGTTCAGGGGCAGGCTGCGCGGCTTCGCGGCTCGCCTCGAGGAGCTTTTCCACCTGTTTGCGGTCCACGCGGGAGAGGAGGGGTTCGAACTTGCGGATGCGGTGGCCGAGAAGGGGCCGTTGGGCGCTTTCCCAGGTGAGGGTGTCGGCGAGAAAGGCCTCCGCCCGCGCCGCGGTGGCCGGCAACACCGGCTTGAGGTAGACCATCAGGGTGCGGAACAGGTTCAGTCCCAGGGAGCAGATCTCCACCACCTCCCGCTCGCGGCCCGGTTCCTTGGCCAGCTGCCAGGGGGCGCGGGCGGCGATGTACTCGTTGGCGGCGTCGGCGAGGGCCATGATCTCGCGGATCGCCCGCTGGTAGCGCAGCTGCTCGTAGTGTTCGGCGATCGCCTCGCCGGCGGCGGCGAAGCGCTCCCAGAGGGCCGGCTCGGCGAGCCGTTCGGCCATCACGCCGCCGGCGCGCTCCACGAAGCGGGCGCAGCGGCTGGCGATGTTGACCACCTTGCCCACCAGGTCGCTGTTGACCTTCTGCACGAAGTCCTCGAGGTTGAGGTCGATGTCCTCGATGCCCGGGCCCAGCTTGCTGGCGAAGTAGTAGCGCAGGGGCTCGGGGTCCAGGTGCTCGAGCCAGGTGCGGGCGTTGATGAAGGTCCCCCGCGACTTGGACATCTTCTTGCCGTCCACCGTGAGAAAGCCGTGGACGTGGATCGCCGTGGGGGTGCGAAAGCCCGCCCCCTCGAGCATTGCCGGCCAGAAGAGGGCGTGGAAGTTGACGATGTCCTTGCCAATGAAGTGGTGGACCTCGGCGGTGGAGTCCCGGCCCCAGAAGTCGTCGAAGGACAGGCCGGTGCGCTCGCAGTAGGCCTGGAAGGCGGCCATGTAGCCGATGGGCGCGTCGAGCCAGACGTAGAAGTACTTGCCGGGGGCGCCGGGGATCTCGAAGCCGAAGTAGGGCGCGTCGCGGCTGATGTCCCAGCTCTCCAGCCCGGCCGCGAACCATTCCTCCAGTTTGTTGGCGATCTCTTCGGGAACGTGGCCGGCCCGCACCCAGCCCTTGAGGAAGTCGGCGAAATCGGGCAGCCGGAAAAAGTAGTGCAGCGAGCGGCGCGGTTCGGGGCGGGCGCCCGAGAGCACCGAGCGCGGCTCGATGAGCTCCATGGGCGAGTAGGTGGCCCCGCAAGCCTCGCAGTTGTCGCCGTACTGGCCGGGCGCGTTGCAGCGGGGGCACGTGCCGACGATGTAGCGGTCGGCGAGAAAGAGGCCGCGCACCGGGTCGTAGGGCTGGACGATCTCGCGCTGCTCGATGTGGCCGGCGGCCACCAGGCGCTGGTAGATGAGTTCGCACAGCTGGCGGTTTTCTTCCGAATGGGTGCTGTGGTAGTGGTCGACGCTGATCAGGAAGTCCCGGAAGTCGGCCTCGTGGATTGCCTTCATTTCGGCGATGTGCGCCTCCGGGGAGATGCCGCGCTCCTCCGCCTTGAGCATGATGGCGGTGCCGTGGGCGTCGTCGGCGCTCATGTAGTGGACCTCGTGGCCGCGCAGCCTCTGGAAGCGCGCCCAGATGTCGGTCTGGGTGTACTCGAGGATGTGGCCCAGATGGAGCGCCGCGTTGGCGTAGGGCAGGGCGTTGGTGATCAGGATCCGGCGCTTGTCCGCCATGGCGCAACCTCCCTCCGCTGCCCCCGGGCGAGCGCCGCCCGGGGGCGCCAACTATAGCCGCTCGCTGCGGCGGGGTACAGGTGACCTCCCGGGCCGGTGGCCGGGGGGTGGTCCCGGATTCCGCTTCGCTCCATCCAAGCTGCGCTCTATCCGCGTGGCGAGGGCGCTCGGGTCGTGGGGTCGCGGCTCGGATGCAGGCGCTCAGCGCCGGAATCCGGGGTGGGGTGGGTGCGGGTGGCCGTCGGGGGCGTCCGGCCGCCGCCCTCGACCACTGCCGGAGCGGCCGCTAAGATGGGCGCGACGCGCGTAAGGAGGGAGGGCGATGGCCGAGGCGGGGATCGGTGCGGTGCGGCATCTGGTGGCGATCGCCTCCGGCAAGGGCGGGGTGGGCAAGTCCACCACCGCGGTCAACCTGGCGCTTGCGCTCGCCGCCCTCGGGGAGCGGGTGGGCCTCTTGGACGCCGACGTCTGGGGCCCCAGTCTGCCCCAGATGCTGGGACTCGGCGCGGGGCAGCGCCCCGAGGTGGTCGAGCGCAAGTTCCTCGTCCCCCTGCGGGCCCACGGCGTGGTGGCCATGAGCATGGGGCTTCTGGCCGGCGAGCGCACGCCCATGGTGTGGCGCGGTCCCATGGCGGGTTCCGCGCTGAGCCAGCTGCTCAACCAGACCCTCTGGGGAGCGCTCGACTACCTGCTGGTGGACCTGCCGCCGGGCACCGGGGACATCCAGCTGACCCTCGCCCAGCAGGCTCCCCTGTCCGGGGCGGTGATCGTCACCACCCCCCAGGAGGTGGCGCTGGCGGACGCGCGCAAGGCCATTGAGATGTTCGCCAAGGTGCGGGTGCCGGTGCTCGGGGTGGTGGAGAACATGGCCGAGTACGTCTGCCCCGCCTGCGGCCACGCCGAGCACATTTTCGGCGAGGGGGGAGGGGCGCGCCTCGCCGCCGAGTACGGCACCCGGCTGCTCGGCGCCCTGCCCCTGGATCCCGCCATCCGCACCGAGACCGACGCCGGTCGGCCCCCGGTGGTGGCCGAGCCCGAAGGGGAGGCGGCGCGCCGCTACCGCGCCATCGCCACCGCCCTGCGGGAAGCCCTCGCCGGTCCGGCGGCGGCGGATCCGGAGATCGAGGTGGTGGACGAGTGACCGCGCCCGAACCCGACCCCTTCCGCGCCGCCCAGGAGCGCCACCGGGAGAGCGCGCGGCGGGCGCTCGCCGCGATCGCCGACGGCGAGCGGATCTGGTGCCACTCCATGGCGGCCACTCCCTACGTGCTCCTGGCGGGCCTTGCGGATCTGGCCCGCGCGCGCCGCGACCTGGAGCTTCTGCAGCTGCACACCGAGTGCGCCGAGGTGGTCACCGACCCGTCCCTCGCCGGCCACCTGCGCAAACCGCTGCTACTTCCTGGGCGCCGCCACCCGCCGCTCGGTCAACGAGGGTCGGGACGAGTTCGTGCCCCTGTTCCTGTCGGAGATCCCCAAGCTGTTCCGCTGGCGGGAGCAGCGGGTGGACACGGCCCTGGTCCAGGTCTCGCCCCCCGACCGCCACGGCTTCTGCTCCCTCGGCGTGTCCGTGGAGGCGACCCGCGCCGCGGTGGAGGTGGCCGAAAAGGTGATCGCCCAGATCAATCCCCAGATGCCGCGCATCCACGGCGAGGGGTTCATCCACTACCGGCGCTTCCACCGGGTGATCGAGGCGGAAAGCCCCCTGCCGGAACTGCCGGTGCGCGAGCCGGGGGAGGTGGCGCGGCGCATCGGCGAGCACGTGGCGAGCCTGGTGCGCGACGGCGACTGCCTGCAGATGGGCATCGGCGAGATCCCCGACGCCACCCTGGCCTGTCTCACCGACCGGCGCGACCTCGGCATCCACACCGAGATGTTCTCCGACGGCCTGCTGCGCCTGGTGGAGGCCGGGGCGGTGAGCAACGCCCGCAAGCGCAAGTATCCGGGGCGGACCGTGGCCACCTTCGTCTTCGGCAGCCGGCGCCTGTACGACTTCTGCCACGACAACCCCGAGGTGGTGCTGTTGGATGTGGAGTACACCAACGACACCCAGGTGATCCGCCAGAACCGCAACGTGGTGGCCATCAACAGCGCCCTCGAGGTGGACGTCACCGGTCAGGTGTGCGCCGACTCCCTGGGCACGCGCATCTACTCTGGGGTGGGCGGGCAGGTGGACTTCGTGCGCGGCGCCGCCCTCTCCGAGGGGGGGCGGGCGATCATCGCCCTGCCCAGCACCGCCGCCGGGGGGACGGTGTCGCGGATCGTGCCCGTCCTCGCCGCCGGCGCCGGCGTGGTGACCACCCGCGCCCACGCCCACTACGTGGTCACCGAATACGGAATCGCCGACCTGCGCGGGCGCTCCCTGCGGGAGCGGGCCGAGGCGCTCATCCGCATCGCCCATCCCCGCTTCCGCCCCTGGTTGGTGGAGGAGGTGCGCCGCCTGTGGCGCTGGCCGGTGCCGGCCATCGACTAGGCCGGCGGGCGCGGGTATCATGCCCGCTCTCCGCAGGGGCGGCGACCATGGCCATCAAGTCCGACAAGTGGATCACCCGCATGGCCCTCGAACACGGCATGATCGAGCCGTTCGAGCCGAGCCAGGTGCGCAGTCTCGACGGGCGGCGGGTCATCTCCTACGGCGTCTCCAGTTACGGTTACGACGTGCGCTGCGCCGACGAGTTCAAGGTGTTCACCAACATCCACCCCACCACGGTGGACCCGAAAAATTTCGATAGCGCGGCCTTCGTCGACGTGCGGGGCGACCACTGCATCATCCCGCCGAACTCCTTCGCCCTGGCGCGCACCGTGGAGTACTTTCGGATCCCCCGCAACGTCCTCACCATCTGCCTCGGCAAGTCCACCTATGCCCGCTGTGGGATCATCGTCAACGTGACGCCCCTGGAGCCGGAGTGGGAGGGCCACGTGACCCTGGAGTTTTCCAACACCACCAACCTGCCGGCGAAGATCTACGCCAACGAGGGGGTGGCCCAGGTGATCTTCCTCGAGGCGGACGAGGTGTGCGCCGTCTCCTACCGGGACCGCGACGGCAAGTATCAGGGCCAGCGCGGCGTGACGCTGCCCAAGGCGTAGGCGCCCATGGAACGGGTTCTGGTCACGGGCGGCGGCGGCTTCATCGGCTCGGCCCTCGTCCTCCACCTGCTCGCGGAAACCGAGGTGGAGGTGGTCAACGTCGACAAGCTCACCTACGCCGCCCATCCCGACTCCCTGGCCGCAGTCGCCGACCACCCCCGCTACCACTTCGAGCGGGTGGACATCGGTGACCGGCCGGCCCTGGAGGCGGTCTTCGACCGCCACCGCCCGGACGCGGTGATCCACTTGGCCGCGGAGAGCCACGTCGACCGCTCCATCCGCGAGCCCGCCGCGTTCATCGCCACCAACCTGGTGGGCACCTACCAGCTCCTGGAGACCGCGCGCGCCTACTGGGCGGGGCTCGACGCCCCCCGCCGCGCCGCCTTCCGCTTCCTGCAGGTGTCCACCGACGAAGTCTACGGCGATCTGGGCGACCGCCCGGAGCGCTTCCGCGAGGGCGGCCCCTACGCGCCGAGCTCCCCCTATTCGGCGAGCAAGGCGGGCGCCGACCACCTGGTGCGCGCCTGGCACCGCACCTATGGACTGCCGGTGCTCGTCACCCACTGCTCCAACAACTACGGCCCCCGGCAGTATCCGGAAAAACTCATTCCGCTGATGCTGTTCAACGCCCTCGCCGGCCGGCCGCTGCCCCTCTACGGCGACGGCCGCCAGGTGCGCGACTGGCTGTACGTGGAGGATCACGCCCGGGCGCTGTGGGCGGTGCTCCTGGGGGGACGGGTGGGGGAGACCTACCACATCGGCGGCGACGCGGAGCGCACCAACCTGGAGGTGGTGGAGGCCCTGTGCGCGGAACTGGAGGGGCGCGATCTGCCGCGGCCCCCGGGGGTGCGCGCTTTTCGCGACCTGATCACCTTCGTCGCCGACCGCCCCGGCCACGACCGCCGCTACGCCATCGACGCGGGGAAGCTCCGCCGGGAGCTCGGCTGGCAGCCCCGGGAAACCTTCGCCAGCGGCCTGGCGCGCACCGTCGACTGGTACCTGGCCAACCCCAGCTGGGTGGAGCGCGCCCGGGCCGGGGTGGCGGAATGGCTCGAGCGCCATTACGGCGGCGGGGGAGAGCGGTGAAGATCCTGCTCCTCGGCGCCACCGGCCAGGTGGGGCGGGCGCTGATGCGCACCCTGTCCACCGTCGGCGACGTCTTCCCGCTGACCCGCCGGCACTGCGATCTGCGCGATCTGCGCCGCCTCAACCGCCTGCTCGACCAGGAGGATCCCGACATCGTGGTCAACGCTGCCGCCTACACGGCGGTGGATCGGGCCGAGGAAGAGCCCGAAGAGGCCGAGCGGCTCAACCACCGCCTGCCGGCCACCCTGGCCGCCTGGTGCGACGCCAACGCGGCGCTTCTGGTCGACTTTTCCACCGACTACGTCTTCGACGGCAGCGCGCGCCGCCCCTGGCGGGAGAGCGATCCCCGCCGGCCGCTCAACGTCTACGGCGCGAGCAAGGCGCGCGGCCTCGAGGCCATCGAGAAGAGCGGATGCCAGTATCTGGTCTTTCTGGTGAGCTGGGTCTACGCCCGCCAGGGACGCAACTTCCCCAACACCATCCTGCGCCTCGCCCGGGAGCGCGCCGAGATCCAGGTGGTGGCCGACCAGGTGGGCACGCCGACGCCGGCCGGGTGGATCGCCCGCCAGGTGGCGGTCTGCCTGGAGCAGGTCCTCCACGACCCCGACAAGGCGGGGCTCTACAATCTGGCCCCCTCGGGCAGCACCAGTTGGTGGGAGTTCGCGCGGCTGGTGGTGGCCGAAGCGCGGGCCCGGGGCGAAGCGCTGGCGTTGGCGCCGGAGGGGATCCGGCCGGTGGCGAGCCGCGACTACCCCACCCCGGCCCGCCGCCCCGCCTATTCGGTGCTCGACACCGAGCGGCTCGCCACCACCTTTGGCATCGTGCCGGCGGATTGGCGGCAACTGTACCGCGAGCTGGTTCGGGAAAGCCCCCCGGTGGCCTGAGGCGATTCCTAGTGGCGGATGCCCCGCCGCGCGTGGTACTCGATCTCGTGGTGCAGGGTGATGTCGCCGAGCTGTTTGTCGAAGGTGGTCAGAAAGATGGTCACCCGCCGCGGCCACTCCTCCATCAGGGTGCAGCCGTAGGCGCGGGGATGGTTGCAGGCCAGCCAGACCTCGGGGAAGGAGTGCAGGTAGACGATCTCCATCTCCGGCTCGGCGACGGGCGGGCCGAGGGGCTCGCCCCGGTACTGGCGGGCGTATTCTGCGTCCTGCGGGGCGAAGTAATCCGGCGAGCGCGGCACCTCGGCGACGCACCGCCCGCGGTTCTTGGGCCGTCCCGCCTCGTCGAAGTAGCAGTACTCCCGCACCGTGAGGCTTGCTCGGCCGAAGTAGCGGATGTAGGACTCGAGCTCCGCCTGCTCGGCGGGGGTGATGGTCCCCCGGCCGCGCAGGGTAAGGGCGTAGCAGACGAGGGGCACGCCCAACAGCACTGCCCACCAGCGCCGGGCGGTGCGGGCGAAGGGGCGCAGCGGGCGCATCTCACCGCGCCGCAAGCCAGGCGGACAGCTCCTCCGCCGCCAGGGGCCGGGTGTAGAGATAGCCCTGGGCGAGGGTGAATCCCAGTTCCCGGCACGCCCGGGCCGTCGCTTCTTCTTCGACGCCCAGGGCCAAGGCGGGGGCGTCCAGGGCGCGCGCCAGTCCCACTAGGGCGCCGGCGAGGCGGCGATCGGCGGCATCCCCGGCCAGATAGCGCCGGTCCACCTTCACCAGGGCGGGGCGCAGGGCCCGGAGCAGGAGCGGACTCACCTGGGCGGCGCCGAAGTGGTCCACGGCGAGGCGGACGCCCATCGCCCGCAACCGTTCGGCGGTGGCCAGCACGGTGTCGGGGCGGCGTGCGGTCTCCACTTCGCTCAGCTCGAGGGACAGGCGCTCGGCCGGCAGACCGGTGCGCTCGAGAATGCCGGCGATGCGTTCCGGCAATCGGCGGTCGGCCAGTTCCACGAGGGCCAGGTTGACGGCGAGCTCCGGCGGGTCGAGCCCCGCGCGGCGAAGCTCCTCGAAGCGCAGGGCGGCCCGCTCCAGCACCCAGGCGCCCACCCGGGTGATGAGCCCGCTGTGCACCGCGGCGGCGAGGAACTGCTCCGGCCCCAGGAGACCATACTCGGGATGGCGCCAGCGCACCAGCGCCTCCACGCCCCGCACCTCTCCCTCGCCCAGAACCAGGTAGGGCTGGTAGACCACCTCCAGCTCTTCTCGGGCGAGAGCCTGGGCCAGGGCCTCCTTGAGGGCCAGGGATTCCTGGACCCGCCGTTCCAGGGTGGCGTCGAAGGGCACCAGGTCAGTGCTCGGGGCTTCGCGGGCCGCCTCCAGGGCGAGGGCGGCGCGGCGCAGCAGGGCCTGACCCTCTTCGCTGGCCTCGCCGGCCCCCGCGTACCCCCCCACGGGGTCGAGGGCGAGCAGCTTGTCGCCCCAGGGGACGGGCTCCGCCAAAGCCGCGAGTGCCGTTTGGGCGGCCGCTGCCGCGCCCACTTCCCCGCCGGGAGCGGCCACCAGGAACTCGAGTCCGCCCGTGCGGGCGGCAAAGCCTCCCGCCGGCGCCGCTTCCCGCAGCCGTTCCGCGGCCGCACGCAGCAAGAAATCCCCCACTTCGCTGCCCAGCGTCTCGTTGTAGAGCGGCAAACCGCGTAGGTAGAGCAACGCGGCGCCGGGACGGTCGGCCATCTCTTCGAGGAGCTCGAGCGCCCGATGGCGGTTGGGCAGGCCGGTGAGGAGGTCGTGGTGGGCGAGCCAGGTGACCCGCCGCTCCAGGCGCTCCTTGCGCGCCACGTAGGAGAGTTGCAGGACGAGCAGCGCCGTCAGGGGCGCCATCACCGCCACCACGGCGAGGAAAAAGCCGGGGGTGGGCGCGACCTCACTGCGCAGATGGAAGTGGAGCTGCTGCCAGGAGCCGACACCGTAGACCAAAAGGCCGAGCAGCAAGCCGGCGCGCCAGTCGGGTTCGCGGCCGCGGCGGGCGAGGAGCCGGCGGGCGGCCTCGCCCGCGGCAAAAGCCAGGCCGAGGTTGACGATGGCACCGCCCGCGGCGAGGCCGCCCATCCACCCCTGGTAGAGCGCGCCGGCCAGAGCGGCGAGGCCACCTGCGATGGGTCCGACACTGGCGGCGGCGGCCGCCACCACCGCGGCGCCCGCGTCGGTCCACAGCCACAGTCCCGGGGCCAGCAGGATGGTGGTCATCATCGCGGCCACCGTGGCCAGGGCGAAGACGGTGCCGGAGAGGAGCTGGCCCGCCCAGGTGTCGGGCGGAAAGCGCCGCGAGACGAGGGAGTGCAGCCAGCAGACCGCGAAGACCAGCGCGGCGTTGTGGAGGAGGTCGAACACCATGACGCGGCACCGCTTAAGGGTACCGCCACTTTACCTCAGCGGGCGGCGCTCTTGTCCTCGAGGGCGGCGCGGCAGCGGGCGATCTCGCTCTCGAGCCAGCGGGTCTCGGAGAAGTTGACGCCCCCCGAGGCCTCGAGGAGCGCTTCGAGGGCACCGATTTTCACTTCCAGGGCGCGGCCGTGGTCCGGCTCGGCGTCCAGCGCCACGTCCAACAGGTGGAGCGCTTCCAGGGGCCGGCCCGCCGCCAGGTGGGCGGCCGCCCGCTCGGCGAGGGCGCCGGCGCCGCCCGCGAGCTCCGCCAGGTCGCGGTGGACGCTCGAGCGGGGCACGCCGTAGAGCTCGGTGGTGGACTCCATCAGGAACCAGCCGGAATACTCGTGCCAGATGGTGCGCACCGCCCAGGAGACCTTGCCGTGGTACTCGCCGATGGCCAGTTCGGGCGGCAGGCGGATCTCGCGCATCAGGGTGTAGAGGTCGCGCCCGGCGTTCATCCCCTCGACGGTGCGGTCGTGGATCCAGGAGACGGCGGCGTGCATCCGGTCGAGGCTCGAGCGGATCTCCCTAGCTCCACGTATGGGCTCGCCGTGGCCGGTGATGAGAAGCTCCGCGCCCAACGCCCGCACCCGCTCCAGGCAGGAGAGCCAGAGCTTCGCCGAGCGCGGCTTGTCGCCGCGCAGGGTGCACAGGTTGGGCATGGAGAGAAAGACCGGTCCGAACAGGTTGCCGGTGAAGGCGATCCGCTCGGCGGGCAGCCAGACCACCACCGCGTCGAGAGATTCGCCGCCGGGGGTGGCGATCACCTCGAAGCGCCGCCCCCCCACCTCGAAGGCGAATTCCCCGTCCACCTCCACGTGGGGCACCACCTCGGGCACCTCGATGTTCCGGTTCTTGATCGTTCCCGTCCACAGCCGTCCCGAGCGGCGCCGCAGGTAGGGGTCGAGCATCTGAAAGAAGCGCCAGGTGTCGACAAAGCCCCGGCCGGCCACGATCCGCGTCTCGGGCTCGGCGAGCAGAGGCACGCCCCCGTAGTGGTCGGGGTGGGCCTGGGTGAGGACGATGTAGCGCAGCGGTCCCGAGCGCACGGGGGCGAGGAGCGCGCGGTTGCGCTCGGCGTTGGCGACGAACCCGGTGTTGATCAGCACGTCGCCGTCGGCGGTGTTGACCAGATAGGCGTTGGAGACGTCCGCCACCATGTGGACGAAGTCGGTGATCGGCTCGGCTCGGGTCTGCCCCTCGCCGGCGTTCACCAGGGAGGCGAGGAGGGGTTGTTTGCGCTCCGCCATGGCCTCAGCTCTCCTCGATCTCCACCATCACCTTGCCCGAGGCGGGGTTGCGGGCCACGTCCAGCGCCTCGAGCACCCGTCCGAGTGGGTAGTGGTGGCTGATGTAGTGCGCTTCCAGTTTCTCCCGCAGGCGCGGCAGGGCGGCCACCACCTCCGGCATCTCGGTGGGGTAGCCGACCGCCGTGGTGAGGGTCATCTCGGTGGTGAGCATGGCCCCCAGGGGGATCTCGACGGGGCGCATGTAGGCGGCGGTGACCACCATCCGGGCGTGATATTTGGCCATCTGGATCACGTCGGAGAGGATGTTGGGGGCGCCGGCGGCGTCGATGAAGGCGTCGGTGCCCACCCCCTCCCGGTTGAGAACGCGTCCCGGACCGTGGAGGCGGCGCAGTTCGGCGCGCAGGTCCACCTTGGTGGGGTTGAGCGCCGCCCGCGCGCCCAGGGCCCGGGCCCGTGCCAGCCGCTCTTCGGACAGGTCGAGGGCCACCACGTCCTCGACGCCCCGCTCGGCGAGCCACAGCACCATGCCGAGGCCGATGGGCCCGCAGCCGAAGACCACCACCTTGTCCCCGGGCTTCACCTGGGCGCGGTTGACGCCGTGCAGCGCCACCGCCAGGGGTTCCGCCAGGGCGGCGATGTGGAAGGGGAGATCGTCGGGGATCGGCAGCAGGTTGTCGCCCACCTTGGCGTCGGCCACCAGCAGGGTTTCGGTGAAGGCGCCCTCGGGGCCGCCGCTGCCGATGGCACTCGGGGTCATCATGGGATTGATCACCACCCGCTGGCCCACCTCGAGCCCCTTCACCGCCGGGCCGACCCAGGCCACTTCGCCGGCCGCCTCGTGGCCCAGGGGGGTGACGCCGCCGGGCGGGCGCATGATGCCGCCGATCTTGATGTAGGACAGGTCGCTGCCGCAGATGCCGCAGGCCCGCACCCGCACCAGCACGTCCCGCTCGCCGGGGGTGGGGTCGGGCACCTGGTCGAGGCGCACGTCGTCGACGTCGTGGATGTTGAGCACTCTGCGCATGATCGACTCCTCCACGCCCTCAGGGGCGAATCATGTAGCCGCCATCGATGGTGATCGTCTCGCCGGTGAGGAAGGACGAGGCGTCGCTGCACAAAAAGGCGCCGATCCCCTCGAAGTCCTCGGGGTAGCCGACGCGCTTCAAGGGGATCTGCGGCGCGTAGTGGGCGGTCAGGGCCGCCACCGTCTCCTCGCCGCCCATCATGGGGGTGATGATGAGTCCCGGGGCGACCACGTTGGCGCGGATGCCGAAGGTGCCGAGCTCTACGGCCAGGCAGCGGATTACCGCCGCCACGGCGCTCTTGGAGGCGGCGTATTCTGCCTTGCCGGGCAGGCCGTGGAACATGGACAGGCTGCCGCAGGCCACCAGGCTGCCCCCGCGCTCGCCGGCCTCGGCGCGCGCCACCATGTGGCGCGCGCCCTCGCGCAGGGTGAAAAAGGCGCCGTGCAGGGCCACCGACTGGAAGCGGTGCCAGTGCTCGGTGGGCATGTCGAACACCGAGTTGTAGCGCGGCGGCGGGCCGGCGTTGGCGAACACGCAGTCGATGCGGCCGAAGTCGGCGAGCAGTTGCCGGTAGCCGTCCACCACCGCCTCCTCCGAGGAGACGTCCACCTGGTAGGTCTCCACCCGCGCGGCGCCGGCGGCCAGCAGTTCCGCCTTGGCGGCGGCGTTTTTCTCTGCGTCCCGCGCCCAGATGGCGAGGCTGCCGCCCATCTTGGCGATGCCGCGGGCGAAGCCGAGGCCGATGCCGCCGTTGCCGCCGGTGACGAGGGCGACTTTGCCGGTGCAGTCGAAAAGGCCCTTGCCCATTCTCCCGATCTCCTCACTTGCGATTTTCGACTGCAGTGTAGAAGGGAGTGGCCGGGGGCTCAACGCCGGCGCGCGTTTCCGCCGGGCCAGGCGCCACCTTGGCCCGGCCGCGACGTCCCCGCCCGTTGTCGGGTTGCGGGGGGCGTGCCAGAATCCCTCGTCGTTCCACTGTCCGGAGGGGAAATGCCATGGAGCGACTCACGGCCGACGCCGTCATCGAAGAGGCGATGCGCCGCACGGGGCTTTCCGAGTTCGACAGCGACAGCTTCCGCGAGGGGCTCGAGGTCTACCTGGAGGACGTCAACGCTGGCAATCCCCCGCCGCCGGTGCGCGAGCGGCTCCGGGAGGACGCCGTCAAGCACCTCGCCAATCGGCTCAAAGTGGCCGATTACCTGCGGAAGCGGCCCGAGCTGCTCGAGCGCCCCATCGTCGAGCCGGTGTTCGTGTTCGGCATGCCCCGCACGGGTACCACGCTGCTCAGCAATCTGCTCGCCGCCGACCCCGCCCATCGCTCGCCCCTCACCTGGGAGATCGACGACCCCGTGCCGCCGCCCACCCGGGAGACCCTCTACACCGACCCCCGGGCCTTGGCACGCCTCGAGGAGGAGCGGCGGCTGCTCGCCGCCCATCCGGAGATGGGCAAGTACTACCGCAGTTCCGCCATCTATCCCAACGAGTGCGTCTACTTCATGGCCCACGACTTCAAGACCCTGATGCTGGAGTCGCGCTGCACTCGATTGATCTACCGGGACTGGCTCTTTTCCACCGACATGCGCTCGGCCTACGCCTACCACCGCAAGTTCCTCCAGGTGCTCCAGGCCGAGGCGCCGGGCACCTGGAACCTCAAGATGCCGTCCCATGCCCTCTGGCTCGACACGCTCGTCGCCACCTACCCGGACGCAAAACTCATCTGGACCCACCGCGATCCCTTCACCGCCCTGGGCTCCTTCTGCAGCATCATCGCCCTCTCCCATCGGGGGTTCTCGGGCGGGGTGAGCCCCGAGTGGGTGGGGCAAAACTGCCTCTGGCAGGCCCAGCAGCACCTGGAGCGGATCATGGATTTCCGCGAGCGGGCGGGCGAGGAGCGGATCGTCGACGTCCACTACGCGGATCTGGTCACCGATCCCATCGGGACCATGCGCGCCCTCTACGCCAAGCTGGGCAAGCCCTTCACCGAGGCGGCCGAGGCCGGGATGCGGGCCTGGCTTGCCGACAACCCCCAGGACAAGTTCGGGCGCCACGAGTACCGGCTCGCCCAGTTCGGCCTCTCGGTGGAGAAGGCGATGCCCGCCTTCGAGCGGTATCTGGCGCGCTACGAGGTGGCGCGGGAGGGCTAGCGCGGCCCGATCTTTCCCGCCGACCGGAGAACGAGAACAGACAGGGGGAATCATGGCGGCGCAGGAAAAAAAGTTGCGGGGCGGCCGGCGGCGCTGGCCCTGGGTGGTGCTGGCCCTGGTGGTGGCGGTAGGTGCCGCCACCTGGTGGTGGCTGGCGCCGCCGGAGCTGGATCCGGCCACCCGGCGCCAGGTGACGGGGGGCACCGTGGTGGGCTTCGCCGGCCCCCACGACACCTGGGCGTGGCTCGGCATCCCCTTTGCAGCGCCCCCCGTGGGTGAACTGCGCTGGCGGGCGCCGCGGCCGGTGATCCCCTGGACCGGGGTGCGGGCGGCGACCCGCCACGGCAACGTCTGCGCGCAACCCCTGCCGCTGCCCTTCTCGCCCCTGTTCGGCAGCGAGGACTGCCTGTACCTGGACGTCTACGCGCCCCGCCTCCCCGAGGGCAGCGCCGAGCGCTTGCCGGTGATGGTCTGGATCCACGGCGGTGCCAACACCCTGGGGGCGGCCCGCTTCACCCGGGGCTTCCGACTCGCCGCCGAGGGCCGCGTGTTGGTGGTGGCGATCCAGTACCGGCTCGGCCTCTTGGGATGGCTGAGCCATCCGGCGCTGCGCGCCACCGCGGAAAATCCTCTCGACGAGACCGCCAATTTCGCCCTCCTCGACATGGTGGCGGCCTTGAGCTGGGTGCGGGACAACGCCGCCGCCTTCGGCGGCGATCCCCACAACGTCACCATCTTTGGCCAAAGTGCCGGCGCCTTCGACGTGTTGGCGCTGCTCGCCGTGCCCCAGGCGAAGGGGCTCTTCCAGCGCGCCATCGCCCAGAGCGGCAACGTCCAGACGTTGCCGCGGCAGCTTGCCGAACACTACGTGGACGACCCGCAACCGGGCCTGCCCTGGAGTGGTCGGGAGCTGGTCAACCGCTGGCTGGTGGCGGCGGGGCGGGCAGCCGACCGGGCGGAGGCCAAGGCCCTCCAGGCGCGCCTGGCGCCCGAGGAGCTCGCCCGCTGGCTGCGCGGCCTGTCGGTGCGCGAGCTGATCGCCGCGGCGCCGGCCCGCGGCGCCAACCTGGGCTACCGCGCCGCCACCAACATCCGCGACGGCCTGGTGCTGCCCGAGCGCTCGCTGCTCGAGGCCTACGCCGACCCCGAAGGGCACCACCGGGTGCCGGTGATCCTCGGCAGCAACCGCGACGAGTACCGCTTCTTTTTCGCCAACGACGAGCGCTTCGTGGAGCGCGACTGGTTCGGCCTGGTGCGCCGGCCGAAGGACCCCGCGCAATATCTGCGCCTGGCCGGCTACTTTTCCGACCAGTGGCGGACCACCGGAGTCAACGAGCCGGCGCGTGCCCTCGCACGCAGCCAGCCCGGCGAGGTTTGGACCTATCGCTTCGACTGGGCTGACCAGCGGCCGGGGCGCTTCGGCACCGACTGGGCGCTCCTTTTGGGCGCGGCCCACGGCATCGAGAACACTTTCCTGTTCGGCGCCGAGTACGTCTCGGGGCTCGCCCGCTTCGCCCGGCCGGCCCACCCCGAGGAGCGGGCCTGGCTCGAGGGAGCGATGCGCGCCTACTGGACCACCTTCGCCCGCACCGGGCGGCCGGATCGGGGCGGGCGAGCGGACCTTCCCCAATGGACCCCCTGGCGGGCCGACGGCCCCAACAAACTGATCCTCGATCGGCCGGGGGCGGGGGGCATCCGGATGGAGAGCGACCACCTGGCGGTCTCCGACCTGGTGGCGCGCCTCGCCGTCGATCCCGGCCTCGAAGCCGCCGAGCGCTGCCGCCTCTACGCCCAACTGTTCCGCCACGCCCTGACCCGCGACTTCTTCTCGCCGCGCACCTGGGAGCGGCTGGGCTGCCGGGGGGATCCCGACGCGGTGGAACCGCTTTTTTGAGGGAGCGGCCATGGCCGGACGCTTCGCCCTCGAGGGTCGCCTCGCCGTGGTCACCGGCGGCGCGCGGGGCATCGGGGCCGGGATTGCCCGGGTGCTGGCGGAGGCGGGAGCGCGGGTGGTGATCGCCGACCGCGATCCCGAGGCGGCCGCTGCCGCCGCCGCCCGACTCGCCGCGGCCGGCTTCGAGGCCGAAGCGGTGGCGGTGGATCTCGCCGACGAGGGCTCGGTGGTGGCGGCCTTCGGGGCGCTGGTGGAGCGCCGCGGCCCGCCCTGGGCGCTGGTCAACAACGCCGGCCTGCAGGACCGGGAGCGGCTCCTCGAGGGCACCGCCGCCCACTGGGAGCGGATGATGGCGGTCAACGCCCGCGGCGCCTTCTTCGCCATCCGCGAACTGGGCCGGGCCATGGCGGCCGGCGGAGCCGGCGGGCGGATCGTCAATGTGGCGTCGGCGGCCCTGATCGGCTCCATCGTCGCGGGGCTCGCCGCCTACACGGCGAGCAAGGCGGCCCTCGTCGGTCTCGCCCGGGCGGCCGCCTTCGAGCTCGCCCCCGCCGGGATCACCGTCAACACCATCCTGCCGGGGGGAGTGGATACCCCGGGCGCCCGGGCGGCGAGTGGCCCGCCCCCCGAGGGGCCGGCCCGCCGCCCGCCGCCCCTCGGCCCCTGCACCCCGGAAGACATCGGCGCCGCGGTGCTCTACTTCGTCTCCCCCGCGGCGGCCCGGGTCACCAACCAGGTGCTCGCCGTCGACGGCGGCTTTTCGGTCACCTGAGCCGGTCGCTCGGCGCGCGGGTGATGGTGAAGTGGCGCGCCCCTTCGGCGTGCCGGGGCTCCTGATCGCGCTGCAACTCCACCGCCGCCGCCACGTGGGCGGCGGCCAGGACGAGGCGCAAGAGCTTCTCTTCCGCCGGCGACAGGTCAGCCAAGGGCTTCTGGTCCAGGTGGGCGAGGGCCTTGGGCACGAGCTCCCGGGCGGCGGCGAAAAAGGCCTCGCGCTCCTCGGCGCTGCTCTCGAGGCGCGCCCGCAGGCGCGCGTCGGCGGTGGGCAGCGCCCAGCGGGCCACGAAGGGCTCCAGGGCCGCGAAGCCTTCGGGCAGGGAGTGGGTGGCGTTCATCGGGCACCTCCGCGGGATCCCTTGCGGTCGTTCTCCACTCGCGCCGCCACCTGTTGGAAGAAGTGGCGGCAGAGCACCTCCTGGGCCTGGAAGTGGATGTGGGGCAGCGCGCCGCTCGCCAGCCCCGCGTGGCCCGCCTCGATCACCGCCCGGTCCTCGCTGTGGATGTCCAGGGTGGTCACCAGGGCGTACTCGCGGGCGAACAGCTCGCTGGCGCAGGCGGCCTCCCCCGTCCAGTAGATGCGGATCACGCTGCGCGTGCGGTCCGCGGCGAGCGGCATGACCCACTGGCTGAAAGGGGGTCATGGGACTGCCGAACAGAAAGAGGTTGGGAAAGATCCCGTAGTAGGTCTTCTCGGCAGGGGTCGAAGCCGCGCTCGGCCTGGAAGCGGGCGCCAAGGCCGAAGGCGAACCCCTGAAAGGGCTTGATGGCCGGGGCGGGGTTCGACCAGATCCGCTGGGTTCGGTGGGGGCCGAAGAACTCGTAGCGCTCGGGGTAGCCGAAGGGGTTGTCGGGCCCCGCCGCCGCCTCGCCGGAGCGGGGATGGATGAAGCGCAGGTGGTAGTTTTCCTGAAAGTTGTCGTAGGTGAGCTTCCAGTTGGCCGCGACCTCGTAGGTATATTCGGCGAAGGTGGTGGCGCGGGCGTGGGGCAGGCGCTCCAGGGCCTCGGCCAATGGCCCCAGGTACTCGGCCAGGCTCTGCGCCGGCTCGGGATCGAGGTTCACGAAGATGAAGCCGCCGGCCACGTCGCAGGCCACCTCGGGCAGGCGGCAGGCGGCGCGGTCGACGAAGAAATTGTCGAAGTCGGGGGCGGCGAGGAGCGAGCCGTCGTTGCCGAAGGTCCAGCCGTGGTAGGGGCAGGTGAAGCGGCTGCGCCGCCCTTCGGGCTCTGCCACCAGGCGGGTGCCCCGGTGGGTGCAGAGGTTGTGGAAGGCGCGCACCCGCCCCTCGGCGGTGCGGGTGATGAGGAGCGAGGTGCGCGCCACCTCGAAGGGGCGAACGATGAAGCTGCCCGGTTCGGGCAGTTCGCACAGGTGGCCGATCTGGATCCAGGAGCGCTTGAAGATCGCCTCCCGCTCCCGTTCGAACCAGTCGGGATCGTAGTAGGGTGCGGCGGGGATCGGATCGGTGCCCAGCTCGGCGAGCGCCTCCTTGGGCACGGGGCGGAATTGGGGTTGGGCGAGGGTCATGGCGCGGTTCCTCCGAGGGGGCCCAGATAAAAAATACGACAGTAGTGTCGTAAAAACAAGGGATCGTTGCAACCCCCGCCACATCGGGTAGAGTGGCCCCACCCGATGGACGCGGCGAAGATGGCGATTCCCAAGCGGCGCAACCGAACCTTCCAGGAGACCCACCGGGCGCTCCTCGAGGCGGCCGCGCGCCTGGTGGCGCGCAAGGGGGTGGAGGCCTTGGCGCTGGCCGAGGTGGCCCGGGAGGCGGGATTCAACCGGGCCACCGTCTACTACCACTTCCCGAGCCGCGAGGCGCTCCTTGCCGAAGTGAAGGCCTGGTCGGCGGAGCAGCTCGCCGAGGCCTTCAACCCGGGGCGGCCGCGGGAGGAGCGGATCGAGCACATCTACCGCTTCGTCCTCGCCAACCCCGAGCTCATCAAACTGTGGCTCGACGATTTGCTGCAAAGCGGCGACATCCGCGCCGTCTACCCCCATTGGGACGAGCTGGTGGCCGGCATCCGCCGCCACTGCGCCGAACACCCGCAAGCGCCCCGGGTGGATGTCGAGGTGTTCTGCGTCAATCTCTTGTTGGGCGCCTTCCTGGGGCCGCGGGTGTTCAAGGAGAGCGTCTGTCCGGGAGCGGACGACGCCGTGGTGGTGGAGCGCTTCAAGGCGGAGAGCCTGCGCCTGCTGGCGAGTCTCGATCTGGTTTGAGGAGGCGTCGCCGTGCCCGAGCCGAAACCCCAGGTGGAAGTGGCGGCGGAGCGCCACCTGGAGGTGGCCCGCCTGCAATGGGTGCGCTTCACCTTCCCGGGCGCCGTGGACGCCCGCATCCGCGCCGCCGATCACCTGCGCCTCGACCTGTGCCTCTCGCCCCGCCCGCCCAACGCCCGTGCCCGCTGGCTCGAGCCAGGCATTGCCAGGGAATTCGCCCCCCTGGGTGAGGTGTTCCTGCTGCCACCGGGGCCGCTCTTGCACACCCGCAGCGACGGCGGCTGCCGGCAAGACTCCCTGATCTGCGAGCTGCCCGCAGGAAGGCTCGCCGCCTGGCTCGACACCTCCTGGAACTGGGAAGAAGAGGCGCTGTTGGCAGGGGGGCTCGACCTGCGCCACGGCGGAATCCGCCGGTTGCTGCGGCTGCTTGCTCGAGAGCTGCGCCGTCCCGGGTTTGCCGCCGACCTGATGCTGGAGCTCCTCGTCGGCCAGCTGGCGCTGGAGCTCGTGCGCCTGGTGCGCGCTTCCCGTCCACCAGGGCGGGCGGTCCTCGGCAGCCGCCGGTGGGCGAGAATCGAAGAGCGATTGCAAGCCGAGGGGCCGCCCCCCTCCCTGGCCGAGCTAAGCCGACTCGCCGGCCTCTCGGTACGCCAATTCACCCGCGCCTTTCGCGCTCGCTATGGCTGTTCGGTGGGCAGCTACGCGGCGCGCCTTCGGCTCGAGCGGGCCCAAGCCCTGCTCGCCGCCGGCCAGCCGGTGAAGGCGGTCGCCCTCACCCTCGGCTTTGCCTCCACCTCGAGCTTCTGCAGCGCCTTTCGCCGCGCCACCGGGGAGAGCCCCGGCGCCTTCCAGGCGAGGCGGCTCGGCAGCGCGCGTTCCCCCTTACCCGGAGGCGACCATGGTCCCTGAAATCCGCCCCCTCGCGGGTCGCTGGGTGCGGCCCATCGGACTCGGTTGCATGTCTCTCGCCACCGCCTACGGGCGCACCCCCAGCGACGCCGAAGCCCTCGCCGTCCTCGATCGCGCCTTGGCCCTCGGCGTCGACCATCTCGACACCGCCCGGGCCTACGGCGGAGGCCGCGCCGAAGCCTTGATCGGCCGCGCCCTGCGCGGGCGCCGGGAGGGAGTGTTGCTCGCTTCCAAAGGGGGACTCTCCTACGACCGCGAGGGGCGGCGGGTGGTGGACGGCCGCCCGGAAGCCCTGCGCGCCGCTGTGGAGGCGTCCCTGCGTGCCCTCGCCACCGACCACATCGACCTCTACTACCTGCACCGGGTGGACGAGAGGGTGCCGGTGGAGGAGTCGGTGGGGGCGCTCGCCCGCCTCGTGGAAGCGGGTGCCATCGGCGCCATCGGCCTGTCCGAGGTCTCGGCCGCGACGCTGCGCCGGGCCTCCGCCGTACATCCCATCGCCGCCGTGCAAAACGAGTACTCGCCCTGGACCCGCAACCCCGAGATCGCCCTGCTCGCCGCCTGTCGGGAGCTGGGCACGGCCCTCGTCGCCTTCGCGCCCCTGGGGCGGGGGGCCTTGGCCGCGGGACTGCCCGAGCCCGCACGACTGGACGACTTTCGGGGCCGCATTCCCCGCTTCCAACCGCCCCACCGCGAGCGGAATGCCGAGCTGTTGGCCCGCTTTGCCGCCCTTGCGGCCGAGGCGGGATTGACGCCGGCGCAACTCGCCCTGCGCTGGGTGCTCTCCCGTGACGAGCGGGTCCACGCCATCCCGGGCACCGCTTCGGCGGCCCACCTGGAAGAAAACCTCGCCGCGCTCGAGTGCTCGGTCACGGCCGAGATCCTGGCCGAAGTGGACGCGCTGCTCGCTCCGGAACAGGTAGCGGGGGCGCGCTACGGCCCCGAGCAGCGCGCCAACGTCGACACCGAGGAGTTCCCGGTGCCCTGAAGGCCCCCTGCAGACCGCTAATGGGAGTCCGGGAGGGGAAGTCCGCTCAAGTCGTCGGAGGGGATCCCGCCAGGGCGAGGGAAACCGGGCTGGCGAAAAGGCGGGGGCGTTCAGCCGCAAGCCCCCCACCCTGGGACCCAGAGGACCACCCGCGCAAAGTGAGTTCCTTGCCCTGCACAGCAGCAGCCTGCGGACCTCGGGCAAGCCCTCGAAGAGGCCCCCCCGACTCGCCGCGACGTCCAAGGCCATGGTCTCCTCCAGCGCATTGCGAGTGCTCGGCTCGTCTAGGGTGAGGGTCGCGCCGGGTGGGGGAGGTGGCGAGAGCCTGGACGTGTTCTTCGACCCGGTAGGGGGCGCGGCCGCGGAAGCGGCCTTCCGCACCCAGGGGCGCGGGGGCCGCCGCCTGGTGGTGGGCTTCCCGGCGGGCATGGGGCGGCTTCCCACCAACCTGGCTCTCCTCGGGGAGGCCGCCTTGCTCGGCGTCAACCTGGACGCCTTTCGCCGCCATCGCCCCGAGGCCGCTCGGCAGGTCCTGGCCTAGGTACCCGGCCTTCACTTTGCAATACAAAGCTAATTTGCTAGGCTGTGGGCATCGCCCCCAGGGCCCGCCCGCATCAGGAGGAAGCCGATGGCCGCCGTGCCCGCCCACGTTCCCCGGGAGCTGGTTTGGGACCACTCCTTCGACGCCTTCACCGCGGAAGGGGAAGACCCCTTTCTCACCCTCTGCCGCCTGCACCAGGGCCCGCCGCTCATCTGGGCCACGGACGCCGCCTACGGCCGGCCGGGCTGGATCGCCACCCGCCATGGGGTGATCGCCGAGGTGTTGCGCGACCCGGCGCACTTTTCCGCCGAGCGACCCGGCATGCCGGCGGAGATGTTGGGGGTGGAGATGCGCTTGAACCCCATCGAGATCGATCCGCCCGACCACCACTACCACCGGCGCAATCTGGATCCCCATTTCACCCCCCAGGCGGTGGCGGCCTGGGAAGAGGGCGGTGCGGCGCATCTGCGAGCAGCTGATCGACGCCTTCCCCTCGCCACGCCGCTGCGAGTTCGTGCGCGAGTTCGCCATTCCCTTTCCCACCTACGTCTTCCTCGACCTGATGGATCTGCCGAGGGAGCGGGCGGCCGACTTCCTCGCCTGGGAGGAGACCCTGATGCGCGGCGCCGACTTCGCCGCCCGGGCCGCCGCCGCCCGGGCCATCTACACCTACCTGGAGAGCCACCTGGACAGACAGCGCCGCGCGCCCAGCAACGCCCTCAACCGCGCCATCGTCGAGGCCACCTTCCGCGACCGGCCCCTCACCCACCTGGAGCGGATGGGGATGTACTTCGTCCTCTACGTGGGCGGCCTCGACACCGTCTACAGCACCCTGGGCTGGGCGATGCGCGAAATCGCCCGGGATCCGACGCTCCAGGAGCGGTTGCGGGCGCACCCCGAGGAGATTTCCGACGCCGTGGAGGAGTTTCTGCGCGCCTTCTCGGTGGTGGTCACCCACCGCCAGGTGCGGCGGGACCTCCACTTCCACGGGGTCGAGCTGCGCGCCGGGGATGAGATCCACCTGCCCTTGGCTCTGGCCGGCCGCGACCCGGAGGTGTTCCCCGATCCCCACCGCATCGATCCCGGGCGCCGGCCGCGCCATCTCGCCTTCGGCACCGGGGTGCACACCTGTCTCGGCCGCCACCTGGCCCGGCGCGAGCTGCGCATCGTCCTCGAGACCTTCCTCGAGCGCTTTCCGGTCATCCGCCTCGCCCCGGGGGAGACCTACCGATTCCACACCGGGCGCACCTTCGGCATCGACTCGCTGCCCTTGGTCTTGGGGTGAACCCGATCTAGCGTCGCTCGGCGAGCAGGTCCTTGAAGATCCGCCCGCCCTTCATCACCAGGATGATGCGCGCTTGGTCTTGCAACACCCGGATGTCGGACAGGGGGTCGCCGTCCACCAGGAGGAGGTCGGCGAGCTTGCCCGCCTCGAGGGTGCCGAGGTCCCCTTGCTCGCGCATGGCGAGCCCCCCGTTGCGGGTGGCGCAGACGAGCGCCTCGGCGGGGCTGTAGCCGTAGTAGCGGACGAAGAGCTCGAGGTCGAGGGCCTGGGTGCCCTGCTCGGCCCACTTGAAGCCGTAGTCGCCGCCGATCAGGTGGCGGATGCCCCGCTTGCGCAGCGCGGTGTGGGTTTCCACCGAGCGCTCGATCAGTTCGGGGATGCCCATGGCCTCCACCACCGCCCGGGGTAGCCAGGGCTCGCCCTGGTGGAGCATGGTGTGGAAGAGACCGATGGTGGGGGCCACGAAGATCCGGTCCCTGGCTTCCTCCAGCAGGTCGAGGGCCTCCTCGTCGGCGTATTCGGCGTGGTAGATCATGTCGACGCCGGCGCGGACCGCATCCTTGATCGACTGGGCGGAGCGGGAATGGGTGTTGACCTTGCGGCCGAAGGCGTGGGCAGTGCGCACCGCCATCTCCACCTCCTCGTAGCTCATGGGGGTGGAGGTGGCCGGGGTGTTGGGGTAGAAGGGGTCGCCCGAGTTGTCGAGCTTGATGTTGTCGCAGCCCTCCCGGCAGCAGATCCGCACCACCTTGCGCATCTCTTCCGGCCCGTCGACGCTGATGCCCGGCGAGGTGGCGATGGTGAGCGTCTGGTTGTTGCGGGGGTTGTGCAGGCGCGATTCGTCGCCCATGGCGCCGGTGACGCTGATTTCGAGAGAGCCGGCGCGGATGCGCGGCCCCACCAGGCGCCCCGCCTCCACCTCGTTGCGCACCGCCACCGCCAGGCGCAGCTTGGCCTCGGAGGCGCCGTAGGCGCTGGTGAAACCGGCCATGAGCAGTTTCTCCGCCACCCGGGCGGTGAGGAAGGCGTGCTCCTCCACGGGCGGTGAAATCAGGTCTTCGGTGCAGGTGAAGCCGTCGAAGGAGAGGTGGGCGTGGCCTTCCACCATGCCCGGCATCAGGAAGCGGCCGGCGGCGTCGATCACTCGATCCACCTCGGCCTGCGCAAGCGGCGCCTCGGCAGCGGGCCGAACCGCGGCGATCCGCTCCCCCTCCACCAGGAGGTCGCCGGTGAAGGGCGGGCGACCGGTGCCGTCGAAGATGCGGGCGTTTTGGATGAGGATCTTGCTCATGGCGCAGACTCCCCCTCTCTCGGATCCGTTTCCCCCGCTTCCGCTCGGTGGCGGGCGAACGCCCGCTCCACCCCCTGGCGGGTCAGATCGAAAAACCGCTCGCGGTGCTCGCCCTGCCAGGTGAAGGAGCGGACGCGGTTGTCGTTGTCGCCGTTGATCGCCGGCACCACGTAGCGCATCACCATCTCCAGCGAGCGGCACTTGTGCTCCATGCTGGCCCAGTTCTTGTCGAACAGCAACAGACAACCGAAGTCGGGCACCTTTTCCTCCAGGCGGCGGATCTGGGCGATGGCGTCGTCGGGGGTGCCCACCACCACCTCGCCGCTTTCGATCAGGGCTTCCAGGGGGCGCGAGACGCCGGTTTCGGGCAGGTGGCCGGTCTGGTTTTCGAAGTAGCGGCGGTTGACGAGATAGCCCTTGCGCACCTGGTCCATGGCCTGGTCGCGCGTTTCCGCCACGTGGATGTCGGTGGCGAGCCGCAGTCGCGCCGGGTCCAGGGTGCGGCCGCGGGCTTCGGCCTCCTGGCGGGCGATGGCCCAGTTGTGGGAGAGGGCGTCGTAGCCGCCGGGCTGGGTGGCGGCCAGGCACAAAAGACCCGCATCGTACTTGGCGGCGAGCCGCCCGCCGCTCGGGGAAAAGGTGCTGGCCACGCAGACTTCGAGACTCCCGTGGGGCAGAAGCTGGCAATGGGCGTCGCGTAGCTCGTACCAGTCGGTGCGCTCGGTGACCCACTCGCCGGCCAGCAGGCGCAAGATGGCCCCCAGGGCCTGGTCGAGCCGCTCCCGGGACAGGCGCGGGTCGAGGCCGCGCATGTGGGCGTCGGCGGCCAGAAGCCCGGGGCCTGCCCCGAACAGCAGGCGCCCCCGGGTGAGGTGGGAGAGCTGGGCGATGCGCTGGGCCACGTTCAGAGGGTGGTGGTAGGGAACCGAGATCACCCCGGTGCCGAGGTGGATCCGGTGGGTGCGGGATGCGGCCGCGGCGATCATCAATTCCGGGGAGGCGCTGATCTCGTAGCCTCCCGAGTGGTGTTCCCCGAACCAGAACTCGGCCACCCCGAGGCGATCGGCAAAAGCGGCAAACTCCAGGTCCCGCTCCAGGGCGAGGGTGGGGTCCTCGTCCAAGGGGTGGAAGGGCGCGCAAAAGACCCCCACTCGCAGGGGAACGCGG
Source organism: Porticoccaceae bacterium (assembly GCA_026005035.1). Taxonomy (GTDB): domain Bacteria; phylum Pseudomonadota; class Gammaproteobacteria; order Pseudomonadales; family Porticoccaceae; genus BPKH01. Next base: position 164,175 of record BPKH01000001.1, on the reverse strand, counting down.
CGGCGGCGAGGGGCGGAGGATGCGTCCATGGCGGCCATGCTAGCGCCTTCCCCCCGGGCGCGGATGACCCGGCCGGCAATGGCAACCGCCCGCGGCGGCGCTTGGGCGCTCAGGTGCCAAGTACTGGGTTGGCGAGGGTCCCGATGCCGTCGATCGCCACCTGCAAGCGGTCGCCGGCGCGAATCGGCCCCGGCCCCGGGGGACTGCCGGTGCCGATCACGTCCCCCGGCTCCAGGGTGAGGCGCTGGGAGATCAGGGCGACGAGCTGGGCGGGCTCCCAAAGGCGGTCGGCCACCGGATGGTCCTGGCGCAACTCGCCGTTCACCCACACCCGGATCCGGGCCGCGCCGTCGTTCCACTCGGTGACCACCGCTGGACCCAGGGGGGCGAAGGTGTCGAAAATCTTGCCGTCCACGAATTCGAGGGACTTGCGGTAGGCCTCCCGGTCGGCCAGGGGGCCCGCGGTGAGGTCGTTCAGGCAGGTGTAGCCGAGAATGCAGCGGGCCGCTTCGCGGGCGGAAACTTGGCGCGCCCGCCGGCCGATAACGATCGCCAGTTCTCCCTCGTGGTAGACGGGCAAGGGAGCGCGGGGCAGCCGAATGGGCGCTTCCGGCCCGATCGCGCAGTTGGGCGGCTTGATCCACAAATAGGGCCGCGGCGGGGGCGGGAGGTCGCCCAGCAGGGCCCGGTAGCCCGGGCCGATGGCCACCACCTTGCTCGGGCGCACCGGCGCGAGGAGGCGGACCTGGGCCAGCGGCACGGGGGGCTCGCCGCTCGGTGCCAGGCGGGGGAAGCGGCCGGTGAGGGGCACCACCTGGTCGGAGTCGGGCGGCCAATCGCCGTAGCGGACGCGCCCGCGGTGCCGATAGCGCACCAGACGCACGGTCAGGCCCCGCCCGGCAACGGGATGCGGTAGAGGGCGGCGGCGTTTTCGGCGAGCACCTTGCGCTTTTCGGCCTCGCTCAGGCCGGCGAGGGCGGCGTCCATGTCGTCCACCGGGTAGAGGCAGATGGGGTGGGGGAAGTCGGTCTCGAAGAGCACGTTGTCGACCCCCAGCCGGCGGATGTCCGCGGTCAGGTCGCGCCGCTCGAACCAGAAGCAGGCGTAGAAGTTGGTGGCGAAGTACTCGCTGGGGCGGCGCTCGAGGTGGGCGGCGTTGGCGCCCGTCTCGGCGTACTGGTAGTCGATCGCCTCGAGGAGGAAGGGGATCCAGCCGATGCCGCTTTCCACCGACACGAAGCGCAGCCGCGGGAAGCGGTCGAGGAGGCCGGAGAGGATCAGGTTGCCGAGCACGCGGCCGTTGTTGAGAAAGAGCATGGCGCCGCCCAGGGCGGCCTTGAGGTCGCGGTGCAGCCCCGGCCAGCCCTGCTGGCCGACGAAGTCCATGGACTGCTCCGAGGCGCCGATGTGGAAGTTCACCGGCAGGCCGAGGTCCTCGCAGACCTCCCACAGGGGGTACCAGTGGGGATCGCCCAGGTCGGGCAGGAAGTCGCCGCCCTCCTCCCGGAACAGATGGGGATCGGAGTTGATGTTGACCCCCTTAAGGCCGAGGCGCGCGCAGCGCTCCACCTCGGCCACCGCGCGCTCCACGTCCCACCAGGGCAGAAGCGCCATGGGAAAGAGCCGCTCGCCGCTCTCCGCCTGCAGCTCCGCCATGGCGTCGTTGTAGATCTCCACGCAGGCGAGCCGCAGCTCGGGGTCCACTCGCACGGCGTGCTGGCCGCCGAAGCCGAGGATGTTGGGGTAGACCACCTGGGCGTGGATCCCCATCGCGTCCATCAGGGCGACCCGGGCGCGCGCGTCCCAGGAGGCGGGATGGACCTCTTCGAACTGGTGGCGGAGGAACTCGAGCCCCGGCCACTTGGAGCCGTCCCGGGCCACCACGCTGGCCGGGGTGGCGCCTTCCAGGAGCACCTTGTCCTCGTCGATCACCCAGGCGCGGCGGCCGTCCCGCTCCACCACCCGCGGCACCCGCGAACACAGCCGCGGCGGCGCCCGGCGGGTCCAGAGATCGTGGGGCTCCACCAGGTGGGTGTCGACGTCGATCACCGGTCGGCCGCCGAAGGCCGAGGCATTGAGGGCTGGGGCTTCGCCCATGGCAGGGGTCCTCTTCTCGTAGAGTCTCGTCGCCAATCTAGACAAAACCAAGCGGTTGTTCAAGTGTTCTTTGGTATCCTCGCCCCGCCTGGGAAGGAAGGGGAATCGCGCGATGGGGGAGCGAGCCAAGCGGGGGCGCCGGCGGGGGCCGGGGCGGGCGCGCAGCGGGGAGGCGGCGACCCGCCGCGAGGAGATCCTCCAGGTGGCGGCCCGGCTCTTCGCCAGCCGCGGCTTCGAGGCCACCTCGGTGCGCGACATCGCCGAGGCGGTGGGGATCCTCTCCGGCAGCCTCTACCACCACTTCGCCACCAAGGAGGCGATGCTCCACGAAATCCTGCGCGGCGCCGAGCCGCTGACCCGGCACACCACCCAGGTGGCGGGCGCCGACGCCGATCCGGAAACCCGCCTCGCGGCCCTGGCCATCCTGCGCCTTAAGACCCTGGTGGCCGACCCGGTGGTCTTCGGCATCATCTACAACAATCGCACCTTCTTTCGCGAGCGCCCCGAGTTCGACTACGTGGAGCGGGCCAAGAGCGAGGGCTTCGAGGCGGTGGCCGGCGTCCTGGAGGAGGGGATCCGGCAGGGCCTCTTCCGCGCCGACCTCGATGTGTTTTTGACCATCGGCACCCTCTATCGGCTGCTCGCCGGGGCCGCCGACTGGTTCACCCGCGGCGGCTTCGTCCGCCTCGAGCGCCCGCCCCGGGAGTACAGCCTCGACGAGGTGATCGATTACCACCTGGAGCTCATCTTCCGCCTGGTGCGCGCCGACGGGCGCATTGACGCCCCAATTCCGCGGGCCGAGGCCGAGGCGTTGTTGGCGCCCCTCGAACCCGACCAGAGGGGGGCGCAACGGCGGGAGGTGCGCGCCGCAAAAAACGCTTGACCAAACGATCGCTTGGTATTATACAAGGGCCGAACTCGCTCATTTTTCGACGGAGGAGGCCACCGTGAACAAGCCTGCGCAGATCACCATCGAGCGGCGCGACCACTCGGACGACGCCCTGGCTCGGCTCGGCATCAAGCTGATCTCGGCGGACAACCACGTCAACGAGCCCCGGGATCTCTTCCTCAAGCGCTTTCCCAAGCACCTGCGGGACAAGGCACCGCGGGTGGTGGAGGGCGCCGACGGGGGCGAGGGGTGGAGCCTGGCCGGCGAGGTGCCCAAGCGCACCTACGGCCTCGAGGCCATGGCCGGCTACGACCCCAAGGATTACCGGATGAGCGGCCTGCGCTTCGCCGATCTGCGTCCCGGCAATTACGACGGCCACGCCTACCTGGAGGACATGGCCATCGACGGTGTGGCCGCCTCGGTGGCCTATCCAGGCTTCGGACCGGCGCTCTTCGTCCACCCGGACAAAGAGGTGGCGGCGGCGGGGATCCGCGCCTACAACGACTGGATCCTGGACGAATTCCAGGCGGCCGACCCCAAGCGGATCTGCGGACTCGCGCTGGCGCCCCTGGAACTCGGCGTGGACTTCGCGGTGGAAGAGCTCGAGCGGGTGGCCAAAAAGGGCTGCCGGGCGATGTACATCCCCGGCAGTCCCTCCGTCCCCTACAACCATCCCGCCCACTACGAGCGCTTCTGGGCCGCCGCCCAGGATCACGACATCACCCTGTCGATGCACCGCAACCACGGCGGCCCCGGCACCGACAAGACCGAGTGGGATCGCCTCGACCAGGACCGGGTGAGCATCGGCGGCATCGTCACCCGCTACTTTACCGCCGTGCCCCGCTTCACCTACATGATCTTCTCCGGGGTCTTCGAGCGCTATCCCAAATTGCGGGTGGTGAATGCCGAGGTGGACTGCGGCTGGGTTCCCTTCTGGGTGCAGACCATGGTCCACCACTGGAAAATCCAGTCGAGTTGGTTCGACGTCAAGCTCAAGCGCAGCCCCGAGGAGTACATCGGCCGCAACATCTTCACCACCAACGTCGACGACTACTGCGGCTATCAGCTGATCAAGACGGGGCTCTTCCCCTATCTGGCGGAGATGACCATGTTCTCCTCCGACTATCCCCATTCGGCCACCATCTGGCCCCGCTCTCGGGAGGTGGCGGCGAAGATGGTGGAGGGGATGGCGGTGGCGGACGCCAGGAAGGCGCTCAGCGAAAACGCGGCACGGGTGTTCGGCTTCGACCTCGCCGCCCTGTGAGCGCACCTCCGGCCGACGGGCGCGGCGGCGGGAAAAGCGCGGCCCTGAGGTGACCCCCAAGCCTGGGCGTCGCGTAGTCCGGATGGAGCGTAGCCCGTATGGAGCGGAGCGGAATCCGGGGAACCCACCCGTCCGCCGGCTCCAACGCCCGCCTCGGATTTCGGCGCGTTGCGCCTTCCTCCGGGCTACGGAGTGCGCAGCAACCCCGAAACCGGAAGTCGAGTGGCGCAGATCGCGTCTAGCCCGGATGGAGCGGAGCGGAATCCGGGGGTGAAGCTTTCCCCCGGGCCGCGACCTGGCGGGTGGAGTGGGGGTCGTGATAGGCTCCCGCCAACCCCTGTGAAGCAGCTTTCGTGACCGCCCAGGACCTGGCTTCGGCGCGCCGCGCCGAGTGGCGCACCCACTGGCCGCTGGTGCTCGCCGCCACGGTGGGCTTCGGCTTCTATTCGGTGATCGTCAACGCCCTCGGGGTGTTTCTCGCCCCCATGAGCGGCGAGTTCGGCTGGAGCCGCACCCAGGTGATGGCCGGGCTCACCCTCATGTCCCTGACGGGGATTTTCCTCTCCCCCTTCGTGGGGGCGCTCATCGACCGCTTCGGCGTCCGCCGGGTGGCCCTGCCCGGGATCGTCCTCACCGCCCTGGCCACCGCGTCCTTCGCCCTCGCCGACGGCTCCACCCTGCAGTGGACCGCCCTGTGGGCGGTGGCCGCCTTCGTGGTCTTGCTCATCAAGACCACCGTCTGGACGACCGCCATCTCCGCCACCTTCGACGCCGGGCGGAGTCTCGCCATGGCCATCACGGTGAGCGGCACGGCCCTTTCCCAGGCGTTGGTGCCGCCCCTCGCCCACTGGTTGATCGCCGAGTTCGGCTGGCGGGCGGCCTGGGTGGGGCTCGGTTTTGGCTGGGGGGCGGTGGCCTTCGCCCTGGCGCTTCCCTTTCTCTACGACGCCCGCGACGCGCGCCGCCTGGGACGCCCTGGAGCGGGTGCGGCGGGCGTCGGGCTCGCCGGCCTCACTCTCGGCCAGGCGGTGCGCGACGGCGCCCTGGTGCGCATTGCGCTGGCCACCTTTCTGGTGATGTTCACGGGGGTGGGAATCGTGGTGAACCAGGTGCCGATCCTGGTGGAGGAGGGGTTGTCGCGCCAGCGGGCGGCCGCCTATGCGAGCCTCTTTGGCATCGCCGGCATCGCCGGCAAGCTCGTCACCGGCTACCTGATGGACCGCTTCGAGGCGGCCAGGGTGGGTGCGTGGACCCTGGCCGCATCGGGAGTCGCCTTTCTGCTCCTCGAGCACGGGTCCGCGCCGGCGTGGATCCTCCTCGGCCTGGTGGTGATCGGCTACACCAACGGCACCAAGCTGCAGCTCGCCGCGGTGCTCACCGGCCGCTACGGCGGCGTGGCCCACTACGGCAAGATCTTCGGGGTGATCTCGAGCCTCATCGCCATCGCCGGGGGCTTCGGGCCGCTGGCGGCGGCCCTCACCTTCGACCTCACTGGCAGTTATGCCGCCTTCGTCTACCTCGCCGCGGGACTGACCCTCTTCGCCGCCTGGCTGCTGCTCGGCCTGGGCGCGCCTCCTGCCGCCTTCGCGCCGGCCATTGACAGCCGATCGCCGCGCGCCTAGATTCAACTAGTCGACACCGCTGTCGACCGAAAACGAAAGGAAATCTGTCCAGAGGGGTGACCACCATGAACAAGACCCGTGCACCGGGGGCGAAACCGCATTTCGCCCGCCGCAAACTCGCTGCCGTCGGCCTGTCCGGCCTCGCCCTCGCGGCCCTCGCCGTGCCCGAGGCGCGCGCCCAGACCGGCGAGCGCAGCCTGGTCCTCGAGGAGATCGTCGTCACCGCACGGCGGCGCGAGGAGCGGCTCCAGGACGTGCCGATCTCCATCAGCGTCCTCGACCAGCAGAAGATCGCCGACCTCAACATCATCAACGCCGGGGATCTGGCGACCTACGTGCCGTCGTTGTCGGTCAACACCCGCTTCGGCCAGGACGGCACCATCTTCCAGATCCGCGGCATGACCCAGGAGCTGCGCACCACCGCGTCGGTGGGGGTGTACTTCGCCGAGGTGGTCGCGCCGCGCGGCGCCAACACCTCGTCGAGCGGCGACGGCGCTGGTCCGGGTGACTTCTTCGACCTGGAAAACGTCCAGGTTCTCAAAGGGCCCCAGGGCACGCTGTTCGGCCGCAACACCACCGGTGGGGCGATTCTCCTCACCCCCAAAAAGCCGACCGACGAGTTCGAGGGCTACGTGGAAGCCTCGGGTGGCAACTACGACCTGCGCCGCCTGCAGGCGGTGGTCAACGTGCCGGTGAGCGAGCAGGTTCGGTTGCGCTTCGGGGTCGACGATCAGTCTCGGGAGGGGTATCTGGACAACGTCTCGGGCAAGGGGCCCGACCACTTCGCCAACGTCAACTACACTGCCTTCCGGGCGAGCGCGGTGGTGGACATCACGGAAAACCTCGAGAACTACACCATCTTCAAGTGGCTCGACTCGCGCAACAACGCCACTCCCGGTTCGCTCGTGGCCTGTAACCCGGCGCCGGGCACCCTCTTCGGCCCCCTGTGCGAGGCCGATTTCGCCAACCGAGAGGCGCTCGGCAAGGGGCTCGGCTTCTACGACGTCTGGAACGAGATGTCCGAGACCTACTCGGAGATCGACTCCTGGCAGGTGATCAACCACACCACCTGGGAGGTCAACGACGCCCTCTCGGTGAAGAACATCCTCTCCTACGCCGAGTTCCAGATGGGCTCCCGCTACCCCATCTACGGCACCAACTTCTTCAAAACGCCGGTGTTCGGCGGCGACCCCCTCTGGATCCCCTTCGGCCTGACGAACGAAGAGCGGGGCCGCAAGACGGCCGACTCCAGCACCTTCGTGGAGGAGCTCCAGTTCTTCGGCACCGCCTTCGACGAGCGCCTCACCTGGCAGGTGGGGCTCTACTACGAGAAGACCGAGCCGGAGGACGACTACGGTGCGGCGAGCTGGAACTGGCTCGCCTGCGACGAGAGCACCATGAGCGACCCGGACCCCAACAACTGGCGCTGCAACGACGTCGCGCTGCTCAACGGCTTGATCCCGGCGCCTTTCAGCGGCTCCCAGGCGCTGGCCTTCGGGGTGCCGCAGCTGGCCGGCGTCTACTTCGGCTCCAAGGCCTCGGCCCCGGGTGGCGTCGAGTACGACAACCGCGCGGCCTTCGCCCAGGGCACCTGGCGCTTCAGTGACCAGTGGGCGGTGACCGCGGGCCTGCGCTACACCGACGACGAGACCAAGGGGTACACCGACGAGGTGATCGCCCGTTTCCCGGGTAACCTCCTCACCGGCGGTTACTTCCCGCCCGACTCGGTGATCGTCGACTCCCGCCGGCCCAAGACCAAGAGCGACGAGTGGACCTGGCTCGTCGATCTGGAGTACACCCCGGCGGCAGGCCAGCTCTACTACCTCAAGTACGCCAAGGGCTACCGGCAGGGCAGCGTCAACCTCGCCGCCGACCCGCCCTTCGACGTCCACGAGCCCGAGGAGCTCGACGCCTACGAGGCGGGCGCCAAGCTCAGCTTCGAGGGGGCCATGCCGGCGACCCTCAACGTCGCGGTCTTTTTCAACGACTTGAAAGACCAGCAGCTCCAGTACGGCTATCTGAGCGGCCGGCGGGGGGTGGGCACCACCGCCATCGTCAACGCCGGCTCCTCGGAGGTCTGGGGGCTTGAGCTCGACGGCACGGTGCTGCTCACCGACCAGTTGTCGTTCACGCTCGCCTACAGCTACCTGGACACCGAGGTGAAAGATCTCGTCCTGCCGGACCTCAGCGCCGTGGCACCGCGGGGGGTGACCCCTTCCACCGCCGAGGGGGAAGACCTGCCCCTGACGCCGGAGAACCAGCTGCTCGCCACCCTGGCCTGGCGGCTGCCGGTGGCGGAGAGCTGGGGCGAGATGGTGGCCGCGGTGACCTACAGCTACGTGGACGAGCGGCAGTCGGCTTCCCCGTCGCTCACCGGCTCGCCCTACGTGATCCTCGACGACTACGACCTCGTCAACCTCAACTTCAACTGGCGCGGGGTGCTGGGAAGCCCCTTCGACTTCTCGGCCTTCGTCACCAACCTCACCGACGAGGAGTACTACACCTACGTGACCGGCAACTGGGGCACGGGCTTCGAGCTCGCCCAGTTGGGCCAGCCGCGCATGTGGGGAGCGCGCCTGCGCTACAACTTCTGAAGGCGTGTGTGGAACCGCCGGCGCGCCCCGCGGGGCGCGCTTTTTTTTTGCCCGCTGTTTTGGCGCCGGGGCGGGACCCTCAGCGGCCCGGCTCGACCAGCACCTTGCCGATCACCTGCCGGTCCATGAGGGCGCGGATCGCCCGGCCGCCCTCGGCCAGGGGAAAGCGGGCGGCGACGCGCGGCCGGATGCGCCCCTCGGCCAGCCAGGCGAAGAGGCGCGCCGGCGTCTGCTCTCGCCAACGCTCCGGTTCGCGCCGTTGGTGTTCGCCATAGAAGACGCCCACCAGGGAGGCACCCTTGAGGAGGGGCAGATTGAGGGGCAGGCGCGGGATCTCGCCGGCGGCGAAGCCCACCACCAGGTGGCGGCCGCCCCAGGCGAGGCTGCGGAAGGCGGGCTCGGAGAGGGGGCCGCCCACCGGGTCGAAGACCAGGTCGACGCCGCGCCCCCCGGTCAGTTCCTTCAGCCGCTCCCGGAAGGGCTCGCGGCGGTAGTCCAGGCAGGCGTCGGCGCCCTGTTCGGCGCAGGCGGCGAGCTTCTCGGAGGAGGAGGCAGCGGCGATCACCCGTGCGCCGAGGAGGCGGCCGAGTTCCACCGCGGCGAGCCCTACCCCCCCGGCGGCGCCGAGCACCAGCAGCGTTTCCCCCGGCGGCGAGGCGTCCCCCGCTCGGCCAGGGCGTAGAGGGCGGTGCCGTGGGCCATCAGGGTGGCCGCGGCGAGCCCCAGATCCAGGCCCGCAGGCAGGGGCACCACGCCGGCGGCGTCGCACACCACCCGCTCGGCGAAGGCGCCGTAGAGGGGCATCGCCGCCACCGGATCGCCCACTTGCAACCCGCTGACCCCCGGCCCCAGGGCGCAGACGGTGCCGGCGCATTCGCCGCCGGGGGCGAAGGGGAGGGGCGGCTTGAACTGGTAGAGGTCGCGGATGATCAGGGTGTCGGGAAAGTTGACCGCCGCGGCCGCCACCTGGATCGCCACCTGGCCGGGGCCGGGTTCGGGATCCGGCAGCTCGGCCACCTCCAGGGATTCGGGGGGGCCGTGGGCTTTGCAGAGCAGGGCGCGCACAGGCGTTCTCCGGTCGGGGTTTAAGAGGGACGAAGGTCGGTGGGATCCCGGGGCGGGTGGCCCGCGGCGATGTCCTCGGCCCGCGCCGCCACCCCGGCGAGCCCCGCCGGATGGGGCAGCAGGTAGAAGCGGCCCGCGGCGAGGCCGGCGAGCGCCCGCTCCGCCACCTCGTCGGCGCTCAGGCGACCGCGGTCGACGGCGCGCCGCACCTGGGCCGCCCAGGGTTCCTCGGCGGGCAGGGTCGCGGCGATGGCGGTGGGCACGAAGGCGGGGCAGAGGACCGCCACGCGGATGGGGGCATCGAGCCGGGCGAGCTCGTGGTGGAGGCACTCGGAGAGGGCCACCACCGCGTGTTTCGAGGCGCAGTAGGCGGCGAGTCCCGGCACCGAGGTGAGGCCGGCCAGGGAGGCGGTGTTGACGATCCAGGCGGACTCCCTGGCTGCGAGCAAGCGCGGCACGAAGGCCCGCAGGCCGTGGACCACCCCCATCAGATTGACGTCCAACAGGCGGCGCCATTCTGCGGCCGGCAGCTCCCAGAGGGGTCCGGCGGCCAGAATGCCCGCGTTGTTGAACAGGTAGTGGACGCCGCCGAAGCGCTCCCAGGCGGCATCGGCGAGGGGCTTCCAGATCGGCCTCCCCGGGCGACGTCGCAGGGCTGGGCGAGAAGCTCGACGCCATCCAGCTCGGCGGCCAGGTCGGCGAGGGCCGGGCGGTCGCGATCGGCGGCCACCAGGCGGGCGCCCCGGGCGGCCAGGGCGCGCGCCAGGGCGCGGCCGATGCCGCTCCCGGCGCCGGTGATCACCGCCACCCGCCCGGCGAACTCAGCCACCGCCGGCCTCCCGGCGCAGGGGGCGGAAGAAGGCGCGCAGGTCGGCCGCCATCCGCTCGGGCTCCTCGGCGACGGCGAAATGCCCGCCGGCGGGCAGTTCGCTCCAGCGCACCAGGTGGTAGTACCGCTCCGCCCAGGCGCGCGGCGGGTAGGTGATCTCGCCGGGCAGGATGGCGATGGCGGTGGGCACGGGCACCACCGGCAGGCCCGGGCGGTCGGGTCGCCAGGGGCGATGGTAGGCCTCCCAGTAGAAGCGGGCCGAGGTGTGGAAGCAGTCGGCCGCCCAGTAGAGCATGGCGTGGTCGATCAGCTCGTCGCGGGAGAAGCGCCGCTCCACCTCGCCGCCGCAATCGCTCCACGGTGCGGCGCTTCTCGACCAGCCAGGCGAGCAGGCCCCGCCGGGGAATCGTGCAGGGCCACCGCCGGGGTCATCGGCTTGGTGCACTGGAGGCGCATGTAGCCGGTCTCCTCGGCGTTGAAGCGGCGCATCTTCTCCAGGTGCGCGCGCTCCTCCGGCGCGAAGTCCGCCGGGTCGTGGCCCCGGGAGCGGAGGAAGTCGAGGGGGGCTGGGGTGTGGATGTGGATGCCCACCAGCCGCTCGGGATACCGGTGGGCCGAGCTGGGCGGCCACGAAGGAGCCCCAGTCGCCCCCCTGGGCACCGAAGCGGGCGTAGCCGAGCCGCTCCATCAACGCTGCCCAGAGATCGGCGGTGCGGGCGAAGTCGACTCCCGTTTGGGCGAGGGGGGGTCGAAAAGGGATACCCGGGGAGGGCCGGAATCACCAGGTCGAAGGCGTCTTCGGGATCGGCCCCGTGGGCGGCGGGATCGGCGAGCAGCGGCGCGATCTTGGCGTAGTCCCAGAAGGTCCAGGGCCAGCCGTGGGTGAGGAGCAGGGGCAGGGGGGCCGGCCCCGCGGCCGCGGAGGTGGACGAAGTGGATCGGAATGCCGTCGATCTCGGTGCGGTACTGGGGCAGGCGGTTCATGAGCGCCTCGCGCTCGCGCCAGTCGTAGGCCTCGAGCCAATGGCGGACGAGTCCGCGCAGGTAGGCTACGTTGGCGCCGTAGCGCCAGTCCTCGTTGGCGAAATCGGCGGGCCAGCGGGTCGCCGCGAGGCGCCGGCGCAGGTCGGACAGGACGGCGTCGGGGACCTGGATGCGAAAGGGCCGGATCACGGGGCGCGCCTCGCGGACAGGTCGAAGGAAGAGTCGGCGGGATCGCGCCGGCCCCGCTCGGTCAGGGGGACGACCTCCCGCACCTCGTCGAAATCGCACACGAAGCGCCGCCGGGCGATCCGCCAGCGGCCGTCCCTGCGCTCCCAGCGGTCCAGGTAGCGGCCGTAAATCTCCACCTGGAGGAGCCGGCCCTCCCGCTCCAGGCGCAAGGCGGCGTGCACGTAGGCCTCGCTCGCGGCGCACTCGCCGGCGAGCTCCACCAGGACGTTGCCCACGCGGTGGGCGTGGGCGAGGGCCTTGCGGTGCTGGGCGATGATGTGGTCGATCACCCCTCGGCCGCTGCCCTGGTAGATGTCCCCGTAGTCCCACCTCGGCGTCCTCGTGGAAAACCCCGTAGCCCAATGCCGCGTCCAGGCGGTCGACGGCCCGGCAGTAGCGGTGGAGCTGGTCGAGGATCTCCAGGCGAGCGCGCAAGGCTCCTTCGTTCACCCCTCACCCCTCCAACGACCCCGGCGCTGCTATGATGGCGGCCAGAGCCCAGGATGGTAGCAGCTTCCGTGTCCCGCGCGGCTTTTCCCCTTGACCTCGAGCGCAACGATCTCTCCACTCCGTTGGGGCGCTTCCGGGTGGAGCGGCGGGGCGAGCGGCCGCGAGCGGTCTTCCTGCACGGCTTCGCCGGCGAGGGCGCCCTTTGGGACCCGGTCTGGGTGCGGCTGCCGGCCGACTGGGCGCTCGCGCGCTACGACCTGCGGGGCTTCGGCGCCACCGCCGCACCCTGCGACGAACCCTACGATCACGCCGCCGACCTGGAGGCGGTCCTCGACGCCCTGGGGATCGCGCGCACCGCCCTGGTGGGTCATTCCCTGGGGGGGGCGGTGGCCCTCCGCTTCGCCTTGGACCACCCCGAACGGGTGGAGCGGCTCGCGCTCCTGAGCCCCGCCCTGGTGGGCTGGGAGTGGAGCCCCGCCTGGCAGGCGCGCTGGGAGGCGATCCGCGCCCGCGCTCGAGCGGGGGATCTGGAGGGGGCGAAGGTGCTCTGGTGGACCCATCCGCTGTTTCACGGCCTGCGCAACAAACCGACCGCGCGCCTCGCCCGCGCCGCCCTCGCCCGCTATGGCGGCGGCCACTGGATGGGCGACGCTGCGCGACCGGCCATGCCCGACCTGGAGCGACTGCCCGGACTCGCCTGCCCGACTCTGCTTCTCGCGGGCGGCGCAGACCTGCCCGACTTCCAGTTGATCGTCAACGCCGTGGCCGCGCTGGCGCCCCGGGTGCGGCGGGAGGATCTGCCGGGGGTCGGCCACTGCCTGCCCCTCGAGGCGCCCGACGCGGTGGCCGACCATCTCGCCGCCTTTCTCGCCGAGGGCCCGCAGTGAAGATCCTGGTGGATGCAGACGCCTGTCCCACCGCCGTGCGGGAGATCCTCCTGCGGGCCGCGGAGCGGGTGCGGGTGCCCTTGGTGCTGGTGGCCAACCATCTCCTTCCCGTGCCGCGGCGCCGCAACGTCAGACTGCTCGCCGTGGGCCGCGAGCCGGACGCCGCCGACCGGCAGATCCTCCGCCTGCTCGCGGCGGGCGACCTGGTGGTCACCGCCGACCTTCCCCTGGCGGCGCAGGTGCTGGAAGCGGGCGGCTTGGTGCTGACGCCCCGCGGCGAGCGCCTGGACGCCGACAACATCGGCCCGAGGCTCGCCGTGCGCGACTTTCTGGAGACCCTGCGGGGCAGCGGCATCCACGGCGGCGGGCCGACCGCCTTTCGCCCCACCGACGCCAAGGCCTTCGCCGACGCCCTGGATCGCCTGTTGGCCGAGTGACCTCGTCGCCGGGATCGAGCGTAGCCCGGACGGAGCGTAGCCCGGATGGAGCGCAGCGGAATCCGGGGTGCAGTCCCTCGGTGGGAGGTCGGCTTTCCCCGGATTTCGGCGCGGTACGCCTCAATCCGGGCTACGGTCTGGCAGGTGGCTCCCCGGGCCATCGGCCTCGGGCCGGCGCGGGCTCGCCCCTGGGGCAGGCGCCCCTTCACCGCCCGCCGGGGCCTCGCCTTCTTCCAACCAACCCATCACCAGCCGGCGGTAGCGCCCCGCCTCGAAGACAGCCAGTTCCGCATCCCCGGCGGCGATCGCACCGAGGATCCGCCTGCGGCCCCGGCGCCAGGCGGCGAGCTGCTCGGGAGGAAGCGCCTCCACGGGTCCTCCAGCCGCCTCGTGGAAGCGCCAGGCGACGTGGGACAAAAGGCGGAGCAAGGGGCGGTCCACCTGTGCGAAGAGCGCTTCTCTGAGCTCCACCTCGAAGGCGAGGAGCGCCTGGGGGGTGTGGCATTCCTCGAGCCGCGCCAGAAGACGCTCGGCCGTTTCCGCCACCTCGGGACGCGACGCCTTGGCCGCGGCTTCGAAGAGCTCGGCGTCGAGCGCCAGGGCGGCGGCGAAGGTTTCCCGGTGGCCGGCGCGGTGGACGGCGAGCCAAGCGCTGAGTGCGCGCTCCAAGGCCTCCTCGTCAGGGCGCGCGCCGTAATAGCCGCCCCCCGGGCCCCTGCGCACCCGCAAGAGCCCCTCGTGCTCGAGGATGCGCGCGGCCTGTTGGAGGGTCACCTGACCGACGCCCAGCTCGGCGGCGAGCTCCGAGAGACCGCCCAGGCGGGTTCCCGGCGGCGCGGCCAGAATGCGTTCCCGGAGACGTGCGGCGGTGGCGGCGACGAGGCGGCGTTTGCGAGGCGCGGAGGCCATAAAACATGCCTGTAAATAGAAACAAAAAAGATGATAATCCCAAATTGGAGTGGATTGACAATTAAAAATAAGCAGGTAATCATGACAGGGCCCGTTGAATGGAGAGGCCCCATGGCGCTGCCGACGCCCGCTGTGCCCCGCCTGCCCCGCTTGGCCGCCCTGGTGGGCGATGTGCCCCTGGCGGGGGGAAGCGGTCCCGAGCATCGCCACGTCTATCCGGGCAACGGCCGGGTGACCGCGGTGCTCTCCCTCGCCGGCGCCGCCGAGGTGGACGCGGCGGTGGCCGCCGCCCGCCGGGCGCTGCCCGCCTGGCGGCAGCTCGGCGGCCATCGGCGGCGTGCGCTGCTTCTGGCCTTGGCCGACCGCCTGGCGGCTCAGGCCGCCGAGCTGGCCGCCCTCTCGACCCTGGAAAACGGTGCCACCGCCGCCGCGGCCGCCCATCTCGCCCCCGTGGCGGCGGAGCGCTTCCGCTACTACGCCGGCTTCGCCGACAAGGTGGACGGGCGCCTGCCCCAGGTGTGGCAGGCAGACGCCCTCGACTACGTCGAGCGCGTCCCCTACGGGGTGGTGGGCGCCATCATCCCCTGGAACGGACCGCTCTTCGCCGCCGCCATGGTCCTCGCCCCCGCCCTCGCCGCCGGCAACACCGTGGTGCTCAAGGCCCCGGAGATCGCGCCCTACACGGTGATGCGCCTCGCGGAGCTGTGCCTGGAGGCGGGCTTTCCTCCCGGGGTGGTCAACCTGGTGACGGGGGGTGCGGAAGTGGGCGAGGCGATGGTGGCCCACGAAGGGATCGACAAGATCCAGTTCGTGGGCAGCGGCGCCACTGCGCGCAAGGTGCTCGCCACCGCCGCCGCCACCCTCAAGCCCTGTGGACTGGAGCTCGGCGGCAAGTCGGCGGTGTTGGTCTTCGCCGACGCCGATTTCGAGCGCGCCGTGCGCGCCGGGCTCGCCGGGGCGGTGAGCGCCAACGGCCAGGGCTGCGTCAACGGCACCCGTATCCTGGTCGAGCGCGCCCTCTACGAGCGCTATCTGGAGGCCCTCACCGCGGCGGCCCGCGCGGTGCCGGTGGGCGACCCATGCGACCCCGCCACCGCCCTCGGCCCGGTGATTTCCGAAGCGGCGCTGGCGCGGATTCTCGGGATCGTGGAGCGCGCCCAGGGGGAGGAAGCGCGGCTCGTCGCCGGAGGATGCCGCCTCGGTGGCGAGCTGGCCGAGGGCTTCTTCCTGCCGGTTACCGTGCTCGCCGACGTGGCGCCCGAGAGCCGGCTCGCCCAGGAGGAGGTGTTCGGCCCCGTACTCGCGGTGCTACCCTTCGCCGACGAGGAGGAAGCGGTGGCGATCGCCAACGGCACCGACTACGGGCTCGGCGCCTACATCCACACCCGCGATCTGGCCCGCGCCCACCGGCTCGCTTCCCGCATGGAAGCGGGCATGGTGCAGGTGAACGCCGCCGGGGAGGGGATGCAGCCCTTCGCGCCCTTCGGCGGGATGAAAAAGAGCGGCTTCGGACGCCTGGGGGGTGCGGAGGGGCTCGCCGAGTTCCTGCAGACGCGCAACGTCTGGGTGGGGCTCCACTGAGAGGGGGAAGGCGATGGCGGACGTGGCGGGGGCGCGGCGCGCCCGGGGACTCTCGCTCCAGGCGGAACTCACCGGCACGGCACCTCCGCCGCCCGAGACTCTCTTCGCCTCCAGCGTGTCCGATTACCTCTACGCCGAGATCTGGTCGCGGCCCGGCCTCGACCGCCGCTCCCGCTTTCTCATCGCCCTGGCCGGGGCTGCCTGCGAGGGCGAGGTGGGCTTCCTCGACGCCTACGCCCGGGGTGCGCTGGCGAGCGGGGCACTCAGCCTCCCGGAACTGCGCGAGGCGGCGCTGCACCTCGCCGTCTACGCCGGCTGGGGCAAGGGGGCGCGGCTCGATGGAGCGGCGACGCGGGCCGCGGCCGAGCTTGGGCTTCCGGCCGCGCCCCTGCGGCGGCTCGTCGACCACCCCGATGGTCGAAGTGCGGCGCGCCGGCGGCGCGCGCACCTTCGAGGAGGTGATGACCTTTCCCGCGCCGCCGCCGGTGACCCCCTATTACGCGGCGGGGATTTTGGACTTCGTGTTCGGCGAGCTCTGGCAGCGGCCGGAGCTCGATCGCCGGGGGCGGCGCTGGGTGACCCTGGTGGGGGTGGCCGACTCCTCGGCGCGCATCCCCATCCGCACCCATCTCTACGCCGCCCTGGCCACCGGGGACGCCAGCGAGGCGGAGCTCGGCGAATTCGTGCTCCAGTACGCGGTCCACGGTGGTTGGCCGAGGGCCTCGGCCCTCCAGGCCGAGGCCCTGGACGTGGCGCGCCTGGTTCGGGAGGGGAAGCCCTATGCCGACTGAGGGAACCGACTTCGGCATCCCCATCGACCTCGCCGGCCGCATCGGCCTGGTGACCGGGGCGGCCTCGGGGCTCGGACGGGCCACGGCCCTCTGCCTGGCCCGCGCCGGCGCCGATCTGGCCCTCGTGGACCTGGACGGCGAGGGGCTCGCGGCGACGGCCCGGGAGATGGAGGGGATGGGCCGCACCGCCCGACCCCTGGTGTTCGACATCGCCGATCCCCGCCAGTGCGAGGCGGCGGTGGCCGAGACGGTGGCCGCCTTCGGGGCGCTCGACGCCCTGTGCAACGTGGCGGGGATCATGGCCTTCCACCACAGCCACGAGATGTGCGTGGAGGACTGGCAGCGGATCCTCGACGTCAACCTGAGCGGCCCCTTCCACCTCATCCGCGCGGCCATTCCCCACCTGTTGGCCCGGGACGGCGCGGTGGTCAACGTCGCCTCCTCGGCGGCCTTCGTCGGCGAGGCCTACGCCGCCGCCTACTGTGCGAGCAAAGCGGGGCTCGTCCAGCTCACCCGGGCGCTCGCCATGGAGTACGTGCACGCGCCCATCCGCATCAACGCCGTGGCGCCCGGCGGCATGGTGACCAACATCGCCCGCTCCCTGCGCATCCCCGAGGGGGCCGACCGGGAACTGATCCGCCGCTATTCGGGCTTGCGCGGCCAGGTGGAGGTGGAGGAGGTGGCGCGCCTCATCGCGCTGCTCTGCTCGGACGCGGGTCGAGGCTTCCACGGCGCCTGCCTCAACATCGACAAGGGGATCACCGCCGGCTGAGGGGAGGAGAACGTGGAACGGTATGGATTCGTGGGACTCGGCAGCCAGGGCGCGCCCATGGCGCGGCGCATGATCGCCGCCGGCTTGCCCGTGGTGCTCTGGGCGCGCCGGCGCGAGAGCCTCGCCCCCTTCGCGGGCAGCGGCGCCGAATTCGCCGAGAGCCTCGCCGAGCTGGGCAGCCGGGTCCACTACTGCGGAGTGTGCGTGGTGGACGATGCCGGCGTCGAGGCGGTCTGCCGGGAGCTCATTGCCACCATGGCCCCGGGAGGGCGAATCGTCGTCCACGCCACGGCGAGCCCCGCCCTGTGCCGGCGCCTGGCGGTGGAGGCGGCCGAGCGGGAGCTGGAACTGGTGGACGCCCCGGTGACGGGGGGTGGTCCGGCGGCGGAAGCGGGGCGCCTCGCCGTGCTGGTGGGCGGCCATCCGGCGGTGGTGGCGGCCATCCGCCCGGTGCTGGAGACCTTCGCCGCGCGCATCTTCCACCTCGGAGAGGTGGGGGCGGGCCAGCGGGCCAAGCTCCTCAACAACGCCCTGATGGCCGCCAACTTGGCGCTGGCCCACCTGGCCCTGGAGGCGGCCGGCGACTTGGGCCTCGATCGCGCGCAATTCGTCGAACTGGTGCGCGCCGGCAGCGGCCACAGCTTCGCCTTCGACGTCGCCGCCCGCATCGCCGAGCCGGCCGCCTTCGCCCACGGGGCGAGGCTTCTCGCCAAGGATCTGGACCTGTTCGCGGTGGAGTTGGACGTGGCCCAGGGCCGCGCCGCGGCCGACGCCCGCCGCCTGGTGGAGACGGCGGGCCACTTCCTCCAGCGCGCCCTCGCACCCAGGGAGGCCCAGCCGTGACCTTTTCCCTCGACCAGTTTCGCCTCGACGGCAAGGTGGCGGTGGTCACCGGGGCCGGCGGCCGCGGCCGCAGCATCGGCCGCGCCTACGCCCTGGGGTTGGCCTCCGCCGGCGCCGCGGTGGTGGTTGCGGACCGGGACGGTGCCGGCGCCGAGCGGGTGGCCGGCGAAGTGGAAGCGGCCGGGGGCCGCGCCCTGCCGGTGGCGGTGGACGTCGCCGATCCCGCCTCGGTGGCAGCCCTGGCGGAGCGGGTCCGGGCCGCGTTCGGGGGCGTGGACATCCTGGTCAACAACGCCGCCCTGATGGTCGAGGTGGCGGGCGACGATCTACTCGAAATGCCCCTGGAGCGCTGGCAGCGGCTTTTCGAGGTGAACCTCACCGGGGCGCTGTTGTGTGTGCGGGCCCTGGTCGCCTCGATGCGCGAGCGGGGCGGCGGGCGGATCGTCAACCAGGTCTCCGGCGGCGCTTTCCCGGCGCTGTCCGCCTACGGGGTGAGCAAGCTCGCCCTGGTGGGGCTGACCACCGCCCTGGCCAAGCGCCTCGGGCCGGACGGCATCACCGTCAACGCCATCGCCCCGGGCAATGTGACGAGCGACGCGGGGCGCGCCCTGGTGCCCGACGATTCCCCGTTTCTGCAGTTGCTGCGGGCGATGGTCGCCGCGCGGCCGCGGGGCGAGCCCGAGGAGCTGGTGGGACCCTTGCTCCTGCTCTGTTCCCCGGCGGGCGGCTGGATCACCGGCCAGGTGCTCCACGTGGACGGCGGCTGGGTGATGCGCCCCTGAACGGATGTGTCCCTGAACGAGGAGAATTGCCATGAGCGAATCCTTTGCCGACAAAACCGCCCTGGTGGTGGGCGCAGCGGCCGGCATCGGCCGGGCAGTGGCCTTTGAACTCGCCGCCCGGGGGGCGCGGGTGGCCCTGGCCGATCGGGATCTGCCAACCGCCCGCTCGGCTGCGGAAGAGCTCGCCGCCGCCGGCCGGCGGGCCATTGGCACCTTCTGCGACGTCGAGCGGCCCGAGACCCTGGAAGCCGCGTTGGCGACCGTGGAAGCCGAGCTCGGCCATGTCGATCTCTTGGTGAACAACGTGGGCGCGATCCTTTCGGGCAGACCGGAAGAGATTCCGCTGGAAGAATGGCGTCGCATCTTTGAGCTCAATTTCTTTTACGCCGTGCGCACCGTCCAGACCCTGTTGCCGGGCATGCTCGAGCGCGGCGCGGGCCACATCGTCAACGTGGCGTCCGTGGCGGGCCTCTTTCCCTACGCCATCAATCGCGCCCCCTACGCCGCGGCCAAGGCAGCCCTGATCAGTTACAGCGAAAACCTCGCCCTCTACACCGAGCCCCAGGGGGTGCGGGTCACCGTCTTCTGCCCCGGTCCCACCCGCACGGCGGTGGCGGCGGGCATGATGGTTTGGTCGAAGGATGCGCCCATGGTGGGGCCGGGTCGCCAGTTCGCCCTGATGTCGGCAGAGGAGGTGGCGCGGCGCCTGGTGGACGCCGTTGCGGCGGGAGCCGTGCTGGCGGTGGCCCACGATTGCGCCTGGGAGGAGCTGCGCGCCCACGCCGTCGATCCCGACGGCTACCTGCGGCGCCGCCTGGCGGCGATGGCGGCGGGGGATCTGGGGCTGCCGCCGCGGCCTGAGAGGGAGAGCTGAGGGTGGATCTGGCCCGCGTGGATCCCGAATTGCGCGCCGCCTACCGGCGGCTGTGGTTGCCGCCTCTCCACCGCCGCTGGGTGGTGGGCGCCGTCCAGGGATTGTCGCGCCTCCGCCGCGGCCCCCGCCGGGTGGACGGGCGCCCCGTGGCGGTGGTGCCGAGCGGCGAGCGCACCGGCCGCCTCCACCGGCCCGAGCGGCCGGCGGGGGCGGCGCTATTGTGGATCCACGGGGGCGGATACCTGGTGGGCGCCCCCTGGGTCAACGACCGCGCATGCGCGCGCCTCGCCCGGGAGCTGGGGCTGGTGGTGCTGGCGGCCGGTTATCGCCTCGCCCCCCGCCATCCCTTCCCCGCGGCCCTGGACGATTGCCGCGCCGCCTGGCAGTGGCTCGTGGAGCACGCCTCCGAGCTCGGCGTCGACCCGGCGCGCATCGCCGTGGCCGGACTCTCGGCGGGCGGCGGTTTGGCCGCGGCGCTCGCCCAGCGCCTGGCCGACGAGGGGGCGCTGCGCCCCGCCGCCCAGGTGCTGATCGCGCCCATGCTGGACGATCGCACCGCGGCGCGCCGCGAGCTGGACGCCGAGGCCCACCTGGTGTGGGACAACCGCGCCAACCGCGCCGCCTGGCGCTGGTATCTGGGCCGCGAGCCGGGAGTCGCGGAGATGCCTCCCTACGCGGTGCCCGCCCGCCGCCCGTCCCTTGCTGGCCTGCCGCCCGCCTGGATCGGCGTCGGCGATGTCGACCTCTTTTGGGAGGAGGACCGCGCCTACGCCGAGCGGCTGGCGGAAAGCGGCGTGTCCTGCACCTTCGTCGCCTTTCCCGGCGCGCCCCACGGCTTCGAGACCTTTGCGCCGCACTCGGCGGCGAGCCGCCGCCTGTGGATCGAGGTGGATGCGTTCCTGCGCCGCTATCTCGGCCTTGTGCCCTAGAGTAGGGTGCCGCCGTCGACGGTGAGAATCCGGCCGGTGACGAAGGCGGCCTGGTCGCTGGCCAGGTAGACGACCGCCGCCGCCACCTCTTCGGGGCGGGCCAGCTCCCGGGGCAGCACGCCGCGGCGGGCGCGCCGGGCCCGCTCTTCCGGGGGCGAGGAGGCCAGGACGCGGCGGAAGAAGCCCCGTTCGGGGTGGAAGCGGCTGCCGCGGCTGAACGCCTCCGGGTCCTCGGCCAGGGTGCCGTAGGGGGCCACGCAGTTGACGGTGATGCCGTACTCGCCCACCTCCCGGGCCAACACCCGGGTGAAGGCGTGCACCGCCCCCTTGGCCACCGAGTAGAGGGGCAGGCCGTAGTCGCCCACAATGCCGGCGGTGGAGCCGATGTTGACGATGCGCCCGGCCCGGCGCTCGATCATGCCCGGCAGGGCGGCGCGGGTCATGCGCAGGGTGGTGAGCAGGTTGAGCTCCAGGTCGGCCTGCCAGGTGGCCGGATCCGACTGGGCGAACACCCCGAAGCCGACGTTGCCGCCCAGGTTGTTGACCAGCACTGCGAGGGGGCCGAGCTCTTCCGCCGCGGCGAGCACGTTCCGGGGGGTGTCGGGCTCGAGGAGGTCGGCGCGGACGAAGCGCGCCTGCGCCGCGCCCGCCTCCCGGGCGCGCGCCTCGAGCCGCGCGCCCGCTTCCTCGTCCCGCCCCACGCCGACGACGCGAGCGCCCTCGGCGGCGAAGGCGAGCAGAATGGCGCGGCCGATGTTGGCGGTGGCGCCGGTGACCAATACCACCCGGTCGCGCAGTCCAGTGTCCATGGCATCACCTCCGTAGGGATCGGCTGCGGGCGAGCCCTTCCGCCTCCCGGGGGATGGCAAAGCGCTCGCGGTAGTCGGAGAACCGTTCGGCCACCTCCTCCGGGTGCAATCCGTAATCCTCCAGGCGGTAGGGATTCACCCCCCGCGCCCCCGGGGGATTGGCCCGCGCCCACTCGGCCACCGCGGCGCGCACCTCGGGCGGCGCGTCCAGGTCGAGGGCCGCCAACACTTCGCTCAGGGTGGCGGCGGGATCGGCGAGCAGGGCGTAGTAGTCCACGTGGATCACCCGCCGGTGCGCCGGCGTGCGGTCGAAGGCCAGGATCCGGTCCACGTGGAAGCGCAGGAATTCGAGCATCTGCCGCCCCACCCGGCGGGGATCGACGGCGCCGTAGCGGGCCGCGCGCAGGGCGGCGGTCAGCTTGCACAGGGAGCCCAACACCTGGACCGGGTCGCGATGGGTCATTACGAAGCGCGCGCTCGGATGCACGGCGAGGATCTCCGGCATCGCCACCAGGTGCCCCGGATACTTGAGGGCAAAGCGCTTGGCCGGCCGCCGCCAGGCGAGCAGGCGCAGCTGGCGGGCGTGGACGCGGTAGACGGTGGCGAAGTCGAGGGCGGTGCGCAGGAAGGCGAAGTAGGAGGGCACGTCGAACAGGTTGTGGAACCCCACCGCCCCGTAGGCCTGCTCGAGAAAGGCGTGGCACTCCTCGGGGCCGTCGGGATCCACCAGGTGCATGGCGGCAAAGCCCGGCACCTCGGGCCGGGCGGCGGCCCGGCGGGCCGCCTCTTCCGCCTTGCGGTGCGCCACCGAGGCGGGATCGAAGCCGGGCGGCGGGTGGGGGGCGAGGGCCTGCCAGGTGCGCACCAGGCGAAAGCGGGAATCCCGGTCGAACAGGTACTGGAAAAAGGTGGTCCCGGACCGGGGCAGACCGGTGAGGAAGACCGGCGCGTCGAGGGCAACGGCGGCGATCTCCGGGTATTCGGCGAGCCAGCGCTGGGCTTCGAGGCGGTCGGCGGTGCGCGCCACCAGGTACCGGTGGATCCGCTCCGCTTCCCGAGGGGGCAGGGGCGCATCCTCCCGCAGCGCTCCGCACAGGGCCTCGAGGTGGCCGGCGAGGGTGGCGGGATCGGCGTCGCGGATGCCGGTTTGGACCTCGGCTTGGGCGCGAATGGCTCCCGCTTCGAGGAGGTCGTTCACGGCCGCGCCCCGCGGGCGAAGAGGGGGTGGCGCAACAGGGCGTAGGAAGGCTCCGCCTCGCGGGCGGGCAGGCCGGCGGCGGCGTTGGCCTCCACCGGACGGCGGATGCGCCAGTCGTAGGTGACCACCCGCTTGGCGAAGCGCCAGCGGCCGTCGGCACAGCGCCGGTAGCGGTCGACGTAGCGCACGCACATGAAGTCTTCGACGAGGCCACCTCGCCCGTCGGGGATCCCGTGCCAGGCGAGGGCGTAGACCTCGCCTTCCCCCTCGTCGCCCGCCACCGAGATCAGGTGGTTGCAGACGTGGTGGCCGCTGTAGGCCATGTGGGGAAAGGCCTTTTCCAGAAAGTCGACGTAGGCGTCCGCCGGGCCGTCGAAGGTGTCGCCGTGGCTGTCGGTGGCGTCCTCGGTGTAGAGGGTGCGCAACAGCGCCCCGTCCTTGCGGTCCACACCGCGGCAGTAGAGGAGTACCAGCTCCCGGATCGCCTCCTTGGCGAGCAGGTGCTCGAGTGGCTCGGCCATGATGTCAATCCTCCATCGCGTCGAGTTGCCCCGCCGCCGCGAGGCGCAGAATCTCCGCCAGGGCGTGGGGACGGGTGAGCATCGCCTGGTGGCCGGCGTCGAGGCGCACCAGGCGGTGGGCGCCCAGCCGGCGGGCAAAGCGCTCCTGCCAGGGCACCGGCAGCACCCGGTCCCGCAGGCAGATCACGTAGTGGGCGGGTGCCGGCGGAGGTTCCAGCTGCCAGCGGGTCTCGGCGTAGCTCGCCGCGGGCCAGGCGTCGGCCCCCAGGCGGTCGAGGAAGGTCTCCGCCTGGGCGGGGGTCATGTCGTTGCAGAAGAGGGCGCGGTCCCGCTCCCGGGGCGTGGCGCCCAGGGCCGCCGCCGGCCAGCCGACCCGCTCGGGCTCGGCGCCCTGGAGGCCCGTGCCCATCATCTCGAGCACCGTCTGGCCGGGAAGGGGGAGGGAGCAGGCGAGGTAGACAAGCCGCCCGATCGCCTCCGGCCGGCGCGCCGCCAGGAAGGGCAGCAGGGTGCCCGCCTGGGAGTGGCCGACCGCCACCGCTCCCCGCAGGCCGGACCGGTCCAGGTCGGCGACGAGTTCGGCCACCACCTCCGAGAAGGCGAGGCGCGCGGTGTCCCGCCCCCGCTTGGTTCCACAGCCGGGCACGTCGAGCCGCACCGCGCGGCCCGGCTCCGCCGGCGCCTGGCGGTGGAGAGCGTGCACCAGGTCGTCCCACACCCAGCTGCCCTGGCCGCCGCCGTGGAGGAACAGGTAGTCCGCCGCCTGGTTCACCCGGCCGTCACCCCGTTGTCGAGGTTGATGCAGGCGCCGTGGAAGCCTTGCGCCGCGTCGGAGGCGAGGAAGGCCACCACCTCGGCCACCGCTTCCACCTCCACCACGCCGCGGAGGGGCTGGATGCGGGCGAGGAGCTCCGGATCGGGGTCGCGTAACTCGGCGAAGCCCGCGGCGAGGGCGGTGCGCATGCCCCCCGGCGCCAGCGCGTTGATCCGCACCGGGGTCTTGATGTACTCCATGGCGAGCGAGCGGGTGAGGTGGGTGAGCCCCGCCTTGGCCGCCGAGTAGGCGGCGAGGTAGGCCTGCCCCTGGAAGGCGGCGCAGGAGGTGACGTTGACCACCGCGCCGCCGGCGCGGATCAGGTGCGGCATGGCCGAGCGGATGAGCTTCAAGGGCGCGGCCAGATTGACGGCGAGCACCCGGTCGATGGTCTCGTCGTCCAGCTCTTCGGTGCGCCCGGCGCCGAGCATTGCCGCCACGTTGCACAGGGCGTCGAGCCTGCCGAAGGTCTCCAGGGTGCGGGCCACGGCCAGGCTGCAGTGGCTTCCCTCGGCCAGGTCCAGGGGCAGCGCCAGGGCGCGCACCCCCTGGGCCTCGGCGAGGAGGGCGGTCTCGGCCAGGGGTGCTTCGTCCCGGTCCACCAGGGCCAGGTCGGCGCCGGCGCGGGCGAGGCGCAGCGCCGTCGCCCGCCCGAGCCCCCGGGCGGCGCCCGTCACCAGGGCCACCTTGCCCTTCATGTCGCTCGGCTGCACGGTGTCGTCTCCGCTCACAATGCGAAAGCGTAGCCGCCGTTCACCGGGATCGTCTGCCCGGTGATCCAGGAGGCGGCCTCGGAACAGAGAAACACCGCCATGGCCGCCACGTCGTCGGGGGTGCCGAAGCGGCGGATCACGTAGCGGGAGAGCTGGGCGCGGATCCGCTCGTCGGCGTAGAAGCGCTCCCGCTCGGCGGGATCCAGGGGCGGCTCCAGGGCGGAGAGGGAGATGCAGTTGGCGGTGATCCCGTAGCGCCCCGCCTCTCGCGCCAGGGAGCGCATGAAGCCGGCGGCGCCGGCCTTGGCGGCGGCGTAGGCGGCAAGCCGCGCATCGCCCACGCGCCCGGCGTCGGAGACGATGGTGACGATCCGCCCGCCGCCCGCCTCGATCATCCCCGGCACCGCCAGGTGGCAGCAGTTCATCACGCCGTGGAGGTTGGTGTGGAAAAAGCGCGCCCATTCCCCGGGATCGGTCTCCCAGAAGAGGGGCGATAAGCGCATTTCCACCTCGGGGCCGGCGTTGCCGGCGTTGTTGACGAGCGCCGTCACCGGCCCCAGCTCCGCGCGCACCTGGGCGAAGGCCTCGCGCACCGCGTCGTAGTCGCCCACGTCGGCGGCCACCGCGACGGCCGGTACCCCCAGCGCCCGGATCTCCTCGGCCACCGCGGCGGCGCGCTCGGCCACGAAGTCGTTGACGGCCACACCTCCCGCGCCGTGGCGGGCCAGGGCCAGGGCGATGGCCCGCCCGGCGCCGCGCCCGGCGCCGGTGACCAGGGCGATGCGGCCGGCCAGCTGGACGAGCTCCGACATGGCTTTTACCTCCTTGCGAGGGACGGGGGAACAGCCGACAATCGTCGAATGAAGAATATTCGGAAAAAACCGAACATGTCAAAAGAAAACCTGGCCCCTGCGTTGCAGGCCTTTCTCGACGAGGTGGCCGCACTCCTCGCCCCCTGGGGGATGCCGGCCACCTCGGCGCGCCTGTACGGCTACCTGCTCCTGCAGTGGGAGCCGGTGAGCCTCGACGAGTTGGCCTCCGCCCTGGGGGTGAGCAAGAGCACGGCGAGTGTTGCCGCCCGCGTCCTCGAAGAGCACCTGCTGGTGCGGCGCAGCAGCGAACCGGGCAGCCGCCGCGTCTCCTACCGGGCTGCCGACAGCGTGGCCGGCTTTTTGGAGGACAAGAGCGCCTTGCTCGGGCGCTTCGGCGCACTCCTCGAGGAGCGCGCCGGCAGGCTCGCCGAGGGCGCAGCGGCCGAGCGGCTCGCCGCCTTGGGCCGCTTTTGGCAAGCGGTGCGGCGGGAGCTCGACGCCCTAGTGGCCGAGCTCGACCGCTTGGAGACGACGAGGGAGAAGGAGGAGACCCGATGAACACGGTGCGCTTCGATCTGCGCGCGCCGGGCAAAGCGCCCGCGGAGACCGCCGCCCTCTACCGGGCGGCGGTGGAAATGGCCGCCTACCTGGACCGGGCCGGGGGATTTTCGCTGGCCGCCTCGGAACACCACGCGAGCCCTGACGGCTACCTGTCTTCGCCGCTCCTGTTGGCCGCGGCCTTCGCCGCGGTCACCGAGCGCGTTCCCATCATGGCGGCGGCCACACTCCTGCCGCTCTACGATCCGGTGCGACTCGCCGAGGAGATGGTGGTGCTCGACCATCTGAGCCGGGGCCGGGTCAGCTACGTGCTCGCCCTCGGCTACCGGCCCGAGGAGTACGAGCTCTACGGCCTCGACTACGCCGCCCGGGGCCGCCTGGCCGACGCCAAGCTGGAGGCACTCCTCGACCATTTGCGGCGGGCGCGGGAAGGTCGGGCGCTACCCCGGGTGACGCCGCCGCCCTTTTCGCCCGCCGGCCCTGCGCTCTTCTGGGGCGGCGGCAGCGCCCCGGCGGCGCGGCGCGCGGCCCGCTTCGGGCTCGGCTTTCTCGCCCAGAAGGCCGATCCCGCCCTCGCCGAAATCTACGCCGCCGCCTGCCGGGCGGCGGGCCGCGAGCCGGGGCCGTGCTTCATTCCACCCGCCGAGCTCCCCGGGGTGGTGTTCGTCGCCGACGACGTGGAGCGGGGCTGGCGGGAGCTCGGCCCCCATCTGCTGGCCGATGCGAAGAGCTACGCCGAGTGGAACCGCCGGGCGGGGCTGGACGCGGTCAACCTCTCCCGGGCGGAGACGGTGGAGGAGCTGCGCGCGGAGAACGGCAACTACCGGGTGGTGGACGTGGCCGGCGCCCTGGAGCTGATCGGGCGCTTCGGGCGCCTGTCCCTCCACCCGCTGTGCGGCGGCGTGCCGCCGCAAATCGCCTGGCCCTACCTGCGGCGGGTGGTGGAGGAGGTGCTGCCCGCTGCCCGGCGGCGGGGCCTCATTCCGCCCGACCCTCCACCAGCGCCTGGATCGTAGTGGCGAACCAGGCCACCTGATCGGCGGGAGGTGGGCCTTCGCCGTGGAGCGGAAACTGCCGCGTAAAGAGGCGAAAGCCCATGCCGAGCATGAGGATCCGCGCCGCCCGCCGCTCGGCGGCCGGGGGGCCCAGCCAGGCCGCCAGCGGCGCGAGCATCCGCTCGCGCACCAGGCGGGCGGCGATGGCCGAGGCCTCGGCGTTGCCGCTCGCCAGGGCCACCATGGCCACCGGGTCGGCGTCCGGCGCCGCCGAGAGCAGCTGGGCGGCCAGGGCCTCCCCGAAGGAGGCCCGCGGCAAAGCGGTGACCGCTTCCACCCGCAGGGCGGAGGCGAGCGCCGCCTCGAAGAGGGCCGCCTTGGAGCCGAAGTAGCGCAGCACCAGGGGGGCACTGGTGCCGGCCCGGGCGGCGATCTCGCGCAGCCCCACTTCCGCGTAGCCCAGTTCGGCGAACGCCTCCCGGGCGGCG
The DNA here is from genome assembly GCA_026005035.1 of Porticoccaceae bacterium. Taxonomy (GTDB): domain Bacteria; phylum Pseudomonadota; class Gammaproteobacteria; order Pseudomonadales; family Porticoccaceae; genus BPKH01. Next base: position 136,440 of record BPKH01000001.1, on the reverse strand, counting down.
GCGAGAATCCGCGCCCGGGTGGCCTCGGCGTTGCGCCTGGGCGCTGGCTGGGAAGGGGACATGGGGGGCGAGTCTACCACGGGCGCCTTGCGCCGGCGGGTGGAAGCCGCTAGCATCCCCGTCAGTTATCAACTGTTAACAAAACGAGGGGAGCGATGGCGACTTTCGTGTTGGTGCACGGCGGCGGCCATGGCGGCTGGTGCTGGCGGTTCGTGGCAGAGCGGTTGCGCGCGCGCGGCCACGAGGTGTACACCCCCACGCTCACCGGCCTCGGCGAGCGCTCCCACCTGCTCTCGCCGGCGGTGGATCTGGCGCTGCACATCCAGGACGTGGTCAACGTCCTGCGCTTCGAGGACCTCGCCGAGGTGGTGCTGGTGGGCCACAGCTACGGGGGCATGGTGATCACCGGGGTGGCCGACCGCGTCCCGGAGCGGATCGCCCACCTGGTCTACCTGGACGCCGCGCGGCCGAGCAACGGCCAGTCCCTGGTGGCCGTGGCCCCCGAGATGATGGCCCTCGCCCGGGAGTCGCTGCAGGTGGTGGACGGCGTCGAGCTCGTCCTCTTTCCCGGCAAGTTCCCGATGCTCCCCGGGGACTACTACGGGGTGACCGACCCCCAGCTCATCGAGTGGATGGCTCCCAAGCTCACGCCCCATCCCTGGAAAAGCTTTGCCCAGAAGCTCGAGCTCGAGGACGAGGCGCGGGTGCGGCAGATCCCGGAGACGATCGTCATCACCCCCATCCGCAACCTTTCGCCGGCGGACAAGCAGGCGCTCGTCGCGCTCACCCAGGGGCGCTTCTTCGAGGTGGACACCGGCCACGACCTGATGATCAGCGCACCGGATCAGACCGCCGACATCCTCCATCAGGTGGCCGGCGGTTGAGGGCCGCCGGCCGCTCCCCCCCTCACTCGGCGACGATCTCGCCGATCTCGGTGCCCACGGGGTAGGTTTCTCCCGCGGGCTTCTTCTGGACGAGCCGCCCGGAGACCGGCGCTTCGATCTCCTGGACGGCCTTGTCGGTCTCCAGGGTATAGATGGGCTGGCCGGCCTGGACGAGGGCGCCGTCCTCCACCAGCCATTCGGCCAGGGTTCCCTCGGTGGAGGACATCTGCAGTTTGGGAATGGTGAGTACGGTGGATGCCATGGGAAGATTCTCCGTGGGTCAGTACTTCAGGAGTTCCCGCACCCGCTCGGCGATGGTGCCGGCGTTGGGGATCTGGGCGTCCTCGATGGCCCGCGAATAGGCGATGGGGGCGTAGGCGGCGCCGAAGCGCGCCGCCGGCGCCTTGAGCTTGGCAAAGAGCTCCTCGTTGATGGTGGCGGCGATCTCCGAGCCCAGGCCGCAGAACTCGGTGGCGGCGTGGACCACCAGCGCCCGCCCGGTCTTCTCCACCGAGCTCAGGATCCGGTCGTAGTCCAGGGGCAACAGGGTGCGCAGGTCGATCACCTCGCAGCTGATCCCCTCCTTGGCCAGCTCCTCGGCCACCTGCAGGCAGACCCGGACGTGCCAGCCGTAGGTGATCAGCGAGATGTCGCTGCCCTCGCGGCGCACCGCCGCCACCCCGATGGGGATTCGGTAATCCCCCAGGGGCACCTCCTCCCGGGTGGTGTAGTTGAGGAGCATCGATTCGATCTGCACGCAGGGATCGTCGTCGAAGATGCAGGACAGCAGCAGCCCCTTGGCGTCGGTGGGGGTACTCGGATAGACCACCTTGAGGCCCGGCTGGTGGAGGAGGATCGCCTCCAGCGCCTGGGAGTGCTGGGCGCCCAAGCCCCCGAGGCCGCCGCCGGTGATGGTGCGAATGGTCATGGGCACGTGGGTGGCGCTACCCGACATGTAGCGCTGTTTGGCGGCGTGATTGGAGATCTGGTCCAGGCAGACGCCGATAAAGTCGATGAACATGATCTCCGCCACCGGCCGCATGCCGGCGATGGCCGCACCGGTGGCGCAGCCGATGATCGCCTGCTCGGCGATGGGCGTCGGCCGGATCCGCTCCGGATAGCGCTGCTTGAGCCCCTTGAAGCAGCGGAACACGCCGCCCGGCGGGTCGCCGATGTCCTCGCCCAGGTAGAACACCTCGGGGTCGAGCTCCAGGGAGATCTCGATGGCGTCCTGGATCGCCTCGTACATGGCCATCATCTTGCGTTCGCCCTGGGGCAGGCGCTCGGCGGCGCGCTTGACGCGCTGGTGGCGGCGGGGCGGAATCTCCGGGTCGCCGTAGACGTCCACCAGCATCTCTTCCGCGGGGGTGACCGGGCTCGCCAGGGCGAATTCGATGGCCTCTTCCACCTCCTTGCGGGCCGCTTGGTCGATGGCGTCGAGCTCCTCGGCGGTGAGCACGCCCGCCTCGAGGAGGAGCTTGCGGGTTTTGGGCACCGGCCAGTCCGCCTTGGCGCGCTCGAGCTCCTCCTTGCTGAGGTGGGTCGTCCAGCCCACCCCCGCGTGCTGCGACAGGCGCATGGTCACCGCCTCGACGAAGACCGGGCCGTGGCCGTCGCGCACCTCGGCGATGATCTCCTTCATCGCGTTGTGGAAGGCGATGGGGTCGTTGCCGTCGAGGCGCACCCCCTTGAAGCCGTAGGCGGCCGCCCGGCTGGCGAAGTCCTTGCTCGCCGTGTACTCGGGGATGGGCGTGTACTCGCCGATCTGGTTGTTCTGGCAGAGAAAGATCACCGGCAACTTCCACACCCCGGCCAGGTTCATCGCCTCGTGGAGGGTGCCGATGCTGGTGGCGCCGTCGCCAAAGTTGGCGATGGTGACGCGGCGGGTGCCGCGCATCTTGTTGGCGAGCGCAAGTCCGTTGGCGATCACCGTGTTGCCGCCCACGATGGCGGTGGTGAGCATGGAACCCGACGGCGGATGAGAGATGTGCGGCGAGCCCCCTTTGCCCTTGTTGACCCCGTCGCGCCGTCCGAGGGCCTCGGCGAACAGTCCCTTGAGGGGTACGCCCTTGGCCACCTGGTCGTGGATGCCCCGGTAGATGGTGAGCATGTAGTCCTCGGGGGTGACCAGGGGCGCGATGGCCGCGGGGATCGCCTCCTGGCCGGTCATCGGCCAGTAGGTGAACTGGAAGCGACCGCTCGACAGGCCCGCCTGGATCGCCTTGTCCACCTCGTGGATGCGCGACATCTGGCGATAGATTTCGACGAGTACGGCGGGGTCGATGCCGAGGTCGCGGGTTGTGCTTGCCATCGCTGGTTCCTCCTCCTGGCTGGACGGGATGGGGATCGGCCCGCAGGGGCGGTCCCTGGCGGCGGTCGCGGGCGCGGCGCCGCCGCGGGGAGCATGATACCCCAATTCGGCTGCGCCACAGCGGCGGTGTTGCGTTCCTGCGCCAGATCAAGCGCTCGACCCAGGCGCCTCGCTAGACTCCCGCCAAACCCCACTGCGGGCCCGTTGAGGAGAGCGATCATGACGGCGACGAGCGAGTTCGAGACCCAAAGCTGGCCCGAGGCCTGGCAGGTCTTCGACCACGGCCTCGGCAAGGGCCGCTACACCGATCCGGAGTTCGCGCGCCTGGAGCGCGATCGACTGTGGTACCGGGTCTGGCAGTTCGCCGCGCGGCTCGACGAAATTCCCCAAGTGGGCGACTACACCACCTACCAGATCGTCGATCAGTCGATCCTCATCGTGCGGGTGGCGGAAGACCGGGTGAAGGCGTTCTTCAACTTCTGCCCCCATCGCGGCACCACCCTGGGGGAGGGATCCGACACCTTCGCCCGCGGCGCGATCATCTGCCCCTTCCACGGCTGGCGCTGGAACCTGGAGGGGCAGATCCAGTTCATCCTCGAGCGCGAGCAGTTCCGCGACGGCTGCCTGGAGGATCGCGACGCGCGCCTCCGGGAGGTGCACTGCCAGGTGTTCGAGGGCTTCGTGTTCGTGAGCCTCGCCCGGGAACCCCAACCCTTCGCCGAATTTATTGCCCCGGTGCGCGACATTCTCGAAAAGCTCAAGCTCGGCCAGATGCACCACCGCTGGTGGAAGGCGGTGGTGGGAGCGCCGTGCAACTGGAAGGTGGCCCAGGAGGCGTTCCACGAGACCTTCCATCTGGCGGCCACCCATCCCCAGTTGGAGCCGGTGGGAGCGCGCCTCGTCTACGAGGGCATCGATCCGGCGGGGCGGCCCCTCGGCCACGAGAACATCGCCTACGAGGCCCTGGCCCACGGCCACGGGCGGTTCTACGCCCGCGGCTCGTCGCCCATCTCCGACAAGACTCCAAACCCCACGCCCGCGCAGTTGGAGGCGATGATCGAGCACATGGAGCACCTGGTGGAGGAGCTCGACACCATGGTGCTGTCCCGCGACCTGGAGGTGGCGCGCTCCCTGCGCGGCCGGCAGGTGCCGCCCGGCTCCTCCTGGGCGGCGGAGTTCGTCAAGGCCCTCTACGAGCGGGCCGGGGCGGAGGGGCGGCCGATGCCCGAGCCGACCCCGGAGATCGTCCAGCAGTGGGGCGGGGAGGTGTTCGTCTTTCCCAACCTACTGATCCTGCCCAACATCGGCAACGCCATGATCTACCGGGCGCGGCCCTACGGCCTCGACCCCGATCGGTGCATCTTCGAGATCTTCTCCACCACCGGCTATGGCGCCGGCGAGGCCGTGCCGCGCGCCCAGGTCGAGGTGGTCACCGACCCCACCGATCCGGCCCAGCTGCCCCTGATTCCCCGCCAGGACTTCTCCAACGTGCCCCGGGTCCAGAAGGGGCTCCACGCCCTGGCCTGCAACCGGGTGTGGCTGGCCGCCGAGCAGGAGCGGTTGATCCTCAACATGCATCGGGAGCTCGATCGCTACCTGACGCTGCCTTGAGACGGCGCGGAGGCGATGCCGGCCACCACGCCGCCGTCCACCAACAGGTCGATGCCGGCGATGTAAGAGGCGTCCGGGGAGACCAAAAAGAGGGCGGCGGTGGCGATCTCCTCCGGCCGTCCCATCCGGTGGAGGGCGGCGGCCGCCAGCAGCTGTCGAAAGGTGTCGCGGTGGGTTTCCACCTCCAGGCGACTCTGGGCGGTGTCGATGAGTCCCGGGGAGATGGAGTTGAGCCGCTTGCCCTCGCGGCCCCAGCGCCGCGCCTGGGCGCGCACGTAGTCCCTGAGGGCCCGCTTGGCGAGGGAGTAGGCCATGCCGGGGTCGTGGAGGGCGGCGTGGGCCGGATCGGCGAGCCGCTCCAAGAGCCCCTCGGCCAGGGGGTCGGCGAGGAGCCGCTCCAGGTCGGGGAAGGGTGGGGCCAGATAGGCGCTCATGGAGCTGATGGCCACCGCCGCCCCCCCTTCGGCGAGGGCAGGGCGCAGGGCTTCCAGGAAGCGCACCGTGCCGATCAGGTCCACCTCGAGAATGCGCCGCCAGTCGGCCATGGTGGGGGAGATGCCCACCGTGTGGACGAGGGCCGCGATCCCGCCGTCGGCGGCCGCCCGGGCCACGGCCGCCACCTGATCGGCCGCGGTGACGTCGAGGGGCAGGGTGGCCACCTCGGCGCCCAGCCGGCCGCACTCGCCGGCCAGGGCGGCGAGCCGCTCCCCCGGCAGATCGCACAGCAACAGCCGCCAACCGCGCTCGGCGGCGAGGCGCGCGCAGACGCTGCCCATCCCCCCCGCGGCGCCGGTGATCAAAAGCCGCCCGCTCTCCCCCCCTTGCTTCATTTCGCTATCCTCCCCTTCCTGATTCCTCGGTGCGCGCCGCTCGCGGCGCGGCGTCGGGAATGGTAGCTCAGCTCGGACCCCGGCCGCCACCGCGGGCCGCGCTGTGGGAGGGAAAACGCCGTGGTGGAAACGCCCTGCCTCGTCCTGCCCGCCACAGAGGTGCCCGAGGACCCCGGCTGGCTCGCCGCTCAACCCCGGCCGGTGGTCGCCGTGGGCGAGGGCCCGGCGCCGGGCGCCGACGTGGTGGTGGCGACTTTCGAAGAGGCCCGCGCCCTCGCCGCCAACATCCGCCAGAACCCCCGCGCCGCGCTGGTCCTGGTGCAGGTGTTGCGGGCGGTGGAGGCGCTGCCCCCGGCGGCGGGCCTGGCGGTGGAATCCTTGGGCTACGCCACCCTCCAGGGGGGCGAGGAGTTCGCCCGCTGGCTCGCCGCCCGCGGCGCGCCGCCCGCCCTGGTGCGGGGAGAGGGTCCGGCGGTGCTCGCTCGCCGGGAGGGCGACCGGATCCGCGCCTGGCTCAACCGCCCCGAGCGGCGCAACGCGCTGTCGGTGGAGATGCGCGACGCCCTGGTGGAGCTTTTGGAGGTGGTCTGCGCGGACCCCGAGGCCACCCTGGAGCTCGCCGCCGTCGGCCCCTGTTTTTCGGTGGGCGGCGAGCTCGCCGAGTTCGGCCTGTTCGGCGACACCGCCCGCGCCCACTGGGTGCGCTCGGTGCACTACCCGAGCCGGTTGTTGCTCCAGTGTGGGGAGCGGGTGGTGTGCCGCCTCCACGGCGCCTGTTTGGGATCGGGCATGGAGCTGCCCGCCTTCGCCGGGCGGGTGGTGGCCCATCCGAAGACCTTTTTCCAGCTGCCGGAACTGCGCCTGGGGCTCATTCCCGGCGCCGGGGGGTGCGTGAGCCTGACGCGGCGCATCGGCCGCCAGCGCACCGCCTGGCTCGCCCTCTCCATGCGGCGCATCAACGCGCGCACCGCGCTGGCCTGGGGCCTGGTGGACGAGTTGAGCGAGGCGCTACCCGAAGCCCCCGTGGATCGGTGAGCCGTCCCGCCAGACCGCCCGCACGTGGCGGGCGTCGAGGTCGAGGCGCAGCCGCGCCCAGGGGAGGGCGAGCAGCACCAGGTCGGCCGGTGCCCCCACCGCCACCCGGCGGACGCCGCAGCCGGGGGCATCCAACGGGTGGAGAAAGAGCTCCAGGGCCTCTTCCGGCGACAGGGCTTCGGCGGGACCCAGGCGCAGCCCCGCGGCGGTGCGCCGCGCCACGGCGGCGCGCATGGCCGCCCAGGGGTCGGGGGAGCCGAAGGGGGCGTCGCTGCCGCCGGCCAGGGAAATGCCCGCCGCCCGCAGGCCCGCCAGCCGCCACAGCCAGAGGCGGTCGGCCGCCTCCACTTCCGCCAGATAGCGGTCGCCCCGCTCGGCCACCAGCTGCGGCTGGCTGACCACCCGCAGGCCCAGCTCGGCGATCCGCGCGGCAAGGGGGGGAGGCGCCACCGCCGCGTGCTCGATGCGATCGCCCCGGCGCGCGCCCACCTCCGCCAGGGCACCAAGGGCGAAGGCGAGCTCGACGGCGGTCACGCAGTGGATGGCCACGGCGCGCCCGGTCTCGTGGGCGGCGGCGACCTGGGCGCACAACTCGGCAAAGGGGGGCAGTCGCGATTCGAGGAGATGGATCTTGAACTCGCCCGGCGCCAGGGTGGGCGTGGCGGACACCTGGGCGAGCTCCTCGCCGCCCATCAGGCGCACCCGCTGGAGGAGGTGGCCCCGCGCCTGCTCCGCGGCAAAGTGGCGCCAGCTTTGCAGGTCGTTGGCGGGGGTGGCGTCGGTGACGCCGGTCACCCCGTAGGCGGCGAGGCGCCGGCTGACGGCGGCCAGGGAGGGCGGCCGACTCTCGAGTCGCGCGGCGAGCCAGTGGTCGCAGTCGTAGAGCCGGCCGGTGGGGGCGCCTTCGGCCATCTCCACCCCCGCGGGCTGGCCGGCGCACGGCAGACCCAGGGCGCGCAGGGCGGCCGAGTTCACCACCCACAGCCGACCGCCGCGGTGTTGGAGGCGCACCGGCCGGTGGGGGACCACGCGGTCGAGCCAGGCGCGGTCGATCTCCCCCACCACCTGGGGGGTCGTAGCCCACGCCGCGCAGCCAGCCTTCTCCCCGCGCCCGCGCCAGCCGCGCCGCGAGCTCCGCCCCCGAGCGCACCGCGGGCGGCCCGCAGGGCACCGACTCCGCCGCCGCCGCCAGGGCGCAGAGGTGGATGTGGTGGTCGTGGAGCCCGGGCAGGAGGAGGCCGCCGGCGCCGTCCACCACCGTCTCGCCGGGCGCCGGGTCGAGTCGGGGAGCGATGGCCCCCACCCTTCCTTGGCGGATGCGCACGTCGAAGCGCCCGGGCCGTCGCCAGAGCTCCACCCGGCGGATCAGGGTGCCCATCCCACCTCCTCGGGCAGGCGCGGCGGCGCCGGGCCGATGCCGGCTCGCTCCAGGTGCTCGAGCCAGGCCCGCCCGCGGCGCGCCCAGTCGCCATCGGCCGGCGCGTGGGCCGCCAGGCAATGGGCCACCACGCCGGCCAGCGACAGCTCGACCAGCACGCCGCCGCCGGCGCGCCGCAGGGCCCAGCCGGCGAGGGCGGCGTGGATCCCGGTGAGGGGGTCGGCGAGGGCGTCGCCGCAGATCAGCCACCGCCCGGCGGCGCGGTGGAGCACCCAGGAGAGCCCCCCGGCCACCGCCGCGTCGTCGCCGAAGGCCACCCTCTGGCCGGCGGCACCGCGGCGGCCGTGGCCGGTGATGGACACCCAGGTGAGTCCCGGACGGCGCTCGACGAGACGCTCGGCCACCACCCCCAGCTGGGCGAGGGCGCGGGGCCGGCTCGACTCCACCACCAGGTCGGCGCCCGCCAGCAGGTCGAGCAGGGCGCGCCGGCCGGCCGGCGTTTTCAGCTCCAGCGCCAGGATCTCCTTGCCGGCGTGGAGCCGCCGGAAAAACTCCGGATGGCCGCGCCGCGCCCCGTCGGGCCGGGTGGGATCTTCCACCTTGGTCACCGCCGCCCCCGCCAAGCGCCACAGGCGGGTGCACAGGGGGCCGGCCCACAGCGACGACAGGTCCACCACCCGCAGGGGGGCGGACGGCGGGGGCGCCGGCCGCCCGCGGGCCGCCACCCGCAGCCAAGGGGGAGGGCGTTCGGGGGGCGGGCGAGCGGCCGCCAGGGCGAGGCCGAGGAGTGCTCCCTGGGCTTCGAGTTCGGCCACCGAGCGCGCGCGCGCGGCGGCGGCCACGCTCGCCCAGTCACCCGCGGCGAAGGCGCCCGCTTGCCGGAACAGGGCGGGCAGCAGTTCCCAGTCGTCGGCGCGGGCCAGGTTGAGGGCGAGCCAGCCGTCGGCGGCGGGCAGCAGCCGGCAGTGGCCCAGGGGCGAGGCGGCGCCGTTGCGCGCCAGGCCCAAGAGCGCCGCGCGCTCGGTGAGCAGCGCCGCCCCCGCGCCCTCCGTCCAGGGAAGGCCGGCACTGGCCGCGAACAGGCTGAGGGCTCCCTCGGCGCAGTCGGCCAGTGGCGCGGGCGCCAGCACCGGCGGGCCGTGGCGGGGGCCGGTGAGCGCCCACAGGCCGCAGGCCGCCAAGCGCTCCGCCGGGTGGCGGGAGGGGGCGGGCGGCGGCGCGGGCAACCGCAAGCGGCGCGCCAGCCGCGCGGCGTGGCGCGATCGGAAGTCGGCGCGGGCGGCGGGGATCATGGAGGTCCATTGTGGGCCAGGGCCCCACCGCTCTCAAGGGCACAGCGAGGCGGGTGGAAGCGATTGCCCCCGTGGCCCGGATGGCGCGAAGCGGAATCCGGGGAATGTCCCGCGCCCACACCCGCCCTTGTCGCGACGCTGCGGGTGGCGTAACGTAGCGCCATGAGCGATGTCCTCGAGGATCTGGCCGCCACCCTCGGCGGAGCCCTCCGGGCCCGGGGGTGGCAAGTGACCGCGGCGGAGAGTTGCACCGGGGGATTGATCGCCGCGACCCTCACCGCGGTCCCGGGTAGTTCCGAATGGTTCGGCGCTGCCTTTGTGACCTATTCCAACTTCCACAAGACGCAGATTCTCGGGGTGGCGCCGGGGCTCCTCGAGGTCCACGGCGCGGTCAGTGAGCCGGTGGTGCTGGCCATGGCCCGGGGCGCCCTGGAACGCTCCGGGGCCCACCTGGCGGTGGCCGCAAGTGGCATCGCCGGTCCCAGCGGGGGCACCCCAGAGAAGCCGGTGGGCACCGTTTGGCTGGCCTGGGCCTGGGACGGCGGCGCCCGCGCCCAACGCCACCAGTTCGCCGGCGGTCGCGCCGCGGTACGCCGCCAAGCGGTGGAGGCGGCGCTCGCCGGTCTGTTGGCGCAGGTCACTGGATAACTGTACAGTAAAAGCGAATTTCGCTAGGCTGTGCCATCCTCTTTTGCCAGATTTCACGAACGACGCGAGGCCCGAGAAATCCATGGATGCCAACAAGGAAAAGGCGCTTCAGGCCGCCCTCAGCCAGATCGAGAAACAGTTCGGCAAGGGCACGGTGATGCGGATGGGGGATCGCAAGGCGGTGGACGTCCCCACCATCTCCACCGGCTCCCTCGGCCTCGACATCGCCCTCGGCGTCGGCGGGCTGCCGCGGGGGCGGATCGTCGAGATCTACGGGCCCGAGTCGTCGGGCAAGACCACCCTCACCCTGTCGGTGATCGCCGAGGCCCAGAAGCAAGGGGGCACCTGCGCCTTCGTCGACGCCGAGCACGCGTTGGATCCGCGCTACGCCGAACAGCTTGGCGTCAACGTCGACGACCTGATCGTCTCCCAGCCGGATACCGGCGAACAGGCCCTGGAAGTGGCCGACATGCTGGTCCGCTCCGGAGCCATCGACGTGTTGGTGGTGGATTCGGTGGCCGCCCTCACCCCCAAGGCGGAGATCGAGGGGGAGATGGGCGACCAACACGTGGGCCTCCAGGCGCGTCTCATGTCTCAGGCGCTGCGCAAGCTGACCGCCAACATCAAGCACGCCAACTGCCTGGTGATCTTCATCAACCAGATCCGGATGAAGATTGGGGTGATGTTTGGCAACCCCGAGACCACCACCGGCGGCAACGCCCTCAAGTTCTACTCCTCGGTGCGGCTCGACATCCGCCGCATCGGCGCGGTCAAGGAGGGCGAGGAGGTGATCGGCAACGAGACCCGGGTCAAGGTGGTCAAGAACAAGGTCGCCCCGCCCTTCAAGCAGTGCGAGTTCCAGATCCTCTACGGGCAGGGGGTCAACAAGGCGGGCGAGATCCTCGACCTGGGGGTGAAACTGGGGCTCATCGACAAGTCGGGCGCCTGGTACGCCTACGAGGGGGAAAAAATCGGCCAGGGCAAGAACAACGCCTGCGAGTTTCTGCGCGCCAATCCGGACGTGGCGGAGGCCCTGGAGGCGCGCATCCGCGCCGAGTTTCTCGGCGCGGCGCGGCCGGCGGAGGCGCCGCTGCCCGCCGGGGAGCCCTCCTGAGTTCGGGCGGCGGGGGTGGATGCCTATTCCCAGCTGGTCCAGACCCTCGCCCTCACCCTCGGGGTGGGGTGGGCGAGCGGGATCAACCTCTACGCCGCCGCCTTCGCCCTCGGCCTGGCCGGCGCAACGGGCTATGTGGATTTGCCGCCCGGCTTGGAAGTCCTCGCCGACCCCTTGGTGATCGCCGCCGCCGGCTTGATGTATCTGGTGGAGTTCTTCGCCGACAAGATCCCCGGCGTCGACTCCGGCTGGGACGCCATCCACACCTTCGTGCGCATCCCCGCCGGGGCGCTTCTCGCCGCGGGAGCGGTGGGCGAGGTTTCCCCGGCCCTGGAGGTGGCGGCGGGGCTCCTGGGCGGCTCCCTGGCGGCGGCGAGCCACCTCACCAAGGCGTCCGGGCGGCTGGTGATCAACACCTCTCCGGAGCCCTTCAGCAACTGGCTCGCCTCCCTCGGCGAAGACCTGGCGGTGCTCTTGGGGCTGTGGACGGCCCTCAACCACCCGCTTGTCTTCCTGGTCCTGCTCGCGCTCTTCCTCGCCCTGGTGGCCTGGTCGCTGCCGCGCCTGTGGCGGGCGGCGGGGCGGCTGTTCCGCTGGTTGCGCGGCCGCATCGCCCCAGGCGCCGGGGAGGAGCCGACGGCGGGGGGCGGCCGCCGGTGACGGCGGGCGACGATCCCCGCCGACGCCTCTATCGCGCCGCCCTGGACCTGCTCGCCCGGCGCGAGCACTCGCGCCTGGAGCTCGCCCGCAAGCTGCGGGCGCGCTCTGCGGTCCCGGGTGAGGTGCTCGCCGCGGTGCTCGACCGGCTCGCCGCCGAGGGGCTGCAGTCGGACCGCCGCTTCGCCGAGTCCTTCGTCCGCCTGCGCGTCGGGCGCGGCCAGGGGCCTTGCCGGATCCGCGCCGAACTGCGCCAGCGGGGGGTCGAGGAAGCGCTGATCGAGGACGCCCTCGCGACCTGCGAGGTGGACTGGGTGGCGCTGGCGAGCCGCGCGCTGCGCAGTCGCTTCGGCGAGGGCGCGCCGCGGCAGGCGCGGGAGCTCGCCAGGCGGATCCGCTTTCTGCGTGGCCGCGGTTTCGCAGAAGAGCAGATCCGCCGGGCGCTCGGGGATTTTCCCGGCGCGCCGGCGGTGTGAAAGTCGCCGGCGCTTTCCAGTACAATGCGCTCTTCTCGGCCTCCGCGGGAGCCCATGGACAAACAGCTGTTGGGAATCCTGGTGTGCCCGGTGAGCAAGGCGCCCCTCGAATACGACCGGGAGCGCCAGGAGCTCGTCTGCCGGACGAGTGGTCTCGCCTATCCCATTCGCGACGGGATCCCCGTGCTGCTGGAGGCAGAGGCGCGGCCCATTCAACCCGAGGGCGCGGAGCGAACCGAAACGGGACCAGAGCCAGAGCAGGGCGGTTGACCATGAGCGAAAAGTCGGTGTTCACCCGGATCCTGGAGGGCGAGATCCCCTCCGAAATCCTCTACCAGGACGAGCACTGTTTCGTCATTCGCGACATCGCCCCCAAGGCGCCCACGCACCTGCTGCTCATTCCCAAAAAGCCGATCCCCAAGCTGTCCGACGCCACCGAAGAGGACCGCGAGCTCCTCGGGCACCTGCTCTTCACCGCCAAGAAGGTGGCCCAAGCGGCGGGGATCGGCGACGCCTTCCGCCTGGTGATCAACAACGGCGCCGGGGCGGGCCAGACGGTCTTCCACCTCCACCTCCACATCCTCGGCAACGTCCAGATGTCCGAGGGTTCGCTCGCCCTGTGACCCCCGCCCCCCGCGACGCCCCATGAACACCCACGAGATCCGCAAGGCCTTTCTCGACTACTTCGCCAGCCGCGACCACGCGGTGCTGCCGGGGTCGAGCCTGGTGCCGGCCGGCGATCCCACCCTGTTGTTCACCAACGCCGGCATGGTGCAGTTCAAGGACATTTTCCTGGGCGAGCGCGCCGCGCCCTGGCCGCGGGCCGCCACCTGCCAGCGCTGTGTGCGGGCCGGGGGCAAACACAACGACCTGGAGAACGTCGGCTACACCGCCCGCCACCACACCTTCTTCGAGATGCTCGGCAATTTCAGCTTCGGCGACTACTTCAAGCGCGAGGCGATCCGCTACGCCTGGGAGTTCCTCACCGACCGGCGCTGGCTCGGGCTGCCCGCCGAGCGGCTGTGGGTGACGGTCTACGCCGACGACGAGGAGGCCTACCGGATCTGGCGGGAGGAGGTGGGCTTCCCCGCCGAGCGGCTGGTGCGCATCGGCGACAACAAGGGGGCGCCCTACGCCTCCGACAACTTCTGGATGATGGGGGACACCGGTCCCTGTGGCCCCTGCACCGAGATCTTCTACGACCACGGACCGGAGGTCGCGGGCGGCCCCCCCGGCAGTGCCGAGGAGGAGGGCGACCGCTACGTGGAGATCTGGAACGTCGTCTTCATGCAGTACAACCGCGACGCCCAGGGGCGTCTATCGCCGCTGCCCAAGCCGTCGGTGGACACCGGCATGGGGCTCGAGCGGGTGGCCGCGGTGCTGCAGGGGGTGCACAGCAATTACGAGATCGACCTCTTTCGCGCCCTGATCGCCGCCGCCGCCGAGGCCACCGGCGCCGCCCAGGCCGACTCGCCCTCGCTGCGGGTGCTCGCCGACCACATCCGCGCCGCCGCCTTTCTGGTGATGGACGGGGTGCTGCCGGCCAACGAGGGGCGCGGCTACGTGCTGCGCCGAATCATCCGCCGCGCCCTGCGCCACGGGCACAAACTGGGCGCCGAAAGCCCCTTTTTCCACCGCTTGGTGGCGCCCCTGGTGGCGCTCATGGGCGATGCCTACCCCGACCTGGTGCGCCGCGCCGGGTTCATCGAGGAGACCCTGCTCGCCGAAGAGCGGCAGTTCGCCCGCACCCTCTCCCAGGGCTTGGCGGTCCTCGAGGAGGCGCTGGCGAAGTCGACGGGGGAGGTGTTGCCCGGCGAGTTGGTGTTTCGCCTCTACGACACCTACGGCTTTCCGGTGGATCTCACCGCCGACATCGCCCGCGAGCGGGGTGTGGCGCTCGATCTCGAGGGCTTCGAGGCGCGCATGGCCGAGCAGCGGGCGCGGGCGCGCGCCGCCAGCCGCTTTGGCAGCGACGCCGCCTTCGAGCCGGCGGTGGAAGGGGAGAGCGAATTCACCGGCTACGAGCGGACCCGGGACGAGGGACAGATCCTGGCCCTGTGGGTGGATGGAGCGCCCGCGGAGCGGCTCGAGGCGGACCAGGAAGGGGTGGTGGTCCTCGACCGCACCCCCTTCTACGCCGAGTCGGGGGGGCAGGTGGGAGACGCCGGGATGCTCGAGGGTCCGGGGGGGCGGTTCGAGGTGCGCGACTGCCGCAAGCGGGGGGCGGTCCACCTCCACTTCGGGCGGGTGCTCTCCGGGGCCCTCGCCGTGGGCGAGCGGGTCGAGGCGCGGGTGGAGCCCGAGGTGCGCGCCGCCACGGCCCGCAACCACTCGGCGACCCACCTGCTCCACGCCGCACTGCGGCGGGTGCTCGGCGAGCACGTGACCCAGCAGGGTTCGCTGGTGGACTCGGAGCGGCTGCGCTTCGACTTCTCCCACCCGCAACCCCTCTCCCGGCAAGAGCTGGAAGCGGTGGAGAGGCTGGTCAACGCCGAGATCCGCCGCAACACCGAGGTCCGGGTGGAGCTCTTGCCCCGCGAGGAAGCCCTGGCCCGGGGCGCTCTGGCGCTGTTCGGCGAAAAGTACGGCGAGACGGTGCGCGTGCTCACCATGGGCGAGGGCTTTTCGGTGGAGCTGTGTGGCGGCACCCACGTAACCCGCACCGGCGATATCGGCTTTTTCAAGATCACCGCCGAGGGCGGCATCGCCGCCGGCGTGCGCCGCATCGAGGCGGTCACCGGCGAGGCGGCGCTCGCCTTCGTCCACCAACTGGAGGCGACTCTGGACGGCGTCGCCGAGGCGGTCAAGGCCAGCCCCGCCGCGGTCCTCGACCGGGTGCGCCAGCTCGCCGAGCAGAACCGCGCCCTGGCGCGGGAGGTGGAGGCGCTCAAGGCGCGCCTCGCCGAGGCCGGCGGGGGCGACCTCCTCGCCCGCGCCCGCCAGGTGGGGTCGGCGCGGGTGCTGGCCGCGGCCGTGGAGGGCGCCGACGCCAAAGCGCTGCGCACCCTGGTCGACCGCCTCAAGGCGCGCATCGGCCAGGGGGTGGTGGTGCTCGCCGCCCCCGGCGAGGAAAAGGTCTCCCTGGTGGTCGGGGTGACGCCTCCCCTCACCGACGCCGTGGACGCCGGCGAACTGGTGCGCTTCGTGGCCACCCAGCTGGGCGGCCGCGGCGGCGGCCGGGCCGACCTCGCCCAGGGCGGCGGCGTCCATCCCGAGAAGCTGCCCGAGGTGCTGGAGTCGGTCTATCGCTACGTGGCCGAACGGCTGGCCGCCTGAGGTGTCCCCGGTCTTCGGGATGGGATGCGAGCGGCGCAACGAGGGGAGTGGGTGCGGATGGCGTTGATCGTCCAAAAATACGGCGGCACCTCGGTGGGGTCCGTCGAGCGGATCGAGGCGGTGGCCGACAAGGTGAAGGCCTTCCACGACCAGGGTCACCAGCTGGTGGTGGTGGTTTCCGCCATGAGCGGCGAGACCAACCGTCTCATCGGCCTGGCCAAGGAGATCGACCACCGACCGGATCCCCGCGAGCTCGACGTGGTCGTGGCCACGGGCGAACAGGTGACCATCGGCCTGCTCGCCATCGCCCTGCGCAAGCGCGGCCTCGAGGCGCGCTCCTACGCGGGTTGGCAGGTGCGCATCCTCACCGACGGCGCCCACGGCAAGGCGCGGATCCTCGACATCGACACCGCCGCCCTGCGCGCCGATCTGGAGGCGGGGCGGATCGCGGTGGTCGCCGGCTTCCAGGGCGTCGACGCCCTCGGCAACGTCACCACCCTGGGGCGCGGCGGCTCCGACACCACCGCCGTGGCGCTCGCCGCCGCCCTCGGCGCGGACGAGTGCCAGATCTACACCGACGTGGACGGCGTCTATACCACCGATCCGCGGGTGGAAGCGCGCGCCCGCCGCTTGCCGCGCATCACCTTCGAGGAGATGCTGGAGATGGCGAGCCAGGGCTCCAAGGTGTTGCAGATCCGCTCGGTGGAATTCGCCGGCAAATACCGGGTGCCCCTGCGGGTGCTGTCGAGCTTCCAGGACGGCCCCGGCACCCTGATCACCTTCGAGGAGGACGACGGCGTGGAAACCCCCCTGGTATCGGGCATCGCCTTCAACCGCGACGAGGCCAAGGTCACCCTGGTCGGCATTCCCGACTGTCCCGGCGTGGCCTACCGGATTCTGGGGCCTATCGCCGACGCCAACATCGAGGTGGACGTCATCGTCCAGAATGTGGGCGTGGACGGCACCACCTCCCTCACCTTCACCGTGCACCGCAATGACATGGAGCGCGCCGCCGCCATCCTCAAGGGAGTGGCCCGGGAGCTCGGCGCCCGGGAGGTGCTCACCGACGACCGGGTGGCCAAGGTGGCCATCGTCGGCGTGGGGATGCGCTCCCACGCCGGGGTGGCGGCGCGGATGTTCAAGGCGCTCGCCGAGGAGAACATCAATATCCAGATGATCAGCACCTCGGAGATCAAGGTGACGGTGGTCATCGAAGAGAAGTACCTCGAACTCGCCGTTCGCGCCCTCCATTCGGCCTTTGATCTGGACAAAGTGGGCGAGCCCGCCGCGGTGGCGGTAAGCTGAACAGAGGCGGGCGCGTGGCCCGACCACGACAGGGGATCCAAGAGGCGACAAGGCCAGGAGCGAGCCATGCTGATTCTGACCCGAAGGGTGGGGGAAACCCTGGTGATCGGCGACGAGATCACCGTCACCGTTCTGGGCGTCAAGGGCAACCAGGTGCGCCTTGGTGTCAACGCGCCCAAGGACGTGGCAGTCCACCGCGAGGAGATCTACCAGCGGATCCAACAGGAGCGGCTGCAGGGGCGCGACGGCGGCGAAGAGAGCGAGTAGCCGCCCTTTTTACCCTCTGGTATCATGGCCGCGCGCCGCGCGCGCACCCTTTCGGTGAGGTGGCCGAGTGGCTGAAGGCGCTCCCCTGCTAAGGGAGTATAGGCTAATCCCCTATCGAGGGTTCGAATCCCTCCCTCACCGCCAGTAAACCCGCGCTCTCCCCGTCCGAGCCCCCAGGAGCAGGTCGCCGCCGTGGATTACCAGCCACCCCTCGAGGACTGGGCGTTTCTCCTCGACCACCTGGTGGACCTCGGCGCCCTCGCCCGCCTGCCCGCCTTCGCCAAACAGGATCTCTCCACCGAGACGGCGCGCGCCGTGTTCGCCGAAGCCGGCCGTGTGGCCGCGGAGGTGCTCGCCCCCTTGAACGGGGTGGGCGACCGCCTGGGGGCGCGCCTCGAGGGGGATCGGGTGGTCCTGCCCGAAGGCTTCGCCGCCGCCTGGCGGGCCCTCGCCGAGGGCGGTTGGACCGGCATCAGTCTCCCCGTGGAGGCGGGCGGGCTCGGTCTGCCGGAGCTCTTCAACACCGTGGTGGCCGAGTTCTGGAACGGGGCCAACATGGCTTTCGCCCTCAACCCGATGCTCAGTCTGGGGGCGGCCGGGGCGATCCTCGCCCACGGGACGGCCGCCCAGATCGAGGCCTGGGTGCCCGCCATCGCCCGGGGGGAGATGAGCGGCACCATGAACCTCACCGAGCCGGAGGCGGGTTCCGACCTCGGCCCCATCCGCACCCGCGCCGAACCCGCCGGCGACCACTTCCGGATCCGCGGCCAGAAGATCTTCATCACCTGGGGCGAGCACGAGCTCGCCCGCAACATCGTCCACCTGGTGCTCGCCCGCCTGCCGGACGCGCCCCCCGGCAGCCGCGGGCTGTCGCTCTTTTTGGTGCCGAAGTTCCTGCCCGACGGGCGGCGCAACGACCTGCGCTGCCTGGCCTTGGAGTGCAAGCTGGGCCTGCACGCAAGCCCCACCTGCCAGATGAGCTACGGCGAGCGCGACGGCGCCGTGGGTTGGCTCCTGGGCGAGGCCAACCGGGGGCTCGCCTGTATGTTCACCATGATGAACGAGGCGCGCCTCAAGGTGGGCATCCAGGGGCTGGGGGTGGCGGAGCGGGCGCGCCAGGCGTCTATCGCCTACGCCCGCAGCCGCCAGCAGGGGGGTGTCGCCATCGCCCGCCATCCCGACGTGGTGCGCATGCTGCTCACCCAGCGGGCGCTGGTGGAGGCGATGCGGGCGGTGGCCGGCGTGGAGGCGGTGGTGCTGGATCGGGCCCGCCACGGGGAGGACCCGGATTTGCAGGCTCGGGTGGATCTGCTGATCCCGGTGATCAAGGGGTGGTTCACCGAGCTCGCCCAGGAGGTGGCTTCCCTCGCCATTCAGATCCACGGCGGCGCGGGCTACGTGGAGGAGACCGGCGTCGCCCAGCTGTGGCGCGACGTGCGGGTGGCGGCCATCTATGAGGGCACCAACGGGATCCAGGCGGCCGACCTGGTGCGCCGCAAACTGGGCCGGGACGACGGCGTCGCCATGGCGCGCCTGCTGGCGGAGATCGCCGGCGACTGTCAAAGACCCCCCCAAGGGGCCGCCGCCTGCGCCGCGGCGCTGGCGGCGACGGCCACCGTCCAGGGCGCGCTCACCCGCGCCCTGGTGGAGGCCCTGGGACGGGATCCCGAGGACGCCCTGCTCGGCAGCTTCGACTACCTCATGGCCACCGGCTACCTGCTCGGCGGTTGGCAGATGCTGCGCGCCTGGCGCGCGGCGCAGGGCGAGGCCCCCTTCGCGCAGGCCAAGCGCGCCACCGCCCGCTTCTATCTGGAGCACCTCCTGCCCCGCGCCCGCGCCCACCAGGAGGCCGCCGGGCGCTGGCAGGGGCGGGTCGACTGGACGCGGTTGGCCTGCGGCGACTAGCGCACCACCACCCGCACCCGGGCCAGATGGGCGATCTGGGTGTAGGGATCGTCGGGGTCGCCTTGCCGCTGAATCCAGCCCCGCAGCACCGCGAAGTAGGTACCCGGTCGGGGGTAGCGGTGGCGGGCGGTCACCGCCACCTTCGCCGCCGGTGAGGGGGCGGGGGAGGCGGTGAACGCGCCGGTGCCCTCGAGGTCCCACTCCACCCGGGTGACGAGCCCGGCCCCCGGCGGCGCCTCCACCGTGCCCGAGAAGGTCACCTCCGCGCCGGCGGGCACTTCCGCCACCTCGCCCCCGGCCACCGCCAGTTGCACCACCGGTTGCAGACCGGCCCGCTCGGCGGCTGTCGGCGGCACCAGTACCTGGCCGTCCGCCACTCGGTAGCGGGTGCCGGCGGGGGGCGCCACCCCACGCTCCACCCAGGCGGCGAGATCCCGCAACGCCTGGTGGAGGACACCCGTGTAGTGGACCACCCGGGTGGGGTCCTCCAGTTCGGGTCCGTCGCCGTGCAGGGCGCGGTCCACGTAGTAGAGGCGGAACCGCTCCTCCAGGCGATCCCCCAGGTGGCGGGCGATGCGTCGGCGATACCAGTCGGCCTGCCAGGGGAAGGCCTCGCGGTCGTAGAGGCTCGCCACCACGATCATCTTGCCCGCGAAGCGGCCAGTCATGGTGGTGCCGGCGGTGCGCTCCACGAACAGGGGGCCCAGGAGCTGCGGCCGCTGGGGGTAAAGGGGGCGGCCGCCGGCGTCGCGGAACTGGTCCCACACCGGAAATTCGTCGCCCGGCGGCACCTGGTGGCGGTGGTAGGTCTCCAGGGCCAGGAGGTCGCGGTTGTCGAGCACGACCCGATCCCCGGTGTGCACGGCCGCCGCCGCCCGGGGATCGTGGATGCCGAGCACCGCCACGTCCCCCACCACCCGGGCGATGGCCAGGGAGGTGCCCCGGGCGGAGCCTTCCAGGATGCGCAGGTCGCCGCCCAGGAAGGGTTCGGGCACGCGATCGGGCGGCGGGGCGAGGCGATAGCCCACGATTCGCTCCGCCTCGCCTGGCGGAGGCTGGCGAAAGGCGGTGTCGACTCCGCCCCGCTCGGCGGCGCGGAAGGGGTCCAGGGAGATTCTGAGGCGGGCTGCCTCGGCCGCAGTCACCGGCGCGGCGACCCGCGCCTCGTGGACGAGGAGGTGATCGGCGTACTCTTCCGGATGGTCGTGGCCCAGGTAGCCCGGCACCGTCCAAAAGTCTTGGAAGTAGGTGGGATCGGCGGCCTTGACCGCCTGGTAGAGGGCAGCGAGACCGTGGAGGCCCATGGTCTGGTAGCCGAACCAGGCGCCCAGGGGAAAGCCCATCCTCGTCGCCTCCCAGAGGGTGGCCGTTTCCCGCGCCTCGAGCCCCGCCCAGGGGTCGCCGCTGCCCCCCGGCTCCAGGGCGTCGACGATGGCCGGAAAGCGGTGCCAGAGCACTCGCAGCGCCCGCAGGCGGACGGCGAAGACGTTGGGGATCGCCATGGTGGAGCCGATCACGTAGGGCACGGCGCCGTCCCAGATGCCGCGGCTCGCTTCCATGCCGCCGATGGTGCGGTAGCCGCCGCCGGAGCCACCGTAGGCGTACCCGTAGGGGCGCGCCGCCAGGCCGTAGACCGCCCGGGCCACCTGGCGGGAATAGGCGGCCGCCGCGGCGTTGGCGCGCCAGGCGGTGATCGTGGGATCGCTGCGGGTGCCGCCCGGCACGGAGAAGTCCACCGGCCCGCCGCCGTTGGTTTCCACGAAGTAGGCCCCGCTCGCGGCGGCGAAGCCGATGGGGTTGAAGGGACCGGGGGGCTTGGCCTGGGCCAGGTGTTCGCTGTCCGGCACCGGGGTGATGTGTTGGAAAAAGCGTCCCTCGTACGCCTCGGCGGGGGGAAAGTAGTAGGAAAAGCGGGTCTGGGTGCCGCGGAAGCCGCCGTGGACGTAGCGGTGGGGGACGGGTTGGGTGCGCCACTCGTCGACGTCGATGTAGGGCTCGGCGAACAGGGGGTCGGGTTCGGCTCCGTCCCAACCCATGGGCGGGGCGCCGTCGCCCGTCAGGTGGCCCACGGCGACGGGGGCGGCCGCGGCGAGGGGGGCGAGGGCGAAGCAGAGGGCAGCGAAGAGCGGGCGCACGGGGGTTTCTCCGGCGAGGGCTTCGCCGCCAGTCTACGGGAATGCCGGGCGGCGGGGGAAGACCAGTTTGCAAACGTTTACCAGAGATGCTGTCGGACGAAAAAGCAACGTGACGGGTGCTTTTTGTGCTAGACTGCGGTCTCGCCTGGCAGGGAGGTGAGGCCATGCCCTTCGAAGTGGTGCCCATCAAGCCCCAGATCGGCGCCGAAGTGCGCACCGACGTGGCGACGCTGCTCGGTGGTGAGCGGGCGGCCGACCTGCGGCGCCTGTTGGAGGAGCGGGTGGTGCTCGTCTTCCGCGACCTGTTCCTCGACGACGCCCAACAGGTGGCAATCGCGCGCACCCTGGGCACGCCCCTCAAGGAGGGCGGCGGCGAGGACGGCGTCTACCGGATCAGTCTCGACGGCGCCCAAAACCCCAAGGCCGACTACCTGCGCGGCGCCTTCTACTGGCACATCGACGGTTCCACTCAGGAAAAGCCCTACTACGCCACCCTGTTGCGCCCGGTGGTGCTCGCCCCCACCGGAGGCGAGACCGAATTCGCGAACACCGCGGCCGCCTACGAGGCGCTGCCCGACGAGGAGAAGCGCGCCCTCGAGGGGTTGCGGGTGGTGCACAGCATGGAGCGCTCCCTCTGGTACGTCTACCCGGAACCGAGCCTCGCCCAGGTGGAGGCCTGGCAGCGGGTTCGCCCCAAATCCTGTCCCCTGGTGTGGGCCCACGCCTCGGGCACGCGCTCGCTCCTGATCGGGGCCACCGCCGACTACGTGGAGGGGCTCTCCCCCGAGGAGAGCCGCCGGCTGCTGGTGCGGCTTCGGGAGTTCGCCACCCAGCCGCCGTTCGTCTACCGCCACCGGTGGCGGCTCGGCGACCTGGTGATCTGGAACAACACCGCCGCCATGCACCGGGCGCTTCCCTACCCGGCGGACTGCGGCCGGTTGTTGATCCGCACCACCCTCGCCGGTGAAGAGGCGGTGCACTGAGTCGCGCGGGAGAGAGGCCATGGGCGGACTGCTCGCCGGGCGGGTGGCCATCGTCACCGGGGGCGCGGGAGGACTGGGCGAGGCCGCGGTGCGCCGCTTCGTGGAGGAGGGGGCGCGGGTGGTGATCGCCGACCTGGACGAAGAAAGGGGTTCGGCGCTGGCCGCCGGCCTGGGCGAGCAGAGCGCTTTTTTTCGAGTGGACGTGGCGCGCCGCGAGGAGATGGAAGCCCTGGTCCAGTTCACCCTGGAGCGCTTCGGCGACCTCCAGGTGATGGTCAACAACGCCGGCTTCTCGGGGCGCCCATACGGGCGGTTCTTGGAGGACGACCTGGCCGATTTCGGGCGGGTAATGGAGGTGAACCTGCTCGGGGTGCTGTTGGGTTGCCAGGTGGCCGGCCGCCACCTGGCCCGGCGCGGCGGCGGCAGCATCGTCAACACCGCCTCCATCGGCGGCATCAAGCCGGGCATGCCCCTGATCAGCTACCGGGCCGCCAAGGCCGCGGTGATCCACGCCACCCGCTCCATCGCCCGGGACCTGGGCGAGTACGGCGTGCGCGTCAACTGCATCGCCCCGGGGCACATCCCGGCGGGCATGACCTTTTACGACGTGGCCGACACGGTGCGCCGGATGCAGGCTCTCCAGCGCCAGGGCGCCCCGCAGGACTTCGCCAACGCCGCCCTCTATTTCGCCTCCGACCTCTCGGCCCAGGTGACGGGGGCGGTATTGCCGGTGGACGGGGGGGCCTGCCTGGGCGGCCCCCTGGAGTCGCTCAAACCGGCCTGACCCACAGCGGGAGGAAGCCATGGAAACTCGCGATGCCGAAGTCGCCCTCGCCTTCATCGAGGCGATGGGCCGGGGGGATGCCGCCGCGGCGGCCGACTGTTTGGCGCCCGACGCGGTCACCGTCGCCCACGGCACGGGCAAGCTGGCGGGCACGCGCCGCCGCGAGGTGATCCTCGCCACCATCGCCGCCTTCCGCGAGCTCTTCCCGGCCGGCATGCGCCCCGAAATCCGCTCCGTCACCGCCGGCGGCGGCCGGGTGGCGGTGGAGTTCAAGGGCAACGCCGAGCTGGCCGACGGCACCCCCTACCACAACGAGTACTGCATGGTCTTCTCCCTGGAGGGGGGCAGGATCGCGCGCATCGACGAGTACTTCTGCACCCTCCTCGCCGACCGGGTGCTCGGGGAGCGGGTGGCGCCGGGGGAGCGCTGAAGCTCAGGCGGCCAGCGCTTCGCCTTCGGCGGGGGCGATGCCGAGGAGCGCCAGTTGCCGCCCGGCGTAGTCCAGGGCGTCGGCGAGTCCTGCGCCGCTGCCAAGTCGCGCGAAGACCGCTTCCGCCACCGCCAGGTCGTTGGACTCTCCTTCCAGGGCGAGCCAGGCGCCGAGGTCCAGCTTGTGGAGGAACAGCTGCTTGGCGGCCAGGGCCTCCGGGAGGTCGCCGGCGTAGTTGCGGATGGCGCCCACCATGGCGAGCAGGGTGGCGGCCGGCCCTTCGCTTTCCCAGTGGTCGGACCAGAAGGCCAGCCCCTCGGGATCGGGCTGTCGATCCAGCACGTTGCGGTAGATCTCGGCCACCACTTCCGAGGTGGTGAGGTGGTCGGGGTAGAGGGCGCGGGTGGCGGGGGAGCGCCACATGGTGGCGGCGATCTCCGCGAGGTCCTGGCCCGCGGCGCGGGCGTCGGCCCAGAAGGCGAGCCCCGAGGCGTCGGGCGCCCGGCCGGGGATGGCCACGTAGAGGGCCACCAGGTCGAGAAGCTCCGCGGTGAGCTCCGGCACCACCAGCCGCTCCTCGGTGCGCAGTTCGGTGATCTGGCCGAGGCCGTCCTCGAGGGTGAGAAGGGCGGCGAAGCGGTGGCCCGCGTCCGCGGCGGTGAGGGGATAGCGGATCCCAGTCGCCTCCGGCAAGAGCTCGCCGTCCCGCAGCCAGCGCACCTCCAGGGAGGTGATGCCGTCGGGGTCGAAAAGCCCCTGGGCCTCCACTGTCAGGCTGCCGCCGACGCGGGCCTCGCCGGCGAGCACCGCTAGGCCCTCGGGTGGGCAGCCCGGCAGAAAGCGACCGACCGGCAGCATGGCGTCGGCGAAGGCGAGGTACTCGACCTCCTCCAGGCGATCGGTTTCCCCCTCGGGGCCTCGGACTTCGAGCCTTTCCTCGAGCGCGTCGTAGGCCACCTGGTGGTCGGTGAAGGCCCCCGGAAAGGCGGCGGTGTCCCGCCCCAGGCCGCCCACCAAAAGGTCGGCGCCCGCCTCTCCCGCAAGCCAATCGTCGCCGGCACCTCCGGCCAGGGTGTCGTTCCCCGCCCCGCCGTTGAGAACCTGGTCGAGCTCGTCGCCGAAGATGGCGTCGTCCCGGGGAGAACCCCAGAACGCCTCGTAGTCGCCGAGAAGCCAGTGGGCGGTGAAGGGGGAAGCGAGACTGGAGGCTTCTGCGAGCGGCATGGCCACGCCGAACCGCGCCGAGCGCAGGTCCCAGTCGAGGTCTCCGTACAGCAAGACGAACCAGCCGTCGGCCGAGCTTCCCCAGGGCGGCTCGAAGGCCAGCGCGTCTTGTCCCGCCGCATCCCACAGGGTGCGGTAATCCAAGGTGATGCCGATGGAGTGACGATCGTCGCCGGCGAAGGTGGTGGGATTGGCGCCGTAGAGGAACTGGAGGGCCAGCACGTCCAGGCCCATGGGGGTGGCGGGACTGAAGGCGAGCCGATTCCACGGGTAGTCGTCCCGATAGGACATGATGCTCCCCCAGTCCTTGTCCAGCATCTCGAGGCCCAAGTCGGCGAAGTCCGGCCGGTCGTTGAAGGCGTCGTGGGTGTGCTTGAGGCCGAGGGCGTGGCCCACCTCGTGGAGAAGGAGCGCGAAGCCCTTTGAGCCGGGAGAGCCAGGAAGGAAGGAAATTGGCATCGCTGCCCGAGTTGAGATAGACGTCGCCGGGCGCGCCGGGATAGGGAAAGGGCGCGGCGGGAAAATCGGTGGTGGGAAAATTGCCGATCGCCCAGGTCTGCGGCTCGAAGTGGAAAAAGTCCGGGGCAAAGTTGAGATCGGCGCCGTGCAGATGGGACTCCTCGGGGTCGGCAAAGGCGCCGGCGAAGCGGAAATCGACGGCGATGTAGGTTTCCAAGAGGCCGAAGAGGAGTGCCAAATGCCCCACCGTGGTCTGCGGATCCGACCAGAATTCCCCCAACCAGCCGTCGGAGATGGCCCAGGTGAGCACGCCTCCGGGTTCGATTTGCCAGCGCCAGCCGGTGGTGAGGACGTCGACCAGGTCGTTCCCGGTCGGGGGAAAGGGGGTGCTGCTCGGCGTGGCCATGGGGCGTTCCCTCGCGCGGTGGTTCGCTTTTTATTAGCCACCGCGCGGGGAAGATGCCAGTCGTTCAGAAACGCGCCGAGATGCCGATGCCCACCTCCCGTGGTTGGGCGTAGGCGTCGGAGATCCCGGCTGCTGTGGTGGGGGTGTAGAGGCTGTAAGTGGCGTCGTTCAGGTTCTCGCCCCACAGCGCCACCGTGTAGCGGCCGCTTTCGTCGCTCCAGGCGATGCGGGCGTTGAGGACCTGGAAGCTGCCCTCGGGGGTAAGGTTGCCCGGCTGCCAGTAGAAGCCGTCGTTGTAGGCGTAGGTGAGCGAGGCGCGCAGGGTGCCGCCGAAGGCCGCCGTCTCGTGGACCAGGGAGGCTGTACCCTGGTGTTTGGGGGCGCGGATGATGCGGCTGCCGGAGGCGTCGTAGGGCACCACCACGTCGGTGCCGCCGGTGGCGGGGTTGAACAGGAACACCTGGGCGGTGGGGAAGCGATCGTACTCCGCCTTCGGCAGCCCGGCGTAGCCCAGGTGGAAGGAGAGGGAGTCGGTGAGCGGTCCGGCGAGGGTGAGTTCGTAGCCCTCGATCTCCGCCTCGGCGGCGTTGGTCAGGCTCACCACCCAGGTGCCGTCGGGAAGGAACGACTGTCCCTGGACCTGGATGTCGCTGTAGTCGTAGCGGAAGGCGGCGGCGGTGAAGGTGAGTGTGCCCAGCTGCCCCTTGGCGCCGAGCTCCCAGGCCTCGAGCTCTTCCGGATCCACCGGCCCGGTGGTGGGCAGGCCGTAGGCGTTGTAGACGCCGCTCTTGAAGCCGGTGCTGTAGGACAGGTAGACGTTGGCCGCCTCCCCCAGGTCGTAGCGGGCCACCGCCCGCCAGGTGGTGCTGCTCCAGCCTTCCCCCTCGTCGGCGGCAGCGCCTAGGAAATCGCGGTACCGGTAATCCTTCTGCTCGTCGGTGTAGCGCGCGCCCAGGGTCAGGTGGAGCCTCTCCGCCGGGCTATAGGTCAGCTCGCCGAAACCGGCCAGGGAGCGGGTGTCCACCTGGCTGTGGAACTGGAACGCCAACGGCCCGTGGGGCGCATCCCCGCTGTAGGAGTTGAAGAAGGGGGCGGCGGCGTCCGAATCGTAGTAATAGAGGCCGGCAAGCCAAGAGAGCGCCTCGTCGGCGCTGCCGGAAAGGATGAACTCTTGGCTCAGGGTGTCTTGGGTCTGGCGCAGGCGCAGGGAGGCGACGCTCAGGTTGGTGCGGTCGGTGTCGGTCTGGTAGAGCCCGTCCACTTCCCGGTAGGCGGTGATGGACTTGAGCTCGCCGAGTCGCGGCAGCTGCCACTCGGCGGTCAGAGAAATCCCCCAGTTTTCCACTGAGAAGATGGGGCGCGTGGAGGCGGCGTACTCGAAGGGGGCGGGCAGGATCACGCCGGGGCGGTTCTCGTAGGCGCTGCGCCGGTGGCGGGGGATCAGGATGAAGAGCCGATCGTCGTCCCGCTCCGACCAGTCGGCGGCCAGGGTGGCGCGGAAGCGGCCGCCCGGGTCGAACAGCAGCTTGCCGCGGATCCCCTGGTCGTCGGTGCGGGCGAAGTGGTCGCCGGCGAGCTGTGGGCTCTTCCCCTCCACGTAGCCGTCGTCGGCGGCGTAGTAGAGGGACAGGGAACCGGCGAGTTGCTCCCCGAGGGGGCCGGTGGCGTAGGTGCCGAGCTTGACCAGGTCGTACTCGAAGCCGTAGTCGGCGGACACCTCGAGGCCGGGCTCGAAGGCCGGCGCGCGGGTCACCACCCGGATGGCGCCCCCGGTGGCGTTGCGGCCGAAGAGGGTCCCCTGGGGCCCCTTGAGTACTTCCACCCGCTCGATGTCCTTGAGCTCGAAGAGGCCGGCCAGGGGCGCGCCCAGGTAGACGTCGTCCAGATAGACGGCGACGTTGGTCTCGTCCCCCGGCGAGGTGCCGGAGGAGGAGATGCCCCGCACCGCCGGCGTGAAGGCGAGGCCGTTGCTCACCGTGGTGAGCCCGGGGGTGACCAGGCCCAAGTCTCCGGTGGAGGTGATGGCGGCGTCCACCAGGGCCTGCCCGGAGAGGGCGGTGATGGACATGGGCACCTCCAGCAGGCGTTCGCTGCGGCGCTGGGCGGTGACCACGATCTCCTCGATGGGACCGCGGGCGGCGCCATCGTCCAGGGGGGCGGCGATGCCCGCGCCGGCGAAGAATCCGGCCAGGGCGCCGAACAGGGTCGGTCTGCGTTTCATTTCTCCCTCCGGTGGTCGGTTTTGGAACTCGTCGAGCTCGATGGTGCAGGTGCCGGCGGCGTCGCAGTGGGCCCGCAGCGGCGTGCCCTCCAGCAGGCGGCGCAGCCCTTCCTCCGCGGTGTAGCGGCCCGCGAGGGGCCCCGCCCGCCGTCCCCGGACCCGCTCCCAGGGAAAGACCAGGGTCCGGTCGGCCTGTTCGGCGAAGCGGATCAGGGCCTCCACCGCGTCCAGGCGGGGGATCTGGAACTCCACCTCCTGGGCCGTGGCGGTCGCCGCGGCCGTCGCCAGCCACGCCGCCCACCCTCTCCAAGACGAGCGGCGGATCCCTTTCCGCCAGTCGGTCCGCGCCATCCCCGCTCTCCCCCGCCGGCGCATCAGGAGCGCTTGCGGGAAAGGAGGATTCGGCCGTCGGCGAGGCGGCGGTGGGCGATGGCGAAGTTCGCCTCCAGGGCGGCGAGCAGCCCCGCCACGTCGCCGGTGCGGAACAGCCCCGCCACCCGCACCGCCGCGAGCTCGGGATCGGCGATGGCGAAGCGCACCGGCGCGTAGCGTTCCACCTGGCGGATCGCCTCGCCCAGGGGCTCGCCGCGGAAGATCAGCCGGCCCTCCCGCCAGGCGAGGCGCGCTTCGAGTTCGCCATCCGCCAGGGATTCCACCCGCACGGCGCGCACCCCGAGCCGCGCCGCCTCGCCGGCGGCCAGGGCGCGGGGCGGGCCGGCCCCCTCCACCCGCACCCGCCCTTCGGCGACCACGAGCTCGACTCGATCCTCCCGCAGCGCCACGGCAAAGGCGGTGCCCAGGGCGCGGATCGCCCGGCCCGCGGCGCGCACCTCCAGGGGGCGGGCGGGATCTCGGGCCACGTGCAGGAAGAGCTCTCCCGCCTCGAGGTCGATCTCCCGCAGCCGAGGGGCGAAGCGCACCCGCACCCGGCTCGCCGTGTTGAGGGTGAGGTGGCTGCCATCGGGCAGGGCGATCTCCTTGCGCTCCCCGAGGGCGGTTTGGTAGTGCCATTCCGCGGGTGGCGGACCTGGCGGTGCCGGCGCGAGCAGGGCGAGCAGGGTGGCGGCGAGTCCGGCGAGCAACAGCGCGGCGAAGGCGGGGAGCCGGTTGCGGCGCGCGCCGCCCGGGGGGAGGAGCTCCGCCAGGGATTGCAGGGCATCCAACCGATCCCAGAGGGCCGCCAGGCGCAAGAGCGCGGCGGCGTGGCGCGGGTCGGCGGCCAACCAGGTCTCGAGGCGCGCCCGCTCGTCGCCGCGCAAACCGCGATCGAGCTTGACCACCCAGTCGGCGGCCTCGGCGGCGATCCGGCTCGGCAGGCGGTGCACCTCAGCCATGGTCGCGCCTCCGCCGTCCCGCCCGGCGGGCGGGTGTGACCGCCAGCGAGGCCACCAGCCGGCGCAGGCCCTCGGCCAGGTGCTTCTCCACGGTGCTCTCGGCGATGCCGAGGCGGGCGGCGATCTCCCGCTGGGAGAGGCCGTGGACCTTGCGCAGCACGAACGCCCGGCGGCACTGGGGCGGCAGCTGGCGCACCGCCCCGCACAGCCGGCCGAAGAGCTCTTCCCCGCAGGCGCCCTCCAGGGTGGCGTCCCCTTCGCCGGCGGGTTCGGCGGCCAAGCTCTCCAGGGAATCGGCGAGGCGGGTCTCGGCGCGCTTCAGGTAGTCGAGGGCGAGATTGCGGGCGGTGCGCAGGAGCAGCGCCCGGGGGTGGACGATTGGCTCGCCGCGCCGTTCCAGCTGACAGAGTCGCACGTAGGTCTCCTGGACGATGTCCTCCACCTCTCGGGGCGGCACCAGGCGCACCAGCATGCGCATCAGCCGCCCCCGCAGGGCGAGCCAATGGGCGATGAGCGTTCCCCCCTCGACGGCCATGGCGTCCCCCCTTCTCGTTCTGTCGCCGCCTGTCGAAGTCAAGACGAACGGCGGCGCCCTTTCCGCCAGTGGACACAGGCTCAGGGCGCGGGCCACAGCTCGGCGAGAAAGCCGAGCAGGGCGGCGAAACTCGCCCGGTCGGCCTCGGGATCGTAGGCCAGGGGCAGGTGGTGGCGCTCGCCCAGTTCGGTGGCGCGGGGATTGGTGAAGCCGTGGCGGGCGCCGGGGTAGACGAGCAGCCGATAGTCGGCGCCGAGTTCGCGCATCTCCTCCTCGAAGGCGCGCACCTGTTCGGGCGGCACCAGGGGATCGGCCCCGCCGTGGAGCACCAGGATCCGCGCCCGCACCTGGCCCGGGCGCGCCCTCACACCCGGGGCGAGGGCGCCGTGAAAGCTTGCCACGCCGGCAAGCGGCAGGCCGGCCCGGGCCATGTCCAGCACCACCGCGCCCCCGAAGCAGTAGCCCACTGCGGCGAGCCGCTCGGGATCGGTGGCCGGTTGGGCTGCCAAGGCCGCCAGGGCGGCGCGAAAGCGCCTTTCCAGGGCGAGGGGGTCGGCGCGCGCGGCCTGGGCGAAGCGGCGCGCCTCGGCGGGATGCTCGGTGTGGCGCCCCTCCCCGTACAGGTCGGCGGCCAGCGCAGCGTAGCCGTGGGCGGCCAGCGCCTCGGCCACACGCCGCACGTGCTCATCGAGGCCCCACCATTCGTGGACGACGAGGACGCCCGGGCTCCGCGTGGCGCGCGCCTCGTCCCAAGCGTAAAGGCCGCGAAAGGTGAGCCCGTCGGCGCGATACTCCACCGGCCGCACCCGCACCTCCGCCGCGGCCACCTGACCCAGGCACACCGCGAGCCAAAGGCATGCCCCCCACCGTGCGCGCTTCATCGCGTCTTAGTGCGGTGCCAGGAAACGGGAAGGCTAGCCTAACGCACCGGACCGCGCTGCGCCAACGGGGTAGAACGGGGTTTGCCGCGGGCGGCGGTGCGCGCAATGCCGCTCTTGCCGAGCAGGAGGGGAAGGGAAATGGCGCACTCGGGAGGATTCGAACCTCCGACCGCTCGGTTCGTAGCCGAGTACTCTATCCAGCTGAGCTACGAGTGCGCGGGACCGCAGACTATAGGCAAAAGCCCCTGTCCCGTCAACCCGCACAGCCTCTGGTCTGTGGGGCTGGTCTGAACTGGTTGGGAGCGAGAAGGTGGCCAGCGAAGGCTGGAGTCCAGCACTCGGGCGGCCTCGAACTGCGGGGCCGAGCGGGTGGGGCGCGCCCTCCTCTCCCCGCGCCGCCGTCCCGAAGTCTTTCGCCGCCGCGCTAGAATGGCGCGACCGGGTGAGGAGCGCGCCATGCAGATCGGAATTCCCCGCGAGATCAAACGCCACGAATACCGGGTGGGCCTCACCCCCCACTGGGTTCGGGAGTTGGTGGCCCGCGGCCACCGGGTGCTCGCCGAGCGGGGCTGCGGCGAGCGTGCGGGGTTTCCCGATGCCGACTACGGGGCCGCCGGAGCCGAGCTGGTGGCGGGGCCGGAGGAGGTCTACGGGCAGGCGGACTTGCTGGTCAAGGTCAAGGAACCGCTACCCGAGGAATGGCCCCTGTTGCGCCCCGGTCAGGCCCTGTTCACCTATCTGCACCTCGCGCCCAATCCGGAGCTGGCGCGGGCGCTCATGGCGGCCGGTTGCGTCGCCATTGCCTACGAGACGGTTACCGACGAGCGGGGACGACTGCCCCTGCTCACGCCCATGAGCCAGATCGCCGGCCGGCTCGCCACCCAGGTGGGGGCGCACTACCTCGAGAACACCGAGGGGGGACGGGGCATCCTGTTGAGCGGCCTCGAGGGCGCGCCGCCCGCTCGGGTGGTGATCCTGGGCGGGGGCAACGTGGGCAGCAACGCCGCCTGGGTGGCGCTCGGCATGGGGGCGGCGGTGGCCGTGTTCGACGCCAATCCCGCCCGGCTTCCCCAACTGGCCTGGCTCGCCGAGCGCGGCGCCGTCTGCCATCTGGCGGAGCCCGGGCGGGTGGCGAAGGAGGTGCGCCGCGCCGACCTGGTGGTGGGCTCGGTGCTCATTCCCGGTGCCCGGGCGCCGCGGGTGGTGGACCGCGAGCTGGTGCGGGAAATGGCGCCGGGTACGGTGCTGATCGACGTGGCCATCGACCAGGGAGGCTGTTTCGAGACCTCCCGCCCCACCGACCTGGATCACCCGGTGTACGTGGAGGAGGGGGTGATCCACTATTGCGTGCCCAACATGCCGAGCGCCGTGGCGCGCACCGCGACCCTGGCGCTGACCCACATCACCGGCCCCTACGTGCTGCGCATGGCCCAGGCGGGGATCCTCAAGGCCCTGGAGCAAGACCCCCACCTGCGCGCCGGTCTCAACGTCTACCGGGGGCGGATCGTCCACCCGGCGGTGGCGGCGGCCCTGGGCGAGCCACTGGGCGCGTTCCCCTAGCGGAGGCTTGGCCGCCCGTTGGCGCCGGGGGCGGGTTTGCGCTAGCCTCGGCGCAGAGTCGGAAGGCGCTACCGATGGATCTCGAACGGCTGCTCGCGCGCGAGGCGATCCGCGAACTGGTGAATCGCTACACCCTGGCCGGCGATGCCCTGGACGTGGAGGGCTACGTGGCCTGTTTCGCCCCGGACGGGGTGCTCGAATTCGCCGACTTCCCCGGTCGCGGGCCCTTGCGCCTCGAGGGCCGCGAGGCGATCCGCGCCTTCGCCGTCGATTTCTTCGCCGCGGTCCGCCAGGGCGCGATCCCCGGCGGGGTGATGCGCCACCACCTCACCACGGTGGAGATCGAGGTGGAAGGCGAAAGCGCCCGAGGGATCGCGTATTGCCTTTACCTAGACGGCGGCGGAGCGCGCCGCAGCGGCGTGTACACCGACCGGTTTTGCCGCCGGGAGGGTCGCTGGCTGATCGCCCACCGCCGCTTTGCGGTGGACTTCTAAGGCGCGCCTCTGCCGGTGGCGGCGCGGGCCGCCTCGGCGATCCACAGGCCGTCGTCGGCGCGCTGCTCATAGACGGCGATGTGGCGGATCCGGCCCCGGTCGTCGAAGGCGTAGACGACGAGCACCTCTTTTTCCATGAACGCCTCGCCGTGCCAGTGGCGCTCGGTGAGCTCCTGAAACACCAGCTCGCCCACTTCCACCAGGCGGTGGAGGGCGGCCTCGAAGCGGGTGCTGCCCGCCCAGCGGCCGAGAAAGTCGACATATTCCCGCCAGTTCATCCGCTCCCCGTAGGCGCCCACCCGCTGGAAGTCGTCCACCGCCACCAGCGCCTCCAGCGGCTTCCAGTCCGGGGGTGAATCCCCGCCCCGGGCGCGCTCTTCCACCATGCGGGTGTAGGCGAGGACGGTGCGCCCGTGGGGGCCGACTCCTTCTTCCAATGCGGCCGCGTGCAGGGTGATCACGGCTGATCCTCCTCTTCGGCGAGCCAATGGTCCAGGGCGGTGTGAAAATGGGCAAGTCGCGCCTCTTGCCGGGGGAGTCGCAGCCTCCTCGTTCCGCTCTCGAGCAAGCATGGAAGCGCGCCGCCCGGGTCGCAAGGAGGGGTGCGCTCGCGCGGCGCTTTGGCGGCCGATTGGCGCTCCGGCGCGACTCTTGCCCGCACATACCGGCTCCCCTAAGCTTGGCGCGGACCGGCCAGCGGGGCCGCGGGCACGACGGGAGGGAGAGACCTTGGGCAAGCGGAAGCCGTCCACGGGGCGCAGGCGGGATCCTTCCCGGCCGGGTCCGGGCAGGCCCACCCGCGAGCAGGCCGAGCGGCGCAGTCGGGAGCTTCTGGAAAACGCCCTCGATCTGTTCCTGGAGCGGGGCTTCGAGCGGACCACCATGGAGGCGGTGGCCGCCTCCGTGGGGATGGCCAAGCGCACCGTCTATGCCAAGCACGGCGACAAGATGCGCCTCTTCAAGGCGGCCCTGAAGTGGGCCATCGACGCCTGGATCGTGCCCGTGGAGCGGCTGCGGGCGGCGGAGAGCGAAGATCTGGAGGAGACGCTGCACCGCATCGGCCGCATCCTGGTGGACAACATGCTCACCCCCCTGGGGTTGAAGCTGTTGCGCATCACCAACGCCGAGGCCCGCCGCTTTCCCGAGATCAGCGCCTACACCTACCGGGAGGGCACGGGCCCCACCATCGCCTACCTCGCCGACCTGTTCACCCGCAAGCTGGGCGCGCTGGACGATCCGGAAGGGGCGGCGCTGGCCTTCCTGAATCTGGTGGTGGGGCGGGTGGCCAACGCCTCCGCCTGGGGTGTCGCCCTGACGCCGGAGGAGGTGGCGCGCCACACCGAGCAGAGCGTGCGCCTCTTCCTCCACGGCCTGCGGGGGGAGGCGGCGCGCACCGCGGCGCGTTCCACCTCGCGGCTGGCGGGGAGGCGCTGAGGTACAGCGGGCCGCCGCCGTACCCAGGGTTTACAGGGTTTGCACCGCGAGGCCGAGGTCCTCGGCTTCCGCCGCCCGCTCGGCGGGTCCCAACACGGCGGTGGCGGCCCGCTCCGGTCGCAGGTAGCGCTCTGCCACCCGGCGCAGGTCGTCGAGGGTGACGTCCAGCACCGCCCGCCGGAAGTTCTCGCGCACCTCCGATGTGGCCCCGTACAGTTCGGCGTGGAAGGTCTTCTTGGCCTCCCCGGCGGGTGAAGAGGGTTTGTCCACGGCGGCGATCACCCCCAGGATGGCTTCTTCCAGGGCGGCAAAGTCGTGGTTCGCCTCGGCGAGCCAGGCCAGGGCGCGGTCGAAGTCGGCCAGGGTTTCGGCGAGTCTGGGGTCGCGGTAGGAGTAGAAGCGGAAGGTGGCGTGCTGGTTGTCCTGGCTCGCGCCGCCGCCGTAGGCCCCGCCCTGTTCGCGGACCGCGGTGTGGAGAAAGCCGTTGCGCAAGAAGTGGGCGAGCACCGAGAGGGCGGGGGCGTCCGGGTGGCCCAGGGGCACCGTGGGGTAGACCCGGGCGCAGTAGTTCACCTGGGCGGGCACCTTCCAGAACTCCCCTTCGGCGCCGTCCGCGGCGGGCGGGGCGAGGGGTGTGGGCGGCGAGTCGGGGGTCGCCGGCACCCGTTCGGCGAGGGCCGCGGTGAACGCCTCCAGGCGGTCTCCCTCGGCCACCAGCAGGTACTGGCGGGGCGCGGCGGCGATGCGCCGGTGGAAGGCGGCGAGCCGTTCTGCCAGCTGCTCGCGTGGCTCCGGCTCGGCGAGCTCGGCGTCGAGGGCGCGCAGCCGGGCGATGGCGCCCAGCCCGCCCAGCCGGAAGGCCGCCGCCGCCCCGGGGGAGAAGCGGCGCGCCGCCGCGCCCATGGCGAGGAGGTGGCCGCTGCCGGGAATGCCCTTGTCCGCCCGGGCGCGCATCTGGGCCACCAGGTCGCGCAGCCGCTCCAGTTCGTCGAAGCGGACCGCGGCCAGGGTTTGGAGCATCAGCTCGGTGAGCGGGATCTGGTTGCGGCCGAGCCCCTTGGCGGAGAGGGTCAGGTGGCCGCGCAGCTCGGCGGCGTCCAGGGCGTGGCCCCGCGCCTCGGCGTAGGCGTGGATCGCGCCGCACACCGCGGCCTGCCAACGCTGGGTGGCCAGGTAATCGCGCTCGCCCACCCCCACCTCGGTGAGCACCGCGGCGTAGATGGGCAGCCACTCCCATTCGCCGGGCTCGAGGGCGGGCAGCCGGTGGATCACTTGCTGGTAGACCAGCCCGTTGGTGCCCGCCTGGTAGACGGCGATGGGAGCGGGACGGTCGAGGCGCCGCGCGCAGGAGACGTAGTGGAAGGTGCGGGGCACATCCTCGAGCCCCACTTTGGGCAACACCGACACGTCCTGTTTGCGCGCCTGGCGCTCCCGGAGGCTTGCGGCGAGATCGACGAGGGCGCGCGCCTCTTCCTCGCCCAGGGCGGCGCGCAGCCGCTCCAGCTCGGCCCGCTCCGCCTTCAGGCGGCGGGCCGACAGCTCGGGGTCGGGGCGGAGGGTGAGCCGCACCCGGTGCTGGTTGTCGAGCAGGAGCCGGCGGGTGAGGCGCTTGATGTAGTCCGGATCGGCGGCGTTGCGGCGCAGCTGTTCCAGAGTGGGGTCGATGTCCAGGGCGGCCACCGGATCGCCGCCGTGGAGGGCGGCCGGCAGGGCGGAGAGCAGCAGTTCGAGCCCGTAGGGGTAGGTGCCGCCGGTGATTTCGCGCTGTTCCAGCTCCAACTGGTGCAGGCAGGCCTCCACCTGCTCGCGGTCCACGCCCCGCTCCGCCACCTCTTCCAGCACCCCGAGCACCAACCGTTCCACGGCCTCGGCCTTCTCCGGGTCGGTGCCTTCCAGGCCGCAGACGAAGCACAGCTCCCGTTGGGAGTCGTCGAGGCCGCACAAGGGGGAGGGCGCGCTGCCCAGCTCGGTGGTCTCCAGGGCGTGCAAGAGCGGCGAGGCGGAGTTGTCGAGCAACACCCCGGTGAGCAGCCGCGCCTCCATGGCCTCCAGGGGGTCGGCGCTGTGGCCGAGCAGCCAGCCGAGCACCACGTGGCCGTGGTGCGCCGGGTCCCCCTCTTCGTCGAAGGGATAGGCCTCCTCCACCCGCACGGGGGCGAGATAGCGCTTCTCGTCGGGCACCGCGATCCGCCGTTCGGGGCGGCCGAAACGGCCGAGGACGCGCTCCGCCAGGCGCGCTTGAATGTCGCCGGCCGGGATGTCGCCGTAGGAGAGAAAGACGGCATTGCCGGGGTGGTAGTGAAGGCGGTGGAAGGCCACCAGCGCTTCGTGGGTGAGGTCTGGGATGCACGCGGGATCGCCGCCGCTGTTGTAGTGGTAGGTAGTGGTGGGCCACAGGTAGCGGCCGAGGGCCTGCCACAGCTGGGCGGTGACCGAGCTCATGGCGCCCTTCATCTCGTTGTAGACCACTCCCTTGCGCACCAGGGGGCTGTCTGGGTTGTCCGGCTCCGCAAACTCCAGGCGGTGCCCCTCCTGGGCGAAGTCGAGGGGGTCGAGGAGGGGAAAGAACACCGCGTCGAGGTAGACGTCGAGCAGGTTGAAAAAGTCTTTGCGGTTGCGGCTCGCGAAGGGATAGGCGGTCCAGTCGGCGCTGGTCAGGGCGTTCATGAAGGTGTTCAGCGAGCGCCGGATCATGAGGAAGAAGGGATCGCGAACCGGATAGCGCTCGCTGCCGCACAGCACCGTGTGCTCGAGGATGTGGGCGACGCCGGTGGAATCCTGGGGCACGGTGCGCAGGGCCACCAGGAAGACGTTTTCGTCCGAGTCGCAGGCCAGGTGGTAGTGCTCGGCACCGGTGGCGGGATGGCGGTAGTGCTCCACCACCAGGTTGAGGGAGGCGATGGGGTGGCGGCGCAGGGGCTCGAAGGCGGTGGTGGCGAAGGGTCGGTTCATCGCGCTCTCCCGTTCGGGGCTGTGTCGGCCGGCGTCCCGGAGCGTTGCCAAAATCCCGCCCCCATGGCAGGCTGACTCCAGGATTCGACCGGGATTCGAGGTGACCATGGAACTATATCGGAAGACCCTCCTCGCTGTCATGGCGCTCGGCTTCGCCTGGGGCGGCACCCCCGCCTGGGCCGACGAGTGCGGGCCGGTGCCGGAAGCGCCCGCGGTGGTCGACGGCAAGACCGCCACCATGGACGAGCTCGTGGCCAACAGTCAGGCGGTCAAGGCCTTCATCGCCGCCGCCGACGACTGGCTCGACTGCAACGAGGCCTTCGTCCAATCCGACGCCTTCAAGAAGCTCTCCACCGCCGAACAACAGCGCCGCCTGGACCTCAATTCGCGCCTCCTCGACGAGCGCAACGCCATCGGCGACCGCTTCAACGAGCAGGTGGCGGCGTGGAAGGAAGCCCATCCGGAGTGATCGGGACGCGGCGCGCGGTTCTCTACACCGCGCCCCGCTGCCATCTGTGCGAGCAGGCCAAGGCGCTCGTCTATCCCCTGCTGCCCGCCGGCAGCCGCCTGGCGGAGCGGCGGGTGGACGCCGACCAGGCGCTCGCCCCCTGGCGGGAGCGGATCCCCGTGCTGGCGGTGGAAGACGGCGAGGGGCGGCCGCGAGAGGTGCTCCCCTGGCCTTTCACCCGCGGCCAGGCGCGGCGCCTGCTCGCCCGCCACGGGCTCGCCGCCGCGCTCAGCCCTCGTCGCGCGGCGCTTCTTCCTTGATGCGGATGGCCAGGACGTCGCAGGTGGCGCCGTGGAGCACGCCGGTGGAGGTGGAGCCGAAGATCAGCGCCAGCCCGTGGCGGCCGTGGCTGCCGACGACGATCAGGTCCACGCCGTGCTCCCGGGCGAAGCGGTGCATCTCGTGGGCCGGCTGACCCAGGATCACGTGGCACTCCACCTGGTGGATGGGCAGCTGGGCGGCGTACTCGGCAAGGCGCGCCTGGGCCTGGGCTTCGAGCTGGGTCTGGATCTCGCTCAGGTCCATGGGGATGTCGCCCCCGTAAGCGAAGGAGAGCGGCTCCTGGACGTGGACCAGGCTGATGCGGCGCGGTTGGCGATCGAACAACAGCTTGACCTTGTCGATCACTTGTTGGGACTCGGGGGAGAGATCGAGTCCCACCAGGACGTGTTGGTAGACGGACACCGGCGGCCTCGGTGGTGGCAGGTGGACCCGCCAACCATACTCAAAGCCGCGGACCTCGGCAACCACCGGTAGTGGCGGGGGAAAAGGCGTGAAATACCTGCTGATTCTGGTCGGCATCGCCTTCGCCCTCGCGCCCCTGGTGTGGATCAAGGCCACGCCCGGCCAGGAGCGGGTGGCGCGCTTGCGCCTCGCCGCTCGCCGGGCCGGCCTCGCGGTGCAGCTGGTGCCGGCCCCGGAAGCGCCGGAGGGCGAGCGGCGCGTGGAGGCGGTGCGCTATTTCCTCGCCTATGGGGAGGCGCCGCCGTCACTGGGCGAGTGGCTGCTCGCCCGCGACTGGCCCCGCGGCCGCCCGGCGCCCTGGCCGGGCTGGCGCTGGCTGCGGGGAACGGCGACCCCTCTCGCCAGGGCGCGCCTCGAGGCCGTCTTGGCCCAGTTGCCGGCCGATGTCTACGCCCTCGCCGCCGAGCCGGGGGGCGTGGCCGCCTACCTGCGCGAACGGGGAGAGGAAGCGGACGTGGCCCGCCTGGCGGCGGCCCTCGCCCAGCTAGCCGCCCCTTGACCCCGGGTGCGCCCCCGGTTGTATAGTCGCGGCCTTCCGGCGGGGCACCCGGTCCGCCGCGAGCGAGGGGAAGCAAAGCGCCCATGGGCAAATCACTGGTCATCGTCGAATCGCCGGCCAAGGCCAAGACCATCGGCAAGTACCTGGGGCCCGGCTACGTCGTCAAGTCGAGCATCGGCCACATCCGCGACCTGCCCGCGGGCGGTGGGCGCCGCGCGGGGGGGCGCCGGCGGGCGGGCGCGCCCGAGGCGGCCGACCCCGCGAGCCGGCAGCGGCGGAAGCTCATCGAGCGCATGGGAGTCGATCCCGAGCACGGGTGGAAGGCCCGCTACGAGATCCTCCCCGGCAAGGAAAAGGTGGTGGCGGAGCTGCGCAAGCTCGCCCAGGAAGCGGACGCGGTCTACCTGGCCACCGACCTCGACCGGGAAGGGGAGGCGATCGCCTGGCACCTCCGCGAGGCCATTGGCGGCGATCCTGCCCACTTCAAGCGGGTGGTGTTCAACGAGATCACCCGCCGGGCCATCGCCGAAGCCTTCGCCCATCCCGGCGACATCGATCTGAACCGGGTCAACGCCCAGCAGGCGCGGCGCTTCCTCGACCGGGTGGTGGGCTTCATGGTCTCGCCCCTGTTGTGGGAGAAGGTGGCCCGCGGGCTGTCGGCGGGGCGGGTCCAGTCGGTAGCGGTGCGCCTGATCGTCGAGCGGGAGCGGGAGATCCGGTCCTTCGTGCCGGAGGAGTACTGGACGCTGCACGCCGCCACCGCCACTGAGCGGGGCGAGCCGCTCCTCCTCGAGGTCAAGAAGAAGGGCGAGGCCGCCTTCCGGCCCCGCAGCCGCGAGGAGACCGAGGCGGCGATGGCGGAACTGGCCGCAGGCGAATGGGTGGTGAGCGGCCGCGAGGACACCCCCACCAGCGCGCGTCCGCCCGCCCCCTTCATCACCTCCACCCTCCAGCAGGCGGCGAGCACCCGGCTCGGCTTCGGGGTCAAGAAGACCATGACCTTGGCCCAACGGCTGTACGAAGCCGGCTACATCACCTACATGCGCACCGACTCCACCAACCTCAGCGAGGAGGCGGTGGCCGCCTGTCGCGAGTGGATCCGAGATCGCTTCGGCGACGCCTACCTGCCCGAGCGCCCGCCCCGCTACGCCAGCCGGGAGGGCGCCCAGGAGGCCCACGAGGCGATTCGACCGGTGGACGTGGCCCTTTCCCCCGAGGAGATCAAGGGTCTGGACGGCGACGCGCGGCGCCTCTACCAGCTCATCTGGCAGCAGTTCGTCGCCTGTCAGATGGCGCCGGCCCGCTTCACGACCACCACCATCACCGTGGTCAAAGGCGATTACGAGCTGCGCGCCCGTGGCCGGGTGGTGCGCTTCGACGGCTTTTTGCGGGTGTTGCCTCCGGTGCGCAGGGGCGAAGAAGATCAGGAATTGCCCGACGTGGCGGTGGGCGAGCCGCTCGTCCTCGAGGAGCTGCGCCCGCGCCAGCACTTCACCAAGCCCCCACCACGCTACACCGAGGCGTCGCTGGTGCGGGAGCTGGAAAAGCGGGGGATCGGCCGGCCCTCCACCTACGCCGCCATCATCTCCACCATCCAGGAGCGCGGCTACGTGCGGCTCGTCAACCGCCGCTTCCACGCCGCCAAGATCGGCGACATCGTCACCGAGCGGCTGATGGAAAACTTCTCGGATCTGATGGACTACGGCTTCACCGCGGCGATGGAGGCCTACCTGGACGAGATCGCCCGCGGGGAGGCGGACTGGCGCGAGGTGCTGGACCGCTTTTACCGCGACTTCGTGGCCAAGCTGGAGAGGGCCCAGGCCGAGGAAGGGGGAATGCGCCCCAATCTGCCCACCCCCACCGAGATCCCCTGCCCCTCCTGCGGGCGGCCGATGATGATCCGCGTGGGCAGCACCGGCGTGTTTCTGGGCTGTTCGGGGTACGAGCTGCCCCCCAAGGAGCGCTGCAAGACCACCCTCAACCTGATCCCCGGCGAGGAAGCGGTCAACCTGGACGAAGACGACGAGGCGGAATCCCGGCTGCTGCTCCACCGGCGGCGCTGTGGCCTGTGCGGGGCGACCATGGAGCCCTATCTGATCGACGAGCGCCGCCGCCTGCACATCTGCGGCAACCACCCGGATTGCCCCGGCCACGAGTTGGAAGAGGGCAACTTCCGCCTCGCCGGTTACGACGGGCCGACCCTCACCTGCGATCGCTGCGGCGCCGAGATGCGCCTCAAGAGCGGGCGGTTCGGCAAGTATTTCGCCTGCACCGCCGAGGGCTGCGGCAACACCCGTAAACTCTTGCGCAACGGACGCCCGGCGCCGCCGAAGATGGATCCCGTGCCCCTGCCAGAACTGCGCTGCGAGAAGGTGGACGACCACTACGTCTTGCGCGACGGCGCCGCCGGCCTGTTCCTGGCCGCAAGCCAGTTCCCCCGCCACCGCGAGACGCGCGCCCCCCTGGTGCGGGAGCTCAAGCCCCACCGCGCGCAAATTCCTGCCAAGTACCACTACCTGCTGGACGCCCCCGAGGTGGACGACCAGGGCAACCCGACGGTGATCCGCTACAGCCGCAAAACGGGGGAGAGCTACGTCCAGTCGGAAGTGGACGGCAAGCCCACCGGCTGGCGCGCCCACTGGCGCGACGGCCGCTGGCAGGTGGTCGACCGGCGGCGGCGCTGAGGCGACGGCGGTGGCGGGCCTTGCCGGTGCGGTGAACTGGAAGCGCGCGCTGGCGGCCACGCTGGTGGAGCAGGCCGTCCGCGAGGCGCGATCCGACCGCCATCGCCGCCAGGCGCTGTTGGAGGGGGCGGTCTTCGAGCTCGCCCTCGCCTACCGCTTTTACCTGGGCGAACTGGCCGAGGCGTTGCAGCTGCCGGAAGCGGAGGGAATCGCCGATTTAGCCCAACTCGAAGGGCTTTGCCGCCGCCGCGGCATCGTCTCCCCCGAGGTGGCCGAGCTGGCGGCCCTGGAGCAGGCGGCGGACAGCTGGCTCGCCGCCCTTCTGGCGGCGCGCCGGCGGATCGCCGAGCCCCCGCGGCCCGCAAGCCCCGACCTCCTGGCGGGGGGCGGACCGCCTTGGCTCGACTGCGCCGAGGTGGCCGGGTGGCGGGCGGCCTTCGACGCCCTGGTGGAGCGGCAGCGGGCCGGCCTGGTGGAGTGGTGAGCGCGTGCTATACTGGCCCTCAACCCACCGCCGAAACGCCGATGTCCGATACCCTCTACGAGCTCGTCCTCCTGCCCGACGGGGACTACGCCCTGCAGCGGGCGGACGAAGAGGACGAACCCTTGATCCGCATTCGCTTCTCCGAAGAGATCCGCTCGCTGCTGCAGAGCGCCGAGCTCGAGGTGGCCAAAGCGATGCTCGACGCCGGGATCGATCTGGTCACCCGGATCGCCGAGGAGGACGAGGAAGGGGACGAAGCGCCGCCCACCCTCCACTGAGGGGTCAGCGGCGCAACACGCCCACCCCGAGCCCCTCGATGGCGAAGGACTGCCGCCGCAGGTCCACGGCGATGGGGGCATAGCGGGGATTGCGGGGTTCGAGGAGCACCTGGTGGGGGCCGCGGCGGCGCAGCACCTTCACCGTCACTTCGTCTTCCACCCGGGCCACGACCAGCTCGCCGTCGCGGGCCGTGTCGGTGCGGTGGACCGCCAGCAGGTCGCCGTCGAGAATCCCCGCCTCGCACATGCTGTCGCCGCGCACTCGGAGGAAGTAGTGGGCGCGCGGCCGGAACAGGTCTGCCGGGACGGACAGGTATTCCTCGATGTGCTGGGCGGCCAGGATCGGTTCGCCCGCCGCCACGCGGCCCACCAGGGGCACCCCGGCCGGCGGAGCCTTGAGGCGGATCCCCCGGGCCGTGCCCGTCTCCAGCTCGATGGCCCCTTTGCGGGCGAGGGCGCGCAGGTGCTCCTCGGCGGCGTTGGGGGAGCGGAAGCCCAGCGCCCGCGCGATTTCGGCCCGCGTGGGCGGGCGGCC
This sequence comes from Porticoccaceae bacterium, assembly GCA_026005035.1. Taxonomy (GTDB): domain Bacteria; phylum Pseudomonadota; class Gammaproteobacteria; order Pseudomonadales; family Porticoccaceae; genus BPKH01. Next base: position 93,887 of record BPKH01000001.1, on the reverse strand, counting down.
GCGGGTGGCGATTTCCCGTTCGATCAGCGCGAGGACCTCTGCCTGCCTCGGGGTGAGCTTCATGGGCGCGCCCGCCGTGCTTTTCCTGGCATTTTATCCAGGAAGCCGCCGGCGCTCTAGGGCGCCCCCGGGCCCATCAAGGCAGGTCTTCGAGGTCGAAGCCGCCGGCCCCGTCCAGGGGCGCCAGGGGATCGCCCAGGGGGCGGGGGTACCAGCACGGCGTCGGAGTCGTACTGGTCGTCGTCGTCCAGTTCGTAGGGAATGCGCCAGTCCTCCGGCGGCTCGGCCGGCAAGAGGATCAGCTGTTGCCAACTCTCTTCGTCGAACTCGTCCAGCTCACCGTCTTCGTACTGGATCTCGATGGTGCCCGCGTGCTCGTCCACGGCCACCACCTCGAAGAGCAGGTCGCGCTCCGCGTCCTGGTACCAGCGACCGATCTCCGGTGCGATCTTGGCCATGGCTTCCTCCCGCTGTGCGTGCGCTTTTGACCTTAGCACCCGAGCGGCGGGGAGCAAGACCGGCTGAGAATGAAAAAGTGGTTGCAAAAATTCCCGTAAGGAGTTTCGGGAACGAAAAAAAACCGGCCCGTGCCGGCGGAGGCGGCATAAGGCGGCCTGCCGCCATAGCCAATCGATCTAAACGGCGGTGCCGTTGACAGGCCCGCCTCCCCCTCCTAAGGTCGCCCTCTCGCGAAGAGGAGCACCATGCCCACGGGATCTTTGCTGGTCGATCTGGCCGGCTGCCAGCTCAGCGCTGCCGAGCGGCGGCTGTTGGCCCGCCCCGGCGTGGCGGGCGTGATCCTGTTCGCCCGCAATTGCCGGGACCGCGACCAGGTGGCGCACCTGGTCCGCGCCATCCGCGAAGTGCGGCCGGATCTGCTGATCGCCGTGGATCAGGAGGGAGGGCGGGTGCAGCGCCTGGTGGAGGGGTTCACCCGCCTGCCGCCCATGGCCCGCCTGGGCGGTTTGCTCGCCGCCGGCGCGCCCGACGCCACGACCCTGTTGTTCGAGGTGGGCTGGCTGATGGCCGCCGAGGTGTTGGCGGTGGGCCTGGACCTCAGCTTCGCTCCCGTGCTCGATGTGGACCGAGGGGTGAGTGCGGTGATCGGCGACCGCGCTTTCGGCAGCGACCCTCAGCTGGTCGCCGAGGCGGCCGCGGCCTTCGTGGCCGGCATGACCGCCGCCGGCATGGCCGCCACCGGCAAGCACTTCCCCGGTCACGGCTGGGTGGCCGCCGACAGCCACCGGGAACTTCCCGTGGATCCGCGGCCGCTGGCGGAGATCGCCGCCCGCGACCTGGTCCCCTTTCGCTTTCTGGCACCGCGCCTCGCCGCCGTGATGGCCGCCCACGTGCACTACCCGGCAGTGGACGAGCGACCGGCCGGCTTTTCCCGCCGTTGGCTCCAGGAGATCCTGCGCGGCGAGCTGGGGTTTTCCGGCGTGGTGGTCAGCGACGATCTGACCATGGCCGGCGCCGCAGTGGCGGGGGACGTGGTGGCCCGCGCGGCGGCCGCCCTGGACGCGGGCTGCGAGCTGTTGTTGGTGTGCAACGACCAGGCGGCGGCGGAAGCGGTGCTCGACGCCCTGGAGGAGCGGCTCGCCGCTCCTTCGCCGCGGCTCGACCGCCTGCGGTCGGCGCGGCGGCCCAGTGCCGAGGCGCTCGCCGCGCGGCGGCGGGAGGTGGTGGAACGGTTGCGCCAGTGGGAGGCGCGCGGATGGACCTGTTGAAGCCCTTCGAAGACCGCCTCGCCGGGTGGGTCGGCTCCGGCTGGATCCTGTGGGTGGAAATCTTTCTGTTGATCTTCGGCGCCCTGTTGCTCGGCTACGCCGTCAATCGGCTGCTCATCGCCGCCGCGGCGCGGGCGAGCCGCACCCGCACCCTCTGGGACGACGCCTTCCTCGAGGCCTGTCGGCGGCCCGCGGTCTGGCTGGTGTGGATCGTGGGGGTCAACTTCGCCGCCGCCCTGGCGGCGCGGCGCACCGATTCGGAGTGGTACGTCCACATCGTGACCTTCAACCGCCTGGCGCTGATCTTTCTGCTGGCGCTCTTTTTGTTCGATCTGGTGCGCCGCGTCGAGCGCAACCTGGTGGATCCCCGCTACGTCCGCGAGCCCATGGATCCCACCACCGTGCGGGCGGTGGGCAAGTTGCTGCGCGCGGCCATTCTGATCACCGCCGCCCTCATTGTGTTGCAGATCCTCGGCTACAGCGTCTCGGGCGTGCTCGCCTTCGGGGGCATCGGAGGCCTTGCGGTGGGCTTTGCCGCCAAGGATCTGCTGGCCAACTTCTTCGGCGGCTTGATGATCTATCTGGACCGTCCCTTCGCCGTGGGCGACTGGGTGCGCTCGCCGGACCGGGAGATCGAGGGCACGGTGGAGGACATCGGCTGGCGGTTGACGCGGATCCGGACCTTCGACAAAAGGCCCCTCTACATTCCCAATTCGGTGTTCACCCAGATCGCCGTGGAAAACCCCTCGCGCATGACCCACCGGCGCATTTTCGAAACTGTGGGCGTGCGCTACGACGACGTGGCCGTGCTGCCGGCGATCCTCGAGGCGGTGCGGGCCATGTTGCGCAGCCATCCCGGCATCGATGCCGAGCAGACCCTGATGGTCAACTTCAATCGCTTCGGGCCCTCCTCCCTGGACTTCTTCCTCTACTGTTTCACCCGCACCACCGTCTGGACCGAGTACCACGCGATCAAGGAGGACGTTCTCTTGCGGGTGGCCGACATCATCGCCGAGCACGGCGCCGAGATCGCCTATCCCACCACCACGGTGCACCTGGTGGCGCCGGAGCCGGACGAGGCGGAGGGGCGGCCTTGAGGCTCGGCCTGATCGGCGGCACCGCCCTGGGTCGGCTGCCCCTCGAGGAGGCTCGTCCCCTGCGGGTGGCGACCCGTTGGGGGGAGCCGGCGGCGGCGCCGGTGGCGGGACGGCTCAGGGGTGTGGAGGTGGTCTTTCTCAACCGCCACGGGGACGGCCACCGGCTGCCGCCCCATCGGGTGCCCTATCGCGCCAACGTCGCCGCCCTGCGGGAACTGGCCGTGAGCGAGGTGGTGGCGGTCAACGCCGTGGGGGCGGTGGATCCGAGCCTCCCGGTGGGCGCTTGGGTGGTGCCGGAGCAGATCATCGACTACACCTGGGGGCGGGACCACAGTTTCTTCGACGGACCGCCCGAGCCGGTGGTCCACGTGGACTTCACCGACCCCTACGACGGCGCCGTGCGGCGCCGGCTGATCGAGGCCGCGGAGGCGGTTGGCCTGCCGGTGGTGGAGGGGGGCGTCTATGGGGTGACCCAGGGGCCGCGCCTGGAGAGCGCCGCCGAAATCCGCCGCCTGGCTCGGGACGGCTGCACCCTCGTGGGCATGACGGGCATGCCGGAGGCGGCGCTCGCCCGCGAGGCGGGCCTTCCCTATGCCTGTCTGGCGCTGGTGGTGAACCCGGCCGCCGGGCTCGCAGGGAAGCCCATCCGCGAAGAGGAGATCGGCGCGGTGGTGACGGAGGCGACGCCTCGGCTGATCGAGCTGCTCGGGGCCTACTGCCGCGCCGTTTCCCCTTGAGGGTCGCCCTCGGAGGCCAGCGGCGTCACCAACGCCAACACCCCGAGCCGGGGGTGATCCAGGTAGACGAGGCGCCCCGGGGAGACGGTGCGGCTCTGCGCCAGGAGGTCGACCCGGGCGGCGAGGGGGCCGGTGGCGACGGTTGGCGGTGGTTCGACGCCCAGCTGGATGAGCTCGGCGCTCAGGGGCCGCCGGGGTGGCGGCGGCAGCGCTACGCGCCCCTCCTCGCCGGGCGCGGGTGGCTCCGCCCGCCAGAGCCGCGCCTCCAGGTGGAGGAAGCGGCCCTGCCAGATGCGCAGGGCGCCTTCCAGTTCCCGCACCCCCTCGGCCAGGGGAGATCCCCCGCTGACGTGCACCCAGGGGGTGCTCTTTTTGCCGGCAGCGGGTTGCACCCAGGCGGCGTGGAACAGCACGCGGAAGCCGTCGGCGCGCGCCAGGCGGGCCGCCGCGGGGCGCAGTTGCCAGGCCTCTCCGGGAAGGGGGGAGAAGGGTTCGGGCAGCGCCGCGGCGTCTCGGTCCCGCAAGTGGGCCGGAACCATCAGCGCGGCCAGGCGGGCATCCCGCCCCGGCGCCGCCGGAGGGGGGACCACGAAGCGCAGCGGCTCGGGATAGTCGAGTCGGGGCGCCGGGGGGTGGCCTTCCCGCCCGGACAGGTCCGGCTGGAGGAAGGCGATCACCTCCACCTGGTACCAGGGGGCTTCTTCCGCCCACAGGGGCGCCGCCAGGGCGAGGGCGAGGATGGCGAGGCGGGCGAGGGCGCTCATGCCGTGCTCTTCAGGGGGGCGCTCGCCAAAGTCTCCACCAATTGCTCGGCGCAGGCCAGCCGCTGTTCGGCGTCGGGCAGCGGCGCCACCACGCGGAGCCGGTTGCCACCGGCGAGCTGGTAACGGGCGGGCGCCTCTTGGACCAGCCGCACCACCAGCAGGGGATCCACCCGGGGTTCTTTGCCGAATTCCACCGCCAGGCCCTGGGCGTTGCCCTCGAGTTTGGCGATCCCCAGCCGCTGTGCCCGCTGGCGCAGGCGGGTGGTGCGCAGCAGGTAGGTCACCGGCGGCGGCAGGAGCCCGAAGCGGTCGATGAGCTCCACTTGGATGTCGCGCAGCTCCTCCTCGCTTTGACTGGCGCTCAATCGGCGGTAGAAGGCGAGCCGAGCGGCCACGTCCGGCAGGTAGTCGTCGGGGATCAGGGCCGGAATTCCCAGCCGGATCTCCGCGCCGCGGGTGGTCTCGCCCTCGAGATCCGGCTCTTCGCCCCGGCGCAGCGCCGCCACGGCCCGCTCCAAGAGACTCGTGTAGAGGGCGAAGCCGATCTCCTCGATGTGCCCGCTCTGCTCCTCGCCCAGAAGCTCGCCGGCGCCGCGGATTTCCAGGTCGTGGGTGGCCAGGAGAAAGCCCGCTCCCAACTGGTCCGCGGCGGCCACCGCTTCCAGCCGCTTGCGCGCCTCTTCGGTGAGCGCTTCGCCCGGGGGCGTGAGCAGATAGGCGTAGGCCTGGTGGTGGGAGCGGCCAACCCGGCCGCGCAGCTGGTGGAGCTGGGCGAGGCCCAGTTTGTCGGCGCGCTCGATGATGATGGTGTTGGCGGTGGGGATGTCGATGCCCGTCTCGATGATGGTGGTGCACACCAGGACGTTGAACCGCTGGTGGTAGAAGTCCGCCATCACCCGCTCGAGCTCCCGCTCGCGCATCTGCCCGTGGGCGACGGCGATGCGCGCCTCCGGCACCAGCTGGCCCAGCTCGCGGGCCGCGCGCTCGATGGTGCGGACGTCGTTGTGCAGGTAGAACACCTGCCCGCCGCGCATCAGCTCGCGCAACACCGCCTCGCGCACGGTGCGCCCGTCGCGCACCCGGACGAAGGTGCGCACCGCCAGCCGCCGGGCGGGCGGGGGTGGCGATGATCGACAGATCGCGCAGGCCGCCGAGGGCCATGTGGAGGGTGCGCGGGATGGGGGTGGCGGTGAGGGTGAGGACATCGATCTCCGCCCGCAGGGCCTTGATCCGCTCCTTCTGCCGCACCCCGAAGCGGTGCTCCTCGTCGATGATCAACAGTCCCAAATCGCGGCCGGTGAAGCGGCCGTCCAGGAGTTTGTGGGTGCCGATGAGGATGTCGATGCGCCCGGCCTGGAACCGCTCCAGCACGTCGCGGCTTTCGGCGGCGGAGCGCAGCCGCGAGACCACGTCCACCGTCACCGGCCAGTTGGCGAAGCGGTCGCGGAAGTTTTCGAAGTGTTGGCGCGCCAACAGGGTGGTGGGCACCAACACGAGCACCTGGCGGCCCGCCGCCACGGCGATGAAGGCGGCGCGCATCGCCACCTCGGTCTTGCCGAAGCCCACGTCGCCGCACACCAGCCGATCCATGGGGTGGGGCGAGAGGAGGTCGCGCCGCACCGCCTCGATGGCGTCGAGCTGGTCTGGCGTTTCCTCGAAGGGAAACTCGGCGCAGAATCGCTCGTAGTCCGCCCCCGGATCGGGGAAGGCGTACCCCGGGCGGGCCGCGCGGCGGGCGTACACCGCCAAGAGCTCCGCGGCGGTGTCGCGGATTCGCTCCGCCGCCCGCCGCCGGGTGCGCGCCCACTGCTCGCCGCCCAGCCGGTGGAGGGGCGCGGCGATTCCCTCGCCGGCGCTGTAGCGGCTGAGCAGGTGGAGCTGGTCCACCGGCACGTAGAGCTTCGCCCCCACGGCGTACTCCAGGGCGACGAACTCCTGGGCGACGCCGTCCACCTCCAGGGTGACGAGACCGCGGTAGCGGCCCACCCCGTGGTCGGCGTGGACCACCGGTGCGCCCGGTGAGAGCTCGGTGAGGTGGCGGATGGCCAGCTCCATTTCCGGGGCGGTGCGGTTCCGCCGCCGCCGCTGCATCACCCGGCCGCCGAACAGCTCGGCTTCGGTGACCAGGCGCAGGCGCGGCGCGGCGAGCGCAAATCCCCGCTCCAGGGGGTAGACGGCCACCGCCACGGGCATCTCGCCGGCGGCGAATTCCGCCCAGCCGGCCACCGGCTGGGGCTCGAGGCCGGCGCGGGCGAGCAGGGTCTGCAGGGCGTCCAAGCGCCCGGGGGACTCGGCGGCGATCAGGGTGCGGCCGCCCTCGGCGGCGAGCCGTTGGGCAAAGGGCGCGAGAGGGTTGGCGGCGCGGGGATCGGCGGTGGGAATCTCCGCGGGCAGGGTGGGGGCGTTCCAGCTGCTCTCGCCCGGGGGCGCCGGCTCGCCGGTGAGCGCCACCCGGCCGCACCGGCCCAGTTGGGCGAACAGCTCGCCGGCGTCGAGATAGAGCTCGCCGGGGGGCAGCAGGGGGCGGCGGGGATCCGGGCCCAGTTCGCGGTAGCGCTCGCCCACCTCCCGCCAGAATTGTTCCGCCGCCCCGTGGACGTCGCCGACGGTGAAGGCGACCCCCGCGGCGGGCAGATAGTCGAACAGGGTGGCGGTGGCGGGAAAGAAGAGCGGCAGGTAGTACTCGAGCCCGGCCACCGGCCGGCCCGCGGCCACCTCCCGGTAGAGGTCGCAGCGGCGCGGATCGACGTCGAAGCGCAGGTGCCAGTGGTCGAGAAAGGTCTTGATGCCGGCGCGGTCGAGGGGGTACTCCCGCGCCGGGAGGATGCGCACCTCCTCCGTGGTGCCGGCGCTGCGCTGGGTTTCGGGGTCGAAGATGCGCAGGCTGTCGATGCGCTCGTCGAACAGTTCGATGCGCACCGGCTCTCTGGCGCCCATGGGAAAGACGTCCACCAGCCCGCCGCGGACGGCGTACTCGCCGTGCTGGTAGACGGTCTCCACCGCCCGGTAGCCGTTGGCCTCGAGGTGGGCGCGCAGCCCCTCGAGGTCGAGCCGCTCGCCACGCCGCCAGTGGAAGGCGCGCGCCGCCACGTAATCGACGGGGGGCAGGCGCTGCATCAGGGTGGGGGTCGGCACCACCAGGATCCCCCGCGCGAGCCCGGGAAGGCGCGCCAAAATGGAAAGTCGCTCCGACACGATCTCGTCGTGGGGCGAGAAGGGATCGTAGGGGAGGGTCTCCCAGTCGGGGAAGTGGAGGACGGGCAGGTCGGCGTCGGCGGCGAAGAAGCGAAGTTCCTCTTCCAGGGCCGCCGCCGCGCGGGCCGAGTCGGTGACCACCAGGCAGAGCCCGGGGTGGCCCGCCGCCGCCTCCGCCAGGGCGAGGGCCGCGGCGGCGCCGCCGAGACGGCCCCAGTGGCGGCGGCGTCCGGGGGGCGGCAGGGGGGGGGAGCTCGAGCAAGCGCCGGGCAACCATGGTGCGGGTCTTTGCAAAGGCGCGCCATTCTACCCGAAAAGGGAAGCAAATCAGGGCGTTTTGTTGCGTCCGGGGGGGTGAATCACGATAATAGCCGCCCCGCAGCGAGTCCCGCAGGTGCCCCCGTGAAGCGACCCAAGCCCGCCGATTTCTTCAAGGATTGGAAGGAGCGCGAAGCCCTCGCCGAGGCGATGATCCCGCTCATCGGCAAGCTCTACCGGGAGAACAACGTCTCCCTGTACATGTACGGGCGCAATCTGGTGAACCGGTCGGTGATCGAGATCATGAAGGCCCACCGGTTCGTGCGCCAGATCGAGGGCAACGAGCTGTCGGAGTTCGAGACCTATCCCCTGGTCAAACACCTGGCCACCCTGCCGTTGGGGCCGGCACACATCGACGTCGGCAAGCTCACCGTCAAGTTCCAGCAGGATCCGGCCGGCCGTAGCCTCGAACAGTTCCTCGCCGACGAGGTGGGCAGCCGCATTGGCGAGATGCGCAAGCCCCTGCCCCAACCCCAGGACGTGGTGCTGTACGGCTTCGGCCGGATCGGCCGCCTGGTGGCGCGGATCCTGATCGAAAAGACCGGCGGCGGCGATGTGCTGCGCCTGCGCGCGGTGGTGGTGCGCCGCGGCAAGAGTCCCAACGACCTCGCCAAGCGGGCGAGCCTGTTGCGCAAGGACTCGGTGCACGGCTCCTTCAAGGGCACCATCCGCGTCCTCGAGGACGAGGACAAGCTGGTCTGCAACGGCAACGAAATTCAGGTGATCTACGCCGACTCCCCGCAGCAGGTGGACTATCGCCGCTACGGCATCGACAACGCCATCGTCGTCGACAACACCGGCGTGTGGCGCGACGTGGAAGGGCTCTCGCAACACCTGCAGTGCCCGGGGGTGGCCAAGGTGTTGCTGACGGCGCCGGGCAAGGGCGACATCCCCAACATCGTCTACGGCGTCAACCACGAGGAGATCACCCCCGAGCATCGGATCGTCTCGGCGGCGTCCTGCACCACCAACGCCATCGTCCCGGTGTTGAAGGTGCTCATGGACCAGTACGGCATCGTCCGCGGCCACGTGGAAACGGTGCACGCCTACACCAACGACCAGAACCTGATCGACAACTACCACAAGGGGGCGCGGCGCGGCCGCAGCGCCCCCCTCAACATGGTGATCACCGAGACCGGGGCCGCCAAGGCGGTGGCCAAGGCGTTGCCGGAGCTGGCCGGCAAGCTCACCGGCAACGCCATCCGGGTCCCCATTCCCGACGTCTCGCTGGCGATCCTGAACCTGCAACTCGGCCGCCCGGTGGAGCGGGACGAGCTCAACGAGTTCATGCGCCAGACGGCGCTGCACTCGCCGCTCCAGCAGCAGATCGGCTACACCATTTCCGACGAGGCGGTCTCCTCCGACTTCATCGGCGACCGCCACGCCTGCGTCTTCGACTCCCAGGCCACCATCGTCAACGGCGACAACGCCGTGCTCTACTGCTGGTACGACAACGAGTTCGGCTACAGCTGTCAGGTGGTGCGGGTGCTCGAAAAGATGGCCGGGGTGGTCTGGCAGCAGCTGCCCTGAGGGGCCGGCGCCCCTTGACGGGGCGCAAGGAGCGCGCTGGCAAAGGGGGGGGTGTGCCCGTATAATTCGCCCCGCCCGCGCAGGTCGCCGCCAGTGCACCCACCGCGCCGTCGCCCGAACGGTGCAGCGCGGTGCAGGTTCGGTTCCGCCGCGCTTCAGGGCGGCGCACGAATTCCCTCAAGTGACGAGTGCGACACCCATGATCAGAATCCGCCGAGGCCTGGATCTGCCCATCGCGGGCGAGCCCGAACAGGTGGTGCGGGAGGGTCCGCCCATCCGCACCGTGGCGTTGATCGGTCCCGACTACATCGGCATGCGCCCCACCATGCGAATCCGGGAGGGCGAGCGCGTCCGCCTCGGCCAGGTGCTGTTCGAGGACAAGAAAAACCCCGGCGTGGTGTTCACCGCGCCGGCCGCCGGGCGGATCGCGGCCATCCACCGCGGTGAGCGGCGCGTGCTGCAGTCGGTGGTGATCGACGTGGAGGGGGACGAGGAGGAGACCTTCGCCTCGTGCGCCGACCCGGCGTCGCTGGGCCGCGAGCAGGTGGTGGAAAACCTGGTCCGCTCCGGCCTGTGGACCGCCCTGCGCACCCGCCCCTTCTCCAAGGTGCCAAGGCCCGACAGCGCGCCCCACTCCCTGTTCGTCACCGCCATCGACACCAACCCCCTGGCCGCCGACCCCCGGGTGGTGATCCGCGGCCGCGAGGCGGATTTCGTCAACGGCTTGAAGGCCCTCAAGCAGTTGACGGACGGGCCCGTCCACCTGTGCACCGCGCCCGGCGCCGGCATCCCCGGGGCGGAGGTGCCGGGGGTTCGACACCACGAGTTTGCCGGCCCCCATCCGGCGGGCCTGCCGGGCACCCACATCCACTTCATCGACCCGGTCTCGGACAAAAAGACGGTCTGGTACGTCAACTACCAGGACGTGATCGCCATCGGCCATCTCTTCGCCACCGGTCGGCTCGACGTGTCGCGGGTGGTGTCTCTGGCCGGCCCCCAGGTGGAGGCGCCGGCGCTGCTGCGCACGCGGCTCGGCGCGAGCCTCGAAGAGCTCACCGCGGGGAGGCTGAAGGCGGGCGAGAACCGCATCGTTTCCGGCTCGGTGCTGTCGGGGCGCAAGGCCTACGGGCCCTACGCCTTCCTCGGCCGCTACCACCTCCAGGTGTCGGTGCTCCTGGAGGGCCGCCACCGCACCTTCATGCACTACCTCTCGCCCGGCCTCGACCGCTTCTCGGTGCTGCCCATCTACCTGTCCCGCCTGTTCCCCGGCCGCAAGTTCGCCTTCACCACCAGCACCAACGGCAGCGAGCGGGCCATGGTGCCCATCGGCACCTACGAGCGGGTCATGCCCCTCGACATCCTGCCCACCCAGTTGCTGCGCGCCCTGGTGGTGGGCGACACCGAAATGGCGCAGAAGCTCGGGGCATTGGAGCTCGACGAGGAGGACCTGGCCCTGTGCTCCTTCGTCTGCGTGGGCAAGTACGACTACGGCCCCATTCTCAGGGACAACCTCACCCGAATCGAGCAGGAGGGCTAAGCGGTGAAAGGGTTGCGCAGGCTTCTCGACCGGCTCGAGCCCCACTTTCAGAAAGGGGGGCGTTTCGAGCGCTTCTACGCCCTCTACGAGGCGATCGACACCATCTTTTTCTCGCCGCCCAACGTCACCCGCAATGCCCCCCACGTGCGCGACGGCATCGATCTCAAGCGGGTGATGATCACCGTCTGGCTGGCCGCCTTTCCGGCCATGTTTTACGGCATGTACAACCTGGGCTACCAGGCCAACACCGCGCTCGCCGCCATGGGGCTCGAGGGGATCGAGGGCTGGCGCGGCGCCCTGATCGCCGCCTTTGCCGGCCACGATCCGGAGAGCCTCTGGGACTGCTTTTGGTATGGTGCGGTCTTTTTCGTCCCCATCTACCTGGTCACCTTCCTGGTGGGCGGCTTTTGGGAGGTACTGTTCGCCACGGTGCGCGGCCACGAGATCAACGAGGGATTCTTTGTCACCTCGATCCTCTTCGCCCTCACCTGTCCTCCTGACCTGCCTCTGTGGATGGCCGCCCTCGGCATCTCCTTCGGCGTGGTGGTGGGCAAGGAGGTCTTCGGCGGCACCGGCAAAAACTTCTTGAACCCAGCGCTCACCGGGCGCGCCTTCCTCTACTTCGCCTACCCGGCCGAGATGTCCGGCGATGCGGTCTGGGTGGCGGTGGACGGCTTCTCCGGTGCCACGCCCCTGGCCGTGGCCGCGGCCGACGGCATGGGCGCCGTGCAGCAGCACCTGTCCTGGTGGGACGCCTTCCTCGGGCGCATGCCGGGCTCCATCGGCGAGACCTCCACCCTCGCCATTCTCATCGGCGGCGTGGTGCTCCTCGGTATGCGCATCGCCTCGTGGCGGATCGTGCTGGGCGTGCTCGCCGGGATGATGGCGCTGTCTTCCCTCTTCAATTTCGTGGGGTCGGACAGCAATCCGATGTTCGCCATGCCCTGGCACTGGCATCTGGTGCTCGGTGGCTTCGCCTTCGGCATGATCTTCATGGCCACCGACCCGGTCTCCGCCGCCATGACCGACACCGGCAAGTTCTGGTTCGGCTTCCTCATCGGGGTGATGACGGTGCTCATCCGGGTGGTGAACCCCGCCTTCCCCGAGGGGATCATGTTGGCGATCCTGTTCGCCAACCTGTTCGCACCGCTGATCGACCACTTCGTGGTGCAGGCCAACGTGAAGAGGAGGATGGCCCGTGTCCAGCAATGAGAGCGTCGGCAGAATCCTGCGGGTCGCGGTGCTGGTGTCGCTGGCCTGCGCCGTGGTGGTCTCCTCGGCGGTGGTGCTGCTGCGCGACGCCCAGCAGGCCAACAAGGCCCTCGACATGAAGCGCAACATCCTCGCGGCGGCGGGCATGCTCGAGCCGGGGCGGTCGGTGGAAGAGCAGTTCGCCCGCATCGAGGTGCGGGCCGTGGACTTGGACGAGGGGCGCTTCACCGACGCCGTCGATCCCGCCACCTACGACCAGCGGGCGGCGGCGCGGGATCCGGCGCTCTCTCGCCCCTTGAGCGAGGAGGAGGACCTGGCCAAGATCAAAAGGCGCGAGCGCTATGGCCTCGTCTACCTGGTGCGCGGCGAGGGGGGCGAGCTCGAGAAGGTGATCCTGCCCATCCGCGGCTACGGCCTGTGGTCCACCCTCCACGGCTTTCTCGCCCTGGAGGGGGACTTGGAGACCGTCGCCGGGCTCGGCTTTTACGAACACGGCGAGACCCCGGGCCTCGGCGGCGAGGTGGACAATCCCCTGTGGAAGGCCAAATGGCCGGGCAAAAAGGTCTACGATGAACGGGGCGAGCTCTGCCTCGGGGTGGTCAAGGGCGAGGTGCCGGCCGGCGACCCGCGCGCCGATTGTCTGGTGGACGGGCTCTCCGGCGCCACCCTCACCACCCGCGGGGTGGACCACCTCATCAAGTTCTGGCTCGGCGAAAACGGCTACGGGCGATTTCTCGCCAATCTGAAGCGCGGGGAGGCGTGAGTGCCATGAAGACCAAGGAGCTTCTGCTCAAGCCCATTTTCGACAACAACCCCATCGCCCTGCAGATTCTCGGCATCTGTTCGGCGCTCGCGGTCACCTCGAGCCTCAAGGTCTCCCTGGTGATGTGTATCGCCCTGACCCTGGTCACCGCCTTTTCCAACCTGTCGGTGTCCCTCATCCGCAACTACATCCCGGGCAGCATCCGGATCATCGTCCAGATGACCATCATCGCCTCCCTGGTGATCGTGGTGGACCAGGTGATCAAGGCGTTCGCCTACAACATCAGCAAGCAGCTTTCGGTGTTCGTGGGCCTGATCATCACCAACTGCATCGTCATGGGTCGCGCCGAGGCGTTCGCCATGAAGAACCCGCCGCTGCCGAGCTTCCTGGACGGCATCGGCCATGGCCTCGGCTACAGTTTCGTGCTGATCGCCCTGGCCACGGTGCGCGAGCTGTTCGGCTCCGGGAAGCTGTTCGGCGTCGAGATCCTGCCCTTGGCCAGCACCGGCGGTTGGTATGTCCCCAACGGCCTGCTGCTCCTGCCGCCCAGCGCCTTCTTCCTGATCGGCTTGCTGATCTGGGCGATCCGCTCCTGGAAGCGGGAGCAGGTGGAAAAGCCCGAGTTCGTCATCGCCCCCAACAGCCCGGTGCGGGAGGCCGTCTGACATGGAGCACTACCTGAGCCTGTTCATCCGCTCGGTGTTCATCGAGAACATGGCGCTCGCCTTCTTCCTGGGGATGTGCACCTTCATCGCCATCTCCAAGAAGATTCCCGCCGCCGTGGGCCTCGGCATCGCGGTGATCGTGGTGATGGCCATCACCGTCCCCGTGAACAACCTGATCCTCAACCACTTACTCAAGGAAGGGGCCCTCGCCTGGACCGGGATCGACGCCCTGGCGTCCGTCGACCTCAGCTTTCTCGGCCTGTTGAGTTACATCGGGGTCATCGCCGCCATCGTCCAGATCCTCGAGATGTTCCTGGACCGCTACGTGCCGGCCCTCTACAACGCCCTCGGGGTGTTTCTGCCGCTCATCACCGTCAACTGTGCGATTCTCGGCACCTCCCTGTTCATGGTGGAGCGCGACTACAACTTCGCCGAGAGCGCAGTCTTCGGCCTCGGCGCAGGAGTGGGCTGGGCGCTGGCCATCACCGCCCTGGCCGGGATCCGGGAAAAGCTCAAGTACAGCGACGTGCCCGAGGGCTTGCGCGGCCTTGGCATCACCTTCATCACCGTGGGGCTCATGTCCCTCGGCTTCATGTCCTTCGGTGGCATCAGCCTGTGAACCGCGACGAGAGGAGTTGAAGCGGTCATGAACATCGAAATCGTCCTCGGCGTGGTCATGTTCACCGCCGTGGTGGTGGCCCTCGCCCTGGTGATCCTGGTGGCCCGCTCCTTCCTCGTGGGCGGCGGCGAGGTGAGCATCGAGATCAACGGCGAGAAGACCATCCGCGCGCCGGCCGGCGGCAAACTCCTCCAGACCCTCGCCGAGGCGGGGCTCTTCCTGCCCTCTGCCTGCGGGGGCGGCGGCAGCTGCGCGCAGTGTCGCTGCGTCATCGAGGCCGGCGGCGGCGCGGTGCTGCCCACCGAGGAGAGCCACTTCACCCGGCGGGAGATCCGCGAGGGCTGGCGCCTCGCCTGCCAGGTGCCGGTCAAGCAGGACATGAAGATCCGCGTCCCCGAGGAGGTGTTCGGGGTCAAGCAGTGGGAGTGCACCGTCAAGTCCAACCCCAACGTGGCCACCTTCATCAAGGAGCTCACCCTGAACCTGCCCGAGGGGGTGGACGTGGCCTTCCGCGCCGGCGGCTACATGCAGCTGGAGGCGCCGCCCCACCACGTGCGCTTCCGGGATTTCGACATCGATCCCAAGTTCCGCCCGGACTGGGAGCGGTTCGGGCTCTTCGAGCTGGAGAGCATCGTCACCGAGCCGGTGGTGCGCGCCTACTCCATGGCCAACTACCCGGAGGAGAAGGGGATCTTGATGTTCAACATCCGCATCGCCACCCCGCCGCCGGGCAGCAAGGGGATCCCCCCGGGGAAGATGTCCTCCTACGTCTTCAGCCTCAAGCCGGGGGACAAGATCACCGTCTACGGCCCCTTTGGGGAGTTCTTCGCCAAGGAGACCGATGCCGAGATGGTCTTCGTGGGGGGCGGCGCCGGCATGGCACCCATGCGCTCCCACATCTTCGACCAGCTCAAGCGCCTCAAGAGCCAGCGCAAGATCACCTTCTGGTACGGCGCGCGCAGCCTGCGCGAGGCCTTCTACGTGGAAGAGTTCGATCGCCTGGCCGCCGAACACCCCAACTTCGAGTGGCACCTGGCCCTCTCCGAGCCGCTGCCCGAGGACAATTGGACGGGGCCCACCGGTTTCATCCACAACGTCCTCTACGAGATGTATCTCAAGGACCACCCGGCCCCCGAGGACTGCGAGTACTACCTGTGCGGCCCGCCGATGATGACCGCCGCCGTGATCAAGATGCTCCACGACCTCGGTGTGGAGGATGAAAACATTCTCTTCGACGACTTCGGCGGCTGAGGAGCGAAAAGCGGGGGCTCGCCCGCTCTTCGCTTTATTGGCGTGCCTCCTCGGGCTCGCCCTCGCCGCCTGCGGCGAGCGCTCGCCCCGGGCCGCCACCTTTGCCGGCCCGACCATGGGCACCAGCTACCAGGTGACGGTGGTCGCCCCACCCGGCCAGCTTGCCCGGCGATTTGGACGCCCAGATCCGCGAGGTGCTCGACCAGGTGGACCGGCGGATGAGCACCTACCGGCAGGATTCGGAACTGCAGCACCTGAACCGGGCCCCTCCAGGGCGGGCAGTGACCGTCTCGCCCCAGCTCGCCGCGGTGCTGGCGGTGTCCCAGCGCGTCTGGCGGCTCACCGAGGGGGCCTTCGACCCCACGGTGGGGCCCCTCGTCGACCTCTGGGGATTCGGCCCCGGCGCGCGCACCGCGCCGCCCGCGGAGGCGGAGGTGGAGCGCCTGCGCGCCGAGGTCGGCTTCGGGGCCGTGGCCTTGGATCTGCGCGCCGGCACGGTGGTCAAGGCGCGGGGGGTGGCCCTCGACCTCTCCGCCGTGGCCAAGGGCTATGCGGTGGATCGGGTCAGCGAGCGGCTCGCGGCCCTGGGCTTGGGCGACCACCTGGTGGAAGTGGGCGGCGAGCTCGTGGCGCGGGGCAAGAGCCCCCGGGGCACCCCCTGGCGCATCGCCATCGAGCGCCCCGAGCCCGGCGCTCGGGTGGCGGCGCGGGTGATCCAGGTGAGCGACGCCGCCGTGGCCACCTCGGGCGACTACCGCAATTTCATCGAGCGCGACGGGCGGCGCTACTCCCACGTGATCGACCCGCGCACCGGTCGGCCCGCCCGCTCGGACATCGCCTCGATCACCGTGGTGGCACCCGACTGCGCCACCGCCGACGCCCTCGCCACGGGACTCATGGTGCTGGGGAGCAAAAAGGCCTTGGCCCTCGCCGAGCGGGAAGGGCTCGCCGTGCATCTCTTCCGCCATCGCGCCGCAGGGGGGTTCGAGGCGCGCCATTCGCCGGCCTTCGCCCCCTACCTCGCGGGAGGCGCCGGCTGATGGCGCTCTTTTTGGCCGCGGCGGCCCTCATTCTGCTGGTGGTGCTGGCCATGGCGGTGGGCGTCTTGGCGGGCCGGCGGCCCATCAGTGGATCCTGCGGGGGCATCGGCCGCGCCCTCGGCGAGGAGGGGGGGCGCTGCGAGATCTGCGGCGGGGAGCCGGGGCGCTGCGAGCCAGCGGAGGGGGGCGAATCCTCGGGCGATGGTGGCGTGCGCCGCTACGATCCCGGCTCCCGCAGCTGAGGGCCTGCCGTGACCCGCGACCCCGTGGCCCGCTTCATCGGCCTGCGCTACCTGCGGAGCCAAGCGCGCGTAGGCAGGGCGTCTCGTTCATCTCGCTGGTGTCGGTATTGCCTTCGCCGCCATGGCGCTCGGGGTGGCGGCGCTCATCGTGGTCCTTTCGGTGATGAACGGCTTCGACCGCGAGATCAAGCGGCGCATCCTCGATCTCGTGCCCCACGTGGCGGCGGCTGACCCGCCCGGGGCGGCTCCCGAGGAGATCGACCGGGAGCACTTGGCGGCGAATCCCGGGGGTGCGGCGGGTGGACCCTGGGTGGAGGGGAGCGCCATGCTGGCCGCCAACGGCGTCCGCCAGGGTGTGGCCCTGCAGGGGATCGACCCCGCCGGTGCCTGGGGGCAAACACTGGCCCGCCACCTGGTGGCGGGCCGCCCGGAGGAGCTCCGACCCGGGCGTTACGGCGTGGTTCTGGGGGCGGTGCTCGCCCGCGGCTGGGGGTGGAACCGGGCGAAGCGGTGCTGGTCAGCCTGCCGCGCCTGCTGCGCACGCCCGCGGGGGTGTTGCCCCGGGTCAAGCGGTTGCGGGTGGTGGGGATCTTCGAGGTGGGGGCCCAGGTGGACGCCCAGGTGGCCTTGCTACACGGCGAGGACGCCCGCCGCCTGCTCGGCGATGCGGGCGCGGTGGGCTGGCGGCTGGAGCTCGCCGATCCCTTTCGCCCGGAGGCGGTCACCGCGGCGGTGCGGCCGCCACCGCCGGTCGCTTGGCGGTGGTGGGCTGGCAGGAGCAGCTCGCCAGTCTGTTCGCGGCCATCCGCATGGAGAAGACGGTGGTCGCCCTGCTCCTCGGCATCGTGATCGCGGTGGCCGGTTTCGCCATCGTCGCCAGCCTGGTGCTGTTGGTGGCCGACAAGCGCCGGGACATCGCCGTGCTGCGCGCCATGGGGGCGACCCCCGCCACGGTGGCGCGCATCTTCCGCACCCAGGGGTTGGCCGCCGGGGGCACGGGGGTCGCCTTGGGTGTCACTCTGGGCTCGCTGGTGGCGCTGGAGGTGGGCCGCCTGTTGGCCCTGATCGAGGAGGTTTTGGGATGGCGGCTGTTCGACCCCGAGGTCTACTTCATCACCGAGCTGCCCTCCGAGATCCGCCTCGGCGACCTGTTGGCGGTGGCGGGAGCGGGCCTTCTGGTCAGCCTCTTCGCCACGCTCTATCCGGCGCGGCGGGCGGCGGCGGTCAGTCCCGCGGAGGCGTTGCGCCATGACCGGTGACTGGGTGATCCGCTGCGCCGGCGTGGAGCGCCGCTACCGGCAGGGGGGACCAATGGGTGCCCGTGCTCCAGGGGGTGGACTGCACCGTGGCGCACGGCGAGCGGGTGGCGGTGGTGGGCGCCTCCGGCTCGGGGAAGTCGACGCTCCTCAACCTGATGGGGGGGCTCGACGATCCCGATCGAGGGGTGGTGGAGATCTGCGGCCGCTCCTGGGCCCCCCTGTCGGAATCCGAGCGCGCCCGGCTGCGCAACGCCCACGTGGGCTTCGTCTACCAGTTTCACCACCTGCTCGCCGAGTTCTCCGCCCTGGAGAACGTCGCCCTGCCCAACCTGATCCGCGGCCTGGGATGGCGCGAAGCCGCGGCCATCGCCCGGGAGCTCCTGGAGCGGGTGGGGCTCGGCGAGCGCCTCCACCACCGGCCGGCCGCCCTCTCGGGCGGCGAGCGGCAGCGGGTGGCCATCGCCCGGGCGCTGGCCACCCGGCCCGACTGCGTGCTGATGGACGAGCCCACCGGGAACCTGGACCCGGCGACGGCGGCGCGGGTGCTGGAGCTGATCCTCGAGCTCAACCGCGAGTCGGGCATCGCCTTCGTGGTGGTGACCCACGACGGTGCCATCGCCGCGCGGATGGACCGCATCCTCCGCCTGGAGGGGGGGCGGCTGGTGCCGGAGCCGCCCGGTGGCTGAACCCTTCGTTCTCTGGCTCGGGCGGCGCTACTTCGCGGGCGCAGAGCGCTCCCGGCTCGCCTCTTTTCTCTCCGCCCTTGCCGTTCTGGGACTCGTGGCCGGTGTGGCCTTGCTCATCCTGGTGCTCGCGGTGATGAACGGCTTCGAGCGCGCCCTGCGCGAGCGGATCCTCGTCCTGGTCCCCCACCTGGAGCTCTCCCAGGCAGGGGGTCTCGAGGGCTGGCAAGGGGTGCGCCGCGAGCTCGAGCGCATGGCGGGCGTGGAGGAGGCCCACCCCTTCACCCGGGTCTACGGCCTGCTGGTGCGGGGCACGCGGGCCACCGCGGTGGAGGTGCTCGGGCTCGACCACGACGACGTGGAGCCCGTGCTGGCCGCCGCCCTGGGGCCGACCTTCGCGCGACTTGGCGCCGACGAGGTGCTGGTCTCCAAGTTGCTCGCCCGCAGGCTCGGCCTCGAACCGGGGGCGCGGGTCGCCCTCATCGTTCCCCGCGGCAGCGCGGGGGGAAGGGAACTGCCCCCCGCGGTGGCGAGCTTCGCGGTGGCGGGCCTGTTCGAGACCCACACCGCCGAGGACCAGGCGCTGGTGGTGGCGCCCCTGGCCGCCGCCGGCCGCCTGGCGGGACTCGACGCCGCGCCCCAGGGGCTGCGGGTGCGCTTGGCCGAGCCCTTCGCCGCCCGCCACCTCAGCCGCCAGCTGGCCGCCATCCTGCCCGCCGACCTGCGGGTGGGGGACTGGTTCGAGAGCCATGGCAACCTCTTCGAGGCGATCCGCCTGTCCCGCGAACTGGTGGGCTTGCTGGTGTTCCTGGTGGTGGCCATCGCCGCCTTCAACGTGGCGGCCATGATGGTGATGGGGGTGGCCGACAAGCGACCCGCCATCGCCATTCTCAAGACCCTGGGGGCCACGCCGGGGGAGGTGGTGGCGGTCTTTCTGGTCCAGGGTGCGCTGATCGGGTTTTTCGGCTCGCTGTTGGGCGTGGCCCTGGGGGCGCCCCTGGCTTGGGCGGCGCCCCGGCTCGCCGCCTGGCTCCAGGAGACCTTGGGCGTCCAGTTTCTCAGCGCCGAGATCTACCCCATCGACTACCTGCCGAGCGATCTGCGCTGGGGCGACGTCCTGGCGGTGGCCGGGGCGGGCTTTGCCTTGACCCTACTGGCTACGCTGTATCCCGCGTGGCGCGCGGCCCGGGTGCGGCCGGCTCGGGAGTTGCGCTACGAGTAGGGCGCGGCCGCCGCCGGGCGCGCTCGCGCCACAGGCGCACCACCTCCCAGCGCCACCAGAGGTGGACGGCGCATCCCAGGGCGATCCCCAGGACCAAGCCCGCCGTCAGGCTGCCGGCGAACAGGGGGAGGAGCACGCTCTCGCCCTGGTGGATCAGGTCGTTCCAGTCGCCGGACAGGCGCAGCTCCACCGGCGGGCTGCCCAGCAACCAGCGCCCGAACTCGAAGGTGAGCCAAAAGACCGGCGAGAGGGTCAAGGGGTTGGTGAGCCATACGAGGGCGACCGCCAGCGGCAGGTTGCAGCGCAGGACCAGGGCCAGGAGCAGAGCCGCGAAGGTCTGGCCGGGCACGGGCAAGAGCGCGCAGAAGACACCGGCGCCGCAGGCCAGGGACACCGAGCGGCGGTTGAGGTGGAAGAGCTGCGGGCTTGCCCGCCAGGACGGAAGCCAGCGCGCCCAGCGGCCGGCGGAATGGCGGCCGGGGCGGGGCAGATGGCGGCGCAGGAACTGTCTCGGCATGGGCGCGGCGGGGGGCGCAGGCGGCGACATTATGCCCTGAAGGGGAGGGGGGCGCCAGTCACTTCCGCGGATGGAGTGGTCGTGCCATTGGGGAAGGGGTCGGCAGCGTCGCCCGGATTTTCTTCCACTCCAGCCGCGTTGTGGGCTGCTCCAGGCGCCGTTGTGAAGGCGGTGCGGCGTTCAGTGCGCTCGGGCGGAGGGCACCTCGCCGGCGGCGGCGAAAAAGGCGCGCACCTCGTCCGCCTGCGCCAGGCAGTCCCGGTAGCCGAGGTCGATCAGCTCCCCCAGAAAGCCCGGCTCGAAGAGCAGGTAGCTGGCCGAGCTGGTGCCGCCGCCGGGGGTCTCCGCCCCCACCAAGCGCAGAAAGGCGCGCACCGTGCCGGGCAGTTCCCGGAGGTGCTGCTCCGCCAGCTCGTTGATGGGACGCGAAGGGCTCACCGCGAGCACGTCGATCTCCCGGTAGGGAAGGGTCGCACCGATTCCTGCGCGGCGCATGACGCCGGCCATCTGGTTGATGGAGCGCAGGGTTTCCAGGTCGGCCTCGATGGCGTCGATGAAGGCGCTGTTGAGCATGTGGCCGATCATCTGGGCGAGGGTGGGGGGCCAGGGGTCGTAGGCGTTGAAAGGGGCGTGGCGGGGATTGTCGCTCACGCCGATGACGAACAACCGTTCCGCGCCCAGGTGGAGCGCGGGGCTCAAGGGCTTGAGTTGGCGCAGGGCGCCGTCGCCGTAGAAGCGGTTGCCGATCCGCACCGGGGGGAAGAGGGTGGGGATGGCGGCCGAGGCCATCAGGTGGTCCAGGGTGAGGGCGGTGCGCACGCCGCGGCGGCGGAAGCGCTGCCAATTGGGGTGCTCGCCCTGGAAAAAGGTGGTGGAAAGCCCCGTGCTGTAGGACATGGCGGTGATCGCCACCGCGCTCAAGTAGCCGGAGGCGATCGACTGGTCCACCTCGCGGAAGCTCACGTAGGAGGCGAGCAGTCGCCGCAGGGGCGAGTTGTCGAGGAGCGCCACCGCTTTGCGCGGCCGCTCCCGCCCGGCCGCCAGGGCGCGCAGCAGCCGCCAGCTGTTGCGCGCCACGCCGGCGAGGTCGGTGCGGTAGATTTTCTCCGCCGTCAGGCCGCGCCACATCTTCTCGAGGCTGGCCACCCGCGCAGCGAAGGATCCCGGCCGCCCGGCAAGCCCCAGGGTGTTGATGGCCCCCGCGGAGGTGCCGCAGAGAATGGGAAAGGGGTTGCCCGACGGGACGAGCTCCGCCACCCCCTTGAGCACCCCGACCTGATAGGCGCCCCGCGCCCCGCCACCCGAGAGCACCAGGGCGGTGGTCATGGCCCACCTCCGGCCGGAAGCGGTTCGCCGAGCGCCACGCTCCCCCCTCGCCACCCGGTGGAAAGCGAAAGCCTATAATGGCTTTCGGCCCGCGACAAGGAAGTCCCATGGCCGCGCTCTTCGCCCTGTTTGCCGCCGGCGCCCTCGGCCACGCCCTCTTGCCCGCCCTTCCCGAACCGGCTGCCCTGGGGTTGATGGCGGCGGCCGCCGCGGCCCTGGCGGTGCCCCGGACCACCCGCCCGCTGGCGGCGCTGCTCGCCGGTTTGAGTTGGGGCGCGTGCTGGGGCCACTGGCAGCTGGCCCACCGCCTGCCCCTCGCCCTCGACCGGAGCGACGCCCTGGTGGAGGGCCGGGTGGTCTCCCTCGCCCAGGCGGATGAGCGGCGCACTTCCTTCACCCTGGCGGTGGAGTCCCTGGAGGCGGCCGGGGCGCTGCCGCCCTTGCGCCGGCTCCGACTCACCGCCTACGACCCCAAGCTGCGCCCGCAGCCGGGCGAGCGGTGGCGGCTTGCGGTGCGCCTGCGGGCGATCCGCGCCCACCACGATCCCGGCGCGTTCGACCGCGCGGCCTGGCTCCTGGCGGAGGGGGTCGACGCCACGGGCTACGTGCGCGCCTCCCGCGCCAATGGCCGCCTGGACGGAGCCCCGGCGGCGCCCCTCGCCGCCCTCCGCGGCCGCCTCGCCCGGGAGATCGCCGAGCTCCCCGGCGCCGCCGAGCGGGGCAGGGCGCTGCTCGCCGCCTTGGTGCTGGGGGACCGCTCCGGGCTGTCGCCCGCCGATCGTTGGTTGCTGGTGCAGAGCGGCACCGTCCACTTGGCGGTGGTTTCGGGCCTGCACGTGGGCTTGGCGGCGGGCCTCGGCCTCGGCGTCGGTCTCGGCCTCGGCCACCTGGCCGCAGCGGCCGGGGTGCTGGCGCCGGCGCGGGTGGTGGCCGTGCCCTTCGCCATCGCCGCCGCCGCGGGCTACGCGCTGCTTGCGGGCTTCGGCATCCCGGCGCGGCGCGCCCTGATCATGACCGCGGTGGCGGCCTTGGCGGTGAGCTTCAGGCGGCGCGCCGACCCCTGGCTCCTCTTCGCGGCGGCCCTGGCGGGGGTGGCCGCGGCCAATCCCCTGGCGGGCACCCAGCCCGGCTTTTGGCTCTCCTTCGCCGCGGTGGCGGCGCTGCTCGCACGCTTCGCCCGCCCCTCCGGGGTCGGCTGGCTGCGCGCCCTGGTGGAGGCGCAGCTCGCCGTCGCCCTGGCGCTGGCCCCGCTCTTGGTCTATTTCCAGGGCAGTGCGACCCCGTGGGCGGTGCCGGTGAACCTGGTGGCGGTGCCCTGGGTCTCCTTCCTGGTGGTGCCCCTCGCCCTGCTGGGCGCCCTGCTGGAATTGACCGGCCTTCCGGGAGACTGGGCCTGGCGGCTGGCCGCGCGCCAGCTGGAGTGGGGCATGGGGCTTCTCGAGCGGCTGCCCGACGCGGCGCTGGGCGCCGCCTTGCCCGCGCGCAATTTGTGGGTGGCCGGCTTTCTGGCGGCCGCACTGTTGCCGTGGCTGTCATCCGCCGGTCTCGCCGCGCGGCGCCTGGCTCCACCTCTCTTGCTGGCCGCCTTCCTGGTGCGCCCGGCGCCGGCGGCGGTGGTGGAGCTCACCCTCTTGGATGTGGGGCAGGGGCTCGCCGCCGTGGTGCGGGTGGGGCGGCGGGTTTTGGTCTACGACGTGGGCTACGGGGAGCCGGGTGGTTTCAATCTGGGAGAGGCGGTGGTGGCGCCCTATCTGGCCACCCTCGGCCAGCGCCGCGTGGACCTGCTGGTGGTCAGCCACGCCGATCTCGACCACGCCGGCGGTGCCGAAGGCCTCGCCCGGCGCTTGCCCGTCGGCGCGGTGCTCGCCGGACAGCCGGAGTCCCTGCCGGCGACACTCCGGGCGAACCCCTGCCGGGCCGGGCAGCGGTGGCGCTGGGAGGGGGTGGACTTTCGCATCCTCTGGCCGCCCGGAGACGGGCGGCCCCGGGACGACAACGACCGATCGTGCGTGCTCTTGGTGCGGGCACCGGGCTTCGCGGCGCTGTTGCCGGGGGACATCGGCCCCGGGGTGGAGCGGGCGCTCGCGCACGCCGCCGTGTTGCCCGCGGGGCTTGCGGTGCTGGTGGCCGCCCATCACGGCAGCCGTTTCAGCACCACGGCGCCTTGGCTGGCCGCGACGCGGCCGCGGCACCTGGTCTTCTCCACCGCCTGGAACAACCGCTTCGGCCACCCCCACCCCGAGGTGCTGGCCCGCGCCGCGGCGGTGGGCGCCGTCCCCTGGGACACCGCCAGGGTGGGGGCGGTGCGCTTTCGGCTCGGCCCGGACGGGCGGCTAGCGGTGGCCACCGCCCGGCAGGGAGCGCGCCGCTATTGGCACCAGTGGCCGCCCCTTAGGCCCTCCGGGAGGCTGTGATAAAGTTGGCGCCCTTCCCCTTCCGCGAGACCAAGGTGCTCGAGATCCTCGTCGCCGGGGGATGGCTGATGATCCCCATCCTCGCCTGCTCGGTGGCCGTGGTCACCGTGGTGGTGGACCGCCTGCGGGTGCTGCGCCGGGGCAAGGTGCTGCCGCCCCGACTCCTCGGGCAGGTCTGGAGCGCCCTCAAACAGGGTCGGCTGGACCGGGAGCGGCTGGTGGAGCTGCGCGCCTCCTCCCCTCTGGGCTTCGTGCTCGCCGCGGCGTTGGCCAACGCCGCCGCCGGACGGGAGGTGATGAAAGACAGCATCGAGGAGGCGGCAAACCTGGTGGTCCACGAGCTGGAGCGCTACCTGGACGTGCTCTCCATCGCCGCCTCGGTGGCCCCCCTGCTCGGATTGCTCGGCACGGTGGTGGGAATGATCGAGGTGTTCACCGCCATCGTCCTGCAGGGCACCGGCAACACGGCGGTGCTCGCCGGGGGGATCTCCGAGGCCCTGATCACCACCGCGGCGGGACTCACGGTGGCGATCCCCGCGGTGGTCTTCCTGCGGCTGTTCGAGCGGCGCATCGAGGAGTACGCCGTGGCCATGGAAGAGCAGGCGTTGCGCTTGGTGGACGCCATCCACGGCGACCGCCCCCTGGAGGGGGCCGGAGTGCGCGGGTGAAGGGGCGGCGCCGCCGGCGGCGGGACGGTGAGGTGAACCTCACGCCGCTCATCGACGTGGTCTTTCTGCTGCTCATCTTCTTCATGGTCTCCACCACCTTTACCCGGGAGACCCGCCTCGAGCTGCAATTGCCCGAGGCCCAGGGCGAGGCGCCGCCTCCCCAGGAGCAGGGGGTGGAGATCCGCGTGGCGCGGGATGGCAGCTACGCGGTGAACGGCAAGGCCCTGGTCAACCGCCGGGTGGAGACCCTGGTGGAAGCGCTCCGCCGGGAGTCGCTCGGCCCCGACGAGCCGGTGCTCATCGTCGCCGACGGCGAGGCGCCCCACCGGGCGGTGGTCGCCGCCATGGACGCCGCTGGCCGCGCCGGCCTGACCCGGCTGCGCATCGCCACCCGCGAGCCCGATGCCGCGCCCGCGCAGTAAAATGGCCCCTCCTGCGCGGCGAGCATCTTCCATGGCGCCACTTTTCACCGTTGTCATTCCCGCCCGGCTGGGCTCCACGCGCCTGCCCCGCAAGCCGCTCGCCGAGATCGCCGGCCGGCCGCTGGTGGTCCACGTCTGGGAGCGGGCGCGGGCCAGCGGCGCCGCCCGGGTGGTGGTGGCGACCGACCACGAGGCCGTCGCCGAGGCGGTGGCGCGCGCTGGGGGTGAGGCGCTGCTCACCGCCGCCGATCACCCCTCGGGCAGTGACCGCGTCCTGGAGGCGGTGCGGCGGCTCGACCTGCCCCCCGAGGCGGTGGTGGTCAACGTCCAGGGGGACGAGCCCCTGGTGCCCCCCCGGGTGATCGCCCAGCTGGCCGCGGCGCTCGCCGCCGACTCTGGGATCGCCGCGGCGACGGTGGCCGAGCCGCTGGCGAGCCGCGAGGCGCTTTGGGATCCCAACGTGGTCAAGGTGGTGCGGGACGCGCGGGGCTTCGCCCTCTACTTCAGTCGAGCGCCGATCCCCTGGTGGCGCGACCGCCCCGAGGCGCCTCCGGTGGAGTGGCCGGCGGCGGCCCGCCCGCTGCGCCATTTGGGGCTGTATGCCTATCGCCGGGAGGCGCTCGAGCGCTTCGTCGGTTGGCCGCCGGCTCCCCTGGAGTCGCTGGAGTGCCTCGAGCAGTTGCGCTTTCTCCACCACGGCGTGCCGCTCCTGGTGGTGGACGCCTGCGAGGCGGTGCCGGCGGGGGTGGACACGCCGGCGGATCTCGAGCGGGTGCGGAGACTTTTGGAGGGCGCGCGGTGAAGCCGGTGGGGGTGCTGTTCGTCTGTCTCGGCAACATCTGCCGCTCGCCCACCGCCGAGGGGGTGTTCGAGCGCCTGGCGGCCGAGGCGGGGCTCGCCCATCGGCTGCGCGTCGACTCCGCCGGCACCGGTCCCTGGCACGTGGGCAAGCCCCCGGATCCGCGCGCCGTCGCCGCCGCCCGCGCGCGCGGCTATGAGATCGGCCACCTCCGCGCCCGCCAGGTGGAGCCGGCCGACTTCGAGCGGTTCGACTACCTGCTGGCCATGGACCGGCACAATCTGGCGGCGCTGGAGGCCTTCAAGCCGCCCGGCTTCACCGGTCACCTGGGGTTGTTTCTGGATTTCGCCGGGGTGCGCGGTCTCGAGGAGGTGCCCGATCCCTACGGGGGCGGTCCGGCGGGCTTCGAGCGCGTCCTGGACCTGATCGAGCGGGGTGCCGAGGGGCTACTCCGCCACCTGCGCCACCATGACCTGCGCTGAAGGCCGACTCGCCATCGCCACCGACGTTTCCCTGGAGGGCGCCAACACCCTGCGCCTGCCGGCGCGGGCGGACTACTTTTGCCGGGTGGCCACCCTGGGGGCGCTGCGGGAGGCCCTCGCTTTCGCCGCCGCGCGCGACCTGCCGATCACGGTGTTGGGGGCGGGCTCCAACACCGTCTTTCTCTCCCGCGTGCCGGGACTCGTGATCCAGATGGCCAACCGCGGCCGGGAGCGGGTGGACGGCGATGGCGACTCCTTGGTACTGGCGGTGGCGGCGGGGGAGTCCTGGGCGAATTTGGTGGAGGAGACCCTGGCGGAGGGCTGGTACGGCCTCGAGAACCTCACCGCCATTCCGGGCACCGTGGGGGCTGCTCCCATTCAGAACATCGGCGCCTACGGCGTGGAGTTGGCCGATCGCCTGGTGGGGGTGGAGGTGGTGGATGTGGCCAGCGGGCGGCTGCGCTTCCTGCCCGCCGCGGCCTGCGGCCTGGCCTACCGGGACTCCCTCTTCCGCCGCGAGCTGCGCGGCCGGACGGTGATCTGGCGGGTGTTTCTGCGCCTGTCGCGCACGCCCGCCGTCAACCTCTCCCACCCCGAGGTGGCCGCGGCCCTGGCCGGGCGCCCCGCGGACCCGCGGGCGGTCGCCCGGGCGGTGGCGGCGCTGCGCCGCGCCAAGCTGCCCGATCCGGCCGAGCTGCCCAACGCCGGCAGCTTTTTCAAAAACCCCCTCCTGGACGAGCGCCAGGCGGCGCTGCTCGCCCGCCGCTGGCCCGGGCTGCCGCGCTTTCCCACCGGTGACGGGCGGGTAAAGGTTCCCGCCGCTTGGCTCCTCGACCGGCTGGGGTGGAAGGGGCGGCGGTGCGGCTCCTATGCGGTGCATGATCGGCAACCCTTGGTGCTCGTCCACCTGGGCGGAGGCACCGGTGAGGGGCTGGTGGCCTTCGCCGCGGAGCTGGCCGCCGACGTGGAGGCGCGCTGCGGCGTGGCCCTGGAGCTCGAGGCGGTGCCCGTGGGGGTCGGAGATAGTGGAGATGCTCGTTGAAACCGCCGGCGAGCGGATCCTGCTGCCGGGCGGCGAGTTGCGCTGGTGGCCGGCCTTCCTGTCGCCGGAGCGGGCTGGCTGCGCCTTCCGCGCCCTGCGCCGGCGCGCCCACTGGGAGAGGAGCCGCATCCGCATCGCCGGGCGCTGGCTCGAAGTGCCCCGCCTCAACGCCTGGTACGGTGAGCCGGGGCGGGAGTACGGCTACTCGGGGACGCGCCTCGTCCGCCGCCCCTTTTTCCCCCGCCCTCGCCTGGTTGCGCGCCCGGGTTGAGGAGGCCACCGGCGAGCGCTTCGACTGCGCCCTCCTCAACCTCTACCGCGACGAGCGCGACTCGGTGGACTGGCACGCCGACGACGAGCGGGAGCTCGGACCGGAGCCGGTGGTGGCCGCCCTCAGCCTGGGCGAGACGCGCAGGTTCGAGTTGCGGCGCAAAGACGACCACCGGGTGCGCTTCGCCCTCGAACTTCCCTCCGGCTCCCTGCTGCTGATGGCCGGGGCGCTGCAGCGTCACTGGCAGCACCGCGTTCCCAAGGAGCGCCATCCCTGCGGCGAGCGGATCAGCGTCACCTTTCGCCGCCACTGGAGGTCTCGGGCGTGATTTCGGTGTTGGTGGTGGACGACCATCCCCTGGTGAGGATCGGGCTGTGCAGCACCCTGGAGGAGATCCCCGGCGTCGTGGTGCTCGGCCAGGCGGGCAGCGGCGAGGAGGCCCTCGAACAGGTGCGCCGCCTGGATCCCGACGTGGTGCTGATGGACATTCGCATGCCGGGCATGGGGGGTGTGGAGGCGACCCGCCGGCTGATCGCCTCGGGCAGCCGCAGCCGGGTGGTGATCGTCACCGCCGTCTGCGACGACGTCCACCCGCGCCGACTGCTCAAGGCGGGCGTGGCGGGCTATATCACCAAGGACGCCAGCGCCGAGGAGATCGCCACCGCCCTCGAGGCAGTGGTCGGCGGTGGCCTGTACGTCAGCCCGCGCATCGCCGGGTCGCTTCTGTCTTGGGAGCTGGCCGCCCAAGGGGCCGCCTCCCCCTTCGCTCGCCTGTCCGAGCGGGAGCTCCAGGTGGCGTTGATGGTCGCCAGCGGGCATCGCACCCAGGATGTGGCCCGCCTGCTCCACCTGAGCGCCAAGACGGTGGCTACCCACAAGTATCGCCTGTACGAGAAACTCGGGGTCCACAACGACGTCGAATTGGCGTTGTTGGCCGTCAAGCACGGTCTGGTGGATCCCAAGGAGGTGGTGTGACCGAACCCTTCGATCCCAAGCCCTTTCTGCGCACCCTCACGCGCCGCCCCGGCGTCTACCAGATGCTCGACGCCGAGGGGAAGGTGCTCTACGTGGGCAAGGCGCGGGATCTGCGCCAGCGGGTGTCGAGCTACTTCCAAAGCCGCGCGCTGCCGCCCAAGACGCGCGCCCTGGTGGAGCGCATCGCCTCAGTGCAGGTGACGGTCACCGATTCGGAGACCGAGGCGCTGATCCTCGAACAGAACCTGATCAAGCAGTACCGCCCGCCCTACAACGTCCTGCTGCGCGACGACAAGTCCTACCCTTATCTGTACCTGTCGGAGGGCGAGCCCTTTCCGCGCCTCGCCCTGCACCGGGGCGCCAAGCGGGCGCCGGGGCGCTATTTCGGCCCCTATCCCAGCGCGGCGGCGGTGCGCGAGAGCCTGGTCTTCCTCCAGAAGACCTTCCGCGTCCGGCAGTGCGAGGACTCGGTGTTCCGCAACCGCACCCGTCCCTGTCTGCAGTACCAGATCCGGCGCTGCACCGCTCCCTGCGTGGGCCTGGTGGCGGAGGCGGACTACGCCCGCGACGTGGAGTACACCCGGCTCTTTCTCGAGGGCAGAAGCGATCGCGTCTTGCGCGACCTCGAGCGGCGCATGGCCGAGGCCGCCGAGTCGCTGGAATTCGAGCGGGCGGCGGCCCTCCGCGACCAGCTGGCGGCCCTGCGGGAGTTGCAGCGCCAGCAGGTGGTGGAGGCCCGTGGCGGCGACGTGGACGTGGTGGGCGCGGCCCTGGAGGGGAACGACGCCTGCGTCCACTTCCTCTACGTGCGCGGCGGCCGGGTGGTGGGCTCGCGCAGTTACCACCAGCGGTTGCCGCTGGAGGAGGCGCCGGCCCTCTTCTTGACCCAGTTCCTGTCCCAGTACTACCTGGGCCAAGAGCGCGACCTGCCGCGGGAACTCCTGTGCCGGGTGCCGGACCTCGAGGGATCGCTCATCGCCGCCGCTCTCCAGGCGAGCCGCGGGCGCCGCCTGCGGGTGGTGGCCCGCCCCCGGGGGGTGCGGGCGCGCTGGTGCGAACTGGCCGAGCGCGCCGCGCGGGAAAACCTGGAGGGCCGACTGGCGGCGGCGCGCCGCGGCGCCGAGCGCCTCGAGGCGCTGGCGCGCGCCCTCGGGCTGGAAAAGCCCATCGGGCGCCTGGAATGCTTCGACATCAGCCACAGCGCGGGAGAGGAAGCCATGGCCTCCTGCGTGGTGTTCGACGCCGAAGGGCCGGTGAAAGCCGATTACCGGCGCTTCGCCATCGCCGGCGTCGCACCCGGCGACGACTACGGTGCCCTGGCGCAGGCGCTGCGGCGTCGCTTTCGCCGGCTCATCGCGGGGGAGGGAAAGCTGCCCGATCTTTTGCTGGTGGACGGCGGGCGGGGTCAGGTGGCGCGGGCGCGCTCAGTGCTCGCCGAGCTCGGCCTGGCGGAGCTGCCCCTGCTCGGCGTCGCCAAAGGTCCCGACCGCAGGCCCGGCTGGGAGAGCTTCCATCTGGACCGCGGCGGGCACTGCCGCGAGGTGCGCCTGCCCTCCGCGGCGCAGCTGCTCGTCCAACAGGTGCGCGACGAGGCCCACCGCTTCGCCGTCGCCGGCCATCGCCGCCGGCGAGACCGCAAGCGCCGCACCTCCCCGCTGGAGGCCATTCCCGGCGTGGGGCCGGTGCGGCGGCGACGGCTGCTCGGCCACTTCGGTGGCTTTGCAGAGGTGGCGAGGGCCAGCGTGGCCGACCTGATGCGCGTGCCGGGCATCGACCGCAAGGTGGCGGAAGCGATCTACGCGGCTCTGCACGGCGAGTGAGCGGCGTTGTACACTGCCGCGCGAGCCTCGGTCGGGGCACCTGGAAGGGGCCGTCATGTGCAACCTGCCCAATCGCCTGACGCTTTTGCGAATCGCGCTGATTCCCCTCCTGGTGGTGGTCTACTACCTGCCCCTGCCGGGCGCCCACCTGGCCGCCGGCCTGCTCTTCTTGCTGGCGGCGGCCACCGATTGGTTCGACGGCTACTTGGCGCGCCGCCTGGGCCAGGAAACCAGCTTCGGCGCTTTTTTCGACCCGGTGGCGGACAAGCTGCTGGTGGCGGTGGCGCTGCTCGTGGTCGTGGAGAGCCGCCCCTCCCTGTGGGTGGCGGCGCCGGCGATGGTGATCATCTGCCGGGAGATCCTGATTTCGGCGCTGCGGGAGTGGATGGCCGAACTCGGCCGCCGGACCAGCGTGGCGGTGTCGCGCATCGCCAAGGTGAAGACCACCTTCCAGATGGCGGCCATCGCCATGCTCCTGATGGCCGAACCCGGCGTCGCCGCGGGTCCCTCCCGATTCCTTGGCGCTGCCGGCCTGACACTTCTCTACCTGGCGGCGGGGCTCACCCTTTGGACGGCCAGTGTCTACCTCAAGGTGGCCTGGCCCGACCTCGTCCGCAGGCCGCCCCCTGGCGGGCTTTGAATCGCTGCGGCTTTCTCCTAGAATACCGCCCCTCCGGGGCCGCCACGGCCCTTGGAGCCACGCTTTGGCGCGGTGGCAGAGTGGTGATGCAGCGGACTGCAACTCCGTATACGCCGGTTCGATTCCGACCCGCGCCTCCAATTTCCCCCTGACGAGAACGGCAACCGCTTTCGGCCCAAGGCGGTCGCCGTTTGTCCCTCCAATTCATGAACCTAAGTTATTCAAAAAATAAAAATAATACATTTCAATCATGAAAGGGCAGCCGCTATAGTGTTGTTCGTGAAGGCGATCCCAAGCGGACCTTCACAGTTCCTACCCCCCTGGAAAAGCCTTGAGGAGCCCTTGGGCTCCTCTTTTTTTGTTTTGCTCCGTTTCGCGGGTCCAGCGGAAGGCGGGACGGCCCGCTTTGCGGGCGAGCGAGGACGTCGACGGCGGCCGGTTCGCGGCGGCATAACATGAATAAAATTTATGTATAAAATGATAACAATACATTTCAATCATGAGTGCGCGGCTGCTAAGGTTTTCGCCAACAGGATCTGGAAGCGGAGGCGCCCATGGCCATCACCTATCTCATGCTCATCGTCAGTGGTTTGTTGGGCGGTGCCATCGCCTTGGACGAAGCCCGTCGGCTGGCCCGGGGCGGCGGTCGCCGCTGACTCTTTCCTCCTCCTGGCAACGCTTGGGGAGCCCAGTGCTCCCCTTTTTGTCGTCTGGGTGCCCCCGCGCGGCGGTGCCGCGCCTCGGTTCAGACGGCCGTCAGGCGTTGATGGGTCGAGACGGGCGCTGATCTTCGGGTAATGGACAAGCAGCGGGGCCGGGCGAACCCGAGTGATCTCGTAGCCCGGATGGAGCGAAGCGGAATCCGGGGGCGGCCACCCGAGGACCGGTGAGCGGTCCCCAGGTCCTGAACGGGACGATGGGACAGCGCGCCTTCGTCCAGGCCACGGCTTCTCGCCGACTGGTTGCCGCCGCGCGGCGGTGCGCCGTTGCCGGGAAGGCTCGGGGGCGACTACCATGCCTCCCGCGCCCGGGTGGCGAAAGGGTAGACGCAGGGGACTTAAAATCCCCCGGAGATCGCTCCGTGTCGGTTCGAATCCGACCCCGGGCACCAGTTTCCCGCCGTTGTCGTCTGGTGCGCGCCCCTCCCTTTCTCCTACAATGTCGCCTTCGCGCAAATGGGGGAGGAGTGATGGCGCTGTCGGTCGAGGATTTGCTGGCTACGGCCCGCACCGAGACGGGGCTCGCGGAGCTGGGGGACGAACGGGTTCTCGAGGGGCTTGCGCGGCTGGTGGATGCCCTCAACCGCGAGGCGCGCCTCCACGAGCGGGGCGAACAGAGCGTCCGCCAGAGCCTCATCGGCTATCTGTCCACTCGGCTCAAGGTGGAGGATTGGCTCGCCCGCCATCCCGAGCTCCTGGCGCGCCCCATCGAGCGGCCGCTCTTCGTCTTCGGCCTGCCGCGCACCGGCACCACCCTGGTGATCAATCTTCTTTCGGTGGATCCGGCGCGCCGTTGCTTCCTCCGCTGGGAGGCCTTCGATCCGGTGCCGCCGCCCAGGCCGGAAGAGCTCCACGCCGGGCCCCGCTACGAGCGGTGTAAGGCGCAGACGGAGCTGGCGCTCAAGTACACCCCCCACATCGCCGCCATCCACTACGAAGAGGCGGACAGCCCCACCGAGTGTCAGTTCGCCATGGCGCCCTCCTTTGTTTCCCAGGTGTTCGACTCGATGTACCACGTGCCGAGCTACCATCGGTGGTTCCTCTACGAGGCGGACTACCTGCCGGCCTTTCGCTTCCACAAGCGCTTCCTGCAACTTCTCCAGGCCCACGCGCCCGGGCGTTGGACCCTCAAAAATCCCTGGCATCCCCTCTATCTGGAAGCGCTGGTGGAGGTCTACCCCGACGCCCAGCTGGTGATGACCCACCGCGATCCGGTGGAGGTGGTGGCCTCCGCTTGCAGCCTGCTCAAGGCGGTCAGGCCCATGTTCACCGACCACGTGGATCCCCGGGCCATCGCCGATTGCTTATTGGAGACTTTCGATCTGATGATCGAGCGGACGCTGGCGTTCCGCGCCCGCCACGGCGAGGATCGGATCCTCGACGTCCAGTACGAAGCGGTGATGCGCGATCCCATCGGCGAGATCGAGCGGATCTACGCCCACTTCGACGAGCCCTTCACGCCGCAGGCGCGGCGGGCGATGGAGGCCTATCTCGCCGCCAATCCCAAGGGCAAGTTCGGCAAACACGTCTACGCCCTGGAGGACTACGGGCTGACTCGGGAACAGATCCGCGAGCGCTACCGGGCCTACTGCGAGCGCTTCGCCATCCCCATGCGCGATTGACGGGAGCTTTCCCGATGGGACGGCGGTGGATGGTGCTCGCCGCGGCTCTGCTGGGGCTCGCCGCCGCGTTTGCGCTGGCGGAGCGGGACCTGCGCGAGGAGATGCGGGGGCTCGCCCGCGACCTGCGGGTGGTGATGCCCCTGGTGTACGCGCCGGATCCCGAGCTCGACGGCCGCCAGCGCCAGCGCCTGGCGGGGGCCGTGGCGAGTATGCGCGGCCATCTTGCCGCCGTGGAAGAGGTCCTCGACGCCACCCCCCGTCGGGCGCATTTCGGCGGCGGCGCTGGCCGGCCAGCTGGCGCGGGTGGAAGTGGAGCTCGAAGCCGGCCGCGACGAGCGCGCCCTCGACCTGCTGCACAGCGCCCTTGCCGGCTGCGTTTCCTGCCACAGCCGCGACGGCCTCACCGCTCGCTTCGCCGACCCCGGGCGGCGCGCCCTGCGCGACCCCTGGGTGGAAGCCGAGTACCTCTTCCTCACCCGTCGCTACGAGGAGGCGCGGGCGCGCCTTTCTCCGCTGGCTCGAGGCGCAGCCGCAGCTCGCCTATGACGACCGCACCCTCACCGCCTTCGAGCGGCTGTTGACCGCCGGGATCCTGGTGCGCCGTGCTCCCGGGGCGGTGATGGCCGACCTGGACCGCTTCATCCGCGCCCCGGGAACCCACCCGATGCTGCGCAACCACCTGGTGGCCTGGCGCGAGGGGGTGGCGGACCTCGCTCGGCAGCGCGACCTCAGGAGCCATCCCGACCCGGCGGCGTTGCGGGCCCTGGCGGCGAGGTGGCTCGAGACCACCCCCAACGAGCGGTTGGCCCACGTCTACCTGCCGGAAAACGCCCGCCCCCGCCTCTTGTGGCTGCGCGCCGAGCTGAGTCGGGCCTTCGAGGAGGAGGGGGACCGCCGGCGCGCCGCGGAATGGCTCTACCTGCTCGCCGTGGCCGATCGCCTGTTGGAGTACCGATTCTTTCCCTTGGCCGATCTCTATCTGGCGGAATGTGTCCTGAGCTATGCGGACACTCCCGCCGCCCCCGTCTGCCTGCGCGAATACGAAGCGTACGTGGAGTTTTTCTACACCGGGACGGCGGGCACCGCGGTGCCCCCGGAGGTGGCGGCGCAACTGGCGCGCCTGCGGCGGCACCTGGAAGGCGCCCGGCCCCGTGCATCGCAACCCGCCTCACAAGGAGTCCGTCCATGAGCGCCGAAGAAATCGACCGCTGTCTGCTCGCCCACTGGCTCGCCACCGGCGCCGCCCAGCTGTCCATCGCCGGTCGCTTCTATCCCTACGGCGACCTGGTCTCTTCGGTGGCCGACAAGATCCGCCTGGGCGCGCGCCCCTTTGGTCCCACGGTGCAGGCCCGCGCCGTGCCGGTGGCCAAAAAATTCCTCGACCTGGTGATCGAGCAGGGCGGGTTTTCCACCACCCAGCCGAAGATCGGCCTGCCCATGCACCAGTTCCAACCCCAGCGCTACCGGGAGGTGGTGCGCGCGCTGTGCGAGGCCGACGAACTGGTGCGCGAGGCCCAGGGCGCGGACCCCGAATTCTGGCAGCGCGTTTTCGCCGCCTGCACCTGAGGAGATTTCCCGTGTTGCGCCACGTCATTCTCCTGCGCTTTAAGCCCGATCGCGATCCCGAGCTGGTGGAGCGCATCCGCGCCCGCCTGGACGCGCTGCCGAAGGCCATTCCCCAGGTGCGCGAGCTCCGCCACGGCAGCGACGCCGGGTTGTCGAGCGGCCGCTTCGACTACGCCATCGTCGTGGACTTCGATTCGGAGGCGGACTACCGCGCCTATCTGGAGCATCCCGCGCACCGCGAACTGGGCGCGCTGGTGATGCAGATCGTCGCCGAGCCGGCCCAGATTCAGTTCCACTGCTAGCGAGAGGCGGGCGCCCCCCGCCGGGTGCCGACGGCGACGTCGCGGGGGCGACGGAGAGGGAGCGCGCCGCCCGCCCTCAGCGGCCCAGCTGGCCGGTGAACTGCTCCAGGTCGAAGTAGTCGCGCCAGGCGGCGATCTTGCCGTCGCGCAGCTCGAAGGCGCCCATCACCGGCAACTCCAGCCAACGGCCGTCGATGCGGAAGCGGTCGAGGCGCTCGTTGAGCACCACCCCTTGGGGGCTTTCCGCCTGGTGGAGGATGACGAACTCCATCGCCTCGACGCCCTCCAGGAAGCCCGCGATGGCTTCTCGAATGGCCTTTTTCCCGCGGTGGGCGG
This sequence comes from Porticoccaceae bacterium, assembly GCA_026005035.1. Classification (GTDB taxonomy): domain Bacteria; phylum Pseudomonadota; class Gammaproteobacteria; order Pseudomonadales; family Porticoccaceae; genus BPKH01. The sequence goes on along the minus strand of BPKH01000001.1, from coordinate 58,105 downwards.
GAGGCATGGGCACGTTGAGGTAGAGGGCGTCGTCGGTGAAAAAGGAGAGGATCCGGTCGAGGTCGAGACTCGACCAGGAGGCGACGAACTGCCGCACGATCGCGTCGGGGTCGGACATGGGCAAGCCCCCCGGAGGTGGTTGGGGCGATCATAACAGGGCGCCTCCGGCGGGGATACGCCGATGGTAAAATGGCGCGCTCGAGCGGGGGAGCCATGGAAGAAGCACCGCGACTGACCCAGTTCAGCCACGGGGCGGGCTGTGGCTGCAAGATCGCCCCGGCGGTCCTGGATTCGATCCTCGCCGCCGCGGGCGGCGGTGACGGTCACCCCGCGCTCCTGGTGGGCAACGACACCCGCGACGACGCCGCCGCCTACGACCTGGGCGACGGGCAGGTGCTCCTCTCCACCGCCGATTTCTTCACCCCCATCGCCGACGATCCCTTCGACTTCGGCGCCATCGCGGCCGCCAACGCGCTGAGCGACATCTACGCCATGGGGGGCGAGCCGCTCATGGCCATCGCCCTTCTCGGCTGGCCCACGGCGCGCCTGTCCGCGGAGCTCGCCGGGCGGGTGGTGGCGGGCGGCCGCTCCATCTGTCGGGAGGCCGGCATCCCCCTGGCGGGCGGCCACAGCATCGACGCACCGGAGCCGATTTTCGGCCTCGCCGTCACCGGGCGGGTGGCCCGGGAGCGGCTCCTGCGCAACAGCACCGCCCGGGCGGGCGATCTGCTGTTCCTCACCAAACCCCTCGGCGCGGGGATTCTGAGCACCGCCCTGAAGCGCGGCCTGCTCGCCGCCGAGCACTGGCAGGCGCTGCGCGACAGCCTGTGCCGGCTCAATCGGGCCGGGGCGCGCCTGGGGGATGTCGCCGGCGTCCACGCCGTGACCGACGTCACCGGCTTTGGCCTCTTGGGCCATCTTCTCGAGCTGTGCCGGGGCAGCGGCCTCGCCGCGGAGGTGGACTGGCCGGCGATCCCCCTCCTGCCCGGCGTGGACCAGTACCTGGCGGCCGGGGCGGTGCCCGGCGGCTGCGAGCGCAACTGGGCCAGCTACGGCGGCGAGGTGGATTCCCTGGAGGAGCGCGTGCGCCTGGTGCTGTGCGATCCCCAGACCAGCGGTGGGCTTTTGATCGCCGCGGCGCCGGAGGCAGCGTCCCGGGTGGAGGAGATCGCCGCCGCGGCGGGCACGCCGGCCGCCCGCATCGGCCGGCTGGAGGTCTTAAGCGGCGGGCCGCGCGTTCGAGTGCGACCATGAGGGAGAGCACCGACTATCGAGCCCTGTTTTTGTCCGACGCCCCTCTGCTCGACACCCGCTCGCCGGCAGAGTTCGCCCGCGGCAGCTTCCCCACCGCCGTCAACCTGCCCCTGCTGACCGACGAGGAGCGCGCCCAGGTGGGTCTCTGCTACAAGCGGCAGGGGCAGGCGGCGGCCATCGCCCTCGGCCATCGCCTGGTGTGTGGCGCGGTCAAGGAGGCGCGCGTGGCGCGCTGGGTGGCCTTCGCCCGCGCCCATCCCGACGGCTTCCTCTACTGCTGGCGGGGCGGTTTGCGCTCGCAGATCTGCCAGGAGTGGCTGCGCGAGGCCGGCGTGGACTACCCGCGGGTGGCCGGCGGCTACAAGGCCATGCGCCGCTTCCTCCTGGGGGTGCTGGAAGAGAGCGCCACCCGCCCCCTGATCCTGATCGGCGGGCGCACGGGGGCGGGCAAGACCGCCCTGCTGGCCCGCCTCGCCAATGCAGTCGACCTGGAGGCGCTCGCTCGCCACCGCGGCAGCGCCTTCGGCGGCCGGCCCGGGGGGCAACCGAGCCAGATCGACTTCGAGAACGCCCTCGCCATCGCCCTGCTGAAGGCGGGCGCGCGCTGGCCGGACAGGCCCGTGCTCCTCGAGGACGAGGGGAAGCTGGTGGGCCGCTGCGCATTGCCCTTGCCGCTGCGCGCCGCCATGGCCGAAGCGCCGCTGGTGGTGGTGGAGCGCCCCCTGGCGGAGCGCGTGGAGCACACCTTCCGCGCCTATATCCTCGACGCCCCTGACGGAGTGGCAGGCCGCCTGCGGCGAGGAGGCGGGGTTTGCCGCCTTTGCCGACCACCTGCGCACCGCCCTGGGGCGGATCCGCCGCCGGTTGGGCGGCGAGCGCCACGCCCGGGCGGCGCACCTCCTCGAGGAGGCCCTGGCCGCCCACCGGCGGGGCGATCCGGCGCTCCACCGCCGCTGGATCGAGCTCTTGCTCGCCGAGTACTACGACCCCATGTACGACTATCAATTGGCGAACAAGCGGGAGCGGGTCATCTTTGCCGGTCGGCCGGAGGCGGTGGCGGAATTTCTCAGCGCAGGAGGCAAGACGTGAAGAGAGGGTTCTCCCTTTGGCTGCTCGGCTGGTGGGCGGCTCCGGTCCTGGCCGCCACCCTGACGTTCACTGCCATCCCCGACGAGGACGAGTCGCGCCTGGTCGCCCGCTTCAACCCGCTGGCGACCTATCTCGAAGAGCGCCTGGGGGTGGAGGTGGACTACCTGCCGGTCAAGTCCTATCCGGCGGCGGTGACCGCCTTCCGCCTGGGGCAGGTGCAGTTGGCCTGGTTCGGCGGCCTCACCGGGGTCCAAGCGCGCCGACTGGTGCCACACGCCCGGGCCATCGCCCAGGGGGAAGAGGATCGCGCCTTCAAGAGCTACTTCATCGCCCACGCCTCGACCGGTCTCGAACCGATGGCGGAGCTGGACGATCGGATCCGGGGATTGTCGTTCACCTTCGGCTCCGCGGCCTCCACCTCCGGGCGCCTGATGCCGGAGTACTTCCTGCGCCGCCGCTTCGGCGTCGCTCCCGAGGCGATCTTTTCCCGGGTGGGCTTTTCCGGGGACCACAGCATGACCATCGCCCAGGTCCAATCCGGCGCCTGGCAGCTGGGGGCGGTCAACTACCTGGTCTGGGAAGAGGCGGTGGCGGCGGGTCGCGTGGATCCCCGGCGGGTGCAGGTGATCTGGGAGACGCCGCCCTACCCGGATTACCACTGGACGATCCGCGGCGACGTGGACGCCACCTTCGGCGAGGGGTTCGCGAAACGGGTGCGCGAGGCCCTGCTCGCCCTGGACGATCCGGCGATCCTGGCGGCCTTCCCCCGCCGCCGGTTCGTGTCCGCCAAAGACGCCGACTACCGCCCCCTCGAAGAGATCGCCGAAGCCCTCGGGCTCCTCCCGTGACCCTGCTCTTTGCCGCCTCCGAGCTCTGCGTGCGGCGCGGCGAGCGCGCCGTGCTGAGCGGGATCTCCTTCGCCCTGCGCGCTGGCGAGCGGGTGGCGCTGGTGGGCACAAGCGGCGCCGGCAAATCCACCCTCATCGCCGAGCTCCACCGCGCCCTGGAGGACGAGGCTGCCCTTTGTCCCCAGGACTTGGGACTCGTAGACGCCCTCTCGGTCTATCACAACGTCTACATGGGACGGCTCGAGGAGCGCTCCTTTCTCGCCAACCTGTGGAACCTGTTCTTTCCGCTGCCCGCCCCGCGGCGGGAGGTCACCGCTCTGCTGGCGGAGTTCGGCCTCGCCGGGCGCTGGCGCGAGCCGGTGGGGCGGTTGTCGGGCGGTGAGCGCCAGCGGGTGGCCCTGTGCCGCGCCTGTTTCCGCCGCCGCCCCGTCTTCTTGGGCGACGAGCCGGTATCCAACCTGGATCCCGAACAGGGGCGCAGGTTGTTGCGCCAGGTGCTGGAGCGTCACTCCACCGCGGTGGTGGCGCTCCACGACCCCGCCCTCGCCCTCGACTGCTTCGACCGGATAGTGGGGCTCGCCGGGGGGCGGCTAGCCTTCGATCGGCCCGCCACCGCCCTGGATCGGCGATTCTTGGCGGATTTCTACCTTGATCGCGGCGGCGTTTCCTGACTTCCTGAAGCGCCTCGGCCGACGGCCTGTGCTCGCGGCGAGTCTCGGCTCGCTCGCCCTGGCGCTTCTGCTCCTCCCCACCCTGGACCTGGCCGTTCATCGCCAGGACCCCTGGCCGGAACTCGCACGCTTGGCGCGCGGGCTCGCCGTCCCCCGGGTGGAGGAGTGGCGCGAGCTGGGTGGCGCGCTGCTCACCACCATCGCCTTCGCCTTTGCCGCCGTCCCCTTCGCCGCCGTCGCCGGGGTGGCGTTGGCCCTGGCCTACCGGATGTGGGCGGTGCGCTGGCTGTGCGCCTGCGTGCGCGCCGTCCACGAGGTCTTCTGGGGGCTTCTGTTCATGCAGATCTTCGGGCTTTCCGCCCTCACCGGGGTGCTGGCCATCGCCGTGCCCTATGCGGCCATCTTCGCCCGGGTATTCGCCGACCTCTTCGCCCAACAGTCGCCCTTGCCGGGACGGGCCATCGGCTGGGCGGGACGGGGGGCGAGCGGGTGGCTCTACGCGGTTGCCGCCCAGGCCTGGCCGTCGGCGGCGGCCTATCTGCGCTACCGCTTCGAGTGCGCCCTGCGCGCCAGCACCATTCTCGGCTTCATCGGCCTGCCCACCCTCGGATTCCATCTGGAGAGCGCCTTCAAGGAGGGCCACTACGCCGAGGCGGGGGGGTTGCTGTGGGCCTTTTACCTGCTGCTGGCCGGCATTCGCTTCTGGGCGGCGCGGCCCTGGGTGCCCCTGTGGTGTCTCGCCGCCTGGTGGCTGCTCCCGGAAAGCCCCCCCTTGCAGACCTCGCTGCTCGGCCAGTTTTTCGGCCACGACCTGTGGCCCGCCCCATTGCGGGAGGGCGATTGGTCCGGCGCGCTGCGCTGGTATGGGGCGGAGCTGCTCCAGGTGGCCCTGCCCGCCGCCGGCCGCACCCTGGCCATCTCCCTGGTGGCCCTCGCCTTGGCCGGGGTGTCGGTCCTCGGCCTCTATCCACTGGCCAGTCGGGCGGTGGCGCGGCGGCTCGCCCCCGCCGGCCACGCGCTCCTGCTGTTCCTGCGCGCCACGCCGGAACTGATCCTGGCTTTCGTCCTGCTCCTCTTGCTCGGCCCTTCGGCGCTGCCCGCGGTGGTGGCCCTGGCCGTCCACAACGCGGCCATCGTCGCCTATCTGAGCGCGCGCGAGGCCGACCGGCTACCCCTTCGCCCCGACGCCCCGCGGGCGGCGAACCTGTGGGCCTACGAGATGACACCCCGCCTGTGGCCGCGAGCGGCGGCCCTGCTCGCCTACCGCTTCGAGGTGATCCTGCGCGAAAGCGCCATCCTGGGGATTCTCGGAGTTTGGACCCTGGGGCTTTATATCGATACGGCCTTCGCCGAGTTGCGCCTGCCGCGGGCGCTCTTCTTGATCGCGGTGACGGCGGCGCTGAACGTGGCGGTGGAGGCCTGCACGCGCCGCCTTGCGGTGGGGCGGGGCGCCTTTGCCGGCGGTTGACCGGGGACGTGCCGCGTGCTGAACTCGTCGCCGGTCCCCAGGGAGTGGCCCTGAGTGCTCGGAAAGTCTAGGCTCCTCGGCGCCGCGCTGGCCGTCGTCGTGGCCGGCGCCGCCTGGCAGTGGCGGCAAGTGGGGGGCAACCTGGAGGCCGCCGATCAGTCGGTCTTTTACGGCACAGTCGAGCGGCGGGAGGTGCGCCTCTCCTTTCCGGCCGCCGAACACCTGGCGGAGCTGTGGGTCGAGGAGGGGGATCTGGTGGAGGCGGGTCAGGTGGTGGCCCGCCAACATCGCGCACGGCTCCTTGCCCAGCGCCAAAGGGCTGCCGCCGAGGTGGCCGCAGCCGAGGCGCGGGCGGCGGCGGCCGCCGCTACCCACCGGCGGGTGGCGAAACTCGCCCAGCGCGGGCTTGCCGCCCGGGAAGAGGCCGACCTGGCGGAAGCCGAAGCCCGGGTGGCGAAGGCGGGCGTGGCGGCGGCGCGAGCGGCTCTCGCCGAGATCGATCAAGCGCTGGCGGACACCGAACTGGTGGCGCCGGTCAGTGGCGTGGTGGTCGAACGGCTGGCGGAGGTGGGCGATCTGGTGGGGCCGACCACACCCGTGGTGCGGCTGGCGCTGGTGGAGCCGGTCTGGGTGCGCGCCTGGGTGCCCGAGCCCCTGTTGGGGCGTATCCGGCCGGGGCTCGCCGCCGAGATCGAAACCGACAGCTTCCCCGGCAAGCGCTACCCGGGCTGGGTGGGCTTCGTCTCCCCGGTGGCCGAGTTTACCCCACGCCACGTGGAGACCCCGGAGCTGCGCACGCGCCTCGTCTACCAGATTCGGGTGTTGGCCTGCAACGACGAGGGGGAGCTCCGCTTGGGCATGCCGGCCACGGTGCGCATCCTTCCGCGAGAGGCGCAGGCGCTGGGCTGCGGCGGAGCGGCGAAGGGGGGCGAGTGAGTCCGCCGCTGGCGTTCGCAGGCCTCGTCAAGCGCTTCTCCGGTGAGCGCGGTCCCATCACCGCGCTCGCCGGCGTCGACGGCCGGGTGGAGGAGGGGACGGTCACCGGCCTGGTGGGACCGGACGGCGCTGGCAAGACCACCTTGCTGCGCCTCGCCGTGGGCCTGTTGGCGCCGGACGCGGGACGGCTCGAGGTGTTCGGGCGCGATCCGCTGACCGCAGGGACCGAGGTTCGCGCCCGCTTGGGCTACATGCCCCAGCATTTCGGCCTCTACGAAGAGCTCACGGTGGCTGAAAACCTGGCGCTGTACGCCGACCTGCGGGGATTGAGCGGCGCCGAGCGGCGACGGCGGATGGAGGCCTCCCTGGAGCTCGCCGGGCTCGCGCCCTTCACGGTGCGGCGGGTGGGGCGGCTATCGGGGGGCATGAAGCAGAAACTGGCGCTGGCCTGTGCCCTCCTGGGCCGTCCCCGCCTCCTGCTTCTGGACGAGCCCACGGTGGGTGTGGATCCCCTCTCGCGACGCGAACTGTGGGCGATGATCGAAACCCTCGCCCGCGAGGGCGCGGCCGTCCTGCTCAGCACCGGTTACCTGGACGAGGCGGAGCGCTGCGACCGCGCCTGGGTGCTCGAGCGTGGCCGCTTGTTGGGCGCGGGACCCCCCGCTGCCTTCACCGCCGCGCTCGCCGGGCGGGTCTTCCACGCCCGGGCGACGGGCCGCTCGCCGCGGGAGCTGGCAGGGCTTTTGAGCGGCGCCCCGGAACTGCTCGACCTTTCTCCCGACGGCGATGGGTTGCGCCTGCTCGCCCGCCGCTCCTGGCAGCCGGACGCCCTGGCGGCACGCCTGCGGCAGCGCTGTCCCGGGCTGGGGCTCGCCCCCGCCCAGGCGCGCTTCGCGGACGCCTTTGTGCTCCTGCTCGACCGCCCGGTGCCGCCGCCGCCCCGCCTGGAGCCGCGCCCTCGCACCTCGCGGCCGGCGGTGGAGGTGGAGGGAGCGGTCAAGCGCTTCGGCGATTTCGTGGCCGTCCGGGGCGTTTCCTTCACCGTGCGCCCAGGAGAGGTGTTCGGCCTGTTGGGCGCCAACGGCGCCGGCAAGTCGACCCTCTTTCGCATGCTCTGCGGCCTGATGCCGGCCAGCGGCGGGCGACTGTCCGTGGCCGGCGGCGACTTGCGCCGCGCCCCCGCGCGGGCGCGGATCGGCTACCTGGCCCAGCGGTTTTCCCTCTACGGAGACCTGGCGGTCGGTGAAAATCTCGACTTTTTCGCCGGCGCCTACGGCCTGACCGGGCGGCGGCGCCGATCGCGGCGGGCCTGGGCGCTCGCCACCTTCGGCCTGGAGGAGGTGGCCGGAGAGCGGGCGGGCACACTGCCCCTCGGCTACCGCCAGCGCCTCGCCCTGGCGGTGGCCCTGCTCCACGAACCCGAGGTGCTCTTTCTGGACGAACCCACCTCGGGAGTGGATCCCCTGATGCGCAGAGAGTTGTGGCGCTGGATCTCGGCCCTGGCGGACAGCGGCGTGGCGGTGCTGGTCACCACCCACTACCTCGAAGAGGCGGAGTACTGCGACCGCCTCCTGATCCTGGCCGACGGCGAGCCGCTCGCCTGCGGCACGCCCGGCGAGATTCGCCAGCGCGCCGCCGCGGCGAGTCTGGAGGAGGCCTTCGTCGCGCTCCTGCAAAGCCGCCGCGGGCGGGAGGCGGCGTGAGGGCGCGAAGGCTCGCCGCCCTGCTGCGCAAGGAAGCGCTCCAGGTGGTGCGCGATCCCTCCAGCATCGCCATCGCCTTCGCCATGCCCCTGCTGTTGCTCGCGCTGTTCGGCTACGCGGTCTCCTTGGATGCGCGCAACGTCCGCTTGGGACTGGTGGTGGAAGCGAGCGGGGGGCCGGCGCGGGATCTGATCTCGCGCTTCGCCCAATCCGAGTACTTCCACCCCGTCCTCTACCGCCATTTCGCGGCGGCGGAAGCGGACTTCCTAGCGCACCGGTTGGACGGGATCCTCTGGCTGGGCGCCGACTTCGAACAGCGGCTGGCGGCGGGCGAGACGGCGGCTGCCCTCTACCTGAACGGGGTCGACGCCAACCAGGCGCGGCTCGTCGCCGGTTACGTCGAAGGCGCCTGGGAGCACTGGCGGGCGGCCGCGGGGCGCGCAGGTGCGGTGCTCGTCCCGCGCATCTGGTTCAATCCGGCGGCCGAAAGCCGCCACTTCCTGGTGCCGGGGCTGGTGGCCATCGTCATGACCCTCACCGGGAGTCTGCTCACCGCCATGGTGGTCGCCCGGGAGTGGGAGCGGGGCACCTTCGAGGCCCTGCTCGCCACGCCGCTGGAACGGGGCGCACTGATCGCCGGCAAGCTGTTGCCCTATTTTGCCCTGGGTATGGCCAGCATGGCGGTGGTCGTGGCCGCGGCGGTGGCCGCTTTCGGGGTGCCGCTGCGCGGTTCCCTGGGGGTGCTCGGCGGGGTTGCGGCGCTCTACCTGCTCGCTTGCCTGGCGCTGGGCCTGGCCATCTCGGCGGCGACCCGCAGCCAGTTCCTGGCCGCCCAGGTGGCGCTCTTTGCCACCTTTTTGCCCGCCTTCATGCTCTCGGGGTTTCTCTTTGAGGTGGCCGCCATGCCGGCGCCGGTGCGCCTCGTGGCCGAACTGGTCCCGGCGCGCCACTTCGTGGCGCTTCTCCAGTCCGGCTTTCTCGCCGGCGACGTCCCCGCCCTGTTGGCGCGCCACGGTCTCGCGCTGGCCGGCGAGGCACTTTTCTTTCTCGCCCTCGCCCTGCGCGCCATGCCGCGGAGGTTGGCGTGACCCGACTGTGGGCGCTGGTCGTCAAGGAATTGCGCGCTCTGCTCAAGGACCGCAGGGCCCGCCTGATCCTGGTGGCGCCGCCGCTGATGCAGCTCTTTCTCTTCGCCTACGCCGCCACCTTCGAACTCGAGCGGGTGCCCATCGCCGTCTGGGACGAGGACGGCGGGCGCGAGGCGCGGGAGCTGCTCGCCCGCTTCGCCGGCTCCCCCCATTTCGCCATTCGGCGCCAGCTGCACAGCGGCCACGAGGTGGCAGCACTGCTGGACCAGGGCGAGGTGCGCGCGGTGGTGCACCTCGCCGAAGATTTCGGCGCCCGCTTGGCGCGCGGTGAGGTGGCGCCGGTGCAGCTCCTCTTGGACGGGCGCAACTCCAACACGGCGCTCCTCGTCCAGGGCTACGCGGCGGAGGTGGTGGCGCGCTTCGCCGCGCGCGGCGGCGATGGCGCGCCCGGCCTGACGGTGCGCAGTTGGTACAACCCAAACCTGGAGTCGCGCTGGTTTTTCGTGCCCGGCTTGGTGGCGGTACTGAGTTTTTCCCTCACCCTGGTGGTCACCGCCCTGTCGGTGGCGCGGGAACGGGAGGCGGGCACCTTTGATCAGCTGCTGGTGACCCCCTTGAGCTCGTGGGAGATTTTGGCCGGAAAGTCGCTGCCCGGGGTGGTGGTGGGGATGGCCGAAGGCACCCTGATCCTCGTCGCCGCGCTGCTCTGGTTCCGCGTGCCCCTGGAAGGTAGCTTGGCCGCCCTCTATCTGGGAATGGTGTTGTTCGCCCTGGCCGCAGTGGGGGTGGGGCTGATGATTTCCGCCCTGGCGGTCACCCAACAGCAGGCGTTGCTCGGCGCCTTTCTCTTCCTGGTGCCGGCGGTCATCCTGTCCGGGTTTGCCACCCCCATCGCCAACATGCCCGAGCCCGTCCAGTGGCTCACGCGGCTCGACCCCTTGCGCTACTTTTTGGTGGTGGTCCGCGGCGTCTTCCTGGAAGGGGCCGGCGTGGCCGCGCTGGCGGATCAGTACTGGCCCCTGCTGCCCATCGCCCTGGCGAGCCTCGCCGCCGCCGGCCTCCTCTTCCGGCGCCGGAGCAGTTGAGCCGCTCATCCCCCGGCGGCACCGGCGCGGCTCGAGAGGAGGATCACCTCGATCTCCTCGATGATCTCTTCCTGGCGCAAGCGGTGCAACCGCCGGCGCAGAGTTTCGGCACGCTCCGCGAGCCGCTCCACCGCCTGCTCCAGGTGGCGGGCGCGGGCGCGCTCCTCGTGGGCGAGAGATTCGGCCAGCACCCCCTCCAGAGCCGCCTCGAGTCGAGTGCGGGCCAGGGCGAGGGCTAGGTCCTGCGGATCGAGTTGGAGGATCGGCCAGGCGGCGGGGGCCGCCGTCGCCGGGAATGCCGGCCACAGGCGGGTCCGGCGCAATCGCCCCGCTCCGTCGTAGTGGGTGCACAGGAGGGTTTCGCCCGCCTCCATGGGGCCGAGGCGGAAGAGGGCGGCGGCGATCTCGTCCACGCAGGAGGCGATCTCCTCCGCGACCACCGGCCCGGGCAGCGCCAGGGCAAGGCGCGCCTCGCCCGCCAACAGGCGGGCCAGCCGCCTGCCCACGACCACCAGGGGCACTTCCCCCTCTTCCGCCAACGCCGCGACGAGCTGGTGGTTGAGAGGGCCGCAGAAGCCCCGCTCGCTGCCCACCGCCAGATGGAGGCGCGGCGGGCGAGGCGCCGGCACGAGGTCGGGAAAGGCGCCGGCGAAGGCGGCGGCCGCTTCTTCCAATTCAGCGAGCGACGCCGCGGATGCCAGGGCGATGTGCTGGAGCCGCTGCGCCTCGGCGCCGGCGAGGTTTTTCATCGCCTCGAGCAGGCCGCCCAGCTCTTCCAGCGCGGCAACACGCCGCGCGAGCCGGCTCCGCTCAGCCATGGGCGCGGAATTCGCCGAGGGCGGCGGAGGCCAGGGCGGCGAACCGCTCCCGCGGGCTGTCCAGGTCCAAATCGGAGGCGTCCACCGCGGCGATGAGGCGGCTGCGGGCTTCGCCGGCCCGGGCCGGTGGCACGGCGTCGAACAGCCCCTCGTTGAAGGCCACGAGGAGCGCGAGGAGCGCCCGCGGCGCAAGCGGCGCGAAGCGTTCCTGGACGAACAGGGCGCGCAGCACCCGCCCGCGCTCGATGGCGCGCTCCAGGGCGGGCTCCAGGCGCGCTCCCAGGCGGGTGAAGTTCTCCAGTTCGAGGAACTGCAAGTAGTCGAGCTTGATGCGTCCGGCCTCGGCGCGGATGCGCGGGTGTTGCGCCTTGCCGCCGATGCGCGACACCGAGCGGCGCACGTCCACCGCCGGTAGCTGCCCGGCGGCGAAGAGCTCCCGGTCGAGGAGTACCTGGCCGTCGGTGATGGAGATCAGGTTGGTGGGGATGTAGGCGGCGATCTCTCCCTGTTGGGTGCCGACCAGGGGCAGGGCGGTGAGGCTGCCGCCGCCGCAGGCGGCGCAGAGCCGAGTGGCGCGCTCGAGCAGGCGCGCGTGGATGGAAAAGATGTCCCCGGGATAGGCTTCGCGGCCGGGGGGGCGAGCGAGGAGCAGCGACAGCTCGCGGTACACCACGGCGTGGCTGGATAGGTCGTCGTAGACCACCAGCACGTCCCGCCCGCGGCGCATCCAATACTCGCCGAGGGCGCAGCCGGCGTACGGCGCCAGATACTGCAGCCCCGGCAAGGCACTGCCCTCGGCCACCACCGCCACCGTGTGGTCCATGGCCCCGTGGTGGCGCAGCCACTCCAGGGTGCTCACCACCGCCGAGCGGCGCTGGCCGATGGACACGTAGACGCACAACACGCCCTGGTTCCGCTGGCAAAACACCGCGTCGAGCGCCAGGCTGGTGCGGCCGAGCCCGCTGTCGCCTAGAATCAGCTGGCGCTGGCCGCGACCGATGGGCAGCAGGGCATCGATGAGAGCGATGCCGGTGTAGAGGGGCTGGGAGACGAAATCGCGCTCGAGGAGCGGCGGCGCCGGGGCAAAGATGGGTGCGCGTCCTGCCGCCGCCGGCGGCGGCAGGCCGTCGAGGGGATTGCCGAGGGGATCCAAGACCCGTCCCAGCAGGCCATCGCCCACCGGCACGGCGAGCCTGCCACCGCCGAGGCGCACCACCGTGCCCGCGGTGATGGCCTGCCCTTGCTCGAGCAGCACGGCGCCGACCAGCTCCCGGCCGAGGTCGAACACCATCCCGCGGCCGCCGCCGGCGAACTCCACCACGTCTTCCAGGGCGGCGCTCCGCAGCCCCTCGATCCACACGACCCCGTCACCCACGGACACCACCGTGCCCCGCTCGGCACGGCGCACGGCGGGGCGGTAGGTGGCCAACGCGGCAGACCGCCGGTCGAGCAGGGAGGGTTCAGTCCTCGCGCTCACGGCCCAACTCGGCGAAGAGTTTCAGTTCGTCCTGGAGGGTCGCGGCGTAGCGAGCACCGCCGTCTTCCAGGACGATGCCGGCCTTCAGGGTGGGATCGCAACGGTGGGGTAGGGGCGCTTCGCTGTCGCCGGCGAGCAGTTCGGCCAGCCGCCGCCGCAGGTCTTCCGGCAAGGGAAAGGCGGTGAGCAGTTGCAGGCGGCCGGCTCGATACCCTTTGCGCAGCTCCTCCCGCCGTTCCGCCGGCAATTGCTCGAGCCAGGCGATGAACAGCTCCACCAGGCCCCGCTCAACCGCCGGCTGGGCAAAGGGCTCGAGCAGGCGGGCGAGAAAGGCGGTGGCCTGTTCCACGGCGCGCCGCTCGAGATCCCGCCGCTCTTCGCGCAGTGCCTCCTCGGCCGCCCGGCGGGCTTGTTCCCGCTCGCGCTCGAGCTCCTCGCCGAGTGCCGCCATCCGCCGCGCTCGCTCGGCTTCCAGCTCCTCCCCCAGGGCGCGGCGCAGGCGCGCCTTTTCCTCCTCCCAAGCGGCGAGGCGCCCGCGGTATTCCGCCTCCAGGGCGCGCGCTCGGGCGAGCGCTTCCTCGGCTTCGCGCCGCTTGGCCTCGAGTTCCGCGCGGCGTTGCTCCAGGGCGGCGAGCACCGGGCGGTACAAAAAGCGCCCGAGCAGCCACACCAGGACGGCAAAGTTGAGGATTTGCAGTGCAAAAGTGGTGGGATCGAGGTCCACGCGCCACCCTCCACCGCCTTAGGGCGCGGGCAGGAGGTGGGCGAGCAGGGGGTTGCGGAAGAGGACGATCAGCACCACCACGAGCACGTAGATGGCCAGCGATTCGATCATCGCCAGGCCGATGAACAGTGCCCGCGAGATGGCCCGCTCCGCCTCCGGCTGGCGGGCCAAGGCCTCCAGGGCGCGGCTGGTGGCGATCCCCATGCCGACGGCCGGACCCAGTACGCCGATGGCCATGCCCAAGACGGCCACCACCGTCGACGCGAGACTGAACTCGCCGAGTTCGCTCATCGCTTTTCCCTCGACCGTCGCCGCTCCAGCACCTCGAGGCTGCCGGCGATGTAGACGAGCGCGAGCATACCAAAGATGTACGCCTGTACCAGGCCTTCCACCACGTGGAGGACCAGGATCGGGACCGGTGCCAGGAATCCGGCGATCGCCAAGAGCAGCACGGCCGCCGTCTCCATGCTGGCGATGTTGCCGAACAGCCGCACCGCCAGCGCCACCGTGCGGCTGATTTCGCTCACCAGGTGGAAGGGGAGCAGCAGCGGCGTGGGATAGAGGTAGTGGCGCAGGTGGGCGGCAACTCCCAGCGTTCGCATGGCGAACCAGTGGGTGGAGAGAAACACCAGTAGAGCGAGGGCGGCGGTGGCGGAGAGATCGCGGGTGGGGGAGGTCAAGCCGGGCACCAGGCCGATGAGGTTGGCCGCCACCAGGTAGATCCACAGGGTGCCGATAAGGGGCAACAGGCGCCGCCCCTGTCCCGGCGCCACCGCCTCGATGGCTCCCTCGATGGCCGTCACCACCGCCTCGCCGGCGACCGCCAGCCGCCCGGCGGGCGCCCGCGTCAGGGCGCGGCGCACGGCCAGGGCGGCAACCGCCAGCAGGGCGGTGACCAGCAGGCCGGCGAGGGCCGTGTCGGAGAGGGTCAGCACACCCAGTTGCAACGCCGGCACGGGGAACAGCGGCAGCTCAATCATCGTCCGCTTCCCGCAGCAGAAAGTAGACGTTGCTCGCCCCGATCACCACGCCGAGGAGGATGAAGCCCAGCGTCCAGCGCAGGGAGTAGCCGGGCGAACGCTGGTCGAGCCACAGCCCCAGGTAGGCGCCGGCCACCACCGGCAGCACGAAGACCAACCCCAGGGTGCCGAGCAGGGCGGTCGCCGCCAGGGGGCGCTGCCGAGCCTCGCCGGCGGCGAGGCGGCGCGCCTGGCGGCGCAGGATTTCCACCAGGCGCGCGGTCACCGGGCCTCCTCCCGCCGCAGGCGTTCCATGAGAGTCGCCTCCAGCCGTTCCAGATTCGCCCGCCGGTGTTCGCGACGGCGCGACTCCGCGGAGAGGATGTCGGCGAGGCGGGCGGCGAGCAGGCGGTAGTCGCGTTCCACCACGTAACGGCGGGTGACGAGGGCGAGATGCGCGCCGCGCAGGTGGAGGATGCCGCCTGCGTGACCCAGGTAGGTGGAGACGCCCGCCCCATCGAAGCGGGCGATGCCGGGGGGCAGGGCGGTGAGGAAGGACGCGTGGCCCGGCAAAAGGGCGAAGCGGCCGCTCGCGTCGGCGGCCGAGAAGGCGGTCACCCCTTCCACCTGCAACGACGAGCGGGATCCCACCACCCGGAGCGTGAAGGGGCTCAAGGCGCAGTCTCCATGGCACCGCGCATGTAGCAGTGCTCCTCGGGGAGGTCGTCGAAACGCCCGGCGAGAAAGGCCTCGCAGTCGCGCAGCGTCTGTTCCAAGGGCACCGACACGCCGGGAATGCCGGTGTGCGCGGAGGCCGTCCAGAAGGGCTGGGTGAGGTAGCGCTCGAGGCGCCGGGCGCGCAGCACCACCTTGCGGTCTTCGGCGGACAGTTCCTCGATGCCCAGCAGGGCGATCACGTCTTCCAATTCCCGGTAGCGGGCCAGGTGTTCGCGGACCGCGCGGGCGATCCGCTCGTGGCGATCGCCGAGGGTGTAGCGGTCGGCCAGCTTGCTCGCCGAGCGCAGCGGGTCCACCGCCGGATAGAGGCCGCGGCCTGCCTGCTCGCGGGAGAGGATGATGGTGGTGTCGAGGTGGCGGAGGATGGCGTCCACGGCCGGGTCGGCGAGGTCGTCGGCGGGTACGTAGACGGCCTGCACCGAGGTCATGGTGCCCTTTTCGGTGGACAGGATGCGATCCTCCAGCTCGGCCACGTCGGTGGGCAGAGTGGGTTGGTAGCCCACGGTGGCGGGCATGCGCCCGAGGAGGCTGGAGATCTCCGCGCCCGCCTGAACGTGGCGAAAGACGTTGTCCACCACCAGCAGGACGTCGCCGGCCAGGGTGTCGCGCAGGTATTCGGCGTAGCTGAGGGCGGCGAGGCCGGTGCGAAAGCGCACCCCGGGCGATTCGTCCATCTGTCCGAACACCAACAGCGCGTGGGGCAACACCCCGGCCGCCGCCAGTTCGCGCCACAGCTCGTGGCCCTCGCGGATCCGCTCGCCGATGCCGGCGAACACCGAAGCGCCCCGGTGCAAGGTCGCCACCGCGTGCATGAATTCCATCACCAGCACCGTCTTGCCCACCCCCGCGCCTCCGAACAGGCCCGTCTTGGCCCCCTTGAAAAAGGGGCAGAGGAGGTCGACCACTTTGATGCCGGTCTCCAGGATCTCGCCCACGGGCCGCGCGGCGCGCAGGGGTGGCGGCGACGCCCGCAGGGGGCGGTGTCCTTCTGCGGGAAAGGGCGGTTGGCCGTCGAGGGGGTTGCCCAGGGCGTCGAGGAGCCGCCCCAGGCATTGCCGACCCACCGGCACCGCCAGGGGGCCGCCGCTGTCGTAGACCGGCAGGCCGCGGGCGAGCCCTGCGGTTTCCTGGAGGGCGATGGCGCGCACCCGGTTGCGGTCGAGGTGCTGGTGGACCTCGAGCCAGCAGGAGCGGCCCTCCAGGGGAACGGTGAGGGCGCGGCCGATGGGTGGCAGAGCGCGGCAGGAGACCACCACCACGGGTCCGTGAACCTCCGCCAAGGTGCCCACGGCGTCGGGCGGCGCGCTGGGGGAGGACATCGGGGTCTCGGCTTCCATGGGACTAGCTTAGCGCTTGGGGCGGGGATGGGAAACGTGCGCCGGCGACCCCGCGGCGCTATCCTGTAGCACACTCGGGAAGGGCAGTGCGCCATGGCACATCGTCGCGGAGAAGAGGACCGGCCGCGCTTTCGCAGCGAGCGCTTCGTGCGGATCGACGGCCAGTGGTACTTCAACGTGCGCGAGCGGCTCGAGCCCGTCGGCCCCTTCGCGAGCCGCGCCGAGGCTGAGGCGGCCCTGCGGTTTTATCTGGCGGCGCTGCGCGGCGGTGCCACCCCGGCTCAGGCGCTTACCCAGCTACGGCTCGCCCGCGACCCCTTCGCCGAGGACCCCGGGCAATGAATCTGCCGGTGACCCCGCGGCGCCTGGCGCGCATCCGCGCGGTTCTCGAGCGCCGCCAGCCCGATCTCACCGTGGTGGCCGACCGGGTGCACAAGCCCCACAACCTGGCCGCCATCCTGCGCACCTGCGACGGCGTGGGGGTGGGTCGGGTCCACGCGGTGGCGCCCGATCCCGCCGCCCTCTCCCCCTGCCCCGAGACCGCCGCCGGCAGCCATCGCTGGGTCGAGGTGGTGCGCCACGACACGGTGGCCGCGGCCATCGCCGCGGTGCGCGCCGCCGGCATGGCGGTCTGGGCGGTCCACCTGTCGCCGCGGGCGGTCGACTTCCGGGAGGTGGACTACACCCGCCCGGCGGCCTTGCTGGTGGGCGCCGAAAAGCAGGGGCCGAGCGACGAGGCGGTGGCGGCCGCGGATGGCGAGGTGGTGATCCCCATGTTCGGCATGGTGGAATCCTTCAACGTCTCGGTGGCCTGCGCCCTGGTGCTGATGGAGGCGCGCAGCCAACGGGAGCGGGCCGGGCTCTACGATCGGCGGCGACTGTCCGACGAGGAGTACCACCGCTTGCTGGTGGAGTGGGCTCACCCGGCGGTGGCCCGCTTCTGCCGGCGGCGCGGGCTTCCCTATCCCCCCTTGGAGCCCGACGGCTCCCTCTCCCCCGAGGTGTGGCGGCGGTTGTGCGGCCGCTGAGTCTCGGCCAGCTCATCGAGCAGCGCGAGAAAGGCGCGCGCGGCGTTGGACAGGGTGCGGTCGCGGTGGTGGACGTAGCCGAGGGCCCGCTCCAGCTCGAGTTCCGGACAGGGCAGGACCACCAATCCCCCCGCCGCCATGGCCCGTGGCAACACCGTCCAGCCGAGGCCCACCGCGGCGAGCATGCGGATCGTTTCCAGGTAATTGGTGGCCATGGTGGCCGGCGGCGGCAAGCCGAGGCTCGCGAACCGCTCCAGGATCAGGCGACCGGTATAGGTCTGGGGGCCGGGTAAGACCGCCGGATGGGCGGCGAGCTCCGCCGGTGCGACCGCCGCGCGGCCCGCCAGGGGGTGGTCCGGGGCAGCCATGGCGGCGAGGGGATCGGGCCACACCGGCCGCGCCCGGATGTCCGCCGGGAGCTCGGGCGCCAGGGTGATCACCCCCACCTCGTAGCGGCCCCGCAACACCCCTTCACAGGCCACCTCCGAGTCCAGGAAGGCGATCTCCGGGCTGACGCCCGGGTTGGCGCGCAGGAAGGTCTTGAGCACCGGGGGGAGACGGTGCAGGCCGATGTGGTGGCTGATGGCCAGGCGCAAGGAGCCGGCCACGCGACCGGAAAGGTCGCGGATCGCCTCCCGGGCGGCGCGCATCTCGAGGAGGATCCGCTCGGCCCTGGGCAGGAGGGCCCGCCCCGCCTCGGTCAGGTGGACGGTGCGACCCAGGCGGTCGAACAGGCGCGCCCCCAGCTGCGCCTCCAGCTGGGCGATCCGCTTGCTCACCGCCGGCTGGGTGATCAGGATCCGCTCGGCGGCGGCGGAAAAGGAACCCGTCTCCGCCACCGCCAAAAAGGCCTCCAGGAGCTGGGCGTCCATCGATTCCTGTTAGATATCGACACCATGAAAAATATGAATTTGTTTTATCACAAGAGGGTCGCTATCATCAAGCGCTGCCCTTGGTGATCTGCGAGGCGCGCGATGGCCGGCCAGACCCTGTACGACAAACTGTGGAACGCCCACCTGGTGGAGAACCGCGACGACGGGACCGCCCTGATCTACATCGATCGGCACATCATCCACGAGGTGACCTCGCCCCAGGCCTTCGAGGGGCTGCGGCTTGCCGGCCGGCGGCCCTGGCGCCCGGAGGCGAACCTGGCCACGCCGGACCACAACGTGCCCACCGACCCCACCGAGCGCTCCGGCGGCATCGCCACCATCGCCGACGAGATCTCGCGCACCCAGGTGGAGACCCTCGACCGCAACTGCGCGGAGTTCGGCATCCGCCAGTTCGGGATCAACGACGCCCGCCAGGGGATCGTCCACGTGGTGGGCCCCGAGCAGGGCTTTACCCTGCCCGGGGCGACGGTGGTGTGCGGCGACTCCCACACCGCCACCCACGGCGCCCTGGCCTGCCTGGCCTTCGGCATCGGCACCTCGGAGGTGGAGCACGTGCTCGCCACCCAGTGCCTGGTGACCCGCAAGATGAAGAACATGTTGGTGCGGGTGGAGGGCAAACTCGGCCCCGGGGTGACGGCCAAGGACATCATCCTGGCGGTGATCGGGCGGATCGGCACCGCCGGCGGCACCGGCTACGCCATCGAATTCGCCGGCAGCACCATCCGCGACCTCTCGGTGGAGGGGCGGATGACCCTGTGCAACATGGCCATCGAGGCCGGGGCGCGGGTGGGCCTGGTGGCGGTGGACGAAAAGACCATCGAGTACCTGCGCGGCCGTCCCTTCGCGCCCAAGGGGGCGCTGTGGGATCGGGCGGTGGCTTACTGGCGCACCCTGGTGAGCGACCCCGACGCCCGCTTCGATGCGGTGGTGGAGCTCGACGCCGGCGAGATCGAGCCCCACGTCACCTGGGGCACCTCACCCGAGATGGTGGTGCCGGTCTCCGGCGCCGTCCCCGATCCGGAACTGGAACCCGACGAGGTGCGCCGGCGAGGGATGCGCCGGGCGCTGGAGTACATGGGCCTCGAGCCCGGCACGCCGATCACCGAGGTGACCATCGACAAGGTGTTCATCGGCTCCTGCACCAACTCGCGCATCGAAGACCTGCGGGCCGCGGCGGCGGTGGTGAAGGGGCGGCGCGTGGCGCCCAACGTCAAGAAGGTCTACGTGGTCCCCGGATCCCACGAGGTCAAGCGCCAGGCGGAGGCGGAAGGGCTCGACCGCATCTTCCGCGAGGCCGGCATGGACTGGCGGGAACCCGGTTGCTCCATGTGCCTGGCGATGAACTCGGACGTGTTGGGTCGCGGGGAGCGCTGCGCCTCCACTTCCAACCGCAACTTCGAAGGCCGCCAGGGGGCCGGGGGGCGCACCCACCTGATGAGCCCCGCCATGGCGGCCGCGGCGGCGGTGACGGGGCGCATCGCCGACGTGCGCAAACTGGTCGAACCCTGAGATTCGCAAGCCGAGGAGGTCGCCGTGGAACCCTTCGTCCGCCACCGAGGTCTGGTCGTGCCGCTCGACCTGCCCAACGTCGACACCGACATGATCATCCCCAAACAGTTCCTCAAGGCCGTGGCCCGCACCGGCTTCGGCCCCTACCTGTTCGACGCCCTGCGCTACGAGGACGAGGGCTGGTACGGCAAGGACTGCAGCAAGCGGCCCTTGAAGTCCGATTTCCCCCTCAACCTGCCGCGCTACCAGGGGGCCTCGATCCTGCTCGCCCGGGAGAATTTCGGCTGCGGGTCCAGTCGCGAGCACGCGCCCTGGGCCCTGCTCGACTACGGCATCCGCGTCATCGTGGCGCCGAGCTTCGCCGACATCTTTTACAACAACTGTTTCAAAAACGGCATCTTGCCGGTGGTCCTGGAGCGGGATCTGGTCTCGCGGCTGTTCGCCGAAGTGGAGGCCAACGAGGGCTACACCCTGGACGTGGATCTGCCCGCCCAGACCCTCACCACCCCTGCCGGCGAGGTGATCCCCTTCGAGGTGGAGGCGTTTCGCAAGCGCTGTCTCCTCGAGGGGCTCGACGAGATCGGCCTCACTTTGCAGGCGGCCGAGCGCATCCGCGCCTTCGAGGCGCGCCACCCGCGCCGCCCAGCCGTGGCTCTTTGAAACCCTAGAAGGCGAGCGGTGACGGGAAATAAAGGAGAAGGGATCGTGTTGCGGGTGGGGGATCGTCGGCTGGCGGGGCATGGTGGGCTCGGTGCTCCTCGAGCGGATGCGCGAGGAGGGGGACTTTGCCCTCATTGAGCCCCACTTCTTTTCCACGTCTCAAGTGGGTAGGCCCCCCCCCGAACGTGGGGGTCGAGGCCCCGCCCGTGGCCGACGCCCGCGACCTCGCCGCGCTGGCGGCGATGGACGCCATCGTCACCTGCCAGGGGGGCGATTACAGCCGCGAGATCCATCCGGCGCTGCGGGGTGCCGGCTGGGACGGGTATTGGATCGACGCCGCGTCGGCACTGCGCATGGAGCCCGAAGCGGTGATCGTCCTCGACCCGGTCAACGGCGATCTGATCCGCGACCGCCTGGCCCGCGGCGCCCGCGACTTCGTGGGCGGCAACTGCACCGTGAGCCTGATGCTCATGGCCATGGGTGGCCTGTTCAAGGCCGGACTGGTGGAGTGGGTGAGCGCCATGACTCTACCAGGCGGCTTCAGGTGCCGGCGCCCAACACATGCGGGAGCTCCTCGAGCAGATGGGGGCACTCCACGGCGCGGCGGCCGAGCTGCTGGCAGATCCGGCGAGCACCATCCTCGACATCGACCGCCGGGTGACGGCCAAGTTGCGCGCCGAGGACTTTCCGCGGGCCCAGTTCGGCTATCCCTTGGCCGGCAGCCTGCTGCCCTGGATCGACAGCGCGCTGCCCTCCGGCCAGAGCCGGGAGGAGTGGAAGGCGCAAGCGGAAGCCAACAAGATCCTGGGGCGGGAAGCCGATCCCGTCCCCATCGACGGCACCTGCGTGCGGGTGGGCGCCATGCGCAGCCACAGCCAGGCGCTCACCGTCAAGCTCACCGCCGACGTGCCCCTCGACGAGCTGGAGCAGCGGATCGCCGCAGCCAACCCCTGGGTGGAAGTGGTGCCCAACGAGCGCGAGGCGACCCTGGCGCGCCTCACCCCCCGCCGCGGTGAGCGGCAGTCTGCGCATCGCCGTGGGGCGGCTGCGCAAGTTGGCCATGGGCGAGCGCTACCTGAACGCCTTCACCGTCGGCGATCAGCTCCTCTGGGGAGCCGCCGAGCCGCTGCGGCGCATGTTGCGGATCCTGCTCGAATCCTGAAGCGGGCGCGGTTGCCAAGGGCCGCGGGATGGGAAATACTTGCCCCGGTCCGCCGGCCCAAGGGGCGTGCCGGAAAGGGGAGAGACGGGATCACACACCGATAAAGGGAAGGGACATGGGCTTTCGCAAGCGCCGGTTGGCCGGCTGCATCGCCGGCTTGCTCGCAAGCGGCTACGTTTCGGCCTTGGGCCTCGGCGACATCCGCCTCCACTCGGCGCTCAATGAGCCCCTCGACGCCGAGATCCCGCTCACCGACGTGGAAGGGTTGGCGGGAAAGGACATCCTGGTGGGGCTCGCCTCCCACGAGGAGTTCGCCGACGCCGGCGTCGACCGCGCCCTCGTCCTCTCCGACCTGGTCTTCCGCGTGGAGATGGATGCACCGGGTGGGCCCGTGGTGCGCGTCCTCTCTCGCCGTCCCATCCAGGAGCCCTACCTCGATTTCCTGGTGGATCTGCGCTGGCCCAGCGGCCGGCTGGTGCGCGAGTACACCCTGCTTCTCGACCTGCCCGTCTACGCCGGCGAAAGGGCGCGCGCCCGCCCTGTTCCGCCCCCCGCCGCCCCCCGTGCGGCGGGGGCTTCCGCGCCGCCCTCCCGGCCGCGCCCCGAGGCCGTCCCCGCGGGTGGCGAATACCGGGTACAGCGGGGCGATACCCTGTGGCGGATCGCCTACAACCTCGCGGGCCCCGGCACGGTCCACGAGCGGATGGCCGATATCCTCGAGCTCAACCCCGACGCCTTCATCGGCGGCGACCCGAATCTGCTGCGGGCCGGTGCCGTGCTGCGCCTGCCCGATTACGGGGTGGGCGGCGGGCGCTCGCTCGCCGCGGGAGAGGCACCGGTGGCCGCCCTGGGCGGCTCCTCGCGCGCCGTGCCGCCGGCCCCGCCGGGGCGGGCGGACGGGCGGTTGGTGCTCGAGGCGGGGGGGTGCCGAGGGCGGCGACGCGGGCGGCGGTGCGGGACGAGCGGGGCGGGGGAGCGGGGTCGCGGGCGAACTCGCCCTTCTCAAGGAAGAGCTCGATCGCACCCGCCGCGAAAACGGCGAGCTCAAAGAGCGCCTCGCCCTCCTCGAAGAGCAGGTGAACACCCTCCAGCGGCTCGTCGAACTGGACGATGACGCTCTGCGCGCCCTGCAGCTCGCCGCCGCGCAGAGCGAAGCGGCGCCCCGCGATGGGGTGGAGGAGGGCAGGCCCGCAGCGGGCGGAGCGGGGGAGAGCGCTTCCCCCGGAGGAAACGCCCGCCGCCGAGGCGATGGTCGGCGAGTCGCCGGAACCGAAAGCCGATGCGGCCGAGCCGACCGGCGCCGAAGAATTGCCCGAATCCCCGGCCCTGGCGCTCTTTCCCAGCGCCGCGGACGCTCTCAAGGCAAAGCCGCGCGCGTCGTCCACCGCGGAGGCCACCGCAGCCGGGGCGGAGCGCCCGCCGGCGCCGGGGCCGGGCGCGCGCCAGGAAGAATCGGAGCGCTCCGCGATGGACGGCAGTGCCTCCGAACCGGCCAAGGCAGCGGCGGCCAGCGCGCCCGCCGACAAGCCGGTGCTGGTGACGACCCCCGCCCACCAGAAAAAGGGATGGATGGAAGACGTGAAAGGCCTGCTCCTCGCACTCCTCGGCCTGGCGGCGGCCGGGGCCGCCGCGGTCTGGTACCTGCGCCGACGCGCCGCCTCGGCAGTCGAGGAGGAGGCCGTGGTTGCGCCCGCCGCCGAGGTGGCGCCGGCGGCGCGTCGGGAGCGGCCGGAGGCGTCGCAAGCGGTCACGCCGTCCGCACCGCCCCCCGCGCCCGAGCGGCCTTCCGCCCCGGAGCCGCACCGCGCCTCGGAGCCTGCGCGCCCGCAGTCTGCGGAACAGATTTCCCTCGCCCCCGAGGACGAGCTCTTCGACCTGCGGCAAGAGGCGCCGGCCGAGCCGGACGGCGGAACAACGCCGGCGCCGGCCAAACAGGATCTGGCCGCCGAGGAGCTCGAAGAGCTCGACCTCTCCGAGTTCGACCTGGAGGAGGCGGGCGGCGAGGCGGTGGAGTTCGAGGAGGGCCCCACCCGCCCGGCGCCGGTGGAGGAGCTCGATCTGGACGGGGAATTCGGCGACCTCGACCTGGGCGACCTCGACGAGGGGGAAACCCAGCTCCAGCTGGCCGAGGCCTACTTGGAGATGGGCGACTCGGCGGGGGCGCGGGAGATCCTGCAAGAGCTTCTCGAGACGGGCCGCGACGAGCACAAGGAAAAGGCGCGCGCCCTGCTCGCCAAGATCGGTTGATCGCCGGGCGGTGAGCGCGCGTCCCGAGCCTGCGGCCGGCAGCGTGCGCGTGGCGGCGGTGGTGGAGTACGACGGGCGGCCGTTTGCCGGCTGGCAGCGGCAGGCGCACAGCCTCTCCGTCCAGGAAACGGTGGAAGACGCCCTCTCCTTCGTCGCCGACCAACCGGTGGCGGTGGTCTGCGCCGGGCGCACCGACACCGGCGTCCACGCCACCCACCAGGTGATCCACTTCGACACCACCGCGCGGCGGGAGGCGCACCAGTGGCTCAAGGGGACGAACAGCCGCTTGCCCGCCACTGTGCGCCTCCTCTGGGCGGGCGAGGTGGCCGGGGATTTCCACGCCCGCTACGCCGCCTTGTCCCGCACCTACCGCTACCTGATCCTGAACCGCCCGGTCGCGCCCGCGGTGGGCGCGGGGCTCATCACCTGGGTGCGGGAACCCCTCGACGTGGGGGCCATGCGCCAGGCCTCCCGGGCGCTCCTCGGAGAGCGGGATTTCAGCGCCTTTCGGGCGTCGGGTTGCCAGTCGAAAAGCCCCTACCGGCGCGTCGACGCGGTGGAGGTCTGGCGGGCGGGGCCCCTGGTCGTCCTCGAGGTGACCGCCAACGCCTTCCTCCACCACATGGTGCGCAACATCGCCGGGGCGCTCATCGCCGTGGGTCGCGGCCAACGCCCGCCCGCCTGGCTCGAGGAGCTGCTCGCCGGCCGCGACCGCCGCCGCGGTGCGCCCACGGCGCCGGCGGACGGGCTGTATCTTGTGGGGGTCGCCTATCCGGAGCGGTTCGGCATTCCGCGCCTGCCCCCCGGTCCCTTTCTGCTGGGCGCCGCCGGCGAGGGCGCTCTGGTAGAATCGCCGGGCGGGGGACGGGCGGCATGGTGAAAATCAAGATCTGCGGCATCACCAGCGCGGCGGACGCCCGAATCGCGGAAGCGGTTGGGGCCGACGCCATCGGGCTGGTGTTCTATCCCCAAAGTCCGCGGGCGGTGACGGTGGCGGCGGCGCGGGAGATCGCCCGCGCTGTGGGGCCCTTTCTCACCACCGTGGCGTTGTTTGTCGACCCCCCCCAGGAGCTGGTGGAGGCGGTGCTCGCCGAGGTCCGCCCCCACCTCCTGCAGTTCCACGGCGACGAGACGCCGGCCTTTTGCACCCGGTTCGGGCGACCCTATCTCAAGGCGATCCGGATGGGGGCGGCGACAGATCCGGCGGCGGCCATGGCCCGCCACCCGGAGGCGGCGGGTTTCGTCTTCGACGCCTGGCATCCGGCGTCCCCCGGCGGCACCGGCCGGCGCTTCGACTGGGCGCGCCTCACCGGACTGCCGAGGGAGCGGATGGTGTTGGCGGGAGGGCTCGACGCCGACAACGTGGCCGAGGCGGTGGCGCGCCTGCATCCCTACGCGGTGGACGTGAGCAGCGGGGTCGAATCTGCGCCGGGTCGCAAGGACCCGCAGCGGATGGCGCGCTTCGTGCGGGCCGTGCGGGGCGCGGCGATCGCCGAGGAGGTGTCGTGAGCTGGCTCAACCGGATCCGGCGGGGCCCCAGCCAATCGGCCCGAGCGCGGGCGGCGGCGGTGCCCGAGGGGCTGTGGCGCAAGTGCCCGGGATGCGCCACCCCCCTGTACCGTCCGGAGCTGGAGAAGAATCAGGACGTCTGTCCCAAGTGCGGCCACCACCTGCGCATCGGCGCGCGCCGCCGTCTCGATCTCTTTCTGGACCCCGAAGGGCGTGAGGAGCTCTTCGCCGACGTCGAACCCCGCGACCGGCTGCGTTTCAAGGACCAGCGCAAGTACAAAGACCGCCTTCTCGAAGCGCAGCGCAAGACTGGCGAAAAGGACGCCCTAGTGGCCATGCGGGGCCGCCTGTGCGGCCTGCCGGTGGTGGTCACCGCCTTCGAGTTCGAATTTCTGGGTGGCTCCATGGGCTACGCGGTGGGGGAAAAATTCGCTCGGGCGGCGTCCCTCTGCCGCGAAGAGCGGATTCCCCTGGTCAACTTTTCCGCCAGCGGAGGGGCGCGCATGCAGGAAGCGCTGATCTCCCTGATGCAGATGGCCAAGACCGCGGCCCATGTCGAGCGGCTCCAGGCCGCCGGCGTTCCCTACGTCTCGGTGCTCACCGACCCCACCTTCGGGGGCGTGTCGGCGAGCCTCGCCATGCTCGGCGACCTGATCCTCGCCGAGCCGGGGGCGCGGGCGGGGTTCGCCGGGCCGAACATCATCGAGCAGACCATCCGCCAGAAGCTGCCCGAGGGCTTTCAGCGGGCCGAGTTCTTGTTGGAACACGGCGCCATCGACGGCATTGTCGACCGCCGCCAGATGCGCCAGGTGATCGCCCGCCTGCTGGCCAAGTTGACCGGCGCGCCGCCCTTGGCGGAGGCGACCTGAATACCCGGATGCGCCTGGCCGACTGGCTCGCTCTCATCGAACAGCGCCATCCCCAGGGCATGGTGCTCGGCCTGGAGCGGGTGCGGGCCGTGGCCGAGCGCCTGGCGCTTCCCCGCCCGGCGCGCCAGGTGGTGGCGGTGGCGGGCACCAACGGCAAAGGCAGTTGCGCGCGCCTCCTGGAGGTGCTCGCCCTTGCGGCCGGTCGGCGGGTGGGTTGCTACACCTCGCCCCACTTGCTGCGCTACAACGAGCGGGTGCGCCTCGGCGGGAGGCCGGTGGACGACGAGACCCTCTGTGCGGCTTTCGACCGGGTGGAGGCGGCTCGTGGCGACGTCCTCCTCACCTATTTCGAGGTCGGCACCCTGGCCGCCCTGCACCTCTTTGCCGCCGCCGACCTGGACCTCGCGGTGTTGGAGGTGGGCATGGGGGGGCGACTCGACGCGGTGAACCTGGTGGACGCCGATCTGGCGGTCATCACCCCCATCGCCATCGACCACGCCCGGTGGCTCGGCCCGACCCGCGAGGCGATCGCCCTGGAAAAGGCCGGCATCGCCCGCGCCGGGCGCCCGGTGGTGGTGGCCGATCCCGACCCGCCCGCCACCCTTGCCCCCCACCTGGATTCGCTCGGTGCCCGTCCCCTCTGGTGGGGGCGGGATTTCGAGGGGGTGTCGGATGGTGAGGGGTTCCACCTGCGGCTTGCCGACGGCCGCCGCTGGCAGGGATTGCCGGCACCGCGCCTGCCCCCCACCTCGGTGGCGGCGGCCGTTCAAGGGGCGGCTCTCCTCGACGCCCTGCCCGGGGACGGGGAACTGGCCGCCGCCGTCGGCCGGACGGCGCTCGCCGGGCGCTATCAGCGGCTGACCTGGGCCGGCCGGACAGTGGTGTTGGACGTGGCCCACAACCCCGCCGCGGCGGCCCACCTGGCCGCCCGACTGGCCGGGGAAGGCCGGCCGGTCCACGCCGTGGCGGCGATCATGGCGGACAAGGACGTGGCCGGCTTCTGCGCCGCCCTGGCGGGCACCGTGAGCCGGTGGTTTGCGGGCGACCTCCCTGGGGTCGCCCGGGCCCTGCCCGCCGAGCGGTTCGCCGCCCAAGTGGCGGCCGCCGGCGGCGCCTGCACCGTGCACGGCACCGTGGCGGAGGCCTTCGCGGCGGGCTTGACGGCGACCCCGCCGGGGGGGACTCTGGCGGTGTGCGGGTCCTTTCTCACCGTGGGGGCGGTGATGGCACACCTGGGGCTCGGCGATGGTTTCTGAGCGGCATTTGCATCGGCTGGTGGGCGCGGCGGTCCTGGTGGCCCTGGCGGTGATCTTCGTGCCGGTGGTGTTCGACCTCGAGCCCCGCCCGCCCCTCGACACCCGAAGCCGCATTCCGCCTTCGCCGGCGCTGGCGCCGGCGGAGATCCCGGAGCCCGCGCCACCGCCGGTGGAAGAGGAACCGCCGCCCCCGGAGGAGGCCTTCAGTCTGGACGCCTATCAGCCCGAGCCGGCGCAGCCCCTTCGGGAGGAGCCGCTCGCCGCGAGCGCGCCGGCCGCGGCCGGCCAAGGGCGCGTCTCGCCGCCCGAAGCGGCGCCGATCGACGGCGAGGCATCGGCGAGTGCGGGGGCACTGGACGCCGCGGGGCTGCCCGCCGCCTGGGTGGTGCAGGTGGCGAGCTTTGCGCGCCCGGAGGCCGCCGACGAGACCGCCCGCCGCCTGCGGGATGCCGGTTTTCGCGCTTTCGTCCGCCCCGGCCGCGTTGGGGAGCGGCGCGTCCACCGGGTGTTCGTCGGCCCCTTCGTGGTCCGGGCGGAAGCGGACGGGGCGCGCGCCCGGCTGGCCGCGGCCACCGGCGCCGAGCCCCTGGTGGTGCCCTTCGCGCCCTGAGGGGCCACTCTGTTACAATTTGCGGGCCGCCACCGGAAACCGGCAGGTGTGAACTGGGCCGACTGGGTCATCCTCGCCATCTTGGCGTTTTCCACCCTTTTGAGCGCGGTGCGCGGTTTCGTCCGCGAGGCCCTGTCCCTGGCCGTGTGGGCGGCGGCGGTGCTGGGTGCTGCCGCCTTCCACCGGGAGCTCGCCGGCACCTTCGCCGGCATCGCGCCCACGCCCTCCCTGCAAGCGCTGCTCGCCTGGGTGGCGATTTTCCTGGCCGTGCTGATGGCCGGTTCGCTGCTCGTCTTTTTGCTCGGCAAGCTGGTGGAGGGCAGCGGGCTGTCCGGGACCGACCGGTTGTTGGGGGCGGTGTTCGGCGCGGCGCGCGGCTTTTTGGTGGTGATGGCGATCCTCATCGTGTTGCCGGCGGTGTTGCCGGTGAGCCAGGATCCCTGGTGGCGCGAATCGCGCCTCATCCCCCACTTTCTGGCCTTTGAGGAACGGGTCATGGCGTTGGGTCAGGCGCTTTTCGATTGGCTGCGCGGCCGGTAGGGGAGGGGCTATGTGCGGCGTCGTCGGCATCTTCGGCACCAGTGACGTCAACCTGCGCCTCTACGACGCGCTGACCATGCTCCAACACCGGGGCCAGGACGCCGCCGGGATCATGACCTGCCATCGCGGGCGGATCCACCAGCGCAAGGACGAGGGGCTGGTGCGGGACGTATTCCAGGCCCGCCACATGGAGCGCCTGCCCGGGCGGATGGGCATCGGCCACGTCCGCTATCCCACCGCCGGCAGCCACGGGCCGGCGCTGGCGCAGCCCTTCTACGTCAACTCCCCCTACGGGATCTGCCTCGCCCACAACGGCAACCTCACCAATGCCGCCGAGCTGACCGAGCACCTGTTCCTGTCCGACCTGCGCCACGTCAACACCGACTCCGACTCGGAGATCCTCCTCAATGTCTTCGCCCACGAGCTGCAGCTCCAGGGCAGGGTGCGCCCAACCCCGGACGACGTCTTCGCCGCCATCCGCCGGCTCCACCGCCGCTGTCGAGGCGCCTACGCCGTGGTGGGGATGATCGCCAACTACGGGCTCTTTGCTTTCCGCGATCCCTTCGGCATCCGCCCCCTGGTTTACGGCAGCCGCAGCACGCCCGCGGGCCGCGAGTGGATGGTGGCCTCCGAGAGCGTGGCCCTGGACGTGCTCGGCTTCGAGCTGGAAGGGGATGTGGCGCCGGGGGAGGCGCTCTACGTGGATCCCGAGGGGCGCCTCCACCGCATGCAGTGCGCGGACGATCCCAAGCTGTACCCGTGCATTTTCGAGTTCGTCTACTTCGCCCGCCCCGATTCCATCATCGACGACATCGCCGTCTACAAGTGCCGCTTGCGCATGGGCGAGAAACTGGCCGAAAAGATCCGACGGACCTGGCCGGACCACGACATCGACGTGGTGATCCCCGTGCCCGACACGAGCCGCACCTGCGCCCAGGCGATGGCCGAGCGCCTCGGTCTCAAGTACCGCGAGGGGTTCATCAAAAACCGTTACATCGGCCGCACCTTCATCATGCCGGGGCAGAAACTGCGGCGCAAATCGGTGCGCCAGAAGCTCAACCCCATTCCCCTTGAGTTTCGCGGCAAAAATGTGCTCTTGGTGGACGACTCCATCGTCCGGGGCACCACCAGCCGGGAGATTATCCAGATGGCTCGCGACGCCGGCGCGCGCCGGGTCTACATGGCCTCGGCGGCCCCCCCGGTGCGCTTCCCCAACGTCTACGGCATCGACATGCCGGCGGCCCGGGAACTGATCGCCCACGGCCACAGCGAAGAAGAGGTGGCGGCGGCCATCGGCGCCGACCGACTCATCTACCAGGACCTGGCCGACCTGATCGCCGCCGCTCGCGAGGGCAATCCGCGGGTGGACGGTTTCGAGTGTTCGGTCTTCACCGGCGAGTACGTCACCGGCGACGTGGACGAGCAGTACCTGTCGCGGTTGGCCGCCCAGCGGGGTGAAGAGGCGAGCGCCGGGAGGGCGCTGCTGTGCGAGGTGGTGGGCCTGCACAACGCGGAAGTGGAGGAGTGAGCGTGGACGAGCAAGACGTGCTGGCCGGCGCCGCCTTCGACACTCTGGCGGTGCGCGCGGGCACCCGCCGCACCCAGGAAGGGGAGCATTCGGAGGCGATCTTCGCCACTTCGAGTTACGTCTTCGCCAACGCGGCCGAGGCGGCGGCGCGCTTTGCCGGCGAGCAACCAGGCAACGTCTACTCCCGCTACACCAATCCCACCGTGCGGATGTTCGAGGAGCGGATCGCCGCCCTCGAAGGCGGGGAAGATGCCTGTGCCACCGCCTCGGGGATGGCGGCGATCCTGGCCACCTGCATGGCTCACCTGCGCGCCGGCGACCACGTGGTCTGTTCCCGGGACGTGTTCGGCACCACCGTCAACCTGTTTGGCAAGGTGCTCGCCCGCTTCGGCGTGGAGACCACCTTCGTGCCGCTCACCGATCTCGCCGCTTGGGAGGCTGCCCTCAGGCCCAACACCCGGTTGCTGTTCCTGGAGTCGCCCTCCAATCCCCTGTGCGAAGTGGCCGACTTGGCGGCAGTGGCGGCCCTCGCCCGCCGCCAGGGGGCGCTCTTCGTGGTGGACAATTGCTTCTGCACCCCGGCCCTGCAGCGGCCGCTGGCGCTCGGGGCCGACCTGGTGGTCCATTCGGCCACCAAGTACTTGGACGGGCAGGGGCGCTGCCTCGGCGGCGTGGTGGTGGGGCCGCGCGCCCTGCTCGAGGAGGTGCGCGTCTTCTTGCGCACTGCCGGGCCCAGCCTGAGCCCCTTCAACGCCTGGGTGTTCCTCAAGGGGCTCGAGACGCTGCGGCTGCGCATGGAGGCGCACTCGGCCAACGCTCTCGCCCTTGCCCGCTGGCTCACCGAGCAGCCGGAGGTGGAGCGTGTCCACTATGCCGGGCTTCCCGATCACCCGGGACACGAGCTGGCGGCGCGCCAGCAGCGGGCCTTCGGCGGGGTGCTCTCCTTCGAGGTGCGCGGCGGGCGAGCGGAGGCCTGGCGGGTGATCGACCAGACCCGCCTGCTCTCCCTGACCGCCAATCTGGGCGATGCCAAAACCACCATCGTCCATCCGGCCACCACCACCCACGGTCGGCTCACCGAAGAGGAGCGCCGCGCCGCCGGGATCGGGCAAAACCTGATTCGGATCGCCGTCGGCCTGGAGGACGTGGCCGACATCTGCCTCGATCTGCGCCGGGCCTTGGACGCGCTGTGAACCGACCGCTCGCCGCCCCCGAGCGCCGCCTCTGCCAGCGTTTGGTGGACGAGGTGAGCCGCGCCCTGTTGGGCAAGGAGGCCGAGGTGCGCCTTGCCCTCTGTTGTCTCCTGGCGGGTGGGCACCTCCTGCTCGAAGATTTGCCGGGGGTGGGCAAGACCACCCTGGCGCGGGCGCTGGCGCGGGTGTTGGGCCTGCGCTTTCGCCGGGTGCAGTTCACCAGCGATCTGTTGCCCGCTGACATCCTGGGGGTGTCGGTGTTCGAGCGGGAGAGCGAGTCCTTCCGCTTCCATCCCGGGCCCATCTTCACCCAGGTGCTGCTCGCCGACGAGATCAACCGCAGCCCCCCCAAGACCCAAAGCGCCCTCCTCGAGGCGATGGGCGAGCGGCAGGTGACGGTGGACGGGCAGACGCGCCCCCTGCCCGAGCCCTTCTTCGTCATCGCCACCCAGAATCCCCTCCACCAGGCGGGCACCTTCCCCCTCCCCGAGTCGCAGCTCGACCGCTTCACCCTCTGCCTGTCGCTGGGACCGCCGCCGCCGGAGGCGGAGCTCAAGCTGCTCCTGGAGGGGCGGGAACGGCCGGTGGAGGCACTGGTCGAACCCCAGCTGGACGCCGCCCGGGTGGTGGCCCTCCAGTGCCGGGTGCGGGCGGTGCAGGTC
This sequence comes from Porticoccaceae bacterium, assembly GCA_026005035.1. Lineage (GTDB taxonomy): Bacteria > Pseudomonadota > Gammaproteobacteria > Pseudomonadales > Porticoccaceae > BPKH01. The sequence goes on along the minus strand of BPKH01000001.1, from coordinate 26,244 downwards.
TCCGAAGCGGTGGCCGACTACCTGGTGCGGCTGGCCGCGTTCACCCGCCGCGCCCACCCGGGCGGGGGACTTTCGCCGCGCGCCTCCCAGGCCATCCTCCACTGCGCAAAGGCCCACGCCTTGCTCCAAGGCCGCGACTACCTGCTGCCCGACGACGTCCAGGCGGTCTTTCCCGCCGCCGCCCGCCACCGGCTCGCCGCCGGAGGGGCGGACGGGGCGGCCCTGGTGGCGGAGGCCCTCGCGGCAGTGGACGTCCTCGCCCCTTGAGCGCGCGCTCCGCTCTTGCCACCGCCCCCTGGCGAGCCTGGCTCGCCCGCAGGCTGCCGCGCGCCGCGGCGGTGCGCCTCGACCGGCGCACGCTGTTCGTGCTGCCCACCCCCTTGGGCCTCGCCTTCCTGGGAATGGCGGGATTGCTGTGGCTGCTCGGCGCCAACTACCAGAACGGCGTCGTCCACGCCATGGCGGCGCTCACCGCGGCCCTTTGGCTGGCGTCGGTGTTCCACACCTTCGCCAATCTGGCCGGCCTCGAGGTGCGCGTGGCGCGGATGGGGGCCGCCTTTCCCGGTGAGCCCTTGGCGGTGGTGGTGGAGCTCTCCCGCGGCGACTCTCGTCCCCGCCGGGCGATCCGCCTGGCCTTCCCCGGGGGGGAAGGGGTGCGCGTCGACCTGGCGGAGGGTCAGCCTTTGGCGTGCGCCACCCTGGCCGTCGCCGCGCGCCGGCGGGGCATTCGCCGACCCGATCGACTGGCGGTGGCCACCACCGCTCCCTTCGGCCTGGTGAGGGTGTGGAGTCAGGTCTTGCTCGCGGGCGAGGGGCTCGTCTACCCGCGGCCGGCGGCGGTCCCGCCCCGGCACCGGGAGGGGCGCGGCGAGGGCTCGGCGGGGGCAGGCGACGAGGCGTTCGCCGGCCTCGCCCCCTATCGGCCCGGCGACGACGCGCGCCGCATCGCCTGGAAGGCCTGGGCGAGGGGCGCGGGTCTCCACGTCCAGCGCTTTGCCGCCGACCCGGTGCAACCCACCTGGGTGGACTGGGAGGACCACCCGGGACTGCCCCGCGAAGCGCGCCTGGAGCGGTTGTGCGGCGAGGTTCTGGCGCGCCTGGAAGGGGAGGGCGCGGTGGGGCTGCGCCTACCGGGGATAGAGGTGCCGCCGGGTGTCGGACCGGCGCAGCGGGCGCGGCTGCTGGCCGCCCTCGCCCGCTTCGAGGCCCCCGAGGACGAGGGCGATGGCTGAGGCGGTGCCCCGACCCGCCGCCTTCTGGCTGGCCGCCGCCGCGACGGTGGCGGTCGCGCCCTTCGCCCGCCATCTGCCCCTCTGGGCGGTGCTGGTGGCGCCCTTGGCGGCGGGGTTCCACCTGGCGCTTTTCCGGCGAGGGCGGGCGGCCGGTGGGCGCTGGCTGCCCGCTCTGGCCCTCGGGGCGTGCCTCGCGGCGCTGGCTCTCGAGTTTCCCCGCTGGCGCGCCCTCGAGCCCATGGCCAGTCTGCTCCTCGCCGCCTTCGGCCTGAAGTTTCTGGAGTTGCGCTCCACCCGGGATGCCGCCGCTCTGGTGCTGCTCGGCTTCTTCGTCGCCGCCGTCTTGCCGCTCTTCGCTCAGGGCCCGGCGGTGGGGCTCTACCTACTCGCCGTGGCGCTTCTGCTCGTCGCCTCCCTCGCCGCCCTGCAACTGGGCGGCGGCGGGGGGAGAGGCGTTCCCCTGCGCCTCGCGGCGCGACTGTTGGTTTCCGCTTTGCCCCTGGCTCTGGTGCTCTTCGTGGCGCTGCCGCGGGTAGGGGCCTTCTGGTCGGTCCCCAGTCCGGCCGCCGTCACCGGCATGGGCGACGAACTCGTCCTGGGCGAGGTGGCCGAGCTCTCCCGGTCGGCCCAGGTGGCCTTCCGCGTTCGCTTCGAGGGCCCGCCGCCCCCGCCCGCCGAACGCTATTGGCGGGGATTGGTGCTATCGCGCTTCGACGGCCGCAGCTGGCGGGAGGTGAGCTGGGGCCACGGCGAGGGGGTCGTGGCCTGGGCCGGACAGGAGCCTTCTTGGTGGCGGCGCGATCTGGTGCTCGCCGGGCCGCCCAGGGTCTACGAGGTGTTCCTCGAGCCGGGCGGGGGGCGCCACCTCTACGCCCTGCTGGGCTCGCGGATGCTCACCCCGGGGACCGGGATGACCCGGCTGCAGACCGCTGTCGCCCTCCCCTCGCCGGCGGGCCGCTTCCGTTACCGGGCCGAATACCGGTCGGTGGTGGCGTTCGAGGCGGGGGGGCTGCCCGACGTGCGGCGCCGGATCGAGCTCGCGCTGCCCGCGCAGGGCAACCCCCGCTCCCGCGCCCTCGCCGCCCGATGGCGGGCCGAGGCCGGCTCGCCGGAAGCGTTCCTGGAGCGGATCCTGGAGCACTTCCGGCGCCATTTTGCCTACACCCTCAGGCCGCCGCCGCTGCCTCCCGAAGATGCGGTGGACGCCTTCCTGTTCGAGACGCGGCGGGGATTTTGCGAACACTTTGCCGCTGCCCTGGCGTTTATGCTGCGCGCCGGAGGGGTGCCGGCCCGGGTGGTGATCGGCTTTCAAGGGGGCGAACTCCATCCCACCGAGGGCTACCTGACGGTGCGCCGCTACGACGCCCACGCCTGGACCGAGGCCTGGCTGGCGGGTCGCGGCTGGGTGCGCGTCGACCCCACCGCGGTGGTCGCACCCGACCGCTTGACCCTGGGTCTTCTGGGCCTGCTCGGCGCGGAGCAGGTGTTGGCGGAGGAGCCGGTCGCCCTCGAGCGGTTGCGCCATCTTCCCGGCATCGAGCGGCTGCGCTGGGCCCTCGACACCCTCGACTACGCCTGGGGAAGGTGGGTCTTGGGCTACCGGGGCGTGCAAGGGGAATTGCTCGGCCGGTTGTTCGGCGCCCTGCCACCGCGCTGGCTTCTCTTGCCGGCGCTCGCGGCGCTGCTTTTCGCGCTCCTCCTCGCCGCTGCCCTCGCCCTGCCCTTGGCGCGCGCTCGCGCCCATCCGGCGGATCGCCTCTTCGAGCGCTTTTGTCGGCGACTGGCGAGAGTGGGCCTGAGGCGCGTCAAGGGGGAGACGGCGCGCGCCTTCTGCCGGCGGGCGGCGGCCCAGCTGCCCGAACTGGCGGCGGCCATCGCCGCCGTCGACCGCCACTACGAGGCGGCCCGCTACCGGGGCGCGGAGGCTTCCCTCGCCGCCCTGCACCGCGCCGTCGTCCGGGTGCGCCCGGGTGGCCCTTTCTTGCAAAAGCGGTTGCGGCCGGCCAACCTTGAAAGGAAGAAAGGGTTGGATTGAGGAGGCCAGATGATCGCGCCTGTCAAGTTGCGCCTGCCGAACCCCGACGAGGCGCTTCCCGATCGGCCGCGGCCCATCGTGCCGAGGGCTGCCCACGCCGTCTTGGGCCGCCCGCTGACGCCGCCCTTCCCCGAGGACAGCGCCACCATCCTCTTCGGCATGGGGTGTTTCTGGGGCGCGGAGCGGCTCTTCTGGCGGCAGGAGGGGGTCTGGGTGACGGCGGTGGGATATGCCGGCGGGATCACCGCCAATCCCCGCTACGAAGACGTCTGCTCGGGGCTCACCGGCCACGCGGAAGTGGTGCTGGTGGTCTACCGTCCCGCGGTGCTCTCCCTGGACGCGCTCCTCGCCCTCTTTTGGGAAAACCACGACCCCACCCAGGGGATGCGCCAGGGCAACGACGTCGGCACCCAGTACCGCTCGGCGATCTACTGTGGCGACGACGCCAGCTGGGAGGCCGCCCTGGCGAGCCGGGAGCGGTTCGCGGCGTGCCTCGCCGCGGCCGGGTTCGGGCCGGTGACCACCGAGATTCGCCGCGACGTCCCCTTTTACTACGCCGAGGAGTACCACCAACAGTACCTGGCCAAAAACCCCGGAGGCTATTGCGGCCTGGCGGGAACCGGTGTGGCCTATCCGCGGGCGGCGGAGGCGGGCCGGTGAAGCTCAAACAGCTGCGCTACATCTGGGAGGTGGCGCGCCACGACCTCAACGTCTCCGCCACCGCCCAGAGCCTGTTCACCTCGCAGCCGGGAATCAGCAAGCAGATCCGCCAGCTGGAGGACGAGCTGGGCGTGCGGATCTTCGCCCGCAGCGGCAAGCACCTGACCCGCGTCACGCCGGTGGGCGAAAAAATTCTGGCCCTGGCCGGGGAGATCCTGGCCAAGGTGCGGGAGATCAAACAGATCGCCGAGGAGCACAGCGCCCCGGAGCGGGGCTCCCTGTCCATCGCCACCACCCACACCCAGGCGCGCTATGCGCTCCCCCCCGTGATCCGCCGCTTCATCGAGCGCTATCCCAAGGTGGCGCTGCACATGCACCAGGGCACGCCGATGCAGATCAGCGAGCTGGCGGCGCGCGGCGACGTCGACTTCGCCATCGCCACCGAAGCCCTGGAGCTCTTTTCCGATCTGCTGATGATGCCCTGTTACCGGTGGAACCGCTGCGTGCTCGTGCCCCGGGACCACCCTCTCGCCCAGGTGAGCCGACTCACCCTGGAAGAGGTGGCCCGCCACCCCATCGTCACCTACGTGTTCGGGTTCACCGGGCGCTCGCGGCTGGACGAGGCCTTTCGCGCCGCCAAGCTCACCCCGCGGGTGGTGTTCACCGCCGTGGACGCCGACGTGATCAAGACCTACGTGCGCCTGGGGCTGGGCATCGGCATCGTCGCCCACATGGCCTACGACCCGGAGGAAGATCGCGATCTGGTGGCCCTGGACGCCCGCCACCTGTTCGCGCCCAGCGTGACCAGCATCGGCTTTCGCCGCGACACCTTCCTGCGCGGATACATGTACGACTTTATCGAGGGCTTCGCTCCCCATTTGACCCGCGAGGTGGTGGAGGAGGCCTGTGCACTGCCCAATCGCGAAGCGGTGGAGAAGTTTTTCGCCCGCTTCGAGCTGCCGGAGCGCTGAGTCGTGGCCGACGCCGCCCTCCTGGTCACCGGCGCAACGGGCTTCATCGGCCGCGCCCTGTGCCCGCGGTTCGCCGCCGACGGCTGGCGGATCCTGGGCTTGAGCCGCACTCCGGAGCGGGCGCGGCGGCTGTGGCCCGCCTACACCTGGATCGGCGACCTCGCCGAACTGGACCGGCTTGGGCCCGTCGCCGGCATCGTCAATCTGGCCGGCGCGCCGCTCGCCGATCGCCGCTGGACCGAGCGGCGGCGCCGGGAGTTCTACGACAGCCGGGTGGCCCTCACCGAACAGCTCTTCGAACACTTCGCCGCGCGGAGCGCGCCGCGGGTGTTGGTGAACGGTTCGGCGGTGGGCTTCTACGGCCCCCGCGGCGACGAGCCGCTGGACGAAGGAGCCGAGCCGGGCGCAGGCTTTGCCGCCGATCTGTGCAGCGCCTGGGAATCAATGGCCTGCCAGTTCGAAAACCTGGGCACCCGGGTGGTGCGGCTGCGCGTCGGGGTGGTTCTGGGTCGGGGGGGCGGTATCTTGGGGCGGCTCGTGCCCCTCTTTCGCCTCGGCCTCGGTGGGCCCGTGGGGAGCGGCCGCCAGTGGCTTTCCTGGATCCACCTGGAGGATCTCGTCGAGATCGTCCGGCTGGGACTCGCCGACGAAGGCCTCTCGGGGGCGGTCAACGCCACCGCGCCTGCGCCGGTCACCAACCGGGACTTCGCCCGCGCCCTGGGGCGCGCCCTCCGCCGCCCCGCGCTGCTGCCCGCACCGGCGCCGCTTCTGCGGCTCGCCTTCGGCCAAATGGCCGACGAGCTCCTCCTCGCCGGGCAGCGGGTGGTGCCGAAAAGGCTCTTGGAGCGCGGTTTTTCCTTTCGCTACCCCGATCTGTCGGCGGCCCTGGCGGCGATCTTCGCCAGCGGCACGTAGCGGTATTCGCCGTTTTCGGTGCGGCCGTGGTAGAGCCCCAGTGCCGCCACCGCAAGGCGAAGCCGGCACGGGCTCGGCGCCGGGGGGCGGCGCGCGCCGCCGTCGGCGCGGCCCAGGGTCACGTGGGGGCGGAAAGGGCGCGCCGGTGGCGCGAGTCCGTATTGCGCAAGCCGCGCGCCCACCGCTTCGTGCAATTCGCACAGCGCCTCTTCGCAGGCGATCTCCGCGGCGAGCAGGGGGCCGCCGGGATGGGGGAAGGGCGCGATGGCGCGCACCGCCACCGCTTTCGGTAGCAGTCGCGCCAGGTCCGGAAGGCAGGCGGCGAGGCACTCGCACTGGGCTTCCTCCAGCGGGCCGATCCAGGCCAGGGTGAGATGGTAGTTGAGCCAGGGCACCGGGCGGTAGCCGGCGAGGCGGGGGGCCGCCCGCCGCGCCAAGCGGCGGGCGTCGCGCGCTTCGGGAAAGAGGGCCACGAAGGCGCGCCGACTCGCTAGCGCAGCCATCGCCGCTCGATGCCCACCACCAGGGCGTCCAATTGCCCGAGCAGCGCCTCGATGCGGCTCGACTGCCGGTCGGCGGCGCCGCCGTCGTCTGCCAGTACCAGGACGGTGAAGCGGCTCTCACAGTGGTGGTCCTGCCCACCCGTCTCGGCCACCGCAATGCGCGGCGAGCGGCCGAGGAGCTCGCTGAGGCGGCCGAGGCGCTGGCGCTTCTCCTTCAGCGAGCGGCAGCCCGGCAGATAAAAGTCGATCTCGAGCAACAGGATGCGCACTTTCGGTTCCTCACCGGCTGGAGCGGTGGGAGGCGGTGCCCCCCGCCGAGGATGTTGGCAGCGGCCCGCCTCCTCGGCAAGGGCGGTGCATCGCCCCCGGGAAGCCCCGCCGCTTTTTCCGGGGCGGGGGAGCGGGTACAGTAGCGGGGCGGTCTTCCCCAGGAAGCGAGAACGGCATGACGGAACGAAGCTTGACCCCCTTGCCCCCCGAAGCGCTCTACCGCCGCTGTCCGCTGGACGGGCTCGATTTCGAGACCACCTCGGATCTGGAACCGCTCGGCGAGCATCTGGGGCAGGAGCGGGCGGTGGACGCCCTGCGCTTCGGCCTGGCCATGCACCACGAGGGCTACAACCTCTTCCTCTTGGGCTCCCCCGGGGTGGGCAAGCGGGAACTGCTGCGCGACCTGCTGGGGGAGCGCCCAGAGCCCCTCGCCGAACCGCGCGACTGGTGCTACGTCAACAACTTCGACGAACCCCACAAACCGCGGGTGCTGTCGCTGCCGGCGGGCAAGGGGCGGGAGCTGGCGGCGGACATGCTGCGCGCCGTGGAAGAGCTCCTGGTGAGCATCCCCGCCGCCTTTCAGAGCGAGGAGTACCAGGCGGAAGTGCAGGAGCTGGCCGACGAGTTCGCCCGCCGCGAGCAGGAGGCCTTTCAGGCCCTCGGCGACCGCGCCCGCGCCCAGGGCGTGGCCCTGATCCGCACGCCGAGCGGCTACACCCTGGCCCCCACCCGGGACGACAAGGTGCTCTCGCCGGCGGAGTTCGAAGCCCTCCCCGAGGAGGAGCGCAAGCGCCTCCTGGAGGTGATCGAGGCACTCAAAGAAGAGCTCAAGTCGGTGGTGCGGCAGATCCCCCGCTGGGTGCGGGAGGGGCGGGAAAAGCTCCGCGCTCTCAACCGGGAGTACAGCACCCTGGTGATCGACCAAGCCTTCGAGGAGCTTCTGAACAAGTACCGGCAACTGCCGGCGGTGCTCGAATACCTGGAGGCGGTCAAGCGCCACGTCGCCGACAACGTCGAGGCCTTCCGGCAGGCGGCCGGCGAAGATCTGCCGCCGGAGGCGGCGCCCCTCAAAGCCAGGGAGTTTCGCCAGTACGCGGTCAACGTGGTGGTGGACAACGGCGGCCGCCAGGGCGCACCCGTGATCTGGGAGGACCACCCGAGCTACGGCAATCTGCTCGGGCGCATCGAACACATCGCCCACCAGGGCACCCTGGTGACCGATTTCGGCCTGATTCGGGCCGGTGCCCTGCACCACGCCAACGGCGGCTACCTGGTGTTGGACGCGGCCAAGGTGCTCGCCCACCCCTTCGCCTGGGAGGGGCTCAAGCGCGCCCTGCGCTGCGGCGAGATCCGCATCCAGTCGGTGGAACAGTGGCTGAGCTTCGCCAGCACCATCCAGCTCGAGCCGGAGCCGGTCCCCCTGCGGGTGAAGGTGGTGCTCACCGGCGACCGCCTGCTCTACTACCTGCTCCAGCACTACGACCCGGAGTTCGGCCAGCTCTTCAAGGTCGCCGCCGACATGGCCGAAGAGACCCCCTTGACCCCCGAGAACGCCGCCCTCTACGCCCGCCTGGTGCGCGCCCTGGTGGATCGCTACGGCCTTTTGCCCTTCACCCGCGACGGCGTGGCGCGGGTCGTCGAGCAGTGCGCGCGGCGCGTCGAAGACGCCGAGAAAGTGAGTCTGCATCTCGGCTACCTGGCAGATCTGTTGCGGGAGAGCGACTACGTGGCGCGCAGCCGCGGCCGCGACCGGGTTGGCGCCGAGGAGGTGCGGGCCGCGGTGGCCGCGGCCATCCATCGGCTGGACCAGGTGGCGGAGCGCGTCCGGGAAAACATCCTGCGCGACATCCAGCTGGTGGACACCGCGGGGGCGGTGGTGGGACAGATCAACGGCCTGGCGGTCTACCAGTTGGGCCAGTTCGCTTTCGGCAAGCCGTCTAGGATCACGGCCACCACGCGCATGGGCTCGGGGGGCGTGATCGACATCGAGCGGGAAGCCCGCCTCGGCGGGCGCATCCACTCCAAGGGGGTGATGATCCTCTCCTCGTTTCTCGCCAGTCGCTATGCCGCCGATCGGCCTCTTTCCCTGACCGCCACCCTGGCCTTCGAGCAGTCCTACGGCGGCGTCGACGGCGACAGCGCCTCGGTGGCCGAGCTGGCGGTGCTCATCTCCTCTTTGTCCGGCCTGCCGGTGCGCCAGGACTTGGCGGTCACCGGTTCGGTCAACCAGCTGGGCCAGGTGCAGGCCATCGGCGGGGTCAACGAAAAGATCGAGGGCTTTTTCGACGTCTGCGCCGCCCGGGGGCTGACGGGCACCCAGGGGGTGGTGATTCCGGCCGCCAACCGGGTCCACCTGATGCTCCGCGACGACGTGGTGGAGGCGGTGCGGGCGGGCAAGTTCGCCATCTACGCCATCACCCACGTGGACGAGGCGCTCGAGCTCCTGCTCGGCGCGCCCGCGGGCGAACCGGACGCCGAGGGCCGCTACCCGCCCGAGAGCATCAACGGGCGGGTGGTGGCCCGACTCGAGGAGTGGGCGAAGCGGCGGCGCAAATTCAGCGCCGAAGACGGCGGTAAGGGGGCCGCCGAGGAAGAGGGAGAAAACTCCGAGGGGGGAGAAGAGCCGACGGGCGGAGGTGGCGATGGCGGCTGAACAGCGCCCCGAACTGCAGCTGTTGCTGGACGCACGCGCCGCCGCCGAAGCCCTGGCGGCGGCGGTGGAGTTGGCGGTTTGTTGGGGCGCCGAGCTGCGCGTCGGCCTGATGGCGGACGAGTGGCTGGAGCGGGTGGCGGCGCTGCCCTTCGCCACCGAGGTGCTCTTCGCCACGGGTGCCGAGCGCCGCCTGTCGCCAGAGGCGCTGGCGGAGCGCGCTCGCCGGCGCCTCGAGCGGGCGCGCAGCCAGCTGCACCGGCTCGCCGGCGGGCGCGTCACCTGCCGCTTCGAAGAGCGCCGTGCGCTGCTCGAAGAGGCGCTGGCGTCGGGGCGCGATCTCTTCCTGCCCCCCCTCGGACCGCGGCGATTGCGCTTTCCCAGTGCGCACCGCTCTTCCTTGGCGACGGTGGGTTGGCTGTGGAGCGGCGACGAGGGGTCGGCGCGGGCCCTCGGCCTGCTGGAGCGCCTGGTGGCGAGCGGTGCCACCGCACGGGTGCGGATCTACGCCCTGGCGCCCCTTCCGGGGCGGGTACTGGCGCGCCTCCAGGACGCCGGGGCGCGCATCGCCTGGAGCCCGACTGCTCCCGAGGAGCTGCCGCGCCTGCTGCGCGCCGCGGCCGACGTCGACCTGGTGCTGCTGTCGACGAGTCTCGCGCGGCGCCTTGGCAGCTCGGGGCTGATGGCTCTTCTCCAGGGAGCGGAAGCCCCCCTCCTGGTGATGGCCTAGGCGGAAGGGGGCGCGGGCGGCTCGGTCGGCAGGCGCACGACGGTGGAACCGGCGAGAATGGAGTTGGGCATCACTACCTCCCGGCCCTGATCGTCCACCAGTCGCGTGTGGCCGAGGGAGATCTCCACCACCCGGGCTTCCATCGGCCCTGCGGGGGTCGTCACCAGCAGTCGGTCGCCCACCGCCAAGGGGCGGTAGAGCACCAGGGCGAATCCCGCCACCAGGTTGGCCAGGGTGTTTTGTGCGGCCAGTCCCACCACCAGCGACACCAGGCTCACCCCGGCGAAGAGGGCGGTCCCCATGGCTCGCAGGGCCGGCACCAACTGGGCGAACAGCACCACCGCGAGCAGGTAGACCAGGGCGCGGGCGAGGGCGGCGACGAAGCGCAGCGCCGTGACGTCGTCGAGACGAGCCGCGAGGCGCCGTTCCAGCCGGCGCAGGGCGCCCGCCGCGAAGAGCGCCGCGGCCGCGAGCAGCGCCCCGTAGAGCAGGGCGCCGGCGAAGCTCGCCGGATGGGGCGGGGTCATGGCTCCGTCCCTCCCGGCCCCCGGTAGCTGCAGCCGGTGGTACAGGTTTCGTGCACGTCTACCCGGCACAGCCCCGGCAGGCGCGCATGCAGGCGTTCCCATAGCCAGCGCGCCAGCACCTCGCTGGTGGGGTTTTCCAGGCCCGGAATCTCGTTGAGGTAGTGGTGGTCGAGCTGCTGATACAAGGGGGAGAACGCCTCCTGGATGGCGGCGTAGTCCAGGATCCAGCCGCTTTCCGGGTCCGGCTCGCCGGACACCCAGATGCGCACCCGGAAGGAATGGCCGTGCAGCCGGCCGCACTTGTGCCCCTGGGGCACGTGGGGCAGCCGGTGGGCGGCCTCGAAGGTGAACTCCTTGTAGATCTCCATGGCGTTGCAGGAGTTGGGGCCAGATATGGTAAACCCGCCGCCGCCCGGCGGACAAAAAGATTTGACAGCCCCCGGCGATTCGCTACAATGCGCGTCGCGCTCGAGGGGTGGTTAGCTCAGCCGGGAGAGCGACGGCCTTACAAGCCGTAGGTCACAGGTTCGACCCCTGTACCACCCACCACCGGAGCACGCCGCGCGCGGTGGGCCCAATTCCAGAGCGCTGGCCGCAGTCATCGTCCGCGGCCCGGTAGTTCAGTTGGTTAGAACGCCGGCCTGTCACGCCGGAGGTCGAGGGTTCAAGTCCCTTCCGGGTCGCCATCTTCCCACGTCCCGCGCCCCACCCAAACGGGTGGGGCGCGGCGTGTATAATCTCCGCCCATCCGAGCCGCGGATCGCCGTCCATGCAAGGCTTCCGGCGCATCGGGGTGTTGGCGAGCCTCCACCACCCCCAGGTGCTTGACACCCTCAAGGCACTTCTCGCCTTCCTGGAGCGGGAGGGGAAGGAGGTGCTGGTGGAGGAGAGTCTCGCCGGGGACCTGGGCGCAGCCAACGTCGCCTACGCCGACCGGGACCACCTGGGCCGCGCCGTGGAGCTGGTCATCGTGGTGGGCGGCGACGGCTCCATGCTGGCCGCCGCCCGCGACCTGGTCCACTACGGCGTGCCGCTGCTCGGGGTCAACCGGGGCAGGCTCGGCTTTCTCACCGACATCCATCCGGCCGAGATCGAGACCCGCCTCAAGGAGGTGTTGGAAGGGCGCTACCTGGTCTCCGAGCGCTTCCTTCTCGCCCTGCAGCTGTTGCGCGCCGGCCGCCCGTTGGGCGGTAGCCTGGCGCTCAACGACGTGGTGCTCCATCCCGGAAAGTCGGTGCGCATGCTCGAGTTCGAGCTGTTCATCGACGAACAGTTCGTCTACAGCCAGCGCTCCGACGGGCTGATCGTCTCCACGCCCACCGGCTCCACCGCCTACGCCCTGAGTGCCGGCGGCCCCATCCTCCACCCCTCGCTGTCGGCGATGGTGCTGGTGCCCATGAATCCCCACACCCTCACCAGCCGACCGATCGCCATTCCCGGAGACAGCAGCGTCGAGATCCGCCTCGGCGAGCGGCGCGACCTCCATCCCCAGGTGACCTGCGACGGCCAGGTGGATTTTTGCGTCGAGCCGGGCGATCTGATCCGCATCGAGCGCGAGGCCACGACCCTGAAACTGATCCACCCGCGGGACCACAACTTTTACGCCATTTGCCGCACCAAGCTGGGGTGGGCGAGCCGTCTCGACAGCGAGAGCCACATCGAGCGATGAGCGGCGAATTCCTGCGCCTCGCCGCTTTTCCGGCGTCCCTGGACCTCGGCCCCTTGCTGGACGAGCTCGAGCGCCAGGGGATCGCTTGGCGGCTTCGCCGGGAGGGGGAGTGGACGGTGCTCTACGTGGACAGGATGCCGGAGGGGGCGCTTCCGGGTGGCGCTCCCCGCCCCCCGCGCTCCCTCCGCCACCCCGTGACCTTGGCATTGGTGGCGCTTTCCCTTGTGGGCACGGCGATCCCCCGCTTCGCCTTCCCTTGGCTCCACTGGTTCACCTTTCAGGATTTCGCGCTCCTGGACGACGGCCGCATCGCCTTCGGCACCCTCCGGGACGCACTCGCCGCCGGCGAATACTGGCGGCTCGTCACCCCGGCGTTTCTCCACTTCGGCATTTTCCACGTGGCCTTCAACGGGCTGTGGCTGTGGGAGTTCGGGCGCCGCATCGAGGCGGTGGCGGGGGGCACGGCGCTGCTGGCCATGGTGCTGGCGCTGGCGGTGGCTTCGAGTCTGTCCCAGTACCTGTGGAGCGGCCCTTCTCTATTCGGAGGGATGTCCGGGGTGGTGTTCGGACTGCTGGGATATCTGTGGGTCCACCAGCGGCTCTGTCCGCGACACGAGTACCAGCTGCCGCCGGGACTGGTGGTCCTGATGGTCGGCTGGCTGCTGGTGTGCGCCACCGGTGTGGTCGACCTCTTCGTGCGTGGCGGCATCGCCAATGCCGCCCACGTGGGAGGACTCCTCGCCGGCGCGGCGCTCGGCGCCGTGGGGGGATGGCGGGCGGCCGGACGCAGGCGCGCGGCGGGCGACGGGGAGGAAGGGCGATGAAGACGTTCGTCGAATGGGCGGCCCAGTTGCCGGAGGAGGTCTACGAGGGCCTGGTGCGGGCGGTGGAGCTCGGCAAGTGGCCGGACGGCACCCGTTTGACCGCCGAGCAGCGGGCCCTCTGTCTGCAGGCGGTGATCGCCTACGATCACCGCCACAAGCCTCCCGAAGCGCGGATCGGCTATCTGCCCGGCGGCTGTCCGGGCGGGGGTGAGCCCCAAGCGTCGCCTGCGCCGGCCGCCGACGAGTGAGCCGCGGTGGTGGAGCTGTGCGGCCAGCTGCGCAAGATGGCGGTGGCGGCCGGTGTGCCCGCCCGCTACTGGCTGCGCCTGGACGAGCGGGAGATTCCCCTGGAAGAGCGCCTCGGCGATCGACTCCGGATCGACTTCACCGGCGAGATCCACTGCCTGGCGTGCGGGCGGCGCACCGCCAAGAGTTTCGCCCAGGGCCACTGCTATCCCTGTTTCCGCCGCCTGGCGCGCTGCGACCGCTGCATCCTGCGCCCCGAGCTGTGCCACTATGAGCGCGGCACCTGCCGCGAGCCGGACTGGGCGCAGGGCCATTGCTTCGTGCCCCACCTGGTCTACCTGGCCAACACCGCCGGCCCCAAGGTGGGTCTGACGCGGGAGAGCGAGGTGCCGACCCGCTGGCTCGACCAGGGTGCGGTCCAGGCACTCCCCGTCCTGCGCACCGCCACCCGCCAGCAGGCGGGTTTCGTCGAGGATCTGCTGCGCGCGCGGGTGGGCGATCGCACCGATTGGCGCGCCATGCTGCGCGGCGATCCGGAGCCGCTCGATCTCCCCGCCCTCTGGCGACGCCTGGAAGGCGAGCTGGCTTCGGGCCTCGACGCCCTGCGGCAGCGCTTCGGGGAAGAGGCCATCGCCTCCCTTCCCTCGGCCGCCTGTTTCAGCGCGCGTTACCCGGTTCTCGAGCCGCCGCCTCGCCTGCGGGCCTTCGATCTGGCCAAGACCGCCCGCGTCGAGGGGCGCCTGCTCGGGATCAAGGGGCAGTACTTGCTGCTCGACAGCGGCGTTTTCAACGTGCGCAAGCACGGCGGTTACCGGGTGACGGTGACCTTTTCCTGATCCACCACCGGACTTGGCGCAAGGAGCAGCCGTGTACATCCCCGCCCGCAAAAAGCCCCCGCAACCGGTGCACCTGGACGACTACCGGCCACCCGACCACCTGGTGGAGCGCGTCCAACTGACCGTCGAACTCCATCCCCGCCGGACCCTGGTGCGCTCGCGCATCGCCTTTCGCCGCAACCCCGCCGGGCGCGGTCCCGGCGCGCCCCTCACCCTTTACGGTGCGGATCTGGAGCTGGTCTCCCTGCACCTGGACGGCGCGCCGGTGGAGCTCGCCGCCCTGGAGGTGGACGAAGAGCAGGTGCTCCTCCCCGGCCCCCTGCCGGAGCGCTTCGAGCTCGCCGCCGAGGTGGTGATCTGCCCGGAGGACAACAGCGCCTTGGAAGGACTCTACCGCTCGCGGGGGCTTTACTGCACCCAGTGCGAAGCGGAGGGATTCCGGCGCATCACCCTCTATCCCGACCGGCCCGACGTGCTCGCCCCCTTCGCGGTGCGCCTCATCGCCGATCCCGAGGAGTGTCCGGTGTTGCTGTCCAACGGCAACCCGGCGGGGGGCGGAAGGCTTGCGGACGGGCGGCACTACGCCGACTGGCACGACCCCTTCCCCAAGCCGAGCTATCTGTTTGCCCTCGTGGCCGGGCGACTGGGGCGGGTGGAGGGCCGCTTCCGCACCGCGAGCGGCCGCGACGTGGCCCTCCACCTCTACGCCGCTCCCCGTGATCTGGACAAACTGGACTTCGCCCTCGAGGCCCTGCGGGAGGCCATGGCCTGGGACGAGCGGGTCTACGGTCGCGAGTACGACCTGGACGTCTACATGATCGCGGCGGTGGAAGACTTCAACATGGGCGCGATGGAGAACAAGGGGCTCAACCTGTTCAACGTCCAGGCCCTGCTCGCCTGCCCCGAGCTCACCACCGACGCCGGCTACCGCACCATCCGCGCCGTCGTCGCCCACGAGTATTTCCACAATTGGTCGGGCAACCGGGTCACCCTGCGCGACTGGTTCCAGCTCTCCCTCAAGGAGGGGTTCACCGTCTTCCGGGAGAGCCAGTTTTCCGCCGACTTCGGCTCGCCGGCGGTGCGCCGCATCGAGGAAGTGGAACTGTTGCGCGAACGGCAATTCGCCGAGGACGAGGGGCCGCTGGCCCATCCGGTGCGCCCCCGCTCCTACCTGGAGATTTCCAACTTCTACACCCTCACCGTCTACGAAAAGGGCGCCGAGGTGGTGCGCATGCTCCACGCGCTCCTCGGCCCCGAGCGCTTCCGCGCCGGCTGCGACCTCTACTTTGCCCGCCACGACGGCTGCGCCGCCACGGTGGAGGACTTCCTGGCCGCCATGGAAGAAGCCTCCGGCCGAGATCTCCAGCAATTTCTGCGCTGGTACGATCAGGCGGGTACGCCCCGCGTGGCGGTGAACGGCCGGTGGGATCCCGAAGCGGGCACCTACACCCTGGAATTCGAGCAAAGTTGCCCGCCCACTCCGGACGGCGCGCCGAAGTTTCCTCTCCTCATCCCGGTGCGCCTCGCCCTGATCGGCCGGCAAGGGCCCGTGCCCCTGTACGGTGGTGGGGCGGAAGGCGCCGCCGAGGCGGTGGTGGCCCTCGCCGAGCGCCGCCAGACGGTGGTCTTCCGCGAGGTGCGCGAGCCGGTGGTGCCCTCCCTCTTCCGGGGGTTCTCGGCCCCGGTGCGCTGGCACTTTCCCTACGGCCGCGACGATTTAAAATTCTTGATGGATGCCGACACCGACGGCTTCAACCGCTACGAGGCTTGGCATCGATTGGCCCTGGAGATCCTGGTGGAACAGGTCCGCGCCCGCCTCGATGGGCGTCAGGTGCCCCTCGACGAGCGGCTGGAGCAAGCCTTCGCCCGCCTGTTGTCCGCACCGCCCGCCGACCGCGAACTCCTGGCCCGGATGCTCAAGCTGCCCACCGAGGATGCCCTGGCCGAGGCCTTCGAGCCGATCCCGATCCACGAGATCCACGAGGTGCGGCAGGGGGTGGCGAGGCGAATCGCCGAGCGCTTTCGCTCCCACTTGCTGACCTGCCGGGAGGCCCACCGGGTGGCGGAGCCGGCCCGCCCCGACCCCGAGCAGATGGGTAGGCGCGCTCTGGCCAACGCCGCGCTGGGCTACCTGACCCTCCTCGACGACCCGGAATGCGCGAGGCTCGCCCACCGCCAGGCGCTCGAGGCGGACAACATGACCGACGTGTACGCCGCGCTCGGCGCCCTCGTCGATTCTCCGAGCGAGACCTGCGCAACCCTTGGCCGAGAGGCCCTGGAAGCTTTTTACCGGCGCTGGCGGGACGAGCCGTTGGCGGTGGACCGGTGGTTCGAAATCCAGGCGGCGGCGAGTCCACCGGGGGGCGTCGAGCGGGTGGACGCCCTCACGCGCCATGAAGCCTTCGATGCGCGCAATCCCAACCGGGTGCGCGCACTGCTGGGAACCTTCGCCCACCGCAATCACGTCAACTTTCACCGCCGCGACGGCGCTGGATATCGGCTGCTCGCCCGCTGGGTGCTCACTCTGGATGCGGGCAACCCGCAGCTCGCCGCGCGCTTGGCGGTGCCGCTCACCCGTTATCGCCGCCTGCCGCCGGGACTGGCGCTGCAGATGCGCGCGGCCCTCGAGCAGATCGCCGCCGCCGGCCCGCTCTCGCCGGATCTCTACGAGGTGGTCCACAAGGCGCTCGCCGAGGGAGCGCCCGAATCGGCGCGGGAAGCGTGACAACCCTCACGGAGGGCTGGTATACAATCGCCGAAAAGGCGTCGCGCACCCCAGCCGACGCCGAAGCGGAGCGGCCGCCACCATGAAAAAGTGCGCCGAGAGAGGGCTCCTCGCCGGCGTCCTGTTCGCCGCCGCCCTGGCGAGCCTGCTCGCGGAAGCCGCACCCGAGCCGCTCGCCAGCGGCGAGCAGGCGGTCGCCTTCGCCCAGCGGGTGATGCTCGACGTCAGCCGCGGCAAACTCCGCCAGGCCTGGCGGCGTCTGCGGGACAACACCGTCCTGCCGCCCGAGCGGATCGATGCCTTTGCCGCCGACTACGAGCGCAGGCTGGTGGAGGTGATCCAGCATTTCGGCCCCGCCGTGGGCGTCGAACAGGTGGCCGAGGAGGCGTTGGGGCGGTCGCTCTTGCGCCTCACCTACCTGGTGAAGTACCAGCGCTCCGCCATCGCCTGGTATCTGTATTTCTACCGGGTGGAGGACCGCTGGTTGGTCAGCGAGATCCACTACGACCTCAACGGCAATTCCCTGTTCCAGGTGGTCCATCCCGCGGCGGCCGGCGGGGTCGCCGACCTCGCCTGGCGGGAGGAGATCGAAAGGCGCCTCGCCGAGCTCGCCGAGCGCCTGGAGCGCCTGCGTGTCGCAGCTCCCGAAGAGTTCGCCGCCACCGCGGTGGATCCCGAGGCGCGGCCGTTCTTGGAGCTCGCGGCGAGGGTCGCCGCTTTGGAGGAAGCCGCGGTCCGCGGAGAAGATCTCGGCGAGCGGATCGCCGGGGTGGGGCGATCTCTCGAGGATGTGCAGAAGAGGCTCGACGTCCTGGAACAGCGGGTCGATCCCCGCGAGATCCAAGAGATGCAAAAGGTCATTCGGGCGCTGCGAAGCCAGCACCCCTTTTTGAAGATTCCCTGAAGGAAGGGAGAGGGGAGGGAGGAGCCATGGAGCCCATCGTGCCGGAACCCGCCGAGCGGATCGATCGGGGGGGTGATGCTCCCCGCCGCGGCCTCTTGCCCGTGCCCCTGCCCTGGGCGGTGGGTGTCACCCTGCTGGTGGGGTTGGCGGTGGGGGTGGTTCTGGGGCGCAGTGGCGGACAGGACGAGGAAGTGGCGCGCCTGGTGCGCGAACTGCGGGGCCTCCAGGAACAGCTCGCCGCTTCCTCCGCGGAGCAGTCGGGTTTGTCCCGGGAAAAGCTCCAGGACGAGGCGGCGGAGGCGGGCACCTCCGGCGTGTCGGCTGAGGTGGCGCAACTGCGAGCAAGCCTCGCCGACCAGCGCCGCGAGCTCGACACCATGCGCCAAATGGTGGCGGAGACCCTCTCCAAGCTCGATCCGGAACTGGAAGGCAGCCTTCTCCACTACGCCCAGACCAACCAGCAGGCCATCGAGCGGTTGCGGGGCGAGCTCGGTGCCCTCGAGGCCCGCCTCGCAGAGCGGGCCTCAGACAAGGAGGTGGAGCGGCTGGCCGAGGAGCTGGCAAGCGTCCGCACCCGCCTCGCCGAGCTCGCCGACGCCCAGCCGGAGGAGGCCCTGGCGGATCGCCTGGCCGCCCTGGAGCAGACGGTTGCGGAGCGGCAGGCGGACGTTGCGGCGGCGGCGAAGTCGGCGGGCGAGAGGGAGGATCGGTTGGCCCAGATGGCGCCTCTCGTCGACCAGCTCCGGCGGCGGCTCGACGAGCAGGAGGCCCAGCTCGCCGCCGTCGAGGGACGTCTCGAGGGGAGCGCCACGCGGACCGAGGTGGATCGCTTGGCCGCGGAATTGGCGAGCGCCCACACCCGCCTCGCCGAGCTCGGCGAGGCACAACCGCGGGAGGCGCTGGCGGAGCGCTTCGCCGCCCTGGAGCGGGCCGTCGCGGAACGGCGAGAGTCCGCCGCCCAGCTGGCGGAGCTCTCGGAGCGGGTCCGCGCCCTGGAAGGAGCGATGGAACAGGTGCGGCAGGTGGCCGCGGGGGAAGGGCCTGCCGCCGCGCCCTGGGAGGCGCGCCTCGCCGCCCTTGAGCGCGAGCTTGCGGCGCGCCCTTCGGCGGAGGCGCTCGCGCGCCTGGCCGATCGAGTCTCCGAGGTGCAGCGCCAACTGGCGGCTCTGCGGCGGGCGTCGGCGAGCGAGGCGCCTGCCGGTGCCGGCACCCAGGATCTGGGGGAAACCCTTGCCGCTTTGGAGGCGCGGTACACTGCTTTGGCCCGCTCCCTCGCGGAAGCAGAGCGCCGCGCCGCAACCCGGTTTGAGGCGTTGGACGTGGCGCTCGCCGCTCTGCGGGCGGACCTGGCCGGCGGCGACAGCGGCGAGGCGGCGAACCTGGAGGCGCGCCTCGACCGCCTTGCACAAACGGTCGAGGCGCTCAAGAAACAGCACCCCTTCGCCAAGTTCCCGGACTCTTGATCGCCGTCAAGGCGGGCTTACCCTGCGCTCGGCAAATTGCGCAAGTGGCCGCACGCGCCACGCTTCTACCTCTGTCCTCGCGGGGGGTGCGTTGCCCCCCGTTTCTTTTGAGTGCTCCGGCGGGGCGTGGGGGCACCTGCGGCGATAGGGGAAAATCGACCTTGCACGGCGCCCGAGGGGGCCCGAAAATGGCGCCGCCGCGCGGTGCGAACGGGGATTGCGCACCGCGCCGCGGCGATCTCGGCCAATCGGGATGTTGCCATTCATGTACCCACTCCTTCGCCCCCTGCTCTTTCGCTTGCCGCCCGAGACCGCGCACCGCTTGGCGCTCGATCTCCTGGGCGCGGCGCACCGCACCGGGATTCTCAAGGCGCTCGCGGCGCCTCCTACGGCCGCGCCGGTGGTCGCCATGGGTCTCACCTTTCCCAACCCCGTGGGCCTGGCGGCGGGCTTCGACAAGGACGCCGAGCAGGTGGCGGCGCTTGCCGCGCTGGGGTTTGGTTTTGTCGAGGTCGGCACGGTGACGCCGCGGCCCCAGCCCGGCAACCCACCCCCCCGCCTATTCCGCCTGCCCGAGGCCGAGGCGCTGATCAACCGCATGGGGTTCAACAACCGCGGCGTGGAGGCCCTCGCCGCGCGCCTGGCGCGCCGGCGCGCGGGCGTGCCGGTGGGGGTGAACATCGGCAAAAACCGCGACACCCCGCTGGAGCGGGCGGTGGAGGACTACCTCTACTGCCTGGAGCGGGTCCACGCGGTGGCCGATTACGTGGCCGTCAACCTCTCCTCGCCCAATACCCCGGGGTTGCGCGCCCTTCAAGAGGAGGACCAGCTGGCGGCCCTGCTCGAGGCCCTGACCGCCCGCCTGCGCCGCCTGGACGCGGCGCGGGGTCGGCGGGTGCCCCTGGCGGTGAAGATCGCCCCCGACCTCGCCGATGAAGCGGTGCGGCGCATCGCCCGGCGACTGCGGGAAGCGGGGGTGGACGGGGTGATCGCCACCAACACCACCTTGGCGCGGCCCGGCTGCGAGCGGCATCCCCTGGCCGGGGAGGCGGGCGGCCTGAGCGGTCGGCCGCTTCGCCGGCGGTCCACTGAAGTGGTGCGGATCCTGGCCGAGGAGCTCAGCGGCGAGCTGGCCATCGTGGCGGTGGGGGGGATCGACGGACCGGAGGCGGCGGTGGAGAAGCTGGCCGCGGGAGCGGACCTGGTGCAGCTCTACACCGGCTTGGTCTATCGCGGTCCGCGCCTGGTGCACGAGGTGGCGGCCGCACTCGCCGCGGCGCGGAACGGTCAGACTGCCACCGCGAGTCGTCCCGCCAGCTCCCGCTCCAGGAGTTCCAGGGCGTAGTCGCGGCACTGCCCGCAGCAGGTGGCGACACTCAGCCGGTCCTGCAGGTCTTCGAGCCGGCGAGCGCCCGCCGCCACTTCTTGGCGGATCTGGCGTTCGGTGACGCCGTTGCAGACGCACACGTACATGCTCGGGTTGCTCCTGGTGAGGCTGAATCCAGTCTCCCGCAAATGAGAATGATTGTCAACACCGTTCAGGGGGCGGAGCGCTCCCCCGCCGGGGTGCTAGAATGGCCTTGTGGGCCGCCATCTTCGAGGAGAACACCATGAAAGGGGACGCCAAGGTCATCGAGTACCTGAACCGGGTGCTGAAGAACGAACTGACCGCCATCAACCAATACTTCCTCCACTCGCGGATGTGCCGCAACTGGGGGCTGGAGAAGCTGGCCCACAAGGAGTACGAGGAATCCATCGACGAGATGAAGCACGCCGACCGACTGATCGAGCGGATCCTCTTCCTGGAAGGGCTGCCCAACCTGCAGGATCTGGGCAAGCTCTACGTGGGCGAAGACCCGGTGGAAGTGTTGCGCTGTGACCTGCGCCTGGAGCTCGAAGCCATGCCCCTGTTGCGGGAGGGAATCGCCCACTGCGAGCAGGTGGCCGACTACGTGTCCCGCGAACTGCTCGAGGCCATTCTGGAAAGTGAAGAAGAGCACGTCGACTGGCTGGAGACGCAGCTCGGCCTCATCGAACAGCTCGGGCGGGAGAACTATCTCCAGTCCATGAAGTGACCTCCTTCCCGCGCTGCAGCGCGCGCACCCAAAAGCGCGCCGGATCGAGGGCGGCGACGAGCTCCGCCGGCAGCGGCGGCACCTCGCCGGCCATCCGGTCGGCGAGCAGCTCGGCGGCGAGGGGCGCGTAGCTCAGGCCGCGGGAACCGAAACCCGTGGCGAGCCACAGGCCGGGGAGGCTCGCTCCGCAGAGATCGAGACGGCGGCGGGCATTGCGGCGCAATGCGGCGAAGCGCGCGCCCAGGGTCGCCGGGTCGGGCACCGGCCCCACCAGGGGCAGGTGGTCGGGGGTGGTGGCGCGAAGGGCGGCGCGCCCCGCGAGCGCGTTGGGGTCGAACTCGGCGGCCAGCGCCCCAAGCTGGGGATCGGTGGCCGCCAGGGCCGCCAGGTTGCGGCGGTGGTCCACGGCGCGCGGTTGCGTGTCGAGGTCGTCCCGATCGTAGGTGGCGCCCAGGGTGGCGCGGCCGCCGGTGGGCGGAATGAGGTAGGCGCGCCCGCACAACACCACTCGGGGCAGGTTGCGCCCGGTGGCGGGCAGCAGGCTGATCTGCCCGCGGGCCGCCCGCAGGGGCAGCGGACAGCGGGAGAGGAGCAACGAGGCGCTGGCGAGACCGGCGGCCACCACCACCTGGTCCGCTCGCCCCACCGGGGTCCCCCTCTCGTCCTGTAACAACCAGCCGCCGTTGGGGTCGGCGGCCAGCCGGGCCACCGCGGCGGGCACCAGGGGGAGGTCGGCGGCGAGGGCGCGGCACACGGCGGGGGGATCCACCCAGCCCAGGGTGGGGAGAAAGAGGGCGGCCGGCGCGGCGAGCGGTACCCCCGGCGATCTGGCGCAGCTCCGGATTGCCGACGGCGCGCAGGAAGGTCGCGGCAGGGGCGAAGTGGGCGGCGAGCGCCTCTTGCCGGTGCGCCTCCTCTTCGCTTGCGGCCAGCAGCAAGACCCCGCAGGGATCGCCCGCCCCGGCCAGCCACAGGCGGCGGTAGAACGCCGCCGCATGGGCCAGGGCGTGGAGCACGAAGAGCGGCAGGGGGGCGGCCGTCGCCGACAACCTGCCGTGGAGGGAGCCCTGGGGATTGCCCGAAGCCTCGCGGGCGGGCTTTCCGTGGCGCTCGTAGAGGGTCACCGCGAAGCCGCGCCGGCGCAGCGCGGCGGCCACCGCGCAGCCGGCGATGCCCCCACCGATCACCGCCACCGAGCGGCCGGAGGGGCGGCGGTCGAGGGTCAGGTGCCAGGGGGTGGCGGTGCGACCGGCGGCGAGTTGCGGACCGGGTCCCGCGAAGCGGCCGTGCAGGCACTCCCGCTTGCGCCCGAAGCCGGGTCGCTTGGCCAGGACGAAGCCGGCGGCGGCAAGGCCCTCGCGCACGGCGCGGGCGACGGTGAAGGTGGCCACCGTGGTGCCCGGCCGCGACCAGGCGGCCACCAGAGCGTAGAGCTGCGGATGCCACAAGTCGGGGTTGCGCTGGGGGGCGAATCCGTCCAGGAACCAGGCGTCCACGGGGGGGGCGCGCCGCTCCCACGAAGTGGGGGTGATCGGTGGGCAGCATGCGGCCAAGGCCGAGGGTGGCATCGTCCCACACCAGCGTCAAGCAGACGCGGCCCCCATAGAGCCAGCGGCGGTGGACGCCGGCGAGGAGCGGAGGCCAGGCGGCGAGCAGCTCGTCGGCCAGGGGGGCGAGCTCCGGCCAGGCGGAGAGGGCTCGGGCGGCGCAGGGCGCCTCCAGGGGGATGGCGCTCCACCGCCAGATAGTGGAGGACGCCGCCGCGCGCCTCCCGCAGCCACAGGTGTGCGGCGGCAAGAAAGTTGAGTCCGGTGCCGAAGCCCACTTCGCCGATGCGAAAATCGCCTTGCCGCCCGGCGAAGCGAGCCGGCAAATCGTTGCCGTCCAAGAAGACGTGGCGAGCTTCCGCGAGCCCCCCCTCGCGGGGAAAAGTAGAGATCCCCGTAGCGGCGCGAGCGGGGAAGGGCGTGCTCCCATTCCAGCTGGGCGGGCTCGATGGTCGGGGGTTGCCGGCTCACTGCGGCAGCGGGAATTCCACCCGCAGTTGCGCGCACCAATCGGCCAGGCGCCGGTCGGTGAGCTCGAATTCGTTCTCTTCGTCGAGGGCGAGGCCGACGAAGTGGTGGCCGTCGGGGGCCAGCGCCCGGGATGCGGTGAAGCGGTAGCCCGCCGCCGGCCAGCGGCCGACGGTGCGGGCGCCGCGGGACGCGACTTGCGCCCAGAGCAGGCCCATGGCGTCTTGGAACCACTGGGGATAGCCGAGCTGGTCGCCGAGGCCGTAGAGGGCCACCGTGTGGCCGGTGAGGTCGAGCTCCTCGAGCTCCGACCACCGCGCCTCCCAGTCTTCCTGGAGCTCCCCGTAATCCCAGGTGGGGATGCCCAGGATGAGAAAGGGGTATTCCTTCATCCGGGAGAGGGGGAGTGTCGGCCACATTGTGGAGTTCCACGCGCACCGGGGCCAGGAGATCGCGCAGCTTCTCGGCGACGATCTCGGTGAAACAGGTGGTGGATCCGTAAAAGAGACCGACGCGGGTTTCCATGGCGTTCCCAGAGGCCGGCGCGCAGGATACCGGAAAGCGCTCCTCCTGGGCAGTCCCGCCGCCTTGGGGCCGGCCGTGCCAGGGGGTATGATGGCCCGGAGGGGGCGGCGGAGCGGCCGGCGGCATGAATCGGATCACGCGCAAGTACAGCAGGGAAGTCTACCGGGCCACCCACACGCCGGCCCAGATCGCCCGGCGACTGCAGCGGGGGCCGGAGTCGGTCTACCTCAAGGATTTCATCTACGGGGCCATCGACGGCGCGGTGACCACCTTCGCGGTGGTGGCCGGGGTGGCCGGCGCGCGCCTGCCAGCGGGGGTGGTGATCGTGCTGGGGCTCGCCAACCTGCTGGCCGACGGGTTCAGCATGGCGGCCAGCAATTTCCTCGGCACCCGGGCCGAGAACGAGCTGCGTCGCAAGGCGCGGGAGCGCGAACTGGACGAAATCGCCAAGTACCCGGAAGGGGAGGTGGAAGAGATCCGGCAGATTTTTGCCCGCAAGGGGTTCGAGGGGAAGCTCCTAGAAGAGGTGGTGGAAGTGATCACCGCCGATCGCAGGCGCTGGGTGGACACCATGATCCAGGAGGAGCTGGGCCTGCCCCTGGAAGACCACGACCCCTGGCGGGCCGCCCTGGCCACCTTCGCCGCTTTCTGCCTGGTGGGGCTCATTCCCATCGCGCCCTACCTGGCGGCTTGGTGCGGTCTGGGCACGGCCGCCCATCCCTTTCTGTTGGGGGCCTCCCTGACAGCGGTGGCCTTTCTGGTGGTGGGTGGTGCCAAGGCGCGCTTCCTCGATCAGCCCTTGGCCCGCGGTGCCCTGGAAACTCTCGCGGTGGGGGGGTTGGCGGCCGCCATCGCCTACGCCGTGGGCGTCCTGTTGGCGGAAACGGCAGCCTTACTCTAGAGCAGGGCCTCGATCTGGGGGCGCAGCCGCTCCGGGGTCACCTGGGGGGCGAAACGGCGCACCACCCGGCCCTGCCGATCCACCAGAAACTTGGTGAAGTTCCACTTGACGGCGCGGCTGCCCAAGAGACCGGGGCGCTCGCTCCTTGAGGTGGACGAACAGGGGGTGCGCGTCGGGTCCGTTGACCCGGATCTTGGCGAAGAGGGGAAAACTCACCCCGTAGTTGCGCTCGCAAAAGACGCTGATCTCCGCTTCGCTGCCCGGCTCCTGGTGGGCGAACTGATCACAGGGAAAGCCCAGCACGGCAAAGCCCCGCTCGCGGTAGTCGCGCCACAGCGCTTCGAGCCCGGCGTACTGGGGCGTGAAGCCGCAGCGGCTTGCGGTGTTGACGATGAGCAGCACTTGCCCGGCGTAGCGGGACAAGGGGACCGGTGCGCCTTGCAGATCGGTGGCGGAAAAGTCGTGGATGCTGTCCATGGCCAAGTCGTTCTCTGTAGGGCAAACCGGAGGTCAGCAGGGGCTCCCCGCTTCCCCCGGGCGCGCAGCGCCTCGAACAGCCGCGGTACCTCGGCCAGTGAGCGCAGGCAATCGTTGAGGTGGGTGCAGCCCTCCACTCGGGGGAAGGTTTCCAGCACCGCGCTGCGCAGTTCCGCCAGGGGGCACGCCGCGCAGCCGATCCAGCCGCTCGATGGCGTTCGGGACACTCGGGAAAGGGGAGAATGTGGGGCGTGGCCTCCAGGTGGAGGAGGGCGCCCGATTCCGGGTCGGCGAGGGCGAAGAGCCCGTATTCATGGATCGCCTCGCGGACGCCGCCGGGACGCGGCGAGGAGTCCTGGAAGGTGGCTTCCACCGCTAGTCGCCCTGCCTCGTCGAGCCACAGGTCGAGGCAGCGCGCCCGGCGGAAGGAGAGGGGGACGTCCTCGTCCAGGGGATGCCAGCCGTCGGGATCGTCGGGGTGGGGCAGAGGGGGCACCTGGGCGGTGCGTTGGCGCACCACCAGCGGGTCCCCCAGGGGGACCCGCAGGGCGCTGGATCCCGGCCGAAAGCCGATGCACACCCCCTCCCGCTGGGCGAGCAGCGCTTGCCGCTCCTCTTCGGAGGCGGCGGCGGGCGGGGGCAGCGCACCGCTGGAATAGAGCGCCCAGGCGCACACCAGGCTGGTGCCCGACAGGTCGTCCACCAGCAGATAGAGCGGCGAGCCGGCTCGGCGCTCCTCGGGGAGGGCCTCCTGGAGAGCCGCCCGCAGGTGTCCGCCCCCCCGGGCGCCCACCAGCCGGGCGAGGCCGGGCCGCGCCGGGCGCGACCAGAGGGCGCGGATCACCCGCTCCCGGTCGATGTCGGCCCACAACTCGTCCAGCGCCAGGATTTGCGGCGCGCCGCCCTGGGGCGGGGTGTAGACGTCGCGGCCGACGCCGTGGAAGCGGGCCGGTTTCTCGGGGCCCTGCGGCCAGGTGACGTCGATGGTGGCCGTGCGGCGCACCGAGTGGGGGCGGCGCGGGCCCACCGGACCGCGGGGGCGGGGGAGGTCCAGCTCCAGGATGGGCAGGGGCTCGTTCATCGCTGTTTGC